>NZ_JAMBOE010000098.1 GCF_023715465.1 Paenibacillus macerans
CCAAGTACCATCGGCGCTGGAGGGCTTAACGGTCGTGTTCGGGATGGGTACGCGTGGAACCCCTCCGCCATCGCCACCAAACGTTTCAAGGTGTTAATCCTTGAAAACTGGATACGAAACGAATTTGTGTTTTAGATGTTCATTTGGATAAGCCCTCGACCGATTAGTACCTGTCAGCTCCATGCATTGCTGCACTTCCACCTCAGGCCTATCAACCTCGTCGTCTTCAAGGGGTCTTACTAATTGGGAAATCTCATCTTGAGGG
>NZ_JAMBOE010000099.1 GCF_023715465.1 Paenibacillus macerans
TGATCTCGCAGTTATCCCAGCCGCCTTTATGGTCGTTCTCTCGCAGTTTCATTTCCATCTGCTGTGCAAACCATTCAACGGATTCGCGTAATTGTGGGTTGTTACTCATTGGTTAGCCTCCTTAACCTTTTCGTAAGTCGCTTCGAAAATGTCTGGCTTACACGGGTAAATCTCTCCTTGCACACCCTTGATGATGTAGTCGCCTGAATTTGCTTGCATAACACCTTCTAAGGTTTTTATCTGCATGAATGTTCCTCTTTCTT
>NZ_JAMBOE010000100.1 GCF_023715465.1 Paenibacillus macerans
TGATCCGCCGAAAGCCTAAGGGTTCCTGAGGAAGGTTCGTCCGCTCAGGGTAAGTCGGGACCTAAGGCGAGGCCGAAAGGCGTAGTCGAAGGACAACAGGTTGAAATTCCTGTACCACCATAATCCGTTATGAGCAATGGGGTGACGCAGGAGGGTAGTGACGCGGGGCGATGGAATGCCCCGTCCAAGCAGTGAGGCTGGTGTGTAGGCAAATCCGCACATCGTAAGGCTGGGCTGTGATGGGGAGGGAAAATTTACAGTAC
>NZ_JAMBOE010000101.1 GCF_023715465.1 Paenibacillus macerans
GGTGATGATGGCGGAGGGGTTCCACGCGTACCCATCCCGAACACGGCCGTTAAGCCCTCCAGCGCCGATGGTACTTGGACCGAAGGGTCCTGGGAGAGTAGGACGTTGCCAAGCGCAACCCGTTTTTGGGTTCATAAATAAATATTCCTGTTATGGGCCCTTAGCTCAGTTGGTTAGAGCGCACCCCTGATAAGGGTGAGGTCGGTGGTTCGAGTCCACTAGGGCCCACCATATATCCCATAACGAGCATCATGTTTTACGG
>NZ_JAMBOE010000102.1 GCF_023715465.1 Paenibacillus macerans
GTTGAGACAGCGCCCAAGTCGTTACGCCATTCGTGCGGGTCAGAATTTACCTGACAAGGAATTTCGCTACCTTAGGACCGTTATAGTTACGGCCGCCGTTTACTGGGGCTTCGGTTCACAGCTTCGGATTACTCCTAACCGCTCCCCTTAACCTTCCAGCACCGGGCAGGCGTCAGCCCGTATACTTCGCCTTGCGGCTTCGCACAGACCTGTGTTTTTGCTAAACAGTCGCTTGGGCCTTTTCACTGCGGCCCCCTCGG
>NZ_JAMBOE010000103.1 GCF_023715465.1 Paenibacillus macerans
CCCGAGGCAGTTTCGTTGTTCGCCACGTCCTTCTTCGGCTCCTAGCGCCTAGGCATCCTCCGTGTGCTCTTAGTAGCTTAACCATTTGCTCTGGCACAAAGCCTTCGCAATCACTACCTTAATTGAAACTTGTTTTGACACAAGTTCAGCTAAAAGGATTGTTCTAAAACGCAAATTTCGTTTCGTTATCCAGTTTTCAAGGATCAATTTCTTCGCCGTTTCACCGGCGGAAGATTATCTTATCATCCCCCGCCTTACCG
>NZ_JAMBOE010000104.1 GCF_023715465.1 Paenibacillus macerans
TGGGCACTCTAGAGTGACTGCCGGTGACAAACCGGAGGAAGGTGGGGATGACGTCAAATCATCATGCCCCTTATGACCTGGGCTACACACGTACTACAATGGCCGGTACAACGGGAAGCGAAGGAGCGATCTGGAGCGAATCCTAGAAAAGCCGGTCTCAGTTCGGATTGCAGGCTGCAACTCGCCTGCATGAAGTCGGAATTGCTAGTAATCGCGGATCAGCATGCCGCGGTGAATACGTTCCCGGGTCTTGTACAC
>NZ_JAMBOE010000105.1 GCF_023715465.1 Paenibacillus macerans
CTGGTTCTCCCCGAAATAGCTTTAGGGCTAGCCTCGGTGTGACAGTCGTGGAGGTAGAGCACTGATTGGGTGCGGGGCCCGCCAAGGGTTACCAAGCTCAGTCAAACTCCGAATGCCATAGACTGATTCACCGGGAGTCAGACAGTGAGTGCTAAGATCCATTGTCAAAAGGGAAACAGCCCAGACCATCAGCTAAGGTCCCCAAGTGTGTGTTAAGTGGGAAAGGATGTGGAGTTGCACAGACAACCAGGATGTT
>NZ_JAMBOE010000106.1 GCF_023715465.1 Paenibacillus macerans
GATGCTTTCAGCGCTTATCCCGTCCGCACTTAGCTACCCAGCTGTGCTCCTGGCGGAACAACTGGTGCACCAGCGGTGCGTCCATCCCGGTCCTCTCGTACTAAGGACAGCTCCTCTCAAATTTCCTACGCCCACGACAGATAGGGACCGAACTGTCTCACGACGTTCTGAACCCAGCTCGCGTACCGCTTTAATGGGCGAACAGCCCAACCCTTGGGACCTACTTCAGCCCCAGGATGCGATGAGCCGACATCG
>NZ_JAMBOE010000107.1 GCF_023715465.1 Paenibacillus macerans
CTAAGAGCACACGGAGGATGCCTAGGCGCTAGGAGCCGAAGAAGGACGTGGCGAACAACGAAACTGCCTCGGGGAGCTGTAAGCAAGCATCGATCCGGGGATGTCCGAATGGGGAAACCCGGCTAGGATAATACCTAGTCACTCATCACTGAATCCATAGGTGGTGAAGAGGCATACCAGGGGAACTGAAACATCTAAGTACCCTGAGGAAGAGAAAACAAAAGTGATTCCGTCAGTAGCGGCGAGCGAACGCGG
>NZ_JAMBOE010000010.1 GCF_023715465.1 Paenibacillus macerans
AGATTCCAGGTTGTCTTTGACAAACTGGGTGACAAGATTTTCAAATAGATTATTCATTAGATTTTCGGGTACAATAGTCATCAAGTAGGGTCCCTTCTTGGTGGTGTCGTAATCCCGAGAATACCCTGCTTTTTTGTTGCCTGACTAGGCTCCAAATCTTGGTACACAACTTATTTTACGCCATCATCACTGGTGGCAATCTCATTAAAATAAAGGAAAAAAACGTCGTTATTCCAGCGATATCCGTTTATTTGAGAGAAATAGAAGCAATTAATGTCGCTATTTCCCCCCGCCGCAAGGAAATCCCCACGTTCTGGACCATTCATAGGAAAATAAGTACATAAAATGTCGCTAATGGGGATGACCATGCCTGGATCCGGATAATAAGAACATAAAATGCCGCTATTTTGTAGGCTGACGGTCAGCCGACGGCCAGTTCTAGCTGTAGGTTGTTCCGGCAGCCGGCTGTGTAGCACCGAGTTCTAGGTTGAACTCTAAAGTAGTTGAACTCTAAAATAGTGGTAGTTTTTCTACACCCTCACCCCTTAATCGACCCGATCATCACGCCTTTCTCGAAGTATTTCCGGATAAACGGATAGATGATCAGGATCGGCAGGGTGGATACGATGATGACGCCGTATTTGATCTGGTCGGCATACCGTTGGGCGTACCCGCCGGCGTCGCCACCGGTGCTGCCCTCAATGAAAGCGTTGACATGATATTCTAACTGTTTTATACTCGATTTAATCTTACTTAGGATTGTTACTGATCGGCAGGCAAAACCTAAGAAATGATATGTTGGCTTCGACATATTATTTTTCTTAGGTTTTTTTGTGTCCGGCCAATTGACGAACTAGGGGGGAACTTATTGGAACATAAATATGAACTGGTGCAGACAGATACATCGTTTCCGCTAAAAATCATCGTCCATTCTTCGAATGAACCCGTAAACATCTCAGCTCATTGGCACGATAGCGTAGAGATCTCCTACGTGTTGTCGGGTATGATCGACAATATTTATGTTGATGGCGCCAATTATCGCTCCCAAGCAGGGGATATTGTGCTGATCAATTCCAATGCCGTTCATTCCTTTTCCCTGGGAAAAGCGGAGGGTATGCAGAGAAAAGCGCTTACGGTGCTGATTCCTTATGAATTTATCAAAGAAAATTACCCCGGCAATGGCTTGATTTCATTTGATTGTATATCTATTTTGGAAGCAAATGAACAGCGTTTGCGGCATTTTGCCGAACTGCGCAAATTACTGAACGACTTGGCGGCGGCTTACCTGAAGCGGGATCAAGACCTTTTTGCCCCTGTCCATTTAACCGCATTATCCTACAAGCTTGTGTATGTTTTATTGAAGTATTTTAAAAAAACCAATGAGCGTGCCGCTGTTATAGATTCCCCTAAGTATTCGGAGCGGCTGTCATTCATTATGGATTATATTAAAGCCAATTATGACCAAAGTTTGTCTCTACATGCTATTGCTGAGGTTTCCGGATTATCTTCCGAGTATTTAGCCCGTTTTTTTGTCAGGCATACGGGGTTGACCTTGTTCCAATATATTAATGCCATCCGTTTGGAGCGAGCATTTCGCGATTTGATGAGTACGGATCGGCCTGTCATTCAAATTGCTCTTCATCATGGGTTTCCGAATGAGAAATCTTTTACTAGAGTGTTTAGGCAGGTTTTTCAAACCACACCGCATCAATATCGAAAAGAGAACAATACACACGCGAAGTCAGACGTCAGTAAATGACCCCAAATTGGTTAATAAAAGCCAGGCAGGAGGTGAAATGAATCATTAGAATAATATGTAAGCGTTTCAACAACTAGTGTGGGAGGTATTATGATGATAACAAGCTTCAAAAAAGCGGCCAGAACAACGGCATTGCTGGCGCTGGCCGTCACGACAACCCTTACCTTCAGCTCGGGGGCGTGGGCCAAGGAGACAAACGCCGCCGCCCCCTCTTATCGGACGGTTGTAGAGATCGAGGATTTTGGCGCGCAAATTACGAAAATCATGGTTGATCTGGGTAAATCAATACCCAAAAACACGGTAACCGAGGATACATTTACGGTACATGTGGAAAGAAGCGACAGCCGGTTGGACGATCCTTTGATTGCGGAAGGCGACCGAAAGGTAACCAAAGCTTATGTGGCGGATCAAAATGGCACTCCTGCCAAAGAAACCGGAAGATATGTGGTCTTGGAAATGGAGATCGGTCCCGATATAAAACTAAGCCCTGCGATGAATTATGTTGATGTAGGCGCATGGAATGACAACAAATACACCGTTACTCAGCAAAAGGACATTACCACCAAATCCGGGGTGATTTCCGGCCTGGTTATCAACAACTCCGCAGGGGAGATCAGAGAACTGGTGGATGAGTTTCATACGGGGAAAGCCACTTATGAAGAGATTACGTTAACGTATGCGGACTATGCACCGGCAAAAGACAAAAAGAAAAATCCGCTGGTGATTTGGCTGCACGGCATGGGGGAAGGGGGCACCGACCCGACGATTGCCATCGCTGGAAATAAAGCGGTGAATTTTGCCTCCAAGGACATTCAATCCTATTTTGGCGGCGCATATGTATTGGCTCCTCAGACTCCAACCTATTGGATGGATGGTTTTAAAGACTTTGGGGATGGGACCTCGAAATATGAAAAAGCTTTGATGTCCTTGATCCGCGATTATGTTGCCAAAAACAAGGATATCGATCCCAAGCGGATTTACATTGGCGGAGATTCCAACGGCGGTTATATGACCATGTTGATGATCCGTGATTATAAAGACTATTTTGCCGCGGCATTTGTGGCCTGTGAAGCATTAAAAGACAGTCTGATTACCGACAAACAAATCAAAGAGATGAAGGACTTGCCGATCTGGTTTGTTGCTGCCAAAACGGATACCGTGGTTCCTCCCATCGATTATACCGTTTCAACGTATGCCCGATTGGTGAATGCCGGGGCAAAGGACGTTCATATGTCTTTATTCAACAATGTATCGGACACCTCCGGCTTGTACAAAAAAAGCGACGGGACAACTTATGAATACAATGGCCACTGGTCCTGGATTTATGTGTATAACAACGAGGTCTCCAAGGTAATCAACGGGAAGAACACAACATTGATGGAGTGGCTGGCTTCTAAGTCAAAAAAATAAGAAAACGTCGCCGCTGGTCCGTTACGTTGGATGTGCGGGAGGGATGGGTGTGGGGTTCTACCCCATACCCATCCCTTTTCGATTCAACTACGAGAGTACTTCCTCTTCTATCATGACCCGAAGCACCGTGTACTTCGGCTCTTTCTAAATCACGATCAATTCAAGCAGCAGCCGGGCTTCGGCTCGCTTCGGGGACGCCAGGCCAACCCGACGGCAATTCACCGGCGGCGGACTTCACGACATACAGGAGGCTAGGCTATGCCAAAGCCCATGAAATGCAAAAGTGCAGGCGATTTTCGCCCGAATGCCCCGAAAACGGCTCGTCAAATGCAAAAATGCAGGCTACGAGCCTCTTTTTAGCGGATAGCCCCTAAAGAGATGCACTTTTGCATTTGAATCGCCCAAAACCGTCATTTTAAGAAAAATCAAATGCAGTTTTGCATTCCTGAATCTAAGCAAAATAGCCGGATTTCAGGGAAATAAGCGCCAGGGCAACCGTTAGATTTTGAAATCAACGTTTTGGGAACAAATAGCGCTTGTGGCATCCGTTAGAAAATTTGTGTGGCTAGAAAGTGTATCTTGTCAGATTAGAAAGAAATGCTCCCTCAGCGGCAAAGGTCGGAAATGTATTCAGCGTCCCGGCCGACCCCGCCGATCAGCGCCGAACCTCGGCGATACTGCCACGGCAGCCCCAGGAAATACAGACCCCGGACAGGCGAAACGCCGCGATGATGGAGCGGTTTTCCCTGGTCGTCCAGCACGTGCGGAATTCGAATCCAGCCGTAAGCCGGCCTAAAGCCGGTGGCCCATATCACGTTTTGGACGGTGAGCTTGCTGCGGTCCTGAAACGTAAATTCGTGACCATGCGCGCTTTCGGCCTTGGGCTTGAGCTTGATTTTGCCCTGCCTGATCAGCGCTTTTAATTCATACCCGAAGATCGGGTCGCCTTGACGGCTCAAGAATCGGCCCGGCTTGCCGTCGACACTGGCTTTCAGCACGCCGAGCTTGTCTCCCCACCAAAAGATGCTTTTCCCGAAAAATCGGAGCGGGAGGAACCTCATCTTATGTCCCGCGGAAAGATACACATCCCGTTCCCCGGCCAGCTCCGCCGCAATTTGCGCGCCGGAATTTCCCGCGCCGACAACCAATACCGCCCCGTCCTTCAAGGATGAAGGATTCAAATATTGCGAAGTATGGACTTGGTGGACATCGCTCGCCAGTGCCTCCCGGAATTCAGGAACAAACGGCTTATGAAAAGGTCCGGTAGCTACAATGACATTGCTCGCCAAATACTCCCCTGTGCGGGTTTGAACCTTAAATTTTCCTTGCTCTTTAGTAAGGGAGAAGACCTCCGTGTCCAATTGGACAGGCAAATCGAAGTGGGCTGCATACCGCTCCAAATAGTCCGCGATTTCATCTTTAGCCGCATACCCGTTTGGATCCCCCGTGAGAGGAAGCCCCGGCAAAGAACTGTGCGATCTCGGAGTAAAAAGAACCAGGGAATCATAGCGGTTCCTCCATACGTCTCCAATTCTTTTTTCCTGGCCGATGATCCGAAAATCCGCCTTCTTTTTCTTCAAATAGTACCCTGCGGCCAAGCCCGCCTGGCTTGCCCCGATGATGAGCACGTCCGTTTTTGTTGTTGGCATCGGTGTCCCTTCCCCTACACTTTCATGACTTCATGATGAATCTCCGGCGTTTCGATCTGAATGGTGGTGTGCTGGATTTTGAATTTCTCCTGGATCAAGCGGATGGCTTGCTGGAGAATTCGTTGATTATCCTGATTATCTTGGATCAATATATGGCAGCTCAGCGAATCCAACCCGGAAGTGATCGTCCAAATGTGCAGATCATGCACGTCCACTACGCCTTCAATACGCTCCAGCGTCTCTTTGACCTCCGCCTGGTTGACGGTGACCGGAGTTCCCTCCATGAGAATATGAACGGTATGTTTGATCACACCCCAAGCGCCTTTCAGGATCAGGAGGGCAACCAGCACGCTGATGATCGGGTCCGCGATATACCAGCCGAAGATCATCATGATCAAACCGGCCACGATCGCGCCCACCGAACCCAAAGCATCGCCGAGAACGTGAAGGTACGCGCTGCGCAGGTTGATGTTGTTTTTCACGTCGCCTTTTCTCATCAACGACCATGCGCTGAGTATATTCGCGAGCAGACCGATGCAGGCGATCAGCATCATCGAGCCGCTGGCCACCGTGCGGGGTTCCAGAAGCCGCTCATAAGCTTCCCAGAGAATAAAGCCGGCAACGACAAACAAGGTGATTCCGTTAAAAAGCGCCGCCAGAATTTCGAAGCGGTAGAAGCCGTACGTTTTGTTGGGCGAGGCCGGTTTGGCCGCAAACCAGACGGCAACCAGGCTTAGGACGAGCGAGCTGGCATCGTTCAGCATATGTCCGCTGTCCGACAAAAGCGCGAGACTGCCCGTGACCAGCCCGCCGAAAAATTCCAAAAACATAATGCCGACGGTAATGATTAAAGCGATGGTCAGACCCTTTTTATTGCCGCTCGGATCAAAATGATGGTGGTGACCGTGGCCGCGATCATGTCCATGTTCGTGTTCGTGATCATGTTCGTGTTCGTGTTCGTGTTCGTGTTCGTGTTCGTCGTGATTGTGAACGTGTTTGTTATTCATTTCAAAAACCTCCTGTGCGGGTTTAGCGTAGTTGAAGGCTGAAGCGATCTTTGGATCTTTAGCAGTTACGGCGAATCCGCTCCAGCTATGTAGAATTTATTATATGAGCATATGCTCATATATGAATTATTAACCGATCCTTTGCTTTTGTCAAGATTGAAATGAAAAAAATGGCCGCCTTCCCGTTAACACTTCCCTAATACACCGGCATTATAATGTCTGAAACTACCCGCTATGCGGAAACTCCCCTATGCGGAAGGAGGCTGGCATGAACTGGAGAAGCGGCATTGGCGCAATATTATCCGGCCGGAAGATGTTGCTTTTTATTCTGATCTCACTGCTTATTTTAAGTCTGATTTCGGTTCAGGGTTATGTGATCGGCCGGCAATCGGCGGCGGCGATTGAACATCAGTTTTCGCAAACGATTGTTGAAAATATGGATTCGATCTCGATTAATCTGGCGAACTCCTTGAATTATATCGACGATTTTGCCCGCACGCTATCGAACAGCCCAGACTTGATCAACATCATGCAAAGCAAGGATGCCGCCACCAAGCAAATGGCGGAGAAGCAGATCCAACAGTTCTCCGAATATTACCACCTGCGATTGCCGGTGAATATTCAGATCCTGACGAATCGCGGAGAAATCTACGCATATCCGTCCATAAACAAATGGGACGAGCAGCAGTTGCAGGACGAGGTGGCCGCTTTTCCCTGGTTTGAACACCGGGTTGAGCTCGATAACAATTATCTGCATTGGAACGTCGCGGCGGACTTTCATGACAAGGGCTCCGGCAACGCGCTGTATATCAGCAAAAACATTATAGGCGGCAATCAATCGCTGGGCCTGCTTGTCATTGAGCTGAACGGAACTTTAATTGAACGGATACTTAGCCGGGCCCAGCTTGCCGAAGCGAATCCCATCTATATTTTTTCCGGGGACTTGGAGACGTTGTTTCACACGGAAAATATTCCGCCCAAGCTGGGAAAAGACGCGGCCGCACTGAAGGAGATCTATCGGCAGGTCAAAAAGCAAAATCAGGAACAAGGCTCCTTCGGCATTCACTGGTCGGGCACCGGCTACCGCGTGATGTTCAAACAGATCTCCTCGACACCGTGGACGATGGTTTCGTTGATTCCCGAGGACATGCTGCGGATGGAAAGCGTAAGCCTGTGGCGGATCGCCGCCATCATTTCGGTCATGTCGGTGCTGTTTATCGTGGTGTTTTTCGGGATTCTCTATACCAAAGTGACGCAGCCGATCCGGCGCCTGTCCCGAATCGTCCGCAGCAAAGGTGAAGTCCGCCCAGCCGGCGGTTATACCTACAAAGGCTTCAAAGAAATCGAAACCTTGTATCAGGGGATCAGGCAGTTTCTCCAGGAAATCGCAGACCAGATGGCAACGATCCGCCGTGGGGAAAGCGAAAAAAGAACGCTGGAGCTGCAAATGCTGCAGGAGCAAATGAGGCCGCATTTCTGGCATAATTCTTTGAATTCGCTGCGGTTTTTGGCGGTATTGCAGGGGGATCACACGATGTCGGAAGCGGTGCTGGCCCTGTCCAAAATGCTGGATTATACGCTCAAAAACACCGAGGTGCGCTATTGCACGGTTGAAGAAGAAATCGAATACACCCTGAGTTATGTCCGGTTTCAGGAAATCCGCTTGATGCGGCAGCTTCCTTTGGAGACGCAGTTGGATGAGCTGTCCCGGCAAGCTTTGATTCCCAAATTCACCCTGCAGCCGTTGATTGAAAATGCCATTAATCATGGCTTTGCCGCCCCTTTTGACCGGGAACCGCACATGCGGATCGCGACCCGGGTAGAGAAAGGCATCCTGGAAATCGCCGTCACCGACAACGGAAACGGGATCGAGCCGGACAAGCTTCGCCAGCTGTTCCAGCGCGAGAATCAGCCGTCCCGCCGCTCCTCCGGACGCAGCTTGATCAATTTACGCCAGCGGTACCGGCTGGAATACGGGGAGCCTTACGGTATCAGCATCGAAAGCCGGAGGCAGCAGTTTACGAAAATAACCGTCACCCTTCCTTATCAAAGGAAGGACACGGAGGGAGAAGGAGATTGCGAATGAAAGTCATGATTGCCGAGGACGAAATTCTTGTGCGGCTGGGGCTAAGAAAAACGATTCCATGGCCCAGTCTAGGCATGGAACTGGTATGCGAAGCCCAGGACGGCGCCGAAGCCCGCGATCTGTTTCAGCGGCATCTCCCCGACATTGTGCTGGTGGATATCGAGATGCCGCACACGGACGGGTTGACGTTTATCCGGCAGGCCAAAGCCATCAAACCGGAAACCCGGTTTATCGTGCTGACCTGTCATCAGGAAATTCAGTATACCCGCGAGGCGATTCAACTGCAGGTCAGTGATTTTTTGCTGAAATCGACTCTGGATATGGAGGAATTGCGCCGTATTTTGCAACATGTTTCCTTTGATCTGGATAGGGAGCGCGGAGCCGCGCAGCAGGCCTGTTCCAAGGATACGTCCCGGAAGCTGCTGACGTTGCTTCAATACTACGATCTGGACGCCGCCGCTTCGGCTTCCCGGAATGAAGGCTTGTTTCGGGAAGCGCTGAGCGAATCCGAATCCACGCTAAAGCAAGAAATCGCCGGAACGCTCGAATCACTGCACCTGCATACGGCCAAACGGAAGCTGTTGGAGCTGCAAACCGTATTAAAGCGGCACCCGTTCCTGCATCCGAGCATCGTCAAAAATATGGTCACGGAGTTTCTATTCCGCGCCTGGTCCGCATTCGAGGCCGTTGCTCCCGGTGTCCCGTCAGCCGACCACCGGCTCGTCGATCAAATCTACGGCGCTCCCAAGCTGCAGCAAACCTTCTTCTTGTTGACGGGAGAATTGGAACGGCTCGAAAGCCATTTGGCCTTGACGAACTCCCCCGGGGACAAGGCCAAGGTGATCGCGCTGATCAAGCAATATATCAAAACGCATTTGCAGCAGGACATTTCGCTGCAGGATATCGCCGGCGCGTTCCACATGAACAGCAGCTATTTAAGCAGGCTTTTCAAAGAAATCAGCAGCGTGAGCTTCACTGAGTTCATGCTGTACGAGAAAACGGAGCTGGCCATCATGATGATGAAAAACGGGCACAGCCTGACCGAAATTTCGGAAAAGCTGGGCTACTTGAACCTAAGCTCGTTTACCCGGATGTTCAAGAAAGTGCGCGGTGTGTCGCCTTCCCGGTATTTCGGTGATAAATCTCAAGTCACATCCGGATAAAAAACAGCCTTTGCGTTTACCGTGCGTTAAACGAACCTGGCGGCTGATTTTACACCGGCCCGCAGCCTGATAAATGATCCGTCAAGTCCGGTCATTCCCGCCCGCGCCTTCTTTTCCTATGATGAATGAAGAAACAACTAACTCTAAAGAAAACGGAGGAAACCTTCATGCGCATGAAAAAAGGCTGGGCGTCCCTGCTGCTTGTATCCTGCCTGGCGATGGTGATGACGGCATGCGGCGGCAGCGCAAACCAAGTCTCATCCGGCTCTCCCGCCGCTTCGTCCGAGTCTGAGTCCGGGTCCGCCGGTGGCGGCGGCGAATCGGCCAAGCCAATCAAGCTGGTGTTCTGGAATACATCCTATCCGACGATTGACGAGAACGACAAAACGAAGAAAAAAGAAGATTTCTATATTTACAAAGCGATCAAACGCTATGAAGAGGCGCATCCCGGGATCACGATCGAAATCCAGGATATCCCGGACGGCACAAACGCCATGACCAAGTTTCAGACGGCCGGGATCGCCCAAAACGGCCCTGATGTAACCAATCTTTGGTCGGGGAACTACACGCTTGACCTGAAGCAATATATCCAGCCGCTTAACGATTATCTGGATCAGGGGGTTATCGACTCCATGACCGGCTGGAACGCGGTGACGGAAAATTTCAACGACCAAGGTACGGTCTACGGCGTACCCGACGGCAGCGATGGCACGATCGGCATCCTGTACAACAAAAAGCTGTTCGCCGCGGCCGGCGTTGATCCCGAGGCGAACCCGCCCCGGAACGCCCAGCAATTTATGGACATGCTCCAGAAAATCAAGGACAGCGGCGTGACCCCGATCGGGTCGGAGCCGGACGGCGACTTCGTGTATTTCCTCGATTACTGGCTGGCACAAACCGTGGGCATCTCCGGCATCAACGATATCGTGAACGGGAAAATGAATTTCAACAATCCCAAGCTGGAGGAGGTCATGAACGGATACCTGCAGCTCTACAAAAACGGATACGTCATGAACGATCAGCCGCAAACGCAATTTTACAATGGCAAGGTGGCGCTCATCTTCGGCGGCTACGGTTATTTGAACGAGGCGCGGGCGGCGCTCGGCGACAACCTCGGCATGATGAAGATTCCCGATTTCAGCGAATCGGCCGCCATTCGCGGTGGTGGGATCGGCGGAACCGGTGCGGCTTTCGTCGTCTCCAAATCGTCCAAGCATCCGGAAGAAGCGCTGAAGTTCATTCTGTTTTTGACCAGTGAAGAAGAACAAATCGCCAGATTCAAGGACGGATACGGCAAACTGCTCAATTACAAAAACACCGATTTGAGCACCGTATCGGACGACCCGTTTGTCGTGAAGCAGCAGGAGTGGGCAAGCGAACCCAGCACGATTTTCTGGCCTGACAATATTTATCCTTCGGAGTTGTCCGGCTACATCAGCTCCATGAATACGCTCGTGATCAAGCAGCAGCTTCCCGTCAGCGATTTCCTGACCAAACTGGATCAGAAACGGGACGAGCTGCTGGCGCAGAAGTAATTCCGCTATGCATTACCGTACGAAAGAAGCTTTATCCGGCTACTTGTCGCTTTTGCCCGCCTTTTTGGCTTTGGGCGCCATCGTGTTCTACCCGATGCTGAGCACGCTGTATCACAGCTTTACCAAATGGGACGGAGCGGTCTCGCATGGGGTCGGCCTAAAAAATTATGCGTTGATTTTTAGCAACGGCGAGCTATGGACCCTGCTGCGGAACAACCTCATTCTGCTGCTGTCGATTCCGGGCATCCTGCTGCTGTCGCTGATCGTCTCCGTATTATTGTTTGAAGAGGTCCGGGGCTGGCGATTTTTCCGGTTGCTGTATTATCTGCCGACTCTGCTGTCCGCGGTCGTGGTCGGCCTATTGATGAAGATGATGTTCAGCCCGTCCGGCGTCGTAAATCAGTTTCTGCATGGGCTGGGCCTTTCCGACGGGAAAATGGATTGGCTCGGCCACGTTCCGACGGCGTTTATGGTGCTTGTTTTCTGCTTTTACTGGCAAACGCTGGGGCAGGGTGCGCTTATCTTTTTATCAGGGCTGTCCTCTATCTCCACGGAAATTTTTGAAGCTTCCAGCATCGACGGTGCCGGCTGGTGGCAGCGGCTGTTCCGCATCACCATTCCGTCCCTGGTGCCCACGATCGTGTATTTCACGGTAACGAACGCGATTTATTGCTTCATCGGGTTGTTTTCGCTGGTCTACGCGGTCACGCAGGGCGGACCCGGGCTGGAAACGACGCCGATCGATTACATGATTTATATCAAAGCCTTTCAATCGCCCGGCCAGCTCGGTTATTCCAGCGCCCTGTCGATCGTCTTGTTCGTGATCGTACTATTGATCTCCTGGCTGCAATTAACGCTGGCAGAGCGATTTCAGGAATAAGGAGCGTGTCTACTGCTATGGCTAACCGCAGATCGCTGACGGCCAATATTGTGATCTATACGGTGCTCATCGCGATCGCTGTGATCGACTTTTATCCGATTGTATACATGGGCATGAACAGTTCCCGCACGGCCGTCGATTTTTTCAGAAACCCCGGCGGATTTCCCGCCCCCTGGAATTTTGATAATTTTAAGGCTTTGTATTTCCGGTTCGATGTGTTCCGCTTGTTCGGCAATACGCTGCTGGCCGTCACCGCTTCGTTTCTGTTGACGCTGGCTTTGTCGGTCCCGGCCGCGTTCGCATTCGCCAAAATTTCGTTTCGTTACCGCTCCGCGCTGTACCTGCTGGTCATCGCCACGATGACGATTCCGGGCATCACCTTCGTGGTGCCCAATTTTCTGCTGATGTCCCGTTTGGGGCTGGTGGATCGCCTGGAATCGGTCATCCTGATGTGGGCCGTCACCTCGGTGCCGTCCAACATTTTTTTGCTCGTCTCGCTGATGCGCGGCATCCCAAATGAAATTCTCGAGGCGGCCAAAATGGACGGCAGCTCTTACCTGCGGACCCTGCTGCGGGTCGTGATCCCTTTGTCGGTTCCGGGCATCGTCACGCTGGGCATCTTTAATGTGACCGGGTGGTGGAACGATTTGTTTACTCCGCTGATTTTCCTGCAATCCGATGAGCTGAAGACCATGACCGTGGCGGTCGCCACGATTCTCAAGCGGTTCGATACGGATTATCCGCTGCTGCTCGCCGGACTGTTCATGACCTCGATCCCGCCGGCCGTGATCTATATTTTTTTGCAAGGTTATATTCGCAAGGGCTTGGTGATTGGTTCGGTAAAATAACAAATTAATGCAACGCAAGGAGGCAAGGGCAATGACACATTCCCCAGTGCAGCTGGCCATTGTGGGCGGGAACCGGGGCGGAAGCTTCAAGCGGACGCTCTCCGGTCTGGAAGGTCTGATCCGGCTGGCCGCCATCTGCGACATCCGCGAGGAAGTGCTGCGGCAGTGGAAAGCCGACTTTCCGCAGATTAAAACCTACGATGATTACACAAGGATGCTGGAGGATCCGGAGATTGACGCGGTTTTTATCGCCAGCCCGATGCTGCTGCACTCCCGGCAAGCGATTGAGGCTTTGCGTGCGGGCAAGCATGTGCTCAGCGAAGTGATCGCGGCGCATACGCTGGAAGACGCCTGGGAGCTGGTCGAAACGGTGGAGCAGACCGGGCTCGTCTATATGATGGCGGAAAATTATTGCTTCGAACGCAACAATCTTGCTATAAAATATATGGTAGAACAAGGAATGTTCGGCGAATTGACGTATTTGGAGGGAGGATACATCCACGATCTCCGGCATACCCTCCATAACGCAAGCGGCGCGTTGACTTGGCGGGGGGAATTGCACCGCGACTATGACGGGATGAATTATCCGACGCATTCGATCGGCCCCATTGCGCAATGGCTGGGATTAAACGGCGAGGGCGGCGACCGTCTGGAAAGCATGTCCACCTTCGTATCCAACCCCCGGGCTGCGCGCGGCTATTTTCTGGAGAGATTCGGCAGTGCTCATCCGGCAGCGCAGGAGGGATATTGGAAACAGGGTGACACCGCGATCACAAATATTGTGACCCGTAAAGGCGTCCTGATTACTTTGCGCGTGGATTGGACCTCCGCGCGTCCGCACAACATGCGCCAGTACGCTTTGCAGGGAACGGCTGGAGCCTTTCAGTCCAAACGCCATGACCGGGAAGAGGATTTAATCTGGCTTAAGGAGCGTTCGCCGGGAGGAGAACAGGCAGGTGATGTGCCGAATGGTGCGCCAGACGGTGTGCAGAACGGTAAGCTGAGCGGTGCACAAGACAGTGCACCAGACGGTGTGCCAGGCGGTGTACCAGACAGTGCGCCAGACGGTATGCTGAACAGTGCGCCAGGTGGTGTACAGAACAGTGTGCCGGACGGTGCACCGGATGTTATGCCGGAATACCGCTGGGAGCCGTTTAGCCGTTATCAGCCCGAATGGGACCACCCGCTCTGGAAGCGCTGGGAACGGCAGGCGCAATCGTCCGGCCATGGGGGCGGGGATTTTCTCGTGCTGGAGGAGTTTGCTTCGGCTATCCATGAACGCAGGAAACCGCTGATCGATGTGTACGACGCCGCCGTCTGGAGCAGCATTTTTCCCTTGTCAATGGAGTCGCGGGCCAAAAACGGCCAGCCGGTGGCGTTTCCGAATTTCCGCAAATAGAACGAAAGGGGGAAGCCCTGATGAAACCAACGGAAGAAAGGCTGCTGCCGCAGTTGGTCATGCGCAGAAGTGATTTGTCCGATCTGCCGGACCTGACGGATATAACGGATATAACGGACATGTCCGACGGCCTGTTGCCTTCCGGATTCCACTTGAGAGGTTACGAGCCCGGTGACAACGCGGCTTGGGAGTCGCTCATCCGCCGGGCCTTCGGCTGGGAAAGAAGCTTTCAGCGGGAGATTGCCGGACAGGATTGCTTTAAGCCCGAGCGGGTGCTGTTTATTTGCGACGGGTCCGCGCCGGTCGCTACCGCCTGTGCCTGGTACGAGCCCGAGTGGGGAGCGGACAGCGGTTACCTGCACATGGTTGCCGTGGACCCCGGTTATGCCGGGATGGGGCTGGGATATGCGGCGAGCCTGGCGGCGCTGCGGCAGATGAACGCGGACGGACGGCGGCAGGCGGTCCTGGAAACGGACGATTTCCGCCTGCCGGCGATCGTCACTTATTTTAAGCTGGGCTTCCTGCCGGAAGTCCGGGAGGAAGCGTTGAAGCAAAGATGGAAACAAGTTTGTCAAACCTTGAAATATCCGTTTGTGCAGGCCGAAACGCGCCCGGGAAATCCGGCGATTCCGAATGAAGACGCCTTGGTGATTCATCCTCGCAGTCGTGTTTACGGCGTCATTGACGGCGTATCCGCCATCGACGCCTATCGCAGCGAATCGGAGCAAAGCGGCGGTTACATCGCCTCCAGGCTGCTCGCATCGGAGCTGCTTGCCGCCGATCCGCGTGCGGATCTCAGAGAAACGGTGCTGCGGGCCAATCTCCTGCTGCTTGAGCGGATGCGGGAGGCCGGGGTTGAGACTGCAAACGCCGCGGCTAGATGGGGAGCCGTCTTTGCCGTGGTGAAGGTCCATAGCACCTATTTTGAATTTGTGCAAAGCGGCGACTGTATGCTTCTCGTCCGCTACCGGGATGGAAGCGTCCGCACCGTCACCCGGAATCAAGTCGCCGGCTTGGACCTGGAGACTTTACACGCAAAGCGGGAGCTTGAGGAAGCGGGGACCTGGACCAAGGCGGAGATCAGCCAAATGCTGCGTCCGCATGCCGAGCGCAACCGCCAAAAAGCCAACACCCTGGAAGGGTATTCGGTCATGAACGGTGATCCCGCGCTGGAGTCTTTTATGGAATCCGGTCGTATTTCGCTGGCAGGGGTCCTGAAAATTTACCTGATGTCCGACGGCATGTATCATTTCATCGAGAACTCCCCGGACCCGGAGAAATGGCGGAAATGGGCCGATCGGTTGGATGAGCTGGGCATCGGACCATACATGGACGATCTCTGCGCTCAGGAAGCGCTGGACTCCTCCTGCGAGCGGCACCCCCGCCATAAAGTGTCGGACGACAAGTCGGCGGTTATTTTGGAAATCGTCTAAGCAGCCCGCCACAATAAAAAGAGGGCACCAACGCTTTCATAAGCTTGGAGTCCTCTTTTTTGATCTCAGTTACTCACTGTAATGGTTGTCGACGAATGTGTTATACTGCACCGATATAAAATAGGTGATTTCAGGCGCATATAAATACAGATTCAACGCTTCCGGCGCATAGGGGCCGGCCTCGACATGAAACTTGCCTTCACTGTCAAAGGTGACATTCACATCTTCAATATGCATGGATTTGATATCTCTTTTCTCCTGAACCTTCAGCATCATACTTTGCCCGGCAAATTCCTTGAATTTCCCTTCTAAAACCAGCTTGCGGTCTTCGCGATACTCCGTGAACAAGCTCCGGTCTTCCAGTTCGGCAGGCTTCACGTACAATTTTCTCAGCGGCAGCTTGGGCAGAGAATCCGCAGGCGTCTCAAACATCGGACGGCCGCGAAGCTCGCCCAGCGTTTGCCGTAAATGCTGCAGAATTTGCAGGGCTTCGCCCCGCGTCAGCTGTTTAGAGCTTTCAAAGCCCGATATGGACAATTCCGTAACGCCTTGCATGTAGTCTTTGGCCAAAACATACGTGATCGCGTTGGAACCTTTCGCGTTTACGCCATCCGCCGCCGCGATGATCTCCGCAACCTGCTTGCGGGTCACCGGATTGCTGCGGGTAGCCGCGTTCGCGATGCCAGCGAGCGGGTAATTGCGGCTTTTCGCGATCGCGTAGGCGCCATCGGCCCAATGGGTGGCTTTGGCCGGCTGGTACGCGTCAATATTCACGCTGTACGTTTTAAGCAGCATCGTCCAAAATTCCGCTTCACTGACCGTCTCATCGGGATGAAGCAGCCCGTCTTTCGCCGGGGAAATTACGCCGCCCTTTAGCCCCCATTCCAGGCTGGCCTGCAAAGGGTGGCCGGAGATGTCGGAAGGTAAATTTGCCGCGGCTCCGCTGTACGTTTTGGTCTTCCATTTCGGATAAACTTTTACGCTGATCTCTGTGGTTGTTCCATCCAAGGTTGCTTTTACCGTATAATCGCCGGCTTTTAGCCCGGTCAAGACGCCATCCGCGGAAATTTGCAGCCCCTTGGGATTGCTGCTCACGAAAGTGATACCACTCTCTGCCGCCTCCGATCTCCCGTCACTTAATTTACCTTGGAAGCTTAAGCGGTGCGGACCGCCTTCATTCAGCGTGATTACGCCGAGCACCGGCTTGAGAGCGATCAAGGAAGGCCCTTTTCCGGTCGTAAAAGACCAGGTTTGGGTTTGATTCCCCGAGGATGCCTCGGTCCGGTAGTTCAAAGTTACCGTATATGTATGATTCCCTTTTAAAACCTTCTTGGGGAACAAAAACAAAGTTCTCGCGTGCAGTTCTTCAAAATAAGCAACTTCTTCTCCATCCTCATCCTTGATCTTGGCTTCGTAAGAAGTCATCTGCGTTTCCGTGGTCGCGGATATGATGTAACCCGAGTACTCCACGCCAAACTGATCGAGCGGGTTCGGAATTTCCTTACCATAGAATCCCACCGGCACTCCGGTCTGCCCGTCATAAGGGTAACCGGCTATGCCGCCGGTAATCGCGGAAGCAAATTCCGTTCCCGTTACCCCCATGTCAACCACGGCCGTCCCGTCCACCAAACCGATGCCGATTTCACTAAATTGCGGACTTAAAATAATATCCCGATGGTAAGCCGTATCGAGCCAGGCCTGGACCGCGGAGGTACTGCTGTTTTGCTTAAAATGCATGACCTCGCCAAAAGCAATGTTCTTAGGATCCCACCCTGCGGCCCGAAATCTTTCTATCACGGAGGTTCCGGTAAACCCCTCGTTCCCTTCCTTCTCCCAGTGAGCGTCTGCGCCGGGATGATCCTCCTTATTCGCATTATAGTATTTGGCGTGGGCTTCCGCCGCTTGAGTAATTACCCGATTGAGCGTTAACGGCTGAACCCCTATCTTGGCGCGCACTTCATTGAGAAAATCCACAGCTTCCAATTGGTCCCTCGTATATCCCGATTCCCCGCTATCCGCCGCATACGCGTGCGGCGCCGCGCCAAAAGCTCCTCCCCCAAACCATCCCGTCAGCAATAACAAAAGAGCCCCCGCGCCCGCGATCACACTCCTCCCGCGTTTACGAGCGGCAAAAGGGCCCTTCCTGTTGTCCAATCTCATGCCATAACCTCCTTTTTGTCAGGAATTGAATTCGACAAAGTTCGGCGCTTTCCTGCAAAAAGCAACGTTATCCTAATACTGTCTCAAGACAAAGAATTCGTATCCTCTTACTATTTCACTTTCGAAAGCTCTACCACACTTGGTAATCATTGTATTGATAAAATTCATCAAACTGATAAATAACAACATTCCCGCAGGGCACCTTTTGGGACACTCCTTGGCTGTGTTTCAGTTAGTAGGAACGGTGCTAACACACGGCTGGCGCCTTAATATAAAGTAAATTTATATTGACCCTCTAGGGTATCAAAGATAACCTTTTTTTCATTTATCCATTTTGGTGTTTCAAAATCAAAAATTTCAAAACCAAATTAGTTACCTGAATTTACGAGAAAAACCATCTGCTACATGAAAGTTCCTTCTATAAAAAAACAACCGCCGGCTCCTCAGGCCTGGCGGCTGTCCCCTTGCTTCTTATTTCACTTCGTTCAAGCGCTCTTCCAAACGGTCCCAGGTTTCGGTGATGCCTTGCAGCATCCCCATGTCGATGACGGTCTTGAGGGCTTCTGCCGATACGTATTCGCTGCGGCTGACCAGTTTCGTCTGGCCGCCAAGATCGATGAATTCCATAGCAATCACGGTCGCCGGCATCTCCTCGTTCACATTGCCTTCGGCATCCGAGAAGTAATCGGTGTAGACGAAACTATCCGGCTCGTCAATTTCCTTGTATACGCCTTTGCCCCAGGATTCCATGCCGTAGAAATCGCCTTGATTCCGATCCATACACTTCATGCAGTAATGCCAAACGCCGCCCGGCCGGAAATCGATGTTACAGACCGTAACCTCCCAGCCTCTCGGCCCCCACCAGTGCTTCAAATGCTCCGCCTCTTTAAACATCTCGAACACCAGCTCGCGCGGCGCGTTGAAGACGCGCTCCAGCACCAATACCTTATCATTCTCTACTCTCGAAACCATTGCCTGATTTGCCATTGTAACATCCTCCTAAATTGATTTTTTATGATTTTTCCTTATTTTGCTGTTCCCTCAAATAGTTATCCAAATTGTCGAACCTGTCTTCCATAACGCGCCGGAAGGATTGCACCCAAGCATCCAGCGCTTGGAAGGGCTCGGGCCGGAGCTTGTAAATCCGGCGATTGCCTTCAGCTTTCATTTCCAATATTCCGCCTTCGCTAAGTATCTTCAAATGCTTCGAGGTTTGGGGCTGACGAAGTCCCAGCCGGCCGGCGATTTCACCCACAGTCAAGGGACCTGCGCGCAAAAGTTCGACAATCGCCAAACGGTTTGGTTCGGCTAAAATGCTCATCATCATCGACTTGTCCATGCCCGGATTGTTTTTCCTTGACATGCCGTTCACCTCATCAAGGGATACTTACTTGATATCGCCTCACTCCTTTATCGTCAAAGTTTTCTTTCGGCGATTTAAATATACACCATTAGGAATATTCCTGTAAAGGAATATTCAAAAAATTTTTTTGACCAGCATCAATTGGGAACTTTTTAACTGATACAACCGTTAGTTAGGATGTGATCGCGGCTAGAGAGGTAACCAGAATATAGTATAATGAATACACAGCGCACAAAGGGAGGAACTTCTGTGAGAAATCGCTTAATTGGTTCCGTCTGCATTGCCGTTGGGGTAGTCGTGTTTGCCATCCACCTTTTTCACTCTCCTGAAGAGCAGCAGGTGTATGTCTATCCGCCTGACGCAAAGGAGGAGGCTATTCATGAGGTAATCCAGTCTTCAAATAGTCAACTGATTGTGAATGGTTGCTCGATCCCCCATAAAACCGTTTCAAAAGAAATATCCCAAGCCGAAGCTAAAAAAATGCGCGAAGAAGCTGGGTATTCTTCCGAAGGAGTAACCGGAGGAGTCATTGTGGAGTTTGAGGAAACCGGTCCTTGTTCATGAACAAAGATTGAAACACTAAAAAGCATTGTCCGTGGCCGACACACAACACCTCTCTACATTTCAAATCCATGAGCACACTATAATCAAGTATGGCTGCACTACTTTTTGGGGTAGCACCAGTGAAGCTAACACCACCAGCAAAGCAGATGTTATTATATGGAAAACTCCAGGCCGTCCATCTTCCCATAAAAAACGATAAACTCGGCTGCAGGCCTTAACCAAATCTGTCCTGGTGTGACCCCTAACGGACCTGAATGACCTTAATCGTCCATTTCCCGGATATTTCCCGCTCTAACGGACTCACCTGTCCTTATCTGGCTCCAAACGAGGTGATTGGGGCTAATTTGGCGGAAATAAGGTCATCTCGGTCCGTTACATTTTTTGTTCCACTGTTTTGGAACAAATAGCGTTCCTCAGGTCCGTTAGCGCCGGCTGATAAAAAAAGTCGGCTTACTCCGTAATTTGAAGCTTCGTATCCTTCTCGATGAGCTCGGCTTTATTTCCCGCATCATGCTTCTCATTCTCCATATAATAGTCCTGCAATTCATCTTCGGTTGTACCTTCCGCCAAAGGTACCTGGTTGCGGTAGGCTGAGCGGCAGAGCACATGGGCGGCCACCGGGGCGGTCAAGAATACAAAGAAGATCCCCAAGATGAGGCGGATGCTGAAGTAGCCGTCGGTAATGATGAAATACAGCAAGGTGCCGACGAGCGCGCACAGCACGCCAAGCGTAGAACTTTTAGATGCAGCATGAGACCTGGTATACACATCGGGCAAACGGACTATGCCAATCGCGCTGATCAAGCTGACCACTGCCCCGAATAGAATAAGGACTGCTCCGACGACTTCACCGCTTCCGCTCAATGACAACACCTCTTTCTATAAATCGGGCAAAAGCGACAGTGCCTATAAACGACAAGATCCCGATCAGCAAAATAAGATCAAAAAAGGCATGGGTGTGCATTAATACGGAGAACACGCCGATACTGGCGATGAGATTAATCCCGATCGTATCCAACGCCTGAACGCGATCGGCACCGGACGGCCCCTTTACCACCCGATATAAATTGGCCAGGATCGCCAGCATTAAGATACATAGAGCGATGACCATCATTGTCTCGAAGATCATTTTCTCGTCACATCCTTTATCGCTTTTTCAAATACGGATTTTGACTTTAATACGGCTTCTTTGGACTCCGGCATATTCAGCCCGTGAATGTACAGCACCTTGGAATCGGAGCTCAGCTCCATTACGACCGAGCCTGGCGTGAGGCAAATCAGCAAGGAGAGGAGCGTAATTTCCAAATCCCCCTCCAAATCCGTCTCCACCTTGAAAATTCCCGGCTTCACATCGAGTTTGGGACGGAGGACATGCTTCACGACCATCATCGAAGAAATAATCAACTCATTGATAAACAGCACAAACAGCTTGCCGATTGCAGCCAGCGTAAACACATAAAACGGGCTTTTAAAGAACCGGCGCATGCACAGTAAAATAAACACTCCGACAAAGTAACCGCTGATAAAGTTCAGTACGCTCACTTCATCCTGCAGAAACATCCATAAGCAAGCGATAAATATGTTGAGAAGCACCTGAACGGGCATGGCTGTCTCCCCCTTTATTCAAACACGGCGTCAATATACAGATTTGGATTCAGCAATTCCTCGGCAGCTTGGGCCACATACCCCGCAAGCCCTTCGGCGCCGATTCCCAAGGCAAGACTGGCAATAGTCAAAAGAGCAATCGGCAACAGCAAACCCTTCGCCGTCCCCTTTTCCTCCTCTTCACTTAAGAGCCGGTCGCCCCAAAACGCATTCATGAACATTTTGATCATGGAATATAAAATGCACAAGCTGGCCAGCAGCCCGACCGCCCCCAGCCAGAAATAACCGGACGCAAAGGCGCCTTGCGTAATAAATACTTTACCAAGAAAGCCGCTTAACGGCGGAATACCTACCATGGACAGCGCGGCGATGAAGAACATCCAGCCCAGCTGGGGATGAACACGGATCACCCCACCGGAATCCTTTAGATTACTTGTTCCGGTCAGATGAATAATCGTGCCGCCGATCAAAAAGACGAGCGCCTTGATCACCATATCGTGAATCAAATAATAGATGGAACCCATCATGCCGGTAGGTGTGAACGAGACAAGCCCAAGCATAATAAAGCCGACACTGAGGACCACATTGTAGGTTAATATTTTGCGCAAATCCCAATAACCGATCGCTCCGAGTCCGCCCAGAACCATCGTGGCGGCAGCGAGTATCCCTATAAACAGATGGGTGATCTGCGGCTCATGATAAAAGATGAGCGTAAACATCCGAAAAATCGCATAAATCCCCACCTTGGTGAGCAAGGCCGCAAAGATAGCCGCGATCGCCGTCGGCGGCACACTGTAGGAGCCCGGCAGCCAGAAATAAAGCAGCAGCCCCGCCTTTAAAGCAAAGACAATGAGGAACAGAAACGCAACCGTTGTAATGAGTCCATCCTGGCCGACCTCAGCGATCCGGACCGATAAGTGGGCGAGGTTCAATGTGCCTGTGATCGAGTATAAATAAGCTACGCCCATCAGGAAAAAGGCGGATGAAATGATGTTCGTAAAAATATATTTGAGCGACTCGCGCAGCTGCCTTTTGGTGCCGCCCAAGCTGATCATGACATAAGAAGCAAACAGAAACACTTCAAAAAAGACATATAAATTAAACAAGTCCCCCGTTAAAAACGAGCCGTTAACCCCCGTGACCAAAAACAAAAACAGCGGATAAAAATATAGCTTCTCCTGTCTTCGGCCAATTGACGGAAAGGCATAAAGCAGACAACCTGCCGAGACCACCGAGGTGGCGAGCAGCAGCAGAGCGCTAAACATGTCGCCAACAAAGCTGATGCCATACGGCGCTTCCCAACCGCCCAACTGCAGGGTCTGAATCCCGTCATTTCTGATTTGATTCATCAATAAAACGGAGATGACGCCCGTAGCCAGCAATGCAGCCAGACTAAGAACCTTTTGAAGCTGAATCTTTTTCTGAAAAATAATGAGCACCATTCCCGTGAGCAGAGGGATGACGACTGGAGTAATTAATAAGTTATTCATCCTCATTTCCCCTTAATTGGTCCATATCATCCGTCCCGTGGCTTTGATAGGCACGGTAACATAAAACTAATACTAGCGCGGTGACCGCAAAATTAATGACGATCGCCGTTAAAATCAAGGCTTGGGGGATCGCATCCGTGAAACCTGCTGTTGTTTTCTCATGAAGAAGGGGAGGCGCCCCGGTTTTTAAACCGCCGGAAGTAATCAGCAATAAGTTCACGGCATGGCCAATAATCGATGATCCCAATACAATCCGCAGCAGCCGCCGCGATAAAATCAAATAGGTTCCGACCGATACCAAAATGCCGACCAGGATTACGATTAATGTCTCCATATCAGCGGTCCTCGCTTATCCCTAAAATAATAACGACCGCGGTGCCTATCACAGCCAAAGCGACTCCCGTATCGAAAATCATCGCGGAAGCCAGTTCCGTATCCCCAAAAATCGGCAGGTCGACATGCCCGAAGATTTGGAATAAAAACGGTTTGCCGAATATGGCTCCCGCCATCCCCGTTCCGACAGCAATCAACACGCCGATGGCCGCGAGCTTCTTGAAATCGACGCGGATATTTTCCCGCACCTTCTCGATGCCGAAAGAAAGATACAGCAGAACAACCGCCGCCGCCGTGCTCAGCCCCCCGATGAATCCGCCGCCCGGCTGATGATGACCATTCAGAAATAGGTAGATGGAAAAGGTAAAAATGATGACCACCGCTACCCGGGTTACACTTTTCAGAATCACATTATTCGGTTTCATCTTGCTCCCTCCCAAAAGCTTTGTGAGCGCTACTTCCTGAATCGGCTTCGGACAAAGCTCGCTTCGGAAGCATGGGCTCTTTGGAACGCTGATGGATCAGGATATATACCCCCAATCCGGCAATGGTTAATACGGATATTTCCAGCATCGTATCAAAGCCGCGGAAATCCACCAAGATCGCGTTGACGATATTTTTGGCCCCTGCCAGCTCATAGGCATTTTCAAAAAACGAGGAAATGGACGCGAACAATTTATGACCGTTTGCGGATAACGCCAACACCGTCACCGTCAGCCCCACAGCCACCGAGATGATTAGATTCGTTAATTTGAAAGGAATCCGTTCGATGTCCTTCGCAAGCTTCGGCAGATGATAGAAGCACAGCAAGAACAGCACCGTGGTCACGGTCTCCACCACCATTTGGGTCAAGGCCAGATCGGGCGCCCGGAAGATGACAAAAAACATGGAAACCATATAACCTAACGCCCCCAAGGCGACGATAGCCACGATCCGATGGCTGGTTAACAACACGGTTAACGCGGCGATGATCATCCCGATCACAAGCCCGGCATCAAAAACACTAATACTAGCGTTATTGGAGAAATCGAACCGGATCCCGTAGAACAGCAGCAGCGAACCCATTAGCAAAATGGAGAAAAACGCAAAAATGTAGATCAGATAATGCCGCAGCGAACCTGTCATATAGCGGTTTGTCAGCGCGGCCGAGAGCTTTTCCGTACCCCGTAAGGTCTGATTGTATAAATGATTCAGCGTGAGCCGCTGCGGATAATTTCGCACGGCCTTGATCCACCGCTTTGCGGTTTTGAATAGAAAGATGCCGACAGCCACGACCCCAATCGTCATGAGCAATTCCATATTCAGTCCATGCCACGCGCTGATTTTCAGATCGTAGGCGGAAACGGACATCGTCGGCAAAACCGCGGTTAGTGCGGGGGCAAGAATATATTTGCCCAAAACATTCGGGAAGAAGAAAATGAGGATCACAAGCAAGCCCAATACGAGGGGTGAAATCAGCATCCCATAAGGCGCCTCATGCACTTCTCGCGTCAGCTTTTCCGAGCGGAATCTTCCACCAAAGGTTTTGAATACGAAAATCATGCAATATACGAAAGTAAAAATGCTGGCCACCCAAGCGATGATCGGGAACGCCAAGCCGATGTTGCCCAAACCGAAAATACCGGCATGGGATACTTCCGTCACAGCCCCAAAGAACATTTCTTTGCTCAAAAAACCGTTAAACGGCGGCAACCCCGCCATCGAAAAGGCGCCGATCAAAGCGATCGTAAACGTAATCGGCATCACCTGCATCAACCCGCCCAAATAGCGGATATCCCGTCTGCCTGTCTCGTGGTCAATAATGCCGACGACCATAAATAAGCTTCCTTTAAAGGTGGAGTGATTAAACAGATGGAATAAGGCGGCAAATGTGGCCACCGTAAAGACGGTGCCGCTCTCGCCGGGTCCAAAATAGACCGCTAAAGAACCAACCCCAAGCAGGCTCATGATCATTCCCAACTGGCTGATGGTCGAGTAAGCCAACAACGACTTCAGATCGGTCTGTTTCGGCGCCGTCAAAGAACCGTAAAGCAGCGTAATGATGCCGATTCCGGCCACAAACCAAAACCACACGGCACTGCCGCCAAAAATCGGAGTCATCCGGGCCACCAAATAAATGCCGGCTTTGACCATCGTTGCGGAGTGGAGGTAACTGCTCACTGGAGTTGGCGCCTCCATCGCATCCGGCAGCCAAATGCCAAACGGGAATTGCGCCGATTTCGTAAAGGCTCCCAGCAAAATACATAACATGGCGGGAATAAACAAGGCATGGCCTTGGATCATGTCCACATTCGCCATAAGCTCCCGAATGCTGTAGGTATCTCCGATGATGATCAGCATAATAAATCCGGCCAGCATGCCAAATCCGCCAAGGACGGTAATCAATAACGACTTTAAGGCGCCTTGACGGGAGCTCTGGCGCTCGTACCAATAGGAAATCAATAAGAAGGAAGAGACGCTGGTCAATTCCCAAAATCCATACAGGACTAATAGGTGATCAGAAAATACTAATCCCAGCATGGCCCCCATAAACATGAGCAAGTAAACGTAGAAATTATGCAGCGCCTCACGGATTTTGGACATATAAAAAATAGAATAGATAATAACTAAGGTACCGACACCGGAAATGAGCAGGCCAAACAATAAACCAAGCCCATCCACGTACGAGGTAATATTGATGTTAAAGGACGGGATCCAGGACAATGTGTATTTGTAGGTTTCCCCAGCGGCAACATGGGGTATATATTGTAATAAATAGATAAAGATAGCTAAAGGCACGAGCAGAACGAACCAGCCCGTATGCACTTGACGATTCAAATACTTATACAGAAAGGGAACCGCAAGTGCACTGATCAACGGAAGAAACATGAAGGTAAAGAATGTAGCCAAACGCACCCCTCCTCATATACGAATCTTGCGGTCTTCAACGATTTGACTCTTTCCGCGACATCCATTATAGTCTTACATAGTTTAGCCCGGCTCTACTATTTAACCTTGAGGTGAAATGCTTAACATGGATAACATGAATAATGAATGCATTTTAGTCTGCGTTTATTATGGACCGAACGGCGAAAGACTAATCAAACGCGGTTGTAAGATCGCCAGTATGATGCAAGCCCCGCTGTATATATTGACCATTGACTCCAAGCCGTTTGATGAATTGGATGCCGAGAAGACTTTTTACATTGAACAATGGAAAGAATGGGCCAACTCCAATCCGTCGGCTCAATTTATTATGAAGGACAACGAAAGCCGGCCTGTCTCCAAGGTCATAGCGGAAGTGGCCAGAGCAAAAAATATCACACAGATTATTCTGGGTCAGACGGCGCAAAGCCGATGGGAACAAATTACGAAGGGATCGATTATTAATTCGTTGGTGCGTGAGATCCCTTTTGTTGACCTGCATATCATTTCGGTCTCCCGTTATATCCGCGACGGGGAAGGAATGTACCAGCATGGAATCCGCGCTTATTTAATTAAAGATGGGGAACAGTATAAACTAAGCTTCTGTCACGAGAAAAATACCGAATATGAAGGCATCTTCTTCAAAGAAATCGATACGGATTTCGATAATGGCATTTTCCGTTTTATGAAGGACGCTGAAACGCTGCAGGTCCCGGTCCATGACGGGATTGTCACCGAATTTAAAAACGTGGATATGAATCCAGCGTTGGATTTGGACGACGCTGACGAATAAGGATTAATAACCGGACGCCGGCTGTGATCAAGTGAACTGAATTCCGCTACTCTCCGCATGTTTCATGTGGAGAGTTTTTTTCATTTCAGAACAAGCATTTTATTATAAATTCACATCCACCTTAATTGGCTGCTTCTCGTTCTTATCAATGCCTAAATACTTCAGCGTTTCCGCGGTCGATTGATGATGCAAGATCGACTTTACGATGGAAATGGCAATTCCCTTATGATACGCGTGATAACCAAAGGTTTTGCGCAGCGTATGCGTCCCAATTTTCTCCGCTATTCCTACCTCCCTTGCCGAGTGGTTGATAATACGGTATGCCTGCTGTCGGGTGATCGGACGGCCGTCCTTTTTGGACCGGAATAAATAATCCTCCGCTTTCCAATCGCCGCCGGACAAGTATTCGTTTAATATCTCCCCGATCTTGCTGTTCAAGTAGTAGGCCTGTTCTTCCCCGGTTCTTTCATCCTGAATATAGAGAAATTCCTTCGCGCCCTGACCGTCCCAAACATCCTGCACAGTAAGGTTAAGCAATTCGAAAAGACTAATCCCCGTATTAATTCCCAGGACAAAAAGCAATAGGTCCCTGACCGAATGCTTTCTTAGCTCCTCTTTCATCGCTTGAATGGTTTCCATGTCTCGAATCGGATGCACATACTGCACAAAGGACCCCTCCGGATATGTTACTTAATTATAGATTATCATACATTGAGTAACATAACAATTAAAAAAGGAAATTAAATACGAAAAAGGACACCAACGTGATTCAAACGTTAGTGTCCTCAAAAACCAACCAGCCATCGTGTGCATAGAAGATCCCTTGTAAAACGTGCCGGTGCCATGATCCTTAAATCGGGCAAGCAACTCGACCGCTTTGCTGCGATTCCGCTCAAACATGGATGCATGGAAGCATGGAAGCGTCAACGATGAAGGGGACGTCACGATCCGCCGAGGTCAGCTTTCGCCGGGGGCAGCGCATCTACCTTTTGCACCGTAGCCGTTTCGAGCAATGTCTCAAATCGACGCCAGGTGAGGGGCTGTCTAAAGGGGTCGTGTCTGGGTGTGCCGGTGTGCCGGTGTCCCGGTGTCTCGGTGCCTTGGTGCCTTGGTGTCCCTGCCTGCAGCCTTTGCACGATTATCCCTTTCGTTCAGAGAGCAGGGGGTGGGGGCTAGAGCAAGGGTTCCCAAAAAAGAGAGAAGAAAAAGAGGGGAGGAAAAGATTAGGAGGTTCAGGTGAGATTTTGGGATTGATAAGAGAACGCACGTTTGGTATAATGAAGTAAAACGAACGTAGGTTCTTAAATTCTTGATTCGGGGGCGAGCGAATATGGAGGTCAATGCGGGAACGGAACTTCAACCATTCACCAGCCGTTATAACAGCGAGCAGGCCTGCATGGAGGCGCTAATCGCGATGAAGTGGCCGAACGGCTTCGTCTGCCCGCGCTGTGCTCACACCCGGTGCAGTCGTTTAACTTCCCGGCATATCCCCTTGTTCGAGTGCGGAAAGTGCAAGCATCAAACGTCGGCTTTGGTCGGCACGATTTTTGAACGGACGCATCTGCCCCTGCTCAAGTGGTTCGAGGCCCTGGATTTGTTCCTGCTTGAGGGCGGCATCTCGGCGATGCGGCTGAGCCAGGTGATCGAGGTCACCTACAAGACCGCCTGGTTGATGCTGCACAAAATACGCCATGCCGCCCTAGAGTTCGATGCCCAGGAACTACTCTGCGGAGACGTGAAGGTAAACAGCGATCTGTACGGAAGCGATCCGTCCCGGTGTCAGTTTTCGCATCCATATGCCACGGCGGTCGTAGCGGGATGCACAGTCACGGAGTCGGGCGAGCCGGAGCAGGTCAAAATTCGCTTGATACCTCATAAGAGAGGAGACGGACAAAGGGCAAACCGTCTCGAACTCGCCGCGTTCATCAACGGGCATGTGGATGTCCGTACATCGGTGGTACAGTCGTTCCCTCTAGCCTTTCGTCTGTATGCGCCCTTGCGGAAAGTAGTGAGAGAGGCGTGGGAATCGCTGAAGAGTACATATATAGCCTTGGGACTGAAGCATCTGCAGGCGTACCTGAACGAGTACACCGTACGCCGTTCGCTGCGGCGGCCCGGAGCGAAAGAATCGATGCGGCAGAAGTTGCTGCGCATGTGTGTGGCGATTCCGGCGATCCCTTACCCCCGGCTGATCGCACGCCAACCGAACCAGCCCCTTGCGGCTGCGGCCTGATCGAGACGCTGGAACGGTGGGGGAAGTTTGGACGCAGATCAACTTAATGGGTAGGGGTTAGCTTAATGCGGATCAACTTGATTGGTGTGAGCTAGCATGAACGGTGTGGGCGTTGCTGCAAACGGAAGGGTTCAGACTACAGCAAAATCACAGTCTTTTCGTTTCCCTCGCGTCTTGTCCTTGATCTCCTCTCCTGATCTCTTGTCCTTGGTCTCCTATCTTGATCTCTTGTCCGGTCTGTTTCACCTCCCCTAAACCTGATTCCTTCTCCTAAGCCCGTCTAAATGATCTCGAACCGATCTGCTTCTCCACCAAATATTATCTTCTCCCAAGCTTGTCTGTTTCTCTGCTACCCTGATCAAACGGGATAATCGTGCAAAGCATCCGGACAGCGAGTATTGATCTGCCGCCCAACCCACCGGTAGTCTTCCCTGTCCTCAAGCTTTCAACGCCCTTCCGCATTTCTTGCCACGATCGGTATTCGGCTTGGCTGGCAAGCAAGGATTATAAGGTTGAGCCCTTTTTAAGACAATTTTAACAAAATGTTTTTCTGCATGGTAAGGTGTTCGTCAAAATTGTGTACACAACTTACACTTCATTATATTGAGAAATAGAATAATTGTATAAAAGGAGTGGAATATAAGCGATTACCTCCTCTTTCCCTAGGCACAAGCAAGTGATTTGCCCAATCCTATGAGTCACCATTCACAGGGTAATCAAAGACAGCCCGAACAATCGATTCTTTAATCAGATCCCACCGATCACGAGGATTCATCATGAATTCCGAGGCTATGGCGACGACCAGATCTTTTTCCGGAATGCAGCAAATGACATTGCCGCCATCGCCCATCGCCATGTAGGCGGAAACCCCATCCTCTTCGCGTAACCACCAAAGATAGCCGTAATGGTTGGGGTTCGTCGCTGTGGATTCTGCAACCCATGCCGCTGGAACAACCTGGCGATGGTCCCACCTGCCACGGTTTAGATATAGGAGGCCAAAACGCGCCATATCCCGGGGAGTCAGCGTCAGCCCCCATCCTCCCGTGGAGTTCCCGTTGGGATCGTGAACCCATCCTTTCACGTTTTTTCCGAACAAGTCGTCAAACCCAAATGCCTTCATTTTATAGTCCGGGATTTCCTTTATGCCGATCGGTCTAAACAAGCGTTCATTCGCAAACTCACGGGCGCTTTGGCCCGTGCTGCGGGTAAGGATAGCCGATAGCAGGTGTGCCCCTGCGGTGGAATACTTAAAAGCTCCGATGCTTCCCCCTTGGCCCAGCATATCCAGCGTATACTTCACCCAATCGAGCTGCATGCACAACTTGTCCAGCGGTTCCTGCCAGTCTTCAAACGGATAAGGAGCCGTCATCGTGAGCAGATGCCGCAGCGTGATTTCCCGTTTCTGCCCATCAGCCGCACCCGCATTATATTCGGGGAAGAAGTCCAGCACCCTCTGATCCACACTTTGAATATGTCCCGCATCGATAGCGATCCCAATGAGGGCGGATAAGATGCTTTTCGTTACTGAGGCCACATGGTGCGCATCCCCCGAACTGTAGCTGTTAAAGTATCTTTCATAAGCGATATATCCGTTTCTCACAACCACAATCCCGTTGATATTGCTGTATTCGGATTTTATTGCAGGTTCAAGCTCCGCAAGCTTGGCCGCGTCCATTCCCACGGCGGCCGGGTCTGCGGCTTGCCACTGTGCCGTTGACCAATAGTTTCTTTGCATGATTGCTCCCTCCTATTTTCTTAAGTTGAACTATGGATTGTACGGAATTAGGGCAGCCGTGTGAATTTTCTTTATAGGAAAATACACCTCTGTAACCAATTCCTCGTCAGCGCTGATCTGATTGGGGTCAGTTACATAGATTTCATAAGGCGAGTTCACCAAGGCATAACCTTCATTTTCGATCCATTCCCGCAGCTTGGCATAAACCGAGGTCAGTTCTGAATACGCACCTTTCAGCACAGACTTCGCGCAAAGGCCTCCGGGCAAATCCCGCGTTCCCTTGACCGCCTCCGCAATCGGAATGGCAAACTCCGTATCATTGCCCGCCGGATCGTATTCCGGGCTGTGATAAATCGTGATTGGCGTGCCCAGCATGGTGAGTTTTTCTGTCGCAATTCTTTCATACAGTCGCCCAAAATACGCCCCATATCCCAGAGCATAATCGTCACGGCTCATCATCCGGCGCAGCGAAAGGATATTCAGCGGCCGGGTTTCCACAAGCTGCACCTCAATCTGATCCAGGTACGACATGATCGGCACACCCTGCTCCAAATTCAAAATATCCTGGCTCATTTGGCCCAGGGTATACTCCAAAGACTTTAGCTTCTCCTGGACCTCCCTCCGCTTGCGGTTAAGGGCAGAACGAAGCACTTCTTCGGACCGATCCGCATCCGATTCCAGGACCGCTTTAATTTCCTCTAACGAAAAATAATACGACTTCAACCGGTTGATCAACAGCATGGTTTTGAGCTGGCCGATGGAATAATACCTGTACCCGTTTTCGGGATTGATCTCCTCCGGTGTAAGCAACCCAATTTCCGCGTAATATCGCAGCGTTTTGGTAGACACCTCGCAAATCTTCGAGAATTCGCCTATGGATAGCAAGGGGCACCTCCGTTCTTCCTATTTTGATATGGACTGCATGCTTGAAATAACGGATACGTTGTTAGATTCTACTATGCACCTTGCCCTTAGGGGAAAGTCAACCGCAAAAACCTTGTTCATTTCGCGAATTAAGGCCAAAGTCGAGTTATAACCTGGACCATCGTTCAGTACAAGAGACTAACTTTAGGCTCTGATGCAACTAGGCGGAGGGTGGTTGTTGCCGGGATGGGGGAATTATACAATTTTGGTGGAAGAACAAAGCAAATGGAAGAGGAGAAATAATATGAAACCAGCAAATTGTAAATGGCCTAGACAGATCATTCTGGCTAGTGTCTTGCTCGCCGGCTTGATCCTGTCATCTTCAGGCTTGCCTGCTTATGCAGCGGCCGCTCCGGATAGCCATCAGACCCAAAGTCATAGCCCTGCCGGGAAAGGGACAACCGCCTCCGCAGCTGCCCCAATCACAGCAAAGTCCGTAGAGGAATTTGCGGATGCTTATTTTGCTCGTGAGGATGTGAAAGAGAAGCTGACAGGGGCCTTGTTTGTAGTTGTAAAAGATGGCAAAGTCCTGCTTAACAAAGGCTATGGTTACGCGGATATGGCTTCCAAAACACCCATCGATCCCGACACTACCTTATTTAGAATGGCATCCATTTCCAAACTATTTACGACTACAGCGGTGATGAAGCTTGCCGATCAGGGTAAGATCGATTTGGATCGCGATATTTCAACCTATATGGATGGAGTTACGATCCCCAATCCAACCGGCGTTCCCCTCACGATGAAGAACCTGATGACCCACACCACAGGTTACGATTATACTGATTTTTCCGGTAATACTCCGGGTGTTTCGCTCCAAGATTATGTGAAAGATAACGTACCGTCCGTAAAAATAAAACCTGGCGAGGCCTACCGCTATGACAATATGGCTTTTGTACAGCAAGGGTATATCGTAGAAAATGCAGCTAAAACCGACTTCAATACTTATGTAAAAGAAAATATATTTAAGCCGCTTGGCATGATACATAGCGATTTTCACTTGTCGCCCCAAGTCGAAGAAAACCTGGCCAAAACCTATGATGCTGCGGGCAAAGAAATAGCCGTGTATTCTAATTATCCCGAAATAGACCCCAGTGGCAGCATGTTCTCCACCGGCAGCGATATGGCTAAGTATATGCTGGCTATGTTGGACGGTGGAAAGCTTGGCGATGCCCGTATTCTGGAGGAAAAAACAACAACCACCATGGAAGCTTACCAGTACGGCATTAATGAGAGCCTGCCGGTGATGTCCTATGGTTTCGAATCCATGTATAGCCACCTCTACAATGGTCAGAAGGCCATTGGAAAAGGCGGCGACCTGCCTGGTTTTCACTCTTGGCTGTGGCTGGTGCCGGAGCAAAAGGTTGGCGCTATGATCATTGTCAACGGTGAAGCGCTGGATCCCCGCATGGAAATGCTTGGCTCATTTATGGATCAATTTTTTCCCGAACAACACCAGCCTGTCACCCCAATGAAATCATCTAAGGAAAGCTTGGCCAAGTTCGAAGGAAAGTTCCAGGATTTGAGAACCCCTTTACTTAGTGCAGAGGTTAAGGCAGGTGAAGATGGATCACTGATGATTAAGGATGCATTGGGAACCCATAAGCTTCAGCAATTAGAGGAGCTGTTATTCCAGGATGAACAAGGGGTAAAAGCAGGCTTTAAGAAAGATGAGCATGGCAAAATTGCATATATGTATTACAACTATCCGGATAGCTTCTTGAAGAAGCTGCCTGAGCCGAGGCCATTCTCTGACGTACCGGCAGATAGTCCATATGCCGCTGCGATTGAACAAATGCACATCATGCAATTTCTGAGCCAAACGGACACGGGTACCTTTAGACCGGAAGAAGCCATGACGCGTGGAGAATTTGTGCAAATCTTGATGAAAATCCCCGGATTCCCGTTATCCAATGAGCCTGTGGTGTTCAAGGATGTAACTGGACATGATCTGGCGCGGGAAATTCAATCGGCGGTCGCCTATGCCGGGCTAAAGGGGACGCCGGATGGCCGCTTTGAGCCGGACCGGGCCATTACCCGGCAAGAAGCTGCCTCCATTGTCTGGGGATTCATTCAGTCAAATACGTCTATGCCGGCGCCACATGCTAAATTGACAGGAACGCCGCCGGCGCCTTGGGCTTCAGATGCAGTCCGGTTTGTAGCGGCCATACATCTCTTTGGTCCTGAAGTAAAAGTAGATGCGGACGGGGCTGTTGATTATGAGCCTACCCGCCCCATGCTTCGCCAGGAGGCCGCCGCCATGTTTGCTGTTTTTTGCGATAGAATCCCGGCTTTATTATATGGTGTGGAAGGTTAACCTCCTGTTAAGGATGATGTAAGCTAATTCGGACTATTGAAATAGAAACGGCAAAGGCCCCTGCGTCCCTACCGCCTTGACGGTGGAGAGAAGTAGGGGCCCTTGCTGTTTTAGTAGCGTTTATTTACCGGCTGCGCTGGCTCCGGCAATCCGTCCAAATGTGAAAATGTCCGTGATAGCGTTGCCGCCAAGCCGGTTGCCGGCATGAACTCCGCCGGCAACCTCGCCGGCCGCGAACAAGCCATCAATCGGTTTGCCTTCCGTATTCAACACCTGGGCCTTTTCGTTAATTTCCAGACCACCCATCGTATGATGCACGGATGGGGTTCTTGGCGTAGCAAAGAAAGGAGCTGTTTCGAGTTTTGCGCCAAAATTTTTCTTGCCGAACTCAGGATCAAGCTGATTTTCTACGTAAGTGTTGTATTTCTTCATTTCCGCCACAAAAACATCGGCAGGTACGCCCATTTGCTCGGCCAGATCCTCCAGGGTATCCGCCATGAAAATATTTTTGTTCGCAATCAGATCCTGATAATTGTCGCCCCATACATTTTTCCCGTTCAGATCCGGGTTGCCCAGCGAGGTCTTATCACTGATGATATAGAAGGTTTGATCCGTCTGCTCCAGAGCAGCGGCGGCCAAAACGTCTCTTTCGGCGTACTCGTTGACATACCGCTTGCCTTCCTTGTTGACGAAAATTTGCGTTTCCGCACTTCCCCATACGCCGCCGGACAAAGCGCCCGTTCCCGGTTGACCGCTCGGCATCAGTTGGATAAAGCCCATGCCCCACAGATTCGCCCCGACTTCCTTGCCCATCACAATCCCGTCGCCGGTAGCATTCGTCGTGTTGGTTGTCTTGACGCTTGCATCCAGAGCAGGCCAATAGTTATTGTATTCCACGACCATTTCGGGGTTGGCTCCGAAACCGCCGGTGGCCATGACCACGCCCTTGGAAGCCTTCAAGGTGACCGGAGTGCCGTCCGATTGCTCGGCGGTCACGCCAACTATTCTGCCATTCTCAACGATCAGCTTGGTGGCTTTCGTGTTCATCATAATTTCTGCACCAAGCTCTTTTGCGCTTTTTTCCATTGCGTTAATATACCCGGTTCCAAGTGGTTCGGTATTATGATGGGTTCTAGGCCACAAGGCGCCAAGAACGGTACCAATCCCATCCTGGAACTTAGCTCCGTGACTCTCCAGCCATTGAATCGTGCCGTAGCTGTTGGTCGCCAGCGTCTTGACCAGTTCAAACTTGCCGGAGATTTCTTTCCCGTCAAGATCGGTTCGCTTCCCGCCGATATAGGTGTGAATCATATGCAGTTCAGGCGAATCAAACAGCTTGGTGGTGTCCCCTTTGTTGAAGTATTCCTTGATCTGTCCCTTAAGCGTTTTGAGCGTATCGGCATAATCGCCGAATTCTTTTTCATCGTAGGTCAGAATTTCCTTCAACTCATTGGTCAGCGCTTTCGTCATGGCCACTTTGGGCTGTCGGACCGGGTCATAGGAATTGAATTCGCCTCCCGAACGAATCGTGTTCCCGCCCAGTGCAGGCGATTTTTCGATCAAAATCACCTTTGCCCCGTTCTCAGCGGCCGATACCGCAGCGGCCAGACCCGCTCCGCCGCCGCCGACAACCACGACTTCGGTTTCCTTGGTAATTGCTTCTTTGGCGGCCGCCTGGAGCGGTTCTCTGCTCTTCAATACATCGATGTCGGCCCCGGCCTTGGCCAAAGCGGCCGCGATCGCGTCAATCAGGCCGTTGCTGGATACGGACGCCCCCGATACAATATCTACCTTCAGGCTCTGCCCCTCGACCACCTTTTGGGGAATGGTCTCAAATACAGCATCACTTACCCCCTCCGTGTCCTTCTGCTCCAGCACCTTCACCGCTTGAATGGTGTTGGCATCCACCGTTACCTCCACTTTAATAACGCTATGTAGGCCTTGCGCTTCCCCCGTATATGTGCCCGGTGTGTAAAGCCCTTGGGTATCCGCTGCGTCTGGCGCCGCTTCCTTATTACTGCCGCTGCATCCGATCACACCCATGATCAAAATAAATACCAGTGCCGCCAAAAATCCCGTTCTTACATACCTGCAACTTGGATGTCTCATGTCACCTGCTCCTCTTCTAAGATTGTGCATATTTTCACAATGTGAGTGAAAATAATAGCGAATATTGCCGGAACAATTCGCTTACATTGGTTATTGTACGCTTTCATTTCCATGGGTTTCCATGTTTTTTCTCACAATAGGTGGGGCTTGGGGTTGAAGATGGTTAAACCCTCTAATAGACAAGCTCGATGGAATAATGTTGTAAAAAACACGACAAAATGGAGTACAGAAAACTTTTTTTCATAATACACATTCACATCCTTAGAATTAATTTTTTTGGTACTATAGTATATAATTCCGCGTGTTGTTGTTTTCTCCTTATTTTTGGAAATAAAATTCACATTATTATCTAATATGGGGGGGTGGATCAAATGGGTAAGTATGCCAATATTATCTGCAGTTTAATTCTTTCTGCTTCCTTTTTAGGAAGATGTTATTTGTTAGCTAAGGCTGAGGGAGGAAAAAATAATATCTCCAGTGATGAAGCTAAAATCAGCGATAGTAAAACCATACTTACAGAGGCTGAATTGTCCGAATATCTTGGGATCACAAACAGTGATTTAAAGAACTTGCTTGATTCGGATAGAAAAAAGAGAGATGAGTTCCACGGGGGAGTATATGACAGGTATTCGTTCTTACCTAGCATGGAGCTTCCTGGCGGACATAGAGTTTTTCTAAAAAGTGAAATTGAAAACTGGGTACAATACCACTCTTTGAAAGTGTCCATACCGGAAGAGTAAGAAAAAGGACAACTTAAACGCAAACAATAACCGGCTACTCCTTAAGAGTGAGCCGGTTATTTGTTTTAAAATGACGAAGGGCGCATAACCTATTTCAATGTCTTTGGGGGCTTGTTCTATTTGTTGTGCGACGAAGTGGACGAGTTGGTCTAGGCGATCGCTTTGCAACAACTGCTTAATCTGATCCACGAAGTCGCCACCAAAACGGGGAAAAGCTTTCCACTCTAATTCAGCGTCAACTCCACAATTGGATTACCGCTTTGCCCAGTTACATCAAGGCTTACGTACCAATTTCATACTGCAAAAGTTGAGTCAGTAAAAAGTTGATCGCTTCAAGTTTCCTTAATTCAAATCCCATATTCCAATTAATTTGTTCAACATACGCCTTTGTCGCTTTTTTAACACATCCAAGGTCCATTCATCCTCTTGCAAAACTTGTGTAGTGATTGCGAACGGGCTAACCCCTTTTTTTACAAAATATTCTTGTTTTTTTCGATTAAAATCTAGATTCCCTGCTTGCGAATTTTTCGCCCGTGATAAGAGTACCAAGTTGCCAATCCGATGAACTTCCTCAGAACGCACTATCGGGTCTGGATACCATTTCATCCATTGACTGTTCTGCTTCGGATTTTGCGGGAGAACGTGCTCTACTGATAATATCTTGTAATTATAACTCGCATTACCACCCGAAAGTTCCTCGTCCAATCGCAACAAAACTGGCAAACGAAGCTTTGTTATCGGGTAAAATGGGCCATCAAGAGTAGCAATGATATTCTTCTTTTCACTATCGGTAAGTTCTAGGGGAGAATTGGTGCTATAAAGCCCCGCCAGGCTATTTTCTATGGTATCAAGTAATCGGCCGTACCGCTCCAATCGTTCGTTAATATTAGCCCGTAAGATAAGCAGCCCCATTGCTAACCTTTCGAGTTTCGTTAAAAATTTCAAAAGTTCTGCAGGGTCATTCCCATATTTCGACATATATAATATCGTTGGCGGCATCCAGTCTGAATTGTCCACTCTTTGTAATAACTTGAACATTCGGTTGATTTCTTCCGCTAACGTATTGCTTTCGTAACCCAAGGAAGTAATCTCCCTCATTGCGTTCGCCATCGGAATCAAAACTTGATCCATAAAACTCTCAGGGTTTATCGCGGGGTTCACGTATTTCCGCACTTCTTCAAGAATGGTTTTCTCTAGCTTTCTCTTTCGGAAAATCATTCGGATGTGTGCAAATAATTCCTTGAATTCCTCGCGGCCTAAGTTGTCCTCCGCCTCTTCCCATTTCTCCGTATACATATCCTGCTTTTGATCGGGGATGTTTCCGATCACTTCTGCTTTTAAAATATCCGAATGTGTTAAATCCAACCCCCGATCATTCAGCACGGAGAATATGCGGTACGCTGAATCAAAGTCAGGTGTGCGTACTACAACAAGGAAGCAACGTTTAATGATGAACATTGCTAGACGAATACGTTCCACTTCGTCTAATTCTTCGATTTTACCAGCGAATAGTAGCGCATTCTCCCTGATATTTTTCTGGCTTGATGTTAAATTCGTTTGCAGATCTCTCAATGCTTCAATACCTTTTTCCTTCTGTATATATGTTTTGAAAAAATCTGCATCACGTTCCCGTAATGTCAAGCGGTAGCGGTCTTGAGTACCTTTGAGCATATTCCCTTTCTCGTATAAAAATGCTATGAAATTTACTGCGACATCAGAAGGAACCATCTCCCGAAGCACTGCAAGTAAAATTGTCAGCGTTGTTAGACGTTGTTGGCCATCCACCACTTCTGCCTCAGGGTTATCCCCTTTAATGAGAACGATACTGCCAAGAAAATAAGGGTTTAAAACGTCAACACTCCCACTTGATTGTTGCACTGTTAATAGAAGATCATCATATAACAAACCTGCCTGCTCCGTATTCCAAGAGTACGGGCGTTGATATTTCGGGATTGTAAATACATAATCGTCGCTTAAAACCTTCTCGATCGGGTATTCTGCGGCATGAATCGTAGCAGTACTCATATAATTTACTCCTTTGTTTGATAAATTCTATTGTATTTATGTAATAATTTAGGAAAAAATATCACATGAATAAGTATACACCAGTGCTTTATTGACTACTATACTGTTCGGTTTCTTTTTGAGTTGATTTTGCTCGTCCTGAGCTTTAAACTTCTTAGTAGAGCGACCTCCAGGATGGGCTTTTTGAGGCGATGACCTCGTGCGTAACCCCATCGTATCGAGACGCTCTTTTTTATTCAATTGGAGGGAGAACCAGATGAATCATAATATCTTGATCATCGATGATGATCTGGAATTAGGCCGGCTGCTTAAAAAATGTGTAAGCAAGGAAAATATCGACGCGGTGATTTGTCCATCTGGCCCAAGCGGGTTAACCGCCCTTTCCCAAAGCGAATTTCAATTGATCGTGCTGGACGTCATGATGCCGGGGATGGATGGTTTTGCCACTTTGGAAGCCATTCGGGAAATCAGCAGTGTGCCTGTTTTAATGCTGACCTCCCGGACGGAAAGCGGCGATAAAGTTCGCGGACTGCGTTCCGGGGCGGACGATTATTTGACCAAACCGTTTGATATCGAAGAATTCACCGCTCGCGTGGTTTCCTTGATTCGAAGATATACGATGTTGAACCACACCGCCGATCAGCATCAGGTGTTATCTTTTAAAGGCTTAAGCATGGATTATGAAACCAGAGCGGTATCCGTTAACGGAGAACCGGTAGAATTGGTCGGCAAAGAGTTTGACATCCTCTATTATTGCGCCAGGAATCAGGGGAAGATTTTGACGAAACAGCAAATTTATGAGGAAGTTTGGAAGGAACCGTATGCTTACGACGACAGCAACATTATGGCGATCATCAGCCGGCTTCGTAAAAAAATAGAACAGGACTCAAGCCATCCAACTTACCTGCAAACGGTAAAAGGAGTCGGCTATCGTTTCAATCGGGAGGTATGAACATGGAGAGGATAGATATAGAGCCCGCATGGATCGTACTGTTATTGATTGCTCTAGGGGCCGCCGTACTGGCCTTTGCGCTGTTTAGAAGGCTGCTGCACGTTCGCCAAAGGCTTCGCGATATATCCGAGATATTGGACGATATCGTACAAGGCAATGCGAATCACCGAATTCTTGCCGATCCCCATGATATGACTGCTGCGATCAGCTATAAAATGAATGATATCGTCCTGCATTTTCAAGAACAGATCATCGCCTTAAACAAAACAGCGGAAGCCAACAAACAGTTGATGACGAGCTTTTCGCATGATGTCCGCACCCCGCTAACCACCTTGATCGGGTATCTGGATGCCGTACATAAGCACATCGTTGCCGGCCGCGAACGGGAGGAATACCTGGAAACCGCCCGCCGAAAAGCGCATGACTTGAAGGACTATGTAGATAAACTGTTCGAATGGTCCAAATTAAACTCCGACGAGGAGACCCTCGCGATCCGGACCGTCGACATCTGCGAATTAACCCGAATGATTTTGAAGGACTGGATACCTATTTTCGAAACGCGGTCCCTTTCCTTTGACATTGACATCCCTGAAAAAAAGCTCGCAGCGCACCTCGATACCAATGCCTATTCGCGGATCCTGAACAATCTGATTCAGAACGTCCTTGCGCATAGCCAGGCGACGGCGATTGCAGTCGGCGTTTCAATGGAGGATCACCGCATCGTGATATCGGTTATGGATAATGGTGTCGGAATTTCTAACGAGGATTTGCCGTATATTTTTCAACGATTATACAAATGCGATAAAGGCCGATCGAAAAAAGACAGCGGCTTAGGATTATCGATCGTGCAGCAGCTTACCGAAAAGATGCGCGGCACTATTCGCGTGGAAAGCACGCCGCTTGAGCGAACCGCGTTTCAAGTTCAGTTTCCACTCGTCAGCGAAAATCCCGGCTAACAGGCGGGATTTTTTGCTTTCATGGGAGTCTTTTCAAGGTTGATGCAAGGTTCGTGCAAGGTTGATGCAAGGTTGGCGTGCTAACATGGCCTTGTCAAACAAAGGAGGATTCAGGGGATGAGCGATTATATCATTGAAACCAACAATCTTACGAAACAATACGGGGAGCAGAAAAGCGTCGCCCATTTGAATATCCATGTCCGCCAAGGACGCATTTACGGCCTGCTGGGGCGAAACGGCGCGGGCAAAACGACCACCATGAAAATGCTGCTCAACCTGACGTTGCCGACTTCCGGCGAAGTGCGAATTTTCGGCAAAGATATGCGGACCGAGACCAAAAAAATTCTGCCCCGCATCGGCAGTTTGATTGAATCCCCGGGTTTTTATCTGAATTTGACCGGAACGGAAAACCTCAAGCTCTTTGCCGATCTGCGCGGCGTCCCGCAGCGAAATGCCGTCAAAAATACCCTGGAGTTAGTTGGTCTTCCGTATAAGGACAAAAAATTGTTTGCGCAATATTCGCTCGGAATGAAACAGCGCCTGGCCATTGCCTTGGCGGTCATGCACGACCCGGAACTGCTGATTCTCGACGAACCGATTAACGGGCTGGATCCGATCGGCATTGCCGAGGTCAGAAGCTTTATTCGTGCGCTTTGTACGGAAAGAGGAAAAACCATTTTGATTTCCAGCCATATTTTATCCGAAATCGCTCTGCTGGCCGATGACATCGGCATTATTGATCACGGCGTTCTTTTGGAGGAGCTAAGTCTCAAGGAACTGGAAAAGAAAAACAGCAAGTATGTTCACTTTATCGTTTCGGATACAGCCAGGGCGGCGCGTCTGTTGGAGAAGCACTTGAACATGTTCAACTTCTCTATTGAAGATCAGCAAAACCTGCGCTTGCATGACATGGCATTGCCCGTTTCGGCGATTACCCGCCTGTTTATCGAAAACGGAATTGACGTCTCGGAAGCGCACACCTGTGAAGATACGCTCGAGGATTATTTCAAAAAGATCACAGGGGGCGTGGGGATTGCTTAAACTCGTTAGATGCGAATTCACCAAGCTGAAGCGTAAAAAATTCATCTTATTGGTGATTGGTGCCGCGTTTCTTTTTCCCATTCCCTTAACGATGCTGGCGATGAATGGAGGTTTTGGAGGCCTTAATGTCTACGATAAACTGTTCGGGATGATCGTGAGTTATGGACAGGCGCTGCTGTTGCCCACCATTTTAGGGATCGTGGCTTCCATGCTGTTTTTTATGGAGCGCGACAATGATACGCTGAAAAATCTGCGGACGATTCCGGTTTCGGCCACACGGATGGTTACGGCGAAGATCATTGTGTTGTTTATCCTTGGGCTGATTTTCTCGCTGGCCTCGGTGGCCGCTTCCATGCTGGGCGGAGCCCTTGTCGGGAATATTCAGGGTGTGTTTGCAAAGCTCTGCATTAGTGGGGCCGACGGCATGCTGCTCACGGCCGGAACCTTGCCGGTGGTCATCGCGATTGTCTTTTTTAACCGCAGCTATATTTTTTCGATTATCCTGGCCTTTTTTTACACCATTTTTAACTTTTCCATGGCCTTTGTAGGCCTGCAATATGATACGCCGATGATGAAATTGCTGACGAGTATTTTGCCGACGCCGATCATATACCGCTGGCTATTGGGTCTGTTTACGTCGCCGACCGATTCGTTCTACGCGATCATTGCACCAAAAATTTTGCCATTGCCGCAGGTCGTTATCATTATTGCGATCATCGCTTTGATTTCTTATATGGCCATTGTGCGAATCTATAATAAGCGGGAGGATTAAGGTGGGGACCATGGTGAAAATCATAAAAACCGAAATCATCAAATTAAAACGGTATTCGATCGTTTGGATTGGCTTTGCCGCGGCGCTGCTGGTGGTCCTCTTAACCCGCTTCATGGCCACGGCGGAAGACGGCGCAGCACGCAACTTGGAGAACTTCTCCAACACCGTGATCTGGAACAATTTCAGCTTGCTCTTCCCCGCTACGATTACCTTAATCGCCGGATATATGATCAGTCGTGAATACACGGAAGACACGCTAAAAAACATCCTCACCATCCCGCTCTCCTTCCGGCGGCTGTTGGTCGGAAAGCTCATCACCGCCGGACTGCTCGCCCTATTTTTGGCCGTGGTTACCTTTGTACTTTCGCTCATCGTCGTGCTGATCAGCGGCTTCCAAGCAGGCGGCGCGGCAGTGATGGCCAAATCCTTGATCCAAATGATGGTGATGAATTTATGCATTTACCTGGCCGTCCTGCCCATCATCGTGTTAACCAGCCGCAACCCAAACGGCTTTATGGCCGGCGTTGGCTTCACCTTTTTCTACGGATTTATCGGCATCTTCGCCGGAGGCCACGGCCTAGGCGATCTTTATCCAATTACCGCAGGCTTAGGCTTGATTCATTATCAAGCGGAGGGTAGCGCCGATTATAATGTAGCTGCTTGCGTAGTAACATTGCTTATTATGGTGATTGTATCGGCGTTGTTGATCGTAGGGATGGGGGAACGGGTGAAGGAGGCGAAAAGAACGGATAGAAAAAAGAAACAAACATCGGGCAGATAAGCCAAACTAAGCAGGGAAAATACCATATAAAAATACCCGGCGGGCTATTATGCCTTCCGGGTATTTTAGAGTCCATCAGATGGCCGCTTGCTTTATTCGATGCGTACTCTATTCCATGTAGGATAGGGAGCAGCCCATGCAGGATAGGGACCGGCTATACTTATACGGGCTATACTTATACACTTGCTTCATCCTTCATCCGCCCGTTGACTTAGCAGTTGCCCCTCCGCCCCGTACCCGGAGTGAACCTCAATCATCAGCGCCGCCCCCAGCTTAAACCCATACGTAAACGTCGCCGTCAACTCCAATCCCTGAATTTCCTGCTGCAAATCAATCAGCGCCTCCAGTTTAGTAAACTCCTCAGCAGACAGCTTCTCTTTCCACGCTTCCATCGCCTCGGACATTTCACTGCACATCTGGCGATATTCAGGATCTCTGGGCACCACCTGCCCCTCGGGAGCCAGGTGGCCGTAGTATAGGGATTCTATAAGGGTTGGCATGGGGATTCCTCCTTTTTTCTTTTAGAGTAGCAGAAGTTGAGTGGGGATGTGGTACGTGAAGGCGTAAATTAACTAATTTTAGATAAGGTATTATAACAGCACTAAATTAAGCAAGGATTATGAATAAGTATCAATATGTTATATGATAATAGGACTTTATACTCACAGCACTCGTTGACATTATTCGCCAAAATGTATAATCTTAGTACAGAAACGGCAATATATTCTGCAATGCCTCTTACGAAAAGCCATTAAGTACTTTTCATATTAATAATATTAATTATGTGTTTAATTACATGACAAATATATATTTGGGAGCATCGTATAATATTTTAAGTATGTATGCATCTTTAAAAAGTGAGTGCCAATAGGCAATAATTTACGAGAGTCTCATTTCTAACTTCAGTGAATTATTAAGGAAATATAATAAATTCCTTAAGATACATGCGTGAAATATAGAAATAAAAATCTGCGATTATGGAGCTTTATACAATGAGCAAAGTTTCAACAGGTACAGTAACCAAGCCGTTTCTAAGATGGGCTGGCGGAAAGACTTGGTTAATTAAGTTTTTAAGCCAAATTCTCGGTGATACTAATTTTAGACAATATCATGAACCGTTTTTAGGTGGAGGATCAATCTTTTTCACTTTATCACCTAAAAAAGAATCATTCTTATCAGATTTAAATCAGGAGCTTGTCGATACATATCAATCAATTAAAGATAATCCATCTGCAGTAATTGATACATTGAGACTATACGAAAACACTCCTGAGTTTTACTATAAAATCAGAAGCCAGATTCCAGTTAACTATTTTGAGAAGGCTGCAAGATTTATTTATTTAAACCAAACTTCATTTAACGGTATTTACCGTGTCAATCAACGTGGAGAATACAATGTTCCATTTGGCTATAGGAGTAAAAATTTCTTAGAAGAAGACAAATTAATCGCAGCTAGTAAATCCTTACAAAATGCAACCATCACATGCGGTGACTTTACTTGTAATAAAATGAAAATACAAGAAGGAGACTTAATTTTTTTAGATCCTCCTTACACTGTTTCACACAACAATAATGGGTTCATAAAATACAATCAGAAGCTATTTTCTATAGAAGATCAAAAACGCCTAAGTAAGTTTATTAACTTTATTAAAAATAAGGGGGCGTATTACATTTTAACTAACGCGGCACATCAAACAATAAAAGATCTTTTTGAAAAAGGAGATACCCGACTAGAACTTAGTCGAGCTAGTTTGATAGGGGGCGATAATGCAAAACGAGGAAAAGTTTATGAATATATATTCACAAACATTCCAGGGGGACAAAAAAATGAACTTTATGGATAAACTTGTTTCTGATAGGGAGCTAAATGGTGTTAAAAAAAAGCGCTCCCAAAATTATATTTATGATAAATTCGAACCTGAACTTCAGACTAGAAGGGAACATGAAGGTTGGGAAGTTGATAAGTTTCTTAAAAATTCTATTCGTATGAAAAAGACAAAACCAATAGACGAACAGTTTGAAGATGATGTTTGGTGCATGTTCGCTTCTTTAGGTTTTCAATACATGAATAAAGATAGGCATTTTTCTATTCCTTACGGCCCAACGGGAACTGGTACGACAAAACAAGTGGATGTGTTCGCAGTAGATGGGGAAACTATTATTTTCGTGGAATGTAAGTGTTCTCCAAACGGTAGAAAGGGCGATTTCAAAAAAGAAATTGAGTCAATTTCTGGGATGCGAAATGGCTTATTTAACGAAGCAAAAAAGTACTTTCCGAATAGAAAAACGAAATATATACTTGCAACAAAAAATTATGAGGTTTCTGAAAATGACCGAGCCAGAATGAAAGAACTAGGAATTCAACATTTTGATGAATACGCAATCAGCTATTTTACTGAATTAACAAAACATCTTGGCGAATGTGCACGATTCCAACTGCTAGGAAATTTATTTCAAGGCCAAAAAATAAGTGCCATGGAGAATAGAATTCCTGCTATTGAAGGCAAAATGGGTGGACATACATATTATTCCTTCTCAATTGAACCAGAAAAACTCTTGAAAGTTGCATATGTTTTACATCGAAATGATGCAAATAGTGATATGATGCCTACTTACCAAAGAATTGTCAAAAAAAATAGATTGAAAGAAATTCAGAAATTCGTTGATAATGGTGGATTTTTTCCGAATTCCCTCATTATTAGTATAGATAGCAAAAAATTGAAATTTGACTTAGCACCATTACAAGTCGATTCTTCTATTTCACGTATTGGAATACTTCATCTCCCCCAACAATACCGTTCTGCATACATTATCGATGGACAACATCGTTTATATGGTTATGCCGATTCAAAATATGCTGGCTCGAATTCTATTCCTGTGGTGGCTTTCGTAAATCTTCCTAAAGAGAAACAAGTAGAACTATTTATGGAAATTAATGAAAATCAAAAATCGGTGTCTAAAAACCTTCAAAATACACTAAATGCTGACCTCCTATGGTTATCTGATGATTGGAATAAACGGAGGAGAGCATTAAGATTAAACATTGCGCAAAGATTAGGTGAATTGCAATCATCCCCTCTGGTTGAACGAGTTACTGTAGGCGAAAATGAATCAAGCTCTACTCGTTGTATTACAATGGATACTATTGAGAAAGCCTTAAAATCAACTAACTTCTTTAGTCGCTATGGAAAAGATAATGTAATTGTAGAAGACGGTACCTTCGACAAGGGAAGTAATGAGGCTACACTTAAAATTTTTATGCCGTTTATTATTCAGTGTTTTGCATTTTTTAAATCAAATCTTCCTGAAGAATGGGAAAAGGGAGAGGACGTTAAAGGAATTTTAGTTAGCAATAATAGTATACATGCTCTCATAAATATTTTTAATGACGTTGTCAACCATCTCATTCATGTGAAGAAAATAAACCCAAAAATCGATAATCTTGATGATCTAGTTAGCAACATGGAATATTATCTTGCTCCTCTAGTAAATTATTTTGATGCTATTACAGAAGAAGAAAGAAAAGAAATACGCACTAAATATGGTAGCGGAGGAAAGCCAAGAGTTTGGAGGACTTTTCAAAAAATTATCTCAGAATCCAGAGAGGATTTTCAACCAGAAGGCTTGACACAATGGATTAGGGATAATACAAAACAATTTAATGTTGCATCATTTGAGATGATTCATGATATTGAGCATTTTCTTAAAAATGACTTTGAGGCAAAATTGAAATCGAAGTATAGAGATAAATGGCTCACATCAGGATTACCACCAAAAGTATATAAACAAGCGAATATAACAATGGGGAATCAAATATATGAAAATAAATCTGTATCATTATGGGACTGTGTTACTTTAAATAACCTAAAAGATATCGTTACATTTGGACAACACTGGTCTGAACTTTTTGAAAAGTCATACACGAGACCAAATGAGTTAAAACTTGCTGGAGGGAAAATGGCTAAGACAGAATGGATCACCAAATTAGCCAATATAGCAAGTAACAACAGTTCTAATTATAGTGTTTCTGAAGAACAGTACCTTTTTTTAAAATCTATTTATGAATGGCTGATAGAATCCATAGTAACGACAAAAGCTCCATAAAAGAGCTAGCTGTGCCAGATGAATTTTATGATCTGGAATATATTAAATCTTTATCTACAATTCGACTAGGCTTGATGCAGTACAATATATAAATATAAGGTAGCTCCAAGACCCACTAATAACTCGTCCTCTTCATCTTAAGCATTACTTCAACTACAATAGCCCCAGCAAATACTGGGGCTTGTATATTTAAAAAACGAAGGAGTAGTTGTTATGATAATAATTCATTTGATTCATATAAATTTAATGCTTGCATTTCCAAATCCTGTTGGTTTATAGAATAAATCTCATGGATGTTATTCGTATATTGAGGTAAACCCTTTGCAAGAAACTCACCATTTATAATTACGCGACAATCCCCTAACGAAAGCTTAAAACCTACTTTACGAAGTCTTATCGCCTTGTTTCTAGCTGATTTGATTATTTCATCAATGGGGTAAACGATTTTTGAAGTACTCGATTGTTTTCTACACACCAAAATTATATCCAACTGAATGGGCTCTTTAGATTGAGATTTGGGAGTTGCCACTGACATTTCCGCTTTAACAGGATGAGCATTAACAATAGTAAATCCTGCTAGGTTCACCGCATCAGCCACAGCATACCAACCTTCTGCTTTTGAATGGTGGTATGTAAATACCATCAATCCATTATTCTTTAACACCCTGTTACATTCGGTAAATACATTGGTTAACTTGCTTGAAAATAAATCAACGTTACCATCCTGAACCTCACTTTTATGTCTAGTAGTAACGTCACTGCTTATAAATCCATGCGGATATAAGCTCTGCCATGAATAAAAAAAGTCAGCCAGCTCCGAATAATGTACATTATCGAAAAAGGGTGGATCAGTTATAACAAAATCTATCGATTCAGATTGTAATGATGTATTCTCCGAACTACCGCAATTAATGTAGATTCCTCCAGACTTAAATTTCATTGCTGATGTCCAATGGCTGTCATTTACTTTCTCGGAAAACGGCACACTGCATAAGCTTTTCTTATCTCCATTAAGTTGGATTTCAAAAGGATCATTTTGATATGCAGCAATCCTCGGCACCTTTTTTTTAAATGCAGTTAAAAATGAGCCAGAACTTTTTTCTGTACCCCAAACATTTGCCTCAATCGGTATCTTCTCAGGTTTCAAAATGTGATGGGAGAACATATGTCTAACTGCTCCGGTTCCTTCTCCTTTGTATGACGCGAAAACATTGTTAAACTCTAGAATCGAAGAGAATAAATTAACAAAAAAATCCCTCGCATCTTCATTTTCTAAACCAGTAATAGCTTGAAATAACCATCCTAGTGCCAATAGTTGTCTAGAATTAAAAAAAGTTCTCCAATGCTTATAATTGTAGTTTATTGCTTGATTAGTGTTGTATCCACTTGAAAGTTCTAATTTAGGAAGCAAGATATTACCCTTCTGTTCCTCGGAGATCAGCAATTTCTCACATTCAATATAAGCTTTAATGTCTGCTGCATTTACCTGTTCATATTTCTTTTCTCCATTTGGTGTTAACATAAGTTTAGCATATAGGCGATGTTTCGGTGGCTGAGATAATTTATCCAATGAATCTTTAATTTTAAATTCCTTATGACAGCTTTGACATGTTGCTTTACTGTTCCCTGAAGTACCTTCATGTGGATTAAATTCACAATTGCATACTGTACAGTTAGTTTTCTTATCCTTGTAATGGGCAGTAAAAATGTTCCCACAATTAGGACAACAAACTTGAATCTCTGGCTTACGCTCTGGATAAGCATTCTTAGCCACAATTCTAGATGTGAATAAGTCAACATCATCGTTACAGTCTGGACAATTGACCTGTTTTACCCAAAACCAATACAAAACTTCACATGTATTACCTTCAACATCAGTCGTTTTATAGAGTTCCATTATCCGTTTACCAACTGATGATTCAAGATACTCAAATGTTTTCTCTAACATCTTGTAATCGAGCTTGCTTAAAGAAATCCTCACATTTTCAGCAGCAATCGGATTAATGTCTTTGCCTAATGCGATACATCCAAGTTTATGTGCTTCTCCAATTGTTGTACCACTTCCCATGAAGGGATCAAACACGGTAATATCAGATAATTCTTGTTGTTTATAAAAATTGGATTGAAAATTATCTATATCGTCAGAAATGCAACCTAGTACAACCCCTCTAAATACAGACCCTAGTCGTTTGGCCCACCATTTATGAGAGTGATATATTGGTCTATAGATTTCCTTTCTCCAACTCTCTTTTTCAGCTAATTGAGAAATAAATTCTATTGGAAATGTATCCTGCTCTATTATTGAAATGTTCCTTCTTGTATTACTCATTAAGGCCACTTTCATCATCCACCTCATCTAATGATTCTAAATTAGGGGCTGTATTTAATACAACTTCATCACCTTTAGTACCTTTTAAACGATATGCTATAAATTTATGCTCAGATCCAGCATTCGGATTAGGAATAGATTCAGAAGTCAGTTCATTTGTTTGCAAATTAAAAGTATACCCAATAATCACATTATTCGCTTCTCTTCTAGTTAATCTACCGACAACTTCAAAATCTTCATCCACCCTAAAATTTTCTGGAAGGATTAAAGTTTGATTGTGGGCTAACCCAGAAGCTAAGCTATAGGGCGTAGGAGCCACGTACATTTTTCTATCACGAATCATAATATCACCATATGTTCCAAAGCCCTTGACGCTTTTGTTTTTATGAACGTACGTATGGTCAGCGTTAAGAAAATCCCCGTGACAAATTACATAGTCTAAAACCGGGTATTTGTCTCCATCAGGTTTACTGGGATATCTACCGAACACATAAAAAATATAACGACCATTATGAAAACCGGTTGGAACCTGACTATTACAATCATATGTTACTTCTCTACCAGGATAAGCTAGCCCTTTAAGCTCATACCCCTCAGTTTCATCTACTATTCGAAAATCGGGATATGAGTTCCTCCCTCCATCTTCAAACAGAACCTCACCTTCAAGCCTTTGCTTAAACCAATTTTGAAAGTGGTATTCTTTATCCGTTCTGCTTTCTCTATGAATGAGTGTCCCATTTTGAATGGCTTGAACAGAGAGTCTAAATATTTGGCATACTTTTGAACTCATATGCTACATCCCTTCTATCACAATTGTAAATTCTCGTTTATTGTTATCTTGAGTATATTACATTTTTAGATACTAAGTGAAGTTAGACTTCCAAACGCTTATGAAAAGCACGTAGAGCCTTACTTAGCTAATAAGGGAAAAGAAGACCTGATTATTTTTCCCAAGCCACCCCTGTTTTCAAGACCCAGATCATTGAAACAGGGAAAATACTACATGATTCGGAGCCTTACGCACGCCAGGCGACATTTATGTTTTGAAGGAGTATCTCCTGCTTTACGACCAACGGAGAGCTACCGGAGAGGGTAAAGAGAAGAACCATGATATAGTGGCTCATAAGTCGGAATCCACCAACCGATGTATGAGACGAAATCATCCAAGTGATTATAGAGAAACAAATGGGTGATTTTGCTTCCTCCAATACATCCCTTTCCCCCTTTATGATTTTCATTCATAAGCTGATGGTAACATAACCACAACTCAACCCGGAAATCGCTCATCCCACAATATAACAAATCTCTGGATTCCGCAACGTCCTACAGACCCATCTGCACAGAACCATGCAATTTCCGCCAAGGCGTTTGTATTTTTTCCCTATGCTATAAAAACGCAAGGAAAAGAATATAACTTCGATTATGGTTTTGATCCAGCGCCGGATGACAATCAAGATGAGCTTGGCTTCGGCGGTATATTTATTTATGTTTTGGAGAATCAAAAAATAACATTAAACCTCTCGGGAGCCGTTCCCGGAACTACCGCATATGTGTGTGATTTCAAAGTCACATATAAATTCGATAGCACAAAGAATGAATTCGTCGCGGATCAAATTGAAGTTAAACCTATTGAAAAATAAAAAAAGAATCTTGTGTTTGTAGTTTACCATGCCTGGCTTCGCCTGATCATAAATTATGTTTCAGCAGCATTGTAGAAAATCCAACAATGGATTTTTCTTTCACATTACTTACAAAAAAACTTGACTCCCCCCCTAGGGGTTAGCTCATTATTGTTTTGAGGTGATAAAATGCTTATAAATGAAGCCTGTAAAAAAAGTAAGCTTACGAAAAAGGCAATGGAATATTACGAGGCCAAGGGGCTGATTTCACCTGAAATTCTTGAGAATGGTTATCGGGATTATAGCGAAGCAGACATACTTACTCTCAAAGAAATATCGGTGTTGAGAAAGTGCGGAATAAGCGTTACGGATATTAAAAATATATTGTGTAGCAAAAATAAATCCGCTGCATTGGCAAGGTGTAAGTATGTTACGGAAATTAGGTTGCAACTGCTTCAAACTATCCAGCAATGTATGGACAATCTGATCCATAGTTACGATGTTGAAAGAGAGTTTGGCTATTTACAAGCTTATGATGAAAATTTGCTCACTATAAAAGAAAGACTTGTATTGGCTTTTCCCGGTAACTATGGACTATTCTTGTCTTTGCATTTTGGCAGATTCTTGGACGGAATTATTGATACCGATGAAAAGCGCAAAGCCTACAATGAAATCATCAACTATCTTGATGATGTGGAATTGCATTTGCCTCCAGAGTTATCTGAGTACTTAGAAGAAATTTTCACGTTGAACGAAAGACTTGATGTTGTACAACTTGAGAACACAACAAATAAAGCTATGGCTGAAATGTTAAATAATACGGAAAATTATTTAGCCCAACACCATCAAGATATAGAAAAATATCATGCTTATCTGAAGTCAGACGAATTTTTAAATTCTCCCATAGCAACCATGCAGAAAAAGTTACGGGACTTCCAAGAACAGAGCGGCTATTATGAACGGTTAATCAATAATGTGAAAGTGCTTTGTCCACATTATGCAGAATATCTTGCAGAGATAGAAACTGCAAATGAGCAATTTTTTCGTGCGTTCCCCCAATCAAAAGACATTTATGATTTGAATTAACCCCATACCTTCTTTGTTAATGTTTTAAAAACAGACTTGCTGAATCGGAGTAACATTATTTTAACTTCCTTTTGAACCTCTCATGGCTAAAGCCACGAGATTCTTGGGTAGTCCGTTCTGCTGAACAGAATTAGCACGTAATGTGCCACCAAGCTATCCCCGCATTTCCTGCGGTTCCTGCAATTATGCAGATAGGAGTCTCTTACCTTCGGCAAGGATGTTTTTGCTTGCATTGATATCTCGATCATGGCGGGTTTGGCAGGCCGGACATACCCACTCCCGAATATGAAGGTCTTTAACTTCTTTATTTTGGTAACCACAACACGAACAGAGTTGAGAAGAGGCGAAGGTTCGGCCTACAGCAACAACCATTCGCCCGTACCACTTTGCCTTATACTCAAGCATCGTTCTAAATTGATACCAGGACACTTCACCAATCGCTTTAGCCAGATTATGGTTTTTCATCAGGTTAGACACCTGCAAATCTTCAATCGCAATCATGTCGTGGTTTTTGACAATATGCGTTGATAGCTTTTGCAGGTAGTCTGTTCGGCAGTTGGCAATGCATTCATGGATTTGGGCTACCTTCACTCGTTGTTTATTCCAGCCCGAGGAACCTTTCACCCGTCTGGAAAGTATCCGCTGTTCACGAATGAGTTTTTGTTCCATCTTCCGCAGGAATTTTGGATTCTCAAACACTTCACCGCTGGATAGAGTGGCGAAATCTTTTAGCCCCAAGTCAATTCCGACTTCTTGGTTTGTTTTTGGCAGGGGGTATACATCGGTTTCTACTAACAAGGAAACAAAGTATTTGCCGGAAGGATTACGCCTAATCGTCGCATGCAATATACGACCTTCTACTTCTCTCGACTTGGCAAACCTTACCAACCCTAATTTAGGGAGTTTCATCTTGTTACCTATGATCGAAATATTGCCATTGGTATAGTTGGTTTGATACGACTGTACAGGATTCTTTTTACTTTTAAATCTCGGTGCGTCAGTTTGTTTCTTAAAAAAACGGCTAAACGAATCCGCCAGATTTTTCAAGGCATTTTGCAAAGAAAATTTGTCTGGTTCTTTTAACCATTCGAGTTCTTGCTTCAATTTCGTGAGTTCGGCAGAACATGCAGCATACGACAATCCTTTTCCTGTGCTGCGGTAAACTTCATTCCATACTCCCAAAAAGTGGTTAAATACAAAACGGGAACAGCCGATCGTCTTGTTGATGAGAACAGCCTGATCTTTGCTCGGATAAATGCGAAATTTATAAGCTTTATGGATAAGCATGATCTCACTTCACTTTCTGATCTTAAATATACTTTCGGATTGGTTTGTTCGCTCACCATAGTAACAAAACAGGATGATTCATCGCCATAATAATTTTACCATACGTAACAACCATGTCGATTCATTGACACGTCAAATGACATGCCTGAACCGAAGTTTTCTTACTCATGACTAAAGTCGCGAGTTTGCGAAAACTTGTAATCAAACTTTGTTATCACAATGTGAATACTCTTTTCAGTTTCTCAGATATAATTTTTATTGTTCAAGGAGAAAGGGGTACATAGAGTTGAAGAATGAAATGAATCGTACGCTTTTGAAAGGAGAGATGCTATAGTGCGCCGGATATCGCTTATTGGTTTGTCTTTTGCTTTTTGCTTGATCCTGTTAGCGGCGTGTTCGAATCCAAACCCTGCTGGCCAGGAAACGACCGGGAGCGCGGCGAACAATCCCCAAAGCGAGGCACCCGGAAACGAATTGACCGAACAAGATATGAAGCTGGGCCAACTGGCCATTGGGCAGACGATGGACAAGGTCCGGGAATTGTTGGGTGAGCCTTCCGAGGAGACGATAGCCTATGGCATCGGAGATCCCGAATGGATCTATAAAGATAAAGGCGTCGAGATCGATGGAGGAGGATATGTCTGGGGGATCCACGCGACAAGTCCCTTCTCGGGGGTCACACCCAGAAACATTGGTATAGGCAGCACGGTGGATGAAGTAAAAAAAGCCTACCCCGCTATTGAAGCCTCGCCATTAGATGAGGGAATTTTAATCCAAAAATCAACGGACAACAAATATATGCTCCAGTTATCCATAAAGGACGACAAAGTGGCCTTTATCGTGTTGGTCCAAGACCTTGTCATCAAATGATGTATAATAAACGGGGCTATCCCTAAGGTCAAATTTATGACCGTTCGGGACAGCCCCTTAATGTGTTTAGTTATTTGGCAAGTCGGCGTATCCTGCATCTTTTTATGGAGATGAGCTGTATTCGAGTTTTACAAATACCCTTTAAATACCCTATCTTGGATCGAGGAGTGTTAACTATGAGAAAGATGAATAAGAAAGTGGTAGTTCTTATATTAGCTGTTTTCGTTTTGATAACTGGTACAAGTGTATATGCAAGTGATACTCTTTCTTCTCTTTTTCCAACTATAAGTTCCGAACACCAAGATAGCGTGAAAGCAGTTCAAGATCGTTTAACTCAATCATGGACTAAAGGACGGGAAATAATACTAGAAAGTGAAGGAGATAAGGCATTTGTGTCCAGTAGCGATATCAGTAAAGACGAAGATTTGTCAAATTGGACATTTTTTAATGTTACTCAACTTCATGATGAGCTATCCTCTTTTTCTAAACAAGGACGATCTTCTTTTCTCGAAGCTTTTTATAGTGAGGAGAGAAAAAATAATCTTGACGTAGGCGATTATATGCCAGCCTTACTTATAAATCCCGATAAATCACAAGCTTTGGTGTATTGGGAAAAAGCCAGTGGTTCTTATGTCGTGATGGATTTGAAAACTAAAAGCGATGACTCTAATTCCTGGTATGTAGATGGAGTCGAAATTGAGACCCCTTAAATAGACAGTTCCCGATCGCTACGGACAATCCAGGAAGCCTAGCCAGCATCGTAGAAAAAGCCCCTCGTGCCCAAATTCTTCAACAGACTTGATCATGGCGTTAATATATCGCTCTTCAATGACCCCCTCTTTTACTAGTGGCAATGCAACCTTCGCGAAATTTAATCAAACCCAAAACAGAACAAAGACCGCCTCGCAGCCCCTGCGGCGTTAACCCGCAACAGCTGTGAGCGGCCCTCATTCCAAATTCGATCACTAAACCTCCCCGTCCTCCAACAATTCCGCCACCACGCCAGGCTGCTTCATCCAGGCGGCGATTCGTTCGAAGTCGGCGGACAACGCACGGTCCTGGTCCAGGAAAGCCACCTGCTCGCGAAGCCGGTCATAGATTCGCTTCGTCCCTGTTCCCAGGAGCGACGGGTTGCGGAAATCGACGGCTTGAGCGGCGCAGACCAACTCCACCGCCAGGACTTTATAAGCGTTGTTCACAATCTGCGCCGCTTTACGGGCTCCGATCGTGCCCATGCTGACATGATCCTCCTGGTTGCCGGAGGAGGGAATGGAGTCGACGCTGGCCGGATGGGCGAGCGATTTGTTTTCGGACACGATCGCCGCCGCCGCGTACTGGGCGATCATAAAGCCCGAATTTACGCCGCCGTCCTTGGCGAGAAACGCCGGAAGGCCCTCATTCAAATGCGGATTGACCAGACGTTCCGTGCGGCGTTCCGAAATGTTGGCCAGTTCGGAGACACAGATGGACAGATAATCCATCGCCAGGGCGATCGGCTGGCCGTGGAAATTGCCGCCGGAGATGACCCGTTCCGTCTCCGGGAAGATCAACGGATTATCCGTCGCAGAGTTCAGCTCGATTTCCAGCTTTGCGGCGGCATAGGTCAAAGTATCCCTGCTCGCTCCGTGCACCTGCGGAACACAGCGCAGCGAATAGGCGTCCTGCACCCGGATTTCGCCCTGGTTCGTTATAAGCCGGCTGCCTTCGATCAATCGCCGGATATTGGCGGCCACCTCTTGTTGGCCTTGATGGGGACGGATGTCGTGCGTTTCCGCCGCAAACGCGTCCCGTACGCCGAGCAGCGCTTCACAGGTCAAGGCGGCCGCGCCATCGGCCCATTTGGACAGCTGAATCGCATCCCAGCAGCTCAGGGCGCCGACAGCCGTCATCACCTGCGTCCCGTTGATCAGCGCCAGCCCTTCTTTCGCTTCCAAGGTCATGACCGGGATACCAGCAAGCTCCATCGCGTCCCGGCCGGACATGCGCCTGCCCTGATAAAAAGCCTCGCCTTCTCCGATGATCACCAGCGCCAGATGCGACAACGGAGCCAGGTCGCCGCTCGCGCCCAGCGACCCCTGCTCGGGGATCACCGGCACCACGTTTTTGTTCAGCATCTCGACCATCGTACCAACGAGCGCCACCCGGATGCCGGAATAGCCAAGCGCCAGGGCGTTGACGCGCAGGAGCAAAATCGCCCGCACGATCTCCTCCGCAAACGGATTCCCCATGCCGCAGGCGTGGCTGCGGATCAGATTCGTCTGCAGCCGGATCGTGTCCTCCGCGGAGATGTATTTGTCGCTGAACTTGCCGAATCCCGTCGTTAATCCGTAGACGACCCGCTTCTCCCGAAGCAGCTTTTCCACAAAATTCCGGCTTTGCTCCATACGCGAGACGCTCTCGCCGCTTAATTTGACGGGAACCTTGTACCGGGCAACCCGGACCACATCTTCCAAAGTTAAGGCGCTGCCCGTAATTTCAATATTGGACATTGTGATCTGGTTCATCGTTTCTACCTCCATTTATATAGAAAAAAAGAAAAAGCCCATACCAAAAAAACGGTACAGGCTTCTATTGACTAATTAGCTAAACACCCGAGTTCAACTGAGGTGACGCATTTTATTTTACTTTAAATTCGAATTCAAAAAGTCGAATAACCTCTTTAAATATGGTTAAATCCGAATCCGATCGCTTCATGCTCGTATCCCTTTTTCGGCGCCCCGATCGTTCCGTATACGGCCACGGAAATCCATTCACCGCTAAGCTCGATATTGTCGGCCATCTTGCCGCGGACGATCGAAAACGTCAAACCGACGGTCCGCAAAATATCGCCAAACTGCAGCGTGCCGCGGCACAGCCCTTGCACCGCTTCGATAATCGCGTGATACAGCGCATGCACTTCGCGGTAATAGACTTCGTCAATGATCTTGTTTTGCTTGGCCGCCGTCTCGATGGCCGTAATCACTTTGACCAGATCCATCGCGCCGACTCTGCCGACCGTGTAACGGTATCCATTGTCCTTCAGGTCCCGTTCGATCGATTCCTTCCAGGGGTGGTTTTGCAGCACGGCCAGCATGATCGCCATTTTGCCGATCGGGAACTGCGTTCCCGGCTCCTCCGCGGGTTTCATAGGCTCCCTCCGTCCTTTCGCAGCAGTACGATGCGGTCCGATCTCCAGGTGACCGTGATTTGATCCTCTTCCCGTGTGTGAATGTCGTCATCGGGATGAACGTCCATCTCCAGCGTTTCGCCGCTCGCCAGGCGCAAGGTATAGCGGATGACGGACCCGAGGAAGCTCTTGTCGCTAACGATGCCCTCGCATACGTTGGGTGCGGCGGAAGAAGCTCCGGAGGGAGCGGGTTTGATATTTTCCGGCCGGATTAAGACCGTGGCTTTATCCCCCCTCTTCCATTGTATTCCGTTTGGTTCGCTTTTGATCCTCATATTGGAGGAAACGGAAACCTCGACATAGCCGTCCTCTACCGCCTCCACCAATCCGTCGAACAGATTGGCTTGCCCGACAAATTCCGCCGCAAATTGCGTTTCCGGATGGCTATAAAGCTCCCTCGGCACCGTGATCTGTTCGATTCGCCCTTTGTTCATGACCGCGATCCGATCCGAAATGACCAGCGCCTCTTCCTGATCATGCGTGACATAAATTCCTGTGATGTCCAGCTTCTTCAACAAATGTCGGATTTCCACGCGCGTCTGTTCGCGCAGCTTCTCGTCGAGATTGCTCAGCGGCTCGTCAAACAGCATCACGCGCGGGTTGACAATCAGCGCCCGGGCCAGCGACACGCGCTGCTGCTGTCCGCCCGACAACTGCTTCGGATAGCGCTCCTCCGCGTTTTCCAGCTGGACGATGCTCAGAACCTCCTGCGCTTTCTTTCTCAGCACGGCTTTGTCCTTGATTTTTCTCGTTTTCAAACCGAACACGACATTTTCATACACCGTCAAATGCGGAAAAAGGGCATAGTTTTGAAAGACCATGGCAATGTCCCGTTTATAAGGCGGCACCTGCGTCACGTCTTCTCCGGCAATGCGGATCTGGCCGCTGGATGGCGTAAACAATCCGGCAATCATGCGCAGTGTGGTCGTCTTTCCGCATCCGCTTGGCCCAAGCAGCGTCACGATCTCGCCTTTATCGATCCGCAGGCTGACATCGTCGACGGCTCTGAAGGACCCGTAATCCTTCACGATATTTTTCAACTCTACTTGGATGCTCAATGGGCAACCTCCCCTACTCTGTAATTGATGGGTTCATCAATACATTTTTCCGACACCGATGAACTTTTCCGTGAAGTAAATGACCAGAAACGAGATCAGAATAAAGACGGTCGAAAAGGCGGAAATCATGGGCGTGTAGTTTTCAGAGATATAGGAATACAGGCGCAGCGGGTAGGTGATGGTCCGGGCGTCCGACAGGAACATGACGATAACCGCCTCGTCGAACGCGACGACAAACGCGAACACCGCGCCGGCGATAATTCCCCGTTTGGCCATGGACAGGGTCACCTTGAACAAGGTGCGGAGCGGGGTCGCGCCAAGCACCAGCGCCGCTTCCTCGATGCTGGCGTCCATACCGTACAGCGACGCGGATACCGTCCGGATGACATAGGAAACCTGAATGATGCTGTAGGACAAAATAAGCGCCGCGAGCGTATTGATCGAACCGATGCCCGAATAAAACTGCAGGAAGGCCACCGCGCTTACCACGGTCGGAACGACAACCGGCGATAGAAAAATCGTCTCGATCCACTCCTTCGCCCTGCCGCTCGTCTTCCAGAAGTACAGGCTGGCCATCGTGCCGATGACGGTGGAAATGCAAGTGCTGACCGCCCCGATCAGCAGGCTGACCTTGATCGATTTAAAAAAATCGGCGTTGCCCAGCGCTTCCGGAAACCACTTGAGCGTAAAACCCTGCGGCGGAAAAACGACGTAATTGGTGTCGCTGAACGACGTCATCACGACGATGGCGAGCGGCAGCATCAGGAAAATGTAGACGAACGAGCGAAAAAGGGTACCGACCACCGCGTAAAATTTCATATCCCGCACCCCCTAATAGTTCGTGTTTGAACTACCTCTACTGCGTTAGTTTGGTATCTTTGGAGTATTTCCGTACTCCGACGACAACAAGCAAAGAGGCCACCAGCAGAATGACCGCGATCGCCGCGGCAAATGACCAATCATATACAAACAGCGCCTGTTGATAGATCAATGTCGTCATGACGAGGATTTTGCCACTGCCCAGCATCATCGGTACGATAAACGCCGCGGTATTTAGCGAAAACACCAGCAGGGCGCCGGAGACAACGCCGGGCAGGGTGAGCGGAAAAACCACCTTGAAGAAGGTTCCAAGGAAACCCGCGCCAAACACATAGGACGCGTCTTCCAGGCTGCGGTCGACATTTTCAATGGGACTGATTAAAGTCATAATCATAAACGGAAGGCCGACATGCACCAATCCGATCAGCACGCCCGTATAATTGCCGACGAGCGACAGCGGCTGCAGAATCGTCAGCCAACCGAAGATGCGGATCGTGATCGATACCCAGAGCGGGAAGACGACGCACGCAGTCGCGAAGCTCCTTGCTTTGCCCGTCATTCTCGCAATCTTGTAGGCGACGGGATAACCCATCACAATGCAAATCAACGTGGAGACCAGCCCCAGTCCAAGCGTTTGCCCCAATATTTTCAGATAAAAAGGATCGCTCAGAAAACGCGCGTAGCTTGCCAAGGAAAGCTCACCCGGCGAGCCCGAGGCATCGGCCCCGGACTCGAACAGGCTCATATAAAGCAGCTTAACCAACGGAATCAGGAAAAACAGCGTTAGAAACAGCAGCGGAACCGCGATAAACCATTTATTTACGTAAGTCCATTTTTTCTCGGAACGCCGTTTGAGGGAGGCTCTCGCAGCGACTGTCGTATTTTCCATCGATTATTCCTCCATCCCATCCGGATGCGGGCGGCCGGGGATTACTTCGCTTTCTTCTGGAAGCCCATCGAAACGCCCCACGGGAAAATCATGTCCACCCACATATGCGCCCGGTTGATATACATCAGCATCTCATCCGTATACTCGCGGAACTCTTCTTTCGTTCCTAGCGAATCCAGTCCGGTAATAAATTCCTTCATCAGATTCGAGCTGTCCGTCAAGCCGACAAAATCGAGAAACTCCATTTTATAGGTGAGCATCTCTTTACCGACGGTCAGGATGCCCTGGAGATCAACCGTGTCTTTTCTGGAGCTTTCGCGCAGCCCCCACAAAATTTCGTCGCTCAGGGAGCGCATTTCAGATTCGGCAAACATCAGCACGGTAAAATATTGGCCGTACACGCTTGTCCCGCGCGGAATATCCCCGACGGAAATCCGCTTGACTTCATCCGGCATCTCAAACCAGATCGCCTGGCGGGCCGCTTTGATTTTTTCCTTCGTTATTTTCCAGTCCATGATCATGCCCTCCTATTCGATTACTCGCTTGATGCTCATGAAGCTGCCTTGTTTCAGCCAGTTCTTCATGCCGACAATTTCCAGACGGTCCATGCCTTCGACGATCCGGCCGATATGACTGATCGGGAGCGGCTCGTCGGTTCCCTGGCCGTACAGGAAGCATAGCTGATTGCGGGGATTGTAGAAGGCCACATCGCCCGTCGTCAGCGCTCCGCCCGGCACCTTGTTCTCGAACTCGCAGGAAAACGGAATGGTCGCAAAAATCAACTGTCCGTTAAGTTTGGCATGCTGGATGATACCTTCGACCGGAAGGTTGTCCATGATCATATTGCAAATTTTCGGGGCTTTGTCCACATACAGTTCAACAACGATACGTTCTTCATCGATCAAGATTTCGATTTTTTGGGTTCCCATAACGGCTCTCCTTACTTCTATTGGAATGATTATTTCAATTCCCGGTTCCAGCGGTCGATTAATTCAGCCTTCAGCGGGGTGAGCAGGGACTGGTCGATCGTCACCAACGCTTTCACTTTGTCTTCACCGTACGGCATCAAAGGCTGAAGATCCTCCGGCACTTTGGCCAGCTTGTTGGTTGGCGCATAGAAGTTATTTTCGGCGTACGCCTCCTGGGCTTCCGTGCCAAGCAGTTGGTTCACGAACAGCTCCGCCAGTTCTTTTTTCTTGGTGCCGGCGGCGATGCCAACGAGGGAGGTCACCGTCGGCGAACCGTCGGAAGGAGCCACGAACTCGACCGGCGCGCCCGATCTGATCAGATTGATCGCACGGCCGTTGGGCTGCACCGCCACGATTGCCTGCCCGCTGGTGAGCAGATTCTCCAGATCGGCATGGGAGCTGACGAAGGAGACGATGCTCGGTTTCAATTCTTTCATCTTGGCAAAGACATCGTCCCAGGAATTTTTGTCGGTGATGGTGGTGCCCATGCCGCGGGCGATCATATCCATCATTTCGATCGTGCTGGCATTTTCAATTTGCCAGATTGCGACTTTGCCGGCGAATTCGGGATTCCAGAGATCTTCCCATTTGGCGGGAGGGGTCTTGACCAAATCGGTACGATAGGTGATGCCGAAGCTGCCCCAGTTCGTTGCCACCGTGTAGTCCGTTTCCTTCGCCGCCGGGTAAAGATCTTTTGCATTGGGCATATTGTCAAAATCGAGCGGAGCGAGCACGCCCATATCGATCGCCGAAGCGGCCGAACCCGCGTCGAGATGAAGCACGTCAACCGACGGGTTGTCTCCCTCCGCCTTGAGCTTGGCCACGGGGGAGTCGCCTAGCACAAGCTCCACCTTCGCCCCGGTAGCTTCCTCAAACGCCGGAATGACGTGGTTCCGCAGCGTCTCTTCGTATTTGCCGCCCCAAACCTGAACGACCAGCGTCTCGCCGCTGAAATCGGTTGTGGCCGACGGCTCTTCGTTATTCGAGGCGGAATTTTCCGCTCCCGGGGACGCGGCAGGCGTTTGCGCGGCATTATTGCCACCGCAAGCAGCCAAAAGTAAAAGCAACATGACACACCCTATCAGCAACATCGATCGATTACTTTTTCTCATTTTCTCAATCCTCGCTTTTCATTCAGGTTTAGGATGTTAAATGGCGGAACGGTCCCTTACCTCCTCTCCTCTTAGTCCGAAACTTCCGGCTACTGATGGAACGATATCTAACCTAACACTTACTTAAAAAAAATGAAGCTTGCAAAGAGAAATCGGAATGATTCCTTTATGCTTGCTCCACTCTATTAACTATTAACTATGCCGGAGATACATCAGATTGCAAAATTCGACATGAACTTCTAACTATCGACATGGTATCATTTAAAACTTATATTGTCAATAAATATAACATTAAATTATAAAATATTAAAATTGAAAAGAAAAAAGCGTTAAATCAACTATAAATATCAATAAATGTTATAAAACCTATCATATAATGGATAAAAAAACCTATTAAACGATTACTTATGATAGTTTATCTGACATATGATAATTTCCTCGCTTAATCCTGTCCCTTCCCAAGGCAAGCTGCCGGGATGGGGATGAGCGCACAAAGAACAGCTCTCTGCCGGTTCCCAGCTTAAGTTTGCTCCCAAACGGCGATCCGGATCAAAACGCATGGCTCCGGCACTCCCCCGTCATGTACGAACCGCAGATCCTGCCGCACTTGTTCCGAGCCGGGTTTCCAGATCAGCATTTCCCCCTCTGCCAGTTCCAGGGATAATCGCTCACCGGTCCGGATCGCCAAACGCCCCTTCTCGCAATAGAAACACTCAAACTTGTTCCCAGCAGGCAAACAGGGGTCTTCCGCCTTTACCGCGCCCCCTGCTTCAAGCCGCAGGACATCCAAACGGCCGTCCCATCCGCCAGCCAACATGAGATTTACATCCTTGCCCATACCGATACAGCGGGTCGTCCACTCCCCTTCAAAACAATCTTGTTCGTATGGCCGAAGTTCCACCGTGCGCCGCCCTTCATGCTCCAGCCGAAAGCTCCCGTCCGTTGCCAGCAGCTTGCGCTTGTACCCGGGCAGGGACGTAAACACGGTGCGCGGCTCCGTCATTTCAGCGAGACTGATGCGCCAGGCGAAATCCCGCCGGGCATACGAAGCCCGTTCCGGATAGATTGCCATTTGAACCGTCGTCCCCCCCGACCAAACCGAGACGGGAGCATCCGGCTTCCTGATATGTTTGATGCCATTTGGCATAGCCTGCCCGCCTTTCTTCCCGCTACCTCCATTTCTCGAACAGAGCATTGACTTTAGCGACGATGTCCTGCTCAGCGACCGTAAGCAGAGTCCCGCCGGCGGCGATCAGCCGTCCGTTCACGACGACATCGCGAATTGCCGTGGGCTGCATCGCATACACAATATTCACAAGCAACTCCGTCTTGGGCGCCAACGACAAATCCCCCAGATCGAGCGAAACGAAATCGGCCCGATATCCTTCCTCCAGCACCCCAACCGGCAAACGCAGGAGCTCCCCTCCTGTTTTTGTGCCCATGTCGAACACTTGCCGGGCATGGATGCAGGTCCCGTCCAGCCGCGTCACTTTTTGCAGCAGCGAGCACATGCGCATTTCTTCATAGACGCTGATCCGGTTGTTGCTGCAAGCGCCGTCGGAACCGAGCGCGATGCGGACACCGGCCCGGGCAAGATCCGGGATTCTTGTGACGCCATCCGACAAAAACATATTGCTGGATGGGCAATAAGCCAGGGAAACGCCGCGTGTTCCCAACAATTCGATTTCGGAGTCGTCCAGCCAGACGAGATGAATTGCCAGCATACGTTCGTCCACGACGCCGAGCTCATTCAAATAATGCACAGGGCGCAGCTTGTATTTCTCCAGCGTTTCCTCGACTTCAAACGGCTCTTCCGCCACGTGAATATGAAACGGCGTATCCAGCTCCCGGGCGAGGCGGTGTCCGGCTTGGATCATCGCGGGGGAAGCGCCGTGCGGACTGTGCGGCGCGGGATGGACGCTGACCATGTGCTGGCCCTGGTATTTTACGGCCAGCTCGCGTGTCCGGCGAACCGCCTCCTCCACCGTCTCCTGATACTGGCGCGGCGCGCCGTCCCAATCGTACATCGTGCGGGCGAACACGAGACGGATGCCGATATCGCGGGCCGCCCGAATCACGGCCTCGTCGGTCGCGGTCCCGCCATTGTGCACATAAAAAAAGTCGCTCACTGTCGTCACGCCGTATTTTGCCATCTCGCCAAAAGCAAACAGCGCGCCGGTATAGATCGCCTCTTCGTCCAGCAGCGGCGTATATTTGTACAGCGCCTGATCGCGCCATTCCAGAAAAGGACGGTCGGCGGCGATGCCGCGCAGCAGGCTTTGAAACGAATGGTTATGGGCGTTGACCGTGCCGGGAACGATCGCTTTGCTGCTCCAGTCCGTCACTTCCACGCCGGCGTAGGCTTCCGCCAGCGCCTTGAAGGGGCCGATTTCCCGGATAAGGCCGTCCTCCACAACAATGGCCAGGTCTTTATGAAAGCTGCCTTTGTAATAAATTTGATCCGCGCGATACAACCGAGGCATACCGACGCCCTCCTTTACGTATCCAGACATTCGTCCAGCTCCAAAATCATCCGAAGCAGCACGTTTGCCGTTTTCTCAATGTCTTCGATCCGGCTTTCTTCTTCGGGGCAGTGGCTTTTGCCGCCGATACTCGGAACGAACAGCATGCCGCTCCGGGTAATGGACGCCATATGGGTCGCGTCGTGCCCGGCCATACTGCCGAGCAGCTCATACGGATACCCCAGCGCCGCCGACCATTTCCTGCCGCTGTCAATGATAATCTCGTCCATCGGCGCCGGGTCCTGGTCGAGCAGCACGTTGCGGCTGACCGTCACTTTTCTGGTTTGTTCGACCTTACCGATTGACTGCTGCCACTCCGCCACCGCTTCCCTGATTTCCTCCCGCGTTTTGCCCCGGAACTCCGCGATGAACGAAACTTCCGCGGGAATAATGTTGGCCGCGTTCGGACGGACGGACAGCTTCCCGACCGTCCCGACCACTTCCTTAGCCGGATGTCTCCGGCACGTTTCCTCCAGGGCCAGCACGATCTCGGACGCAGCCGTCAGCGCGTCCTTGCGGTCCTCCATCAAAGTCGTTCCCGCATGGTTCGCTTCGCCGGTCACGGTAACCTCTTCCCGGTAAATCCCGGTAATCGCCGTCACGATGCCGACGGGAATATTCCGGCTAATTAGCCGTTTGCCCTGCTCAATGTGCACCTCCAAAAAAGCGCTCAGTTCGCCCGGCCGGCGGGCGGCTTCGTCAAAACGGCCGGGATCTCCTCCGGCCCGGCGCAGCGCGTCCGTCAGCAGCAGCCCGGCAGCATCCGCGACTCCAGCTAGCTGCCGCTGTTTCAGCTTGCCGGTGGCGGCCCGGCTGCCGAAGGTGGACAAGCCGAACGGATTCGGCTCCTCGGCGCTGAACGAGACCAACTCCAGCGGATGCCGCGTCGCCACGCCACGCTCCCGCAGCACGGCCATGATCTCGCAGGCGATGAGCACGCCAAGCGCCCCGTCGTATTTCCCGCCGTTCGGAACGGCGTCGATATGCGATCCGAACGCGATGGCGGGCAGCGATAGCTCCTCGCCTTCCCTCCGCGCCCAGATGTTGGCCGCGGGGTCGACGCGCACGGCCAGCGACAAAGCCTTCAGCTCCCGCACCAGCCACTCCCTTGCGGCCAATTCGGCCGGAGTAAAGGTGGTCCGGTCAATGCCTCCACCGGCGTTCAGGCCGAACTCGGCCAAAACGCCCAGCTTGCGCGACAAGCGCGCCGCGTCGATTCTCAGCTCATGCCCCTTCAAGCACAACACCGCCTTTCACTGCGATTTTTCCTTTTTTGATCACGGTATGGACCAGGTTTACGGCAAAATGATACTGCAGCATCTGGTAATTCGGCGCATCGAATAAAACCACGTCCGCCTGCTTGCCTTTTTCCAGGCTGCCGACGAGCTGCGCCCGCCCGATCGCGTGCGCCGCGTTAATCGTCGCCGCCGTCAACGCCTCCGCCGGCGTCATCCGCATCGTCAGGCACGCCGCGTTCATCACGAACGGCAGCGACTGGGTCGGCGACGAGCCGGGGTTGCAGTCCGTCGCCAACGCGACCGCGACTCCGGCGTCAATCATCGCTCTCGCCCGCGCCGGCCGCTCCATCAGGAACAGGGCCGTGGCCGGCAGAAGCACCGCGATCGTTCCGCTTTCGGCCAGCGCTTCGATCCCCCTGCCGCTCGTTTGCAGCAGGTGTTCGGCCGAGACGGCGCCCACCTTTGCCGCCAGCTCGGCGCCGCCGAGCGGCACGATTTCATCCGCGTGAATTTTCGGCTTCAGGCCGTACCGCTTGCCCGCTTCGAGAATGCGTTCGGATTGCTCCGGCGTGAACACGCCCTCTTCGCAGAACACATCGCAGTATTCGGCCAGCCGCTCCTCCGCCACCCGCGGAATCATCTCTTCCGTCACCAGCGTGACGTACGCTTCGGGATCATGCTTGTATTCGGCCGGAACGGCGTGGGCGCCCATAAACGTCGGCACCAGTTCGACGGGCTGCTTCGCCCCAAGCAGCGAAACCGCCCGCAGCTGCTTGAGCTCGTCGGCGACCGTCAAGCCATACCCGCTTTTGACCTCGGCCGTGGTCACTCCGTGCAGCAGAAGCCGCCGCAGTCGGCTTGCGGATTGCTCGGCCAGCTCTTCCGGCGATGCCGCCCGCGTGGCGGCTGTCGTGCTTAGAATGCCTCCGCCTTCCCGCAAAATGTCGATATACTTTTTGCCTTGCAGCCGCAGCTCGAATTCCCGCTCGCGGCTGCCGGCGTACACCAGATGGGTATGGGGATCGACCAGGCCGGGAACGGCGATCTTCCCCGTCCCGTCGATCACGCTTACCCCGCCGCCGGCCCTCGCGGCGTATTCCGCCGCTTCCCGGTCGGCGCCGACGAACGCGATTTTGTCGCCTTCCAGGATGACGCTCCCCCGTTCAATCACGCCGATATCCGCCATCCCGGCTCCCGTTTTCGGGGCCGTGTTTGCTCCGCCCATCGTTACAACCTGTTCCGCGCGTTTAATATAGGTGATTGGTGTCATATAGCCGCCCCCTCCTACATCAATCCCGGAATCTGAATGCCCTTTTCCTTCGCCGTTTGCACCGCCAACTCGTATCCGGCGTCAGCGTGGCGTGCAACGCCCATGCCGGGGTCCGTCGTCAGCACGCGTTCCAGACGCCGGGCCGCATCCGCGCTGCCGTCGGCGACCACAACCATACCCGCATGCAGCGAGTACCCCATGCCGACGCCGCCACCATGATGGACGGATACCCAGCTCGCGCCCGCCGCCGTGTTGATGAGCGCGTTAAGAATCGGCCAGTCGGCGACCGTGTCGCTGCCGTCCTTCATCGCCTCCGTTTCGCGGTTTGGCGACGCGACCGAACCGGCGTCGAGATGATCCCTGCCGATCACGATCGGTGCTTTCAGCTCCCCGGAAGCTACCATCTCGTTAATGATGGCGCCAAACCGCGCGCGTTCGCCGTAACCCAGCCAGCAGATGCGGGCCGGCAGTCCCTGGAAAGCGATTTTTTCACGGGCCATCCGAATCCAGTGGCACAGCGGTTCATTATAGGAGAACTCCCGCAGGATCACTTCATCTGTCTTGTAGATGTCCTCCGGATCGCCGGAAAGCGCCACCCAGCGGAACGGTCCCTTGCCTTCGCAGAACTGCGGCCGGATAAAGGCCGGTACAAATCCGGGGAAGCTGAACGCTTCCTTGACACCTTCATCGTACGCTCGCTGCCGGATATTGTTGCCGTAATCGAACGCAACCGCGCCGCGGTCTTGCATCGCCAGCATCGCTTGCACATGCCGCGCCATACTCGCTTTCGCCAGCCGGACAAGCGTATCGGGCGCTTCCGCCCGCAGCTTCGCGCCTTCCGCAAGCGTCATGCCGGCCGGCAAATAACCGTTCAGCGGATCGTGGGCCGACGTCTGGTCCGTGACGATGTCCGGAATAAAACCGCGCTTCAGCATCTCCTCAAGAACCTCCGCCGCATTGCCGAGGAGTCCGATGGACAGCGGCTTGCCAGCTTGTTTCGCCTCCAGCGCCGCGGCGATCGCCTCATCCAGCGACTCCGTCAGCCGGTCGCAATAACCGGTCTGAATGCGCTTCTCGATGCGGGAGCGGTCGACCTCAATCCCGATCACTACGCCCCCGTTCATCGTAACCGCCAGCGGCTGTGCTCCGCCCATGCCGCCAAGGCCGGCGGTAACGGTGATCGTATTCGCCAGCGTGCCGCCGAAATGCTGTCTCGCGCATTCCGCGAATGTTTCATAAGTTCCCTGCACAATGCCCTGGCTGCCGATATAAATCCAACTGCCCGCCGTCATTTGGCCGTACATCATCAGCCCTTTTCGATCCAACTCGTGGAAGGTTTCCCAGTTCGCCCAGGCCGGAACGAGATTGGAGTTGGCCAACAGCACCCGCGGCGAATCCTTGTGCGTTGTAAATACGGCTACCGGCTTGCCCGATTGGATCAGCAATGTTTCATTTTCCTCCAGCCGCTCCAGCGAAGCCACGATTTGCTCAAATGCCTCCCAGTTGCGCGCCGCCTTGCCGATTCCGCCGTACACGACCAGCTTTTCCGGATGCTCCGCCACCTCCGGGTCGAGGTTGTTCATCAGCATGCGGAGCGCAGCCTCCTGAATCCAGCCTTTGGCGCGCAATGCGGTTCCTCTTGGGGCTTTAATTACGGAACGGTTTGTCGCACTCATCTTGTCACCCTCCCAAAAATGATAGTAACAACCAGCTATACAACTCACAGGATATGCGAGCTTTCTAAACATCTAATGTTTTGATCTATTTCATGAGTTTATCGTATCACTGCAATCGCTATCATAAAATGAGGAAAACTTGCTCTGTATTAGCACAATTTTGCGGACCGGTAGGCCGTTGGGCTGCAGCCCGCATACTTTTTGAATTTGCGCGTGAAATAATTCGGATCTGGGAAGCCGACCTGCGACGCGATTTGCTGAATCGTCATTTCCGTCGTCTCCAGCAGAAAAACCGCCTTTTTCAGGCGGATTTGGCTCAAATAATCGATGCAGCTCGCCCCGGTTTCCTTCGTAAACACATGCGAAAGATAATAGGGGCTGACATGGCAAGATTTTGCTATAGATGACAATGTCAGCTTCTGGCGGTGATGTTCCTTCATATATTGGATCGCTGCCAAAACCATGGGCGAAGCTTCGATAGGCTGCTGCTGAACCACCAGATTCGTAATTTTCCGGCAGTAGTCGCCTATCCGCTTCACAAAATTATTGTAACGGACGGTTCCGATCAGCGCCTGTACGACCGCCGCGTTCTTCGACAATAGCCCGGCCGCGTCGCCGCCCATGTCCAGCGCTGTCCGCGTCAGTCCCATCGTAAGCTCGATCGCTTCCGACTTGAACATGTCCACATGCATCCGGTAGGCGTCCGCCAACGACTCCAGGATCATGTTCAGAACGTGCGCCGCTCCCTCCTCGTCCCCCATTCGCACACGGGCGTACAACTCCGCTTTATGCTCGGAAGCCAGCGGCTTGTTCATGCCGCCGGCGGTCTTTTTCTCCTTTTCATATTGGTAAATGACGTGGTTTCCCTGGAAGAAACGATCCACCATCGACGCCTTCGCTTCTTCATACGAGCGCTGTATGGAATAGGGATCCTCGTAAAAGGAACCGATGCCTGCGGAAACGGAAAAGCCGTGGCTTTCCACGTTTTTCTGAATATTCCGGACCAGGCGCAGCAGGCGGCTGCGTCCTTCATTCAGCGACGGGGTCGAGCGCAAGTCCAGCAGCAAGGCAACGATTCCTTCCTCGATCCATACCCACAGGAACGGTACGGTGACCGCTTCCCGGATCGCCGCCATCAGTCCCTGCCCGATCTTGATTCTCCACTCGACGGGTTGGCCTGCGGCCAATTCCGGGTAACGGTCAACCGATATGACGACGGCCACATTCGGGTCGGCTTCGATGTGCAGTCTGCGGCGCATGTCTTCATATTCAGCTTCATGAACGATCGTGCCGGAGATGAGCAGTTGGGCAAATGCCGCCTCGGACGCTTGAAACATGCGAACCCCTCCTCCCGAATTGGAATTCGTAAGATGAACCGGTGAACAACCCGCTAATTATTTGGTTATGATGTTAACATAACTCACATGATTTGACCAATAGTTTGAGCGGGCTGGACGTGGACCATCATGTTAACAACGACTTGAGTGCCGCTATTTGGGCAAAACGGGGGCTTGCTTGCTGATGACGATGTACAGGACTTACTTCCCCGGGTTGCGGGCGGGTAGCGGGTATATCGGGAATGGCGCCTTCCGATCACGGCAAAAACCCCGTTTTCGAATTTCGAAAACAGGGTATTGTCAACGTCATTCATGCGTATTCAGCAAGTGCAAGCAGCTCGCTGACCGTCACAAACCGGTACCCTTCGGCACCCAGCTCCTCGATGAGCCTCCATTGGCCGCAATTCGATTCAGCACCAAATAGCTGAACCCGACCGTCAATAAAATCACCAAGAAATAGGCAAACGGAATCTTAAAAGCCAGCTTTTTCGGCCTGCCGTAACTTAAAGATCGTATGCTCTCCATCAACCGTGCTTTCATCGTCCGGCCCCCCGCCTCTTATACCGTAGAAATCCCACAACCTCATTATATCGATAGCCTGCCGAGCCAGACAATTTGAAAACGCAACCAATTACAGGGTAAAAACATAGCCTATACGCGCAAAAGGCCTCCTGTCACACCAGGACAAGAGGCCTCGGTTTAACGATTACAACCGCGTGTCGACCTATTTGAACAGATCCGGCAGGATATTATCACTATGTGAATACTCTTTTTAGTTTCTCAGATATAATTTTTATTGTTCAAGGAGAAAGGGGTACATAGAGTTGAAGAGTGAAATGAATCGTACGTTTTCGAAAGAAAGGAGAGATGCTATAGTGCGCCGGATATCGCTTATTGGTTTGTCTTTTGCTTTTTGCCTGGTCCTGTTGGCGGCGTGTTCCAATCCAAACCCTGCCGGTCAGGAAACGACCGGAATCGCGGCGAACAATCTCCAAAGCGAAGCACCGGGAAACGAATTGACCGAGCAAGATATGAAGCTGGGCCAACTGGCCATTGGGCAGACGATGGATAAGGTCCGGGAATTGTTGGGTGAGCCTTCCGAGGAGACGATAGCGCATGGCATCGGAGATCCCGAATGGATCTATAAAGATAAAGGCGTCGAGATCGATGGAGGAGGATATGTCTGGGGGATCCACGCGACAAGTCCCTTCTCGGGGGTCACACCCAGAAACATTGGTATAGGCAGCACGGTGGATGAAGTAAAAAAAGCCTACCCCGCTATTGAAACCTCGCTATTGGATGAAGGAATTTTAATCCAAAAATCAACGGACAACAAATATATGCTCCAGTTATCCATAAAGGACGACAAAGTGGCCTTTATCGTGTTGGTCCAAGACCTTGTTATCAAATGATGTACGGTCTTGGACCTGCAAATGCCGAGTAGACCTCGCTTCGAAATATCCCCCCTCCCTTCAAACATTTTTCTTAAAGTGGAATCATCTGATAAGTCATCTTTCAGTCCGCTTTTCCAGGGATTCGACTATGATTACACAGGCACATCCAGTTTCTCGCGGAACTTCTGGACCTGTTCTTCATTGATTTGCTGTTTGCTGTAGGCAACGGAGGTGCCGAGCACAAATACGTTGGCGCCATATTGCCGGCATAGTTGCGCGCTGTCCATGCTGATATTGCCATCAACCATGATATCCTTATCCGGTCCGATCAGCTCGCGGATTTGCTTTATTTTGAGGGCGGTGTACTCAAGGAACTTTTGTCCGGCAAATCCGGGTTCTACCGTCATGACCAGTACATAATCGATGTACTGATGGATATGGTGCAAGAAGTCAACGGAAGCATGCGGGTTGATGGCAATCCCGGCTTTTTTGCCGCCTTGTCTGATTTGGCGTAAATAGCGGATTGGCGTATGGGTAGCTTCAATATGGAAGCATACATGCGAGCAGCTTGTGTCAAGCACTAGCGGGATAGCCATATCCAGATTGCTGACCATCAGATGAGCATCAACCGGCACGGAGGAAGTTTCGGCCAGCATGCGCAGTTGGTCAAACCCCAAGGTTATATTCTGTACAAAGTTGCCGTCCATAATATCGGCATGAATAAAGTTAGCTTGAATGCGTGCGGCATCCTCCAGCGCTCCTTTAAGGTTTAACTGATCGGCACACATAATCGACAGCGATAGCTTGTTCGTCATTGAACGTAACCTCCCTCTTGGGCCTTGGCAAACATCCGGTCGGCTTCCGCTCCAGTTGGCAATGAAGCTGCCGCTCCGGGACGAGTAACCGCAATCGCAGCCGCCACGTTAGCATAATAAACGGCCTTCTCCAGAGACAGTCGCCGTGTCATCGCAAGGGTAAGGGCGGCCATAAAACAATCCCCCGCAGCAGTTGTATCCACGACCTTGCCTGCCTGCCGATAAGCGGGAAAGCTGCGGATTTCGCGGCCGTCATACAACATGGCCCCATGTTCTCCCCGTTTGAGCAATACATTTTTGCTTCCGGTGGCGGTATAAAGCTTGCGGCAAGCTTCACGCGCCGCTTCTTCAGTATCTACTTGAAATCCGGTCCACTGAGAGGCTTCGGTTTCATTGGGACTAAATACATCGACATCCCGAAACCAGCCAAGCTCCATTTCTCGAATAGGTCCCGCGTCAATGATCATCACCTTTTGTTGTTTTCTTCCATGGTGCAGCAATTGTTCTATCAACGAAAGACTGCATTCCAGCTCCAACGACAGATAGGAGAACGTGGACAGGTTGGTGACGATGTCGGCGATATCGGCGTCGGTAAATGAGTTATTCGCTCCCATATAAGACAGAATCGTGTTCGTTCCGTCAGGTGCAATCATGATGTATGCCGTTCCTGTGCCGATTTGCTCATCCCGCTTCACAAGCCGGGTGCCGATTTGCACGGCTTCCAACGTGCTTAATACGAGGTCGCCAGCACTGTCATGACCTAATTTACAGCAGAACTGAACATCCAGCCCCAATCTATGCAAAGCGATGGCCCGATTGGAGCCTTTGCCGCCAAGACCAGTCCGCTGCCCTGCAACAACCAGCGATTCCCCTTGGTGAGGATTGCGCGGAACCTGCAGCATGACATCTATATTGGCGCTGCCGGCTACCAGTACCCGATCGCGCGAGGACATCAGATTTGCTCCAATTCATCCACAGCCTGGATGAAGGATTGCGCTTGTTCTTGGACAAGCCGTTTGTACGCGCCATGTACGTTGGTAGCGCTGACAACAAAACTGTCAAGCTTGCTATAGTGCTCATTCAGACACTCAAAAATTCCGTCATTTATAAAGCTGCGCGTAACGTCCGACAATGCTTGTGCAGCCAGCTTCCCGTCCGTCTGCGCCAGACACCAAATGACCCAGCCGCTAGCCGTGGCCCAGTATGCTCCGTTCTGATATTCCTCATGGGGTACTTCAATCAACAGACGTTCCCAGTATTCATTTTGCAGCAAATGGCGGATTTGTCCTTTGTAAGCATAGGCGTGGTAGTTGTCGCGCAGGAAAGCTAGCAAATCTTCGCGAATATCGCCAGCCGGGAAATCAATGTACAGCAGATAAGCCATACCCCAAATATCCAGTTGTTTGCACTCACCAGTCGCGGCATAGAATCCTTTTTGGGCTGGATCATAGAGCTTGAATATGCTGCGTTCAATGGCGGCAGCCTGCTGCTCATACGATTGAGCTTTGGCTGCTTGACCATAATCGCGGTGCAGTTGCAGCAAGAAACGGCTTGCGCGCCAATAAAGCAGCGATTCCATAAACAGCTCTCCTGTTTTGCCGATGGTATCCGTAAATCCGTAAGGCGAATGCGGTTGGGCAGGGTTATTGTATACTAGTCCATCAGCACTGAGCGGGATGAGCGACATGCCCTGGTCCAGTGCGCCAGCCCACTTGCCAAATTGCTCCCGGGCTTCCGTCTCTCCCAATCGCTGGAGATAGAAATAGACAACATAAGTCAGGAAAGGGGTGTTATCCAGATTGGCTTCTCCAACAGGTTTTTCGACTACCCCTGCGGCATACACGCCAAGTCCGTCGGCATAGATGCGGTCAGGCAGCCAGCCATCCTCGCGTTTACCCCCCATAATAAAATCAACAGCAGCACGAATATCATCCGGTTCAATAAATTCGGAAGCGTATTCAACCATATAAGCAAAATCGCGCACCCAAAGCGCATCGTAACTGGCAATGCCGTCAGGGGTAAACAACTTGGTACCGTCATGGGCCACTTTAATACAGCCTTGAATCAGTTGAGCGGATTTTTGAGCAAGCAATTGAGCCATTTTGTGATTACTCATCTACGTCACCGTCCTAATTAGATAGCTATTCAGGCCTTACGTGTGTCATTGTAGCATAAACAAAACAGTTTTCAATAACCAATTTAAAAAACACTTTAGTAAAATGTGTTTACAAAACTTTTCTGTCTTGCTATACTGGCATCATCAATCATTCAAAGGGTGTATTTTGTTGCAAAGGATGAAATGGATTGGGGAAAAATAATTCCAAAATTTTAAAAGAAGCAAATAAGTATCTGGTCTTGCAATGCATATCCAGCTACCAGCCCATCACCGTTGAGGATATTGTGAAGAAGACCAATTTGAGCCGGCCTACAGTTATCAATTCGGTAAAAGAATTAACGGACGACCACATCGTCATGAAAGGGGGACTCGCGGAATCAACCGGGGGCAGAGCGGCTGCCTTGTTGGCTATTAATGCGGACGCCTATTACGGAATCGGTATCGATTTTGAATTTCCCCAGGTTCGGATCGCGATTGCCAACTCAAATGGCGAGATTCTGGCCGCACACCAGTATCATTATCCGCTCGATAGTTCTGTAGAATCCATCACAGACCAATTGTCGGAGGAAATTGCCCGGTTGATTGAGAAATCCGGTGTTGACCGCGGAAAAATCGAAGGCATTGGCCTGGGAATCTCCGGTGTCGTGGATAAAAACAATGGATTGTCCAAGTTTATTGAACGCATCAACAACTGGCACGATGTGGATATTAAATCCCTACTGGAAAACCGGTTGAATTTGCCGGTTTATGTTCGAAATGATGTTCATCTGATGGCACTGGTAGAACAACGCTTCTATTTGTCAGCCGATAATCAAGATTTCATTTATATCGGGCTGCGCTCAGGTGTAGGCAGTGCAATTTTTATGAAAAATGGCATCTTTGGCGGCGAGAATGGCAATGCAGGCTTTATTGGCCAAATGATTTTGGATGTCAGCGGACCGGAAGGACTTGGCGGTCCAAGAGGCAGTTTGAACGTGTTTGCGAGTGAATTGAATCTGATCCGCCGTTACCGCGAGCGGAGCAGGCAGTCTGTATCCGCGGATCAACTGCCGCTGCGGCTGGAGGATCTGGTGCGGCTATCCCAAAGCGGTGATGAGCTCGCAGCTTCCCTGCTGCATGAGGCGGGCCATTATCTGGGGCTGGCCCTTGTGAATCTGGCCCGTATTTTTGAGATTCCTAATTTTGTGATTGGCGGCTGTCCGAATTTGGAAGGTTCTATATTGCTAGAATCATTGCAAAAAACGGTCGGCGAACTATTGAAGGAACACTTCAGCAGACTAAGTATCGTACCCGGTCAATTATTGGAACGCGAGTATGCGTTAGGCGGCTGTTATTTGGTGTTTGATCATATTTTTCACAAACCAAGGTTGAAGCTTCAAATATGATAGCGAGGAGACATTTCAGCGATGGATAACAGAATTCGGATCGGCATTAGACCGGTAGTTGACGCCCGTATTGGCAATGTCAGAGAGGTACTGGAACCACAAACGATTTCGATGGCTCAGGCGGTGGCGCGGTTGCTGAGCGAGAAGCTTCGCTATAGCGATGGTTCTCCGGTGGAATGTGTAATCGCTTCCACATGTATTAGCGGCATTAAAGAGGCTCGGCAAGCGGACGAGCAGTTCCGTTTGGCTAATGTTGGTGCTACCATTTCGGTAACACCGGCTTGGGCCTATGGCAGTGAAACCATTGACATGGACCCGCATCGCCCCAAAGCGATCTGGGGATTCAACGGTTCAGAGCGTTCCGGTGCGGTATATCTGGCGGCAGCGCTGGCCGCGCATAACCAAAAAGGGCTGCCTGCGTTTGGCATTTATGGCCGTCATGTGCAAAACAAGAACGACGACAGCATTCCGGAAGATGTGCAAGCCAAGCTGCTGCAATTTGCCCGCTCGGCGATGGCCGTAGCCCATATGCGCGGCAAGTCTTATCTGGCAATGGGGTCCGTCAGCATGGGGATTGCCGGTTCCATAGTGAATGAATCATTTTTCCAGCAGTATCTAGGCATGCGCAATGAATACGTGGATATGAGTGAAATCAGCCGCCGGATTCAACTCGGCATTTTTGATCAAGCGGAATTTGAACATGCGCTGGAGTGGACGCGCCGGCATTGCTTGGAAGGCAAGGATTATAACGATCCGGCCACGCAATTTTCCCGGAACCGCAAAGATGAGGTATGGGCGTTTGTCGTGAAGATGACGCTGATTATTCGCGATTTGATGGTTGGCAATCCCAAGCTTGCCGAAGCGGGTTTTACCGAGGAAGCGCTTGGACATGAAGCGATTGCCGGAGGTTTCCAAGGACAGAGACACTGGAATGACTACCTGCCAAACGGTGATTTCTCCGAAGCGATGCTGAACAGCTCCTTTGACTGGAATGGCCGCCGCTCTCCTTATGTTGTAGCCACGGAAAATGACAGCTTGAACGGAGCTACCATGCTGCTGGGGAACTTGTTGACCCATACCGCGCAGGCCTTCGTGGATGTACGGACTTACTGGAGCCCGGAAGCAGTGAAGGAAGCCACCGGATATCAGCTCGAAGGATTGGCGGCAGGCGGTGTTATTCATTTGAAAAACTCCGGTTCTGTCGCGCTGGACAGTTCCGGCGAACAGCAAATCGATGGCCAGCCGGCCATGAAGCCGCATTGGGATATCACCGATGAAGAGGTTGAACGCAGTTTGCAGGCTACCACCTGGCATGCAGCACACCAAGGGTATTTCCGGGGCGGCGGTTTTTCCAGCCGTGTATTGACCAAGGGCGGCATGCCGATTACCTTCTATCGCCTCAATTTGATAGACGGACTGGGACCGGTCTTGCAAATTGCCGAGGGGTATACCGTAGACCTGCCGGATCATGTGCATGAGACTTTGGATGAGCGCACGGATCCATCCTGGCCAACCGCATGGTTTGTTCCCAATCTGACGGGCAGCGGCGCCTTCCGCGATGTATATGCCGTGATGGATAACTGGGGAGCCAACCATGGGGTGTTCAGTTATGGGCATATAGGCAGTGATTTGATTACACTCGCCGCCATGCTGCGCATTCCGGTCAACATGCATAACGTGCCGGAGGAGCGGTTGTTCCGGCCCAGCTATTGGAAAGCCTTTGGCATTGAAGACAGTTCGATCGGCATGGATTATCGGGCTTGTTCACAATTAGGGCCTTTATACTCTTAAAGAGACTTATTTCGGTGTATTTTGCGGGTCCGTGTATCGGCCGAGCACAGCCCGCAAATCACATAAAAGCTTTGTACACAAAAGGGAGGATCGCATCATGAAAAAGTGGTTATCTGCACTTCTGGTTGTTATGCTGACCGTCACAGTTTTAACTGCATGTGGAGGCAACGCCAACAACACCGCCGAACCAGGCAGTAATCAGGGCGCAAGCAGCAATGAAAATGTAACACTTGAGTTTTTGTCCTTGAAGCAAGAACAAGCCAGCCAAGCAGCTTTTGCTGAGATTATCAAACGATTTGAAAGCGCAAACACGAATATCAAAATCCAGATTCAAACCATGAATGCGGATCAATTGAAAACGACATTGCGCGCCAGAGCCGCAACCGACGAAATGCCTGACCTGGTTACGTGGATGAAAGAAATCGATTCCGACTACCTGCTGGATCTGAAAGGTGAAAGCTATCTTGCTAATATTAACAGTGAAAGCATCGTAGCAGCTAATGCGATCTATGGCGATCAAGTCTACGCCATGCCGATTGATAATGGCTATATCGGTTTCTACTACAATAAAAAAGTGTTGGCGGATAACAATCTGGAAGTACCTAAAACCCTAACGGAAATGAAGCAAGTCGTTGAAGCCTTGAAAGCAAAAGGAATCCCGGCGTTTGCCACAGGCTCCAAGGATCTGTCGGTGGCCTACATGCCGCTGATCGCTTTGTTCTCTGAAACTGTTTTTGGCCGCAATCCCAATTGGTCGACTGAACGCGATGCAGGAAATGTAAGTATTGCTACGGATGAAAGCTGGAAACTGGCCTTTGATCTGCACAAAGATTATGTGTACGGTTACAGCGATGTCAATAGTTCCTTCAACATCAGCTACGACGATGCCAATGCCATGCTGGCACAAGGGAAAGCCGCTTTTTATGGAAACGGTTCATGGGCGCTGGAGCCCATTCGTCAAGTCGGACCGGACGCCGATATTGGCTTGATGGCGTTCCCGATTTCAGATAATCCGAAGGAATCCAAATTGCTTGTATTTCCGGACACATCACTGTCAATTATGAAAAACAGCAAACATGTGGATGCCGCCAAGAAATTCCTTGAGTTCGTAGCTACGCAAGAAGCAGGTCAAATCTGGTCTGAAAATGTAAAAGTCTCCTCCACGGTGACGGGCGTAAATGTGGATTATGATCCAATTGCTGCTGATATTAATCAATACATCTCCAGTGGTCAATTTACACCTTATGGCGACCGTGTGCTGCGTTCTGTATTTACGGACAAGCTGTGGGAGGATTTCTCCAAGTACATGCTGGACAGAACGGACTGGGATACGTTAGCCAAAGATCTGGATGCCGCATGGGACAGAGCCAAGGATGTAGAGGCTTCCGGAGAATAATGTAAGGGCAAAGCCATGTTTGCGCGGATGCTTCCTGGGGGCCGGACTGCGTTCAGTCCCCAGGGCATTCAGCTTTAGATCACGAAAACGACTCGCCAGTGGCAAAAGGAATGATACCGATGAAGCCTAAAGGCCAAAATATGTTTTATCTGCTAATACTGCTGCCCGCCTTGTTGCTGTTTACTGTGTTTTTTATCATCCCTGTAGTGCAAAGTCTGGCTTTGTCATTCACGGACGCTTACGGCATGAGACCGAACTACAATTTTATTGGCTTGGAAAACTATATCGTCGCACTAAAGGACAAAAGTTTTATGGATACGATTGGAGCAACGCTGAAATTCACCGCAACCGCCGTTATTGTCGGCAATGTTGTATCGCTGGTTCTGGCCTTGCTGCTCGATGCTAAAATCCGTGCCAGAAGCTTTTTGCGCTCCATCTTTTTTATCCCCAACGTGATGAGTTTGCTGGTGGTAGGTTATGTATGGTCATTTGTTTATAGCGATGCATTGCCGGATTTGTTCGCCGCGTTGCATTTGCCGCCATCCTGGCAGGCTTCCATTCTGGGCAACCCCGATATTGTTGTCTATGCGCTCGCCATTACGGCGGTATGGAACGTAGCCGGTTATTACATGATCATTTACCTGGCAGCCTTGCAGGGTATATCCGATGACCTGATGGAAGCAGCCAAAATCGATGGAGCCCGTGGATGGGATATCCTGTTCAAAATCAAGCTCCCGCTCATCTCGCCAATTATTGTGATGTGTTTGATCCTGTCAACTGCAGCTCATATCAAAATATTCGAATTGCCGTTCACGATGACCTCTGGCGGTCCGGCCGGCTCTTCCATGACTATGGTGCTGAAAATATACAATACGGCCTTTAGTTCCAACCAAACCGGGCTTGCTACGGCGCAATCCACCATCTTCTTTATTCTGATTGCCGGTATTACCTTAATCCTGACCAGACTGATGAAATCCCGGGAGGCGAAAGTATGATGAAATCCACCGGCGAGGGAACAAAACAAGCATGGCGCAAAGCTGGACTGTATACGCTTGTATGGCTGCTGGCCATCCTCTTTTTCTCTCCTATTTTTATCGTGGTCCTTAATTCATTTAAAACGAAGCCGGAAATGATGGTATCTACGATCGGACTGCCCGATAAGATTAATTTTGACAACTATATCACGATCTTTACCAACAATGACTTCCTGTCGTCCTTATGGTTCAGTCTTGTCGTTGTGGCCGCAACAACATCGCTTACCGTTCTGGTCTCTTCGCTTGCGGGATATTCGTTGGCCCGCTGGAACAGCAAGTTTTCCAACGGAATTATGCTCGTATTTATGACGACCTTGTTTGTGCCCTTTCAAGTATATATGGTGGCTTTGATCGTGATTGCCCGTCAACTCTCCCTAACCGGATCGCCCATCGGGCTCATTCTGATTTATATTGCCTTAGGCATGCCCGTCCCTATCTTTTTGTATCGGAGTTATGCGGCAACGGTGTCCAAAGAGATCGAGGAAGCGGCGGCTATTGACGGATGCAACCGAATTCAAATGTTCTTCCGCGTCGTATTCCCATTGATGAAGCCGATTACGGCCACGGTCGCTGTCTTGAATGCGCTATGGGCCTGGGGTGAATTCCTGGTAGCTTTTCTGGTGTACGGCAATCACAAGCCGATGACCATCCCGCTGTCCCAACAATATTTCTATGGCAGCTACAATCAGCAGTGGAACCTGATTATGGCCGGTTTTGTGGTATCCACCATTCCGATTATCATCTTTTACATTCTGATGCAAAAACATATTGTTAAAGGGATTGCAGCCGGCGCGGTTAAAGGTTGAATGGACCAGCTATAGATGAAAGGGAGAGGAAACGGATGTATAACGCTATTTCGCGTCAGGTAGAGCAGACCGTGGCCGATTTGCAGAAAATCAAACCTGAATTGGCATCGTTGTTCAAAAATGGTTACAGCAACACGCTCGATACCACGGTAGAACGCATGGATGATGGCACCACCTTTGTCATTACGGGAGATATCCCTGCGATGTGGCTGCGGGATTCATCGGCCCAGGTGAGACCTTATATCCGCTTGGCTCGCGAGGACCGGGAGCTGGCGGAGATGATTCGGGGATTGATTTGGCGCCAGGCCCGCTGTTTGCTGATGGACCCTTATGCCAACGCCTTCAACCGAGAAGGCAACGGACACGGACATCAGCAGGACAGAACCGAGATGGGGCCATGGATCTGGGAGCGCAAATTCGAGCTGGATTCCTTGTGTTATCCGGTGCAACTGCTGCAGGATTATTATGAAGCCACTGGCGATCAAAGTGTGTTCACTGAGGAAGTTCATGCCATGCTGGCGATTGTTGTACGGACGATGCAAACCGAACAATATCATGACGAACGCTCGCCATACAGTTTTGAGCGCGATGACATAATTTTGCCGTCAGACACATTGCCATTTGCAGGCAAAGGAACAAGGACCAATGTGACAGGCATGGTGTGGTCCGGATTTCGGCCAAGTGACGATGCTTGTCAGTTTGGTTATTTGGTGCCGGCCAATATGTTTGCAGTTGTCATATTGCGCCATTTGGCTGTGCTTGCGGAAAGCTTCTTTGCTGATGCCAAGCTGGCCGAGCGTGCCCGCAAGCTGGAAGCGGAGATTGTATTCGGCATTGAAACTTACGGAACGTTTCAACATCCTCGCTATGGCGCGATTTATGCCTACGAGACAGACGGTTACGGCAATTACAATCTGATGGATGATGCCAATGTTCCCAGCTTGCTGTCTATGCCTTATCTGGGCTATTGCAGCTATGATGATCCCAAGTACCTGCGCACACGGCAATTTGTACTCAGCGAAGACAACCCTTACTACTATAATGGACATTACGCTGCGGGGGTAGGCAGTCCACATACACCACCCGGCTATGTGTGGCATATTGGGTTAATTATGCAGGGCTTGACGGCAACCGATAAGCAAGAGCAACTGGATTTGCTGGAACAATTGCTGGCGACAACAGCCGGAACGGGACTCATGCACGAAAGCTTTGATCCCGATCACCCGGAGCAGTTTACACGCGAATGGTTTGGCTGGGCCAACAGCTTGGTGGGACAGTTCATACTGCAGTGGCTGGAATCAGGCCAGGTAGAGGGTCAATGATGACCGTGGTGAAAATCAATAAGCAAAAGCCTTCGTTTATTTGAAGCGAGGGCTTTTGCTCTAATGTGCAGTTATTCGGTAGGTCGGCGTATCCTACATCTCTTTACTTTCATCCCACAGTTTTATATCTTCCATCAACTTAGAATAATTCACCTTTGTATAATCTGTTACATCTACTTCATATAACTTCCCAAGTTCAAACGTGTCATAACCTCTTGTTGTACATCTTTTTATAAATTCTTCATAAGTCAATAAATGATCCGCTTTACTTCTGTCGGCTAGATACTGCCCCTTTTGGTATGAAGTTACGATATGACTTAAATGCCTTGTCGGGTCCAAATCCCGCTGTTTTTGGCGTTCAAACAAAACATCTAAATCGGCAATTAAGCGAATCGTCAGCACCCTGTAATCATATCCTTCTGCCAATTTCTGAATATGGGGTTTCTGCTTCTGGCTAAAAGGATAATCAGATATGATATTGCTTCCTGCTTGCATTTGCTGCTCCATGATTTCATAGTATTTGGCCCATGCTGTCTTCTCTACTTCCCGCTTTTCTTCTAAATTATTATAACCATACAAATCACAATAATATTCTTTCAGATCATCCTGAGAAAGCATATAAAATGCGCCAAAAAAATTTTTCAAGATATTACTGAGATAGGTTTTTCCCGTTCCCGGCAGACCTGCCAATAAGATCAGAACTCTTTCCATTCCTGTCACCTCATGTATTGAGATGACCCTCTTTATTCATAAAGATACCTATTTTGTGTTTTACAATTTCCTTCACTGCCTCATTACATGGGATGATATTGTGACGTAATGATTTATTCACTTTTGTTTCTTTAAAAGTTTCCTTCGCGGTTTGCGTCCATGTTACTAACAACTCCGTACCTACATTAAATTTACGGATCCCATTATCGATTAATTCATGAATATCCTGTTCGTTCACACCCGTTCCCCCATGAATAACTAGAGGTACATCGACTACCGCATTGATTTCTTTTAATAGTGGTATATTTACTTCTGTTTTGGATTTATATTGACCGTGATTAGTACCGATGGCAATGGCCAAGGCATCTACCCCTGTTGCTCTAACAAACTCTATGGCATCTTTGGGATCCGTATAAACCTTCTTATCTTCATCTACGTGAATCCCTTCTTCAGTACCGCCAATGGTTCCTAATTCACCCTCTACGGAAACACCATGTTTGTGTGCATAGTCCACTACCGCCCTGGTCTTCATAATATTCTCTTTAAAGGGCAAATGAGAACCATCATACATCACGGAAGTATACCCTTTGTCAATGGCCTCTTTAATATCATTAAAATCTCTTGCATGGTCCAAATGCAGCACCACATCTACCATTTCTGTTGTGGCCATGGACTTGCATACGGCAACGAAATTTTCATGACCCACATATTTCGCTGTATCTATACTTGTTTGAATAATAATGGGCGCCCCTTGCTCTTTTGCCGCACGTATCATATCAGGCAACATCTCTAAATTATGGGCGTTAAATGCGCCAACGGTATAATTTAATTCTTCCGCTCTACGTGTTGCTTCTTTTAATGTGATATACATAAATCATTCTCCTCCTTATCGCACACCGCGCGTAACATCTTTGGAAACCTGCATCATTTGATCCATCTTCTTTAAATAGAGCTGTAATGATTGTTCATCATTTACTTTTGCCGCTTCCGCACGTTTCTTGTTATATAGTTTTAATAAAATCTTATAACCGTCTCCAACCGATTTTTTCGCCTGCAGACTTTTTTCAAACGCATCCATCGCCTGATCCTCTTCATGAAGCTCATAAAATGCTAAGCCGATCTCTTCATAAATTTTTGCTTGTTCCTCTCCGGCTATTTGCTTTACTTCTTCCTTCCTCAAAGCGATCGTACGTAGTAATTCTTCCTTACGTTCTGCTGTTAATACCACTTCCGCTGCCGCTTCTTTTTTCGATTCTTTATTCTTCTTGCCAAATCCAAACATGACGCAAACCTCCCACTACCTCTTTCTTAAAAAGGTCCACTTAAATCCCTAAAATGCTTTCAGAATTGGACCAATGATCCATGCATATAGTAAAGCTGCCGCTACGGTATCCACATCTGTCGCTGTTGCATTGACAAATCCCATATTATTGAAAATGGTAACCAACAGCGCCGGTAACAGCGTAATGAAGAAGCCATGGACAATACCTCCAATAATTGCCCCGCGGCGTCCGCCCGTTAAGTTGCCAAAGATACCGGCAGTACCACCCGCAAAGAAGTTGGTTAGTATACCTGGCAAGATCATAGCCCAACCAAACACAGGCAATATAAACATGGCAATAATTGAACCTATCGTAGTTGTGATGAACCCTACAATGACTGCATTAGGGCTGTATGGAAACAGTACTGGACAATCCAACGCCGGCACCGCATTGGGAACCAGTCGCATGGCGATCCCTCTAAATGCCGGAACAATTTCACCCAGCAATAAGCGAACCCCAGCCAATAAGACATACACCCCTACTACGAATTGGATAGACTGTATGAACGCAAACATAATATAGTTGGTATTTCCCGATAAGGTAGAGCCAAACTCTTGACCTGCAAACGCTGCCGTAATGATATATAGAGGAACCATTACTACCATCAATGATAGATATGTGTCTTGCAAAAACTCGAACTGAGCGGGTAATTTCAAATCTTCAACTGATTTTTTCTTTTCACCTTTTTCACCGAATAGCTTTGCTACACCCGCTTCCAGCACATAACCAACCGTACAAAAATGACCCAGAGCAATTTCATCCATACCGGTAATCTTACGGACAAACGGTTGGGCAATCGCCGGCATAGCTACGGCAAAGATGCCCCCAATGAAACCGCCTACTAAAATCAATGCAGCACCACGCAAGCCCGCAAAGTAACCAAACACCGTTGTCATCGTTGACATCCAAAGAATAGCCTGACCCGTTAAAAAGATATACTTCCATTTCGTAAACCGGGCAATTAAAATGTTAAATACAAAGATAGCTAAAAATGTTAATGCGATATCCCGCCCTAAGCCTAATTCATTCATGGCTTGACCGTTAATAGCTTCAATCGAAGGAATGATCCCTTGCATATGGAACCCTTCTGTAAAAATCTTGCCAAAATAGGTTAAACTTCCGACGATAATGCTGGAGCCCGCCGACAGTACCATGAAACCTAACAACGTCTTTAACGAACCTGAAATAATTTGTCCTACTGACTTCTTTTGCAAAATCAATCCCAACATCGCAATCAATGCCACGGTGATTGAAGCTTGTGTCAAGATATTCTGGATAATAAAGTTGACTATTCCCATATTCCCCCTCCTTCTCTAGGCTAAAGCGCCTTTTTCCTGTAATACCGGGGTAATTTTTTCTTCAATTTCTTGTTTGGATACAATATTTTTCAAATAAATAATGGTCGTCTGTTTGGGATCAATCGAGAATTTTTCAAATTGAGTTTGGAAATTTTGCGCGGTCATGATAATATCCGGTTTAATCGATACCGCGGACGAGATATCACTATGATCCAGCTTTGCTTCAACACCTAACTTTCTTAGAACATCCTCGGCCGCCATTTGACAAGCAAAACTGCTTCCCAAGCCTGCTCCACATACAAATAAGATATTTACTTTTTGCACGCTACTCTCTCCTTTATTCCTGAATTAGGGTATTCCCATGTAACGCCTGATTAAATGTCCTCACATCTTTTGCAGCAAATAACTTATCCAATTTTTCTGTATCATCAATTAACTCAACCAGGCTTTTCATCACTTTGATATGCGAATGAGAATTCACCGCGGCTAAGCAAAAGACAATTTTTACAGGATCATTATCCGGATGGCCGAAATTCACCGGTTCCTTTAATGTCATGACGCTGAGGCCTAATTTATTTACTCCATCTTCCGGCCGCGCGTGTGCTAACGCTAAATGCTTCCCTACCACGATATATGGCCCAAATTCTTCAACAGACTTGATCATGGCGTTTACATATCGTTCTTCAATGACCTCCTCTTTTACTAGAGGCAGCGCAACCTTCGTGATCACCTCCTTCCAGTCTTTCACTTCTTGATTTAGTAAGATATTGGAATCCTTTAAAACATCCTGAAGCATCGGCTGTATCTCCCTTGTATTAATTTTCAAATAATGTTGTTTAAAAGTTTCTTCTACTTTCTGATAGCTTTCCTGTGTTATCGTACCGCCGCTTTCTACAATCAACGCCAGAACATCCTGCATCAGCTTCGTAGCATCTAATTTGTTGGAGATTGTTCTTTTTTTATCCTTATTTTCAAATAAAAACGCTTTCACTTCCTTCTTGTCGCTTTCCCTTAAAATCGGGTTCAGTAGTAAAATCGGTTTTTTAGGATATTCAATCGGTATCGAAGTAAAAATCAAATCCACATCCAACTTGTCAATAAAAGCTAATTCATACGAACTCAGAACCGCCACAATCTCGATATTGAATTGCTTTTTTAAATTCGCCGCCAACAACTTTCCGGTTGAAATTCCATGATTACAAACCACAACCGCCTGATAAACATATTGTTCTTCCTGGTTCATCCGGCTTGCTGAAGTGGAAAAATACACCGTCAAGAAGCCGATCTCATCTTCCGATAATGTTTTCTTTGTATAATCCGCTATTCGCTTGCTAAAGCAAGCTACTGCATCATAAATTGCGGAATAAGACTCTTTAATCGTGTCTTTTAAGGGATTAAATGCCTGCAAATCATTCTTTGCCCTGCTTAATAGCCCGGTGATATGCTTATACAAACCTTCATACAAATCTTCTTCTTCCTGAGAAAAAGGAATTCCCGTTATTTTCTCGACATGCTCGATTAATTGAATAGCTAGTAATTGTGCCGCAACCCAATCCAATGAATTATTCATATCTTTGGGATTGAACGATCCAATGGTGAAAGTAATATATTTAATTTCATTTAACGAAGGATATAATGAAAAATCCGCACAAATCGCATCGACAAAATTTCTTACCGGACCTTCTTCGATCTCTGCTCTTACTTTTGCTGATTCACTAACGGTATTTCCTTCTTGTATACGTCTTACCCAAACACCTAAAAATAGAATGATCTGGTTGCGATACACATGATTCATCTTCACTCTGGACTTTTTCAATACTTCATCATAATGTTGCCCAAGTACCTGTAATACTCTTTTATCCAAATAATTCAGTACCCATTTATTTACAGCCTCTGTATCTCTATCCCGCATCAGATGATCAATATCTGTCAGACTATTAATCACATCGTACAGCATAGATCGTATGGACCGCTCATCCCCTTGCAAAACAATCCCTTGCTTCGTTAAACTCACTACTGAAATGGCATATGGATTTAAATATTGACGAAGTTTACGCATATCCTCATCCAACGTACTTTTAGATACCTGTAACTTTTCTTCCATTTCATATAACAGTGTAGTTTTTGTGGTATCCGCAATTTCCAAAAGCAAGGCAAGAAAACGTTCATCCGGCCGATAATAATCTTTTTCCCTGCTACCACCGACTTGCGTCAATAACCTTTCAGATTCTTGATCAGGCAGGACCAATTTCATCCCTTTACCTCTTGCTGTAGTAACCATTGGATAATTATGTTCAGTCAAATATTCATTAATCAGTACTAGTTCGTTTCGTAAAGTACGTTCACTAATACGGAATTCTTTGCTTAAATCCTCAAAAGTCAAAGGTGTATTTACTCTTAAAAATCTTGCAAATATTCGTTGTGTACGTTCCTTCATGAAATGTAACCCCTTTCTTGATTTGATTATAGTTTTTCAAACTAAGAAAGTTTAGTGTAACTTTTTGCAACTTCAATTCGCAAAAATGTACGCGTTGCATACCAAAAAAGCAATCCCAACGAGACAAACGCTCGCTGAGATTGCTTAGGCTGGTTGACGCTATATAGAGGACATAAGATGCCTTATCTGTACTCCTCTTTTATTCGTAAACTCGGTCTAACGCTTATCCTGGAAAAGCCAGTGCATTTTTATCTTTCGGATCAAATTCACTTATATCCATGACTAAACCATTATAATAGGTGTACACATCCCCGGTATATTTATCCACCCAAAAATCATATACGACCGGCAGCACATAGTAGCGATCATTCTCCATTTTAACCGTCAAATTGGCAATGGTCTTCCGAAGCATAGCTTCATCATCATATTGTTCAACTTGTACATTTTCTTCAAGGGGAGTATAGGTCCCGTACTTTTTCTCAAATGCAGTGATCAGTTGCTCTCTCGCTTTATTCACTGCTTCTTCTTGCGACAACTTTGCCCTATTCTCGGGATAACGGCTGATCATTACATGCGGCATTCTTTCCACGATGCGTAATGCATCAGCGTCGGTTCCGTCATAATAATGAACATTCCCCTTCAAGACTTGGGCAACAAAACTGACAGGAACAAAGAGATCCTCATGCAGTCGTTCGGGTACTGCATCCAGTTGTATCACTTGCCCGTTTAATTTCACGCTCTTATTGCCAACAACGACTTCCACCTTGTTCTCTCCATCTTCGAGAGTAGCTGTCCCCTCTACGTCGTTCCACTCCAGTTGGGCCCCTAAATGTTCGGCGATAATCGCCAATGGAACAAATATATGATCATTGAACGCTGTAACATTTGCATTCTTAATAATCGAACCATTTATAAACAGTCCAATATATTCTTGATTCAACATCTCTTTGCTTCCATCATCGTAAATAATGTAAGGCTCCTCAGACTCTTCTCCATAAGGCAGTATTTGCACCTGATTCATATTCGTTCTTGCAACCGATTCTTCATTTGCTTTTTTCTCAGACAAAGCGCATCCGGACACAACGAATAATAAAAAGATACCGATACCTGCAATTAATAATTTCCTCACTCTTTACACCCCTCGCCTTTACCTTCATCTTAACTTGATTTTTCATTATCTAATTTCAGCGGCGCAAGTAAATTTATTACAAATATATAAATCGGGTGGACGATCATAGCACCAAGGCTCAACAGTCCGACAACGGGAGGCGGGAGCTCCCCACGATCTACTATAGGAAACAAAGAACTAAACGTGAAATTTATCAATACAAAATACGGAAACCACAGAATCATAGAAATAAACCTTAGTTTCGTGTTATTTTCAGCAAAGTATTTCCTGGTCAAAATAACGGATAAAATTGTGAAGAAAATAAACATGATAAAAATGAGAGAATAAACAACTTGGTTAACCAAGGACAAGTCCCACCCAGACACTCTACCAATTCGATAGATATTTGCTAGCAGTTGTACAGGAAAAGATAACATTACCGCGTATCCAAAACTCATTATATTGATCTTCACAAAATTCTTAATAGCAGCCATCCTCCTTGTTTCCTCACAAACAATTATACCAAGTCAAACCTGGGTACACAGCGATATCGATGTTTTTCCAATGACTTATTGAGAAAAACAAAAACCACAACCGGATAAGGTTGTGGTTTTTTGTTTCTCACTTCGAAATATCCAAAAACCCCTCTCCAAACACATCCCTCACTTCGTGGATGGTGAGAAAAGCGGTTTTGTCGATGGATCTGACAATCTTTTTAAGCGTGGATACCTCTTGCTTGCTGATGACGATGTATAGGACCTCTTTCGGATTTTTCGTATAGTAGCCATGGCCCGACAGCACCGTAACGCCACGGTCCATTTGGGTAATGACCACCTCGGCGATGTCGTTTTGTTTCTCCGAGATGATCGTAACGGCCTTTTTGGGATTCAGCCCCTCAATCATGAAGTCCATAACCTTCGTACCGACATACAAAATGACGATGGTCAGCATCAGCTTCTCCGCCCCGATAATAAAATAGGAGGAAAAAGCCACGATCAGATCGAAAAACAACAGCGCATAGCTGATATTCCAGTCGAGATATTTATTGGCGATCCGGGCTAAAATCACGGTCCCCGCTGTCGTTCCCCCGACCCGCACGATCAGGCCGATTCCGATCCCCACCAGCACGCCGGCGAAGACGGCATTAATGGTCGGCTCATGCGAATTGATCCTCCAGTTTTCCGTTAGATGCAGAAACAGCGAGTTAAAAGCGACCGCAATCACCGTATACACCGTCGTTTGCCGATCCAAAAATTTGTAGCCGACAATCAGCAGCAAGCCATTGATCACGATATTAACGATGGAGGGTGACCACTGAAACAAGTAGTACAGAATAATAGTGACCCCTGTAACGCCTCCCTCACCAAACTCATTTGGGATGACAAACAGATTGACAGCCAATGCAAATAAAAAGGCACCCACAATGATAGTAGCGATATCCGCCATTCTCTTTTTCATAACTAGTCTGATCCTCTCTAGCATTTCTAGCCTTACAACCAGATCATCGTATTCCACTTACGGCTATAAAGTCAATATGACTTTTACACTTTAATTCGCTATCTAATTCACTTGAAAAAGGAATTTCGACAAAATTCATACCAAAATAAAGAACGGGCGGTGCTAGAGGAGAATCCCTGCAAGCCGCCCGTTCTTTTCTTATTCCGTTCAATTATTTTGGTTCTTTACCCCCCACTCACACAACTGTTCCAAAACCGGCAACAGCGTTTCCGCTTTCTCTGTGAGACTGTATTCGACTTTAGGGGGAACTTGGGGGTACTCTTTGCGGTTCACCATACCGTCCGCTTCCAATTCTTTTAGTTGGGCACTCAATGTTTTATAGGTAATGGCTCCTATCCGTCTTTTCATATCATTAAAGCGAACCGTTTGGTTTTCTGCGAGGAGGTAAATAATCAGCATTTTCCATTTGCCGCCGATCACTGACAAGGTATAGCCAAAAGGGGTCTCTTGAATATTACCTTTCTCTTTATAGTCAGCCACGCTCATATTTGCACTATCCTTTCTGGTAGTACCTATCAATAAAGTGCGTACTATTTTTTTGTTTGCGTTCATTTTATACTGGCCTTACTTTGAAGTAAAGGAGAGAAAAAAATGGCGAATGTCAAAACCTACAATCACGATCTTTGGGATCACGGCATCTCCCAGGGTTACAGTGTCAACGGCACCATCTACATTTCGGGACAATTTTCCCACGATACGGAGGGCGCGTTCGTTGGCGTGGGCGATATCGAGGCACAGACCCGGCAGACACTGGAAAATCTCGATCGCGTGCTGGCGGGATTTGGGGTCACGAAGTCGAACCTCGCTTATGTGGAGCTCTATCTGACAAAGGCGGAAGAGCATTTCGAGCCATGCATCCGGCTGTTCAAGGAATACATGGGACAACACCGGCCGGCCGGCAGTTGCATCGGCGTGACCTACCTGGCATCCCCTGAGCAACTGGTCGAAATCCGCGCTGTCGCACACACGGACTAACTCGGCCGCCGCGATCGGCGCAGCGCCGGGCGTCCCGGCTTCGAAAAGGGTTGGGGCCGCTATTGGCGCATATAAAAAGCCCGCTTCATTTAGCGGGCTTTAGGCGTCCATCAACCTCTTTTATAAGCGAGGATTCGGCGGTACAACGCTGTATCCTTCAGCTTGTGGAAATGGGACATGGCCGGATACAGGTTGGCTTCAATAATGGACACGCGCCCCCCTTGATCGGTGGCGACGTCCAGGCCGTAAATACGATGTCCGGGGAACAAGGCTTGCAGCCTTCTTGCGGAAAGAAGCGAGACTTTATTGATTTGAGATTCCAATGCCGAGGCGGACAGGTGTCTGATGGATGAGCGCTGAAGCCCCGGTTTGAACCTAAGCAGCGTTCCCTTGCTCCGCGTATTGTTGGAAACAATGTAGCCTTTGCCGGCCACCTTGATCAGCTTTCCCGTAACCACCCACTGGGATGAACTTTTTTTTCGCTGCACGATGACTCTCATATCAAAGGGGCAATTGTTAATGGTGGGGCGGGTAATCCGCCGTTGAACCATGTAACTGGCGGACCCCATTATTTTTTGGATATAGCGGTAGGTGTTCTCCCTTCCCTGTATCACCTGTGCCCGATTCTCGTAATGTACGGCGTACCTGCCATTCCCCAGATCCGAAACTTGAATCACCCCGCGGCCGCGGCTCCCCCAAACCGGTTTAACTATGACATGCCGGTGTTTTTTCAAAAGACTCCAGCAGGATTGCCGGTTCATCCTCTTTGTTTCCGGCAGGTAGGGCGCTAAAGAGGCGCTTTGTTTCATAAACACATATTTAAGCCATTTATTTTTGGCTACCTTTCCCACGGGACTCCACCTTTCTCCTCTTCGATCGAACGCCATTCAGATACTCTTCCAGCCATTTCAGAAAAACCTCGATGTCCTTAACCGTAATATCCCCGATATTGGCGACCCGGAACGTCTTTAGCCCCTCCAGCTTGCCGGGGTAAATCATTATGCCCTTGCTGTAAAAGAAATCATGCATGGACGGAAAATCAAAATCCGCATCAGGTTCACGAATGGAAGTGATGAGCTTCGCGTGATGCTCTTCGGGGACGATGTAGGTCAAACCGAGCCTGTTTAGACCGCTGATTAAAGTTTTCCAGGATGCGGTGTATCTTGCGTAACGCTTGACTATACCTTCCTGATTTAATTCCCGGATAGCTTGCTTAAGCGCGTACAAGGTCTGTACCGGCGGTGTAAACCGCATTTGCGCATGTTCGGCAAAATAACGATATTGCGCGTACAAATTCAAATAATAATTTCGTGGCTTCCGATCCTTTAAATTCTCCAATTTGCTCTTCTCCGCGATCACGAACGAAACCCCGGGCATTCCCTGCAGGTTCTTGTTGGAACTGGACGCCAGAAAAGAAATGTTCATTTCCTTCATGTCCATCGGAACCGCGGCAAAAGAGCTCATGGCGTCCACCATCATGTCGATGTGATGCCTGCGGCATAATTCCCCGATCTCCTTTACCCTGTTCAGCAGGCCGGTTGTTGTCTCGTGATGCACCACCGCGAGATGAGAAATCCTGCGGCCGGAGGAGCGGATACACCGCTCTAATTCATCGAGATCAATGGCCTCATCAAAAGGACTCTTGAATTCCAAATAGTCGATTTCGTAGATCTCGGCGATCTCGCACATCCGTCTGCCATATGCGCCGTTATTAACAATGACCATAGCTTCGTTGCCAGGAACGGAGCTGATCATGGATTCAACGGCCGCGGTGCCCGAGCCGCCAAACAAGACGGCCCGATAGTGGTCCGGATCCGCAACCAAACGGGTGAGTTCGGTGGAGATGTGCTCCATGACCGCGCCAAATTCGGCTTCGCGGGGGCATATATCCGGAACCACCTGTGATCGTTTTACAGTATCCGTAGTCGTTGCCGGTCCGGGGGTAAGCAAAATATTTCTCCTTACGTCAGAGCTCACGAGCCACCCACTTCCTTGAACTTAATGGGATCGTTTTGCAGAAACCGCTGTAGGCGCATCTTTACTTCGTAAGGCTTTATGCCCGGACGGGCCAGTTGCGCTTTGGACTGCTTGGAGATTCTCATATACAGAAAAGTAAGCGCTCGGGTCTCTTTCCAAGCTAGCAAGCAAGCTTTCAGTTCTTCGAGGTTGTGAACGTGGATCGACTTCGTATACCCGCAGGCAGCGGCAATGCTTACGAAATCAACATTATGGGATACCGTGCTTTGTCCCCCTGTTGATTCATAGGCGTTATTATCGAGCAAAATATGCACCATATTGCCGGGGTTATAGCACCCGTTTGTCGAGAGGCTTCCCATGCGCATCAACAGCGCCCCGTCTCCATCAATCACGACGATGTTCTTGTTCGGCTGGCTTAGAGCAAGCCCCAGTCCAAAAGAACCGACACACCCCATCGATCCCACCATGTACAGATTGCTGCTTGCGTCTTCAATTTCATACAATTCCCGCCCCGTTTTGCCCGTTGTGGCCAGTTGTACCGTGTCCCCGTCTTTGACCGCATTGATCACGGCTAATGCCTCATACCGCGCCGGCATCTGATCTTCTTGATGGGCATGCTGTATAAACTGGTTGGAATGTAGAGAGGTTTGCTGCTTCTTCAAAGGCTCCGTGTCAAAGGTCCCTTTCTTGACGATAAAAAAGAACGGCCGATTCCGGGCAATTTGCTCATGGGCCTGAACCAGCTGCTTCCTGGCCTCCTCCAAATCTTTGGAAAGGTATTGCCACTCCACATCCATCAATTCCAGCAGCTGCGCCGTGATCATGCCCATTAGTTCATGCTGAGGCTCGTCGGGGATACCCGGCTCTCCGCGAAGGCTGACAAACCCGAGCAGCGGAATGCGGAAGGGGTAAATCAGGGAGGTTAGCGGCGAAACCGCGTTGGTTAGCCCTGAGTTTTGCATCAGGACCACCGATTTCTTCCCTCCTAGATAAGCGCCGGAGGCGATGGCAATCGCATCTCCTTCGTTAGCCGCCGCAACATAATCGCATTCATTGATGGCGTAGTTGATTAAATTTTTCAGATAGGAGCACGGTACCCCGCTGAAAAAGGTGAAGCCTAATTCTCGGAGCTCTTCTCCAAATATCCTCGTGTCCAATTACATCCCCTCATTCAGGCTGAACTGCGGCGCCGGGAGATATCGCCGTTCCGCAGCTTCCAGCTCTTCCGCACCTTGAAGACGGAATACTTCTTCCAGCGGGGCAACGTCATTTTCGATTTGGGCAAGACTCTCATCCTGATAAATGGTGCGGGATACTTGTTTCATGGCCGCGATCGAGGAACGCAAGTTGTGGTTCGCCCAGATCGTCAGGCTAATCCCCAGCTCCCGGAACTTGTCGGTTGGGGTTAAATAATATTTCGTGGGCACGATAACTACGGGCAACCTTCCCGCCCATTCCTTCATGAACGCCTCAATCTCCGTTATATCCGGTCTTTTGCTGTGGATGAGCACCGCGTCAGCCCCCGCCTTCCGGTAAGCCTCCGCCCGCCGCAGCGCCTCATCAAGCCCTCTCCCCGTAATAAAAGCTTCGACTCTGGCTACAACCAAAAAATCTTCGTCGGTTTGCGCATCCTTCATCGCCTTGATTTTGCCGCAAAATTCTTCGATCTCCGCCAGCGGCTGGAATTGGCCGTTGATGAAGGAATTCATTTTGGGGAATTGCTTATCTTCAATACAAACCCCCGCGATCCCGCGCTGCTCCAGCTTTTTGACCAAGCGTCTGGCATTGTTGAAGTTGCCGTACCCCGTATCCCCATCCAGCAAGATCGGGATGGACGTCGCGTCGCTCATGAATTCCAGCACATCAACTACCTGGGTCCAGGAGGCTTCATTATTGTCTCTTACGCCCATTGCCGCAGAGATCGACAACCCGCTGGCCCAAATCCCTTTAAAGCCTTCCTCCTCGACAATTTTGGCGGACAGGCCGTTATGGGCCTCCATGATAAATTCCAGTTTTCTGGAGTTGATCAATTGTCTAAGCTGCTTCGTTTTGCTCATTTGTACTTCCTGTTTTCCTTCGTTTGCCATGGCCATTCTCATCTCCTGTGTTTCAGCTATCAAAAGCATATGTATCAGGCCACCCTGTTGTTTAGGCTAGATTCCTGAGTTGAAGAAATATTCGGAAATGCGCGTCTATTATGAGGTCCCAATTGCGCAGTTTTTCGGCAAGCTGGCATAATTCTAATTCTCTTAATGTTCAGTAGTTTGTACTTTTCCATTATATATGTATAATTGTTATAACAGTTGAATAGTATAGTAAGGAGGGAAACTAAATGACCAAGGTGAGTGAAATGGAGCGTAAAGTCACGAAATTCGGAAATAGCCTCGGAATTACCATGACCGAAGCCTTAAAGCAAATCGGATTGGAACTGGGGGATACAGTACAGATCGATGTGAGGGAAACCGACGGAGAGATCATTATTCGCAAAGCCAACAAGGTGACCTTGCCTGCGGGAATAAGCAGCGAATTTCTCGAAACACTCTCAGGTGTGATGGAGGAATACGATGAAACCTTGAAAGGCCTGAAGGATCGTTGATATGACCGTGCGATACCTGTCTGTCCAAGAGGCTATTGCCATTAATGTCGCCATGATACAGAAATATAGTCCCGGGGAAGATGTCGGAGTTAAGGATGGGGGCATGTTGGAGTCTGCGGTATTTCGGCCGCAATCCTCTGCTTTTGGCGATGAGGCATACCCTTCTTTATTTGAGAAAGCCGCAGCGCTGTTTCAATCCCTGGGACAAAATCATCCCTTTCAAAATGCAAACAAACGGACCGCTTTTACCGCTTTGGTGATCTTTTTGCGGCTGAACGGCTATGCCTTTGTCATGGACCAGAAAGCGGCTGAAGATTTTACCGTTGACATGGTGAACCATCATTATGAATTTCAGGAACTTGTGCAGGTGATTAAACAGCATTGTAAAGAAACCCCACAACGATGAGAAAAATTCCACTAAATGCAAAAAGTGCATGCGACTTTTGCCGAAACTCCTCTAAACCGGTGGTTCAAAGGTTTTGCAGTTGATGCCATCGGGCCGCCCTTCTTCCCATGAAAAACGAGAGCCTCTGCCGAACCAAAGATCAATACCTTTGAAAGGCCTGACAGAGGCACTGCTTATTCCTTGAGCGAATGGTTCCCATACTCCAACACCAACATATCCAAATAAATTTGAAAGGGCGCTCGCGAGCACATGTCTACCCCGTTGAAGTAGCAGTTTTCGATGGGGGTGTAGAAGACAAGGTCGGATAGCTCGGTCAGGCGGTTGGATTTGGTTCCGACTAGGGAAAGGATCGGCGTGCCTTGCTGTTTGACGATATGCGCATATTCCAAAATGTTCAGGGTTTCTCCGCTATAGGACACAAAAATGGCCAGATCATCCTTGGTTAAATTTTGCGCGGCACATCGTAAATCGTCCCAATCCATTCGGGCCATGTTGTTTTTCCCTAACATCAACAGCTTTTTGGAGGCGTCCCAGCAGACAGAATAGGAATGGCCGACTCCGAACCACTCGACTTGTCTTGCTTCCGCGAGCATGGAGGCGGCCTGCTTCAATTTATTTTCATCGATATGCTGTAAAACCCCTTGAATATCCTTTTCATAGCGTTTGACATAAGCGGATAAAGAGGCGGAGAGTCCTTCATTTCTCGTTGGATCCTCATCGCGTATGTATAAGTGAAGCTGAAGTTTAAAATCCTGAAACCCTTGGAAGCCCAGCCTTTTACAGGTCCGGCTGATCGTTGCGGTGGAAACAAACATTTCTTTGGCCGCCTCTTCCAATTTCAAGGACACTAACCGTTCCGGGTAACGAATAAAATAGTCTAACACTTGCTTTTCAAGCTGGCTTAAATTTTCCCGTTGCTGTACTAACCTCTTCATAAGGGTCTGCATGTTCATCACCTTTTCATGTAAAGAACAGAACGTTTCAGACGTTCTAAACCTTCCAGGAGCTTGGATTGGGGACATCCAACATTCATCCGCAGAAAAATACCTCTGTCCTCTCCATAAACATCACCGGGCATAATCCCCACTTTACCTTCATTCACAAGCGCATGTTGCAGCTCTTTTTGCGTCTTGAGCAGGCCTGTACAATCAATCCATGCCAAATAAGTAGATTCCGGGAGCGTAAACTGCAGGATTGGCAGCTCCGCAGCGATATATTCCTTGGTTATTTTCATATTATTATACAGATAAGAACAAAGCTCATCAACCCAATAGCTGGAGCGCCGATACCCCTCGATAACGGCAATTTCGCCAAAAATATTGGCGCTGGATACCCCATCCCGCCCCTTTAATAACCGCAAAAATCTTTCCCTTATTTCTTCGTTAGGAATAATAACATAAGAGCCGCCCAAACCAGGGGTGTTAAAGGTTTTGCTCGCCGATGAGCAGATGAAGATATTTTCCGCATCGTTGGCCACACTGGTCATTGGAAGATAAGTCCGCTGATGGTAGGTGATATCCATATGAATATCGTCCGAAATGATTTTAACCTCATACCGATTGCATAAATCTACGATTCTTGCTAACTCCGGTTTGGTCCAAAGCCGGCCCGTAGGATTATGCGGATTGCACAGCAAGAATACTTTCGCCTTCGGGTCGGACAGCTTTTGCTCCAAATCGGAAAAATCGATTTCGTACCTTCCTTCTTTAAGAAGCAGCGGATTGCTCACAAGCTTTCGTTTCATTTCACGAATTAACGGAAAAAACGCATCGTATGCCGGAGTCTGCATTACAATATGATCCGATTCCAATGTCATCATCTCAATAAGCCTTGCAATCGAATAAATCACGCTGGGACTATATACAATCCAATCCATTTCGATGTTGGCGCCAAAACGCGTCTCGTACCAGTGGGTAATGGAGGATTTATAGTCAACATGGTTCCACCTCGTATATCCAAATACCCCATGATCCGTGCGTTCCTTAAGGGCTTCCAGAATTTCAGGCGGGCTTTGAAAATCCATATCGGAAATAGAGAATGGCAATAAATCGTTCACCCCGAATCGATCTTGAATAAAATCCCATTGAGTACAATAGGTCCCCATCCGGTTAACCCTTTGATCAAAATGACTCCGCATGTTATCCCTCTTTACTCATCCGCTGATTTTATATCCTTGCGATTCCATCAGTTTGCCGATCTCTACTCGTACATGGTTGACTTGCGCCCCGATGATCACCTGAAGATTATGGGCATCCAATTTGACAACACCCAATGCTCCATGCTTTTTTAGCGCTGGTTCATCTATTTTTTCCATGTCATCAACGACTAATCTTAGTCGGGTAATGCAATTATCCAATGATTGAATATTCTCCGGACCGCCTAAGGCGCTTAATAATTGCGCCGCTTGACTATTGGAAGCAGCTTTTCCGCTATCTTCAGGGGACCCGGCGATTTCCGGTTCCGTATCGTCGTGATCTTCTCTACCCGGTGTTTTCAAATTAAATTTGGTAATCGCAAAGCGGAATACAAAATAGTAGACCGCAAACCAAATCAGCCCTACGACCAGCACCAAATACCATTTCGTATCGGTTCCTTGCAGAACTCCGAATACGAGAAAATCCAGGATGCCTCCATCGGTATTGCCGATTTTCGCGCCGAGCAGGGCCATCACCATAAATCCAAGTCCGGTAAGGACGACATGAATCCCGTAAAGAACAGGGGCAAGGAATAGGAACAAGAACTCAATAGGTTCTGTTATCCCGGTCACAAAAGTAGCGATGACCCCGGAAATGAGCAAGCCTTTAATTTTTTGGCGATTTTCCGCTTTCGCCGTATGATAAATGGCTAAGGCTACAGCCGGCAGACCAAACATAAAGGTCGGCATCTTTCCCTGCGAAAGAAAAGCGGTCGCGGAAGCCGTAATCGGTGAGCCGCTTTTGAGCTCCGCATAGAAAATATTCAGCGCCCCCGAAACGGTTTCCCCATTTACAACCGCCGTCCCGCCCGCTTCCGTAAACCGAATCATCGCCACCAGAATATGATGAAGTCCAAACGGCAGCAGCAATCTTTCCCCTGCTCCAAACAAAAATGGGCCAAACACGCCCGCCCCTTGAATCATGGAGCCAATGCCGTTGATGATCATGGTAAAGAAAGGCCAAATCATCGGAATGATCAAACCAACCATCGATAAAGTTATCGCCGTAATGATCGGGACAAATCTGGGTCCTCCAAAAAAGGCGAAGGCCTGCGGGAGTTTAATATTATGAAAGCGTTGATGGAGAAAATAAACGATCAGTCCGGCAACAATGCCTCCGAGCACGCCCATCTCGAGACTTTGAATCCCCAGAACCATGCCCTGGCCTGCCTGCCTCATGACCTCCGGATTCGCCAATTGATCCGTTTCCACCAAATAGAAATTGATCGATAAATGCATCACAATATAGCCGATCAGACCGGAAAATGCCGCTACCCCTTTTTCATACCGGGCCAAACCAAGCGGGATCGCCATCGCAAAAAGCAAAGGTAAATACGTAAAGGCAAATCCGCCGATGGTAGAAATAAACCGGAGAACCACTTGTATGATCTGATGATCCAAAAAAGGAAGATTTTCGATCGTTGTCGGACTGGTAAACGAACTGCCGATGCCAAGCAATAACCCCATAAAGGCGAGAAGCGCAACAGGCAGCATAAATGTCTTCCCCAGCCCCTGAAAAAACTCCCATCCTTTAGAAGCTGATCGGACCTTTGTTTTCATCGCTAAACCTCCACAAAAAAATGAACTTATCTACACTCTACGTCTCGAATGCCTATATTAGCAATCGCTTTCAACGTGATTGTAAATACGTACATTTTTTGTGTGGAGGGTACAATCCCCTAAAAAATCCGCTTAATATGTACCGATAAATCCTTGCTCAAATCGATGTAGCCGTCTTCCGTACGGATCAGAGGATGAGTCAGGTCGTGGGGATTCAGCATGACAACGACGCCATTGCGGTCGTCCGTCAGCACCACGGGGTTGCCGATGAGCGAGTGCATCATTTTCTCCACGAACAACTTCGTTATCCCGGGATCGAGCGGGCCGAAGGCGTCCTTTTCCATTTGACCCAGCACTTCATTAAAAGGCGCCGGATCGCGGTACACTCGCTTGGATGTCATGGCGTGAAAAATATCCACCACCGCGACAATCCGGCTGAAGAGGTCGATTTTTTCGCCGGTAATGCCCAGCGGATAGCCGCTGCCGTCCATGCGTTCATGGTGCTGCAGCGCTACCAGAGCTTGCCTGTGATTGACGCCAACCGTGTCCTTCAGGATTTCATAACCGAACACCGTGTGATTTTTCATGATCGCGAACTCTTCTGTCGTCAAAGCCCCCGGTTTGTTTAAAATCTCGTCGGGAACCAGCGTTTTGCCGATGTCATGCAGAAATGCCGCGGCGGTCAATTGCAGCAGATCCCGATGGTCGAGCCCCATCCATCCGCCGAGCAGATTGGACATGGCCCCGACCGCGATATTATGGCGATATGTATAATCATCCTTTGCTTGCAAAGCGGCAAACAAACGGATCAGCTGAGTGGCTTGCGTCACCTCGTGAATCGCGGGGATGACGTTCTTGCGGATTTCCGCCAGAGGCACTTTCTTCGTTTCCCGGACTTCATTAAATACCTCGTTAACATACTGCACCGCGTCATCAACGATCTTCGCCTGGGGGGAAGACAGGTCTTCGAGAGCGAAAATCTCTGCGGCCAGATCATCCTCTGTCAGAAAAATGCCCCTGTTCTCCAGCATCGTGAGATGCTCCTGCGTAATGACCATCGATTCGGACAGCAGTAACGCGCCGGCTTCGCTAAATATATCTTTATTGACTTTTCGCCCGATCAAATGCAGCGACGTATCATTGTAACCTCCCAAGCGGTCTCCCTCCTTTTCCATATCCCTAATCTTTTTATTTTGCCATAGGAATCTTTACGATTTCTCGACAAGCAAAAAGCCAGCTGCCAAGCTGGCTTCTTCTCACCACCGTCTTCTGTCCTTGTTATTGAACTCTGGGCCCAACCCGTCTGAAAGCTGCGACTCCGCATTTTTATAGGTACTCACAATATTTTTAATCGCATCAAATTCCTGATCGCCCGGCCCAAGCCCGCTCATAAACATCCTTTCCAGGATCGTGCCGTAAAAATCGATGCGATCGCGAAGATGATTGCATTCGATGCCGATCACATCTTCAACCGTATTTTCCTCCACGAAGGCCGTAATCTCATCTCTATGATAATCCGGGGCAGCATCCCGGTCATTAAATATCGATATAGGTTCGTTAATATTCTGAAGATCGATGGAGCTGCGAATATCCGAGAACGGAATCTGCTGCTTGGCGAGCATTACCTGAAACGGTTTATGCTTGAACAGCTCACTCATCACCAGGTAACACATCTCCCGGTTCGCGATCAGGATTCCTTCAAAAGGGTGCAAAACCCAAACCCCTTCTTTGCGGAACAGGTTAAAATTAAACGGCTCTCCTCCGTACACATATCTAATAGTATAAGTCGTTGGAGATAGTTGGGAATAGCTAAAATCCTCCACGCAAAAACACACCCCTACACCCAGAATGCACTGATATTGCTATCATACCAAAACCCGGCAGGTGTAGTCATCTATTCCTAAGCCGTTACTTGTTCAGCTTATGAATATCATCGGCTTTATTAAAGCTGGCCGAAACGATCAAGGCCACAATGAGAATCCCGCAAATCCATGCTCCTATCATCTTTTAGCCCCTCTATTTTTTCTTCAATCATATGAACTTCATCGTTCGGATATGACATGAGAAAATCCATAAAAGAGGCAAAAAAGGGACATGCCCGCAGAAGGACACATCCCTTGTACATAAAATTTATTAATCCAATAAGCTGGTGTTCAGCGGGTCATTGGTTTTCAACTCACCGGTTGCGTTATTTCCGGGCATTAATCCGAGCCGGTTATGCAGCTTGCTGTTGATTTCGCTTAAGTGTTTCGTTTGCTCGGTCGCCGTCTGAATAATGGTGCGGTTGGATTGCTCGTACAAGTCAATGGCGGTGAACAGATCCGTCATGGCCCGGTCGATCGATTCCATCTGCAGGCCAGGCTTCCCGAGCAGATCATTGGTTTTCTGCGTGGTTTCCTTCAGCATGCGGGAATTCTCCTCAAACATCGTCTGCAGCGTGGAGTTCGCGGAATTCACGGCCTCAATGGTATCCAACTGGTCTTGCAGCGCCATCGTAATCATCGCGGACACGGAAAGGAGATGCTGCGTCTTGTCGATCGTTGCTTCCACGGAATCAATCAGCTTGTCATTATTATCATTAATAATGTCCGTACCGGCGATCGCCTGCTGATAGAGCATGACCATCTCTTCAAATGATTGAATCCGCGTGACCACTTTCCGCAGCCCGCGCTCCAGGTGGGTTTTACGGTTTTCGTTCTCCGGTTTGGCGATTTCCTGCTCGAACAGCTCTTTCAGTTTATGGCCCATGGCGATGCGAACTTGCAAGTTATACACCGACTCCAGCGACGAGCGTTTTAGATTTTTCATATAAACGATGTTCTCTTCCAGCGTCTCTTTCCCGTTTCGCAAAGTCTGGACGATGGCATCCACATTGGTCTTCACCGATTGATATTTATATATGTAATTTTTCAGCGGTGTTTTCTTCAGCATTTTTTCAAAAAAGCCAAGCTGTTTGCTTTTGCTGAGCGAATCAATTTCCGATCTTAGCTTGAGAATGTTGTTGGAAACTTCGGAGCGTTGGCCGGACATCAGCTCATTGATGGGCCGCTGCAGCATGCCCAGGGATTGGCTGGCCTGCTCCATCGTTTTTTGCCCCATACGGCCGATGCTGTCCATGAGCGTTTCCAGCTCCATGGAATCGGTGGTGGCCACCTTTTGGATCAGCTGGTTCGCTTCCTGCTCCACTTTCGCAAGATCCGTCTCTTTTAATTGAACCATTTGTACTGTAGACATAAGAATGCCCTCCTTATTTAGTTAGACCGGTACCGCTGCTGAATCAGATCCACACGGGTTTGCAGTTCGATAAGGTCTCTATGCTCAATCGTCTCCACATAAGATGATAGCTTGGTGTTGATATCTTTGATCCCGTTAAGCAGAAGTCTTCGGTTCTGGCGTTTGGCCTCCCCGCTTAAGTTTAAGAATGGATTGATCGCGCCGTTTAAATCTTTGAAAATAAGTCTCTGAATATTGTGATTAACGTTCCCGTCATGCAGCGTCTTGAGCTGCGGAATCAGCCGATTGACTCTGGCCAGCAAACTGAGCGTTTTTTCGACAATTTCATCGTCGAGGTTGTTCTTTTGCCCCTCGGAAATCACCATTTCTTCGGTAACTTGAATGTACTCCATAATCGGTCCCCAAAAAGGATCCTTCTCGACCTCCGCAGCATTCTCCGCAGCAGGACGAGTCTGATCTTGAGTCTGCACCTGATTCTGATTCGGATTCTGGTTCTGGCCCGGAGTTGGCGCGCCGGATGTTCCGGTATGATTCACCCGCTCATTGATTTGGGTTTCCGGCCCTTGCGTCTTTGGTCTTGATAACCGGCTTAACAAAGCGATCGCGGCGAGAGAGAACAGTGTGGGGATCAGTAAATTCATAACCTCCGGTAAAAACCGGGCGGTAAACAAAGAGGCAACGAAGCCAAGCAGCGAAATTCCACCCGCAAGTTTATAACGAGTCATGAACCGTTTCCTCCTTTCCGTACCTCATAATATCTGTATCTTAAGTCCTGCGCTCGTATCCTGTCAATTCTTGGGGAACTTTAGAACGGCCGCTTGATCACGTATTCTTGCTCAAGATGAGTGGCATAAATGCCAAACTCAGGCGCCGGCGTCTCAAAAGCTTCTTCCAATAGCAATTTTACGGCTAGATAAGGGAAATTCACCCCCGATAGGCAAGTCGTATATAACCCTCCTGAGGTACGCGGGTTAATTTCCAATAGCTTGGGCGTATCCCCTTGATAAATAAATTGAATGTTGAAATTGTACTGAAGCGGCAAAACGCGGTGAATCTCGTGAGCCAAACGTATCAACGCTTCGTTGTGTTCCAGCAACCGAACCCGTCCCTCTACCTTCTTTCGGGGAACCGCGGCAATGATCCCTTCCGCAGATCCCAGACAATCCACGCTGTATTCGCTGCCCTCTAAATACTCCATGACCATCAGAGGCGGAAAGCTGGATTCACTTCCCAGCAGCCTGACCACTTCTTCAATATGCATGGTCGCCCCGGCCCACTCATATAAACTTTGAATCGTGTTGGGCTCGTCCGTGATGATTCTAAACCCGGCGCCCCCTTCCCCGGAGACGGGTTTAAGGCAAACCATGCGGCCTTTGCCGGTAAGCAGCTTGTATGCCTTTTCAAATTCTTCCAAAGTGGTGACCACGTCATAATCGGGAAGCTGAAGGCCAGGCACACCGCTTAGAACCTCGAACAGCCTTCCCTTATCATCCACTCCGGATAACATCTCGGCGGTGCCGGCCAGCATGACCTTCGTTCCTATTCTATCAAACTCATCCCGGTGTTTGGCAACTTCGGCAAGGCGATAATGCGGAATAAAGATGTCGATTTTATGTCTGGCGCAGAAATCCACACAGTAAGCCGCATACTCATGGGCCGGCACGGCCGGCTCCAGTTCGGCATAATCAGCTGCCTGAAGCATGATGGAATGGGGAGAGGGATGCGTAGCGAATATTTTAAACGGCTTGTTGTCCGGATTGTGACGAATCATTTCAACATAATGGCTTGCGGTGGAAAATGTCCGATTAAACCATATATTCACGGGTAGATTCCTTCTTTCGAAATACTTCAAGAACCGAACGCAGGATTTCCTCCGAGGCGGCTATTCCCGATTCTTGGGTAAAATTGTAGGCTCCCGACCCTGCATAGGCGGCATAAAGCTCCCCATGCGCCGGAGCCAACGCGTAATCCGCGGCCTTTAGCAGACTTTCATCCAGCAGGGAGTCCCCGGAAGCTGCCGCAAACGCCGAGGATAACCTGTCTTTAATATATAACATGGCGCTGCCTTTATTGATTTCCGCAGGGATCAAATACAGCTTTCTGCCTTGGATAGAGAGGCTCCAGCCCAAAAATGCAATCTCTTTGCCGAACGACCGGACTAATTCCAAGGGGATTGTCTCCCAATCGATAATGACGGTGTAAAACAGGTTATCCGCCAAATACTCCCGCAGGACCCAATCCGGGGAAGCGATCTCGCGAAAACGCCGCATTAGAGCCTCATGGTCCAAATAGTGATCGTGGAGCTGCCGAATCTTCGTGGCCCAGACGGGATCGGGTTCGCCATCCATCAGGATGTTTCCCCCATTGCTCGTGATGGCATATTTGGGCTTAATATTGGATGAGATATGGAATATCCGCTTATATTGTTCAACAGTACGCGTGGTAACCGGCACAAACGTGGCGAACTGCTGCAATTCCTGCAACAGGGACAGCGCCTTCTTCGACATATATGAAATGTACTCGCCATTGTACAGCTCAACCGGAAGATGCTGCGCTGCGTCAGGCGGCAATCCCATAGCCCTTTGGGAGTAGATCAGGGTTCGGTCCAGATCACTTGCAAAAATCACGCTTATTCACCTGCCTTAAGCGGTTTGATAATGCCGCAGCAGGAATAAGTGAGGTCATCGTAAGTTTCTACCGGAACGCCCCGCTCCTTGGCAAGCAAAAGAATATGCTGCAGACTTGGATTATCCAAGCGGTCCACGAGGATTTTCCAAGGAACTCTGCGCAGCAGCACACGCGTGGTCTCCCCCACCCCCGGTTTGACCAAATTAACGTCGTCAATGCCGAAATCAAGCTGAATTCTCCGGATATCGCTCATCCCCTTCCAGGTCTCCAATTGATCGGCATGGTTTGGCAGAATCGCCGCCGCTTGGTTTCGCGCTTCTTCGGACACTTCATCAAAACGGGAAGAGATCTGATCGACAAAATAATTGGACAAGTCGTTAGGCAGCCATTCTTTATAAAATTTGGCTCCATGAAAATCGTCCGGCCCGATCAGATCCTGTCGCAGCACCGTTCTGCTCATCAGCCCGGACACCGTGGAATTTAAGCAAGCACTGGGGATCAGAAAATCCTCGCGGGTCCCAAAGGTACTGGAACAGCAGCCCGGATCGGCCAAGACGGCAAGATCATCGCTTAAACGTACTCCGTATTTCAAACGAAAGCTCTCGCAAGCCGCTATGAGTTCTTTGCGAATCGCCCCTTTTCCCGTCCACCCATCCACGAACTGGACGTCCAGCCCCGGGTGATTTTGCTGCATGTAAAGCACGGCATTTTCATCTATACCGCGGCCCCGGATGATCGAAATACTGTAATGAGGCAGCTCTTGATGGTACAGCATTTTAATATACCGCTTGATGAGAATCCCGATCGGGGTGCCTGCCCTGGCCAGCGAAGCCAGAACCGTATCAAACCCCCGCTTCTTGACGATCAGTTCGGCCGTTACCGCAACCGCCAAGGCTACTTTACGCGCGGTCGCAGCGAGCGTATCGTGGAATAGCTGGATGTACTCGCTGGAAGGCTGATATTCCACAGGCAGCATTTCCGAATAATGTGTTCCCGACTGGATCGCGCCTTCCCGATCTTCGGTTCCTTTTTCCAGCGCAATATCGCTAAGGTCCTTCAGCAAAAAAATGACGTCTTCCTGGCTGTAGCTTCCGAGCGGAACGGGTGAGGCCATGGATTTATTGTTAAGAGTCATGTCTAACGCCCCCCTTTTCAGTTAAAGTGTACAAAATGAAGCGTTGGTGTCCCCGTTAATTTCAAAGCATTGACGTATGGTTCCAGACTGGCCTGTTGCGAGCGCTCGACAAACACGAAAATTTCATCATATTGCCCCTCACTAATGTTATAGAAGAAATAACCGATCTTCGCGTCATCAGGGTAATCAAAGGAATACGCGTTTTTAATACCGTAAGCGGCGTTGTCGAACGGATGGATCGGGCTTCGTGTGCTTGATTGATAATAAATTCCGTCTCCCATCTCCGCAGCAATCCGCATCGGTATGTACATAAATTCTCCTGTCCCCAGGCACAGCGTTTTGCCGCCTGCGCGTTTGCTTTTCAGTAAAGCCGCCGTTTGGGCGATCATCTCGTCCAGTTTCTCATTGTCCGTACCCTGCAAGCCAAATCGGCCCGTAAACACCAAGTAAGGTTTGATATTCACTGCACCCGTAGAATTCATCGACGAGAATGGAACATGACTGAAAAATCGCCCTGCCTCATAATGATAGATTTGCGGTTCCTTGGAAGGCTTGGACATCGTGCTTCCTCTGCGGTGTTCCAGATCCGGCGCAGCGCCTCTAACTTTGATTTGGCCCCGGACAAGTGATAGACAATCAATCGTAATCTTAAGCTCAGCTTCCGTTTCCTTAAAGCGGGCTATATCCTCGTCCGACCTCCAATCCAATAAGCTGGCTAAGACATAACGGCTTCTTGGATGTTTTTGGTGAAGGTCTCTGATGATGTTGATGGCGGTTTTGCCTGTCGTTATTTCATCATCCACAAGCACCACCGGCTCGTCCCCGCGAAAAAAATCAACATGGGACGGGTAACAACGATGGGCGGTGGCATGCGAATGTTCTTCTTCAAAGGTAAGCGTTGGCTCCGATTCGACCATGACGTCCCGGGTCGTATGAATATATTGGGCCGGGCCGCTAAAGATATCGTACATGCTGTGCCCCAGTGCGGTCGCGGTTTCCGCAAACCCGATGAACAAAGCGGGTTCCGGGATCGGCAGCAAATTCGCTTTGACCCCCTTATAGATGGCCGCCGCTTCTTCCGGGTTCACGATCCCCCGCACAATTTCCGCCATATCGCCGGTAATTTCCCCACCGCAATGCTTCTGGTAGAGGTAAGCCAATGCCGCCCCGCTTAGCAGCGAAACTTCGGGCACCACCGGAATGTGTTTGCCAAGCACTTTGCTGACAAACAGAAAGCTGCGTTTCTTATTGATTCGCGCCGCCATCTGAAAGAGAGCTTTTAGCGGCAGCTGAAACGGATTATCCAGGATTTCGATCTCGACTTCCAAATCCCCTAAAATCTTATATAAGTGCTTGTTCAATGTCTTTGGTTCCGACGAGCAGTGAAGTATAGCTTTGGTTTTCACGTAACACCCCATAGATTTGAGATCGTAGAATAATGCGTTTGGCCCAAGTTAAATGCGGTTTCACTTCATTCATTTTGTTTTCGTATTGGCTCTTAAGCACGCCCGTAATGCCGTTGCTGTTGGCAATAATAGACGTTGCGTCCATGTATTCTTCATGGGTAACCACATACATCGCCTGAACCGGATGAATGTGAGAAGGATGGATGATGGTTTTGCCGAGGATTCCGTTTTCCTTGTCCAATTCCGTTTCCCGGATCAGCCCGTCGACATAACCGTTGATATAATCCATACGCAGGATCCGTCCCTGCTTGCCTGCCGCCTCCTCAAAAGGAGTCTGCCTGAGCAGCGGCTTCAGTACACGATTGCTCTTAAAATACTCCCATACCGGCCCGGAGATCACATATTGGTTGGCAGCTCGTCCAAATACGTTGATGATATCGGCGATACAATCACGGATAACGCCAATATCGTAAATCGTCATATCCGGGTTTCTTCGCAGTCCAAACAGGCTGGAGAAGTCGGTCGCGCCAATCCGCACATTCAAAACATGGTCTTTATGGCCATCAAGCAGACGCCGAATCCCCAGCAGGGTATCTAAACGCGACTCCCGGTAAATGACATCGGCGGTTTCCAAAATCGGCATCCCATAAAGCATAGTGGCCTGCGAACGTTTGGTTTGGTTATACTCCTTAATCAATTCAAGGAATTGCTGTCCGTTCTCCAATGAGAATTTGGGCAGCGCAAATCCCGAGATCACTTCGATGGAATCCTCCAGCAGCGCAATCAGTCTTTTCATTTGCCTTGGAGTACGAACCCGGATAAAAATTAAAGGAGAATCCTCATCCGTGATTTGCTCTTGTTGCTTGAATTGGAAAATATGCTTCAATTGCAGACATAGATTTTTTTCAGCCGCCTCGACCTGAACGTCGCCTATGGCGTCTTCCAGGTCGATAATCGCCGTGACCAGCCCGCGGATTTTTCCGGAAACCAATTCATCCGCGATGTTCGGCCGTATGGCGGGCATATAAAGCGCGGCCCCAACCGCATGGGAAAGGATCTCCCGGCTTGACTTATTCGTAAACGGCTGGGGGTTCAGATAAAAAATCTCGGCGTGCTGGTCATTTTTTAAATAGCTGAAGTAGTGCATTCCGTTCCCCTCCTTCACCAGCAAATCATCAATGATCGGGAAATGAGCAAAAAATATCCCCCCCTATAATTGAGGAGGGATATATGTTATACGGTCCTAATTCGGTAAGGGATTCATCTTTTGTGTGTTTAGGTGTTACATGGACTGCGGTTTCGATTCTTCCGATTTCGATTTCTTGCGAATGGAGCTGATGATCATTGTGCCCACCAATACAGCGATCAAAAGCCCGAAGAACATCACGTGGCTCATATGGAATCCGAACACGGCCGCCAACATTTTGCCGCCGATAATAATAATGAGAATAAAAGCTGCCCGTTCCAGCTCAGGGAAACGGTCAATAAGCTTCAGGAAGACCTGTGCTACTCCCCGCATCATCAGCACGCCGAGAATTCCGCCGAGGAAGAGAACCCATACCTGATCGCTTACGCCAAACGCGGCAATCACGGAGTCTACGCTGAATGCAATGTCCATTAACTCTACGGTAAGAACCGTACGCCAGAATCCGTAGGCTTTGCCTTCAATTTCATCATCCTCATCATTTTTCCTGCCAATGTAAGGAATAACCGGCACTTTGCCCGCCCGAACCCATTTGACTTCCAAATCGAACAGATTGCTGCAGGCGATCCATAAGAGGTACAAACCGCCCAAGACTTTAACCCAGGTAATTTTAACGAGGAACGTACCTACACCGATCGCCAGAAAGCGGAAGATATAGGCGCCGATAATCCCATAGAACAAGGCCTTCCTTTGCTGGTCTTTGGGCAAATGCTTTACAAGCACCGCCAAAACAAGCGCATTGTCAGCGGACAATAGGCCCTCAAGGAGCACCAGGGAAGCGATAATGCCCCAGGTTACCGGATCGGACAATAAAGCGCCCAGGTTGTTCCAGTCAAAAAAGGACATAAAATTCTCTACAAAACTATTGATAAATTCGGACATTGCCTAAAATTCCCCCAAACTTTTATTTAGAGCCTTGAGTCCATTGCATTCCCCAATTAAAAGCGCGATCGAGTTCCAAATGACCCGAAAAATATTCAACAATTCTTTCAACGCTGAAGGTCTGGTTGTTCACATTGCGGATCATGGCGATGGCGCACATCCCTTTACGGTTGTTATGCTCGTCCAAACGCACGACAATGTCGGGCCCGCCCTGCTGCTTGATGGTTACGACACCGTCGGCTTCCGACCAGTTGGTTACGCCTTCGTAAATAAACGCGAACACCAGCACTTTTTCGATTTCGGAGACATACCGGCCGTTAATTCTCAGGTTTTCGCCGGTTGCGACATCGCCGGTTCGATCGTCTCCGTCAAGAGCGATATACGGCAAACGGTTGAGAGAGCCAAAACTTTCGCCAAGCGCTTGAATTACGCTTTTTCTTCCATCCTTCAACTCAAATAAACAACCTAGGTCAAGATCGACGCCTTTGCTCCCGAAGAAGCCTTTTTGCTTTCTTTGGTTCCAGTTCAAGTTGACCAGAATTTCGCCGAGATCCCCGGATTTCTTCTCCAGGTTGATCACATCGCCGCGTTTCTTCAGCTCAATTTTGGATAAGGACGGCGGCTGAGCCGAAGGTGGAGCGGGCGTCGGAGCAGGAGGCGGTGTTGCTGGTGTTGGTGTTGGTGCCGGCGTTGGTGCTGGTGTTGGAGCAGGCGACGGTTGATTTGAGGGCGATTCTTTCACCTCAATGCCGAAGCTGCCGCACAGTGCGGCCAATCCTCCCGAATAGCCGGACCCTAGAGCGTTAAATTTCCACTCGCCATTGTATCTGTACAATTCCCCCACAATGATTGCCGTTTCTACGGTGAAGGATTTCCCAATGTTAAAACGGATGATTTCGAGTCCGTTCGCCGGATCGACGATGCGAATGTAGGTATCATCAAGCTGGGAGAAGTTTTGTCCTCTTTTTTCCCCGTCGTAGATCGTTAGGGCAAAAGCTATTCGCTCGTAGTGCGGCGGCACGTTCTTAAGCGAAACGGCTAACTGTGCTTGATCCGCCACTCCGGAATAGACTTGCTTGTTATTTGACAGTACGGATATCGATTGATTGGGGCCGGTGGGATTACCGTAAAAAATCAGATCTTCATCTTTCGTCACTTTCGAGTTCTGTGCCAATAAAAAGGCTGAAAAATCCACCTCTAAAGAGCTGTTAGCACCCAGCCAACCCATTCCAATGATGACATTATTCAGATTTGGGTTGTTTTTCGTCAGGTCTGCCTTTTGGCCTTTAATCAAGGAGATCGTCACGAATGTACCAACCTTTCATATATGAAGATAAAAGGAACGATTATTGCGCGTCCAAACCGTAGTTTCTGCATAAAGCCGCCAGGCCCCCGTTGAAGCCGGAACCTATAGCCTGGAACTTCCACTCTTCTCCGTGACGGTACAGCTCGCAAACCACAACCGCGGTCTCCAAAGAGAAGTCTTCACCAAGATCATACCGGGCGATCTCCCGATCGGTCTCCGCATCTACAACTCGCACGAAGGCATTGGAAACATGTCCGAAGTTTTGATTTCGAAGCGCTGCATCATGGATGGTTACGGAAATACCGACACGATGAATATGCGGAGGGATCAGGGAGAAATCGATAATAATTTGCTCATCATCGCCGTCGCCCTCTCCTGTCCGGTTATCTCCAGTATGTATGACAGAGCCGTTTGGAGTCTTGGGATTGTTATAGAATACAAAGTCCTCGACCCCTTTTGCCTTCCCGTCCGCATGCAGAAGAAACGCGGAGGCATCAAGGTCGTAGTCTTGTCCGGTGCTGTATTTATTGATATCCCATCCTAAACCAATGAGTGCCTTTTTTAGTCCTGGGTTCGTTTTCGTCAAATCAATACGCTGGCCTTTTGACAGGCTGATGGTCATCCGGATCCCTCCCTGTGTATATGTTAGATGCTGATTCCAAAATCTCTGCAAAGTCCGGCCAAGCCATCTTTAAACCCGCTGCCGACGGCACTGAACTTCCATTCCGCTCCATGACGGTAAAGTTCCCCTACGACCACGGCCGTTTCTACGGAATAATCTTCACCGAGGTCGTAACGGATCAGTTCCTCGCCGGTAGCTTCATTCACAACGCGCACATAAGAGTTTGCCACTTGGCCGAAGTTCTGGTTTCTTTCTTGAGCTTCGTGGATCGTAATGCAGAAGGCAATTTTGTTAATATTCGCAGGTATGTTAGCCAGGTCGAGCTTAATCGTTTCATCGTCGCCCGCACCCTCGCCCGTTCTGTTGTCCCCCGAGAGGACGATCGAATTGTTGCTGTTGGCGGGGTTGTTATAGAACATAAAGTCGGCATCCGAATTGACCTTGCCGTTCTCGTTGAGGCAGAAAGCGGATGCGTCCAGATCGAATTCTTTACCGCCGTCGTACTTGTTCGTATCCCAGCCAAGACCAACAACGATTTTCGTCAAACCCGGATTTGATTTGGTAAGATCAACCTTTTGACCCTTTGATAGATTAACTGCCACCTTGCTCGCCCCTTCGTTTATGAGTAAGAAAAAGGGCCGCCTGTCTTAAGACGGCCGGTAGAATATGAAAGGCTGTATTAGGACAGGCCAAAGTCGCGTACAAGTCCGGCCAAGCCGTCCTTATAGCCGCTGCCTACCGCATTAAACTTCCATTCGCCGTTATTGCGGTATAACTCGCCCACGACAATCGCCGTTTCAACGGAGAAATCCTCGCCAAGATCGTAACGGAGCAGTTCTTCATTGTTGGCTTCATTAACAATCCGCACAAAGGCGTTGGAAACTTGCCCAAAGTTCTGACTGCGCGCAGCCGCGTCATAAATCGTAATACAGAAAGAGATTTTGTCGGTCTCCTCAGGTACGGCCGCAAGATCTACCTTCAGCTGCTCGTCGTCCCCTTCACCTTCACCAGTACGGTTGTCACCGGTATGTAGCACAGAGCCATTGCTGTTTTGCGTGTTATTGTAGAAAATAAAATCCTTTTCGCTTGCTGCTTTGCCGGAAGCGTTCAGGCAAAAAGCCGAAGCGTCCAAGTCAAAATCCTGGCCGCCGTCATATTTGTTTGTATCCCAACCAAGTCCCACAATGACTTTCGTGAGACCCGGGTTTGTTTTCGTGAGGTCGATTTTCTGGCCTTTTTCCAAACTGATAGACATAGATTAGCAGCTCCCTTGTTAAATTTATTAAACGTATCGGCTCGCCAATTCATTGATATGTGCAGCATGTGCACCCTCGCCCAGAGCGTTAAACTTCCATTCGCCGTTATGACGATAGATTTCGCCCACGAGCAACGCGGTCATCCCCGCGTAGCTGTCCGTTAGATTAAACCGGATCAGTTCCTGGTTGTTTGCCGGATTTACGACCCGGATGAACGCCGATTTGATCATTCCAAAATCCTGGCCGCGAGCTTCGCATTGATAGATGTTAACTACCATCAGTATTTTTTCCACATTGGAAGGGACATGGGCAAGATCAACGATAATTTGCTCATCATCGCCATCCCCTTCTCCTGTTAAATTATCGCCCGTATGTTGTACGGAGCCGCACGGGCTCTTCAAGTTATAGAAACATACGATATTTTCTTTCTTTTCCAGCTTGCCGCCGGCATTTAGCAGGAGCGCCGAAGCGTCACAGTCGATATTGGCTGTTCCTTTCTTCTTTCTCCCGAAAAATCCGCGCGTTTCGGTTTCCGCCGGATCCCAGCCTAAACCTACGATAATGTTGGACAGTCCCGCATTGTTTTTGGTCAAGTCAACTTTCTGGCCTTTAACAAGAGAAATTGACACGCTTTTCACCCCCTTCCAGATAGTGCCTTATTACTAGATTATAAACTATTTTCAACAGAGAAACCTATGTTTTGACATAAAATTAATGATTAAATCCACGTAAATTCGCCACTTTCTGTCGCATTATGCTGGGTAAATTCCGTTTATTGGGAAAAGATTCCACCTACATCCAATAAGGTATTAACGGACACCAGCGACCTTATCCGCCCATTTCCCGGGTATTTCCCAGGCTAACGGACTCACGTGACTCTATTTGGCTCAAAACCAGTGCACCCGGGCCGATTTGAGGTAAATAAGGTCATCTGTGTCCGTTAACATTTCTCGAACCTCCGTTTTTCCGCAGATAACGGCTCTGGTGTCCCTTAGCCTTCAGATTCCTCTTCTCCTCCCTTCTCTACCTGCGCATCCTCCTCTACCCGCCGAAAATTTTATTATCTAAAAAAAGCCGAGACAGCAGGGCATTCCCCATGCTGTCTCGGCTCCTTGAAGTAAGAACTATTGCGCAATAACTTCCTGCTTCTCTTGATCAATGATGTAGCTATGCGCCGTCGCGGCTTCTTCGATATCTTGGAACGCCCAGTGCGTTGCCGGTACATCCGGGAAGGATGGCTTGGTTACGCCATGCAGCGGACCGCGTTCAAACATCCGGTTGAGCATCACTACCGCTTCGGCGCGCGATGCATAGGCATTTGGCTTGAAGCTTCGTGTCTACCGTAATCGTCTTCGTTGCGGTATTCGTTTTGCCGTCTTTCGTCGCGTTATAAATTGCTGCTTGTTGAATTGTTACAATTAAAAAATTACGTACTACTGTATTGCCAGAAATTTTCCGCCCAGAGATCCCCAAGGAATATCTATCAGGGAATATAATATATACTTAGTTCAGATAAGAGGATTTCGTTCCTCAGCCATTTAAAAAAGGAGTACATTTTAATGAAGCAAAATATCAAGAAACTGATCATCGCCCAAGCTGAAAACGACGTGAAAATAGCGCTGGAAAAGGAAAGCACTGGCCATGATTGGGGGCACATTCAGCGGGTCACCCGGTTAGCCAGAACCATCGCTTTGCAGGAGGGCGCAGATCTGTATATTTGTGAGCTCGCCGCGCTTCTTCATGATCTGGCCGATGCCAAACTGAATCCCAGCGAGGAGCACGGTCTTCGGAAGGTAAGCGCTTGGTTAGAGGAGCATGGCGTGGAGCCCGAAGATGCCGAGCACGTGATGGAGATCATCTCTACGATGTCTTTTAAGGGCGGAAATTCTGGCCCCATGAAAACCCTCGAAGGCCAGGTTGTGCAGGACGCCGACCGATTGGACGCAATTGGCGCGATTGGCATCGCGCGCGTTTTCACCTATTCCGGGGCGAAGGGGAGAGCGATGCACGATCCTGCGGTGAAGCCGAGAGCCGCCATGACGGAAAGCGAATATAGAAATGGGCAGGATACCGCGATCAATCACTTTTACGAAAAACTGTTGAAACTGAAAGATTTGATGAACACCACGCACGGGAAGGCCTTGGCCGAACAAAGGCATCAATTTATGCTGGAATATCTGGAGCAGTTTTACGCCGAGTGGGACGGGGAAAAATAGGGGATCAACGAAGTCCGAGATACACGTAAAGAGGAACGTCCCGCTCCGTTAAGGAGCAGGGCGATCCTCTTTCATAGTTTTTTCCCGATGCTTTGCTTGTTTTCCATAATGGTTCTAATCATGGTACGATCAGAGAGTTGAGTAAATAACCTATGGCCCGGATGTGAATTGGCTTCAATGATCCAAATGCGGCCATTCTCGTCTATGGCTAGATCAACGCCCAATTCATTAATCAAATGCCGTTTATTAATCGTTCTGGCAATGGCCATGGACAGCTCCTCTATTTTGCGATAACAGGCGTCCACTTTGGTTTGGTTGTTGTGAAAAATGCTTAAGAGAACCTTTTGCAAAGGTTCCGCATGCCCCCCTTTAAGATAGTTGGTCACAAACTTGTGAGGAGCGGCAACACGGGCGGCCATCCCCGCAATGATCCAATGATTCTTCGGCTTCTGCAGGTATACACGGATATCAAAGATCGTCCTATGATACTTCGCCAATCGCAAGCCCCTCTGTACCAAGTACCGGTGCTTGGGTTTCCGATAGGAATGAATCGCTTTTATGACAGCGCCAGCTCCGACAATCTTCAGACTTGGACCGCAACGGACCTCATATCCCCCGCGCAATCTCTTGACACGGATGATTCCGCTGCCGCCGCTTCCCTGGTCAGGTTTTATGAAGACGGAGGAACAGTTTTTCAGCATTCGTAAGGTCCTTGAGCCCGTCATCCAGTGAGTTTCAGGCAAATACGTACGCAAGACAGGATTCTGTAACATCTCCTGATGCTTTCTCATTTTCCCAATGGCCATTGACATCCTCTTCTCTTGTTGGAGGGAACTTTCCGTCCCCTCCAGCTTATCAATTGCTGCGGGATCAGCAGGCCTCTTAATCGCCGATGACTTCATTTCCTGTGTTTCCGTGATAAAAATGAGTATGCGGCGTAGCGCCGTTGACCGTCGTCACCCCTTCAAAATGATGAATATGGCCTCCGCCGTGGAAGGGAATAGCCGGGCCGGTGACGCCTGTAATCACGTGGGAATGCCCGTCATCAAATGACGTAACCGTATGGTAACGGTGGGTATGCTGCACCCCGCTGGGGGCCGGGGCCGTCAATCCCGCGTAGGCATGACGATGCCCTACGTCAAATGAAGTGATCCCCTTAAATTCGTGCGAGTGAACCGGTCTTCCTCCCCACGACGTAATGTACAGCTTATGCGAATGGCTTCCATCCGATTCCGTGGATGAAATCACAACTCCCTTGACCGGTATCTTCATGGATAACCTCCTTCCCCTTCTGTTCACAATCTCATGTTACTGTATGCCAAACACCTAGAAATTCCTGTGCCATAGTCCAATGGAAGATGATAAAGGCCTGGTTCAGGATACGGATATTGTCAAATCCGAAGTACTTAACGCAAAAAAGCGGCCTGCTAAGGCCGCTCTTCAACTTAGAACGATATTAAACTCGTTACAATTGCTCTACATACCGCGTATCCTCTTCCATCCTTGTAAACGAGAGGCTCTCGCGGATTCTCGTAAAATCCTCGCAGCCGAAAATCAGGATTAGCGATATCAGATACTTGCGATTGCGTTCCAGTGTCTTTTGGCTGACGTTGATCTCTTTGGTCATGGCCTTCAAGGGAAGCTTCTTTTTGTGCAAAAGATCGTTAAGCCAATCCTGTTTGTTGCAAAAATAGCGGGCAATCCGCACCAGCATTTGCCGGGTATCCCGGTGGTTTGGCATGATCTCTTCCAGCTCCCGAAGACAGATGCCGAATTCCCGGAGCCTTTCGTCATAGCTGGCCAATTCCTCCGCCAACGCCGCAGCTCGTTCCTGCCTTTCAAAGGCATCCAGCGAGCTCGCATTATCGGCAATGCACAGCATTTCTTTCCAGTCAGCTTCGTTTTGGAAAATTTTTATTTTTTTCCGAAAATCATCGATCAATCGTCTGCGGATCATAAGAAACGCAAAATTATTAAATGTTTTGCCATACTCCGTACGGTATCGATCGACAGCTTCATTGAAGGCGATCAAACCTATGCTAGCTTCATCATCATTCCATCCAACCTGGCGTTTGCAGACGTGTTTGACAACCTTCAATATAAAGGGCCGATATTGACCAATCAGAGCCGACCGTGCCTGCTCATCGCCACCGCGAATCTGCGGCAAGCATTCTTCGGATAAGTTGTTCATCTGGCAATCACTTTCCACTTTGTAATCACTTCATTTTTTTGTAGTGTGGGTGGTTTATGACCATTAATTAGCTGTCGGTTCGGTTCCCCAAACAAGTACGCCATTCTGATACAACGTCACTTTCGTATGATCGGCATAGGAAGATTGCGTGCCTTTATACGAGTAATCGTCACTTTCGTTATAGTTTGACCAGTCTGTTTTATTGATACGGGTTTGAATTTCGCCCGTGCTGCCTCCGGGCGCCAACACGCCTGCAGCCGGGTTGAAGCTGACTTCCAAATAATAATCGGCGCCGGTTACAGCTTCATCCATTTTGACCAGTTTGCCGTTCAGCTTCGAGCAGCCCAGCGCCGCATAATCGCAGTTGAATACCTGCGTACGGTCGCCGTCAATCGTGTAGTAATAACGGAGGGTCAACTCGCTGAGCGGTACGGAGGTTGTCCCTTTGTTTACAATTTGAAAATGCGGCTTAAAGTGATTGTCGTTCACACTGGTATCCGGTGTGCGATACTGGAGCACCAGTCCCGTTGCCGGCTGCTGATCATCTGCTTTCGGCGTTGCACTAGCCGTGTTCGAAACCGTTTGGCCCGCATCGTTCTTCGCTACGACTTGGTAGTAGTACGTCGTGCCTGCCGTTACATCCGTGTCCGTGTAGCTGGTGCCGTATGCTGCATCGGTTACTGTCGCAAACGTGCCGTCCGCAGCCGTCGAACGCGTCACTTCATAGCTTGCCGCATTCGCCGATGCTGTCCAGTTCAGCGTGACTTTCCCCGTTTCGCCCGCCGCGCTCAGCGTAAAGCTGCCAGGTACTGACGGCTGGTCGGAAATGCCGTACGTTTTTAAGTTGGGCGGGAGTTTGTCCAACGTAATGACATTCGGATGATTGTACACTTTTTGCAGATGCTCAAGACTATTGTGTTTGCCGTCTCTCAGGAAATCCCCATACCATGTCGCGAACCAGCTCCAATGAGCTTGATACACCTTCGCCAGATCAGGATCCGGAATAGCGCCGTTTTCGCTCATGGCGACGAGCTTTTTGTCTTTGCCCAAGGCAACAAGGTCTTCGTATTTGGCAATTTGCGGACTGTAGTCACCGGCTTGCGGATAAGAGTCATAGCTCAAAATATCCACATACTCGTCTCCCGGGTACCAATCGGGAGAAACGGAATTCCAAACCCAGATCAGATTGTTCAATTTGTGCACATTCGTCAAACGGTCGTGCATCAAAATATATAATTCTTTGGCGGGTTCAGGACCTTTAGCGCCCCACCAGAACCACTTGCCTTCCGCTTCGTGCAAAGGACGGAACAGGACAGGCACTTTCGCATCCTGCAGCTTCTTCAATTGCTCGGCAATCACATCGATGTCGCGAATAAGCAGTTTATAATCTTCGGACTCCGGATGGTTCATCGCATATTCCACATCGAATGTAGTCGAATCGGTATAGAAGCCTCTCCACCATTCTTTTCCCGGCTCATCAATCAAATCTTTCGGCGCGTTCCAGTGCCATGCAAAGGAAACAATCCCCCCTTGCTTATCCCACTCAATCGCTTTTTCAATCTCTGTAGAACTAGCACCACGTTCCACTCTGCTTGGCGAATAGTCGATCAGATCAAGCGCCGCAATCGCCGGTTTTTTGCCTACATTGGCTTGCAGCCAATCAATTTCGGCTATATCCTCTTGACCGGAGAGGATATTCTGGCCGTATTGATCAACCAGATAGTTGATCAATGCTCTTGCTTCTACCGTCGCGTCCGGATTGGTAAGCGCTTTGGTTACCGCATGCGGCGGACGGTCGGCAGCAGGCTTCAGCTTGACGTAGTCGATATCGTACCAGCCCCAGCCCGTTTCAAAACCGATTGTATTCGCCCCTTCATTCAGCAGCAGCTTCCCGCCGGAAGTTTCCGTAAAATCAGCCGATGTCCAAAGCACCAGCTCGCCGGACGCTTTGCCGTTTAAAGAGAAATTCGTGCGTTTGTCATCATAAGGAGAACGGTAGCCGATGGTAAGATCGTACAAACCTGCCTCTGGAGCCTGGATCGTCATCGTCAGTGAATCCCCTGGATTATGGAAATTCGTAACGTAACCGGTGCCGGAGAAACCGGACCCGCTGGATGACACCGTGGTTCCTCCACTCAGCGTGCCGTCTTCGGCTTCATAGCGAACCGGGCCGTCTTTAGGCACCTGCGGAACCGCATTTACGACATTGGAGTCGGTCGTTCCCGCACTGTTGCTTGCGGTGACTTTGTAATAGTAAGAAGTATCGTTCGTTACGCTGTTATCCGTATAAGACGTTGCGGCCAAGTTGTATGCTACAGCGGTAAACGGACCGTCTGCAGCCGCTGCCCGCTGTACGCTATAACCCACAGCTCTGCTGGAAGCGTCCCAGGACAAATCGACTTTCCCATCACCCGCTTCAGCTTTTAGCGTAAAGCTGCCGGGAACTTCCTTAGGCGGCTCGGGATTATCACTGCCGGCAGTCAATACGATGTGATAAGCCGTCAAAGGCGGTACTGTATAGGTAAAGTGGTTGCCGGAAATTTGCGTGATTGGTGCTGCTTCTTTAATTTGCGGGCTGGTTTGGTCGAAGCCCCAAACTTTACCGGAACCGTAAGTCGTCCCGCCGGAAAGGTTGAATTCGGCGTTGAGTGCGCTGTCCATGCTTTTATTCATGACTACGAGATGAAGTTCATTATAGGTTGCATCCGTTACGGAAGCATGCACCGAACTATTTTCAATATCCGATGTTTGCGCTTTAACGCTGGTATCGCCGAAAGTAGAGCGATTTCCGTCATAGTTGCGATAAAGCTTGTAAGCGGCGCTAACGTAATTGTTGGCACCCTCCTTTAACCTCCAGTAGTCTGCCATGTAAACGCCGTTTTTGCCCAAAATGCCCAGCACGTCGGCCATAGCGATCCCGCCGGAAATATCATTTTCGCCGCCATAGCTATACTCGGTCAAAGCCAGCTTGGTTCCCGGGTAATACTGGTCCACCGACTGCTTCAATCGAGGCAGCAAAGGCAAATATTCACTGTTCCATTGAGCGATCCAGCTATCTTCCTTGTAGGTCGGATCCCATAAAGTACGAGGCGCCTGCATTCTGGCTTTCTTCGTTTCGTCGTTGCCGACCTCATTCGTAATTCGAATGCCACCGCCCATTGCTTCGGGATACCAGTGCACATCAAAAACATCCAGCAATCTTTTGCCTTCGGCTTCCGAACTGAGGCGCATTTGATCCAGGTAATAGTCCACGAACCAGTTGTAGCTGCCTTTTACGGAGTTCCAGTCAGGTGCGGATTGAAGATCCTTATAGGCCGCAAAACCGTAAAGAACCGGGCCAAAAATTTCCGCTCCCGGGTCAACCGCTTTAACGGCTTTGGATAAACTTACCGCCCGGTCCACCAACTCTTTCGCTCCGACCGGTTCACCATGAATGCGCGGATGCGTATGTGACCAGAGAGCCGGTTCATTGTCCAGCGAGTATCCTTTTACACCTGTCTTTGTTGAAGAATCGCCATACTTATCCACCAAAAAGTTAACGAATTCATCCGCATAAACCTGATTGTCACTTAGGTCGGGCTGCAATTCAAACGGTGCATTTTTGGCGTTTACGACCTGATCCCAACGAGCGGATGGGGCCTTTTCGCTTTCCTGCACGCTTCCGTTTCCATCCTTGGCCACATATCCGGCCATCGGCAGCGTGACTAAAGAATAGGCGCCAAGCTGCAGCGATTGATCATGAAACGAAGTCACCACCGCTCCGGGCTTGACGCATTCGGCATCTGTCAGACCGCCATTGGTGCATAAATAATTATCGCTGGATTGCTGCCAATCGCTGCCCGCATTGGACATATTGTTTTCCCAGTTGTAGCCGGTCATCCGATTGCCGCCAAGCCGTCTGGCCGCCAGATTTTCATCCCCTGCCAAATCCTGATTCGTCCCGTATATATAAGGGCTGATAGGATTCCGATCCTTGGACGTATCGACTTGTATGGAAACGGTTTTTGCCGCTTGACCGTGAACTGTAGTTTGAGCCGGCAGCGCAACACTTAATGTAACCGCGCATGCCATAACGGCAGGCAGCCATTTGGAACGTTTGAACAGAATACTACTATTACTCTTTCTTACCTTCATCCCGTTTTCCTCCCTTCAATTTGAAAAGAGCGACACCCCTACGGGGCCCCGCTTCGTCAGGACTTTAAGGCTCCTGACCCCAAACGAGCTTATCGTTTTGGTACAGCGTCACCTTACTCCAATCCACAAATTGGTTCTTTGTTGGATCGTACAACTCGGAATACATTAAATTCTCATCCTTCCTAAGATAAGCTTTCGTGTCTGCAAAGTTGCTTTAGCCATGTCACCACCCTTCTCTCAAGCCGGACAAATTTCGACAGGTCCCCCGTTACCTATTTATACGAAGGAAGGCAACGCTTTCGGTCCGTCCCGGCTTCGTTTTTTTACAATTTATTACTCTATGATCTATATATAGATTTTATCGACGTTTTTTGTTAACTATTGAGATGTAATAGTTTTTTTCATATAATTCCCACATTTTTTTCATAAAAATGGGCTAAAAACGTTGCTCAAGATTTCCCGTAAAGGCTACCCGGAAATCTAACGGTTGTAGTAGCGGCTATCTTCCGAAAAATGCCCTTTTCTAAATTCTAACGGTTGTGATCGCCGTTATTTGCCTGAATCTAAGCAAAAATAGCCGGATTTCCGTGAAATAAGCGCCATGGCAACCGTTACAATTTGAAATTAACGTTTTTGGTACAAATAGCGCTTGTGGCAACCGTTAGAATACTTGTGGCTAGAAAATGTATCTTGTCAGATCAGATTTGATACAACGCTAGAGCGTTTTAAGAGTGTTCGTTTACCTTCGAATACGAGCAAGCAAAAAGCGACCGATTAAGGTCGCTTTCCAGACATCCGAACTGTTACTCTATTGGCAGGCTTTCAACGGTTGTAAAAAATACATTTAGAAGTTCCGTATCAAAATTTGTTGAATGGCCAGTTGATTTTGTATAGTTTGCATAAGGGAGGTTTCGCCATGCAAATATCAAGACAGGAAATACTCAAAAGGCTGAATGCGCAAATCAAAGTCAATCGACATATTATAGGTGTCGCTGCCGGCAGCGGCATGACGACCAAATACAGCGTTTTGGGCGGGGCGGATATTATTCTGGCTCTCAGTGCCGGACGCTTCCGGCAGATGGGACGGGCGTCTTTGGGATGTTATCTTTGTTATTCCAACAGCAATGAAATCGTTATGGATTTTGCCTCGCGCGAGTTGATGCCTCTACTGCAGGATACCCCGATTTTATTTGGACTGAACGCTACGGACCCTTGCATTTCCCTTTCGGAGTTCATTTTGCATATCAAAAAATCCGGCTTTGACGGGATCAATAATTGGCCCACCGTCGGACTCATTGACGGAAAGTTTCGCGAGGCGCTGGAGGAAGAGGGGATTTCGTATCGCCAGGAAATCGAGGCGATCCGCATAGCCCATGAGCAGGGGCTGTTTACCCTGGCCTTCGTCTTTGATGCCTGGCAGGCGGAACAAATGTTAAAGGCCGGAGCAGACATTATCTGCGCCCATTTGGGACTGACGACCGGCGGCGTTTTGGGCGCGAAGAAAGTGCAGTCCTTGGACAGAGGCCGGAGGTTTGCCCAGCAGATTTTTGATACTTGCAATCAGATTCGTCCTGAGGCGATTAAAATGGTCTACGGCGGCCCGATCAAATCTTCCATCGATGCCCGGTACTTTTACGACAACTCTGCTTGCCAAGGCTTTGTGGGCGGTTCTTCCTTCGAACGGATTCCGGCGGAAAAGGCCATTTTGAACACGACCAAATCCTTTAAAATCTCCCAAAGCGCCGAGGAAGAGAACAGCCTCATGAAGGTGCTTAATGGACAAGCCCAAGACTACGACTATGTGGAGTTTATCAAAGAACATATCATCAACCACTATGATGAGCCCATATACCTCAGCGAGCTGGCCTTGGCGGCTCATGTGTCGCCCTCCTATTTGAGTGCCAAATTCAAACGGATCGTCGGTTGCAGCTTTACGGAATATTTAATCCGTTTCCGGATGAACAAGGCGGGGGACTTCCTAAGGGAGACCGGCATGCCCGTGGGGAAGGTAGCGGAGCTGGTTGGCTATGAAGATTATTTTCAATTCACTAAAATTTTCAAGAAATATAAAGGCACGACGCCTACCGGTTATCGAAAAGGCAGCATCTCGCAAGAAATACGGCCAATGGAGCAAAATCTAACATAAGCACAAAAACAGCTTACTTCGAACAATATCAAAATTTCCGCCAAGCCGTACAATTAAATTATCATTTCTGAAAGCTGTTACAAATCCATGGAGCGGCAGAAAAGATAATTCCAGGAGGTGTTCTTAATCAATGAAAACCGTAGCCATCGCGGGGACCTTCGACAGCAAGGGGAAGGAATTCCTTTACTTGAAAGAGCTGTTTGAGGAAATCGGCCTTAACACCTTGACCCTGCATACGGGAACCTTTGAATCCTACTTTGTTCCCGATGTCTCCAACGAAGAAATTGCTGCCGAGGTTGGCGAAAATCTTCAGGAACTGGTAGGCCAAAAAGACCGGGCTCGTGCCACAGCAGCTATGGCAAAGGGTACCGAAAAGATCGTTCCCCGGCTTTATCAGGAAGGCAAATTCCAAGGCATCATTTCCTTGGGCGGCTCGGGCGGCACCTCGGTTATCACACCAGCGATGCGGGCTCTGCCCATCGGCATACCGAAAATTGTGGTTTCTACCATGGCTTCCGGGAATACCGAACAGTATGTAGGCACAAGCGACGTGATTTTGATTCCTTCGATTGTGGATGTAGCTGGACTCAACTCCATTTCTACCAAGATTTTCAGCAATGCGGTCTTTGCCATGGCGGGTATGCTGGAGCATGAAGTTACGAAAGTAGAGAAAAAACCATTGGTTGCCGCCACTATGTTTGGGGTCACGACCCCCTGCGTAGATACAGCGAAAGCCTATTTGGAGGAGCGGGGTTATGAAGTGCTGGTCTTCCATGCCACCGGTACCGGTGGCCGTACGATGGAGGATTTGGTGCGAAGCGGTTATTTCCAAGGCGTGCTGGATCTGACCACGACCGAATGGTGTGACGAGTTGTTTGGTGGCGTGCTGAATGCCGGGCCTAATCGCAGCGAAGCCGCCGGACTTTGCGGCGTACCGCAGGTAGTTTCTGTGGGAGCTTGCGATATGGTTAACTTTGGCCCCATTGACACCGTGCCCGAGCATTACAAACATCGAAACTTGTACAAGCATAATCCATCGGTCACCTTGATGCGCACCACCACCCAGGAAAACAGGGCCGTTGGCGAGAAATTGGCGGAGAAGCTGAATTTAGCCAGTGGTGAAAGCGTTTTAATGCTGCCGCTGAAGGGCGTTTCCATGATTGACGCCGAGGGTCAGCCCTTCCATGGGCCTGAGGAGGACCGGGCTTTGTTTGATGCTTTAAGAGCCAACCTGGATCGCAGCAAGGTGGAGCTTTGCGAATTGGATGCGCATATCAACGATGACTCGTTCGCGCTTGACGCCGCCAAAAAACTCATTGCCATGATGGAGCGCAAAGCTTAATCATTTACAGGAAAAGGAGATATAAACATGAATACGATGACCAGAAGTGAAATCCTTGCCAAATTCAAGGCGGAAGTTGCCGGCGGAAAAATCCTCTTGGGCGTAGGCGCCGGCACCGGCATTACCGCTAAGAGCAGCGAAGCGGGTGGCGCAGATATGCTGATTATTTACAACTCCGGCCGTTACCGGATGGCCGGCAGAGGTTCTTTGGCCGGGCTTCTCGCCTATGGCGATGCCAATGCGATCGTGGTCGAAATGGCTTCCGAGGTGCTGCCTGTTGTAAAGAATATCCCGGTGCTGGCCGGCGTTTGCGGTACCGACCCGTTCCGCGTCATGGACATTTACTTAAAGCAATTGAAGGATATGGGCTTTAACGGCGTGCAAAACTTCCCGACGGTGGGCCTCATCGACGGTGTGTTCCGGCAGAACTTGGAAGAAACCGATATGGGTTATGACTTAGAGGTGGAAATGATCCGCAAAGCGCATCAACTGGACATGCTGACTTGCCCTTATGTATTTGATCCAGATCAGGCCAAGGCGATGGCAGAAGCCGGTGCGGATATTTTGGTGGCTCATATGGGGCTTACCACGAAGGGCACGATCGGTGCGAAGACAGCGCTCACCTTGGATGATTGCGTCGTGAAAATCAAGGATATCATTGCCGCAGGGCGTGCCGTCCGGCCGGACATCATGGTCATTTGCCATGGCGGCCCAATCGCCGAGCCGGCGGATGCCGCTTATATCATGCAAAATATCCCCGACATCGACGGCTTCTTCGGAGCTTCCAGCATCGAGCGTTTTGCCGCAGAGAAGAGCATCCGGGAGCAGTCCGCCGCGTTTAAGGCTATTTCGAAATAACAAGTACAGGTTGCTCGAGCGCGTTGTGCGAAAATGTTGACCAACTTGCTTGACAATCAAAAAGCGAAAACGCACGCTACTGGTGCGCTTTCGCTTTTTCTATTTTTGCTGCGGGCAGGAGTTTGCCAATACAACTGGTTTATGTGCGGCGGAATCTTGCAAAAAGATTGGGCACCGACCTTGTAAAGTCCATCGTACGCCCCATAATGAGGGATGCTAGGAATGTGAAAAATGCCGTTTTGATATCCATAACTATGGCTCCAAGTATAAGCACAATAAAATCAAATGCAATATGAATCGTACCCATCTTTAGTTGAGGTAAATGAAGTTGAATTAACCGGCCTAACAGTCCAACTCCCCCGCTGGTCAGCCCTTGGCTAAAAACAATTCCCGACCCGAATCCCAGGCATGCCCCGCCAATCAGAATACCTAACCATAGAGGAGGGTGGACCCAGTTTCGGATAGGATACAACAGGTCAAGGAAGACGGACAAAGCCCCTGCCACAATCATGGTCTGAACCACGAAGGAGCGCCCAATCCGTTTCCAGGCCAGGAATAACAAAGGAATATTGAGAGCAAACACAACGATCCCCGGATTCCAATTTAAAGTATAAAGCGTAAGAATCCCAATGCCCGGAAAACCTGTGCTAAATAAATGAACAGGAACGTATCCTGCGTTGACGCCTAAACCCATAATAAAACACCCAATGAACGAAATAATGATACTTCCCACTTTCAATGTTGAAGATCCTCCGTCTAATTCTAAGCCAACTGGTTATAAGAGATCAGCCTGTGAATATGCACGGCCAGATAGGTGAGCTCCTCGTTTGGAATGGTTTTTCCGTATACCTGGTGGATATATTCCTTGATCTTGAAAGCCCCGTCCATCGCCTGCGGATACAGGCTGGCGATTTGCTCAAACAGGATGTTGTCCGTATCCTCCAGCATTTTATCCGTATAAAACCGCTCCACAAAAAACTTCACATGGGTCACAAAGCGGGTATAATGAACGTTTTCCGTTTCCATATCAATATTCATCGAATATCTCACCAGGTTGACGATGCTGCCGATCATTTTGGCCATCTTCATGCCGTCCTTGGATTCCTTCTCCCCGCTTTGGGCATTGATCAAATGAAAAGCGATGTTGGCCGCTTCCTCCTTGGGCATTTCGATCTGCAGCTTTTCTTTGATCAGTCTCAAAGCAAACAGCCCGATCTCAAATTCCTCGGCATAGTAATTTTTAATTTCCCAAAACACTTTGTTGGAAATCGCGATTTCCTTATAATACCGTTCCACCGCAAAATGCAAATGGTCCATAAGGGTAAAATAGATCCCCGTGTTGAGCTTGGTTTGCAGCTTCTTTTCCGCGTAAGCCACAATCTGCCCGGTCAGTTCCACGTATACCGGAGGAATGGCGTCCAATACACCGAGATACTCTTTGACTTTGACATTTTCGACAGGCATGAAGATTTGATCGGCCTTATGTTCCTCGACGATATTGCCCGCTTTTTGGCCGTAACCGATGCCTTTGCCAAACAGAATGTATTCCTTGTTCTGCTCATCCTCTACCAAAACTACGCTGGAATTCAACACTTTTTTGATTTTGATCATCACGGGTCACCTTCCTTATCGAAAGATAGGGAATTAATCCAAATCCTCGCCATTGCTTTCAATCACTTTTTTGTACCAGTAAAAAGAATCCTTACGGCTGCGCTGCAAAGTGCCGTTTCCTTCGTCATCCTGATCGACATAAATAAAGCCGTATCTTTTGGACATCTGGGACGTGGAAGCGCTGATGATATCAATCGCTCCCCAGCTTGTGTAGCCAAACAGGTCAACGCCGGCTTCCACCGCTTCCTTCATCTGTTTAAAGTGTTCCCTAAAATAATTGATCCGGTAGTCATCGTGGATGGAGCCGTCGCTTTCTACCCGGTCCACGGCGCCCATGCCGTTTTCCACAATGAGCAGCGGTTTTTTATAGCGGTCGTATAACTCGATTAAGGAAATTTTCAGTCCGACCGGGTCGATCTGCCATCCCCAATCCGTTACGGGCAAATAAGGATTTTTCACCCCAGTGATCGTATTGCCGGACGTTCGCTCCAGCCCTTCTTTGGCCGACTCGGTTAATGACATATAGTAACTGAAAGAAACAAAATCGACCGTGTGCTTCCGCAACATCTCCCTATCTCCCGGTTCCATTTGCAGATGAATATTTTTCTGCTCAAGCATGGTTTCGATCAGGGGCGGATATTCTCCAAATACCTGCACATCCGCGTAAAAATAAGTGTGCAGATTCCTCATCAGCGTAATTTCCACATCTTTGGGATGGCAAGTATTCGGATAGGTCGTCAGCATCGTCAGCATGCAGCCTACCTGGCTGCCCGGAATGATGCGGTGGCAATCCGCCGTCACCAGCGCCGAGGCGACAAACTGGTGATGAAGCGCCTGATAAATGACTTCTTCCACCTTGCCCTCCGGACAACGATCCGGAACAATGCCCGCGGTTGTGAAAGGATGGCGGATGATGCTGTCGATTTCGTTAAAGGTCAGCCAATATTTCACTAGGTCCTTATAACGCGAGAAGCAGACATTGCTGAATTTCACGAAATAATCAATGACCTTCCTCTCCGCCCAACCGTTGTATTTGACGCTCAAAGCAAGCGGCATTTCATAGTGGGAAAGCGTGACGATCGGTTCGATGCCAAGCCGTTGCATTTCCGTAAACAAACCGTCGTAAAACTTCAGCCCCAATTCATTGGGCTCGTTCTCTTCACCGGTCGGAAAAATCCGGCTCCAGGCGATCGAGACGCGCAACGCCTTGAAGCCCATTTCGGCAAACAGCGCCAAATCCTCCTTATACCGATGATAAAAATCGATTCCTCTGCGTTTCGGATATTTTTTGACGTCCGGATCTTGCATCGCCCGTTCGATCATTTCGGTGGTAACGACCTGGTGCGCTTCGTAATCCTCGACATTTAAATGCGGTCTATACATGGCTATGTCAGCGACGGACGGACCTTTCCCATCCACGTTCCAAGCGCCTTCCGCCTGATTGGCGGCAATGGCGCCGCCCCATAAAAAGTTTTCCTGAAATCCTTTGCTCATTTTTATTCTCTCCCTTGGTTTAATTTTCTAAAGCGGTTACAACCATCAAAGTATCCTGGCGGTTCACCTGCTTCAAATCCGCAACCTCGACCGCGTATTTGTCCTTATTGGTTACGATGGCGATGGTTACCGGATCGTAGCCTTCTTCAATAATCTTCTCAAGGTCGAACTTTAGTAATAAATCGCCGGCTTTCACTTCATCTCCAGCCTTCACCTGGGGTTCAAAATATTTGCCCCGCAACTGGACAGTATCGATCCCTACATGGAACAACAGCTCGATGCCGTCCACCGTACTCATGGCAATGGCATGGTTTCTGCTGTAAATGACTTCAATTTTGCCATCCACGGGCGCGTATAATTCGCCTTTAGTAGGAATGACCGCAATTCCTTCGCCCATCGCTTTGCTGGAAAAGACCTCATCCTTCACTTCGGACAAAAGAATCATGTCCCCGATCACCGGGCTTTTGAACTCTTTTACCGTGGTAAGCTGGTTAACCGATAGGCGCTCTTCCGCTTTGGCTTTGTTGTCTTTGCCAAGCACAAATGCCGAAACGAAGGCAACCACAAAGGAAATAACGAGCGCGATGACGGCATTGATGATATTCCGCGGCAGCTCTTCCGAGATAAACATGGACAAACTGGCTAATCCGGGTCCGACCAGCACATAAGCCTGCAAGCCAACGATGCCGGTAAACGCCCCGCCGATCAGCGAACTGAACATGACGCTGCCGAGCACTTTTTTATTTTGCAGGGTGACCCCGTACAAGGCCGGCTCCGTAATGCCAAACAAGGCGGAAATTCCCGCGGAGATGGCCGTGGCTCTTAGCGCTTTATCCTTGGTCCGCACCGCAACGGCGAAGCAGGCGCCGCTTTCGGCGATATTGTGGGCCAGCGAAGCGGGCATATAGAGCAATTCCTTGCCGGTGCTTCCCATCGCGGAGAGAGCGTAAGGAATGAGCGCTTTGTGCATGCCGACGGATACCATCAGCGGCAATACGGCGGCCAAGAGCGCTACGGCAATCCAGCCCACCTTAGCGAACAAGGCTAAAATGATGGCTGAGAAACCTTCGCCGAGCGTATAACCAAGCGGGCCCAAAATGAGCAGCGAAACCGGAACGGTAATAAGCAGCGACATCATCGGGACAAAAAAGATCCGGATCACTTTCGGCGTAATTCGCGTAAACCATTTTTCCATTTGGGCATAAAGCAACACGGTCAAAATCGCCGGAAAGACCTGATAGGCATAGGCGATGCTTTTGACTTGAAGACCGAACAACTGAGCGCCTTCCCCGAGCATGGCCGTCATGTTCGGCAGAAGCAAAGCGCCGACGGCAGCCAGAGCCACCAAAGTATTTACTTTCAGTTTGTTGGCGGTGGTAACGGCCACTAGTAATGGAAGAAAGTACAGAGCCGCATCGCCAATTTGCACCAAGATTTTATAAGTGTGGCCGTCCGGGTCCAAAACATTCATTAACCCAAGCAGCAGCAACAACGACTTTAACATCCCGGCTCCGGCAATCGCCGGAATCAGCGGCTGGAACACACCGACGATAAAATCCAAAATAACACTGCCGAGCTTTCTCTTTTCTTTCGGTTTAGCCCCGGATGACGCAGCAGCAGTGGATTCGGAGTTCGGGTTCGCCGAGCCCAGCAACCGATTGACCGCATCATAAACCTCAACAACTTCATTCCCAATGACGACCTGGCATTGACCGGTCATTTTTACGGCGATCACGCCAGGAATGCTTTCGAGCCGCTTGACATCGGCTTTACTGTTGTCGATCAGAGAAAACCGCAATCTTGTCGAGCAGTGTTCAAAATGGGCGATGTTTTCCTTGCCGCCCACATGCTTCAGAACTTCTGCGGCGGTCTGTTTGTAATCCATGTCCAATGCCCCTTCCTTTTGTAAATTTGTGAAAGGAGGCAGGCTTTTATGCAAATAAAAAAGGACCTAAAACGACAAATAAAAGATTTGTCATTTTAGATCCTGCCTGCTTTACCAGTCACATGTCTAATGGGTGTATTCGATTAATTGCATTATATATCAGGATTTTGAAAGCGTCAACATGGTTTCTCGGTTAGTAGTAGTCGGGGAAGATGGGATTCAGGTTTAGCATCACTCATGATTTTAAAGGGATCACATCTTCATGCGATAATTTCTTTTGCCAATTGATCAGCTGCTTCTTTAGCCCTCAAGTTAAAATCAGGTGTCTCGCTCAATGCGAGGATGTACTTGCCAACAATATTACACTGAAGTACACCACCTATGGACCTGTCAAAGATATCCTGAGCAAGGTCTGCATTTCCTTCTTCCGAACCCATGCAAGTAATTAAAAGCGCAACATTCTTGCCAGCAAGCAATGATGTCTGGTTAGGAGTGCCGAAATCATTCGTAAGGCAATAATGCCTATCCAGAAAGGTTTTAAACTGGGAGGTAAAATCAAAAAAATATATTGGTGAAGCATATACAATGGCGTCCGCAGTTATCATTCGCTCGAATATAGATTTTGCATCATCTTTTAAAATACAGCTAGGTCCATCGTTATTTGCCATGCAGGAGTAACACCCGATGCATCCCTTTATATGAAGTGTACTAATCTGTATCCTTTGCACTTCATGTCCTTGACAGATGAGATTTTCTTCGAGCATGTTAAGTGTCTTCATAGTTTTGCCACTTTTTTTGGGACTCCCTGAAATGGTTAGTATATTCATAAAGATCTCCCTTCAACGATATCAGATTACTTATTCTTCAAGACATTTTTATGGGGGATGACCATAAACCTCTTGAGGTTTTGTCGAATGGTTTTCTTTACTGGCGGCAGCTTTGTTAGAATCATCATTATGGAATTAACCATTCTCATCCCATACTTTTTTTGGGGAAAATCGTACAATCCATGCTTTTTGTAATATCTATGATCGCCTTGAAATACAAATCTGAGGTTCCCCCATATATCATCCCTTAATATTTTCATACCACCAATCCCGAGAAAGGTCTGAGGCCTGATGTAATGCTTAATAGAGAATTGAACAAGGTTTTGTGCGAAGGCTTCCATCATTGCATTGATTTCTTTTGAATTTTCGTACTCATCTGTAAGAATTCCCACAAGATTCGCTCCATCATACTCTGTGATCGCATGCAGAATCTCGCTTAAATTGTTGTTCTGGCGTAAATGCCCGGAAATCAGATATCCCATTTGCTTGCCTATAAACTGGGGCTGGTGGGTTCGAAAAAAGCTGCGATCAATAAACATTTTCCATCTGGCAGATAAATATCTGTCCTTCATGGCCCCCGCAAAGACAATGATGTCAAACCCCCTTATTTTTTCGTATATCTTTTGGACGTCGTCACTTTTTTCGTACATACATTGATTATCAAATCCGCACTTAATGCATCCTGCACAGCCACCCTTGATGTCTATTGTAGATATGTCAATTAGTTCTGCTTGAGTAAGCTTTCTGAAACGCTCAACCATTCTACCGATATTTTTCGTCTGATCAACGGAATCGGTTACTATAACAATTTTTTGTCCTTCCTTTTCTACTGTAGAGTTTACTTCCGAAGGTATATATTCTCCTATGTTGTACTCAATTGGCATGTACGTTCTCAATGTCTTTATTTTTTTATCTATACTTTCAAAATAGTTTTCCGCAAAAAGGATCAAGTTATTTCGCACCGCTTCTTTTGTCAAATCATTCATATGAGCAGAGAAGAAATCAATATACCTCATCCCCAAATCATCACATATCGAATGAATATAACTTATTGCAGTGTTATCATGAAAATGCAGGGATGTAACAATAGATGCAGCATACTTACCCCTGAACGTCTCCTGCACGCCCCTCTCCCAGATTAATTCGATAAAGCGTTTGTAATTCGAATGCACCAGGCAAAAATATAGAGGGAATGCCCATATTACTCCATCAGCACTTTTTACACTCTCAATAACCTCATCAAAAAATGTTAATTTATTTTCAAGCTTTTTTATAGAATGTGCTATATTCAAGTAAGTAAATTCATGTTGCGGAAATTTCTTCTCAATATATTTTACGTAATGTACAGTTACACTATCATCGCCCTTGGGACTTCCATTCAATACCACAATCTTCACATTGCACACCTCTTTGTTTATCTATTCTCCAAGTCGCTCAACAGATTATTGCTCCAGTCAATTACGTATTTATAATAGTTAATTCCGAAAACCAACGTAGAAAACTGATAAGTATCATACGCCTCCTTTACTTGGTTTTCATGTTTTTTTAGACTAAGGTAGACTTTCTCAACCTCTTCGATAAAGGCTCTCAGCTTCTCTATGGCCTTATCCTTGGGCAGAAATCCCAAAAAGAAAACCTTGATGAGATGATCGGGTTTTGTCCTTGTAAACTCTACCGGCTGTTCCAGCCAATTCATAAATTCAGATTTTCCATTCTCACTTATGGAATACAACTTTTTTAACTTCCCTCCATCAACAACCTCGCGTGAACTTATGGCGCCCTTAACCTCCATTCTTTTTAGCGCAGTATAAATAGTTCCAAAGCTTGCATCAAAAAAGTTTGATGTACTCTTTACCATACGCTGCTTTAGGTCATAACCACTCATTTCACCGTACATTAAAAAGCCTAAGATAATGTTCTCTAACATTTGATCCTCCAGATATGTTGTTTAGATATATGTTGTTTAGGTATATAATATTCCGACATATTAACTTTGTCAATATCTTACTTTGGCAGCTGCAAATAAGCGGGCTCCTCGATCATGAATCTTATGCGGTCGGCTACAATCAATTCATATTTAAACAAAACTAAAAAACCAGTCGCCGGTTTAATTCCGGCAACTGGTCACATAAAACATCAGATCATCTATTTCAATTCCATGTAATAAAGATTTACAGGATTATCTTTTGTAATGGTATGTGCGCCAGGAGCAAGTGATACGCTGACAATACCATCCGTGATCGGATAACTGTTTCCATCGATCTTGATCTTCTTTCCGTCTGCTGAATTAAACACTAACGTTAATGTTGAATCTTCCGTAGTAGTGAAACCAATACGAGTTGAGGTCTCGATTTTTAAACAATGAGTTAAAGTCAGACCATTATACTCCACGGTTCCCTTGCCTGCCGAAAGATTCCCTTCAATATCAAAGAAGTCACTGTCGGTTCCAGCTATGGTAAAGTTATGAACTTGTTCTCCAGTTGTTGGTTCCGGAACGGGTGTCGGTGTTGGCTCGGGTGTAGGTTCTGGCGTTGGTGTGGGTTCTGGCGTAGGTTCCGGTGTTGGTGTGGGTTCCGGCGTAGGCTCGGGTGTAGGTTCTGGAGTTGGTGTAGGTTCTGGCGTGGGCTCTGGTGTCGGTTCCGGTGAAGTTGAATTTCCCCCTACAGATACAAGTTGAGTTGTGTAGTTTCTTATTTTAGCCATTAGAGCAGAATTGAGCGCATACGACTTGTCATCCACGGAATTATCAAATTCCCATGTAAAGTCACCATTATTCAAGCGCCCCGCTTTGGCAGTAACCATTTGTTCAACATCGCTTGCATCATCGATGTCTGCAACATTTACTCCCGTATCGACGCTTGTATCAAAGTTGTTATAAGCTGTTCCACCTTTTAATGCTTTGTAGGAGCCTGGTACGGTTTCATTTCTCGACGAAGCTAAGTACGCATCAAATGATTTTTCATTTGCCCCAGTAGTCCCATTATTGGAGTTTGCATAAATCAGACTGGCCGCATCAACTATACTATTGTTGTAGGCCTTGATCACACCGCCGGTTTCGCCTGAAAATATACCTTCCCCTAAAGCATCCGTACCTTGCAAGGAACTCAACATGGGATATTTAGCATGTCTAAAATAATTGGATTCGACAAAGGCCGAAGCTCCCGTTGTAACCCCGACACCATATTTTGAGACTCCATCATAGAAGTTATTATAGATATGAACGGATGCCACTCTGATCCGCGGATGACGAGAGTCTGAATGATCAAACCAGTTATGATGGAAGGTGACAAAAAATTCCGCCGATTCACTCAAGCCGACCAGAGCGGCTTTTCCTGAATCCCAGTAGTGATTATACGAGATCGTAATATTTGTCGATCCCTTTTTAAGGTCTGTGGAACCATCGCCTTTTGCTTGGTCAGCATCTCCACCTGCAGTTCCATAGAATAAATCATTGTTATGCACCCAAACATTGGCATTGCCTGTATCCAACGAAATCCCGTCGTCAGGGAACAACATCAGCCCCAGGTTTCTTACTTCCACATTTCCGGTATATCTAAGCAGTATGCCCCATCCGTAAGCATAAGCGTCGTCTCCGATACCCTCAACCGTCATATTCATTTCCGCATAATTTTTTTTGCCTTTTACTTGAAGATAGCCGGTGCTATTTAGTTGTCCTTTCATGTCATCATCCGTAACTTTTCCAATAAATCGGATGGCAAGCGGGGTCGTATCATAGCCTTTTTGTCTTAGAGCCAAAATCTCACCAAGACCAACACCGGTTTGAACACGGCCTGAGCTATTGATTTTCACATCAAGGGTCACGGTTTGTGCGGTCTCGGATGTTACGTAAAGAACTTGGGAACCACTCTTTAGTGTTCCATCATCATTATACGCACCTGAGCCTGTGCCATATTGCGAATCTGTTGAGAAAGCAAACCCCGATCTGTCATGTGACGCTACGGATAGCTCATTGGAAACAGCACTAACTTTTGAACCGTCCGTTAGCTTGGCTTCAACTTTCATTACATAATCTCCGGCGGCAAGACCTACAGCATCAGCTCTCCAATAAGAAGGGTATTTACGGATCAATTCATTATCAATTTGCTGATAGGAAGAATCCGCTGCACTTTCAGGTTTAACATATACATGATATCCTTCCGCATTGCTAACAGGAGACCATTCTACATACGCCGTTTCATTCCAGCCTCCACCGCCGATGATCGAAAGACCGGCAGCATAAGTTTTAGTATTTTGCAGTCCTCCCGATATTAAAGATATGGCAAGAGAAAAAAATAAAACCATACTCAATACTTTTGTAGCCCGATTCTTCATTTATAATCCTCCAAAGTTTGATTTGTTGCATACCAATGAACCGTTATTAAAAAGCCGTCAAAAGTTCCTTAATTCGCCTCCCCATGTAATCAATTCATTCAAACTAATTCGTCAGCTTTCGTCAATATCCGCCTCCTTTCAACATCCTAAATTGTAGCATGTGTTCCAAATTTTTTCCTGGGTTTAATTGGAAAAGAAACTGTAAACAGAAAAAATATCCATTATGCACTCGGGCTGCCGGAACATAAAAAAGCGACCTATCTCGGTCGCTTTTTTACTCAAAATATTCCCGCTCCATCCGCTTTCCGGTGGAATCAAAAAAAATCTCAAATTTATTACCTTTCGCATCTTCGCGAATACGTTTGTTATTTTTTATATAGTAAAGGGATGCTCCGGATTGCTTGGCTTTTTGACGAGCACTTTGATTGGCTCTTTTTAGTATGTCTTGAAGCTGTTCTCGATTCACTGCCATTTCAAGAACCTCCCTCATATTTGCTATTGCGGTTGTACATTATTATAACACAACGAAAAAGTCAGCAACCAGATTACCGGCTGTTGACTAATGACGGTGAAGCTCACACATCAAGGCATGTTCTTTGGAAACCGGTTGGATCGATATGGCAACCCTGGGGTACCAAATTCAAGCAAAAATAAAAACCTAGGGGATGTCACTAAATCACCTCGTAACTCGTTATATTTTCAAGGCCTATTTTGCAATAGGTTTAATATATGGGGAACCGATAGGAAGTGAAGACATGAAGGAGCTGTATCAGAAATATAAAGGGCTGCTCTTTAAGCTCGCCTACCAACTGACCGGATCTGTTACGGACGCGGAAGATGTTGTACACGATGTTTTCCTGAAAATAGTCGACGTTGCGCCGGAGAAGCTGGCAGAACCTAAAGCCTATCTTTGCAAGATGGTAACGAATCGCTGTCGGGACTTGCATAAATCGGCACGCAGGAAACGGGAACAATATTATGGGGAATGGCTCCCAGAGCCCCTGCACAACATGAATGATGATGCGATGGATGCGGTCATCCGCGACGATCTGCTATCCTATGCGATGCTTGTTCTGCTTGAAAGGCTATCCCCAACGGAACGTGTCGTCTTTGTGCTTCGAGAGGCGCTTGGCTTTGACTATCCTGAAATTGCCGAACTGGTGGAAAAGAGTGAAGTGAACTGTCGTAAACTGTTCAGTCGGGCCAACGCGAAAATGGGAATTACATCTGAACAACTCGTTCATTCGGAAGCAGCCACTCCCGAGCTCGTCCATGGTTTCCTGAACGCTCTCAAACAAGGCAACCTCAATCAAATCTTATCCATCCTGGATCAAGAAGTTGTCCTTGTCGCCGATGGAGGAGGCAAAGTCCCGGCCGTTGTCGAACCCCTCTCTTCAAGAGAACTTGTTGCACAGTTCCTGCTCGGTCCATTCCGGCAAGCATCAACGATCGATGGCGTTCATATCGAGGTCATTCGGATGAACGGACAGCCTGCATTTATTGTTCGATCTGGCGAAGGGATTCAAACCGTCGGGATTTTTCATGTGGAGAAGAATCAAATCCGCAACATTTATATTGTTAGAAACCCGGACAAGCTGAAGCACGCTGGAGAATAAAACGAAGCACAAAGAACCTTCGAAGGGTTCTTTGTGCTTCTGCTTTTAACATCGATGTTGGCAGAAATCAACCGTTGCTCTTACTGCTTAGCTCAGGCCGGCTTTAGTTAATCCAAATGCTGCGTCAGCAGAACCCGGTACGTTCTTGAAGGCAACGTTAATACGGTTCCAGGCATTGATCGCCATGATCGAGAAGGTGAGATCTGAAATTTCTTTTTCGGACAGTTGCTCGCGAACGCGGTTATAGATGTCATCAGGTACGCCATGCTCCGGCAGCTTGGTCAGAACCTCGGTCCATGCCAGCGCAGCCCGTTCGCGCGGGCTAAACAGGGTTGATTCGCGCCAAATCGAGATGTGGTAAAGGCGCAGCTCGCTCTCGCCATGGATCTTAGCCTCTTTCACATGCATATCCAGGCAAAATCCGCATCCATTCATTTGCGAAGCTCTGATGTGAACGAGATGACGGATTTTCTCTTCAATTGAACTTTCCTTCTCGGCATTGCTGAGCTCCATCATTTTTTTGAAAAATTCCGGTGATTGCTGCATGTAATTTATACGTTGTGTCATAGCTACTCAACCTCTCTTTTCCATATCTAGTGGTTGTTACTTTAAAAACATTGAGGATGATTACCAAACTATCCGTTACCGTACGATCGTCATACCACTGAAGCTTAATTCGCCGCGCCTTTTCCTCTTGCTTTGGATCTCCGCCCTCCTTTGTTAATCACACTCGAAAATATAACGACGATGCGATTCATTTTGTGACATTCTGAAGCAACGTGGAGCAGATGTTGCTGGCGGCTCAGCCGGTAATAGAAAAAGCAGCCATCACAGAGGAGACTCTGCGACAACTGCTTTCTCAATTGGTACACTAGGCGCTATTGATCGTTGTGGGTTAACTATTGCTGCTTCGTTTCAATAAATTGTATTAATCTTGACAACGCACTAGAGTATATTGAGCCATGTCTATACACAAACCATACCTCCAAATTTCGGTACTCTTCAGGTAATCTGTGGAAAGCGATTTTGCCTGCCTCTTCCGCTTTAGCAATCGACGATCGTGGCAACATAGACACGCCGAGCCCAGCGGAAACCCCATCTAGAATAACTGCTAATGTTCCAAACTCCATAATCTGATATGTGGTCAGACCAGTCTCTCTCAGAAAGCTCTCTGCTTTTGCCCGATGCGCACAACCAACATCGAAAAACAACATCGGCTTCGAAAGCAACTCGTGCATGTCGCTTTTTCCCGGCTCCGAGATCAGCACCAACTCCTCTTCGAAGGCCGCTGCATGTTCTATAGCTGGATCGTCAACTGGACCATAGACAAACGCTCCATCAAGTTCGTAATTCAACACTTTTTGCACGAGAGCATGTGTAACCCCCGTAGTGAGCGATAAATTCACATCCGGGTATTGTATTCGATATTCGGCCAATAGAGGGATCAGATGAATGGCCGCAGTCGTTTCAATAGAACCTATCCGAAGAGGCCCTGCAGGATGGTCGGAGTATTGTGTAGTTTTCACAGCTTCGTCCAGCAGAGTCAGTATTTTATCTGCATATCCCAGTAAATTCTCGCCAGCCGGAGTTAGCGTCATCCCTCGATTGGATCGCCGAAAAAGAGGGATTCTCAGTTGAGCCTCAAGGTACTGAATACGAGTCGTCACACTAGACTGTACGTAGTTCAACATTTGCGCAGCCTTGGTTATGCTCCCCTCTCGAGCTACAGCTTGAAATATACGCCCTATCATTGATAGTGTGTATCCTTTACAAGACACCTTTCGCGCCTTTCAGCGAATGCAACAGGGGGATCAATTCGGTAATATTGGAATAAGAATAGATTGAGTCACACGCTTCCGCTTTTTCCTGACTGAGAAATCAAGTCCAATTTCATCAAGAATGTCCTGATGGATCGTCTCCGGAAAATGTTCATTCAATATCAATTCAGATAATCTTGAATGAGAGCCTCATTGTTTTGAAGTAATGATAGCGATGACATCGAAAAATGGATCTGATCCACAACAACCAAAAAAAGCATCAGTACCGTCAAAAGCGCCACCAAGACGCACTGACTATACTGAAGCTTTTAATGATAAGACGCTTGGTTCACTTCTAACGACCAACGTTATTTGTTCCAATATTGCTGGGCAATTCTTTGTCCTTGATTAATTTTTGCCCACTGCTCAGCCTCGGTTAATTCATTACCACCATCACAAGAGGCAAATCCACATTGATGGGATAGCAACAATCTATCCTTGTCTATAATGCTCGATGCTTCATCAAGCAATCTAAATACACGCTCTTCATCGTCAAGCGTATTCGTTTTAGATGACAACAAGCCAAGTACAATTTCCGTTTCCGGCTTATCCTTGAAGACTGCAAGCGCCTCAAGTGAACCTGCACGTTCATCATCCCATTCAAGGAAGAAACGGTCATATTTAAGCTGCTTCAAGAACAGATTAGCAATTTTCACATAGGAGCCGCCCCCCATATTACGGGAATCATAGTTGCCACGGCAGTTGTGCGTCCACATTTTCAACCCTAAACTATGGCCAAAATCAATCAATGTATTGTTAATGTCGATAAATTCAGTAGCAAGAGCTTGTACTTCCTCTTGGTTGATATTTTCACCGGTATACGGAGAATTCGGGTTGTCATCCGCAAACAGTTCCCATAAGCAATCGTCAAATTGCAAAATTTTCCCGCCAGCAGCAGCAAATTCCTCAACAAATTCCTTATATGCCTTGACGAGGCCATTTTTAAGCTCATGTCTATTTTTATAAACCGCATCTTTGCCGCCAATGTTATCCGACCATGACAACTCACCAAAAATATGTGATGGAGAAGGTACGCACAGCTTCGTTTCACGGTCGCCAGCAAGAGCTTGAAATTTTTTGAATATTTCAATGAAATGATGGTTCTTTCCGCTCAATTCACCTGTAATGCGCAAACCAATATCTTTTCGTGTCTCATATTTCGAACTTCCATCAACGTCACGGAAAAAGTATCCATGATCCGCAATATAGCGGTTAATTCCTTGAAATCCCCAAACAAAATCCAGATGCCACATGGATTTAGAATATTCACCATCAGTAATAATTGACAAATCATGCTCGATTTCTTTTTCAATGACAGCCTGAATTGCCTCCGTTTCACACTGTTCATATCCCTCAAAATCTTGATAAAATGGATAGCTGATATCATCACGATGTTCTATTTGTGTTTTGTATTTTAATAGTTCAGACGGTCGCAACAAGCTACCTACGATTTGGAATTTACTGCTCATCCAAAAAACCTCCTCGATCTGTCTCATGTTAAATCGTAATGCTTTGATTGTAGCATGGAAGAGGATTTTATACGTAACACTCAAAAGTCATAACTAGCTATAGCTAAAAGCTATAACGGGTAATCACACCCCTATAGGCTTCTGCATACGATGGAGAAAATGAATGAATCTAAAAGGAGGTCACGACCATGAACTTGCAACAGCAGGGGCTACAAGAACAAACACTGTATCGAATGGATCCAACTACTATGCATAACTTAAAATCCATTCAAGATCATATAGCAAATATATGTAACAGCCATGTCAATACACTTGTTCGAGTGGAGACCGTAGATGGCGATGTGTTTGAAGGGTTGCTTATCCAATGCGAAAGGGGGATTCTTTACTTAAGACTACCCAGCCATGAGACTAGTCGAGGTTTTGTTCCTGGTTTCTACAATGATTCCGTTTTACCCCTGGTGCTGTTCAATTTACTCGCCATTTCATTATTATAGGCCTGATCAAGCCTAACCTTCTAATTAAGGAGTGAAATCTTATGGCTTTTACGCCGCCTTTTGGACCCCAAGGAACACAGCGGCCACCATCCTCCCCTCCTCCAGCTTTCACACCACCGCAGCCCGCTGCTACAGCGTTCGCCATCGACCCCGGAGCTATTTCCGGTTGTTTATTTCGCAACACATTTGTGTGGCTGAGAAATGGGAGCGCATTCTGGTTCTTCCCAACCTTTGTAGGGCGTACATCCGTTGCAGGTTTTAGATGGACCGGTCGAACATGGGTGTTTTCTGGAGTAGATCTAAGAAGCATTGTGTCATTTACATGTTTTTAGAGTAGAAAATAGCGACCTGTTAAGGTCGCTTTTCTGATACTGCATATGGAGGCGAAACACGGCTTGGCAAATCCATAATTTTACATATGGAACTATTTTACTTGGATGTTCCCTCCAATTCGCATCTCCATAGGTTTGATTAGTATCCGCCTACGCGCCGCAGCATTTCTTGTACTTCTTCCCGCTTCCGCAAGGACAGGGGTCGTTGCGTCCTACTTTATTCGGATTAGTATAAGGTGTGTTCAGACCACCTTGGAGTCCGGGGATGGTGAACATTTGTTCCAGTTCCTTCTCACGCCTAGCCAGCCGCGCTTCTTCCATATCAAGCTCCTTCTTCCATTGCGGTAATGAAGGATGCGGCGTGTTTGAGATTACGCAGTAAGCATAAATCGACTCCGTAAGGCTCATTAGTCCCCGGTCGTAACCTCCTTCCACCATCGCCTGGACTAACGGAAGGCCCTTGCTTGATCCTAGCTCGCATAGACCATCCGCCAACCTGGTCGCATAGGTAAGATTCTGTTCTTCCGGCAGCAGCGTTAGCAATGCCTCTTCCGAGGCGGGCAGCTTGATTTTACCGAACACATCGGAAGCATACAGCCGGAAATATTCCCCGTTAGCAGCAAAATACCGGTCGGCCAGCGTCGTCACAACCGAGGTTGTCCCGATATGAACAAGCGCCTCTACAGCCTTCTCTGGAAGCCAATCATCCTCCGCTCCCAATAAGCCGCACAGCAAAGGAATGGCCGCTTCCAGCTTCATTGCACCCGCCAGCTGAACAAAATAGGCGGTTTCATAACTTAAGTCCTTCGGATTATAAGCATCCAGCTTCTGCAGTACAGCATCGGGATCGATACACGTCCGACGAGACAACTCATTCACGATTTCGTCACCATACGTTGTATCAAACTCATTTACAAATTTATCGGTGGTTTGCTCAATAAACAATTGGAAGGCACTTACTAGTTCCTGATCGTCCATAATCGAAAGATTGCGCTTTTGCTGCACCCGTTTTTTCCAAAGCGGATCTTTATCGATGAACTCCACAAAGGGCTCCAACAACTGGGGATCGCTATGATACAACATATTCTTCAAGTGGAATTTCGTATTATCATCGTATTCCGTTGACTGACACAAGGCCAGCAACTCGCGGATCGTCTCTTCGGTTTGCGGGAACTTATATCCACGGAACAAATGAACTTGGGCCTGCTTAGATTGCTTCAGTTTTTCTAACAAAAGCGGCATTAAAGCAGTATCATTTTCATATAAAAAGCTGTCTTCAAAATATCTGAGAGCGGTATTGCTTACAATATGCTCCGGATGCAGGATATAACTCTTTACTTGTTCAGGATGGAACATAAACATTTCCCTTTCTTATCATAAATCGTCATTTTGCTGCAGGTTCTCTAGAGCCGCCGGCAACTGCGGCGGCATTTTATGCCTGTTCGCCACATAATGGGTGGCGTAGTGTCGCTCCACTTTCGGGTCGCCGGACTTCGAGGAACGAAACGGCCTCTTCGGACCTTTGCCCCACCTCATATAAGCAGTGTAAGATGGCTTCAAATCTAGCACCCGCTCCAAATACGGTACTCTTCCGAAGCGCAACCCTTGCCTAACATAAGGACGTCTCCTCAAATGGAAGTCAACAGCGCCATCCCACACTTCCAGATAGAAATCGATCTGTTGTCTACATATGATTATAGCACATCTAAAGTAACGGTCACTTACCGCAAGCAAGTTTGATATCCAAGTTCACATCCATCCATATTGAGCGGATACAGCGGCGCGGCTGCAGCATGTAATAGAAAAATGAGTCCTGTCATCGTGACAGAACTCGTTGAGTCTTATTACTAGCTTCTAAAGCTCTCTTTTTTAAGTGAGAGTTCAAAAAGTCGGGTTTACAGGACCGAAGCGTATGCTTCCGAAGTGCGTTTTTTCAAAACGCTTTAGGTCGGATGAAGCTAGGGACTGAGTAGCGGAGCGTAGACAGATCTACGTGAGCAACTAAAATGTTTCCGCAGGAAACATGCTTCGAAAGCATATGCTTTGGCCCGGCTGAATTCAAGATTCGACGTCGAGTCCACTTCATTGAACCACTTCGTCTTGGAAAGATGACTTTTTGAACTACCTCTTTAAGCGAGCCACACCTTCTCTTGCGTGGGCTGATCTCCATGATACGCATCATAATGCGACTGATCGGGCGTATGGAATTGGGCTTCAACTGGCATTGACGACGGCTGATAGGACTCGTCCACATACATGATTCTACGCTGAATTTGCATAAGCCCATTCACGACACGAAGCGCGATCCAAAAAAGTACAAGACCAACGCCTACGTATAGCAGATATTGCTGATTATAAGTCCAATCGATATGAAAATAACGAAACAAGTTATTCTCTAGAATATCCAGCTGCATCTCATTCATCAAAATGATATGCACGACGGGAAGAGCAATAAGTCCGAGTCCTAGTGCAATAACCGTGACCATCACAACGAAGAAGACAATGCCTGTTATAAATCTAAGTAATACGAGCATCAGATTTCTAATGAATAGTCCACCGTCAAACCCCTTCACCATTCGCTTCAACCAATTCTGCCCAACCTCAGGCTGTGGATGGTTTGGAACCGAAACAGGAGGGACCGGTAAACCTAAAAAATGTCGAATTAGGCTTTGTTCAAAATTTACAATCCCATTCAACAGCTTAGCTACTCCAAAAAACAGCGGTATCCCGATAAATATTGGAGTCAAACCGATGGATAGGGCAAGCCCCGTGATCGCTAGTGTCAAATAGATTATCCCTAATGGGAGAGACAGAAATAAATAGAGAATCGTTGCATAGGTTTTGGGATTAAAAAGCACCCAATTCACCTTACCCGCCCTCGCCATTGTCGTCGCTTCTACTGCCTTCAATTCAAACACTCCTTTGGCTTCATAAGTCACGCTCTGAGTTATAAACCCATTATAACTACCTTATTTGCCCGGCATAACCGTCTTAGGGGGGTGTCTGAACCTGGACTTTAGGCTAGGGTTGGGGGAAATAGAGCCAACGCTTCATTTAAATCTATGGGTTGTCATTCAAATGTTTACTTGATTGCAGACGCTGGAGCGAGTGCAGATACATTGAATCCTTTTACGATGAGCCATACTGCTAAGATCATTTCATTAGCTGCTACTGGTAGTGCCAAAATAGAACCCCAAACAGAAACTTGCTGAATGACACCGAACATGACTAATAAAGCTTCAAGGAAAACAAGAGTTGCTCCAATCATACCTAAAATGGGTATAAATTTGGGTACAAGCTTGGTTTTATAAAATATATAACTATACATCATGGTGTTAATGCCAAGCATAAAACTAGGACCAAGTAAAAATGTCCAGTCATGTATCGCTTTTAATGCTGTCCCTGTTGCTTGGAAAGAAGCAATGTTCGGAGACGCTGTTGCTGCAAATTCCCTACTTAAGGTCAAAAGAGACAAAACGCTGATGATACCAACCGTAATAATAACGGCTTCAAGAAATCTAAAGCAAACATGCCAAAGAGCAATAGTTTCGTTGTACTTTCTTAGATACGGAAACATCGTTGTTGAAGTGCCGACCGCAGAAACGACGAGAATTAATTCCAGTAATGCTCCAACTATCACCTGAGTGGCATGCTTAGAACCTTCAATCAGGTAATCGGGATCTTTTAGGATAGGATTGTATAAAATTAGACCTATTATTGCTGTAATTGCTGCAAGTATAAACAGTACACCTACAATTAATGCACTCCTTTGGTTAGAAAAATTCATTTGTTTGCTCTCCTTCATTTCATAAATTTATAGTCAGTACAAGGAAATAATCGCAGTTCTTACTCCTTTGAGTTATCCCCGTAAAAGAATACCTCTTCCAAAGGTAAGTTGAAGGCGTGAGCAATGCGAAAAGCCAGTTCCAGAGAGGGGGAGTAGTTACCCTTTTCCAGGGCAACAATAGTTTGTCTTGTTACGCCCACCTTGTCTGCCAGTTGCTGCTGGGTCATTTCATTATGGTTGAACCGTAATTTTCGGATGTGATTCCCGACAAGACTTTTGCCCATATTAGACTCCTTTCCTGTAATGGTAAAGTTTCGTTATAGAGCCGGTCACATCGGAAATGAATCCTGAAGCGATCAGGATCATGAACATCACCTGTGACGGCTGATCAATGACCAGCGAACCCATGGCAAGAAGAAAGCCGAGAATAAACACAAAAAATGAGTTTCGGAAGGCTTTCAAGTCAATGAGCTTATCCAGTTCATCCGCAAATGTCGGTTCCTTTTCTCCGGTCGTCTTCCTAAAGACTATGTTAAAAATAATGCTGATAATGATATGCGCAACGATTGAAACCAAAGTCAAGAAGAGAACGAAGGAGCCCCAATAATGAAAGGTTTCCGTCGACTTCAGCCCCTCCTTGGGAAACTGCGGGTACATGTACGCACAATAAGATCCGAAAATGATTATTGCGCTGATCAACGATACGATGCTCTTCTTTTCTTGATAGGTCATGCACTACACCACCTTTACATTTTTTAAGTTAAGTTTGATATACAAAATGTAATTAATTCCATTCATAATGTCAAGTTTATTATACATTAAAAGCCGAACACCGCCTAATAGGGTTCCAGCCAATTCAAAAAAACCGCAAGCCCCGGGGAGAAATCCCTTACGCTTGCGGTTTCTTTCATAATAGTGGCAACTTCGGCTATCTTAAATTAATAGTGGCCTTGTCTTTATCTTTTGCCAGGTTTAGAATCAATCCATCTTCTGATTTAGCTACTTCGTCAGGAACTTCCATTACAACAAATCCGCTTTTTGAAGATAGTGGCTTAATACTTTCATTGCTAAGGTCCTTATCTATCATCGTGATCGTATATGTATACTCATATTTGTCCTTAAATATTGCCTTCATTTCGACTCCGCCAATCATTGACGTAAAGTTGTCTGCTTCCGTTCCTTCATTGGAAACCGTATAATTTAAAATTAAAAACTTATTGCCCTCGTCAGCACTAGAAGAAAAGTATTCATCACTGACTTTTTGATTGAATTCAAAGGAGTCCAGCACAACTTCCCAATTGCCCAAATTGAACTTGTCCCCTACTTTGTAAACAACCTCTTTCGGCTTTTCAGGCTCCTTAGTCGACTCTGCTGTACCAGCATCACCTGTTTGCTCATTATTTACATTTTCTGCAGGACCTTGATCCTTTACAGAAGTATTAGCATTCTGCGTTCCCGTTGATGTAGACGCAGCACCTCCACATGCAGTAACCAGTAATATCAGTGCCAAAAGTAAAATTCCCAAACTAGTTTTTCTCAAAACTCTACTCCCCCTTTTCTACATATTACCACTTATTACGAGTTTTTTGGTTCCTAGGTTTCATTTTTTTCAATACTCTGCCGTTCTCTCGTCCTAAATTTGTTAGTCACGACCTTAACGTAATTTTGCCACTTCCTATTCATCAAAAATAAGATGCAAAAAAGCGACCAAACACGGTCGCTTCTTCTCATGCTAAATATGAAGGCGAGGGGAATCGCCCCATCTAGTTTTTCGTTTGATTAGGGCTTGTATTCGCTAGGATCGGCAGCATTTTCTCGCCTTTCTCCATGAAGGAATTGCATTGGGCACACCTTGGCTGGGCCAAAAAAACGAAGTTATCCCTCATCCATCCGTTGCACTTTTCATTGGTGCATGACCATATCGTTGTCATTTCCTCTGGAAGATCACTCGTTAGTCTTTTCCGTGAATAGTACAAGTGGCATCCTTCTTTCTCTCCAGGAATAATGTGCGAAAAAAAGCCCCAACACGAGGTTTGGGGCTTTGCAATAGCATTCTTACTTACAGTTTAACAACATTTTCGGCCTGAGGGCCACGATTGCCTTGTACCACGTTAAATTCAACGCGTTGTCCTTCGTCCAACGATTTAAATCCGTCGCCAACAATCGCGCTGAAGTGCACGAATACGTCGCTGCCGCCTTCAACCTCGATGAAACCAAAGCCTTTTTCTGCATTAAACCATTTTACTGTTCCTGTTTCCATGATTCATTACCTCCACATGTTCATTTTGATATCCTTTAAAATTTCCAAAAAAAATCACATATTATACAAGGTTACACCCATTAAAATTATAACCCTCTACAATATGTGACTTCAGGTCGAAATTCCAATAAACTGATTATAACACATCTGAAGTTGGTTTACAACTTTCCATACTGCTTAGCTATTTAATCATAAGAAAATGCAAAAAAAAGCGACCTGTCTCGGCCGCTTTTTCCAGTGGTACATATGGAGGCGAGGGGAGTCGAACCCCTGTCCGAAGGCAACGCCACATAGGTTTCTACGGGTGTAGTGACAGCTTTGATGTCACCCTAGAGACTCCCTGTCACCGGATTCCCTTCGGGTCAGCCTGATTATCTTCTTCCGTTGACCCCAGGCGGAGACCAGACGGCGTATCCCACTAAAGTTGGGCCCTATTCCCGGCACATGGGCGATGCAGAGATAGAGCTAGCACGCAGGTTATTAAGCTGCGAAAGCTAAGTTGTTGTTTTGTTTGCCGTTTAATTGGCTTTAGCGTTGATAAAGCGGACGCGTCCCCACTACCCGCTACCCATGCTCGATCTACCCCCGTCGAATCCAAAAAACGCCCCCGAATTTTGAATTAAACGGCTGAGCATGGTGTGCTGTAATCACACTGTTGTGATACGAACTGCATTTTGTGTTACGAACTTAGTATAGCACATTTTGTGCGCCAAATGACTTGTAGGTTGCTGGAAACTCAACTAAGTTAGGGAATTTTATTGTACCAATTCACCGTAAGGAAAGCAAGCTCCATAACACCTATTATGAACGCAGCCCACAATATTAATAATTTGGGAAATACACCCGATATAAAGGAGGTGAAAAAAACAAACGGAGGAACTTATGAAAAAACACATGTACCGCCCAAAAATCAGCATTTTTCTAATCGCGTTTATGATGGTCATTAGCACCTTTGCCGTGCCTGTCAGCATAAGCGCAGAAGAGGTGGAGCAAACTGAAGATGAAATCCAATTAAATTGGATTGAAGGAAAGGGACAACTGGTACCATTAGGAAGCATCGCTCAACTTAAACTGCCGGAAAACTACGTATTTTTGAACAAAGATGATACGATTGCCTTATTGGAATCAACCCAACAACTCCCTACATATGAAGAAATCGGATACATAGAACCTCTAGCTGAGGATCAGCTTTGGTCGGTTTATTTTGAGTATAACGAGTCCGGCCATATCTCGGATGACGATAAAACGGAAATCGACGCGGACGCATTGTTGGAGAGCTACGAAGCCGGCCAGAAAGAAGCCAACAAAGAGCTTCCGCCGGAGAACCAATTGACCGTAAAAGGATGGTTCGCCCCGCCCAAATACGATGAACAACTGCGCAGCCTTACATGGGCGCTGCTGCTTCAGGATCACCAGGGACAGGATATAATTAACTATAATGTCCGTATACTTACCCGTGAAGGAAACATATCCGTTATTCTCGTGTCCGACCCGGCAAATTTGGACGCCGACCGTAAAGTCATGGAAGCGGAAATTCTGCCGGTATTGACCGTCAATGCAGGACAAGCGTACAACGATTATGACCCAGCTACCGACAAAAAGTCTTCCGCAGGGTTAACCGGCCTCATTCTTGGCGGCGCGGGCCTGGCCGTGGCCAAAAAAGCCGGATTGCTGTCCATCATAGTGGTCCTTCTCAAGAAATTCTGGTTTTTGATTATTGTTCCGTTTGCTTGGGTCCTGAACCTGTTCCGGGGCAAAAAAGGCACAGCCAAAAAAGGCAACCCCGCAAATCCTGAGCCTTCTTCCGAAGAGCGGAATGAACCGCCGGCTTCGATGTAACTCCAAAGAAAAACACCTGACGGTGTCCTTTTATGACTCTGACTTCTACGTCAGAGCGATTTGAGGACTGGGCATGGGATTTCACCCCATGCCCAGTCTGTGGACGCTGCTCTAACGGACACCAGCGACCTTATCCGCCCATTTCCCGGGTATTTCCCAGCCTAACGGACACACATGACTCTATTTAGCTCAAAACCAGTTCATCCGGGCCGATTTGAGGTAAATAAGGTCATCTGTGTCCGTTAAACCTTCGTTTTTCCGCAGATAACGGCTCTGGTGTCCCTTAGCCTCCAGATTCCTCTTTTCCTCCCCTTTCTACCTGCGCTTCCTCCTCTACCTAGACGGAAAGTTTATTAATTCTGGCTATCAACTAAAAAAACCTCAGACTAACCATGAAGCCATGGTTAAATCTGAGGAGGTTATCATCATTTATAGGGTTAACTAACGAGCCACTTTCTGCTTCTCCCGCAACGCACGCTGGATATCGCGCTGGGCGTCGCGTTTCGCGGCGGAATCACGCTTGTCGTATTGCTTTTTCCCTTTGCCCAGACCCAGAAGCAGCTTCGCGTAGCCGTTGCGGACATAAATCTTCAGCGGCACGATCGTGTAGCCTTCCTGCTTGGACAATCCGAGCAGCTTGCTGATCTGCGCTTTGTGCATCAGCAGCTTACGCGTCCGTGTCGGGTCGATCGGATTAAAGCGGTTACCCTGCTCGAACGGGCTGATATGCATGTTATGAATATGGATCTCGCCGTTCCGGATCGTCGCAAACGCGTCCCCGATATTCACGCGGGCATTGCGAATTGACTTGATCTCCGTTCCAGTGAGCACCATGCCCGCTTCGTAGGTATCTTCGATGAAATAATCATGGGAAGCTTTTTTATTTTGCGCCAATACCTTGCCATCATTTTTCTTGCCCATGTTCATCCTCCTTCAGAAGCCCCACGGGGCAGTTTACCAGACATTTATTGTACCAACTCCGGCTGCCAAAAGCAAGGACGCTCACCCCCGGGCCTTACGAATCAATACCGAACACAACAAAGCAAGCGAAAGAATGCCGGCAAACACTTGAAAAGGTAAAGAGTAGAGGTTCATCTCCAATAGATTGGCCGTAAGAATCGGACCCGCACTCGCCCCCGCGAATAAAACAAAAGTATATAAGGATGTCGCAACCCCTCTGTTCCCGCTTCCGATTTCCCCGATCAGCGAAATCAGCGCAGGTACGGTCACGGCAATGCCGGCCACGAACACAACGCTCATAAGGGCATAAACCGCCACCGACTGAACAAAAGACATCATCACCAATGCGGCGATCGAGCAAGCGAGTCCGGTGCGGAGCACGGACAGCATTCCCCATTTACGGCACATTCGCCCGGCAAAGAAGGAAAGAAACATTCCGATCATGCCCAGCGAGCGCACGCCCAGAATCTCCATCTCGCTCAGTGAATACGGCGGTTTAACGAGAAAAGCGCCCATCGCACTGTACATCCCCACAAAGCAAAGCAGAATCGTCACGGTAATGCCATAACATAACAAAAGATTTCGCTTTGACAGCACCGCGTACCAGCGGCGATCCTGCCCAACCCGGCCTTGCCTCGCCTGTTCCGCCGGAATAGGCGGCAGCCAAACGGTCACAAGACATAATAGCGCAGCATAACCTGCCGCCAGCAGCCTAAACACCCAAGGCCATTCCAGCAGCGCGGCAAGCGAGCTCGCCCAAACCTGCCCAAAGATCCCCGCCATTAAAAAGCCCGAGCTAATAAATCCTATAGCCGTCACTCTTTGCTCCGCAGGAAAAACTTCTCCTGCATAAGTTAAGGCCACGGGCGAAAATGTCGCGGCCGCCGCCCCCTGCAAACATCGCAACGCGATCAATCCTCCAAAGCTCCCCACAAATCCCAGACACGCGGTGGCCAGAACCAACGCGGCAAGCCCCGCAACGATCACCCTTTTTCGGCCAAGCCGGTTCGATAAGGGACCATAGACCAGACAACCAACGGCAAAAAACAAGGAAAAAGCGCTCCCCGCCAAAGCCGATTCACTTGTCCCGACGTGAAATACCCCGGCAAACACGGGAAGAAGAGGGACCGTAACATATAAGGAAGACAGGATGAGCAAGGCGGCCCCAAATAACAGCCACCGGATCAGCGTGTAATTGGTGTGAACCCATGGCGGGTTATCCATTCTAGTTTTCATAGGCGCTCCTATTATCCAAATATAATGAAAATGAGTAGATCATCAGATGTTTTGTTTGATCGTAGGATCGTAATTAAGAATACGCTCGTTTTAGAGTTCATGTCAAGAATTATATGTAAGGTTTTATGACATAGATTAAAAAAATTCTTGTGTTTCGACATTTTTCTGCATATAATGTGAACCAACAAATAAAAACAGGGAGTGAAAATTTCTCCTTGTGTTATGTTACTTAACATGCGAGGAGGTGGCTCATCATTACTCACACCGAATTCAAAGCCATACCCAGAAGAAAACTGGTCGATGAAGTGTTGGATCAAATGCAAGCGCTCATCCGGTCGGGCCGTTACAAAAGCGGGGACAAGCTGCCGCCGGAACCCGAATTGATGAAGCTGCTCGCGGTGGGAAGATCCACCGTCCGGGAAGCGGTCAAGGTGTTGACGCATGCCGGTTTGCTGGAAGTGCGCCAAGGAGACGGGACCTATATTCGCTCCTCTTCCACAGGTCTTGCCGCAGTAAGCCAAACCCTAACTCCGAAGAACTATGCTCATATTCTCGAGGCGCGCAGGATTCTCGAAATCGAAGTTACCGGACTAGCCGCCTTAAGAAGAACGGATGAGGATCTTGAAGTGATGCGCTATTTTCTAAATCAACGAAACGATGCTCTGGAGAAGGGACGGTACGCGGAATACGTTGAAGCGGATATTTCCTTTCACATCGCGGTGGCCCAGGCCGGCAAAAATGAAGTTCTCCTGGAAATGTACAAGGTCGTGGCCGAAAGCTTGAAGGAAATGCTCAGCCAATTAATCCTGGATACACGGCAGTACGAAGATAACACGGTTTACCATGAAGCGGTTTATGCCGCCATTGAGGCGGGAAATAGCGATGAAGCCAGAAAATCCGCCATTCAAAATCTCGATGCGGTCCATCGCTCTCAAGTTTACCATTTCTAAACATCCGATGATCTCTTCTTTAATAACAAACATCCGATGATATGTTGAATTGCTCCGCTCGAAAATAAAACCTAGGGGTGAATAAGCTATGAATCATGAGCACGAGAATAACGAAACTTTGCAAGTCGGCATCGAGGACAAGCTCTCCATCGGCGCCAATCTGACCTATGGTTTTCAGCATCTGCTGGCGCTCACTGGGATATTTCTTTTCCCGGTATTAATCGGCCAGGCTTTGAATTTGGAGTTTCAAACGATAGGTTATTTGATTCAAGCCTGTTTTTTGACGACCGGGCTCGTGACGATTCTGCAATCAGGAAAAATGCTGCGGCTCCCCGTCGTACAAGGTCCGACCGCCGCGTTTTTCGTGGCCGTGCTTTCCGCAAGCACCAGCGTCGGATTGGGAACGGCCTTCGGATCGATGGCCGTGGCGGGCGTCATTTTCATGCTTCTGGCCCTTCCGATCCGCAAATTCGGCTTAATCGGCCATATCAACAAATTCATCGCCCCGCCGATCGTTTATGGCACACTGCTGATCATCATCGGGGCGCAGCTCGCCGATATCGGCCTTAAAAATTGGTTCGGCAGCGCGAACATAGGCGTCAATTTCGCCGCTTCCATCGTCACGGTTGGCTGCGTGCTTGCTTTTATGATTTTTGGCGGCAACACCATTCTGCGCCGGGGCGCACTTCTGTGGGGGATTATTGCCGGAACCTTGTTTTTCGCGGTGTTCGGCAGCGTCGATTTCTCGGCGGTAGCCACGGCCGGCTGGTTCCGTTTGCCGGAAGTTTTCCCGTTTGGCTTCGGCGTTTCCATCCCCGTCGTCATCCTCATGCTGCTAGCTTTCCTGCAGGCTTCCGCGGAGGCGGTAGGCATGTATACCCTGCTGACCAAATGGGGGAAACAAGAGCTCGACAGCACCCGGGTTAACCGCGGTTTGTTCGGTGAATTTCTCGGCTGTACCCTCGGCGCCGTCTTCGGCGGGCTGGGCACGACCTCTTACCCGGAGAACATCGGCATCGTCCGCGTCTCGGGCATCGGCAGCCGCTATGTCACCATGACCGCCGGCATCATGGCCGTTATTTTGGGCCTGATTCCCAAAGTCGGCCTGTTTATCGCCTCCCTGCCTAGCGCCGTTTTATCCGCGGCTTCCACGATTTTGTTCGGCATTATCGCCATCAGCGGGATTCAAATGGTCAGCAAGGTCAAGTGGGATGAATTGAATCTCGCCGTCGCCGGCTCCTCCTTTATTATCTCGCTCGGAACGATGTATTTGCCCGCCGAGCTCACAGCCGGCTTGCCGCTGGCTATCCAGAGCGTCGTCACCCAGCCGATGCTGGTAGGCGTAGTTATGCTGATCGTTTTAAACACGGTAGTTAATGTATGGATTCGTCCCGTGCTCGAACGGCGGGCGCCGGCAAACGGTTCACAGGACTCCATTCCCACAGAGGCCGCCTGACGCGGCATATTCATACCGACTTATAAGGAGAGTGTTTCTATATGAGCTTGAAAAACAAAGTAAAATGGGAGATTGATCCCGAGAGAACAGCCGTTATCGTAGTGGATATGCAAAACGTGTTCTGCAAACCGGACGGAGCACTTTATGTGCCGCGGACCGCAGGGATCGTCGACAACATCCGGCAGCTCACCGGCGCGGCCAGAACGGCGGGTATGCCCGTGATCTATCTGCGCCATATCGTCCGGGGAGACGGCAGCGACACCGGAAGAATGAAAGACATGTATCCGAATGTGAACGAGATCCTGAAACGCGGCACCCCCGGCGTGGAAATTATCGAAGAATTAACCCCGCTCCCCCAGGATATTATCGTTGATAAGCTGTTCTACAGCGGTTTTCATGATACCGATCTGGATACGATCCTGCGGGCAAAAGAGATTAACACGATCATCATCTGCGGCACCGTGACCAACGTTTGCTGCGAAACGACCGTCAGAGACGGCGCGCACCGGGAATATAAAGTGATCTTTCTGAGCGACGCGAACGCGGCTATGGATTACCCGGACATGGGCTGGGGGGATATTTCCGCCGAGGAAATTCAGCGCGTAACGCTGACCGTTATCGCTTACGAATTCGGTCAAGTCAGTTCGACCGCCGAAGTCCTTAACGAAATTCACACGAAAACAAAAGCGGCCCGCTGATGGGAATCAGGGGCTCTCAATCTTAACACAACAAATGCATTCATCCGGCAGGGTGAGTGCTTTTTTATTTTTCGCCGCCCTCTACGCTCATAACTTCCCCTTCACGCCTTCCCCCGCGGCAGCTTGTCGGCATACCTCGTCCGCAGCTCGCCCAGATATTCCAGCTTGGACAGCACTTTTTCCTTATTGAACAGGCCGATGCTCAAAATCATCTGTTCGATCAACAACAGCGGCGTCACGATCGAGTGGAATTCTCCCAATTCGCCCCGGCTGACGTAAAAAGCCGCCTCCACCTGCGCCCCGTACCGGAACTCCTCGCGATCCGTGATCATCACGGCCGAGCAGTCCACCCGCTTTACGCAATCCAGGATCACCTCGGTTTCGGGGAGCAGCCGGGTGAAATTGAACAGCAGCACCACGTCCTCCCGCTGCACATGCGCCAGCGACTCCAACAGCTCATGCCCGCTGGCCGCCATCATCCGCACCGACATCCCGAACCGGGACAAGCGGTAAAACAGCAGGTCCCCCAAAGCCACCGCCGGCCCAGGGGCGTACACGTAAATCCGCCGGGCTCCGGCCATCAGCGAGGCGGCGAGCTTCAATTCCTCCGGGTCCGTCTGCTCCGCCGTTTCCCGCAGATGGACCAGCGACTGCTCCAGCATCTGCAGCGGCAGGCTTGAAGGATCCATTTGCGAAATCGTCTTCTCCAGCTTGACCGCCGGGGTCGTGTCGGCAGCGGAACGCAGCTTCAGCCTGAAATCTTTGCCGTTCTCGTACCCCGCCGCGCGCCAAAACCTCGACACCGTGGCGATGCTGGTGCCAATCCGGTCGGCGATCTCCTGCTCGGTCATAAACAGCACCTCGTCCGGATTCCGTTCAATAAAATCGGCGATTTTCAACTGGCCGGGGGAAAACCCAGTTTTGTCGGTAAACACTTGATTGCGGTTCAATGGCATAGCTATCAGCTCCTTGGGTCTTTTTTTGGCGCGTTTCTGACTCCATCCTACCAGCGTTTTGTTATGTAAATTTTATTACATTATTTTCACTGTGTAAAAAAAATTACAATGCGTTGACATACAACTCCGCTTCTTTTAATAATCCGGCTCTACACTAAAAGCATACAAACCCAATTCAGATTCAAGGAGGTTTCCCTTCATGTCACGCAAAACCCTCTACACCCTCACGTCCTCGCAAAAAATGATGATTTTCGTGCTGTCGATGTCGCTGTACGGGCTGTCCAACATGTTCACCGAACTCATCCCTTCACTGCGGCTAGGTCCGATCGAGCTGTCCGTCGAGTATTTCGCGTTTATCCCGCTCACCTTGTGCATCCTGTTCCATCCTTTTTATGCCGCTGTGGGCGCAGCGCTGGGCGAGGTCATCTTCGGCGAGCTGATGCTCGGACAATTCGGCGGTCTGGGGGAGCTGGAAAAATTCCTGACCTTTTCGTTTGCCATGTACGTCGCTGGCCGGATGGTGCGCAATCCGCAAAACCGCCTGCAGGTCGGCACCGCCGCGGTCACGGGCGTCATCATCCACCAATTGTGCAGCAGCCTCGTTGATATCGGCAAAGTCTGGATCGGCGTGGAAGAATTCGAAGCCGTGCCGGGCCTGGCCCAAAGCGTTGTGGTCGTCGAGGGCGTCGGGTTCCTGAACGACGTGCTGTTTTCCGGGATTCTTTTTGCCCTGCTTCCGACCTTGTATCTGGTACCTAGACTTTATGGAAAAATCGAACCCCTGCTCGGCATCAAACCCCGCGACAAAAACACCAAATACGAAGCAGCCGGCGTCATTACGCCCAAGCTGATCATCACCGGCATCGTGCTGGCGCTCATAGCCTTTGGCGCCGAGTCCTTGTCGGAGACCGATTGGAATCTGGGCGAATGGGACAGCGGACTGGCCGACCGGATGGGTTCGGGCGCAATCTGGCTGAGCATCGCCGCAGCCGCGGTCGTCGCCATTATCGTACTGCTCGTGATGCGGGCAAAAAAATCGCGCAGCTCCCAAAACAGCGACACCGAGAGCTTGCCTTATGCATAACGGGATTCAAGCCAAAGCCGATACCGCGCTGGCCGCCGAAATCCGCGGCGTCTCCTTTACTTACCCGGGTTCGGAGCAACCGGTGCTGAACGAAGCCTCCCTGACGATTGAAAAAGGAAGCTTCACGGCGATCATCGGCGGCAACGGCTGCGGCAAATCAACGCTTTGCAAACTGTTCAACGGCCTTATCCCGCACTATTATTCCGGGGATTTTGCTGGCGAAGTCGTCATTAACGGCGTTTCGGCCCAGGGAAAAAGCGTAGCCGCCTTGTCCCGCATGGTCGGCTACGTCTACCAGGACTTCGACAACCAGCTCGTCCGGCCGACCGTTCTCGACGAGGCTTGTTTCGCCCCGCTGAATTACGGGCTTGCCGATTACCGGGAGCGGGCCCAGCGCGCCCTCGACTTATGCGGGCTTACGCCTTTGCAGCACCGCTACATCTGGGAACTGAGCGGCGGGCAAAAACACCTGCTCGCCCTGGCCGGAGCTTTGTCGCTGGAACCCGATCTGCTGATCGTCGACGAACCGGTTTCCCAGCTCGACCCCAGCCATGCGCGCCAGGTGTATGAGGTTCTGCGCGAGTTAAATCGTGTTCACGGCAAAACGATCATCGTTATCGAGCATCATACCGAGTTTATCGCCGACTACTGCAGCGACGTCTGCCTGATGGAGCAGGGCCGCTTGCTGTGGAAGCTGCCGGTGGGCGAGGCGCTGAACCGCCTGCACGACCTGGAGCGGCTTGGCATCCTGCCGCCCGAAGTCACCCAGACGGCCGCCCGGTTGCGGGCTATGCTGAAGGAAGGGGATGCCGCTCATACTCATACTCATGCACATGCTCATGCTGGTTACCCGATTACGACCGAAGAAGCGGTAAAGTATTTTACAGGCTTACTGCGGGAACATAGCGGTGCAGGCAGAGATGGCAAATTTGCCGTACAAGAGGCGGTCTCCGAATCTGCGGCCACGACAAAGGCTCACGGCTTACCGGAGCAATCAAAGGATGACGGCTTAGCGGAGCAATCAAAACCTGCCGGCATACCGGAGCAGACCGAGACCCAGACCCAGACCGAGACCCAGACCATCATCCGCTTCAACCAGGCTTCGTTAAACTACCGGACTATCCGCAAAGCGGAACATACAGTGCTGCACGGGATCGATCTCGCTATCGCCGAAGGCGAGCGGATCGCGCTCGTCGGCAACAACGGGGCAGGCAAATCGTCCCTGCTGAAGCTGATCGCCGGGATCGCCAAACCGTCGGCGGGCGCTGTCGCCGTGCTGGGGCAGGACACCCGCAGCACCCCGATCGAGCAGCTGTCGCGGCAGGTTGCGTTCGTGTTTCAAAACCCGGAGGATATGTTCATTGAAGATAACGTGCGCAAAGAAATCGCCTATTGCCTAAAACGCCGGAAATACCCCGATGCCGATACAAGAGTCGTCCACATACTGCGCAGCTTCCGGCTGGAGGAGCTGCAGGACCGTGACGCCCGCTTGCTGAGCGGCGGCCAGCAGCGCCGCGTGTCGCTGGCGATCGGCGCGGCAGTCCGGCCCGCGGTCATGCTGCTGGACGAACCAACGGCCAACCTCGACCTGGCCACCCGGGAGGAACTGCTGAGCACGCTGGCCGAGTTGGAGCAGCACGTGCGCACGGTGATTATCGCCACGCACGACATGCAGCTGGTGAGCCGGTGGGCGACACGCGTCATCGTCATGCACAAGGGGGCCGTGCTGGCCGACGGAACGGCGGCGGATATTTTCGCCAGCCCGGACCTGATCCGCCGCGCCGGTCTGGCCCTCACGCAAAGCATGGAGCTGTCCGATGCGCTTGGGCTCCGGCCCGCGTGCAGTTCTCCGGCTGAACTGGCCGACCGTTTATACCAAACCATCTCAGGAAAGGAGCCATTAGCACATGCAGCTCGTCCGCAACTGGTTTAACAAAATCTCACTCGACCGGATTCAGCTGGAGCTGATGGACACGGCTTACGGCAGCGGCCACGCCTCCCTGTCCCGGCTCGATCCGCGCGGGCTGCTGATATGGTATCTTTTTTTCGCTATCGTCCCGTGGTTCATGAACAGCTATCTCATTTTGGCCGGGATGTGCCTGTTTATGATCGTCACGACCGTCTTGTCCCGGGTCACGCCGTTCATCATTATCGTGCTATGCCTCGGACTGGTCGGGCAGGTCGGGTGGCTGTTCATCATCTCGCTGTTTTTTGGCGGGGACATCTCCTCCGCCTTGCCGCTGCTCAAGCTGACGATGAAGCTGTCGATCGTGTCGCTGGCCAGCATCACGGTTTTTTCCGGCATGGATCCGGAGAAAATCAGCGACGGCCTGCTTGCGCTTGGCATGCCTGCCGCTTTTTCGTTCAGCTTGTCCTATGGTTACCGCATTTTGCCGGTGCTGTTCGAGGAATTCCGCAATGTGCTGCTGTCCTACCGCCTGCGCGGCCAGGCGCCGGAGCGCAACGGTCTGCTCTATTGGCGGCTTGGAGCGTATTATCTGAAGCTGCTTGTTTACGCCTTTTTCCCCTTGATGCTGGCGACCGCCAAACGCTCCCGCACCACGGTGGAGGCGCTGGAGACGCGCGGTTTTTCCTACGGGATGAAAAATCCGCGCTCCAAAAAGCTGAAATTATCCCATCTGCGCATGAAAAAACAAGACCTGTGGTTTCTGTCCGGCTCAGCGGCGTACGTCGCCCTGTTGTTTTGGATCGGTTGAGAGTGAGGGCCTCTAGAATGCCAAGCCTGGCACAGACCGCCAGTATCCCATTAGAACGCACATTAAATAAGGAGTGTCATCCCATGCGAATCGACCTGCATACCCATGCCAAGCTATCCAAAGCCAGCGATTTCTCGCCATCTTATTATGAAGAAATGCTCCGTGAAGCCACGGCGAACGGACTGAACGCTTTGGCTTTGACCGAGCATTTTAACACGCGTAATTTTTTCGAAGTCTATGAGAGCCTGGACCGGCTTTATCCTTATAACGGAGAGTATTATGAAGCGGGGCCGCTAAAAATATTCCCCGGTATGGAGGTGGACATCCGCGAAACCGGCCACATCCTGCTGATCGGTCGCAAAGAGTATATTTTGGAGGTGCGGCGGAAGCTTGACGACTATACGGAAAAAGACGCCTTCATCCCCTTCGCCGATCTCATGACGCTGGCGGAAAGCTATCCGCTGCTCAAAATCGGGGCGCATCCGTTCCGCGAATCGACGCCGCTGCATCATTTGGACCGGTCGCAGCTCCAGCGTCTGGACGCTTTTGACCTGAACGCCAAAGATATGTACGAATACGGCAACGAGGTGAACCGCGCCAACGTCGAGCGTTTTGCCGCCGAGCTTGGCAAGCCGGTGACCGCCGGCAGCGACACTCACCAATGCCTGCAATACGGCAGCGTATACAACGAGCTTCACCAACCATGCCACTCGGTCGCCGAGTTGAAACAGGCCATCACCACCGGTGCCTACGACGTCCGCATTGCCGAAAGTCTGCCGCTGCAAGTCAAAGCCTCTATCATGCTGAAAAAGCTGCTCAAGCGCCTTGCCCAACTTGAAACGCCGGCAGAAACCACCCCCGTTCCGAACATGCTCGTATAAACTCGTATAAACCTGCCAAACCAACTAATCCTGCAAATCAACACCATTCTGGGGGAGCTTCTCCCCCTCTTCCGTTATTCGCATCCTCTCATTAATCATCGAAAATTATCGAAAGTTCGAAAACCTGTGAGCAATGTTTTTTGAAGTAGCAAGCTATCAGTTGTAAAATACAGGAAGGGACTGCCTAAAGAATTTCCTGCATCGACGCTTCCCACGAAATCATGGAAAGAAGAGAGCGAGCAATGGAAAATAATTATAACCTGAAAGAGGAATTAAAAAAGCCATGGGTTCATATCTCTGTCCTCTTTATTGTGCTGCACATAATCAACTTCGCCATTCTCTCCCCATCATTACAATCTCTTAAGTATCCTGCTGTTTTTTTATGCGTGACATTAGGAGCTATGATTATCACTTTGGTCATTGTCATCTTAAACCCCAAGTATTCAAAATATAGAAACCAATTTTCAGATTTAACTTCTTATCGTTGGATTTGTTCAAGCGTTTTTGTTGTGCTCGATCTAATTTTTCTTGCGGTCTTGTTAAAGTATTCAGAAAAGCTTTTTTTCAACACTTTAAATATGGCCTTATTATTTTTGGCGATATTGCACCTAATAGTAGGGATTGTATTCATTAGATCAACCCCCAACCGTTTAATTGGTTTAAAATTCTCTTGGCTGCTTTCGAATGAACTCGCCTGGAAAAAAACACACCGCATTTCCGCCTATATTTGGATAGCATTTGGCCTAATAGGCATATCTTTGGGGTTAGGGACACAAGTGAACATTTATATGGTACTTGCTTCTTTTTTGCCAACCATCATCAGCTTGATTATTGCACTTTTCATTGGGAGTAAATACAAATGCATGAGCAGCGAGAGTGAAAACAAAAAATGAAATCCAAAGTGAAATTTACAACACGGTTGTCACTACTATTATCCATAACTCCTTTTGGCTTGTTCTATTGTTTTTACACACAAATCCCCCAAACGATTCCTATACATTTTAATACCTTGGGTGAAGCGGATCGTTTTGTTAGTAAAACAAGCATAGAAGTGTTCCTTTTATGCGGCCTGGGGTTGTTGGGACTTTTCTTCATGAAGCTGCTGGGTATTGCAGTCACTGGACGGAGTACTAAGAAACGAAAAGAGGAGGAGGATGAAATTTCAGGAAAACTTATGGATTTCGCGGCATTGTTCGTAACAGCTCTGTTTTCCGGGATAAGTATTTATTATATTATCATTGTGGCTCATCCCTAAGCAGGCGGCCTGAGAAACTCCAGCGATTAACATAGGGGTGAAAAATGTCGCTATTCCGGTGATATCCGTCCATTCGAGAGAAATAGAGGTAAATTATTCCGCTATTTTCTAAAGCCGCAAGAAAAAGCCCGTGTTCTGGGCCATTCTTAGGAAAATAAGGACAAAAAAGTCCGCTAATGGGGATGAACATGCTAGACTCCGGACAATAAGAACATAAAATTCCGTTATTTTGAAGGCCAACGGTTGGTCGTTTCAGTAGCCGGCTGTCAAGCACCGATTTCTAGGTTGCCTCATAAAAAGTGCACAAAAACACCGGCTTCCCTTTGACGAAAACAGCATCTCGGAAAGGGAGCCGGTGTTTTTTTTAACCTGGGAAGCCTCGCTTATTTTTTCTTCTTGCGCACGAACGCCGCAGTGCCGCTGCCTTTCCCCTTGCCGCCGCCCCGCTTGCGGCGCGGCGCGGGCTCCCCGGCGCCCTCGTCCCGGCCGCCGACAAAAATCCCGCTCGCGGACGACTTCTTCCGCCGCGCGCCACCTCCGCCACCGCCGGCGCGGTACCCGCCCCCGGCGTCGCGGGCGACGGCCACCGTCCCGGAGGCATAGCCTCCCTTGCCGGAGCCGAAGCCAAAGCTCGCCGCGGGCGTCCCTGCCGCTTCCGCGGCCTCCGTGGCCTCGCTCGCGCCCGCCGCACCGCCAGCGGCGTCAAACGCCACGCCGCCGGCACCGCTGGCACTGCCGGCACCGCTGCCGACGACGCTGCCGACGACGCCCCGGCCGGGCTTGCCCTTCTTGCCCTTGGCGCCCTTGCCGCCGCCTTGGGCTCCACTACCTCTGGCGCCGCCGCCCTTGGCCCCGACGCCCTTACCGCTCTTGCCGCCGCCCTTACCGGCCTTGCCGCCTTTCCCGGCGCGACCGCCGCCCCGGCCGCCGTCAAACCCGCCGCCGCCGAACAGCTCGCCGCCCCGCTGCCGCGGCTTCATGTCGACCATCTCGAAATCAATCGTATGGTCGTCCATATTCACGCGCGCCACGCGGATTTTCACCTCGTCGCCAATCCGGTAAATCTTCGACGTCCGCTCCCCGATCAGCGCCATATGCGGCTCATGGAAATGGTAGTAATCGTCCGTCATCGCGCTGAGCCGGATCAACCCTTCAACCGTGTTGTCCAGTTCAATGAACATGCCGAAGCTGGTCACACTGCTGATAATGCCCGGGAACTCCTCCCCGACCTTATCGAGCATGAATTCTGCTTTCTTCAACTGCTCCGTATCGCGCTCCGCCTCCACGGCAATCCGCTCCCGCTCCGAAGACTGCTGGGCGATATCCTGCACCCGGCTCGCCAGGTACTCCAGCCGGGCTTCACTCAACGCCCCTCCGCCTTCGATCACCTCCCGGATCACCCGGTGGATGACCAGGTCGGGATACCGCCGGATCGGCGACGTGAAATGCGTGTAGAACTCCGCCGCCAGCCCGAAATGCCCCGTGCTTTCGGCATCATACTTAGCCTGCTTCATCGAACGCAGCATCATCGTGCTGATAACCGTCTGCTCCTTCGTGCCCCGGATGTCCTCCAGCAGCGTCTGCAAAGCGCGCGGATGCACCTTGTTGCCTTTGCCGCCCTTCACCGTATACCCGAAATTGGCCACAAACGCCAGGAAATTCATCAGCTTCTCCTGGTCCGGGTCCTCGTGAATCCGGTAGATAAACGGCACCTTCAGCCAGTGAAAATGCTCCGCCACCGTCTCGTTTGCCGCCAGCATAAACTCCTCGATGATCTGCTCGGCGATCGAACGCTCACGTTTCACGATATCGACCGGCTTGCCGTTTTCGTCGACGATCACCTTCGATTCCTCAAAGTCAAAGTCGACCGCGCCCCGGTGCATCCGGTTGGCTCGCAGCTTCAAAGCCAGCTCCTTCATCAACCGGAACGTCTCGACCAGGCCAGCGTAACGCTCCGTCACTTCCGGATCTTCCTCCTGCAGTATTTTGCGGACGTTCGTATACGTCATCCGCTCCTTCGTACGGATCACGCTGGTGAAAATATCGTGGTTCACCACTTTCATCTGATCGTTGAACTCCATCTCACAGGACAACGTAAACCGGTCCACCTTCGGGTTCAGCGAACAAATCCCGTTGGACAGCCGGTGCGGCAGCATCGGGATGACGCGGTCGACCAAATACACGCTGCAGCCGCGATTGTACGCCTCCTGGTCCAGCCGGGAGTTCTCGCGCACATAATAGCCGACATCGGCGATATGCACGCCCAGCCGGATGTTGCCATTCGGCAGCCGCTCCACGTGCACGGCGTCGTCCAGGTCCTTGGCGTCCTCGCCGTCGATCGTGACGATCACTTTGCCGCGCAAATCCCGCCGACCTTGACGTGCGATCTCCTCTTCCTCGATCACATCGGGCGCATCCAGCGACTCCGCCAGCACATCCTCGGGAAAAGCCTCCGGAAGCTGATGCTTGCGGATGATCGACAGAATGTCGACGCCCGGATCGTCCTTGTGGCCAAGAATTTCGCTCACCTGGCCGACGGCCGCGGCCCGGCCTTCCGGGTACTCCACGATCTGCGCGACGACCTTTTCGCCGTCCACCGCGCCCCCGAAACCTTCCTGCGGAATAAACACATCACGGTTAATCCGCTTGTCGTCCGGAATCACGAACCCGTACGACTCATGGTTTTGGAACACCCCGACCACCTGGGTGACCGCCCGGTGCACGATGCGCACGACCTCGCCCTCCAGCTTGCCGCCCCCGGCGCTTTTGGAGCTGACGCGGACGAGCACCGTGTCGCCATTCATCGCGCTTTTCAAGTCATTCGCATGAATGTACACATCCGGATGATCCCTGTCCTCGGGGATGAGGAAAGCGAACCCCTTGGCATGCGCCTGCAAACGCCCGCGCACCAAATCCATCCGTTCCGGCACGCCATACCGGTGTGTACGGGTCAAAATAATCTGTCCTTCCTGCTCCAGACGGTTCAGCAGCTTGAGAAACTCTTTGAAGCCGGCGGCATCGGCAATCCCGAAATGCTCCTCAAGCTCCTGATACGTCATCGGCTTATAAGCCTTCTCCCGCATAAAAGCAAGCAGTTCTTGTTCTGTAATCAAATTCAAATGATTTCACCTCAGGCCCGGCCTGTCCTTTTACCGGGATGTTATTTGCAAATGAATTTCCATGAAATGCCTCAACATGGTATATACCCTAGTATACACGAATTTGGCAGTTTGCATCCGTTTGCGGGCGAATCCCCCTGCTTCCCCACTTTAGTTGTGAGAAATGGCCGATTTTCACACAAGTTTTACGGTCGAAATTTATCAAAACTCTTCATTTCATAGCATATTTTTCCGAAAATAATAAAGTAATACCATTTATTAGGAGATGAAAATTTTATGGATAGTAACCTCATTTTGCAGAGACGAAACAAACTATTCGTCAAAATCATTTGGATCATGGTCGCTTTTGGGGCGCTGACCGACCTGATGATCGGGGTGGACAGCACCGTTCTGATTTCCCTGATTGCGGTTGGCGGCATCTGCTGCTCGATCGCCACTTATATGAGTTACGCCAACAAGGGCACCCGCTTCGTCATGTTCATCGTCCCTGCCGTCATTTCACTGCTTACGTTTTTGATCATTTACCATGACCCGAATCCCCTGATGAGCTCCTATTTGCTCGTATACGTCAATATCGGGCTGATGACGCTTTATGCCAACTACAAGCCGATTGTATTTTCCGGCATACTCGGGATCGCCCTCACGCTTTATTTTTACAATATCCCGTTTTACCACGATCATATGTTTCCTCGCGAACCGCTGACCTACCTGCTCTTATACCTTATCTTCATCATCGTCGCGCTCTCTTTTGCGGCACGGTTCAGCGAACGGCTCCAGCTGGAGGTCCTGCACAAACAGAAGGATACGGAGGAAGCCAAACAGCGCGGTGATGAGCTGCTCACCCATTTAAGAAATTCACTCGAAGTGCTTGGCCGCCTCAGCACCCAGTTGCGCGATAATGTCAATACCACCGGAAAAATCTCCAAGGAGATCACCGCTACCTTCGGCGAGGTTACCGCGACGCTGGAACAGCAGACACTGGGACTTCAAGCGACGACGGACTCGGTGCATGAGGTGAATGATGCCGTGGAACAGGCGGCGCTCATAGCCTCTCATCTGCAACAGCTATCTGCGGCAATGCAGCATTCGACGGAGGACGCCGGCGTCCGCATGAATGCTTTGTCGGAAAATATGGGGCATCTGCAGCAGGTAATAGCCGGTACGGTAACCCAAATGCAGCGGCTTCGCGATCAAAACGAACAGATCAGCCAAATCGTGGATACGATTCACGGGATATCGGCGCAAACGAACCTGCTGGCCATGAATGCGGCGATTGAGGCGGCCCACGCCGGAGAGCACGGCAAAGGATTTGCCGTCGTGTCCGCGGAAATTCGCAAGCTGGCGGAAAATTCCCGGGAATCAACCGACCGGATTAACCTGATTTTGGAAGATGTGATTGGGCAAATCAACAACGTTGCCGAGCAAATTTCCATTGGCTTTACCGCCATCGATGCCGGAAAAGAAGAAGCAAGAGAACTGCAAAGCTATGTGGCGGAAGTTGCCGGCAATGCGGAAATGGTAAATCAGCAATCGGATCAGGTCGATCAGTCGGTACGGCATATGAAAGAACGTTACGCCAGCATTATGGAAGAAATTTTGGCTGTCGCGGGCGGCACGGAGCAAAATATGGGCGCCGCGGAGGAAATTTTGGCCGGCCTTGAAGCCCAGGACAACAAAATCCATGAAATTGTGCAGCATTATCAGGAGCTTGACCGGTTGATTGTTACGCTTTCCGATAATTAGGCCCCCGTCGAAATAACCAAAGGCTTGCCCCTGGGGCAAGCCTTTGACTCATCCTGATTATGCAGTTAGCAATGGCAGCGCATCCAAATACCAATCAAAGCGAGGTTTGTTTTCGTAGATTTCGGCCACATGAATGATTGCGGGAATGACGTTCGCTCCTTTGTAAAAAAAGCTTGTCCCCACCTTGGACAGCGGAACGTGGAAGGAAATTTTCAAAGCCCGGGACAAAATCGGATCCAGAAGCGTCACATAGTGGCGGATATGATGGTCTCTGGCAAACAGCACGATCGACGACAGCAGGCGGTTCAAATTTTTACCGCGGTACTCCTTCAGCAGAGCCACCTTGTCCACTTCGGCGGTGTACTCCGGTTCGGCGATGATCGCCGGATGCTGCGCAAATGGGACCAGCCGGTTTAAGCCTTGATCTGCGGCGGAATCATACGGTTTGATCTCTGCCGTAGCAACCGGCACTCCATACTCATCATACACCAGACAGCGGCCCAATACTTCGCTCGCAAATTCGAGCTCAAACCCTTTTTCCAGCCAAACTTTCGTCCAAATAGCGTGATATAGAGCTTCTTCCTGCAAAGTTGTCACCAGCTTGTACATTTTTCTACCTCCAATCCCTGTATATAGTACTATTATACTATTTTTTCCAAATAGAAACAAATAATATAGTCGAAGCAACGAGCACTTCGTCTCTTTCCAATTTGCGGATGCTGCTCTAACGGACACACATGACTCTATTTAGCTCAAAACCCGTTCATCCGGGCCGATTTAAGGTAAATAAGGTCGTCTGTGTCCGCTACATTTTGCAAACCTCCGTTCTTCCGCTAGATAACGGCTCTGGTGTCCCTTAGCCTCCATTTCCCCCTTCTTCCTCCTTCTTCCCCCTTTCTACCTACGTTTCGTCATCTACCCCACCGGTCTATATCTGCGCAAAAAAGCCCTTGCCTCCAAAGGAGACAAGGGCTACATAGCCTATTCGTTAAGTAAGAACTACTGCGACGATGATCGACAGGATAAAAAATCCGGCCCCCAAGGCTACTGTAATGCGTTCCAGAACCAGATCCATGCCGCGAGCCTTCGTTTTTCCAAACAGATGTTCAGCTCCCCCGGAGATGGCACCGGCAAGCCCCGCGCTTTTCCCTTTCTGCAACAATACGACTGCAGTCAAAGCAATCGAGAAAATCACGAGCAAAACCTTCAGCAAAATTTCCATTTAATCCACCTCCTAAGCGAGAACATCCATATCTATTCCAAGACTTACATAGTTGATATATAAACAAATCATTATCATTTTACCATAGAGAGACAGGAATAACAACCGTTTGCCGGTTTACGTTCCTACGCTGTTTATTTGATCAAAATTTCGCGGCACGTCAAGGTATTTTCTCATGATCTGCGGCGGTAAATCGGGACAAATTTCCCCAATATTCTTGAAATTGTGCCAAATTCCGACTTTTAACCGTGGTACGATTAGCTTAAGTAAGTCTAGTTCAAACGTATGGGAGGGACATTATGTCGAAGACCAAAGCACTACAAACCAAATCACGTGGGAAATCCGGGGCGTTCCAGCGGAAATTGCTGATCATTATTTTGGCCACTTCCCTGATCCCGCTGATCGCCGCCAGTTCGTTCTTCATCCGTTATTTCAGCGGCGTGACCACCGAAGACAGCCAAGAATTGGCGCAAACGACGCTGGACATGAACATCTCCAAAATCGACGAATGGATCTTGTCCAAAACGTCGACGGTGGAGCAGCTCGTTCAGCAGAACCCGCAATTCCAGTCCTATGATCCGGAGAAAATGTTTCCGATTTTGGACATACTGGAGCAAAGCGACAACCAAACCGAAGGCTTCAGCCTTATCGACAAAAACGGCCAGCTCACCAACAACCTGGGGATGACCGCCGACATGTCGAAAAGCGACTATTTTCTGAAAGCAAAAGAAACGAACAAACTGGCTTTTTCCGAAATGAACTACCTGGAGGCGCTGGGCAAATATTTCATTACGGCGGTCGTGCCGCTTCATGATCAGGGCGGGCAGTTTATCGGCGCCGTCGCTTTTTCGATTACGCCCGACGTGTTGACCCAGCTTAGCAACAACATTAAAATGGCGGACACGGGCTACGGATACGTTGTCTCGAACAACGGAATCTATTTCAGCTACCCGGATGCCGAACGCTTCAGCAAAAACATGAAGGATTACACCGAAACTCCCGCTTTAAAAAATGCAACGGAAGCGATTCTCGGCAAACCAAGTGGCTCTCTTACCTATACAGACGAAACGGGAAAAGAAGTGATCACCTACTACGGCACGATTCCAAGCACCGGGTGGAAAATGGTCATTACCGTGCCGACGAGCGAGATTTTTGCCAAAGTGAACCGGGCCAGCACGTTATCCATCGCGATCGCGATCGTTACGGCCCTGATCGTATCGGCCATCGCCTTCCTGCTGGCCCGTCTCATCGTCAAGCCGATTCTGGCGATCTCCCAGGTCATGAAAAAGGTCGCAGGCGGACAGCTGAACGAGCGGGTAACCGTCCATTCCAAGGACGAAATCGGGGAGATGAGCGAAAACATCAACCTGATGATCGAATCGCTTTCCGGCATGGTGAAGCAGATCGATCTCACGATCGGCCAAGTGGCCGCCGCTTCGGACGAGCTGCTGGCCGCCACCCGGCAATCGTCGCAGGCGACGGCGGAGATCACTTCGGCGATCCGGGAAGTCGCCGGAGGGACGGAGACCCAGTTCCGCGGGGCTGAACAGTCGGCGAGAGCGACGGAGGAAATGGCCCAAGGCGTGCAAAAAATAGCCGAAGCATCAGGCAGCGTTTCCGCGCAGGCCGAAAACGTCTCGAGCGAAGTCGAGCGCGGGTATGAGGAAATCCAGGCGGCAATTAACCAGATGGCGCAAATTCAAACCACCGCCAACCAAACGGCGCAAGACATCGGCCGGCTGGCCGAGCATTCCAAGGAAATCGGCGAGATTGTTGATGTCATCTCGGACATCTCCAATCAGACCGCGCTGCTGTCGCTGAACGCTTCGATCGAAGCTGCCCGCGCAGGCGAGGAAGGCCGGGGATTTGCCGTCGTTGCCGGAGAAGTGAAGAAGCTGGCCGAACAAACCAGCGAGTCGATTTCCCATATCGTCGAGCTGATCCAATTTATTCAAAACTCTACATCCCAGGCCACGAATTCCGTGCAGACGAGCGTCCAAGAGATTAAAGACGGCATTGCAAGCATGGAGAAAGTCGGCGTTTCGTTCGGGCAAATCCGTCAAGCCATCTACCAGGTGTCGGCAGAAATCCAGGACGTATCCGCCACGACGGAGCAAATTTCCGCAGGCACCGAAGAAATCGCCGCATCGGTCGGGGATATGCTGACCATCGCCAAAGATTCGGCGGACAACGCCCAATCCGTAGCCGGCTCAGCCTCCGACCAAGCAACCATTATGCAAAGCATCGAAACATCGGCGGGGTCGCTGCATCAGCTAATGAACGAACTCAAAGAACAAATCAAAGTATTCCAGGCCTGATTCGCCCAGGCCAACGTGGTATACATAGGAGAGCATGTGAATAAAAGTACGAAGGGCCCTTCCGCAGATCAACCTGCAAGGGCCCTTTTCCTCTCTACGGTGACTCTATTCTACAATTCCGCAGCGCTCGCCTTATCGGCATGGCTCGGATTCGAGCTTTCGTACGCCTGCAGGATCGAATCGAGCAATCCGGGAAAGCGGTACTCCAGATCCTCTTCCCGCAGCGACATGAAGCGTTGCGTTCCCTGGATCCGCGTAAAAACGACCCCCGCCTCACGCAGCGTCCGGCCATGATGGGACAACGTCGATTTGGCGACCGGCACGTGGAAGCAGTTGCACGGCTGTTCGCCGTTTTTACGGATTTCGGCAACAACACTTAAACGGACGGGATCGCTTAGGGCATACAGCACGGAAGACAGTTGAATCTCTTCCCGATCCGGATGATACAGCACTTTCATCGAAAAAAACCCCTTTATACATATATTGATCTGCCATCGATTAAAAAATCGCACAAAAAAAATTTTATTCATTTTACCGGTTCCCTAATTGCATTTTAAACGATGGCATGCTATATTTCAATCGTTCGATTACAATCGAACTTTAAAACAAATAAAGAGTGGGTGAAATGCATGAATGCTGTATCAACCGAAATTCCCGCGGTCCCTTCCTCTGAAACCTCTTTGCAAAAGGAAGGGCTGCTGACACTTCTGCTCGGGCTTGCCGTCGTGCTGGTCATCATGAACACAGCCATGTTTAATCTGGCGCTGCCCGATGTAACCGAAACGTTTGGCCTCTCGGCTTCCGTTTCTTCCTTGATTGTAACCGGATATTCCATCATGTTCGCCATTTCATCCATTACGTTTAGCCGGCTGGCGGATTTCCTGCCCATTCGGCGGCTGCTGGCGATCGGACTGCTGACGCTGGGGCTTGCGGCCATAGCCGGTCTGTTTAGCGCAAGCTTCTGGTTTCTGCTCGCCGTGCGCGTGATTCAGGCTTCCGGCGCCGGGGCGATCGTCTCGCTGTCGCTGGTGCTGCTCACCCGGTATGTGCCGGTTCAACGCCGCGGCAAGGCGATGGCGCTGATTATGTCGGCCGTTTCGCTGGGGCTCGGGCTCGGTCCTGTCGCCGGCGGCGCGATCGTGGAGTACTGGGGCTGGAGATACCTGTTTGTGGTGACCGCGCTGACCCTGGTGCTGATTCCGTTTTTCCTTCTGTACATACCGAAGGAAAAAACGGCGCGCGGCGCATTCGACGCGCCGGGCGCCATATTCGTCGCCATCGGCACGACCGGGCTGCTGCTGTTTTTGACCGAAAGCTCCGGGATCGCGCTGGCCTGCGGCCTGGTTGCGCTCGCTTTGTTCATTTGGCGCATCCGCAGCACGCCGGAACCGTTCGTATCGCCCGCCCTGTTCGGCAACGGCGCTTACCTAACCTTGTCGCTCACGGGCATCGCCTCGTATTTGTGCAGCTTCGCCACACTGTTTCTGCTGCCGCAAATCCTGGTGCACCATTTTCATCTTAGCGCCAGCCATGCCGGCCTCATCATTTTTCCCGGCTCGATGCTGGCCATGGTCGCCTCGCGCAAGGTCGGCTCCGTCATCGACCAGCACGGCAACGGCGCGATTTTGCGGTTTGTGCCGCTGCTGATGCTAAGCGCCATGACCCTGTTCGCGCTGTTCAGCGGGCAATCCTGGCTCGCCATCCTGTTCATTTATTTGCTCACGAGTCTAGGATTCACCATTATTTCCAGCAGCGTGTCCAACGAGATCTCCCGCATCCTGCCCGCGTCCCAAATCGGTTCGGGTATGGGGCTGTTCCAACTGCTGCAGTTTTTCAGCGGCGCCTTCAGCATCGCCTTGGCCTCCAGCGCCATAGAGTGGCAGCACGGCCTGCCGCAGACCACCGCCTACTCCAACATTTTTTGGGGACTGACGGCCATCGCCCTGCTCGCCATCGCCTCATCGTATGCTTACCTCCGCAGCGCTTCCGTACCGGGGCAAAGAAGCTGCGGGTCCCTTGAAGCTTGAGGATGGATAGGGGAAGCCTCCTCCTTGCGGAACGGCATCCCTTTCATAATAAATGCACCCCATGGGGTGCATTTATTATGAAGAGCTTGTTGCAGGAACTTTGCATTAGCGTCAGAATTTTCCTCATGACGACACGGGCTGCAGCCTGCGTATTCGCAGTGCCATACCGGGTTTGGCGGGCAGTTCGATGATGCAGGATCCGCTGAGCGTCTCATCAACCGGGGTTACGGTCATTTCCCAAGTGTCGATAATATCGGCCCGATAGACGCCCGTCTCATCCAGCGTGGCGACAAAATAGGCCGGGCGGTGAATGCCGAAATATCCGAGGTAATATTCGCCTTCCACGCCCAACGTCTCCATCTGGCGCATGGTAAACAACGGAGTGCTGTTTTTGGGAAGCTCCTCCAGAATCCCCCGCAGGAAGGCGATCCTTGCCGGGCTCTCCCCTTGCAGCGTCCCGCCTTTGGCCCACCAGATTTCCCCCTCCGGGTGCAGATAGGTTTCACCGTGCCCGGCGTAGCCGCCCCGGACGGCCGCTTCCCAGAAGCGGTGAGTCATCTCCTCGGCTGTAATATTGCCCCATCTAAAAGGTACATTTCCTTCATACAGACACTCGTCGATCACGATTGGCTTGCCGTAGACCCGCCGCCATTCGCGGACGAGCGTCACATCCCAGTGCTGAATGCTGCAATGCGTGACCCATTCCTTGCCGTGATCGTACATTACTACGCTTTCCGGATCGTACATACGGGTCCCGTTATGGATGGAACGAAGATGTCCGTACGGGTCCTCTGCTTTCACAATCGCGAAAAGCCGGTCCCAATCTTCCATTCTCTTCTCGGTCATGAAGTCGTACTCATTGGCCATCGCCCACCACACATTGCGGTAAACGGATAGCCGGGCAAGGATGTAGTTCAGGTACCGAACGTCATCCTCAGCCGTCATGCGGTCAAAGCCCCATCGCCCTTTATCATAGGGATGAAATAGAATCAGATCGGCTTCGATGCCGAGCGCAAGCAATTCTTCGATATGACCCTCCAGCCGGGAGAAAAACGCCGGATTGAACCTCTGCACATCAAAGCCCGTTTCCGGGCTGCCCTCGTAAGGGAAATCCACCGGATCGGAAGCGTTGAAGCTGTAATTTTTCGGAAAGATGGTCATGCGGATTTTGTTGAACGGCGAGCCCGCCAGCGAGGCGATCGTCCGCCGTCTGACCTCCTCCGGTTGATGAATCCAGGCGTAACAAGTCGTTCCGAACGGATGATAGGATGTGCCGTCGGCGTACCGGAAATGCGCCGCATCCTGCACTTGCACGGGCCCGTGGTTCCCCGCCGAAGCTTCCGTGCAAATGAAGCTGCCGGTATGCCCGTGCAGTTCGCCGATTCCGCTCGCCGTCACATAATCCCATCTGCCGGTTCGGTCCGGCATGAACCGCAGCCGATAGGTCCCGTCTCCGTCGTAGAAGCCTTTGACTCCCACGATGCGGTCACCGCAGGTAAAGACGGCGAGCCATATCCCCTCGTGAAACGGGTCTTCCGCTTCCGGGCCTCTAAAGACGATTTCGAATCTTCCCCACTGCTCGACCTCGGTCAGCGCCTCGTCCGGACGGTTGTTCATTGTCAAGTAAGTAACCTCCTCTTGCTTTCCCGCAAATATTCTTATCCTTTAATGCCTGTAGTGGCGATTCCTTCAACAAAGTACTTCTGCATCGAGAAGAACAGCGTCAGGCTCGGCACAAGCGACAGCACCGACATGGCGAACATCGGCCCCCATGAGGATTCGCCGGTGGAATCCATGAACAGCCTGAGTCCGAGCTGAACGGTGTACAGGCTTGAATCATTCAGGTAGAGCAATTGGCTGAAGAAATCGTCCCATGTCCACATGAAGGAGAACAGGGCGGTGGTGACCAGCGCGGGGGCGGCCAGCGGCAGGATCATGCGCAGGTAAATCTGCACCGGCCCGCAGCCGTCAATGCGCGCGGATTCGTCCAGTTCCTTCGGCAGTCCCCGGATGAACTGAACCAGCAGGAAGATAAAGAAGGCCTCCGTCGCCAGAAATTTCGGAACGGTCAGCGGCAGGAAGCTGTCCACCCAATTCAGCTCTTTAAACATAATGTACTGCGGTATCGTTCTGACATGCTGCGGAAGCATGATGGTAACGAGCATCAGCGCAAACCATAACTTTTTGAGGCTAAAATTCAGGCGCGCAAAGGCAAATGCCGCCATGGAGCACGAGATCAGATTACCCGCGATCACGATCACACAAATGATCAGTGAATTCAGGAAATAAAGGCCAAAGCCTTTGCCCGCAATCCCGCTCCAGCCGGTCGTGTAATTGCTTAACGTAAACTCTTTCGGCCATAAGCTGATATCACTGAAAATCAACTGGCTTGGCTTCAACGAGCTCATCAGCATCCAGACAACCGGATAGAGCATCAGGATGCCGATCAGGATGACAAAGCCATGCTTCAGCAGCACCCGGTAATTCCAAGTGGCTCCCATAGGTTATTCCCCTCCATCCCCGTAAGTCACCCAACGCTTCGAGGAAGCGAATATGAGGGCTGTGAACAGGCCGATAATGACAAGCAGAACCCAGGCCATCGCCGACGCATATCCCATTTCAAAAAATGAAAATCCTTTTAAATACAAGTACAGCGTATAGAACATCGTGGAATCCATCGGCCCCCCTTTACCGCCGCTGACGATAAACGCCGGGGTAAAAGCCTGAAAGGAGCTGATCACCTGCATAATGAGATTAAACAGCACGACCGGGGAGAGCATCGGCAGCGTGATGCTGAGAAATTGCCGCATTTTTCCCGCACCGTCGATTTGTGAGGCTTCATAATAATCGTTTGGAATCTGCTTCAGCCCGGCCAGGAAAATAATCATGGACGAACCGAACTGCCATACCGACAGCGCCACGAGCGAGGACAGGGCATACTTGGGATTGGACACCCAATCCGGTGCCTGAATTCCGAAGGCCTCCAGCAGGAAAGTATTGACGACCCCGCCGCCGCCAAACATTTTGCGCCACAGCACCGCGATGGCCACACTTCCCCCCAGCAAGGTCGGAATGTAGTAGACGGTTCTGTACAGGCCAAGTCCCCGCATCCCTTTGTTCATCAGCATCGCAACCGCCAAGGCGAAGCCCAGCTTTAACGGAACCGAAGCGAAGACATAGACGAACGTGACCTTCAGAGATTGAAGGTAACGCGGGTCCTGATTAAACATTTTGTTGTAATTCTCGAGCCCTACCCCATTTGCCGGAGTCAGCAGGTTAAAGTCGGTAAAAGACAAATACAAGGAAGAAATCATCGGAATCAGTGTCAGCACGAAAAAACCGATGAACCATGGCAGCAAAAATAAATAAGCGGTTAAATTCCGCTTCCACCACCCCGCAAAAGAGTGGCTGCGGGCCCGAACGCCGGGATCGGGCCCTTGTTGTGAAGCCGCAGCCTGACTCAATACTGCTCACCCTTTCTCTTTGTTGCTATTTCGATTTGTTCACGGCATCTTCGGCGGCGGCAAGGATATCGGCGGCCGCTTCCGCCGGCGTTTTGGCGCCAAAGCCTACGGACATGGCCGCATTGTTCAGCTTTCCGTCAAATTCGCCGATATTCGGCAGCTCCCGGTCCATCGGACTGGCGTTTTCCGCCGCAATATTGAAATATTCATAGATTTTCTTGTCGATGTCCGAGCCTGCGGCACTAAGTGCGCTTCTGACTTTCCCGGAGCCCGGAATACCGCGGTCATTGCCGAGAATCTGCGTCGCCTCGGGATCATTAACCATAAAATCAATGAACATCGCGGCTTCCTTCGGATGCTTGGATTCCTTGCTGATCGTCATGAACTGGCTCGGCTGCACCCACAGGCCGGAGCGGACCTGGTCCGCCGCCTTCGGCAGCAGGCTGATGCCGATCTCGTCGTTCATGGCGCTTTGAAAACCGGACATCTGATTCGACCACACCAGCGACATCAGCACCTTGCCCTGCACGAGTAGTGATACGTCCGGGCTTGTTTCCGACATGGAAGCGGAGGCTTCCGAAGAAGGAATAATGCCCGCTTCGCTGAAATCGTTCCACAGGTTCATCCAGGCTTCCGCATCCTCCTGTCCAAAGCCGACTTCGCCGTCACGGTACAACGCTTTGTCCTGCTGACGCAGGAAGTAATTGAAATAGTGCGGGAAGAAGGATTGGCCGGCAAAGGCGAATTTTCCGTCTCCGAGCTTCGCTACCGCATCCTGGCCGTAGGCCTTCAAGTCCTCCCAGGTCATATCCTGAGCCGGCGGCTGTAATCCGGCCTGCTCCAACAGGCTCTTGTTGTAGACCAAACCCAGTACGTTCGAGCCCAAGCTGATGCCATACTGCTTGCCGTCCATGGCTCCAGCCTCGATCACGTTCTGATCGAAATCAGCGACGTTAACCTCCTTGCCGACGTAGGGGCTGATGTCCAGCAGCGCATCCTTGGACACATAGTCCGGATAGTTGTTGCCGAGTTGCATCAGATCGGGCGGATTGCCGCCTGCGATCTGCGTGGCCAACTTGTCGAAATAACCGTCATTGCCCATATACTCCGGGCTGATAGTAATGTTCGGATATTGGTCCTGGAATAAATCAATGACTTTCAGCGTCGCATCATGCCGGGCCTGCGAACCCCACCACATGATCCGCAAGGTCACCTTATCCGTGGTCCCCGCGCCGTTCGTCTCCGCTCCTTCTTCCTTAGGCTTGTTTCCCGCTCCCCCGGAGCAGGCTGTAACGGTCAGCATCAGAACGAGCAGCAGTAATACCCAGCTTTTTTTCACGACTTTCATGAACTTCCCTCCAATTCATCTTTGTCCAAACCGAACAACGGCTTCATGCTTTAATCCCGCGTTGGCCGCAGCCTCCGCTACTCCTTAAGGAAGCGGCTTAGCGGAGCCTTGCCCGCCAGCTCATCGGCCATATTCACGACGAGCATATTCCAGTTCAGGAATCCCCCGTTCATCACCGGCGTTCCGGTCACAGGGTCGTAGTACTCATGCAGAGTTCCGCTCTGCTCCAGATCCCTCCCGAGCAGGCGGACCGTCCGGCGGGCCAGTTCTTCCGCTTCTCGCCGGTATCCGTAGTTCATCAATCCGCGGAAGCCGACGTAATTCACAATGCCCCAGATCGGACCCAGCCAGTTTGAGGGATTGTTTGTAGCTGAGATGTCGTACATCTTCTCGTCCATGGCCAGCGATGGAATGCCATAAGGGCTGTTGAAGGTATTTTTGTCTTCCATATGCAACTCGGACAGCCAGGCTGCTTGCGCGTCCGTTGCCACCTCCGACCAGAGCGGAATAAATCCGGTCCAGGCCCTGATTTTGATTGGCAGCGTCTTCCAGAATACACCCAACCCTGTATGGAACCAATCGAATTGCCGGGTCCGGATATCCACATCGACAGAGTAGAAGAACTTGTCCCTCTTGTCCCAGCACTCCTCCTGGATAGCGTCCGCCAGCCGCTGCGCCTTGTCCAAATAGTGTCTTTTTCTGTCCGGCAAGCCCCATTTTCCCGCCAGAAGCGCCATCGCTTTCAGTTCACTGATCATAAAAGCGTTCAGATAAATATTCGCGGTGGAATATTTCGGCCGGCCGAAGGTCGCCGGATCGTTGTCCATCCCGATCATGATGTCATCGGCCCATACGTACAAACCGCAATTCTCATTGAAGTAATCCCGGTCATAGCAGCCGAAATACCGCTCAAGTCCCTCCGCGTACCGCGCCGCCCACTCATAATCGCCGCAGTGGCCTGAGATCAGCGCGATCTGCTGGCACAGGAACGGCTTGTGCATATTCAGCTGCAGTCCTTCCTTGCGCTTGCCGATCAGATAAGGCTCCTCGGTCTTCCCTTTTTCAATCATCATCGGAATGTAGCCGTCTTCCATCTGATGATCGAAGAAATTATGGATGTTGCCTTTGGCGTAAGGGGTAACCTGGCCTGCGGGCAGCAGATTTCCTTCCATGTTCAGCAGCGCATAGGCCGACCAGAAAGAGTCCCAGTCCCACAGGTTGGCGCTGTATACCGACCCCGGATCGATAAAAGGATGCTTCAGGTAATGGGCGGGCGCCTTCAGGCATTGCCCCGCCTGGTCCGAGATGAATTCCCTTAGCAGCGCTACCCTTCGTTCATAGTGATCGCTCATTGCCGTACCTCCTAAAAGTTTTGTGAGCGCTACTTCCCGAATCAGCTTCGAGCAAAACTTGCTTTGGAAGCATAAGCCTAGTTCGAGCCATCCGGCTCATGTTCGGGCCGCCCCGAGGACGCTGACAAACCGGTAGCGGCCCGAGCCGGCCGCATATACGGTTTTTCCGTTTTCCGTCTTCAGCTTCCGGGCCATCGCGTCCGCTTCAACCAGCCTTCCCGGAACGTAAATGTCGGCCGTCGTATTCACCGGAATCCGCACATTCAATTCCAATCGGTCCCCGTCTCTCCTCCACTCTACTGCCAATAGACCATAAGGAGATGCATATTCGGCCCGCAGGCCTGTCAGTTTGCCGCCCGGCTCGGGGGTGATCAGGCTATGCTTGAACCCGGGGGCTCTCCAATCCGCTTCCAGACCCGCCGCGTAGCGGTAGAGCCATTCTCCGACCGAACCCAGCGAGTAGTGGTTGAACGAATTCATCGACGGGGACTGGAAACCGCGCTCCTCCGTCCAACCATCCCAGCGCTCCCAAATCGTAGTGGCGCCATGCTTGACGGAATACAGCCAGGAGGGGAATTCCTCCTGATGGAGCAGCTTGTACGCCAGGTCCGTCCGGCCGCTGTCCGACAACGCTGGCAGCAGGTAACCGACACCCAGGAATCCGGTAGTCAGACGGTTCCCGTTGTCCTTGATCCGCCGCTCCAGCCTGCTTGCGGCTTTCAGCCGCAGCTCCGGAGTCAGAAGATGGAAGCAGAGCGCCATACAATAGACGGTCTGGGTATCCCCCTGAATCACTCCGTCAGCGGATACGTATGCCCGGATAAAGGCCTCCCGGATCTCCTCGAACAGTTCCCCGTACATCTTCGCATCCGCCTGCTTGCCGACAAGCCCGGCGATCCTGGCGAACAGGAAAGTGCTATAGCCGAAATAGGCGGTGGCCAGCACGTCCTTTGGCGTGTCCGCTCCGATCGACAGCCAGTCCGCATGATCGGCATAGCCGGGCCTGAGGCATCCCTCGCTGTTAGCCCGTAAATAGTCAATCCAGCGGTGCATCGGAATGTAGTGCTTCCGCAAAATCTCCAAGTCGCCGTACATGAGGTACAACGTCCAGGGAATAATGATGCCCGCATCCCCCCAGCCGGCATTATCCGGGGCGAACCATTTGGAACTGCTCAAGCCTTTGTAAATGTGCCAACCGGCATCCGGGGCCACATCCGGCAGCGCCCCATCCGGCGACTGGGCGTCGAAAACATCCACCAGATATTTGCGGAAGAACCCGGCCACATTCATATTGTAAGAAGCGGTGCGCGCGAATATCTGGGCATCCCCGGTCCAGCCGAGACGTTCATCCCGCTGCGGGCAATCCGTAGGCACGGACAAGAAATTGCCGCGCTGCCCCCACACGATATTCGCGATCAGCCGGTTTACCAGCGGATCGGACGTCTCCAACTTTCCCGCTGCGGGCATGTCGGAATGAACAACTTTTGCGGTGATGCGCTTTAGGCGGATATCCGGCGAAGAGCACTCTATCTCCGCATACCGGAATCCCTGGAAGGTAAAATGCGGTTCAAAGCGTGCCTCCCCTGAACCATCCAGCACATACTCGCAAATCTGCACCGCCCTGCGAAGGTTTACGGTGTATAGGGAACCGTCTTGGTCCAGCATTTCCGCATGATTAACGGTAATGACCGCCCCTTCGGGTCCCGTCACCTCCAGCGCCGTCCAGCCGGTCAAGTTCTGTCCGAAGTCATAGATGACGGTGCCGCGACTAGTCTCGCTCTGCCGGACCGGCTCGATCGTCTGCATCACCCGGACGGGCGGCCCGTTCTGGGGAACGAGAAGCCCTTCGTAGGGCTCGAACACCTCCGCACGGCTCCAGGCTGTGTCATTAAATCCTGGACAGTCCCACCCCTTCTGCTCCAACCTTGCATCGTATCTTTCCCCCTTGATCATGTCGGAGTAGCGAACTGGGCCTTCGCTCAGCCTCCAGCCTCCGTCCGTGCAGAAGCTGCCTTTGCTCCCGTCTGCGTATTCGATCTTAAGCTCCATCAGGCAGCGGGGATCTTCCCCATACCGGCGTACGCCCATCATGCCGACGTTCCCGGCATACCATCCCGTGCCCAGTAAAGCCCCCCAGGCATTCCCCCCTTCAAGCAGCAGTTCCGCAACGTCATACACCTGGTATTGCACACGGGTTCCGTAATCCGTCCAGCCCGGAGCGAGCTGATGGTCGCCCACCCGTTTGCCGTTGAGCCTCGCCTCGTACATGCCTAAAGCGCTTGCATAAAGCCTTGCGCAGCGGACCGGTTTATCGATCCGGAACTCGGTCCGCATGTAGCTGACCGGCACAAGCTCCTCTTCCCCGGCCGCTTTTTTCCCGATCCAGGAACCCAGCCACTGCTCTTTGCTTAAGGCGGTGCCAAATTCATAAATCTTGCTCCAGCCGGAGTATGCGCCATGCTTATCCCACACGGCAGCTTTGCAGTAATACCGGCACCCGGGAGCCAGCCGTCTTCCGGCATAGGGGATATAGACGGATTGATCGCCGGCGACGATACCGCTGTCCCACATATTTCCGCAATCTTCGGCAAGCTTTTCTTCACTGTCCGCCACGAGCACCCGATATGCGCTCTGGGACTGATTCCACTGTTCTCCTTCCCGTGTATCCGCTTCCAATTCCCAAGAAAATCTAGGGTGATCTGCTCCTACGGCCAGAGGACGTTCTTCATCCTCTATCAACAGCCGCGATATGTGTATAGCCATAACTGTATAATTCCCCCCTGATTTTTAGCCCCCCACTCCCTAAGTTTGTCGTGGATGATGAGTACTGTTGAGAACAGTATAGGGGAGTTTAGATGTGAGTTTATAGGGCGATCGTGCACACTTAGAGGGGGGATGATGTACATTCTTGAACTTCCGGAAAATCTATGGTAGAACTGGGACAAAGGACATACGGAATCTTGAATCACGAAATGGAGGCGCTTCCATTTGGTTTTTATGTTATCGGGTACCCGCTTTTTTCAGGACGATTTCCCCATTTATCTAAACCGGGAGATCGAGGCCTTTCACCTGCGCGCACATGTCCACGATTTTGTGGAATTATGTCTGGTCGAGGAAGGACAGGGCTATCATTTTATCGGAGAAAAATCCTTTCCCGTACAGAAGGGAGACGTGTTCCTGCTGCCGGTAGGCACGCTCCATGTGTTCCGCCCCTTGTCGGCCCGGGCGTCCCATCCGCTTGTGGTATGCAACTGCATATTCAAAATAGAAGCGCTTCAAGAGCTGATTCATTCCCTCTCCCAGGACGCCCGGCTCCAAGATATGCTGAAAAAAACCTATGAAGGCGGGGGATGCTGGTTCCAGTTTCATGATAACAGGAATCGTCTTGTCCGGCTGTTCAACGAAGCCTATATCGAATTCCATAACAAGGGGGACAATTACCGCGTCCTGATCAAATCGCTGCTGCTGCAAATCTTCATCGTGATCGGCCGCCTCGCAGGCGAAGAGAACACGGGCATCTATTCCAAATCCTCAGCCATCATCTCCGGGAAGATGGAAGACGCGCTCGACATCATCAACTGCCGCTACCAGGAGCACCTTACCCTCGAAATGATGTCGGAGCAAACCTTTATGAGCGTGAGGCAATTCCAGAAGCTGTTCAAGCAGGCGACGGGCAAGACGTTCAATCATTATCTTCAGCATGTCCGTATCCTGAAAAGCTGCGAACTGCTCGTGAATACAAGCGATTCGGTGAGACAAATCGCCGAGCAGGTCGGTTATACGGATATGAAATTTTTCCATTCACTCTTCCGGAAGATCACAGGGGAATCGCCGCTCCGGTACCGGCAACTCTACAGAAATATGCGCTGCACAAGCAACCATGTTTAAAAAAAGACCCGTCCGGGTCACTTGGGCGGGTCTTAACTTTGTATCTGCTTTTTCTACAGCTTCAGTCCTCTTTGTCGTATAGTTTGTGACGCAGCTCACACGTTAAGGGTACTCTATTCGCTATATTAATGATAATGATTATCAATATCAATTATATTTTTACAAAAGGGGTGTTTCTACATTGAAATCACATATGTCTCCAGGCCATCTTTTTTTGGCTTCCCTCGGTAAAACCAGGCTGCGTCCGGGCGGTAAAACCGCAACCGAGCGAATTTTAACATCCTGTCGGATTACGGAGCATTCACACGTGCTCGAAGTAGCGCCAAATATGGGCACAACCGCCATCGAAGTCGCCTCACGTTACGGCTGCCGGGTGACGGGGGTTGATCTTCACGCTCCAAGCTTAGATAAAGCCAAGGAAAACGTGAGACAGCACGGCCTCGAGGAACAAGTCCAGCTCGTCATCGGCAACGCCATGGCGCTGCCGTTCCCCGACAACTCGTTCGACGTTGTCATTAATGAAGCGATGCTCACCATGCTGACCCATGAACAGAAACAGCAAGCGGTCTCGGAGTACCTGCGGGTGCTGAAACCCGGAGGCCGGCTGGCGACCCATGATTTGCTGCTGCGGCAAGAACCGGATACGGAAGCCGTGAAGCAACGCCTGAACGAATTGCGCAAAGCGATATACGTTAACGCACAGCCCATGACGGCGGCCAAGTGGGAAGAGCTGTTTTGCCAAGTGGGCTTTGGCGAGGTGGTTTGCGTCACGGGCAACATGTCCCTGTTGTCTTTGAAGGGGCTGATTGTCGACGAAGGCTGGGAAGGCATGACCCGCATCCTGTCCAGTGCGATGCAAAGCGAAGACGACCGGCAGCGTCTGTTCCACCTGATAAACCTGTTTGGCGAGAGCAGCGACTTATACGGCCACATCACCTGCGTTTCGACCAAAGCTTAGCGGAGCGGCCACCGGATGACCACATTGATTGAGTTTACAGATGTTGCAAAAACATATGGCGGCCAGCCCATCTTCACCGGCTTCTCCTGCCGGCTGCAGCGGGGAGAGGTAATCGCCCTGCTCGGTCCTTCCGGCTGCGGAAAAACAACGCTCCTTAACCTGGCGGCGGGGCTGGCGCAGCCGGATAGCGGCTCCATCCGGCTGCATACGGATCATATCGGCTACATCTTTCAAGAACCAAGGCTCATTCCGTGGCGGACCGCCGGAGAGAACATCGGGCTTGTGCTGCAAACCGCTGACAAAGCGGACGTTGAGCGAATCATTGGCGAGACACTGCGGAAAGTGGGCCTGCAGCATGCGGAAAACCGCTACCCCCGGCAGCTCTCCGGCGGTATGAAGCAGCGCGTGTCTATCGCGCGGGCGTTGGCGCTGGAGCCGGACATGATTTTGATGGATGAACCGTTTTCCGCCCTGGACCTCGCCTTGAAACGTGAACTGATGGATGATATGGCAAGACTGATCGGCGAACGGGAGATCGGTGTAATGTACGTAACGCACGACCCCGAGGAGGCGGCGCGGCTGGCTGATAGGGTGCTGATCTTTTCGCCGCCGGACCGTACTTTTGCAAATGAAGAAATTTTTCCTATGCCGAGACTTGAGCGCACGGAGGCTCAAATCCGGCAGTATAAGAACAAGATGATGTCAATATCCTAGGAGGTCCTGATGAAAAAAACGTTTAATGCCATTTATCCGTTGCTGGCGCTTTTCCTTGCCGGAACCATGATTTTTGCGGGGTGCTCTGGCCCGCCCGCCGCTCCTGCGGAACCGGCCGAGAATGGGCAACAGCAACCAGCAGCCGGCACTGCCGCGGGGGAACCGTCCGGACCGGCAGCCCAGAAAATGCAACAACTGACCGTTCAGGGACCGATGGGGATTACAATATCCGCACCGATTTACAATATTCTGGAGAATCAAGGCCTGGCAGCTTACGCGGATGAGGTCGTTTACACCCCTTGGAAAACCCCGGATGAGCTGCGCGCCAGAATTTCCAGCGGGCAAGCCGATATTTCCGCCGTGCCTACCTATGTCGGCAGCAATTTGTACAACCGCGGTATGGACGTCAAGCTGCTGAACACGCTGGTCTGGGGCATTCTCTATGTCGTCGGCCCCGAAAATGAAACGGGAGGAGGCTGGGAAACTTTACGCGGACAGACGATCCACGTACCGCTAAAAGGAGACATGCCTGACCTCGTCTTCCGTTATTTGCTTCGTAAAAACAACCTTGACCCGGAGAAAGACATTCGGATTGAATATGTGGCCGGAACGCAGGAACTGGTCGGGCTGATGGCCGCCGGGAAGGCCAAATATGCGGTCATTCCGGAGCACCTGGCCACGATGGCCGTACAGAAAGTCGAGGGAACGGCAAAAGTCATGAGTTTGCAAGAGGAATGGGCGAAAGCGACCGGAAAACCGGCCAGAATTCCGCAAGCCGGCATTCTGGTGTCGGGTGAACTGGTGAAGAATCAGCCGGAACTGGTGGAAAGCCTGCAGCGGCAATTTCAAGAATCGGTGACTTTTCTGAATCAACACCCGGACGAAGCCGCGAAAATGATGGCCAAGTACCAGGAAGGATTGGAGCCGGCGTTCATTGCATCGTTGATCCCTTCCCTGAATCTTGAGTTCGTCTCCGCCAAGGATGCGAAGGAGGAATTAGAGTTTTTCTTCACCGAACTGTCTTCGCTTTCTCCCGACATCATAGGAGGCAAGCTGCCGGATGATGCGTTCTATTACGATAAATAAACCGGGCAAACGCTCGCTTGGGGTAAAATGCTTAGCCGTGCTCGTCCTCATCGGCGTCTGGCAGTGGATTTCTTTATCCCTGCCGGACATTTTGTTCGCTTCGCCCCTGGACACGCTGCGGGCTCTTGCGCGAATGGCGCGCAGCGGCGAATTGGCTCGGCAGCTGCTGACTTCAGGAGGCCGGATGTTGGCCGGCTTCTTCTGTGGAACGGCCGCAGGGATTGCCGCCGGGTTGCTCGCGGGAATTTTCAGCATTTTTTACGAGGCGATGCGCCCCGTCCTATCCCTGCTCATGGGCATCCCGCCGATCATTCTCGTGGTGCTTGCCATGGTCTGGTTCGGTACGGGAGCGACGGTGCCCGTATTTGTGGTATCTTTGTTGGTTTTCCCAAGCATCTACCTCAATACGGCCGACGGATGGCGCGGGATTGACCGGCAGCTCTTGCAAATGGCCGAGGTTTATCGAATCGGTCCTATGAAAAAACTGCGTTATATCGTCATTCCTGGACTGGCCGTGCCAATTTTTACAGCCGTTTCGCTGGCCGCAGGTTCCGCCGTCCGGACAACGATCATGGCGGAGCTGCTCGGCTCCGACAACGGGATCGGCTACTCGCTCGCTTTTGCGCGAGTGAACCTGGACACCGCCAAAGTATTCGCTTGGACATTCGTGAGCATCGTGGCGATTCAGGGCATGGACCTTTTCGTCATCAAGCCGCTCCGCAAATTTGCTTTGCGTTGGAATCACGAAGAAATCCAGACTTGATAGGAAAAACGCCTGACGGCGTCCTTTAATGGCTCTGACTTCTACCTTGGAACGATTGGAGGGATGGGTTTCCATTCCCTCTTCTGTTCTTTGAGCAACCTTCCCCTTCTTTCATGAACAGTAGCACCCGAGTACCTCGGCCCTTTCAATCTGTGGACGCTGCTCTAACGGACACCAGCGACCTTATCCGCCTATTTCCCGGGTATTTCCCAGACTAACGGACACAAACGACTCTATTTCGCTCTAAATCGGTTCATCCAGGCCGATTTGAGGTAAATAAGGTCGTCTGTGTCCGTTACATTTTGCAATCCTCCGTTTTTCCTCAAATAACGGCTCCGGTGTCCCTTAGCCCCCGGATTCCTCTTCTTCCCCCTCCTCTCTACCTTGCGCATCGCCCTGGTGAACAAAAAGACCCGCCGATCGATTCGGCGGGCCTTTTCGCAACATATGCGATTAGTGTTTCAGGTTGTAGAAAGATTTCAAGCCGTTGTACTGAGCCAAATCGGCCAATTGGTCTTCGATGCGGAGCAATTGGTTGTACTTGGCGATCCGGTCCGTACGGGAAGGAGCACCAGTTTTGATTTGGCCAGCGTTCGTTGCCACAGCGATATCGGCGATCGTGCTGTCTTCGGATTCGCCGGAACGGTGGGAGACAACCGCAGTGTAGCCTGCGCGTTTCGCCATTTCGATCGCGTCGAACGTTTCAGTCAGCGTACCGATTTGGTTTACTTTGATCAGGATCGAGTTGCCGATGCCTTCATTGATGCCTTTTTCCAGACGTTCGGTGTTGGTGACGAACAGGTCGTCACCGACGAGTTGGATTTTGCTGCCCAGTTTTTGGGTGAGCAGTTTCCAGCCTTCCCAGTCGTCTTCAGCGCAGCCGTCTTCGATCGTGATGATCGGATATTTGTCTACCCAAGAAGCGAGCAGGTCAACGAATTCCGCGGAAGTGAAGGATTTGCCTTCGCCTTCCAGGTGGTATTTGCCGTCTTTGAAGAACTCAGTGGAAGCAACGTCCATACCCAGGAATACGTCTTTACCTGGAGTGTAGCCGGCTTTGGTGATAGCTTCCATGATCGAGGACAACGCGTCTTCATTGGAAGTGAAGTTCGGAGCGAAGCCGCCTTCGTCGCCAACCGCAGTGTTCAGGCCTTTGTCCTTCAATACGGACTTCAGGTTGTGGAAAATTTCCGCACCGGTACGCAGAGCTTCCTTGAAGGAAGGAGCGCCTACAGGCAGGATCATGAACTCTTGCACGTCAACGTTGTTGTCGGCATGCGCGCCGCCGTTTACGATATTCATCATCGGAACCGGAAGCTGCTTGGCGTTGAATCCGCCAAGGTATGTGTACAGCGGCAGGTCCAGAGCGTCAGCGGCTGCGCGGGCAACAGCCATGGAAACCGCCAGGATAGCGTTGGCGCCGAGTTTGCCTTTGTTCGGCGTGCCGTCCAAAGTGATCATCAATTTGTCAATGCCGATTTGGTCCAAAGCGTCCATGCCGATTACTTCAGGCGCGATGATTTCGTTGACGTTCTCAACGGCTTTCAATACGCCTTTGCCCAGGTAACGGGATTTGTCGCCGTCGCGAAGCTCAACGGCTTCGTGCGCGCCAGTGGAAGCGCCGGAAGGAACAATGGCGCGTCCGATCGCGCCGGACTCGAGGTAAACTTCAACTTCAACCGTAGGGTTGCCGCGGGAGTCAAGGACTTCGCGTGCGTATACTTCAGAAATAATTGTCATGGTATAGTCTCCTTGTTTAATATTTTAATTATACAGCTTGTTATACGGTTTGACTTACGCCTTGCGGCTGGCGATCATCGACTTGCCGGTCATTTCCGGCGGCTGCGGCAGACCCATCAGATCGAGCAGCGTCGGCGCCACATCGGCGAGGATGCCTTTGTCGCGCAGCACGACATTTTCGTCGGTCACGATAAACGGAACCGGGAAGGTCGTATGCGCGGTGAAAGGACGGCCTTGCTCGTCGAACACCATGTCGGCGTTGCCGTGGTCAGCGATGATGACTACAACTCCGCCCTTCGCCTTGACGGCGTCAACCACTTTGCCGACGCATTCGTCGGTCACTTCGACCGCTTTTTTCGTCGGCTCCAGCATGCCGGAGTGGCCGACCATGTCCGGGTTGGCAAAGTTCAAGATGATCGCGTCGTGTTTATCCGCTTCGATCTCTTTCACGCAAGCCTCAGCGACTTCATAAGCGCTCATTTCCGGCTTGAGGTCATAGGTCGCGACCTTTGGCGAATTGATCAGGACGCGCGTTTCTCCCGGAAGCTCGACGTCGCGGCCACCGCTGAAGAAAAACGTCACGTGCGGATATTTTTCCGTTTCGGCGATGCGCAGCTGCTTTTTGCCGTGCTGCACAAGCACTTCGCCAAACGTGTTGTCGAGATCCTTCGGTTTGTAGGCTACGTAGCCTTGCACCGATTCCGCAAACAGAGTCAGGCACACGAAGTGCAGGTCCGTCGGGAATTTCGGTCCGCGGTCAAAGCCTTGGAAATCCTTGTTCGTGAACACGTTGGACAACTGAATCGCCCGGTCCGGACGGAAGTTAAGGAAGACGATGGAGTCACCGGATTCCACCTGCGCGACCGGCTCGCCTTTGTCGTCGACGATCACGGTCGGCATGACGAATTCGTCAAATACCGACTTCTCGTAGGACTCGGTGACGGCCTTGATCGGGTCCGTATATTTCGGACCTTCGGCATAAACCATGGCCCGGTACGATTTCTCCACGCGGTCCCAGCGTTTGTCGCGGTCCATCGCGTAGTAACGGCCTTGCACCGTAGCGATTTTGCCGATGCCGACTTCGTTCATCTTGGCGATCAGCTTCTCCAGGAAGCCTTTCGCACTGTCTGGAGCCACGTCGCGGCCATCGAGGAACGCATGCACGTATACATCGTGCATATCTTCTTTTTTGGCCAGCTCGAGCATCGCGAACAAATGGTTAATGTGGCTGTGCACGCCGCCGTCGGACAAAAGCCCGTACAGATGAAGCTTCTTGCCTTTGGATTTGGCGCTGCGAACCGCGTTCACCAACGTTTCGTTTTCGAAAAATTCGCCTTCGCGAATCGATTTGGAAATCCGGGTCAAGTCCTGGTACACGATCCGGCCGGCTCCGATGTTCAGGTGTCCGACTTCGGAGTTCCCCATTTGGCCTTCCGGCAAACCGACCGCTTCGCCGCTAGCCGTCAGGGTCGTGTTCGGATACTGCTTCAGGTAACGGTCGTAGTTCGGCTTATGGGCTTGCGCTACAGCGTTGCCCTCTACCGTGTCACGAAGTCCGAAGCCGTCCATGATGATCAATGCTACAGGTTTTGGAGCAGCCATTTACTTCGCCCCCTCAACGAGTTGAACATAGGAAGCCGGCTGCAGGCTGGCACCGCCGACGAGCGCGCCGTCGATGTCGCTTTGGCTCATATATTCCTTCACGTTCTCCGGCTTCACGCTGCCGCCGTATTGGATGCGGATTTTGCTGGCTACATCGTCGCCGTACAATCCTTTAACCAGGCTGCGGATATAGGAAATGACTTCGTTCGCGTCCGCGGATGTGGACGATTTCCCAGTGCCAATGGCCCAGATTGGCTCATACGCAATGACGACCTGCGCCGCTTGCTCTGCAGTCAGCCCTTGAAGCGCCGCCTCGGTTTGCACCTTTACGACGTCCTTCGTTTTGCCGGCTTCCCGCTCCTCGAGCTTTTCGCCAACGCAAGGAATCGGAGTCAAACCGTGTTTAAACGCGGCATGAATCTTCTTGTTTACGATCTCGTCGGTTTCGCCAAAATAAGCCCGGCGCTCGGAATGCCCGATGATAACGTAGTCCACGCCGAGTTCTTTCAGCATACGTCCGCTGATTTCGCCGGTGAAAGCACCTTCGTCTTCAAAATGCATGTTTTGCGCGCCGATTTTGATCGACGTTCCTTTTGCGGCTTCCACCAAAGCCGGAAGGTTGGTGAATGGAGCGCAAATCACGCTCTCAACGCCCGCCACTTCCGCTTTTCCTTTTGCCTCTTCAAAAAAAGCTTTTGCTTCGGAAACCGTCTTAAACATCTTCCAGTTCCCGGCAATAATAGGTGTTCTCATGGAGCCAACTCCTTTACTTCTTAAGGGTAGTTCAAAAATCAGCTTTTGATCACGAAGTGAACCACGAAGTTTATTCGGCATCGAATCTTGAATTCAGCCGGGCCTTCCGTTGCTCACGTACCCAAAACGTACGCTCCGCTACTCAGTCCCTAGCTTCATCCAACCTTCTCGGTGCTGAAAACCCGATTTTTGAACAATTCATTTAAAGGTAGTTCAATTCATCATTTTTTGACGTCTTACTTATCGTTCAAAGCTACAACGCCCGGAAGCGCCTTGCCTTCCATAAATTCGAGGGATGCGCCGCCGCCGGTGGAGATGTGGTCCATTTTCGACGCCAGGTTGAATTTCTCAGCTGCCGCTGCGGAATCGCCGCCGCCGATGATCGTGTAACCTTTCGTCTCTGCGCAAGCTTCAGCTACTTCCTTCGTTCCGTTCGCAAAGATGTCGATTTCGAATACGCCCATCGGCCCGTTCCAAACGACCAGCTTGGAGTTTTTAATAACGTCGGCATACATAGCGCGCGTTTTCGGTCCGATGTCCACGCCTTCCCAATCGGCCGGAATGCTGTCGATGTCAACGGCTTTGTGGTTGGCCGTGGCACTGAAATCGTCGGCAACGATGCAGTCTACCGGAAGCAAGAACTTCTTGCCGAGCTTTTTCGCTTTCTCAATGAAGCCGAGTGCAACATCCAGTTTGCTGTCATCCAACAGCGATTGGCCGATTTCATAGCCTTGAGCTTTGAAGAACGTATAGGCCAGACCGCCGCCGATCAGCACGTTGTCCGCGATGTTCAGCAGGTTGTCGATAACGTCGATTTTGTCTTTAACTTTCGATCCGCCGATAATGGCCGTAAAAGGACGATCCGGGTTCGACAATGCTTTGCCGAGGACGGACAATTCTTTTTCCATCAACAGGCCGGACACGGCAGGCAGGTAATGCGCGATGCCTTCGGTCGACGCATGCGCCCGGTGAGCCGCGCCAAACGCGTCGTTGACGAACAGGTCGGCAAGCTCCGCGAATTGTTTGGCCAGTTCCGGATCGTTTTTCTCTTCGCCCGGATAGAAACGGACGTTTTCCAGCACCAGTACATCACCGTTGTTCAATTGAGCCACTTTTGCCTTAACCGCGTCGCCAACCGCTTCATCGGCTTTTGCTACCGGCTTGCCGAGCAGCTCGGACAAGCGTTCTGCAGCCTGGGTAAGGCGCATCGATTCGTTCACTTGACCCTTCGGACGTCCCAAGTGGCTGGCAAGAATGATTTTCGCGCCTTTTTCAATCAAGTAGTTGATCGTTGGCAGCGTTTCGCGGATCCGGGTATCATCGGTAATTTTACCGTCTTGCATCGGCACGTTGAAATCGACGCGGACAAATACGCGTTTTCCGGTTACTTCCACATCACGTACACTTTTCTTGTTCATCTCCACGTTCCTCCTAAAGGTGTGCGCGGGCTTCTCCCATGCATCGAAAACCGCGCATCCACGGCTATGATTCTGATTTCTCTCCTAAGCGTAAGTCTGTATCTCTATATTTTTTATTTAAGTATGTGTGTGTGAATATCGTTCTTGCTTCAAGACCAAAGAGGAGGCCTATTGACAGGTTGCTCCTCTTTGGGATTTATATCAGATTGGCTGAGATATTACTTAACTTTCTTTGCGAAGTATTCCAAAGTACGAACCAATTGAGCGGTGTAGGACATTTCATTATCGTACCAAGCCACGGTTTTAACGAGCTGTTGGTCGCCCACAGTCAGTACTTTCGTTTGAGTAGCGTCGAACAGGGAACCGAAAGTCATGCCTTTGATATCCGAAGATACGATTTCGTCTTCCGTGTAGCCGTAAGTTTCCGAATCGGAAGCGGCTTTCATAACAGCGTTCACTTCTTCGGCAGTAACTTTGGTTTTCAGAACGGTAACAAGCTCGGTCAAGGAACCGGTCGGTACAGGCACGCGTTGAGCGGCGCCGTCCAGTTTACCTTGCAGATCAGGGATAACGAGGCCGATGGCTTTAGCTGCACCGGTCGTGTTAGGAATGATGTTTTCGGCAGCGGCGCGGGCACGGCGGAAGTCACCTTTCGCATGCGGAGCGTCCAGCGTGTTTTGGTCGCCGGTGTATGCGTGGATCGTCGTCATCAAACCTTCTACGATACCGAATTTGTCGTTCAATGCTTTAGCCATAGGAGCCAAGCAGTTTGTCGTACAGGAAGCGCCGGAGATAACCGTTTCGGAGCCGTCCAGGATTTCATGGTTCACGTTGTAAACGACCGTTTTCATGTCGCCGGTAGCCGGAGCGGAGATAACGACTTTCTTCGCGCCGCCTTTCAGGTGAAGCTCAGCTTTTTCTTTCGTTGTGAAGAAGCCTGTGCACTCCAGAACGATGTCTACGCCAAGCTCGCCCCAAGGCAGTTCTTCAGGGTTGCGGTTAGCCAGAACCTTAACTTCTTTGCCGTTAACTTTGAAGAAGCCGTCATGAACTTCGACGTCGCCTTCGAATTTGCCTTGCGTTGTATCATATTTCAACAGGTGAGCCAGCATTTTGGCGTCCGTCAGGTCGTTGATAGCTACTACTTCGATGCCTTCCACATTTTGAATGCGGCGGAAAGCCAGGCGTCCGATACGTCCGAAACCGTTAATACCTACTTTTACACTCATGAATAGTTCCTCCTAGTGTTGGTTTTTTTATTATTCAAGACAGGCTAAAAAGCCCGCCATGAGTAAACATCATTAGCTTCACTTGATTTCTTGCTTGTCACCCTGCCCAAGCTGGGTTACGATCTCCACCGCGGCGGCCTCGTCGATGACGAGAATGTCCTCTTGGCCAAAACGCAGCACGGCGTGAATCGCCTTGGCTTTGCTTTTGCCCCCGGCAATTCCGATCACGGTTTCCGTCTTCATGATGTCCTCCAGGCGCAGGCCCAGAGTCCGCATCTTATGGACGACGATGCCGTCTTCATTAAAATAATAGCCAAATGATTCCGCGACCGCGCCTTCCTTCCGGATTTGTTCGGTCACCTGCGGCTCCAGCTTGCGCCGCCGCGCCATCTCCATCGCGTCGCCGATGCCGTGCACCACGATTCGCGCTTGCCGGATCATATTGACGATGTCCTCGATATTCGGATCGTGGACAAGCGATTCGTACGCTTCCTTGCCGAGCAAATCAGGTACGTGCAGCAGGCGGTAACCTGCCCCCACTCGTTTCGCCATCCCGGATGCGATCGTGTTCGCCTGAATTTCCAGGCTCTCGCCCAATCCTCCGCGCGCAGGCACAAACCAGCTGTCCTTCATCATCACGTTATGCGGCGGATTCAGTTGCTCCGCCACCTCTGCCAGCGTCGTTCCGCCTGTGACGGCAACCCCGTCGCCCTCGTTCATGGAGCTTAAGAGCGCCCTGGCTCCCGCACGCCCCAGTTCCCGCTTCACCAGCGGTGAAGCATCGCAATCTCCGGGGACGACCACGACTTTGCGCAGGCCGTAGCTCTGACGGATCGCTTCTTCCAAATTGGCGAGGCCAAACAATTCCTTGACCACCGGCTCCAATTCCTCAAGCAAAAGCCTGCCCGCATCGCTGATTCTCATGCCGATATTCTCGATTTCAATCAGGCCCTGAGCCTTCAGAAGATCCGTTTCGGCCCGCAACACACGCTCCGTCATATCCAGTGAAGTTGCCAAGGTTCTGCGGCCAATTACGTCAGATAACATGATCTGATGAAGTATGGTGTACCTTTTCTTGAGAATGTCCATGAGATCAGGCAGAAGCTGCTTCTGAATTTCCACAAGGTTACGCATGATCTCCATTCCTGCAAGCTCCTTCTTCTCTCCAACTCCTTGGTCTTAAAATGTCCCGGGTTAACTTTTTAAGTCCCACCGTTATTTTAACCAATTTCTAGCGTGGTTGCAAGCCTGACGTCCGTAGAATTCTCATTCTTTGGGCGTGTTATACAAACCTGTATAAAAAAAGTGGGAATGTAATGATCAACCATTTTTAACACTTGAAAATTACGCATAAAAAATAAAAATCCGCTTGCCGCATTAATTTGCGAACAGAGCGGATTCTTGGTTACCTCCGTCTTCTCTTCAATGGTTTTCTAGCCTCTTTGGACTTATCGATAGTTTCTCTGCCTAAATCCCGTTTTAGCAATCTCCCTCTGATGTCCAAAAGAATTAATATCACAACGCCAAGCAATATAATTATGAATATAATGGGATCTCCCCCTTTTTCAAAAATTTAGCGTTCCACGTATCTATAGTATCGCATACAAAAATATGTAAATAAAGGAACAATAAATTTACTTATTATCTCTATTATGTTATTATTATACATGGATTAAAATGGAAATATCACTTTTAAAGGAGGAAGGAAATCATGAAATTCTTTCAGAACCTACTTCTCCTGTCAGTCATAACAGTACTTTCATTATCCGGGGCCGGAGCAGCAACAGCGTCTCCTGCAGAAAACACTCTAACGCCTGATCAAATTACGGCCTTAGAGAAAAGATTTGATGAGCTTGGTGTTAAGGAAGAGAAGAGAAGTTTACTGTTAGAGAAGATTGCGAAAGGCGAACTGTTGGATTCTGAGAATCCGAAAATGGAAGATAAAGGTATTGTAACCCACTCGGAGAATTTCAACACATTTAGCAAGACCCAAGAAAAGATTGTAAAGACCGAATATCCAGATGGCTCTATTACTATCAATGCTATAACCGGAGGTACAGCAACGTGTGGAAGCGGGTACTGTAATTTCAAAAAAGTGAAAATTTCTGGCGGAAACACGTTCATACAAGTTTATTACTACGTAGATTATACAAAAGTAGATCAGGGATTGGATTATATCGCAGATGCGTACGATGAAAACCTTCAGGCAACCTTAGGTGCATCATATAGCGACGAAAAATTAACTATCGTTAGAGCGAAAGAAACCCTTAGAGATCCGGCAAAAGTGTCATTAAAATGGAACTTTTCCGGTGGTGGTTTAAAAACTACACAATATTTGCACTTTTACCTTGGGGACGACAAGGAAAGCGATGAGTTTGTGCGGTAAGAATCATCATTTCAGTCTTCTTGAATTTGTCCACTTTTAGTTGTAAGCTGGCGTCGGTACTCAACCGATGTCAGCTTTTTATTTTCGTTGCATCCGTTGCGGTTTTAAATTTTTTGTTTGTAGGCTATTTACCACATAGACCAATAGGGCATCGATCTTTTACGACGGATTTGGGGTAAATACATTATCCCATGTAAAAGTCGCAAGTCCTTTATGGTGTTTCGCCCTTATGCCTTGATTTTAATCAACAAAGAGTTGGATTTCATATTTCAAATTGCCTAGTACCTTGACCGAATCAAATTTTAGGATATAAATGTTTTAATTTTCCTCTGGCTTGCTCGGTCGTAAAGTGCCATTGTACCGATTTCTGAGCCTAATTGCGATTCACTCCCCAAACCGTTGCTTCTCGCTGTAAATTGTTCCATGAAGCCGATACGGCGATGCAGGCATTGCACCATCAGAGCGCTCAGTTCGATTTCAGCGATGTTCGGCCAACTCCCATGCTTCGGGGGGTAATAGATCTTCAGACGTTTGGCCAAAGACAGCGGCACATCAGGATTAAACGTTTCATACAACGACGAAATCGTATGGGAATTCAAATTATCCATGACGAACCGAACGCGCTTCGCCTTGGGATAATGAACCTCAGGAAGCTCACGAACTTGCTCGGCCCAATCAGCTTTAGTCCGTCGTTCACTCACGTGGACATGACGCCACCCGGCTAATGGTTCGGTAAACAATAACAGTTGCCTTTTTTACGGAATGCAGAGGGATACTTTGCATTCCTCCTATTCTGTTTTACCAAATAAAAATTCACTCTATTCGTACCTCGTACATGGAAGAAAAGCAGTTTGTTAAATTTTTTAACTTGGGTCACATTTTTGATAGATTTAATTATTGGGAACTAGTTTACAGGCAATATTTTAGCATTAGTATAAATAGTGATAATAATAGGGTTTATTGGAAGAGAGGTTGTTAAAGTTGCGCAGCTTTCTATTACTTTTTCTTGCTTTAAATTTGACGATTTTATCAAGTTGTACCGAGAAACCGTCACCCCTGGAAAATAAAGAGGCGGTCAAATTAAAACATCGGCTATTTCTCTGAGAAAAAATTTGATGATAGATACGCTTCTCTACTGGCGCTGGAATATCCGAATTTACAGTATACCATCGTTCCAATAAGCGATATCTTAAGAAGAAAAATAACTGTAAGCGAATGGGCGGAAAACAATGATGTGGATTTGATTTATTTGCCTTCGAATCAATTTCAGCTGGCTATAAATAACGGATTGCTTCAAACCCTCGACAACTATGTAGCCCGGGATTCATTCCCTTTGGAGAATATGATACCGAGCGGCAAACTGTACGGATTGCCTCCTACTTTTTACGGCAGCGCTTTAGTGTATAACCAACAGCTTTTTGATCAATACGGCGTGGACTCCCCGACAGAACAGATGACATGGGAAGATATTATTGTTTTGGCCAACCGGTTTCCAAAAGGGTTGTCCCTGCCCTATCCGTCAACAGCCGATTGGCTAATCGACATAGGCCAAACCGAAAACCTTCAAGCTTACGATGAGCAGACGAAAACCATCTCTTTAAACAGCCTGTCCTGGGCAAAAGTTCTAGAGTTAATAAAAGTACCATTAAACCGCGGAAATATTGCATTTAATGACATCAATAAAAAATCCTTCAATTCAGAAAATTATGCAATGGCTGTTGTTAATTACGAGGATGTTAATGGTTTAGAGCAACAAGGCTCCGAACTAAAATGGAAGCTGGTAACCATGCCAGTCAGTCCTGCTTCTCCGCAATCCAGTCACCATGTTTCGCTAGAGGCCGAAGCGATGAAACTTGTTAAATTTATTGCTAGAGATTCGGTAAATAGCCAACTATTGGCCAAGAACCAGCCGAATTATGGATTGCCTGCCGTAACCGAGTACGTGGAGCAGGTTGGGGATCATGATTTGTCTCCTCTTTACACCCTTAAAGCAAATCCCAATTATGTCGACCTGTATACCCAAGTCGATGCCGAGATCCTCGACACCTTTCAGGATGCTGCCCAAGGCGTATTAGACATGCTGCTTCAAAATAAAATAAAATAACCTTGGATGAAGCTCTTGCCGAGGTGGAAGTCAAGGGACAAGAAGCCGTAGACACCGCGGTACTTACCCTTGAGCAAAAAAAGTTACAAAACAATCAGGGTAACCTCCAATAAAAAAGTTGAGCCGGAAGCGCGGCCGAACGCACGGCGTCCCTGCCTGAAACAAGCTCGATGCGCAGCGTTCCAGGGCGGATGACTTTGCTGAAATGGGCCAACGAATAATAAGCCAGCGTTAGTCTGCTGCGAATTTTTGTCCAAGCTAAGAAATACCACTTGCATTTCCTTGAGCGATACCATATAATCAATTTTGCACGCTAAATTTGCGATTTGCGCCCGTGGTCCAATGGATATGACGTAGGCCTCCGGAGCCTGAGATCGAGGTTCGATTCCTCGCGGGCGCGCCATACTTAACCAACAGATAAATAACCAAACGCTGAGTTCCAACGCCTGAATGACTGTATTAATGACATTGGGCTTTTTTTATCCCCTGAGTTTGACTATCTTTGACTTTTGCGAATAAATTGTTTATGATGAGGTTATAATCGATCGTTTCCGTCAATTCTGATGATTGATCGAACCGATTTTAAAGCAATCTCATCCCAAGCGAGAAGCTGCCGTGCAAGCGATCCGGGTGAAGTGGCCCATACATACGCCGGAAGCCGGATAACTGCCGCAGCCGCTCTAAATTTAAGGAGGTTTTATCGGTGAGTTATATTCCTATGGTCGTTGAACAAAGCAACCGCGGCGAACGCGCCTACGACATTTATTCCCGACTGCTGAAGGACCGGATCATTTTCCTGGGCTCGCAAGTCAACGACGTCGTGGCCAACTCCATCATCGCTCAAATGCTGTTCCTGGATGCGGAAGATCCGACGAAAGACATCTCCCTCTACATCAACAGCCCCGGCGGATCAATTACCGCAGGCATGGCCATTTTCGATACGATGCAGTTCATCAAAGCGGACGTCTCCACGATTTGCGTCGGCCTTGCCGCTTCCATGGGCGCGTTCCTGCTGAACGCCGGCGCTCCCGGTAAGCGCTACGCCCTGCCGAACAGCGAGATCATGATCCACCAGCCGCTCGGCGGTGCGGAAGGCCAGGCAACGGACATTGAAATCCGCGCCCGCCGCATCCTGAAAATGCGCGACAAGCTGAACCACATTCTCGCAGAGCGCACCGGCCAACCGCTGGAACGGATCGAAAAAGACACCGACCGCGACTACTTCATGAGCGCGATCGAGGCCAAAGAATACGGCTTGGTCGATCAGGTCATCGAAAAAGTAAATCCGGCGAAAGCATGAGGCCGGCTTGAGGCGAAGGCTGCCCCGAACGACAGGACACTGTTCGTAGGGCAGCCTTTTTTGTTATGATTAGGCATAATAGCTAAAGAGCTTAAGGCGCTATTTTATCAAAGAGCAAAGGAGTGACCGGGGAATGAAACCTGCTGCAAGAAAGAAACTGTTTGAAGTCAGCCAGGTTTTGGCGGAAGTGGCCATCGGGAAAAAGAAAGCCGATTGTGTCGTCAAAAACGGCACTTTAGTTAATGTATACACCGGAGAGCTGCTGCCGCATACGGATGTCGCCGTGGCCCAGGGGCGCATTGCCTACGTCGGGGACGCCGGGCATACGATAGGCGAGGAGACAGCCGTCATCGATGCCGCGGGGTGTTATATCGTCCCGGGTTTGCTGGACGGTCACATGCACGTAGAAAGTACGATGCTGTCGGTGACCGAGTTTGCCAAGGCCGCTTTGGCCAAAGGGACGACCGGCGTCTTTATGGATCCGCATGAAATCGCCAACGTGTTTGGAGCCGAAGGCGTACGCTGGATGCACGAGGAAGGTCAGGGACTGCCGCTGAAGGTGTTCACCACGTTCCCGTCCTGCGTGCCGGCCACCGACCATCTGGAGGACGCCGGGGCGACGCTGGAAGTGAAAGACATCGCCGAAGGCATGACCTGGGACGGGGTCGAGGGGCTGGGCGAAGTGATGAACTTCCCTGGCGTCGTGTATGGTGATGCGAAAATGAGCGGAGAGATCCGAGCGACGATGGAAGCGGGCAAAACGGTCACAGGCCATTTCCCCAGCGAAGACGAGCGCATGCTGCAGGCGTATATCGCCTCCGGGGTCACCGACGACCATGAGACGGTCACGCGGGAGCAGGGGCTGCTGAAGCTGCGCCTCGGTATGCATCTGATGATCCGCGAGGGCTCCGCCTGGCACGATGTGAAGGAAGTGATCAAGGTGGTGACCGAGGACCATGCGGACACGGTCAACATCATGCTGGTCACCGACGACGTTTACCCGCAGACACTGATCGAAAAAGGCCACATGAACCATGTTGTGCGCCGCGCGATTGAGGAAGGCGTGGAGCCGGTCACCGCGATTCAAATGGGCACGATCAACACGGCCCGATATTTCAAGGTGGACGGTGACGTGGGCGGCATCGCCCCGGGAAAATGCGCCGACCTGCTGCTGATCGACGATCTAAAGCGGATGGAACCGTCCACCGTGATTGTGGATGGGATCGTCGTTTACGATAGCGGCGAGCTGCGCGTGCCTTTCCCGGTGTATCCGTATCCGGAACGCGCGCGTAATTCAGTGCATTTGGCACGTCCTTTGGAGCCGGGCGATTTCTTGCTGGCCAGCCAAAGCGGACATGCCGAGACGAAGGTGCATGTCATCGACGTGATCGAAAACAGCGCGCGGACGCAAAAAGGAACCGCCAGCCTGAAGGTGGCGGACGGTTTGATTCAGCCCGATCTGGCGCAGGACGTCCTGACGCTGGCCTGCATCGACCGCCATCACGGCTCCGGCGATATTTCGCTGGCGTTTGCCCGCGGGTTTGGGCTGAAGCGGGGCGCCGTCGCCTCTACGGTGGCGCATGACAGCCACAACCTGCTAGTGATGGGCGCAAACGCTGAGGACATGGCCTTCGCCGCAAACGAGCTGGCGAAGCTGGGCGGCGGCATGATCGCCGTGCAGGACGGGCAAGTGCTGGCCGCCGTGCCGATGGCGATCGCCGGCCTGATGTCCGATCAGCCGCTGGAAACGGTGGCCGCGCAGGTCAAGCAACTGGAGGCCGCCTGGAGGCAGCTCGGATGCCCGCTGAACGCGCCGTTCATGACGTTTTCGCTGATCGCCCTGCCGGTCATTCCGGTGCTCCGCATCACCAACCGCGGGCTCGCGGACGTGAACGATTTCCGGCTGATCCCGGTGGAGATCGTATAAACCGATGCGGACGGCCACCCCGGCCGTCCGCAAATTTAAATCTCCTTCCTTCCCCGTTCTTTTACTCCGGAAACGCAAAATACCGTTTGGCATTATCGTGGCAAATATCGGTCACCATGGTGCCGAGAAGCTCGAAATCCTTCGGCGCTTCGCCCCGCTCCACCCAGTCGCCTAGCACATCGCAGAGCAAACGGCGGAAGTACTCATGCCGCGTATAGGACAGGAAGCTGCGCGAATCGGTCAGCATGCCGATGAACTGCGCCAGCACGCCGAGATTGGCGAGCGTCTTCATTTGCTCAAGCATCCCGTCCTTGTTGTCGTTGAACCACCAGGCCGTGCCGAACTGGATTTTGCCGGGAACACCGTCGCCCTGGAAGCAGCCCATAATGCTGGCGAGCGCCGGATAATCGTTTGGGTTCAGCGAATACAAAATCGTCTTCGGCAGCGCCCCGTCACGCTCCAGCGCGTTCAGCAAGCCGGCCAGTGCGGCGGCGACGGGACCGTCGTTGATCGCATCGTACCCGGTGTCCGGTCCGAGCCGTTTGAGCATCGCGCTGTTCGTGTTGCGCAGCGCATGGATATGCAGCTGCATCGCCCAGCCCCGCTCGGCGTACTCCTTGCCCAGGAAACGCATCGTGTAGGACTTGTACTTCCGTTCTTCCGCCGGAGTGACGCTGCCCTTCTTGAGCGCCTTGTCGAAAATGGCCTCCACTTCACTCAGCCTCGTCTCCTGGTACTCCATCGTGTCCAGCGCATGGTCGGACACGCGGCCGCCCGCTTCATGGAAAAACTCAATCCGCTCCCGCAAGGCGTCCAGCAGCGCACTATAGCTGGCGATCGGCTTGCCCGCCGCCGCTTCCAGCTTGGCGAGCCACGGTTTGAACGTGTCGCGGTTAATCTCTAAAAATTTATCCGGCCGGAAGCTCGGCAGCACCTGCGTGTCGAAATCCTTCAGCTCTTTGATTTTAAAGTGATATTCCAGCGAATCCGCCGGGTCGTCGGTGGTGCAAACGACGGTTACCTTTGATTTCTTGATCAGATCCCGCGCGCCAAACCCTTCACCCTGCAGCAGGGCGTTAACCCGCTCCCAAATCGCCGGCGCCGTCCGTTCGTTCAGCAGCTCATCAATGCCGAAAAACCGCTGAAGTTCCAAATGCGTCCAATGATACAGCGGATTTCCGAGCAGCCGCGGCACCACTTTCGCCCACGCGAGAAACTTGTCGTAATCGTCCGCCCCGCCGGTGATCAACTCCTCGTCAACGCCGCAGGCGCGCATCACCCGCCACTTGTAATGGTCGCCGCCTAGCCAGGCCTCGGTAATGTTGCGAAATTTCTTGTTCTCGTAAATCTCCTGCGGGCTCAGATGGCAGTGATAGTCGATGATCGGCAGCTCCTTGGCGTATTGATGATACAACTCCTTCGCCGTATCGCTGTTCAGCAAAAAATTTTTTCCCAAAAACGTCCTCGCCATTTCCCCTTGCTCCCTTCGTTTTTCAACCTGATAGATTCCATAATATCAAATGGATGTTAACGTTAACATGACTAATTGATTTTATTGTAATCGTTTTATTCCGAAACGCAAGAACAAACTCTCCCAGGACCGTTCAAACGGATATGCCCCGCCATAAGAAAAGCGTCTGACGGCGTCCTTTAAGGGCTCTGACTTCTACTTTGGAGCGATTGAAGGCTCTTCCTAAACTTTGGACGCTGCTCTAACGGACACCAGCGACCTTATCCGCCCATTTCCCGAGTATTTCCCAGCCTAACGGACACACTTAACCCTATTTCGCTTAAAACCCGTTCATCCAGGCCGATTTGAGGTAAATAAGGTCTTCTGTGTCCGTCACATTTTGCAATCCTCCGTTTTTCCTCAAATAACGGCTCTGGTGTCCCTTAGCCCCCATGCCCCTCCTCTCCCCCCCTCTCTACCTGCGCATCGCCCTCTACCTAGCCCGGAATTTAAAAAAAGAACAGTGCCACGGTCCCCGCCTCGGGAAATCCATGACGCTGTTCCTATGTGTTCCTATGTTAACCGTTACTCGCGGCCGCTCTTCAATTCCGTCCAGTAGCGGTCGTAAACCTGCAGCTTGTCACCCACATCGCCGAGCCACTCGGTGCGGGACAACTCATCGTTGGTCAAATTGATCATCTTGTCGTTCATATATTCCTGGGTGTGGAATTCCGCCGCTTTTGTGTTCGGGTCGCTGTAGCCGATCGCTTCGTAGTTTTTCGCGCTGACTTTCGGATCCAGCATGAAATTGATGAATTTCTCAGCCAGCTCCTTGTGCTGGGAGTCCTTCGGAATCGCGTAATTGTCCGACCAGATCGTACCGCCTTCCTTCGGCACCACGTAAGCGACATCCGGATTGTCCTTGACGATGTAGGAGGCGTCCCCGGACCATACCGTCGCGATCCAGCCCTCTTCCTGAATCATCTTTTGCTTGATGTTGTCGGTATCGAAGGCCAATACGCTCGGCAGCAGCTTTTTCAACTCGTCGACAGCCGCAGTGATTTCCGTTTCATTGGTCGAGCTGTTGGAGTAACCGAGCTTTTTCAGCGCCATGCCGATGACTTCGCGGTTGTCGTCCAACAGGAGCACCTTGCCCGCGTATTTGGGGTTCCACAGGTCTTCCCAGCTGTTGATTTCGTCTTTCACATACTTCTTATTGTAAGCGATCCCCGTTACGCCGGAAGTATACACGATCGAGTATTTATTCCCGGGATCGAATGACGGATTCTTGTAGGCGTCGGATACGTTCGCGAAATTCGGAATGTTATCCATGTTCAGCGGAGCCAGCAGGTCCTGCTTGATCATTGTGGACACCATATAGTCGGAAGGCTGAATCAAATCGTAGCCGCCCCCGCCGGCTTTGATCTTGGCCAGCAGGTCCTCGTTGTTGGCGAACACGTCGTAATTGATCTTCACGTTGTATTCCTTCTCGAATTGCGCCAGCACTTCCTCATCGAAGTTGTCCGCCCAGCTGTAAATGTTCAGCGTCTCCTTAGACGAGCCGCCGCCGCAACCAGCCAGCAGCCCCACCATCATCGTTACCGCCAGCAGCAAGCCGGCCCATTTCATTTTTTTCAATTCTCAGTCTCCTTTCTCCTTCTTTCATCGGCACAAGCCGGTCCGCCATGTTTCCTAAAACGGCAGCACCGACTGCTTTTTTTGCCCCTTGCCGCGGTTCAGCACAAATTGAGCCAGGAAGATCAGCGTTACCGTAACCAGAATCAAAATCGTACAAAGCGCGTTAATTTCCGGGGAAATACCCCGTTTCACCTGGCCGTAAATATAAATCGGCAACGTTGTCGAATTCGGTCCGCTGACAAAAAAGCTAACCATAAAGTCGTCCAGCGACAGCGTAAAAGCGATAAGCGCTCCAGAGACAATCCCCGGCAAAATTTGCGGCAGGGTCACGTGGCGGAACGTTTGCCAGGTTCCGGCGCCCAAATCCTGCGCCGCTTCCTCCAATTGGCCGCCCATGCCGGACAACCGGGTCGAGACGACGACGTAAACATATGACAAGCTGAACGTAATGTGTGCGATCATAATCGTTATTTTGCCCAGCGGCATATGAAGCTGAGTAAACAGCACCAGCAAGGACAAACCCATAATAATATCCGGGACGATAATCGGCATATACAGCAGCCCGCCCATACCGGCCTTGGTCCTTCTGCCGACCTTACGCATGGCCAGCGCGGCCAAGGTGCCCAGCAGCGTAGAAACGATCGTGGAAACGACCGCTACGGTCAAACTGTTGCTTAGCGCCTCCATCACATGGCGGTTGTCGAACAGGGACACGTACCAATCGAACGTAAACCCGCTCCAATCCGCGGCCAGCCTGGAGCTGTTGAACGAATAGGCGACGATAAACGCGATCGGCACATAAATGAAAATCATCATGATCAGGGAATGGATGCCCAGCAGCGGATGGCTTTTCGTCTTCATGAGCCCACCTCCCGCACGGTCTGATACCGTGAAGTCATCGCCCGGTTAAACAGCGCAATCAGAATCAGCGAGGTGATGACGAAGATCACCGACAGCGCCGAGCCGAACGGCCAGTTGCGCGCCCCGAGGAACTGGCTTTGAATGATGTTGCTGATCATCGCCGACTTCGCGCCGCCCAGAATGTCCGTGACGACGAACATGCCGGTCGTCGAAACGTAGACCAGCACCGATCCGGTCATAATTCCCGATTTCGTCTGCGGCAGCGTAATATGCCAAAACGCCCGCCAACGCGAAGCGCCCAAATCACTGGCGGCCTCAAGCAGCTTCTTATCCATCTGCTCCAGGGAAACGTAAATCGGCAGCACCATAAACGGAATAAACGTGTATACCATGCCGAGCAGCACCGCGCCCCGCGTATATAGCATCTGCAGCGGTTCGGCAATCAAGCCGAAGTCCAGCAGCAGTTCATTGACAACCCCTTGGGTACGAAGCAGCAGCACCCAGGCGTAGGTGCGGATCAGGAAATTGATCCAAAAGGGCACCGTAATCAGCACCAGCCCCCAGGTTTGCATACGCGGACCGGCGTTCGCTATATAATAGGCCAATGGATAGCTCAGCAGCAGACAGAAGATGGTCGTCAGCACGGACAAGATGATCGTATCCCAATAAATCCCCAAATAAAGCGGATCGAAAAACATGGCGTAGGCGTCGAATTTGAAGTCCAGCACCACATTGCCCAAACTGTCGCGGCCCATGAAGGAAATGCCTACGACGATCAGCATCGGAACCACCAGAAACAGACTCAGCCACAGCAGAACCGGGAGCAGGCTCAGGCTCGATTTTTTCATGACCCGATGATCACCTCGTCCTCCGGCTTCCAATCCACCCCGATTTGCTCGCCGACTTGATAAGGATGGTCATCCGCCGCATCCAGCACGATCGAAACGGTCATCGGCTCGTTATCCAGCTGGACGATCAATTTATGAACGCTCCCCAAATAAAGCACATCCTGCACTTCACCGGTTCTTTTGGCGCCGGCGATGCCGCTGCCGCAGACGGTCCGGAGTTTCTCCGGCCGCACCGCAAACAGCCGCCCATCCAGCGAAAAGATATTGTTCTCGCCGACAAAAGTAGCGGCGAACAGCGTTGCCGGCGAAGCGTAAATTTCCCGCGGCGTGCCGATTTGCTCCACCCGGCCGCTGTTCATGATGACGATCCGGTCGGACATCATCATCGCTTCCTCCTGATCGTGCGTTACATACACGAACGTAATGCCCAGGCTGCGCTGCAATTGCTTCAGCTCGGCCTGCAGGCTTTTGCGCAGCTGCAGATCCAGCGCTCCAAGCGGCTCGTCCAACAGCAAAACGCGGGGCTTGTTGGCGATCGCCCGGGCGATTGCCACCCGCTGCTGCTGCCCGCCGGACAGCTGGTGCGGGTAGCGCTTGACAAGTGCGGTCAACTGCGTCATCTCCACCGCCTCTTGAATGCGTTCCTTCTGCTGCTTTGCCGGCATTTTTTTCATTTTCAAACCAAATGCGATATTCTCCTCTACCGTCATATGCGGGAACAAAGCGTAATGCTGGAACACAAGGTTCAAATCCCGGCGGTTGGGAGGCAGATTCGTCAGGTCGGTCCCATCCAGCAGGATTTTCCCCGACGTCGGATGTTCAAAACCCGCTATCATGCGTAAAATCGTCGTCTTGCCGCAGCCGCTCGGGCCCAGCAAGGTCAGGAATTCCCCTTCCTTTATGGTGAGCGATAGCGGATGCACGACAACCTGACCCGCAAAGTGTTTTTCCACCGCAGCCAGTTCAATCATCGATGCATCAACTCCTTTAGTCATTCTGTCATGGGAAAAACGCCCCACGGCGTGCTCCCATAGGAGGTAAAACCGCGTTTAGCGGCACTTTTCTTATGATAAAAAGACGTCGGCAACTTCGAAGCTTACACTTATATTTATCTTAAGAAAAAAAAGCCATATCCATTGGTATGGCTTAATCAGGTTCACCGATTCATTTTTTGCATATTCACTATACCTTGTTTTGGCGCGGGTTACAACACTTTTCTAGGGATTTTACACAGAGGGGAAAATAGGAAGCCACTGAACGGATTGATTTAGCTTGTCGAAATACTCAGGGAAAAATATAAGGGTAAAAAATGGCGCTATCCCGGCGAAATTACCCACTTCGAGCGAAATAGAGGACATTAATGTCGTTATTTTCGGAATCGTAGGGAAATAGCCGCTTTTCGCACGGTCGATTGGAAAATAAGAACAAAAAATTCCGCTAATGGTGATGCCCATGTTCTACCTTGAAAAATAAGACCATAAAGTTCCGCTATTTTTTCCGGTGAAAGGGTGCCAGACGGGGCCACGGGCCGCCTGATTTATTGCATCCAGCCTCCCGCGAATCCGCCTATGGTATAAGAAGGGGGTGGCTGCCCCCGCCCCCTTCACACAATAGCCCCTTGTGCCTGCAACTGCTCCCGGAGCAGCGCTGCATCCACTTCCGCCGCGGTGATCCCCGCCTTGCAAGCAAGGGCTGCCGCCGTGCCCGCCGCCTCTCCCGTAGCCATGCAGCTGGGCGTCAAGCGCGTGGTCGCCAGCGCTTCGTGCGTGGTGGATATGCAGCGCCCCGCCGCGAGCAGATTCACCGGCCCTCGGGCCACCAGGCAGCGGTAAGGAATGCTGTAAGAGCCGTCATTTTCGATGGTAGCCGCCATGACCCCTTTGCCTGACGGATCATGGAGGTCAACCGGATAGCCGCTCCTCGCAATACCGTCTTCAAAATGCCGTCCCGTCACCACATCCTCCATCGTTAACCGGTACAGACCGTCAATCCGGCGCGATTCCCTGATGCCGATCTGGGGCGCGACCGAAGAAATGGAGGCCACGGTGAACCCAGGCACCCGCGCTTTCAAAAATTCCGCCATCATCAGCACCTGCTTGCGCCCTTCCTCCTCCGCCAAGGTCAGTTCCTCGACATCGGTCGCGCTTAAGCCTTGAACCCGCGTGCAGTTGATCAGCACTTCATCCTTCTCCGGCCCGATAAAAAACAGGACCTGATCGCGGTTGATCGGCACCCCGCCCGCCTTCCACTCCTTATAAAAGCCGGAAACCCCCGTGAGCGGAATACGTCCCATCTCCAGTTCGGCAAACGGTGTCTTGTGGTAAAAATTTTCGGGATCGGCCAGCATTGCCCTCCGAATCGCCTCCACATCAACGCCCCGCATCCGAAACTTCATCGTCATCGGCTGCGACAGCCCGTCGCCCTCGCGCCCCTGAAGCGTCGGTGCTCCCGCCAGATAGGCGACATCCGCGTCTCCGGACGCATCGACGAACATCGCCCCGTCTACCTTGATCCGCCCCGATTTTCCGGTAAGGGTCACGGAGCGGATATGTTCGCCCTCACGCTGCACCTCGTCGACAAAACTGTGCGAGACAAGCTTCACCCCCGCTTCGCGCAGCATATTAACGGCCAGTACCTTATATATCTCTGGATGGTACGGCGTCAACGTATGCACGAAGCCAACGGTATCGCGCAGATGGCCAGGCGAGCCGCCGCGCTCCATCAGGCGTTCCACAATCTCCTGGGCGATGCCGCCAATGACCCGTTCCCCGCGCTGCGTGTGGAAGGTCATCCAAGGATAAACCCCGGCGGCCGTAGACATCCCGCCGACGAACCCGTACCGTTCGATCAGGATGACGCTGGCCCCCTGCCTCCCCGCGGCGATGGCGGCGGCGATGCCCGCCGGCCCCGCTCCAGTAACCACTACGTCCGCTTCCATCATCCGTGTCCTGCTATCCATTTCTTTCTGCCTCCCTGTAGTCGTCTTTAGTATACGGAACCGGCCTCCCCGAGCTATTCCTTCAGTCCCGTCATCGACACCCCTTCAATAAACTGCTTCTGCGCGAAAAAGAACACGATCAGCAGCGGCAAGGTCGCCATGACCGAAGCGCTCATCAGCAGATGCCACGACGTCCCCGACTCGTCGGTAAACAGCGATAATGCCAGCGGCAAGGTCATCAGCTTGCGGTCATTGATAAAGATCAGCGGATCAAAAAAATCGTTCCAGCTCGTCAAAAACGTGAAAATGACCAGCGTGGCGATCGCGGGCTTCGCCAAGGGCAGCATGATCGTAGAATAAATCCGCAGACGCGAGCAGCCGTCAATCATTGCCGCTTCCTCCAGCTCCTTCGGAATCCCCAGAAAAAACTGGCGCATCACAAACACCCCAAACACACCGCCCGCACCAAACACAGGCAAAATAATCAACGGCAAATGCGTATTGATCCATCCCAGCTCCCGCATAAACAGAAACATCGGAATGGCGATAACCTCGTTCGGAATCATCATCGTGCTGAGCAGCAGCAGAAACACCAGGCTTCTCCCCCAGAAAGGAATCCGGGCGAAAGAATACCCGGCCATGGAGGAGAAAAGCACGGTTCCCGCCGTGACCAGAAGGGCGATATACACGCTGTTGCCGTAAAACAGATGGAACGGGATCGTCTCTAGCACCTCGGCATAATTCGCCCAGCGTACCGGCGACGGTATCAGCTGCGGCGGAAATACAAACACGTCAGCCGGCTGCTTGAGCGAAGTGGAAACCATCCAGACGAACGGGGTCATCATCACCACCGACACGGCGAGCAGCAGCAGATAATGGAATAGGTTCCCGCCTGCCGCGCTATTTTTTTGGGCGAATAGACTAGTTTTCATTCAGAACCCACCTTTTTCTCATCTGCCATTGTACCAGCGTAAGCAGCAGGGTAATGACAAACAGCACATAAGCCAGCGCTGAAGCATATCCGAACTCGAACAGCTTAAAGGCTCTTTCCCAAATCGTGTAGACCAGCACCTTGGTGCTGCCGGACGGCCCCCCTTGCGTCATGACGTAAATTTGTCCGAACACCTTCAGCGAACCGATAATCGTCATCATCAGCGTCAAAAAAATCGTCGGCGTGATCATCGGCACGGTAATCCGGAAAAAGATCCGCATTCTCCCGGCCCCGTCGATCCTGGCGGCCTCGTAGAGCTGGGCCGGAACCTGCTGCAGCGCGGCAATGAACAGCACCATGTTCAGACCGACATTTTTCAGGAGACTGGTCACGATAACAACGGGCATGGCAAGCCGGGTATCGTACAGCCAGGCCGGTCCGGTAATGCCGATCATGCTCAGCAACTGATTAATGAACCCGGAATCGGTCGCAAACATGTATTTCCAAACAATCGACCAGACCACCAGCGAAGTCATGACCGGAATAAAGATCAAGGTCCGGAAAAAGCCCGCTCCGCGAATATTTTTCGATAGCGGAAGCGCAAGCAGCAAGGCCAAAATAATGTTCAGCGGAACAAGCCCGGCGGCAAAATAGAGCGTATTGCCCAATACCCGCCAAAATTCCGCGTCCCCCGCGATAGCGCGGTAGTTCTCGAACCCGATGAAGTTAGCCTCGCCCAACAACGGCCAATCGGTAAAGCTCATATAAAGCGCCATAATCAGCGGGACAAGCAGCAGCAGGACGAACCCCAGCACCATCGGCAGCACAAACAGCCAGCCCGCCAAATTGTCCCCCCGGTTTAAGGAACCGGCCTTCCTCGCCTTCCTTCCGAGCGGATGGCCGGGCCTTTCCGGTTTTATCGTTTCAAGTGTCGTCATGTCGCTTTTCCTCCTGTCTTTCGGAGCCTCGTGCATAGCAGCCGCAGTATGAGCGCCCTCTACAGCCGATCAATCGCATTTCGCAAAGCGTCAACTTCCCGGCGCACTCCTTCCGCCTCATTGCCCGTAACCACCGCTCCGACCAGCAGCACCTTTACGCCGCTATCGGCCAAAGCTGGGATATCCTCCGGGCCGATTTTACGCTGGGTCGGCACAATGACCGGCAAACCGGTGTGTGCCGCGAGCCAGCGGTAATGGAGCAGATCGGCAAGGGTAAGCCTGGTTCCATATTCATTGCCGGGAACGATGGATGCCTCAAGCGCACTCACGCCGAAAGCCCTCCCCCCTTCCACGATACCCCGGTCGAACCCGCTGTCGATCGCAAACGTTTTTGCCAACCCCGGGGCCCGCAGCAGAAAAGAAGGGTGGTGAAAGGCGTAAATTGAGTAAAAATCAATGCCAAGCTCCGGCAGCCGGCCGATTTCCTCCGGGTTTACTTCTTCCACCGACCCTCCGGGTACGATCCCGAAAGGCCCGTCAAAGCGGGAGCGGATTTCCTTGAAGGTGCTGGCATAGCTGTCCAGTGCGCCGAAGCGATTGCCGCTGGCCCGGTGCCCCACGTTGATATGCACTTTCAGACCGTCAGCCCCCGCGGCCAACGCCGCCTCCGCAAGCTTGATATCGTTGGCCGGGAGGCTGACGAACAGCTGCAGCCCCGGCTTTCCGTTTAATGCTTTATCCAAACGATTCATGCCCGTTCCCCCTATGCTCAAAAACTGCCTCTATTTACTCAGCAGGGCATCCACCTTGCTTTTTACCTCATCCTGAATTTGCTGCGGCTCGCTCCGTCCGGCAAACAGCGCGTCAAAGCCCGTCAAAATCTCCGTGTCAATGTTTTGCCAGCGGATATGCCCCGGCTGCACGACCGCTTTAGGCATTTCGTCGATGACCGCCTGCTTGATGTGCCCGGCGTCCGGATTGCCCTCCACGTTCAGGAACTCCTCCGAGTTCAGCACTGATTGGCGCGGCGGCACGAAGAAGGCCGAAGTTTTCTGCACGCCCTCTTTGCCGGCCAGGAATTTCAGCAGCTCCTTGGCTTCTTCCGGATGTTTTCCGTCTTTAAACAGCACGTAGCCGGCCTGCCCCATCATCGGAACGCTGCCCTTGGAGCCCGATGGCATCGGCGCAATGCTCCATTGGAAATTTTGAATCTCTCTAGCCTTGGAAACAAAGCTGTAGTTGTCGAAAATCATGCCAATTTGCCCGGATTCAAAATTAACCTGCTCTCCCGCCTTCGGATGCGAGCCGTCCGTGAACATCATGCGCTTCAGCATCTCCAAGGTTGCAACCCCGTATTGGTCGTTCCAGGTGTACTCCGTCATCTCCGGATTAAACGGCCCGCTTCCGTTTGACCAGGAATACGAAGCGAGGATAATCCATGTTTTCCAGTCGCGGAAAAAGTTAGCCCCGTAAACGTTCGGCGAGGCAGCGCTCGTCTTGATCGCTTTTGCGGCTTCTTCAAACTTTTCCCACGTCCATTCTCCTTTTTCCGCAAGCTCGTTTGGCGTACTTAAGCCCGCTTGCTTGAACAAATCTTCGTTGTAGAACACCACGCTGGGCGGAGTGGAAAACGGCAACCCGTACAGCTTGCCGTCCTGACGGAACAGTTCAAGCGTCGAAGGGATAATGTCAGCGCTGTCAAAAGCCTCATCCTGAACGATATCCGAGACATCGGCCAGAATGTCGTTGGCCATAAATTGCGGTACCATCCGCTCCGATACCCAGGCAATGTCGGGCAGCTCCCGGCCTGCCGCCAGCACGGACATTTTTTGCTGGTAGTCCGCAAACGGGATTGTGTCGATTTGCACCTCAATATTCGGATGCTGCTGCGTAAAAGTGTCGGTCAGCCCTTTGTACAGCTCAAGCTGCGCCGGATTTCCCCAAGTCGCAAATTTCAATAGCACCTTTTCGCCGCCGGCGCTTCCGGGCTCTTCAGCCGTGTTATTCGGCTGTTCTTGTCCGGCGCAGCCGATCAGCCCCACCCCAAGTGCCAATGTCAACAAACCGGTCAACCATTTTTTCATATACCGCTTCCCCCTCTGCATGGTTCATATTCGTATTCAAGTTCTAAGGTTAATTATATTGACATGTGAACATATAAAAAATCACCAAACCTTCAGAAAAGGTACGATATTTTTAGATTGTTTAGGTTTTTGCCCATAAAAAAAGAACTACATAACGTAATATGTTATGTAGTCTTACATTCCTTTCTGTTCCCGATAGGTTCCGGGCGTCATTCCGGTATGCTGTTTAAACACTAGCATAAAATGCTTCGGGCTCTGGTATCCTGATAAACGGGCGATGTCGTAAACCTTCAATTTCGTCGTCTCCAGCAGTTTGCAAGCGCGCCGGATGCGCATTTCGGCGATATAATCGGACAAATTCCCGCCTTCCTCTTGTTTAAAAAGCTGGCTAAGATAGGAGGGATTCAGATGCACCCGCTCCGCTAACGTCTGCAGGCGCAAATCACCGTCGGGATGTTCGGCGATATAGGTCTTCAGCTTGCGGATAATTCTGCGCCCCTCGCTGGATGGCGGCCCCCCGCCCGCCTGGCTTTCCGGTGCAGCTCCACCCGTATCTCCATTGGAAGGATTCAAGGTTAGCCGAATCTTGTCCAAAGCAGCCGCAAAATCCTTACGGTCTATGGGCTTCAACAGGTAATCGGCGATCCCGAATTGCAGCGCTTTTTTCGCATACACAAAATCTCCGTAGCCGCTGACAATGACAATCGGCGTCCCATGGCCAGCGGCCCGCAGCTTTTCCACCATCTGCAGCCCGTCCATCTCCCGCATCCGGATATCCGTAATAATGGCATCCACTACATTGCGTTCCAGGTAGGCCAGCGCTTCCTTGCCGTGGGCGGCTTCGCATACGACCTCAAAATCGGGGGCCGCGCGGCCGATCAAATCGCGGATCCCTTTACGGATAATGTCCTCGTCCTCCACCAACATGAGCTTGATCATTTAATGCCGACCTCCTGCTCCTTTTGTGTCATGAACGGCAGTGTTACGGTAAAAGCCGTGCCTTGCCCAAAGCTTCCATCGATTTCGAAATCGCAGTCGCTGCCGTAAATCAACAGCAAGCGTTGTTTGATATTTTTAAGCGCCACTCCATGACCGCGTATTGGCAGCGCCGGCATGTTTGCTGCGTCATCCGCGGCTGCCTCCTCCAATGAACCCCGCAGAGCCGCCAGCTCCTCCTCCGACATGCCCCGCCCGTCATCGCTGACGGTCAGCAGCACCACATCCTCAAAGCGTGCCGCAGTTACGCAAACCGTTCCCCCTTGCTCACGGTCCCCGATCCCGTGCATAATCGCATTTTCAATCAACGGCTGCAGCAGCAGTTTCGGGACCAGGCAATCCTCCAGCCCTTCTTCGATATCAAACATGGCCCGCAGCCTGGAACCATGGCGCATTTTTTGGATGCGAATATAGGATTCGGCCGTCTCAAGCTCCTCGCCAAGCCGAATCAGGCTTAGGTCCTGCTCCACCGCGCTGCGGATCAGCCTGCCCAAAGCCGTGGCCATTTCCGAGACATCCTCATTATTGCGTTGCCGGGCAAGCATGCTGATCGACTCCAGCGTATTATAAATAAAATGGGGATGGATCTGGCTTTGCAAGGCGGCCAATTCCGCCTCTCTTTCTCTCATGCCGAGTACGTACACCTCATGAACGAGCCGGTCGATTTCTTCCACCATGCGGTTGAAGCCTGAGCCGAGCCGGCCGATTTCATCCTCGGTCACCGCCGGCACGCTCTGTTTGAAATCGCCGAGCTCCACGAGCCGCATTTTCCTGACCAGCGTTCCAAGAGGTTTGGTTAGACGATAAGAGAAATAGGTGGCAAAGGCCCCGGCCAAAACAAGGCAGACGATACCGGCCAGAAGCGTAAAATTGCGAAGTTCCTTGGTCTCCACAAGCAGGGACGCCACTGGAATATAACTGACGATATTGATATCGGAATATTTTGAATAGTTGGAGACGACCAGATACTCGTTCCCCTCCATATGCAGGAGCTGGCTGGCCGTTTCCGAACGTCCGGAAAGCTCGCGGATGCGATCCGGAAGCAGCTTGGATGTCTCCGCGTCTTTCTCCGCAGGCGCCGTGTAGAACAGCTCTTCCCGGCTGTTTTGCACCACGATCCCGCCGTTTTCCTCCATCCTGGCATTATCGACAAGCTGCTTGAATAACGTCTGCTTCAAATCGATTTTGACTAACCCAAGCGTCCGGTTTGTATTAGGCTCACGGATCAGCCGGGCTACGGAGAAATAACTTTGATTGCCGTCCAGATAGTAAGAGGGCCGATGCGGCGGAAGCAGCACCCAGGCGCCCCTCGCTTCCTCCACTCTGGAGTACCAGGGCTGCCGTTCCACATCCGTGTATGCAGCAATCGCGCTCGGCGCCAGGCTGGAGAAAGTATAGCCATTTCCCGCAAAAATCTGGATGCTGTCGATTTCCGGCCTGTCGAAGGTCATGCTGGCGATATAAAGCTGCATTTTGGAGCGCTCCTCCACCGTAGGCTGCTGATGCAGGCTCTCCTCCCCCCTGTACTTGCGCAAGATGGACAATACCCCCGAATCGTATACAGGCATCAACGTTAATCTCTGCATCTCCACCAGCGTCCGGTCCAAATTCCGGTTGATCTGGTCTACCAATTGCGCGGTATAATCGGAGGTCCTCCGTTCAATAGAGCTGGAAAAATCCACATAGGTCGCCACGCCCTGCAAGCTAAGCGGAATCGAAATGAGCAGAAGGAAGATCAGCAAAATTTTAGCGCGAAGACTCCAAGATTTAAGCGGTTTCAACCGGATGAGCACGCCCCACAACACCCCTTCCGCCGGTCCTGTTTATTTTCATTCCATTGTACAGGAACATGGTGGGGATGACTATGGGATTGTCCTAGCTACCTCGTCGATTGTGTTCCTATACATCAGAAAAGCCCCCTCTTCGCATCGAAAAAAAAGGGGCTTAATGGTTGTTATGATTCACAAAATATAGACTTCCGAGTCACTCTTAGGTTGTGTATAAATAGCTTCGACTGTAGACATGGACTCAAGAATCCTCAGTTGATCCGGGCTAGCTAACAAGGGCGGACTAAGAACCTCCAAAGCTGGTGGTATATTTGTCAAGCTTTTAAGTGGAGCTTCTGCATGTGCTTATTGATCAATATATCCCTCAAGTAATTCAATAATACGATCTTGATTGCAGCGTTTTGCCAAAGTAATTGCATCGATATTTTTCATGAATTCATTTGTATATTTTACGTTAGCATCTATTCCATTTTCCAATAAGATCTTAGATGCTTCATAATTACCTTTACGAATAGCAGAAAAGAGCGGATTTGATTTAGGAGTACTCACATCAATCATAATATTATGGGTTAACAACAGTCTAACAATTTCAATTTCATTTTCAGATTCAGCAACTGCATTATTCAATTCAATTCCACTGAATTTATTCAAATCGGCCCCTAGTAAAATTAAATCTTTTACCAATTCTACATTTCTTGATTTAATTGCAACATTTAATAATGATCCGTCCTTGGTAATTATGTTACAAAAAGCAGAATGATCATAAATTAATTTTCTATCATTATTTAAGACGCCGTTCCTTAGTTTTTCAGAGATAACCACTATATCGTCTGGTTCTCCCCATAAACAATCAATATTGTAACGTTGCTTATATGCTTCATACACATCCGATCCTGGTTTAGGTCCATTAATTACAGCACTTATAAATTCTTCTGGAGGGCAATAGTTATGATCAATTACATAATGAAGTATCATGCTGGGGGCAGCGAATTTCTGTTTACCATCTTCAGTGATTACTCGAATTTCAGATGATCCTAATGCAGTGAAGTCTGTTGAGTTTGATTTGATGGGAACCATTCTTATTTCGTTAAATGGATTTTTTACGTACAACCACAAGTTTTCAATAAACTCACTTGATACATTCCCTTTGCTATAATCATTTGCTTCATTTATCCACCCAATGTTTTGTGCATTTTCAAAATGATGAAGAGAATAAAAGGTGAAATCTCTGAAATACTCAGTCATCTATAACACTCCGGTTATAATTTTGATCAACTACACTATTTCTTAGTCGCCAAGTTTATAATGCCACACTTCTCTCTGTGCTGCCCCCTTGCACTCACATTCAACAGTTTTTTGAAAAAGAGAACGAAAACTCTTTATGGTGGTTGGACTATCATTTTCCAGCTCTCCATTGACCAATATAGCTTCTCCAATTAACTCATTCTTCTTGCAGAACCATCCGTAGCCCCTTATTTGGTTCTTTTGATTAAAAGATACGGAAATCCAATAACCATTTAATGACATCCTTAGATTCAGGGGCTGGTTTTATGTGTCCACCAAAATTTAAAACGCGGACTCTTGCTCCACTTTTAACCCCAACATAACGGCTAATTTCTAATCTTCCTTTATCCAAAGGAATAATAGTTGCTGGGATAACTTTATTACCATGTATTCTCAAAGGACGTAATGAATGCTCTAGCAAAATAAACACTTGCATCCCTCCTATATCACAAATAATGTTCGTACATCTCAATCCAATATTGCCAAAACTTCATCACCTGATTTTATCTTAAGAAAATCACCCGAATCATAAATAATAATCCCAATATTTATACTTCCCCAGATCGAAGTTGAAAGATCCATTTTCTTAACCCTAAATTTCAATTCTTCTGTTGTAGTTTTAACCATAATATATCTATCAACAAGATATGGTACTCCTGTATTGTTTGAGGAAAACGTCGGATCAACTCCTCCTACAATAATACACCCTAGTTTTTTATCATTAATGGCCGTCCCCACCCGCATGATATATTTATAAGTCATTGGTAATTCTCCTTATCTCTCATAATGACGAAAAAAATGAATAATAACAAAAAAACAGATTGACTAAAACAGTATCCTACCTTGGTCAACCTTTTGGAATTTAACATATTAGTGTTATGTGAATTCAAGCTTTAATGCACATAACATTTATCTGTAAGTCCTGTTTCATAATTTATACTTTGTACAATAAATCTCCGGTTTTTACCTTGGAAAATTATTAGATTCTTCAACTCTGATTCCAATTATTAAATTCTCAGTGATCGAAAAAGAAACATTAACATCTAAAACTTTGAACATAAATTCATCTGTAGATGTCTTTACCATAAGCTTATCTTTCAAATTTAAAATGGATATGTCATATTTCGTTAATTGCGGATTATTCCCAGAAATAACATATCCAACTGAAGGTAGCATTACTATTTCACCTATTTTCATAATATATTCCATTCAAACTCCTCAATCTCTCAGATTTCTCTCATAACTTATATCTATTTTATCCGCGATGTTTATTGTATCAGTTGAGGATATTCTAACTACAATTGGAATTGATTTAACATTCGCCTGATACTCGTACCCACTGAATGAAAAAACATCTAATTTCACTCATGCCAACCTCCTAAATCTTTTGTGTTGGTTCCAGTCATATACCTTTCAACAAAATCTTCAGTATAGGTTTCTATCTTTATCATCTTATCGTATTTAGGATAGTTTGTCCGATCGACTCTATAACAGGTTGTTTCAATTTCTGCTTGTGAATTAAACTTCGTTCTTTCGTTAATTTTCGAACAACAAAAAGACTTATTCTTCCCTATTGTTCAAGTTCGAATAAGCCTTTGAAAATTTATTAAGTGTTTGAATGCTTATTGTTTGGTTTGTTGTATTGTATGACCTTGTTGTCAAGAAGTACATCCAAAAACTAAAGATCAATTAATTAGGAGTAACTTTTGTGAAATTAGGAATGTGCGATATTTGTTCTGCCGGTGCTCCAAATGGTATTATTTTTGCTTTTTCTGGAATTTCAATTCTTGAAATATGAATACCCTCTAAGCAATTATTACACCACATTAGAAAGTAACCCTCTCTTCTTTGTACATCTCCAATATACTCAAAGCTAACATTTTGACTGCCGCAATGTGGACAATTAAGCTCTGGAACACTAGGAATTGTTTCTTTAATTACCGCAGCCAGTTGTAACCATTGCTTAAATTTAGGATTCATCATTTCTATTTTCCCTTTCTATTAAAATAGTCCCAAAACGTATTCTCAATACCATATGCGCCTTCTTCAAATTTATCTAACATAGTCATATCCTTTGCTTCCCCATATATTCTCACCTGAAAAATATGTGTCCTCTCGTGAGCTATGGTTTTAACCAATTGCTCTTCGTTAATAAAAGCATTTGGGTATAATTGAATTTCTTTACCATTTGGATTGGCCCATCCGGCATGAGGTAAACGCAGCATTTCGGGATCTCTTATGATTTTAATCTTTACTCCATCTAGTCCTACACCTGCTTGTTCAGCTAAACGCTTAACTTCTCTCAATTGCATCGGTACTTCCAGATGGCTAAATTCACCGACGTTGGATGTTCGGCGATACAGGTCTAAAACCTCTTCACTTTGTGATGTAGTTTTTGGCGTCCCCTCAGCCCCCCTATTCGGCGGCTCCTCCACATCCGGTTTACGATTATTATTAGCCTCCAACTCCTCGATAGGAGTCGGCCTGTTCAATGTAGCCGTATTGGGCTTAATTCCTTTTTGGAAAAGGCCTTGTATAGCGTTCTTAATAGGCTTGAAGAGTACTAATGCGCCGGAGAACATAGCGCCATAAGCGCCAGCAGTTAGTGCCCCCGATAAAGTTGGCCGACGTCCATTAATGGATTCCGTCAATACATAGTCAGTATATCCACTGGCAAAACCAGTAGCAAGCATGCCTGTATATGCACTCGTTAGCTGGCTTGCCGTCATTGGAGCCAAACTAGATGTAGCCCCGCCAATAGGGCCAAAGAGTCCCCCGGTTATGGCTCCGACAATCCCCCCTGTTACCGCGCTCCTCAAGTAGGTAGCGCCGCTGCTCAGTTCTCCACGGGCCAAGTCGCCGACGGCGGTTGCACCCACGGCCGCAATGGCTCCGCAAGCCGCGCCCATTAATATGGCTCCGGCGACTCCGCCGGTCACCACAGTAGCGGCGACCACCAAAGCGACGACCACGACAACGGCCACGGCGGCCAAAACTGTATCGAAGAGGCCCCAGCCCTTCTTTTCTTCCTTCGGCGGCGTATAGGTCTGAATATCGTCATCATATTTGGCATAGCTTGTCCGATCGGCTCCAACCAATTTGACCTGGCTTCCCAATACATGGTATTCGCTTTCCAGCGTAAACCCGCTCTGCTTGCTTAATTTTTTGGCCAAAATCATGTTGGTCGTCCGGAAAACGACTCGTTTGGGCGTATATAGCGAAATCTCCTCACCGGCGTTCATCATAAGCTTCCGATGGCTCGTCAGGGTGACGCCTGCCGCGTCGTCAAAGCTAATCTTTAACGGCTCTTTACAGCCGCTCACGATATTGATCGCAGTCGGCGTCATTTCAAGCTCGCTGCCATGTTCGGTGCCAAAGTAGCGGTTTTGCGGATTCCCCGTTTTGCTGCAGTCCTCTCCATTGGTACGCACACACCCGATGACTTTCGCCTTACTTCCGGTATCATCCGGAAAGTAAAGACTGGCCGTCGTGCCCTTCTGAGGCATCGAATACATCACATTCCCCGTCGGCGGAGCAAAAGGAAACCAATACGCCGCGGCCGGCGGCTGCTCTTTATCGATTTCCAAATGCAGCTTGACCTGCTGCCCTTTGACATCAAGCACCTTGCCGTTCAGCGAGACGCCAACCAGTTGACGATTCCATATCCGGTTTTGACGAATCCCCTCGCTTCTCGCTAACCGGTAAGTATAGACCAGTTGGCCTTGATCCATCCCGGCTTTTATTTCACTAATCACCAGCGGTTTCTCGCGAAAAAGAACCTCATCGCCAATCGAGTAACGCTCCCCCGTTCTTACCTCATAAGTAAAAAAATCCGTAGAATGCAACGGGGATGACCCCGCCGCCATAGCCTCCTGATAGGCGAGCAAGTCTTTGCTTGCCGTATACGGCAAATCATCCGGAAGTCGAAAGCTGTTCCTGCTGGGCACCCCGATGTAAAGCCGCGGTTTGGCTTCGGAAATGTCACTGAACAAAACCGTCTCCAAATGACTCGCCATCCGTTTCAGAAACTCCCAATCCGTCTCGTCATACTGGACAATAGGCGCGCCAATAGGTTCTTTATCGCCGAGCAATTGAATCACATCGGACCCGGCATAGCCTTTCAACACATTTCGTACAAGCTCGCCGTAGGTCATCCGGGAATCCTGAAAAGACCTGCGCCGCTTCAGGACATCCAGTTGGCTTGTGCCGGAAACGGCCTCCACCTCGACCACATAAACCCCGTTATGATGCTTGGTCTGCACAGCGGAGATCAGACCGCTAAACATTTTGCCCTCCCCCGATTCCAGGCTTGCAAAAACCTCAATCCGATCATCCGCAGAGGCTTTGAGCACCGCATTTGTCTGATCCTGATCATCGGCAACACCGCGGATGAACAACCGCCCATGCTCATTGGGCTTCCACTCCATTTGCATATCTTGAACGATCTTAATCCGGTACGGCGATGCTACTCTTAGGCTTTCATACCCTACCATTTCCACTAGCCCCCGATCGCATAACTTGTCACGCTGTCCGTCGCCTCCGCTTGTACGCTGAATGTTTGCTGCGTTATATTAATCCTTTTCCTGCTGGCCACTGCTGTTAAATCGGATCACCCCGCCTAACGAGCAGTGTAATTCCGACTCCGTAGTCAACGCCGGTTTCTCATCGACCTTGGCCTGCTCTTTGGTTTTCTCCCATTTCCCACCAGCCAACAAAGCAAATTTACAAGGTTTCCCTTGAATTTCTTTACCATCCATTGAGATCAAATAAACCGTCTCGCCGCTCTCATTTTTCGGACTGTCGCATGTCCCGAAGCTCGAAATATTCACCTCGGGAACGCAGTCCGCTTCATTCATCATCGGCTTGTCGTTAACAAAAGCCCCATGGCTTTGCGGTAAATTCAGCCTCCGGACATGCGAACCGCATTCGCAAAAAATTTTCGCGCCGCGAACCGCATACTCGTACTTATCCATCATTTCTCGCCCCTTTCACACCTGTATTTAGTTCACTCTACAGCAACCTTTTTCAAGCTGACCCCGACCAAATCCCGTCGCATGATACTCTCTGCCACATCCAAACGGACCATGATCAGAGGTTTTTCGCTTTCCCGCACGCGGAATATCCGTTTCTTCGCCACTTTTTCGCCTTGAAGCACCAGCTTCTTGATCACGCTGCGATCTGCGTTAAATTCACTGCGCGGACTTAGCGCTTCCACTTCCTCAAAAAAAGGCAGAAAGTACAAGGTTTGCTTGCCGTTAAAATGATCCATCAGCGGAATATGCTTGAACATGCAATCCGGCTCGTACATGGCAATCAGCTTCTTCAATGGCTCTGACACCAGGAAGAGCTGATCGCTGAGCAGATCCGGGTACTCGGTCTCGGAAGTAGCCTTCACCTGAAAGATGGTCGTATCCGCGAGGTGGTGGGCTTGCAAGCGGTTCATATGGCGGATATCGATTTTTTGCCGAATATGTTGTAAGACGGGCACATCAGCATAACGTTCATCCTGCTGCATCACAAAGAAATCCATGGCTTGCCTCCTCCTATCACGGCTCCTCCGCGATCCCTGCTGGTCCTGCTTCCGGCTGCCCGAAAATGGTCTCGCTGCGATCCCGATATTCTCCCGCGAAGATGCAAAGATTTGGCTTCTTCGCCAGCAGCTTGTAGCCTTCACAATCGAGAACGGCCGGAACCATACTTCGCATAAACTCGATAGCGACCAGATGATACCGCTGCGCTTCCATTTGCAAAATCCGCTCAATGTCCATTGACGATACTTTCCGGGCATAGCTTGATTTGAGCTGGTCCAGCTCCCGCATTCTGTGAAATAATGGAGCGAAAATGAACTCGGCCTGCCAGTTCAAAGAACACTCTACCGGATCAAAAAACCAGCGTTCATCATAAAGATCGATCCGGTAGTCAGCCTGATGCTCCCTTACACTTGTACGCAGTATAGAAAGGTAGATAAACTGGATTTCTCCCTTCACTCCCGTAGCTTGAAACCCAGCACCCTTTCGGCAAACCGCGTCCATGACGCCGACGAACCCTGCTTTAATGGAGTCTTGATTTTTAATAAAGGTCTCTGAAATCGTCTCCAAGTCTCCCTGCCAACGATCCCGCACATGATTCTCCAAAAACAAACCCAACGCCTCTTCACGGCTCACGACCGAACTCATTTGATATTCACCCGGCCCCCGGTAAACGTCACCTCGTCTTCCACTTTCAGCGACGTGTTCCCTTGAATGAATTCAATACCCGACTCCCCTTGAATCAGAATCTTGGCGCCGCCGGTAATTTCGATGTCTTCCATGGCCGATAGCGAAATTTTCTTGTCACTGTTAATTTCAATCCCGCCTTCGTCGGTGAGCCTCATCAACAGCTGGCCCCCACCGATAATTTCAACCGCACCGGGTTTAAACACAATTTCTTTCCCGTATTTAGTGCTGATGCTCTTCACCGCCGGATCACTTCGTTTCTGCGGATTTGCCGAATCCGTATCGACCGAGCTTGCGGCAAAAGCATGTTTCTCCTGTTCATCGGGAAAATAAAGCCGCACTTCATCCCCAACTTCCGGCATGCAATACCAGCCGCTCCCGTCCGGTGAGGAATAAACCGTCGAATATGCAAACCACATGGCTTCATTTACCGGCTGATCCTGATCGATATGCAGCTTCACCTTCACCTTATCTTTGGCCACGTCAAGGATCGTCCCAAATAACGACGTTCCCGCAAGCGCATAAGGATATTCCGTGCGGCAGCGCAAGCCTTTGCCATCTTTTAAATCATATAAGCTGCTCAGCACGCCGTTCTTCAGCTTCGTCTCCACCCGGCCGACATACCATGTCCGCCCCTGAAACGTTACGGCATCACCTAATTCCAGCAGCTTGTGACTGGCTACCGTGTAACTGATGCTGTCTTGCTCCGAAATATCCTCAACACCGTTCTCGGATTTCAGTTTGTAATCTTGCAAATCTTTTTTCATGGAGTAGTTATATTCATCCAGCTTCCGGGGATTATCGTCGCCCGGCACTCCCACATACAGCTTAACGCCAGGCTGGGAGCTAACCGGAACCAGAGGAGCATGAAAATGCGAAGCCAATCTCCGCAAAAACGTCCAGTCGGTCTCTTGATATTGAACCAGCAATCCGCCGATGGTTTTGCCTTGAGACGCTTCATCGATGAGGTCCGAATCGGGATAGCTTGCGATCAAGCGGTGGAACAAACTTTTATACGTTAACGTTTTGTTCTGAAAAGATCGAGTCTGCTTGCGAATGTCCATCAGGGCTGACAGGCTATGCGCCTCTATGGTAATGCTTCTTACGCCCCGAGTGGCCTGAACGGAAATATTCGTAATGACCCCGTAAAACAGCGGGATCGATTTGTCCTGATCCTGAACCGCCACCTGAATGGTATCGCTGGCCTCCGCTTGTTCGATGTACTTATCCTTCAGGTCTTCGGAAATAATACCGCTCAGAAGCAGCTTCCCATGGTCGTTCATCGGTTTATGGATGACGAGCTCCGTAATTCTCTCGAACTTGTAATGGGAGACCACGATATGGGCCGACGTATAAAACGCTTCACTCATACCTGCGCCCCTCCCTCATCCTCCGCCTTGACCGTAATGCTGCGAACAGCCTGATATGCGATATCTCGCCAATCCGGGTAGTCCTCATACCGGCAGCAAAAAGTTCCCATCAGGAGCTTGCCGGCAAATTCCAGGAAATACATGATATTAAACAGGGCACCGTCAATCACCATATTTTTGAACTCAAAGTATCCCAACGTTTTCCCGCCGACGGTCTCTACCCCGCTGTTATAGAAAATATGGGAAGGATTCGATTTTTGAATCATCGTTTTCATGTCCGCTGTAAGTTCTTCGACCATCTCATCTTTGAGGTCAATTTCGACCCGATTCAGCGTAAAGTTTACGGCCCCCGCCTCGTCGCTTCTTATAATTTCCGGCCGCTGCTCATACGGATACTTGATGGAGCGGAATTCCTTGGGCATCTCTTCAAAGTCAGCAGGAAGGTAGAGGGAAAGTTTATCCTCATAAAAAGACTGCAGCGTAAATTCATAATACCGCTTGCCGATTTTTACCGGTCCGTCCGTAATCGAGCGGGGAACCATGGATTGCTCCACCTCATTGATCAGTTGGGTAATCTTTTCATCCATAAACGACATCCCTTTTCCTCCTTCTACTTCCGAAGCATCAATTTTGTGAAATTAGACCATCTATCCCTATATTTCGGAAATATTCTCCGGTAAATTAACCCAGAACCATACAAATAACCCCAAATAGCAAAAAAATCACCCTGACCGACGAAGCTTCCGCTCCGGAGTCAGAGTGATTTAGACTTTTTATATGGATTTTCGATCTTTATTGAACTTCTACAGACGGAGTACGAATAAAATCTTAGCCTTGGCAAAGCTGCAAACCACTGCGGCCTATTTATTTCGCCCTTTCAGTGGCAGTCAAAAGCATACTTGACCGGCTGGGCGCTGACCATTAATTGCAAATCATACAACTAACTTTACATCATTTCCCGAATCATTCGATTAATTGCATTTCATACATTTATTTTCTCGTTTTAAGCCTCATTCTTCGAAAGATCGCGGAGTAACTGCAGGTTTTACACTTAATCAGGCGCTGTGGCAGCAATCCGGATAAGTAGCTGTACATTTTGCAACTATTCCATTCAACCATGGACCAAGAAAGAATGGATGGTTGTTTTTTTCATAAAGTTTTCCAATATATATTTAAAATCAAATTGACAATTCGTAGCTACAGATTTATATTTATCTCGTAGCTACGAATTGGAGGTGATATGTTGGTAGCTAAGAAGAAACCGGGGCCGAAAACGGACAATCCTATGGATACTATGCTGCGTGTTCGGGTAGATAAGATTACATTGGAAAAACTGGATGACAGCGCAAAAGAGTTAAATACTTCACGTTCTGAAATCATCCGAAAAGGTATCCATAAGATCCATGACGACCTCAAAAAATAAAAGGAAGCGGCGCACTCTCTCTCAAAGATCACGCCACTTCCCACCTGCAATCACCTAAAAGGCAGACTACATAAATATCCTATCATGTGCAGTCGGTCCTTTCAAGGAATTGCAAATATAAGAGACTGAAAGGATGACTTATATGAGAAGCATTTTGGAAGAACTTTTTGACGGGAATATAAACCCGGCTGAATTAATCATTCCAAGAAATCCGGAGTATCGTCCTTTAAATCGTAAAATATCCGATACAATACTTATGTGGAAAGGCAAGCTGTCTGAACACGATTTTCAAGAGCTCGAAGAATTGTTGGACTTACGCTCCCAATCGGATTCCATGTACGCCGAAGCGTCCTTTGTATACGGTTTTAAGCTTGCCTTATGGATCATGATTGAAGTGATGACCGGAGAGACGGAGCTTGTGCATAAACAAGATTAAAGCTTGCATATACCAAGAGATTTGCATAAAATGGAGCCGCCTCCATCAAACGCACGGAGGCGGGTCCAGCTATCGCAGCCTTGCTTTAACTCATGTTTTCAGAACAAGGGAAGGAGAATTCACGCGATATTGCTCATGTATATCACGTGTGGTATATTTATGGCATACATTGAATTTGCGTTTGATGGAAATGGTAAACAGCCGGTGCTGGATCACTTAAAGCAACTTCGGCAGCAAGCAGCTACTGGAGATTCGGACGCCGTTTGGCTACTAGCTCGCATTGCACGGGCATTAAATTTTATCCAGCGTCACGGTATTCCAGGTTCGATAGGACAAACTTTAATCGCCAATGATGATAGTGGCTTTCCATTCACCTTGGTAGATCCAGTGAAGGAGTTAGTGCACCATCAGCCGTTATTAGAGCTTAGAGTGAACAAACCCCGGCGTGCCGGGGCATATAGAGCTATTTTCTTCCCGTTTGAGTATAACGGCAATCAAATATTGGTGTTTACCCGCTCTGTCATTAAGCAAAGCACAGCGTCGCCGGACTTTGAAGCGATCGTTCAGGAAACCAAAGCCATGTTGCCCGACTTTAATCAGAACCCGAGTAAGTACATTAATCTCTTGAAAGGGTGAAGCCTCATGACTAAAAAATTAGGTCAGGATTTTGTGGAATTCATGGAAGAAGCCAACCAGATCCCGGAAGTTAAGGAATACTTGACCTCTTTTTCGGTAGTTATTGGCGACCTCGTTATGGCTCGCCGGCTGCAGCTAGGCTGGACACAAAAACAACTTGCCGAAAGAGCCGATACCACCCAGGCTAGAATCTCCCAAATTGAAGCCGCACATGAAGGCGTGAAAATGGGGACGATTAACAAGGTGTTCAAAGCCCTGGGCCTTTCCAATATCAACCCGGAATATCGCGAAGACGCTGCTGGAAAACAGTTCATAGGTATCTAATTTGCATAAAATGGAGCCGCCTCCGACATACACACGGAGGCGGCTCCAGCTATCGCAGCCTTACTTCATCTCATAAACCACGTTCACCGTTGTCCGCACTTCAATTTCTCCTGCTTCTACGGGCGTACTTCCCGCGCTGTCCATGGCAGCCTCGTTAACCGCCTTGTACTGCACCGAAATGCTCGGCGTGCTGGCGTTTTCCAGGCTGATGCTCACCGCTTGGCCCAACGTGCGGCCGGCGGCTTTGGTAAGGATGCCCGCTTTCCGGCTTGCATCGGCCATCGCCTTTTGAATGACTTGCTCTTCGTATTGCTCCGGTTTCTCGGTGCCAAAGCGAATGTCGTCGATTTGATTGGCCCCCGCAGCGGAAGCCGCATCCAGGAGTTCTCCCACCTTATCCAGGTTGCGGTAGGTCACATCCAGCGAATAACGGGCCGTATACCCGCTGATGGATTCCGCTCCCGTTTTATCGTTATACGTATAATCCGGGCGGACTGAGAATTGGCCGGTCTGGATGTCCTTTTCGTTAATGCCCCAAGTTTCTTTGAGCAGTTTGGTCAGTTTGGCGGCTTTCTCACCATTCGTTTTTTGCGCTTCCTGAGCTGTTTTCGCTTTGGTGACGACGCCGACGGACAAATAGGCCACATCCGGCTTCACGGTAATTTCGCCTTCTCCTCGCACGCTGACTACGTTGGTTTGAATACTGCTCTCGGCGGCATTGGCCGTTCCGGCCAACCCCCATGAACCGCCGACGTATGCCCCTCCCATCAGCAGGGAACCGACAATCAAAATGGACGCAGCAGGCTTTAACCACATTTTCATAACTTATGACCTCCAATGTTGGTTGAATTTAACTACTAAACGCGCCCCGCGGACAAATGTTGCAGCAAATAAGAATAACTATCAGAAAAATTTCGCTCCGGCGGCCCTTTGAATTGAAAACCCTTACTTTAGCGGATATAAGTGGAATTCCTTTAAACGAGGTCGAGCGAGGCCGTCATTCTAACGGTTGTGATCGCCGTTATTTCGTTAAAATGCATGGGGAAATAAATTTAACGGTTGCGGCAGAGCTTATTTTGCCTTTTTGCTGCGGATTCGAGCCCTTTTCGCCCGAATAAGCTTGATTACAACCGTTAGCGCCAAAGCGACATGTTACTTGCAGATCCGGGATGCATAAGCGTGTTTAGCTCCAAACAAGTGATTGGCCAACTGATTTTGCAGTCCAAACGCCGATTTCCAACGCAACGACAAAAAAAGGATGTATCCGCTTCGCGAGCGGAACCATCCTTTTGTTTCCGAAGAAAATCCGGTGATTACTGATTTTCCAATTCCTCTTTGCTGACCAAATTGATTAAAGCGTTTGCAGCCTGTTCTGCATCCGCGCCTTCCGCACTAATGTAAATTTCAGTTCCGGTGCTGATGGCCAAACTCATAATCCCCATGATGCTCTTGGCATTCACTTTTTTATCGTCTTTTTCAACGAAAATTTCCGAAGAATATTTATTCGCTTCCTGAACGAAAAGCGCAGCCGGCCGAGCGTGCAGTCCCGTTTTCAAACGAACGGTAACCGGGTTTCTAACCATGAAAACTTACCCCCTATACGAATTCAATCATCACGTTACAAATTCGTGGTCATTATAATTTATATCATTATATCATACACAACGTGCAACACACTAGCAAAACCGCTTTAGCTCCCGCGAATTTTTTCCGCCAGTTCGTCAATTTTGCGCAACCGGTGGTTTACTCCGGACTTGCTGACCGTTCCTTTCAGCAGCTCGCCCACTTCTTTCAAGTTCATATCGGGATGGGCCAAACGGACTTCGGCGACTTCGCGCAGCTTATCCGGCAAATTTTCCAGGCCCACTTCCTTTTCCAGCAGCTTGATGTTGTCGATCTGACGAACGGCGGCGCCGATCGTTTTGTTCAGATTCGCGGTTTCGCAATTGACGATACGGTTGACCGAGTTGCGCATGTCGCGCATGATCCGCACATCCTCAAACTTGAAAAGCGCCTGGTGAGCCCCGATGATGCTAAGCAGCTCGATAATCTTCTCGCCTTCCTTGATGTACAGGATAAAGCCTTTTTTCCGTTCGATGCAGCGCGCGTTCAAATGGAACTCGTTAGCCAACTCGACCAGGGCTTTGCAGTGTTCCTCATACATGGAGGCGATCTCCAAATGGTAGGAGGAGCCTTCCGGATTGTTAACCGATCCGCCGGCCATAAACGCCCCGCGCAGATAAGCCCGCTTACAACAGTTTTTCCGGGTGAGCTCCAGATTAATCCCCGGCGTGAAAACAAATCCTTCGGAAACGATTTTCAGCTCATTCAAAATTTCTTCCACTCGCCCGGGAATCCGCACGATGTACACATTGTTTTTCTTGAGGCGCATTTTTTTGCGCACAAGCAGCTCGGTGTGAATTTGAAAATGCTTCTTAAGCAAAGAATAAATCCGCCTTGCGATCGCGGCGTTTTCGGTCGAGATGTCCAGCACGACCTTTTTGTTGGAGACCTGGACCGAACCGTTCATCCGGATCAGCGCCGATAACTCGGCCTGCTCACAGCAAGCGGGGGCTTCGACCATGGTCAGCTCTTTTTTCGTTTGCGCCGCAAATGACAAGGGACTCACCTCTTTCGCAAAATCCAGTCCTGGACCAGTTGATATATATGATGGCTTAATTTGTCGGCATCATGCCGCAAATATCGGCGGAACAGCACCAGCGTGTCCGCAATAACCTTGTAGCCTTGACCGGTGACGTTGTCCCAGTCGACTTGTACCGGTTTAGCCCCTTTTTCGGCATAAAAATCCTGCACCTGCGCTGGAATTTCCCCATCGTTGACAATGACATAATCGAATAAGTGCTTGCCGACATGGTTGTAGACCGCCTGCAGATGATCGCTCACCGTATAATCGTCCGTTTCCCCCGGCTGGGTCATGACGTTGCATATAAATATTTTGATCGCCGATGTATTTTCCAATATCGCCTCCGCCAGCTTCGGCACGAGCAGATTCGGAATAATGCTAGTGTACAAGCTACCCGGTCCGATCAAAATAGCGTCCGCCTCCCGGATCGCTTCGACCGCCTCAGGCAGCGGCTCCACTTCCTCCGGCTCCAGAAAAATACGCTTGATTCTCCCCCGGACTTCGGGAATTTTCGATTCGCCGGTGACGATCGTTCCGTCTTCCATCTCCGCATGCAGCACGACGGCCTGGCCGGCGGCGGGCAGCACGCGCCCGCGTACGGCAAATACGCGGCTGAGTTCGCGGACCGCTGTCACGAAATCGCCGGAAATGTCCGTAATCGCCGCTAAGATTAGATTGCCCAGGCTGTGCCCGGCTAGTCCCGAACCGGCCGCAAACCGATAGTTGAGCATATCCGACAGCAGCGGTTCAACGTCGGCCAGCGCCGTCAATACGTTGCGAATGTCGCCCGGCGGCGGCATCTGCAGCTCGTTTCTCAGAATTCCCGAGCTGCCTCCATCGTCGGCTACGGTTACGATAGCCGTGATATCGAGCGGTTTCTCCTTCAATCCGCGAAGCATGACGGATAGGCCGGTTCCCCCGCCCATCACGACGATCCGCGGGACCCTTTCTTCCTTGGCCCGATGTATCACTAATGGTTCACCTCTTAACTCGAGTCCACGCCAGTGGGAGCTCTCTTAATGCCGATCCCGTCCTTCGTCCCGGTGGCTCACGCGAACCGTCTCCGTCTCACTGGTTCCGAGCATCCGGCCCAAATATTCGGCGATCGCCACCGAACGGTGTTTGCCGCCGGTACAGCCGATCGCGATGATGATCTGGCTTTTGCCCTCTTTGTGGTATTGCGGCAGGAGGAAATGCAGCATATCGAGCAGCTTGCTCAAAAACTGCTGCGTCTCCGGCCACTTCATAACATATTCATATACGTCGCTGTCTCGTCCCGTGTGTGGGCGAAGTTGCTCAATGTAATGCGGATTGGGCAAAAAGCGGACGTCGAACACCAGGTCGGCGTCGATCGGGATACCGTATTTAAATCCAAACGAAGTAATGTTGACGGATAAGTTGCTGCTCTCCAGGTGGGAGAATCGGGAAATGATCTTCTCCTTCAGCTGGGCCGGCTTCATGTTGCTGGTATCGATCACCTGGGTAGCCGACATCCGCAGCTCATTCAGCATCTTGCGCTCCAGCTTGATCCCGTCGAGCGGCATGCCTTCCGGCGCCAGCGGGTGGCGGCGGCGGCTCTCCTTGTATCTTTGAACGAGAACCGAATCGGTGGCATCCAAAAATAGGATTTCGCACTTGATAGTGAAGTGGTTTCGAATGTAACCAAGCGACTCTTCAAGCGCCGTGAAAAACTCCCGCCCGCGCAGGTCGATCACAAGCGCCACCTTGGCGATTTTACCTTTGGATTGCTCAATCAATTCAGCGAATTTAGGAATCAGAACCGGAGGCAGATTATCTACGCAGAAAAAACCGAGATCCTCCAAACTCCGTACGGCAAGCGACTTTCCCGCACCCGACATGCCCGTAATAATGATCAGGTTGGCAACTGGACTCGTTTCAATATCCGGCATCTTTATTCCCTCCCGCAAATTCTCCGTATCCTGAAATCCTATAATCTATATCGGCTTAACAACAAATCCCATTAAGAACGCAGGAACAGGCCGGCCGCGCCAACCATGCCGGCATCGTTCCCCAAGGTGGCCGGGACGATTCTCATTCCCCGCTGCACCGGCTCCGGCGTCAGCTTGGCAAATACGCTGCGGATTTCGTTAAACAAAATATCGCCCGCCTTGGACACCCCGCCGCCGATGATAAACAGCTCCGGATTGAGCACCACGGCCACGGCCGCCAGCGATTTGCCCAGATAGAAAGCGGCGCGGTTGACGATGCGGATCGCTGCTTCGTCGCCCGCCTTAGCCGCGTCAAACACGTCTTTGGCCATGATATTCTCCACCTGCGCCAGCGAAGTCAGATCGCCGCGGGCTACGGCGTCCTTGGCCATGCGGATAATCCCGGTGGCCGAGGAGACCGTCTCCAGGCAGCCCATTTGGCCGCAGCCGCAGCCGATCGCTTCCAGGTCGGGAACGACCGACATATGTCCCAACTCGCCGGCCATGCCGGAGAAGCCTTGATAAATTTTACCGTCGATGATGATGCCGCCGCCAACGCCGGTTCCCAGCGTATAGCACACGCAGTTGTCGACGCCTTTCCCCGCGCCGCCCCAGGCTTCGCCCAGCGCCGCCACGTTGGCATCGTTGTCTATTTTGATCGGCTTGCCCAGTCGCTGTTCCAAAATCTCGCGAATATGGAAATCCCTCAAACCTACATTCGGCGCCAGAATAATGATGCCTTCGCGGACGTTCGTAAACCCGGCGACCCCGGCGCCGACACCAGCCACCTGATCCCAGGAGAACGGAGACTGTTCCACGATCAGCCGGACATAACGCTCAATGTTGGCTACGATCGTATCGGCACCTTTTTCCGTTTCCGTCGGGCCTTCATAGGTATGAAGGAGCTGTCCTTCTTCATTGCAAATGCCGACTTTTATGGCCGTACCGCCCAGGTCAACACCAATGTAGATTTTTTCAGACATTTCACAAGCCACCTTTATCATAAATAATATGCTGCCAGAACAACAGGTACGCGCATGCCGCGCCCGTAGTATACTCCTACGTACCAACTATAAGCGAACCCTCCCTTTCGGTCAAGTGAAGGCCAGAAACGCCAAAGCCCCGTCGAGACAAGGGATTTCGGTGTGACATAGCTCATGGAAACCGGGGGAATGTACTTAAGAAAAACGCCTGACGGCGTCCTTTAGTGGCTCTGACTTCTACTTTGGAGCGATTGGAGGCTCTTCCTAAACTTTGGACACTGCTCTAACGGACACCAGCGACCTTATCCACCCATTTCCCAGGTATTTCCCAGCCTAAGGGACACAGGCGGCCCTATTTCGCTCTAAACCCGTTCATCCAGGACGATTTGAGCTAAATAAGGGCTTATGTGTCCGTCCCTCGTATTTAAGGTGTTTTCTCACGAATACTCACTTATTCGCAGGATTTCGCTACCTTGTAAAACAGGGCATGAGTCGGAATGAGGAGTAGACACTGTCTTTTTCGGCAAACGGGCATGCGGGA
>NZ_JAMBOE010000108.1 GCF_023715465.1 Paenibacillus macerans
CGCCTACAAACTCATTCGCCCTATTCAGACTCGCTTTCGCTGCGGCTCCATCTTCTCGATTTAACCTTGCTTGCAAACGTAACTCGCCGGTTCATTCTACAAAAGGCACGCCATCACCCATATAGAGAGCTCTGACTTCTTGTAAGCACACGGTTTCAGGTTCTATTTCACTCCCCTTCCGGGGTGCTTTTCACCTTTCCCTCACGGTACTGCTTCACTATCGGTCGCTAGGGAGTATTTAGCCTTACCAGATGG
>NZ_JAMBOE010000109.1 GCF_023715465.1 Paenibacillus macerans
TTACCCCACCAACTAGCTAATGCGCCGCAGGCCCATCCGTAAGTGACAGATTGCTCCGCCTTTCCCAAGTCTCTCATGCGAGAAACTTGATTATCCGGTATTAGCTACCGTTTCCGGTAGTTATCCCGGTCTTACGGGCAGGTTGCCTACGTGTTACTCACCCGTCCGCCGCTAACCAACAGGTTCCCGAAGGAACCTATTAGTCCGCTCGACTTGCATGTATTAGGCACGCCGCCAGCGTTCGTCCTGAGCCAG
>NZ_JAMBOE010000110.1 GCF_023715465.1 Paenibacillus macerans
AGCTTGTAACCGTAGATGTGCTCTTCGCCTTCTAGGAGCTCCAGTAGCCACTCTTTGATCTGCTCGTCGCTGACTTTACGACCTTGCAGCGTCAAGGAGTACCCTGGACAAGGGCGGCCTCTTCCCGTGCTGTTAGAAGTCTCTGTAGACCGTTTCGTGCGTTTGAGGCGCTCGTAGTAGGTGGATTCTGCCAGACCTAATATACGCAGCACAAGAGCTGCGGTGTTCCCCTGCTTAATAAAGCGGTCGGCTATT
>NZ_JAMBOE010000111.1 GCF_023715465.1 Paenibacillus macerans
AGACCTAATATACGCAGCACAAGAGCTGCGGTGTTCCCCTGCTTAATAAAGCGGTCGGCTATTTCAAATTTTTCAGATAAGCAGGGTTCTTCTTTTTTAGGAGTTCTCGCAGGATCTCGATTTCGAGCTCCTTTTCACCCAGCACCTTCATCGCTTTTTCGTATTTCACTTCCACGTCCTGAAGCCGTTTCATCTCTTGAAGATGATGGTCCGCTGGTGGTAGTTCGTGGATATCCACTTCATCCCGATACGTTC
>NZ_JAMBOE010000112.1 GCF_023715465.1 Paenibacillus macerans
AGCTTGTAACCGTAGATGTGCTCTTCGCCTTCTAGGAGCTCCAGTAGCCACTCTTTGATCTGCTCGTCGCTGACTTTACGACCTTGCAGCGTCAAGGAGTACCCTGGACAAGGGCGGCCTCTTCCCGAGCTGTTAGAAGTCTCTGTAGACCGTTTCGTGCGTTTGAGGCGCTCGTAGTAGGTGGATTCTGCCAGACCTAATATACGCAGCACAAGAGCTGCGGTGTTCCCCTGCTTAATAAAGCGGTCGGCTATT
>NZ_JAMBOE010000113.1 GCF_023715465.1 Paenibacillus macerans
TTGTTCATCCGCTCAATCGGATTGGAGGTGTAGATCGCCTCCTTTATCAGTGCCGGGTACTTGTAGAACGTCAGTAACGTGGACAGTTGTTCCTCCCAGGACTGCATTTCCTTCGGGTACAGCTTGCGCCATTTCGCCTTTACGGTGTCAAACGCTGCCAGCGCCAGATCGTGGTCTTTCGCCGTGTAAATGGTCTTCAGATCCTCAATGACTTCCGTTTTGTGTTGCATCCGAATCTTTGGAAACGTCGAGCGA
>NZ_JAMBOE010000114.1 GCF_023715465.1 Paenibacillus macerans
GGTCCCGACTTACCCTGAGCGGACGAACCTTCCTCAGGAACCCTTAGGCTTTCGGCGGATCAGATTCTCACTGATCTTTTAGTTTCTCATTCCGGCATTCTCTCTTTTATGCTCTCCAGCGCTCCTTCCGGTACACCTTCAACCTGCATACAACGCTCCCCTACCCCTGATGCAAAGCATCAAGCCATAGCTTCGGTGGTGTGTTTAGCCCCGTTACATTTTCGGCGCAGAGTCACTCGACCAGTGAGCTATTAC
>NZ_JAMBOE010000115.1 GCF_023715465.1 Paenibacillus macerans
AATACATGCAAGTCGAGCGGACTAATAGGTTCCTTCGGGAACCTGTTGGTTAGCGGCGGACGGGTGAGTAACACGTAGGCAACCTGCCCGTAAGACTGGGATAACTACCGGAAACGGTAGCTAATACTGGATAATCAAGTTTCTCGCATGAGAGACTTGGGAAAGGCGGAGCAATCTGTCACTTACGGATGGGCCTGCGGCGCATTAGCTAGTTGGTGGGGTAACGGCTCACCAAGGCGACGATGCGTAGCCGAC
>NZ_JAMBOE010000116.1 GCF_023715465.1 Paenibacillus macerans
CGCTAAGTTAATTAAGAGCAAGCTCCCAATTAACTCCGCTCGACTTGCATGTATTAGGCACGCCGCCAGCGTTCGTCCTGAGCCAGGATCAAACTCTCCAATAAAGATGGAAGGAGTCTCGTACCCGTAGGCATGAGGTGTTCCATCCAAGTTGAAACTTTATTCGAAAGAGCGATTAGCTCAATCAGTTACTGACGAGAAAGGATCGAATTTCAATGCCGGCGTAAACCGGATTGGAATTCATCCATTTTAATT
>NZ_JAMBOE010000117.1 GCF_023715465.1 Paenibacillus macerans
GGGGGGGGGGGGGGGGGGGGGGGGGGGGGGGGGGGGGGGGGGGGGGGGGGGGGGGGGGGGGGGGGGGGGGGGGGGGGGGGGGGGGGGGGGGGGGGGGGGGGGGGGGGGGGGGGGGGGGGGGGGGGGGGGGGGGGGGGGGGGGGGGGGGGGGGGGGGGGGGGGGGGGGGGGGGGGGGGGGGGGGGGGGGGGGGGGGGGGGGGGGGGGGGGGGGGGGGGGGGGGGGGGGGGGGGGGGGGGGGGGGGGGGGGGGGGGG
>NZ_JAMBOE010000011.1 GCF_023715465.1 Paenibacillus macerans
AGGAGCTACAGTAACCGGATCCGTATAGGATACTGTTATCGGGTTTGCCGATTGCCCAGTCACGATGGCGTATCCCCCGGCGGGAATCGTCACATTCTTCGTCTCCTCGAATACGCTGTTGTACACTCTGCCATCTTCGCTATAGACGACGACATCATATTTGCCCTGGACTTCGCTTACATCGCTATTTAACTTAATTTGCTTGGAGGAGCCCGTATTGCTGACTTTATAAGACTCTCCCAGACGGATGACCTGCTTCCCTGTTTGATTTTCGTCCGGCTTGCCCGTAAACGAGGTATACACCCCTCCGAAAGTGATGGAGGATGTGAGCGGCGTTACCGTAACGGAGTAGCCTGCTGAAACCGACACATAAGTATAGTGGCTCGGGGCATCGCTAGAAACGGTACCGTCCGGACGTCGGATGACATAAGCAAACCTGTTCGCCGTGGTAGCATTACTGTATAAGCGTTCCAATTCATTACTAGTGTTGACATAGGTGTATGAATTACCTGGGGCTACAGTCGCTCGCAGCAGCGCCGGATGATCTGCGGGAGCTACAGTAACCGGATCCGTATAGGATACTGTCATCGGGTTTGTCGATTGACCAGTGAGGATCGCGTACCCCCCGGCTGGAATCGACACATTTCCCTTCTCCTCAAACGTGGCACTGTGAACGCTGCCGTCATCGCTATAGACGGCGACATCATATTTGCCCCCCACCTCGTCTGCATCGCTATTTATTGTGATCAGCTTAGAGCCCGTATTGCTGAACTTATAAGATTCTCCCAGACGGATAACCTGCTTCACAATTGGATTTTCATCCGGTTTACCCGTGAACGAGGTATACACCCCTCCGAAAGTGATGGAGGATGTGAGCGGCGTTACCGTAACGGAATAACCTGCCGGAACCGGCACATAAGTATGGCGGCCCGAGCCATCGCTAGAAACGGTGCCGTCCGGACGTCGGATGACATAAGCAAACTCGTTTGAAGCGGTAGCATTACTGTACAAGTTTTCTGTCTCATCGCTGATGTTTACATAGGTGTACGAGTGGTCCGTAGCCACGGTTGCCCGTAGCAGGGCCGGGTGCTCTGCAGGAGCGACAGTGAACGTATCCGTGAAAGAGATCGTCACTGGATTTGCCGATTGTCCAGTGAGGATCGCGTATCCCCCGGCGGGAATCGACACATTTCCCTTCTCTTCAAAAGTGACACTGTGGACGCTGCCGTCATCGCTATAGACGGCGACATCATATTTGCCCCCCACCTCGCCTGCGTCGCTATTTATTGTGATCAGCTTGGAGCCCGTATTGCTGAACTTATAGGATTCTCCTAAATGGATGACCTGTTTGGAGATCGCTTCCCCCGGCTTGTCCTTCCAGGAGAACAGACGATAGTTCGCGCCAAAGGTCACCGGAGCGGACACGGCCGTAACGACAATCGAATTGCCGCCGGACACCCCCGGATCCGTATACGTATTTTCGCGCTTGCCTTGCTGCGTGCCATCAGGATAGTACTCCACCCAATCAAACCGATTATTTGTAGTCGCATCGCTGCGCAAATACCGCAAGGATGAAGTGATATTGGAAAACTCGTAACTTTCCCCTTGCGAGAGGGTCACCCGAAAATGCGAAGGCTCATCGCTTGGCTCGGCGGAAAAGTCGTCGGTATAGTCAAACGTAACGTCGGCCGTGCCTTGTACAGTAATGATCGCAAAACCGCCCGCAGGCAGATATGGCGTACTGATCGAGTCAAATCCCTGGGAGGAATAGCTGCCATCCGCCTCATAGACCGTGTAATCGTACAAACCGTCTACTTTTCTCGCGTTGTTTTTAATCGGATTGCGAAGCGTTCCGTTATTCGTAAACTTGTAAGACACTCCAGGGGATAACGTTATCCGCGTAATCGCATCATCTTCCCGGCCTCCGCTCATAAATGTTCTATACGGAGCCCCTACACGAACCGGATTTTCGGTGAGAAGTGTAACCACAGCGTATCTTCCTACAGCTACCTGGGGCAGAGTAGTAGTATTCGTTCCCCGGGAGGTTTCCGTGCCTTCCTCGTTATACACAACGTAGTCAAATTTATCTTTGGTTGACCCGGAATGTTCGATCCGGTCGGATTTTGTGCCTACATTGGTAAATTTATAGCTTTCCCCCGGGTACAGTAAAACGCTATCGTAAGCGGGTTCGTCAGTTTCATAACCAGAGTAGCCGTCGTAAGGAACCGCGACCGTTACCGGATTGTTTGAAGCCCCCGTCAGAACAATTTCGTTTCCAACGCCGAGTATAGGTTTGGACACCGAGTCTAAACCAGAGCTGACTAAAGAGCCATCGTCTTTATAAATCGCATAGTCATAACTTTTTTCTTTTGAAGTTGAAGCATCGCTCATGATACCTCTGGCTGCGTCGCCTTGGTTGGAAAAAATATAGTTTTCTCCACGAACTAGTGATTTTTTCAATAAAGCTGGAGTTGAAGAATAATTGTAAGTTAATTCCGGTTTAAATTTGACAGTAAGTGGCTGGTCATAGTCCACGGTAATGACCGAAGTATAGCCATCCTGCATACCGACAGTCCCGGTAGAGCACATATCCTCAGAAACTACCTTTCCATTGCTGTTGTATGAGACATAGTCGTAACAAATACCATTCGATGGCTTAGCATCCGCAGTTATGGCGATATAACCGCCAGAGTCGTTCGTAAACCGGACGCTTTCTCCCGGATGGATCACCAGCTCCGTTTTCTCCACCGCAAGCAGGGCACGGTAAACGTTGTCCGTCACGGACTGCCCTTCAGGCAAAGCGGGGGATTCGACTGCTTCGAGATCTTGCCCCGGCGGCTGAAGCAACCCGGGCCCTATTAATTCTTCGGACAGCGAATACGGTTTCGCACCAGCGGCCACCCTCAGTATGGGATCATTGTCCCCTTCGGCAAAAACCGAGATAGGCCCCTCATTTCCGATGAGCAGTAAAAAAGCCATCATAATAAGAAGCAGTTTCCTCAATATCATTTAAGTCCCTTCCTTTCCAGATTAAGTATCAATAGACTCTTTTGTTTTATCGTCTTTTCATAACAATTCTTAAATAGGAAATTGCAACTTTCTAAAAAAGAAGCCAACCCCTTATAATTTGAAGGAGTTGGCTTCTTTCTTTCCCCATTTTTCATATAAACTGGTTTCTCGTTTCCCTCCGCTATTCGGCCAACACCCGGTTCACCGTGTCAAGCAACGATGGGATGGAACCCTGATCCAACAAGATACTGACTCCCTCCGGAACCTGTTCCGCCCGCTCATGGTCGAAATCCGCAAACTTTTCATGTTCGGCTAATTGAAATAACACGCATTTTTTCAAATCCTGCCACGAGTTAACCGGAGGCTGCCCGTCCAGATAAACCACATAAACCAAGCCCTGGCCAAGGTCAAAATACAAGCAATTTTTATGTCTGCGCGGTACTAAGAGATTTGCCCCCGTTAATTGAACGGAGTGAATAACCTCGTCTCCGGACAACTCCAGCGACAGTACCTCATGGGTATCCCCATCAACGATTAGCGTAAGAAACGGAACAAATCCGGCAAAAAACCGCAGGGCGACGGACTCACGCAAATCCTCCTCAAACGTCCAACCCAGCGGCTGTAAAACAAAGGATTCGCCCCGGTCAAAATAAGCTTTTTGTAGAAACCGTTTTATATCTTCAGTGCCTGAAGCATCATAAGCTTGTAGCCTGCCGGTTTCAACCGTATAATAAAGCAGGCTTTTTCGGCTCCATTGGCGTTCTGTTGGCCGCGGCTCCCGGTACAAATCCTTTAACACCGGAAATATTCCAGTGTCAGCAGCGCCAAACAGCTCAGCGGAGCCTTTTTTTAACCGCTGCATGTTTACCTCCTCCACCTTGTCTCCCCGAATCAGATACCTCACCTTTTCAAAATGCACCGCCAACTGGTCCACCACTAAATTATGCATCTCTTCGTCTTCCGCCGGAAGGATAACCATCGTGTCCGGTTCCACCCAAAGGCTCGCCACCGTAAAAAATTGCCCCAATGCCGTCATAGTTTGCGGAATCCGGTTTAGGTCCACTTTTTCCATGCGGAAATCCGGGCTGTCGAAAACCATTCTTTCTTCACCAACATATTCAATTAAACTGCTGCCCCTGATCCAATCCATCATGGCTCCTCCAATCCATCATTTGGTTATATCTTTTAATATACAAAAAAAGCAGACCCGTCAGGTAGAGTCTGCTTAATTTGATATACAAGATCAGTCCGTTATCTTTGAAAGGAATCTAAATCTTGAATCACTTTTGCTTTAGTTCGCCGTCACCTTTACTTTATAAGGGTACGTAATGCCATCCTGATTAATATCAAGGTATTGAATATTGTCAGGCGTTGCGGAAACCACTAAATAAACGGCTTTTTCATCGCCTTGCAGACGGACGGTGTTTTGACCGTTATTCCACATTGTAGAATATCTGGCGTCTCCCGCATGCGTTACGGTAACAATGCTGGCCCTCCAATCAGCGCCCCTCGCTGTGCTCGTTCCTTGGAAATCAACCGTGACGGAAGTTTTGCTTAAATCGATATTCAATGGAACAATGTTATACCCTGTCTGTTGCGGAGCTTTGCTGGCAGGCACAGTCATCCAGCCATCGTTTTGTTTTTCCAAAGTCGTATAAATCTTTTCATAATTGCCGCGAGTTCTCAAAAGGTCATCCAAATAATCCAAATAATATTCCTGACTCTTAAAATCCATCGTTACCATTCTTCTCGCCATTCCGCCCAGGATTTCTTTAATAGAAACGCCTGTTACCTTTTCCATGGATGTAAAATAGGTAGAGTCCTCCCGGCCGTAAGTTAATAAATTCAGCAATGCTTGATGGCCAAGTCCGCCGAGGTTGTCCGGATTTTCGTTAATGTACAGGAAAATAGGCCAAGCATCGTACCAATTTTTGACATGCGGGAAATGGGATTCCGAATTCAGGACATAGGGGGCGAAAAAGTCAGAGGTTGGGCCGTATACCCTGCCGCCATAACTATAGTAATCACTGCCTAAATATTCATTGCGCAGGAAGTTGGCAATCGCTTCATTCCACGCATAAGGGACAACCCCTCCGTTGTGGAAAATAAAGACATGCGCCAATTCATGAGGCACCACCCAGCTTGGCGGATCCACGCGCATGGCTCCCGGCATCATGACAATGAAGCCAAACGAATCTTGGTCAACGGACATATAAGCCCAATCATTAGAAATTTTATCCAGTCCAGTCTCGGCAATATAAATGTTTGTTTTATATTTTCCGGTTATCCATGGGTTTTGAGAACTTCCGATATCCCCTAAGCCAATCTGATCAATGTAAAATGAACGAATAGCTTCCAGGTTTGCCAAATTACCTTCGGCAAATTGCCGATTTACGGTTCCGGTTGTATCCCTGTTGCCCCAAATAATCTGGAAATGCTCGGAAACCGCACGATTTACAGAAGCGTCGGATAAAGAATAAAAAGCGTCCCTCGCCTTGTAATCGCTTGCAAAAACTTCGTTTTCCGTGCTTTCTACAGCTGTAAAGCTTTCTGACTCCGCCGCTTTTTCCGTTGTGACAGCGTCCGATAAATCGGCCGCAGCCCCATAGCCGGTTGCGCTCAACGACAATAAAACCATTAACAAACAACAGAACAGCCTTTTCATCATTAACACCCCTCTCTCATATTGGTAGTTTCTACTATATATTAACATATTTATCGGTATTTAGTTTCAAATATTTATAAAATCAGTCAAAATTCCCATTTTTTATCCTGGTAAGCAAAAAGACCTTGAGAACAATATCCCAAGATCCTTAGACTTACTGAAAAATAACATGAAAGAAGAATCCCTCTTTGCTATCAGTTGAAGATAGCAGGTAATATTCGAAGGAATCATTTTTATCTTCCCTCACATAGAACGTCGATTTATATTCAATAAATTTTACCAAAGAAGCAAAAATTGTTTTTACTGCTTGTAAGCTAAACTCTTTTAGTTTAATCACAATTTTATATTGACCTTCTTCGGCATCATACGCAACAGAGAAGTCTTCAACATTCTCTTGCCACGTCATAAAAAACGTTGCTTCTAACCAAATCCCTTTTTCACATGCTGTATTTAACGTTTTTGACAGCTCCAACAAAACATCCTTAGTCATTCCATATCAACTCCACACCGTGCTCTTGCGGTTCAAAGTATTGCGGATATATAAATTTTATCGGCAATTTTTAATTTTACCTGAATAGGAAAAATGTACCTTTGTAAAAAGTTGCACAAAAACTTCAATCCCATTACCATGAAAACAAACGATGAATCGGGCTTAAGAGGCGTGCGCCCTAGCCTGTAAGGGACGGTGAAGAACGAATGCGGAAAGGAGCTTGGCTTGGACCTTCCATTCAAATCGATCCGGCGTTTGCCTATTACCGGGACCGCTCGGCGGACAGCGTGGCGCGGGAGCTGAAGCAGGCCGGATACCGCTCTGTCCGGTATTTCGTTACTCGGGAGGACCGGGTAGACGGCAGATTGGTGGAAGCACTGAAGTACCATGGTTTGTTCGTCTGGGCGATGACGCTGGGGAACGGCACGTACGTCACCGACCATTTGCCGGCCAGCTGGGAGCGCTGGCGCATGGAGCTGTTGAAGCCGCCCCAGGACGGCTACACCCGCCTCTCCCCCCACAGCGAGGGTTACCTCAATTGGAAACGGCGCTCCTTGGTCCGTCTCGTAGAAGAGCATCCGTTCGACGGTCTGGAAGTTGCCGAGGCGTATTTCCCGGAGTGGGACGGTCTGGCCACCGGAACGTACGGGGATGTGGGCCCGCTGGCTATATCCGCATTTCGCTCCTACAGCGGAATGCTTCCTCCGGAATTTCTGCACCGCACCTCCCCAGCCTATTACAAAAAAGACCGGGAGCGTTACCGCATGTGGGTAGAATTCCGCGTCCACGCAGTCAACCGGTTTCTCGCCCGCCTTATGAACGGCCCCGGGGGCATCCGCGATGCACGGCCGGAGCTGCGCATCGCGACATGGTCCCTTGCCGTCGATGCGGGCCGGGACCCGGTCAACGCCGTCCGCGAGCTGCAGGGCATCGACGCCGGGGAGATGATCGCGGCCGTTAGGCCTGACCTGCACGTGCTGCAGACCCACTGGCCCGACTGGATGCGCCGGCGTCTTCCCGCCGATTACGCCCAGCGCTACCGCCCGTTCGCCGAACCGCTGCGCCGCCTGTATCCGGAGCTGCCGCTCGCGCTGCAGACCGATATCGGCTCGCTGCGCCAAATGCGGCGAAGCGCGGCGTGGATGCAGCGGTTCGCCGAAACCGCGGATTCGCTTGGCTACGCCTCCTGGACCGCCTACGAATATTCCATCGGCGGGTGGATGTATGGGGAGCCGCCGCAGGCGGTGAAGGCGAGCCGCCTCGGAAAAGGTGCCGTGCGCATCGATTTCAACAAGCGGATCGATACCGTTTCGGCGGAGCGGACGGAGCATTACCGCTTCCGATCAACGCAGGGGGAACGGATAACGCTCCCCGATTTGAATGCCGCCGCCGACGGCCAGTCGGTGACGCTGTGTTCAGAGCTTTTTCCCGCGGAACCGTTCGCCGCGGACATCCGCGGGGTGCAGGATACACCCGACCGCTGGCTTGTGTCCGGCTCTCCGGCGAACCGGAGCGACTGCAGCATCGTCGTGCCCGGACTGCCTTAGGACAATCGGTCCCCGTACTCAACTTTCACAACACCTCCCGCCCACCGAATCCGCTCTTTAAGCGGAACGGGCAGCCCAAGCTGCTGCATTTCATCATAGATCCATTTCACATGATAGTCGTAAACGATGGCCGGCGCCGCGTCGGCCTCCATTCCGGTGTCTGCCTGTCCGGTACGGGGTCGTCCTGCCGCATCAGCCCCATCGCCGCCATCCGCCGCCGACAGATTCAAGCGATGCTCGTCAATCAGCCGCCGCAAAATAATAAAATGCTCGTAAATATGCCGGTACGATTCGATTTCCTCGCCGATCTGGTCCATCGTGTCGCCCAGATCTTTTTTTAGGTGGAACTCGTATTTGCATAGCTGATAATAATTCTCCAGGCTGCTGAGCTGGGAACGAAGACCTTTTAAATCAGGTTCTTCGCCTTGTTCGGCCATTTGCTCGAACATCTCGGCCATCCGCTTGGCCAGCGCTTTACGCGCCTTATGCAGGCTGACTTCATGCCTGGGCGGAAACACGACGTAATTGACGATGACCGCAACGGCGATCCCGATCAGCGTGTCGGTAATCCGGTGAAACCCGTAAGACAGCGGATTTTCGCCCGGTTTTAGATTAAGCATAATGGCCAGAAAAACGATGCACGCAATCGAAACCGATTTGTTCCATTTCAGCAGGTTGCAGACGTAGATTACGACCATGACCCCGATGGCGCAGTAAAACGCGTTCCGCGGCTCGAGAAAAGCAAAGCCGGCGCCGACGATCGCGCCGATAAACGTGCCCATCGTCCGGTGTTTGCCTGCCTTAAACGAATTGGTCACCGAATTTTCCATGGAAATAATGGTGGCGATCGCCGCGTAAAAAGGATACTCCAAATGCAGAAGCGTTGACACAGTTAAACAGATGAAAATAGCAATCCCCGTCTTCACATTGCGCAATCCAATGATCCATTTCAATAAAATCAACCCCTAGTTAAACTCAGACCCGTATTATATAGAATGTCTTATATTGCTTCAACTATAAATCGCATGAAAACTCCACATTTTTTGCTTAGCGGCGGGTATAGGAGTTGAAGAACCCTATAGTGCCGCTGTTTTTTTTGATCCACCTTAATCTAAACAAATTACTAAACTTAATTAGGACTCTGGAAGCTTTTTTAAACAATTACATCTTGCTCTTTGGCCAAAGGGCATAGTAATATCGAATCAACGTGTCATTTGCGGTTGTATTCATATAAACTTTATAAATTACAAATAAACACAAACTCAATACTCTCATTAACTATCAGAGATTATAAGATCATGCCCCTTAGGGCAATGTTAAAACCACATGGAGCAAAATTCCGCATGAAAGGAGCTGCCTCTTGAAATGAATGCACGGATGGTTTCCATTCTCCAGCATTTGCTGGTTTCCGACGCTCCTGTCAAAAGCGAGTATCTTGCCAAATTGATTCAAGTCACTTCACGAACGATTCGCAGCGATATTCGGGAGCTGGATGATTTCCTGAACAAGCACGGGGCGACCATCGAACCTGTAAGATCAAGGGGATATGCGCTCAAAATCACGGACGACCGAGCTTTCCGCGATTTGCTGCAGCAACTGTTCGTCGTAAACGAACCCAATGATCCCGCCTCTCCCGAATATCGTCAATTGTATATGATCCGGCGGCTGCTGATTGCGGATCACTTTTTAAAATTGGAGGATTTGGCCGATGAGCTTTATGTCAGCCGATCTACCTTGAATAACGATTTCAAAGAGGTCAAGCGAAGCCTGCAAGCTTACGGAATATCAATAGAGACGCGCCCCAATTACGGCATCAGGCTTAAAGGCGATGAAATGCGGCTGCGCTTTTGCATGTCCGAATTTATCATCAACCGTACAAGCGGCGAGCAAATCGGCCGTTTGGAAAATACGCCGCGCATCCTCGCGCCCGGAGAGATGACCCTGATTCGCGGAATCATTCTGGAGCAGATCCAGAAGTTTGGCGTAGCCCTTTCCGATGTAGCCTTCAATAATCTGGTCATTCATATGGCGATTGCTTGCAAGCGAATTCGTGACGGCAATCAGGTAGCCATGCCTTCGGCGGAAATCGCGGATATTCGCGGCAGCGAGGAATTTAAGGCCGCTGAACAAATCGCGGCGTTAATCGGGGAAGAACTGGGTATGGTTTTTCCGGAAGCCGAGGTCGCTTATATCTCCCTGCATCTGTCCGGAAATAAGTGGCTCGCGGGGATCAAAGATCAGCGAAGCGAGAGCTTAACGCCGGAAAAACTGCTGGACGCGCGAATCTATGAGCTTGGCAAAAGCATTCTGGCCGAGATCGACAGGGACTTGAATTTAAACGTCAGCCATGATTCCGAGCTGCTCATGGGCATATGCCTTCATCTGAAGCCGGCGCTAAATCGGGTGAAGTACGGGATGAACATTCGCAATCCGCTGCTGGACCATGTGAAAACCAATTATCCGCTAGCCTTTCAAGCCGGGGTCATTGCCGCCAAGCTGATTGAAAGCAAACTGAATATTGCGATTCCGGAAGCGGAAATGGGGTATTTAGCGATTCATGTCGGAGCCGCCATTGAACGGCAGCGAATGACTTCCCGGCCCAAACGCTGCCTCGTTGTCTGCACTTCCGGAGCCGGCAGTGCGCGCCTGTTGCAATATAAGCTGCAAAGCACGTTCGGGGCCCGGCTTGAAGTAGCGGAAACGACCCCGTACTATAAGCTTTCGCAGATTCCGCTGCATACAATCGATTTTGTCGTCAGCACCGTGCCAATTCCCCAGAGCTTGCCCGTTCCGGTCGTTGTAGTGCAAACCTTGCTTGGCACAGGCGATATGGATAAAATCGAAGCTTTGCTCAGCGGCAAAAAAGAGCATCCGCTCCGTTATATTCGCGAAGATCTTGTTTTTCTGCAACAAAGTTTTACAAGCAAGAAAGAGGTTATCTCTTTTCTTGGCAAGCGTATGCATGCCGCCGGCTTGATCCGTTCCGCCGAGGGTTTCATTGGACTTGTCCTGGAGCGTGAACACGCCGCGCCCACCGCTTATGGAAATTTAGTGGCCATCCCCCATCCGCTTATCCCGCAAAGCGATGGTACCGTATGGGCGGTTTGCACGCTGGGGCAGCCGATTGACTGGGCCGGCAAACCCGTGCAGTTTATTTGCTTGCTCAGCATAGACAAGAACGGTGAGGAACCCCCGACCACCATGTACGATCATCTGATGAGGATCGTCGATCATGCGGAAATCGTCCAGCAGATGCTAAACTGCGGCTCTTATGATGAATTTGCCCGCATCCTGTTGAGAGCAGCCGATTTCCGCTAGCAGCGGAAAAGGAATGCATACAGATATGTTATGAAATCGTATACACTGAGTTTGCAAGAGACAGAGATATTATTTACGAGGTGATAGCTGTGGATGAGTATCAGGAAATCATAATGGAGATCATTACAAATTCAGGTGTCGCCAAAAGCAAGGCGATGGAGGCCATCCTTCTCGCCCAAAAGGGGCAAACCGAACAAGCCGAAGCCTGTCTTCAAGAGGGCAAAGACGAACTGGTTAAAGCGCATAAGGTGCAAACCCGTTTGATTCAGGCGGAAGCAGGCGGAACCGCTCATGAAGTTACACTGCTGATGGTGCATGCCCAGGATCATCTGATGTCGGCGATCACGACGCGGGATTTGGCCGAACATATCGTGGAGCTTTACAACAGACTAAATAACCTGTAAGAGGAGGACAAACAATGAAACAAATTACGTTGGTTTGTGCGGCGGGAATGTCGACGAGCATGCTTGTACAGAAAATGAAGAAGGCCGCGGAGGCGCAAAATCTTGAAATTGAAATCAGAGCTACTTCCGAAAGTTCTTTTAAAGAGTATGCGGACAAAACGGATGTGCTATTGATCGGACCGCAGGTCGGTTACCTGGAAGGCGATTTCAAAGCAAAGTATGAACCTCAAGGCATCAAAGTGAGCGTTATTAATACGATGGATTACGGGATGATGAACGGAGAAAAAGTGCTTGCCGACGCATTGGCCCTATAAGATTCAGCGCTTAATCCTAATAAATGGAAGCGTTCTCTAGCATCTCATTATGAAGCCTGGAGCAGGAGTTGAAAATAATGAACAATCAACCAAAGTTCTCGCACAAACTGCAAAGAGCGGCCGGGAAAATTCAGCAAAACCGTTATATGAGCGCCATTTCCAACGGGCTGATGTCCACCCTTCCCTTCTTGATTATCGGCGCCTTCGCTACGCTTTTCTCCGCGCTGGCGTGGGAGCCTTATCAGAACTTCATCGCACCGGTGAAGGGCATTATCGGCCTGGCCTCGACGATGACGACCGGGATTATCGCAGTGTACGCGGTGTTCTTCATCGCTTACAGGCTGGCTCAAGCTTTCGACAAGGACCCGCTGCTTCCCGCGGCTACCGCCTTGCTTTCGTTTTTAATCGTTACCCCTGTTCAAACTTTTGATACGGTACGAGCGTTGCCGATGCAATGGCTGGGGGCGCAGGGTTTATTCGTCGCCATGATCGTCGGCCTGCTCGCCTCGCGCCTGTACATCTGGATTGTCGACCGCAATTGGACGATCAAAATGCCTGACAGCGTTCCGCCAACCGTGGTTAAAACCTTTTCCGGACTGATTCCCGCCATTCTGGTGGCTCTGTTGTTCGTCATTGTGGCCGGCGTATTCATGCAAACTTCCTTCGGCACGGTCCATGACTTTATCTACACGTATCTGCAGTTGCCGCTGGAAGGACTTGGCGGATCGCTCGGCGCTTTGATCGCCGCGGTGCTGATTATGCAGGCGCTATGGATGTTCGGCATCCACGGAGCCATCGTTACTCTGGCGATCGTAAAACCGATTTGGATGAGCCTGGACTTGGCTAACCTGGAGGCGTTTCAAGCCGGGGCTCCGCTGCCGAACGTTATCGGCGTGGCTTTCTGGTCCATCTTCTGCAATTACGCACCGATGCTTGGGTTTACCCTGCTGTTGGTGTTTATGGCCAAGAGCAAGCAGCTGCGCACCATCGGCAAGCTTGGCCTTCCGGGTACCTTCTTTTCGATTCACGAACCGCTGATCTTCGGCATCCCGGTCGTATTGAATCCCATACTGGCCATTCCGTTTGTCGCAGCTCCCCTTGTGTGCGCGGTGCTCGGATACGTGGCCACCACCATCGGCCTGCTGCCGGCGCCAATTGGAATTTATCCGCCATTTGGCACACCGATTGTTGCGCTTGGTTTTATTGAAGGCAGCTGGAAATTGGCCGCGGCGCAGCTGGTGCTGATTCCGATTTGTATGCTGATCTACTATCCGTTCTTCCGGGCGCTGGACAAACAGCTCCTGAATAAGGAACGTGAATCCGAGGAAAAGAATAAGCAAGAGGGGGCCGATGTGGCTACAGTAAGTCCGGTTTCCCTATAATAGTATGTAAAGAGAGACAACACGAAAAACGGCGGGAGATTTTAACCATCCGCCGTTTTTCGCCATTACGATAGCTGGAGTGAGGACCGATGATCAGACTGGGAATATCCGCAAACAAACGTTATTTCGTGCATGAGGGCGCGCCTTTTTTCTATTTGGCCGATACCGTCTGGAGCGCCTTTACCAATATTACCCTGGAGGAATGGGCTTACTATCTGGATTACCGCAAACAGCAGGGTTTTAATGTGCTGCAGATGAATTTGCTTAGGCAATGGGATGCCAGCGGCAGTGAGCTAAAGTTTGAACCTTTCGCCAGCGATGCGGACGGCAGTTACAACTTTTTTGAATTCAACGAATCCTATTTCGACAGAGCGGAAACGATGGTGCAAATGGCTGTAGATCGAGGTTTTGTCCCCGCGCTTGTCCTGTTATGGTGCAATTATATCCCGGACACCTGGGCTTCCAAACTTCGTGAAGAGAAGAAAATGCCGCTGGAAGCGGTGGAGCCCTACGTCCGTTATGCAGCCAACCGGTTTTCCAAATATCATCCGATTTATGTAGTCAGCGGGGATACCGATTTTCCTTCCGAACGCGCCAAACAATATTACTTAGCCGCGCTGCGTACCGTGAAACAGCATAGTCCGCAGTGTTTGACCACCCTGCACATCCAAGGCAGGCTGGCGATATTGCCCGATGAATTTTCCGCCAATCCCGATCTCGATTTCTATATGTACCAGTCCGGCCATAATTCGCAATTTCAAGCTACGGCATATACGCTAGCGCTGGAATTCTACAATAAGCCTAATGCCCGGCCTACGATCAATTCCGAACCGTGTTATGAGCAAATGGGCTATAGCCGCCGGGTTTATGGCCGCTTTACCCGGGCCGATGTGCGCAAAGCCGCCTGGCAAAGCCTGCTTTCCGGGGCCGGAGCGGGAGTGACCTACGGGGCGCATGGGATTTGGAGCTGGCATCGGAAAGGCCAGCGCTTCGGCGTAACCGGCGAAGGCTTCGACAGCCCTTACGATTGGCGGTCCGCGCTCCAATTTGAAGGAGCCTGGGATTACGGTTTTGCCAAACGTCTGTTTGAGTTATACGAACTGACCGATTTACGCCCCTGGAACATTGTGCTGAAAAACACGGAGGAAATTCGCGCGGCCGCCACCGCCGACTTCACCAAGGTAGCCGTTTATGTGCCGGTCAACACCGTACTGAAGCTGGATGCCGACCTTGGCGAATACGAATTTACGCTTGTTGATCTGGAGCATCGGCGGTTCGCGGTCCCTCAAGTTACCGTTCGGGAGAACATCACGATCATTGAAATGCACGATTTCGAGGCTGATGTTTTATTGATCGGCAGCAAAAAATGATATTTCCATCTATTGAACGAGAAGAGCCGTGCTCACAGCACGGTTCTTCTATTTATTATCATAACTTGCAAATTACTTCGTATAAGCCACAAACATATAAGTTTCCCCTACGTCCAAACCGCTGACGGTATAAGAAGCTTCACCGGAGATCGGGATCGTCTCCCTTACTCCGTCCCAGCCGATAACTTCCAGCTTGTAAGTCCCGTCCGGCAAGCCGTCAATGGTAAAGGAGCCGCCGCTATGATCGGTCCAATAATTCAGGTTCTGCCACACCCACATCCATTTGCCGTTTCCGCTAAGCACATATTCTCCGCTTTGCTTGGGATCGAGCGAAGCAAACGACATCCCTCTTGTCGCTCGGATCACGTACTCCAGCGTTTTGCCCCGAGCCGTCGGCACCCACGAATCCGCGCTCAGACTTAAACCGTAATAACCATCGGCGGTCGTCGAATTAAAGAGGCACCACGGAAACGCAAATTGGGTGGCCGGGGTTTGGCCGTCATTTTTCACGACCCCGAGATTATCCCAAATCGCCGTCAGAAAGCCTTTGGCCGCTTCTTCTTCGGTGATCGCGCGTTTCTTGAAGTTGAACTCTGTCGAGTAAAAATGGATATCCGCCGTAATGCCGGAAGCCTTTTTGACCGAATCAAAGTTGTTCTGCGCAGAATGTTTGTAAGTTCCCTTTATAGGCGCGTATTGAACATCGTAGTAGGTATGCAAATCGATACCGTCGAGTTTTCCGGAATTATACAAATCGGCGATCGCCGGTCCGTAACCTCTAAGGGTAAAATCACTGTGCGAATTCGCTCTGGCAAATCCGCCGGGATTTACTTTCAGGGACGGATCGACCGAATGCACACCGTCCGCCAAACCTTCAAGCGCATTGTGATAATCCGTTTTGGAGATCGCATTTTCCACATCGGGCTCGTTGATCGCCGTATAAATGCTAACCCCCCAGTCCTGTATGCCGCTCTTCTGGGCCCATGTTCCGTTTGGACGGAAACGTTCGGCGAAAGCCTGGCCAATACTGTACCATTTATCGTAGTCGCCGATCGGCAATCCATTGTCCGCATAAGAACCGTAGTATTCGAACAGGATCATCGGCGTAATTCCGTATTTGTAGGCTTGAAGCATCATCTTGTCGAGCCGTTCGGGAGTTGGCGCACCATTCGCATAATAATATTGGGGGTACACGTTGACGCGGGCCATTCCGGCCCCGATAGCGTTAAGCCCCTCAAAACGTTTGGTTTGTGTCGTACTGCCATCGGTGAAATTACCGCCCCCCATCATCGAACCGATATCTTGGGCGGAGGCTGATCCAAGCGCATTTTGGCCAAGCAGCATAACAGCAAGCACTGCAATGAACACCGTAATTTTCCGTTTCATTTCTTCATTTTCTCCTTCATTAGAAAATTTACTAAAATTTACTGACGATTCATTTATCGGATATTTTGGCAAAGCCGTTGATAGTCCGAAATATTCATTTTATTATTTAAATTCATAATTGTTATTTTCTGGTTAAGCATGTATAGTGTATATTAAAATAAAACAATTCAATATCGATCGACACTAGGGGTGCCGCGAGGCTGAGACGAATGCAAATTCGGACCCTTTGAACCTGAACTGGTTAATACCTGCGTAGGGAAGTGGATAGTTAAGAATGGAATGATGCCTGTCCTGGCTTATTTCCCGTTATTGTTCTTAGCCGCCCTCCTGAAGGAGGGCGGTTTTTTGGCGTTTATTTTAGCTCGAAACCAATAACGGCAAAAAATGTCGCTATTTCACTGATATCCGTTCATTTGGGAGTAATAGAGGAAATTTATGGCGCTATTTTCCCCCGTCGCATGGAAATGCCCACATTCTTGACCATTTACAGGAAAATAAGTACATAAAATTCCGCTAATAGAGATGAACAGGCCAGGGCTCAGGAAATAAGTACATAAAGTACCTTTATTTTTAGCATTGATTTATGGAACTAGGAGTGATATCCGCATGATGAATCGTTTTCCATCCTATGCTGCACCTGAACTTCATCTTATATCGGCCGAAGGAATCCGTGTCCATGAACTGCTGAGGGTGGCGGCGGCTGTTCTTCCTTATGTCGATTACATTCATTTGCGCGATAAGCAGCTTTCGGCCAAAAAGCAGTTTGAGATGGTAAAGCTGATGCGCCAAGCGGGAGTACCGCTGGAAAAAATCGTCATCAACGACCGGCTGGATGTTGCGCTGGCTGCGGGAGCGGCAAATATTCAACTGGCGGGCCACAGTCTTCCGGCAGCTTCCGTACGCACCCTCGCCCAAGGAATGCGAATGGGATGTTCCGTTCATTCCGCCGAGGAAGCGGCTGCGGCCGCGAATGAAGGAGCGGATTACTGTCTTTTCGGCCATATCTATGATTCGTCCAGCAAACCCGGCCTTCCCGGGTGCGGGCTTAACATGCTGGCCGAGGTCTGCGCTCGTTGCCCGGTTCCGGTCATTGCCATCGGAGGAATACGGCCGGATAACGCGGGGGATATCATTCGCAACGGCGCGCAAGGTATTGCCGTTCTGTCCGGCCTCTACTCTTCCGCAGATCCGGCGGCGCAAGCCAAATCCTATCGCGACGCCATTCATGCCGCGTGGCCCTGAGAGGAGGTGAAAATGTTGCAGATTCATTTAAATGGCAGGGACACCCTGCTGAAAGAAGATTGCGTTACGGTGGACGATTTATTGGCTGACAGCCCATGGAATAAGGAAAGAATTTTGGTGGAGCTGAATGGAACGGTTGTCCGAAAAGAGGCGTACACCAGTACCCGGCTAGCCGAGGGGGATCACATTGAACTTGTACATTTTGTAGGGGGAGGCTGATAAGCATGGAAGATGTATTTCACATTGGCGGTAAGGTGTTGTCCAGCCGATTATTTATCGGCACCGGCAAATATAACCGGAACACGCTGATTCCTGAAGTGATCGCAAGGTCGGGAGCGGAAGTCATCACCGTAGCATTAAGGCGGGTTAACCCGGACTGGGAGGAGGAAAATCTCCTTCACCATATCCCGCCGCATATGACGCTTTTGCCAAACACTTCCGGCGCCCGTAACGCCGAAGAGGCCATCCGGATCGCACGGCTTGCCCGGGCCGCGGATATGGGCCATTGGATCAAATTAGAGGTGATTAATGATCAGAGATACCTGCTTCCCGACAATATGGAGACGATCAGAGCCACGGAAGTGCTGGCCGCCGAGGGATTCGCGGTGTTCCCTTATATGAACCCGGATCTGACGGCTTCCTTCCGGTTAAGGGACGCGGGCGCTGTCGCGGTCATGCCGCTTGGTTCCCCGATCGGCAGCAACCGGGGCCTTCGCACCAAAGAGCTGATCGGCATGATGATCGAAGAAGCGGGGCTGCCTGTCATCGTGGACGCCGGAATTGGCCGGCCTTCGGAAGCGGCGGAAGCGATGGAAATGGGAGCAGCCGCCGTCTTACTGAACACGGCTATCGCCACCGCACGCGATCCGCTTGGCATGGCGGAAGCGTTCCGCAGTGCGGTAGCGGCGGGCAGACAGGCCTATTTGGCGGGATTGGGCCCGGTGCAGCAAGAAGCTGTCGCCTCCTCCCCATTAACCGGATTCCTGGACGAATAGGAGCGGACGAATGAGTTTTTATAACAGACTATTGTCGTTGGAACAGGTTCCCTTTCAGGAGCGCTGGCCGCAATATTCCACTGCGGATATTAGGCGGGTGCTGGCAAAGCGCAAAATAAATGAAGAAGATTTGCTCGTATTGCTGTCCCCGGCGGCCGGGAAGCATCTGGAGGAAATGGCGCAGATGGCCCGGCAAGTGACCCGGAGCCAGTTCGGTCATACCATACAGCTGTTTACCCCAATGTATGTGTCCGATTTTTGCGTGAATCACTGCGAATATTGCAGCTTTAGTTCTATCTACGATTTTCCGCGCAGAAAATTGGACATGCAAGAAGTCGAGCGGGAAGCGATCGGGATCGCCGCTACCGGCATCCGTCATATTTTACTGTTGACGGGCGAATCGCGCAGAGACTCTCCGGTCGGCTACATTAAGGATTGCGTCAAGGTTTTGCGCGGGTATTTTGCTTCGATCGGCATTGAAGTGAATCCCATGTCCGCCGCCGAATACCGGGAGCTTGCCGAGGCGGGCGTTGACAGTTTAACCGTCTTTCAGGAAGTGTACCACCGGGAAACGTATGGGAAGCTGCATATTAAAGGCCCCAAGCGTAATTTTAAAAACCGCCTTGACGCGCCGGAGCGCGGCTCAGCGGCGGGATTTCGTTCCGTAAATATCGGCGCCCTGCTCGGTTTATATGATTGGCGGCAGGAGGCGTTTATTACGGCGCTGCATGCCAATTATCTTCAGCAGAAGTACCCTGACTGCGAGATCAGCTTGTCGATCCCGAGATTCCGCCCTTTTCTGGGAGACTTTCATCCGGCAGCGGAAGTGACGGACAGGGCGCTAGTGCAGATTATTGCCGCTTATCGCCTCTTTTTGCCCCGGGCCGGCATCACCTTGTCCAGCAGAGAACCCGCTCCATTGCGCGATAAACTGGTGCATCTCGGGGTGACCAAGATGTCAGCGGGCGTGTCCACGGCGGTTGGAGGTCACACCGATGCCGGAGGAACGCCGCAATTTGAAATCTCGGACGGGCGCAGCGTGCCGGAAATCCGCGAGATGCTATATCAGAACAGGCTGCAGCCGGTTTTTAAAGATTGGGAGATTCTATATAAGTTAAACTAAAATTTGGACGGATAAAGGCATTTTCTGAATCCCTATACGAACCACATCGGAATGAGTCGTTTTCAGCGCCTGACTGCATTCATCCAGTATTTTCAAGGTGTGCTTATCAACTCGTACCCGTAAAGTATCGTTTTGGGGATTATCCGATGGCGGACGTCCCATTTTCTTTGCTGGCATCAAAAGGTGTAAAATCGCCTATGAATACAGCGGACTTTCCCTTCCTCTCCTATCCACTAAACATATTTTTCCTTATCCGGTAGTTGCCAGTTTCTTGAAGTTAGAAGACAACATAGGATGACTAAGAAAATTACTTTAACCGGAAGGTAGGGATGGTTGTGCCCAAAGTTACTGTGCTTCTCTCAACTTACAATTCGTCGAGCTATATTCTTAAATCCGTAAAGAGTATTTTGGATCAGACATTTAAAGATTTTGAATTTATCATCATTGACGATGGATCCCAGGACGATACCTTAGTAAAATTGCAGCAAGTAAATGATCCCAGAATACGGCTCATAAGTCACAATACAAATAGAGGGTTAATTTATTCCCTTAATCAAGGAATTGAAATGGCGAACGGCGAGTACATCGCCAGAATGGACGCCGATGATATTTCTGTCCCGAGGCGGTTTGAGCGTCAGGTCGCATTTCTCGACACCCACCCCGAAATTGGGGTGCTGGGAGGGTTTATGAAATGGCTTCATAACCGCAACCTTATCCCTAAACCGGTTACCCATGATGGAATTCGCTGTTGGCAAATGTTCCACTCTTGCATTTGTCACCCTACCATCTTAATGCGTACAAGTGTATTGCATAATCACGGCATCCGTTATGACGAACAATATAAACACGCGGAGGATTATGAACTGTGGGAACGGCTCGCTCAAGTCACCCGGCTGGCTAACTTGCCTTCTTGTGTACTTTATTACAGATCTCATGAGGGGCAAGTATCAAGGCAATATCTGACCATACAAAATGAGAGTGCAAAAAAGGTACGGTATAATCAGCTGCGGATGATCGGCATTACTCCGACCGAAGAAGAATACTGGATTCATAGACAATTGGCAAATTTTCATGTCCCAGTGTATGACCCCGAGTCTTATAAAAAAGCCATAGACTGGGTCAGTAAAATTATTCTTCACAATCATTCCGCTCAAGTTTACAATGAACAGACCCTTCAAAGCGTACTAAACAGATGCTTAATCTACTCCGGAAAAATGCCGGAAGCGGTTTACGAATCGGACTAGCGGACGTTTCTAAATATACTATACAAAACAGGAGTGAACCGGATAATAACCGGTTCACTCCTGTTTTGCTTAGACGCACCGCCGTACGCTCGCTGCGTTATGAGGAGGTACCCGCCCGCGGATTTATCACGTAATTTCCGGATCATTCCGCTAATTTTCCACGATCAACTCCCGCACATCACGGCGCATCGTTTGCGGAGCCTCCCGCGCAGGGCGGCCGATGCGGACAAGCATCTGGATGGTCTCTCCGCCGGGAGCATATTCACGGTGGATGCCATCGTACAGCTCCTTCATCTCGGCATATTCCTCCAACGCCTGGCTGAGCGGCTGCACCGTCAGCCCCAAGCGGTGCGCTTCCAGGATCAATTGACTGTACGTCATGCCGCTTGCGATTTGGCTCGTGCGGCTGTTGCCGCTCGAAAGGATCATCACGTAAGCGGAGGTGCCGGAAACCGACTCTTTGGCGATTCGCACATAGCGATCGGCCACGGCTTGCCCGGCGTTCATCGAGGGGAACAAGGTAACCAACGCCTGTACAACATGCCGCATCATGCCGGAGGTTCCCTGCCCCTCCACGGAAAAGCCATACCGGTAACTGTTTTTCTCGCGTTCATTGGCACGGAAGATAACGCCAGCCTCCTCCATTACACGGCTTATGCCCGCTTCAACTGAGGCAGCTCTAAGCGCGTAACTTCCCAGGTTGCGCACATCTTCCTCGTCCTGGTACACCTTGACGGTGATGCCGCCCCCCACGCTCAAGCGCTCAAGCGTTTTGGCCTCTTCCGGGGCAAGCTTGCCCGGCTGATACGCCAGTCGGTTCGTATCCGGCAAAAACAGGAAGTCATATAACGGCTCGCTTTGCGGGTCCGTTTGTTCCAGTTCGATCCGTGCCGCCGGTTTGGCGTCCATGCTTGCCCGCAGGTTTGCTTCGTCATATCCGCCATCCGGGAACAAAGTGACGGATGTTCCGTAACCCAACTGCCGTCCGGCCACCCGCACATACTCCAAAAACGTGCCCTGGCTTACCATCATTTGCCTGGAAAGCGGATCCGCTTGTTCGGACAGGCGTTCACTGTCGGCGTACAGATAAAAAGTCCGCGGATCGCTGTCGTCAAGCTTGATCTTCCACGGCTGCATGTTATGTCCGCTGGCCGCCAGCAAACCATGGGCGGCAAGGCGGACACGCGGGTCGTCAAACTGCTGTGCAATATTTTTTTGCCAAGGCTCCAAATATTCGGCGGGCTTATACGCTCCGCTGACCAGCAGCAGTCCCGCAAAGGCTGCCAGACCTAAACCTGCAATCCCCGCTATCGCTATCATCAAAGCTCTTCTCCCCCTTCGCCGGCTCATAGGGGGTCTCCTCCCCGCCCGGACTGAATAGACGAAATCATCAGCGCAACCGATTCCGAAACCAATTCCTCCGCCGTTGTGCCGTAATAGCTCTGGATGTATTTTTCCTTCTTGCTTGCGGTGTTAAAAACACCAATAATACAGGCCCATAAAACTAACGCCGTTTTGGCGGGATCGAGGTCGGCGCGGACGGAACCCTCCGCTATTCCTTTTTTCAGCAGGCCAATTAAGGTTTCCATGATTTCTTCGCCAAGCGCATAACATTCTTCCTTGGACGCATCCGGGATTCCTTTTTGAAAATCGCGCTCTCCGGTTTCGTATTCCATAATCGCCTTAAAATAGTCCGGAAACGTACGGTTGAACCGGTACATCGTCCAGCCCATCTGCCTGATCGCTTCAATTGCGTCCGCAAAATCCCCGTTCTGCAAATCCTCCTGCAGCATGCCGATCAGCCGTCTGTAACCCCGGATCATGATTTCAAAATAAATTTGTTCCTTGCCGGTAAAATAGATGTATACCGTTCTTTTGCTGAATTCCGCCGCCTTGGCTACGTCATCCATGGTGGCCGAATGGTACCCTTTTTCGAAAAAAACCTTCTCCGCCGCTTCGATGATATCGTTTCGGCGGATTTCCTGTTCCTTCTGTCTTCGTTCCTGAGTTCCCAACAGGCTCCCTCCCACCGTTTACACACTCATGCAATAAAGTAAACTCTTAGTTTACTTTATGTTGATCCTGATGGCCTTGTCAATGGCTCCCTTCCAAAAAAGGGCAAACAAAAAGCACAAACGCCGCAGGCGGGATTTGTACCCGTATATCGCAGCATTTGTGCTTATGGTTTAATATTACAGGGATATGTCCAAAACCTCCGACTCTTTATCGTAGCTTAAGTTTGCTTTCAATCCCTTGGCAACGGCTTGCGCCGGCACGTAAGTAACACCTTCGATGATCTTCGGGGCGGCGCTGATCGTCTCTTGAGCGCCATTATAGAACACCGTTGTGCTTCCGATCGTCAGCGTGATCTTATTGTCGTCTTTGGAGACGCCGATCGTTTGAGAGTCGGGATCCCAAGTTGTTGACGCCCCCAAACTTTTCGCCAATTCGCGCAGAGGTACGAGGTTCGTATTTTGAATCATGATGGGAGAATGCTCCAATGACACCTGGTCGCCGTTTACTTTCAACGTCAAATTTGTCGTTTGATAGGCGGGAGCGGCAGGCTTGCTGGCCTTTTTCTTGTTCGCCGACTGTTTCTTCGAAGTAGAACTGCTTTTTGTACTCGAACCGGATTTACTGCTGCTGGATTTATCGCCGCCGGACTTGGAGCTTGAACCTCCGCCATTATGATAATGGTACTCCCCGTACTCCAGCCCCCACTTCTCGCAGTTGGTCCGGCACGTATGGCCTCCATTGGCATCGGTACGGCCCGGATGCGCACCGGCAGGGGCAGCGCTTGCCGCGACCATCATGATCGCCATACTCAAGACAACAATCCGCTTTTTCATGAATTCTACCTCCCGGATAATTTTTCCTATTTAATAGTAACATATTTAATAGTAATATAGACCTAGTAGACCGAATACCGATTCTAACGGACACCAGCGTCGTTATTTCGCCGAAATCAAGCGTTTTCAAAACGTAACGGACACCAGAGACCTTATTGGGCAGTTAGACGCTGAATTTCGCTCCGTTTCAAGCAAGAGCATCTCAGTCCGTTAGAAATTGGAATCCCGCCTTTTCAAACAAATAAGGGCATTCAGGTCCGTTAGCCGCGCGCTATCGGGCCAACCGCCGCCGACCAGGCCACATGACACACCTGACACACATGACAATTCGCCAACTCACCCGACTAGGCTAGCTTGCCTAACATTTGCTCTCGCCCACACCAATTAAGCAGCAAGCCCACAGGGCGGCTCTATTAGTGTCAACAAGCAGCTAGGCAGCAGGCAACTCGACCAAGCCCTCAGAGCCAACTACTCGATTGCCGCACCCACACCGGATTCTTTCACTGCCTGCAAGGCGCCGCCCGCCCCCGTCCCCGTTCCCGCCGACCTTACCCAATCGGCGATTTCCTCATTTTTCATCGGCTTGCCGTAGAAAAAACCTTGCATCACGTGACAGCCCAGCTGCATCAAAAAATCGATGTGCTCCTTGTCTTCCACGCCTTCGGCGACCACATCCAGCCGCAGCTTCTCCGCCATCAAGACGATCGCTTTAATGATAGCGCGTTTGCTGGGGGATTCCAGGTCATTGATAAACAGGCGGTCCAGCTTGAGCGCGTCGATCGGAATCCGGTCGAGCAGCCCGATCGACGAATATCCTGTGCCAAAGTCGTCCATGGACACCCGTACTCCCAATTTCCGCACCGCTTCCAACTGGCGGACGATTTCGTTGATGTCGTAAAGCACCATGGATTCCGTGATTTCCAGCTCCAGCATGTCCGGGGCGAGCTCCGCCGCCGCCAGCGCGCTTTGTACCATATCGATCAAGCTGTCGGTATGAAACAGGCGCCCGGACAAATTCACGGACACCGGCTGGCGGATTCCCTGACTCTGCCAAACCTTGCATTGCCGGCAGGCTTCCTCCATGGTCCAGCGGGTGATCGGAACGATCAGCCCCGTTTCTTCGGCAAGCGGAATGAATTCCGTTGGCGTCACGATCCCCAAACGGGGATGCTGCCAGCGGAGCAGCGCCTCAAACCCCGCCATCTGATGCATTTTCACATTCCATTTCGGCTGATATTCGATATAGAACTGGCGCTGCTCCAGGGCAAGCTGCAAGTCCTTTTCCAACTCCATTTTGCGGACCTCTTTGACGCCCATTTCATCGGTGTAAACCGAGTACTGGTTTTTGCCCAAGCCTTTAGCCTTATACATCGCCGTATCGGCGGTCTTGAGCAGGACGGAGCGGTCGGAATCCCGGATCGACCCGATGCTGATGCCGATGCTCCCCGTGACATACAGCTCGTTCCCCTCCACTCGGACCACTTGCTTGATGCTCTTTAAAATTTCCCCCGCCAGTTGTTCGGCTTGTTCCCGCTCGCACCCTCTGACGATGAACAGAAATTCGTCGCCCCCAATCCGGAAAGCCTGCCGAACCGGGCGAACAAACTGCTGCAGGCGATGCCCCACTTCCTGTACGAGCAAATCGCCGATATTATGCCCCAAGGTATCGTTAATCGCTTTGAACTGGTCCAAATCGATAAACAGAACCGCCAAGGTTTCCTCACCCGTATATTTGTCAAAAAACCGGTTCATCTCGTTGCGGTTGGGAAGCCCGGTGATGGCATCCATGTACGCCATTTTCTCGAGGACGTGGCGGTCAAAAAACATCGCTCCCCAGGATACCAGCAGGATGATGAATATCGTCACGGTGACGGCAAACAGCAAATAGATATCCGTGGGGGAATCGTGAGTTATATTTATATCTCCGGCAGCGTGAAACCGCGCCGCTCTCATTCCCGTATAATGCATCCCGCAAATCGCAAACCCCATCACGACCGCGGACAGCCATTTCGGCCAACTGGACGCTTTCTGGCTACGAAACCGCAAAAACAAAAACAGCGCCGCGTAGGAAGCGGCAATCGCAATGACTACCGACAACGCCCACAGCGTTTTATCGTACGACAGCTTCACCGGCATGACCATCGCTTCCATTCCGATGTAATGCATCGTCACGATCCCGGCTCCCATCATAAGGCCGCCAATGGCAATAAGGTAGCGCTTGACGTCGTTAGGCATGGTAATATAAAACACGATAAACGACGAGGCTACGCTGGCCCCCATCGACAGTAGGGTGAGCCACGGATCGTATTTCATGGGAACATGCAGATGAAACGCCAGCATTCCCACGAAATGCATGGACCAAACGCCGCTTCCCATGACGAGCGAACCTCCAAGCAGCCAGAATAACTTCATTTTTCCGTCAGAGAACGAAATTTTGGCGGCGATGCTTAACGCGGAGTACGATGCCAATATCGCAATGGCTACCGATAGCGCGACAATATAATAGTTGTAGCTGCCTTCCATCATCATTTTGCTGCCCCGACTTTCTGAGATGTGATCTCCACAAGAAAATAATCATCTCATCATACCACACCGACCTCGACAATTTCTGAACAATAGGTACAACGGCCCAATAAAATATAGCCCGTACGCGAACGTACGGGCATCTATATTATTTTCCGCTCCACAGCTTAACGCGGTCTTTGACGAATTGTCCGTACGCCTCTTCCATCTCGCGGACTCCCGCTTTTTCCAGCTCGGCCATGTAATCGTCCCAGATTTGGTCGAACCTGCTCGGGTCGGCCATAATCGCTTCCGGAATGCGTTTCCAGGTGATGTCCCGCATTTTGGTCCCGAGAATCGCGGCCGTGCTGTCGCTGGGCAAAGCGATGTTGTAAACGGCGCCGGCCTTTCTTTCCGGGAACTCCTCCTCCTTCGGGAACAGATCGCGCCAGTGCTCGATGCCGTAGGCGGCGAGCGCCTCTTTTTCCGGTTCGCTATAGGTGGCTGTCAGCAGCTCGGAATTCGATTTCGTAAAATAATTGCCGGTCGAATCCTTGATCCCGTCCCCGTAATGCACCATCAGGTTCCAATATAAGCCGATGCCCGATTCTTTTGTGTAGGCGTTGCCCTGGCTATCCATTTTTTGCTGGATTTCCGCGGGGACGACGCGTTTGCCGTCCTGCACCACGTAATCGGTGCCTTCAATGCCCCAGTTGTTCAGGACTTGGCCTTCTTCGGACGCCAGAAAGTCGAGGAATTTGATCGCGGCCACCGGATCTTTGCATTTGCTGGAGATCGCGATGCCGTACCCGCCGTCAAAACCGGCCGGCCAGAAGCTCGTGTCTTTGTATTCCTTGGTAAGGGTAACCGGGTAATGCCCGTAGGTCTGATCGAATTTCCCGGCCGCTTTCAGCGCCTGCTGGGATTCGCCGAAGTCCCAGGCGGGATCGATCAGCCCAAGCACACGCCCGGAGGCGACCTTCGCTCTGAACTGGTCCGTTTTTTGCACAAAGCTCTCCGGGTCAAGCAGCCCGATATCGTTCATATGGTTGAGCCAGCGGAAATATTCCCGTTCCTCAGGACGGCGGAAATGATAGGTGACGTCAAACGTTTCCTGGTTCACATAATATTCCCCGTCATCCGGAGCGCCGGTTGTCATGAAACCCGAATTGGTCACCTGGTACATGTGCCAATCGTCGGCGTTAAGCGTAAGGCCGATATTTTTGTTGCCGTTCTCATCCGTCGGGTGCTTGGCCAAATAGTCCTTGATCACCTTCTCGTAATCCTCGACCGTGCGGATTTCCGGATACCCCGCTTCCTTGACGACGCGATGCTGCAATTCGAACCCGCCTTCCGCCTTGAACTTCCGCTCATCCACCGCAGACCAGGTCGGGATTGCGTAAATCGCCGGATCGTCCAGGCTGTATTTGATGCGGACGATTTTGTCGCCCAGCATCTTTTTGATATTCGGGGCGTGCTGGTCGATCAGCTCCGTTAAATCGAGCACGGCGCCGACATCGATCAGCTTGCCGAGGTCCGACTTGGCGGCGATCAGATCAGGAACATCCCCGGTAGCCGCCATGATCGAAACCTTCTGCACGGGATCGCCCACCGCAAACTCCGCATCGAGAATCACCCCGGTTTTTTCCGTAAGCACCTTGCCGACCCGATCCTGCATGTTATTCCAGTTGCTGCTCGGATCCTCGGAAAAATAGGTCAAGGTAACCGGCCCGGAACGGTTCGAGCTCTGCCCGCCGCTCTGATCCGCCCCGTTCGTCTCGCCCCCGGACGTTCCCGCATTTCCCCCGCCGCAGCCGGCAAGCTGGCTCAGCAGCAGGACCCATCCCAGCAGCAGCGCCGCCGTTTTGGTCTTTTTTGCCTTCAACATGCGATATCACTCCTTTTTTTGTGCTGAATATCAGCTTTTTACGGCCCCCAGAGTCATCCCTTTGACGAAATGTTTTTGCAGGAAAGGATAGACGACCAGGATCGGCACCGTCGCAATGATCGTAATCGCCATTTTGATGGAATCCGGCGAGACTTGCGCCATCAACTGGGTCATGTTCTCCCCGCGGATGTTGTTTGCGTTCGTCGTCGTGCTTTGCAGCACTTTCATCAGCTCATATTGCAGCGTCGTCAAAGCATCGTTCGAACCGTTGTACAAATACGTATCAAACCAGGAATTCCACTGGCCGACCGCCAGGAACAACGCGACGGTGGCGAGCGCCGGCTTGCACAGCGGCAGGATGACGCGCCAGTATATCGTAAAATCATTGGCCCCGTCCAGTTTGGCCGATTCCTGCAGCGCATACGGAATACCGTCGATAAACGAGCGAATGACGAAAATGTTGAACGCGCTTACAAGACCCGGCAGGATGTACACGGCAAACGTGTTGATCAAATCCAGATTGCGGATCAAAATAAACCCCGGAATCAATCCGCCGGTAACGTACATCGTGATCGCGAGGTACGTGGATACGAACTTTCTCCCCTGAAAATCGCTCCGGGCCAGCGTATAGGCGACCATGGAGCCGCTGACGAGACCGGCGACGGTTCCGATGACGGTCCGCAGCACGGAGATTTTGAACCCGGTCACCAAACCGCCGTAGCTAAAGATCTGCTTGTAGTTTTCCAGCGTGAACTCGCGTGGATAGATGGTAATGCCGCCGCGCACCGTATCCACCGAATCGTTGAACGAGATCGCCAGCACGTTCAAAAACGGATACAGCGTGGCCACCGTAATCAGGGAAATCAACAGATACACCACGCCGTCAAAAATCCAATCCGAAAGCGGCCTGGAAGCCCGTTTGCCCGCTTTGCCCCTGACGGGCGCCGAGGTTTTGGCCATTTCCATGTTCACCCCCCTTTCCGTTTTACATAATGCTCTCGTTCGTAATTTTTTTGAACGTTCCGTTGGCAATAAACAATAAGAGCAGGCTGATGACCGAGTTGAAAATGTTGATCGCCGTCCCAAACGAATAACGGCCCATCGACAACCCGTAATTGAGCGCGTACAAATCGAGCACTTCCGAATAATCGCTGACTATATGGTTGCCGAGCAGAAACTGCTTCTCGAACCCGATTCCGATCAGATGCCCGATCGACATAATGAGCAGCACCACGATCGTCGGCCTGATGCCCGGCAGCGTGATGTGCCACATCTGCTTCAGCCGGCTGGCCCCGTCCACCCGGGCCGCTTCGTACAGCTCCGGCCCGATGCCGGCGATCGCCGCCAAATAAATGATCGCGTTCCAGCCCGTCTCTTTCCACACATCGGCGGCCGTCACGATGCCCCAAAACAGCTCTCCCTTAGCCATAAACTGAACCGGCTGATCGATCAGCCCCAACTGGACCAGAATCGCGTTGACAACCCCGCCGTCGGTGGACAGCATTTTGCTCACGATACCGGCGGCTACAACCCAAGACACAAAATGCGGCAAATAGGAAACCGTTTGCACGAACCGCTTCATCGCCTGAACCCGGACTTCGTTCAGCAGCAGGGCGAACATGACCGGAAACACGAACCCCGCGACCAGGCCCATCAGGCTCATCGCCAGCGTATTTCTTAACACGAGATAAAAATGGCCGTCCCGGAACAACGCCTCAAAATGCTCCAGCCCCACCCACTTTTGCTGCCAGAAGCTTTTGCCCGGCTTGTAGTTTTGGAAGGCCATCGTCCAGCCCCAGAGAGGCAAATATTGAAACACGAACACCCAGATCACAAACGGAAACGACATCAGGTACAAGTACTTCTGGCTCTTAAACACCTTCCACCTTTGCGGCTTCCTGCCCAAGCTGCCGCCGGTTCGCGGCTCGGCTGTTACCGTTTTCATTTTCTCCCCTCCCTCCTCGCGTTTATCGTAATTCAACCGGACCGCCCCGGGACATACGGGAAATTTCGGGGATTTCACCCGTGAATTTAGACGGTTTTCCGAAAGTTTCAGCGTTTTCATTCATCCGGTGGGTGCCGGAATTCGGAAGGAGAACGTCCCTCCAGCTTTTTAAATTTTTCATAAAAATAGTTCACATTGGCGTATCCGACCCGTTCCGCGGCCTCATACACCTTCATGCCCCGGGCCAGCAGCTCCTTCGCTTTTTGCATCCTCACTTGATCCAGATAAGCGTTGAAATACTCCCCGGTCTTCTTCTTGAACAACTGCCCCAGATAAGCGCTGCTGTAATTAAACAAGCCGGCCAGCATCTCCAGCCGGAGATTTTCGTGATAATGGCGGTGGATAAAGTCGAGCAGCCTTTTGATTTCCTGATCCTGGCCGGGGGAGTCCGCGGAAAGAGCAAGCTGTTCGAGAAACCGCAATACGTAGTCGAACAGCCCGCGAATATGCCTTTGCTCGTAAATCCCGCTCAAAAACGCAGCCGGCTCTAGCGGTTCTTCGGGGGTGGCCCGGAATTCCGGCGGAACTTTGCGGATCACCTCGTTGGCCGCCTGGAACAACCTCTGCTTGATCTCCGCCTCTCCGCTTCCCTCGGCGACCCACTGCCGCAAAGCGGTTTCCAGCAGCGGCTCCAAAGCCCCGGCATTGCCGACATCCACGAAGTAAAACAGCCGGAACGCCAGTTCCCCTTCATTCAGCCGTTCTTCGTGAGGCCCGGTCTGCGGAATTCCGGCAAAATCCCGGCGCGAATCCGGACCTAACATGTTTCCGGGCTCGTAAAAAAAGCTCCGCTCCAGGAGCGTTGCGGCCGCCTTGTACGATTGCCCAATGCGATGCAGTTCGCGTACGGCTCCCCCGGCCGCGGCGTCCACCGGCGCATTCACCTCGTCCGCCAGCATCCGCAGCTCGCGGTAAAGCCGCTTGCGGCCGGATTCGCCCCGCAGCGGCCCATTGACCAAAAGCATGGTGTAAGGAGCGATCCCGAACACGACGCCCCGTCCGCCGGCCGTAAAGGCGGAAGCCAGCTTAGCCCGGAAATGCGGGAGGGCTTCGGCCTGTTCCGGCCCGGCAACACCCAGCCGCACAAGCACGAGTTCATACCAGGGCCACAGCATCCCGGTTTGTCCGGCCATTTCCCGTACCTTTTCCTCGTCTTCGCGGATTTGTCCGGTCAGCAGGGAGTAAACCAGCCATTCCTTCGTCAGCACGCCGCTTTTGAGCCAATCCTCCCGCTGTTCCTGCGCCAGTTTATGATTTAATTGCCGCAGCTTGGCGGTTAATTCCTCCTTGTTGACCGGCTTCAGCAGGTAGCCGTCCGCACCGAATTCCAGCGCTTTGCGCGCATATTCGAAATCGGCATACCCGCTTAAAATCAGAAAATGCGGCGTTAAACCCAATGAGCGTATTTCCCGAATCAGCTGCAGACCATCCATGCCGGGCATGCGAATGTCGACGATCAGCAGATCGGGGACATTCCCCTGAAATAAACGAAGAGCTTCGCTTCCGCTCGCCGCCGTAGCCGCCACTTCAAAGCCCAAGCTCTCCCACGGAATCAGCGTTTTTAAACCCGACCGCAGCTTCGGCTCATCATCCACAATCATCACTTGATACATCCTTGGTCCCTCCCGGTATGAAAAATGAAACTCTGGTGCCTTCTCCCCGTTTGCTCTCAAGATGCAGGCCGTACGCTTCTCCGTATGACAGCTTAAGCCGGTCATGAACGTTGCGCAGTCCGATCCGGCTCGCGCCATCCGTTTCCTGGGGCTCGCTTAGCTCCCGGCTAATCCGGTACAGCCGCTCCGGCTCCATCCCCGCGCCGTCATCCCCAATCTCCACCATGACCTTATCTTTGCTTGCACCGGCATGAATCCGGATCAAGGTCGCCCCTTCCTCCTTGTTCTCCAATCCGTGAATGATCGAGTTTTCCACCAGTGGCTGGATGACCAAAGGCGGGATTTTGGCACCTTCGGCCCCCGGCTCAATATCCAGTTCATAAATCAGCTTCTCCTCATAACGGAATTTCTGGAGCTCCAAATAACATACGGCCATATCCAGCTCTTCCTTCAAAGGAATCTGTTCGTTGCCGATCTCCAGGCTGCTGCGGATCATATGGCTTAACTGCCAGACGGCCTGGGAAATATCCTCCTCGCCGCGGAGATGAGCCTCCATCCGGATCGATTCCAGCGTATTGAACAGAAAATGCGGATTGATTTGGCTGGCCAGCATTTTAAACTTGATTTCATTTTGCTTCTGTTCGAGCCGCCGTTTCTGGCGGTGGGTTTCCTGCACTTCCGACATCAGCTGGCCGAGCCTTCCGACGAGCGCGTTGAATTGCCGGGACAACTGGCCGATTTCGTCCTTGCCGTCGATGTCGAGATATGTATTCCATGAGCCGCTGCCCACCTTGGACATCTGTTTGCTGAGCCGCAGCAGCCGGCCCGTAATCAGCGAGGCGGAGGCATAAACCAGCAGAATGGCGGCCAGCATGCTGGCGGCAATGACGATCGTCGCCTGCACAATCACCCGGTTCGTGTCCTTGACGATTTCCGCTTCCGAAAACACCGAAATGATCCTCAGGCCGTTCCAACTGCTCTGCGGGACCAGGCTGGCGATGACAACTTTCGAAGGCTGCCCCTCCAGCCAAGCGTCAAAGCTCCCCGCCGCTTGCGTAAGCACATTGCGGTCGACATGCACGTCGGACAGGTTTTTGCCGTACATGCCGGGGCGGTTCGCGGCCACGATATTGTTGTCGTCATCAACGATCATGGTGGAAAACGACTCCTGTGCGAGGATGGAATTCAGCAGCGAGGAATCCACGTTAATGACCAGAACGCATTCCTGCTTCCGGTTATCCAGCGTAATTTTCCGCGTTAGGCTAAGGTAGTGGGTCTGGTCGCGCTCGTCCTCAATGTAGCTCCAGCCGGCCAGTCCTTTTTGGTCAAGCGCATTCCTGTACCAGGCGGATTGCTCCGTCGCAGCGTCCGGCTGCATGAACTCCCAGTTGTTCAGGATCGTCGGATTGGGCGTATACAGCCGGATACCCTTCACCTCTTTATAAAGCCGCATGTAATCGCGAATATCCGTGTACTGCCTAAAAGATTGGATCACCTCGATATAACTGCCGTAATTCCGTCCGGCCACCAGCTTCATGCGGCTGTCGTTGGAGAGCTGGTAGGAAATGTCCAGGGGGACCTTGATCACTTCCTCGGTTCTTTTTTTGACGCGGTCCACATTGCTTTCCGCCTGCTCGAAGGCCTCCCTGATCATCACTGCGCGCAGCTTGGCGGTGAGGAACACCCCGCTGATCAACAGCGGGATCATCGATACCGCGATGAAGATGAGCGACAATTTTTTCCGCAACTGCATGTCATTTAAGGCCCTGACGAGAAACACCAACATGCAAAACCTCCTTTTTGACGTAAAATCAACAGAAACGCAAACACCCCTTTAGAACTAAAGGGGGATGATTTGTTAGCGTATTCTGTTAGCTAAATTACAACAAATATAATTCCTGGAGTGTTTGCAGTCAAGATATATTCATTCCTCTTTTTTCAATCCATGACCCTGTTTTTCATTTTCCAGACTGCTCTGCCGCTGCTGGCCGCGGGCTCGCAGCTCGTACGCGGGCGCGGCGGAAAATGGGATGCCCAGCCCGCCGGTAAGGCCGGGAGGTTCGGCCGGCGGGTCAACCGGCGGGCCGTCAGCCTGCGGCAGACGCCTGAACGCCAGCAGGGCGAGCAGCAGCATGCCGATATAACCGAACAGCGGATACAGATAGGTTAGCAAGGAAGCAAAGCCAACCTGGCTGATCAGAAAGCAGGCCAGCAGCACGGTCAGAATAACGGCGTTTTTCGGGAGCGGAAACAGACTTTGGATTTGCCGGGTCATGCCAAACACGTTGCCGATCAAGGTGGTGAAAATTTCCCCGTAAATGACCAGCAGGAACAGCACATATGGAAAGGCCCCCAAACCGCGCACGATTTCAGCCATCGGGATTTCCAGCTCCATGATTTCCGGCATGCGGGCATTGATGGCAAAATGATAGATCAGCAGCATCGCACCAAGACCGATTCCGCCCCAGAAGCCTCCCCACTTCAGCGTGCTTTCCTCCTTGACCTCGCTGCCCAGGGGCACCATCACCGCCTGCGCAAAGGCAAAGTTCAACGCCACATAAACAAACGCGCTCAGCGCCCAGCCGTAATCCCGCAGCTGCTGGCGCTGCCACTCGGTGATCCGCATGATGGCGTCCGGTTCGACAACTTGAATCGCAATTAGGCAGGTGAACAGCAGCATCATCGGCACGACCAGCGCATTGACCACCACGATCCCGTTCATCTCTTTGGTCATCACCCAATAGGCCAGCACGATGCTCAGAACAATTCCGATCTGGTAAGGCAAGTGCAGCTGCTCCTCAAAAATGGAGCCCGTCCCGGACAGCATCACGGCGGTTACGCCAAGCAGGATCAGCAAAGTCAGCGCATTCGCGAGCTTGCCGAGAACCGGCCCGAAGAGATGGTCGTTAAATTCCTGATAGGAGAACGCCTTGATCCGGTGAGCCACCACCATCATTTTCGTTCCGAGCCACATAAACAGAAAAGTAGTAATGGTTATCCCTACAGCCCCCACGGGTCCGTAAACGGTAAAAAACTGCATGATCGATTGGCCTGAAGCGAATCCGGCGCCAACGACCGTGCCGATATAAGTTGCGGCAATTTGAAATATTTTGACCCATCGCTCAATCATATACCCTCCGGAAAATTCCATTTTTTGTCTTGTCCTCCCTATCCTATGATCCTTGCTTGCTTCCTATTCCCGTCTTCGTTTTATTTAAAAAAGGCTGATTCTCCGGCAAAAATGCAGTACATTAAGGATAGGCAGTACACCAAATCCGTGCGGAGTGAGCCAAATCGTGAAATTCTTTTATCAAAACTGGAAGCTCGATCCCGACCTTCCGATGAATATTTTCCGCAGCCAAAACATTTCGTTTTACCCCCATTTCCATGCGGAAATCGAAATTATTTACGTGGAATCGGGGAGCCTGCTGATCGGCGTCAACGAGGAAAAACGCCAGGTAAACCAGGGCGATATCGTCATCTGCAGCAGCAGCGACATCCATTACTTCGACAGCCGGGACCAGCCTTCGCAGGTGCTGATTTTGCTCTTTAAGCCGGAGTGGATCGGTCCGGTCAAGGGCTGGCCGCAGGATTTCCGCTTCGCCTCTCCTTTCATTTCCGACAAGGACCCGCGGTTTCAGCCGATCAAGCCGTGTCTGGACCGGATTTTCCGGGAACGGGCCGGCGCCCGGCCCGGATATCAAATGTTGATGAAAGCCGGCGTGCTGGAGGTGTGCGGGACGCTGCTCCGGCATTTGGAGACGCGCCGCATGGACACTGGCGCCAAGGAGAAGCTTGAATCGCGGCGGGCCAGAATCCAGCAGATCCTCTCCTACATCGAAGAGCACTATCATGAGGAACTGAACGTCAGCTTCATGTCGCGGCAGTTTCATATGGAGCCGTCGCATTTCAGCAGAACGTTCAAAAGCGCCATCGGCATGAATTTCAAAACCTACCTCAATTCGATCCGGGTGCTCACCGCCGAGCAAAAACTGCAGACAAGCGATCTAAGCATTATGGAAATCGCGCTGGAATGCGGCTTCACCAGCATTCGGACGTTCAACCGCGTCTTCAAGGAGCTAAGGGGATACATTCCCTCTACTTTGCGAAATTCCGGGCCTTGAAGCTCTGAATCGAACCCCCGGGACTCCTGAGAAAAATATAATGGTAGAAAAGGTCGTTATTCCGACGATATCCGTCCATTCGAAGGAAATAGAGCCAATTTATGTCGCTATTTTCCCACGTCGCAAGGAAATAGCCACGTTCTGGACCATTCATAGGAAAATAAGGACCAAAAATGCCGCTAATGGGGATGAACATGCCTAGCTCTGGATAATAAGTACATAAAGTACCGCTATTTTGAAGGTGATATAGCATTTTTTTCCGAGTCCAGTATATCTAGCAGTTTCCGCGAATATCATAGAAACGCAAGGCAAAACAAGCTTAAAAGCTTCAATACGCAATTTTTGACTATGAATCCGCATAAACTGGCGAGCGTCGAAGGTTTCTATCAACTTATAATGAATACATGAAGACAGAAATTTTGTTCTTCAATCGATATGGAGGGATTCAATGAAACAGCTGCGTATCGGAATGATAGGTTACAAGTTTATGGGCAAAGCCCACAGCAACGCTTACCGCGCCCTGCCGATGTTTTTCCCCGGGGTCTTGAAGCCGGAGATGTCCGTGCTGTGCGGGCGGAACGAAGAGGCTGCGCGCGAGGCCGCGGACCGGCTCGGCTGGCCGGAAGTGGCCACCGACTGGAAGCAAGTTGTGGCCCGGGACGATATCGACCTGATCGACATCAACGCCCCAAGCGACGCCCATAAGGAAATCGCCTTGGCCGCGGCGAAAGCGGGAAAACACATATTTTGCGAAAAACCGTTAGCGCTTTCACTGCAGGACTCCAGGGAGATGCTGGAGGCGGCGGAAGCGGCCGGCGTCACCCATATGGTCGGCTTTAACTACCGCTTTTCTCCGGCGGTGAAGCTGGCCAAAAAGCTGGTGGAAAGCGGCCGGCTCGGGCAAATCTATCATTTCCGGGCCTGGTTCCTGCAGGACTGGATTCTCGATCCGGAATTCCCGCTCGTCTGGCGGCTGCAGAAGGACGTGGCCGGTTCCGGTTCGCACGGCGACCTCGGCGCGCATTTGATCGATCTGGCACATTACCTGGTTGGCGATATCCTGGAAGTGATCGGCATGAGCGAAACGTTCATCAAGGAGCGCCCGTTGGCGGAAAACATGACCGGACTCAGCGCCAAAAGCAGCAAAAACGCGCCAAAGGGCCCGGTTACCGTCGACGATGCGACACTGTTTCTGGCCCGGTTTGAAAACGGGGCGCTGGGCAGCTTTGAGGCGACGCGGTTTGCGGCCGGACACCGCTCGACGAACGCGTTTGAAATCAACGGTAGCCTGGGCAGCGTGAAATTCGACTTCGAGCGGATGAACGAGCTGGAGGTGTACTTCACTTCGGACGACGAGGACGTTCAGGGCTTCCGGCGCGTGCTTGCCACCGATCCGGCGCACGCGTATGCCGAGGCTTGGTGGCCGCCGGGGCATACGCTTGGCTTCGAGCATACGTTTACGCACGAAATGCTGGAGCTGACAAGCGCAATTCGCGAAGGCAGACAGCCGGAGCCGAACTTCCGCGACGGCGTCAAATGCCAGGCGGTGCTGGAAGCAGTGGAACGCTCGATGGATGAACGGCTCTGGGTGGAAATTTCGGAGATGTGAGCGGTTTGAGCGATGTGAGAAATTAAAATTCGCAAGATATGGATAAGGAGACGAAAACCGAGATGAAAAAAGCGCTAATCGTTTGGGGCGGCTGGGACGGACACGAACCGGAGCAGGTTGCAAGCGTTTTTGCCGGCATTTTGCGGGAGCATCAGTTTGACGTGGAGGTATCCGACACGCTGGAGGCCTATGCGGATGCCGAAAAGCTGCTTGGGCTCGACCTGATCGTGCCGGTATGGACGATGGGGGAAATCTCCAAGGAGCAGGCCGGCAACGTGTCGGCGGCTGTGCAAAGCGGCACCGGCCTGGCCGGATGCCATGGCGGCATGTGCGATTCGTTCCGCAACAACGTGGACTGGCAGTTCATGACCGGCGGCCAGTGGGTCGCCCATCCGGGCAACGACGGGGTGCATTACAAGGTCGAAATCAAGCCCGGATCAAGCCCTTTGACCGAGGGGATCGAGGATTTCTTCGTGGATACGGAGCAGTATTATCTTCATGTTGACCCGGCCGTGGAAGTGCTGGCCACCACCCGTTTCCCGGTCGTGGATGGACCGCATCGCCTCAACAAATCCGTCGATATGCCGGTCGTTTGGACGAAACGGTGGGGCGTAGGCCGGGTGTATTATAATTCGCTGGGCCATCACGCCGATGTCACCATGCTTCCTCCGGTGAAGGAGCTGATGACGCGCGGGCTGCTGTGGGCTGCCGAAGGAAAACAACGGGCTCTGGAACTTCAAGCCGCCGGAGCTTCGAATGCGGCCGGGTCTGGGGCCTACACCGGGATGGGGGACAGCCAGTAATGGAAAAAATCAAGGTTGGCATCATCGGCTGCGGTAAAATCAGCGGCATATACATGGAAAACTGCCGCAAATTCGCGGAGCTGGAGCTTGCAGCCTGCGCGGATCTGGATCTGTCTCGGGCGCGGGAACAGGCCGAGCGGTACGGCATTCCCCGGGTTTGCACGGTTGAGGAACTGCTGGGCGATCCGGACATCGCGATCGTCATCAATTTGACGATCCCGGCCGCCCATGCGGAGGTGTGCTTGAAGGCGCTGGAGGCCGGCAAACATGTTTACGTCGAGAAGCCGCTCGCCGTCAGCCGCGAGGACGGGCAGGCCATCCTGGAGGCGGCCCGGCGCCGCGGGCTGCTGGTCGGGAGCGCGCCGGAGACGTTTTTCGGGGCCGGCATTCAGACGGCGCTGAAACTGATCGAAGACGGCGTGATCGGCCGGCCCGTGTCGGCCACGGCGTTTATGTTGGGCCGCGGCCACGAGCATTGGCATCCGGACCCGGAATTTTATTATGCCAAGGGCGGCGGCCCCATGTTCGACATGGGCCCCTATTATTTGACGGCATTAATTCAGCTATTGGGTCCGATTCGGCGCATCGCCGGGATCACCGGCAAAGCGCTGGCGGAGCGTACGATCACGAGCGAGAAGAAACGCGGGCAGCGGGTCCCCGTAGAGCTGCCGACGCATGTCGCCGGAACGCTGGAATTCGCGGAGGGTGCGATCGCCACGCTGATCACGAGCTTTGATGTATTCGGCGGCAGCACGCTCCCGCCGATTGAAATCCACGGCACCGAAGGCACGTTGCTGGTGCCGGATCCCAACACGTTCGGAGGCCCGGTGAAATACCGCAGGCTCGGCGAAACGGAATGGACCGAGGCGCCGCTGCTGCCGGGCTACGCCGAGAACAGCCGCGGTATTGGCCCGGCCGATATGGCCGCCGCCCTGCTCCGCGGCCGCCCGCACCGCGCCAGCGGCGAGCTTGCGTACCACGTGCTGGAAGCGATGTGGGGCTTCCACGATTCCTCGGACTCGGGCCGCTATTACGAAATGCAAAGCACGTGTACGCCCCCGGCCCCGCTTCCGGCGGACCTGGAGCCGTATCACTTGGACTAAACAACGCACGCCAAAAAAAGGGTGATCCCATGATCGGGACCACCCTTTTTCCATTAAATCCAAATCAGATCAGATCCGATTTCTGCAACAGACGCTGCACGATCGCAGCAACTTCGGCTCTAGTGATATGCGACTTCGGCGCAAGCTCTGTGCCGCTTCTGCCCGTCACGATACCTGCCTCCAGGCACTCCTCGATGCTGTCCTTCGCCCAGCCCGCCGCAGCCGAGGCATCGCGATAAGCAAGCAGCTTTTCACCCTGGCCGTTAAGGGTGGCTTTCAATTCGGTAATCGCCATCGCTTTATCGATGATCGCCATCGCTTGCTCCCGGGTGATTTTTTCGTCCGGGCGGAATGTTCCGTCTTCAAAGCCGTTGATCAATCCATAGGCCGAAGCCGTTTGGACCGCCACGTTGTACCAGGCCGATGCCGGCACATCCGGGAACGCTTGGCCCGCATTGACCGGTTCCAGCCCCAGTCCGCGTACCGCGATCGCCGCAAACTCCGCGCGGGTAATATCCTGATTCGGATTAAACAAATCGCCGCCGACGCCGTCCACCACCATCCGCGAACCCATGTCGTTCACGGCGTTTTTCGCCCAATGCTGGGCCACGTCGCTGAATTCAAGCGGATGCCATACGACGGAATAGGTGCTGTTCGTCAAACTGTTGATCTGCGCATAGTACTTGCCGCCTGTAACGACCACTTTGGTCGGTACGTGGCGTACGGAACCGTCCGGTTCCACGACGACGCCTGTAGTGATCTTCGACGGATCCACGCCGTCCGGAAGCGCGATCAGGCGCTTTACATATGCGTTAAACTTGGAAACCTCCACCGTCTTGTCGCCATGAACCGCTTTGACGGTAAAATCAACCGGCGCTACGGTCAGCGTAAACCCGCCGGCTGCCGCAGCATCCTCCGCGACCTGGGCCATCGCCGCGGTTGACGCTGCGATTTCAACTTGCACCTTAATATCTTTCAGCGCCACCGATCCGCCGACTTGCGCGGAGATGGATTCCATATCGATTTGATCGGCCGGCAAAGTATAGGTAGCCCGATCCGTTTGGATTTCCAGAACTGCCTGCTTGGCCGCCATATTTTTGACCATTTGGCCGTTCAATTCCCCGACAACGACATCCGGCGCGTCGCTCACCCGCACCGTGACGACGGCATTTTCACCTTCATTCGCCAGACGTTCTTCCAGTTTATCCGGATCGATGGCGATCGTCGTTACGGTTTGATCATTCCGCTTACCGGTCTTGGCCGTACCGGCGCTTTCCGCTTTGCCGTTCACCAGCACATCCACGGAAGTCCCGGAATCGGCCGGAGTGGACGGAACCGCTGGAGTTTGCGGCGCAGTTACGACTGACGACGAAGAACCGCTGCTGTTTTTGGAGCTGTTGTTACTGCTGCCGCTGTCACTGCCGCCGCCGCTGCTAGGCTGAGTTGGGGTAACGGCATTCGACGAAGCCGACGAACCGCTGTTGCCGACACCGTTGATCGCTTTCACCGTAAACGTGTAGTTCGTCCCGTTTGTCAAACCGGTGATCGTGAGCGGGCTGGCGGTCCCGGTTACCGTAATATTTCCCGGCATAGCCGTCACTTCATAACCCGTGATCGGACTTCCGCCTTGCTCGGCCGGCGGCGTGAACGAGATGACGGCTTGCCCGTTTCCGGCTACGGCCTTCACATCCGTCGGCGCTCCCGGTACGGATATCGGCGTCGCGCTGACCGGCAAGGACGCTGCGCTTTCCTGGCCGAAGCTCGTCGCTTTTATGGTAAAGTAATAGGTCGTTCCGTTGGTTAACCCCGTTACCGTATAGTCATAAACCGCGCCTGTCACGCTCGCCACCTCGCGATCGATCACGTCGGGAGTTTCGCTTTGGAACACCTTGTATCCGTCCGCGCCTTCTACCCCGCGCCAACTCAGCGACACTTGGCGATCGCCGGCTGCCGGCTGAAGCAGCAGCGGAGCGCCTGGTGCAGGAGGCGCCGGAGTGACGCTGCCGGAAGGCGCCGAAGCTGCCGAATCGCCGGCGCGATTGGTGGCGATCACCGTGAAGGTATACTCCACTCCGTTTTCCAGGCCCGTGATCGTGAGCGGGCTTCCGCTTCCTGTCACGGTCTTCCCGCCGGGACTGGCGATTACCGTGTATTCCGTGATTGGGCTGCCCCCACTATCCGCCGGGGCCGTAAAGTTGATCGTCGCTTCCCCGTCGCCAGGAATGGCCGTCACATTGGTTGGTGCGTCCGGGACGCCGGCGACGTTAATCGTTGCTGTCGCCGTATAACCTCCATCCGCCGTGGTTACGGTAATTACGGCATTTCCGTGCCCTACCGGAGTTACCACCCCGTTGGGGTCGACCGTGGCCACCGATGCGTCGCTGGAGCTCCAGGTTACGTTCGTGTTCGCCGCATTCCCGGGTTCCACCGTGGCATGCAGCGCCTCGCCGGCTCCATCCTCGGTCAAGTCCAGATGATCCTTATCGAGGGTAACGCCCGTAACGACCGTCGCACCCGTATCGTTAACGATCACGTTAAACGAATACGAATTGCTCGCCGAGCCGTCATCCAGTGTTACCGTAATCGTAGCGGTCCCGTAAGCATTCGCCTTCGGGGTAATCGTGAGCGTCCGGTCTTCGCCGCTTCCCGTGATGACCAGATTGGCGCTTGGAATCAGCGCCTCATTAGAAGAAACGGCAGTCGCGATGACGTCATCCCCGTCGTCCGGATCAATCGCATCGAACGAACGCGTCGCCGACGTGTTTTTGTTCATCGTCGTTACGCCCATAAATCCATCGTTTTGGGTCCAGGCCGCATTGGTAATATTCCCGTTTCTGCCGGAAGGCGTGCTGATGGCAACCGTTCCGTCGCCATTGTCGTTCAGTTTGTAGTTGGCGACAAGCCCTGGCTCCGATCCCGTAAGATCGGCTTTCATCTCATCGATGATTTCCTGCTGGCTTTTCGCTTTGCTCCAAAATCTCACGTCTTTCATGCCGCCGGTATAATAGCCGTCCACATTCCATGAGCTCTTGCCGAGCCAGTTGTTTGCGCGGCTGACATTGTAGGCCGCTGCGCTTAAATCAACCGTACTTTGGGCTTTGAGTACGCCATCCCAATAAATATATCCTTTCTTTTGGCTTGCGTCGTACACGAACGCCGTATGAACCCAGCGGTTCAGCGGGAACGTCTCCGTGGTAGTAAAATTGTTGTAGCCATTCGCCGGCCCGGAGGTCGTATAGGCGGTAAAATTCATTTTTCCTTGGTCAAAACCGACAAACACATTGTAATTGCTTACGCCGTTGGACGACTCAAAGAAACGCATCCAGGTTTTAAACCCGTCAACTTTCAGAAATCCTTCCACGGTAAAGGAATTCCCGTAAATTCCGGGATCGGGTATGGAGACATAATCGCCATTGCCGTCAAATCCTAGATAATAGCCGCCGCTGCCGGGCTCGGTTAAACGGGGGGCGTCGTTTTCCGGCATCACCGTAATTTGCGCATTCCCCGCCTGCGCGCTGAAAACGCCCGATCCCGAAGCGGTATCCGCCAAACTATGGGCGGCATAACCTCCCGCCGACATATCCCACAACTGATAGGTTATCGTCGAGGTCCCGTTCCAGTCGCGGGCGGGTACGAAACGGATCTGGTCCGTACTGGAGAGCAAATAGGCGCGGTCTGCATCGGGAAGAATGGCATACCACTGATTGGCGCCCGCATCCCAAAACTCCCAGGTTCCGATTTGAGCATCGTCGACGCTGACAACGGCAATACCCGTATTGTCGGGATCCGCCACTTTGCCGTTCAACAGATCCCGGACATACGTCCCGGCACTGCTGTAATTATCCTCCGCAATCGGCACCATCACGGAGAGTGTGTCACCGCTGTCGTTCCACGATATGGATGATGATGCCTGCGCCATGGCCAACTGGACCGGAGCAGCGCCGGTTACGGCCAGGCCGGCCGACAGCGTTGTACTTAAGGCTATTTTGATAATCGATTGCTTCATGCTGTTCTTCCCTTCTCCTTATCGATACTCAAATTTCGACAGTATTTGCTTAAATTTTATAATATTCGAGTAAACCAAAAATAAACAAAGCTCCGAAAGTCTGCCGCTTCCGAAGCTTCGCTGCATAAGCGTTTATGATTTTAACGTAGTGATCACCGCACGGATTTGCTCATTGGGCAACACTCCAAGCTCCTGCCGCAGCAGTTCCTCAAGCTTCCGGTATTGCCTAAGCGCCTCATTCTTCCTGCCCAGCCGAATATAGATGCGAATCGCATCCAGAGCGATGTCCTCCCTTAAAGCATCGAGTTCCATAATGACGCAAAAGTAATGCAGCGCCTGCATAAAATCTTCCTGCCCCAAGTGCTGCCTTGCGACATGCTCCAGCATCCGGATGTAATCCTGTTCAAGCCGCCGCGCGATATCGGCCGCCCACTCATAAGTTTTTCCTTTGAGCAACGGTCCGGCATACAAAGCCTCCGCCCGCTTAATCATGGACGAACTACTTTCCGGCGCCTGCCTCATGTCCGTCAGCAACCGTTCAAATTCGTACAAATCGCAAAAAAGGCCGCCCGCTTCAATGCGAATTTCGTTTTTGCCGGAAATGATCCTGCTCCCCGTTTTGGACTCGTCAATCGCCTTGCGGATATAATAAAGCGTCGAATTTAAGTTCTTCCATGCGTTTTCTGGAGCAAGGCCGCTCCATAACGTATCGATGATTTCTTCGCGGCTGACGGTACGCCGGCAAATCAGGTAAGCAAATAGTTCTATGGTTTTCGGGCTCCGCAGCTTAAGCGGTTCCCGCAAGAGGCCGCTACGGTAAATTTGGAATCCGTTGAACAGCCTAATATCGAGCTCGGGTACCGGCGGCTTTAATCCGCCTCTTCCGCCGACTTTATCCAATGTTTTGGCCACCCGCTGCACGGTGACCGGCTTGAGCAAATAATCCAGCGCGCTCAGTTCAAAGGCTTGTACCGCATACGAGTCGTAACCGGTGACAAAGACGATGTAAATCGCTTCATCCAGCTCCTGCAGACGGCTGGAAAGCTTCATTCCATCAATTTCCGGCATGGAAATATCGAGAAAAGCTACGTCTATCGGATGCGATTTGACATACTCATAAGCTTCATACGGGTTTTGAAACGTCCGGCAGCTCTCCACTCGTCCGCTCTCCGCCAAAATTCTCGATAGCCGTTTTAACGACAGTTCTTCATCGTCCACGATCATCGTCCGCAGCATGCCTTTTCCTCCCGTCCGTTACTGTGGTTTGTCCAGGAATATCGAAGGAAACCTTGGTGCCGATTCCTTCGGCGCTTTCAATAGAGATCCCTCTCCCGTAAAGCAGCTTGAGGCGTTGACTGATATTCCACAATCCGACGCCTTTTTGATACCTATCCTTGCTCAGCACATCCTTCAGCTTCCGTTCGCTCATCCCGCGTCCATCATCCTCCACGGAAAAATGGATCCCGGACTCGCTTGTTTTCTTGACGCTGATTTTCACCTTTCCGCCCTGCAAATGGGACATCAAGCCATGCCGAATGGCATTTTCCACCAGAGGTTGTAAAATCAGCGGCGGAATTTGAAGCGACGGCTCGGCATCCACCTCATATTCGACCTCCAGCCGCTCGCCGAATCGCGCTTTCTCGATATGAACGTAAGCGGCCAGCAGCTCCAGTTCATTCCCCAAAGTCGACAGCGAAACCAATTGCTTGAAGTCAAAGCTGCCCCTTAAATAGCGGGAGAGTTCCAACGTCAGTTCCTCCGCCTGCCCGGGAGCTTGAACGCATAACTCGGCAATCGAGTTGAGCGCATTGTAGAGAAAATGCGGATTGATCTGCGAACGCAAAAAGGCGATTTCCGCATCTTTGGCGTTCTTTACGGAAGCCTTCAATTCGGTCAAACTGCGCACGCGCGCCAGCAGTTCTTCGGATTCAAACGGCATGCCGACAAAATCGTTGGCCCCGTTTTCCACCGATAACTTCATATCCTTCACCCGGTTTCTCGGCGTCAGCATCAACACGGGAAGCTCAAACGGGGAAAACCGCTCCCTGATACGGATCAGCACTTCATAGCCGCTCATATCCGGCAGCGTGATGTTCAATATGACCAAGGAAAAAGACTTCGCTGCGGCGATTTCTTCCAGCGCTTGCCACCCGCGGTTGACGAACACTGCCGAGTAGCCTTCCAGTTTCAGCAAGTTGGACATGGCTTGCAGGTTGGCCAAATCATTTTCTACGACCAGGATCGTTTCATCGCTTGTCCCCGGAACGTAAGTGGGGTATTCCGCAGAAGCTGCCGCCTCCCCGCGCCCCTTGCCCGGATCGTTCGTCAGGCCCTTCGGGAGGCCGAAGGCACCCCCATTCGCCAGGCTTGCCTTCATCGTCTTATCCGTATATTCCGAAAACGAATCCGCAAGCGGCAGAGTAAAATCGAAGGCCATCCCTTCCCCCGGGACGGAGCGGACGCTGATCGTTCCGCCATGGAGCTCCACCAGCTTTTTGGTGATGCTTAATCCGAGAACGGTGCCGCCATACGGATTTTCCGCGGAATCCTCCCGTTCTTCCAAGCTTTGAAACAGACGATCGATCATATCCTCTGCCATGCCCGCGCCGCTGCTCCTTACCGTGATCCTGATTTGATTCCTGAGGATTTCCCCGTTAACTTCAACAATTCCCCGCTCGGAAGCTTTGATCGCATAACCAAGCAAATTGTGCAAAATCTGAATCAGCCGGTTGCTGTCCGCGTAAACGGCCGGCCATTTGTCTGGCACCTTGTTAACCAGCCGGATCTGCCTTCCGCTAAGCAAAAACATGTGCACCCGGATCACCGAGTCGACCGCGTCCTTAAGGTGGATGCGGGTTTTAAAAAGTTTGATGTCGCCATGTTTTATTTTCGAGTAGTCCAGCAGCTCGTTAACGATAAACGTCAGCCTCCGGCCGCTGCTGATGACGACGTTCAAATTGAGCGCCTGGCTGTCGGAAACGGGTCCCTCCGCTCCCTTCAGCAGCGAATCCGCGATCGTCACGATGTTGTTTAACGGCGCGGTCAACCGCTGCGAGGTGTCGGACAGAAAATCGTCCTTGATTTCGTCGAGCCGGATCAAATCGTTTTTCATTTCATTGACCGTGTGATACGCTTCAAAGAACTTTTGCACAACCAGGAAAACCATAATGACGTTGAAAATAAGGATATACAGCTGCTCCAACCAAAGGCTCTCTTTCAAGGAAAGGGCAAATAAAATCGTATCCAAGGAATATAAATTGATCGTGAGAATCGCCATAAACAGCAACAACGAATTAAATCGCTCGCTTCGCTTGCTCTTAATGAAAATCACAGCGAATTCCCACAGCAGCCAAATAAGCAAAAATTCATATACCACCATCACGTAGGGCTGCAGCGGGGTATAACCCCCGATCGGCAAAATTGCGATCAGAACGAGATCATAAGCCAAAAGCGCGATAACGGCCTGAATCAGTTTGAAAGAAGTTAGGCTTTTTTGCGTTTTATAAAAGAAGCAGGCCAGCAATATAAAACAGGTGATCGCGCTCATATCCTTGATTTTGTAGATCGTCTCAAACGAAACCCCCGGCAGGAACAGCAAAAGCGGGCGTTCTCCGATCAAACCATGATAAACCACGAACAACAGACAAATGGCTGCGGACCAAAGCACCAAATTGTCTTTCCTGCGGTATAACGCGGCTGCAACATAGCAGATGAAATAGATGAGAGCGAGGATGCCTAACGCCGCCAGTGTACTGAATTCAAGGGCCAGCGCCTTCTTCTGGTGCTGAACCATGGCAGCTTGCTCGCCAAAATAAAGCGAAACGGGAATCCCGGCATTCACATAATCGTAATTGGCGACCTGGACGATGATTTCAACATCCCCCGGCCCGGCAGCAATATACCCCATTTGCGGAATATTCCCCGCTTTATACGTTTCCGGCTGCCCGGACGGCTTGCCATCGTCAAACAGTTTTTGTACGTTGACGTAAACCGTACTGGAAAAGCGGATATTCGTTTTTTTAAGCGCAAAGATGCCGCCATGGGGCAAATTTTTCAGAACGGCCCGGTAGGTTGCGAATCCGTAAGCCGGCAGCGTTACACCGTTCACCCGTTTGCCGTTCCACGTCGAAGGAACCTCCATGAGGGCGTCGTAAACCGGTTTGTCCTTCCCCACAGGAACGAAATCGTCCGGCGAGAGCAGCTTGTGCCAATAAAACTCCCAATCGCCGTCCAAATTAATCCGCCCATGTTGTTCATAATCCCAGGAACTGAGGTCCAAAACTCCGTTCTGGACCCGTAAGTCCAACTCCGATTTTCCGTTCCATATGTATATCGATAGCGGAATGAAGGCCGAAAAAATCAAGCCGATCAGACAGATGATAACAATTCGTTTAAACACCGCGAGGCTCCTTCGTTGAAATAACATAAACCCAAGTGATTTTCATTTTAAAGGGTTTTCGGGAGAATAGACAATATATAAATAGAAAGACCGTATAAAAACGTAGTTACCGTTCCGGATACACGGACATTTTTTCTGGCTTCAGCGATCACCTTTGTCTCCTTCATTTTGTTTCTAGCTTGGGTTAAAGGAAGCGGAAGAGGACAGCAAAATGTACAAAAAGACGACCTCGCCGAGTTTGACCAAGGTCGTCTTTGCTGTCTTTTCCAAGAAACTCCTTGCTGTAAATAGTAGTAATTGTGCGTGTCGTGGATGTCCAACGTGGCGCCGTCAAAATCGTCCCGTACCGGCCGGTTCGGGAATGGATGCGGCGGAAGATCGGGCCCTTCCACCTCCGCATCCGGCAGCACAGTGCCGTTCGCCAGGCGGAGCCAGCCGTCCTCGGTCCATTCCACCTTTTGAATCGCTGTTTCACGGCCCAGCGTATATTTTCGGTCGCCTTTCTCCGTCCGGTTCTCTAACGCTCGTCCGCAGAGATGAACCATATACCTATACCACTCGCCGTCTTGCGTCTCGACAAGATCACCGTGACCCGCTTTTTGCAACAAAAGATCGGGATGATTTCTCGACGTCATCAGCACAAATAAAGATCGTTGCCCTTCAGCTTGAACAGCGCTTCCATAAAATAATAATCGCCGTAAATAATCGCGTGATGATGGTTCTTGGCATGGTAGGCGCCTGTGCCGTAAAGCAGGATGTGATCGGTATCCGGCGACCAATCGATCCGCGATTCGTCCAGCGTTTTCAGCAGCTTTAGCGCCGCCGCCGCATACGAGCGGCTTTCGTGCCCAATGGCGGCCTTGGCGATCTCGATAAGCCCGCAGGCCGCGATGGCCGCGGCCGTATCGTCCGCCAGTTTCGGCTCCTCCGGCTGCCGGAAATCGACCGGAATAATACCATCCTCCGGAATGTTGGCCATAAAATAATGGGCAACCCGCTTGGCCGTCTGTAAATACTCGTCTTTTCCGGTATGAATATAGCTCAGCATAAAACCGTACAGCGCCCAGGTTTGCCCGCGCGTCCAGGAGGAGCCTTCCCCGTAGCCCTGGCCGCCGTGCGTCCGAACCACGCCTCCGTGGAATGGATCGAATTCGACGATATGATTGACGGAGCCGGCGGGGCGGACAAACGCCGACATGGTCGTGTCCGCGTGCTTTATGGCAATTTGCTTGAAACGCGGGTCCCCCGTTTCTTCCGTGGCCCAGTACAGCAAGGGAATGTTGAGCATGCAGTCAATGATCGCCCAGCCCCGCGTGTCCGCTTCCTCCAGATCGTTCCACGCGCGAATGAAGCCCCCCGCCAAATTGAACCGGCCCGCCAGCAGGTTTGCGGCATGCAGCGCCCGCTTGCGAGATTCCGGGTTGCCGGTCGCTTTGTAGTTCGCTACGCTCGTGGGCAGCCACATAAATCCGACATCATGATGCAGACCATAAAATTCCTCAAAACACCGGTCCAGCTTGGCTTCGGAAATTTGCGCGATTTCCTTGTATTTCTCGTGGCCGGTTTCATGGTACATCAGCCATAACATGCCTGCCCAAAAGCCGTTGGTCCACCAGTTGATGCCATCCGAATCATAGCCCGTGGGATTGTCTACGGACCGGTCGTCATGCACACCGTTCACGGTCGTGTAAGGAATTTTGTTCCGGGAGCGCTCGCTGACCGCGTCCATCTTGGCCGTCACTTTGGCGATAACGCCGTTCAACCATTGCCGCTGTGTATCGTTTAACAAGGGGGATTCCTGCCTTTCATCGTGTAATTGCTTCCAGCACGGTATCCGAATTTCCGCTTATCGAAAGCGTAACACTGCGGTCTTGTGAATAAAATGAAGTTTTTTAAGCTAAAGATGCGGTGATTTTAGAACTTTCCCGCTTATCTTCCCGGCAGGCAATCTTATTCTTCTACTTGACTCTAACGCCCTTGTCCAAATGAATGATGACTTTGGCTCTAAAGATTCCAGGAGGACAGATTGAGGGGCTGAGGTAAGTAGCTGAGGTGACTGTCTTTAGGGTTCGTGTCTGGGGTTCGTGTCCTGGGGTTCGTGTCCTGGGGTTCGTGTCCTGGCATCCCTGCCTGCTGCCTTTGCACGATTATCCCTTTCGTTCAGTGAGCAAGGGGCAGGGGTTGGGAGCTAGGGTAAAAGTTCAAGAAAAAAGAGAATAAAAAGAGGTGAGGAAAAAATGATGCGGTTCAGGTGAGATTTTCGCATTGATAAGAGAACGTATGTTTGGTATAATAAGGAAAAGCAAACATACGTTTCTGAATTCTTAATCGGGGGCGAGCGAACATGGAGATCAATGCGGGAACGGACCTTCAACCATTCAGCAGCCGTTACCACAGCGAGGAAGCCTGCATGGAAGCGCTGATCGCGATGAAGTGGCGAAGCGGCTTCGTCTGTCCGCGCTGCGCTCACAACCGGTGCAGCCGTCTGTCTTCACGGCATATCCCCTTGTTCGAGTGCCAAAGATGCAGGCATCAAACGTCGCCTTTGGTCGGCACGATTTTTGAAGGAACACATCTGCCCCTGATGAAGTGGTTCCAAACGCTGGAGTTGTTCCTGCTCCAAGGTGGCATCTCGGCGACGCGGCTAAGCCAGGTGATCCGGGTTACCTACAAGACCGCCTGGTTAATGTTGCAAAAAATACGCCATGCCGTCGGGGAGTTTGATGCCCGGGAGCTGCTCCGCGGAGACGTAAAGGTGAACAGCGATCAATATGGGCGTAATCCGTCCCGGTGTCAGCTTTCGCATCCGTATGCCTCGGCGGTCGTAGCCGGCTGCACGGTAACGGAGTCGGGTGAGCCGGAGCAGGTCAAAATCCGCCTGGTACCTCATATGCGGGGAAACGAAAAAAGGGCAACCCGTCACGATCTAACCACGTTCATCAACGGGCATGTGGATGTCCGTACATCGGTGGTGCAGTTGTTCCCTCTAGCCTTTCGTCTGTATGCGCCCTTGCGGAAAGTGGTGAGAGAGGCGTGGGAATCGCTGAAGAGTACGTATGGAGCCTTGGGACTGAAGCATCTGCAGGCGTACCTGAACGAGTACACCGGACGCCGCCGGCTGCACCTGCCCGGAGCGAAAGAAACGATGCGGGAGAAGTTGCTGCGCATGTGTGTGGCGATTCCGGCGATCCCTTACCGCCGGCTGATCGCGCGCCAACCGAATCAGCCCCTTGCGGCTGCGGCCTGATCGAGGCGCTGGAACGGTGGGGGTTAGCTGGATGCGGATCAACCTGATGGGTGTGGATTAGCATGAGTGGTGCGGGCTTATCTTAATTATCTTGAACCCTTCTGCTTCTCTACCTCCACAAAAGTATTTTCTTCTTCCCAGCTTGTCTGTTTCTCTGCCACCTACCTGATCAAACGGGATAATCGTGCAAAGCGTCGGGACAACAAGTATTGATCTGCCGCCAACCCACCGGACTTCAACGTTAGGCGCAGGTGGAGGGAATGGAGTATCTGGAAATTTGGTCTATAACGTCAAAAACCTGGTGCGGATTACCGCAACACCAGGTTTCAAGAATTTCTTTAAAATAAAGAATTAATCGTTTCTTCAACCTCTTTCAAATATCCTTTGAGGGCTTCTTCGCCAACGTTTGGAACATTGCCGAACAGCAGATGTCCAACGGATTCAATGCCCGTGAAGTCAAAAATACCCGTTGTCGCAGTAAGTTTCAGCGCTTCGCTCATGCCGATTTGATCGTAAATTTCTTTAGGCGTACCGTGGGTGTTGATGATCAGGCCTTTTTTGCCTTTCAGCAGTTGATCAATGCCTTCAGCGCCATAAGCATAAGCAAAGCCGTAAGCAAATACCCGATCAACGTATCCTTTGAGAATCGCAGGCAATCCCGTCCACCAAATGGGATAAATGAACGTAATAACGTCCGCTTGAGTGATATAATCCTGTTCCGTTTTAATATCCGCAGGGGTTTGTCCGGCTTTCATAGCTTGCGTATCTTCAGGTTTAAGAACAGGCTGGAAGCCGAGTGCATACAAATCACGTACGACAACCTCATGCCCTTTGCTTTTCAGTGCACCTGCCGTAGTCTCCAGGATGGCGTGGTTGAAGCTTTCTTGACTAGGATGAGCGTAAACGATCAAATGTTTCATGACTAGTACCTCCGCATTAGCAGTATTTTTGATTATTATTCAAAGTTACATAGATATCTATGCACTAGACTAAAAAAAGTTTTACTGTTTTAGAACCTGCGAAAAACATGGTCCAACAATTTTTCAAGCTGCTCTCTTTCTGAATCGGATAAGCCCCCATATATCACTTCGTTCAAGGCATCTGAAATAGCTTGGAAAACAGGCTCCAACTCCATTCCCTTGTCCGTCAGGTATATAGAGGTTACTCTCGCATCCTCCTTTCCTTTGGTTCTCTTGACATACCCAAGCTTCTCCAACTTGTTCACCAGTACCGTAACGGTTGGCTGCGTACGATGGATTTTCTCGGCAAGCTCCTTGATGGACAACCCGTCTTCCTGATAAAGACGAGCCAAAATATCCCCATGAGAAGGAACTATCCCTTCAATGCCTCTACGCTCCAGCTCGAATATAATCCTGCTGTTAACAGCTTCGTGAATTCTTCCAATCATGGAAGCAGAATTGTATTTTAGCATAAATTGATTATACATAGACATCTATGTAATGTCAATTGAATCATCAACAAAAGACGACCTCGCCGAGTTGGACTGAGGCCGCCATTGACTGTCTTTTCAAAAAGTCTACCTCAACCTTTCGTCGCTCCCGCCGCAATGCCCTTGACGAAATATTTTTGCAGGAGGATAAAAGCGAGCAGAACGGGAACGGCCGACATCGTCGTACCGGCAAAAATCATGTCCCAGCGTGAGGAGAATTCGCCGATATAGCGGTAAATTTCCACGACCATCGTCTTCGGTTCGCCGGACGGCAGGACGAGCATCGGCATCAGGAAGTCGTTCCAGATGCCCAGGCCGTTCAGGACGACCATGCTGGCCGTCACCGGGCCGAGCAGCGGGAACACGATGTTCCAGAAAATCCGCATCCGGGAGCAGCCGTCGATTTCCGCCGCTTCCTCGATCTCCGCGGGAATCCCCTTGACGAAGCTGGAATACAGCAAGCTGCCGAATCCGACCGAACCGGCGACGTATATCATGATTGGCCCCGCCAGGCTGCCGTAAAGCCCTAGCAATTTGAGCTCTTTGAACAGGGGGATCATGTAGGCCTGGAAAGGAATCATCATCCCGGCGAGGAAATACAGGAAGACGAATTTCGTCCATTTCGCATTCCGCCGCTGAATGGCGTATCCGGCCATTGGGATGAACAGGACCTGGAATACGATCGATACGACCGTCAAAATCAGGCTGTTTACGATCGCTTGCGGGTAGTTTGTTTCCGTCAGCAGATACTTGAAGCTTTCCAAGTACAACGATGCCGGAAGAGCGACCGCGTCTTTCATGATTTCCGCGTTGCTCTTAAAAGCGGACATGATGTTGAAGAAGATCGGGAAGAAGAAAAATACCGCCGCGATGACCGTCACCATTAATATCAAGATATCAATCCCAAGCTTACGTGCTTTCAGCGACATTACATTTCGACCTCCCTTTTTTGGAGGATTTTCACTTGAAACACGGTAATGATCAAAATCATGAAAAACAGCACCATGGCCAGCGCTGTCCCGAACCCTTGCCGCAGCTCGCCGAACCCAACCTTATAGATGAGATAGGTTAAAGTTTCGGTTTCAAAACCGGGACCGCCGTCCGTCATGACCGCGATCTGGTCAAAAATTTTAAGCGCGCTGATCATGGACAAGACCATACATACGGTTACCGATCCGGCCAGTAGCGGAAACGTGATATGCCGGAACTGCTGCCAGCCGTTTGCGCCGTCGATGCTGGCCGCTTCGTTCATTTCCTGGGGAATACCCTGCAGTCCGGCGAGATATATGATCATATAATATCCGGCGCCCTTCCAGACCGTGGATAAAAGAATCGCCAGCATGGCGAAACGTGGATCTCCAAGCCAATCGACCGCGAAAGCCCCGAGTCCGATCTTGTTCAGCACTTGGCCTACGACGCCGAAGTTGTAATTCAGCATCATTGCCCAGACGAACCCCATCACGATGCCGCTAAGCAGCGTGGGGAAATAAAAGATGCTGCGGAATATTTTGCTCAGCCAACGCACTTTGTCGACCAGCAGCGCAAGCAGGATGGCAAACAAGTTCTCGAGAACGACAAGACTGATCGTTAAAATCAGCGTGTTTTTCAGTGCATTGTGGACGCGCGGACTGTTCCATATTTCCACGAAGTTGGCGAGTCCGATAAATCGTACGTCGGCGCTGATGCCGTCCCATGACGTGAAGCTGTAATAGACGCTGCCTAACGTCGGAACGATCACAAACAATGTATACAATATAAAGGATGGCAAAATGAAGAACAGCGCATAAGACTGCCATTTTTTCTGCTTTTTCATAGGCATTTCCAGGTCCCCTACATCGCGTTGGCTTTGACTTGGTTATCGTATTCCGTGTCCGCCTGCTTCATGTAATCAGAGACGTCCCCGTCCTTTGCGACCAGTTCCTGGAGCAGCTTGTAGTACCAGTTGCGGAACTGCGGAGGAATTTGGTTTTCGCCCCACCAGTTGTTGATCGCCAGCGATTTTTTGACATTCGCGTCGGCCATCAGTTCGAGCACCACCTGCATCTGCTCGCTGGATTCATAGGAGACCTGCTCTTTAGTCGAAGGAATCGCATTGATGCTGGCCAGATAGAGCGAATAGTTTTCCGGCTCAAAGAAGAAGCGGATAAACTGTTTGATCGCATCCACCTTGTCCGCGTCTTTGGACGCTTCCGTCGATATGGACCAGCCGGCAGGAGATGGCAGACCGATCACGTTCACGTTGCCTTCGCGGTCAGGGAGCGCGTAAAAGCCAAATTCGAAATTCGGGTCGGCTTCGGCGATCTGCGTGAACATCCACGTTCCGGAGAACAATTGCGCCGCTTTCCCTGACACAAGGAAGGATGCCGTCTGATTGTCGCCCGTGCTCAGCCAGCCTTTATCGACGTAGTTTTGGAACAGCTCTTTATAGTCCGTCATCGCTTGCACGACGTTCGCGTCGGTGAAGCTCACCTCTTTGGCCGTACGTTTCGAGTTCCAATCCGTATCGTTTGCGTACACCTGGTCGATCAAGAACTTGTTGACCCAAAAGCCCATATGGAAAATATCTTTGCCGCCGACCACGATCGGCGAAATGCCGCTGGCCTTCAGCTTCTCCTGGATGTCGATGAATTCGCCGTACGTTTTTGGCAGCTCGGTGATGCCGGCCTGCTCATACGCTTTTTTGCTGTAAATGATCCCCTGCGGCGAGTTGACCTGCATCGGCGCATTCCATACCTTGCCGTCGACCTTCGGCGGGTCGTTGAACAACTCCAGCAAATCGGACGGCAATTCAATGATTTTTCCCGCGTCAGCAAATACTTCCGTGTCGCGCATTTCCACCAAGTCCGGGAACTCGCCGACCGCATCCTTCGTTTTCAGCCAATCCAGATAAGCGGCGGATGTCGTTTCGCTGATATCTTTGATTTTGATCTGCGGATTCGCTTCCATAAATCGCTGAACCGTATCGGCGATCGCTTTTTTCGTGGCAGGATCGCCGGAAGCGTAGCCGATCGTAAAGCTGACCTCTTTTGGAGTCTCTCTCCCGGCGGCGTTTCCATTGCTGCCGGTTGAAGGCGTGGCCGCCGTATTTCCGCCGGAGTTGCCTCCGCCGCATGCGCTCAGCACCATGGTCACCGCCAATATCAGGGCGGAAAGTTTCGAGCCTCTTTTTTTAACCATCTTTCAGGTAACCTCCCTTTTATCCTGCGAACTGGAAACGGATGAACGATGTGCGCATCATCGCTCTGAAAACGTTTCCCTGGTTCAAGCATAACATTTGCCTTTTTCGGGCTGAATGAACTTTTTTAAGCTTCGCATGCGTTGTTTTTAAGAAAGTACCGTTTCCTCTACAATGGGAAAAGTAAGCACAATCGAGGTGCCGATATGCTCCCGGCTGTTGATGACGATCCCATAGGCTTCGCCGAATACCGATTTGATCCGTTCATGCACGTTTTTCAGCCCAACGTTTTTGCCCTGGGCTTTCGGATCGCTTATTACACGATTTAAGCGTTCGAGCGTTTCGATATTCATGCCAACGCCGTCATCGTAAACGGTGATGACGAGATCGAGATCGCGCCTTTCGATGGTGAGTCCGACCGTGCCCCTCCCTTTCAGCTTTAACCCATGCTGTATGGCGTTTTCGACGATCGGCTGCAGGGAGAGCTTTAATATCTGCCAATTCAAATCCACGTCCGGGGCAACCTCGCAGCTAAATTCGAACCGCTGATCATATCGAACTGCTATAAGGTAGAAGTAATCTTTGACATTATCCAGTTCGCTGCGGATGCTGACCTTCTCCTCGCCGTAATCGATGACGTATTTCAACTGATTGGACAGGGAGAGAATCATATCGGCCACTTCATGGTCATCTTTGTCCACCGCGCTCATCCGGATCACCTCAAGCGTGTTGTACAAAAAATGCGGCCGGATTTGGCTTTTCAGCGCGTTTAATTCCGTCTGCTTCTGTTTGATCTGGGCCACGTAAGCTTCGTCGATGTACGCTTTCAAACGGTCAACCATCCGGTTGAAGCTGTGGCTGAGCCTGCCGAGCTCGTCGTTGCTGCGAACCTCCACCCGCGAATCGAGGTTTCCCGATTCGACCTTGGCCATTTGCTTCATCAGCTTGAGGATCGGCGCGGACAAACGCCGCGAGAACCAGGCGCCCATCACGATAAGCGCAAATGCGCACAACCCGATGGCCATAAACACGGTCATTCGTACCGACAACAGCTGCTCAAACAACGAGGCGCGATGAATCCGCGCGGTAAGGCTGCCGTTCAGAAACGGGATTGGCTCCGAGATCACCATCATCCCTTGATCCGCCTTGGGCCTGTCTTGCTTCTCGGGCGAAAGAGCCTCCTCCTCCCGATGGCTGAAATAGACGTTGCCGTCCCCGTCCAGCAGAACCAATTCGTCTTGCTCCCGCAGATGAAGCTCCTTGAAATACTGATCGAAAATCACGGCGTCCACGTCCAGAAACAACGTGCCGACGATCTTCGGCTCGGTCGTCACTTTGCCGGAAATATCGATCAGGCTGCGGCCGATGGTAATCACTTTGCGGCCCGATGCCGGGTAATAATCGTCGGCATGCGTAGGGAAGATCGCGACTTTCGAAGGATTGGCGCGCATTTGCTCAACCCATGCTTTGCAGGGCAACAGTTCCGCTTCCATCCCCCGGTTTTCTTTTTCCTGATAATACAGTTTCCCGTCCCGCTCCCGGACAAAATACACGCTGCTGATATAATTGTCGCTGTACAGCACCGTCTTCAGAAACGAATTGATCGGAATATTGTTGATTTGCTCCAGCTCATTGACATTATAGGTCTGGTTTTGCCTGGAGCTTTCGATGAAACCTTCGTATTTGCCGGTATACATCAGCTTCGACACTTCGTTGTATTGGTTAAACGCGGCGTTTAGGTTGTAGCTCATGTACGTGACCATCTGCTGCAAATTTCCGGTCGTATACCGCTCCACATACCCCGTAAACGTGTTCACCGAAAAAAGGCTCAGACTAAACAACGGAACCAGCCCGACCAGGATGAACGCCCCCGCGAACTTGACGAAGATACTGGTGAATTTGGATCTCCTTAAGCGCATCTGCCTCTCCTACTCCACGCTGGCGGATTGCCGGTATTCCTGCGGCAGCTTGCCGTACATCTTTTTGAACATGTCGCTGAAATGGCGGGCGTTGTTGTAGCCGACGCGCTCGGCGATTTCATAAATCATCAGGTCCGTATCCAAGAGCAAGCGGAACGCATGCTTCATCCGTTCCTCCGTCAAATACTGCTTGAAATTTTTTCCGGTATGCTTTTTGAAAAAGCTGCTGAAATAATAAGGATTCATGTAGATAAGGGCTGCCATGGACTCCAGCGTGATGTTCTCGGCGTAATGCTCCTCCATATACGCTTTGACCCGGCGCAACTCGGCGCTATCCTTGCTCGCCAGCTTATGTACGATCTGTTCGCAGGCATGCTGCACAATCGCCGTAAAATCCTTCTTCACGCCTTCATAAGCCGCATGGCCCGACAATCTCGCCAACAACGCGTTAGGATCTTGGCCCGATGCGCCCAGTTGGATGCCGATTCTTGCCATATGCTGATCCAACAGCAGGATCGCATTGTACGCGCTCATCACCGCCAGTTGCTTACCGCCCGCCGCCCGCCGCTCAATCGCCACAAGAAGCCGGTTCGTCGCCACATGCAGTTCTTCCCTGTTCTGCGACATCAGCACCTTGGCTATGTTCTCCTCCAGCTCCGCAATGCTGCATAACTCTTCAGAGTGATCCACCACAGTTTCATCCGTCTCGATCACCCGGTTAAGACCGGTAAAATATTTATTATTAAGCGCTTTCAAAGCGGCGCGGTAGGAATTGGAGGCCGTCTCGATGCCGCATACCGGCCGGCCTACTCCAAGGGAAACCGGCAATTTGAGGAAAGCGTTGATCTTTCCGTGCAGGTCATACGCCAACTTACGTGGCTCGTCCACATGTTCATGCTGAATCAGGATCCCAAACCTTCCGTCTTTATGGAACATCAAGCAGTTGCCGCCGGGTTCGATCGTTTCTTTGATAATGTTGTGCAGCGCAAAATGGACAAGCTTTCGTTCCCGTTCTTCCCAGCGGGAGGCGCTTCCCATCGTTTCATCCGGCTCCAGCACACAGACGCTCGTATGCCGGCTCAGCGCCACCGCGCCCATGCGGGTCAATTCGGAAGCCGCCCGTTTGTCCCCGTCCATCAAGCCGTCCAACAACTCTTCGATCGTCACGGTACGTTGTTTCTGCTCGTAACGGGTCAGCTTTTCCCTGGCCCGCTCCCCTTCGTTTTCCTCGCGGATCAGCGCCGCCGCCTTGCAGATGACGCTTTCCAAATGCGCTTTGTTCACCGGCTTGACCAAATAGTCTACAGCGCCGTATTGAATGGCCTGCCGGGCATAGGCAAACTCCTGGTATGCGCTAATGAAAACGACTTTAACCTGCAGGGATTGTTCATGGATCTCTCGTATAATGTCGATGCCGCTGCATCCCGGCATGCTAATATCGCTGATGATCAAATCCGGGCGGCATTCGCGCAGCAATTGTCTCAGTTCGTTGCCGTCATTGGCCTCTCCGATCATCGAAACCCCCAATTCTTCCCAAGCTATCAGTTTTTTTAGACCGCGTAATATTACCGGCTCGTCGTCCGCCAATAAGACCCTGATCATCATGCCGCATTCCTCCCATCACAAGGGTATAACACTAAGCTCAACCGAGCTCAAACGAACTGGAACGATTTCGTGTTTTCCATTATACAGCTTCGTCACTTTACTTTAACATGCCGGTTTTCTCCGCTTACCGCCATTTTTTAAGCTCCATGTGCATTTTTTTAAGTTCCTTGTAGCCCGTCATGCACAAAAAAGCCGCCTAGCGGTTTTGTCCGCACGGGACTTCCAGATTACACGCATGGTACAAACCAAGCAATCAATATATATGAAAAACAGCGAATACTGTTTCTTACATTACGGAAAAGGTGGAGAAAACACGTGGCCGAAACAAAGCATCGTCCCTTTATATTTGTGACGATCAAGGCGTCTACGATCCGGAATTTTATCATCCTGGATATAATCGCCGGGACCGGACTTTACTACCTGATTAAGCTGGCTACCACGAGCGTATTGCTTGGCACGGTGGGCAGCGCTTTGGGAACGGAAGGAATGAAGCGAATTCCCGCATTGCGGTTCGCAAAGTTTATTTTTCGACATTAAAGAAGTAAAAGCGGCCCCGCCTTTTTCGGACAGGACCGCTATAGTTAGGTTTCACGACCGCATTTACCTGCGTTGCCGCGCCGCCCGCGCTACAGCACCGCCGAGGTACCTCCGTCGATATTCACCGCCGTGCCGGTCACATACGACGCCGCGTCCGATACCAGAAAAGCGATAACCTTTGCGGCTTCTTCGGTTTGGCCGATGCGGCCAAGCGGGATGCCGAAGCGGGGGTCGGCGGCGAATTGCTCCCAGGTAAGCTCTGGAGCCGTCGCCTTCCATTTGCGCTCGATCTGATCGCTGCGGATGAGGCCAATGCAAACGGCGTTCACGCGGATGTTATCGCGCGCTAAATCCTTGCTCATCGCCTTCGTTAAGGCGAGCCCGGCCGCCCGGCTGACCGAGGTGGGCAGCGAAGAGGCGCCGGGCGCTTTACCGCTGATCGCGGTGACGTTGAGGATCGCGCCGCTTCCGTTCTTTCGCATATGGGGGATGGCCGCCCGGGCGAAGTTTACCGCCCCGAACAGCTTAAGGTCGAGGTCGGCTTCCCACGCTTCCGGGTCCACCTGCTCGAAGGGCTGAGCCGCTGAAGTACCGGCATTGTTCACCAGAATGTCGATGCCGCCAAACTGCTCCGCCGCCTGCTCCACGGCCCGGCGCACCTCGGATTCCGAGGAGACGTCCGCCTGCAGGATAAGCGGTTTGACCCCCGTTTGTTCCTTTAGTTTGGCTTCCGCTTCCTCCAGTGCCTCAAGCCCGCGGGCTACAATCGCCACCCGCGCCCCTTCGCCGGCAAGCGTCAGGGCCGCAGCCAGACCGATGCCTTTGCTGCCGCCCGTGATGATCGCCCGCTTTCCTTTCAGTCCCAGATCCATACCTCATTCCTCCCAAATAGTTATCGATGCTTTGAAGCGCCATCAGATATTGAAAATCTGCCACCCGCCCCGACTTATCGGCTCGTAGTTCACCGCCATAAGAAATGTCGTGTGTCATAACGTCAGAGCTCCCGCACCAAGGTCTTCCCTCCACCTCTCATTGGAAAAATTCCAATAGATTGCCGAACAATAGCCTGCAGCTCGTCCCCGCCGGAACTGTCGCAGGATAGAATGTCACCTGATAGATTAACGCAGCCGTACGAAACAATCGTTGCCTATTGTGCGGCTAGTTTGTTCATTCGTACGGCTGCTCACGGCTGGTATTATATTTTCCGCAGAAGTTACTTCAATCCCTTGGCCTTCAAATATTCTTCCTTGTAGGCCGCCGCCTTTTTGGCGATCAGCGAGAAATTGCGTTGCTTCACCGCTTCGTTCGTCAAATCGGAGCCGATACCGACGGCCACAGCGCCAGCTTTGATCCATTCGCCCAAATTGTCCAGCGATACGCCGCCGGTAGGCATGATGTTGGCCTGCGGCAACGGTCCTTTGATCGCCTTGATCATCGATGGATTATACAGGTTGCCCGGGAACAGCTTGACGATGTCCGCCCCCAGCTCTAGCGCCTCCTGGATTTCCTTGATCGTCATGCAGCCGGGCATGACAGGAATACGATATCTGTTGCAGAGCAGCACCGTATCGCGGTTCAGCGATGGCCCAACGACAAATTGGGCGCCGCTCAACATAGCCGCCCGCGCCGTCTCGGGATCGAGCACCGTGCCAACGCCGATAATCGCATAGTTCGACGCTTCTTTCGCATCCCAAGAGTATTTGCGGGCCAGCTTCTCAATCGCCTCCAGCGCAAACGGGATCGTCATCGTTACTTCGATCACTTTAATGCCGCCGGCAATCGCCTGTTCGGCCATTAATACGACTTCCTCGGGCGTCTCGCCCCGTAAAACGGCAACAACGCCCTCTTCTACGATTTTTTGTACGAGCTGCAGCTTTTTCATGGAAATTCCTCTTTTCTATTGATTCTCTACATTAAATGTAATTTAAAACGAATCCTAATTCCACGTCAAACGTTGGCCGTTCAATTTCGGTTCTCCCGGATCGCCGGGACCTGATGCACACAAGGAAAGTCTGTCGCCGTTCAAGCTGACGGTGTACTCTACGCTCATCTCCCCAGCCGTCGCTGTGAATCGGGGCGCGCGGGCAGACATAGCCGAGGAAAAAGCCTTCAATTCGGCAATACCCAGCCGTTCGGCATTCTCAAGATCCATCGCTTCGATAACAGCGCCGCCCCGGCGCCCCCGGCATACGACCAGGTTATACCCGGCCTGATCGCGGATTTCATAGGAACCAGTCAGGTAAACGGCGAAAAACACGTCCTCCGCCCTGCCAAATATAGCATTCGCCGCAAACGTCCATTCTCCTTCCGGAAGCACGCCGATCACTAGATCCGGCACGTCCTCCGGCAGCGGGTACAGCGCCATGACGACGTTTTTGCGATACAGTACGCTGGTCCATTCGCTCTGATGGCGCGGGTCGCCGCCCTCCATATTATACCCTTCGCCAGGATGAAAAAAATACAGCTGATTCCCTTTCCCGTCTAGGCGCACGGGAAGACTGAACAACCAGCGGATCTGCTCGTTGTCGAATTCCTTCACTCTTTCCCAGAGTCCTCCGGCCGCAAACCGGTTCGTCACATATACGTAAGAATGCAGTTTGCGCTTCTCGCCATCAACCTCTTTGATGACCGCCCTGCAAACCTCGGCCGGTTCCGCATGCTCCAGCGCTCTACGGCGCGCGTTTTTGGGAGCTTCATAAAACAGGAACCCGGCATACTCCGTACGCGGCATTTCCTCCGGCAGCCCGAAATCCCCAAACTGCACGTAATCGTGCAGCACATTGGCATCCTTCGGCGCATCATGCGGCCAGCCCCGGGAATGGGCGCCTGCCCAAGCCCCTTTCAAATAATAAAGCGCCCTGATCTCCCATAGATGGTCCAGCATTTCGGCGAGCTCGGCCTTTACTTCCGGCTCCTCGATCAGCGCCCAGGCGCAGGTGAAGGCCTGAACCCAATGCCAGAACCATGGCAGCCCCCCGTATTCCGCCATGCCCTCCCGGCGGATCTTCTCCAGCGTCAGCATCAGGCAGCGCCTTCCGTCCGCAAACAGCGTGGCGTCGTCATAACACCGTCCGAAAATCAGCTTGGCCGCCGTATATTTCGCCTCATGATGGCCGTAATGTACGAGCGGTTTGCGATAAAATCCACTCCGGTAAACGTGCCGGAGCGCGGCGTCGAAATGTTCCGCCAGCTCCTTGCTCATCTGCCCGCCATAGGTTTGGCGAAAAAACACCATAAGACTGCCCATCAGTTCAACCGGCAGAACATGCGGCGGCGCCTGTTCGGGCACCGGATCAAGGCCCAGCGGCCAATGGCCGTACAGCGGACTGTCCGGGTTCGTATCCTGCAGCCGAAGGACGCGCAGCAGCACCGCTTCAGCCAAACGTCTGCCCTCATCGCGGTCAAACGGCGGCTCCTCTTCCGCATCCACTGCGGCGGCAAACAAATAGGATGCGTAATAAAAGTTATCCCGAACGTCCCCATGAAACCATAACCCGCTGTTCAGCAAAGGCCGATTCCATGCTCCGCGGGCCGCTTTTCCGGCGATTTCCTTCATTCTTTTTTGATAAGGATTCATAACCGCTCCTTCCATCGCTTACGGATTCACGCAGATAATACTTGCCAAACGAACCCAAATAGGATTAATATGAACCTATATGAACATTATACACCCAAATAAACGAAAAAAGGAGACGGTAGAAAAATGGAACGTCGTTATGCCTCTCATCCGAATGAAGTGAAACAGTTTGATACGGCCCGGCTGCGCCAGGAGTTTTTGATTCCGCAGCTGTTTACGCCGGATAAGCTCGAACTCGTGCTCACGCATGAGGATCGCTTGATCGTCGGCGGCGCTGCGCCGGTAAATCGCGAGGTGAAGCTGGAAACCGACCTCAAAGAGCTGGGCGTGGCTTATTTCCTGGAGCGGCGCGAGCTCGGCGCCATTAACGTCGGCGGGCCGGGATCGATCGTGGTGGATGGCACCGAATACGAGCTGGACACCAAAGATTGCCTGTACGTGGGGAAAGGATCGCGGGAAGTTATTTTTAAAAGCAAGGACGCGGCGAAGCCGGCGAAGTTCTATTTGAACTCCGCTCCGGCCCACAAGGAGTTTCCTACCGCCAAAACGACTTTGGCCGAGGCGGAATCGGCGGCGCTCGGATCGATCGAAAATTCCAACGAACGGACGATCCACCGCCTGATCCACGAAAACGGCCTGCAAAGCTCCCAGCTCGTTATGGGAATGACTCAGCTCAAGACGGGCAACATGTGGAACACGATGCCGGCTCACGTCCATCCGCGGCGCATGGAAGCCTATATGTATTTCGATTTACCGGAGGACTCCATTGTGGTTCATATGATGGGCGCGCCCGATGAAACCCGCCATATCGTGATGCGTAACGAACAGGCCGTCATTTCGCCGAGCTGGTCGATCCACAGCGGCGTCGGCACAAGCAATTATACATTTATCTGGGGCATGGCCGGCGACAACAAAGCATACGGGGACATGGACGCGGTGGCAATGAAAGATTTAAAATAAGAGAGGTTGTTCAAAAAGTCAACTTTTGATGAACTCTTATTTTAGGTAGTAAAACCTTAACGGAAGAGTGAAGCTATACGATGAGTCAGATACGGCGGTACGAGAAAATCATGGAGATTCTGCTAACGAACAAAGAGGTTACGGTAGCGGAATTAAGCGAAACTTTGGGGGTTACCGGCAAGACGATCCGTGAAGATCTCGCCAAGCTGGAGGAGCAGGGCCTGCTGGTCCGTGTACACGGCGGGGCGGTGCTCGCGCAAGGGGACCAATTCGGGATTTTGCCGTCCCGGGAGCCTTTGGCCAAGCATGCGGAGGAGAAAGCCGAGATTGCCCGCAAAGCGCTGCTTCATATCGAAGCGGACGACATTATTGCGCTGGACGGAGGCAGCACGACGCTGGAAATCGCCCGCCGGCTCGACAACCGCCCGCTGACCGTCATTACGAACGATGTATATATTATCGGCGAACTGGCCGTCAAAGACCAAATCCGGCTCGTCGTTCCCGGCGGCTACCGGGTTCGCAACATGCTGGCCGGCCCGGAGGCGGCGGCTTACGTTAAGCAGCTGAACATTCAAAAAGCGTTTATCTCGGCGACGGGGATCCATCCCGAACACGGGCTGTCGATTTATACCGGCGACCTGATCGGCCTCAAGCGCGCCATGATCGAAACGGCCCGCGAGACGATCGCCGTTATGAACCATCAAAAGTTCGGACAAACGGCGCTGCGCACATTCGCCTCGCTAAAGGAGCTGTCGCGGATCATCACCGACGGCGGACTTAGCGCCGACACGGCGCGCAGGTACGAACATACCGGCATCATCATCGAGTTTTGAAACGGAAAATTGAAATGATAAGGGGTGCATTATTCATGAAATGGTTTGATTTAACGGGGAAAACAGCTTTAGTTACGGGCGCGGCCAGCGGTCTCGGCCAGGGCATCGCCGCAGGGCTGGCTGAAGCGGGCGCCGACGTCGTCAGCGCTTCGCTAAGCTCTAGTGCGGAAACGGTCGAACAAATCAAAGCGTTCGGCAGAAAAGGTGCGGAGATCATCGTTGATTTGAGCGATCACAGCAAGCTGCAGGAGACGTTTGACGAAGCGCTTAAGCTCACCGGACATATCGACATTCTCGTCAACAATGCCGGGATTATCCGCCGTGCGCCGGCCAAAGACCACAGCGAAAAAGACTGGTTCGACGTCATTAACATCAATCTGAATACAGTGTTCCTGCTGTCGCAAATCGCCGGCCGGCACATGATCGAAAGAGGCAGCGGCAAAATCATCAACATTTGCTCCATGCTCTCCTATCAAGGCGGGATCAACGTTCCCGGCTACACGGCCAGCAAACACGGGGTCGCCGGACTCACCAAAGCGTTCGCCAACGAATGGGCAGAGAGCGGCGTTCAGGTGAACGGGATCGCTCCCGGCTACATGGCTACGGACAACACGGCGCCAATCCGCGCCGACGAGAACCGCAAGGCTTCGATTACGGACCGCATTCCCGCCGGCCGCTGGGGTACGCCGGACGACGTGAAAGGCCCGGCCGTGTTTCTGTCTTCCACCGCTTCGGATTATCTGAACGGGCACATTTTGTGCGTGGACGGCGGCTGGATGGCCAGATAATTTTAAAGTGCAATCACCTGCAGGCAGCTCCGGATTTCTTCCACGGCGGCTGCCTGTTTCCATTCTCTCCGGTGGCGCTAATACAGTACTCTCCACAAGTAGAAGGTCGCATACGACTCCCACTTTTTCCAGCCTTCCGCCCAGGCCAAAAGCTCTTTTTTGCTCGGCTTCCGGTCCATTCCAAGCACATGCTTGACTGCGTTATGCAAACCGACATCGTCAACCGGGAACGCATCCGGGATCCGCAGGCAGCGCATCAACACGTAATTGGCCGTCCACGGCCCGATGCCGCGGATGCTGACGAGCTGTTTCTCCGCTTTGATGATCCCGCCCGCCGCCTGCAGCCCTTCCTTCGTCAATTCGCCCGCGGCGATCAGCCGGGCCGTACCCAGCAGGTATTCGGATTTTTTCCGGGTCATGCGGACTTCTTCCAAATCCTGAACGGTCAAATTGGCGATATCCCGGGCGGAAGGAAATACAAGGTATCGTTCGCCCTCACAATCTACAGACCGCCCGAAACGCTCCACGAGGCGGCGCTTTAACGTATAGGCAAACGCCAGGTTGATCTGCTGGCCGATAATCCCCCAGGCTAGAGCTTCAAACAAATCGGGAATTCCGATATTGCGCAAACCATAAAATGAATTCACCGCTTCCCGGAGCAGTGCATCCCCTTTCGCCAACTCATAAAACGGCCGCAAATCCGTATCCAAATCGAACCAATCCCTGACATAGCAGGCCACCGCTTCACGATCCTGTTTCCGGAAAGGAGCGGTGCCGCCCAGGAACCGGACCGTAAGGGCATCGCTCCCGTCCGCACTGATCTCCACGACGGGAGTTTCGCCAGATTTAAGCGGAATAGCTTTGTACAGCCGCTGATCACTGATGCGCGACAGACACTCGTTGGACGACCGCGACAAGTATTTCATGTTTTCGGCAAAACTGAATTCCTTGGGAACCGTCAGCCGCAGCAGGTCCCCCTGATCTTCCCAAACCGCGTCCGGCTCCCCTGAATATGTCTGGCTGATAAAAGTAACCCCCTTACTTTGGCGTCCGCTTCTATGCGTACGCTTCTACACTTATAGTTTTAACACGATTCGCGATCCTATCATTTCGTTATCTTGCTTTTCTATTCGAAAAGCATAGCTTGGTTCGGAAGGCAGGGGTATACTGAGTCTGGAGGTGATCTTATGACAAACGGGAAGCATCCCATCGTTAACGAGGAGCGGTGGCAGGCGATTATCCATAACGATGCCGCGTATGACGGACGGTTTTTTTATGCGGTGAGCAGCACGGGGATCTTTTGCCGGCCATCATGCAAATCGAAACCGCCCAAGCGGGAAAACGTGCGCACATTCGCGGATGCCGAACAGGCCAAAGCCGCCGGATTTCGTCCGTGCAAGCGCTGCAAGCCGGATGGCCGGCCGTTGCCCGATGCGGAATGGGTGGACCAGATCGCCGATTACATTGATGCGCATTACCAGGAGAAGCTGACGCTGGAAACGCTGGCCGATATGTGCCACGGCAGTCCCTTCCATTTGCAGCGTACTTTTAAACGCGTCAAACGGATGACCCCCGGAGAATACATCCAGCAGTGCAGAATCAATCAGGCGAAAATGGCGCTGATCCATTCACGTCGAACCGTCACGGACATCGCCTTGGATGTCGGCATCGGCAGCCCGGCTTATTTCATCACTTTGTTTAAAAAAACAACCGGACTCACGCCTGCGGAATATAGAAGCTCGCAAAAGCGTTGACCGGCGGAAACCATAGAGCTAAATATCACTTTTGGAGGTGCTTAATATGATGAAAACAACCCAAGCGCAAACCTTATTCTGGTCGCAGCTTACCGATCAAGATTGGAACTTATACATCTGTGCAACGGAGAAAGGGTTAGCGTATGTCGGCTCTCCTAATCGGCCTTTTGACGAATTGACCGTATGGGCTTCCCGCCGCTTCCCCGGCAGCCCGCTCGTTCGCGACGACCGGAAGCTGGTGCCCTATGCCGCCGAGCTTATCGAGTATTTTCAAGGCAAGCGCCATAGCTTTACCATTCCCAGCGACTTGCAGGGAACCCCGTTTCAGCTTACCGTCTGGCAAGCACTTTGCGACATTCCGTTTGGACAAACCTGCTCCTACTCGGATATCGCCGAATCTATCGGCAAGCCGTCCTCCGTACGGGCCGTCGGCGCAGCGATCGGATCCAACCCGCTGCTCGTAACCGTGCCCTGCCACCGTGTCATCGGCAAAAACGGCGCGCTCACTGGCTACCGCGGCGGTCTGGAAATGAAAACCAGACTGCTTGCGTTAGAGAAGTAAGCAATTTACAAATGCGTGATGGCGTAGTGAAGTACGAATTCAGCGATATTGACCAAGAGAGAAGAACCGGATATGCATGGTACGGCAACTGGCCTTCGAACCTGGTGAATTAATCGAATGATCATAAGTAAAAGAGCTTATGCCATACGCTGGTATAAGCTCTTTTACTTTAAAGTGACCGGATTCGCTGCTATTCCTTCACCGACCCCAGTGTAATCCCGGTAACAAAATACTTCTGCAAACCTTGCCGATCCGCCAATTACGCCTGCTCGCTCTTACGCCGGCCACCTGCCGCCTCCCGGCATGGGGCAAGCGCGTTCTTTCAGCTTGGCGACGACCGGAATGATGCATCCGCAAACCCGGCAGGTTGTGCTGTTCTCAAGTTTGGGGCAGACGCTGCAGGCCCGGAGGCGCTCCTCATAAATCTCGTCGGGCACGCAGTGCTCCGCAGCGAACATCGGCGCCGCCAAAATCCGTGCGATCTGCGTCTCGGTCACCTTGTATTCCTCACGGCAGCCTTTGCATTCCGCTGTTTCTCCAGCCATCTTGCGCGCTCCTTAGCTTGCCGCCGTTAGTTCCAGCGTGGTGACCGACATCGGCGGCAGTGTGGCCGCGAGTCGGCCGCCCTGCAGGGCAAACCCGGAAAACGGCTGCGGCTTGACGTTGTCCGGCGCGGCGAACGTGTTGTGCGCGTCGATCTTGTCGCCGGCCAGCGTCGTCCCGGTGACGGACAGCTTTTGCCCCGCCAGCCCGCGAATATCCAGAGCGACTTCGGTTGACGCAAGGTGGCTTAGATTACACAAGCTGATGTGGATTTTGCCTTCACTGTCCCTGGAAGCCGTAGCCGACACCGCGGGGAGTTCCTCCCCATCGAAGTTGAAGCTTCCGGCATCCAGCGTCAGGTCCAGGAATTCGGCATCCTGATGCACCTTGTACATGTCGAAGACGTGGTACGTCGGCGTCAGGAGCATTTTTTCCCCTTCGGTCAGAATCACCGCCTGGAGTACGTTCACGGTTTGGGCAATGTTGGCCATACGTACGCGTTTATGATGTTTATGGAAGATGTTCAGCGTAAGCCCGGCCACCAGCGCATCGCGGATCGTGCTCTGCTGATACAAAAACCCGGGGTTCGTGCCCGGCTCCACGTCGTACCAGGTGCCCCATTCGTCCACGATCAGCCCGACCCGCCGCTCCGGATCGTATTGATCCATAATGACGCTGTGGCGGGTGATCAACTCGTCCATGTGCAGCGCTTTCCGCAGCGTCGTGAACCATTCGCGCTCCGTAAACCCCGTGGCCGGACCTTTACTCTGCCATTCTCCAGGGACCGTGTAGTAGTGCAGCGTAAGCGAATCCATGAACCGGGCCGCTTCCCGCATCAGGACCTCCGTCCAGTTGTAATCGTCCGAATTCGGTCCGCAGGCAATCCGGTGAATTTTGTTGTCGCCGTAGTTGCGCACGTACGTCTGATAACGCCGGTATACGTCGGCATAATATTCCGGACGCATGTTTCCGCCGCAGCCCCAGTTTTCGTTGCCGACCCCGAAATAGGTCACTTTCCACGGCTCTTCCCGCCCATTCTGCGCGCGCTGCTGCGACACTGGGGATTCGCCGCCAAAGGTGAGGTATTCCACCCATTCCGACATCTCTTGAACGGTTCCGCTCCCTACATTACCGTTGATATAAGGCTCGCATTCCAACTGGCGGCACAACTCCATGAATTCATGGGTACCGAAATGGTTGTTTTCCACAACCCCGCCCCAGTGGGTGTTAACCATCCGTTTTCTGCCTGCGCGCGGGCCGATCCCGTCCTTCCAATGGTATTCGTCGGCAAAACAGCCTCCCGGCCAGCGCAGCACCGGGATTTTAATTTTTTTAAGCGCTTCCACAACGTCGCTGCGTATCCCGTTCGTATTTGGAATCGGCGAGTCCTCCCCGACCCAAATCCCTTCATAAATGCATCTGCCCAAATGCTCGGAAAAATGGCCGTAAATATTCCGGTTGATCGTTCCTTGCCCCAAATCGGCGTTAAGCACACCCTTCAGCGTCATCGGTCGTTTCACTCCTTGATTAATATTATTATTAATTAATTTATATATTACAAACTCATTATAGTCACACATTGCAACCAGCGTCAATCATATTCCGGGAAATCGCCCAATTCATTTTGAGTGTTGTAAACCATTCGACTTTTAAGTAATATATTTATTAATCAAATGAATAAAGGCGGAAGCACAATGAAACTCGATCTTACGGAAAAATCCTTGCCCGTTTACGAAGCGTTAGCGAGCCCCGTACGACTGCATATATTGCGTTTATTGGCCGAGCAGCCGATGAATGTCAAGGAACTGGCCGGCGCCGCCGGATTGTCCAGCGCCATCATGACCATGCACGTCCGCAAGCTTAGCGAAGCGGGCCTGATCGCCACGCAAATGGCCCCGGGCAAAAGCGGGCTGCAAAAAATCTGCTCCCTGGCCGCCACTTCGCTTGAAATTCTTTTTCCGGCCGAACAAGCCGCAAGCCGCCAAAGCCATCGGACCGAAATTCCGATCGGGCATTACTCCGATTTCCATATCGAGCCTACCTGCGGACTGGCTACAACCAGCCATATCATCGGGAGCTTTGACGATCCCCGCTACTTTTGGGACCAGGAGCGGATTCATGCCGCCATCCTGTGGTTCGGCAAGGGTTATATCGAATACAAATGCCCGAATTTTCTGCTGTCGAGCCAGCGGCCCCGCGAGCTCTTGATCATGATGGAAATCGCCTCGGAAGCACCCGGCGTAAACAACAACTATCCGTCCGACATTACGTTTACTCTGAATGAGGTCAAGCTGGGAACCTGGACCAGCCCGGGCGATTACGGCGATCAGCGGGGAAAATTCACGCCCGACTGGTGGCCGCAATATACGAACCAGTACGGGCTGTTGAAGCAATTGCGCGTCACGGATGAGGGGACTTATATGGATGGCGTTAAGTTATCCGGCGTTACGCTGAACGACGCCGATATCCGGCGCAAGCAATGGACACTCAGGATCTCCGTGGAGGAGGATGCCCTGCATCAGGGTGGGGTTACGCTATTTGGCAAAGGTTTCGGCAACTATGACGAGCATCTGGTGGTGGAGTTGGTATACGCGGATGCTTGAGGAGAGGGGAAGGGGAACGCGGAATAACGCTGCCTTCCGAGGCGGCCCAGTCCACAGCCGTGAGAGCCGGCAAAACAAGTGGACGAGGGCAGTCTGACACGCCGGATTGAAAGGCAAGTAGATGAGGGCCATTCTAACATGCTGGCTTGAAAGGCAAGTAGATGAAGGGCCATTCTAACATGCTGGCTTGGCAGGAACACGGGCCACGGCGGTAAAATAGCGGTTTTAGAGGGCGTTATTGTGATCGATTTGGCTATTCATCAGGAATAGAGGTAATTTAGGGCGCTATTTCTCAGTGAAACGGCCCATTGCCCTATTGCTGCCCTAGTTGTCCACCAATAGCGGTAAAAAGTTCCGCTATTCTTCCCCAAATTGCGGTTTGCTCAAAATAAGACCATTTTTTACCGCTATTCCCCGCCCGCTCCGCCTCCTTGAAATAATCTGGACCGGTTTGCTTTATGTCCCAGTCTGATCAAGTTTCACTTTAGCACCAACCTTCGGCTTAAGCCAAGGTTATGCTTATTTCACCGCTTCCCGCCTGCGGAACAATCCGCACGCCCTGCTCGCCGGCAGCCGCCGTGCCACCTTCCACCGAGGCTACTTCCGAAATGCCGCGCAGCACCAACTCCCAAGGCTTGCCCGCCGCCTCGCGCACCCGGCTCACCGTCAAGGCTTCGCCCTGCCGCTGCACGCACACCTCGAGTTCCAGCTCGTCTTGCGGGTTGTACACCCGGGCCGCCGTCTCGCGGCCGTCCTCCAGCTCAAACAGGTGCAGCCGGGCACCGTCCACGTAATCATAATCCGGACGCTCCCGGTTCGCGCCCACCGCGATCAAGCTGCCGGGACGAACCAGCAGCGGCAAGCTGAAGTAATCATGCCGCTCCTCCACCCAACGTCCGCCCTCCTTAACCTCGCCGCTCAGGTAATTCGTCCAGCGCCCTTCCGGCAAGTAATACTTGGCGATTCCCTCACTGTTGAAGATCGGAGCGACCAACAGCGAATCGCCCAACATGTACTGGCGGTCGAGCGTGTCGCAGGCCGGGGCGCCCGTAAACTCCAGCACCATCGCACGCATGACCGGTACACCCGTTTTGGTCGCTTCTACGGAGGCGCCGTAAATATACGGCATGAGCGTGTCCTTCAGCTGCGTAAAGTGACGAAGCACGTCCACGGCTTCCTCGTCGAACAGCCACGGTACCCGGTAGGACTGGCTGCCGTGCAGCCGGCTGTGCGACGACAACAGCCCAAAGGCGGTAAAAAATGGCGTTATTTGGGCGATATCCGCCCATTTGAGGGGAATAAAGGAATTTTATGGTCCTATTTTTTCGAATCGCAAAGAAATGCCCGCGTTCTGGACCATTTATAGGTAAATAAGGACAAAAAATTCCGCTAATGGGGATGAATCTGCCTGGCTCTGGATAATAAGTACATAAAGTTCCGCTATTTTGAAGGCCGACGGTTGGTCGTTCCAGCAGCAGGCTGTCAAACCGCAGTTCCGCTGAAAATAAGACCATTTTTTACCGCTACTCGTTTCGGGCGAATCACATGGAACAACGGCTGTCCCCTGACTAAAGTCAATGAAGCAGCCGCCCTAATGGAGCAAAGTTCTAATAATAAATCCGTATAACACCCTGCTGTCCGTCTGTCTGGCCTTCCGCAACCTCAATCCGCTTAATATGCTCCTGGCCCGCCGGGACAATGACCGGCGTAATGACCGTGTAGCCTGCCTGCTCAATCGCGGGGATATCGAATTCCAGCAGCAGCTGCCCTTGTGCAACGGAATCGCCGGAGTTCACGTGGGCCGTAAAGCCTTCTCCTTTCAGGGAGACGGTATTCATTCCGACATGAATCAGAATTTGCGTTCCGGACTCGTGTTCAAGCATGACGGCGTGTTTGCTTTTTTCCATCACATGAACCACCTTGCCGGCAAACGGAGCGGTCACCTTCCCTTCCACAGGTTGAATCGCAATGCCTTCTCCCATCAGTCCGCCGGCAAACGCTTCGTCAGGCACCTCTGCAAGGGGGAGAACCTTGCCTGGCAGCGGAGCCGGAACTTCCAGAATCCGCTCCACAGCCTTCTTCTTTTTCCAACCAAACATACTCTGCCTCCGATATCAAATTTACAGATTTTTGGCGATAAAATAACCTTCTCTGGTCGCGTCCATCACGTTTCTCGGCTTGTTGGCGTCGCCGATGATGAAGGTGTCCGGGACAATATTGTAAAAAGAGTCGATGAGCTGCGGATTCGTTCGCATCCCCGTCGAGAGAATAACCGTCTGGGCCTTATGAAGTTTGCGCTCGCCGTTCTCCTCGTAAATCACGCCATCCGGGGCGATCTCCCCGATTCGGACATTCATTTTGACTTGCAGCGTTGTTTGTTTATCCATCGCTTGTTTTAATGCAACGCGATACAGAATATTGCCATTTTTCGCCAGCAAGTCTCCCGCTTCCATGATCGTCACGTTTTTGCCGTGCCGCGCCAGCTCGATACCGAGCTCGCAGCCGGTCGAACCACCGCCGATCAGTACGACCTCCTGCCCTACCTCATCCATTCGGGTATATACGTCCAGCGCTCCGAGCACATGGCTTTGGTTCACCCCTTTAATCGGAGGCGTAAACGGCACCGCGCCAACGGCGATAATAATCGCGTCCGGGGACAGCTCTTTAACCCGTTCCGGTGCAGCCTCCACCCCCAACTGCACCTTGACGCCTGACTTTTTAATCTGGGTGATCAGATAATTCATGTAATTGTATAAATCGATTTTCAACTCTTCGTATTCGGCATACCGCAGCGCCCCGCCAAGCGAATCCTGCTTTTCCAGCAAAATAACCTCATGCCCCCGCTCATCCGCCACCAAAGCGGCTTTCATGCCGGCCGGGCCACCGCCGATAATAACGACTTTCTTGCGCTGTTTCGCTTTCGGCAGCTCCAGAGGGACCAGGTCGTAACGGGTATATCGCGGATTGACCGAGCAGCCGACATTTTTCCGCTCCGTGGAAATATGGTAGCAGTACTGGCAACGCAGGCAGGGGACGATATCTTCGTCTCGGCCTTCCTTGGCTTTCTGCGGCCAGAACGGATCGGCGATCAGCGGACGTCCCAGGGCTACGAAATCGGCCTTGCCCTCGGCGATGATCGATTCGGCTTCGGCCGGGCTCATAATCGCGCCGACAACGGCCACGGGAATCTTAACGTTCCGCTTTACTTCGGCGGCCCATTCCACGTTGGGCATATGCTCTTTAAAAATGGTCGGGGCCATGTGCACATTGCCTTCGTAATTGATGTCCAGGCCCGCCGAAATATGCACCATATCGAGTTTGTCTTCGACGATTTTAATAAATTCCAGCACGTCCTTGAATTCGATCGAACCGTCGACGATTTCGGAGGCACTGATCCGCATGTCCACGACAAAATCAGGGCCGACCGCCTCACGAACCCGGTCGATGATCATTTTCGGGAACTTGATCCGGTTTGCAAAAGAACCGCCATATTCGTCCGTGCGTTTATTGAACAGCGGGGAGAGAAATTCAGCCGGCAGCCAGCCGTGGGCAAAATGCAGCATCACCAGATCGAAGCCAGTTTCCTTGGCCCTTTTCGCGGTTTCCGCCCAGTCGTTCGCCACCTCGTCCATCATTTGCTCGTCCATCGCTTTTACGATGGTGCCGTCCGCTCTGACCAGATCGACCGGGCCGATCGCGTAATCGTCCACGCGCGCGTATTGGCCCGAATGGATCAGCTCGAGGGAAGCCTTTGCCCCGGCCTGATGGGCGACAATGACGCGGTTTCGCGTTGCTTCCATCTGGTATTTATCAAAGGCGTAGGGCTCGTCCGGCCGGGAATAGCTCGCTCTTTTACGGCTGACATTGACGCTGCCGGTAATGATCACGCCGGCGCCGCCGATCGCTTTATCATGGTAAGGCCCCGCTGGGGTGGCGATAATCCGGTTGTGGAACACTGCGTTTTTAATGCGGATCGGCTTGAATAGGTTGGGAAATTTCATCCGTACCACTCCTCTGTCTGCTTTTTATCGGGATTCATCCAACATCTCGCCGTTTGACAAAATGACATTTTTATACCAGTAAAAAGACTTCTTCCGTTCACGGTTCAAAGTTCCCCGGCCTTGATCATCCCGGTCCACGTAGATCAGGCCGTAGCGTTTTTTCATTTCTCCGGTGGAGGCGCTGACGAGGTCGATGCAGCCCCAAACGGTATAGCCCATCACGTCTACCCCATCCAGTAAAACCGCGTCTTTCATATGGGCGATATGTTTTTTCAAATAGTCGATCCGGTAATCGTCCTGGATCATCTCGCCTTCCTGTTTGTCGTCTACGGCGCCAAGGCCGTTTTCCACCACAAAAATCGGCAGCTGATACCGGTCATACAGGTTGTTTAAAGCGATCCGCAAACCTAAGCCGTCGATTTGCCAATCCCAGTCGCTTTTCTCCAGATAAGGGTTGACAATGCCATCCAGCATATTCCCTTTCACTTGAATTTTCCGTTCGGGGTTAGCGCTCGTGACAAGGGACATATAATAGCTGATGCCGACATAATCGACGGTTCCGGCCATCAAATCCCGTTTGTCCTCCGGCGTTACATCGAGCACGATTTGCTGCCGTTGCAAAAATTTATCGGCTTTGGGAGAATAGTAGCCCCTGACCTGAACATCGGAGAAGTAATAATGAAGATCCATATTGTGCATATTTTCCAGGTTATCTTCCGGGGAACAGGTTTCCGCGTAGGACAGCGGGTACAGCATCATCATGCCGATTTTAAAGTCCGGATTGATCCGATGGCCCAATTCCACGGCTTTGGCGCTGGCCACCAATTGGTAATGCGCCGCTTGATACATCGCTTGCTCCGGGCGGTCGTATTGCTCGATGCGGATGCCCGCGGCAATCAGCGGATTCAAAGTAATGACATTGATTTCATTAAAGGTCATCCAATATTTTACTTTCGTGCGGTATCTCCGGAACAAGGTATCACATAGCTTGACGTAAAAATCGATCATCTTCCGGTTCGTCCAGGAACCGTATTTCTCGACCAAGTACAGCGGGGTCTCATAATGGGAAATCGTGACGACCGGTTCGATGCCGTATTTAAGACACTCGTCAAACACCCGGTCATAAAAAGCCAACCCTTCCTCATTTGGCTCCGTTTCATCGCCTTGGGGGAAGATTCTCGTCCAGTGAATGCTCGTTCTGAAGCATTTGAACCCCATCTCGGCGAACAAAGCGATATCCCCCTGATAGCGGTGATAGAAATCAATCGCCTGATGATTTGGATAATAAACGTCATTCAGAATGCCTTCGGTATACAATCGGCTTTGGCCATGCTTACCGGCGGCGGCGACATCGGCGGTGCTTACCCCTTTTCCCCCAATGTTCCACGCCCCTTCGCATTGATTGGCCGATACGGCTCCTCCCCACAAGAAGTCATCCGGCAACTTCCGAGTTGACATACGGTTTCTCTCCTTACTCTCTATTTTTAACGGAACCTCTTTCGATAATTTCCGATTGGAAAATAGCGTCTTTTTGCAGTTTTTTCACCACGTCCGCTTTCGTCTTGCTTCCTTCCACCATCGCGATCAGAGATTTGGCCACTCTCCGCATAATCTTCTGCTGATGCAGGTCCACCGTCGTGATCGGGGGAGTAACCATTCTGGAAATCGGATAATTGTTGTAACCTACGATCGATACATCCTCAGGCACGGCAATTCCGTTTTCCAGCAACTTTTGCAAACCCCCGACCGCCAGATCGTCAGTGGCGTAAAAAATCGCGTCGACCTGCCCGGAAGCAATTTTATCGATGATTTTTTCCGTAACGCCGTATCCATGGTCGTAATCGCTGCCGCGCGCCTCAAAAATAAGCTCCTTGTCGAGCGTAAGCTGAAATCTTTTTAAAGTTCGCAAGTAGCCTTTATACCGGTAACTCGTCCCGACCGAGGTTTTGCTGCCTTTGACGAAGGCGATTTTACGGTGCCCTTTCGCAATCAGATATTCCGTAATATCCTCTCCGACGCGTTCATAATCCAGGGCGACATTGACCGCATACTCGTTCGCAATTAACTCTGGCGCTCTGCCCATGACAAAAATCGGCATGCTCTTGTTGGCATACAAATTGACAAATTCGTCGGAAATAAACTTGGACATACAGATCACGGCATCCGCTCTATTTTCGGAAATAAACCGCTCCGCAGTACCTTTGTGCTTGTCGTTTGCCGTAATAATAACCAAATCGATATTTTTCATCATCAGCTCATTTTGCACGACGGTTAAGGAATCCGTAAAATACGGGCGGGTTGGATTATCGGTAATCAGCAGAACCACATTGGTTTTTTTGCGCTGCAGATCGATCGCCGAGCCGTTTCTGACATAGTTCAACTGTTTTGCCGCTTCTCTTACTTTGATTTTGGTCTTCTCACCGATTTCGGGACTGTCGTTCAAAGCCATAGAGACAGCCGAAACCGAAATATCCAGCAGTTTTGCAATATCCTTGATCGTAGCCATTTCTATTTGCACCTCGCGCCTATTCATCCGTTTTTAATTTATTATAAAGGTTTTTTTGAACCCTTATGTTAGTAGAGTAGTTTTAAACGTCTGCGCGATCTGCGGCTTCGGCTGCCCGACGTTGGCGTCTCCCGTTTATGCCTGCGGCTTTTTGAACCGGATATTTTGCTTGCTTAACAGAACCGTCGTAAAAAACGATACGATCAGCGTAACGCCTACGGCGATAAAATAAGTCAGCGCGGTCGGGGACGACAGGAATGCCGGCAATCCGAACAAACCAGTAAAGGCAAAGTTCGTAATATAGGTTTTGGTCACGCCGCAGATAATGCCTCCGGCCAAGCCGCCTAGTGTCAGGGAGATGAAATATTTTTTGTTCTTCATCACCACCCCGTACAAGCCTGGTTCGGTAACGCCCGACAGAAAATTGACAAACGCGGAGGAACTGGCGATTGTTCGTTCTTCCTTGCTTCTGGAAATCACCATCACGGCAAGGCAGACTCCGAGCAGCGCATAGTTGCCCATTCCGCCCGATCCGAGGCTGTATTCCATGCCATGTTCCGCCAGGTACGATAACTGCAGCGGCAGGACAACCCAGTGTATGCCCAGCATAATGACATAGACAAACAAAGCCCCGAAGATCGCATTAAAGATAATGACATTGGAATTAAGGAAAAACTCGTATCCGTCAGCGACAAGATTAGCCAAAAATCCGCCGACCGGCCCGAACACCATCAAAGTCAAAGGAACCATGATCAGCACGGACAGGAGCGGTACAAAGATGAACTGGAGCGCTTTGGGCAAAAATCTTTTGAGCAGCTTGTCCAGATAAGAGTAGGCCCAAATCGCCAAAATGATCGGGATGACGGTGCTGGAAAAATTCATCGCGGTAAAATGAATCCCCAAAAAGTCGATCACATTGCCCGTTGTCGTAATCCCCGTAATGTTCGGCTCCATCAAAGCCGCACCGATCACTGCGCCGATATAAGGGCTGGCCCCAAACTTTTGCGCGGCCGTAAACGCCAGCAGGATCGGAAAGAAATAAATCAAGGCGTTGCCCGCACCGGCCAGAATCAAATACGTATTGCTCGTATTGGGAAGAATCCCGGACTGCGCCAAAATATCGATCAGGCCTTTAATAATCCCTGAGGTTGCCAGAATGGGAATATACGGTGTAAAAATCGCCGAAATCGTGGCAAGCAGCTTATCGAACCACGATTTTTTAGGGGCTTTGGCGGTGGTTGGAGCGTTATCCCCCGGGTTGGCGGGACCGTTGTCCGGCGATTGCGCGTCCGGGCCGGTCTCTAACTGCCGCATAATCTCGGCATACATTTCATTCACTTGCGGGCCGATAATCACCATCGTTTGCCCTTGAGAATCGACTACCCCGAGCACCGCCGGCAGCGCTTTAAGCGCGTCCCGATCGGCAAGAGAGCTGTCGTTTAGTTCAAAGCGCAGCCTTGTGGCGCAATGAATCAAGCTGGAAATATTGCTCCTTCCCCCCACTAGCTTGATAATGCTTGTTGCGGCCTCTTTGTTACTCATTTTTGCGTCACCCCGGTAACTTTTTCTCATTTGCTCGCGTTTACTGAAACGTTACAGTAAATGTTCAAAAAAAATTGTATTTGCGTTACTGAAACGTTTCAGAAATACGTTAAAAAAATATTTTCCCCTGCAGGTATGCCCCCAGTATAAACGACAATATTCGACTTGTCAATAAACCGTTTTCAAAAACCCCGGGAACAATCCCCTTTACTTTTAAGTAACGCAATGCTAATATGGATTTCGACAGTTATAGAACTACAGAACATGTGGAAAGGAGACTATATATGGGGCAGCTTCAAGAAGATATCGGGCAAGCGGTAAAAGTGTATAAAGCTTTGGGGGAACCCACCCGGCTGAAAATCGCTTTATTGCTCGCGAAAGAGGAATATTTATGCTTCACCGCGGTCGGCGAAAGACTTGAATCGGTTGCCGGTTCAACGCTATCGCATCATCTGAAGCAATTGACGGACTCCGGCTTGATTTATTTTCGCAAGGACGGATCGTTTATTTACTATAGCGTCAATCGGGAAATGGCGGAGAAATACGCCCCTTATTTATTGTCGTAATTTTTTTTAATCATGATTTCTATAGTTCTAGAAGTGTAGAAATAAAATGAATAAGAAGAGGAACCACATGAGGAACTCATGGAAAATTTATGTGCTGGCCATTGTCAGTTTTTTGGTCGGAACTTCGGAATTCGTTATCGCCGGCATATTGGATATGGTCGCAAGCGATATTGGAGTATCGGTAGCGGCGGCCGGGCAGCTCATTAGCGTCTACTCGCTTGCTTATGCGATCGGAACTCCCATACTAATTGCACTCACGGCTAGAATGGATCGAAGAAAACTGATGCTGGCGGCTCTAGCGTTATTTTTCGCAGGCAACGTCATTACCGTCACAACGACTGGTTTCGCCATGCTGTTCGGAGCGAGAATTATTTTGGCGATAGGCACAGGGGTTTTTATGGTCGTAGCCCTGACCGTTTCGACCAAGATCGCTCATCCCGGCAGGCAAGGCAGCGCCATCGCTACCGTTCTTCTGGGCTTTAACCTCGCGCTCATTCTTGGGGTTCCGCTGGGGAGGATTATTGGCGGTACGTATGATTGGAAACTGATCTTTACGGGTATCGGAGTACTTAGCTTGATCGCGATGTTTGTCCTTTTGCTGGCGATCCCCAAATCGCAGGGAGATGCCCCCGTTCCGATTCGCGAACAACTTTCCTTGCTGAAAAATCCCCGAATCTCCGCGGCTTTGTCCATCAGTTTTTTCTGGATATTCGGATACACGATTCTCTACACCTATATCTCGCCGTTCCTTCTGACGATTACGGGAATGAGCGAACAAATGGTAAGCATCGCTTTGTTTGCCTTCGGCTTGGCCAGTCTCCTTGGCTCCCAAGTTGGCGGCTACGGCACGGATAAATGGGGAATCCCCCGCACGATGATCGGAAGCTTGCTTTTTCACACTGGCATCTTATTTTTATTGGCGGCGTTCCCCCATTCGGCCATCCTCGTGCTGCCTTTGCTGATGTTATGGGCCTTTTTCGCTTGGTCGACAGGACCGGTCCAGCAAGTTTTCCTAATCGGCATGGCGCCGGAGGCTTCGGGGATCATCCTTAGCTTGAACACATCCATCGTACAGTTGGGGACGGCTGCAGGGGCCGTCATCGGCGGCATTATTGTGGAAAGGATGTCCCTTGCCGCGGTCGGTTGGCTCGGCGGGGTTGGCGTCGCCATTGCCCTGATCCCGGCAATGTTCGCTTTGTCCCTACGTTCGCGGAGTAACAAACCTAAACTAACCGGCACATCGGAAGCGTGATGTCCGGTATGCTGACGTGATACCATAGTTCAATCGAACAGCGACAGCCCGGAAGGTTATTTTCCCTTCCCATGGCTGTCGCTGCTTAGGTTATTGCGCGGTGTAACCGCCATCCATTATTAAGGCTTGTCCTGTAACACCCTTTGCTTGTAACTCAGGGTACAGAGCCACAGTTGGAATTGCATATTAACACAGGTCTGATTGTCCGCTACCGCTCCACATGTCCTTTCCCGGCCAGCAGCCGTTCGATTTCGGCCGCGCTCGGCAGCCTTCCCAGTCGCTCTAACGGCCTGATCACCTGAGCACTGACCTGATTGCCGAGGCGTACGGCTTCTTCCATGCTGTAGCCCCGCAGCGCTCCCGCCAGGAACCCAGCGAAGAATCCGTCGCCCGCGCCCACCGTGTCGATCACCTATAAGATGGGGTACTTTGATGGATGAAAGATTATCAATAAATATAAAACATCAAAATAGTAATATATTTAGTCAAAATGTCGCAAGACTATATCCCAAAATAACAATATTATTATATCTTAGCAGGTTGACAATTGTTCATGTTATGAGGAGAGAAATATGAAATGGTTACTTTACTACTTATTATTATTTATCTCGCCTTTTTAGGTCTCGGTTTACCTGATGGTTTACTAGGCAGCTCTTGGTCAGTAATGAGACTAGACATTGGTGCTACAACAGATATGGCAGGCTATATCTCATTAACTGTGTCATTTAGTACAGTAATATCGAGCTTATTTGCAAGCAAATTGTTGCACAGATTCGGTACAGGAAAAGTAACCCTGTTCAGTATCCTATTAACTACGATTGCATTAGTAGGCTTTTCATTTTCTGATCAATTTTTATTCCTAATTCTATTAGCAATTCCTCTCGGCCTAGGTGCAGGCTGTGTTGACGCCGCATTAAGCAACTATGTTGCACTTCATTTCAAAGCCAAGCACATGAGCTGGCTGCATTGCTTCTGGGGCGTTGGCGCAATGACTGGCCCGATTGTAATGTCCTTCTGGCTGAAGGATGGTAGCAACTGGCGAGCAGGATATGTGACAGTGGCAAGTCTTCTTGCCATTTTAGTCATCATTTTATTGTGCACATTATCCTTATGGAGAATTTTCGAGAAAGAAAAATCTGTAGGTGAAGAAGAAACTAAAGTCATGAGTAATAAAGAAGCATTACGTATACCGGGCGTAAAAATGTTTATGATGACGATGCTTTGCTACAACGGTACAGAAGCTGCCGTTAGCCTATGGATTGCTACGTTCTTAATCGAAAGCAGAGCTATCGATCCAGCTTCCGCAGCAGCCCTTTCTTCGTTGTTTTTCATCGGGATCATTATCGGACGATTGGTATCAGGTTTTCTATCTATTCATGTCTCAAGTAAAAACTTAATTCGGTATGGAGGCTTGATTGGCTGTCTTGGGTTTGTCGTTCTGATCTTACCTGTGCCTTACCCCGTTACAGCAAGTGCGCTATTTATTATCGGGTTTGGGGGAGCACCTGTCTATCCTAGCATTGTACATGCTACACCTGAGCGATTTGGCGAAAAGGCATCCCCAAGTGTCATTGGACTTGAAATGGCAAGTGCTTATGTAGGTGCTACCTTAACACCACTGCTCATTGGTCTGATTGCTAATCAATTTGGGATGCTCTTAATCCCAATCCTATTACTGCTTCTGTTCACCATTATGTTTATTGCTTCTGAGATGGGAAATAGCGTATTTAAGCAAAAAAAGCTTGGCTAAGCTTTTCATTTAAAAAAGCAGCCTGTAACACTCCCTAACGAGTTTATACAGGCTGCTTTTTTAAATTTTAACTTCAGTAGATTGGTTGTGATTTTATTTTACTCCATCGGTTCTTGTGTCTCCAAGCCAGTCAGTTTACCTCCGTTTGAAAAATCCCGCAATGTATTGACATTGATAACACCTTCTTCATCAAATCTTGAAATCATTTCACCCTCAGCATTAAAAACATCTGTGAATGTTCTTACGCTTTGCCCCTTTTAGATGAGGCGGTCTTTGTCAGCGTCATATTCAAGTCCAAAATCTTCATAAGGTGCAAAGATATCTTCTGCTTTTTCATCTGAAGTTTGATTTGCCTCAGCTACACCAACGACCTTATCGCTTGCCTGAACTTCAAAAGAAGCTAAATCTCTTGATTCAAATTCTTGTTGACTATTTTGCTGAATTTTCATAATAGAAAGGTCAGAATTTCTTATCACTTTTACATCAATAGTTCCTCCCTGAGTATAGTGAAAGGTTTTAGCACTTGAACCGTCAGTGAACGGGATTTCATCCTCAAAAATACGCACTAACTTGCCCTCGTAATATAGTTTTTCATGGTCTAAATCCGCAGTTAAACCAAATGGTTCGTATTTTTCATACGATTCGGCTTCGTGGCTAGACGTAGACGTATTGGTATCAGCAATAGCTATACCTGTATTTGGTTCGTTTTCTGATGGATAGGTTGATGCAAACACCGCTGTAGCACCTACTACAAGCAGAGCGGCAACAAATATTACTGCTATCGAATGCTTCTTAATTTTCATAATAGACACAATCCTTTCTTCGATCGCATTTTTACTAAAATTGTTCACAAAAGGAGTAAGGCCGTTCTTCTTTTCCTCTAACCCGATCAAGGTCAGAGCATAAGCAGATTTCATATTTCCCCCAAATGTTCTCACAACGGTTTCGTCACAGGACAGTTCAATATCCCGGTTTGCCAGTATATACATCAGCCATACAAAAGGATTAAACCAGTGCAGACATAATGCACTTACCAGCAATAGCTTTGTAAACGTGTCAAAGCGCCGGATATGCACAAACTCATGCATTAGGATATAGCGCAGCCGGGTTTCATCCGTCCAATCCGTTTGCTTAGGCAAAAGTATTACGGGCCGGAATATTCCATAGGTCAGCGGCGCGGCAATCTTATCCGACTGCCGGATTTGAACATTTCGCCTTGTTGGATGCTCCTGCTGCCAGAGCTTCACACACGCGTTGTCAACCGGAAGCGCGGTTTTATACTCCCTGCGGCAACGAAGATGTGTTACAAGAAAAAACAAGGCGCAGGCTAACAAGCCAATGAGCCAAATTACTAAAACAAGCGGAATATTTACGGGTACCTCTTCCGTTAAGGTTGGAATGGTTTCTGTAATAGCCATATGGTTAGGGGAAACGGACGTTCCCGTCAGAGACAAATCCGTTTCATAAAATCTGTTTTTCATTACATCCGCGATAGTAAAAATACTGAACCTTGACGGGATAGAAAAAGGAATCAACAAGCGGCATAAGACTACTCCCCACAGTGCAAGAAAGGTCTTTTTGGGCAGCTTGTGCAGTAGCAACGCACGGATTACCACTATGACCAGAATAAGGATAGCAGCCGAAAAGCTCATTTTTAACAGGCTCATAACCATCCCACTTAGTCGAGTCTGTTAACAAGCTGCTTTAGTCTTTCGATTTCTTCTGAAGACAGGTTTTTACGTCCTAAAATGGAAGCGACAAGCTGATCGGCAGCACCATCATACATTTTGTTGATTAGTTCTGTTGTCTCAAGTTCTCTTGCCTGTTCAATGGTCACAAGGGCATGGCATAGAAAATTCGGCTCAATACGCTCAATAGCCCCCTTGTCGATGCATCTTTTGATTAGGGTGTAAGTCGTGGTTTTATTCCATCCGACTTGCTCTTTCAGGGTTTCCGCAATTTGCTTTGCTGTTGTATCGCCGTTTTTCCAAAGAACATCCATTATCTTTAGTTCAGAATCGAATAACTTTATTTGCATGGCTAATCTCCTTTGCCAAGGCGTTTTACTGCAGTAGAATATCTGCGATTTCATTTTACTCGAGTAGAACAAAATTGTAAATATTTCCTTGGTAAAATTTTGTTTGTTGCACTTAAATAACACCATAGTTCCACTACCAGCTTAAAAATTCAATAAAAAAAAGCCGAAATGCCAGGGCTTTTAACCCTAGATGGATCGACTTTAACATTTCTATAACCAGTTATGTTTCTAAGGGAAAATTACCCCCCAACCCCGTTCTCCCAAGCCGTTGTTCCGCCGGATGGAGGCGTAAGCCCAACGATGCCGGCGCCCAAACTAATCACCAACACGAAGGCCAGAACCCAATTCCGCATCTTTTAACACCACTCCCATCAATGTTTCATAATCTTTCAGCTGCTGAGCCGAAGCTTGCCCCCTATGCTGCTCGAACCAAGGAACCATCTTAAAGAAATGCTCCTTGTTGTTGAGAGAAATCCCATAGCTTAGGGCATATAACAACTTCTCCAACCCGGCGGCGATCTCCTTGTGGCGAAAATGGTAAATCGCCAGCTGGTAAATCAAGTCGAGATAACGATCCTTGTTGACCAGCGAAACATAGTAATTATCGGACCGGTTATATAAATTTGTACTAACTGAAAACTCTTTTAATACATCGTCTATCAAAAAATTGTTAATATTCGCCGCCTCGACGATGATTCGCAAGCTGGGGAGAACTTCATGCGGATGGTTTTTCAGGAACGCCACGTATTCCGGGAGAATCGCTTCGTTGCCGTTCAATACCTCCAAATTGTACCTGTTCGCTTTGGCCCAGATTTTAAACTTCGCCACCTCTGCCCGGCCGGTTTCGTTTAAGCCCTCGAACCAGCTTAGATCCGCATAGCCGTCAACGCAATCCAGCGCTTCGCCGTATTTGCCCTGGTGCTCCAGCGCCGATCCTTTAAGCAAAAAGCTTTGGCCGTAATATACCACCAGCTCGCGCTCCGATCTGGCCCCATCGAAAAAACGCCGGTTTTTTTTGTTGCACTCATAGATGTTCGTAGCCAGAGCCCGCAGTTCATCGGCAAAAACTTCGACGTACTTCCACCGCCGCAGCGTGTAATACACATTGGCCAAATGCAGCAGCCCGTCGAGCTGAATATCCTCGGGCAGACGGTTGCGGTACGGCTCGAACCAGGTGGCGGCCCGCAAGTTTTTTTCCGCATCGTCGCCGATGGATAAGCGGAACAGCCTATACTGGCTGATCGCCAGCCGCTCGGCATGCTGATACTTCTCATTTTCGCAGACGCTATAGTAGAAAAGAATCGCCGCTTCATAATTGCCGCTCGCATACAGCTCTTCGCCGGTCGCAAAAACCATCGGGAGATAGGACAGGTCCTCCGTTACACGCGATAATACTTCCTCAATCCTTGCCAACTCCCCAATTTCCGCGCACCGCAGCAAAAACGCCTTCAACCGCCGCCGGTTCGGATGATCGGTATTGATACATTCGTCGATATAAAGCGAATAGTATTTCCCGGGAGGCTGATCAAGGGCTTTAGTAATGGAATCCAACTGACCGATCGAGATCGGTTTGGGAGGATTGCCGTTTAAAATCGCGCTGAGCGTTCCGCGATTGATTCCCGAGCGATTGGAAAAGCTGTTCAGCGAGTAGCCTTTCATCTCCAACTGATGGCTGATTACCGAACGTATCGTTGATGTTTCCGTCATTCCTCTCTCCCTCCCGCCCCATTTTTACTATATTTTTACACATTATATGAAACTATGAATCAAGGGTCAATTTAAAAAAAGGAACCTCCCTGATTCGGGAAGCTCCTGCCGACCTGGCTTTATACCTCCAAAATGGAAGGCATGATATGCGGCGTTCGGCCAACCTCTTTCATAAAATACCTCCGCATCACCTGCTGAGTCGCCCGCAGCCAGGCTTTGCGGTCATATTCCTTGTCGCGCATCCGGTTCAGGCTCCGCTTCAGTTGTGCCTCAGCCCGCCGCAACAGCGGTCTGGCATCCTGCATATAGACGAAACCGCGCGTCACGATGTCGGGTCCCGCCAAAATCTGCCTAGTGTTCCGGTCCACCGTCATGACCACGATCACGATACCTTCCTGAGCCAATTCCATCCGCTCGACCAGCAGCTCGTCTTCGAAAGTGCGCATTTCCCCGTTACTGATGAACACTTCGCCGGACGGGATCGTTTTCCCCCGTTTGGCCCGGTTGCGGTACACCGACAGCGTGTCGCCGATGTTCAGGATAAACACGCGGTCCTCCGGAATGCCCGTCTGCAGCGCCAAATTGCGATGGTTCAGGAGCATGCGGTATTCGCCGTGAATCGGGATAAAATATTTCGGCCGGATAAAGCTTAGCATCAGCTTCAAATCTTCGCGGTTGCCGTGACCGGATGTATGGATGTCAAAAATCGAGCCGTAAATGACGTGCGCCCCGGCCCGCAGCAACGCGTCGATGCTCCGGTTGATATTTGGCGCATTGCCCGGGATCGGGGATGAAGAATAAATGACCGTGTCCCCGGGATAAACCTGCACATGGCGATGAGCGCCCGACGCGATCCGGCTCAATGCGGCATTGGGTTCGCCCTGGCTGCCCGTGCATACGATTAAGATCTGCCGGTCCTCAAACCGGTCGATATGTTTGACGTCAACCAGCATGCCTTCCGGCACACGGATGTAGCCCAGATCCTGTCCGATGGCAAATACCTTCTCCATGCTGCGGCCGATGACGACAATTTTCCGGTTGCACAACGCCGCCGCCTCCACAACCTGCTGAAGCCGATGGACGTTGGACGCAAACGTGGCGAATAAAATCCGCCCTTTGCAGCCGCGGAATGAGTCCAGAATTGCGTCGCCGACGCGGCGTTCGGAAGGGGTAAACCCTTCCTTCTCGCTGTTGGTGCTGTCGGCCAGCAGCGCCAGTACGCCTTCTCCGCCGACGCTGGCCATTTTGAACAGATCGGCCGGCCGGTCCTCCGGCGTGAAGTCGAACTTAAAGTCCCCCGTATGTACGACGGAGCCGTAAGGCGTATCGACCACGATGCCAAATGCGTCGGGAATGCTGTGTGTCGTCCGGAAAAAATGCACGGCCAAATGGTTAAACTTAAAGCGGTCCTCCTCATGAAAAACATGCAGCTCCGCCTCACCCTGCAGCCGGTATTCTTCCAATTTCGCTTTGACCAAACCGATCGTAAGCGGCCCGCCGTAAATCGGAATCTGCAGCTGGCGAAGCACAAACGGAATGGCCCCGATATGGTCTTCATGACCGTGCGTCAAAAAAAGCCCTTTCATTTTATGTTTGTTATCAATCAAATAACGAATATCCGGAATAATGCAGTCGATTCCCGACAGCCGGGAATCCGGAAATTTAAGGCCGGCATCAATTAGGATGATTTCATCCCTGTATTCGATGCCGTACATGTTTTTGCCGATTTCGCCGATGCCGCCAAGCGAAAAAATGCGGACGGGGGGCGGAGACGATTTGGAGCGCCGGTTTGTTTTTGCTGGTTTATTTACTGCTACATTCATTAGATCGTTAATCCTCTCCTGAAGGGTTCATTCTTCGTAAGCATTCATACAAAATTATACTGAATAATGGGCATAATAACTATTTAAATTTTTCTCGTGGTGGTAAAGACGGCATGGAGTTGTTCCATTCTCAATGGAACCAATAAACCGAATTGAGGTACATTTTGCAGTATTGGGCGGAGTAGTTCAGTTCATTGTTATGGGGCTTGTTTTTTTCAGCTTCACGACCTGCTCTTCAGACAGCCCCGTAACTTTGGCAACCAGCGAAATCTCCACTCCCTCGCGAAGCATATTGAGGGCAGTTTTCTCGATTCCCTTTTCCATGCCCACTGCTATGCCTTGTTCAATGCCTTTCTCCATGCCCTTCTCAATTCCTTGCTCAATTCCTTTCTCCAAGCCTTCTTCCAAACCTTCCTTCAAGCCTTCCTCGTACCCCCTACGACTCCACGCAGGCATCAGTTTCATAATAGACTCACCTACCTCCGGGTATTGTTCTTTCAACTCTTCCAGCAACTGCTTGTCTTGCTCGGGATCGGCATTGAAATACTGATCCGCTACCGACATGAGCAAGGCATTCGCGCATCATCCAACTTTCCTTGTAGCCGTAAAATCATCCGTAAATACGCCAGGCGTATTTCTCGCTCTTCTCCCTTAGTATAGCCCATTTTCGCCAGCAGTGCAGCAGCCACCGGATTGTCGGAATCGATAAATTGCCGCCAAGGTTGCTTCCGCAGCTCCACCTTCATAAATTCAAACCGCAAAATTGACTGCTGCGGCGTGCCCATCTCCAGCGTATTCTTCTCTTCCTTGACTTCGTCCGCCGTAAAAACGGCAATAGGAATAATGAGTTTATACTCCTTCCGATGCCGCTCAAACAACCGGCTGAAGTGGCTTCGACGTTTCGACTATTGCAGACATGACCTAACTTTCCGCAAAAGAAGTCAGAGCTTTAATTCAGGAGCACTGACAGTCACGCTAACAGACTGGATTAAAAATTGCTCATGCCGCAATGTATCTGCATGTGCAATTTTTTATGCCAGTGGAGCATAAGAAAAACGCCTGACGGCGTCCTTTAGTGGCTCTGACTTCTACTTTGGAGCGATTGGAGGCTCTTCCTAAACTTTGGACGCGGCTCTAACGGACACCAGCGACCTTATCCGCCCATTTCCCGGGTATTTCCCAGCCTAACGGACACAGGCGGCCCTATTTCGCTCTAAACCCGTTCATCCAGGCCGATTTGAAGTGAATAAGGGCTTTCGTGTCCGTTACATTTTGCAAACCTCCGTTTTTTCGAAAATAACGGCTCTGGTGTCCCTTAGCCCCCCAGGCCCCCCTCCTCTCCTCCCCCTCTCTACCTGCGGATCGCCCTCTTCCATGCCCGATATTTTTTAAATTCTATGTTCAAAAAAAGCCGGGCAAATGCCCGGCTTTCCTCTTACTTCTCATATGTCAGTTCCCGTATCATCCGATTGAGCACGGCGGCGCTTTCGCCTCTTGTCGTGTTCGACTTCGGCACGAATCGCTTGCGGCTGTCTCCGTTTACGATATCGAGCCCGTTCAGAACTTGTACCGCTTCTTCGGCCCATGCGCCGAGATCGGCCCCGTCGGCGAAAGCGGCCTGCGGAGCGCTGCCGCGCTGGTATCCGGTGTATTCAAGCGCCTTGAATACCATCACGGCCATCTCTTCGCGCGTGATCGTCCGATCCGGTCTGAACGTGCCGTCCGCATATCCGCCCACAATGCCCGCCTTCACCGCCGCCTGGATTTGACCAGCGTGCCAGTCGGACGCCGCTACATCCTTGAAGGAGCCCGTTCCTTCTGAAGCTGACAGCCCCAGGGCTTTCACAATCAGCGCTGCGAACTCGGCCCGCGTGACCGGGGCATCCGGCACATAGGTTTGCTGCGTACGCCCGGTGACGATCAGCTTGGCAGCGAGGGATTCGACGTCCGCCTTGGACCAGTGGGAAGAAATATCCCGGAACGTAACCGCGTTTTCGATCACCAGATAAGTCCCGTTCGCCTGGCTGTAGATATCGATCTGCTGCCCATTCGCTTTAAACGGTACCGGCACGTAACCACCGCCGCCGTCCAGACGCACTACCGCAAGCGAAGCGGATGGACCAGGCTGTTCCAGCAATATCGATCGTTTCACGTAGGATGCGTACTCATTCAGCGCAACGGTTTTGCCGTCTTCGCCCCGCGCTGTCACGCTATACTTCACTGCCTGCAGCCCGCGGTAACCTTTAGACGCCGCATCCTGCAATGCATCGGCATCCACGGCCACCCCGATCACCAGCCGGACTCCAGCCGTGTCGGTGCCTGTCTCATTCGCCAAAGCTTGCAGATGAACTTCCTGCTTCGGCAAGTCGTAGCTTCCGAGAGGCGTTACAACATTCAACACCTGAGCGTCCGACCCGGCAAGCCAAGCTTGCAGCGCCTCGTTATCCACCGTAATGGAAGCGGACTGAACCGGCTCTGGGCTTGCGGCTTCAATCGTAACTTTACCGCCCGAAGGCTGCTTCAAAGCTTCCTTCATGGCTGCCCCGGTCACCGTGCCTGTGGCCTCGCCTTGTTCGACCTGAACCTGCACCTGTACTTTACCCGGCTCGGCCGGTGTTGTCGAACCAGGTACCGGAGTCGTTGCCGGAGGTGTTGTTTGCCCCGAGGTGCTTGGCTTGTTTGAATTGCCCGAATCTCCCGGCTTGCTCGGTTTGCCTGGTGTGCCCGGTTTCCCAGGCTCTTCAGGGAGCGGAGCTCCTTTCAAAGCAACGATCCGTCCCTCCACAGCCGAGGTTGCGGACGTAATGGTGCCAATCTTTTTCACATAGTTCGAAAATACCTCGTAGTCCGGCAGATAAAGCAGGTTCACGCGTCCTTCCAAATAAGCCCGCTCCAGCGAAGCATAGAAATCACCGCCCTTGGCGGTAAATGCATTCGTGGCCACCTCGTACGTTTGGCTCGGATTGATCGGCTCATAGCCGTTCTTGCCCTTCACCTCGATGCGGAGCACTCGCTCTCCCGGCGATTTGGTTGAATCATAATAAAATCTCATGCCGGCGATATGCGGGAACCGCCCGTCCTGCGCAGGGATTTTGGACACCCCGTTTTCCAGCGCCTCTTTGATTTCCTGTCCTGTCAGCGTAATGGTCACCAAATCGTTATTGAACGGAAGCACCGTCATGACGCCGCCCATCGTGACCTTGCCGGCTTCGATCGACTCGCGGATGCCTCCCCCGTTTTGCAGGGCGATCACCGCGTTCGTACCGGCCGCTTGCGCCGCATTCAGCATACCGTCCGCAATCAGATTGCCGAGATTGGTTTCCTTCGTCCGCACATCGGCGCGAACTCCGTTCAGCTTCACTTCCGTCAAACCGACTTCCGCCTGCATGAGCTGCTGGACCCCCGGTTTGTACTTCGTGTTCAGAATGTCCAGCGCTTCCTGGTCGGGTTTGATGACATACTGCCCGTCCGCGTCCTTCTCGTCAATGGAGATCAAGCGGCTGTTCCATTCCTGCAGGACACCTTCGTCGTTGAAGACGACTTCGAGCTTGCCCAGGAACTGGCCTTTTTCACCGGTCTGCACAATCAGCTTCGGAGCGCTGCCGGTGCGGTCCACCACGGCTTGATCCAGCTTGGTATGGCTGTGGCCGCCGACGACGATGTCGATGCCTGCCACCGCTTTGGCCAGGTTCACGTCAACGTCATAACCCAGATGCGACAGTACGATAATTTTGTTGACACCTTCGTTTTGCAGCATCGCAACGGTGTCCTTCGCTTTTTGCACCGCGTTGTCAAACGTAACGAGCCCCGGAGACGAAATATTAGCCGTGTCCTCGGTAGTCAGGCCGAACATGCCTACCTGCTGGCCGCCCACCTCCGTAATCATTGCCGGGTAGATGTTGCCGGCTTTCGCATTCCGCGAGACTTCATTCTTGAATTTTTCCCGCAAAAGAGGATCCGTCGAAAAATTCACGTTCGCAGAGACAAACGAGAAGCTGGCATTCTCGATAAACTTGTTCAGCACCTCGGACCCTTTATCGAACTCGTGGTTGCCAAAGGTCATCGCATCGTACTGCACCAAATTCATAAACTCCAGATCCGCCTGCCCCAGGTATTGATTAAAGTACAGTGTACCGGAGAACACATCGCCGGCATCCACAAGCAGCGGGTTGATCGCGCCTGCTTTTTCCTCCCGGATGGCCGCCACCCGGCGCGCGATGTTATCCGGTGAACTGACGGTATCCAGATTTGCATGCGTGTCATTCGTATGCAGGATCGTCAGCGGGAGTCCGCCGGGCACCCCGCCTTGGAGATCAATCTGTGCTACGACCGGATCATGGTCGGACACGCGCCCTTTGGATGGGGCAAAATCCGCGTTGAGATGAACCACATCCACCTTGGCGGACCGGGTCAGGTTTTTGCTAACCAGAATATGGTCCAGCACCTGCGAGTTGCCGTCATAGGTATATGTGTATTGTTCTTCCAACGGCAGCGTTTCGATCAGGTTGTCGAGCTCGTTTCCTTTTAGAATCGTCCCGGTTGGAGTAAATTGAAAATCGTTCAAATCGCCCATGGCGATAATATTGGCCTCAGGATTACCCTTCAGAACATCTTTGACGAATCCGTTCACGACAGCCGCAATTTGGTGGCGCTGGGCTTCGCTGGAGAGAAGCGGCGGCTGTGTATTGCCGAACGGCCCCTGATCGCCGGACTTCGAATTGAAATGATTCGCAATCACGATCACTTTCTCGCCGCGGAATTCAAACTGAGCGGCGAGCGGCTTACGGGAAGCCTCAAACGCGCTGTTCATCGGATCGATCCGGCCCGGATTATAGTTCAGTTGATCCTTGGCCGCGTCATAGGCCACCGCATCGGTGGAGGTGCCTTTTTTGCCAAGGATGCTGTCCGACAATTGGACGCGTTCAGGGTTATAAAGGAAGCCTACCCGGATATTCGCTCCCGGCGCTCCTCCATCGTTGTTATTAACCGGTTCGATGTCCGTGTAGCTGTAAGCCGGTCCGCCGGCCGCCCGGATAGCGTTGATCAAGGATTGGTAGCTCTGATCCGCCGCCGTTGTCCCGTCATTTTTTTCCCCGTTATTGTCCTGGACTTCAACCAAGGTGATAATATCCGGGGACTTCAGGTTCCGGACCATGGATTCCGCAAGCTTGTTGATTTTGGCGGAGCCCACACCCGGATAGAAATTCTCGATATTGTAGGTCGCTACTCTCAACTGATCGTCCTTCACCTCGATCGTGGATACCTCTTGTTCAAAAGAACCGCTGTTGATGGCAGGCAGCCCGCCTAATCCAGGAATCACTTTGAAATTCCCGCTGGTGTACCCGATAACGCCAATCACATCATCCGCGAACGTATCGCCCGTGCTCACCTCCTGTCCCGGATTGCCGTAGGCAACAAGCAGACGCTGCGGGTTGAAATTCCTCTGCTCCTTCAGTACCAGACCGCCGGCCGGCGTAATGACGTCCGGTACATCGTTTTCGACCCGGGTTGGAATATTGTAGGTGCCGTTGCTCGTCCAATATGGACTAATAATTGTTGGCTGCGGCAATCTTACCCGCATCCCTTCCAGCGATTCATAGAAGTCGATAGCATCCTCGTCCGGATCAAAGACCTGAAAACCGTCGTTATCGATGATCGACGCAGGGATCGGACGTCCACCCTTGCCCAGCGTGACCGGTTCCGGCAGCGGCTTCTTCTCCTCAATGGTCCGGTAGGACTGAAGCTCGATCTGGGTTGTGGTCAGATTCGTGGAGCTTCCTTCGTTATATTCCGCCACTTTGCCGGTGACGGATACGACATCGCCCACTTGAGGGCGGCTGTTGTTCGTTGAGTAAACAAAAATCGCATCCGACGTATTCGGATTGGAGTCCGGCGCGGTATCCTGGATGTAAAATCCTTTAATGCTTCCGTTCGAGGAAGTATAGCCGTATTGCGTGACGATACCTTCGATGTCTTTGACGGTTTGGCCGTTATATGGCGACATATGCCCTTTACCCTGAATGTCAGCGATCCGCGGCTGCTCAGTAGCCGTATAAGCAAAGTCATACACTTTGCTTACATCTGTGCCGGAAACGACGATCGCCTTGATCGTCATATCGCGATCCACTTGAATCGGTGCGCTGTAGAGCGTGCTTGCCGTTGTCGGCTCGATGCCGTCCACCGTATAATAGATGCTTGCGCCCGTGGTCGGGCTGGACAATGTAACCGTGCTCCCGGTGATGATCGGGCCTGCTCCCGGTCTTGCGATCACGGAGAACATGTCTTCGATCAAGGCGTCATCGCCCAATGGGATCAGCTCGTAGATACTGCCGTACTGCTTCACCACGCCCGTCACGCGGCTGAAGGTTTTGCCCGGTTCCAGCTTGGACAGGCCGGAATAAATGATAAATTCGTGACCGCCCTGTACGGCTGTATATTCGCCCGCCCGGTTTTCGGACTTGATAGAGACATCATCCAGGGAAACCAGTCTTGCCTCATAAGTTTCGCCTTGATCCGGGGCGAGATCCGCTCCGCTGATCCGGAGAGGCTCCGGCGATCCGACATGGCTGCCCGTGACCTCATGCGGCAGCAGGGCATGCGGCTTGATCTCCTGCAGGTTGTTGTAGATGTCCATTACGCCGGCCACGCTGACCCGGTCGCCAACACCTGCGTTAAGCGGGTAGTCGTAAAGCACGATGCCGGCCGTATCGTCCTCTATATAAGTTTCTCTGCCTTCGATATGCGTAATGATACCTTCCGTCCAGACGTTGTCGCCTTTAGCTTTGCCGCGTGCTTCGGCAACTGGAGTTTTCGTCAAAACCTCGTATTCAAACGAGGTGACCGGTCCATCCGGAACGCCGTCCATGGCGGCGTAGGCATCCACCCGGGTCGGCACGTTAATTACGAGTGGGCCGTTTACCAATTGGAATCCAGTTCCAAGATCGTCCGGCAAATAGACAGCCGCATAGACCGAGGCGGTCACTGTAGGGGGGCTCAGCGTAATCTCCGTCCCAACCGGCCAGGCGTTTGGCTCCGGGTTGGCCGTCACAGGCCCCAGGCTATTGCCGGGGTTGGACGGCGTATCCGCATACGCGCTGTTTCTGGGCTCCGGCGCCGCGATCGTAAAATCGGCGGCATTGTTATCCGTATCCAGACCGCGGTTTCCCGAGGGGCCTGCGGCCAATTCCTTGCGGATCGCGGCCGTGCCGTTGGACAAGGCTGCCGTCGCACCGGTTTCATAATCGTTTGCGGTACCGTAGCCGATCAAGTCGATACGTTCATCCGCTGCGTTAACCAGATCCACTTTACCGTTGGTTCCGCTCAGATTGAGGTTCCCTGTCAGGTCCGGCGCAGGGAGAGGATTCCCCGTGGAACCGCCGTTTTGCTGAATTAATAGATATTGATGAGGCCCTATAATACCGCTTAACGAAGTTGTGTTCGTAAAATTGCCTGTTGCGCTGGCATAACGTACCTTCCAGCCTGTAAGGTCAACGGCTTGGTCTGTAGGATTAAACAATTCGATGAAGTCGTGGGTGTACACCGCCCCGCTGTTCCCTCCGCCTCCGTACACCTGGCTGATCACGACCTGATCATTTTTGGGGGAAGCTTGTACCACTGACGCGGGACTGAATGGAACAAAGATGCTCAAGAGCATTACGATAGCCAACAGCAAACTCATCGGCTTGCTGCACCTATGTAATCGGATGTGCATTTAAGTGTTTCACTCCTCTATTCTATTAAATTTTAATAGTCTTACTAAATATATGGCCAAATTGTTATGACTGAAACAACGGCGGATAAGATTTGTATAAAACCGGAGGAGAAATTTGCGGAAATAACCCAGTTTGTTGCCGAATTAACAGATAGTAATTGAGGTATAAGATTCGATATGCTAAGATAACAATAGAAACAAGGAGGCTGCGCCACAGCCTCCCCGGTACAAACACTTGGGTGGGAAACCTCCAAGAAGATGTCTTGAAAATAACCCGATTCCCTTGGCGCTAACCCGGGCGGGTTATTTTCGTTTGTTCAGATAGGTGAGCAATGCGAGGATAAACATTCCAAGCAATAGCACTTCCGAAAACGAAAATTTCATACGCATCACCTCCGATCTGGAGGCAATACTTTCCTCACCCAAGTTCAGTTGTACAAGCTGAATTATATCACACGAGCCTGCGATTGCGCAGGCTCATTTGTTAGTTAGTTCCTTTAGCCAGACAACGCCACCCAATGCCCCTCGGACACCTCAACGAGCTTGGAATGCTCGACATCGTATTTAACCGTTTCGGCATGGTCATCGGCAAGCTCCCGCTTTTTGCGGGCTTCGAGCTTCGGGTCGGGCACCGGAATGGCGGCCAAAAGCGACTTCGTATATTCGTGCTGCGGATTGGCATACAGTTCCTCGCTTTCGGCCAGCTCCACGATTTTGCCCATATACATCACCGCCACGCGGTCGCTGATATGTTTCACCATCGAAAGATCGTGAGCGATAAATAAATAAGTCAGACCTAACCTCTGCTGGAGTTCCTCCAGCAGCTTGACCACCTGGGCTTGAATAGATACGTCAAGCGCGGAAAGCGGCTCATCACAAACGATAAACTGGGGTTCCACCGCTAGCGCGCGGGCAATGCCGATTCTTTGCCGCTGTCCCCCGGAGAACTCATGCGGATAACGCCGGGCAAAAGCGGGGTCAAGCCCGACCATATCCAGCAGTTCCTCCACCCTTTTCTTCCGCTCGGCCCGGCTGCCGGTCAGCCGGTGAACATCGAGGGCCTCGCCGATAATATCTTCTACTTTCAGCCGGGGACTGAGCGAGGCGTAGGGATCCTGAAAGATCATTTGCATATAACGGCGCATCGTTTTCATTTCGGTGGAAGACAACCGATTTACCGGAATCCCCTGGTAATACACATTCCCGCCCGTCGGCTGATGCAGACGCAGGATAGCGCGTCCGGTCGTCGATTTGCCGCTCCCCGACTCGCCGACCACGCCAAGCGTTTCCCCTGCTTGGATCTGAAAGCTAATGTCGTCGACCGCTTTTAAAATCGTTCCTTTGCCCAAGTCAAAATATTGCTTCAATGATTTAACCTCAAGCAAAGGCCGCGCTTTGTCCAAACCCGCGGATACGAGCGGAGCCGGCTTCGGCTTCTTCTTCTCGTCAAGGCGCGGCAGAGCGTGTAGCAGCTTCAGGGTATACGGGTGGCGCGGTTGCTCGAAAATTTCCTCCACCGTTCCGCTTTCCACAATCTCGCCATCCTTCATCACCACAACCCGATCACACATTCCGGCCACAACGCCCAAGTCATGCGTAATTAAAATAATCGAAGTACCGAACCGCTCCTGCATCGTTTTCATCAAGCTTAAAATTTGCGCCTGAATGGTGACATCCAGCGCCGTCGTAGGCTCATCGGCGATAAGCAGCGCGGGACGGCAAGCGAGAGCGATGGCGATCATCACGCGCTGACGCATCCCCCCGGAGAACTCATGGGGATATTGTTCATACCGCAGCTCGCTATGGCGAATCCCCGCAAGCTTCAACAGTTCGATAGCTTCCGACTTCGCTTCCTTGCGTGATAATTTCCGGTGCTTAACCAGGCTCTCGGAAATTTGCTCACCGATCTTGAGCGTTGGATTCAGCGAGGTCATCGGGTCCTGAAAGATCATTCCCATGTCCCGGCCGCGAATGCTTTCCATCTCTTTTTCCGAGTAATCGGCCAGATTGTTCCCCAGAAAAATAATATTCCCTTCTTGCACATATGAAGGAGGGGAAGCCAGCAGGCGCATGATAGAACGGGCGGTGACGCTTTTTCCGCTGCCGGATTCGCCGACAATGCCCAGTGTTTCTCCTTTTCCCACCTCAAAGCTGACCCCGCGTACGGCTTCGACCTCCTGATCACGCGTCCGAAAAGTAACCGAGAGATTGTTGACCAGCAGTAATGGTTCCATTTTCCGCAACACCTTCCAGTTTAACTCATGAAAATCAATCATTGACATCAAAAACAAGCTTACCTAATATATACTATATCGATCGGAATAATTCAATTTAAAAACGTAAGGAGGTGTAACTATGCCGGCCGTTACGGCGACAAAAGAGCAAATGGAGACCCTATCGATCAGAGAAACGATCAGCATCACTTACGGCAAAATGAGCATGAATCCCGCTTATCGTTACTTCATCTGGTTATTGGGGGCCCCGGTCCATCTCGTTGTTCTGCTGATATACATATTTCGCAAAAGAAACGACGCTTACGGTTCACTCCTGGCCGCTGCCAAGAAGGAGCTTCTGGAATCCGGCTATAAAGAGAGGCTGAGGGCGGAAATTGCCGAGGAATTGCGGTGCAAGCAGTTATTTTTCGGACAACCGGTCGCGGACGGGAAACTGAAACGCCAAACGGAGAAAGAAGCCGAAGTCCGCTTCCATGAGGCGGCCGTAAATGAAGCCGAACGAAAGCTGGCGTTAAATCGGCTGCAAAAAACCAGCTTCACCGGCACTTTTCAAGTTCTGGTTCAACAGCCGCTGTTTCTGGCGTTGACGTTCATTCCCGGATTGCCGATGTATACTTTGATCTTTCTTTATACCCAACCTTATTTGAAATACGTGGCTGAGCGATTGGTGATGAGCTTGTTCGTGATCATGGGCGTGTCCATCCTCGTATTTACGATTCTGCACCTCTCGCCGATGAATCCCGCCGCCAATATTCTCGGCGAAACCGCGACTGAGGAGCAAATCGCCCAATTCAACAAAATTTACGGACTCGACCAGTCCTATTTCGCTCAATTGTGGAACACAATTAAAGGCATCGCCACGTTTGATCTGGGCAAATCGTTCTCGGGCAATGAACAAGTCACGGCAACCATCGCCCGCAAGTTTCCGGTCACGCTGGTATTAACCGTTATTTCGCTGCTGCTGGCCATCCTGATTGCCATTCCGGTTGGGATCATTTCCGCCGTCAAACGAAATTCGCTGTGGGACTATACGTTTATGTTCATCGCGTTGATCGGTTTGTCGATACCCAGCTTTTGGCAGGGGCTTATTTTCATCCTGAACTTTTCGATCAAGCTGCATTGGCTGCCCGCCACCTTTAATCCGCAAAATGCACTGTCCTACATCATGCCGACCGTCGTTTTGGGGACCGGACTGACGGCGGCCGTGGCCAGGATGACCAGGTCGTCCACCTTGGAGGTCATTCACGAAGACTATATTCTTACCGCCAAGGCCAAAGGGCTCGGCAAACGCCAAGTTTTGCTGAAGCATGCGGTGCGCAATGCGATGATTCCGATCATTACCGTGATCGGCCTGCAATTTGGCGGTATGCTGGGCGGTTCGGCCGTTACGGAAAAGGTGTTCAACATCAGCGGGATCGGGAGCTACGTCGTCGACAAGCAATTTATTCCCGACATCCCCAGCATCATCGGCGGGGTCGTTTATACCGCAATTACCATATCTTTGGTGAACATGGTCGTCGATATTTTTTACGCTTTCTTCGATCCTCGTATCCGGACGAAGATGAAACAATATTAAAGCGGGTGCAATTAAAATATGAACAAAAACAAACAACGGCGGAACCCCGAGTACACGCTGGCGGTATACGCGTTGCTGACCGGTTTGTTCGTGATGGCGCTGTCGGCGTTAAATCTGTTCAAGCCCTATGTCTCGGACACGTTTCTGCCGGCAATGTCCGGTTTGCTGTTTATCGCCCTGTTTCACCTCGTCGCCCTGCTGCTCGTCGCCAAGTATGCCGGCGGCCGAAAGCCGGCTCCATGGCTGGCTTGGGTAGCGTGTCTGCTGATTTTGACCTCCGTTACCGGCAACCTGTTCGCTTTGCTGCTGGGCGTGAATCTGCTCGTTAAAATCCATAACCGCGACAATCCTTCGGCTACCAGATGGGAGGACGTGTGGGAGAAGCTCAACGCAAGCGTCACTTCGATGCTTGGCTTGTTTTTTATCATTTTTTTGTTTTCGCTGTCCGTTTGCAGCTACTTTACGTTTGATTACGCGATGGCCACGGAAAACAATTATGGAGCGATTCTCCAGCCGCCAAGCCTTGCGTATCCGCTGGGGACGGATAACTTTGGCAGATGCCTGTTCTCGCGCATTGTGTTCGGCGCCCGGATTTCCCTGGTGGTCGGCCTCATCTCCACCGTGATTCCGGTTTTGATCGGCGGCACGCTGGGCGCGATATCGGGATATTACGGACGGCACACCGACAATATCATCATGCGGGCGCTGGATATTCTTTACGCCATCCCCGGGATTCTGCTGGCGATTGCAATTATCGCCGCGTTCGGCGCAAATACGGTGAATCTGATCCTGGCGTTGAGTGTGGGCGCGATCCCCACCTACGCCAGAACGATGCGGGCCAACGTGCTGCTGGTGTCCACCTTTGAATTTGTCGAAGCGGCCCGGGCCTTGGGGACTTCGAACGCCGCCATCATTTTCAGGCATATCGTCCCGGGTTCGCTCGCGCCGATGATCGTCAAATCCACCTTAACGATCGGCACCGCGGTCATTTCCACAAGCAGCCTCAGCTTTCTCGGTCTCGGGGTGGAGCCGCATATTCCGGAATGGGGCAATATTTTAAAGCTGGGCAGCGCCTACTTGGAAACTCACTCTTATCTAGCCGTATTTCCTGGGCTGGCGATCATCCTGCTCGTCCTGTCCTTTAACTTTCTCGGCGACGGCCTCAGGGACGCTCTGGATCCAAAGCTCAGCTAGATCTTAACTGCTAAACATTTTTATTCGGGAGGGTTCAAAATGAAAAAATACGCTTGGTTTATCCTGTTGCTTGCTTTTGTCCTGATCGCTGGCGGTTGCACGGTCAAAACCAAATCGGACGTGGCCACGAACACCGAGACGAAGACGGAAACCGAAACGGAGAAAGTAACGGACCCGTCCCCCGTTGATATCGAACTTCTGGGTCTGAGCGCCAATGAATCGGACCTGAACATCATCCGCGACCAGCTGACCAAAAACGGATTTAACGTCAAGTTGAACATTCAGCCGGACTACGGCAGCTTTAAGGCCCAGGAGGATGCGGGGAATTTTGATATCGCCCACTCCAGTTGGACGACCGTGACCGGCAATCCCGATTACGCGGTCAGATCGCTGTTCAAAACGGGCGGGGATTACAGCATTTTGGCCGACCCGGAGATTGACAAGCTGATTGATCAGGCCGCGACGGAAACGCCGGAACAATACAAAGAAACGTATAAGCAACTGGAGCAGCGCCTCGTGTTCGACAAAGCCTATATCGCTCCGCTTTACATTTCATTGAAAAGCCAAGCCGTCAACAAAGACATCCTGAATCCCGAGACCGTCAGACTGTCCAAATCCCGCGCTCTGGCCTGGGAAAGCATCGACTTCAACGACACGTCCAAGCGGGACAAAGAGCCGCTGCTGCTTACCCAATCGGCTTCCGTGCTGACTTCGCTCGACCCGATCAAAGGCAACGACGGCTCGATCAATCAGCTCAATACCAATATGTACGTCCGCTTAATCAATCTTACGGATGACGACAAAATCACCTCGGACGGCTCGTTGTCCTACAACCACAGCATCGCTGAAGGCAACTCGGAATACTACTTCTTACTTCGAGACGATATCAACTTCGCCAGGATTGAGAATAAACAAGCCATAGATACGGGCGAACGCGTGGGCGCCGACGATGTCGTGTTCTCCCTGAACCGGGCCAAGGATAAAAACTCGGTGCCGGATCACCGGACGTACAGCCTGCACGAGCATATTAAAACCGTGGAAATCGTCACGAACATCGCCTCCCTGGAGGGAATCAAGCAAGCCGGCGGCGGCGGAACCGTCAAAGAAGCGTTGGAGACTGGGCTGGATACGAAAATAAAACAGCTCGTCGCCGATAAAACCCAAGCTGACAACAAAGCGGGCAAATACCAGGTCGTCAAATTGACCACCACCGAACCCTTCCCGCAGGTACTGAACTACCTGGCCCATCAATCCGCTGGCATCGTGTCCAAGAAACAGGTGGAAAGCATTAATACGTATGACGTGGCTACCTTCGATGTTAACAAGGACATCCCGTACGGCGACCAAAACACGGTCACGGAAGGCAGCCAGTACAACAACACTTTGTATGCCAGCGGCCCTTATATTTTGTCATCCAAAAATGATTACGAAGCGATCTTTTACAAAAATCCCGGTTACCGCAAGGGCTCCAAAAACGAGCCTAAAATTTCCACGGTGAAGGTGCGCTTCATCGCCGATACGGACAGTGCGCTTTCCGCGCTGCGCAACAGCGAAATCCACCTCTATTATGGTGTGCCGGAAACGAAATACGATATCGTGAAAGGCGACGGCAAGCTGAAGCTGCAAACGATCGAAAGCAACGGCGTAAGCTACTTGCTCTTCAATACGGCGGGCCGGGACGTAGCCAAAAGCGAGGATCTGCGCAAAGCGGTGCTTTATTCCATCAACCAGGACGAAATTCTCGCCTTCTACAATAACAACAAAATCAAAGCCGCCTCTACCGTCAGCCCGCTGGTCAAAACCGGCAACGAGCTCGCCGCCGATCCGGCGAAGGTTAAGGAATACTTAGATAAATATAAAGCTTCCAAATAATAGAGCTCTACAGCTACACGCAAAAACAGCCCCTGCGCTCACCGGGAAGCGCAGGGGCTGTTTGTGTAATTTTCAAATATATTCATCTTCATCAATCCACGAAACAATTTCCGAATACTTATATCCGAAAACATACTCTTTTAGAAAAAGAGTGAATGAACCTAGGTTTATCCTTATCACGATAGCCTTCATGCTGCTTGTTTCTGTCATTTTGTTGGGGCTGCTACGGCCGAATCTATCGTTCTGATTGGATATATCCAATAGAATTGGAAAATGAGTGGCAAAAATAGCATTTTAATTGGATTTTTTCCAATGTGAGCCGGAAGAACACTCAGGTTGTTACTGCCGGGTCCCGATCCCAAGAACCCGGCAGTTTTGAAATCGGGCGGCTCCCGGACGTTACTCCCACACCCCACTGCTTTCCGCGGCCGCAAGCCATTGTTTCGCGAGCAGATCGTGGCCGGCTGCGGTCGGGTGCATGCCGTCCCATAGCCAGTATTCCGCATCTGCCTTTTGGGCGGCTTCCTCAAATGCCGCCTGAAGCGGAACATGCACGGCGCCGAACTCTTCCGCCAAACGGAGTACGGTTTGCTGGTAGCGGGAAATGATCTCCCACCATAACTCCCACTTCTCTGCCGTTGCGCTCGTTTTCAGGATGAAAGGCTCGCAGAGAACAAGTTTGGCGTCCGGCAAAACCTCTTTCGTCTCCTGCAACAAATGGCGGTAAGCGCGTTCAAACCGGTCCGTAAACCCGCCCGGCTGACCGTTCACGGTGAACCAGGCGTCGTTGACGCCGATAAGCAGGCTGATGACGTCCGGCTTCAAGCTGATCGCATCCTCATTCCATCTTGCGTACAAATCGGATACCCGGTTTCCGCTAATCCCCCGGTTGATGAAGGATGGCCGAAGATGGGCATATTCATTCCCCAGCTTGGCGGCGATGATGTAGGCGTAGCCGTGCCCCAAAATATGGTTAAGGTCGGTTCCGCGGTCCCGATTGCCGTCGGTGATGGAATCTCCTTGAAACAAAACAACCAACCCTTTTTTCATCTTAAATTCCTTCTCCCTTTTTGTTCTCCTGCTCGATACGAAACAGGCGCAAAATTTGCCGCCAAGCCGCCCTAATAGTATCCACCCTTTTCCATCCGGGTGTCTTCATCCGTAAAATCGTAGGCAAACGTATATCGGCGTGCTTTCAAAGTAGTTTCTCGTGATTGTACTCAATGTGATAACTCAATCTGCTCTCCGTTGTACTCGACAGTGTCCACTTCTCCCTCATAATACGGCTTTTTCAGAGGGAAATCCAATCCCCCTCCCAAAAAATTGCACAGATACCTCAAGGAGTGATTTCTGAGCCTCAGCGATAACTAACACGTGGAGGATGATCTTTTTGATGTTTTGCATAATTGTGGCACCATAACTCGCCGTCAAACCACCTGATGCTTTTGGAATGCACGATAAGAAAGAAGCACCAGCAACGCTATAACGATTACTGCAAACCCTGTCATGACTTTATACTCCAAAATCATTTGACCAAAAATATGGTACACTTCATAATCGGTTACTTTTTTAAAACCGTCCATCATATTTCCCGGAAACAAATCCATTAAATGATTAAACAGACGGCTGCTTTTGCTGGCCGGAATGAACAACGGACCGATTAGGAAAATCCCGCTGGCTACGATAACGGGAAAGGAGCCCCTCATCCGGCTGGACAACCACAGCGTTACTGCACCCACGAGCAGGCAGGCCAGACTGCCCATAAGAACCGTCCATAAATACGATTGAAAAACCGTATAGGGCACAGGCGCCAAAAAGTCAATAATCTGTACACTGGCACTCCCACCATTAAACCCATATATCCCCAATAGCAAGAGCGTATAGGCCGCCAGCGCGAAGACAAGCAATCCCAGGGACACAAGGAAACTGGCTTTTAATTTGGCGGCGATAACCTTATTCCGGCCATAGCGGGAGGATAGGATGATCGAGTCAGCCCCGCTCTGGTATTCACCGGCAAACACGGGAGCGAGACAGATTGCAATCACAAAAGCAATGATTAAAAAAAGACTCCGCAGATTCTGAAGCACCTTCTGCCAACCGGTAACATAATCCATTTGAAGAGGAGTAGGAATGTTTTCAATCATCTTTATAAAAAAGGCTTTTTCTTCCGGAGAATAATTGCCATAGGAATAATTGTAATTCAAATATCCGTGGATCTTCTCGATCCGCTTCTGGTAAAACGCCTTTGAGTCACTTGGCTTCAATCTGTCGATAATATAATGATCGTACTCACTCAATGGAGAAAAAGTAAATCGGATCAAAGCAGTAAGCTGTTCTTCCTTTACTTCATATTTGGCATAAGCCCTACTAGTCATCTTCCCCTTCTCATCAAGGTTTCTCGGATCACGCATTACTTTTTGGTGCCGTTCAACCGCATCCGCTACTTTCGCTGCCGTTAACGGGCCAGTAAGCTGACGGTCGTATTCTTTTCGTAAGGAAATGGCTTCCAGCCCCTTTAATTCATTCCCATCTTTATCCATTATCCACGCCCCCGTAACCATCATGCTTGTCAAAAATAGGATTACTACTACCAATACCGCAATCCCCGCATAAAACGATTTCCGGCGGGTGATCTTCCACAGCTCGAATCGGGTCAACGCATCCATAAGTGGTCCCCCTATTTTCTTCACCGGCTGTTACAGCCGTTTCATCTTGAAGATAATGATTACACTGAAAATAAATACTTATCTAGCTAAATAACCTGATGCTTTTTGAATACCTGATAAGAAAGATACATCAGTAGCGCTATAACGAAGAATGCAAACCCTGCCATGGCCTCGTACTCAGGAATCATTTGACCAAAAATATGGTAGACTTCATAATCGGTTAGTTTTTTAATTCCGTCCATCATATTTCCCGGAAACAAATTTACCAAATAGTTAAACAGGCGGCTACTTTTGCTGGCCGGAATGAACAATGGACCGATTAGGAAAATTCCGATAACAATGATAACGGGAAAGGAGCCTCTCATCCGGCTGGACAACCACAGCGTTACCGCACCCACGAGCAGGCAAGCCAGACTACCCATGAGGACTGCCCATAAATACGATTGGAAAACCGTATAAGGGACAGGCGCTAAGAGTTCAATCATCTGTATACTTGCGCTCCCGCCATCAAATCCATATATCCCCAATAGCAAGAGCGTATAGGCCGCCACCGCTAAGACAAGCAGTCCCAGGGATACCAGTAAACTGGCTTTTAATTTGGCGGTGATCACCTTACTGCGGCCATAGCGTGAGGATAGAATGATCGAGACAGCCCCGCTCTGGTATTCACCCGCAAAGACGGGAGCGAGACAGATTGCGATCACAAAAGCAATGATTAAGAAGAGATTCGACAGATTCTCAAACACATTTTCCCAACCGGTAACATAATCCATTTGAAAGGGAACAGGAATACTATTATTCATCTCTATAAAAAAGGCTTTTTCCTCCGCTGAATAATTACCATAGGAATAGTCATCATTTAAATACTGATTCACCTTTTCCATTCGTTTTTGATAAAACGCCTTTGCGTCACTTGGATTCAATCTGTCGATAATATAAAGATCGTACTCATTCAAGGGAGAGAAAGCAAAACTAATCAGGGAATAGAACTGATCATATTTCACTTCATATTTGGCGTAAGCCTCAATAGTCATCTCTCCTTTCTCATCAAGGTTTTTCGGATCACGCATCACTTTTTGATGCCGTTCAACCGCATTCGCTACTTTTTCTGCGGTTAACGGTCCGGCAAGCTGACGGTTGTATTCCCTTAATAATCGGATAGCCGGTATACCATGTAAATATTCCCCATCTTCACCTCTTATCTGGGTATTCGTGATTAACACAACTGTCAAAAATAGAATCACTACTGCCAAAATCGCAACCCCTGCATAAAATGATTTCCGGCGGGTGATCTTTCCCAGTTCAAATCGGGTCAACGCATCCATAAGTGGTCCCCCTATTTTTCTTCACCGGCTGTTACAGCCGTTTCATCTTGAAAATGGTGCAAATACAAATCTTCCAACGTCGGCGCAATCGATACCGCATCCTGGGAGGGCTTTACCGGGGACACGATGCGCAACTCCACCTGATTCCCTTCATGCCGCAGATTGCTTACACAATACCGGGCATTCCATTCATCCGCCTCTCTGGCCGAAACTTGGCAGGACCATACACAACCTTCCATGGTAGCAGTCAGTTGGGCCACCGTGCCGGTCATCAACAGCCCTCCTTTCTTCATCACCATAATTTGGTCGGCTATATACTCCACATCCGACACAATATGCGTTGAAAGAATAACGATCTTATCTTTGGCCAAATCGGCAATCAAATTGCGAAACCGTACCCGCTCCTTGGGGTCAAGTCCCGCCGTCGGCTCGTCCAGCACCAACACTTGGGGATCGTTAAGCATCGCTTGGGCAATGCCCAGCCTTTGCTTCATGCCTCCGGAAAAGGTCCGGATTTTCTTGCGGGCCACTTCCTCCAGAGCAACTGTGCGCAGCAATTCACGAGTTTTCCCCTTCGCCGCCGATAGCGTCAGTCCCTTCAACGAACCTACATACCACAGGAACTCCTCCGCGCTGAAATCAGGATAATAACCGAAGTCTTGCGGCAAATAGCCCAGCAGATCACGATAACGCTCCCCCATGCGGGCAATATCCTGACCGTTCATCTGAATCGTTCCCGATGTCGGATTGAGTATTCCGCAGATCATCCGCATCAACGTTGTTTTTCCCGCGCCGTTAGCCCCAAGCAGACCATACACACCGCTGGACAGGCGAACCGAAATATCGTTCACCGCTTTTTTAGCGGAAAATTGCTTACTTACCTGATTCAAGGTTAGTTCCATCATTGAGCGCCCCTCCATACTAATTTATAACTATAAAATCATAATTTTACACAACTATTCTCAACGCAGTTTCTATACTCCGACAGGCCTTGTGTACTCCGCGTACCTCGAAAGTAATTCCTGTGACTGTAAGCAGCAGCAATGCCAGCCATACTCCGATTGCCGATGTTTCAAACATTCCGAGGGAGGGATTAAGTGCTAGTATCGTTTGTACTAGTGCCACAAGACCACAATAAATCAAACAGTAATACCCGCAGCTCGGGGTGCGAACCCTATTCAACAGCCATAAGCATCCAAGACAGGTCAAATTGAAGGGCACAAGTAAATAGAGTAGAATGATGCTGATATCCATCTTCATGTAGGCGCTCAATAATATGGCCAACACTGCCAGACCTATCAGATCCGCTATTCCCAACAAACTCATGCGAACCAATATTAGCTTCTCCAGAAGATGACGCGTACTTAATTCGATCTCCAGCATACGGCAGCTTACCGAACGAGTTAGCGTCTGTATACCCGCTGTCACCAGTAACGGTGCGGCAATAGAGACCAGCATGATAAGTTGGATATTTTCATTCGGTTTGTTAAGAGAATGCTGTAACATCAGACCCGTCCCAAGTACAATAAACAACTGCGCAACCCACACCTTCCAGCTGATGAAGCGAATCTGGGTCATATAAAACTCTGAAAAGGATGTTCTGCGGGTCGCCTGGGTTCGGTGCAGTATCTCTCTCGCCCCTTTGACGGTTTCCTCTAACTTCTGCTTGTCAACGGGGGGGGAGGGGTAGTTCTGTAGTGCGGCGATGATGGTATTTCGCGACTCCTTGTCCAACGGGTTCACTCCTTTCCCAGTACTGCCTTAGTACAGTCAAACCACGTTTAACCCGATATTGCACCATACAAACATTCACTCCTGTTATGCGAGCAATATCACGGAAGGTCAAATCCAGGCAAAAACGCATGAACACCAGTTCCCGCTGCTCTTCAGGCAACAAATGAAGCAACTCATGCACCAGTTGCCCCCTTTCTACCTGATCCTCTATTGAGATGCTTTGCTGCGAGACTTTCCTTTCCGCCTCCTCCGCTGCTTCCTCCCAAGATAGGGGCGGCCGCTTCCGTAGATGATCATTGCAAAGATGTCGAGCGATCGTGTATAAGTAAGCGCGGCATTTTCCTGTATTTCTATAACCTTCAATGTGCCGGCAAAAACGATAAAAGGTTTCTTGTGTTAAATCCTTCGACTCTTCCTCATTCCTTATCCGCCAGTAACAATATTTCTGAATGTCAGCATAGTAGAGTTCAATCAGTTGCGTCAGATATTGGGTTTCTCCCTGCTGGATACGCCTAATCCATTCACTCTCGTCCAACCACGTCCCCCCCCTCTCCATAATGTATAACTGTTTTAGGTGAAAAAAAAATGAAATAGTATGTGTCTTTTTTGTGAAGTTTCTTAAACAGAAACTTCATATGAATTTGCCTGCATATGATATAAACGAGCGTAAACCCCTCCCTTTCCAAGCAACTCGGTATGCGCCCCAAATTCTATTATTTGTCCAGAATCCATAACAATAATGTTATCTACTTGCCGGGTATTAACAAAACGATGAGTTACCAGAATGCATAATTTACTGGATTTCATTTCTTGAAATTTTATAAAAGTTTCATGTTCTGCTATCACGTCTAATGATGCTGTGGGTTCATCCAATATTAATATAGAGGATGGTTTCATCAACGCCCTTGTAATAGCTAACTTTTGCCACTGTCCTAAAGATAAATCCACACTGCCGGACCACTCCTTTTTTAGCATTGTGTCATATTGTTCCGGAAGACGGACAATAAAATCATCCGCCCCTGAACATCTTGCCGCTGCAGTAATACGGCTTAGATTGTTCACTTCTTCTAAGTTTCCTAATCCTATATTGGTTTTTATGTCAAAAGGATATTGAATGAAGTCTTGAAAAACTGCAGCCACATTTTGAAACAATGTTAAGCGATTAAATTCATTGATATTTATTCCATCAACAAGTATTTCTCCTTCTGTTGGCGAATACAAATTTAACAGCAACTTAATGAAGGTTGTCTTACCAGAACCATTCAATCCTACAAGGGCATAAGTATGATTCGCTTTGAGAACAACATTTATATTCTTAAGCGCGTAACGATTTGATCCTGGGTAGCAAAACGATACTTGTCTAAACTCTATCTTTTGAAAAGAAACGGGAAAGTCCCTTTTATTCTCCTGATTCTCTACTGGAATATCTAATAGTTGAAAAATACTGCTCATGTACAGGCAATTTTCATAGGCTACGGATATTAACGACAAAATATTAGACACTGAATTCTTTAAATTGTCTATTGCGGTCACATACATCGTTAATGTCCCAATCGTTAACCTCTTCTTTACACAAATGATGACAACCAAAATCTTAATGGAATACATTATAAAATTATCTATTACTTCAATTATTGATGTTTCTATTAAAAATCGTTTTCTTATTTTTTTATCCTCTTGTATATATTTTTCCAATATTCCAAGGATGACCTTGGCGAGATATTGATCTGAACGGTAAATTTTTATTTCTTTTATATTTTGATTCGTAGTAAAAATCGTTTTCAGATGTTTAACAAATCGATTCTTCTCAAATCGTTCATTGAATACGTCAAACCACTTATTTAGAATTCTCATGCTTATATAAAACATTGGCACTGAAGAAACGAGGCAGAGTAAGACTATGGACGTATTCAAGAAAATAAGAATTCCTATAACTCCAAAGAAAGTTGTAATATTATTTATAAAATTGACTGTCGTTTGCAGAATGCTTAAACTTCTGTTTAATGACTGCTCACTAGACTTTTGGATCAGATTGTAAGTTTCAGAGTCATCAAAATCTTTCATGTCTAGACCCATCGTTTTATTTAAAATTTTCTCTGTTATTACTTTATTTAAATTGGACGAAAATACGTTTTGAATAAAATTAGACACTTTACTCAAAACGGAGCCAAGTAATATTAAAAGAAAATGCATAGCTAACCAAAATAACATATTTTTAAACGAGTTGGACGGAGTAACGAGAATTTCGCTCACTGAGTCCAAAAATTCCTTCCAAACCCATAACTTCCCCGGTATAATAAGACCGCTAATTGTATCTAAAAAAAGGATAAGAAGAAATGTACTCGAGCTTGTCTTCCAAAGAAGAACTATGGTTTTGGAAAAAATCCAGAAATTTCGCGTTAAGAGTTTCATTTTATGAATCAAGTCTATCTCCCCTTAAGTAGAAATTACTATTTTGCATGGGGCTTGCAGTACCCAGTCCCTATAACGCACTATATCTATAGCCTCTATTTTATTAAGTATTTCCTTTATCTGCTTATAATGTTTGTTGATAATATGGATAGGTTCACCATAAAAAAAATGAGAAGTCAGATTTTGGATTAGTTGTTCTCTGCTCGCTTGTTCGGGTTTGCTCAAGAAAGGAATTATACTTTTTTTAGCCTCAGTCAATCCGTGATCGGTAAAAACAACTTGCTTCAAATGGTTCACAATTTCTTCTGCAAAGAGGGATAAGTTTTCATCTACACTTGTAAAATCTAATGTAAAAACAGCATAATAAAAACGAGTAGTCACATGTTTATCAGAAACCGAGACACTTAGACAATTTTGGTGATAATGGGAAGATGCCACATATTCTTCAATACAAGTTTTAGACATAATTTCAAATAGCATTCTGGTCAATTTTCGCTTTAAGTTTACGGGCCTATACGACTTTTGAAAAAATATTTCTACTATTTTTTGATTGAAGGGATGCTGTAAAAGGAGAACAGATATCTCCTGCTTATTTTCTTCTGGACATGTTGAATCAATAGCTGGTTTCAACGAATTTACAGACGATTGATCCATGGCTTGTAAAAGGGGATGAATGGTTGAAATGATTTCATGTGCCGAAACACTTGAAAAAAAAATAAACATCGAATTATCAAATGTATAGAATTTTTGGATAAAATCAACAGCATCGTGTATATTTAGACGTTCAATCTCATTTACCTTTCCTACCGGGAGATCTTCTATTTGATGGTCTGTAATAAACGAAATGAGTTGCTGCTGCCAATGCCATTGATGCGCTTTTTCCTTACACTCAGATAATATTTCTACTTTAGATAATTCAAAGGTGTTCCCGCACACACTGGAAGTACTTGTAATAGTTTCGATAAGTAATTTAAATTTAAAGATATTTTCCAAATTAGATGGAAAAGTAAACATCAGGATCGTTTGACCATAATTCGTATAACCTGAAGAACGAAATCCAGCCCCTTTCAAGGATTTATAAAGAGTCGAAAAATGATGCCGATACGCCAGGCTCATATGTTCGACCAAATGGGCAATTCCATTTTTTTCATGAGGTTCTTGACCACATCCAACTTTTAAGCACATAACCACCAGCGTCTCTTTACAATTATCAGTTACAATATATACATTTTTTTCTTTATAAAAAGATAATGAAGAGTTCATCTTTATCTCCCTTAATAAAGGTGATTTAAACCTATTTAGAGTAGAAGGTGAACTAACAATTAAGTTAGCTCACCTTTTTGGAAGAAACAGTTAACTATTTTCATTTGCTTTAGTACTATTAGATGTTTCATTACGACTTATATCTGGGTTACACCCGCACCCGCAATCAGGGACGCCCCACCACCAAGCTTTATCTCCAGTATTATCATGTTGGTTTGGTGTATCTATATTACAAATACAGGTACACTTATGCGCTGCTGTCATAGAATCGCCTTGATTGCGAAACAAAGGATTAACGACTTGCATGACCTTTCACCCCCCTCCGATTAATTTTATATTTAATCCTCAATAAAATGAGGAATAAATATCGTCATTGCATTTTAACACGCTCTAAGAACTTTAGTTTCTCTGGGAAGATTTCACGTATCGTATGGTAAAGGATCAAATCCTTTAGATGTGATCTTCTTTGAAAATTACATTTCGCATTTTTACCGGAAGAATTAAATCCAAATTCAGTATAATTATGAGCATAACAAGTAGAACATAATCTGATAGCCCAACAGTTTTGACACTGCTGAATAGAGCCGTTTGAGTAATCGTCAACATAATATTTCTTAAGATGATTAAAGTCTATTCCCTGCATTATATGTCCTATTGAAGGTGAAAGCCCCACCCGTTCACAAACATATAAATGTCCTGTGGTACTGACATAAAGCCTACGCATCCCTGGAATGCAGCAACCATTAAACGGATAAAATTCACTGGGTTTATCAGTAAGAAAGCGATCTTCTATACTGATTAGAGCCTTTTCTATTCCAGACAAAGAAATGTCGTTGGCATCATCGCGTACGGAACGGTTAAATGCTTTTGCTTCTATCCAAGTCCATAAAGGATCGACGAGATGGGGACTAACCTTTCTATTTTCTTCTATTTTAACTCTCGCATTTTGAAGGCTGCCTTCAGCTACATAACCGATATCGATACCTGTATTAGCCGGCAGGAATTCTAACCCGGCAAAGAAGGAATTTATCTCATTTAGTTTTTCATGCGAATATGGAGGTGCAAATACCGCATTAATTGAAAGAGTATTTTCACTTAATGAAAAAGCATCACATAACAACTTTAACCCTTGAATAGCCCGTGAAAAGCTGCCTTCTCCATTGCTGAATTTCCTATACGCATTTTGAATTTTTTCCGGCCCATCCAAGCTGCAAACAATACTTAAACCTGGAACAGATGCTAAATACTCTGCAATTCCTTTCGTAACTAACGTCAAATTGGTTGTTAACGAGAAGGTTAGTTCTTTCCCTTTCAGAGTCTCTAGCGAATACTCAATTACCCACTTTAATAAATCAAACCTTAACAAAGGCTCTCCGCCATAAAAAGTAACCGCTATCTTTTCGCCCGAATGTTTTGCTGTATAATCAATAGTTGCCTTTGCAATTTCCATACTCATATCACTGCTATTAAAGTCTCTATTCAAACTGCAATCCTCATTGTAAATGCAATAACCGCAACGTAAGTTGCATCGCCCTGTTAGTTCTAAAATAACTTGACGCAGTCCATTATTCACTTGTTCTTCCAAAATCTCATTATGACCTATCGAGTACAAACGATCCGGTTTATATGCTCGAAATAAATGTTCATCAACCACTGTCTGACAAAAGTTACTAATGGCTTTAACCGATACTTCCTGTACTTGTATTAACTCAGTAGCAACATTAATATGTGGTAGTTCAAATAAAGCCTGCATGATCTTAAAATCATCATCGTCCAACTGCAACACTTTTCCTGTCCCGGTGTCATAAAAGTAGTGGTTCAAATCCGTTGAAAAAAGTTTACCTAGGCGCTGGATCTCATTCTTGCGCTTCAAATCAAATAAACGATCTATTTCTTTAAAGCACTCTAAAACACTCAATTTTTCCACCTCTTTCTTTATTATTAATTGTTTTATAAGAAAAAATTAAACTGAATTTTATTTTCTAATTTTAAAACGCATTTTTTTTACTTCCTCCGGCATCGGTGGTTCATGGGCAATCCACCAACATGCTACATTTGCTCTAAAAAACGCGAAAATTAACGCAATCATGCTCACCATTCTCCATGGTAATTTTGAAAATTTCAATTTGTCTCTACCTTTCTTTCCTGGATTAAAACAGACAATTGAGCAATGACAAAACCAAGAGAGCAAGCTAGAAATATTGTGTTAGTTATTTTCAAATAGACTATAATGATTGTGCCGATTAAGAAAATAAGATATATGGAAATGTAAATTTTATTAAAGAAGCGATCTTCTTCTTTTGGAGAATCCCCATGCTTCCACTTGATGTTCGAGCATGTAAACATAAGAATTGAGGTAGTACAAAACAAGATAATCAGTGGTGTAAATAATCTTTCGGGTACTAAATCAATGGTGAGTAAAACAAGATTAGATACAGAAACTGAAATAAGATAGCAGCTTTTAAAAGTTTTGGCATGATACCCCCTTTTAAAGCTTCTGCAAAGGATAACTGTGCCGAGCCATACTGTTGCTTCAATCAATCGGTCAAACCACAGGGAAATCAATAACATTGTGACAGCGATGATTGAAACCTCGGCCATTGCTCGTAATCCATAGCGAATAATCGGTAGTTCTTTTTCATCAACAACTCCTTTGCGAACAGCTTGTAATGTGATAATATTCACAATTTGTTCTATCATTTACATCCCTCATAAACACTATACTATATTTGTAGGAATTTGGTACATTATGTATGCTAAATGATAAAATTGGAATTTGAACAACACTTTATGTTAGGTTACTGTTATCTATTTTAAAATTTTGTCGTTTACATAATTTAAGAGATTGTAATTTCTTGATTAGATAAATAAGGAAAAAATGAGCTATACTAGAAGTTAAAGGAGTATGATTTTATACGAGAGGAGAGGGGAAACTTGTTTCAAGTAGCGGTCTGTGATGATGAAATAGAAATACGTGAGTTAATGCATCATTTCTTTTTGCAGCTTTCAGCAAGGATGCCCTACACCTTTGATATCCACTACTTTTCCTCAGGTGAAGAATTACTTCAGTACTATAAAAACCAAAAACGATACATTTTTCATTTTCTTATTTTGGATGTGGAAATGGGTGGAATTAATGGAATTGAAACTGCACAAAGAATTCGTTCTCTTCCTGACCATGACGTGCAAATCATATTTTTAACCAATTATCCAGAGTATATGATGGAGAGTTTTGATGTTCAAACCTTTCAATACCTGATAAAACCGGTATCGTATGAGCTATTTGAAGCAAAAATGGCGAAGCTTTGCAATTATATTCTATCTTCTGTTAATCGTTTTTTAACCATTAAAGTTGAAAAAGAACAACTTGTTTTTAGATACTCTGATATCATTGCTATTGTCAAAATAAAACATGCTCTTGTTCAAAACAAGTTGAAAATAGTTACATTACACCGTCAATTGATTACAACGGGTACATTAACTGAGTACTCAAGAAAGCTTACTTTTCCTTTTCTGCTAATTCATCGTTCGGTCATTATTAATCTAGAGCATGTCTTAAAGTTCACCGCTACATCTGTAATTATGACAAATCAGGAGCATTATCCTCTTGGGCGTTCCCGAGCTAATTGCATTAAAGAGGCATACGCTCATTATATGGTTACAAAATTCAAGGAAAGAGGATAGATAACTTGTATATCGGATTGTTTATTGGAACCACTTTTTTAGAGTTAATTGTAATAAATCGTTATTTTTCTGTTTTGTTTAATGTCCCTGATAAAAGCAGAGGCATTATTTTACTTAGTTATTTACTAGCTGGGGGAATTCTTTTTATTTCGTCTACTTCCTTTTTCCCAGTAGTCCTTACTGGCATTTTATCTATCGGAAGCGCTTGCATTATCGCATCTCTTTACCCTGTTCGATTTGAATCTCGATTATTTTTTTCAATACTTTATCTTATTTTAGGATTCATCGCGGAATCTCTCTCTTATTATTTCATTTTGATATTCCGTCTTAATGAGGGGGCAGGTGAATTATCCAAATTAGAAGGCCGAATACTGATTTTGTTTATTTCCTCTTTCATCATGCTGCTTTTTATTTTAACAATTAGGTTTATCAAACTAGGCCATGACTACCAATTAAGTCAAATACACTATGTCATCATGGGCTTGATAAACTTGGCCAGTCTAATAATTATGAATACACTGTTTTTTTACTCCGAGAAAAATCTTTTCTACATCTTATCTGTTGCCGGAGTTTTATTTACTAATATTCTGGTTATTTTCCTTTTTGATAGCATAAACGAAAAATTCAGATTGGCAGATGAAAATCGTCAATTACAAAAGCAAATAGATTATCAATATAGCACCTATGAGAAAACAGTACATACTTTCGAAAGTATAAAGCGGGTTATTCATGATACGAATAAACAATTGCTGTTTATTCGCGAATGTATCCAAAAAAACCATTTACAAGAAGCAACCGAACATATTAATAAAACACTTAAACAAATAAATACACCCTGGTCAAAAATATCCACCGGAAATTTAGTCATTGATGCCTTAGTCAGCAATGCGCTCAATATTGCTAATAATAATATGATTACCATGAAACATGATATTCGGATAAATACAGCGGATATTCATATTGACCACTACGACCTTTGCGTCGTCATTGGTAATGTTTTGGATAACGCCATTGAAGCTACACAACTCGTCCCAAAAGTTAAAGATAAGTTTATATATTTGCAAATATTTACCGATAAACATACGCTAGTTATACACATCTCTAATTCACGACAGGAGTCTAAAAATCAGGAGCAACATACCATAAAAGGAAATCCCGAATTTCACGGAATCGGACTAACAAATATCAGAAGAGTAACCGAAAAATACGGCGGTCATCTGAAAACGGAAGTCGGAAACCATCAATTTGATACTACCGTTATTCTCCCTCTTCCGGATAGTAACCCACGCCCAAGTTTCAGTACACCGATAAAAGTTGTTGACAGTAATACTGTGAAGTAATTGGTCTCAAGAAAAACACCTCGCTGAGGAGCGGCGAAAAATAAACCCAAAAAAATAGGCCGCCCAAAAGCGGCCTCCCCGGCTTGCGGTTCGCCGTATGAAGTGGACCATATGTCGTTTTATACTGTTAGCCTTATAGCTAGATTCCGTGTTTTACTGTCGCAGCATACCCTATTTCACGGCCACATAAAACACCCGGGCAGCGTCATCCCCCGCCTCGACCCACTCGAAATCGGCATAGCAGTTCACTTCGCGGAAGCCGCATTTCAGCAGTTCGCTTTTCATCCACGCCGGATCATAGGCGCGCTGTGTATGCGTCTCCTCAAAACGGCGGTACAAGCCCGGCCCGTTTTCCTCTTCGCGGGCGAAAATCGTCAAATGATGTTCGATCTCATTCCGGAACGGGTCGCGCTCGCACGTCCAAATATACCCCACCCGCGGTTCGTCCCAAATAAACGGCTGCTCCTCCTCGTACCGGATCAAAGTATTCGGGTGATGCACGTCAAACAGGAACGTCCCGCCGGGCTTCAATCCCTCGTATGTACGGCGGAAGGTGCGGACGATATCGTCTTCTTCCAGCAAATAATTGAGGCAATCGCAAAAAGAAATCACCGAATCCACCGGTTCCGGCATGGCCCATTCCGTCATGTCCTGCTGCACCCAGCGCACACTGCCTTCCCGGAACAGGCGGACGCCCTGAGGCGTGCCTTCCATTTTACGCCGGGCCACCGCCAGCATGTCGGCGGATAAATCGATGCCCGTCACCTCGAAGCCGGAATTCACGAGCGGAATCGTGATGCTGCCCGTGCCGCAGCCTAGATCGACGACTGACTTCGGCATCCCGTGCCGCTCCCAGGCGGTGCGGGCAAAGCGGATCCAGTCCGGGTATGGCATATCCTCCATCAGTTCGTCATATACGTAGGCAAATTTTCGATACGAAGCCATTTCGTCACCGCGCTTTCTGTGATTTAGCCTATTCCCCGGCATTTCCTTCCCCGGCCTCAGGCGGCTGCGTCAAGTAGGTCCAGCTCTCCTTCTGCACGACCTTGCCCTCTTTCATCAGCTTACCGAGCGCGCGCTTAAACGCTGCCTTGCTGATGCCGAAGCGCTGCTTGATCAGGTCGGGCGGCGTCGCGTCCGAATACGGCATGCCCCCGCCGGGCCGGCTGAGCAAGTAGGCCAAGATGCGCTCAGCGTCCTCGCCCATGCCGATTTCCTTGCGCGGCGCCATCGACAGATTGATGCGCCCGTCCTCGCGGACATGGGCCACCCTTACATGGACGCTTTCACCAAGCCGCAGCAAGCGGCCTCGCTCCGAGGCATGGATCATGCCGATCGCGCCAAACCCGAGCACGCCGCCCTGTACGATCACAAACGTGCCCATTTGCAGCGGCTTGTACACAATCGCGTCCACCCAAGTGTTTTTCCACGATTGCGGGGCGTGAAACGTATGCGGAGCCAGCTCCTGTTCCCCGGCGAGCTTGGCCTTTAGCCGCCCCTGCTTGTCATGCTCCATGATCACGTAAACATGGTCGCCCACCCGTGGATGCAGTTCCTTAAGCTCAGGCAGCTCACGGATCGGAAGCAGCAGCTGCCGCCCTAGCCCCATTTCCAGAAAACAACCCAGCCGGGGATGCACGTCCGCCACCTCCAGCAAAGCGAGTTCGCCGAGCGTAAGCAGCGGTTTTTTCATTGTCGCTGCCAGCCGGTCCTCCGTATCGTAAAACAAAAACACATCAACCGTTTCGCCCGGCTTCACCTGCCGGGTCAGCTCGGAATAATGCAGCAGGACGTCCTGCCCGCCCGCGCTGAGAAAATAGCCGTAAGGCGAAACCTCCCGGTCGATCGGCAAAGAAACGATAGTGCCCGCAACGAGACTCATACCGTCTCCACAACTTTGGCATCCGACCAGAGCCGTTCGATGTTGTAATATTCGCGCTCATCGCGATGGAATACATGCACAACGACATCGCCCAGGTCCATCAGCACCCAGCGGGCGGAATCCATCCCCTCGATGCCGCGGATTTGTGCGCCCGCCTCCTGGGCCCGTTTGCGCACCTCGGTGGCGATCGCCTGCACCTGCGTATCCGAGTTGCCGTGGCAAATGACAAAATAATCGGCAATCAGAGAAATGCCTTTCAAATCGAGAGCCACAATGTTCATCGCTTTTTTATCGTCAGCGGCCTGAACCGCCAGGTTTAACAATTCATTTGATGTTACCGCCATTCATTCAGCCTCCTTGGTTTTTGCTCTTTGTTTGATCAAATCGTTGCGCGCCAGCAGCGTCAGCGGAAAAATCGGTTTGCCCTTCTCCAGCAAAAAAGAAATGGTCGAATCGAAGCCGGCGATCAGTGCGTCCTCAAGATGGGTCTCGGCCAGTTCGCGAATCTTTTCCACCCCGGGAAACTCGCGCCCCGGCTCCATATAATCGGCCAGGCAAACGATTTTGTCCAGCAGCGTCATAGCGACCCGGCCAGAGGTGTGGTAGCGGATCGCGTCAAGCACCTCCTGATCCTCCACACCGTAATCTCTGCGGGCGATAAACGCACCCACCTCGGCGTGCAGCAATTGCTTGTCATGCTCCAGCAGCTCGGCGTTGAGGCCGTTGTCACGGATGATCGCTTCCTGCTTGTCGATCGGCCAAAACTTGGCCAAATCATGCAGCAAGGCCGCCAGGTCCGCTTTGACCGGGTCGGCCCCATAACGCCCGGCAAGAATGACGGCGGTCTCCATTACGCCCTCGACATGCTTCCAGCGTTTTGCCGGCATCCCCGACGAAACCGCCGCAATGAGCTCGTCACGACTGTATTCCATACAATCCGCTCCTTGTCATATAATCATGCACGGAATCCGGCACCATATACCTTACTGAACGACCTTGCGCCAAGCGGCTGCGGATCAGGCTGGAAGAGATGTCGACCAGCGGCATTTCCGCCAGCCGCACCGCTTCCTGGATAAACGGAGGCAGTGCATCCAACTCCAGAAAACTGCCTGGCCGCTGCAGCCCGATGAACGTGATCATTCCGGTCAAATCCTCGATCCCTTCCCATTTGGGCAGGTAATTCACCATATCCGCGCCGATAATAAAATACAAGTCCAGTTCGGGATGCTGCCCCCGGATTTCCCGGATCGTATCCACTGTATAGGAAACGCCGCCCCGCTTCAACTCAATGTCGAGTGGCTTAAAGGCGGGATGACTTTGAATGCCCGCCTCGACCATCTCCAGCCGCTGCTTGCCGCTGACCCCGCTCCGGTGTTTGTGCGGCGGAATATGCGAGGGCATAAACCACACCTCTTCAAGATAATGCTGCTCCCTGGCGGATTCCGCCGCAAGCAAATGGCCGAGGTGGATCGGATCAAACGCCCCGCCCATAATCCCGACTTTTTTCATGTTCGTTTCCCCCCGGGCAATCCTAAGGAAGCTCGATTTGTTTATATTCGCGCGATTCCTTGTACAGGACGATCGTGCGGCCGATGAGCTGCACTAGTTCCGCGCCGGCCCCCTCGGCCAGCTCTGCGGCAACTTCCTTGGGATCGTCCAGATTGTTGTTCAGCACGGAAATTTTGATCAGTTCGCGCCGTTCCAGCGCCTCCGCGATCTGGCGGACCATATGCTCGTTCGTTCCGCCTTTGCCGACCTGAAAAATCGGCTGCAGCCCGTGCGCCAAACTGCGCAAATAACGTTTTTGTTTTCCTGTTAGCATTGTATATTCAAGACCCCTTAACATTCAAATGTGCAATCCCCATACTGGCCATGACCGCCGCGCGCATCGCCTCGATCGGAGCGGGCAGGCCGGTCCAATGTTCAAACGCGTACGCGCCCTGGTAAATAAACATCCCGAGACCACTGTGGATCGTGCAGCCCTTCAGTTCGGCTCTCCGCAGCAGCTCCGTGTTCAGCGGATTGTAGATCAGATCGCTGACGACGATCCCTTCCGGAAGGAGATCGGGATCGATCGGGGTATCCTGTACATGCGGGTACATCCCAACCGATGTCGTATTGATCACAATATCCGCCGCTTGCAAATATTCCGCCGCTTCCCCCATACCGCAGCCGCTTAGGCGGCCGAGATGGGCCCATTCCGCGGCCAGTTCGTTTGCTTTATCGGCTGTCCGGTTGGCCACGATGACCTGCGCGGGGCGTTCCAGCAGCAGCGCGTAAATAATGCCGCGGGCAGCGCCGCCGGCACCCAACACGACCACGGTTTTGCCGGTCAGATCGGGCACCGCCTCCTCTTTCAAGGAACGGATATATCCGATGCCGTCGGTATTGTACCCCGTCAGCGTGCCGCCATCGTTGACCACCGTATTGACGGCGCCGATATAACGCGCCCCTTCGTCGATCCGGTCCAAATACTTCATCACTTCCAATTTATGCGGGACGGTGACGTTGATGCCGTGAAAACCAAGCGCCGTGATCCCTTGCACGGCCTCCTGCAGCCGCTCGCTTTTGACATGAAACGGCAGGTAAGAGCCGGCGAGTCCGCAGGCCTTCATCGCTGCTTCGTGCATGGCCGGCGATTTGGAATGCATGATCGGATCACCGATCACGCCGAGCAGCATCGGTAGCTTGTCCTTCTCTCTTATTTTTTCCATAGCTTTTCCCCCTAGGCCACCTATAAATCAAATTAACGAACGGCGCACCAGCACCTTGATTCCTTTCGGAACATGGGCGGCCACGACGGCCCCAGCGTCGCTGTTGATTTTAATCCAGCCCAGGCCGGAAATGAACAGATCGCTTTGGCTCCCTTTGTCAATCCGGAACTCATGCCGCGTCCATCCCGGAAGCTTGTCTATGTTTTCCCGGCTTGGCGGCGCCAAGATTTCTCCCGCATGGTCCGCGAACAGTTCGTCCGCCCGGGCCAGCTTCGTCCGGTGAATCGGCACGCGCCCGCTGACGAAGCAGGTGAACGATTGCCGGTCCCCTTGCACGAAATCGAAACGTCCGAAGCCGCCGAAAAACAACGTCTGCCCTTCATTCAGTTGATACACCGCCGGCTTCAGCGGCTTCTCCGGCAAAATGACGCCCAGATCGCCAGGGGCGACCATCTCACTGTACCGTGAAGGGTACACGATGCCCGGAGTATCGATGATCTCCCGGCCGTCATCGAGGGGAATATGGACCATATCGAGCGTCGTGCCCGGGTAACGCGAAACGGTGAGCTCCTGCTCCAAATCGCTGTAATCACGGATCAGCCGGTTGATGAGCGAAGACTTGCCGACATTGGTCGCCCCGACCACATATACGTCGCGATCGCCGCGATGAGCCGCCACCGCCTCCAGCAGGCGGTCAAACCCGCTGCTTTGCTTAGCGCTGCACAGCACGACGTCCTCCACCTTCAGCCCCATATCCTTCGCTTCCTTTTGCACCCAGTTCCGCACCTTGTTCCAGTTTGTCACCTTCGGCAGCAAGTCGATCTTGTTCACGGCGAGCAGCACCGGATTGTTGCCGATAAACCGCTGCAGCCCGGAGATGACGCTGCCCTGAAAATCAAACAGGTCAACGATATGGATGACAAGCGCTTTTTTGCCGCCGATCTGCGCCAGCAGCCGCAGGAATTCATCCTGCTCCACCGTCACCGAAGACGATTCGTTGTAATTTTTAATGCGAAAACAGCGTTGGCAGATCACCGGCTCTTTGGCAAGCGCTCCGCTTGGGACATATCCCGGCTTATCCTGCGCCTCGCTTTGCAGCGTGATGCCGCACCCGCTGCAGCGAAGTCCGCTTGCAGTTCCCCGTTCCTCCGTCATCGTTTTTTTTCCTCCTCCAGCCATAATCCAACTTTGCCCAGCCGCCGTTTGACGAAACGCTCCAGCAGCCGGTTGATCCGCGTTCCCAACCCTTCATCCTGCACGGAGATCGGCAGCACCAGGATCGTGAACAAGTCCAGGCGGTTGCCGCCAAACACGTCGGTCATCATCTGGTCGCCAACCACCACCGTTTCCTGCGGCGTCAGCCCCATCATCTCCATCGCCCGGCGGAACGCCGCAGCGGACGGTTTTTTGGCCGCATGCACAAACTCGATATTTAAAGGGTTCGCAAACACCGACACCCTGTTCAAATTATTGTTTGACACAATGACCAGTTTAAACCCGCTTTTTTTCACCTTCCCGAACCATTCGATCAGCTCGGGCGTGGCAAGCGGCGCCTTCGCCCCGACCAAGGTGTTGTCCAAATCGGTGATGATGCCCCGGTAACCCTTAGCGTACAGCTCATCAAGGTCGATTTCGAACACGCTGTCTACGCGTTTTTTCGGTATGAATATCTCAAACAATTAGGTTCACCTCAGTTTCCATACGACAAACTATACCATAATCTGCCGCCCAATGCCTACCTTTAAGAGGTTGTTCAAAAAGAAAACGCCCCCTCGCGCGGGTGGCGCGGGGGAACGTAAATTCAGCTTCGTTTCACCAGCTTAAAGCTGCGATGGCAGCTCGCGGTTCGGACCGCCGCGTCTAGTCGTCCGCTTGAGCAGATCGCGGGCGAGACGACGGGCCGCTTGCCACTCTTCCTCCGAGACGGAGGCGGGGCTGTAATTCGCTTTTTCGAAGCTGGCCAGCAGCGGGTCGAGTACACCGGACAACTGCGGCTTCTCCCGCTTCCAGCGGGCGAACGTTTCCCGCAGCGTTTCCTGGTCGCCGCGCGTCAGTCCTCTGAGCCGCAGCCTTTTGACCACCCGCAGCGTCTCAAACACCGTCTTCTCACCGGGCGTCAACGGCCGGCCCAGTCGCAGGTGAAGCCAGGCAAAGTAAAGCTCGTTCCGTACCTTATACAGCCCCCAAGCCAGCAGCACGGCCAGGGCGATGAAGGATACGCGGCGAAGCACGGCCGGGTCGATCTTATCCAGAAAGCTTTCTTCTACGGCTGCGGTTTCCGTCTCTTGAGCGGGCTCCGGCGCCAGCGTCTCCACGCTGTCCTCCTCGGCGAACAAAATCGGCGCGTCAAAGCCGGGCGTCGCCTCAAATGGAATCCAGCCGTAGTCGCCAAAGTACAACTCCGCCCAGGAGTGGGCGTCGGCGTTGCTCACCGTGTAATCCCCGCTGATCCCCGGGTTTCGCATCATCATTTCTTCGCTCGGCTGGGTTCCCGGTGCATAACCCTTCACCCATCTGGCTGGAACCCCCAGCGACCGGGCCATGATCACCATCGCCGTCGAATAATAATCGCAGTAGCCCTCCTTGATTTCAAACAGAAAACCGTCGACGAAGTCGCTGCTTTCGCGCCGGGACAAATCCGGCTTATTCGTATATTCGAAGTTTTGCCGCAAATAAGCCTGCAGCAGCTCCATTTTCTCATACGGCGTAACCCCTCCCGCCGTGACCTCCTGCGCCAGATCCTTCACCCGCTGCGGCAGGCTGTCCGGAAGCTGCAAGTACTCCCTGTCCGGGGGCTCCGGATACAGCGTGTCATAATCGGCCTGCTTCAACTCCTGCAGTGGAATAAGCGGAATATTAGCCACAACCTTGTATTTTCGCGGGTAATCCGGCAAGTCGCCGGGATCGCGGTATCCGTTCCAGAACAGTTCGCCTTCCCGCCGGGCCCAGCGCATATCGGCAGACTGCTGCCGGTCGTCCAGCAGCTCAACGCTCTCCATCGCGTAGCCGCCGAACAGCACCGGATATGCCTGGTCGGTGTTCATCGTAATGATTTGTTCAACCTGCCTCGTCTCGATCTTACTTGGATGATCTGCGGCAAGCGGTTCAGCGGAGGGCGCTCCCCGATACCGCTCGGTTTGCCTCGGTTCATCCTCAAGATCGGCCCAGCCTTTCCCCGAATAGATCCGGCGGGTTTCCCCGCGCCAATAAGACCTAACGGGCGTGGAAACCGACATGACCGGCTTATAGCTGAATTCGAAGCCGTCGCCCAAGTCTTTGTCGTCCCGGCTGTATCCGGACATGACTTCCTCCTGGGACACGACCGTTCCGGTGGTTTCAACAACACCCGCAAGCGGTGTTTCCGTATCGCCCCCCGCTCCACCGCTTCGCTTGATCCAGGCCGTGTAAGGATCGGTCAGCGTCGGCGAAACCGCCGGCATGCTGATGCCGATCAGCAAGACGCAAGCAAACACGAGGGCGATGTTTACAGCAATCTTGATCGGCTGCCGCCGGAGCCGCTTCCATCCTTGCGGATATTTCAACCGGTACTCGTAAAAATGCCAGCTGGCCAGCCAGCCAAGTCCGGCAAAAACGAGCCAAGCGACATTGGACCATAGATAATAGGAAGTAAAGGAGTCCAAAATCGTGAAAGCCAGGAAATGCGCGGCCAGAAACAACAGGATGCGTTTACGGCCGACGACCAGCCGCACGGCCAGCTCCAGCAGCGCCCAAGCCGCCAGCGAAAACCAGATATACGGAACGAACGAAAGCGCCATGCCGCGGATCTGATCGGGGAACAGCGGACCGTAAGGGACGTAAACGCCGTAGCCGGTCAAGACGATCCGCCATCCGGCGAGAACAAGTACGATTTTGACCGTCCATTTCCAGGCCGACTTAATCGGCAGCAGCACTTCGATAAGCGCTATGGTTATGACGGTGACCGTGACCAGCGTGGTCGTGACTGAAAACCATATCGGCTCCGTAAAATCGATCCATTGCATGGCGATAACCGTAAGCCAGAGCATGACGAGCAGCCGGTACGAAAACCATTTCCAGTGCGGCGCCGCCGTCATCATAACCTCACCCCCCACATGGCTGCGGGCAGTTCGTCCAGGGAAGCGATCTTAACGCCCCGCAGTCCCCGCTCGTGAAGTGTCTGCTGCCAAGCGGAAGGCTGGTTTCGATTCGCCCGCGGATGAGCGGACGCGGAATGTTCCCGCCCGATTTGGATATGATACGGCACCATTTGCCGCATTTTGGCCCAACGCATCATGTTCAGCGCTTTGTCATCGGCCAGCGGGCTGATAAGAATAAAAAACGCTCCCGGGGGAAACCATTCTTTATGCGATTCCAGCTTGTCGAGAGGGTTGCCGTAGCCGTCCGCGTCGATGTCCACAAGATGATGGATCATCTGTTGACGCTCCAGATAAGCTTCGGCGGGAGCAAAGAGGCGGAACATTTTTCCCATCGTGCCCATGCCCATGCTGATCCGCGCCCTTGCCCCATACTCCAGCAAAGAGGCGGCCGTCGACACGGCCAGTTCGAACTGGGCTGCATTTGCATAGCTGGCCATATGGGCATCGAGCAGCAAAATTGTCTTCGGCAGCGACTCATGCTCGAACTCCTTGGATTTCCACGCCCCGGTTTTGGCCGTAGCGTTCCAGTGAATCCGGGAAATCCGGTCGCCGTATACGTAATCGCGAACCCCGTTAATCTGCGTCGTTTCCCGCCGCGAAAGGGAGATGGCCGTTTCCGGCCCAGCCAAACGCGAATTGCGGCTGTACAGCTCCCAATGCGGAATGAACACGGTGCGCGGCAAAATGCGGAACTCCCCGCCGGACTGAACCGTTCCCGTATGCTCCATCAATCCGAAAATATCCTCGGCACTGCAGGTCGTGCCGGCAAAGACGTATTTCCCCCGTTCAAGCGGAGGCGTCTTGTACACCAGCTCCGCGCGTCCGCGAAAATACGGGACCACGCTGTCTTCAAACGCCCAGGTGTCACCGTTGTGCCGCTTCAGCGTCTCGCGGATGACGAGGTACGGCAGCGGCATAAACGCCGGAAGCTGCAGCTGAAGCCTGACGAGCACCTGCCCGCCCGCTTGCAGCACCCCGCCGCGTTCTTCGAGCGCTAAATTTCTCGCCCCCCGGATCCGCTTGACACCGCCAAGCCCCCCGAGCGCCCAATAAGCGGCCAGTACCGATACCATCATCAACAACATAAACGAAGTTTTGCCGCCCTGAAACAAAACGTACAGGAGACAGATCAGCCATACGGCGGCCACTCTCCAAAATTTCCGGGTGGCAAGCCCCGCTTTAACTCCTTCAAGAATCGCCCGCATAATTACCGCCCTATGGAAACCGGCACTTGAACCTGCCGCATGATTTGCTCCAGGACCTGGGCGGTATGGATTTGCCCCAACCGGGATTCCGGACGAAGCAAAATCCGGTGGCCAAGCACGTACGGCGCCAGCGTCTTGATGTCATCCGGCAGCACGTAATCCCGCTGCTGTAAAAAAGCGTACGCTTTGGCGGCCATCACGAAGGCCAGCGAAGCGCGCGGCGAAGCTCCGAGCAGCACATCCTGGTGCTCGCGCGTGCGGCGGACGATTTCCAGCAGGTAATCGGTCAGCGCTTCACTGATGTAAACATCGCGGATTTCGTGCTGAATGGCCGCGATTTCATCCATCGTCGTCACCGGCTGCAGCTGATCGACCGGCTGCCCCTGGCTGTGGGAGCGGAGCATCGTTTTTTCGGTGGCCGCATCGGGGTAACCGAGCCCGATCTTCAGCATGAACCGGTCCAATTGAGCCTCGGGAAGCATATAAGTCCCTTCGAAATCGATCGGGTTCTGGGTTGCGCACAGCATGAAAGGCCGAGGCAGCTCATAGGTGAGGCCGTCGGCGGTCACGCTGCGCTCCTCCATCACCTCGAGCAGCGCGGACTGTGTTTTAGTGGTCGCGCGGTTGATTTCGTCGGCCAGCAAAATATTGGTCATGACCGGCCCGGGCCGGAATACGAAGCGTTCCTCATGGGGATGAAACACCGAGACGCCCGTGATATCGCTGGGCAAAATGTCGGGATTGCATTGAATCCGCCGGTAATCGCCGCGCATGGACTTGGCCAGTGCTTTGATCAGCTGCGTTTTCCCCGTACCCGGGACATCCTCGATTAATACATGTCCGCCGGCAAGCAGCGCGGAGAGCAGGAGATGGATTTCAAAGGATTTTCCTAAAATGCAAGATTCTAAATTGTTCTTTACTGCGGTCAAAGTTCGTATCGATTGCTCTTGAACGGGCACGTGTCTTTCCCTCCCAAATAGAACCTGTATATATCTACCTATTCTACATGAAGATAGATTGAGAGTACACTCACCTGCCCGCAAAAGCCGGGTTGCTATTTATTTCCTAACCTTTTGGCCGGACGACCAACGCCGCCAGGAAGGAGAAGATGATCGCTGAAGAAATCCCTGCGCTGGTCACTTCGAATATGCCGGTAATGACCCCGATCCAGCCCTCTTGCGAAAGCTCGGTCAGCGCCCCGTGAACCAGGGAGTTCCCGAAGCTGGTGATCGGCACGGAAGCCCCTGCTCCGGCGAATTTGACAAGCGGATCGTACCAGCCTAACCCATCCATGATCGCCCCCACCACGACCAGCGTGCTCATCGTATGCGCTGGCGTCAATTTAAACACATCGAACATCAGCTGGCCGACAACGCAGATCAGCCCTCCGACCACAAACGCCCATACATAAATCATGATTCGTTTTCCTCCTTTTCCAAAGCGACCGCATGGGCAATGCATGGAATGCTCTCCCCCTGCTGATAAGATAGCGGGGACAAAAGCGCTCCGGTGGCAACGACCAGTACGCGGTTTAGCTCCTTGTTTTTTAATTTTTGCAAAATCGAACCGTAGGTAACCACGGCAGAACACCCGCAGCCGCTGCCTCCGGCCATGACGAAAGGCTGTTTGTCGCGGTCGTAGATCATCAGCCCGCAATCGTTAAATTCCGTTTTGTCCATCCGGACGCCGTCTTTAGCCAGAATATCCTGGACGATAGCATGTCCGACCGACGCAAGGTCCCCGGTGACGATCAAATCATAATCCTCCGGCCCCCGCCCGGTATCGCGGAAATGGGAAACGAGCGTATCCGCGGCCGCGGGCGCCATCGCTGCTCCCATGTTAAACGGGTCTTTCACGCCGAGGTCCTGAATGCGGCCAATCGTGGCATGCGTGACCCGCGGTCCCTTTCCCTCAGAAGACACGATAGCGCACCCCGACCCGGTTATCGTATACTGGGCCGTTGCCGGCTTCTGCGAGCCGTATTCCGTCGGATAACGGAACTGCTTCTCCACCGTGCAGTTATGGCTTACCGTGCCGGCCATCACGTATCGTCCGGCTCCGCTATCGGCAATCAGCGCGGCCAGCGCCAAACTCTCCATAGAAGTGGAGCAGGCGCCAAAGACGCCGAGATACGGGGCGGCGATGGCCCTGGCCGCAAAGGTGGCGGAAATGATCTGATTCATCAAATCGCCGCCGACAAAGCAGGACAGTTCTTCCCGGGCGATGCCCGCGTTGACCAGAGCAAGGGCGGAGGCATGCTCGAGCAGCTTGCGTTCGGCTTTCTCCCACGTCTTCTCGTCGATTTCCAAATTGTCGTACACGAAATCAAAGGTACCGCCCAGCGGTCCGCCTCCTTCCTCAGGACCCACGACCGTGGCCGCCCCGACGATGGCCGGTTTGGATCGGAACTCCCATGTTTGTGCGCCGATAAGCATCAGTGGCCTCCCTCCAAACCGAAAATCGCATAAATCACCCCTACGACGAAAGCGGCCACCACGCCAAACACGACCACCGATCCCGCCAGTTTGAACATATTGGCCCCTACGCCAAGCACCAGCCCTTCCGCTCGGGATTCGATGGCAGAGGAGCACATCGAGTTGGCGAAGCCCGTCACGGGAACGGCGGTGCCTGCCCCGGCCCATTGCGCGATTTTATCGTACACCCCAAGCGAGGTGAGAATGACGGAAATCAAAATCAGCACGGCGACGGTCGGGCTGCTCGCTTCCCTGGAAGTCATCCCGGCAAACGTCATGAACAACTGCTGGATACCTTGTCCGACTAGGCAAATGAAACCGCCGACCAGAAAAGCTTTAAGGCAATTGCCCCAAATGTTCGGCTTTGGCTTATGCCCATCGGCAACCTGCTTGTACTCCTCTTCCGTCAGCAGCAGATGGTTCAGCTTTACCCGGGCGCCCGGTTTACTTTTTGTTGGCAAACGGTATCCCTCCTTTTTCTGCTCATGCCTTATAAGCACGGTATATTCATTATTTGTCAGTACCCGGCTTGTTATGTTTGGTAAATCATCCATAGCACAGCGGCAACAAAACAAAACCCGCCCAAGATCGCTTAGGCGGGTTCGGGACACCGGGCATTGGGTAAAAATGATTAGCGTAGTCAACGGAACTGGCGTCCAAGGCGTCCTATTTGTTTTTAAAAAAGAAGTAGAAGAATGATGACCAACAGGATAAAAAGAAGACAGATCAACAGCCAATCCATGGAGCGGCGTTCCATTTTGTTGCCTCCCTTATTTGGCCCCTTGCTTGCTGCAGTATATGCATCGCTAAGGGTTTGGTGCTTGGCCCGGCGGCAAAAGAACAGGCCTTTTCAGGCGCGTGGACAATCGGAACAAGGTAGTTCATACTAAGTAAAGAGTGTTCGACATTGCCATTTACAGGAAAAAAAAGGAGAGAAACCAGATGAATGAAAAAACACAGCAGTTGTTTAAACAGCTGACTGAATTTCCGGCAGCCCCCGGGTTTGAGCGGGAGCTGCGCGCTTTCGTTAAGGATAAAATATCCCTTTATACAGAGGAGTTCGTTCAGGACCGGCTTGGCAGTTTGTTTGGGGTTCTGCGCGGCGACGAGCAGGGACCACGGGTCATGGTCGCCGGGCATTTTGACGAGGTAGGCTTTATGACCACCGGCATCAGCGATAACGGGATGGTGTATTTTCAGCCGCTCGGGGGCTGGTGGAGCCAGGCGGTATTGGCGCAGCGCCTGCAGATCATTACGCCGAAAGGGAAGATCGTCGGCGTGGTCGGATCGACGCCTCCCCACCTGCTGGATGAAGCCCAGCGCAGCAAGCCGGTCGATTTAAAATCGATGTACCTGGATATCGGTGCCGACAGCCGCGAGGAAGCGGAAGCAGCCGGCGTGCAGATCGGGCAGCAAATTTTGCCGATTTGCGAATTTACGCCGCTCGTCAACCCGAAAAAAATCATGGCCAAGGCCTGGGATAACCGGTACGGCGTCGGTTTGGCGATCGAGCTGTTGGAAGCTTTGCATCAGGAAAAACTGCCCAACGTGTTGTACTGCGGAGCCAATGTACAGGAGGAGCTAGGCACGCGGGGAGCGCGCACGGCGGCCAATCTGATCCAGCCGGACATCTTTTTTGCGCTGGACGCCAGCGCGGCAAACGATATGACCGGCGACAAACGCGCCTTCGGCAAGCTGGGCGAAGGGGCGCTGCTGCGGGTATTCGACCCGACGATGCTGACGCACCGGGGGCTGGTGGAATATATCCGGGACACGGCGGATACGCACCGTATCAAATACCAATATTTTGTATCTACGGGCGGAACCGACGCCGGCCCGGTACATCTGAGCGGCATCGGCGTACCTTCGGGCGTGATTGGCATCTGCTCGCGGTACATCCACACCTCGTCGTCCATCATCCATACCGACGACTACGCGGCCGCCAAGGAGCTGCTGATCCGCTTAGTCAAAGGGCTTGACCGCACTACGCTGGCCACCATCCTGGAACAGAGCTAGTAGAACGGTCGAAGCGCTGCTTTACCTAACGCTTGGCTGTTAGGCGAACTTCTTGTTTGACTTGACCATCCGTCCGGTGAGCTTTATTTTCGCTTAATCAAGCCGATGAGCTCCCCGCCGCATCCTAACGTAACGGACTGGAGCGCCGCTATTTCGGCGAAATCGCGGGCTTTTTGAACCTAACGGACACCAGAGACCTTATTGGGCTTGTAAAGGCGCTTTTTTAGCCATTTTCGCGCAAATAAGAGCTCTCTGGTCCGTTAGAAATTGAAACTCCGCTTTTTGGGGCAAATAAGGTCGCTCAGGTCCGTTAGCCGCTACGGGGTTGCGGTGGGTTCACGGTTGCGGTGGGTTCACGGTTGCGGTGGTTCTACGTCAGCGGCCACCCCAGCCGTATATGGCAGGTCAGCTATCAATGCTTCGAATCTAAAAATGGGATATATAGTTCTTTTATCCCATCAATCCCATATTTTCCCTCTCCATCTAGAACCATAGACACCCGCCGCTAGTCCTCTATTTTTGAAAATTTTTTGAATTTACCGAAAAATTTTATGAAAAATCAAGACCTGCCCTCCGATATAAGTATTATATTCCTAAAATGTGGGAGTGCCGCGACCTCAATCTCCCATCATTCACAAACAAATACAAGGAATAAGATGTAAATCGCAAACCTGTCCGAAAGGCAGGGACGCAAAGCCACGGGTCTAAAATTCTTAACAGAATCATGACCGCCGGGATGCCAACCTTATGCTGAACCTTGGGCTTGTTGGCCGCCGGACTTTCTTCGCGAAAGTTCTTTTTTTTGCTTCATTTGGGCTTTGGGGCTGCTTACATCGTCGCGGCAAGTTACGGGCAAGGAGGGGACCTGCTTCCAAAAAGTAAAAACGGCGAAACACGGAAAACGGCAGCTGCTAAGGGAAATAGAGTGACGGCAAAGGAGTAAGTAACTTGAAATTATCACATTTCAGTAAAGGCTTAGCCCGCAAATTGTTGTTGCTGGTTGCCGGACCGCTTGCGGTGCTGGCGATCGTGCTCGTTCTGGTCTTCTATCTGCTTGGGCTGATGAACGGCTGGAGCGCCGTGCTGATGATCGTTCTGTTTGCCTTGATCAGCGCAGGGGAAGCCGTGCTGATTGCCCGCCTGCTCGACAAATCGGTCCAAAAAATGGCCGAGCGGACCAAAGCTATGGCAGAAGGCAATTTAGCCTTTGACGGCGACGTGCAGATAACGGACGAATTCGGCGAGCTGGCCGGCCACCTGAAGCTTATCGGCGTCCAATTAAGGGAAGCGGCCGGGCATATGCAGGATATGTCGGCCAAGGTAGCCGATACGTCGCGGAATTTAACGGGCAATATGGAGTTTTGCAACGACCTTGTTGTAGGGGTGACGGAATCAATCAAAATGATTTCCGAAGGAAGCGAGCAGCTTGTCGAAAGCGCGCGGAACAACCACCTGATGCTTGAAGAAGTCGGAAAAGGCATGGAGCACATCGCCCTGTCATCGCAAGGGGTCGCGGAGGAAGCGACTGAGGCCGCGGCTCAGGCGAATGCGGGCAATGAAGGCATCGACCGCCTGGTTGACCAAATGAGCAAAATTTACGAAACCACGGTCGCATCGTCGGAAACCGTAAACCAACTCGGCGAGCGAACGGAGGAAATCGACAAAGTCACTCTGCTGATCTCGGAAATCTCCAGCCAAATCAATCTGCTGGCGCTCAACGCGGCGATCGAGGCCGCAAGAGCGGGCGAATACGGCAGAGGATTCGCGGTGGTTGCAGGCGAAATCCGCAAGCTTGCCGAGCAGTCAGCGGCATCGGCCAAGGATATCGCCCAGATGGCCGGACATATCCGAACAGGCTCCGATCAATCGATCGAAGCGATGAAACGGGTCATGACTGAGGTCGAGACCGGAAGCATCCTCGTTACCTCTGCCGGCGACTCCTTCCAGCAAATCGTGCATTTGGCCGAGCAGGTGTCCACCCGGGTTCAGGAGGTTTCCGCGGTTACGCAGCAGATCAGCGCAAGCACGGAACAAATCATGGACTCCGTAAAACAAACGCTCGAGATTACCGAGGTCAATCTGGCCGGGACCAAAGAGATCATGGCTTGCTCGGAAGAACAGTTGACCGCCATGGAAGAAACGCTCGAATCTTCCAAGCAGCTTGAGACGGAAGCGGATAAACTGAAGTCCCTATTAAACAGATATTCAATCTAGCGGCGAGGAGGATGGGCATGGAGCGATTAGCTTTGCTGTTTGAAGCGCTGGAGCGCCTGACCGGCGTGGCCGATATCGCCTATCACGAAATCAGGGAAGGCCGCTTGAATCCGGTGTTGAAAACGAAAACGGATCACCTTGGCGTAGAGCGCTGGAAAAGCGTACATGCGCAAAATCCGGTCTATATCGAACATGACCGTCTGCTTCGCGAACTGCTGGCCCATCCCGGAACGGCGGTGGTCCAGGACGTCAAAAACGATCCCCGTTCGGCCGATGAGTTTTTCCTGTTCGGGATCGACAGCATCATGGTTATTCCCGTCATGCAGGATGGAGCGGTACAAGGCATTGTCGTCGTCGCCTCGATAGGCAAGCTGCACTTTTTCTCCGCGGAGGAGATCGAACGTGCGGAAGCACTGGTGAACGAATACAGAGATGCGTTTCAACTCTAGGACAAGGAGACATCCGGAATATGAACATAGCCGAAGCCATACTCAAGTATTTGAAGGAAACCGGAGTGGATTATATTTTTGGGATTCCGGCAGGAATCATCGGTCCGATTTATGATGCGTTGATCGATGTCGATATGAAGCCGATCATTACGAAAAACGAAGCCGGTGCGGCTTATATGGCGGCGAGGTATGCCAGCACCTCCGGGAAGCTAGCCGTTTGCGCCGGCGCCGGAGCGGTAGGCGTAGCGAACATGATGAACGGGATCGCTGACGCCATGCGGGCCAAAGCTCCCCTGCTCGTAATTACCGGCTACGTGAACCGGTGGCAAATCGGTAAAGGAGCCATTCAGGAGATGGATGCCCAGGATATCGTCAGACCGATCACCAAATACAGCAACACGGTCATGAACGAAGCGGAAGTCATGGCCGAGCTGGACAAGGCGGTAAGGATCGCCCTTACACCTCCTTTCGGGCCGGTACATATTTCCGTGCCTATCGATGTACAGCGGATGGATGCGCCCCTTAGCCTTCCCGCCGCCCCGAATCCCGCGTTGCTTCAGCAAATTCCGTTCGATCCGGCGGAACTGGACCGGGCGGCCGCCTTGCTGAACGAAGCGGAGCGCGGGCTCATTATGGTCGGACGCGGCGGGCGCGATGCTGCCGAAGAGATTATGCGCCTTAGCGAGCGGCTGCAGTGGCCGATCATTACGACGCCGTCGGCGAAAGGAATCATTCCCGCGGAATTTCCCCTTAACCTGGGGAACTACGGATTTTCCAGCACCGACGCGGCGTTCGAACACGTCAACGCTTCCCCGGCTTCATGCCTGCTCATCTTGGGAACCAGCCTTGGCGAAGCCTCTACCTGCAACTTTAACGAAGCGCTGGTGGCCGGACGCAAAGTGATTCATATCGACCGCGATGGCAAAGAGCTTGGGAAGGTCTTCAAAACCGATGCGGCGGTAATCGCCGATCTCAAGGACGCGGTTCCCTATCTTCTCCAGCATGTTCAGCCGTCACCAGGGGCGTTCAAGAAGCCGCTGCCGCTTAACGAACCTTATGAACTCAATCATACGGGGTTGTCGCTGCGGCTGTTCCTGGAGAAGCTGTCCAAAGTGATGCCGCAGGATACGCGTTATGTGTGCGATATCGGAGAATTCACCAACTTCGCGCTGAAGTATTTGGAAGTTCCCGCGGGCGGGGACTTTGAAATCAATTTGAACTATGGGGCGATGGGCTCGGCGATGGCTGGCGGGCCTGGGCTGCAACTGGCCGATCCGGGCCGTCCGGTGGCCGTGATCGCCGGAGACGGTTCATTTTTCATGAACGGTTCCGAAATGCTTACGGCCAAAGAGTACAAGCTGCCTATCGCCTACATCATCATCAATAACGCCATGCTTTCCTATGTCGAACGCGGGCAAAAATTTCTGTACAACCGCACGATGCCGGACTATAAGCAAGAGCGGATTTCCATCGCCGACATGATGCGGACGGCCGGAATCCGCACGATGTCCGTGGACCGGCTGGAGGATATGGACGAAATCCCCGGATTCATCCGGGAAATGGCGGGCCCTTGCCTCATCGAGGTGAATACCGACGGCAGCGAGCCGGCGCCGATTCTCGATCGGCTGAAGGCACTGAAAAAGTAACTCTTTTTACAATCTATCGATTACAGGAGGAACCACAACCATGGGAAGCTTTAATATTAAAATCGACCAATCCGCTAAAGTATTTCACGCCGAAGTAGAAGGAACCTTTTCGCCCGAAGACGGACAATCGTCCATCGAAGCTTACAGCAAAGCGATTTCCAGCATTTCCGTTCCGGAGTATGAGATCGACATCGACTGCACCAACCTGAACGTCTCCGCTCCCGATTCGCTGCCGCTGCTGGAAGGCTGCTTTGGGCTTTACAAAAAAGACGGCTTCAAAAAAGTGACGCTGCGGATTGCGAAAAATCCGATTTTAAAAATGCAGCTTTCGCGCGTGGCCCGGACCGTTAAGTTGGACAGCTACGAAATCATCGAAGTGTAAGGGGAGATGGCTATGAGAGGTGTGCAAATTCGCGAGATTGCCATCTACCATCCGGCAAATGAAGTGGACAACGAATACTACATCAACTATTTTGCGGAAAAAGGGACGGATGTGACCGGTCTCGTAACCGCGCTCGGCCGTAACAAGCGTTTTATTATCGACAATAAGGAAGAAAATACGCTGACGATGGCGGCGGAAGCCTCAAAGCTGGTGCTGAAGAAGAGCGGTCTTGAGGCCAAGGATGTAGATCTGATTATTTTTACATCGCAAACACCGGAGTATCTGCTCCCCAGCAATGCGCTGAAGCTGCACCATACGCTGGGCGGCGACCTCTCTACAGCCTGTTTTGATATCAACGCCAACTGCGCGGGCATGCTCGTGGCGATCGAGCAAGCCTGCCGCTATATGACGGCCAACCCCCGGGTGGAGCGGGCGCTTGTCGTGGGGGCCGATTATCTGTCGGTTCACAGCCCGGAGCAGCCCATCTATTATTCCAACTTTGCCGAATCGGCGGTTGCCGTCATTTTGGAGCAGGCAGAAGGAACCCGCGGGCTGATCGATTCCGTCTATCAAACCGATACGTCCGTGATCGACAACTCCCTGTTCCCTGCCCATGGTTTGTCGAATTTGTACCGCGAGGAGTTCACGGCCAAAGACGCACAAGTGCAGTTTACGCCGTTCGATGATTCGGTCTGCGCGGAATCCGCGGTGAACTCGATCCGCATTTTGCTGGAGCGCAACAATCTGAACAAGGAGCAAATCGGCGGCTTCCTGTTCTCCCAGTTTACGATCGGCAATATTAAACGAGTTTCCGAAAGTCTGGGAATCGCTCAGGACAAAGTCGTCTATATCGGCGACAGATTCGGATACACCGCTTCGACCAGCCCCTTGCTGGCCCTTCATGAGGCCGTGCAAGCCGGCCAAGTGCGGCGCGGCGACTATCTCGTCTTCTGGACCGTTGGCGCCGGTTGGCAGAATGTTAGTCTGCTGATGCAGTATTAAAAGAAGAGGTAAACTTGCCTCGAATAGGGGTATTACGGAAAATCAAATGCACTTTTGCAGTTGGTAATGCCAACACTGAAGCTTACATCTTATTCCTAAAAAAATCGCGGGTTGCCGAGGAGTATCTCCCTGCAACCCGCGATTTTGTTGCTCCTACCGTTACAGCATGAAGCGGCCCCCGTTGTTATACAACGATCATGTATATGCTCGTGCGTCATCTCGTGCGTATCTCGTGCGTCATACTTATGCCTTTACGAGTCATACTCATGTGTCATTCATTTCATCTGCCCTGTGCTTGCCTCATCTCACTAAAATATACTTCATCCAGGTAATCGGCCAGATTGCGGGCCAACATTAAACATCCTTATTTAAATCCGTTCCAGGTACGGGTTAAATGCTCCTCCGCCCAGTGGATATGATTCGTGTCGGTGTACTGGCGGAACCTGCATTCGATGTGCAGAATCAAGGCGGTATACAGGTCGTACAATGCCATCCGCTCGCGCTCCGCCTCCGTAAAAGCCGGCTTGCCGTAGCCTTCCAGGAATGCCCCGTTTTCCACAAACGAGCGGAAGTAGTATTCCATCAGCGGATCGCCCCACAAAGCTCTTTCGCAGTCGATGATGGCGATAAGACGCCGGTCTTTGACGAATACGTTCCCATCCCACAAGTCCCAATGGACCAGCCGCGGAACCGTGACCTCCGCCAGGCTGGCCTGCCGCTTACGAAGCAGGGAGAATACCTCCTCCGCATCCATCGGGAGGGCAACGGCTTGATCCGCGGCATCGGCCAAAACGCCGCCGATCATGTCCGCAAAGACGGCCGGCCAGCTATCCCCCTGACTGTCTTCCCGTGCGTAATACCCGAAGCTTTTTCCTTGAAATTCGTTAATCCGCCGGTTTACCCGTCCCAGCTCAACTTCAATGTCCCGCCGTTCCTCCGGCCCCAGCTGCTCCTTCACCTTGTTGTAAGGATCGCCCGGAACGAACTCCATCAGGAACCACTCGCTCCCCTCTACGCCGCGCTCCTCGTACAGAATCCGGGGCACCGGGATGCCTTCCGCCGCGTCCAGCAGACGAAGCACCTCCACCTCTGCGGTCATCACATTCCGCTCATACCGCAGCATCCCTTCCTCCGAAATGGGAGCAAGCTTCAGCACCGTCTTCATGCCGTTATCCAGGGTCAAGGCGTACGCGGAGTTGAACCAGCCGTCCTTTAATTCCTCAAATCCTTCCAATCGTCTCTGTCCTTGAAATGCCCGCTCCACTAGGGCTGTGAGCTCCTCGCCGGACAGTTGCCGCTTGATTGCGCTTTCCATACCTTTGCCTCCTATGAAAAAGCACCCCGCACACGAAACCGCCTGCAGGGTGCTTGATGGACGTGATTCTATTTACCTTCCAGGATAAGCACGCCGCGGCCGGGCACGGTTACGGTTCCGGTCAGCGTGTCCCCGCTAAGCAGTTCCTTTTTGGCATCAGCGCCGATGTCCACTTGGACGTCTTCCGCGTTGTGGTTGAGCAGGAACAGATACTCGTTGCCGCCCTTCACCCGGCGCGCCGTCTCCACGCCTGCGGGAGCTTCAAGCAGCGGCTTGATTCCTTTTTCCTCGCACAGATTTTTGAGGAACCCTTGAAGGAATGAAGCCTCCGGACTGCTGGCGACATAATACGCCCGGCCGTTTCCGAAGCGGTTCACCGTCAGCACCGGCATGCCTTTATAGAAATCCGAGCCGTATTCCGCCAGCACTTCGGCGCCTTCCGCATGAATGAGGTCACAGAGCAAACCGCATTCGTATTGGTCCTGCAAATCACCCCACGGCCGCTTCATGACGATTTGATTCTTCTGGTCCGGGAACAACGCATCGATCTCCTCCGCCCAAATGCCCAGCAGTTGACGAAGTTCTCCCGGATAGCCGCCCGTCGTCACGAGGTCGTTTTCGTCCACGATGCCGCTGAAGAACGTCGTAACGAATGTACCGCCGTTCCGGGTGAATTCCTCCGCTTTTTTCGCAAAACCCGGCTTCACCATATACATAACCGGCGCAATCACGATCTCGTATTTGCTCAGATCCTCTTCCACCGACACCATATCGCATTCCACCTGCATCCCGAAGAGCGCATCGTAATATTTATGAACCTCTTTGACGTAATTCAGCGCGACCGTCGGTCCGCTGGAGAGCTCCGTCGCCCAGCGATTTTCCCAATCATACAGAATCGCCACCTTGGCTTCCGTGCGGGCATCGAGCAGCGTGTCGCCCAACTGCTGCAGCTCCCGGCCAAGTTCGGCAACTTCGCGGAACACGCGGGTATGCTCATGGCCGACGTGCTCGATCACGGCGCCGTGGTATTTCTCGCACGCTCCGATGGACCGGCGCAGTTGGAAGAACAACACCGTATCGGCCCCATGGGCAACCGCCTGGTAGCTCCACAGCCGCATCACGCCCGGACGTTTGAGCGAGTTGTACGGCTGCCAGTTTTGCTGGCTTGGCGTCTGCTCCATCAGCATAAACGGCGCTCCGCTTTTCAGCCCGCGCATCAAGTCGTGCGTCATCGCCGTATGGCTAACCGGCGTATCGAGGGAAGGATAGTTGTCCCAGGACACGATATCCATGTATTTGGCCCATTCGAAGTAATCAAGCTCCGGATAAAAGCCCATCAGGTTCGTCGTTACCGGTATGTTCGGCGTATGCTTTTTGATGGCCCCGTATTCCAGCTTGTAGCAGTCGAGCAGCGACTGGGACTGGAAGCGGCGATAGTCCAGGGAAATCCCTTGGAAATTGGTGCGGTTTCCGTTCCATTCTTCACTCAGCTCGTTCGGAACAACGATATCTTCCCAATCGTAAAACGTATGCCCCCAGAAGCGGGTATTCCAGGCGCGGTTTACTTCATCCAGCGTGCCGTAACGCTCCTTGAGCCAAGTGCGGAACGCTGCGGCGCAGTTGTCACAGTAACAATATCCGCCGTATTCGTTGGATACGTGCCAAATTAAAAGGCCCGGGTGATCCTTGTACCGCTCGGCCAAAAGCCCGGCAAGCTTCTCCGAATATTTCCGGTAAGCCGGCGAGTTCGGGCATGAATTGTGGCGGCCGCCGAACCGGCGTTTCCGCCCCTGCACATCGACGCGCAGCACGTCCGGGTATTTCCGGGCCATCCAGGCGGGATGAGCGCCCGTGCTTGTCGCGAGGCACACGTGCACGCCGCTTTTATATAAACGGTCGATCGTTGCGTCAAGGGAACTGAAATCATAAGTATCCTCGTCCTGCTGCAGCATCGCCCAGGAGAACACATTTACGGTAGCCACGTTGATGCCGGCCAGCTTGAACATCCGTTCATCCTCTTGCCAGGTTTCAGGTCCCCACTGCTCCGGATTATAATCGCCGCCGTACCATATTTTCGGCAGTTTTTCGTTGATCACTGCGCACACATCCTTTTAAGAGTAATATAATTATATCTCCATTTTAGGAAGTTTCTTATCCGCTTTATATATAATATTATTGTTTTGATATATAATAATGTGGAACTCATCCCAGGAGGGAAAAATATGAGCGCGCGCGCGTTTACCCGTTTTGTTTTTTCTCCCGCCGCCAACCCCGATCTTCCGCTTCTTGTGGAGAGCATCGGTTACAATCCGAGTCAGGAAAAAATCACCCGTCCGAACGGATATCCCTACTATCATTGGCTGCAAACCGAAGAAGGCGAAGGCCTGGTTACCTACGGCAGCGAAAGTGTCGTGTTGTCGTCCGGTTGCGGCGTTTTGCTGCCTCCCGGGATGCCCCACGCCTATGAGGCGAAGCGGGGCGCCGGCTGGGCAACGTATTACCTAACCTTCGGCGGCGTGGCCGCCGCGGCGATTTTGTCGGCTTTCGGCATCCGCGACTCCGCCTTATTCCGCTGGGACCAGGAGGCTCCTCTAGTCCCGCTGCTCGGCGAAATGCTGAACAAGGTCGGCAGCGGCACCGACCTGTTCGGCCTGGAGACGTCGGCCGGCACCTACCGTTTTTTGGGCATACTCAGCAAATTCGGGCAAGCCAGCAACATGTCCGTCTCCCGCAATATGGAGAAGCTGGCGCCGCTGCTGCATTGGATGGAGCAAGAGTACGGCAACCCCGACACCGGTCTGGATCAACTGGCCGAAGTCATCGGCATGTCGGGGCGTCATTTAAGCAAGCTGTTTCAGCATACGCTTGGCGTATCCCCATACGCTTATCTCACCCAAATGCGTATCCATAAAGCCAAGGAGCATCTGGCCGGCGAACCGGGAGTTACCGTAGCCGCCATCGCCGGCAAAACCGGGTTCCGCGACGCCAGCCATTTCGTCGCCACGTTCCGCAAACATACCGGCATGACGCCGCAGCAGTTCCGGCGGCTGCATTAGATGCGGCCGGTGGTTGCATCGGTTGTGGCCGGAGTTGCATTAGGTGTGGCCGGAGTTGCATTTGGGTAGCCGAAATTGCATTAGGTGTGGCCGGTGGTTGCCTTAAGCGCAGCCCGGCGTAAACGCCCCAAGTAACGCTGATCGCCATAAAGCTTGACCAGGCGTACACACCAAGTTCCGCTGATCGCCATTTCGGCCCGGCACGACGTCCAAACAGTTCCGGCGGCCAGTGATGCGGCAAACATATCGTTTCTGACCAAAAAATAAACTCTAACGGATGCCACAGCCGCTATTTGATCCAAAAACGCCGATTTCAAACTCTAACGGTTGCCGTGGAGCTTATTTCACTTAAACCGGGCTATTTTCACTTGGACTAGGGCAAATAACGGCGCTTACAACCGTTAGAATATAGAAAAGGTCATTTTCCGTAAAATAGCCGCTGCTACAACCGTTAGATTTCCGGCAGGGCACAATACTACAAAAAATGCAGGTAGTCCCCGCACGATGCCCCGATTTTCCCAAATAACTGAAGTATTGCAACTATTCGGTTTTAACTAGCTAGTAAGCTACTTTGGCCATAATAGTGAATCCTAACGGACACCACAGACCTTATTTGGTTATGCACACGTTTCGAGCCTTTTTTGAGCAAATAGCGGCTCTCCTGTCCGTTAGAAATAAACTTAGCGTCTTTTCAGGCAAATAAGGTCAGCTATGTCCGTTAGAGGGTTAGCCTCATGCGCAGAAAGCCTACCTAATCCAATACGACGTATTCGCTTTCGTCCAGAAGCGTTCCCCATCCCCGGCGGTGCTTCCGTCCGGGAGATGGATGCGCCGTCCGTTTAGGCCGCGTACCGTACACCATCCGCCGACAGTCGATGTGATGCAGGCCGATGCGACTCCGCCGTTCTCCCAGGTTATATCGACGGTAAAACCGCCCCGGGCTTTAAACCCCTTGACCTGGCCGGACGCCCAGGCCTTGGGCAGCGCGGGGAGCAAATCGATGCCGTCCATATGGCTTTGCAGCAGCATTTCGGCGATTCCCGCCGCCCCGCCAAAATTGCCGTCGATCTGGAACGGCGGATGGTCGTCAAACAGGTTCGGATACGTCGAACGGGACAGCAGCGTTTCCACGAACCGGTGCGCCGTTTCTCCGTCTCCCAGACGCGCGTACAGATTGATCAGCCAGGCGCAGCTCCAGCCGGTATGGCCGCCGCCGTTTTGGATGCGGGATGCCAGCGATTTCCGCACGGCTTCCGCCAGCTCCGGCGTATCCCGCACCGTAATCGAATCGCCGGGATAAAGCCCGTACAAATGCGAGACGTGACGGTGCCCCGGCTCCGGTTCAGCGAAGTTCTCGCTCCACTCCTGCAGCCTGCCGTCCGGGCCGATTTGCGGCTTGGCCATCCGTTCCGCCGTTTCCGCCAGCTCACGGCGCCACTCCTCATCCACACTCAAAATTTCCGCCGCCCGAATCGTATGTGCAAACAGCTCGCGAATCAGCGTCAAATCCATCGTCGTTCCCGCCGATACGCTGCACTTCTCGCCCTCGGGCGTCAAAAACTGATTTTCCGGCGTGGTCGACGGCGCCGTCGTCAGCAGCCCGTCCGGGCCGGGAACGAGCCAATCCCGGCAAAATTCCGCCGCCCCCTTCATCAGCGGATAGGCGGTCTCCCGCAGGAACTTATCATCCCTCGTAAATTCGTAATGCTCCCAAAGATGGCGGCACAACCATACGCCGCCCATCGGCCAAAACGCCCAATTGGCCTGGCCGTCCGTCGGCGTCGATTGGCGCCACAGGTCGACGTTGTGGTGAGCGGTCCACCCCCGGCAGCCGTAATGAATCCGCGCGGTTCTCGCCCCCGTGTCGCTCAGGTCCCGGATTAGCCGGAACAGCGGTTCATGACACTCGCTTAAATTGGCCACCTCCGCCGGCCAATAATTCATCTGCGCGTTGATATTGGTCGTATACCCGCTGTTCCAGGGCGGCTGAATATGCGGATTCCAGATTCCCTGTAAATTGGCCGGTTCCGTTCCCGGTCTGGAGCTGGCCATCAGCAAATAGCGGCCGTACTGAAAATATAACGCTTCCAGTTCCGGATCCTGCGCTCCATCGCGATAAGCTTCGAGCCGCTTGTCGGTGGGCAGTTGCGAAGGCTCCGTGCCCGCAAGCCCTTCAGCGGAAGGCAGCTCCGAAGGCTCCCCGCCCCCAAGCCCTTCAGCGGCAGGCAACTGCGAAGGCACCGCACCCCCAAACCGTTCGTCGTCAAGCAACTCCGAAGCCTCCCCGCCCCCAAGCCGCAGCTCGACACGGCGGAACAAGCAGCGGTGATCCGCGATATGTCTTTCCCGCAGCCGCTCATAGCCAAGCGAAACCGCTTCCTTCAAAACAGCGTTGCATTTTTCACCAAGTTCACCTTCAGCCATCCCCGTCCCGGGCATCGTTTTATATCCGGCAAAATCGGTAGCCGCGGCCAGCAAAAACGTCGCCTTCCGCGCTCCGCGGACGATCAGCCGGCCGGACTCATCCGCCCCGACGGTCCCGCCTTCCGTTAGCGCATGCACATGCGCTTCAAAAGATAACCCCAATCCTTCTTCATACAATACGGATTGCGGGTGGTCGCCGCGGTAATTGTCGGCAATATGGCTGGGGCAGCGCCCTGTCATGACGATTCCGGCTTTTCCTGCAATCGCTTCCGTTCGGAACACCTGCGAAGAATCGAGGGACACGGAAAGGTCGATCGTCCCTTCCCCTTCAACGCTGATATGTACCGCAAGCACCTGATCCAACGCGCTGACCAACACCTCGCGAGTATAGACCGTCCCGCCAAGCCGGTAAGAAACGGTCGCCACACCCGCGTCCAAATCCAAATCCCGCCAATAATCCGAAATCTCCGGAACATCTTCCAACAGCTCCAGCTTTAAATTGCCCAGCGGCTGGTACGCTTCGGTCCCTGTGCCGACCATTTTGGCTTTAACCAACTGCTCGGCTTCTTTATATTTCCCGGAAAATATTAGCTCCCGGGCCTTTTTCAAATGCCGCAGTGCGTCGTAATTTTGCGTATCGCGGGGGAAACCCGACCAGAGCGTATCTTCATTTAAAGCGATAAGCTCCTGCCGCACCCCACCATAGATCATACCGCCGATTCGCCCGTTGCCTACGGGAAGCGCTTCCTCCCAACGCGATGCGGGCTGCTTATACCATAACTTCCATCCGGCTTCTGCTGAACGTACCAGTTTGGCCACCTTCTCCCGATTTTTTGTCCACCTCTAGATTTTACGATAAATCCGCAGAAAAGGCCCGATGAAAATACGGGCCTTTTCGTTCATTTTCATATTTACGGGTATCCCCGACAATCCTGTTTTATCACAATTTTTTGCCGGTGAACAATTCGACTCTCTTCTTAACGAGTTCGGTATATTCGGCTTCCATTTTCGTGGCCCCGGCTTTGTCCAGTTCGGAGAGGAAAGCGTCGTACACCTTGTCGAAGTCTGCTACCTTGGCCAAAATGGCTTCCGGAATCCGTTTGCGGATAATGTCCTGCGTTTTCTGGAAAATAACCTGATAATCCCCGTCTGTCGGAACCGGCATGTTGTACAGAGCTCCCCATTCTTTAGCCGGGAATTCGTCCTCTTGCGGGAACAGATCCTTCCAGGTGGTTGCATTGTAAGCTTTCAGCGTTTCCTTCTCGGCTTCGGTGTAGTTCTCTACGATTTGTTCCGGGAAGTTGGTCGTATAATAATTGCCGGAAGGATCTTTAACACCGTCGCCGTAGCGGGCGCCAAAGATTTTGTACAAACCGTCCGGATTGCCGAGACCGGTCTGTTTCGTGAAATTCGTTGTATCATTTACCCTACGATCTGTAATCTCGTCCGGTATAACGCGTTTGCCATTCTCGTCAACCGTGTAGTGTTTGCCTTCAATCCCCCAGTTTACCAGGACCTGGCCTTCATCGGAAGAAAGCCAGTCGATGAATTTAATCGCCCGCACCGGATCTTTGCATGCGGTCGTAATGCTGATGCCGTAACCGTCAATGCCGGCGGATTGGAAGGAGTGGTCTTTATACTCTTCGCTTAACGTGACCGGGAAATGCGCATACGTGTATTCGTCTTTGCCGGCCGTTTTTAGCGCGTTTTCGGCATCCATGTAACCCCATTCCTGGTCGATCAGGCCAAGCACGCGGCCGCTGGCGATTTTCGCTTTGTATTGGTCGTCTTTTTGCACAAACGTGTCTTTATCAAGCAGGCCTTCATTGTACATGTGGTTCAGCCAACGGAAGTATTCCTTTTCTTCCGAACGCTTATAATGAAGCTTTGCTTCGTAGGTTTGCGGGTCCACGTAGTATTCGCCGTCGTCCGGAGCGCCCGTAGCGATAAATGCCGGATTCGTAACAGAGATCATGATTCTCCAGTCGTCGGCGTTCAACGTCAGCGGAATCGTCGGTTGTCCGTCCGTGGTTGGATGTTTTTCCACATATTGCTTGAGGACGTTTTCAAAGTCTTGCACCGTGTTCACCTTCGGATATCCAAGTTCCTTCAGGACGCGTTGTTGAATTTCAAACCCGCCGCCAGAATCAAAATATTGCTGATCCACGCCAACGTTGGTCGGGAGCGAATAAATCGCCGGGTCTTCATTGCTGTATTTCAGGCGGTTCATATTTTCACTGAATATTTTCTTAATGTTTGGCGCGTGCTCCTCAATCAGATCGGTCATATCCACGATATAGCCGGCATCCACCAGTTTGGACAAATTCCCTTTGGCGAAAATCAGGTCAGGCACATCGCCGCTCGCCGCCATCAAGGCGACTTTGTTGTCGCCGCCGCCGCTGCCCACGTCGAATTCGGCTTCGATCGTTACGCCGGTTTTTTCGGTTATGACTTTCCCCACTTCATCCTGCATATTGTTCCAGTTCGGGCTGGCGTCAGCACCGAAAAATGTAAAGGTGACAGGGCTCGTATCATCGCTCGCTCCGCCATTTGCGCCGGACCCGCCGTTGTTGCTGCCGCAGCCTCCGACCAGCAAGGTGCTGGCCAGCACAATCGCCGCGAAAGTTTTAGGGCTTTTCCATTTCATGTCTTCTTTCCCCCCGTATTCTTATTCAAAAAAATATATTGTATAACAGGCTAGACCTGTGTCTACCGGCTCAGGGCCATTCATTTTAAGCTTTAACCGCTCCCAGCGTCATCCCGTCAACAAAATAGCGCTGCAGGAACGGATACACGACCAGAATCGGAACGGTAACGACGATGGTGATGGCCATTTTGATCGATTCCGGCGATACCTGTGCCATCTGGTTGGCCAAATCGTTGGCATTTGCCATATTCGCGCCTTGGTTGGTGCTTTGCAATATTTTCATCAATTCATATTGCAGTGTCGTCAAATGCGGTTTGCTGCCGTTGTACAAATACGTATCAAACCAGGAATTCCACTGGCCCACCGCCAGGAACAAAGCGATCGTCGCCAAAACAGGCTTGCACAGCGGCAGGATCACTTTGTAGTAAATCGTGAAATCGTTGGCCCCGTCGAGCTTCGCCGATTCCTGCAGCGCATACGGCAGTCCGTCGATAAACGAGCGGATGACAAATACGTTAAAGGCGCTGACCAAAGTAGGCAAAATATAAATCCAAAACGTCCCGATCAGTTCGAGGTGACGCATCAGCATGTACGTCGGCACCAGGCCGCCCGTGAAGTACATCGTCAGGGCCAGGAACGTGGATACGAATTTGCGCGATTTGAAATCGGGCCGGCTGAGCGTAAAGGCCAGCATCGAGGAGCTGATCAGCCCAAGCACGGTGCCCAGCACCGTCCGTAGGATCGTATTTTTGAAGCCCTGAATCAGGGTGGTATAACCGAAGATCGTTTCGTAGTTTTTCCAGGTGAATTCGCGCGGCCAGATGTAAATGCCGCCCCGGACCGTATCCGTCGAATCGTTAAGCGATATCGCCAGCACGTTCAGGAAAGGGTACAGCGTGATAATCAAAATGACCGACATCAGAATAAAGTTGAAAACATTGAACGCTTTTTCGCCTCTGGTGAGGTTAAACGCTTTGCTGCTGCTTGCCATCTATGTTCCCTCCCCCTACATAATGCTTTCTTTCGTCGTTTTCTTCATAACGCCGTTGGCTACGAGCAGCAGGATGATGCCTACAACCGAAGTGAACATGCTGATCGCCGTACCGTACGAGAAACGGCTGATATTAATACCATACTTCAAAGCGTACATATCCAAGACTTCGGAATAATCGGTGACCAGCGTATTGCTGAGCTGGAACTGCTTCTCGAAGCCAATGCCGATCAAATGGCCGATCGACATGATCAGCAGCACCGAAATCGTTGTCCGAATCCCCGGCAGGGTGATGTTCCAGATTTGCCGGAAACGGCCGGCCCCGTCGACACGAGCGGCTTCATAAAGCTCTTTGTCGATCCCCGTAATGGCCGCCAAATAGATGATGGCGTTCCAGCCGGTTTCCTTCCACACATCGGAAGCGGTTACAATCCCCCAAAACCATTTCCCTTGCGACATGAACTGAATCGGTTCGTTGGTAATATGAAGCGCCATCAGCAGCTCGTTGACGATCCCGCCGTCGTTGGAAAGCATTTTCGTGATGATCCCGGCTACAACGACCCAGGATACGAAGTGCGGCAAATAGGAAACCGTCTGTATCGTACGCTTGAAGTATTTGCCCCGCAGTTCATTGAGCAGCACCGCAAAGGCGATCGGAAAAATAAAGTTGGCGATCAGCCCCATGACGCTCATGGCCAGCGTGTTTCTTAGCACGAGATAAAACCTTTCGTCCTGGAACAACTCCACGAAATTATCGAACCCCACCCATTTCTGGTTGGTAAAAGATTTGGCCGGCTTATAATTCTGAAAAGCCATCGTCCAGCCCCAAATCGGAACATAGTTAAATACGAACAACCATATGACAAACGGCATGGACATCAAGTATAAATACTTTTGCTGCACTAAACTCTGCCAGGTACCTTTTCTCCGCTTCTTTTGCGGGTTAGGGGCAACGCTTACATTAGTGCCGGGCTTTGATGACAGCGTTTCCACAGGTTCCAATCCCCCCTTCATTTCTATATTTCTATCATAAGCGAAGGGTGAGAATGGAAATACCCGACAGATTTCAAACAAAACCATATAAAAATTAGACATATACCGGAAGCGTAAAGGTGATTTCCGTTCCGTAGCCAGGCGTGCTGGCTATTTGCAGACCGTGCTCCTCTCCATAGGACAACACCAATCTTTGATGGACGTTGCGCAGGCCGATCCGCGTCCGCTGCGATTCCTCGGCGGTGGCAATGGAATGCTTCACTTCATCCAGGCGCTCCGGTGTCATCCCTATTCCATTGTCTTTGACGGTCACTTGCACCAGCGCTTCTTTCACTTCCACCCTGACCTCCACGTTGACGCCGTCCTCCTTGCCCTCTACGCCGTGAACGACAGCGTTTTCCACCAGCGGCTGAATGATAAGTGGCGGCACCCGGACGTACTCCGCCGCCGGATCGATCCGCAGTTCAAACTTCAAGCGGTCCTCATAGCGGAATTTCTGGACCTCCAGGTAGGAGCTCACCATTTCCAATTCTTCTTTGAGCGGGGTGTTTTCCCGGCCGACTTCAAGGCTTTTCCGCATCATTTTCCCGAGCAGGCGCACGACGTTGGCAATCTCTCTATCCCCTTTCAGATGCGCGTTCATCCGGATCGATTCCAGCGCATTAAACAGAAAATGCGGGTTGATCTGGCTGGCCATCATTTTCAGCTTGATTTCCCGCTGCGCCAGCTCCAGGGCGTTGTTTTGCTCCGTTTTTTCCACCACCTGATGCATCAGCTGATTGATGCTGCCGACCATGTAGTTGAATTGGCGCGACAAATGCCCGATTTCATCATTTCCGTCTATCGGGGATACGACGGTCAGATCCCCGAGCGCCAGCCGGTTTAAGTGGCGGCTTAACCGCAGCATTCGGCTCGTGGTCAAAAAAGAAACGATATAAACGAACACGAAGGCGATAAGCAGCACGAGTAAAATGATCCCCATTCCAAAAAGGCTAACCGTATTGGCGCTCTTGACGATCGACTCCGTCGCAAACACGGATACGATCTTCAGCCCGTTCATGCTTGAATCGGGAAGCAAGGTATCCACCACCAGGTAAGAAGGCGCACCTTGGACATCCGCCTTGAACGTCCCTTTTTGCAGGTCCCGCAAATCAATGCCGAAATCGAGAGATTCCAGCGTCGTGCCAACCAATGTCGGGTTTTTCGCAGCCACGACATACCCCTGCTCATCGGCGATAAACGTTTCAAAAGGCTCCTGCTGCAGCATCCGGTTCAGTTCGTCCTGATTCAGAACGACCATAAGCACTCCGCTTTTCCGCGTGCCTTCAAACGAAATCTGGCGGACGAGGCTTAATTTACGGACGGGAAGTTCCTCGTCCTCTTTGTCGTTAATATAAAACCAGCCGATCCTTTTTTCGGACACCGCCCGCCGGTACCAGTTCGCTGACGCGGTCCGCTCATCGACCGGTATAAACTCGAGGTTATTGATTAATGTCGGATTGTCGAAATAGAACCGGATCCCCGAAATTTCCCGGTACTGCCTGACGTAGCTACGAAAATCGTCATAGTTCAGGTAAGCTTTGGTCAGCTCAAGCACCGACGGATAGCGGGTAGTGACGAGGGCTTCGAGTTTTTCATCCAGCATAAAAATATCCGAGATGTCGCTGGGCACGCGAAGCATCGACGCCGCGCGCGATTTCACTCTTTCGACGTTATTGGTGGTCTGGGCGATCGCCCGGTCCATCGCCTGATTGCGGAAGTATGCGGTGACGACAGCGCCGACAATCAACACGGGAATCATCACGACAACGATATAGGAGATCAGCAGCTTGTGCTTGAGTTTTAAGTTATTCGTGAACTGTACGATTTTACCGATCATTGGAATAGATGATGCCTCCTTAAAAGGAAAATATCCCCTCTTGCCAAGGGGAAAAGGGGATATTTCCAGGCGGCCGTTCATACGGCACGTCTGTCCGTATTTAATTGTACACCCTCGCGCCGGCGCCGCGATAGGCAATGGAGCATTATTTCAAGGTGATTTGCAGCTCCGCCTTGCCGGTGAACGCGGCCACTTCAATGGTTCCGTTCGCAACGAGCGTTCCGCCTTGTACGGAGGCGATTTCTCCCATGCCGTACAGTGCGGCGCGGAACGGCTTACCGGTGCCCCCGGCGCTCAGTGTCACAACGTTGCCATTGCGGGATGCCGTTACGTTAAGCTCCGCAGCCCCTTTGGCATTGCGCACCGTGCGGGATACCGCGGCTCCGTTGGAGAGTTGGTACAAGCCCAGCTCTACACCGTCGGCATAATCGTAATCCGGACGCGTGTCATTCGCCCCGGTGGCCAGGATCGAGTTCGGGCGGACGAACAGCGGCAAGCTGAAGAAATCATGGTTTTCCTTGCGCCATTTGCCGCCTTCCACCGTTTCTCCGGTCAACAAATGCGTCCAATTGCCTTCAGGCAAATAATACGTGACAGCGCCTTTTTCACTGAATACCGGGGCCACAAGCAGCGAGTCGCCCAGCATATACTGACGGTCCAGCGTATCGCACGCCGGGTCGTCCGGGAATTCCAGGAACATCGCCCGCATCGTCGGCACGCCCTGCTGTGTCGCTTGCACCGCCGTGTCGAACATATAAGGCATCAGGCGGCACTTCAGCTTCGTGAAGAAGCGCGTGACGTCGACGGCTTCGTCGTCGTAAGCCCAAGGCACCCGGTACGAGCTGCTGCCGTGCAGGCGGCTGTGGCTGGACAGGAGGCCGAAGGCGAGCCAGCGTTTAAATACATGGGCCGGGGCCGTGTTTTCGAATCCGCCGATGTCGTGGCTCCAGAAGCCGAAGCCGGCGAGTCCGAGCGACAGGCCGCCGCGCAGGCTTTCCGCCATCGATTCATAATCGGCGTAGCAGTCGCCGCCCCAGTGAACCGGGAACTTCTGGCCGCCGACCGTTGCGGAACGGGCGAACAGGGCGGCTTCGTTTTTGCCCAATTTTTCTTCCAACACTTCAAATACAACTTTATTGTACAGGTACGTGTAGTAGTTATGCATTTTTACCGGGTCAGAGCCGTCGTAATAAACGACATCCGTCGGAATCCGCTCGCCGAAGTCGGTCTTGAACGAGTCAACGCCCATATCGACCAGCTCGCGCAGGTAGCCGGCAAACCATTCGCAAGCGGCTGGGTTCGTGAAGTCCACAAGTGCCATGCCCGGCTGCCACAGATTCCACTGCCATACGTCGCCGTTCGCTTTTTTCACCAAATAGCCGTTTTTCTTGCCTTCCTCAAACAGGCGGGAGCGCTGGCCGATGTACGGGTTGATCCACACGCAAATTTTCAGCCCTTTTTCTTTGAGGCGCTTCAGCATGCCAACCGGATCAGGGAAAACGCGCTCGTCCCACTTAAAGTCCGTCCAGTGGAATTCCCGCATCCAGAAGCAGTCGAAATGGAAAACGTGCAGCGGAAGATCGCGCTCCGCCATGCCGTCCACGAAGGAGTTTACCGTCGCTTCATCGTAGTCGGTCGTAAAAGAGGTCGTCAGCCACAGGCCGAACGTCCAGGCCGGCGGAAGCGATGGTTTGCCCGTCAAATCAGTGTATTTGTTCAGCACGTCTTTTGGCTCGGGACCATCGATCACGAAATATTCCAGCGATTCTCCGGGAACGCTGAACTGCACTTTTTTCACTTTTTCCGAAGCGACTTCAAACGAAACCGCCCCCGGATCGTTGACGAGTACGCCGTAGCCTTTGTTGGTGACGTAAAAAGGAATGTTCTTGTACGCCTGCTCGGAACTGGTGCCGCCGTCCTTGTTCCAGATATCGACGATCTGGCCGTTTTTCAGGAACGACGTAAAGCGTTCTCCGAGGCCGTATACCCATTCTCCGACACGCAGATCGAGCTCCTCGCGCATATACGTATTGCCATTTGATTCCGTTGCATGAGCCATCGATTTGAAGCGGCTGCCGGTAATCCGCTCGTCACCGCGGTAGAAATCGACCGACCACTGCGCGCCTTTGTTGATGCGGACGCTCAGACTGCCGCTTTTTAGTTCGGCATATTGCTCGTTTTCGGTAATTTCCGCATGGGCTCCGCCTTCGTTGAGCTCGAAGTGAGGACCATGGTCCACAACGCCGGCAAAATGAATCAGCTTGACGCCGATCACGCCGGGAAGCGGGGAATGGAATTGCATCGTCAGCAGCGTTGTATTGATCATGTCACCCCGGCCGCGCAGCGGCGTCGTTGAAGCGGAAGCGATCAGCGTGTTGTTTTGGACTTGAAAATCGTAAGCTTGTACCGCAGGAGATAACGTAATCCCATCGCGAATCAGCCAGTTGCCATCGGTAAATTTCATTTTTCAATACCGTCCTTCCTCATATCGCATTGTTTTACGGTGAAAAACGTTCTATACTTGCATTATACTGATACGCATCACAATAAACTAACATAATTCGACGATAATATAACACTATATTGACGAGGTGATGAAGAATGGACCAAGCACTCCGCCGATCGTTGAGAGAAAACAAAAGCCACGGCACCGAGCGCCTGCCGTTTGGCACATACTGGTACCGCTTCGGGCCGGGCGAGCATGTCATCGACTGCCACTGGCATGAGGAAGCTGAGTTCTTTTACTGCCTTGAAGGGGAAACGTTATTCCAGGTCGACACCGATTATTTTCCGGTTCGCGCCGGGGAAGCGGTGTTTATCGACGGGGGCGACATTCACGCCGCGCATGCGCACGGGGATCAAGGCTGCACTTTTTTCTCCCTCGTGTTCGATACACAGCTGCTGGCCAGCGCGCATTATGACGCGGTTCAGGAAAATCTCGTTCTCCCCCTGCAGGAACGGAAAGCGACGTTTCCCCGCCATATCCGCCGGGAGCAGCCTTGTGAAATTTCGCTGCTTGAGCACATCCTCGCGATGATGCGAGTCTGCAGCAACGAAACGACCGGATACGAAGGCGCGGTGAAAGGCCATCTGTATTTGATGCTGGCCGAAATCGCCGCCGAAGGCCGGGCCGTCAGCCGCATAGCCAGCAGCCGCAGCGAATCGTCCAAAATCGAGCGGCTGAAAACGGTCATTTTGCACATTCAGCAAAACTACGGCCATCCGATCCGCCTCGCTGAGCTTGCCGCGCTGATTCCGATGAGCGAAGGGCAGTTTTGCCGCTTCTTCAAGTCGATGACCCGGCAGACGCCGATCGATTACATCAACTCATACCGTATCCGCCAGGCCACCGAACTGCTGCGCGAGCCGGAGCGGAAAGTATCCGACATCGCGCTTGAGGTCGGCTATGACAACATCAGCTACTTCATCCGGGTGTTCCGCAAGGCGATGAACTGCTCGCCTTCGGAATTCCGCAAAAAGCTGCAGGAGCCGGTCGAGGCTTAGGGCAGGGGCGGCGCGCTTTGCGGGCCGCCCACCAGCCAAAACATAAGGGCAAAAAATACCGCTATTTCGGCGCTCTCCCCCACTCTCAGCCAAATAGGGGACATTTATGTCGTTATTTTCTCGACCCGCTGGGAGTTGGCCGCATTTCACACCTCTCATTGGCAAATAAGGCCATAAAATTCCGCTAATGATGATGAACATGCTCAATCTCGAAAAATAAGGCCATAAATTTCCGCTATTTTTATGAAGGGGACTTAGGCTGGGTAGCATCACCGTTTCATTTTCATAGTTACCATTTTCTCCGTCCCCTATTATTTAGCTGATACGGAACCGGCTGATCTGCACCTCACCTTTAAGGTGAATGTACACGCCGCGGCGGCCCAACGCCCCCGTTACCTGCGCGGTTACCGTCGTCCAAGCCTGGCGGCCGCCGGTCGGCAGCACCCGGCACGTTCCAATGGCTTCTCCATCCGGCGAGTCGAGCGTGATGACGATCTCCCCGCCCTTGAGACGCCCGGAAACTCTCGCTTCGAACTCCGACGCCCCTGCGCCGAAATCCACATCATGGAACGCGATCCAGCCTCCGCTGTCTTGAACGGTGCGGATGCTCTCCCCGCCTTCGCGGCATTCGTCGATAAAGACCCAGTCATAATTATCGTAATTCACCGCTTTGACCGATTCGCCGAGCAAACGCGGCGGAACCGTCTCCCCGTTGACCCGAAGCGTTGCCGCAGCCGCGACTTTCCCCGAGGACGGTCCGACCATAATCGTGCAGGCGCCGGTTTCCACACAGTACCGTTCGCGGGTCACATCCCAGAAAGCGAGCTCGGATGCTTTTAATTCCAGCGTAACCGTCTTGGACTCGCCGGCCGCCAAATGAATCCGCTTAAAGCCTTTTAATGTCTTAAGCGGCCGGGGCACGCGGGAAGCTTCGGCCCGGACATACAATTGAACAACCTCGTCCCCGTCCAGCTCACCGGTATTCCGGACGTTCACCGATACGGTGACGGTACCGTCCAGTCCAATTTCAGCATGGCTCAATGACAATCCTTCATATCCAAACGTCGTGTAGCTCAGCCCATGTCCGAAAGGATACAGCACTTCTCCGTCAAAATATTGGTAGGTCCGCTTCCCTTTAATAATGTCGTAATCCATAATATCCGGAAGCTGATCGGCCGACTTGTACCAAGTCATGTTCAGCCGGCCCGCCGGGTTGTAGTCGCCAAACAGCACGTCAGCCACGGCATGCCCCAGCTCTTGTCCTGCATGGGATGTAAACATGATCGATGGGACATGCTCCTGCTCCCAGTTCACCGCAAACGGATACCCGCCGACGATGACAACAGCCGTTCGCGGATTGGCCGCTTTAACGGCCTGAATCAGCGCCTGCTGGGATGGCGGCAGCGTAATGTCCGGCCGGTCGATCGTTTCCTTCCCGTTGATGAACGGGCTGTTGCCGACGAACACGATCGCCGTTTCCGCGTTTTTCGCCGCTGCGGCGGCTTGCTGCAAACCGCTCTGCACCACTTCAACGATAAATCCGTCATGTACGCCGGCAGCGGCTCCTCTATTGGCGACGTTGTCCCCCTCGCTTACCGCGGCTCCCGCACCAACAGTTGCACCAGCGCCAAACATTACGGCTCTTTCAGTTTCACCGGCGCCCTTTTCCTGGTCCGCTTCGACGTTCATGTATCCCCGGACGTCTACCGACACTGGCTTGCCTTCCCACGACAGCATCCGCACGGAGCCGCCTTCCTGCGTCTCGAACCCGAACGCTTCCTTCACGAACCAGCCGCGCGCTTCGTCCGCCGTCGCCTCAAGCCGGCCCGATTCGCTTTCGGTGACGAATTTCCCGCTGCTTAAAGCCCGCAGCGTAACCTGTCCCCATCCCCAATCGCTGCACTCAAACACTTCGGCCTCTTCCGTGTCTTCGCAGTTCGCAACCAGTGCAGTTCCGCCTTCTTCGCCGGCGGCGATACCGACGTATTTGCCGGTGGCCGCCGAACGCAAGCGAATCCGATCCAACCCCGTCGTAAAATGCACCGGACGACCGTTCATTTTCTCCGTTACGCCCTGCAGCGGAGTTACGCTGTACGGCGGCGTGCCGCTGTACCAGTCGGTGAACGCCTCGTCCGCCAGCGGGCCGATCACCGCCACCGAAGCCGCGTCCTTGCCTAGCGGCAGCAGCCTGTCGTTCTTCAGCAGCACGACCGATTCGCGGGCCGCTTCCAGCGCAAGCGCGGCATGCTCTGGCGCGCACAGCTTTGATTCCGGCACATGGCTGTACGGATTCCGCTCCGCTGGATCGAATTCGCCAAGCCGGAACCGGACGCGGAACGTATTGCGCAGCGCATGGTCCAAATCGGCCTCCATTAGCAGTCCCCGCTCCAACGCATCGCGCAGCGCCTGCTGCGCGATCGGCTGATCATCCGTAATGCTGTCGATACCGGCCTTAATCGAGCCGGCGACCGCCTCGGCGTAAGAGTCCACGTAATGGTGATCCATCACGGTGCCGAGCACGTCCCCGGCGTCGCCCACGACGAAGCCGTCCATGCCCCATTCACCTTTGACGATTTCGTTCACCTCATGATTAAAGTTGCACGGCGTGCCATTGATGCCGTTGTACGCCGTCATCATCGAACCTGCGCGCCCGTCGCGAAAAGCCAGCTCAAACACCTTCAAGTAATATTCCCGCTTGTTCCGCGGATCAATGCTGACCGATGCGCTTCCGCGGTCCACTTCATTATTGTTGCCGTAAAAATGCTTTAAGGTTGCCACGGCTTTGTAATAAAAAGGATGATCGCCCTGCATGCCTTTGACGAGCCCCGTCGTCAGGGCCCCCGTCAAATGCGGGTCTTCCCCGTAAGCCTCTTCGGTGCGCCCCCAGCGCGGATCCCGTTCCATATCGACCGTCGGCGCCCAAATCGTCAGCCCGTTAACGGCCGGGTCGCGCTGGTAGTAAACCCTGGCCTCGTCCCCGATGACGGAGCCGATTTTTTGCAGCAGTTCAGGGTTCCAGGTACAGGCCAGCCCCGTATTTTGCGGGAACACCGTCGCTTCGCCAAGCCAGGCCACGCCATGCGCCCCCTCCGTGCCATGCTTGTATTTGTTCACCCCAAGGCGCGGAATATCCGTTTGATACTGACACATCAGTTCGATTTTCTCTTCGAGCGTAAAACGCGATATTAAATCGTTCACCCGTTCCATTAGCGGAAGATCCGGGTTTTGATAAGGATAACTCATGTCACGACCTCATCCCATTTTGAATTTCCGGTTTGTAAGCGCTGCATAAATCACGCGTTCCAAGACCGTTTCCGTTTCATCCACCCCATCATACAACGACTTCGAAAGCGCTTTATACATCGATAATTAGTTATGTTTTCATGTAAAAATCTAGATTTTCTGCTTAAGGAAAGATCAAGCAAATGAGGGTTGGTCAGCAGATCAACATCCGCTATCCGGACGCTTTGCACGATTATCCCGTTTGATCCGGAAGCAGAGAGGAAGATAAATTCAGGAGAAGAAAATAGGTTTGGGAGAAGCAGACATGTTCGAGATCGTTAGACAGGTTTGTGAGAAGGAGGTTTAGGAGAAGTGAAGCGGACCTGACGGGAGGAATGGGGCAAGACACCGGAAAAATGAAAGGACCGTGATTAGCCCCCACCCTCTACCCACTGAACAAAAGGGATAATCGTGCAAGGCAGCATGCAGGGATACCAAGACGCAAATTAAAGGATGCTGCGTTCTTTTCCATCTCGGATCTTAGGATCGAAGAGAAGACCTAGGCGTTTGGGTTAATGTGAGCGAGATTACTGGAATGAGATGCGACAGCGTTGTAGAGTATATCTATGAGTGGTATGAATATGCCTCATGAAAGGATGGTGTCCATGGCCCCCAAAAATATGCATACCGTATTCGTTCTGATCACTTCTATCCCTATAAGCATTGTAAATTTCAGTGCCTATCTGAAAGGTGGCGACCCAAGCTCTGAGCAAGTTCTGCTATCCGTTATTTATGTCATTCTTTGGGGCGTTTACGGGTTTATATTAGGCAGGAAAGGGATAGGGTTCATCAGGTTCTTAACGTACTATTGGGGGAGCGGGATGCTAATATATATATTGGGTTACTTGTTACAACTTGAGTGGCTTGAGTTGCTTCCTATGCTTGCAGTGTTTATTTTCGCAGGTCCTTTATACGGATTAAGTCATTTCTATGAACTTCAGTCTGCGCCAGCCGTGGTTATCATAAATACACTGGCCCTTTATTCCTTTAGCATATTTGGGCACTGGATCGGGAAAAGAATTAGTAATTACCCAAAAAAATAAGATAATTACTAAATGTGGTAGTTTAAATCGAATATATAACTGTAATAGTAACAGCCATATCTACTTCCGAATCCATTTATACTATTACTCCTTCATTTACATCTCTCCTACACCAACAGCTATCGTTTGCACGCGCCCACGAACACCCCTCACGAATTCCTCCATCACCCAACAAAACGGCCGCTTTCCACCACTCGGAAAACGGCCGCTGCCAACGCCCAACCTAGGCTATCATCCTTTTTCTTCAGCAAGCTTGCGAATCACGGCCTCCGTGACCGGGATGTCATAGATACGCAGCTCATCCAGCATGCCTTTGAACGGCGGGTCCCACCAGTTTACGCCCAGGCTAAATGTGGCCGGAGTCAGTCGTGAACACGCCCGGGAAATCCCCCGATCATAAACGATGTACGGACCTTCCCCGGATTTCGTATACCCGCCGGCGATTTTCGTGCCGAAATAACGGTCGACCAGCCTGCCGTCCGCCGTCGTCCCATCTTTACCGTTAAAAATCGGCCGTCCCGTTGCCGGATCAAGCTCCAGCAGGAAAATGCCGCCCGACCAGGAACCGTAAGCCATCCACAGCTTCCCGTCCCGGTCAAAAAACGGCGCAGCGTCGATCGCGTTCGGATAAAGTGCGTTGTTGTAGGAGCCGTCGCTATTGAACCAACCTGCGTTTACGCCCGAAAGAACACCGCCCTCAATCAGCCGATCAATGTTGGTATTCGTCCACTTTTTGTTCACCCGGCTGTCCTTGTCGTATGCTTCATCTCTCGTAAAACCGGAGTACACAACCGTGTCCACATACTTATACGGACCTTCGATATTCTTCGATATTGTACGTACAACTCATGCAACAAATATTCCACTTTTCTTCACCCAGCCGCAAAAAAAGCAGCGATGTTTGTCCAGACAACCCACATTAGCTGCTTTGTTTCCAGGCGCTTCATTTCATTTTAAGCATCTTTCCTCACGCATTGCTTGCTGTTTTGCGGTAAGCGGACGGGGAAGTTCCAACGTACTTTCTAAACTTGCTGTGGAAATAATCGACGTTCGTGTAACCGACCTTTTCGGCCACCTGATACACCTTTAGCCCTTCTTCCAGATATGCCTTGGCCTTTTCGATCCGCACTTTGTCCAGGTAAGTATTGAAGTATTCCCCTGTGGCGTTTTTGAACAGTTTGCCCAAGTAAGCACTGTTATAATTGAAAATCCCCGATAACGTCTCCAGCTTCAAATTTTCGTTGAAATTGCGGTGAATCAGGTCCAGCATGATCTTCACTTCGCGGTGTTTGCCGCCTTCCCCGAGCTGGTGCATAATTTGCTGCAGCAGGAATTCCGTTTTCTCATACAGCCCCTCAATCGTCCGCATTTTGTGAATCTCCGATAAAAAATCGGAAAACTCTTTGCTGCGGTCCTGCAACGCGGAAGACTGCTTTAAGGCCTTGCCGAGAATCGACGTCAGCACTTCCACAAAACGGCGTTTGATTTCCTTCTCCGGATACCCGCCGGCGGCAAAAGTCTGCCCGGCTTTCCGCACGAGCGATTGTATCGCCTCCTGGTTCCCGATATCCAGAGCATAATACAGCTGCTCGCTGATTTCTTCGATCGAGGTGTCCGGCAATTCTGATGGCGCCCCGCTCCGCAGCGCCTCCGTGGAAAGTATGGCACCCTGATCCAAAAAGAAATGCAGCTTAAGGAGTTCGCACGCCTCAAGGTAGGAGCTGCGGATGTCCGGCAGACAGCCGACCTTGTTCCCAAGCGCCGCAGTAAACTCGGCTCCTGTGCCGCTTAGCTCTTCCCGGATCTCTCTGTATACGCTTTCGTATTCCACAGCAAGCAGCGGATCTTTTAACAGCACGCCAAGCTTGGCATGAATGCCAAACACCCAGCCCCGCCCGGTATCCTCAAACATGTGGCCCAGTTTTTTTCTCAGCAACTCCCCCGCGTCCAGATCGGCATCGTCCTCGGCATGTACGGCCAACAGCAAAACCTGATAAATCTTGCCCGTGATTCCCACTTCTCCGGCCCGTTCGCAGATCGGCACCGTCTGTTGCTCATCCGTACCCACCAAAACGGACTGGATCAGCGATTCGCGGGTCCACTCCGCCGTAACGTGCTTCCATTCCTCGGATGCGGTCTCTTCGTCGACCGCCTTTTTGATTTTCGCCAAGTAGTCCGTAAGCTCGTCCTCGTCGACCGGCTTCAGCAAATAACCGTCCACTCGCTGCGTCATCGCTTGTTTGGCATAGCTGAAGTCCGCGTAACCGCTGAGGATCACAATATGAAGCCGCGGATCCTCGCTCCGCAGCTTTTCGATCAACTTCAAACCGTCCATCCCGGGCATCCGGATATCGGCTACGACCAGGCCGGGATGATACCGCCCATATTTATCCAGCGCCTCGTTTCCGTTTGCGGCCGTGTCAACCACGTCGTACCCGAGCGCATTCCAGTCGATAAACGTGCGAAGCCCCTCGCGCAGCTTCGGCTCGTCGTCAACAATTAGCACTTTAATCATGCTGCATTCCTCCAGCCGGAAATTGTTTCGCATACACCAACCTTCCAGCGAATGGTCTGATGAAACGTTTACAATAATTATAAGTTATTTGCAAAAAGAGGAACAAACATTATCCTGCTCCGTTATAGCACTATTTTGATCCTCCGGCGATGCAAGCAATAAGAAAGACGCCTGACGGCGTCCTTTTATGACTCTGACTTCTACGTTAGAGCTATTGAAGGGATGGGAATGCAGCTCTAACGGACTCCAGCGACCTTATTCGTCCATTTCCCGGGTATTTCCCAACCTAACGGACCCAGTTGACGCTATTTCGCTCTAAACGAGTTCACCCTGGCCGATTTGAGCTAAATAAGGTCATCTCTGTCCGTTACATTTTTCAAACCTTCGTTTTTCCGTAAATAACGGCTCTGGTGTCCTTTAGCCTCCGGTTCCCTCTGTAGTGTCAAAAAAAGCAACCTCCCTGCTGCCATCAATCCGGCAGTGGTTGGTTGCCTTTTTTCACTGGGTCTAACCCGTTATCTCTCGCCTCAAGAGCGGACTCCATCTGGCACGGGAATGCCGAAATCCGGGGTTCCGTCGGGGTTCCAGCCAAAATACTGGGCCCGCGTGTGGCGGTTTGGATCGTACAGCGGATCGCCGGCGATTTCCTTGTAATTGCGCGCATGGTAGATCATGACGTCCCGGCCGTCTTCGGAGACGGTAAAGCTGTTATGCCCCGGCCCGTATTGCCGCGTCTCCTCGTTCGTGCAGAACACGGGATCTGGCGATTTCGTCCAAGCCGCGGCGTCGAGCGGATCGGCATCCTCACTCGCCCACAGCAGCCCCATAGAGTAGTGATGATCGGTGGCGCTGGCTGAATAAGCGATAAAAATACGTCCGTTCCGCTTTAACACCGCCGGACCTTCATTCACTTTAAAGCCAATCGTTTCCCACGGATGCTCCGGCGTCGAAATCATCACCTGTTCCCCGGTCAGCGTCCACGGGTTGCTCATTTTTGAAATGTACAGATTGGAGTTGCCCTCGATGTCCGGGTCCTTCTGCGCCCAGACATAATACTGCACCCCACGGTGCTCGAACGTCGTTGCGTCCAGGCAGAACGTTTCCCAGCGGGTGCGGATCTGCCCCTTTTCTTCCCACCCGCCTTCCAGCGGGTTGGCCGCTTCATTCTCAAGCGCATGCATCCGGTGGTCGAACAGTCCTTCCTTCGTCTCCGTCGTACGGGCGGCGGCAAAGTAGATGTACCATTTGCCGTCGATATAATGAATCTCCGGCGCCCAGATGTTAGCGCTCAGCGGGCCGGAGTCGTATTTGCGCCAGGCCACGACCGCCTCAGCCTCTCCCAAACCCTGAATAGTCGCCGATCTGCGGATTTCGATCCGGTCGTATTCGGGGACCGAGGCGGTGAAATAGTAAAATCCGTCACTATGCTTGTATACCCACGGGTCGGCCCGCTGCTCCACGAGCGGATTTACAAATTCTCTATTTTTGTCCATCGGTTCTCTCTCCTTTATATATGTGTTCGGAAATAACGGAATTTTATGGTCTTATTTTCGGGGATTGAATATGTTGCTTGCTTATGCCCAGAGCCTCGCCCTAATTTTTAATACAGCTTCCCAATTCCCCAATGCTCTGTTACCCGCTCAACCTTTCACCGCGCCCGCGGTCATGCCGTCGATAAAGTACTTTTGAAATGCGACGAACAAAATAAAGATCGGAATGATGGAAAAAAAGGAGCCGACGATCAGCAGATCGTAGTTGTTGCCGTAAGGCGTCAGCAGCGTTTTGAGCCCGATCGGCAGCGTATATTTATCGGCGTTGCTCAGCACCATAAACGGCCACAGGAAATTGTTCCAACTGTTCATCCCGTTCAAAATCGCCATCGCCGCAAAAGAAGGCTTCATGACCGGAAGGATCAACCGGACGTAAATGCCGTATTCGCTCGCTCCGTCCACCCGGCCGGCCGCGATGATCTCCTTCGGAATCCCGCGCAAATATTGGCGGAAGAAGAAAATCGTCGCCGCACTGGCGATGCCCGGCAAAATGATCGCCGAATACGAGTTCATCAACCCGATGTTGTAGGTAAGCGTATATAGCGGCAGCAGCAAAATTTCAAACGGAACCATCATGATGAGCAGGACGCAAACAAACAGCGTGTTTTTCCCTTTAAATTCATAGGCCGAAAAGCCGTAAGCGACCGTTGCGCTGACCAGCAGCGTCAGGACGACCTGGACAACCGTCAGCAGCAGCGAATTGAAAAACCACAGAAAATAAGAATGATCGCCGGTAAACAAATAAATGAAGTTGTCGAAGCTCATGGCGGACAGGTCAAACCGCAAATTCAGCCCGTAACGGATCAAATCTTCCCCCGGTTTGAAGGAGGCGATCGTCACCGCGTAAAACGGAATGAGGATCAGCACGCACAACACGGCGAAAAAAGCAAAAAGGACGACTTTGAGCGGCAGTTCTTTTTTCATGCTTCCTCCTCCTTTTTGAACATGCCGGTGAAGGCCAGCTGCGTTAAATTAATCGCCATCGTAATGACGAGCAGCACGATGCCAACCGCCGCCGCGTATCCCAGATTGTTCTTCTCGATGCCCTGCCGGTACAAGTAACCAACGATCGTGAGCCCGATATTTTTCGGAGAATTGTTGCCGTTCCATAACATCATGCTCTCGATAAACATCGCCAGCCCCGCGTAAATACTGATCGTCAGCACGTAAATGGTCGTGGGCTTCAGCAGCGGCATGGTGATTTTCGTAAAGCGCTGAAAGCGGGAGGCTCCGTCGATCGACGCGGCTTCGTAGTATTCTTCGGGGATGCTTTTGAGTCCGGATAAAAAATAAAGCATATTAACCCCCGTCCACCGCCACGTCGCCAGCGCCACCAAAGCGATCATCCCGGTCGCCTGTCCCTTCAAGAACTTGACCGGATCGAGGCCAAACCAGCCCAAAAAGCTGTTGATGAGCGAGCCTTCCATTTCGCCGAACATCAGCCGGAAGATCGTCCCGGCCACAACGACGGAAGTCAATGCGGGAAAGAAAAACGATGATTTGAAAAATTCCCTTCCCCACATGAATTTGGTGTTGATCAGCACCGCAAACAGCATCGGAAATGGAATGAGGATCACCAAAGTCAGCACCATATAGATGGCACTGTTTATCACCGCTTTAAGAAACACGCCGTCGCCCATCAATTTGCCGTAGTTGTCAAAACCGATCCAGGCCGGTTCCTGTCCCAGCGTGACTTTTTGGAAGCTCATCCCGACCGAGTTGGCCAGCGGATACACCCAAAACATCAGAAACACCAGCACAAACGGCAACACAAAAACGTAAGGAGCAACTTTTTGCGAGTATAGGAATTTTTTTATCATCACTCTACTCCTTTTTTAAACGGAGCTACTCTTCATGGAAAGAGCAGCTCCGCAACTTTTTCATTCTATTTGAGTTCTTGTTCGATTTGCGCCTGGGCATCGTCCAGCGCTTGCTTGACGTCTTTGCCGTCTTCAAAAATTTCATTCAGCGCGACCGTGCACAGCACGTTGTTGATCGTCGGTGAAGCCGAAGTCGATTTGATCAGCTGGATTTCGTCTTTAATCTCATTCAGCACGTCAAACGGGTTGTTGACGAAGTATTTCACGAACTGGTTTTCCGGATTGTGCGTCACGTCTTTCATATCCCACACGTCCATGTTGATCGGGTCAAAGCCGAGCGTATTCCAAATTTCGATATTGGCATCAAGCGAAAGTTTGGCGTAAGCGATGAATTCCTTGGCGAGCTGAATGTCCTTGGCCGTTTTGGAGACGACGGTTGCCGTACCGCCGCCGCCGTATGAGCGAGGCATCCCTTTCTCGATGACGGGCAAAGGAGCGATGGCGATCTTCCCGGAGAGATCCTTCATATAGTTCGTATATCTCGACATTTGCCAAAGCGGCATGAAAGCGGTCGCATAGTTGCCGGCATTAAATTCGCCGTAAGCTTCTTCCGTATCGGGTTGACCGCCCGCGATTGTGGCAATGACGTTGTTGTCCTGCAGGTCTTTAAGGATCGACAGCCCTTTGACCAACTCCTCGGAGTTCACCTTGGGATTGCCGGCATCATCGGTAAAATCGGCCCCTTGCTGGGCCAGCAGCATTGAGGCTTGCCAAGTTGCGCTTGTGTCCGCGGTCCCCATGTATTTGCCGGTTTTCTCATATACTTGCATCCCGGCTTTTTTGAAATCGTCCCAGGTAACGATCGTCTTGTAATCGACGCCCGCTTCATTTAAAATTTCCGTGTTGTAAAAAGCTACGGTAGCCCCGACATGCGTGGAAAGTCCGTAAACCGTTCCGTCTTTGCTGTAAAGATCCAATTGCGACTGAACGACCGTATCCTTGTAAGGCTCGACCACGTCGTTCAACGATTCCAGTTGCGGGGTCCCTTGCATGAAGTCGGGATATTTTCCCAGCTCGATATCGGCGATATCCGGAGCGCCTACGCCCGTTTGCACGGCGATGGACAATTTATTATGCATATCGTCATAAGGCATGACCGTGACATTTAATTTGATTTGCCGGTCCGGATTTGCCGCGTTCCACTTCTCCAGCATCTTCTCGAAATGCTGTCCGTGCAGCTCCACAAATGTCCAATAGGACAACTCCGTCGCGCTTTCGCCGGCCCCGCCGTCGAGCACGGAGGTTTCCCCTCCGGCCGTCGACGAGGACTTGTTGCAGCCCCATAAAAACGTGGCCATCGTTAAAATCAAAAGCATGGCTATTCCTTTTTTCATACTTGACCCTCCCTGAAATTTGAATTTCTACACGCTTTATACTATTCAGCTGCTTGTTTGCTTAGGCGTATGACATTCCACGACGCTTTAGCAAGACGGGCGCTTACCATACCATCCCGACACACTGCATTTCCCCCAGTATGAGGTTTTACGTTCTCCCGGTCCGCCGTATTGACGGCCTTCAAATCCTCATGTTCCAGCACCAAATGCTCGACCAGGCGGTATCCCTCAAAGCCGCGAATATCGCAGGTAAGCTCCAGTGCTTCCTGAAGATGGCGGTTGACGGCAAAAATCGTAAGTTCCTCTTCCTCCTCGTTGTAGACGACGGCGCTGTCCAAGTAAGGCACATCGGTGAAATCCTGCGCGTCATAAACTGGTGAGTCGACGATCGGCAGCAGTGACGTGCCGCGCCCGTACTTGGACACATGCATATATGGATAAAAAATCGTCTGCTTCCAGGCCCGGCCACCGTTTTCGGTCATAATCGGAGCGATGACGTTGACCAGTTGGGCCATGCAGGCCATTTTGACCCGGTCGGCGTGGCGCAGGAAGGTAATCAGCATACTGCCGACGAGCAGCGCGTCCTCGAAGTTGTAGATGTCCTCCAGCTGCGGCGGAGCAATGCTCCACGGCGCGATTTGCGCGTCCGCCTGATTGGAGTGATACCAGACATTCCATTCATCAAAGCTGAGGTTCATCGTTTTTTTGCTGCGTTTTTTCGCCTTGATGTAGTCGCATGTCGCGATCACCGTGCGGATGAAATGGTCCATATCCATTGATCTGGCCAAATAATTGGCCGTGTCGTTGTCCCGGTTGCCGTAATATTGATGCAAGGATATGTAGTCGGCTACCTCGTAGGTGTGATCAAGCGTAATCGCTTCCCATTCCGGGAACATTGGCATCGAGGAACTGGAGCTCCCGCAGGATACGAGCTCGATGTCCGGGTCCACCAGGCGCATCGCCTTGGCCGTCTCATAAGCGATCCGGCCGTATTCCTGCGGCGTCTTCTGCCCGATTTGCCACGGTCCGTCCATCTCGTTGCCCAGGCACCAGGTTTTGATGCGATGCGGCTGTTCGTAGCCGTGACTCCGGCGCAAATCGCTCCAGTAGCTGCCGCCGGGATGGTTGCAGTATTCGACCAGGTTTCTGGCCGCGTCCACACCGCGGGTGCCCAGGTTTACGGCCATCATCACTTCAGAGCCGATTTCCTTCGCCCAGGCCGCAAACTCGTTAGTTCCTACATCGTTCGGCTCCACCGTTCTCCAGGCCAGCTCCAGCCGCTTGGGCCGAGCTTCCACGGGGCCAACTCCGTCCTCCCAGTTATAGCCGGAAACGAAGTTGCCGCCCGGATAGCGGATAATAGGTACGTTTAATTCCTGAATCAACTGCTTTACGTCGCTGCGGAAACCCAAGCTGTCCGCCGTAGCGTGCGCAGGCTCGTAAATTCCCCCGTATACCGCCCTGCCCAAATGCTCGATAAATGAGCCGTATATGCGTTTATCTACTTCGGCAATCTTGAATGCTTTGTCTACGACCATGCTTGCTCTAGGTGCGGTTGACGACAATGGTATCACCTTCCGTTTTACAATTTTATAAACTGTTTTGAAATAACTTGAATGAATCCGCTTACAGGTATAAAATAGCACATGAGAATATCGTTGTAAATATATTTTTCTAAATCTTTTTATGTTTTTGTAAAATCAATTTAAAACAAGCTAATAAACTGTGGAATTACGGCGAAATAATCATTTACACCGTGTATTATCGAGTCTTTCATTTTAGAATTCAGTGAATTTAAGCGTGAATTTTCTGCAAATTTTAACTAATTTTGAAGATGTGTTTACATTTTTTCATTTAACTATTTATTAAATAGTGCTATTAGTTTATAATTATCTAAAATAAACAAAAATAGAACTCTATTATCTCTAGCGGAAGAAGGTTTATGACGATGATCTACATTAAGGATTTGATGAGCGGGATTGAAATTTTTAAAGCGTTAAGTTCGGAGATCAGAATTCAAATCCTCGAATTGCTCGCCAAAAATCAGGCGCTGAATTTAAACGACCTGGCCACTAAGCTGGGCCTCAGCAACGGCGCGATCACGATGCATATCAAAAAGCTGGAAGAGAGCGGACTGATCGAAATCAACACCTCTGTCGGCAAACACGGCATCCAGAAAATTTGCTATTTGAACAAGGATAAATTGATGGTGGATCTGCGGAGCAAAGAGGTGGACAATTTATACGAAGTGGAAATTCAGGTCGGGCACTACAGCAATTATCAGGTCCTCCCCACCTGCGGGCTGGCCACTAAAGACAGCATCATCGGCGATTTTGACGATCCCCGTTATTTCGCCGATCCGCAGCGGATCGACTCGGAGATCATCTGGCTGTCCGAAGGTTACCTGGAATACCGGATCCCGAACTATCTCAAACCGAATCAGACGTTCCGCGAGATCCAATTTTCGCTGGAGCTTGGCTCGGAAGCGCCGGGTTTTAACGACAATTATCCATCGGACATCTATTTTTATCTGAATGGTGTGGAGCTTGGCTTCTGGACCAGCCCGGGAGATTTCGGGGACGCGCGCGGGACCTTCAACCCGGACTGGTGGCCGCCGCATTTGAACCAGTACGGCATGCTCAAACTGATCCGCATCAACCATGAAGGCAGCTTTATCGACGGCTGCCGGATTTCGGACGTCACGCTGGCTGAAATCGGACTCGACTACAAATCCGAGCTGACGCTGCGCATCGCCGTCACCGACAAAGCCGTCAACAAGCGGGGCCTGACGATCTACGGCAAAAACTTCGGCAACTACAGCCAGGACCTGCTGGCCCGCGTGCTGTATGATGTGCATGAGGAGTGAGGCAAGCGGTGGGCAGGACACGGGCTTGTTGTCCTGGTGCACCAGGTCCACTAGGCGCGTCGCCTTAGCCGTCTCATAAGCGATGCGGCAGTGGCCGTTTGCGGGAAAAGGAGAGCGGGAAAACAATGTGCGAAAACGATAGCCGAAGACAATAACTGAAGACGATAGCCGAACGGCGGCATAACAAAAAGTCTGCCCGGAAGCTCGTTTTTTGAACTTCTGGCAGACTTGCGCTTTGGGCTAAACTCAAGCCAAGAATTAAGAACAAAAAATGTCGCTAATTCGGCGGGATCACCCATTAGGAGAGGAATAGGGGAAATTTATGTCGCTATTTTAGTGAAGCACAGGGAGATGGCCACTTTTCGCACCGTTCATTGGAAAATAGGGCCAAAAATTGTCGCTAATGGGGATGAACATGTCAGGTTCCAGAAAATAGGACCATAAAGTTCCGCTATTTCTATGAGGGGGGTTCGCAGGCAGGCCCGTTGCTAGAAAATAAACCTCCGTCCCCGCTTACATCGTCTGCCCGTTATCCACCGTAATGATCTGCCCGGTCAGCGAGGGCTGTTCCAACACGGCACAAATGAGCTGAGCGATCTCTTCCGGCGGGGAAATGCGCTCCAGCGGCAGATGGGTGATGAGCGAGCGCATTTGCTCTTCTTTGCCTTCCCACCATCTCGTCGCAACCGCTCCCGGAGCGATGCCGCATACGCGGATCTCCGGCGCCAAAGCGTGCGCCAGCGATTTGGTCAAGCCGTGTACGGCCGCCTTCGAAACAGCGTAAGGGAGAGACGAGCCTTTTCCCGTCGTTCCCGCGACGCTTCCGACATTGACGATCGCCCCTTGTTTTCCCTCTCTCAAATAGGGTGCCGCGGCGCGCGCGCAATTGAACATCCCCTTGACATTGACCCCAAGCAGGTCATCCCATATTTCCTCGGTCACAGCTTCAAGATCATTCATCGCGATATACCGGGTAATGCTGGCGTTGTTGACGAGATAATCAATCGTGCCGAATTGGTGTACCACCTGCTCCACCATATCCCGAACCTCGTCGTCCCGCGACACGTCCGCCCGGATGGCAAGCGCCCGGCCCCCCGCCTGTTTGATTTCCCGTACGGTTTCTTCCGCCTCCACCGCGGATCGCGAATAATTGACGGCGACGGCCGCTCCTCTTTCGCCCAGCAGCAGGCTGGTGGCCCGGCCAATTCCCGTGCCTCCGCCGGTGACTAAAACTACTTTGTTATAGAAGCTCATCTCTGTTCCTCCTCTTTACATGTCCGTTATGGTACGGCTCCCTTGCCCCTTCGCCTCGGCCGTGTCACTCTTTCCGGCCTCCCTTTCTCCGGCGCCACTGATTTCCCGCTTGACCTGCCAATTCACCATAAAAATACCCGCACAGATCAACGCTCCGCCCGCATATACATACCAGTTCACCTGCTCGCCGAGCAGCAGCCAGCTTGTAAGCACGCCAAACAGCGGTACCAAAAACAGAAAAGCGCTAGTCCTGGCCGGATCGCTGTTTTGAAGCAAATAAAACCAGACCGAAAATTGCACGATCGAACACATAACCACCAACCAGAGCAGCACCAGCACCGATGTCAAAGTAAAGGAGAAAAACGGCTTTTCCGTCAGCCCGCTTAAAATAAGCAGCGTAATTCCTCCAGCCATCATCTGATAGGCGGCGAGGACTTTCAAATCGAATTCCGGGCCGATGCGGTTGATGATGAGCGTGGCGACCGTAAAACAAACCGCTCCCGCAAAGGAAACAAAGGTCCCTAGCTCGATTTTCATATGCAATCCAAACGTCAGCAGCACGCCGGCAAACCCGATGACAACCCCAAACCATTGCCAAATGCGGTAAGCGCCGCGGTTCATGACCGCCCCGATGACGAGCAGCATCAGCGGGCTCGTGCTGGTGATGATCGCCGATTCCCCCGAAGTGATCCAATGCATGCTGTAGTAGGCGCAGCCCATCACGCCGGCCGACTGAAACAAGCCGAGGGCTGCGGCTTGCAGCCATTGCTTTAACCCGCGAGGCTGCCGCTTTTTCATCGTCAACAGCGCGAGCAAACCTCCGGCCAAAACGAACCGCATCCCCATCAATAAAAAAGGCGGAGCATAATTTAACCCCAGCTTGCCGACCGGAAAAGCAATCCCCATCAAAAATGTGGTCAACAAAAGCAGGCCGGTATATTTGAATCCGTTCATTTTCATGTTGCAGCCTCCCTTTCGCAAATCATGTTTGTATTGTACCGGAGGACTGAAATTATGTATAATGATTGATACAGATATTAGATATCATTTTTTCTGATACTAAAATAAACGGGAGGGAATCGACCATGGAGAGTGCGGATTTGCGCATCTTTCAGGCGGTGGCCAGGGAGGGTTCCATTACGAAAGCGGCGCTGCGGCTTGGCTACGTGCAGTCCAACGTGACCTCGCGCATTCGCCAATTGGAATCCGAACTCGGGACCGCGCTGTTCCATCGCCATAACCGGGGAATGACGTTATCCTCCAGCGGCAAAATGCTCCTGGATTACGCCGACAAAATCATCGGCTTGCTGGATGAAGCCGCCGCGGCCCTCACCTCTTCCGGCGAACCGAGCGGCCCGCTCCTGATCGGCGCTTCGCAGACGACGGCGGCCGTGCGCCTGCCCAAGCTGCTGAGCCAATATTACAAGCGGTTTCCGAAAGTGGAAATTTCGCTGATCACCGACTTGTCGGAGCGTTTGTTGGAAAAAACGCTGCAATACGACCTGGACGTCGCCTTCATCAGCCGCCACTCCAACCACCCCGACCTGGAGGCCTATCCCGTCTTCGAGGAAGAAGTAGTGCTGATTTCCCCGCCGGACATCACGGATCTCGACAAAGCACTCGCTAAACCGAATCTCGTGTACAGCAGGGGCTGCGCGTACCGGGAGCTGCTGGAGCATTGGCTGCACACCCGCGGCAAAAACCACCCGTACACGATGGAATTCGGCACGCTGGAAGCGATAATTGGAGGCGTGTCCGCAGGGCTTGGTATCTCGCTGCTGCCGCGGGTCGTCGTCGAAAAAGAAGCGAACGCCGGCAATCTCTGCATTCACCAGGTTCCGGAGTCATTCCGGCAAACGAAAACCGAACTGGTCGTGCGGAAAAACTCGCACCCTACCAGCGCCCTGCTCGCCCTCATGGCCATGCTGAACATTGGAGAAGAGGAAAAAATCTCTTCATGAAAAAAACGAGCGAATGCTAAAAAACGAGCTGACTTCGCGGATGATACCGCCATCAGCTCGTTTTTGTTCGAATCGGCTAAAATCCTCGGAGTTCCTCACCGCTGCCTCGCGATAGGTCCCCCACACCCCTTCCGTTCCGTGATCACTCGCCTGCTTCGTTAAGTGCCCGCAGCAAAGTATGGCGGTCCCGGACCCGATGGGCTTCGCGCAGGCTGCGCGCGAACAAATCATCGTCGATGCCCAGCTCCATACGGTTCGCCGGTCCGCCCGCTTGGCGCAGCAAACCGCGAATTTGCCCCTCCTCGGGCACAGCCTTCAGCCACTCGCGCACCTGCGCGTCGTGCTGCCGGAGCGCCTCCGGCTCGGCGCCCGGGTAAAGCCCCCGCTCGGCCGCGTCATGGTAGACGCGGGCGATCTCGGCGCAGGCCGCGCCGACTTTCGCGCCGTGCAGCACCGCCCGCTCGCCCCGGCGCAAAAATTCCATCTCCCAATAATGGGAGAGATGGTGCTCCGCGCCCGAGGCCGGGTGCGACTGCCCGAACAGCAGCATGGCGATGCCCGACTCGATCAGCGCCGTCATCAGGGCGCGGATGCCTTCCTCCGAGCGGGCGCCGATCTCACCGGCATGCTCCACGCACGAACGCAGCGCCCGTTCGGTAATGAGCGCCGCCTGTTCGTCATACGGTTCCCCCGCCGTCAGGCTGGAGAACTTCCAGTCGAACAGGGAGGTGTATTTGCCCAGCATGTCGCCGAAGCCGGCGGCAACCAGGCGCTGGGGTGCCGACATCAGGATATCGAGGTCGGCAAAAATAGCGACCGGCGGCACGGCCGGGACGGTCTTTTTGACGCCGCGGATGATGAGCGGCGCGCCGGCAGAGGTGAAACCGTCCACAGAAGGTGCCGTCGGGACGGAAACAAACGGCTTGCCGCTTTTATGGGCGGCAAAGCGGACGATGTCGTGGATCGTGCCCGACCCGACGGCGATCAGCGCATCCGTCTCCTCCGGACTGACCTCCAGCAGCAATTGGACCAGCGACGCCTCATCAGCCACGACATCGCCCATGTCGTTCGGCTGGATCAAGCACAGCTTGGCGGCGAGTCCGGCGCCCTCAAGATCGCGGGCCAGCCTTTCGCCCGCCGCTTTATACGTGTTCTCGTCCGCCACCAAAATAGAGCGGTGATATCCCCGCTCCCGCAAAAAAGGCGCGACCTCCCGAAGCACTCCCCGCTCCAGCTCAATCCGCTCCAGATGCTGTAATTGCCAACCATCCATCTCCAGCATGATCCCTCTCCCTCCTATTCACATAAACCTGCCTACTATTCCATAAACCTAGCTACTATACACATAAACCTGCCTACTATTCACAAGAACGTACTGCCTGCCAATATTGTCGCATACCATACGCCGGTAATCCTATGAAACATTTCTCCGCAACCTGACGCCCTCCACCTCACATTGGAAAAATCCAATAGATTGTCGGAAACCGAACGCCATTTTGAGCTCTCATTGGAAAAAATCCAATAGATTTCACTCAGATCACCCATTTTGCGCCCTGCCGAGCCAATCTATTGGAAAATATCCAATCAAGCCACTGTATTTACCACTTAATTTCCAATTCTATTGGAGTAATTCCAACCAAATCGTGGTGGCTACCCACCGGAATTGTCGTGTGCCATACACCAGAGTTCTCCGCAACTAAAGTCGCCGCTCCTTACTCCGCCGATTTCTTAATCCGCTTCAGCCGCTTCATCACATCGTTTTCACCGCGGCCGAAGTAGTCATGCAGCTTGCTGTATTCCTGATACAGGCGGTCGTACACTTTCACGTGCTCCGGAATCGGCTTGAACGTTTCCTCTTTGACCCGGGCCATTTTATCGGCAGCGTCAAGGATCGTGTCGTAGCCCCCCGCCGCCGCGCCGGCCGCCACGGCCGCAAACATCGCCGCGCCCAGCGCCGGTGTCTGCTTGGAATCCGCCACGAAAATTTCGCGGTTCGTCACGTCCGCGTAAATTTGCATCAGCAGGCGGTTTTTTTGCGGCAGGCCGCCGCAGGCATACAGCGCATCGACGCTGACACCGTTATGATGGAACGCGTCGACGATTTTGCGGGTGCCAAAAGCGGTCGACTCCAGCAGCGTCCGGTAAATTTCCTGCGGCTTGGTCAGCAGCGTCATGCCGAGGATCATCCCGGTCAAATCGGTATCGACGAGCACGGACCGGTTGCCGTTCCACCAGTCAAGCGCCAGCAGACCGGTTTGCCCCGGCTTGTAAGCGGCCGCTTCCCGCTCCAGCCATTGATGCACGTTCAGGCCCTCTTTGTCGGCCGCTTCCTTGACGTACGCCGGAAGCGCTTCCTCGACGTACCATTCAAAAATATCGCCCACCGCCGACTGCCCAGCCTCATACCCGTAATACCCCGGAATGATGCCGTCCTCGACGACGCCGCACATGCCTTCCACCTGCTTCTCCTCGGTGCCCAGCAGCATATGGCAGATCGACGTGCCCATCGCCATCACCAATTTCCCCGGCGTTACAACACCAACGGCCGGCACGGCCGCATGCGCGTCAACGTTGCCGACCGCGACGGCGATGCCCGGCGCAAGGCCCATCATCTCGGCCATCCCCGGCAGCAACCCGCCCGCGCTTGTACCAAGTGGGATCACCTCGCCACGCAGCTTCGTGTCCGTCAAGTTTTCCAGCCGCGGATCAAGCGCCTTGAAATACTCCTTGCCCGGATAGCCGTCCTGCTTGTGCCAGATCGCCTTGTAGCCGGCCGTGCAGCTGTTGCGTACGATGGTGCCGGTCATTTGCGCGATGACCCAATCCGTCGCCTCCAGGAACATATCGGCTTTTTCATAAATTTCCGGCGCTTCGTCGAGAATTTGCCATACCTTCGCAATCATCCACTCGGACGAGATTTTCCCGCCGTACCGCGGCAAAAAGGCCTCGTCCCGCGCGGCGGCAATTTCGTTGATTTTATCGGCCTCCGGCTGGGCGGCATGATGCTTCCACAGCTTCACCCAGCTATGCGGATTGTCCGTCAGCTCCGGGTCGAAGCTGAGCGGCTGCCCCTTGGCATCGACCGGCAGCATCGTGCAGGCGGTAAAATCAATCCCGATCCCGATCACGTCGGCCGGATTGATCCCCGACTCCTTCAGCACCGCCGGCACGGAACGCCGCAGCACTTCCAAGTAATCGTCGGGATGCTGCAACGCCCAATCATATTCCAGTTTGATCCCTGATCCGGGAAGACGCTCATCGATCACGTGATGCGGATAAGGCGTAACGTGATCGGCAACCTCCTGGCCGTTCGACAGATCGACCAGCACGGCACGTCCGGACTGAGTCCCGTAGTCGACGCCAATCGTGTACTTTTTGCCCATGTTCATACCCTCCCCCAAAAAATAGCGAACGCCCGCTCGCGGCAAAACTTGCTTTTTCCCCATGGACGTTCGCTTCATTTGCTTTGACTTTCGCACAACTTTGCCTTAGTTACTTCTGCCCGTAATACGCGTTTGCCCCGTGCTTGCGCAGGAAATGGCGGTCGAGCAACGTTTGGTCCATCGGCGGCGTGTCCGGATTGATTTGCAGCATGCGGGCGGCGATTTTCGCCACCTCCTCCAGCACCACCGCGTTATGCACGGCATTGTGGGCGTCCTTGCCCCACACGAACGGCGCATGCGAATGCACCAACACACCCGGCACCTGATTTGGATCGAGCCCTTTAAAGCGCTCCACAATCACATTGCCTGTCTCCAACTCGTAAGCCCCATCGATCTCCGCTTTGGTCATCGGCCGTGTCACAGGAATTTCCCCGTAAAAATAATCCGCGTGCGTCGTCCCGTACGCCGGCAGCGCCCGCCCGGCCTGTGCCCAGCTTGTGCCCCAAGGCGAGTGCGTGTGCACAACGCCGCCGATATCCGGGAACGAACGGTAAAGCACCATATGCGTCGGCGTATCGGAGGATGGGCGCAGATCGCCTTCCACCACGTTCCCTTCCAGGTCGACCACGACCATATGCTTCGCCTTCAATTCCTCATAAGGCACACCGCTCGGTTTAATGACAAACAAACCGCTTTCCCGGTCGATTCCGCTGACGTTCCCCCAGGTAAAAGTGACAAGTCCGTGTTTCGGCAGATCCAGATTCGCTTCCAGCACCTGCTGTTTTAACGCTTCCAGCATCGTTCGTCCAGCTCCCTTCCGAATCCATTTCAAGTTAGCCTAAAGTTTCACGTTCCTAAAAATACTCCCGCCGCAGGCGGTGGGATTCCCGCTCGAATTAGCGTTCAGCTGCCGCGCAGGTTCCCGTTCTGGTTGCCGCACGGAATCCCGCTCTAGTTGCCGTTTAGCTTCCGCACGGAATCCTGCTCTAGTTGCCGTTTAGCTTCCGCACGGAATCCTGCTCTAGTTGCCGTTTAGCTTCCGCACGGAACCCCGCACGATCAGCTCCGGTTCAAACACCGTATCCTCATATCTATCGCCCTGTTCGATCATGCCGATCAGTTGCCTCGCCGCCAGCTCGCCCATGACGGTTTTCGGATGCGTCAGCGTCGTCAGCTTCGTTCCCGAAGCGGCCGCCAGGCTGGAGTCGTCGAACCCGATGACGGAAATGTCCTCCGGAACCCGCAAACCGCAGGCTGCCGCGGCATCCATCAAGATAACCGCGAGTTCGTCGTTGTAGCAGACGAAGGCAGTCGGCCGCTGCTCGGGCGGCCCTTGCAGCAACTCGATGGTCCGCATATACGTAAAGTCGGCCTTCTGCTCTGTCGTATAAGTCACAACGTGCTGCGGCGAGACAGAAATTCCGTATTCCCGGTGCGCCGACAAAAAGCCCTTCAATCGGTTAACGCCCTGCAGGTCGTCCCTTTTGAAAAAACCGGCGACCTGCCGATGCCCGTTCTCCAGCAAATAACGCGCCGCCTTGCGGCCCCCCGCCTCGTCGTCCACTTTCAGGCAAGGGCATTCCAGCTCGCGGTATTTTTCGTTGATCATCAAATACGGGATCCCCTTTTCCTGCAGGTCCAAAAAATACCCCAAATTCGGATTTCCCTCCGCGCTTTTCGTTGGCTCGATGATCAGGCCGCTGAGCGGCTGGCTTGTCATCAGTTGCAGGCTGTCCATTTCCTTCTCTTTCGTGTTGTCCGTGCTCGACAGCAGCAGACGGTATCCCCGGCTGCGCAGCTCCGCTTCCGCTCCCCTGACGATATGGGGAAAAATATAATCGGAAATGTACGTCGTAATAATACCGATCGTTTTGACGGCTTCGCCTTCCCGGCGCTCGGGATTACGGGCGAATGTCCCCTTGCCCTGGATCCGCTCCAGCCAGCCGTCTTTCTCCAGTTCCCCAAACGTTTGCCGCACGGTCTGGCGGCTTAAGCCAAACTGCTCGGCAATTTCGTTTTCCGATGGAAATTGGTTGCCGGGCTGCAGTTTTCCGGACTCCAGCCACGACAGCAATTCACGTTTCAACTGCAAATATTTTGGAACTCTTTTATCGTTCATTTCTCGTCCACCCTCACAATCACCTATATACCCGCTATTGTATCACACGCCGGGTGAACGCAAAGGTTAAGCAAGATACGAAACCAATGCAACTGCCGGGGCCGTGAAGCGGCTGCGATTAGCGTGAGCAATATCCACCCGCTGGTCCGACTCGGCCGGGCCGCGATTAACGCAAGCGGTATGCGGCATCGCTCCAGCGCAGCTCGTTTTTGAAGCGCTGTACGGAGGTGTCTTTGTCGATGAACACCGCTTCGATGCCGGCCATTTCCGCCCAGTCCGCCAGATTTTCCGCCGTGATGGCATAGGACAGGACGGTATGATGCGCCCCGCCGGCCAAAATCCATGCTTCCGCCGATTCGCGCAGCGACGGCTGCGGCTTCCACAACACGCGGGCCACCGGCAGTTTCGGCATCGGTTTGTCGACCTTCACGCCGTCCACAACGTTAACGAGCAGCCGGAAGCGGTGTCCCAAGTCAACCAGTGAAGCGTTCACCGCCGGTCCGTCCTGGCCGTCGAACACGATCCGTGCCGGATCCGCTTTGCCGCCGATGCCAAGCGGATGCACTTCAATCGCCGGCTTCGTTGCCGCGACCGTCGGGCATACCTCAAGCATGTGCGCGCCCAGAATCATGTTGTTGCCCGGCTCGAAATGATACGTGTAGTCCTCCATAAAGGACGTGCTTTTGTTGTTCGCCAGCACCTTCAGCACGCGCGTCAGGGCCGAGGTTTTCCAGTCGCCTTCGCCGCCGAAGCCGTAACCGGCTTCCATCAGGCGCTGCACCGCCAGGCCCGGAAGCTGCTTCAGCCCGTGCAGGTCTTCGAACGTCGTCGTAAACGCGCCGAACCCGCCGGCCTCAAGGAAACGTTTCATAGCGATTTCCAGTTTCGCCTGATAAGCGATCGAATCGCGGACCGGTCCTTCGCTTAAGCCGGCTTGCGTGATCGTGTACGTTTCCGCGTATTCTTCCAGCAACGCCTTCACTTCGGCGTCACTCACCTCGTTCAGCACCTGCACCAAGTCACCGACGCCGTAACCGTTCACCGACCAGCCGAACTTAATTTGCGCTTCAACCTTGTCGCCTTCGGTCACAGCCACCTCGCGCATGTTGTCGCCGAACCGGGCCACCTTCAGCTGGCGGCTTTCGGCGTAAGCCGCGGCCGTCCGCATCCAGCCGGCGATGCTGGCGCGCACCTCCGCGTCCTCCCAGTGGCCGACGACGATTTTGCGGGCGATCCCCAAACGCGTGCCGATGTGGCCGTATTCGCGGTCGCCGTGTGCCGATTGATTCAGGTTCATGAAGTCCATATCGATTGTTTCCCACGGAATATCGCGGTTAAATTGCGTATGGAAATGAAGCAGCGGCTTCTGCAGCTGGGACAACCCCGCGATCCACATTTTGGCCGGCGAGAACGTGTGCATCCAGGTGATGATCCCCGCGCACGACTCATCGCCGTTCGCCTCCAAAATCAATTTGTATATTTCATCAGAGCTCTTAACAATCGGTTTAAACACCACCGGGAAACCAAACACCGGATCTTTGCCAAACTGTTCGACGATGATACGGGAATGCTCGGCAACCTGTTCCAGGGTCTCCGGGCCATACAAATGCTGGCTGCCGGTCACAAACCAAAAAGAATGCGGTTTCAATTGCATCATAATATAAAACGCCTCCCACAAAAGTATTGTTTCTTCATCGCCAACTTGTACATACATCGGATTACAAAAAACTTATAACAAAATGTTGTACGTACAAATTTAGATATCTTTATTTTAAAGTCGTCCGTTCAAAAAGGCAATAGCGTTTTCGCTAACCGTGAATATTTCCTGATATCTTCAGAAAAACGAACAGCACCTTTCCACACGGAGAGGTGCTGGTTCGTTCTGTTTTAAACCGTCCTAAGCTGGTCTCACTTCCCGGCAGTTGTGCCTGATCCGGTACCTGTGCTTGTGGATCTCGCCAGAATGTATCCTTTGCCGTTCTTCACAGCAACAGCATAGCCCTGATTGAAGGAAGAGGATTCCGGCGTGTACTCCAGCTTCGTGAGGAGCTTGCCCTGGCGGTCGATATAGCCGTATTTTCCGTTCGGATCAGACTTGGAGTTGATGCCTACGAGGGCAATGCCCTGGGAGAAATCATCCGCACGGTTATATTTCTGATACCCGATCACAAGCTTGCCCGCTTTATTGATATACCCGACTTGCTCTTTCGTATTGTACACGACTGCCAGCCCTTCCGAGAACCCCCAGGCATTTGCGTATTGGTGAGGAATAACTGTTTTGCCCTGCTTGTTAATGTAGCCCCACTTCCCGGTGGCGTTCTGTACCGGAGCCACCCCCTCGCCGAAGTCACCCGCAGAAGTATAACGGAACGGGATGACCTGCTTGCCGCTGCTGTCAATGTAGCCGTATAAGCCTGCATCGTTGCTCACCACTGCCAGCCCCTCCGAGAAGTTGCGTGCATAGCTGTATTGATACGGAATGGCCAGTTCTCCCTTCGTGTTCACATAGCCGATGCGGCCAGTCAGCTCTTCATAAGCCGTTGCCAATCCCTCGGTGAATAGAAAATCCGAGTCGTAGGAGGTTGTCAGAGATACCAGCGTCTTGCCGGCACGGTCCACGAAAAACTCACGATCACTCGCATCTTTCACATGTGCAGTTCCTTCCGCAAAAGAATCAACCTCCACATATTGGCATGGTATGACAAGCCTGCCTTGCGTATTAATGTAGCCATACAGCTTTGTAGCGGTATCCTTGACTACAGCGCGCTGCTCGCGGAAATCCGTGAGCGGCTCAATGCCTGTCGGCAGCGTGAACGCCTGTGCCCCCTTGCTATTGTAATATACGTTTTTGCCATTCGACTGCTGAGCCAGCAGCAGACCGTCATGGAAAGCTCCGTCACTTTGCGGCCGGACCATTTCGTAATCCAAAGCGGACTTGGATACCTTGATCTCCGTTTTGGAGGAAGCCGCCCACCCCGTCATAGGCATTGTCACAGTCATGCTTAGCAGCAACAGAGTTAGTCCAATTTTTTTGATCACGCCTCTTAACTCCTTTGTATCTAGAATGCGAATCTGTAAAAAAGCACCATACCCACTACTTTAAACGCAGCAAATAAATATAAGTTTCCGAAAGCGCCGCGTATAATCAAAAAAACGGACCCCCAAATCGGAGCCCGCTTTTCGGTGCACATCCTTTATTCCAATATCCCTGCGGCTGGTGTAACCCCAAACGCTGCGGCCAAATCGAGTAACTGCGCGTCGGTGATTCTTTGCTTGATCGGATGGTGCGCGACCAGCATGTAAATCTGCGCTGCTTTCTCCACCGTCTCGATCAGCCCAAACGTTTCGTCCATCGTGCGGCCTGTGCCGAAAATCCCGTGCTGCGGCCAAATCACGACGCGATGGTCGCACATTTTGGCGGCGGTGGCCCGCCCGATGTCCGGGCTGCCCGGAACCATCCACGGCACGATGCCGACGCCGTCCGGAAAAACGACAAGGCATTCCGTACACATTTCCCACAGCGTTTTCGTCAGCTTTTTCTCGTCCAGGTCATGAATGAACGTCATCGCCAGCGCGTTAGTGGCATGGCAGTGCATGACGACCCGATGCTCGGGATCGGCCTTCAACCGTTCGATGTGGCTCATGAAATGCGAGGCCAACTCGCTGGTCGGAACCGCACCGTCACGCAGTCCCCACAGCACGGAGATCCGTTCCCCGTCTGCGGCAACCCGCACGACACCCAGATTCGCTTCCGGATCAGAGATCACGTTACGGAAATATTTGCCCGACCCCGTCACGATAAAATATTTGCCCGCCAGTTCCTTCACCGGAAAAGAAAGCGGAATGCTTCTTTTGGTCTCCTCTCCTTGCCCGTTGCCAAGATACTTCAGCACCTCCGCCTCGTCCAGCAAATAACTGATGTTGCCGCCGTTGCGTTCGTCCCAGCCCAGCCTCCACATGTGATACGTAATCTCCGCCATTTCCCGGATAAAAGGTATCCCCATCTCCCGCGAAACCCGGCTTTTCTCCACTTCTGTTATCGTATTCACAGCAGGTTCCTCTCCTTCTATATATTTATATTTTGAAAAAATCAGTAAAACGCTGGTTTGTTTTACCCGCGAACCGCCAGGACGTTCTTTTCGTATTTTTTTACGTCCGCCAGCCACGCTTCTCTCACCGGAACGCCTTGCGCAGCGCAGAAATAATCCCAGATCGCCCCGTACGGATACGATTTGAATTCTTCGACCAGCGCCAAACGGGACGTGTAATCGCCCGCCAGCTCCAGCTCCTTCAACCGGTCGACCGGCTCCAGCATTGCGCGCAGCAGCGCTTTGAGCGTGTTCCGGGTGCCGATCACCCAAGCCGCGATATGGTTGATGCTGCCGTCGAAGAAATCGAGCCCGATATGCGTGCGGTCCAGCAGATTGCCGCGAACAAGCTCCCGGGCGATATCCAGCAGCTCGTCGTCCATCGTGACCACATGGTCGCTGTCCCAGCGGACCGGACGGCTGACGTGCAGCAGCAGTTGATCGCCGAACAGCAGCCAGGAAGACAGCTTATTCGAAATCGTTTCGGTCGGATGGAAATGGCCTGAATCGAAGCATACCGCTTTGCCCCTCGTCAGCGCGTAGCCCATATAAAACTCATGTGATCCGACCACGTAGCTTTCCGAGCCGATGCCAAACAGCTTGCTTTCGACGGCGTCGATATTGTATTCCTCGCTGATCTTCTCGGCAAAAACCTCGTCAAGCGCTTCCTTCAATCGCACCCGCGGCGACAGGCGGTCGACCGGGGAATCCTTAAACCCATCGGGGATCCAAACATTCGTCACACATGGCTGGCCAAGCGCCTTGCCAAACGATTCGGCGATTTTGCGCGAAGCTTTGCAGTGGTCGATCCAAAAGCGGCGGATTTCCGGGTCGGGATGGCTGAGCGTAAACCCGTCTTTCGCCTTGTCATGCGAAAAACATGTCGGGTTGAAATCGAGGCCAAGCCCCTGCTCCTTCGCCCAGTCGACCCATCCGGTAAAATGCCGCGGCTCCAAGGCATCCAAATCCACGGTTTCGTCCGTGTCGGCGTAAATGGCGTGCAGGTTCACCTTATGTTTTCCCGGAATTAGAGCGAACGCCTGCTCCAAATCCTTTCGCAATTCATCCGGCGTCCCTGCCCGGCCGGGATAGCTGCCGGTGACCGCAATACCGCCGCTCAGTTCCTTTTCTTTGTTCAAAAATCCCCGGACATCGTCCCCCTGCCAGCAGTGCACGGATACTTTGATTTGGGCTAGCTGCTTAAGCGCGCCTTCAACGTCAATCCCATGTTGTTCGTACAGCTTTTTGGCTTCGTTATAGCTGTTTGCAATGCTTTGCTCCATCGTTTTCTCCTCCTCTTTTTTCATTATGGATGGACCGTCGGCGCCGTCAGCGTCCCAAACCGGCTGCGCGCCTCAGCGATCGTTTCGGCATCGACCGGCTGCGGGGCATAACTGCGAACCGGAAAAGAGCGCCTGATAATTTCCCTGGCCTCGCCGATGCTCCGAATAACGCCGCAGCTCACCATCTGCACGGCCAGATTGCCCAAAGCGGTCGACTCCGTCGGCCCCGCTTCCACCCCGATCCCGAGCACATCCGCCGTCAGCTGGCATAACAGTTCGTTGTTGGCCCCGCCGCCGACGATATGCAGGGTGTTGATTTTTTCCCCGGTCAAACGTTCCAACTCTTTAATGTAAAAATCATAAGATAAGGCCAGACTGTCAAAAATGCATCTTGCCACCTCACCCGGCGTATCCGGAACGGGTTGGCCGGTTTCCGCGCAGTAACGCCGGATTTCCTCCGTCATTTGCCGAGGGTTGAGGAAGCGGTCGTCGTTGCAGGAAATCAGCGAACGGAAAGGCGAAACTTCCTCGGCCAGCGTGACGAGTTCGGCAAAGCTGTACTGCTTCCCGTAATCCTTGCGGACCTCCTGGATCAGCCACATGCCCATGATGTTCTTCAAAAAGCGGTACGTTCCGTAAGCGCCCCATTCGTTCGTATAGTTCCGCTCCATCGCCTCCTGCGTAGCGAGCGGCGCGTCCCGCTCCACGCCGATCAGCGACCACGTTCCACTGCTGAGATATCCCCAGGATTCCCCGCTGGCCGGTACACCAAGCACGGCGGAAGCCGTGTCGTGCGTGGCGGCGCAAATCAGCTCGCATTCGGGAAGATCGTAAACCTGCATCAGCTCCGGCTTCAGCGGACCAAGCGGTGTTCCCGGTTCGGTCAAAGCGGGAAACTTCCCCCGCGGCAACCCGAGCAGGGCCAGCAATTCCGCATCGTAATCCCGGGTTTGCAGGTTCAGCATGGCTGTCGTCGAAGCGTTCGTCGTTTCATGAATCCGCCGCCCCGACAGCAAATAATACAAATAGTCCGGAACGAGCAGAATCTGCTCGGCGGCCGCCAGCTCGCGGCGGTCATGGGCGTACAATTGATACAGCGTATTAAAAGAAAGGTGTTGAATTCCGGTTTTGGCGTAGATTTTGGCAAACGGCATCTGCCGGTGGACCTCGTCCACCGCCTCATTCGTGCGGGGATCGCGGTAAGAGAACACGTCCCCGATCCGTTCGCCTTGGCTGTCCAGAAGCGCATAGTCCACCGCCCAAGTGTCGATGCCAAGCGTGCATTTTGCAATGCCAAGCCGTTTGGCCTCCGTCAGCCCCCGCAAAATTTCCCGGAACAAATGATCGATATCCCAATAAAAATGTCCGTTTTTCTCCGCAAAGCCGTTGTCGAACCGATGGATTTCCCGCAGCGTCATTACACCGTCCCGCAGTTCTCCCGCAACCAGCCTCCCGCTGGAGGCACCGATATCGACAGCGATATGATGATTCATCCCTTCAGCGCTCCTCGCTTTGAAATGTTCAATTTCATCCTACGCCCGTTTTTCTGTGTTGTCAACGAAATAAAGATTGTTTATGTTGTTTTATTTTTGTTTTTGTCTGATTTATGACATTGATAAGACTAAGGTTTACCGCTATGATGAAATGGAAGCCTAGGCCAATTTGGGCCTTACAAAAAGAACGAATCTCGAGGTGAACGCCATGTTGGCGGCTGAACGAAAACAAAAAATCATCGACCTGCTGCATCAGGACAAACGCGTGCTGGTGCCGGAATTAAGCCGGATGTTCGAGGTGACGGAAGAGACGATCCGCCGCGATCTCGAAAAGCTGGAAAAGGAGGGGATCGTCAACCGCACCTACGGCGGCGCCATGCTGGTCCTGCACACGAACGAGGATCTTCCGTATACGACCCGCAATACGCTGAACGTGGAGGTCAAGCGGCAAATCGCCCTGAAAGCGATGGACCTGATCCATGACGGCGACACGCTGATGGTTGACCCGAGCTCGACCTGTTTTGAGTTTTTGAAAACCTTGCCGCCGAAAAACAACGTCACCGTCATCACCAATTCCGTCAGCGTGCTGCAGGAATTCGCCGGCTCCGGGCTGCAGGTCATCTCGACCGGCGGTTCGCTGCGCGGCCGCTCGCTGTCGCTGGTCGGGCCAACCGCCGAACAGACGGTGCAAAAATACAACGCCGACACGGCCATCATCAGCTGCAAAGGCATGTCGCCGGAAAAAGGCGTCTCCGATTCCAATGAGCCGGAATGCGAGCTCAAGAAGCATATGCTGCGCCATGCCGGCAAAGTGATCCTGCTCGCCGACCACACCAAATTCGACAAAACCGCCTTCGTTAAGCTGGCCGATTGGGAGCAGATCGATTATTTGATCACCGATCGCCGCCCTTCCGAGACTTGGCTGAAGCTGCTGCGGGACAAAAATATCGAGGTGCTGTACTAACCGACCAGCAGGGCAAACACAACGCCGGGGCCGTGCACGCCGATCGTCAGGTCGTTTTCGATGTCCGCAGAGCGACTCGGCCCGGAGATGAAATGAATACCGGCCGGCAGGACGGAGCGTCCCGCTTCGTCAAATTCGTCCAGCACCTCGCCGAGCCGCGTCTTCATCCGGTCGACAGGGACGACGGCGATCAGCGCCGTCGGCAGCAGGCTGACCGAGCGGCCTTTTTCCGGGGACGATTTGACGACCAGGGAGCCGGTGTAAGCCACGGCGTAATCGGCCATGACGATGCCGAAGTCGGCCTCCGCCGCGCGGGCGATCCACAGCTCTTCGGCAGCGGTGTTCCACACCGACAGCCGGACGCCGGACGCGGCGAGGTCCGCTTCCAGCCCAAGCTCCGCCAGCGCGGGATCATTTTGGCGCAAAATATAACGCGCCTTCAATTCCTCCGCTTTTTCGAGCATAAATGCCTTAGCTGCGTCCATATCCGCCAGCCGCACCACATGCCCGCCGGCGCTCGTGAAGTTTTCCGCAAACCGGTTAAGCCGCTCCTCCGGACCCCACGCAAACTCCCGCCAGTAATCCGGCGCCCCCCTCAAGGCGCGCGGCGGAGCCTCCTGCAGTCTCGGCCGCTTCAAGCGCTCCGCGATCCGGTTCATAAATTGCTCCTGTTTGGCGCGCGAATCCGCTTCCATCTCCTTAAGCCAATTCCCGTAGTTCTTATCCATCATACGTATGACCTTCTTTCTGCACGGTTGCCTGGCCGGCCGATTGCTGGCCTGAAGACTGCTGCCCGCCGGCCAGCCTTTGCTTCAGCGCGGCCTGCAGCCGCTCCTGCGCGTTCCGGCTCGCCGCCGGCTGCGCCGCTTGGGATGCCGCGTTCAGCTCCCGCTCCAGCCCGCCCCAGCGCTCGCGAAACGGCTGCCGATCCAGGCCCGGAGCGACGCGGTAGCTGTTCCAGCCCTTCAGCGGACCGATCCGCGAAGGGATTTCGCCGCCGCGCACAACGAGTTTTTGCGCTATACGCCCGAGCTTCAGCGCTTGGTGAAACCGCTTGGAGCTCGCCATCACGGCGGCGAAGCCTTTCATCCCGGCGTTCTCCAGCTTGTTCCCGTAGCCACGCTCGACCTTGCGTCTGCGTAAATAGACAAGCATGTCATGCAGCGGGATTTTGACCGGGCAAGCTTCGTAACAAGCTCCGCACAGGCTGGAGGCCGAAGCGATGTCGTCCCATTCGGCCACATTGCGGTTGAGCGCCGGCGTCAGCACCGCCCCGATCGGGCCGCTGTACGTCCCGCCGTAAGCGTGGCCGCCGATGTGGCGGTACACCGGACAGGCGTTCAGACAGGCGCCGCAGCGGATGCAGTTCAGCAGCTCCTGGAACTCCGGGTCGCCGAGCTGTTCGGAGCGCCCGTTGTCGAGGATGATGATGTGCATTTCCTCCGGACCGTCGCCATCGCCGGTTCGCCGTGGTCCCGTAATGCCGGACATGTAGACGGTCAGCTTTTGCCCCGTCGCCGAACGCGGCAGCAGCGTCGCCATCACTTCGAGATCGTTCCAGGATGGGATGATCCGTTCCATACCCATAAACGTGATCTGCGTTTTCGGCACGGTCGACACCATCCGCGCATTGCCCTCGTTTTCAAACAGCACGATCGAGCCCGACTCGGCGATCGCGAAATTGCAGCCGGTCATGCCGATGTCCGCCTCCAGAAATTTGGCGCGCAGCTTCCGCCGGGCGAAACCGGCCAGCACGGACGTATCGGGCGGCAGTTCCTCCCCCGCTTCGCGCGACAGCAGTTCGGCGATCTGATAGCGGTTTTTATGGATCGCCGGGATAATGATATGGGACGGGGCCTCCCCGGCGAGCTGGATAATGTATTCGCCCAGGTCGGTTTCCACCGTCTCCACGCCGATGTTTTCCAGCGCTTTGTTGATGTGCAGCTCCTCGCTGACCATCGACTTCGATTTGACCACGGAGCCGGCGTGCTTGCGCTCGGCGATCTCCAGGGCGATGCGAACCGCCTCCTCGCCGGTTGCGGCAAAATGGAGGTGTGCGCCGTTCGCCCGGGCCTGCTCGGCAAACCGGTGCAAATAGTAGTCGAGATGCGCGATCGTATGCAGGCGGATCTGCCGCCCGCGCTCCCGCCATTCCTCCCAATGACCGTGATCTTCAGACGCTTTCTTTTTCCCGTCCCGCAGCCGTTCCGTCGTAAAACGCACCGCTTTGCGCAAAAAATCGTTGTTCAGCGCCAGCTCCGCACGCTTTTTGACCGTAGAAGGCCGGGTTTGTGCTTGGGCTTGGGTTTGAGTTTGGGCTTGCGAAGCTGTCGTGCTTCCCTGGTTCATGCTCCGCTCACCCCCTCATACAGCAGTTCGGCCAGATGCATGACGCGCACCGGCTGCTTGCGGTAGCGCAAATTGCCGGCGATGTTCATCAGGCAGGCCATATCCAGCCCGGTCAGCACCTCTGCCTCCGTCTCCAGCACGTGGTCGGCTTTTTCCGTCACCATCGCCCCGGAGATGTCGGCCATCTTCACCGCAAACGTCCCGCCGAAGCCGCAGCAATCCTCGGCGAACGGAAGCGGAACCAAGTTCAGGTCCCGGACGTTTTGCAGCAGCGCCATCGGTTCGTCCTTGATGCCCAGCAGCCGGCTACCGTGACAGGAAGGATGGTACGTGACCTTATGCGGAAACACGGCACCCAGGTCGGTAACGCCCAGCACCTGCACAAGAAACTGTGTAAACTCGTACGATTTGCTCCGCAGCTCCCGCGCCATCTTCAGCCGGACAGGATCGTGTTCGAACAGCTTGGGATAGTGGTGAATCATCCCGATGCACGACCCCGAAGGCGCGATGACAAAGTCGCTGTCCGCAAAAGCCTCCAGCAGCGTGGCTGCCGACTTCCGCGCCTCGTCCCAGTACCCGCTGTTGAACGCCGGCTGGCCGCAGCATGTCTGCTTCGCCGGGAACTCCAGCTTAACGCCCAGCCGGGCAAGCAGCCGGGCCATCGCCTCGCCGATGCGGGGATAAACCGCGTCGCTGATGCAGGTGATGAACATCGACACCTTGATGCCCGGGGCAGCGTCCGAATCTGTCTTCACCACTGAATTCGTTGCGATCCCCTCTGTTTCCGCAAGCACTCCATCGTCCGTTTGTTTGTCCATATTCGCACCTCCCATGCGTTTTCTCGTTGACCGGTGTTCGCGGTGCAATGGATGCTCCGGTCAATCCGGTCATCCGCTCAAACCGAGATCAGTTCGATCGACCGCTTGCCCAGCTCGCCTAAAACCGCTTCATCCGGCCGGTAATCGGTGATGATCGTATGTAGCCGCTCGGTCGGAGCCACATGGGCAAAAGACTGCTGTCCAAATTTGCTGGCATCGGCCAGCAGCACAACCTCGTCCGCGATATCGATCATTTTCCGCTTGACCATCGCCTGCAGCTCGTTCGACTCGCTGATCCCGCGTTCAAGATGGAATCCTTTGCACGATAAAAACAGCTTATCGACATGATACGCATCCAGCGAGCGCTCGGCGAGCGGCCCCACCCAGGACATCGAGCGCCGCGCCATCTGCCCTCCTGTGGAGATGACCTCGATCTGCTCCTTGTTCCCCAGTTCGGCGGCCACCTTCAGCGAATTGGTCAGCACGGTCAGCGGCATATCCGGTAAACCGGCCGCCATATACCAGGCCGTCGTGCTCGCATCAAGCAAAATCCGGTCCCGGGGCTGAATCCGCTTCACCGCTTCGCGGGCGATTCTTTTTTTCTCCTCCGCCTGCATGACCTCGCGTTCGAAGTACGGCGTTTCCGGCTGGTGGCCCTGCACGCTGACTGCGCCGCCGTGGGAGCGGAGCAGCCGCCCCGCGCTTTCCAGCCGGTCCAGGTCCCGCCGGATCGTCTCCTCGGTCACCTGGCACAGCTCGCTCAGCTCCGACACCCGTATGCTGCCGCGTTCGTTGACGAGGCGGACGATTTTTTCATATCTCTCCGCAACTAACATCTGCATCCTCCTGCCATATCCTTTCTAGTTGAACGATTTGAAAATAACGTGAGGTGCTGCCTGAGCCCCTCCGTGAACCCCCTCATAAAAATAGGGGAATTTTATGCCCTTATTTTCCGGAATGAAGCAGCCTATCACCAATAGCGGAATTTTATGTCCTTATTTTCCCATGAACGGTGGGAGAAACGGCTATTTTCCGGCGATATAAGAAAATAGCGGTAAAAAATTCCTCTATTTTACTCAAAATGAGAATACCGCTGAAATAACGCCGTTTTTTGTCTTTATTTTATCACCTACAGAAAGAACGTCCCCATGCTCACGTTTATTTCAGGAACTATCTACTAGTCTTCATATTAGCAAACAAATTAGCGAACAAAAGCCGCCGGAACCCCGCCGTCGATCGTCAGCATGCTGCCGGTCGTTTTGGCCGCTTTGGACGAAGCGAAAAACGCAACGCCTTCGGCGATGTCGCGCGGATAAATGTTGACAAGCAGCGTTGTCCGCTTGCGGTAGTACTCTTCCAATTGATCCGGCTCGATGCCGTAAGCGGCGGCCCGCTCATTGCGCCAACCCGAGTTCCAGATCGCCGAGCCCTGCAAAATTGCATCCGGCAAAATCGTGTTGACACGGATGCCGAGCTCCCCGCCCTCGGCCGCGATGCAGCGGGCCAAATGGGCTTCCAGCGCTTTGGCGGAGCTGTAGGCGGTAACGTTTTTCCCCGCATACACCGAGTTTTTCGAGCCGATGAACACCATGCTGCCGCCGGTATTTTGCTCCTTCATCAGCTTGAACGCTTCACGCGCCACGAGAAAATACCCCGTGCCAAGTACGGAAATATTCAAATTCCATTCCTTCAGCGACGTCTCCGTAAACGGGCTGGAGGTGGCGAGTCCGGCGTTGTTGACGATGATGTCGACGCCCCCGTAGGCAAGCGCCGCCTCGGCATAAGCCGCCGCCACCTGCTCTTCCTGGGTCACGTCCATTTTGGCCGCCAGCGCCCGGTTTTCCCCGTATTTGGCGTTGATTTCGGCGGCCACTTTTTGCGCGCCTTCCAGGTTGAGGTCCGCGAGCACAACATGAGCGCCTTCTTCGACCAAACGCCGTGCCGTTTCGCTGCCGATACCGCCGGCTCCTCCGGTAATAAAAGCGACCTTGCGGGAGAATTCCGCTTCTGCGGGCGCAAGCGACAATTTGTACAGCTCCAGCGGCCAGTACTCCACGTTATAGGACTCGTTTTCGCTAAGCGACACGAATCGGCCGAGTGCGGTCGCCCCTTTCATCACCGCGATCGCCCGGTGGTACAAAGCGCCGCTCAGTTTGGAGTTGGTCCAGCTTTTGCCGGTGTTCAGCATCCCGAGGCCGGGGATCAGAATCACACGGGGAGCCGCGTCGAACATCACGTCGCTTGCCTGCTTATTGCGCTCGAAATAAGCCTGATACTGCTGCTTATAGGCGGCGATGCCGTCCTTTAATTTGTTCTTCAGCCCGTCGATGTCACCCGCGTCCGGCGTCCAGTCGACGAACAAGGGCACCATCTTGGTGTGCACCAGGTGATCCGGGCAGGCGGCGCCGATTTGCGACAGCTGCGCGGCCTCACGGCTGCCGGCGAATTCCAGCACGTCTGCTTCGTCATCAAACGTGACGATCACCGGCTTGTCGCCGCTCGCCAGCCCTCTAACCAGCGGCATAACCGCCGCCGCGATCTGTTTACGCTGCTCCGCCGGAAGCGGCTCGGCCTTAGCTCCACCGAACACGCGGCCTTCTGCGGTCTGCGCCTGAATCTTCGCTTCGATGTAACGCTCCGCTTCATTGATGATCGCGATCGTTTTGGCGTAGCAGGCTTCCGGCGTATCGCCCCAGGTCACAAGCCCGTGTTTCTCCATCAGCACCAGCTCCGCCTCAGGATTGGCCAGCACGCCTTCGGCGATCATCTTGGACAATGTGAAGCCCGGCCGGATATAAGGCACCCAGACAAAACGGTCGCCGTAAATTTCCCGGGCAATCTCTTTGCCGTTATGGGCGCAGCATAAGCTGATGATCGCGTCCGGGTGGGTGTGGTCCACATGCTTAAACGGCAAAAAAGCGTGCAGCAGCGTCTCGATCGACGCGCGCGGATGTTTGGCGTCGATCATGCAGTTCGCCAGGTAAGCGACCATCTCCTCATCGGACATCTCCTCCCGCTCGAACAACGGACGAATATCGTCCATGCGCAGGCCGGTGAAGTTCCCCGCCTTCATCGTCGCCAGATCGGAGCCGCTGCCCTTCACCCACATCACTTCGACATCACGCCCGCGAAAATCTTGTTCGATTGTTTTGCTCGACGTGTTGCCTCCGCCCCAGTTGCACACCCGGCGGTCCGCGCCCAACAGGTTGGAACGGTACACCAGCTCATCAAGTCCGGGAGTTAATGCTGCTGCTTTGGATGAATCCCATAAGTTCTGAACCATGTTTTTTCTTTACCTCCATTTTTGAATGTTTATTTTTTTCTTTATTTTTGTTTGTTTTAATTTTAAATCATTTGTTTGGTTTTGGATATAGCGCTTTCAAAAAAAATAAAAAAATCCTCCGTTCCCTTAAACGGAAGATTTTCGAATCGGCCTGCCGATAACCGTAACAAAGTTCAGTTGCCCTACCGCCTGATTGGAAAAAATCCAATAGATTTCGCTCAAAGCGCCCGTTTTTCACCGTGCCAAGCCGATTTCTATCACTGGCGTTGCATTAACGCTTACACAAAATCTCTGGTACACCTTGCGCGCTATTCCATTTGAGATCACGCCAGAAATCTAACGGTTGTATCAGTCACTATTTTGCAAAAAAAGGCTCTTTCTAAATTTTAACGGTTGTGAGCGCTGTTATCTGATCAAATCTGAGCCCAAATAGTCGGGTTTTAGCTAAATAAGCGCTATGGCAACCGTTAGAATTTGAAAACGGTGATATTGGAGCAAATAGCGGCTGTGGCAACCGTTAGAATGTGGTGGCGAGAAAATGTATCTTGTCGGATTTAATGCAACGCTAGTGCGATTCTATTGGAAACATCCAATATAGCCGTTGTATTTGCCGGTATTTTTTCAATTCTATTGGATATTTCCAATCAGAACGTTGCGTTGCACCCAGACCGCAGGAATCAGCTATCTGGCTAGAGCAGCCTCTGAGGCACTAAGGCGTCTGAATGACGACACCTTTCTTTAATATCACGTTGGCATACAGCGCTTTTTCCCCGGTGGATACGATGGCGTAGGCCTGTTTGGCCCTTTCGTAAAAAGCGAAACGCTCGACCTCCTCAAAAGGGTCGTTGTCGTCCAGCGGATGGTACCGGCTTACGATTTCCCGGTATTTGTCGCGGATCGGCGTTTCCACCGCTTCCCCCGGCGTCACCGCCATCAAGGACACGGGCCGGTCGACGTACACATCGAGGGGAAACAGCGGCAGGATCGCCTCCAGCAGTTCGGGGACTCCGTGCCCGTCGCAGCGGACCAAACGCTGGCCATGGCTGGCCGCCGGAAAATTGCCGTCGGCGATGACGATTTCGTCCGAATGCCCCATCTCCATCAAAATTTTGATCAAATCCGGCGTGATCAAGCCGGAAATTCCTTTTAACATACACCGGCCTCCCAAATTTTTTTATAGTAAGTAAACGAACCGCCAACCTAGCTGCCGGAACGGGAACGGCTGCCGATCGGGGAAGCGGTAAGCCGCAGATATCGCTCATAGGCTACCGTCCATTCCGCTCGGCGTTCCGGGCTGCCCGGCTCGAAAATTTGCAGCGGGAACGACGACTTCACCAGTTCCAGCCCTTCCCGCATATCCTTGATCCGGCCGGCGGCTCTGAACTGTACAAGCAGATTGCCGATCGCACTGGCCTCCACCGGTCCGGCCCAGACCGGGCGTCTGATGGCATCGGCCGTAAAGCGGCACAGCAGCTCGTTCTGAACACCGCCGCCCACCATGTGCAGGCCGGCAAAACGCGAACCGGTCACCGCTTCGGCCTGCTCCAGCACCTGCCGGTAGCACAGCGCCAGGCTTTCCAGGATGCAGCGAACCGTGCTGCCGATCGAATCCGGCTCCGGCTGGCCGGTCTCCCGGCAGAAGCTGCGAATTTCCCCCGGCATATCCGCAGGATTCATAAAGCGCAGATCATCCGGATCGATCAAGGAACGCAGCGGCTCGGCCTCCTCCGCCAGATTGACGAGTTCGGCAAACGCGAAGCTATCGCCTCCCTGCTCCCATTTGCGCTTGCATTCCTGCAAAATCCACAGCCCCATGATGTTTTTCAGCAGATGGAAGCTTCCGTCCACACCGCCTTCATTGGAAAATTGCTGCTCGAACACCGCCGGCGTGAGCAAAGGCCCGGACATCTGTGTGCCGAGCAGCGACCATGTGCCGCTGACCAGATAAGCGAAGGATGAGGTCGCCGCCGGCACAGCCGCCGCGGCCGATTCCGTATCATGCGAAGCGACGGCGACCACTTTGATCGGCGGCACGCCCAGCTCCGCACAAACCTCGGCGGTCAATTCGCCGATCACGGTCCCTGGCGGCACCGGTTCCGGAAAAATCTTTCCTGGCAGGCCAAGCTCCTCCATCAACTGCCGGTTCCACGCGCCCCGTCCCGGGTCGTACAGCCCGGTGGTGGTCGCCATCGAAAATTCGCAGGACCGTTTTCCGGTGAGAAAGTAGTTCAGCAAATCAGGTGTCAGCAGCAAGGTTTCGGCGATGTCCAGTTTGGGGGAAGCGGATTTTTTCATCGCGTAAAGTTGATATATCGTATTAAAGGGCATAAACTGCAGCCCGCTCTCGCGAAACAGCCGCTCCGGACCGGCCAAGGCGAATACTTCCTCCACCAGTCCTTCGGTCTGCCGATCCCGGTAATGGTACGGGATGCCCAGCAGTTCGCCGTTTTGGTCAAGGAGTCCGAAATCAACGCCCCAGGTATCGATGCCGCAGCTTTCCGGTTGAAAGCCAGCCTGAAAAGCTTGGCGAATCCCGTTTTTGATTTCCTGCAGCAGCATCGGCGTATCCCAATGCAAATGGCTGCCGATTTGGACCGGGACGTTCGGAAAACGGTGGACTTCCGTAATTTTGAGCTTGCCTTGGCCTTGAGCGCCCTCCGCAACAATCTCGCCTATAATGGCGCGGCCGCTGCCCGCTCCCAAATCAAACGCCAAAACGCACGGAAATGGAAGTCGCCGTTCGCTCACGTTCATAGACATGGAGATGGACTTGGACATGCTTAACGCACCTTCCGTTATTTCATTTTTTGGAGCAGCTGAATCCGGTAATCCTCGCTCTCCAGCGATGCGATATCGGCCACCTCCTGAACGGTCAGCGGCACCGGCTTTCCCGCCGCCCGGGCGCTTAAATAAATCTTCGCGCTCTCCTCGACAACCTGGGTCCGATAATACGCCTCGCGAAGATTCCGGCCGGTCGTCACGAGCCCGTGGTTGCCCAGCAAAATCGAGCTTGCCTCGTTGACTTTGGCCGCCACGGCGTTCGCAAGCACATCGGTCGTCGGAATCAGGTACGGAATATACGCCGTCCGTCCGACGAGCGCGGCCTGATCCGGAAACATGATCGGCAGCTCACGCTCAATCAGCGTAAAAGCGATACAATTGGGCGGATGGGTGTGAACCATGGCGCCGATATCGGGCTTTTGCCGGTATCCGTACAAATGCATCAGCACTTCCGATGACGGGCGCAGCCCGATATCCGTCACCTGTCCCGTCGGAATGTCCACCTCGATCCACTGCTCCGGCTCGATCTCCTCAAGGGCAAAACCGCTCGGCGACAAGTACATTTTTTTGCCCGCCCGGGCGCTGATATTGCCTCCCGGCCCCACGACCAGCCCGTTTTCCACGATTTTTCGAGCGTATTTGCATAGTTCCTGCCGTATGTCTCTGGCGTTATCCTGATCCATTTTTGCAATTCTCCTTTTGGGCTTAATGAGTTGATTTTATCGGTCGAGTTGGACTTTTTGTCCTTTTCACGTGGACTTTTGGCGAAAATGTCTTTCAAAAGGTGGACACTTCGAAATCAGAAATGTAATGTCCTCATTTGAAAAGACATTTTTGCATTTTGTCCTCTGTAAGATTACATTATTGGCCCTTCCCGCCATAAAGGACGTCCGCAGCGGTTTCTACTTATACAGTGGTCCAAACGCCGTGCAGGCGCGGAAATCGGCGCTTTCCGCGTCCTCGGTGCCGAACAGGCCCCAGGCGCGCGGGCGGAAGATTTTCTCCTTCGGCACGTTGTGCATGCTGACCGGGGTACGCAGGATCGACGCCAGCGTGATCAAGTCGGCGCCGATGTGCCCGTAGCTGATCACGCCGTGGTTGGCGCCCCAATGGTCCATGACGTCGTAGACGCTGGTGAACGCACCGCAGCTGGTCAAGATCGGGGCGAACCAGGTCGACGGCCAGGTCGGGTCGGTCCGCTGGTCCAGCGTATCGTGCACGTGCTCCGGCAGGTCGACCGAATAGCCTTCGGCGATTTGCAGCACCGGCCCAAGCCCTTTCACCAGATTGAGCCGCGCCATCGTCATCGGCATGCCGCCGTGGGTCAAATAATCGGTCGAGAACCCGCCGCCGCGAAAATATTCCACCGAAGCCGGACGCCACTGCGTCGCTTTCAGCATGCGCTGGACCTCTTCTTCACTGATCTCCCAGTACGGCTTGATCGCGGGAGCGCCGTCCTTCGCCTGTTCGCCGGTACCGTCCAGCGCCGCCGAACCTGAATTGATCAGATGCAAAATGCCGCCAGCCGCGCGGTCCTCCAGCTTATAGCCGGTCACCCGCTCCACGGAAGCCGGACTCCAGTACGTGCGCACATCGGCAAAAATTTGCGCCGTATGGGTCAGCAGGTATCCGAACAACATGCCAACGCCATTTAAGCTGTCGTTCTCCGTCGCCACGATGAACGGCGATCTCGTTCCGTTCCAATCAAAGGAGGAATTTAACAGCGTCTCCATAAAATCACCGTTCGGAAAATGATCCGTCCACTGGCGCTGTCCCTGGAACCCTGAGACGATCGCATGATGGCCTTGCGCTTCCTCTTCGAAGCCCAGTTCAGCCAAGCGCGGATTACCGATCATCAGATCGCGCGCGATCAACGTCAATTTTACAACCGTTTCCCATTCCCGATCCTTGCGCTCCCGGGACGTTTGCAGATGCGCCGGGTTGTTGTCCGGCCCTTCCTGGCAGTTCTTTTTCACCCAGTCCAGCGCCCGCTTGTATTCCTCGGGGTCATAAATCTCCTCTGCGATCCGGCGCGTAAATTCGCTCATGTCAACGTATTCGTTCCGCATGCCCAGATATTCCTGAAAAAAAGCGTCGTTCACCATCGACCCGGTGATCCCCATCGACACCGATCCCATCGACAAATAGGCCTGGCCCTGCATTATCGCCGCCGCCAGCCCGCCGCGGGCAAAACGCAGCAGCTTCTCCTGCACGTCGGCCGGAATCCGGTCGTCGCCTTCGTCCTGCACGTCTTCCCCGTAAATGCCGAACGCCGGCAGCCCTTTTTGTGCGTGCGCGGACAAGACCGCCGCCAAATAGACCGCCCCCGGCCGCCCGGTGCCGTTAAAACCCCACACCGCCTTCGGAATCATCGGGTCGGTATCCATTGTTTCTGTGCCGTAACACCAGCAAGGCGTCACCGTGATCGACAGGCCAACTTCGGCTTGCTTGAATTTTTTTGCCGCTGCCGCCGCTTCCGCTACCCCGCCAATGCAGGTATCGGCAATGACGCATTCCACCGGCTGCCCGTTCGGATAACGCAGCTCGGCGCTGAACAGGCGGGCAACCGCCTTGGCCAGGTTCATCGTCTGTTCCTCGAGCGATTCGCGAACCCCCCGCCGTCTGCCGTCAATCGTCGGGCGAATGCCGATTTTCGGAAATCCGCTTTTCCATCTGTAATCGTTTTCAACCATACCCGTCCTGCCTCCTTGACCTTGGAATATGGTCCCATTTTAAAATGAATTAACCAACTTCGAGAACCTACTATATTGCCCTATTCGCAGCGCAAAACCGCAAAAAAGTGAACCTCTCCCACAAACCTGCCCCATCCGACCGGCATAGATTCCAATCAAACCGCTGCATCCCCACTTCACTTCTGATTCCATTGGAAATTTCCAATCAGAACGCCAGGCCAGGCAGGCCGCGAAAACCTGGAACCGCCCCCGATCATATCGGCTTGTTGAAATGAAGCCTACGGTCCAGCTTTTTTCCAACCTCACCCGCTTGGGATATAATAGGAGCATCCATCCGATCGTGGGGAGGAACCCTAGCGTGCCAAAAATCGAAATTCCGCATCGCAAAAGCGACCGTTTCCGTTTCAAAAAAACGCCTGAGCTGCTGTTCGCCGGCCAAGTCGTCGATGAGCGCCGTTTTTACGCCCCGCCGCAGATCCACGATTTTTGCGAAATTATTTATATTGTCGAAGGCGCCGGAGAATTCCGGATCGCGGGCAAAACGTACGAGGTGCACCCCGGGGACGTGGCTGTATACAATGCCGGTGTGCCGCACGAGGAGCGCTCGCTGAGTCCGGAACCGTTCAAATTGATTTACTGCTCGCCCGTCAACTACCTGATCACCCGCCGCATCGAAGCGGCCAAACGCCTGCTGTCGGATAGCAACGCACCGGTCCATGAAATCGCTTCCCGCGTCGGGTACGGTAACGACAAATATTTTTCCATGCTGTTCAAAAAAGTGACCGGCCAGTCGCCCAGCGCCTACCGGGACTCGGAAAAGCAAAAGCGCGATGAGTGTTCCGAGTGTTGAGCAGCGGAAGTGCACGGTAAAACGCAGAAACGGACTAGTCCACTAAACCGTAACCGCAGAAAAGTGTTCTCTTACGTTTGGCAGGGGATAGGTGGGGAACAGAACCGCGAGGAGTGTGCGAACTTCCTACGAAACGCAAAAGTGCAGGCGGTTTTTGTCGAGATTCCTCGAAACAGGGGATTCAAATGCAAATGTGCAGTTCATATCCGGTCGAAAGAAACTTTTTTATCGAACGGCTGTAAATCAAATGCATTTTTGCATTTCACCTGCTCGAAAAGGGAGGTTAGCGGAAAAATCAAATGCATTTTTGCATTTGGTTCCCTCTGCCCGCGAAGTCCTAGCAAAAAAAGCGCGAGCCGACAGGAGTTATGTACTCCTGCCCTCGCGCTTTTTCTAGTACTCTGGCGAAAGAAGTTCATTCGTTCATTCGACCGCCCAATCGTTTCACCCCGTCACGACCAGCTCGGCGGAGATGGTGTCGCGGCAGTTGCTGCCGACTTGAACGGCGACGCGGCAAGGCACAGCCGTAAAGCGCAGTTCGCGGTTCCAGATGCCCAGCTCTTCGCGGCCAAGGGTAAACTCGATCATCTGCCGTTCTCCTGGGTTCAGCTCGATTTTACGGAACCCCTTCAGTTCGGCGATCCGCCGGGTAATGCCCGATTCACGGGCGCGGATATACAGCTGGACCGTTTCCGCGCCGCTGCAAGCCCCCGTGTTCTCCACCTCAACGCGCACCGTTACCTTCTCCCCGCTCTCCAACTCGCCCGCCGAGACAGCGTTTCGCGACAACGACAGATTCGCATAAGCAAAAGTCGTATAGCTTAACCCGTAACCAAACGGGTACAGGGGCGCGGAAGGCATATCGACGTATACGCGGGGCCGGCCGGGGTCCTTCTGATTGTAATAAACGGGAAGTTGGGCCGAGGAACGCGGCAGCGAAACCGGCAGTCTGCCGCTCGGGTTCACCTTCCCGAAGAGGATTTCCGCGATCGCCCGGCCGCCTTGCGTGCCGGGATACCAGGCACACAGGACGGCGCCGCACAGGTCGGCGATCCCGGTCAGCGCATGCGGCCGGCCCTGAATCACGACGGCGACGACGGGCGTACCGGTGGCAGAGACGGCCTCGGCCAGCTCCCGCTGCACGCCGCCGAGCGACAGGTCCGCGAGGTCGACGCCTTCGCCGCAGTCCATCTCCGACGGACTGCCCTCCGAAACGATGGCCGCACCGTTGCTGTCGAAGTCGCCGCCGAATTGCCGGGCGCTGCTGCCGCCCAGCACGAGCACCGCGACGTCCGCACCCTTCGCGGCCGCCACTGCCTCCGCGAACCCCGCCATAGAACGGTCGCGGATGCCGCAGCCCAAGGCGTGAACGATCTCCACGCCTTGCGGGGCGCACGAGCGGATGCCCTGCAGCACCGTAATACCGGTGCCTTCGCGCTGCACGCTCGTGTAATCGCCGAGCTGGTTGTACAACCGGTCGGCGTTGGGTCCGATCACCGCGATCCGCTTCACGCCCGGCGCCAGCGGCAGCAAACCGGCTGCGTTTTTGAGCAGCACGGCCGATTCGCGGGCGACCTGCAGGTTCACCTCCTGAAATGCCGGGTTGCCGACGACGCTCACCGGCAGCAGCTCCGGAACATACGGCCGGTCAAACAGGCCCAGCCGAAATTTCAGCCGCAGCACGCGCGCGGCCGCCCGGTCGATGTCGGCTTCCTGCACCAGCCCCTGCAAGACCGCTTCCTCCAGCGTCGAAAAAGCGGTATCCCACAGGCTGAGGTCGACGCCCGACGTCAACGCCAGCGCGGCTGCGGATTCGTGGCTGCCCGTCAGCGCCAGCAGCCGGTCGACTGCGCAGCCGTCGGCCATCACGATGCCGTTAAATCCCCATTCCTCGCGGAGAATGCCGGTCAGCAGCTCGCGGTTGGCATGGCAGGGCACGCCGTCGATCTCGTTGTACGCCGCCATGAAGCCGGCGGCTCCGGCCAGCGCTCCCGCCCGGGCTGCCGGGAGATGGATCTCCCGCAGCTCCCGCGGCCCGATCGCCGCCGGACCGGCGTTGCGGCCGCCCTGCGCCGCTCCCTGCGCGCATAAATGCTTCAGCACGACCGCAAGCTTGTCCGGCGCGTCCAGCTTCCGCGGGTCGTCGCCCTGCATCCCGCGGACCGCCGCCTCGGCAAACCGGGCGGCCAAGCAAGGGTCTTCGCTGAAGCATTCCTCGGAGCGCCCCCACCGGGGCTCCTGCAAAATATCCAGCGCCGAGACCAGGCCGACATGGGCGCCGCGGCTGCGGATTTCCGCCGCCACATGGGCGTACGCCCGCTCCATCAGCGCCGGATTCCAGGTCGCTCCGGCGCCGAGATTGACCGGCAGCAGCGTCCCGTCCAGCGCCTGGTGGCCATGCGGGCATTCTTCCGTCAACAGCACGGGGATGCCGAGCCGGGTATTCTCCAGCACGTACCGCTGGACCATGTTCGCCGCTTTGGCGCTTTCCGCCGCAGTGATGCCGTTTTCGTAGTTCACACCCGACCAGGGGTCGCTGCGGAACAAGCCGTACAGCGCCCCCATTCCCCCGCCGCGGGCCACCTCCTCCTTGAACGCGTCGGTGAGCGCGATTTCTTCTCCTTGCCGGACGTAGGCATCCCAGCCGTACATCCGCTGGTTAAGCTGCCCTACTTTTTCCCGCAGCGTCATCCGGGCGAGCAAATCCTCCACCCGCTCCTCCACCGGTGCGGCGGACTGCTTATATTTTTCCATCCCGTTTCCCCCGTTCTATCGGCCTCTATTCATTATGGTCCGCAGCCGCATCCTTGCTGACGCTAAGCCCGCGGTATTCCTTCGGCGTCATGCCCGTATACGATTTGAACACGGACACGAAATATTTATATTCCTTGTAGCCGACCTTGTCAGCGATCTCAAACACCTTGTCATGCGTCGTCGCGAGCAGGGCTTTGGCATGTTCGATCCGCATTTCGTTCATGTATTCGGTGAAGCCTTTTCCCGTGCTTTGCTTGAAAATATAACTGAAATAGCTCGGCGTGATTTTCAGCCAGGAGGCCACCTCGGAAGCTTTGAGGTCGGTGCGGTACTGCTCGATGATGAATTTTTTCGCCTTTTCGATAATCCAGTAAGACTTGTCGATCCCGTTTTTATCGATCAGCCGCTGCAGCTCCTCCATATCCTCCAGGACAAGCGTTTCGAGCCCGGCATAGGAGTTGTAAATGTTCAGATCCAGCTGGCCCTGATGGCCAAAGTCGAGTCCGGTCATGCCGCTTTTGCGCAGGCGCTGGCGCAGCAGGGCCAACAATTCCTCGTACGTTTTCACGATTTCCGCAAGCAAAAAACGCGATTCGCGGAAAAAACCAAACATCTCTTCCACCAATGTTTTGACTTCCTTCTGGTCCTGTTTGAACAAAGCGGAGACGAGACGCTGCACCGTTCCCGCGATATCGAAATTCGGCGGCTTCCGGCCGGCCATGATCTCGAACTCGTCCCCGGGCAGCAGCACAGGGCGTTCGTCCAGAGCATGATACTCCAGCATCCGGGCGGCTTCGGCGCAGCGGTCTGCGGTAACGGCCAGGTTTTCGTAAATCCGGGAAGCGCCGCAGTAAATGCGTCCATCCTCGAAAGGCGCCAGCGGCGGAATGGCCGAGGCCAGCAAATCGTCCCAAATTTTCGGCTCGACCCAGGTCTCCGATAACAGCAGCGTGATCAGCAAATTATTGTGGTCAAAGACGGAAACCGCCCGAAAGGAGGCGCGCTCCAAATGGCCGTGAAGCCCGCGAAGCCAGGTTTCCTGGACCGTTTCATAACGCTCCTGCTCCATATTGGCGAACCGTTCGTGGAAATCGGCCAGTTGGGTGGCCAAAATGCGGAACTGGACGCCCTGCAGCGAAGCCGGCGCCTCTTTTCCGTAAGCGGTCCCATGACGGGCCATGCCCAACAGCCACAGCTTGATTTCCTGGTCGCTGCTCTCGCTTTGGCGCACGCGGATATCTTGGACGATTTTTTTGACCACTCCCGTCAATTCCTCGATATCGACCGGCTTCAGCAAATAATCATTGACCCCAAGCCGGATCGCCTGGCGCGCATAGCCAAAATCCTCATAACCGCTGATCATGACCACCTGCACCTCAGGATGGTCCTGCCGCAGCCGGGCGGCCAACTCCAGTCCGTCCATGCCGTCCATGCGGATATCCGTGAGCAGCAGGTCGACGTTTTGTTCCGCAACCAAACGCAGCGCTTCTTGTCCGTCATAGGCCTCTCCCACGACCTCCACGCCAAGCTCCTCCCAGTCGATCGTATAGTGAAGCCCTTGGCAGATCACCGACTCATCGTCCACAATCAGCATTCTTATGCGCTTATCCGCTCCGTCGGACGCCAAACTCGAATAAAGATTACGAATCACGGCGCTCACCCCCTAATTCTTGGCCTTGGGTATGGGGAAAACGCAGCCGCACCCATGTCCCTTTGGCCGAAGTTTTAACGATTTGCAAACCATAATCCTGCCCAAAATAGATCGACAATCTCTCGTGTATGTTGTGCATGGCGCCCTCCCGATTGCCGTTCCTTGGCGAATGCTCCAGGGCCGCCCGGATCTCTTCTTCCCTGCCAGGGTCCACCCCTTTGCCGTTATCGATGACGTCCACCCAAATTTCGCCTTCCTGGGTATAGCAGCGCACACGAACTGCACCTACCGGCTTGCTGCGGTCCAACCCGTGTTTAAGGAAATTCTCCACCAGCGGTTGTATCGTCGCCTTGAGCGTGACGGCCTCCTCAATCCCCGCCTCCGTGTAAAGGGAATAGTTCAGCTTGCCGCCAAGCCGGCGCTGCTGCAGATACAAATAGGACTGGGCAAACTCCAGCTCCTTGCGCAGCGTCGTTTGATAGCTCCCATTATTCACGCTGGAACGGAAAAATTTCGACAGCATTTCGATCAATTGGCTCGTTTTGGCCGCTTTTTCCAAACGCGCCGTCCAGCGGATCATGTCCAGGGTATTGTACAAAAAATGCGGGTCCATCTGGTTTTGCATCAGCTTCAGCTCCGATTCCCGCTCCCTCAGCTCCAGCTTGTATTTGTGCTCGATCAGCTGCTGGATCGTTTGCACCATCTCGTTGAATTTGCGGTTCAATTCGGAAATTTCGTCATTGGAACTCACAGGAACCCGCGCGTTGAAATCTCCGTACGCAACTTTGTTGGTTTCTTTTTTCAAGCGCAAAATCGGACGGATAATCGTATAGTGAAAACCGATCAAAGCCGTTAACCCAAGCAGGAGGATCGCCGTCAAAATCACCAGCATGGTCAGCTTGATCCCACGGAATTCTTCGGCAACCTTGTCTTCAGGGATCATCGCGATCACTTGCCAGTCCGTGTTTTCCATGCGGTTGTAAATCGTCAAATAACGTTTGCCTTCCACTTCATAGGTGAGATCGCCCCGGCCGGAAGCCAGCTTGTCCAAAAGCGAAGCATCCGGCTTGAAGCCGCTTGGCATATGATCCTGCGATCCCAAAATGAGCTGCCCATCGCCACCAACGATAAACACGCTGCCCGCCCCGTCCTTGAAGATTCCTTTTTCCAGCAAACCAACGATACTCGCTTCATCCATGCGGATGATCAACCGGCCGAGCGGTTTCGTAATTTGGCTGTAGGAATTGAGGACACGGAACATCGACAGCACGCGGACTTCTCCATTCCAATCGCTGTGCAGCGTGTAACCTTCGGTCCAGGTGATCGCACCTTTCCGCGCTTTGGCGGCCTGCTCCCACCTTTGTTCGTCGCCGCTGAACGGTTCGCCCATTTCGATGAAGCTGCCGTTAAACCCGGAAATTTCGATCGACCGGATGTAGGCTTTTGACATCAGCTGGAACGTCAGGAAATCCTCAATGTTGCGTTTCAGGTTGGCCTGCTGTTCGCTGCTGAGCGGTGGGGAGGTCCTTAGAAAGTTCCTCATGTCCGGACTTAATATCAAATAATTGGCAATGTCCTCGACCATTTTCGTTTGTTCGCCGAGCTGGCCCATGACATTGTCCAAATTTCGTTTCGTCGAATTGATGAATTCGTTTCTCAACACCTTGTTAAATTGGTACTGCACAACCACACCAACGCCGAAGGTCGGCAAAATGACGAACAGCAAAAAGATGACCAGCGCCTTCCGTTTTAAGCCAAAGTTGCCGAGAACCTTTCTGTAGCTTGTCATGATGCTGTCGCCTCCGTGGGGTCGTGATGTTGATGCTAGGTCTGGGTGATCAAGAAAAGCGCCGATCAGCGCTGTAACGGACTGTAATGACCTTATTTGCCCATTTCCCGGGTATTTCCCGATTTAACGGACACGGAAGACCTTATTTGCCTCCAATGGTGACTATTTGAGCTGATTGAAGGGCAATAACGTCGCCTGTGTCCATTACATTTTTTAAGCCACTGTTTTGGGCCGATTAACGTCTCTGGTGTCCGTTAGCTTCATCGCCTTGTGCGTTGGCCGTTCGTCACGCCATTTCTCCCTAGCGCGGGCGGCCTTGCCACCAGTTCTTTGTCTTGCTCAGGCGGCCTGCCACCAGTTCTTTCCATAGCACCGGCGGCCTTACCGCCAGTTCTTGCCTGGCGTGACGCCCTTTTGCATGGCGGCCTTCCACTCGCCTGTCCCTCTCGCCTACCCTTTGACTGCGCCCGCCGTCATGCCGGTGACCAGCTGCTTCTGCAGCAGCAGATAAAAGATGATGATCGGGATCAAAGCCATCGTCAACGCGGCCATCTGCAAGGTGAAGCTTGCCGTTTCGATGCCAACAAAGTTGGCCAGGCCCAGCGGCAGCGTTTTCAGTTCGGCCGAGCTGATCAGCACGAGCGCAAACAGGTATTCATTCCAGTTATAAATGAAGTTGAGAATAATAACGGTGGCGAGCGCCGGTCTGGTGATCGGGAGAATAATCGACCAGAAGATCCGGAAAATCCCCGCGCCGTCCATAACGCCCGATTCCTCCAAATCTTTGGGAAAACCCCGCATGAAGCCCTCCAGAATAATGATCGTCAAAGAAAGGTGGAACGCCGTGTACGGCAAAATAAGCGACAAATACGTATCGAGAAAATGCAGTTTCTGCATGATCAGAAAAATTGGAATCAGCGTCGCGTGAATCGGCACGAGCATGCCCAACAAGAACAAACCGTAGGTCAAGCCGCGCAGCTTGAAATCAAACCGCGACAGGAAATAGGAGGCCAATGCCCCGAAAAATACGGTCACAAGCAAGGAAGCAAACGTGACGATGATGCTGTTCAAAAAATAAACGTCCATATGCGCGACCTTCCACGCTTCCGTATAGTTGGAGAACTGCAGGCCTTCCGGCAGCGAAAACGGGCTGGCCGCATATTCCTGCTCCTTTTTGAAGGAGTTCACCACCATCCAAAAAAGCAGGACTATATTCATAATAGCGAATAGGCTCAAAAAAGTGTACGCAAATAATCGAAACCCTAAGGACTTTTTATGCATGGCAAATCCCTCCCTCCTTAAGCATCTTTCTCGCGGCCTAAACGGTTGATCAGGCTGATGACGATCAGGCTGAACAGCAAGATCAGGATCGACACGGCGCTGCCGTAACCGTAACGCATGTTCATAAAGGCGCTGTTGTACATATGGATCGTCATGACCTCCGTCTGATGAGCGGGACCGCCGCCGGTCAAAATCTGGATCAGATCGAAAACGCGGAAAGAGTTGCTGATGCTGTAAACGACTCCCACCATGATCGTGCTGCGGATCATCGGAATCGTAATGCGCCAGGTGCGCTTGAACCCGGTTGCTCCGTCCAGCTCCGCGGCCTCGTTGACCTCATCGGGAATATTTTGCAGCGCGGCCAGGAAAATGACCATATACAGCCCGCAGTTTTGCCAGATGTAGGCGATGCTGATCGCCAGCATGGACCAGCGGTTATCGCCGAGCCAGTTCTGCTTCCAGCCGTCCAGGCCGAGAAAGCCGAGCAGATTGTTCAGCATGCCGTACTCCGTGTTGTAGATCATGCCCCAAATCAGGGACACCATCACGGAGGAAATGACAACCGGCATAAAGCCGACGGTGCGGAAGAAGCCGGAACCTTTCAGTCCGCGGTTCAGCAGGAGCGCAAGCAGCAGCCCCAGCGGAATTTGCCCGATCAGGCCGGTCACCATGATGATGACGTTGTTTTTGACGGACAGCCAAAACGTGTCATCGCTTAAAATGTGCGCGAAATTTTTGAGCCCGATAAACTTCATCGCGCCGATGCCGTTCCAATCCATTAACGAATAATAAAGCGACAGCCCGATCGGAACGATGGCAATGCCCACATAGACGATCAGCGCCGGAAGCAAGCCGAGAAATATCGCCAGCTTCGTTCCTCGCAAAGTTTGCATCTTCAGGTCCCTCCTTTATGTCGAGATTAGGCTTCATGCCTTGCTTTTAAGGCCTATGAATGAAGAAAACCCGGTAATCGGGTTTTCTCCTCAAGGCTGATTTTTAAATCAGTTCATGTTATCCATGGCTTCCTGAACTTCCTTGGCCAGCTCTTCCGGCGTGCCTCGGCCCACTGTCAACGCTTGCAGCCCGTTTTGCAGGACGTCCACCACTTGCGTAGGAATGACGCTGTCGAATACCGGAGCCGTTCCGTTCCCGGTCAGGGTCAGCATTTCTTTCAAATAAGGGCTGGCATCATCCGGAATCTCCACTTTCGCCGGCACGACAACACCGTTGCGGATCAGCTCTTTGTACAGGTCTTCATTTACAAAATATTTCATGAACTCTTCGGCAGCCTGTTTCTTTTTCTCATCAAGTCCGCTTTTAATGGCGATTCCGTATTGCACGACCCCAGCGCTTTTCTTCGGATCGCCTTTGCCGCCTTCTACGCTTGGGAATAGGGCAATGCCAAACTTGTCTCCCTCTTCGTTGTTGATCCGTACTCTGCCGTCAACGGTCGCGGAGGAAATATGCATCGCCGCTTTGCCTTGGATGAAATAATCCTGGGCTTGCACGGAGTCCATATTGTTAGCGTCCGTATTGAAGGCGCCCAGCTTTGTCAGTTCGTCAATAACCGATAGCGCTTTGACGAACTCCGGATCGGTAAACTTCGCTTTTCCCGCCAGCACCGCCGGCAGGAAATCACTGCCCGTAAAGCGGTCGCCGATGATCGAAATGTAAGACGATTGCAGCGGCCATTGCTCCTTGTTGCCGAGCGAAATCGGGGTGATCCCCGCCGCTTTCAGCTTTTTCACCGCATCGATGAATTTATCGTAGGTGTCCGGGAATTGATCATAACCCACCTGCGCGAACATCTCTTTGTTGTAGTAAATGATGTCCACGAAGTTCTGTTTGGTTGGTATCGCATATTGCTGTCCGTCCACGTTGAATCCGGCAAGCGCGCTCTCCGGCAGGATCGACCCCCAGTTGTCCATCATCCCGTTGATCGGCTCCAAAAGATTGCCGGCAACGAGCGGAGCCAAATCCGCACCAGGCCATACGACGTTGATGTCCGCCAAATTGTTGGCCGCCGCCAGGGTGCGCAGCTTTGTTTTATATTGGGCCGACGGCACGCCGTCTTGCTTGATCACGATGTTTGGATGCTCTTTTTCGAATTCGGCGATCCGCGCCTTGTACACTTCATTGTCCACGTTCGGGGACGTCCAAGGATGCATCATGTTCAAAGTAATCGTTTCCGTCCCGGCTGCCGCGCCGGCGTTGCCGCTGCCGCCTCCGGCCGCATTATCGTTGCCGCAAGCCGCCGCGAACAGGGACAGCACCGCAACCAAACCAAGCAGTACTACTTTTTTGCCTCTCTGTGTTTTGCCCATAATCAACCCTCTTCTCATGTTATTTTAAGATTATTTCCGAAACATAACAGATAATGACCTATTTTATATCTTCATCCGTTATATTACCTATTATAAAAGGAGTGAATATTCGACTATATCCCACAAATCTTCGATTATATCCAAAATATTAAGGTGATTTTGACGACTTAGATTTTAGTTGCAGAAAAATATGTTATATAATCTAACATTCTGATTTCATTTTTACGCTGACACACTATGGCAAGAATTTTCGTCACGCTTTCAGTAAGCGTTTGCAATTCCCTTCTGAGAATAACCGCTCTGACGCGGTCATTCCATGGAACGAGCATTAAACTAAAGGTTCGTTCAAAATGTAATCGACGAGCTCTTCCACTGGTACAGTGGCCAGCGCGATCGCCGTGTCGGTCACTCCGTAATAGATGTAGAGCAGGCCGTCCTTCACCACGTTCCCCGTCGGGAAAATGACGTTCGGAATTTGGTAACCGAATTTTTCGTAATACGTTTCCGGCTCCATAATGAAGTTTTTCGTGCGGGCGATGATTTTTTCCGGGTTCTCCAAATCCAGCAGCATCGCGCCGACCCGGTACACAACCTCGTCGTCCACCCCGTGGTACAGCACCAGCCAACCGCGGTCGGTGCGCACCGGAGGCGTCGATCCCCCGATTTTGCGCGATTCCCAGGCCGGGTTTTCGGCCTTCGCCAGCAGCTTCGGCTCTTCCCAATGAATCAGATCGTCCGAATAGGTGATCCACATCGCCGCTTTTTCCGTGCCATAGGCTTCGCCCACATATTCCTCCGGCCGGCGCAGCAGCACGAACTTGCCGTTTATTTTCTCGGGAAACAAGATGTTGTCACGGTCGTTAATGTCCAGAGGGGTCGTGTCGGCCACAAACTCCCAGTCGATCAGGTTTTTGGAGGCGAGGATCGACGAGCGCGTCAGCCAATGCCCCTCCTGCTCGCCCCAGCCGTCCGGATACTCGGGAATCGAGCGCTCGGGCACGCCCCGGCCGGTCGGATAGTAGCTCATCGCGCACGGACGCAGCGCATAGTTCATGTAAAACGTATCGTCGATTTTGACGATCCGCGGGTCCTGCACGCTTCCGTAAGGGAACCCAAGCATGTCCGGTGTGACGATCGGTTCATCCTTCACATGGGTGAAATGCACGCCATCCTCGCTTTCCAGGAGCCCCAAGAAGTTTTTGCACGGGGTCAGCGATCCCGCCGTCCGCTCGATCATATAAAATTTGCCGTTATCGATAATCACCGCAGGATTGAATACGGTTACTTTTCTCCATTCAAAATCTCCCGGTACCACTATCGGATTGTCCGGGTGCCTCGTAATCTTCATCTGTGTTCCTCCTCATGTAAGCCCTTTATATATGCCCTACTGCTATTATAGCCCCGGCTTTTCGGAGGAAATATCCCATAAACTTTCGAAAACGTCCGAATAATATCGTTGGTTTGCCCGCCCAAGAAAAAAGGCTCTCCCAAAGCGGATTGGACCGCCTGCCGGGACAGCCTTTATTTAATAAAGAATGAACGCCGCGCTTACGCATCGTAATCGACGACGTAATTTTGCAATTCCGTGTTGTAGTAGCCGATGCTGTATTCCGCCACCTTACCCTGGGCATCCCGCGAATAACGAGAGCGTTTCAGGACGGGCAGCCCCTCGGCCAGGCGCAAGAACTCCCTTGCTTCTGACGGCGGAACGGATACCGCAAACTCGTCCCGAAGCTTATCCAGGACAATGCCCTGCTCCTCCAGCAGTTCGTAAAACGAATGATCCTGAAGATCCGCCAGTTCCAAATCTTTTCGCGTCGGTGCCACATAATGCACGTAATAAATATAAGGCTTGCCGTCGAGAAAATAAACCCGCTCCAGCTTGGTGCAGCGTTCTCCGAACAGCCCGTAAAGCTCCGATTCCGCTGTGTTGCGGACGGTTTCGGCGCTCAGCCACTCTTTTTGGATACGATGGCCTTCTTCCACCAAAATCTCCGTGAAATGCTTCCATTTCGACCATTTGGAGGCGGCTTTGTTGCGGATCACCCGGGTCCCTTTGCCGCTGCCCTTTTCCAAAAACCCCTCCTGAACAAGCTCCTGGATCGCTCCGCGGACGGTGATTTTGCTTACGGCGAATTCCTGCTCAAGCTGAGGTTCGGAGGGGATATTCGTCCCCTGCGGGTAAACGCCATGGAGAATCCGATCCTTGATGATATTTTTGATTTGCAAGTATAACGGTCTATCTTTGCGGGACAAACTCACAGCCCTGTTCCCTACCTTTCCACATCGCCGGGGGAAGCTTGCTCCATCGCCCGGAGGATATCCGCCTCCGTCGCCATCGGGGTGTCGCCCGGCACGGTATGCGCCAGCATCCCCGCCGCGGCCGCAAACCGGACGGTTTGCTCCGGGGCGAAGCCCTCCAGCTCGCCGTGGATGATCCCGCTGGCGAAAGCGTCTCCTGCCCCTATTCTATCATAAACGGAAAACGTCAGCCGCTCGGAAAAGACCAATCGCCCGTCTCTGTACACAAATCCGCGCAGTGAATGGGAATTGTCCCCGTGGATAAAGCGGTGCGTTCCGGCGATCACGGAAATACCGTACTCTGCCGCCACGCCCGGAATCAGCTCCGCGAGCTGTTCTTCCCGTTCCCGCTTCGTTGTGCTCATGCCGAGGGTGAGCATGGCGTCTTTTTCGTTCATCAACACGATATCGGCCAGCCGCAGCATCGCCTCATAATGCGGTTTGGCTTTGGCATAGCCGCCTTCTCCCCAGAGGGACGGGCGGTAGTTGCAGTCGAAAATCACCTGGCCGCCCCGCCGTTTGACCGCTTCGGCGAGCAATTTCATCTGCGCGCGCACGCTGTCATTCATCGCCAGCGTAATTCCGCAGAAATGAACCGCATCGATACCGGCCGCGATCTCCGCAACATCGTAAGTCCCTTCTGTTGCGGTGTTAAAGCTGCTCTCCAGACGGTTCGTGTAAGTAACGCGGCTGGGCCGCGCGCCAAAGCCGTTTTCCAAAAAGTACATGCCGATGTATTGGCCGCCGCGGACGACGCGGGCGACATCGATGCCAAGCTTGCGCAGGTAGGCTGCGGCGGCGTCGCCCAGCGAATTGTCCGGTAAGCGGGTGACCAGCCATCCCGTATGCCCGTAGCGGGTTAAAGCGGAAACGACGTTGACGCCTGTGCCCGAAAAAGAGTACTTTAGCGTATCTCCCTGCTGCAGCGTCTCATACCCCGGCACCTGCAGGCGCATCATGACCTCGCCGAACGCCGCTATGCGCTTAGGCATATTGATCCGCCAGCTTTTTCATGATTTGGGTCAGCAGCAGTACGTCCGCTACATTGGTTTTGCCTGTCTCCTTGTCGATGATCGAGGAATACACGTGCGGAATCACTTGCGGAACTCCTGCTTCCAGGGCGATCCGTAAAACAGCTTCAAAGTTGTCCACGTCAATGCCGCCGGTCGGCTCGAGGGCAAAATCCGCTTCGGCACAGGCCAAAGCGACAGCGCGCAGCTCGTCTTCGCGGCTAAGTCCCTGCATCGGGAAATATTTCAGCGCGTTGCCGCCCATGTCGCGCACCAGCGCAATCGCCGCCTTAACCGGAACGACCGCAAGCTCCTGCTGTGCGGCGCTGACCGGGCCGGTGGAAATATTCACGTACCCGGCCTGGCCCGTCGGCGAAACCAAACTGTTGATCCAGCTGTCCTGCGCTCCAAGATTGGCCCGCGTGGCTCCGACGGCCGGAAACACCTGGTTGATGTGGCTGCCGGGATAATGCTTGGCGATCTCCGCGACGACCGCCGCCTGGCGGTTATCGCCGGCGCCGAGGCCGATCGACACCGCGTCGTCGATTTCCCGGCCGTACTGCTTCATCGCCGTCACGGCTTCCTCTACCGTGGCATAGTCCTTGGACAGCACTCCGACCAGCACACAGCCTTCCGCCGCTTCGAAAACCTCTTTGGCATTGGCGATATCTTTCGCCAGCACATTGAGGGCAACCCGGTTTTTATAAAATCTTTTTGCAATCTGCGACATGTTAACGTCCTCCTGCCAATTCACGTATTTTTGCGGCAATCACAAGGATATCGTCGCCCAATAGCGGGCGTGGATCAATATCGAAATACCCTTGTCTAACCCCATAGTCCCTGGTATAGATGGCGATCTCGCCGTTTTGCAGCCGCTCGGCCATTTCCTTGGCAGTGATACCAGCCTGCTGCGGATCGATTTGTACCCGAGCCCGGTAAATCGCCCGGCCGGCTTCGTCCTGCACGATGGCCACACGGATTCCAGGGATGCTGCCGAGCGGCATTAACGCCTGCAAAGCCGCTTTTTCCTGCTCACTGTTGTCCTTTTTAACGATGTATTCGTCCAGCGCCTGGAGCAAGCCGAAGGAAGTTTCCTTGCCCACCTTCATGCTTCGTCCAATTCCGTGCAACTGCACCTTCACCCATTCGATAAAGGCGCGCTTCCCGGCGACGATCCCCGAAGTGGGACCCTCGATCGCCTTGGAGCCGCTGTAAATCGCCAGATCGGAATACTTCACGTATTTTTGCAGATCCTCTTCCGCCGCCGCGTCCACGATCATCGGCACGTTGTTGCGCCGGGCCACCTCCCACGCTTCCTCGACGGAGATCATGTTCTTTTGCACAGCGTGGTGCGACTTCACATACAAAATCGCCGCCGTCTTGTCGCCGATCGCGTCCTCGATATGCTCCGCCCGGCCTTCATTGGCGTAGCCGACTTCCACCAGCTTGCCGCCGCCGAGATAAACCATCGTTTCCACCGGCGCCCCGTACTGCACATTATGCCCTTTCAAAATGATGATTTCATTTTGCGGAATTTCTTCCTGGTGCAAACGCAGGCTGCGGCGCCGGTCACCCCGGGTCACGATCGCCGCAACCGAAAGGGCAATGCCGCTCGAAGCCGAATTTACGACCACCGCCGCCTCGGAACCGATCAGGTTTGCGATATGATCCCCAGCCTTGTCGACCAGGTCGGCGATTTCCACATAGCTTTGGCCGCCCTGCTTCATCGCCTCCATCACGGTGTCGCTTGGCGCGGACACACCCAGAATGCTCATCCGCCCGCTGGCGTTAATGACACGTTTAAGCCCGTACTTGGCATTTAATGAATTTTCCATCAACAATCACTCCTTTGGCTTCGATGCGGCGGTCCGAGACGCGCTGCTCTCCTTCTGAATCGACAAGCGTAGCCGCTGCTTCCTCTACGGTAAACAACGTTAAATTAGCGGGATCGCCGACCCTGATGCGGCCAAGCTCCTCCCTGCCTAGCCACTGCGCCGCGCGCGTGGTAACCGCGGCGATGACCTCTTCAAGCGAGTAACCGAGGTATAGGAACTTGCTCAGCACATTCGCCATGCTGTACACCGGGCCGTTCAGCCGGTTGCCCCGGTAAATGTCCGTGCTGATTGTATCCGGGCCGATGCAGTGCCGTTTGGCCGCCTCAGCCACCCGGAAGGAGAAGCTGGCCGTGCCGTGGCCGACATCGAGATGTACGCCCCGGCTGATGGCGTCACGGAGCACCTGAAGCGGTTCGCTCTCGGCATCAAACAGGTTGTTGGCTTTGCCGTTGAGGTAATGAGTAATGATATCTTTTCGCTGCAGCAGCGGGATTACCTCCCGGATATCGGGCGGCGCGGAACCGATGTGCACCATCAGCGGCAGCCCCGTCTTCTGCGAAAGCTCCCGCGCGATGCGCAGCGGCTCCACGCCGTTCTCACGGACCACGCTATGGCTGATCCGCGCCTTGAGGCCGACGATGGAAGCACTGTAATCCGCAAGCGCCTGTTTCACACGGTCCTGGTCAATCCAAGCCAATTCCGCCAATTCGTCGATACGTTTCAGCCCGATCCGCGAAATGTTCAAAAACGCCAGCAGGTTGGTGTCGGCCTGCTTCCCGCTGGCCACGAGATCGCCGATCCGGTCTGCGCCGCAGCTGCCGGCGTCCACGATCGTCGTGACGCCCCGCTTGACGCCAATCTCGTCGATTTCGTCACCGTACGGATCGAATTCCGGAAAAGCGTGGACATGCATATCAATCCAACCGCTGGATACGTAGACGGGGGAAGCGCTGGCCATTCCCGTATCGTCAGTGACGTTCACGCGTCCGGGCAGACTAGACACCTCCAATGTTGCCTGCGCATCCGCAAGCTCCCGCCCGCTCCATCCTTTGTCTCCATGAGCCTGGCCGGCTGGGGTAATCGCGGCAATTTTCCCAGCCTCGATCACGATGTCGATCTCTTCTCCGGTCACCCGTTTAAGATGGCGGAGAACGAATCTTTCTTTCACTTTGATCGCCTCTTTTGGATAAACGTTATAATGTTTAAGCTGTGTTTAGCATAACACGGAAATATCATGTAGTAAATATAACGTTATAATGTTTAATATAAGATGCCCGTTGCTTGCGAGTATTTCCGATTTTGAGGAAGCTTGGATCATCTTTGCTGTGATTTTTTTATCAATTTCATTGTTGACAAGTGCTTTTTTTTGAAATATATTGAAAATGTTTAATATCTGTTTGGTAATATCTAACTAATCGTTAGGCCTTTTTAACCACAACCGAATATTTGGCACACTAATCGAAAGATTAGGTCGCAAAGCCTTGGAGTCTAACAATTTGTGAAGAATTAATGACCGTCCGGCTGCATAACAATGAATGAAATTGTTTATGCAGCCTTTTTGTTTTCCCCTCGTTCTCAACGGATTTTTTCCGTGAGATATATAAAATACCCAAGCAGCAAGGGAGGGTAGAACTTAGTGCCTGAAAGGGAGGAATTCTATGAAAAAATGAGGAGGAACCAATGAAACGCGGGTTAAAAATTATATTATCTTGGATTTGCATGTTTTCGCTTTTTGCGAGTCCCATCTCCGTCTTCGGCGCAAGTTCGGGGGATCCCGTCTGGCCGAATCCCGGAGCCATTCAATTGAGCAAAACCGCCCAACCTACGGGGAACCCGGGCGAATGGGAAATCACGCTCAAGGCTGAGGGGAAAAACGTCCAGACCAGTTCGGACGTAGTACTGGTCATCGATAAGTCGGGGAGTATGGTGAATACAACTTGGCCTTGGGAAACCAATAAAAAAATGGCCAACGCAAAAACGGCCGCGAAAAAATTCGTGGATAATTTGCTGTTAACCGAATCGTCCACCCGGATTGCGGTAGTATCCTTTAACGAATCCGCCACGCTGGTTTCCGATTTTAAAGGACCGGCGCAAAAGGAAGCGTTGAAGAACGCCATTGACGGCATTAATGCCAAAGGCGGCACCAATATTCAGGCAGGGGTGAAAAATGCCCGCGAGCTTTTGAGCAGCAGTTCGGCGCAAAATAAGTTCATCGTTGTATTGAGCGACGGCGAGCCGACCTACAGCTTCAAAGGAACAGAGGCTACGAGTTTCAATTGGACTAACAGCAATTATAAATTTGCGATCACGAAATTTGATTACGGGAATAGGCTTGGAAATGGTAGTAATTACACTCTGTCGAATTACAAAATTGACAACTATTCTGTGAAAGATAACGGCATCGGTACCATTTCCGAAGCAAAAATCGCCAAAGATGCAGGACTCAAGATTTTTTCGGTAGGCTTGGAAGTCTCAAACAACAGCAATGCGATGAACGTGTTAAAAGATGTTCAAAGCGAAGGTTACTTCCCTGCCAACAGCGATGATTTGAACACAATTTTCCGGGAAATGGCCGGAAAAATCGCCTATGCGGCTCAAGAGGCCAAAGTCATTGATCCGATGGGAGACATGTTCAATCTCAAGAAGCAAGGCGCACAAGTTGGTCCTCAGGATTATTCCGCATCGCAAGGTACGGTAACTTGGAACGCCGCAACCGAGACATTTACTTGGGACATCGGCAACATCGCCGAAGGTGAACCTGCTACACTGACTTACAAAGTGGTCTTGGACCAATCCAAAAACCCCGTTTCTGACAACCTCTATCCTACGAACGGCAAAACGACAATCGAATATACGAATGTTAACAACGAGAAAGTTTCGAAGGATTTTGAGGTGCCGAAAGTAAGCATCGGCAACGGTTCCATCCTCATGAAGGGCTATAAAGTCAATGCAAACGGCAAGCCCATCAATGCCGAAGGTGTTGAAGTGGAAGGGCCGGAATTCGCGGAAATGCTTTATAGCGAGTATTACAAGGATCAAAACGGGAATGAGGCTTTGCCGATCGGGGCTGCGGAATATTCCGTAACGGCCAAAAACATTGCCGGGTATCAATGGAAAGTAGGGGAAAATCCTGCAAGCATCCGGCTCACCGCCACCAATCCAACACCAACGGTTTGGTTTGGATATGAGGAAGCGGTTGAACGAACAGTCACCGTTCATTATTTGGAGCAGGGAACTGAAAAAGAACTCGCTCAATCGACCACGGTAAAAGGTGCTGCTGGACAAAAAGTGACTCTGACGGCTGCCGATGTTCCGGGCTACACCCCGGTAAACGAGTCTTACGAGTACACGATTCAGCCTGAAGGCAACGAGTACATCTTCTACTACACGGCTAATAAGCAAAGCGTAGAAGTTCAGTATCTCGAGCAAGGCACGAACAAGAAACTCGCCGACCCAACTACGGTTGAAGGCGTGACTGGGCAAACGCTCGAGC
>NZ_JAMBOE010000118.1 GCF_023715465.1 Paenibacillus macerans
CCTGCGACAACGTTTTTCCATCCTTGTAGACGCGCGTATAGTTTCCACTGGAAACATCATTCGCCTTGGACAAAGTAAAGCTGCCCGCATTCGACGATTTGACAACAATAATCCGGTATTGGTCGATGTACGACTCATCCGAAGCCCGGGAGAACTCTACCCGCAGATCGCGGCCATCCCCATAATCGTCCACGTCACTGACCGTCAGATTCGAAACGATATCTACCTTACCGTTTTTGCCGCTGCCTTTATTGC
>NZ_JAMBOE010000119.1 GCF_023715465.1 Paenibacillus macerans
AAGAAGTCAGAGCCCTCTATATGGGTGATGGCGTGCCTTTTGTAGAATGAACCGGCGAGTTACGTTTGCAAGCAAGGTTAAATCGAGAAGATGGAGCCGCAGCGAAAGCGAGTCTGAATAGGGCGAAGTTAGTTTGTAGGCGTAGACCCGAAACCGTGTGATCTACCCCTGTCCAGGGTGAAGGTGCGGTAACACGCACTGGAGGCCCGAACCCACGTACGTTGAAAAGTGCGGGGATGAGGTGGGGGTAGCGG
>NZ_JAMBOE010000120.1 GCF_023715465.1 Paenibacillus macerans
CCCCTCAAGATGAGATTTCCCAATTAGTAAGACCCCTTGAAGACGACGAGGTTGATAGGCCTGAGGTGGAAGTGCAGCAATGCATGGAGCTGACAGGTACTAATCGGTCGAGGGCTTATCCACAAGATACCCCAAAAAGTGACGTGAGGCTTCGAAGGTAATTCCGATTACTTTTCGGGGACCCCGGAACCAAGTAGGGGAACTAAAACAGCAAATTCGTTTCGTATCCAGTTTTCAAGGATTAACACCT
>NZ_JAMBOE010000121.1 GCF_023715465.1 Paenibacillus macerans
CGGGTACGAGACTCCTTCCATCTTTATTGGAGAGTTTGATCCTGGCTCAGGACGAACGCTGGCGGCGTGCCTAATACATGCAAGTCGAGCGGAGTTAATTGGGAGCTTGCTCTTAATTAACTTAGCGGCGGACGGGTGAGTAACACGTAGGCAACCTGCCCGTAAGACTGGGATAACTACCGGAAACGGTAGCTAATACCGGATAATCAAGTTTCTCGCATGAGGGGCTTGGGAAAGGCGGAGCAATC
>NZ_JAMBOE010000122.1 GCF_023715465.1 Paenibacillus macerans
GGTCGCAAGACTGAAACTCAAAGGAATTGACGGGGACCCGCACAAGCAGTGGAGTATGTGGTTTAATTCGAAGCAACGCGAAGAACCTTACCAGGTCTTGACATCCCTCTGACCGGTACAGAGATGTGCCTTTCCTTCGGGACAGAGGAGACAGGTGGTGCATGGTTGTCGTCAGCTCGTGTCGTGAGATGTTGGGTTAAGTCCCGCAACGAGCGCAACCCTTGACTTTAGTTGCCAGCATGTAGTG
>NZ_JAMBOE010000123.1 GCF_023715465.1 Paenibacillus macerans
TGATCCGCCGAAAGCCTAAGGGTTCCTGAGGAAGGTTCGTCCGCTCAGGGTAAGTCGGGACCTAAGGCGAGGCCGAAAGGCGTAGTCGAAGGACAACAGGTTGAAATTCCTGTACCACCATAATCCGCTATGAGCGATGGGGTGACGCAGGAGGGTAGTGACGCGGGGCGATGGAATGCCCCGTCCAAGCAGTGAGGCTGGTGTGTAGGCAAATCCGCACATCGTAAGGCTGGGCTGTGATGGGGAG
>NZ_JAMBOE010000124.1 GCF_023715465.1 Paenibacillus macerans
GTCGCAAGACTGAAACTCAAAGGAATTGACGGGGACCCGCACAAGCAGTGGAGTATGTGGTTTAATTCGAAGCAACGCGAAGAACCTTACCAGGTCTTGACATCCCTCTGACCGGTACAGAGATGTACCTTTCCTTCGGGACAGAGGAGACAGGTGGTGCATGGTTGTCGTCAGCTCGTGTCGTGAGATGTTGGGTTAAGTCCCGCAACGAGCGCAACCCTTGACTTTAGTTGCCAGCATGTAGTG
>NZ_JAMBOE010000125.1 GCF_023715465.1 Paenibacillus macerans
TCTCCGCTACCCCCACCTCATCCCCGCACTTTTCAACGTACGTGGGTTCGGGCCTCCAGTGCGTGTTACCGCACCTTCACCCTGGACAGGGGTAGATCACACGGTTTCGGGTCTACGCCTACAAACTCATTCGCCCTATTCAGACTCGCTTTCGCTGCGGCTCCATCTTCTCGATTTAACCTTGCTTGCAAACGTAACTCGCCGGTTCATTCTACAAAAGGCACGCCATCACCCATATAGAG
>NZ_JAMBOE010000126.1 GCF_023715465.1 Paenibacillus macerans
CTTTCCTTCGGGACAGAGGAGACAGGTGGTGCATGGTTGTCGTCAGCTCGTGTCGTGAGATGTTGGGTTAAGTCCCGCAACGAGCGCAACCCTTGACTTTAGTTGCCAGCATGTAGTGGTGGGCACTCTAGAGTGACTGCCGGTGACAAACCGGAGGAAGGTGGGGATGACGTCAAATCATCATGCCCCTTATGACCTGGGCTACACACGTACTACAATGGCCGGTACAACGGGAAGCGAAG
>NZ_JAMBOE010000127.1 GCF_023715465.1 Paenibacillus macerans
ATCCGGTTTACGCCGGCATTGAAATTCGATCCTTTCTCGTCAGTAACTGATTGAGCTAATCGCTCTTTCGAATAAAGTTTCAACTTGGATGGAACACCTCATGCCTTCGGGTACGAGACTCCTTCCATCTTTATTGGAGAGTTTGATCCTGGCTCAGGACGAACGCTGGCGGCGTGCCTAATACATGCAAGTCGAGCGGAGTTAATTGGGAGCTTGCTCTTAATTAACTTAGCG
>NZ_JAMBOE010000012.1 GCF_023715465.1 Paenibacillus macerans
GTATTGCGTTTAAAGGTTTCATCAAAATGTTGACGCTGTTCTCCCATGATACACCTCGACCTCTTTATGTTGTTTTCTATTGTACCAGGTGGCTGTTACAGCGTGTCTACTTTTTAGTCTACATCCAAATCGGCCTGGATGAACTGGTTTTGAGCGAAATAGGGTCGTGTGTGTCCGTTAGGCTGGGAAATACCCGGGAAATGGGCGGATAAGGACGCTGGTGTCCGTTAGAGCAACGTCCAAAGTTTAGGAAGAGCCTCCAATCGCTCCAAAGTAGAAGTCAGGGCCACTAAAGGACGCCGTCAGGCGGTTTTCTTATTTCTTTTTCTCCAACTCCGCCTTTAATCTTGCATTCTCTTCCAACAGCTGTTGAACGTCTGGGATATCCTTGCCGGAAACCCAGCCATACAAATCGTCTCTTGCTGCATACACCGGCAATTGGTCACGAAGTACCATTGTAATGTGCCGTACATCTTCAACATAATAGGTAGGGACTTGTTCCATGACCGCTTGCTTAAACTCTTGAAACTTCTGATAGTATTCAATTGCTGTGAAGTCGTATGGCTTTTGTCTTAATGCTTCATCCGTGACAACAAAAGCAAATCTGGGTTTGCCCGCTTCTCCGGCATACTCGTATTCCCACTGCGTATAGCTCTTGGATTCATCATCAGGAAGCGTTAAACCATAGAATCCTCCGAGAAACAGGATATATACATCGGATTCGTCGATCCATCTCTTCCTAATTTTCATTGGACTTTCCTTGAAAGATTGCTCGATTCCAGCAGGGATATGACCGGCTTGAAGGATGGCTTCAACAGCGGTATGTCTTTCCTCAATAAGATCGTAGTAAGTAGACGATATGTAAATTTGTAATTTTTTTCTCATGGGCCCACCCAAATCAAAGAATTTTAGTATAAATAGAATCTACCACTCCCTCACTTTAATTGTCAAAACTTGATCTAACCAGTTGAATATACGGTGGTTAGCCAATTTCAGTGCTCCAAAATGGCAGTGTTCCTCAGCAGAATCTTCCGCAGTAAACTTCATATATGTTTTGGGACCCCTTAAAGCTGTGTATAATCGTTCGGGCTGTCCTGCAAAAGCGTGATCATGTTCCGCTTCGCAAACAAGCACGGGACACTGGATTTGTTCAGCAACGCCTTCTAAGGTAAAAGGATCCGTTTTGTGCACAAGTTCTTCCAGATTAGCTGCTGAAAAAGTGAAACCTCCATTTTCAATTCCCCACCGAATGCCTGTATCTTGGGCCATAATCGACGCGATAAAATCCTTCGTCTCTGGTGAACTTAAATCGAATTCACCGCCTGTTTTACCGCCTAATCCCGCAGCTATTGCCCCCACTTGGAAGGAGAATAAACCGTCATTTGCTATGCAAGCAGCGAGCCTGTGTTCATAAGCAGCTGCGCGCGGAGCCAAATACCCCCCTAAACTAATACCCATTAACGCGATTTTGTCGGAAATGACTTCCGGACGTTTAGCCAGATAATCGACAACAGGAGTTACAACAGCCTCCCAGTCATGTCTGAATGGAATTTGCTGTTCGCGTATAACAGCCCCTTGTCCTGGACCCTCGAATACCAAACAATGATAACCTCTTTCTAAAGCAGAGATAACGACTTGGAAATAAAGCTCTTCTGCAGTGGAATCATATCCACCGTGAACAATCAAAACAGGGCCTGGTCGATTTCCGGCTAAATATAAGTAACCGGGCAGCTTAGTATTTTCATAAGGAATAGTAACAATCTCCCAATGATGATTAAGTAAAGTAAGAGCCTGTCTGAATGTGCTCCGGCTCAGCCCCCATGTTTCCAAAATACGTTTATCCTCCGGATTGCCATGCAGAAAAAATTCGGCTGTACGATAATAATTTGATGCACGCAAATAGAAGTCTCTTGCGCTGATCTTATTGCCATTTTTGCTGCTTTCGTCGGCTTCCCGATGAACCCTGTTTGCTGTTCTCAGCCATTCCTCATACCAGCTTTCAAAATTACCTTCTTTAATTCGGTAGGCAGTAGATAAGCATTCACCAATATCCGCCCCGCCAAAAGCTGCGTAACCCATTGTGCGAAGCAATTCGAATGAAAAAGTCTGATCATTAAAAATAATTTTCACAATTATTCACACTCCTTATATTGTGTTAAATTTAACATGTGTCAATATTATTCCATGTAATTATATATGTCAATATAGCTTTATGTTATAATTAACTTAATTGCCTGAATGACAATATATGAACTAATAGTTGGAGAGAGGAGATTTTAATGAATAATATCCAGTACACTTTACTTGGACTATTGGCAAGAGAACCATTAAGTGGATATGAAATGAAGCAGCAAATCAACAGCAGAATTACCCATTTTTATAAAATTAACAATAATCAGCTTTATCCATCTCTATCGAAACTGGAGGAAGCCGAACTTATTGAATTGCAAGCCATTGAACAAGATTCTTATCGTCCGCCTCGGAAAATTTACAAAATTACGCCTAATGGTATTAATGCTTTAAAGTCATGGGTGTTAGAGCTTCCTGAAGCAGGTGATACGGATACCTTTCTGTTGAAGCAGTACAGTGCTTGGTTAGTAAGACCAGAAGACCTAATTAACCTGATAGAGAAGAATAAAGAACAACATGAACGCACGTTAGAGGATTATAGAGAGAGGATTTCTTCCTTTCAAGAACAGAGCCCTGACGTCAATCACCCTCTGTTTTCTACAATTTCCGTTATAGAAATGGGGATTAACTTCGAGGAGGCAAGTATCCTCTGGTGTAATAGGATGCTGGAGGTGTTAAAGCAGCATAAGCTTACGAGTAGAACGGTGAACCATATCTGACAATAGCCTATTCCCCTATGTACCTAAGAAGGCAGGAACGGGGAGCGCCCTGATCCTGCCTTCTTACGAGTTATATGTTTTTTCTACTGCACTAAACTTTCCAAATCCGGCTGCAATTTATTCCGCAGCGCGTACAGCATGATGGCTCCAACAAGGAACGCTACTGCATCCGCAATGACGAGCGACCAGACCACCCCGTGGAAGCCGTTCATTTGATTGGCAATAAACAACACAGGAATCAGAGTAATTCCCTGAATAACGGACATCATGAACGCGGCGGTACCTTGCGCTGTTGCTTGGAAGATCCCCGTAAACAACGTAGTCATTCCTGTAATGAACAAGGATAAGAACGTCACATGCAGAATGTAGCTGCCCATTTCAATTAATTGCGGGTCATTCGAAAATAAACCAATTAAGTGGTCGGAAATCAGATAGACGATGACGCCGAACACGACGGCTAACGCCACAATTGTTTTGATCGTAAATCCAACGGTATGCTTCATGCGTAATTTATTCGCTGTAAAAGAGAAAGCAATCAACGGCACGACTCCCTCGCATAAGCCCATCAGAATAAACTCAGGAAACTGCAATAAACGCGATGAAATTCCGTAAGCCGCTACGGCCTGATCTCCATATTCGACAAGAAAATGGTTAAAGATCAGCGACATTGCACCCAAAAAGATACTCATAATAAAGACGGGCACTCCGATTTTGAATACATTGCTCATAATGTCCTTGGTAGCCCTGAACCATTTTACGGAGACGCTTAAGAATTGGCTTTTATATCCCATATGAAAGGCGTAGAAAACACTCGCAACCAAGTTAGAAATGACCGTAGCAGACGCAACGCCGATGATGCCCCAATGGAAAACGAAGATGGCCAGCGCATCGAGAATAATATTCACGACAACACTGAGAATCATACCGATCATCGACGTGATAGCCGCACCCTCCGAACGCACGATATTCTCCAGCGTGAAGAATAATACGACGAATGGTGAACCTATAAGCATAATTGTGACATAGTCCTTCGTGAAGCCGAAGGAGTCAGGCGTTGCCCCCAGGCCCTGGACGATGGGATCGATCAATGGGAGACCGACGGCCATCACGATAAGACCGAGAACTAAACTGCTGTAAAAGGCAAATGAAGACACATGCTTTACATCATCATATTTTTTCTCACCCAGCAAACGAGAGATGAAGGTACCACCGCCTATGCCAATCAAGTTGCCTAACGCCATTATGATCGCGAATAACGGCAAGGTTAGTGCTAGTGCGGTTAACATGGCGGTATTGCCCAGCGTACCAAGGAAATAGGCATTCAAGATGGAATAGATGACACTCATTGACGTACCTAGCATCATGGGTACAGCGAAGTGAGCTACGGCTTTAGCGATCGGTGCTTTTTCAAAATAATGGAGGTTTTCTGCATCCATGCGGGTCACCACTTTCTTTATATATTTTGTTCTGATCTAACAGTGTTAGTTTGAACCTTACAGTGTTAGATGATATCATGAACCTATAGACCTGTAAAGCATAAACTTACACTGTTAGATAAAAGGGCGGATAACGATGAAAAAGCAGCAGCCTCAGATTTCGGAGGATAAGATTTTGGAAGCTTCTTGGGAGCTTCTGGGGGAGGGGGGGATCGAGAAATTCAGCATGAGGCGACTGGCCGACCTGCTGGGGATTCAGGCTCCCTCTCTGTACTGGTACTTCAAGAGCAAGCAGAATCTCTACCAGCGTCTGGCTAATCAGGTATCAAAAATCATTCTGGAGGAGTTTCACTCCGAGGGAGACTGGAAGGAGCAACTGACGGGGCTTGCGGGAACGGTACGGAGCGTGCTCAGCCGGTATCCTTGCTCCACGCAGCTCATGATGATGACGCTCCCCCATGAACCGGACATCATCCGGTTTACCAACCGGATGATGCTCTGCGTGGAATCGACGCCGCTTGAGCAAGAGCAGAAAATGCAAGTCATTACTACGTTTGTCAACTATGTCTACTTCTTCGTTCTGGACGCTTATCAGCATGAGCGCAATGTCTCCGCTATCCTTAAGGAGCAGGGTGCGGAGGCGCTTCCGGGCGAGGAGATGATCCACCTGCTGGACTCCATGAGCGAGACGGAAGCGGGACTGTTCCGGAGGATGTTCACGAACGGGCTATTCAAGCTGATGGGGACCGACGGGGCGTTTGAGTTCGGCTTGAAGCTGATTCTGCTCGGGATTGAGCAGGTGATAAAGGAGCAGGAGAAGTAGAATGTAACCGCAAAATGAAAACCGCCCGAGCCCGAACCGCCTAACGCGGTCAGGATTCGGGTGGTTTTTGCATTGCTCGGCACTTTTTCTACGAGTGGCCTTTCGAGGGCAAGGACCTGGATGTAGGAAGTTGCGGCAACAAAAAAATGTTGTTTTAGGATCATGAACTTACTTTAGCAACGCTTCCAACTGTTCGTCGGTTCCCGAGTTTTCGAGTGGCGTGAACACCCTCATTGCAAAATCGCTGCGCTCAGAGATTGTAAACGTATGGTAACGGAAAGTCAGCAGTCCAGATTCGGGAAGACGGATGATTTGTTCCCCTTCCAAAGTACCGGAAACATCATGCTGTTCCCATAGCGTCCGGAACTCCTCGCTCCTGTCACATAACTTGTCGACCAGCTCTTGATACCACGAATCGTTCATGTACAAGGCAAACCGGCTTCTGAAATGGGCCACCATCGCAGGGGCGACCTGCTCCCAATTCACGATGCGAGACTTGCTTTCCTCCACCGCGAAGACGCGCCAAAGCATATTTTTTCCGAGCTCCGGTTCTCGACTGAAGTCTCTGCACAACGTACCCGATATTTGGTTCCATGCGAGAACGTTCCAGCGTTTGTCGATAATGTAGGCCGGATAGGTTCCCAGCCTGTCCAGAATCTGCTGCAGGGAAGAAGGAACGGAATCGTCCGCTTTTGGTTGTGGAAGCGAGGAATGATTGGCCAATACGAGAAGATGGTGGCGTTCGTCGCTGCTAAGCCGTAATGTTCGCACCAGGCTTTCCAAGACTTGCTCCGACACATGAATGTCCCGGCCTTGCTCCAGCGCGGTATACCACGGCAAAGAAATACCTGACAAGCTTGCCACTTCCTCCCGTCTTAGGCCCGTTGTGCGACGGCGCGATGTTTCCACCGCCAAACCCGCCTCTCTAGGGGATAGACGCAAGCGGCGTGACCGGAGAAAGTCGGCCAATTGTTTACGTCTTCTTTCATCATTCATAAAGATGTTACCTCTCCATATGGTGATAGAATTTATACTAGTATTCGTACCAATAATATCAGGAACAGTACTATAAATGCAGACCTATTTGTCGGTCCTATGACTCATTATAATCTTATTATCATCCGTCGTGAAGGAGAGTCGGAGATTAAACAAGCTGTACTGAAATTCGCATAGATTAGCTGTTCGCGGCTGATGGGAATCGTATGGCAAGGTCAATCCAATTACCGAATACGAAGGAGAATTCTATGGTGAAAACAGAACAGATCGAACGTGGGCATAGTTTCAAGGGCAAACGTGTTGTTGTTCTTGGAGGAACGTCCGGCATCGGGTTTGCGGCAGCCGAAGCCGCTGCACGGGAAGGAGCATCCCTGGTCGTCGTGTCCAGTCAAAAAGAAAAAGCTGACCGTGCCGTTTCGCGTTTGCCCGAAGGTACCGAGGGGTATGCGGTTGATCTGACGAATGAGGAACAGGTTCGTCAATTTTTCAGCAAAATCGGGGAATTCGATCACTTGGTCTTTACTGCCGGCGATCCATTGATGGTCGAAAGTCTTGACGCCACCGACGTCGATACAGCGCGCCGATTGTTTAACGTGCGATACTGGGGAGCGTTTATGGCGGCCAAATACGGTAGCCGAAACATCAGACAGGGGGGTTCCATCACGTTGACATCGGGCGTTGCCGGAGTTCGTCCGCAGAAGGGGCTTACTGTTGCAGCCAGCATATGCGGCGCTGTCGAGTCGCTCACCAGGGCGTTGGCCGTCGAACTGAGTCCGCTTCGCGTCAACGCCGTTTGCTTTGGCATTATGCGTACCGAGTTTTGGAATGACGTTCCTGAGGAACACCGGAACACAATGTATGAAAATGTAGGGGAATCACTTCCAGTTGGGCGAATCGGCGAACCGGAGGACGGTGCCGAGGCGTTTCTCTACTTAATGCGCGAGAAATATTCCACCGGTCAGATCGTTGTCGTGGACGGCGGTTCTACTCTGGTTTAAGTTTCTTGTAGAATAAACGGTGAACTGAACGTAAGCCTCTTCCACCAAAACCCAAGTGGAAGAGGCCTAAAGATGATGAGCCGGTTTGTTCCCGGGGTTATTCTTAGTCAAGGGTAACACAAGGGAAATGAATGGTTATGCATTCCCCTTGCGTTCTCCAACGTCAAGGCCTGCCGCTGAACCGCTCAAGCGCTTCCTCGGTAACCGGCGCAAAGAGGTTGACGAGGTTGCCGTCGGGGTCGCGAAACAGCGCAGAGCGGTTCCCCCATGGCATCGTAGTCGGTTCCTGCACCCACTCGTCGACAAGCGGCTTCAAACGCGTGTACTCGGCATCGACGTCGTGGACGCGAAACTCGATGATCACGGTGTGGTTGTCGGCCGCGCGCACGGAACCAGCGCCAAACAGCTGCACCGTCTGGGAGTGGCCGATGGCCAGGGTGCAAGATGGCAGAACAAACTCAGCGAAAACAGGTGCGGGGCGCTTTGCCGAAACACCTGTGACTTTCTCATAGAACACGACGAGTCGATCCAAGTCGTCGGTAATGATACGTACAGACGCGAAATTCACGAGACATCTTCCTTTCAATAAAATGATTTTACGCTACGATACCGTATCGTATCATATCCGCCTGAAGAACACAAGCGGCTAACAAAAATGTGTTCGCAATGGATTCGTTGCCTCACTGAAGCACTAACAAGTAGTAATGACAAGCTGAAGCCCCCGGCGCCAAGGATGCTCCCATGGTATAATGTGAAGGACCTATTATTTTAAGGCAACGAACCCCAGTTTAAGTACATTTATGTTGGAGGGAAGATGGTGACTACGTCTAAGAAATCTGAACGTGTGCCGTCGGAGAAGGTGAATAGACGCGTCGAGCGTTCACGGCATACCGTCCTGACCACTGCATTTGAACTGCTCAGCGAAGGCGGTGTGGCTAGTTTCACCGTCGACGAGGTGGCGCGTCGTTCCGGGGTCGCGAAGACGACCATCTACCGCCACTGGCCGACGCGGGAAGCACTGGTGATCGACGCCTGTTCACGGATGATTGCCGAGCAGGAAACGCCCGACACCGGCTCACTCGAAGGTGACATCACGGCTATCCTGGTGGAAATCGCGCACCTGCTGCAGACGGCCAATTGGTCCTTCGTCCTGCCGTCAATCGTCGACACCGCCGAGCGTAATCCGGAGTTCGCGGAAATCCACAGTCGGATTCAACGAGGACACGCCGCACCCCTGCGAGAGGCCCTGCAGCGCGCGGTAGGCAGAGGCGATTTGTCGGCACAAGCCGACCTGTCAACGATCGTCGCATCCCTGCTGGGGCCGCTCTTCTACCGCCGCTGGTTCTCGCGCGAACCGATCGATGACCAGTTCGTAAAGGCGATCATTAAACGCGTACTCGCTTCACTTTAGTACGAGACGCCTACCACTGCTTGGCCGGACATCGATGGCGGACCAGTGAATATCTATTTTTCGCGCCCACAAGCTTCGGCATCCTAACGCAACGTGCTCGAACCCTCGGCCTGGAGAGCGAGGGTTCGAAAACAGGTTATATACATAAACCGTGTTTCTTCGTAAATAATTACGTCAATTCCGAATGACTTGCCAACATGAAGGTATTCGGGCGTCTAGGTCCTTTTCTGATGCACTAAGCAATCGGATAATCCATGACTACGATCCCTTCGGCAAATGGGCCAATGGATTGCAAAAAAATTTGATGCAGGGGATGCTGAATATAATCCCGGCAAGCTTGCTGATTCTCAAAAGTAACTCGAATGCCCAACGTATAACCCTGTTTATGCTCTATTTCCTCCGTGACGTTAATCCCGGCGCTTAGATCGACAATACCCGGGATATCCCCCCTAAAGGCATGCGCGCGCTTCACCGCATCTTCTTGTTGGTCAATGGAAACATCGGGCTTGAGTTTCAATAGCACAATATGCTCGAACATCTTTTTTTCCTCCCAGATTCTTGTTTATATTTCGCTTTGCAGCTGCTTCAATCTGGAATGAACAGGTTGAACCGATCATTGCTGCCGCATCCATTCTTGCTCTACTCCCTAAGGAGAACATAGACTAGTGTATATGGACCTGACGAGGCTAGGAAGAGATCTGGTTATCGTAGGATTGCGAATCCTACGTTCATCAATGGATAGGAGGCATGGAGATCATGGCGGACGGATTGGATCGTTACGAGGAATTGTCCCGTTTTTTGCGCACACGCCGGGAACGAATGACCCCTAAGCAAGTAGGATTGCCAGAGTCCGGACGCAGACGTACACCCGGGCTTCGCCGCAGCGAGGTCGCTCTGTTGGCAGATGTGGGATTGGATTGGTATACCTACTTGGAACAAGGGCGTCATATCAACGTATCCGCCGAGGTCCTCGATCGAATAGCGGGAGTGCTTCGGTTGAATGAGTCGGAACGCAGGCACTTGTTTCATCTAGCCCGCAAGCAGTTCCCCTTGATCGAAATAGAGAAACCCCCTGAGGTAGTACCTGCGCTTCAACGTTTTTTGGATAGCCAAAACTTGTCTCCGTCGAATGTCATGGATGCGCGAATGAACATTATTGCCTGGAATGCAGCCTATTGCGCGTTGAACGGGGAGCTCGCGGCTATGTCTGAAAGGGAGCGGAATTTTGTCTGGATGACGTTTACATCACCCCGTTTTCGTTACATCAAGGGGGACCAATGGGAACTGCATGCGCGGCGGATCGCCGCAAAATTCCATGCCGGGTATGCACGTCACGTTGACGACCCTTGGTGGTCGGAGCAGTTCGAGGCGCTGTGCCAAGCCAGCAGCGAGTTTCGAGAATTTTGGGACACCCATGAGGTTCTTGATGCCATCGATGCTCCTAAGGCACTGCAGTGTCCGAATCTCGGGACTCTGAATTTTGATCTTGTTTCGTTTCAGTATTTGGACGATTCAAACCTGACGGTTTCCATCCATGTTCCCCATCAAGACGGCACGGTGGAAAAAATGCAGCAGCTGGTAAGTGATTATCAGAGCCGGCGCCCAGGACCTTTTGAATCTTTACAAAGAGTTTAGTGTGGAGAAGAGGAATCTGGGGGCTAAGGGACACCAGGGCCGTTATTTTCGAAAAAACGGAGGATTGCAAAATGTAACGGACACAGACGACCTTATTTAGCTCAAATCGGCCTGGATGAACGGGTTTTAAGCGAAAAGGGTCGTTGGTGTCCGTTAGGCTGGGAAATACCCGGGAAATGGGCGGATAAGGCCGCTGATGTCCGTTAGAGCAACGCCCATTGGATGTAGACTACAGATTAGAAAGGGCCGAGGTGCTCGAAGCTACTGTACGACTAATGCTGCGCACATTTGGAACAAAAAACCGCCCAATAGGCGGCTGATTCACGCGGATTCGTGGGCTTTCTAATTTCAAATCTCTATTTTTGTCTCCAAAAACTCAAGATATTTTGGGTCATCCTCCATAAAAATCTCCATACCGGCGCCCATGTAAGCCCGAGTTAACTCGTCAGCCGCCTTTTCAAAGTTTTCCTGTTCATAATACAACTGTCCTAGTCGAAGATGAATATACGGATTACCCAACCCCTTCGGACACTGTACGGCATTAAAAAAGCACTTGAAGGCCTTATCGTAAGTCCTCATACGAAAATGGACGTCCCCAATAGCCACGTATATCCAGGTAGCGGCCTCCCATTCTCGATGGTTTTCAGGCAATAAACGGAGGGCGGCAATATATTTTTGCTTGCCCGCATCAAGATCGCCTGCCTTCACCAAATCATCGCCTTGTTTACATAGAGCGGTAATTTCGGAATAAGTGGAATCTGAAAGCTGCAACGCGATCACTCCTGTTCTATTCAATGGGATTCATGAATGTTAGCCAATGATCGATTTTTGATTTTCATCAAAAATGATTGCGTCTGGTATTGCCAATAAATATTCTATCGCCGAAATGATTTTGTCCGTGAATTCTCTCTCATCATCAGGCGAGAATACAAAGCGAATGCGCTCGGCACAGTCTTTGATTTCAGGCGGACAATCCTTGACGGTGCTTGCAACATAATTGACATCTGCGGCTACAATGGGGCCGGTATCAAAATGTGCCGAGATATGATCCGATTTCTCCTAGTCCAATGGGATAGATGAGTCAACAATACTAAGACCGGGAATTCTTAAGTTCGTATAGTCTCCTGATATGAAAAGTCTACCAAATTTTTGGGCCTATTCATAGTTTGGGGATATCGCTGAAATAGCGCCCTTTTTTTCTTTATGTTGTCACCCGAGATCAATTGCGAAGCCCGACTTGATTTTACATAAACAAGGAACGATTGTTGAACAAAGATAGTCATGAGATTATAAAATAATCATAGACGTATTGGCCTACCGGGCGCTACACTGGGGAAAGTGAAAAAGAATAGACATAGTAGGAGCCTGTAAAACGTGACATTAACAGATCGCATTCCATCTTGGAAAAAACTTAGTCTTTTTGCCGTGACTTGGCCCATTTTCGTCGATTCCGTACTGCGGATGCTGCTGGGCACGGTGGACGTGTTTATGTTAAGCCGCATCTCCGACAAGGCGACAGGGGCAGTAGGTTTGGCCAACGAAATTATTTACTTCTGCATTCTGATGTTCGGGTTTGTCGGCATCGGCACCAGCGTTGCGGTCTCCCAGTATATCGGCGCCGGGCGGGAGAAAGAGGCAAGCCGCATTTCGGCGCTGGCCATTACGATGAACCTGATTTTCGGGATTCTCGTCAGCTTGGTCCTCGTTTTTTATGGGGAGCCTCTCCTGCATCTGTTGAAGTTAGATCCTGAACAAATCGGAATCGCAAGCCATTATTTGAAAATCATCGGCGGTTTTATGTGGATTGAGGCGCTCTCTTATGCGGTGTCGTCGGTCATCCGTTCGAGCGGACACACCAAAAGTGTTATGTTCGTAACTTTAGGCGTCAATATCATTCATGTGACAGGAAATTATTTGCTCATTTTCGGGAACCTGGGTTTTCCGGAGTGGGGTGTGACGGGGGCGGCTATATCGACGGTCGTTAGCCGTTTGCTCGGCATCGTCGTTCTTTTTATCATTTTGTATCGGCGGGTTCCTGCACCGATTCGCGGAAAGGATTATATTACCTGGAACGGTTCCTACTTGAAACAGATTTTGAGCGTCGGTTTGCCTGCCGCGGGTGAGCATCTCTCCTGGCAGTCGCAGTACCTCATGATTATCAGCTTTGTCAATATGATCGGCATTACGGCGCTAAACACCCATGTTTACGTCATGAACGTATCCAACTATTTTATGGCGCTTGCGATGGCGATCGGGGCGGGTACGGAAATCATTGTCGGTCAAATGGTCGGTGCGGGGGAAATGAAAGCGGCCTACAAGCGACTCATGAAAAGCGTGAGGATCAGCTTCGTGTTAACTTTGGCCATCGTCGGTACGGCAGCGATATTCCGGCATGGGCTGATCGGCATGTTCACGAAGGACCCCGAGATCATTGCCGCCGGAGCGAGTATTTTTTTGCTTTCCATCGTACTCGAACCCGGCCGGACCTTCAATATGGTCATCATTAATTCTCTGCGCGCCGCCGGGGATGCGCGTTTTCCCGTCTTGATGGGCGTGCTCTCGATGTGGGGCGTCTCAGTGCCGCTTGCTTATGCGTTAGGCGTTCATTTCGGGATGGGGCTGCTTGGCATCTGGATCGCTTTTGTGGTGGACGAATGGCTGCGCGGGGTCATCATGCTGCTTCGCTGGAGAAGCCGGGCCTGGGAGAAGAAAGCGCTCGTGAAGCCTGTTTCCGTTTCGGAAAACGGCATGGGGGCGTGAGATATTATGGAGAGTAAAAGATAATTGAATAAGTCACGGCAGCAGCTAATCAGAAATGATCAGCTGCTTTTTTTAATCAAATTTTGGGCATGGTAGAGGGCGAAGCGCAGGTAGAGAGGGGAGGGGGAGAGGATTCTGGGGGCTAAGGGACACCAGAGCCGTTATTTGAGGAAGAACGGAGGATTGCAAAATGTAACGGACAGAGAAGACCTTATTTACCTCAAATCGGCGTGGATGAACGGGTTTAGAGCGAAATAGGGCCATGTGTGTCCGTTAGGCTGGGAAATACCCGGGAAATGGGCGGATAAGGTCGCTGGTGTCCGTTAGAGCAACGTCCATCCAAAGATTGGAAAGGCCCCCTCAAACCGGTTTAAACTTGTTTCCCCCGGTTTACATTTTTTACATGTTATAATGCATTCAAAAGCCCGTTATCTCACAGAAAGTGAGGGGAAAGATTGAAGGGGACCCACAGGATGACCAAAATTCTTGTCGCAGACGACGACGCGCATATTCGCAAGCTCATAACCTTGTATATGCGGAACGAAGGATTTGATACTGTCGAGGCGGAAGACGGGGTCGAGGCGCTCTCTATCCTGGACAACTCGGCAGTCGATATCGTAATCCCCGATATTATGATGCCGCACATGGACGGCTGGGAACTGTGCAGGGAGATTCGCCGCCTTTACGCGGAGATGCCGATTCTGATGGTAACGGCCAAAGGCGAAGCGGGGCAAAAGGTGAAAGGCTTTCAGTTGGGTACGGATGATTATGTGACCAAACCTTTCGATCCCCTGGAGCTGGTGATGAGAGTGAAAGCGCTGCTAAAGCGCTATCGAATCGCCTCCTCCAAGATCATTCAATTGGGGGGGATCATGTTGGACGGACGATCCCGCAAAGTCATCCGCGCAGGCGAAGAGCTTCTATTGCCGTTAAAAGAGTTTGAACTGCTGTTTAAGCTAGCCTCTGCGGAATGTATCGACGAGACAGGAGAAAATGAAGGCGGAGGAGACGGAAAATGAGCATAATCGGTACGATTGATTCGGTAAAATGGCTGACGATTTACGAGCTGATTATATGTATCATCAGTTTATTCGTATTGACGGTTTACGCGGTGCCTATCAAGAAGTATTACAGATGGTTTGATTTTTTACCCGGTGCGGGGGTGCTTGCAGCCATTGCCAGTATCCTGTCCGGGGATACGACCCTGCTGGCTCTCATCCTCGACGCTCTAATACTGCTCCTGTTTTTATGCACGATCAGGAGAGTGTTCAAGCCTAAAGTTTGGGCTGCTCCGAAGAAGAAAGGATTCAGAATCGTCAGGAGCTTAATCTGCGTATGCGGAGTGTTTCCCATTGTGTTTGCGGTAGCGTATGCAGGAGTGTTGCGGTACAACCCAAGCAGCGATTTCAGCGGAATGAGCTATTCTAAAGCTTTTGTGGAAATGAACGAGAGATTGTCGCGGGAGTATCCGTTCGGGCAATGGAAGAACATCGACTGGAACGAGCGCCGAAGCAAGTACGAGCCCCTATTCGAACAGGCTGAGAAAGACCAGAACTTTGACTTGTATTATAAAACGTTAAGAGAATATCTCTTCTCTCTACGGGACGGACATATCAAAATCGTTAACGATCAGGTGTACGACGGCAATACGGTATTTAAAAAGGAGGTTGGCGGCGGCTTCGGTCTAAGCACCGTTCAATTGGATAACGGCAAAGTTCTCGTTAGTCTGGTTTTGGAGAATAGCCCCGCTGCCAAGAGCGGAATGAAACTGGGAGCGGAAATCATCTCCTGGGACGGAGAGACGGGAAAGAAAGCCTTCGACCAGACGACTTGGAGCGAGAACAACATGGCCACGGATGAGGTGAAAAGGTTCAATCAGGGACGATTCATGGCGCGTGCGCCCGTCGGCAAGGAAGTACTGGTCGAATACCGCAATTGGGGGGAACCCAAGTCTACCCGAACGAAACTGACGGCTTATGACGACCAATTCGAGACGTTGAAGAAGACGAAAATCAAGCTAAGCCAAGCCGATCTGGAGGCTTCCCCAATTGAAGGCGAAATTCTCGGCAGCGGTTACGGTTATGTGAGAATCAAGCATTTTCTCCCTAATTCAAACGTGTCCGCGCCCGAAAAAAGCCTGGCAGATCTATTGAAAATGTTCCAGGAGAACCACGTAAAAGGCCTGATTATCGATCTGCGGGATAATCCAGGCGGGGACGATCAACTTGCCGCCAATCTGGCCGGATTCTTTGTCAAGGAGGAGAAACACTACGAATATGTCAGTTATTACAATAGGTACACGGGAAAGTTTGAACTGAACTGGAATGAAGTCGTCAAGGTCAAGCCTGCAAAACCTTATTTCGACGGTAAAGTGGCCATCTTGATCAATAGCAGAACCGGTAGTTCAGGAGAAGGAATACCTATTGTTCTAAAAGGCTTGCCTAATGTCAAAATCGTAGGGTTCACCTCAACGGCCAGTTCGTTTGGACTCATGAGCAGTCCGATCGAAATCAAGATGCCTGAAGGCTACGTCATCCTTTTCCCCGATGGCAGATCGCTCAATCAAGACCGGGTGATTCAGGGCGACGCCGACCAAACTGGTGTAGGGGGCGCGGTTCCCGATATCCAAATCCCCCTAAATGAAGAAACGTTCAAAGCAAGCGTGATGGACGGACAAGACGTCGAGTTGAAGTATGCGATCAACGCACTGGAGGAATAAGGGGGGAGCCCTCCGCTCATTTTATTCCTCGACGGCGATACCGGCCGCTTTCCAATGCCCATAGGCGACGATTCTGCTAAACTGGGATGAAACTTCGCTTGCAGGAAGAGGCTGATCGTTTTTTAGCCACCAAATGACAATCCCCATGAAAGACGATACGAGGAATTCGAGCAGCAATTCCTTGGATATCGCTAAAGGCGAATTTCCCTCCGCGGGATTCCACCCCTCATTCAGCTTATCTTTGACGATATTCTCCATTTTATCTCGAAACTGATAAATTCTATTTTCATCAACCAACATGGCATAGTAAAAAGAAGTGTTGCGCGAAATATGTTCCAATACGGCTTGCATGACTGTCTCGAGTTTAGAGGTGCTGAAAGGACTCGCGCTGATTGGACATTGAACGGCTACATCTTTTAATTCGCTCAGCAGTTCATTCATACATATATCCAATAAATCGGGTTTATTTTGATAGTGGAGATAAAAAGTGTTTCGATTGATCATAGCCCGATCGGCAATATCCTGGATCGTTATCGCTTCATACCCTTTTTCCTGAATAAGCTCATAAAACGCCTTTCGAATCGATTTGTTCGTGCGCAGTATTCTCAGATCGGTTTTTTTGTTCACTTTTTCGTTCCCCCAGCATTAAATTTTAACCGTTAAGCGACAAAGGTTTAATGAATTGTCTGTTATCCTTCAAAATTAAAAATATTAAATATTGAGCGCTGTATTAATCTTCATTATAATGAGCAACAGATAAATAAACAACGTTGTGTTCATTATTTATCTAAATGACTATAGACTCAAGGAGGATATTCCAATGACATTCAACCATCAAAATGAGCTTGTCCGTAAGGCCATCGCTGTGCTGGAAAGTTTTGAGAGCGGCAATCCCGAGGCGATTACGGCTTACGTAAATCCCGATAAATATATTCAGCACAACCAGGCCTTGGCCGATGGCCGCGGGGCCATGCTTGGCGCGCTTGATCATTTGAAGGAAATAGGTACAAAGGTAAGCGTTAAACGCGCTTTAGTCGACGGAGATTATGTGGTTCTTCATTCTGTATATGATTTTCACGGCCCTAAAATCGCCTTTGATGTTTTCCGTTTTGAGAATGGACTAATCGTCGAGCATTGGGACAATTTGCAAGAGATGGAGGACAAGACGCCAAGCCATCATACGATGATTGACGGGCCGGTCGCGATAAGCGATATCGACAAGACCGATGCGAACAAAGGATTTGTCAAAAGCTATATCGAGAACATCTTGCTTGGGAAGAACCCCGGCCTGCTTGCCTCTTACTTTGCTGGCGATAACTACATTCAGCATAGTCCGCATATTGCGGACGGCCTTTCCGGTCTTCATGCTGCATTGCAGGCTCTTAAGGAGAGAAATATTGAATTTCAATATACTCATGTCCATCAGGTCATCGGACAAGGCAATTTTGTGCTTGGGGTAAGTGAAGGGCTCTTCGACGGACAGCCTACCGCTTTCTACGATTTGTTCCGCGTGGAGGATGGGAAGATTGCCGAACATTGGGACGTTATCGAGGCTATACTGCCGGCGGAAAAACGAAAAAATTCGAACAGCAGATTTTGAGGTTGGTGCAGTTGAACCGCAAGGAAAGACAAGAGGAAAACGTATGAGCTTATTTAAAAATAGATTAATTGTGGCCTTACCCCTTATCGTCATTGCTGTCATCTTCATCTTTAGCCTTGCCATGATTCCCAGCATCAATCCTGCTCCCCATAACCTGCCCATTGCCATTGTGAATAAGGATCAAGGCTTGACGGCCTCAAACGTCAATATGGGCGAGACGGTTGTGTCCGAGATTCAGTCGGCAACCTTCGCGAATTCGGATGGAGAGCCGGCGATGAAATGGATCGAAGTTGATAGTGAAGAGGAAGTAAAAGCAGGGCTTGATAACCAAGAATTTTATGCTGCATTGGTGATTCCCCAGGATTTTAGTGAAAAGCAGGCATCGCTGATGACGCCGGATCCGTCTTCGCCCCGGGTGCGGATTTATGTCAACCAAGGCATGAATGCATCGGCATCGAGTATGGCTGGGGAAATGTTAAGTCAAGCGATTAGCGGGATAAATGAGGAAATGCGTACTGAGCTATTAACGGCTTTCGAACGGCAAGGCGCTGCGATTTCAACGAAACAAGCCGCCGCATTGGCTGCGCCAATCGTTAGCGAAGTCACCCAAGTGAATACAATCGGTACGCATAGTGGAAACGGGAATTCACCGGTTTTGATGTTCCAGCCTTTGTGGATGGCTAGTCTGATCGGAAACGTGATTTTCTTGCTTGTAAGAAACAAAACAAATTATGCGAATCGCAATGAACGGCTTCGGGCGAATATAGTCCAAGTTTTATGGGGAGCGGTCATGGCTTTGGCCGGCGGATTCAGCCTCGCCTGGTTCGCCGAGCGTTGGGGGTTGCACATTCCTCATTTCACGGATACGGCTTTATTCTTGGCTATTGTTTATTTGGCTTTTTTTCTCATGATAGCTGCGGTCTTCTCGTGGATTGGGTTTAAAGGCATGATTATTTTTGTATTGTTCTTATTTATCGGTGCGCCGCTTCTTAGTTTTGCTCCCGAGTTATTATCTCCGTTTTATCGTGAATGGGTACTATCATGGCTACCGATGCGTTTCATGGTTGATGGGCTGCGCGAGTTGTTTTTCTTTGGGCAAGGCCTGCGCATGAATCATCCTACATTCGCCTTGATTTGGATCGGCGTCTGCGGCCTTTTGGTCTTGCTTGCATCTGCCTTTAAACGTTCCCGTAAACCAGAACGAAAAAAAGAGGTTGAACTTGCGCATAACCCCTAATAAAATCATCTCATTGGGCACCCTAACGGGTGCCTCTACGTATCTGGTATATTGAAAGTAAAGAACTAGGAGGGATTAACATTCACTATCAAGCTATTGATCTAAAGGAGAAGTTATCCAAGTTCAATGATCATTGGTCCCCTAAAGTTATTGGTGAAATGAATGACTATCAATTTAAATTGGTCAAGATTGCAGAGGATTTTGTATGGCACAGTCATCAGGATACCGACGAGGTGTTTATTGTACTCGAAGGAGAGATGTTTATCGATTTCCGAGATGGTCAGGTGAAAATCTCCCAGGGCGAGATGTTTATTGTGCCAAAAGGAGTCGAGCACAAACCTTTCGCCAACAAGGAGTGCCATATCCTGTTGGTGGAACCTAGAGGGGTAGTAAACACAGGTGAAGCTGAGTCGGAATTAACAGCAGCTAATGATGTTTGGATCTAGTAGCCGAAGGGGGATCCAGGGTGGCGAAATGGGATAATATGCTGTCCATACTTTGGATGCTGCGATCCGGAAGGAAGCTCACCGCCGCGCAGGTCGCGGACAGTTTGGAAATCAGCGTCCGCACCGTATACCGGTATATCGACGCATTATGCGCCAGCGGCGTGCCGGTCGTCGCGGAATCGGGCCATGACGGCGGCATTCGTATTCTGGAAAGCTTCAAGGAGACGCCGTTGTTCTTCAACCCCGTAGAGCTGAAGGCGCTTGTGGATGCGTATAAATTTGCGCAAGGCGCCGGCTATCCGTACACGGAGGAGCTGGAAAGCGCGCTTACGAAGGTGGAGAACGGGTTGCACGAGGAGCAGCGCGACGATCTGTCCCGTCAGACGAGCGGCTTGGATGTGATCTCTCCGGCGCGTCCGCCTTCCGTCGTTCCGTTGCTCAGGGACCTGGAGCAGGCGGCGATGGATGGGCGAACGGTGCGTATCGCCTATCGCAAAGCGAAAGCGGAGCAGGCTGACGAACGTGAAGTCGATCCGTACGGGCTCGTTTACGACCGAAACGAATGGTATGGCGTCGCGTTCTGCCATCGGTCGCAGGCGGTGCGGACGTTCCGCGTGGACCGCATCGAATGGCTCGAGCTGACCGAATCGCGGTTCGAAAAGCCGGAGCGTTTCTCCGCGTCCGCCTATTTTCGCGACCAGTCCGAGCGGGAGCGGGAAGCGGTCGGGCCGCTGACGGTCATCCGCATCGAGGGGGAGCCCGATACGCTGAACGTGGTTTGCGGCCATTGGCATATGCGCCACTATTTGACGGAACGGACCGATCGGGAGGCGCGGTTTCTGCTCGACGTCCCGACGATGGACAAATACCTTCCGAAGTATCTGATCACGTTCGGCACGGCCATTCGCGTTCGGGAGCCGCTGGAGCTGAAGCGCCGGATCCGGGAAATGGCCTACGGAATCGCAAAACATTACGAAGGCGATCCCGATTGAACTTCGCTGACAGCAGTTGTCAGCGAACCCGGTATACGATAGAGACAAGGCTGCGGCAGCCAAACAACGACGAATAAAGGAAAGGTGAATCCATCCATGTCTATGCGTGAGCACTCGCATCAATTGTACGAATATCATGTTTGGGCGAACGAGCGGCTGTTCGCCCACATTGAGCAGCTTCCGAAGGAAGTGTTCCATGCGGAAGTGACCAGCGTGTTCCCGTCCGTAGCGCAAACGCTCGGCCACATGTACTTGTTTGAACAGCTTTATATGTCCGTACTCGCAGAAGTTCCGAACGGGGAGATTTTTCCGAAGATCCCGGGCTGGACGGAGGAAGCGCAGGGCAAAACCGTGGACGAGCTGCGGCGGCTGTTCGCCGGCGCTGCTGAACAGTTTCGCGATTTGCTGCGGCGTACGCCTAACCCGGACAAAGCGATGACGATCGAACATCCAAAGTACGGCCGTCTCGATACGCATTTCTCCGAAATCTTGCGGCATGTGGTCAACCACGGGACGTATCACCGGGGCAATGTGACCGCGATGCTGAGGCAGCAAGGGTATGCCGGGGTTCCGACGGATTATTTGTTTTATTTGTTGGGACGGCAGGAGGGCGAATAGAAGCCGCTTGAAGAGAAAGGTTTTTTTAACTTCGAACCAAATCAAATGGCACCCCAAATGGTGCCATTTGATTTAGCTTCATGCTGGTTACGGTGAACCGTGTTACAAGCAACGGCAAAAGGTGTGGTTATTCAATAAACTTTTTTCGATGCTTGATACAATTTTTCTGCTATATGTCTATATCGTCTCGGGGCATGCGCAAGCGGGCGACAGAAGAACCATACCCGATCTTCCCTTTTACCCTCCGCCAAATCGTTGGAAACTCCATCAGTGAAGGCATTTAGCACAAATAAAGCTGCAGCCCGGGGGTACTTGGGTGTACGGCTGCGCTTATTCTAAAATGTTGTACCGAAGCCGCCGATCGCGCTAAAATGGCTTTAAATGAAACGCTTCAAAAAACGGAGGCTTCGCCGTGACGATTAAATGGATCGACTTGTCCAGGAATGCGATAGACTTATACGAGCAGAAGCATACGGGTGGCCATCTCGTGTCCGAGCACTATCATCAGACGCACCAGCTGCTGTTTGTGCTGGAGGGCGAAGGCGCGATCCGGCTGGGCGGGGAAATACGGAAGCTGGCGGTCGACGATACGGCGCTGGTCGTGCCGTATTCCGTCCACTCGGTCATGTCCGACTCCAGGCTGACCTTGCTAGTGTTGGCGTTTGACGAGGCGGTGCTCGATCCGGATATGAGGGCGCAGTTGCTCCACGCCTATTTCCCGGCCTCCTGTCTGATGAAGCCGGGATTGTTTGCCGCGAGCGAGCTGCGCCAGCTGTTGAGAAAAATGCTGTTCGAGCAGTCCAGGGAGCTGTCGTCGCTCGTCCGGCTTTCGCTCAAAGTCCAGCTGTCTCAGCTGCTGCTCTTGCTGGTTCGTTCGGTCGGAACGGAGGCCGCCGGAGCGGGCTCCAGCTCCAACAGGCTGCGCGCCGAGAAAATTCGCAGCTATATCGATTCGAAGTATTTCGATCCGCTGACCGCGGGGAACATCGCCTCCAAGCTGGGCATCAGCACGCGGCACGTAAACAACATCTTCAAGGAACGGTACGACATGACGCCGATGCAATATTTGACCGAGGTACGCATCCGCGTTGCTCAGAAGCTGCTGGCGGAAACGGGCAAGGACATTATTTCGATCTGCTTCGAGGTCGGTTACGACTCCGTATCCACGTTTTACCGGTCGTTCAAAGCCGTCGCCAAGCTGTCGCCGAAAACGTACCGGGAGCTGAACACGCCCGTGCAAGCCGAATAGGCAGGGAGCCTTGCGTCAAACGAACAAGAATGTGATTTAACGGCCGACCGGCCGACTAATTGAAACGCGATTCCCCCTTCATCCCCCATCGGCTGAGCGCCGGCGGGGGATATTGCTTCGCTCGGACAATTCGCTTCCGAAATTGAGAATCGTGTTCCCGGAATTGTAAGAAAAGCGATTTCACATCGACTACAATACGGATATACGAAGCGAAGGGAGCAATGAACGATGGCAGTTCGCAAAATCGGCATTATTATGAACGGCGTTACCGGACGAATGGGGACCAACCAACATTTGATCCGTTCGATTCTTGCGATTCGCAAGCAGGGGGGCGTCGCGCTTCCGGACGGAGACGTCGTAATGCCCGACCCGATTCTGGCCGGCCGGCAGGAGAACAAGCTGCAGGCGCTGGCCGCCGCCCACGGCGTCGAGCGCTGGAGCACCGATCTTGAAGCATGCCTCGCCGATCCGTACAATGAAATTTATTTCGACAGCCAGACGACGGTGCGCCGCGCCGAGAGCATCAAGCAGGCGATCGCCGCGGGCAAGCATATTTATTGCGAGAAGCCGACGGCCGTCGATCTGGGAGGGTCGCTCGAACTGGCGCGCGTCGCCGCCAAGGCCGGGGTGAGAAACGGCGTCGTGCAAGACAAATTGTTTTTGCCCGGATTGCTCAAGCTGAAGCGCTTGATCGGCTCCGGCTTCTTCGGGCGCATCCTGTCCGTGCGGATGGAGTTCGGCTATTGGGTGTTCGAGGGCGACTGGCAGCAGGGTCAGCGGCCTTCGTGGAACTACCGCAAGGAAGACGGCGGCGGCATTATCGTCGACATGTTTGCACACTGGCGCTATGTGCTCGAGAATTTGTTCGGGGAAGTGAAGGCTGTTTGCTGTCTTGCCGCTACACATATTCCGAAACGTCTGAACGAGCAGGGCGTTCCGTATGATTGCACGGCGGACGATGCGGCGTACGCCATGTTTGAACTGGAAGGCGGCATTATCGTGCAGGCCAACTCGTCCTGGGCGGTGCGCGTAGACCGCGACGATCTGCTCACGGTTACGGTCGACGGTACCGAAGGCAGCGCCGTGGCGGGCTTGCGCGACTGCAAGACGCAGCATCGGGTCAACACGCCGAAGCCGGTATGGAATCCGGACATTCCGAATCCGTTCCAGTTCCGCGACCAATGGGTGCAGGTGCCGGACAACGCGTCGTTCGACAACGCATTCAAGGTGCAATGGGAAATGTTCTTGAAGCATGTCGTCATCGGTACGCCGTTCCCGTGGGATCTGCTCGAAGGCGCGAAAGGCACCCAGCTTGCCGATCTCAGCTTGCAGTCGTGGCAGGATCGCCGCTGGATCGACGTGCCGAAGCTGAGCCTACGTGAGTAGCGGAAGGCCCGGCTGAATTCAAGATTCGACGTCGAGTAAGCTTCATAGCTATACTTCGTGATCAAAAGCCGATTTTTTAATTACCTCTTAAGGAGGGGAGTACAGATGACCCAATCGCTGCTCCTCCCCCGCGCAGGGGGAGCGTTGTACGAATATGCTCCGGGCAAAGCCGGCTCGTTCACCGTGCCGGCCAAGCCGTTTACGGGCCGCATCGCCTTCTCGGCCGCCCATGTCGTCTGTGATCCGTTTGCGGACACCGATCCGCTGCATCACGCGCAGATCGATTGGAACTCGACGCTCGCCTACCGGCACCATCTGTGGTCGCTCGGTCTGGCCGTAGCGGAAGCGATGGATACCGCGCAGCGCGGCATGGGCCTCGACTGGAACCGCTCGAAGGAGCTTATTCGCGCTTCGATCGCGGAAGCGCGCTCGGTCGGCGGCAAAATCGCCTGCGGCGCGGGAACCGATCATCTGCTCCCAGGATCGTCGGTCACGATCGCCGACGTGGAAGCCGCCTATGAAGAGCAAGTCGGCTTCATCGAGGGCGAGGGCGGTCAAGTCATTCTGATGGCGAGCCGCGCGCTTGCCGCTTGCGCGAAAGGGCCCGAGGATTACGAGCGGGTGTATGGGCGGATTTTGGAGCAGGTGAAACAGCCGGCCATCCTGCATTGGCTCGGCGACATGTTCGATCCCGCTCTGGCCGGCTATTGGGGCTGCAAGGACGATCCGTACAAGGCGATGGACGTTTGTTTGCGCGTCATTCGGGCAAACGCGGACAAGATCGACGGGATTAAAATCTCACTGCTCGATGCCGGTAAAGAAATCAAGATGCGCCGGCTGCTGCCGGAAGGGGTCAAGATGTACACCGGCGACGACTTCAACTACCCGGAACTGATCAAGGGTGACGAGCAGGGCTACAGCCATGCGCTGCTCGGCATATTCGACGCGATCGCGCCGGCCGCCGCCCAGGCGCTCCATGCGCTCGACGCGGGCGATCTGGCCGGTTACGAGGCGATTATGGAGCCTACCGTCGCCTTGTCGCGCCATATTTTCCAGAAGCCGACGTACGCCTACAAGACGGGAATTGTGTTCATGGCCTACTTGAACGGCCGCCAATCGCACTTCCGCATGATCGGGGGAGCGGAGGGAGCGCGCTCGATTGTCCATTTGGCCGAGCTATTCGTGCTTGCCGACCGGGCCGGGCTATTGGCCGATCCGGAGCTTGCCGCCGAACGGATGAAGCCTGTCTTGGCGCTGGCGGGTATTCGGCCGTAATCATTTATAGAGGTTGTTCAAAAAGTCGTCTTTCCATGACGAAGTAGTTCGGGGAGTGGACTCGACATCGAATCTTGAATTCAGCCGGGCCTTCCGTTGCTCACGTAGATCTGTCTACGCTCCGCTACTCAGTCCCTGGCTTCATCCAACCTTCTCGGTCCTGAAAATCCGACTTTTTGAACACACACTTATAGCGATGTTTGAAATCCGGGAGGGATCAGCATGGAACCGCTTCGTTCCATAGATAGACTCAGCTTGAACCAGATTACGACCAATCGGCTGAATATGTGCGAGGCCGTGGAAGCATGCGTTCGCGCCGAAGTGCCTTGGATCGCGTTGTGGCGGGATAAAGTGGCCGAGACCGGCCTGGCCGAGAGCAAGCGGCTTGTGCGGGACGCGGGCCTGCGCGTCTCCAGCCTGTGCCGCGGCGGTTATTTTCCGGCGGCCACCGCGCCTGCGCGCAAAGAGCAGATGAACGACAACCGTCGCGCCGTCGAGGAGGCGGCCGAGCTCGGCACCGACGTGCTCGTGCTCGTTTGTGGACCGGCGCCGGACCGGGATATCGATTTCGCCCGCAAGACGGTTGAAGAGGCGATCGCAGAGCTTGCGCCGTTCGCCCGCTCGTACGGAGTCAAGCTCGGCATCGAGCCGTTGCACCCGATGTACGCCGCTGAACGCTCCGTCATCAATACGCTGGCGCAAGCCAACACGCTAGCGGAGCAGCACGACCCGCAGGACGTCGGCGTCGTCGTCGACGCGTTCCACGTCTGGTGGGACCCCGAGCTGTACGCGCAAATTAAGCGGGCCAGAGGGCGAATATTCGGCTTCCACGTCTCCGATTGGATCGTACCGGTGCCCGACCTGCTGATGGGCAGAGGGATGATGGGGGACGGCGTTATCGAGCTGCGCCGGATGCGTCATGCCGTCGAGGCGGCCGGTTATTCGGGGGCGATCGAGGTGGAAATCTTCAACCGGCAAGTATGGGATATGCCAGGAGACGAAGCGCTCGCGCTGATCAAGGAACGTTATTTGCAGCACGTTTGAATTTTTATTTGCGGCTTTGGCGGGCCGGGAGATCGTTTCCCGGCTTGTCAAGGCATAGGCTATGGAGGGAAGGAATGTGAAGATTTGTCGCGCCGCGCTGATCGGGATCGGGGGATTCGGCGCTGAGCATGTGAATATCATGCAGAAGCTGGCCGGAGAGGGCAGCCTGCAGGTTGTTGCTTTCGCGGAGCCGAATGTTGGCGCTCATCAGGAGTCTTACGGCAAGCTGACCGCGCTTGGGGCCATCCATTATACGGACTATGTGCAGATGCTCGCGCTTCATCAGGACATCGATTTCGTCGTGATCGCCACGCCGATCCCCACTCACAAGCCGATGTGCATTCAGGCGATGCAGATGGGCTTTCACGTACTGGTGGAGAAGCCGCCGGCGATAACGATTCAAGACCTGGACGAGATGATCGCCGTGCAGCGGGAGACCGGCCGCTTGTGCCAGGTAAACTTCCAGAATACATCGGGCCAGGCGTTCCGGACACTGCTGGAGAGTCTCGGCTCCGGCGCGCTCGGGCAGGTGGAGCATGTGGTCGGCGTCGGTATGTGGAAACGGTCTCGCGCGTACTACGACCGGACCCGCTGGGCCGGCAAACTGGTCAGCGACGGCCAGTATGTGCTGGACGGGACGTTCAACAATCCATTCGCCCATTTGCTGCACAATTGCTTGCTGGCGGCCGGAGTCGAAGGCGTCCCGGGTTTGTACCCGGAATCTGTGCAGGCAGAGCTTTACCACGTCAATGACATCGAGGGGGACGACGTCTCCTGTATTCGCACCGTTATGGCTAACGGTGCGAGCGTTCATTTTTACGCCATGCTTTGCCACGAAGCGAGCGAAGTGCCTTCCATTGCCGTGTACGGAACGCGCGGGGAGGCGCATTGGAATTACCAGAACAAGCTGACGATTCGCGCTCAGGACGGTGAAGAAGATTTGGCGTTTGGTCCGGCCGATTTGATCCGCAACATGTATCTGAACCTGATGGAAGCGATCGAGACCCCGGGCAAGCCGCTCTTCTCGCCGATCAAGGTGTGCCGAAGCTTCGTACTGGTATCCAACGGCGCCTACGAGTCGGCCCGCACCGTTCGCGCCATTCCCGGCCGGTTCGTGACCGAGCAGGAGGATGGCGACTCCACGGTAAGCTTGCTGCCCGGCTTGTCCGAGAAGATGAGGGATGCGGCGGCGAAGCGGCAACTGTACAGTGAATACCCGCTTCCTTGGGCGATGCCGAGCCGTCCGTTCCGGATGGTGGGCTACAGCCGATTCGAGCTGCCTGCCGACATGCGAGCAAGTAATGATCGACCGACCAATTAGAGGCGTCCTTCCGGGCTCTTGTTGCCGCTTTGCGGCAGGGGCCTTTTTCTTTGTTTCCTTCTTGCCTCTTCCTTAGTAGGGTTCTGACTCGCTCTTATCCCCCCTACCAGTCGAGCAGATAATCCTTAATCGATACAGTGTTGAGATCAAAGCAGAGGCTGTATGTCTTTATCTTGGAAGGAAGGGTTTACTTGGCTGGGCTATGACCAGATTTCTCGTCCTTATTTCTGTACGCGAAAAACAAAAAATCTTTAGAAAAACCTAGAGATTTTTAAGGTTTGCACCGGAGGGACTGCGGTACAGTATAAACATCATCGAAAAGCAATCAGCCAAGAAAGAAGGTTAGAACATGCCAACAACACCCGTGACCACCGGAACGGACAGTGTGCCGAAGGTCAAACAAGTCTTTTACCGGTCTTTTCCTATGTGTGGACTTGTAATCGCTTTCAAGATATTCATCCGGATGGATTGGTTGAAAAAACTGAATCTGGAGGTGCGAAGAAGTAACGTTCGGACGGAGCGCCGACAATAAAGCAAATACGGATAGTGCGGAGTGCGGAGAAATCCTTGTCCCATCTGCCTCGGCGAATGCCGAGAGCTATATGATTCCAAGGAGGACTGGAAATGCTCAGGAAAAGATTCAGGTATCTGCTGCTTTGTCTCGCGGTGCCGCTGATGCTGCCGCAATGGAGCGGAGCGGCTGCGGCGGCAGAGTCGACGCCAGATGTGACAGATTCGATGTCGGCGTCGACAACGGGGGTGTCGGAGGTGTCAAATTTCTACAATATTATCATGCAGGTAGGAGCCGACCCTTGGGTTTACAAGCACACGGACGGCTATTACTACAACGTCTTTGTCAACGCCAGCGGCATCATGATCCGCAGATCGAAGACCATCACCGGCCTTGATGCGGGCGAGAGGAGCCTAGCCTGGACAACGGTTAAGGGTACCATGTACAGTTCCAATGTTTGGGCGCCCGAAATGCACTATCTCAAAGATACCGATGGCAAATACAAATGGTATATTTACTTCGCGGCTGACAACGGAACCAACGCAAATCACCGCATGTATGTGCTGGAGAACGCCAGTGAGAGTCCGATGACCGGAACCTGGGAGTTCAAAGGGAAAATAACCGATTCCACCGACCGCTGGGCGATCGACGGCACTGTGCTGACGGTAAATGAGAAACACTATTTCATCTGGTCCGGCTGGGAGGAAACGGATGGAAGTTTCCAAAATCTATATATTGCGGAAATGAGCGATCCACGGACCATCAGCTCGCAGCGGGTATTGATTTCGACGCCTGACCATGATTGGGAAACGTCCCCGGGCAGGATCAATGAAGGTCCCCAAGTCAATATACGCGGCAACACCATCAACCTGGTCTATTCCGCAAACGGAAGCTGGACAGACAGTTACTGCCTCGGACTGATCACGGCCAAGATTGGCGACGATTTGATGAACCCCAGCTCCTGGGTAAAACAGGACAAGCCGATTTTCTCCAGCGCCAACGGCGTTTACGGCCCGGGTCACCACAGTCTCACCACCTCTCCCGATGGAAGTGAGGACTGGATTATTTACCATGCCGCTCGTTGGCCAGGATCAGGGTGGACCCGCAATGTACGCGCACAGAAATTCACCTGGAACGCAGACGGAACGCCAAACCTGGGAGAGCCCGTCGATCCGAACAAACCGATTGCCGCGCCTTCAGGGGAACCGGCACGTCAGCGCTACGAGGCGGAAGCAGCCCTGTTGCTGAAGGATCCCAGCGTCGGAACTGGTCCCGGTGTCTGGCGGGAAAGTACCGCTTCCGGCGGGAAGAAGATCGCCAATATCAAGAACGCCAATGATTATGCGCAGTTCACAGTGAACGTGCCAGAGGCGGGATTTTATGTGCTGTCCGTGCGCAATGCCAACGGCTCATCGAATGGGGCGGATGCTTCCCATATTTTGTCGGTCAACGGCAGTTCCGGCGCCAATTTGAACATCGTCTTTGCCGGCTGGAATCGTTGGGGAGCCTCCACGGCGAAAGTCTATCTTAAGCAAGGCAACAATACCATCCGTTTCTCGACGGGTGCCAACCTTGCCGAAATTGACAGCATGGATATATTCAAGCTTGATGTTGCGTCGGAAATTCTATTCGATTCTCCGGGTTACACGCTGGGGTTGGGTGAAAGTCGCAGTTTGCCCGTGTATACGGTAACAGGCACTACCTATTACCCTGTTGACAGCGGGGTTTCCTTCAGTTCTTCCAACAAAGAGGTCGCTGATATTGATGGGATTGGGGTCAAGGGATTCAAGGCAGGCAGCGCCACGATCACCGCGACATATAACGGGAAAACAGCCACGGCCACGGTTACCGTCGCCGCTGAACCTAAGTCTGTGCAGTCCATTGCCATCAGCGGTTTGAACAACATCCTGACCAGCGGGCAGACAGGGCAACTGCAGTTAACAGCACGCTACAACACCTATGAAGTTCAGGATGTGACGGCTGACGCTACGTACTTCAGCAGTAACCCCGACGTGGCCAAGGTTACTGTCACCGGTCAGGTATATGACGTTAGGCCGGGGGATACGGTGATTAAAGCCGCATACGGCGGCAAGGAAGCAATGTTCAACTTGACGGTAATTCCTGATCCGTCTCAGGTTCCTCAGATTCTTTCTCAAGTTAGGACTCCCTCCGGTGTGACACCGAGGCTGCCCGGCGTTGTTGACGTCAACTACAAGGGGGAGAGAAGCACTGCCGAGGTCAGTTGGAGGCTGGAAGGAATATACTTCAACTCACTTGGCACTGTTCAGGTTCCTGTCATATTGACACTGAATGGCGAGAAGATCCCTGCTGCCGTTTCCGTAGAAGTTATCCCGGGATGGGGACTTGATGAGATTGTAGATATCATGCGCAGCAGGATCGTCGGTTTCTCATATCCTTTGGGCGAAGGTTTGGGAACTTATAGCCAAGATGTGTATAATGCTCTCTTGGCTGAGCTGGATCATGCGGAAGAGTTGTCTGTAGACCCTGATCTGCGTGAAGAGCAGTTTGAAGAGGCGCTGGATCGCCTTGCCGAAGCGGAAGCAGCCCTGTTAGGCTCACTCAACCTTACCGAGAATGGCGTGACCTATAACGCCTACCGGGATTTCTCCGGTGATGAGACGGGCAAGTACCCTTACGGCATTACCACCGAAGATCTGACCAATGGAGCTACTGCCACTGTGCAAGAAGAGGACGGGAATAAATTCCTTCGGCTGACCACAACCGCTGCTTCGGGTAAGGCAAACCTGTTCCTGCCGTATGCAGGCGAGGTCAAGGCTGAGGCGGATCAGCGCATCGTCATCGAATATCGCGCCAGATTAAACAGCAGCTTCCAGTACGCCAATGGCGCCATGGTGAGAAATGACAGCGGCACCGGCAATTATTCTATGGTCACGGCTTTTGATACGGGTAAAATGATCGTGCAGAATGGAGGGTCCAAGAAGCCGGTCAAGGACGTTTCCTACAATACATGGTACAAAATTAAAATGGTGGCAAACTGGGACACCAAGACTTATACCGTTTATATCAACGATGATCCTGTTCCGGCGGCCACTGACTTCCTCTTCCGCCATACAGGCGGCGGTAAGCTGACCGGCCAGCGGTTCGGCATCGACGGCTACGCCAACGCCTCAATCGACTTCGACGATTTCAAAGTCATGGTTACGGGAGGAACATGAAAGGGAAGCGCCAAAAAGGACGCGAGCGATTTCGCGTCCTTATTTCTGTACGCGAAAAACAAAAAATCTTTAGAAAAACCTAGAGATTTTTAAGGTTTGCACCGGAGGGACTGCGGTACAGTATAAACATCATCGAAAAGCAATCAGCCAAGAAAGAAGGTTAGAACATGCCAACAACACCCGTGACCACCGGAACGGACAGCGTGCCGAAGGCCAAACAAGTCTTTTATGAGAACAAGAGGTTTCGGCAGAATATTCCGCTGTTCCTCATGCTCGTGCCGGGGATCCTGTATTACGTGATATTCCGGTATTTTCCTATGGGTGGGCTTGTGATCGCTTTCAAGGATTACAACTTTCACGATGGCATTTTGTCCAGCCCTTGGGTGGGACTCAAGTATTTCAAGATTTTATTTCAGTCCGACGCTACACTGCAGATCATCTGGAATACCCTCTCCTTAAGTATTCTGAATCTGATCTTCGGTTTTCCCGCGCCGATCATTATCGCCATCGCGCTGAATGAGGTTCGAAAAAGATGGCTGAAGCGCTGGATTCAAACGATTATTTATCTGCCCCATTTTCTGTCCTGGGTTATCATAGCGGGGTTGATTCTCACCTTGTTTTCGATCGACGGCGGCACCGTCAACAAGCTGCTGGAGCAAGGGGGAATGGAGCCGGTGCCGTTTCTGTACCGCATCGAATCCTGGGTCACGATCTTTATCGGCTCCGGAATGTGGAAAGAAATGGGGTTCGGCGCCATTATCTATCTCGCCGCCCTTTCGTCCATAGATCCCAGCTTGTATGAATCCGCCGCTCTGGACGGCGCGGGCAAGCTGAGACAGATCTGGCACATTACGCTGCCGGGCCTCCGTCCTACGATTATCCTTCTGTTAATCCTGGGCATGGGCCGCCTGATGGAGGTAGGGTTCGACCAGGTTTTCAACTTGCAGAATCCCACAGTCCTGGAAAAAGCCGAAGTCATCAGCACCTATGTGTACAAAGTGGGGCTGCAGAAGGCCCAATTCAGTCTGACCACGGCCATGGGTCTATTCGAGTCCTTTGTCGGCTTGGTGCTGCTGTTGTCGGCTAACGCACTGGCCAGGAAATTCGACCAGGGATTATTCTAGCCTATGCTTCCGAAGCGAGTTTTGTACGAAGCTTATTCAGGAAGCAAGGCTCACAAAACTTTTAGGGGAGGGGAAACGCACTTGAGAGAGTCGGCTAGCGGAAAGATTTTTTCAGTCTTCGTGCACACGGTTTTGATGATCATCACACTCACCTGCATTCTGCCATTCCTGCATTTGATCGCTTTGTCCGTAAGCGAAGGGCATGCGGTGGATCTGGGACAAGTGTGGTTCTGGCCGGTGGGCCTTGATTTCACCGCTTATGAATATTTTTTTCAGAACACGCCGGCCTTGCGGGCGTTTAGCAACAGCGTCATTATCACATTGGGCGGAACGGCGCTCAGCATGCTGACCACGGTTCTGACGGCGTATCCTTTATCCCGCCGTTATCTGTATGCCCGCAAGCCGCTCACAACGGCGGCACTCTTCACCATGTTATTCAGCGGCGGCATGATTCCCACTTATCTGGTAATGAACAGTCTGCATTTGACGAACACGTATTGGTCCTTATGGTTCGTCGGGCTGATCAGTACCTATAATATGTTAATCATGAAAAGCTTCTTTGAAAACATTCCAGGTGAAGTGACGGAATCGGCTCAGATTGACGGCTGCGGGGAGATGCAACTGCTTTTGCGCATTATTTTGCCTTTATCCCTGCCCATGCTGGCCACGTTGACGTTATTTTACGGCGTAGGTTACTGGAACATGTTCATGAACGTCATTCTTTACATCAATCGGACGGAACTGCAGAATCTTACGGTAATCGTCCAGAGCATGCTGCAGATTCAGAGCCTGGACAACATGATGGCGATGGATATCATGCAGCAGCAGGAGTTGATCTCCGAGAAGCTGAAGGCGGTAGGCGTTATGGTGATGGTGGTGCCGATGCTGGTGGTATATCCGTTTTTGCAAAAGTATTTTGTTCAAGGAATCATGCTCGGTTCCATTAAAGGTTAGCGGCAAACACATCCATTCATTATAGAGGTTATTCAAAAAGTCGACTTTTGATCACGAAGCAGGCCAAGAAGCGGATTCGACATCGAATCTTGAATTCAGCCGGGACTTCCGGTGCTCACGTACCCACTACGTACGCTCCGCTCCTCAGTCCCTAGCTTCACCCAACCTTCTCGGTGCTGAAAATCCGACTTTTTGAACTCGCACTTATAGATCATAGATCGAGAGGAGCTTGCAAATGTTTGAGCAAACATCCAAGTGGAACAAAAGGGTCTGGTCATTCGCAGTACTGGCTATCATGTTGACGGCGGGGGTTGCCGGCTGCAGCCAGCCAAAAGAAGGAGAGGGAAGCGGAGGTAAACCCGTCATTACCGTGTCCAACTATGACAGAGGCAATATTCCGGCGGCGGAGGGAACCGTGGAGGAGAACCGCTGGACCAAATGGATCAACGAACATTCTCCGGTCGCGGCCAAGTTTGTGCCCGTGCTTCGGTCGGAGGCGGTCCAGAAGTTGAATGTGATGTTCGCATCCGGCAGTGCGCCGGATATGGTCAATGATTATGATACGGGCTTCCGGGATTCCCTGTACCAGCAGAAGCAACTGCTGCCTCTGGACGATTACTTGCAGTATGCCCCCGAATATGAAAAATTGCTGGAGAAGTATCCTGGGCTGCGCGAGGTGGGCACTAAGCCGGACGGCAAGCTTTACGAAATCGGCAAAATTAACGAGCCCCATCTGCAAAGCGTGGCGTTTATCCGGGTGGATTGGTTGAAAAAGCTGAACCTGGAGGTGCCGAAGACGACCGAAGAGCTGATTACAGTCTTGAAGGCTTTTGTAGAGCAAGATCCTGACGGCAACGGCCAGAAGGATACGTACGGAACGAATATCAGCTATACCTCCGGCGGCATGGTGGATTCCATGTTCGGCGCGGGCGGCTGGGCCATCTCGGCTGACGACAAAATCATCCGCAGCTGGGATAATACGCTGGAGGCGACGAAATTCAAGAAGAGACTGTTCGAAGAAGGACTGATCGACCCGGATTACCTGGCGGACACGAACGGCTCCAAGGCAAAGCAGGATTATTTGAACGGCAAGGTGGGCGTTTACCTTCCTCCGCAAATCAATAGCTGGTTTGAGAGTACGGTCACTGATATAAAGACGATCAGGAGGGTGGTTCCGGATGCGGAAATTGCCCCGATGATGCAGCCCGAGTCGCCTATGGGATTGTTTACCCACCACGTAACCAACCCGATTCAGATGACGACCGTGGTTAATGCCGCGGCCAAAGATCCCAAGGCTGTGATGGAATATATCAACTTTATGCTCCAGCCGGATACGGCGCTGACGCTGAGAAAGGGGCTGGAGGGAGAACATTGGAACAAGGGAGCGGACGGTGCGCCCATCGTGATTGATCCCGACAAGAATACGAAGGAAGTGGATTGGGCTGCGGACTACACCATGTTCTACTCCCTCCCGCAGAATGAATATTTGACCTCCGTATCGGCATTTAATGTGGAGGATCCGGATCAGAAGGCGGGGCTGGAGATGATGCAGCAAGCCGACCAGTTCTTGCTCAATCCGGACGCCAAATATCCCGCTCTGAGTCACTACGAGCATATGCCGGTTCTGCCAAGCGACCTGGTCGTTATCAATACCAACGTGAGCAAAGAAGTGAGCGACATCATTGTCAAAGGAATCATCGGCGGGTCCAAATATACGGCCGAGCAAGCTATTGCGGATGCCAAAGCAGCCTGGGAGAAAGGCGGCGGCAAGCAGATCGAGGAATACATGAATACGTGGTATCAAGAAAATAAAGACACGGCCTTCCTGGGCGATGATGTACTGGAAATGGTCCGCTCCCAACTAAAGTAAAGTTCGGACGGAGCATCGGGAATAAAGTGAATAAGGACTTGGTCCGGTAGCAGCCGGGCCAAGTTTTGTTTTAAAATTACGATGAAAGGGGTTACAATCGGATTGCATCATCGTTTCGGGGAGGGAGCCAGGCTGAATCCGATAAGCTGGCCGGGGAGAATTGCCGGAAAAATGAGGGGCAGCTTCAAGTTGAAGCTGATTGTACTGCTCTCGTGTATGGTCACACTAGCCTTTACATTAGCGGGGTGGCTGGTCTACCGCTTAAATGTCCAATTGATGGAGGACGAGATCAGCAAGCAGTTCTCCATCGCCAATGAACAGGCTTTGGCCCGATTGGAACTCACCTTCCAGGAGGTAAGCCGGGTATCCCAATCCATTATACTGAACCCTTCTATGGAATTGTTCGTCACAGAGAGCCTTGATCCCGGAGGGGATCTCTATACTCAATTCAAGAACCGTAAGTACGTGGAGGAACAACTGATCACGCTGCAATTGGATACGCCGTCGATCCGATCCATCTTTCTGTTCAATGAAAACGGAGATTTGGCTATTCTCTCCCAGAATGGGGCGTCAGGAGAACCCGGACCTGAAGAAATGGCCATGGTGATGGGCAAGCTGGAGTCGCATCGGGGGAACTTGGTCTGGGGGCGGGCCAGTCTGCCCAGTGCCGTCGATCCCGGCGGACGCCGGACGGTGCTGATCGCCGCCAGACGGATGCTCAATGATAAGCTGATCCCGTACGGAACCATGGTGGTGGTAATGGAGGAAAGCCTGGTATCCAAGGTGCTGCGGGATCTTACGGCGAACGGCAACGGCAAGGTGCTGCTGCTGGAGCCTCTGGAGGGACTGCTCTACTCCAATACGAATCGGGAGGAGACGGAGCAACTCATCCGCTTGATCGAAGCCGGCGATCCCCAATATGTCAAGATGAATGGGGTCACCTATTTATTTGTCCGCCATCGTCTGGAACCGGCAGGCTTTACGTTATACGGAGGGGTTTCTCTGGAGGAGATTCAACGCAAAAACAAAGACATCATCCATATCTTTGTTGTTGCCGGAATTGGCGTCGTGCTTCTCAGCGCGCTGCTGATTACAATTTCCACCAGAACCCTGCTGAAGCCGCTGGCCGATCTGATGCGGGGGCTGCGCAAATTGCGTTCGGGGGATTTCTCGGCCCGGATCAGCGTCCGTTCCGGCGATGAGCTCGGGTTTATCGGCGAGAGCTTCAACAGCATGGCGGAGCAAGTAAGCACTCTGATCAACAAAGTGTACCTGGCCCAGATCAGCCAGCGGGAATCGGAATTAAAAGCCATTCAGGCGCAGTTGAACCCTCATTATCTGCATAACCTGTTTAATGAACTGTATTGGAAGCTGTATAACGACGACCAGGCGGAGGCGGCTCTATTAATCAATGCCATCGCGGAGATGCTGAGGTATTCGCTTAAATCCGTCAAGACCGATACGACACTGGGAGAAGAACTGCAGCAGGTACGGAATTACATTAAGATTCAGACTGAATTGTTTACCGGCGAGATTGAAACGATCATTCAGGCCGAAGAATCGTTGCTGGGTCTGCGGATGATGAGATGCCTGCTGCTGCCGGTGGTGGAAAATGTATTTGTGCATGCCTTCCGGAATATGGATGAAGACAGAGTGCTCAGAGTGAAGGCGGCTTTACGGAATGGGGCGCTGCATATTGAGGTGGCTGACAACGGCTGCGGCATGGATGACAGCACTTTATATGCTTTGAAGGAAGCTAAGGATGCGCTGCCGGAGAACAACAAAACGGGAATTGGCTTTAAAAGCGTGCTGCGGCGCATTGAACTGGTGTACGGGGCTCCTTACGGAGTAGAGATTTCCAGCGTCAAGGGAAAAGGAACGACTGTTCACATCAGGCTTCCTATTCAGACGATGCCGCAACAGTACTAAGCCCATGCTTCCGAAGTAGTTTTGTACGAAGCGGGATCGAGGAAGCAATGCTCACAAAACTAGGCCTTAGCTTTCGAAGCGAGTTTTGCTCGAAGCTTATCAGGGGGTAACGCTCACAAAGCTTTTGGGAGGGAAACGGATGAAAGCCAAGCTGTTTATCGCCGAGGATCAGCCGAATTTTCGCAAAGGATTGCTCAAGTTGGCCGGAAAACGGTCCGCCGAGTGGGTGGTGGCGGGAGAAGCGGCAAATGGCCAGGCCGCTCTGTCTTCGATGGAGCAAAACGTCCCGGATTTGCTGTTAACCGATATCCGCATGCCCCATATGGATGGGCTCGAACTGGCCGAGGAAATCAAGGCTCGCGGCTGGGGGACCAAGATTGTGATCATCACGGGATTTAAGGATTTTGCTTACGCCCAGTCCGCCCTCAAGTTTGGAGTGCTGGACTTTATCACGAAACCTTGCGTAGAAGCGGATATATTAAACATGCTCGACCGGACCTATGTACGGCTGGTCGAAGAGAATCAGTCCGGGCGGCTGGTGGAGGATTGGAAGCGCCAGCATGAGGACAGCCAGCTTCGCTCAGCGATTATGGGCATGTCCTGCAACAACGGAGAGGTGGAGGCTTTGCTCGGACGGATGAAGGAATGCGAGCTTTACTTTCTTAGCATCCCTACCTATATTTCCGCGGAAAAACATTATTCCGCCCAAGATATGCCGCTATTGCAATTTGCTCTCGGCAACATTGTCAGGGAGCATTTGCATAAATGGTATGGCGGTGGCTTCCGGCTTTTTTCCTTGAGTTCATCGGAATGGGCTTTATTGGCGGACCGGCCGGATTCCCGGCCGGAAATGCCTTCTTCCTGGTTGCAGACCCTCACCGATTCGATTCAGCATTATATGAAACTGGTGCTTGCCTGCTGCGGACAAGAACGATGCCGCACGGCGGAGGACCTGCGCCAGGCTTACGAGCGGTATTGCAGCGGGCCGGGCCGGGAGGCGGCCTCTGAGCGCAGTACTGCCTATGAAACTTTACTTAACCAGACGGTGCTTTACGAAAAGGAGAAGGAAGTCGTATCCTGGCTTATGTCGGGAGACAACGGCCGGTTGGACAAGGAGCTTCTAGATCAAGTGGTGCGGATCAGCAGTATGCCCCCGCAAACCGCCAAAATCGAAGCTCTGCTCCTGGCCGCGGCCCTTCTCCGGCTGGTGCAAGTGCAGTTTCCCTTATGGCGGATGGCCGCACGTTCCATCGAGTGGGGTTCCGTCTATAAATGCGAGACGCCCGAAGAGATTGCGGATTGGCTGCAGGTATACATCCATGAATTCTTGCGTTCCCATAACAACTGGCTTGCCGGCAAAAAAGACAATCCGGTCAAGCAAGCCATCCGGTTTATCGAAGAGAAATATACGGACGAATGCGGATTGGCCGAGGTGGCGGCCCATGTTCATCTCAATCCCAGCTACTTCAGCAACCTGTTCAAGAAAGAAACCGGTCAAAGCGTCACCGGCTATATCCAAAACCTGCGCGTGCAGAAAGCGAAGATCCTGCTCAAAAGCACCGACATGAAAATTTTCGAAATCGCCCAAGCCATCGGCTTCAACGATTCCAATTACTTCACGCATATGTTCAACAAAATAGCAGGGCTTTCGCCAAAGGAATACCGCAAGCGGACAGCAGAGCCGCCGCAGGGAGTCGCGGATGGATTTTAATGCGGAGGGGCAGTCTTGTGAGGTGTGAGGGCACCCAACCGGGTACCCTCGACTTTTCTCTATATAAAATCGGTACGAAGGTCAGCGTTAAGCGTGCTTTGGTCGACGGGGATTTTGTGGTCCGAGAATTCGGGCTATTGCTTATCTGGCTTTTTTCCCCATAATAGCTGCTGAGTTCTCTTGGATTGGGTTTAAAGGCATGATTATTTTTGTATTGCTCTTATTTATCGGTGCACCGCTTCTTAGTTTCGCTCCCGAGATATTATCTCCGTTTTATCGTGAATGGGTGCTATCATGGTTGCCGATGCGTTTCATGGTTGATGGACTGCGCGAGTTGTTTTTCCTTGGGCAGGGCTTACGCATGAATCACCCTACATTCGCCTTAATTTGGATCGGCGCCTGCGGCCTTCTGGTCTTGCTTGCATCTGCCTTTAAACGTTCCCGTATACCAGAACGAAAAAAAGACATTGAACTTGCGCATAACCCCTAATGAAATTATTTCTTTAGGTACCCTCGGGTAGCCTTTACACATCCCCCTCCAAATTCGATAAAATGCAAGAACCCTCCGCGTCTGGAGGGTTCTTTTTTGACAGCGACGGAATGCGGGGCTTGAAAAAAGGAAGAGGGCGAAATCCCACGAAATGCAAAAGTACATGCGATATTCGTCGAAACTCCTCGAAACGGGTGGTTCAAATGCAAATATGCAGTTCATTTCCGATCATAAGCTACTTTTTTATCCAATCGCCGCCAATGAGATGTATTTTTGCACTTCAACCGCTCAAACGCAGAAATTTGCGGAAATTCAAATGCACTTTTGCATTTGATTCCATCGAACCGTCCTTCTTCCCCTGAATCACGAACAACTGCTGAAGCTGATTCATGAAGTCGCTGAAGGCCCTGAAGGCCCTGTTTTTGTACTTTGCGCCAGCTTAGTAATCAACGCAATGTCTTGATCGGTTAATCGATCCAGGAAATGTTTGCGTATTGCCCTTGCGACTATGGGCCGGGCATCATCCAGCGCTGATTGTCCGGCGGAAGTGATAGTGACTTGAACACCGCGATCCGTGTCTATTGGTTTTCTCATCACAAGTCCACGTTTTTCCATCCGCGTCAGATGGTGTGACAATCGGCTCTTATCCCAGTCCATTGAGTCGGCCAATTCCTGTTGGCGAAGGCTGCCGTTCCCCAAAAGGGCTAACCGGTCCAATACCCCGTAATCACCCTCTGATAGTCCTGTGTGCTCGGACATCTCTTTGATAACGCGGCCGAAGATGGTCTGAAAGGTGCCTTTCCACATATGCCATATTCGCATTTCCTCTTCGTTCAGCTCGTTTTTATCCATAGGAACATAGTATCATGGTTGACACGTCAACCACAACGTGATAAGGTAAAGCTTAGTTGACACGTCAACTAAGGGCTGTATTGCAAAGTACGCTTGACCGCTTCCTCCAGAAACGGTTTAGCCAATCTCTCGTACAAGAAAGGAACTCTTACTATGGATATTAAAGTTAGTGCACCCACTCCGGTCATCTCGGTGAAACCGGTAGTGTTATCGGCTCCGGGCCGCGGTGAGGATCTGCAAGTGCGAGTGTCCGCGCCTGCAATTGGAAGCGAATTGCCTATTATTGTTTTCTCGCACGGTTTTGGCTGGTCGTTGGACGGCTACAGCCCGTTGGTGGACTTCTGGGCTGCTCACGGCTTCGTGGTCATTCAGCCCACCCATCTCGACTCGAGGACGCTGAACCTTCCTCCTGACGATCCTCGTACACCGCTGATCTGGCGTTTCCGGGTTGAGGACATGAAACGCATCCTCGACCAGCTTGATCTCATTGAAGCTTCCGTTCCCGGTCTCAGCGGGCGCCTTGACCGAAGCCGCATCGCTGTTGCCGGACACTCCTGGGGCGGCCAGACGGCGAGCATGCTGCTCGGCGCGCGAGTCCTCGACGCCCGCGGTGAACCGGGAGAGGATATGTCCGACTCACGGATCAAGGCAGGCGTATTGCTTGCCACAACCGGCAAGGGGGGAGCTGACTTGACTCCGTTCGCGGCCGAGCACTTTCCCTTCATGAACCCGAGCTTTGCGGACATGAACACGCCGGCCCTCGTGGTCGCAGGGGACCATGACCAGTCCCATCTGTCCACTCGGGGGCCGGACTGGTTCACCGACCCGTATTTCCTGAGCCCGGGCAGCAAGAGCTTGCTCACCCTCTTCGGGGGCGAGCACTCACTTGGCGGAATTCCCGGGTACAACGTTGCGGAAACAACGGATGAAAACCCCGAACGAGTCGCCCTGGTCCAACGGCTCACGTGGGCTTACCTCCGCAACGCGCTCGACCTCGACGATTCCAGCTGGCCGGCAGCTCGCGCGGCGCTGGAAGAGAGCGCCCACCCGCTGGGCCGCATCGAGTCTAAGTAAGGGACTGAGGAATGGTATCAGATTATAATTGACATCATCGTGTTGCTGATATAACATTAATTCTAATATTTAAAATACGTTGAGAAGGAATAGTACGGTTTCCCGAGCGAACAGAGAGCTGTTGGACGGTGTGAAACAGCCGCGGGGGAAATCGGAACTCGCCTTGGAGTTGCCCGCTGAACCCCAAAGACGGTTTTTTGCACAACCTCTTTAAGTAGGTGGAGCCGGAGCCTGACCGTTATCATCAGGAGGATGCCAGGTTTGTCCGTTTTGCAAACCCGTATCCGTAGAGGGCATGCCAAAGGGTGGCGTGAATTCGGAGTGGTACCGCGTAAGATGTCAAAGTCTTTCGTCTCTGTTAATGGAGATGAAAGGCTTTTTTTCGCATCCGATCTTTGTTGGATAAGCACGGAAAATTGATGAAGGGAAGGATCGCCATGAAAAATGTTGAAAAATACGCCAGAGGATATTTTATGCCGCCGGAGACGAGCTTGAATTGGACCAAGAAGGAATACATTACAGAGGCGCCGATTTGGTGCAGCGTCGACCTTCGCGACGGGAATCAGGCCTTAATCGTTCCGATGAATTTGGAGGAAAAGCTGGAATACTTCAAAATGCTTGTCGAGATTGGGTTCAAGGAGATCGAAGTCGGATTTCCCGCGGCATCGGAAACGGAGTTTACCTTTTTGCGCACATTGATCGAGCAGAATTTGATCCCGGATGACGTCACGATCCAAGTGCTGACCCAATCGAGAGAGCACATCATCCGCAAAACGTTCGAATCGCTAAAAGGCGCGAAAAAAGCCGTCGTCCATCTGTACAACTCGACCTCCGTGGCGCAGCGGGAACAGGTATTCCGCAAATCCAAGCAAGAAATTATCGACATCGCTTTGAATGGCGCCAAGCTGCTCCGGCAGTGCGCGGAGGAAACGGAAGGGAACTTCCAGTTTCAGTATTCGCCGGAGAGCTTCACCGGTACAGAGATCGAGTTTGCGCTGGATATCTGTAACAGCGTGCTCGACATATGGCAGCCGACCGCGGAGAACCCGGTCATCATCAACCTGCCGGCAACGGTGTCCATGTCGATGCCTCACGTTTACGCCAGCCAGATCGAGTATATGAGCGAGCACCTGAATTACCGGGAGCATGTGATTTTGTCGCTCCATCCGCATAACGACAGGGGAACGGGTGTGGCGGACGCGGAGCTGGGGATGCTGGCCGGCGCTCAGCGCGTCGAAGGCACTTTGTTCGGCAACGGGGAAAGAACGGGGAACGTAGACATTGTGACGCTGGCGCTAAACATGTACTCGCACGGGGTAGACCCGAAGCTGAATTTTGAGAACATCCCTACGATCGCCTCCGTTTATGAACGGCTGACCAAAATGAAAGTGAGCGAAAGACATCCTTACGGTGGCGAACTGGTATTCACCGCTTTCTCCGGCTCGCATCAGGATGCGATTGCTAAAGGGATGAAATGGCGGGAGGAAAAAGAACCCCGGCATTGGTCGGTCCCTTATCTGCTGATTGATCCCAAGGACATCGGCAGGGAGTATGAAGGCGATATTATCCGCATTAACAGCCAGTCCGGCAAAGGCGGGATCGGATACGTGCTGCAGCTGAAGTACGGACTCGATCTTCCGGCAAAAATGCGCGAAAACTTCGGATACTTCGTCAAAAACGTATCGGATCAGCAGCAAAAGGAACTGATGCCCGAGGAAATCTACGATATTTTCTTGAAGGAATATGTGAACATTAAAACGCCTGTCGAGTTTATCAAATACCGCATTACGGACAATGAAGATTTTCAAACCATCGTCACGATCCGGACCGGCCATGAAGTCAAGGAAATTGCAGGCACCGGAAACGGAAGACTCGATGCGATCAGTAATGCTCTGCAAACTGAGCTTGGACTGAACTATACCGATTTGATCTATACAGAGCACGCTCTGGAAACAGGCTCTAAATCACAAGCGGTCTCTTATATCGGCATCACGGCTGCCGACGGCAGCGTATATTGGGGTTGCGGCATTGACGTTGATATTATGACCTCCTCCGTAAAAGCCCTGTTTAGCGCCGTGAACCGATTTAGCCGTAATACCGCGAACTGAATTACCCAAGCAGGAAGCCTTTCTGAGAAATTTACCTGTCGTGGCGGGTTTTGTTCCGGGGAATATATGATTCAATAACTAAGGAGCTGCTTGGCAGCTCCTTTCATGTTTTGTTTTTAGGGAGGGGAAAAAATGCTTCATATTGTGAACGGTGATCATGTAGGCAATAAGCTAAGGAACGGAAACGTTCAGGGAGATACTTTGGTTTGGAGAGAAGTGTATCCTGTTGGCCCGGCATTTACGAACATGGACGGAAAAAATGAGAGGTTTTTTAGGGCAGCCTATTTGGAAAGAACTCTGGGCATCCCTGCATCGGAATTCATTGCAAGTTGCGAATCCCAGGAATCCTGTCTCCAAAATTTCCGCAAATACGATGAGATCGTGATGTGGTTCGAGCATGATTTATTCGATCAGACGATGCTGGCCTTTCTATTACATTGGTTCTCAAAGCAGCCGTTAGGCAATACAAAACTAAATCTGCTGTGCATCGGGGACTATCCCGGGATTGATTTTTTTCGGGGAATGGGGCAGCTTACTACAGAGCAATTGGAAACCTTGTCAGGCACGTGGAGGCGAATTGGTGAGGAGGAGCTCAAACTGGGCGCCGAAATTTGGGAGGCGTACGCTTCCCGGGACATCGAAAAGCATATTGGAATTTTGCGGTTGGAGACATCGATTCTTCCTTTCGTGCATTCAGCATTTACAATGCATTTGAACCGGCTTCCATCGCCGGACAATGGGTTGGGAATCGTCGAGCAAACCACGTTAGAGCTTGTAAATAACGGAGGGCAAAAACCTGTTGAATTGTTTAAGGAAGCGGGAGAAAGGCTGCACGAATTGGGAATGGGGGACGTGGAGTTCCGGTACCGGCTAAAAACGATGGCGGAGCTGCCGAAGCCACTTCTGGAGGTCAAGGGGCCGGATTATTTTCTTGGCGGGCTTCCTTCCGAAAAAGACGGCACTGTCGCATTAACCAATTTCGGACAGAAAGTTTTATCGGGTGAAAAGGACTGGTTACAGGAAAAGGGAGTAGATGAGTGGTATGGCGGCTTGTCATTAACGAAGGGTATGGGATGGCGCTGGGATCGAAGCGAGAAACGGTTAGTTCGCATTGAAAAATAATGTTAAAAAAAGGGGGGGAGTAACGTTGTTTTTCTCATCGTAAAAAAAATGAACTGTATCGGGGGGATATTTCGTATAACATCTCATATACCCATTGCTGTACAAGTCAATATTATCTGCGTGCGGCATTGTCGGTTGACAAAACTTGCTTTGCAAAGGAGAGATGGAGCAAATGTGGTTGGAGTATGCCTGGGCACTACTCATTCTTATCGGTTTGGAAGGATTGTTATCGGCCGACAATGCGCTCGTTCTTGCGGTTATCGCGAAACATTTGCCGGACGAACAGAAGAAACGAGCGATTAACTATGGAATCATGATGGCCTTTGTCTTTCGTTTTGCCGCGTTATTTGCGATTTCCTTTATTGCTAACGTCTGGCAGGTGCAGGCGATTGGCGCGGCTTATCTCCTATACTTGGGCTTAAAGCACATCATCCAAGCACGATTCGGCAAGAAGAATGAGGATGTGCACAAGGACACGAAACAGGAGGCGGCAGGGAAAAGCTTTTGGCCTACAGTAGGAAAAATTGCGTTGGCAGACCTTGCTTTTGCGATCGATTCCATCCTGGCTGCGGTGGCGCTTGCGCTAGGGCTGCCTGACTCGCCGCTTGGCGATTTCGGGGGGATGGACGCGGGGCAATTTATAGTCGTATTACTCGGCGGAATTGCGGGCCTGGTCTTAATTAAATTTGCAGCTACTTGGTTTGTAAAACTGCTAGCTCAACGCCCGGCGCTTGAGACGACGGCTTATGCGATCGTTGCATGGGTTGGAGTAAAGCTTGCCGTCATCACCCTTGCCCATGAGGATATTGGAGTTTTGGATCCTCATTTTCCCCATAGCACGGGTTGGACGATTGTCTTCTACGCTGTCTTGGTGGCGATCGCCCTAATTGGGTGGTTTGCGCCCAGCAACAAACCGTCTAAGGCAGGTAATGCCTAACGGGCATTCGCCGGTCTTCTGTTAGAGAGAAAACGCCAAACGCCAAACGCCAATCCGATAATGCCCCGCAGTAATAAGGATGTGTTCAGTTTTTAAGAGTTGCCGTAGGATTTTAAGTCCTACGGCTTTTCTCATGTCTTAAACCTTACACACAAAGTTGAAATATACATGTAAAGGGCAAATACACGGGCTTATTTCGTCCAACACTCAATCACTTTCACGCTGTTGCCGTCCTTCGCGAAGTGCAGGAACTGCATCACGTCACCAGCAGTCTTCTCGCCGGTCGTTGCGTCCTGATTGGTGATTCTGTAATGAATGGCCGCCCAATCTCCGCTGATTAGCATATTATCAAAGCGAATACGCTTTACATCAGTGGATTCAGCAGTGTTCTTTACGGAAGCCTTGTATTCCGCGAGGGTCATGGTTTCATCACTCGTATGGTACTTCAGGTTGCTGTCATAATAGGTATCTGCCCATCCCGTCCAAGCATCGAAGCCCTGATTCCAGTTTTCAAAATCGTTCAATATGGCGTTCTGAATTTTCTTGGCCATATCGGTATCAATCGGCGTGGGGGAGGTAACGGGGTACTTGGCTTCAAGATCCGTTGTATCAGGGATCGTCGCATTGACGACGGCATCCAATGCAGCCTGCTGTGCCGCTTTCGCATCGTCGGTCTGGAAACTTGTCAAACCGTCAAAATCTGCGCCCTTTGTTCCGGCCCAGCCTTCCACAACCCGAGTGCCCAGTTCATCTCCATAGTCCTTGAAGTGGACAAACTCCATCACGCTTCCGTCGGAAGATTTTTTGGTCTGCCGGTTGGTCGTTGTAATGTCATATCGAATTGCAGCCCAGTCACCGGAGATGATCATATTATTGAAGTTGCCCATCTGAATATCGTTGGACTGCAGCGTTGCATTCATGGAATCCTGATATTCCTTCAAGGTGAGCTTCACACCGTGTACGTTATAGAGGGAATCCTCAGTATACAGAATATCGCCCCAGGTTTCCCAGGCATCATAGCCTCTGTTCCAGTTTTCAAACCCGTTCAGCAGTCTATTCTGAATGTTCTTCCCCATTTCCGTGTCGATGGGGGTGGGATTGATGATTGGGAAAATAGCCGCAAGTTCTTCCGTGTTATCGTAGGAATCAGAAATACTGACTACGGGTTCAACCGAGCTGGAATTTGCTGTATCTTCAGCAAGGCCTGAATCCGTAGTGGCTCCACACCCCGCAGCAATCATCCCGATGGCCAAGGCTGTCATGCTCGCCATCAACATCTTTTTCATATTCTTTTTCATGTTCTCAATCTCCTTCTGTGTTATCGTTGTTAGGATTACTGTGTGTGAGCATATCTTAATGGGCGAAGGTTGAGCGAAAGTAAAAAGAAGTCATAATTAAGTATGAAAGCAAAAAAGAAGCGCAAACCGAACCGAAGTCCGATTTGCGCTTTCTATTGTATTTCATTACTTAAACGGGTAGCGTGATAATAAAGGTGCTACCCTCTTGAGGTTTACTTTCCACGCAAATTTCACCGCCACACAGGGAAATGATGCGGGAAACAATGGAAAGGCCAATGCCGTTGCCCCGCACAGCGGAGGTCGTGTCGTGCTGATAATATTTCTCAAAGATATGCGCGGTGGTTTCTTTGTCCATGCCGACACCGCTGTCGGAAAATTTAAGCGTAAGCTGATCTGAGGTGCATTTGGCGGAAATTTTGATTTCCCCGTGTTCAGGGGTGAATTTGATGGCGTTGCTAAGCAGATTGATCCATACCTGTTCCATCAGTTCTGCATTGCCCACATAAGATATATCGTCTACATCCAGCTCCAGCTCAATCTTCTTCTGTTCGATTTTCGGAAGCAGCAGGATTGCACACCGTTTTATTTGCTCGGATAGATCGTATGCTTCTTTTTCGGTGATGATTTCGCAGGCTTCGACCTTGGAAAGCAGAAGCGTGTTCTGCGACAGTGTGGACAAACGAAGGGATTCATCGGCAATGACCCGAAGATACTGAATCCGTTCCGGGCTCTCAATGCCGTCTCCTGTGTCAATAAGGTATTGGGCAAACCCGGAGATTGAAGTAATCGGCGTTTTGAATTCATGGGAAAACTCGTTGACAAAGTTTTGCATCTCTGCCTTCGTGTTTTTCAGTTCTGCTGTCATGCGATTAAATCCATCATAGATGGGTGCATATTCTTCCGCCTTTCTGCTGTCTAACCGCACCTCCAGATTGCCGTTGGATACTTCTTTTATTCCAATCAACAGATCACCCATTTTCCGGCGGACGGATCGTAGCGTAAAAAGTGTTCCCAAACTGACAGCAATAAGCATAAGCGGGATGATAGCCAGCATGGAAAGAGCGTTCTCCCTGTTCATGCCCAGCCAGTATCTAGCGATAAGCCCATAGGCCATCACTGCGCCGACAACTACGATTGCGTCTGCAACAAAAACCCACCGGAATTGAACCAGCTTAAAGATTGAATCTTGATTATACCGTTTCATGGCCGCCTCCCATCTTATGGATGACCGCTTTATATCCAAGTCCCCGAATGGATATCAATTCGAATTCTTTGCACATCGAAAACTTGTTGCGCAGACGGCTGATGTAGGTTTTGATGGTATCGTACTCTGTCTCGGAATCGTAACCCCAAATCTCGTCCATCAACTGCTGCTTGGTGAATACGACATTGGGATAGGAGAGAAACTTGTACAGCAGGTCAAATTCCTTGTTTGTCAGCGGAATGGTTTCTTCGTTATATTGAGCGGAAAAGGTGTTCTGCTCCATGGAGAAGTCGCCGATCACAATACGCTTTTCGTTGGCAATCTGTGCTCGCCGCAGCAGTGCCTCAATACGCCAAATGAGTTCCTCATAGTCGATGGGCTTTGTCATGTAATCATCCACGCCCGAGGCAAACCCTTCCTTTTTGTGGGAAAAAGAGTTCATGGCCGTCAGCATGATGACAGGCGTCATATCGTCGGCGTCCCGCAGGGTGCGCACCAGTTCATAACCGTTCATGTTCGGCATTTGAATATCCACCACGAGCAGATCAATATGTTCGCGATCGAGAACTTCCAACGCTTCTTGGCCATTAGCAGCTTCTTTGATTTTATATAGTGGGCTGAGTTTCGCTTTCGTCAAAAGACGCACCATCTGGTCATCTTCAACGATAAGAATTGTAACCATACATTCCCTCCTTTCAGAGTTAGTATAAAGTATATCTGCGAAGGGTTGAACGAAAGTAAATAGAGTAATGGGAAGTATCTCGTTGACAAAATATATCACTGCGAGTAATATTGAAAAATATTTAATGGGTTGTTACAATGAAAAAATTAAATAGTTAGCAAGCTATGATTGCTATGGATCGTACTATAGCAGGAGCAGCTTCTGGAGAGACCGCGGGAATTCCGCGGCGCCGAAGGGTTCACAATCTCAGGCAAAAGGACAGAAGAGTACTAAATATCTATTTGTTATTCGAAAATAGTTAATAACAAAACTTATTTATTATTCTTATGACCAGGAGATTGGAGCGCATCCAGTCTCTTTTTTTATTGGCGTTAATTATTGTTCATCTTTTCACGTGCTTGAATTTAATTGATTAAGGGGGAGCTCGGTTTGGCACAACAAGAATTAAAGAGGGATTTAGAAAATCGGCATGTTCAGCTCATTGCCATTGGCGGCACCATTGGTACCGGATTGTTTTTGGGATCTGGCAAAGCCATTCAACTGGCGGGTCCATCCATCATCTTTGCTTATTTTATCGTGGGGATCGCCATTTTTTTCGTGATGAGGGCGCTAGGTGAACTCCTGCTGTCCAAAGCGGGTTATCAATCTTTTACGGATATTGCCGAAGACTACCTTGGACCGCGGGCCGCTTTTGTAACCGGATGGACCTATTGGTTTTGCTGGATCATGACGGCTATGGCCGATGTGATCGCGGTGGGGGTGTATGTTCAATATTGGTTTGATATTCCGCAATGGGTGCCTGAAATCATCTGCTTAATTATTTTATTAGGACTCAATCTGTTAACTGTAAAAAACTTTGGGGAATTAGAGTTTTGGTTTGCTTTAATTAAGGTAGTGACGATTCTCGCATTAATTGCCATTGGGGTGATCCTGCTGGTCATAGGATTCAAAACAGATGCAGGAATGGTTACGGTCAAAAATATTTGGGGCCATGGGGGCATATTTCCAAACGGAGTTCCGGGTTTCTTGCTTTCCTTCCAAATGGTTGTGTTTGCCTTTGTCGGTGTGGAGTTGGTGGGGGTATCGGCCGCAGAAACATCCAATCCGGAAAAAAATATCCCCTCGGCGATTAATAAAATTCCGCTTAGAATTCTATTTTTCTACGTTGGCGCGATTATAGCCCTATTGTGCATTAACCCTTGGACGGAACTAAGCCCGTCGGAAAGCCCTTTTGTTAAAACGTTTAGTTTGGTCGGAATTCCAATTGCCGCGGGAATCATTAACTTTGTTGTATTAACTTCAGCCGCTTCCGCTTGCAACAGCGGGATGTTTTCAACAAGCCGAATTTTATATAATTTAAGCAAGAATAACCAGGCTTCGTCCCATTTTGCCAAGCTGAATAAAAACCATGTGCCGAGAAACGGGTTGTTAATTTCCACGCTTGTCCTGTCCTTGGGGGCTCTTTTGAGCAAGCTTATTCCGGAGCAAGCATTTGGCGTCGTGACCACCATTAGCGCCATTTGTTTTATTTGGGTTTGGGGTGTGGTTCTCGTTTGTCACATCAAGTATAAAAAGACACAGCCAGAGTTACAGGCAAAATCGAAATTTAAAGCACCGTTTACCCCCTTTGTTAATTATGCAGTTCTGACGTTGTTTGCTATAATTCTTATAATTATGCTGGTTGCCAAAGAAACACGCATGGCCTTATTATTGACACCACTATGGTTTATTCTGCTGTTTGCATTGCATTATTCGAATCGAAGAAAAGCGGGTAAATAATCATAAACAGTGTCATTCCAGAATCATTAATCATTGGGGAGAACAACATGAAGACGATCACGGTGCAAAGTCTTGCGGAAACGTTTCATATGGAAGTGCTTGCTGGGGCCGGCCGTATGGACCGTGTGATTACCCGTCCACGGGCGCATAGACCTGGGTTGGAGTTTGTGGGGTATTTTGATTTTTTTCCGATGGAGCGGGTGCAAGTGCTTGGCCGTAAGGAAGTTAACTATTTATTGACCTTAACCGTAGAAGAACGCAAGCTGCATATCGGCAACATCGTCAAATATCATCCGCCATGCTTTATTGTGACGTCGGGGCAGCAGGAGATCCCGTATCTGACCTTGTTCTGCGATCAGGAAGGGATTCCGCTGCTAAGGACCGAGGAGACGACAACGGAGTTTATCGCCAAGCTGGACAGCTATCTGGTCAAGGCACTTGCGCCGGAGATCTCGATCCATGGGGTATGTGTGAATGTATCGGGCATAGGCGTCCTGCTCCGCGGTAAATCCGGGATCGGCAAAAGCGAAACCGCCCACACGCTCATTAGAAGGGGCCACCGGTTCGTAGCGGATGATATTGTGGTGTTGAAGAAGCTGGGACCGGCCACTTTGCTTGGAACGCATAATGAAACCACACGCGAATTCCTCGCGCTGCGCAGCATCGGCCTGATTAATGTCGTACGCCAATACGGGCGCAGGGCTTTTCAGGACGAGACGCGCATTGTACTCGACATTGAATTAGCGCCATGGAGGGAAGATTCTCTGAATAATGAGCTGGAACTGGAGCCTCAGTTCACGGAATATCTCGGTGTCAAGATTCCGCATATCGAAGTCCAGCTCCAGCCGGGACGGGATGTGGCCGGTCTGATCGAGGCGGCGGCCAACAATTGGTACCTCAAGCAGTTCGGCTACAGTGCCGCCGAAGAGTTCATGCAGCGGATCGAGAACAAAATGCAGTAAGCGCGGCTAGGGTTGGGAACACCACCGTTGAACCAAAAAAGAAAATGCCAACATTGGAAGAATTGTTAGCTCAATGCAAACCGGAAAATCGCCACGACAAAAGGATTTCGGTATAGAAGGGAAGGAATTGTTATAAATGAGTGCAGACCGAGGATCTAGTAGAATGATCCGGAAATAATATGACTTATCTGTGGACAGAGGCCATGGATCCACTTTGTTCTATATTAGTCTTGTGCTCAGTATCGTCCACATAAAATAGAGGAACTTTAGGGTCCTATTTTCCGAATTTGAGCCTATTCATCACCATAGGGGAACTTTTGGGTCTTATTTTTCGATGAACAGGTCGAAGGGCGGCCTTTAGCCACTAAATCGTGAAAATAGCGCCATAAAATTCCTCTATTGCACGCAACATGGGGGCTATCGCTGAAATAGTGCCCTTTTTTTTCTCTATGCTGTCACCCGAGATCTCAATAGACTAATTTTGCCGTTTTCTCAAGTCTTCACTTGCTATCATGCTAACGTTATTTCCAGAATCCCCCACCTAGTATGGACTAACTTCAATCCCCAAGCAGGGTCACAATCGGTCTCTCACTCCTTTACGGCCGCCTCTATTTCATTACCATGATACCGCCCCTTGGGTACCACCAACGGGGAGCCCGAAATGGGGTCTTTGATCACCGTGCAATCGAGCCCGAAAATGTCTTTGACCAATGTGGTTGTAATCACCTGTGATGGCTCACCCGCAGCCACAAGCTTTCCTTGATGAAGCGCAAAAATATGGTCGGCATAACGTGCGGACAGGTTGATATCGTGAAGAACCATGACAATCGTAGTTCCGTGTTTTCGGTTAAGGTCTGTGAGCAGGTCAAGTATTTCGACTTGATAGGTAATATCTAAAAAAGTTGTCGGTTCATCAAGAAATAAAATGTCGGTTTGTTGCGCCAGAGCCATGGCAATCCAGACGCGCTGCCGTTGACCGCCTGAAAGCTCGTCAATATTGTGATTCGCAAACTCCGTTATATCCATAATCCGCATCGCTTCGGCAACGGCCTCATAATCCTTTTTTGTCCATCCGCCGAACAATGATTGGTGCGGGAATCTTCCCCGTCCAACCAAATCCGCAACAGAAATGCCTTCCGGAACAATAGGGGATTGCGGCAGCAGTCCGACCATGCGCGCCAACTGTTTTGGCGGCATTTTGCCGATGGGTTTTCCGTCAATGGTAATTTTACCGGACATAGGCTTTATCAGCCTTGCCAGTGTTTTCAGCAGCGTAGACTTTCCGCAGCCATTGGCTCCGATAATAACGCTTATTTTATGACTGGGGATAACAAGGTCTACTCCTTGGATAATCGTTTTATGATCATAGCCGGCTACGAGCTGTTCAGCTTGAAAAAGATGTGTCGGTTTCATTATAGTTCTCCCTTTCGATTCATTCGGATGAGCAGGAAGATCAGATACGGCGCTCCGAGTATTCCGGTCATGATGCCCACAGGGAATCTGTACTCGAAAGCAAACTGTCCGATCAAATCTGCCGCCAAAACCAAATTAACGCCGACAAGACCCGCCGGAATGACGTTCGAGAAGCTGGCTCCGGCCAGTCTTTTCGCGATCGGTCCCGAAAGGAAGGAGACAAAAGCGATTGGCCCCGTGGTAGCGGTAGCAAGAGCAATCATGCAGACAGAACTCAAAATAAGCGCCATTCTTGTCTTGTCCGTGTTCACTCCAAGCGAAGTGGCCGACTGTTCTCCAAGTTCCAATAGACTTAGATGTTTTCCCAGCACGATAACGATAGGCGTAAAAATCAGTACCGTTACGAAAAGGGCCGGAAGTTCGTGCATTTGTGAGCCGTTAAGGCTGCCGCTGAGCCATCTGAGCGCTGCGGGAATATCTTGTTGTGCACCAGCCAGCAGCAGGTAGGATATCAGGGCGTCAAGCATGGCCTGTATGCCGATTCCGACGAGGATTAACCGCCCGACCGCAAATGACTTCCCCCTGGATAATATATAAATGATGATGACTGTAGCAAGGCCGGCAATCACCGAAGCAACGGAAACCACGGCTCTATTTGAATGAAGTATGGTGATGCAAAAAACAGCCGCCGCGCTCGAGCCGGAGGTAATGCCAATGACATTTGGGTTCGCAAGGGGGTTGCGCAGCATAGTCTGGAAGACGTATCCGGCAACACCAAAAGCAAATCCGGCGAAGAGACCTGCCAGCATTCTTGGTAGACGTATCGTATTTACCGCAAAAGACACGCCTTTGAGCGCCTCTCCCGAAAGCGCCCGGATGACATCTTGAACCGGATAAATGGTGTTTCCCAGTAACAGCATAGCGCAGCAAAGCACGGATGCAAGTACTGCAAGGAAGCCGGTGATCAGTATCCACCGGCGGCGTCTTTGACGTCGGCCCGCCATAATAAACTCAATAGATTCATTTTTCATAGTGAACGCACTTTCGATCTCATAGCTAATATAATTAGGATTGGAGCTCCTATAAACGCTGTAACCACACCGACTTCAAGCTCTCCCGGGCTGCCGATAAGCCTGCCGCATACATCTGCTAACGTCAAAATGATGGCTCCTGCAATGGCTGACATGGGGATAACCAAACGCAGGTCGGGCCCAAGCATGAGACGTATGACGTGCGTGGCCAAAAGCCCGATAAAACCAATCGGGCCTGCAAGGGCCGTAGTCGCCCCACATAGAACAACACCTGCAAAAGCCGCAACAAACCGCAGGAATCCTGTTCGAACGCCCAGGCCGGTCGCCGCATCGTCTCCCAGTGCCAGCGCATTTAGTGCCGGTGCAGTCATAACAGCGATCAGTAAGCCAACGATCAGAAACGGAGTGAACGTAGCCATAGCGCCCCAGGTTGCCGAACCGACGCTTCCCACTTGCCAAAACCGGAATTGATCCATGACATAGGAGCGCGGAATCATGATGGCGGTGACCAGAGAAGAAAGCGCGGCGCTTGTGGCGGCTCCGGCCAAAACAAGCTTAATGGGCGTGGCGCCGCCACGCCCCATCGAGCCGATTCCAAATACGAACACTGCAGTAATCGCAGCTCCAACTAAAGCTAGCCATATATATTGATTTGCGGTGCTTATGTTCAAGAACGCAATACCGCAAACCACAAACAAGGACGCGCCTGTGTTCACTCCCAGTATACTCGGGTCTGCAATCGGGTTGCGAGTGACCGACTGCATAAGCGCTCCGGAGACTCCGAGAGCCGCCCCACAAAACAAACTGAACACGGTTCGGGAAATTCTTTTGCGAACCACGTTAGCCCCAAAGGATTGTACGTCTTGATGAAATAAACCTTCTATTAGTTCATGAAACCTTACCATCCGAGAGCCTAAGACCAGAGATGCAACTACGCACACGCCGAGCAAGACTACACAAATCACTAGAACCGTCGTAAAGTGCTTCGGCATATGCAAGCTTGGTTGTTTGCCTTTTGACACCGAAGAACTATTCATTGATCTTATCAATAGCTCCTCCTATTAATGCTAGATACTCATCAATGGTATAAGCGATCGAAAGCGGGTTGGGAGTTCCGGCAGCCACTAAAGGTGTGTCGCTATCAATAAATGCAACAGAACCTCTCTTGATCGCAGGGATTTTACCAAGTAGTGAATCGGCCTGGAGCGTCTTCAGCAATTCGCCATTCCCATATCCAACGATGAGATCGGCATCGTAAAGGGCCTCGACATTCTCAGCACTTAAATTCAAGGAGTAGCTATTAGGATCCGTAATCTGTTTCGTAACACTTTCAGGATAAACCATGCCCAGCTCATACAAGAAAGCGACGCGCGAGTCTACAGGCGTATAAATATGCAACTGCGACAAATCTTCAGCCGAGAAGTTAACCCAAACCACTTTTTTGCCTTTAATCTGCGGATATTGGCTTAGCTTTTCGTTAACCATATTCTCGGTGTCTTTAATGAGCTGTTCCCCTTCCGCTTTCATGCCCATACCTTCGGCATTCAACAGAACTTGCTCACGCCATGTGGTCGACCAAGGAGCGGTCGGATAGGCCACAACCGGAGCGATTTGGCTAAGAAGATCGTAGTCTTCCTGAGTTATACCGGAGTAAGCGGCAAGAATGACATCCGGGTCCGCATCGGAAATCGCCTCAAAATCAAGGCCGTCCGTATCCTGAAAAACATTAGGATCGCTAACGCCAAGTTCCTTGAGTTTTTCCACGGTCCAAGGCAAAAGTCCGCTGCCATCCTGAACGCCGAAATTCGCCGCCGAGAATCCTACAGGAACAACTCCGAGAGCGAGAGCAACATCATGATTCGCCCATTGAATGGTAACTACTCGTTCAGGTTTGCTTTCAATGACACTTTCGCCAAAAGCATGCTTGATCACGATTGGATATTGTTCAGCATTCGCATCTTGCGAAGCGGGTGCTTCCGTTTTAGGCGTTTCGGCCGAAGTTGGTGCAGATGTTGAACTGGATTGCTGGCCTGAACAACCAACCAGCGCGATTATAAGCACAACCGAAATCAGTAATGTTCCTAATGAGGCTTTTCGCTTTACGTTCATTGGTATACCCTTTCTTAATCGTGAGCTGTATTTTTAAATAGTACCAACAATTGATAATGATTATCAAAGTCAATATACAGTCCCTTTACTGGGTTGTCAATGAAAAAATTGTAAGTGCTTATCTTTCAATTGCTTTGTAATTTTTTGCTTGCACCTTACGTTACGTCATCTTTTATACTTAAGCTACCGGTAAACAGTTAGCGCTAACGAAGGAGTTCCTATGAAACGACATTGGAAGGTGGGGGATCTTGCCAAACTAGCGGGACTCACCGTGCGAACTTTGCGATATTACGATCAAATCGGCCTGTTCTCGCCATCCGGCCAGACGGAGTCCGGTCACAGGCTGTACAATGAATCCGATCTGTCGCGCCTGCAGCAGATTTTATCGCTTAAGGAATTGGGCTTGTCTCTGGAGGAGGTCAAATCCGTCCTAAACGACGAGCAGATCAGCCCGCTAGAAATCGTCAACCTGCAAATGGCGCGAATCAAGGAACAAATCAAACAGCAGCAAATGCTCCTTGACCAGCTTTATCATGTATCCAAATCGATGCAGGGGAAGGCGCCCTTAGCGGTTGAAGACTTCACGGAACTCTTGCAAGCGATGAAAAAGAGCCATGAGAAGCTGGTCGTCGAGCGCCGGATGAGCTGGGAGCACCGTCTGGATTTACTGGGCGATTTTCTTGCCGAGGAAGAGGAAAAACCGAAATCTAAGGAGGACTAACCGTGACCAAACGATTTGTTAAACACGCCACCTTCGTCGTCGAAAAGACTTATGCCGCATCGCCTGCGAAGGTCTACCAAGCTTGGGCCGATCCGGCCGCCAAAGCAAAGTGGTTCTCAAAAGCCGATACTTTCGAATTCCGTGTCGGAGGACGCGAATACAGCAGCGGAGGTCCGCCAGAGGGGCCCGTCTTTACCTTTGATGCTTGCTACCAAGAGATTGTACCGGAGCAGCGCATCGTCTATAGCTACACCTTGGATTCGGACGATGTACGTATCTCCGTTTCACTCACAACAGTCGAGCTTATCCCGGTGGAGGGCGGCACGAAGCTGGTTTTCACCGAGCAAGGGGCCTTTTTCGACGGGCACGATACGCCGGAAATACGCGAGCATGGCACAAATGAGATGCTTGATGCCCTTGGCAAAACACTTGAATAGGAAACGGACGGATACCGCCGGATTAACGACATTTATTTACCCTTATGTGGCACTGGAGTTCCTGCCGCGGTTAACAGGCAATAAAAGCAAGTTTTTGTATGGGATGGGCATAATGGAGTCATTGCGTGCGAAGGAAAGATCAACCTCGGCATAACAACAGGAAAAACGAGAGGGAAGTCATCTACCTTCCCTCTCGCCAGTGTGAGGCAACATTTTATTACTTTTCCAGTTCGACAGGGTACCCGGTTTACTCCGGAGTTCCTTGCGTTACCCCATGGATATAAGTTTGCCAAGGGGTGTCCAGCGCTCCTTGCCCGGGGTTATAGGTAAAGAAGTACTCGACGGTATCCCCCTGTTTCAGGTCATTGACCGCGTAGGTATAGTTGCCGTTCCCCGCCCCGGTCATGGCTACGTTAAGCTGTACGCCGTTGTTGACCTTATAGTGCAAATCGGCAAAGGTTGCGCCGTTTACATAGAACAGTAAGTCATCGCCTGTTTTCTTCAGGCCCTTCACCTCGTCGCCGATGACGATCGTGGAGGGGGGCGTCGGTTCTTCAGGATTCTGGCCGCTACCATTATCTTTGTAAACACGTACATAATCTACCTGCAACGTTGCCGGGATATCGCCGGGATTCGGAGTAATACCACCGTCAAAGTTCCCGCCGATCGCCAAATTCATAATGAGGTAGAAAGGCTGATCGAAAGGCGCGTTCGGATTGTTTGGCGCAGCTGTGGAATACCATTGATCCCGGGTAGCTTTGAAGAAAAACTTGCCATCCACGTACCATTTAATGTTGTCCTCTTCCCAGACTACGGAATATACATGAAAATCGTTGGCAATGGTCTGCCCTTCCGGGAAGTGATATTCACCGGAGACATGGGTGTTCGCCGGCCATTGTCCGCCAAAGTGTATAGCGCCGCTAGATGTGCCGGGCAAACGTCCTCTCGCTTCCATAACATCAATTTCACCGGATGCGGCCCACGAGCCGTAGACGTTATCTTGCGGAAGCATCCAGAATGCCGGCCAAATGCCATTACCTGTAGGCAGCTTGGCACGAAAATCCACTCTGCCGTATTTGAGCGAAAAATGATCTTTGGTGTTAATCTTACCGGAGGAATATTGTGCATACCGGTTTGGATCCTGCGGGAAGGATTTTGGCTCGTTTAAGGCCTTGATATTTAACTTTCCGTCCTGGACAAAAACATTTTGCGTACTATTTGTGTAGTGCTGCAGTTCCGCATTGCCCCAACCCCAGGTACCGGGATCGTCACTGAGATAATAACCCAGTTCATAGTTCCATTTGTTCGTATTCAGCCCAGTTTCGTTAAATTCATCCTGCCAGATGAGATCCATGCCTTCAATGGCCGGGTTGCTTGGCGTTCCGACAGGAATATCCTCACCATCAGGTACATCCGGACGGGGAGCGTTCGGGTTTCCAATAAAGGTGTAGTAGACGAAATTATCCCCGATATTTCCGCCCGCCTGCCCATTTAATGGATAACCGATACGGATCTGCATATCTTCCTGAATGGGCTGGAACCACAGCCCGTAGATGTGGTCGACCCAATACCCCCACTGATTGGCGTCGGACATGTTGTTGTAACCATTAGCGGAGTAGATAAACCCGCTTTGTCCGGAATCGCCCAAATTTACCCATTGCCCATTGATGTTAATCTGGTACACGAAATTTCCAAGCTCATCGGCTATTGGCGCGTTTCCGTCAATCTTAGGCAGCGGCAAACCGATCGCACCGCTTTCATTGGCCGTAAAGGTCGTTCCATCATAAGGAGTAATGACATATGAATTTCTTACGGGTTCATTAAAGATAATGGTATAAACGACGTTAACCAAAGAGGTTTTCGATTCTAATTTGACGTTGATCGACTCCGTGACATTAAACCAGTAGCCGCCGCCTCCATCAGTGAAATGGCCGAAGTTTTTATCATAAATCCAGCCGCTGGCTGCATTGTTATCAATATCGATCCATTCGCTGCTGTTTACAGGTTTTACATACACTTTCAAATCATCGGCCACAGCTGCAAAGGGGATCGCCGGATCATTGTTAAAAACCGGATAGGTAAAGCCGGCGCCGCCCGTAACTCCCGCTGTGATCTCCGGCCCTTGTGTAGGTGTCATCGCCGTTATGGTTGTTTTGTTGATGTTTTGAAAGACCAGTGTGTAATCAAGCGTAACTCCATTCGCTTTGGAGTACAGTTGGATCTCCGTCGTTGCGGAAAGGGTGAACCAATAGCCGTTAAAGCCGCTGTCGCTCCAGTGACCCCAGTTTTGGTTGTAGACAAAGCTGCCGACACTGTCAATATCGACCCAGTTGCCGCCCACTTTCACTTTGACCCCCAAGTCTTGGACAACCTCATTCCAGGTGGCGGAGCCTCCATTGAATTTAGGCATCACAAATCCATAGCTGGCTTGTCCTACCCCTGATTTGGTGATGACAGGTCCGTCCGCCGCTGAAAAGTAATCCATTGAGGTAATGGTGGTTCCCGCTGCTTCAGCGGCCTGAACCTGCGCAGTTGACAGCAGGCTGACGCTAGCCACCATAACTATCGCCAGGAACAAACTCAAAACTTTTTGCTTCATAAATACCCTCCCTTAATCATAGTGGATTCTCCTATCCTATGCACGGACAGGAAAATACTAGCATTCTAGTACATCTTCATTCTATCGAATAACATCGCCGGATGAATAGGTGTTATTTTTTTGGTTGGGTCTCATTTTTTCGGGTTCCTGCTTAGCAAGGGGTTATTACAGCCAGAGAATATATAAAATGGGGGGAGTTTTCGATTGCACGTGCGCGGGATAATGGAATTGCGAGGTGGCTAGCCGCTTAATTCATAGATTTATATGCGGCCCAGTGATATCGCCCGCTTCCTATGTTAACGCCGTATACATAGTGCTCGTTGCATTTTCGTTAATGTTGGTAAATTGGCGTCGTTAGTCAAATAAAAAAGCTAAAAGGGTCAAAATATCGGCTTCGGTTTCTTGCGGTATGAACGTCATTTCATGATGCGGCTATCAGATGGTTTGACTATTTTTAGTTTTATAGATTTAAATACAAGCTATCTTCCGAAATTTTCATATTCTGTACTAGATTAAGCAGAAGGGAGGTATCGTATATTATGGCTAGATCTAAATCTAAGTATTCCACTCTTTCACCTGCAAGCAAAGCTAAAGGAATTTCTAGAAACAAAAATAAGAACAAATCCAGAAACATGGCTGCCAACAAAGCAAAAGTCATTCAACGTACAATTGTTAAAGTAGTTGTGCCTGGCGAAGAGAAAAAAATCGAGAAACACAATTTTTGGTGTTGATTCCGCATTAGATCAAACAGAAGGGAGTGCTGAATTGTTATGGCTAGATATGGAAAATCCGCTCTTTCGCCTGCAAGCAAAGCTAAGGGGGCTTCTAAGAACAAAAATAAGAACAAATCAAGAAACATTGCTAATAACAGAGTAAAAGCGATTCAAAAAACAACCGTTAAAGTAGTTTTGCCTGAACATGAAAGAAGAAATATGTTCATGTGATTATTACTATGAATGAGCGGTAACTTCACAAAAAAGCCGGATCCTATAGCAGTCCGCTATGGTGATCCGGCTTTTTTAAAACCATTAAAATACTAAAATAACTCCTTGTACGGCTGCCGGCCCTGCACCTACATTGGTAATACGCAGACGGAACGTGCCTGGAGGCAGAGTAAAGAATAAACGTACCGTACGAACACCGGTAACTGTCACGCTGTTAGTGACCGGGCGGCCTGTAGCGGCATCCACGATTTGATATCTGACAATCGGGGTGGTAATGCTGCCGGCTCCGCGGCTTTGGGATACAATGATTTCACCTCTATTTACCCGTTGCCGTACCCGGAACGCACCTGTTTCAACCGTTCCGTTGAAGAAAGGAAATCTAAACGTGAGAATTCGGCGAATTGGTCCGCGTGATCTTTTTAGCGATAGCCTTAAACTAGGGCGCATATCACCAGTTCCTTTTCAGTTGATCTAGTGATAAAGTATGTAAGTATTCCATTTTGGTTCCTACTTCAGAGAAAATAGGTTTTAGTATACTAAAAAAAAAGAATCAGCCAGTAAGAACTGGCTGATTCTTTTTACAAAACGGGTAGTTACTCAATCATGTTCTTCGTGGCCTTGTACATCTTTTCTGTGTACTCGTCGATTTCATCTCGTGACATGCGCAAGCGGCTCACAGAAGTACCAAAGCCAATTTCCTGGTTACCCTCTTCCAATCCTTTGAAAATTCCCTCTGTGAAGGCATCCAATGGTTCGCCTTGTACATGCAGCCCCGCTCCGCCTAGATCTGTATTTACTGCCGGAGGGGCAACTTCAATGACTTCTACAGATGTATCGGAAAGTTGGTGTCTTAAACTCAGTGTAAATGAATGCAGCGCCGCTTTGGTTGCCGAATAAATCGGAGCAATCACAAACGGTGTAAAAGCCAGCCCGGACGTCACGTTGATGATCGCCGCCGCTTCTTTTGCCGCAAAAAACGGAGCGAACAGCATAGATAGGTGGACAGGCGCCTCCACGTTGGTTTGGATTTCTTGGTTGAAATAACTCCAATTGTTCTTCGCATCCGCTTTTAATACATTAAATCGTTGTTGAATCCCTGCATTGTTGACCAACACATTCACTTCCGGATAGTTCGCAGTCACCCAATCAAACAAGGCTACGCGCTCGGATTCCATGTTCAAATCACATACATGAGTAATAAGGTTGGGGGACTTTTCTTTCGCATCTTCAAGTGCACGTTCACGCCGTCCGCAAACAATAACCGTATTCCCGGCTTTAATAAAACGCTCTGCAAAAGCCAATCCTATCCCGGTACTTCCGCCCGTAATAAGTATGGTATTTCCTGAAAGTTTCATTACAGCGCCTCTTCTCTTTTATTATTTTTCTTGCTTTCCTGAATACGTTTTGCATAACGTGAAATTTTTACGTCAATTCCTTCCAAGGCTTTGGTCATCAACGAAATTTCAGCCAGCACCGCTTGCTTGTGATTTTTCAACATTTCCAGCCGGAGTTCAGTGGTCTGATCTCCTTCTACTACCCAAGCAATATACTGCTTGATGCCACGTATGGACATGTGCGTGTTTTTTAAATAAGTAACGATTTCAAGGAGCGTCATTTGATCTTCCGAAAACAACCGCCTGCCCGCTTCATCGCGCTCGATTAGTGGGAGCAGTCCCTTTTTTTCATAATAACGCAACGTCGATTCCGGAATATTGAACTTGGCTGAAACTTCGCTAATGGAATAATACTTCATCTGGAGACCTCCAAATTTGATCTCATTGCCGACAGGAATAGCATACGACTTAAACCATGGTTTAAGTCAATACATGATATTTTAGCCTGACAGCCCGTCTATTTATTGTTCAGATATCGTTGTTAAACTGGTATATTAGGAGTTGGATTCTGCTTTTTTTAACAATGGAGGTGGAAAATTACTTTATGCAAAAACAAGCGGTAACGGACGAACTGGTTTTCAGAGCGATGGAGAGGAATCTGGCTATTATCCGTTTTGACATCGATCGAAAGGTAACCTATGTAAACGAGGTTTTCGCGAATACGATGGGATATTCAATTGAGGATATACTGAAGATGCAGCATCGGGACTTCTGCTTTGACTCATTTGTTAACTCACCGGCCTATGAGCAGTTCTGGGGGGCACTGCTGTCCGGGCAAAGCTTTCAGGATAAGATTGAACGGAAAAACTCCCGCGGTGAAACGGTGTGGCTGGAGGCCACCTATATGCCGATATTTGATGAACAGGATTCCGAGATCATCGGCGTCTCCAAAGTCGCAACGGATATTACCAAACGCCAATTTGGCCTGTCCACTGTGGTTAAGGAATTGGAGAAGACCTCCCAAGGCTTAAACCAGCGTGCCGAGGAGGGGATTAGCCGGAGCAGGGAACTGCTGCTCAGTGTGGACCGGATTGCTGAGTTTTCGGAGGATAACACCCTCACCCTTGAGGGGCTGCAGGAACAGGCCAAATCGATCCAGGGGATCGTGCAGACCATCCGTGATATTGCCTCACAGACCAACCTGCTCGCTTTAAATGCAGCCATCGAGGCAGCCCATGCGGGTCCATACGGCAGAGGGTTTGATGTAGTAGCTACGGAGGTGCGCAAGCTGTCGGGCGAGGTGTCGGAATCCATCACCAAGGTGCAGAGCGCCATTAGCGGCATTACAAAAGAGATTTCCGAGATTTCAGACGGCATCGGCCGCGTCCAGTCTTCTACCGTGGAGAGCCAGCAACAGATACGAGTGACCATGGAAGACTTCAGCAGCATCGTGGACTCTGCCCAAAAACTAGATGAACAGGCCCGGAACGTTGCTGAAAATATATAAATATGGCATAGTCCCCCCGACCAAGGGGGGATTTACCCGCTACGGTGCGACTTAAGGAAGAGGGGAACTCCCACGAAATGCAAAAGTGCAGTTCATTTCCGGTCAAAAGCTGCTTTTTTATCGGATAGCCTCAAATGAGATGCACTTTTGCATTTCAATCGGACTGAAATGGGAGTTTACGGAGAATAGAATGCACTTTTGCAGTTATTTCTTTTGAAAGATATGGCCTGCTACCTCGCCAATTTCGATTTTTCCGTTACCGGATTGCGTAATGGTTGCATCTTGCGTCACATGGTCGATATTGAGACTCCCGTCACCCACATGGATCTCGGCTGAGCCATTTACACGATCGATCTGAATATGTCCATTAATATTGTCAATGGTTACATCCGAACCGATATCGCGAACTGTGATGTCGCCGTCCCGGTTATCGATTTCAAGCGGGCCGGATAGATTAGACACTTGAATATCGCCGTTAATATTGTCAATTTTGGCGCTGGACGATAGATCTGAAATGTGGATATTGCCGTCCCGATGTGACTTAATGGCCAGCTCAAGTTGGTTGGGAACTTTGATTTCCAGATCAACGGCCCCCGATCCCATAGCTAGAAATTGCCCTCTATACCGTGCATCTAAATAAGCGGTATCTTGCTGTGCTTCCAGCTTTAGCTCCAATTTGTCCATACGGACCCCGTTCGCCCTGGCAAGAGGAACAACCTCGATCCGATCGGAATCAGCATTACCCGTAATATGAATTTCCCCATTCCGATGGTCAATGACCAGCTTCGTTAGACCGTCCGCTTGTAGTTCCAGGTTCTTCGCAGCTGTCTCCGCTGATTCTTCTTTCGCCCCGCAGGCCGCAAGCAAAAGCAGGAACACTACAAATACGGCACTCTGCATTATTTTTACTCGGATCATTTTTATTCTCCGTTTCTTTTTAGAAGTTTTTGCTCTGGAAATCCGCTTCTCAGACCACATCGCGTTTTACGAACAAGGGATACGATATCAAATGCATGACGGCGATGTGGAGCACGATAAGGGCAAGAGAAAACCCTGCCGTTATCCCAGCAACCGAAGGATTTCCGTATAAAAATGGCGTAAGATCCGTATGTGAGAAAATGAAATATTTTGTCCAGGCCCACCCGTCCATTGCGATCGCGATAACAAACCCGGCCAAAGAGATAAGCAGGGAAATCACGATCGAGAAGGTCGTACTGCGAAAGGCGGCGGAAATCATGAAAGCAAGCGTAATTGCGATCAGCAGGAAGGGAATATTGAGCACATATCCTGCCAGTAAAGCCTGCAGTGTGGGGATTTCTCTTACAACCTGGTTTTTGACATAGAAATAGCTATCCGACAGTCCAGCGAAACCGAATATGAAACCTCCAAGGAGGACGGATGTGAGCAGGCCAACCGCGGTTAGAAACAGGCCGAATAGGATGGCGGCGGTGTACTTGGACAGATAGATTTTGGTCCGGCTCGCCGAACGGGTCAACAGCAGCTTAATCGTGCCGGATACGAATTCGGCCGCTACGATTTCGCCGGCGATAATGACGGAGATCAAAGATGCCGCAAAAATGATATTCCGCACCTGATCTACCGCAAAGTTCCAGCCATTGGTGCTAGGCGGAATGTTTCGATCCAAGTGATATTGATTCAGCAGGATGTTCTTTTCGGCCTGTTTGATTTCAATCTTCAGCGCATCCGGTTTGGCGGCTTCTTTGCTGAGCTGCACATTTTCTTGTTCCAGCTCCGCTCTCCAATTGTCGCTCGCAGTGCCGCTGCCGGCTGTCCTCAAATTTACGATTTGCATCAGCACGTATAGCAGTACGATAACAATCATCACCCACGTACGTTTCCGTTTATAAATCTTCATGTTTTCATTGCGAATGAATGGAATCAATGCTCTTCTCCTCCCGTTATCTCCATGAATTTGTCTTCCAGCGTCTGCTTGATTGTGTTCACACCATACACATTAATTCCAGCCGCCATTAGCTTTCGGCTAATCTCGGGGATTTGTGTTTTGGGGATACTGACTTGGATATGCCGTTGATCCGTCGTGATTTCGTCACCCGACATGATCGTTTGCAGGATTTGCACCGCTAAATCGGGCCGATCGACCTCGAATCGGACTTGGGTATGTTCGTCATCCGCTGTATCCGCTATTTTATGAACGTCAACCAGCTTCCCTTTTTGCAAAATCGCGACGCGGTCGCACATCATTTCTATCTCGGATAACAGGTGGCTGGAGATCATAATTCCGACATCCTCCTTGTAGGCCAGATGTTTTAAATGGTTTCTCAACTCGCGGATACCAGCCGGATCGAGTCCATTGGTAGGTTCATCGAGTACCAGCAGGGCAGGCTTATGGACAAGCACGACGGCAAGGCCCAGGCGCTGCCGCATGCCTAGAGAGTAGGTAGCCACTTTATCGTTGATGCTGTTCTTCAATCCAACGAGGGCAATGACTTCCCGGATCCTTGCTTCCGTTACGCCTGGCGTCATGCGTGAAAAGTGAAGCAAATTGTCGTAGCCTGATAAATATTTGTACAAATCCGGATTCTCCACGATGACACCAACATGTCTCATCGCTTGTTCGAAGTTCTTATGGGCGTCCACTCCGCCAATCAGCACTTGGCCGCCTGATTTGGACATGAGGCCGACAATCATGCGAATCGTCGTCGTTTTCCCAGCTCCGTTCGGCCCGAGGAGTCCCAGGATTTCTCCTTTCTGCAGATCCAGCGTTACCCGATCGACAATGGTCTTGTTTCCTATCCTTTTCGTGAGATCACGAACTTGCAGCAGCGACAATGCAACCACTCCTTTTAATAAAAATTGGAATGAGATATAATTTCCGTATTCTAATGGACTCATCTCAGCCATCCTCACCCTAACAGAACGGTTGTCATAAAGCCGAGTGACAAGGAGTCATAACCTGGCATGACAAGGAAAATCGGGCTTGTTCAGAAGAGTTGTTGATCAATTCAATAAATAGGGAACGGAGTTGTATTCATGCGGTTTTTTAACCTGAATCGGTGGTCATGGCAGGATTGGACTATGTTTGCTATCCGCATCCTATGGGTCGTTGGCGTGATCATTTTAATGTATCAGGATCAGCCTGCCTTTCCTTTTTGGATGGTGTTTGTTCCTCTTCTGCTGTGCAATCTTATTCCCTTTTTATTTGTGAACGGCAACTACGTTTCCTATCTGATTGCGGAATGCTTGTTTGCAGGCGGAGTATCCTTATTTCTTGCGTACGAACTTGGCTTGATCAGACTTTTTCCACCGGCACTCTTTACGATTGCTTTCTATAGCCGGGGCCGATCCCACTGGTACTCGCTGCCCGCCGCTGTGCTGCTGTTCGTTTTGAGCGCCGGAAATTCCGTCAGCTTGTCCATGTCACACTCTGTCATATGGCAGAGCTTATTTGACGCGCTTATCTTCTACAGCGTGAGTTTCGCCCTGCAAAAAGGAGCCTTGGCGATCAATGCCATCAAGCGAAAGCTGGCGTTGATCAAAGAGCAATATACGATTTTGGAGCAGTATTCCTCGCAAATTGAAAGAATGACGCTGTTGGAGGAGCGTTACCGCATGGCTCGCGAGCTGCATGATACGATGGGTCATACCTTTACTTCTTTGATCTTGGGGATGGAGACATTGAAGTCCCATATTCATTCGAATGAGGGAGAGGCCAAGCTGCGGGGGATGCTTGAGCTGGCAAGAACGGGATTGGACGATATTCGCCGTCAGGTACATCAAATGGATCCGATCGAGGAGGCCCTGCCTTTGGATCGATCTCTGCTGCAGATGATAAATGAATTCAAGACGAACACCGGGATTCGAGTGGTGTTCCGCACGATGGGGGAACCTTACCCTGTAATGAAGCAGGTCAAGCTGGTTTTGTATCGCTGTCTGCAGGAGGCTCTGACCAATGCCAGCCGTCATGGGCAGGCCAGCGTGATTCAAGTCCTTCTTCAATATGACCATGCGCAGGTGATGCTGCAAGTCCAGGATAACGGCAAGGGCGATGATCACCTTCAATATGGATTTGGTCTGACAGGCATGAAGGAGCGGCTGGCCCCCCTGCAAGGCAAGCTCTATATCCATTCGCAAGCGGATGCGGGCACGATGGTAACCTGTACGATTCCCAATATAACTAATGAAGCAGAACAGAAGATCAAAATTTTGCTGGCGGATGACCAGCCCTTGATCCGTGAGAGCCTGCGGCTGCTGTTAGGGGAAGAAAAGGATTTTGTAATCGCGGTTGTTGGTGACGGCAAGCAGGCCATTGAATTTTGCGAGAAAAATCTTCCCGACATTGTATTAATGGACATACATATGCCGGAAATGGATGGCATCGCAGCTACAAAATCCATAAAGGAGACGTGGCCAGACATTCGGATCATCATGATTACGACGATCGAGGATGGTTCTTTGGCGTCTGAGGCGCTTCGTATCGGGGCGGAGGGATATTTGTTGAAATCAATACACCCCAAGGAGTTGGCGGCAACCATCCGGCTCATATACGGCGGGGGGACGATGATCTCGCAAGATGTAGCCCATCAACTATTCCAATCCGGGACGGGGGATAAGGCGCTGAATCCGTACGAACTGACTGAACGGGAAATCGATGTTCTCCGGTGCCTGTCAGAAGGGAGCCGCAACAAAGAAATTGCCCAGAGGCTGCATCTGTCGGAAGGCACGGTACGCAATTATATCTCCTCCATCTATCTGAAGCTGCAAGTGAACGGCCGTGAAGAAGCTATAGAGAAGGCAAGGGCCCAGTGTCTGACCTAGGCGATTGTGCGTTAAGTAAAGTTGGAAGAGGTGGCGGGCTACCCTCCGTCCTCTTCCCTGTGCAAAAAATCTAAGTGATCAACCTCCTCGTTCAAAGGGCTTATTAACCCACTTACCCCTCTATCGTACAACATTCGTGCAAATGCTAAGGTTTCACCGCATAGACCCGTATAGACCCGCATATACCAATCCGTGAAACCAATGAATCCGTCCAGAGCTTTAATGTTTTTGTTGGAGGTTAATGGCATATCGCAGTTGAACCACGCCACCGCCGAGGGGCTTGCAGTCCAGCAATTCCACATGTTTGTAACGGTAATGATCTTTGTCGATTAAAAGATTTAACCCTTTCCCTTCCAACACAGGCGCCACATTGAAGATTACTTCGTCTACCAGCCCTTGGCCCAGAAACGCATTGTGAATGTCCGCGCCGCCGCTGATGAGAGCGGTGTGATGGCCTTTTTGCTGTAAGTAATTCAAGGCTTCCTCAGGCGATCTCACAACGGTCACTCCCGGGATTTCCGAGGCGCTTTTTGAAATCACAACGATATCGAGATCAGCAAAGGGCCCTCCGCCACCACCGTTTCCAGCCATACTTTCGAAAGTCCGGCGTCCAACGATGAAATTTCCCGCAGCTGTGGCGTTTGCCGCGAAGTCGGCTAGAGCCTCCTTTTTCGGCGGGTTTTCGGGACCCGATTGCGCATAATTGCCGTTAGCGGTTAAAGTTGCCCATAAAATAGTTTTCATAGTAATGTTCCTCCTCAAGATTTGTTTCTGCCTTCGATTCACATCGTAATTGATCTATGGTACATTTGAAAAGTAGTTACATTTAAGTGCAATAGTTTCAAAAAATGAACTATGGAGTGATAGTCATGATGGATGAATCCTGTCCGGGCACCGTTGAGCCGATCTTGGAGATTTTGGATAGCAAATGGATGCTGCTTCTTTTGTTTGAGCTGTTTAATGGTACCCGCCGATTTGGGGAATTGCGCCGCAAGCTGCAGCCGATTAGCCCGAAAACGCTGACGGATCGCCTGCGGCTGTTAGAGGAAAAGGGAATCGTCACGCGGACGATTTTCCCAGGTGTACCGCTGCATGTCGAATACGAACTCACCGAGGCAGGACAAGGAATGCAGCCGATTTTTGCCGCCATGTGGACTTGGACTCAGGAGTATGGGGGATATCTGCGGAAAGAGCCGAACGAGATGGGGCAAGAAGGAGAACAGGTAATGTGATTATTGCGAAGGACAGTGTTGTATAAGTATAGACGGAGAACATTAAAAAACGCTCAACCTAGAGATCGGCGCTTAACGGCCAACTACTGGAACGGCCACATGTGGCCTCCAAAAATAGCGGAACTTTATGTACTTATTATCCGGAGCCTAGCATGTTAATCCCCATTAGCGGATTTTTTTGTCCTTATTTTCCTATGAATGGTCTAGAGCCCGGGCATTTCCTAGTGATTTGAGAAAATAGCGACATAAATTTCCTCTATTTACCCTAAATTACCGGATATCTCCGGAATAACGCCATTTTTTGTTCTTATGTTTTTGGTTGGAGTTTCTTAGTCAACCTGGTTTTTGCAGATTTTATGGACGCAATAGAAAAGAGCGCAGAGAAAGAGGGATTCTAGAATGGGATTCTCGGAGGATCACAAAGATATCTCGCCGGAGCCGTACGATGAGAAAAAAGAGAAGCTGCGGAAATACAAGATACTCAATGCTTTTGCCCGTAAGGGGGAGACGGTGTTGGCCGGTTCCTCGTTGATGGAATTTTTCCCGATTAACGAGCTGCAGCAGACGCTGGAGGGCCGGTATTGCATTTATAATCGCGGCATCGCCGGCTATGTCACGGCGGAATTGTTGGAGCCTCAAGCGATGGAGACGTGTATTTTCGAGCTGGAACCTTCGAAACTGTTTATTAATATCGGAACCAACGACATCAGTGCCCCGGAATACAGATTGGAGCGTCTGATTGCGAACTATGACGAAATTCTGACCCGCATCAAAACAAGACTGCCGGATTGCAAGGTTTACGTTATGGCGTATTACCCCGTTAATGTCGAGGCGGAATTTCCATTGGTACCGAAAGAAAGTATGGAGGAAATCTTCCGCAGAAGAACCAACGCGGCGATTTGGGAAGCAAATCTGGCAGTCCAGCAACTGGCTATAAATCACGGCTATGAATATATTGACGTGAACGACGGGCTGACGGATGCACAGGGGAGTCTAAAAGCGGAATTCGCGGTAGACGGAATTCATATGCTGGCTAACGGCTATGCCGTCGTGTTGCGCAATCTGCTGGAATATCTGTAGCACCGCTCCATTGCATATGCCGCTTTTTGCCTTTCGGCAAAAAAATTAGCCGCCCGTCAAAGTATTGCTCGTTTCTTATAATGTATGACCCGGCTTAAAACGTTTCTCTAGACCCACTCGGAATCCGTTTGCTATTCTTTTTAAGTATTGATTATCCGGATGCTTAAGACAAGAGTGGGGGAACGAAGTGAACGATTCGAGATACAGCAATTTGCAGCTTGGAGAAAGAGGCGCGGTCATCAGCATTATCGCCTATATTTGCTTATCGGCGTTTAAGCTGTTTATTGGATATACGGCGAATTCGGAGGCTTTAAAAGCCGATGGCTTGAACAATGCCACGGATATTATCGCTTCCATCGCGGTGCTAATCGGATTGCGGGTGGCCCGTCGTCCCGCCGACAGCGACCATGCTTACGGGCATTGGAAGGCGGAGACCATAGCTTCCATGGTCGCTTCATTCATCATGATGGCGGTGGGTCTGCAGGTTTTATTTGGGGCGATCTCATCGATTTTTGCGGGTAAAAGCGAATCGCCTGATCTAATAGCCGCGTGGACGGGCGTTTTTTGCGCTGCAGTTATGTATATTGTCTACAGATACAACAAGAAACTGGCCCTTAAAATAAACAGCCAGGCGGTGATGGCGGCCGCCCGTGACAATATTTCCGATGCCTGGGTCAGCATAGGAACGGCGATAGGAATCATTGGGGCTGGGTTTGGCCTCCCCTGGCTTGATCCCGTAACCGCCGTTATCGTGGGCGCTTTGATCTGCAAAACCGCCTGGGACATTTTTAGCGAAACGACGCATCATCTCACGGACGGGTTTGACGAAGCTTTAATCGCGTCCTACAAAGAGACGGTATCGAATGTCGAAGGGGTGCAGGAAGTCAAGGACTTGCGGGCAAGGCACTACGGTAACAACATCGTTGTCGATACGGTGATCCTGGTTGACTCCGAGCTTGATATTCATCAAGCCCACGACATTTCAACCCATGTGGAAGAACATTTGTGCCGGACCTATGATGTTTATGCGGTACACGTTCATGTGGAACCTTGTTGACCGCTCCTTAATGTGACGGATTCCATTCAAGCTCTTTTAAAAGAAATCGACGCATTGATTGACTCCCTCCATTGAATAATTCATTGCCTCCGATGGAATGCTATGGCATAAAATGCTATTGATTAATGCGGGAGGTTATATGAGAAGTGAAATCGTTAAGAATGCTGGCTGTTTGTCTGCTTGTAGTGACCTTGTGCCAAGGCTGTGCACAGAACCCGGTAAAAAGCAACAACCGTCCCGAGGCTAAATCCCAAAAGATATCACAGACACGTTTGACGCAGCAGCATCAACAGCACAAAAGCACACCTGAACTTCAAGGCGGTCCGGAGAGCAAAGTCCGAAAACCTCACCCGATGTCGCTTGCTGATTTACACAGTAAGTATCCTGCCATTTATGCGCTGAACGGGCCTCGGAGTAAACGGCAGGTTGCACTTACATTCGATGATGTACCGGACGCCGTGTTTACGCCGAGAGTGCTGGATGCGCTAAAGCAGGCCGGGGTAAAGGCCACCTTTTTTGTGGTCGGCAACCGGGCTGTGGCCCATCCCGATATCATGGCCAGGATCGTTAAAGAAGGGCACGAGGTCGGAAACCATTCGTACAGTCATCCGAACTTGCCGAAGCTTTCCGATTCCCAGTTCCGGAGCGAGATAACCCGAACGGATAAGATCATCCGCAATTACACCGGTTCCGATCCTGACCTGTTTCGTCCGCCCTACGGCAATACGAATGAGAGTCAGCTTCTCTGGCTTGCGAGCAAAGGTAAAAAAATTGTCGGATGGAACGTCGATTCACTTGACTGGAAAGGACTTAATGCCGATCAGGTAAGCACCAATGTGCTCAGCCATGTTCTGCCGGGCTCGATTATACTGCAGCATGCTGCCGGTGGACACGGCGAGGATTTGAGCGGTACTGTCGCTGCAATCCCCCGGATCGTAAAATCTCTGAAAGACGATGGCGTCGATTTTGTTACGGTTGACGTCCTGCTGAACCAGAAGAAGGATGCCGGAAAAAATATCCGGGCTAGGTCTAATCAATAATACGGCCTCGCCAAAAGTCAAAGCCCCCTCTCGCAAGGGGGCTTTAAGTTTTTTAAGTTAAAGCGGCCTTTGCATCGTTGTCATAATATAGCCCCAGATGATAAGCTCGCATCAGGAGATTTTCGAAAATTTCCGGCCTTGAATCCATGGTGTCGTATAAGATTTCAACCTTGCTGTTAGAGATTCCGCAGTATTCGGCAATTGCGATGTTTAGAAGATGTGAGAGCATTTTGTCGTATTGTCGCTTCTCAAAGTCTGCTTGCGGAGCTCCTCCCAGACCGAGCCACAGCACTCGTTGGTGATGCAATTTATTGGAGCCGTACGCAAAACCATTGTTCCATACCCGGTCGATATATCCTTTCAGCATAGCGGGCAAATTGTACCACCATATCGGGAAAATAAAAGCGAGCGCATCGTGATTTTTCATTCGTTCCATCTCAGCCTCCACCTCAGGCGAATAGAGCTTGCGATCGGCTGACCAATCGGGTTCGTCCGCTTCCCACATGACGGGATTGAAGCCGCTGCGGTGCAGATCCAGCATCTCTGTTTCATGTCCCGCATCAGTGAGCCCCTGTATAAATTTGTCCGCAACAGCAAAGGTTAAGGAATTCACCCGGGGATGCGATACAACGGTCAAAATTTTCATAAACGTCACCTTCCCTATCTCAACTTTTAACTTCAAATAAGGTACGATAAAATTATCTATTCTACCGTGAAAAAAGGGAAGAACGCACTTTTTTGTAATATAAGCACTTAAAAGTAATATAGATACCGAAAAGTAACTATTCATAAGAACCGACGAGAGGATGGTTATTCTATGGAAAGGCCGGCAACACGGATTTATAACATCCCTGCGGAAGCGACGCTGGAGGTCATAGGCGGGAAGTGGAAATTATTGATTTTATGCCATTTGAACTGCGGACCTGGCCCCATGAGAACGAGCGAATTAAAAAAGGCGATTCCCGAAATTACGCAAAAAATGTTAACTCAGCAGCTTCGGGAACTGGAGGAAGACGGCATCATCACGAGAACGGTATATAATCAGGTGCCGCCGAAGGTGGTCTATGAAATGAGTGAACTTGGATTGTCGCTGACATCCATATTGGACCAATTGGACGAGTGGGGCGAGCAATATATCCATCAACGGGAATGGAAGCCCTCCTGTTCCGGATGAGGGTGAAATTTCGCGCCTACGTAAAAGGGGCCCCTCATGAAAGGGGCCTTTAAGCTTATTAAAATGGGATTCGTCTAGAATGAATCACGTAGTCATGTTTGGCTGCCCAATCCTCGGGGAAATAACATCCCGTACATGCTCATCAAATAGAAAGCCGGCCTGTGACGGGTCGGCTTGTCTTCGATATAGGCGAAGGACGAAAAAACTAGCCGTTACATACAGCGCGGTGAACGGGCCCTCTAAACAGTATCATATTTTGACATGATTTATGGTTATTATGAACCCATCAAGTGAAAAAACAAATCAATGGATCAATTCATCTTTGCTGTGTAAACGAGATCAAAGGAGGAATGGAAATGAGTACGATTATCGGTAATGAAAAAATCGCGAAGGTTGAATCACGCCCTATTGGAAGGATGGCCGCATATTGGACCGTCACATTAATTCTCGCATTCTCTATTTCATTAAGCGGTATCGGGCAATTGATGCGATATGGTGGTAATGTCGATTTAGTGATACCAGTGATAATCAGTGCCTGGCGCTATAACAAGCGCAACTTTGTATTCATTTGAACCTGGCGTTTCGCTATAGCTTGAACTCCTAATTGTTCTCCCTAAATCTGCCATATCAGATTTTACCGCAGTAATTATTGCACTTGCAGTAAGCGAAGTGTAATAGTTTCCAGTTCTATACCCCGGTTGAAACATATAACCAGCTAACGGATCACTTGTGTCGTTTGCAATTCTGTTCAAAATATATCCATAACAGTTTGCTCTAAAGACATTAGCTGGATCATTCCAATAGGAAGGATTATAAGGATATTCACCGCCGCCTGTAGGCATCGAAGCAAACAGAGATTTATCTTTAGTAGCTTTAGAGTCTGCAGAAGCAGCTTGACCAACAGCTTGATCAGCAGCTTGATCAGCAGCTTGATCAGCAGCTTTATCAGAGCCTATGCTTTTACGGACTTGATAATTATCCGGTGCTACATTTCTTCTAATATCAAATTCTTTGCCATCAATTTTGTGAATAAATTCACTTTCCGCGGCAACTTCAGGTTCTGCCACAGCAGCTCCATCTGAATTTATACTTCTGCTGTAGTTATAATTATCCGGCGCTACGCTTTTTCTAACATCAATTTCTGCACCATCATTTCCAGCAGCAAATGCAGTTACTCCCAAACTTAGCATCAAAACAATAGCTAATATCCAGCTTGAAAATTTCTTCATTGCTTCTCCTCCTCGTGATCAATTTTTTTTGAACAGACTCATCTTGTTACATTTCAAGTCGTATCATCGAGGCGTAACAAACTCCATTCTTACCTATGAGGATTCATTAACAGTATTCAGCATCCCTAATTCCGCATCTTTAATTCCATCTTTATCCAATTCTCTGATAACATAAAGAATGATGTAAGTAAATTACAAAATAAAGTATAAATGTAATTGAATCGAATGAAAATTAGCAGGCTCAAGTGCTTGCTGAGCCTGCTATACAGATAGTTTTTTAGTGATTTATTCTATAATTGCACTCCACTGTCATAAATTAATTACTTTGAAATAAACTTCTCTACATTATTTTCTCTGATGTCTATATAATTATCTGAATGATCGGCTTTTACCAATCTAATATATGCAGGCTTTTTCCTTGGATTGTTACCTCCAATAAGAAGGTAATAGCTTTCATCTATCTCATAACGCAAGATATAGAGTCCACTGCCTATTTCCGTACTATCATAACTTTTAAAATCATTCCATGAAAGTTCTTGTCCTTTATGAGATAATTCTATCACTTTATCTAAAGTCAATTTTTCTTTACGAAATAATTGCCACTGATTATCTATCATAACAACGATACCCTCCTCATAAGAAGCATATGGGGCCCCAACATACCCAAAATTACTTTGATCATTTTTTGCTGGAATTTCAGAACCAGCTACTTCTGATGTAATTGTGCCCATTAAAGAGGAATCATTTATTTCAATGGAAATCCGCTCACCGGTATCAAGATAAAGATGATCTTCAATCATTACCATCGGTATCCGATCCGATTGTATACTACTTTCTAGTTGTTTTTTACTACAAGATGTCATTGTAATCATTAAAATGAATAGGCAAAACCAAATTATTTTCTTATTTATAACCATCCCCAAATTTCCCCTAACTCTAAAATATACTTCCTGAGTCTAAAATATGCTTCCTAACAAATTTAAATGTGCAATAAAATATAAAAATATTATACAGTACATTTCCAAAAAAATACCATACATATTGATGATTCGCCTTCTGGACTCTAGGAGCGAGACGGAAGCGGGACAGTTCCGTAGAATGTTAAAGAGCGGGCTGTCCGAGTTGATGGGGAACCAACAGAGCGTTCGAGTTCCGCTTGAAGTTGATTCTGTTGGGGATTGAGCAGGTGATCAGGAGAAGTAGGGTGTAAAAAATCACTCATCCTGCTAATAGACGAGCGGTTTCAAATGGTTTAGAGAAGACATGCAGTTTCAGTAGAAACTGACAAAAAAGTATCCCAACATTATAATTGTTATATATATTCTATAGCGGCACCGACTAGGAGGACGGCATGCAATTTCAACCGATCTATGATGATGGGAAATTACTTCTGCCGAAGATCGAATTCAATATGACATCGAACCTATCGGTTGGCATTATAACGGACTTGAGACGAAAGCAGCTTTTAATGAGTCAATTGGAGGATCCTGCCCGATATTATTTATTTCGAGCGGGGCAGAACGAGTATTTGCATTTAACGGTGGAAGAGCTGATTACTTTTCTAGTCCGTGTAACGGAGCGGCAAGACCGGGTCGCGGGGTTATTGGATTATTTTGCTTTGAAAGAGGAACGGAAGACAAGAATCAAGAATCTAAGCTCATCGAAAAGGACGTATGTCACTCTGCTGCGCGTCTTTTTTGCGCATCAGCCTACACTTGTCCTGGAGGAGCCCTATTTTTACTTGGAAGAAGAGGATCGCCGTCATTTTAAACGGGTTTTGGATGATCTTTCGAAAGAGAAGCGGATTCTAATTTTGACCGCGAATTTAGAGGATGCCATGATTTCCTGTGATGCCATTTATCGATTGAACGAATTGGGCTTTCATCCACTGGATATTCGGGATTCGGAAGAGGGCCAGCAGGAAGTGCCGGAACAAGATCGGGCCCCTATTACCTTGCAGAAAATTTCTACGAAAAGAAATGACAAGGTGATTTTATTCGATCCGCCTGAAGTCGATTACATCGAAAGTTTGGATGGCTCGATCCTCGTCCATGTAGGTGGAGAAAATTATGTCTGCGCTTTGACGCTAACCGAGCTGGAGCAGAGATTGAATAATTTCGGATTTTTCAGGTGCCATCGATCCTACATCGTTAACTTGCAAAAAGTAAGAGAGATTATTACATGGACGAAGAATAGCTACAGCCTGCGACTAACTACGGGGAAAGACGCCGTGGTTCCTTTATCCCGTTCAAAATTGCAGGAATTAAAAGCGCTTCTTCACATTTAAAATATCCCATTTCCGGGGTCATTTCGATCCAATCCAGTATTCCAGGGTACAGTTCAGGCGGGAACAGCTACATTTCGGCGGGATTTGATGGCTGGAAGCAGGCAGTCCTTATATGCTAAAGGCATCAACTTAAGGGAAGTGGTGTTTCATGAATGTGATCGAGGTCGAACGGATTAGAAAGAGATTTGGAAATAAGGATGCGTTATCCGACGTGTCCTTTTCCATACCGAAGGGAGAAATTTTTGGGTTCCTGGGTCCGAGCGGCTCGGGCAAAACGACCCTAATCAAGATCTTAACGGCCCAATCCAATCCGACAAGCGGGCAGGCCAGAGTCTTTAATCGGCCGGCAGAGTTGATGCAGCAGTCCGCCCAGAAGATGCGTTTTGGCATTTTGACGGATAACAGCGGCTTATATGAGCGATTAACGATTGCAGAAAATCTGGAGCTGTATCGCAGGTTGTATGATCTTCCCAGGTCTTCGATTGATAAGGTCCTGCAGTTTGTTAACTTAAGCGGGGAGAGCAAGAAGAAAGTCAACCGCTTATCGAAAGGGATGCGTCAGCGTGTGATGTTGGCGTGCGCGGTAATTCATGAGCCGGAGCTGTTGTTTCTGGATGAGCCGACTTCGGCTTTAGACCCCGTAAACTCGGCACATATATATAAAGGCTTACGCTACTTAAATGAGAAGGGGACAACGATTTTCTTAACTACGCATGATATGAATGAGGCCGAGTTGATGTGTAACCGTGTCGCGATATTATATCAAGGGAAAATTCAAGCGATCGGCTCACCCAAGGAGCTTAAGAAGCCGCACCGGGAAAACGTAATTTGCGTTGACTTCATCAATGGGGAATCCCGCGAGCTCCCGATGGATGGGGAGACGGCCTACAAAATCGCCGATTGGATGAAGCGAGGGTTCATTGATCGATTGGAGACAAAAGAGCCAAGTTTGGGTGATATTTTTATAAAAATGACGGGAAGTGAGCTACAATGAGCATCTCATTCAAACGTGTGCAGGCGATCTTTGTGAAGGACTACAAGGAGTTTTCACGCAATTATGCGGTCTCCATTATGCTGATTATCCCGATTGTTCTTGCACTTCTTATTCGAGGTGTAGACTCGTCTTTGCCCTTAGCTTCTGTGGCTGGAACTTTCGCTACAGTTCTTAATCTTTCGTTTGTGTTGCTGACATGTTTCGCACAAACGTGCTTGATCGCGGAAGAAAAGGAACGCAACACGTTACGATCCTTAATGCTGACCCCGGCCACAGCCTTGGACGTTTTAATTGGTAAAAGCAGTCTGGTCTTTGTCATGTCTGCTATTGATCTGGCTGTTGCTACGTATATATTCGGATATAAGCCGGCCAATATATGGGCTTTTGCGGCGGCCGTTATTCTTTCGATTATTCTATACATAGCAGCCGGAACGATCTGCGGTTTATTCTCCAGGACGATGCTGGATGCATCGTTATCCATCCTACCTGTGACATTCGTATTCACCGCGGCGCCCTGGGGAGTGTTTGTGGCGGATGATTATCCGATCTTCAAATTACTGGAGTACGTGCCGAGTAGTCAACTTGTCCACTTGCTGAATATGCCCCATTCAGGCTTTACGACGGGACAGTTATTGAAACCGCTCCTCGTTACTGTGGTATGGACCGTTGTACTAACGATTGTGTCTGTTGGTTTGTATCAACGGCGGATGAAGGACGGGTAGGAAGAATATCGCGTATTTCTACCGAGGAGGGATCAAATTCCGATGAATTTAGCCGTCAAGTGGATGCGAGAATGGAGAGACCGCGATAACCGGCAAAAGCTGAAAGGCTATCGGGACAAAGCGGAGCTCATCAGGAAGCGGAATTTGGAAGCATGGGACGATGGGCAGCTTCAAGCGGAATCCCTCCGGCTGCAAAAAGAAGCAAAATCGGGGGCGCCTTTGGACGAGATGCTTATCGATGCCTATGCGCTAGTCTGCGAGGCGGCGAAGAGAAAGCTCGGGTTACAGCCTTACGATGTCCAGATCATGGCTGCTATCGCCCTGCACGAGGGGTTTCTGATCGAGCAGCATACCGGTGAAGGAAAAACGCTCTCTGCTGTTATGCCTGCTTATCTAAATGCGCTGACCGGCGAAGGCGTTCATGTGCTGACTTTTAATGATTATTTGGCAAATCGGGACGCGGAGTGGATGGGCACGATCTATCGTTTCCTCGGGTTAACGGTAAAATCGGTTCAAGCGGGCATGAGCTTGTCCGAGAAACGGGAAGCGTACGCCGCGGATATCACCTATGTTACGGCCAAAGAGGCAGGATTCGATTATTTGCGCGACACGATCGCACTGGATGAAGCCGATACCGTACATCGTCTTTTCCACTACGTCATCGTTGACGAAGCGGATTCGCTGCTCCTCGACGAAGCGCGGGTGCCGCTGGTCATTGCCGGCGAGCCGGACTCTTCCGAGAGCGACGGCATTCGTTTTGCAGAAGTGGCCAGGCAGCTTAAGCAAGATGTGCATTACGACTTCGACGAGTTCCAGCGGAATGTTTATTTAAATGAAGTGGGCGCTGCGAAAGCGGAAGAGCTGCTGGAATGCGGCAATTTGTACGATAGCCATAACAGTCATTTGTTAATGTCGTTAAATTGCGCGCTGCATGCGGAATTGTTATTGAAAAAAGACGTCGATTACATCGTTCGGGACGGAAAAATCGAGCTGATCGACGAATATACCGGTCGGGTGGCGGAGAACAGGCATTTGCCGGAGGGGCTGCAAGCCGCGCTTGCGGCCAAAGAAGGGCTGCAACTGAAGGCCGGAGGGAAAGTTCTCGGCACGATCACCCTTCAACACTTCCTTAGCCTATATCCGAAGATTTGCGGAATGACGGCTACCGCGCACGTTTCCGCCATGGAATTCGAAGAGATTTATGTGCTGCAGGTTGTGCAAATTCCGCCGAATCGGCCAAACCTGCGGATCGATCATCCGCACCGGATTTATACCCATAAAGAAGCCAAGTTTAAGGCGCTTATACAAGAAATTTCGTCCACTCATACGACGGGACGTCCGATTCTTATTGGTACGTCAAGCGTGGAAGAGTCTGACATGCTGGCGGAGGCGCTCGCGGCTCTTGGCGTACCTTGCCATGTTCTGAATGCCAAAAATGATGCAGAAGAAGCCGAGATCATCGCCAAAGCGGGAGAAATCGGTGCTGTGACGGTGTCAACGAATATGGCGGGACGTGGCGTCGATATTCGGCTCGGCGGGGGCAATCCCACGCAAGCGGAAATTGTCGCCAAGCTGGGCGGGTTGTACGTGATTGGTACGCACCTGCACGAAAGCGTGCGGATCGAGGACCAACTGCGCGGTCGATCCGGCCGCCAAGGCGACCCGGGGGCTTCCGTCTTTTTCGTAAGCTTGGAAGACGAGTTGATACTTAGGTTTGGCATTGATATAGCGATTCCGCCTGCCTATCGCCATCTCAGACAGGATGATGCTCTGGATGAGTCGGTGCTGCGCAGCAAAATCGCACAGATTCAGCGTGTTATTATGGGCCAAAACTTTCATATCCGCCTGGAGCTAAACCGTTATTCGGATACGGTGGAGAAACAGAGACGTTTTCTATATGAGGAGCGGCTCAAAATTTTAAAAGGCGAGACGAAGGTGGGCCCTTCAGAACAACGGGTACGGCTATATTATATCGACAAGTTCTGGGCTGAACATCTGGCATACGTTTCTTACATCCGTGAAAGCATCCATTTGACGAGCCTGGTCAACCGCTATCCGATCAACGAATTTCATGCGGAAGTCATTCAAGCTTATAAGCAAATTCCGGCTAAAATAAATAAGGAGACGGCGATTATGCTTGAGAAGCTCGGAGGTTCGAATGATCCGGCGATGTGGGAGAGGTTCGGGCTGAAGAATCCTACTTCCACCCGGACTTATATGATCAACGATCAATACATGGAGTACTTGCAGAACCCCAGTTCATGGAGCGCAGGAACGGTAATCGCTTATTGGATGCGCAAGATGTTGAGGCCGGTATTCGGGTGGTCAAAATTTTAATCGGAAGATATAGTGAAAATCCCCTTGGAGGTGTTATCTCATGAAAACAATAGGTCTAATCGGTGGGATGAGTTGGGAGTCCTCGTTGTTGTATTACCAAATCATTAACCAACGGGTAAATGAGAAGCTGGGAGGACATCATTCCGCAAAAAGTCTTATGTATTCGGTAGATTTTGATGAGATCAAAAATCTTCAATATCAGGGGAAATGGGGTGAAGCCACGAAAATCATGATGGAGGCGGCGCAAAAGTTGGAATCCGGCGGGGCTGATTTCATTGTTATATGTACCAATACTATGCACAAGATGGCCAAGGAAGTGGAAGAAGCGGTCACTATTCCACTGGTTCATATCGCAGATTCAACAGCCAAAGAAATTGTTAAGGATGGATTTAAGAAAGTCGCGCTATTGGGTACAGCCTTCACGATGGAACAAGATTTCTACAAAGGCAGGCTTATTGATAAGTTCGGACTCGATGTTATGGTCCCGGGCGAAGCAGATAGAATGATCATTCATGACATCATCTATCAAGAATTGTGCCTTGGCATCATTAATGACGCATCCAGGCAATCCTATCTAAGAATCATACAGGAGCTTAGTCAGCAGGGAGCAGAGGCGATTATTCTTGGGTGCACCGAAATAACCCTACTCATTTCACAAGAGAACTGTGGGGTCCCTCTTTACGATACAACAAGACTTCATGCAGAGGCTGCTGTTGACTTCGCTTTGGGTGGGGACTGTTAATCCTTGCCAATCGCGGGCCGCTGCTCCTTGACTTGCTTCAATGCGGCCACGATCAGAAAGCTGATGATGACGAGGAGAAGCCAGGAGCTGATCTTGCCGACATGGACAAGATGCCAGGCGCCGGATTGATTCGGGTATTTCCACGCGCTAAAGAGGGTGGCGACATTCTCCGCAATCCAAATAAAGAAGCCGATCAGCACGAAGGAGAGGGTTAGCGGCATCCGGTAGCGATGGCGCCCAACCTCATAGGTCACCCAGGTTCGCCAAAATACGATCAGCACCAACGCCGACAACCACCAGCGAACGTCGATCCAATAATGGTGGGTGAAGAAATTCAGATAGATGGAAGCGGCGAGCGGGATGGCCAGCCAGAGCGGCGGAAAGCGAACCAGATCAACCTTCAGACGCCGCCAGGCCTGACACAGGTAGCTGGCGACGCTGGCATACATGAATCCGCTGTAGAGGGGGACCCCGTTCACCTTCGTCCAGCCTTCTTCCGGGTAAGACCAGGACCCCATGTGAACCTTGAACATTTCCAGAGTCAAACCGATCAGGTGGAAGACGGTGATCACCTTTAGTTCGTCGCGGGTTTCAAGTCCGGAACGCAGCATCCATACCTGCATGGTCAGGCAGATGATCAACAGCCAGTCGTAGCGGTGCAGCCAGGGAAGGGGGATGAACTGCGTCAGAGCCAGCGAAGCAAAGATGACCACGGGAAATACGCAGGACAACGCTTGCTGCCAGCCGAAGCGAACCAACTGCTGCAGGGCATGCCATAAGCGGTTTTTCATAAGTGTCCCCCCCCCCATTTATCCATTGGATCCTTGAGTCTTTTCATCGTTTCTGTATTCCAAAATATCTCCCGGCTGACAATCCAAAGCTTTGCAAATCGCCTCTAACGTGGAAAATCGAATCGCTTTGGCTTTCCCGTTTTTCAATACGGAAAGATTTGCCATCGTGATGCCAACCTTCTCCGAAAGTTCCGTGACGCTCATTTTTCTTTTCGCCAGCATCACGTCAATATTGATGATCACGGCCATGTTATTCACCTCAGATCGTTAAATCGTTTTCCGATTTTATGTCGATGGCATTTCTTAATAGCTTTTGAAGCACAGCCGCAAAGACGGCAATCACGATGGACGCAAAAACAATGACCAACCCGAGCGCGGCCCGAGCGCGGCGAGCCCTGGGGCGTCATCTTTCTCCGCGATGATATAAAGAATCGGCAGAATTGCCGCATACAAAATGCTGATGGCGATTGCACAATTTCTAATATTTTTTAAAGCCTTCACCGACGATTCCGAGAAAGCAATGTTCTTGTCGATATAACTTAAAAGCTTCAACGTCTGATGCAGCGCAAAGAAAAACGGGATCGCCGCTCCATACATACCAATTAAAATAGGCAAGTAAACCAACGCTGGGTAATATTCAATCAATTCATTGGCGATCCCGGGCACCCCAACCAGGCACAAAGCCAATACCACAATGCCCATCAGGAAAACAACACCCTTTAAGAACTGCGTTGAACCTTGTTCACGTTTCATAAAAAGCACCTCACATAGTTAATGTCGACTTAAATTTAACACGTAATTTATCGTTTTACAATAAATTTTTATCAAATTATATGATATAAATATCGTTTGGCGCGGGCTGGTCGGCCGTCTTCTATATTGTCTTGGTGGCTATAGCTCTAAAGGGGATTCGATTAGTTGATATTTAATCAAAGTTTAATAACAAGACGCGATTATAGGCAGCCCAAGGGTTTGCTCTTCCTGTGGTAAGTGTTGGTTAAAAAAAATATGTTATGGTTTTCGTGGGGCCCCAATCCCACTAATCAAGGAGGACATTATGAAAATCCATAACGAACTCAAGATAAGCCGGATCGGCAAAAAAATGCTGGGAGTCGGACTCTGCCTTTCGATCGTCTTTTCCGGGAGCGTGGCGTTAACGAGCCAACCTGCCCAAGCTGCGGCGGCTTCGTCCAACACATCCATTGCAGATAATATTGCCGCCACAGGCGAACAATTTATGGGCGTTCCTTATCGCTTCGGTGCCAAATCGGGAAGAACCGATGCGTTTGATTGCTCCTCTTTTGTTCAATATGTGTACAAGCAAAACGGCATCAACCTTCCGCGTTCGTCGCGACAACAGGCGAAGGTAGGTACCCCGGTGTCCAAAGATCAATTGCAACCAGGCGATTTGGTCTTCTCGGATACGAATCGGGACGGCGTCATTAATCACGTAAGTATTTACATCGGGAACGGCCAATTGCTGCACACGTATCGGGTTGGCATCGGTGTTACGATTTCCAAATTCGCGGGCAGCGCCTGGGATCGGACGTTTGTGACGGCTCGCCGCGTTCTTCCTAACAACGGATAAGCTCCTGCAGCATCCAGCACCGGGAATGCCCAGACAAATGTCCGCTTCTTCTCTTTTTTGACAATCGTTCTACTGCCCAATTCGTTTTGCTTGACAGGATGAAGGATTTTATGCCATGTTACTGATGTCGAGCAGGCAAAAAGAACGCGAAAAGCGAGGAAAGGTGAACCTTCTGAAAGCGAACCGGATGGAAGCATTTAGCGATGGCGTACTGGCGATTATCATTACCATTATGGTGCTGGAATTCAAAGTGCCTGAAGGCCATGATTGGTATGCGTTAATCGGACTTGGCCCGAAACTTCTTAGTTATATCTTCAGCTTCGTCTACGTCGGCATCTACTGGAACAATCATCATCATCTGCTGCACATGGTGCGAACGATGAACGGGCGGCTGATGTGGCTCAATTTGCTGCTTCTCTTCTGGTTATCTCTTGTGCCGTTCACGACGGCATGGATGGGGGAAAGCCATTTTGCGGCTACTCCAACGGCGTTGTACGGGATTATTCTACTGTTAGCGGCGCTTTCGTATTGGCTGCTCCAGCGTATGATTATTAACCAGCATTCCAGTGATTCCTCCTTCGTCTTGACGATGGGAAAAGACTGGAAGGTGAAGTTATCTCCTTTGCTTTACTTGGCCGCAGTTTTGACTGCGTATGTAAGTCCTTGGATGTCCGGTTTCTTTTTCGTGCTCGTTGCCGTTATCTGGTTTATGCCGGATAAGCGAATCGAACATGCCCTGAGAAGCCGCTAAGAAAAGCTCTTCGATTCTCGCGTACATGCGGATTCGAAGAGCTTTTTTGGCTATAGGAAATCTTCCAAGATCGCTCTTAACCCGTCCGGGTCCTTCATCATCGGCAGATGCCCGGTTTCCAGGCTGCGAACCGATTGCGGGGAAAGGTTTGAGATCATTTGATCTTGCAAGGACAGACCGAGTTCTTTATCCTGGGTTAGCTTCACATATAGTTTTGGTACATCCGGAACGGACACGTGGATTCGATCAGTATATACGCGTATGGCCTCGGGGGTAAATCCTCGGGCGATCTCCGCGGCTTGATCCGGCGAGAGATCGCTGCATAACCCTGCGCGGATAACGGACTCCGGCGGTTTCGTACCTATGGTTCGCAGGATCGCCGGCATGATTATTTTTTGGGGAAATGGCATTACGGACAAAAATGAACCGCCATTCTTGGGAATTACCGCCCCAACAGCGATAAGGCCCGCCAAACGATCGCTCAGTTCGGAAGCAAGCTTGAGAGCAAGAACTCCCCCAAGTGAATGCGCCACGATCACGAATTTGCGACCCCCCCATTCATCCACTTGTTTTTTCATGTGCGTCACATAATCTTCCAAGGAAAGCCGGCGCCTGGATTCAACCGAGCTATCCCTGAAAGGGTACTCGACAAGTAAGTAAGGATGCTCCATTCCCTCCACAACTTTACTCCAAATTCGGCCGTCCAAGCCTGCTCCATAGACGAATACAAAGCCGATCTTTTCTTGCGGATTCTTTTGCATTTTATTCATGCTCCCCTCTTAAGGTTGTCAGTTCGGATAACTTATGGGATGATAATATCATTTAAACAAGACAGGTTATGTCTTATTTGTGGAAATGAAGGGGAGGAGCCATTGCAAAAGTCACAGCGTCTCATCCAATTGATTATGCGGATCAACGCCAAACGATCCTTTACCGTCCGGGAGCTTGCCGATGAATTCGGGCTGTCCACACGGACGATTACGCGGGATTTGCAAGAACTCAGCGAACTCGGCATTCCCATTTATTCCGTTCAAGGAAGGGGAGGAGGGTACAAGCTTCTTCAAGAAAGGCTTTTGCCGCCCATCAGTTTTACCGAAGGTGAAGCGCTCGCGATGTTTTTTGCTGGTCAAACTTTGGATTATTTCGGTTCCGTTCCTTTTGGCGAGGGGGCCGATTCTGCGCTTCATAAGTTTTATCATTACTTGCCTGCCGATATTAAAGAGCAAATCGATCGGCTCAAGAACCGGATCATGTTCTGGAGTCCCTATCGCCCGATGTCTGCGGAGATTCTTCAAATCCTGCTGCAAGCCATTATGATTCGCAGTGTAGTTACCGTAAAATACAAATCCAGCGGCGGAGTATCGGAGCGGAATATTCAGCCCATCGGCCTCTATGCCAGTTCCGGCTATTGGTATTGTCCCGCGTATTGCTTCCATAGAGAAGACATCAGGCAGTTCAGGGCCGACCGGATTCTCTCCGCTGCGCTGAACGAAACGATTCCTTGCCGGGAAGATATAAGCCCCATGACTTTATTGGATAAGCCTAATAAAGACCAGCTGGAACAGACGATCCTTCAACTGGAGATGACGAAAAAAGGAGTCTGGCTGCTGGAATCCAATCCCCGGTTTGCTCCTTTTATACAGCAGAACGAAGACGGCGGTGGAATGGCAACCGTTAAAATAGCGGCGGAGGACTTGTGTTTTTACGTGGACTTGATCTGGCAGCTGGGGGGAGAAGTCAAACTCGCAGCACCTGCGGAGGGAATTGCCTACATGAACCAAAAAATCGAATCCATGCGATTACTTTATCAAACGGGCCCACTCATCTAACCATTGGGCAGCCTTTAGCCGGGCCGACCAGGTTATGGTCATATTTTCGATCAGTTCATTGCATTTCTTGCCCTGAGGAAAACGAGCCGCTAACCAGGCTTCACGGGGTAATCGAAACAAAGCGGAAATTAGTTTCCGTTCGGTTCGATTTAATGGCCGGATCTCCTCATAACCCGTCAGCAGCGCTTGAATCAACTCCGGGTTGAATTGAGTTGTATTGGCCAGGGTTCTGGCCACTTCCACATAGATCGAGCCGAACCTTACCCGATCCCAATCTATGAGGTATAGACGGCCGCCATCCGAAATAATCACGTTGGCTGAGGTAATGTCCCCATGTATCCATGTTGGGCGGTTGCCTTCATCCTGCAGGAGATCGGCAACTGCCGCTTCCTTTATTTCAGCCCATGATCGTTCGGACAAGCTGTGGCATTCGCCGCAATATTGTCTGTACCATCTGCGATACTGGGCGTTTTTTTGCACAGCTCCGGACTTGTCGCTAAGGAAATGGCGATGCTGCATTTTCATTAAGCGGATTTGGTTTAGGGTGAATAAACCCGCTTTCCTAGTGTGGAGCCCATCGCTCGATGACTGATGAAGAGCGGCCATAGCCCGGCCGAGCTTGACATAGTCAGCGGATTGCTCCAAAGCTCGTCCGTGTACCCATTCAGTCATGTAATAAGGCGTTCCTCCCCTCACAGTCCACAGCTTCCCGGTATCTGCATAAAGCGTTTTTGGCATATGGCCATATCCCGTATTCAGCAAAAATTGAATGTGTTCGGCGGCTGTTGTGATTTGTTGAATCGTACTTGTTTTAAACAGCGGACTCCGAACAAAAGGTTTTAATGCGTAGTATCCACTGTTTGTTTTGATCCGGATGACGGCTTGCTTTCGATAAACGGAAGGCAACCATTTATATTTTAAGGGAGTTAGACCAAAGCATCGTGTTATTCGTTCTACCCGTGGTTTTTTATACGATCCGTTCATGAAACTCCCTCGATTCGTTAAAGGTAATGGTTTATTTATCGTACTCAATAAAAGGCGAATGGTCTGGACTTTAGCCGTGTTAGTCTGTTTTTATGTACTATTTTCATAAAAAATAGCGCCAGACAGAAAAATGACTGTCTAGCGCATTAGCAAAGTGATTACTCTTTGCGTATACACTTACAATTCAGAATCTACACTTTGTAAATCACCTGCATTAAGCGTTGTTGTATCCGACTCTTGATCTCCCTCACTATTAGGCATTTGTGTTGGTTTTGATATTTCTAAGCTCATTGTCATTTTCATCCCATTAACATTGATAGTAATCATCAAAACCCTTGAACCATCTGCTTTAACTACTACTTTAGAATCAGTAGTTGACTCAGTTTTAGCTGCCTGCTGCTCACTGCCTTTATCTAAAATCTGAAATACTCCTTGCCAAAATTGTTCTTGTTCCAAATCTTTAGAGTTTCCGCTTTTTAATATGTTTTTACAGGTATCCTCGTAGACTTCTCTATTATCCAATGACTTATTCCAACTACTTACCTTTTTTTCATCGTAAGAAGTGAAAATCATATATCCATCAATAATCGTCAAAATACCATTTTCACAGCGAGCTGCGTTGCCCGAAGCTTCTAGTGCTGCCCGAAACTTAGCGTCCTCATAACTTCCTGCAATTTGAGGGTACTTTAAGTATTCTTGGGTAATCTCTTCAAGCTTCTCTTCATTAACTGATACGCTTACATCAAACTCCCTTTCTTCTCTTTCTATTCCCAGATATCTGTTTGCAGCTTCCATAATATCATTCGTTTTATTGTACACACCGCTATTGTCCAACCCGTTTAATTTCTCTTCAGGTATGTATGTATCAAGCTTCGGGGCATTTTTCATTATAGTATCTAAATTGTCTTTAAAATTAGACATTTCCCTCTTTTTATATTTTCCCCCAATTACATTACCTGCTGTATTACTAATACTATTGATATTCATAGTGCCTCCTCCTAAAGAAACAAAAATATTCACAAAGTAAAAAAGAGAATGGTGGAAATAATACTTTATAAAAATTACTTAAAAATTTCGAATAATGATACAATTTTTCCTTATTTTCACTATTTTCTTTCCACACTAGCACTTAATTGTACTTCTTGCAAGCACATATTTAACAATTAGTTTTAAAGCAAAAAAACCACGTCTCCGTTGTGAATCGTGCTTAACACAACGGAGACTTAAGCAGTTGGGCAATTTCAGCGATACTGTACTCATGATAGTACCTGAGCACAATCACGATTCGTAACTTGTAAGACAGTCGTTGAAGGATTTTCCTCATTCCCTCGCCGGTTTCGTTCATCAAGGCGTAGCGGTCAGTCCCGGGAGCCTCCTTCTTGACTTCCAGTAAAGTGTGCCGTTCAAATAAACGGAACTTGCGCCACATTTTCCGCTTCCAATCCTGCACCTGCCGGACAACGATGCCGTGCAGCCATGGTGTAAGGTCTATGCCCTGCAAATCCGTTCCTCCTTCAGTGTGACCTCACCCGTATATTCGCTCCGAGTTTAAAAAAAGTTCAGTAAGATTGCAAAAAAATTGGGCTCAAAACCGAGATCGTGTCTTGGTATCCCTGCATGCTGCTTTGCACGATTATCCCTTTCGTTTAGGGGGGCAGGGGGTAGGGGCTAGTGTACGGGATATTGCGGCTGCAGCAAGATCACGGTCTTTTCATTTTTTTCAGTGTCTTGCCCCATCCCTTCCGTCAGGTCTGCTTCCCTTCTCCTAAACCTCCTTCTCACAAACCTTCTAATGATCTCGAACATGTCTGCTTCTCCTAAATATATCTGACCCTCCCAAACATATCTCCTTCTCCTGAATTTATCTTCTTCTCTGCTTCCTGATCAAATGGGATAATCGTGCAAAGCTTCCGGACAACGGATGTTGATCCTGCCGACCACCCCACTTGCCTTCCCTGTCCTCAAGCTTTCAACGCCCTTCCGGCATTTTTTGCCACGATCGGTTGCCGGCTCGACTGTCAAGCGCTGATTAATCCCTTGTACAGTTTTTGTTCAGAAATAAATGATACAATGCGCAGGGGGGATCAGCAGAATGGAGGTCAAAGGCTTGGAATGTCGAAGCAGGCGTAAAATGTTGTGGGCGGCGGTTGCTTTACTTTTAGTTGCATCCTTGGGGATGGGGGGATGCCGTTCCCATGCAGATGGAGAAGAATCTACGAAACGATTTATTAAAAAGAGCCTGACCAACCCTAACGGCACACTTGCTACCTATCTGCAGGCGGCAGAACCGGTCAGTCCTGAATTGGCGGCAGGGCGGGAGGCGCTCTCCGAGTCGCTTGGGCTTTGGATGCAGGCGGCACTGAAAAGCCATGATCTTACCGCGTTTGAAAAAAGTTATGAAACGTTAACCCGTTATTTCATGACGGATCGAAATTATATTGCGTGGAAGTTAACCCCAGAAGGCGGTACGGAAGTCAGCACAAACGCGCTTGGCGACGATCTGCGGATCATTGGGGCGCTGCTGGAAGGGACCCGAACGTGGAAGGGTCACCCCGAGTGGGAGGCGACGGCAAAGACTTTAGCGGAAACGTTGTTAAGCCAGTCACAAAAAAACGGGCTCCTGACGGATTTCTACGATTTCTCCAGGGAGGAAGCTCCCGATACTTTGTCTCTCGCCTATGTAGATCTGCCGGCGCTGAAAGAGCTTGTGAAAGAAGGGCTGCTGGACGAGGCAACGTACGGCCGGTATTATGACCTGCTGCAGGACATGCCGGACGACGGCATATTTTATCCCAAGTCTGTTAACGTGGTAACTGGAGAGTATACGTATGAAACAACTGTCAATTTAATCGATCAGCTGCTGGTGGCGATTCATGCCGGGGAAACGGAAAGGAATCAAAAGCAGTTGCTTCAATTCCTGAAGCGGAATTTCAAGCAAACGGGGAAACTGTCCGGACAATACGCGCGCGCCGGCCGAGTAGCTGCGGTAAATTATGAGTCCCCTGCGGTTTACGGCCTTGCCATTAGGTTTGCTGTCAAACGTGGGGACAGGCCTTTTGCGAAAGCCTTGTACAAGCATATGCTGACCCTCAAAGGGCGCGATGCAAAATATCCCGGCGGATACGTGTTTGCAGGCAATACTCATATTTTTGATAACCTGCTTCCATTGTTGGGGGAATATGCCTTAGAAAACAAATGAGAAACATCAATGAGGTAAACATGAGGAATAAAAGATTAGTCCAGCGCATGGTCTGGGGGTACGTGCTGTTGATCGGGTTGGCGATCCTGCAGGAACTGCTGGTGTATATTCATGTCTTTAGAGAACAATCGTTAGCCATCGTCGATCTGGGTTTCAGTATCGGTTGTCTGGCCGCTCTGTTGCTGGGCTTTCTGGCTCCGGCCGGGGTCTCGGCCGTTTTTATTTTTGTTTATATGGTTGCGTATTTCGTATGGTTTTCGACTTATGCCAAGATGGATGTGCTGTCGTTTTCCTGGTGGTGGCTGCTTCCGGCCAATGCGGCCGCAGCCGCGTTTATCAAGGCCGGGATGATCCGCAATAAGCGGCTTATGGAGCGGCTTGAGGAGCTGCGGCGCAGAAATCCGGAAGTGGATCCGGATACTTCTCTCGGCAATAAGGAGGCTTTTGCGGAAACGCTGGTGAAGCAGTCCAACCTGGCTCATCGTTATTCGGACGTATACAACTTTTGCCTGGCCATGTTTAAAATCGATTTTCTGCCGATGGTGCAGGAATCCCTCGGTTCGCCAGGGTATGCCCGGCTGCTCGCTTCTTTGTCAAAAGAAATCCAGCAACAAATCCGTTACGAGGATTACAAGTTTGCGTTAGACCGGGGCAGGTTTATCGTTTTGCTCCCGATGACCAACCAGGCGTATTTAAAGGCGCTGACGGAACGGATGAAAAACACGCTGACGGAGATTCCATTTGAGAACCGGAAAGGCCGCAAGCTGAATCTGGTAATCCGGGCCGGGGCGCTGGTTTTTAATAAGGAGCAGTTCAGCAAGTATGAAAATGCGGACGCGGTCATTGCCGCGCTCGAACGCAATACCGAAACGGATTTAATCGGGGAATACATTTGATCCCATCGCGAGTTCGTTTTGGATGATTGGCAGCAGGAGGAGAAGGAGATGTCTTATACCGCATGGTTCATCCCGTTATGCAAGGCGGTCAGCCTGATTTTCGCCCTCGCGGTTCTGGGACTGTTTATCGCGACACTGGTCTTTCGGTCCCGCGTAACTCGAAAATACGACCGGAGGAAAGTCAGTGGCTGATCTATTATTGGTGTTTTCCATTCTAAGCATTTGGGCGGCCGTCTTTGAGGCGATTCTGATTATGTGCGGGGCGGTCCGGTTTATTTTCAGGCAGAGCCGTCAGGAATGGACCGTTCCCGATAATCCGGAGGGGATGAAGCACTTTCCTAAGGTCACCGTGTTGGTGCCCGCCCATAATGAAGAGTTGGTGATCGCCGCCACGGCGGAAAATATTATGCGGTTGAATTATCCGCAGGACAAAGTCCAGCTTATCGTCATTGCCGATAACTGCAGCGACGATACCGCGGGGAAACTGCAAGCACTCAAGCATAAGGACGCGTTTCGGGACCGGGATTTTATGATCTTCGAACGGACGGGAACGGGCGGCAAATCGGGAGCGCTTAATGATGCGCTGCAGTTTGTCAAAAACGAGTGGATCTGTATTTTTGATGCCGACGCAGCGCCTGAGCGGAACGCTTTATACTTTTTGGTTGAAAAAGCGCTGGAAGACCCCGAGACCTACGGAGCAGTTTTCGGGCGGAATAAGGCGAGAAACCGCGGGCAGAATTTTTTGACCAAATGCATTAATCTCGAGCTGGTGACGGCCCAGCGGATTTATCATACCGGATTGTGGGAGCTGTTCAAGCTGGGGACGATCCCGGGGACGAATTTCATCATCAAAACGGATCTGATCCGCGAAATCGGCGGCTGGGATACAGAGGCGATAACGGAGGATACAGCTATTTCGTTCGAGATTATGGCGAGGGGACAGCTCATTGCGCTGGCGCCCCAGGCGGAAGCCTATCAGCAGGAACCGGAGCAGCTCGGCGTGTATTTGAAGCAGCGGACACGGTGGGCGAAGGGGAATTTTTCCGTGGTGATGGAGAACATCCATCATTTGTTTCACCGGTCAAGCTGGCGCATTAAGCTGCATGTGCTCTATTTTGCGGCGAGTTATTTCTGGTTTTTGCTTGCCTTGGTCGTCGCGGATATTATCTTCGTCGTTAACCTGGCTTACGGGGCGATCGCTTTATTCAACCCGGAAGTGGTTTCGCCGTTTCAATTTGCGGGGGATGTGTATGTACATCTGATGATTGCGTCCGGGTTGATGTATTACCTTTTTGTGCTGCAGATCAACCTGGCGCTGTCCACCGATATTGGACAAAGCACGAAGGAAAATTTTATTTTATCCTGCGTATCCTATTTCACTTATTCCCAGCTGTTTCTGGTGATTTCCCTGCGCGCTTGCTACTCCATGATTGTCGACAAACTGACGGGCCGAAAAACCAAGTGGTACAAAACACAGCGGTTCGGGTGAATGGGACGGATTTAACATCCATGAGACCGGACAGAACGATTCGACGTACGTGGGGCGGGCTAACGGACCCCAGCGCCGTTATTTTGGTGAAAACAACCGTTTTCAAAATGTAACGGACACCACAGACCTTATTCGGCATCTACATGCACATATCGAGCCTTTTTCGAGCAAATAAGGCCTTCCCTGTCCGTTAGAAATGAAAACGGCGTATTTACGGGCAAATAAGGGCATCCATGTCCGTTAGCCTTGCCTTCCTTACGGCAAGAGGAGGATGAGCAGGAACGCAGTGACCGGGAGGGCGATCCCAACCAACACGGCAACATACGGATAAGGAGTCTTTAAGTAATCTTTAAATTCCCGCGCTTCGGATTTCTTGATATATTGGAAATTCACCTGTTCAGCAAATCCGTGAATCAGCTTTGTTGCTTCACTCTCTTCATAATGCAGCATATTTTCCCAAATCTTATCGTACTTTAACTTAAGTTCATTGATGTTTGTACTTTCCTTTAACGTGGTCATGTTTTTCACCTCATAAAAAAATGGTTACTATTTATACTTCCATATTTCTCCTTGAGGTCCTGTTCTCTTCTAAAATCACTTAAATTAATTTCCGCTTGCCGATAAGCCAGGAAACATTTATATTTTAAGAAATATTGCCGCAAGGGAATAACTAAAATGTATCCTTTATGCATGGATTTGAAAGGAGCAGCCGCATGAAACTGAGAGTATCCGCTGTTCAGTATCATCTTCATACGATAAAATCATTCGAAGATTTCGCCCAGCAGGTCGAACATTATATCAAAACCGCCGAGGAGTTCGGCGCGGATTTTGTGCTGTTCCCGGAGTTTTTCACGACCCAACTGATGTCCATCGGAAACAGCGAAGGAAAAGCGTTAACGATTCAGGAGCTGCCTGATTTTACGGAACAATACCGGTCTTTATTTTCTGGATTGGCCAAGCAGACCCAAATGCATATTATCGGCGGGACGCATGTGACCCGGGAGGGAGACCGGCTGTATAACGTGGCCCACCTGTTTTATCCGGACGGAAAAATCGCGGAGCAGCCGAAGCTTCACATTACGCCAACCGAAGTGAACGAATGGAAAATGACCCCCGGCGACGGCCTCCAGGTGTTTGAAACCGAGAAGGGAACCATCGCCATGTTGACCTGCTATGACATCGAATTTCCTGAGATCGTCCGGATGGCCAAGGCCAAAGGGGCGGACGTCATTTTCTGCCCTTCGTGCACCGATGACCGTCACGGATTCCATCGGGTCCGTTACACCAGCCACGCCAGAGCGGTCGAAAACCAGGTCTACGTCGTTACGACCGGAACGGTCGGCTCGCTGCCGACGGTGGACTTTATGCGGGCCAATTTCGGGCAGGCGGCGGTGATTACGCCCAACGATATTCCGTTCCCGCCGCGCGGTATCCTCGTGGAAGGCGAGATCAACGACGATATGATCGTGACTGCGGATCTGGATTTGGAACTGTTGTACCAGGTCCGGGAAAAAGGCTCCGTCACCACTTGGCGCGACCGGCGGACAGATCTCTACACCGACTGGAAATAAGCGGAGGGCCACTTCCACGTATGGGGGAACAAGCGATGTATCGGAAAGAATTGTTTGTGTTTGACGGGGACCGGCTGGTTCCGGCGGTCATCCGAAATTACGAGGAGAAGGATTTTCCGGGCCTGATCCGTATTCAGCAGGAAAGCTTTCCCCCGCCGTTTCCAGCGGAATTATGGTGGAACACCGAGCAGCTAAGCAAGCATGTTGAGCTGTTTCCGGAAGGGGCTTTATGCGTCGAGGTGGACGGGGAAATCGCCGGGTCGATGACCGGTTTGCTGATCGACTTCGATCCGCGCGCACCGGAGCATTCCTGGGCGGAGGTTACCGACAACGGCTATATCCGCAACCATAATCCCAAGGGGAATACGCTGTACGTCGTCGATATCAGTATACGGCCGTCCTACCGTAAGCTAGGACTTGGCAAATGGCTGATGTTGTCCATGTATGACCTTGTGGTGCACAAAGGCTTGGAACGCTTGTTGGGCGGAGGAAGAATGCCCGGTTATCACAAGCAGGCAGATGAAATGACGGCGGAGCAGTATCTGGAGACGGTGCTTAAAGGCGAATTAAAGGACCCTGTCATTACCTTCCTCCTTCGCTGCGGCCGAACTCCCGTCACCGTGGTGGCGGATTATTTGGAGGACGAGGAATCTCGCAATTATGCCGCGCTGATGGAATGGAAAAATCCCTTTTACCCTGTAACATCTGATTAGGAGGAGGCCTAAACTCATGGAATATACGCGAATTACGAACATTCAGGACCCTTTATTTAAGCAAATGCATCAGCTGATGCAAAACATATTTCCGCCGGAAGAAGTGCTGGAATTCGATCTTTGGAAAGAGCCGCTGGAAGACCCGGGCATCCGCGTGTTTGTCGCGGTGCATGAAGGTCAAGTGGTTGGTGCCACGGAGTACCGGTATTATGAAGATTTCAATGTCGCGATGACTGATTTTACGATTATCGGACAAGCGGGGCTGGGGATTGGACGGTTTTTGGCTGACAAAAGATTAAAGGATCTGCACGCCTTGGCTGAAGCAAACGGGAAAAACCTGCACGGTATGTTTGCGGAAATTTACGATCCGTATCGGGTGGAGGACCATGAATTCGGCGGCGTAAAACCGATGGACCCTTATGTGCGCCGCGAGGTTTTGTCGCATCTTGGATACAAGCGTCTTGATTTCCCTTATGTCCATCCGTCCTGGAACAATGACGGGGAAGCGGTCACCGGGCTTGATTTTTGCTTCCTGCCGATGGGCGAGAACGAGGAGACGCTGAAAACCGATCTGATCGTGAAGTTTTTGCAGCGCTACTATACTGTGCTGCCGAACAAACCGCAGTCCTGGTACGAAATGATTGAAAGCCTGAAAGCCAAAGAAACTGTGAAGCTGCTGCCGATTTAAAGGAATACAAAAGCATTTCACTCAGGTAGTCCCTCATCTGTTCATCAACAGGAGGGACTTTTCCTTGTTTTCGGGCACACTTGCAAAAGGTCAGGACGGGATGTTCAGAGCGGTTTGAATGTTTTGCAGGTTCCGCCCGATTTGCTCGTCCATCGCGTATGGTTTGTAGAATCCGCGTCTCATCATGTAGTCGACGATCATCTCATGTGTATTAACGGCTTCCTCCAACTGTTTGGTCAAAATAGCTTTGACCTCCGGAGTGGCGCATTCCGTCACGGCCATGGCATAGTTTCTGAGCCCGGTTTTGGAGCTTAGGAGAAAATCCATGGCGATGATTTCATCGGTCAACGCGTCCATACCCATCATCCGTTCCAGGATAGGGATCATTGGTTTATCTCCTTTCCTAATCCTGATTTAGAGAGAATTTCACCGAGCTCTTGAAGCTGCCGTGTGGATACCTGAACATCCTGCTGCAAAATTTGCTTCAGTTCCGGATCAGAAACGAGAATTTGCATCGTTTTGGCTTTGGTCATGCAGAGCGTTTTGAACGCGGCCAGTTCATGGACCTCCAAGGTTTCGTGCAGGCCGTATGTTGTCGGACTCATTGTGTGTTTCCTCCCGCAATCGTACTTAACTTAAGGCTTCAGGATGACTTTGATACAGTTGTCGGTTTTTGTATCGAACACTTCATATCCGTGTTTTGCTTCGCTGAGTGGAATGACGTGCGTGACGATATCGCCGGGATCGACTTTGCCCGTAGTGATCAGTTCGTACATATACGGCATATAATGAATGACCGGGGCTTGTCCCGAGCGAAGATTGATATTGCGCTGCATAATGTCCCCCAGCGGAAAGCCATTATATCGTCCGCCGTACACCCCGGTGATCTGAATCGTTCCGCCTTTGCGGACCGCCTGGGTGGCCATAACCAAAGCGCTCATCGTTCCGCCTTGCAGCTTCATCCCGCTGGCCAAAAACTCCAGATCGCTCATTTTCCCATCCATGCCGACCGCATCGATCACGACGTCCGCGCCGCCCTTGGTCAATTCTTTGAGATAGCTTCCGGTGTTTTCTTGCTGCTCGAAATTAACGATTTCCACATTGTTCGTGCGCTTGGCGTGCTGCAAGCGGTAATCGACGTAGTCGACGGCAATGACCCGCCGGGCCCCTTTCAGCCAGGCGAATTTCTGCGCCAGCAGTCCAATCGGACCGCAGCCAAACACGATCACGACGTCTCCGTCTTTGACGCCAGCATTATCTACGCTCCAGAACGCCGTCGTCATTGCATCGGCGATCAAACATAGCTTTTCATCCGGTTCTTCGCAGCTTTCCGGGATTTTGAAATGGGTAAAATTCGCGAACGGAACGCGCAAATATTCGGCTTGTCCGCCGGGGTAGCCGCCCGTATTTCCGGAGTAGCCGAAATAAGCCCCCATATCCCCGTGCTCATTGGCATTGTCGCATTGGCTTTCCAGATGGTTTTTGCAATAGAAACACTCTCCGCAGGCGATCGTGAAGGGGATGATCACCCGGTCGCCTTTCTTCAGCTTCGTCACCGCCGGGCCAACTTCTTCCACAATCCCCATCGGTTCATGTCCGATCACGTAGTTCTCCCGAAGATTGGGGATCATCCCGTGAATCAGGTGGAGATCGGAGCCGCAGATGGCGGAACTGGTCATTTTGATGATCATATCGTCGGGCTTTTCGATTTTGGGGTCAGGCACCTCTTTGACGGCAACGTTTTTGATTCCTTGATAGGTGACGGCTTTCATGCTTGATGTCCTCCCAGGTGTTCATCCGGCGTCCGATCGAACATGCCCTTGCGCCGGGTATCCGCAGGAAATAAATTCATTTGCCCGATCATGACCGTGTTTTTGGCCGAAAGCTGGTCCAACTGATATTGTTCTTGCAGTTCGTAAGGGTGGAACCATTTTTTTCGCATCATCAGATCGGAGATTTCCTGGTGCAGCGCGATTCCTTGCCGGAGCTGATTGCGGAGCAGCGCCCGGGCTTCCGGAGATGCCGTTTCCGTCAGTGCGATCGCCGCATTTTTTACCCCTTCTTTCGCCCGTATCAGAAAGTCCATGGCCAAAGTCATGTCCGCCATTTCCGGCATATTTAACGCGTTAATCGGATCTAAATAATCATTGTTCATCGCTTGTTCCCCTTTAATGTAAGATCGGCTCGGGACGGCTTTCGGGAACAGGCGCCCGGAAAGGAGCTCTTGCATAGATGGCCTGCAAATCTTGAATCGCTTGAATGGATTGAACAACGTCTTTTTGCATCAAGTCTTTGAGCTCCTGGTCAAACACGAGACCTTGCATCAGTTTGGATTTGGCCAGACAGAGCGTCTTGAAGTTAAGCATTTCATGAAGGTCCATGGATTCATGGGGCGCCAAAGTTTGCGTATTCATGGGACAGCATGCCTCCAAATTTTTTAGAGATAGCATGCCCTTGGGCCTGAGAGTTATGCTCCGGGATTAAAAGACACTATTCTTCACCGAATTGGAATCGACCAGATCAGTGTCCAGAATATTCGTAACCGTCAAATAGAGCGGTGCTAAGTCGCCCATGGACTCCACACCTTGGTTCCGCTTCGTGGAAACGAAAAAGTCCAATTGCTGAGAGGGCCCAAAGCTGAAAGACGACGCTCTTTCCATCGTGTTCACCTTAAAAGCGAATACATTCACGGCCATCGGGCTGAAATTCACCATGGTATTCCTCCTTAGATGCAGCAGTCAATTTCCTTATACTTGTTGAAGAAAGACGGGGCATCGATCAGATCCCGATCGTCGATAGCTGCTCGCAAACCGAGAAAAACGCTGTCATCGCCGGAATTATTGCCAAAACCTTGCGTATGTTTGGACGAATTGTTCCAATCGATCAAATAATTTTCACCTATATTGACGGCACACGCGTTTTCAAGGGAATTGATTTTAAGAATATAGATATTATTGGTTATGATGGAAGGCTTTCCGTACATCTCCGACCCCTCCTTTTCGACATGTATATGAGGATATTTTTTGAATATGTATTTTAGTAAGGAGGGAGCAGCGATGGACATGGATAGGCTCAAACAATGGTTCGAGATGGCGCAGCAGTTTCAGGGCAAGGAATTTTGGGACGATGTTTTTCGCGAACAGATGAAGCCCTTTAAATCCTCCTCCGGCCCCAGCGCTCATGTCTCCATGAACGACAGCTTTTCCGGCATGGAGCAAACCGGTTCTCCCCAATCGGAATACCCTCCGATCGATGTCCTGAAAAGTGAGCAGGAGCTGCTGATTGTCGTTGAGGTGCCCGGTTATAGCAAGGATCAAATCGAAGTGTTTATCGAGGGCAGGCAATTGCGGATACAGGGGGAACCAAGTATGGAATATACCGGTTACTCTTTTATCAAATCGGAAAGGCATAACGGCGCTTTTCAGCGAGTCATCGGCCTCCCCGGCCGCGTTGATACGAAGGAGGTTACTTCGGTTATGGATAAGGGTTTGCTGCTCATCCGATTTCCGATCAGGGCCGTACAGGGGAGAAAGGTTATTATCGATTAAGTTTTGTTGACATGCGGCTAAAATTATCGGAAAAATCCCGGTCGTCGATATGTATTTCGGTATCGAAGAGCACTGACCGGTCCCCCGTTTGACGAAACATAGTACTACTCTTCATGGAGGTAAATATGGTTTGCTTGTGATTGGTGCCAATAGAAAACTGGGAACCAACGTCGATGGAATTGATTTTGATCAGGCCCAGATTGATTTTCTTTTGTTTGTGCATGGCAATCCCTCTTTCATCGCTGGATTTACTAAAAAAATATGCAACCGGATCTGGCCACATACATAACCGGATAAGAAAAAGGTGATCGCACAAATGGCGGGGCAATTTTGGAGAAGCTGGTTTGGCGCAAATAATCACATAAATGATCAAGTAAACGAACGAGTAAATGATCGAGTAAACGAAGTGGACGATCGGCTGAGGAAACTCGAATTAGAACTGGAAAAATTGAAAGTCCAAGATATCGGCCGCAGCATTATTGAAGAGCTCCAAAAGCTTCGTCACACCATGGATAAACTGGCGGAGGCGGAGGAGCAGAAGCAAAAACAGCCCCCCATCCACATCGAAACGCTGGACATCGAGAAGGTGTTGATCGACCGGGTGGTGACCAACAACAACGTCGGGGCCTTGGGCATTAGAGAGCTGGCCGGAAGACTAAACATCGGCGCCAATTATGGACAAGGGGCGGAAACGGGGGCAATGCCGAATAAAGAAAAGGTCGCCGCCCTTATGCAGAGTTATGGGGAGAAACCCCAGACGAACGGGCCAACTAATGAGCCGCCCGCCGTCAACATAAAGGGCCGGTCAAGGAGGGCCTGAAAGTCATTAGGGATCAATAAAAAATGAACTGACACCGTTAGGATACAGGGGTCAGTTCATTTGAGGCAAGTTCAAGTTCTAACCAGCAGATAAAGGAAGGGGAGGACTCGTTACTTAAATCCAGGCAACACTAATAATTACTAAGAGAATAAACAGTACCAGAATGACTCCTGTACTAGTCCAAAGCCCACCGCCCAATCCGCCGCCAAATCCCAATCCGCCACCAAATCCAAGTCCTGCACCTACACCCAATCCCATCTTTCTTCACTCCATTCTCTAATTTTTCAAATAAGATTTTCCATTATGGAAGCAAACTAAATTTCTGGTTAAGCTATTTTTTCCCTTCGCTTCAATCTAGTCTAGTGTATGGTCTTCCTGAACTTACGGTTTGGACTAGTGCCTTATTTTAAAAAAGGAATTTTTCGGGCTACTTCGTTGATCAAGAGCATAGGAGATCCCTTGTAAAACGTGTGTTCGTGAATTTTGATTCGGGGGCAATCGAACATGGAGGTCAATGCAGGAACGGAACTTCAACCATTCAGCAGCCGTTATAACCGCGATCAGGCCTGTAGCCGCCAACCGAACCAGCCCCTTGCCTTCTCTTAAGCCCGTCTAAATTATCTCGAACCTATCTGCTTCTCCACCAAATATTTTCTTCTCCCGAGCTCGTCTGTTTCTCTGCTACCTGATCAAATGGGATAATCGTGCAAAGTGTCCGGACAGCGAATGTGATGATCTGCCGCCAACCCCAAGAAAAGAATACTTTACTTCGTAATGAAAGACCCTCTTCTGTCTGATCAGCGGAGCTGAACGATTCTATAATCGCAAGAAAAACTACCACTAAACGCGGTCTGGCTACCCAGAATGTACGTCGATAGACGTTTTTCTTATGCCTGGGCCGTTTCCTTTTTTGCGTTGATCGTACATAATGAAGGGAAAGTTGGCTTGGAAATGAAGGCATGAAATATGAGAAAGTTGTCTGCGGCCGGTTCGGCGAGCGCGTAAACCGAGTGACGAACAGTTGGAGGGAACTGATGAGAAAGCGGAGAATTTGGGCCTGGGGAGTTATAATCTTGTCATTGCTAGCCGGATGCGGCAACCAGGATGTTGAGAGCTCGGCCAAGCCGTCATCGGCAGTTAAAAAAAATACGGAGGTGGAATTTACTCGTCTCGAAAGTGTGTTTGGGTTTGCGGATGAGTCGGGGGAGAAGTTGATCACTATCCCGGACGACAGCGGAGCCGGCTTGGAAAATCCGGAACAATTTAACGCCGCCATAGGAAATAACGGGGAATGGGTTGAGATTGAGTTTGTCCACCGGCGGAAGGCCAATGAACAGGATAACAACAGGCAAACAATGTATAATTTCAGCAATATGGCCGGGGACGTTTATAAAGCGAAGAACGGGAAGTTCATTCAGAACAAATCCTATCTGCTAACGCGGGACGGCGTTATGGACAAAAACTCGTTAATGGCTTTGAACAGCACCGTGGACGGCCAGTCGCAAACGGGGGACTATTTGCCGGCGGATGCCGAAACGATAGCGCTAATCGAAGCGAGCAAAAAACGAAAAGTCACAGCAAGCAGCTTGCTGTCCGCATCGGCGGAAAATGAGAAAATCGCCCTGTTTGTGTTTGAGCGCAAGGGAGACGATATGCTGGCCAGCATCGCGTATATCAAAGGGGATCAAGTGCTGTTCAAAGATTATCCCGCAACATATAACGATTACGGCACCTGGAGGGTTGAGGACGGAGGCGATCACCCCGGCCGGTTTGAGGTGTTGTTTCTGGCCCGTTCGGATGAAGGCCTGCTGTTGGGACTGTCATGGGGGGCGCCCGAAGGCGAAAGCCTGGTTATTTTAAAAGAAGCAAACGGCGCTCTCCAAGAAACGGATTTGAGAAGTGGGAGATATTGGGCCCCCATATAATACAGTAGAAGAGTTATTCTTAAGCAGAAACGCCAGAGCTCGGGGGTGACCTTGAGCTTCTGGCGTTTTTGCATCCTTATAAACGGGGATTTCAATTTTATTGCGGGTTCGTTGTCCAGATACCGGCGGTTTTGATGAATACGCGCTGCGGCAGTTTCAGGGTGGCGGTGATCAATTCGGCCACATCTTCCGGCTGCATCATCCGGTCTTCGTCGCCGATTTTCAGGCCGGCTTTGACGGCCAATTCCGTGTTGACGGTGCTCGGGGTCAAGGCGGTGACGCGGATGTTGAACTTTCGCACTTCCTGGAGCAGGGACTCCGTTAATCCAAGCACGCCAAATTTGGAGGCGCAGTAAGCGGAGCCGGTGGCAAAGCCTTTTTCCCCTGCGGTGGAGGCCACATTGAGAATGGTCCCTTGATTTTGCTTAATCATTGTTGGCAGTACAGCGCGGGAAACATAATACGTCCCCATAAGATTCACTTGAATGATCCGTTCCCACTCCGCAGGGTCCATATCGAGCAAGGTGCCGAACTGGGCGATCCCCGCGTTATTAATGAGAATATCGGCCGAACCCAGCTGTTCGATCAACTGGCTTACCGCTGCATTAACTTCTGCTTGATTGGAGACATCGGCTGCAGCGTAATAAGAGTCTACTCCATATGTACGCTTTAACTCGCCTTGCAGGGCTTCGAGATCCGCGCTGGTTCTGGCGAGCAAACCAAGCTTAACTCCTTCCTTCGCCAAGGCCAAAGCGGCCTCTTTTCCGATTCCTTTACCCGCTCCGGTAATAATCGCCGTTTTGTTTTGCAAATCCATGATCTATCATCCTCCCTTAATAGGTGTATCATCCATTATATTACAGTGGCAATCTTCGTTTCAAAGCATTACTTAACAAGTCAAGGGAAAAAAATCGCTTGACCTGCGAACACTCTTCTGTTATTTTTGATATTAACAAATTGTTATTATCAATGTAATACTAAGAAGGGGCTGATTTTATGGTCCGCCTATTAGGATGAAAGCTGAGGGGATGCTACATGAAAAAAGGGTTGGGCGGCTGGAGCTTATTTGAAATGACCTGGCTGGTGTTATTCACTGGAATCGCGATCGGACTTACGCTGCTGATGAAGGATTCTTTGTTTGGGTTTACGGTGTTTATTACGGGAGTGCTGTGCGTGGTGTTTGCGGCCAAAGGCAATCTGATGACTTATGGGTTCGGGATGTACAATACGTTCGGCTACGCTTATTTGGCGTATGTCAACGGTTTGTTTGGCGAAGTGATGCTGAATCTGCTGTTTTTTGTGCCGATGAACGTCATCGGTTTCCTGATGTGGAGAAACCACCGCCATGGTGGCAAGTTGACGATGCGGCAGATGGATGTTAGAGGCCTGCTTCTTGTGGCCGGCGCATGTGTTCTGGGAAGCGTTCTGCTAGGGTTCGGATTATCGTACATTCCGGGGCAAAACTCCCCTTATATCGATGCCATTACGACCGTGTTGTCGGTCGTTGCGACGATGTTAATGGTCAAGCGGTTTAAAGAGCAGTGGCTCGTATATATTGTGCTGAACATGTTTACGGTGCTGCTGTGGGCGATCAGAACGCTGGAAGGGAGCCCGGACGGCGTGCTGATGATCGTGATGTGGAGCGCCTACCTGATCAATGCAATATACGGCTACTATAACTGGAACAAAGGAGCAAAGGAGAGTCTGGCATGAAAACGCTGGGATTAACTTTAGGAAAGTTCGCACCGCTGCACAAAGGGCATCAGTTCATGTTCGAAACGGCACTGCAAGAAGTGGATGAGCTGATCGTCGTCATTTATGAGACGGACGTGATGCCGGTTCCGCTGCATATCCGGGCGGGCTGGATTCGTAAGCTGTATCCGGCGATCAGGGTGATTGAAGCTTGGGACGGCCCGGACGGCTATTCGAATGACCGCGAGCATGAAATCCGGGAGGAGCAGTATATTCTGGGCTTACTGAAAGGCGAGCAGGTGACGCATTTTTACTCCAGCGAGTTTTACGGAGAGCATATGAGCCTGGCGTTGGGCGCGGTGGATAGAAGGGTTGATGAAGCGCGTAAGGAAGTCCCGATCTCGGCGACGCTGATCCGTTCCGACCCGTATAAATATCGGGAGTTTATCAGCGATGTTGTATACCGGGATTTAATCACGAAGGTGGTGTTCGTGGGAGCGATGTCGACCGGCAAATCGACGATCACCGAAGCGTTGGCGCAGCGGTATGGGACGACGTTTGCCAGCGAATACGGGCGCGATTACTGGACCGAACATCAGGTGGACCGAAGGATCGGCCTAGAGGCGTTCGATGAGATCGCTACTGGGCATATCGAGCGGGAGGAGCAGGCTTTGCTACGGGCGAACCGGTATCTTTTTGTCGATACCAATGCGATTACCACGTATATGTTCGCCTTGGACTATCACGGACGGGCGCCGGAGCTGTTAACCCGGATCGCTCTGGAAAACGCGCAGAGATACGACCTGTTTTTCCTGTGCGATGACGATATCCCTTACGATGATACGTGGGACCGCAGCGGGGATCAGAAGCGGCATGTTTTTCATAAACAGATTATTGCCGACTTGCAGGAACGCCGGGTTCCCTTCATTACGCTGCGGGGAAGCCTGGAGGAGCGCATGCGCAAAGTGGATGAAGTGCTGGCCGGCTTCAAGCCGTACAGCAATTATTTTGGCGAATTAAGTAAATAAAAGAGGCGGGTGGAGTTGGTGGAAATGTTGGATCGTGACGGACTAACGGAACGCGAATTTCTGCAGCGGTATTCGCCGGGGGATTACGAGCGGCCTTCGGTGGCGGCGGATACGGTTATTTTCACCGTGACGGACGGGGACGCGGACAGTTACCGCAAGCTCCCGAAAAAGGAGCTGAGGGTTTTGCTCATTCGCCGGGGCGGGCATCCCTTTCTCGGCCAATGGGCGCTGCCGGGCGGTTTCGTCCGGCCGGATGAAACGACGGAACAAGCCGCGGCGCGGGAGCTGCAGGAGGAAACCGGCGTGGATGACGTATACCTGGAGCAGTTGTATACGTTCAGCGACGTGGGGCGTGATCCCCGCACCTGGGTGATGAGCTGCAGTTATATGGCGCTGGTGGACAGCATCCAACTGCAACTGCAGGCGGGAGACGACGCTGACGATGCCGCCTGGTTTAAGGTGTCCTACCGGCTGCTGCGAGAGCGGAAGGAATTGATCGATGGCGGTTACGTGAAGGCGCTGCAGTATGAGCTTCGGCTGGGCTCCGGCGAGGTTGAACTCGCCGCGGTTGTGGAGCGGACGGTGACAGTAAAGCCGGCTTCAACGGCTACGTCATATTCCGTCGTGTCCAATGACGGGCTGGCATTTGATCATGCGAAAATTATTGCCTGCGCTGTCGAGCGCTTGCGGGGAAAAGTGAATTACACCGATATCGCGCTTCATTTAATGCCGAAGCTGTTTACCTTAACGGAGCTGCAGCAGGTTTACGAGGTGATTTTGGATAAAGAGCTGCTGAAGGCGGCCTTCCGGCGCAAAGTGGCCGACCTCGTCACGGAAACCGATCATTACACCGAAAATGCGGGCCACCGCCCGTCGCGTTTATATCGAAGAAATATGGAGGATTACCGATGATTTACGGAATTGAAGAGTTGCGAAAAGCTTATAACGCCGGAAAAACGTTCAAGTTCGTGTTTTTCTGGGGGCATACGCCGTCCAAAGACGGAAGCGTGGACAAAAGCTGCTTTAGCCAGTGGTGGATGAGTACGTTCACCGTAGAGGGGACGGAATACTCCTGCGCCGAGCAGTTTATGATGGCGGAAAAAGCCCGGCTGTTCGGGGATGACGAGATGCTGGCGGCGATTATGCAGGCGAAGCATCCCAAAGAGATGAAAGCTTACGGACGTGCGGTCCGAAACTTTGACAAGGACGTCTGGGACAGGGAGTGCTACGGCATCGTCAAGGGCGCCAGCTTAGCGAAATTCTCGCAGAATCCGCAGCTGGGGGATTATCTGAAGTCGACGAAAAACCGCATTCTGGTGGAGGCCAGCCCGCGCGACCGTATTTGGGGGATCGGCATGGGACAGTCCAACCCTGATGTGGAGAATCCGACGAAATGGCGGGGCAAAAACCTGCTGGGATTCGCGCTGACCGAAGCGCGGGATGAAATATTGAGGGAAGAAGGGGAAGGAAAATGAAACGAAAAGGAATTGCCGGGGACACCTTGCGGATCCAGCGGCAAGGCTTCTATGAATATGAAGGGTGCCAAATTGATTTTGCCGCGGCGCAGAAGCGTTCGGAAGACGGCAGCCAGTTGATCACTCCCGACCAGGGGGCAGAGCTGGTTAGAACTTATCGTATGCTGCCCCGATCACAGGAAGCTGCGAAATATTCCATCGCGAACGAGGCCACCGTAAAAGCGATCCTGGATTTTGCGGCAGCGGGTCAAGACCGGGTCGGCGTGCTGAACTTCGCCAGCGCCAAAAATCCGGGCGGCGGGTTTCTGAACGGTGCGATGGCCCAGGAGGAGAGTCTGGCGGCTTCCAGCGGACTGTACGAAACCCAACTGCGCAATGAAGGCTACTATGCCGCAAATCGCGCCTGCCGATCCATGATGTACACGGACCATGCCATTTACTCGCCCGATGTGGTCTTTTTCCGCGACGAACGGTTTAAGTTGTTGGAACGGCCGGTTATGGCTTCCGTCTTGACGCTGCCTGCCGTAAACTACGGGCAGGTTCTGCTTAAGGGAGAGGATACGGTAGAAGCAAAGCGAGTGATGAAAGACCGCATGCGGCTATCCTTGGCTCTGTTCGCCAACAAAGGTGACACGCATCTCATCCTGGGAGCGTACGGTTGCGGTGTGTTCCGCAACGATCCGGTGGAGGTGGCCCGCTGGTGGCGGGAACTGCTGGATGATGAAGGTTGGGGATCGTTATTCACGGAAATCCGGTTCGCGGTATTGGACAGCTCGAAGGACGGCAAATGCATCCGCGCCTTCGAGCAAGAGTTTCAAAGCTGAACGGGGAACTGTAGATAAGTTAAGTTTGTGTAAATCCGGAAATGCCGGGATTTTCGTTCAGCAGCGCCAGCAAAGCGTGCTGCAGCCGCGGGTTTGAAGCAATGAGCGTCTTGTCGCTCATCGCGTAAGGCTCCCCGGAAGCGTTCGTTACCGTGCCTCCCGCCTCCCGCACGATGAGCAGACCCGCGGCCACATCCCATGGATACAGGCCGTCATGCCAAAAGCCGGTTAACCGGCCGCTGGCGACCATACACAAATCCAGGCTGGCCGCGCCGAAAATGCGCACGCTGCGGGAAACGCCGGCCGCGCTTCTGAGTTTGTGGAACATGAAGTGAAGCCTTCGGGATTTAAGGAGTGTGTACGGCATTCATATGGAGGGAGGCCGTTCGAACCGAACGGCCTCCCTGCCTGATGTCTGTAGTCTTCATTACAATTCTTATGCGGCGCTTCTTCGCGTACAACTTGTGCTTAAGCTCCGGTCAGTGCGGAAACTTGGGCCTGCAGGGCATCTACCCGCTTGCGCATATCGCCGGCTTCTTTCTGTTGCTTTTGCACCACGGTGGTCAACACCGCGATAATGTCCATCAGAACAACCGATTTGTGATCGTTTGTAGCAAAGATCGTGGGAACCTCTTCAGCGATAAACCCGATGTTCTGCTTTTTGCCGTTCTCTGCCTTATAATTGAAGGTTACCGGCTTCAGCTTGTTCAGCAGTTCCAGCGCTTTCTTGCCCGGAAGGCTGGCGATGTTCTCCTTTAAGGTGCGTGAAGAGGTCTGGGCGAAATTTGCGGCGCGCAGGTTGCCCTCCACATCCAGCTTGTAATCGTCGGAAGCGGTCTTGCCGATCCCCACATTAAGGCTGTCATTGACCGTAATGACGCCGGTCAGCCTGGAAAGCTCGCTGTGGGTGTGGTCGCTGTAAGCCAGCTGCTTCAGGCTGCCTTGGATGCCGGCTTGCCATTCGCCCAGCTCCTCGTTCCAGAGAAGCTGCGCATTCGCTTCCGCGCCACGGCTAACTTCAACGCCTTGGCTAACCGTAAGGCTGCCGCTAATAATCGCGTCGGCCGCGGTCAATGTGCCGCTGGCGGTAATGTCCTTCGCCGTCAGCGTGCTGGCGATGCTCGCTGCCGGTGCGGCCAGCGTGCCGCCGGCGGTAATGTCCTTTGCCGCCAGCGTTCCTGTGATGTCCGCACTGGCAGCAGTCCATGCGCCGGCGATTTCCGCTTCGTCTGCCGACAGCTTGCCGGAGAAGGCGGCGTTTCCCGTTACGTCCAGCTTAGCTTTCGGCGCGGCGGTTCCGACGCCGAGATTGCCGGAGGCAACCGTAAGCACGCTGCCAAGGGCGGTCAGCTCCCGGTGCGTGTGGTCGTTGTACGCAAGGCCTTTCATCTGGCCGGCAACGCCAAGCTGCCACTCGTCCGCGGTTTCGTCCCAGAGAATTTGCGCTTTTGCTTCCGTTCCCCGGTTCACCTCAACGCCCCGGCTGACCGCCACGCTGCCGCTGAACACGACATCCTTCGCTACAAGCGTGTTCGTAATCATGGCATCATGGGAGGTCAGGGCATTGCTGACTGTGGCATCCTTGACGGTGATCGCGCTGCTGACCACCGCATCCTTGGCCGTTAGCGTATTGCTTACGGTGATATCCTTCGCGGTCAGCGTCTGGTTGACGGTCGCCTTCTCGGCAGTCAGCATCCCGCTTGCAGCAATATCCTTCGCGGTTAAAACGTTGTTTACCACGCCGTTCATTACGGTCAGCGTATCGCTGATCGTCATATTGGTTACCCCGAAGCTGCCGCTGATCTGCAACTCGCCCACAGTCAGTCTTCCGGAAATAGCCGCATTGCCGTTTACGTCCAGCTTGGCGGCCGGCGCTGCAGTTCCGATGCCGATATTCCCGGAATCAACGGTCATCGCGCTGAGCAACGGCGTAAATTCCGGATGGGAGTGGCCCTTGAATTCAATAGCCCGCAGTGAATCGGATACGCCGGCCAGCCATTGGTCTGCGGTTTCGTCCCACAGAAGCTGGGCCGGAAGCGCGGTGCCGCCGCGGAAAACCTCAAGCCCTCCGTTCTTAACTAGCGGAACCGGCTGCGGGCTATACTTATTGACCCGGATAATGTTGTCCTCGACCTCGAGCGTAGCGGTATTGATCGTCACGATGTCCCCGTTCACCGTCAGATTGCCGGCAACCGTCAGGTTATTGGAGATGACGGCGTCAGCCGACATAAGCGTTCCCGCCACCGCCGCGTTGCCTTTCACGTCAAGCCTCGCTTGCGGATTGTAGGTGCCGATACCAACGTCGCCTTCTTCGGTCACGCTGAATGCCGTATTGTCGCCCATGATCTTGACTTCGAGCAGTCCCAACGGCGCAGTGGTGCCGATTCCGACTCTGCCTTGATTGTCGGCATACACCGCCACCGTGTCGCCCTGCTCATTGTAGAGCTTGTTCATCCCGCCTTTGCCGACGCCGAATTCGGAGCTCGTCACGCCATCGCTGTAGAACCATGCCTTCTGCTCATTGTTCCAGTAGATTCTCGCGTTTGGCAGATCCTTGCCGCTTGCATCCAGCCCGCGCGGCGTTTCCAATCCGCCTGCCGCCACCAGCGTGCCGGAGACCCGCATTTGCTGGCTGACCGCGACATCCGTTGCCTGAATCCCCTTGTTAAAGGAAGCTTCCGCTTCAAAGGACGCCGTTTTATGCGCGGTAATCGTGCCCGAGAACGAAGCCGCGCCGGAAAATTCGGCTTCCGTGCGGAATAAGGCTTTGCCGGCCACATCCAGCGCCTCGGTCGGATTGTCGGTACCCACGCCCATCCTTCCGCTTCGGGTCAGGCTTAGCACCGTTTTGCCCGCCGTTCCCAGATTCCAGCGGTCCTTCACCCACTTGATCTGCGCTTTCGTTTCCGTCTTATGAGGCACTTCAAGGCCGTCTCCTACCGTAACCGTTCCGGCAATCACCGCGCTGCCGGCCGTCAAGGTGCCCTGAATGTCCACGCTTGCGGCTTTCAGGCTGCCTGCGGCGTTGACGTTGCCGCCGGCATCCACGGTTAGCGCAGAACTTGCAGAAGATGTCCCGATCGTCCACTGAGCTTTCGCTTCGTCCCACCCGATCCGGGCCGCCGGCTGCTCCCCGCCGCGGAAAACCTCGATGCCCCCGCCGGCGGCTGAAGATACGGTGCCGCCGTCCTTATTCAGCGTGACAAGGGCGCTGCCGAGGGTCAGTTTGTCCGTCATAATCGCTGCCGTTGTCCCTCTGACCTCCAAATTGCCGGCAACCGTAAGATGGTTGCCTACGGTAAGGTCGTGATGGACGTCCACGTCTCCTTCGGCGCTGGCGCTGAGGGCCAGGATATCCGTCTGCGGATTGAACAGCTGGCTGTGCAGATGCAGGGAATCGGCATTCGCAGTCTGGGTCAGCTTCTCCCAGGAACTGCCGCTGGCGATCGTCTCCAGCGCGCTGCCGGTGCCGACCTTCCACTTGCGCTCGCTCTCGTTCCAGATGATTTTTGCGGCAGGCTGCGTTTCGCCGCGGTACACCTCAATGCCGCTTTCGTTATAGGCAGGCGCATCGCCTTCGTATTTGTTGATCTCAATCATGTTGTTCGTGACGACGAGATCCTCGCGCTCAACCGTGGTTGTTTTTCCATTGACGACAAGATTGCCGTTGACCCTCAGCTGGTCCACCGCCAGCCCGCCGCTGATCTCCGCGCCTTGGTTAACGGTAAGCGTACCTGCGACTTCGGCATCGTTCTCAATCTCGAGATTGCCTTCGTTATTGGCCCGGACAACGGTGCGTCCATCTCTGTCGGCTAGTGAATTATGCTTATGCAGACCGTCGGCTTCAACATTCACTCCGCTGGTCAAAGCATCCCAGTTGCTGCCGTAGGCGATGTTGGACAATTCGTCGCCGATGCCAAACTTCCATCTGCGGTCGGTTTCGTCCCAGACGAGCCTGGCGCTCGGATTTTGCGAGCCTCGGTACACCTCGATGCTGCTCTGCTTAAACGTCTGGCTGTTTCCTTCCGATTTATTCAGCTCGATGCGGTTGCTGATGACGACCAGATCCTGCTTCTCCACGAAGGTGGTCTTGCCCTTTACGGTCAGATTGCCGTCAATCGTTGCGGAACCCCCGACATGCAAGGCACCCTGCAGATCGGCATCGCCCTTCGCAAGCAAAGCCCCGCCGATTTCCACGTTACCTAAAGCCGTCAGTTTGCCCTGGTCATCTGCGGAAAGAACCGTGCCGCCCGAGGATGTGGTTAAGGCGCTGTGCTTGTGCGCGGCATCCGCTACGGCTCCGCCGGTGAGCGAATCCCATTTGCTGCCGTACGGGATATCGGACAGGCTGCCTTCGATTCCGACTTTCCATTTCCGCTCGTTCTCGTTCCATTCAAGGCGGGCCGGCGAATGGCCGCGGCCGCGGTACACCTCCAGACCGCCTTTGGCGTCAATCGCATCGCCGTCCTCGGCTTTATTAACCGTGATGTAGCTATCCGCTACCTCCTGTTCCACCTTTTTGACCAGAATCTCTTCCTCCCGGACGATCAGCTTGTTCACGGTCAGCGTCTCGCCGACCATCAGCTCATGCGGGATGTTCACATTGCCGTCAGCGCCGATTTCCAGGGCTAGCTTGGATTTGTCTTCATTATGAAATTGGCTGTGCGTGTGAAGCCCGTCGGCATTCTGTCCGCCGGTCAGTTCCTCCCACTGCGCTCCGTCGGGAATGTCGGTCATATCGCTGCCCGTGCCGATCTGCCACGATCTGGCCTCCTCGTTCCAGGCAATGCGGGCATTCGGCAGCGTTTCGCCGCGGGAAACCTCAAGCCCCCCCTTCTTGGCAACCAGGCTTCCGTTCACGGTCAAGTCATGCTCGACCATGATGTTCCCCGCGGTATCTGTGCTGAGCGCCGGAAGGCCGTCCTCGGAATGAAGCCGGGTATGCGTGTGCAGCGTATCCGCATTGCCTTTGCCGTGAAGCCGTTCCCAGTCCGGGCCATAAGCGACATTGTATAAGCCGCCGCCTTCAACGCCTTCCTTCTTATCGGTTCCGATCTTCCAGGCTTGCGCTTGCTCATCCCACAGCAGCTTGGCGCTCGGCTGATCCTCGCGGACGATCTCCACGCCGCTGACGTTTCTGGCGTCGGCATTTTTGTTCAGCGTGACCAGGTTTCCGCTGATGACCACCTGCGGCACGTCCAGCGTCGCCATTCCCCCGCTGACTTCAATGCCGTTCTTCGCCGTCAAGGGACCTGCGATCGTGACGGTTCCGGCCATCTCCACATCCCCGGAAGCGTCTACCCGGAGCGACTGCTCCCCGCCCGCCGACACGGTCAGCGGCCCGTTCACGTTTAGCGGGCCGGACGTGTCGAGCGATTCGGCTCGGACGTTCCCGGTAAATTCGGTTAAGGGCGCGTGGACGTACAGCTTGTTTGCGTTCTCGCCGCTTTCTTTGGCAGGGCCGCTAAAATACGGCAGCTCCGGGTCCTCGTTCGGACCGATAATGATTTTCTCGGCCTTGAGCGTCGCCCCGCCAAGCGCCCGGGTGACCAGATCGGTGCCGTCCACATCCGTTTCGGCAATTTGGTCGATGGCCAAGGTCCCGTCCGGATTATGCTTCAAAGTCACGCGGGCGAGCAGAATATCCTTGCGCTCGTCGGCCGGCCTGGACGAGCTGGAGTTCAGCTCGGCAATCTCCCAAACGTGAATCTCCTGGCCGCCGCCCTTAACCAGATCGGGGTCCGCCAGCACTTCCTTGTAGCTCACCGTGATGTACACCTGATCCGAGGTGCTGTAGCCGGACAGATCGAGCACCCGGGCCGGATGTGTATCGCTGATCACGATCTCCTGGCTGATCTCTTCGTTGTTCTCCGGATCGAAGACCCGGTTAAGCGCCAGGCCCGGCTTGACCACCACACTCGTCTGGTCGCTCTTCTCCACTTCAAGTCCCGTTACGATGCCCCAATTATGAAAATAACGGTTATGAAGACGCTGCGCACGCTTATGGTACTCCTGGTCGAGCGTCAGATCCTCCTGCTTCAGCAGCAGCCCGTTGAAATAATGCATTCGTTTCATATCCTTTGGCACAATCCCACTCCTCCCGGCTCTTCAAATATGCGGCTTGTTCCCCTCATGCCTTAGGCTTCAGCTTCGGCTGCTGCTTCTTCGCTTGCCGCCAGTTCTTCCAGCACCTGCACCGCGCCGCTGATGCGGGTCATCGTGAAGCTCAGGCTGCCGCGCTTCTCGTCCAACTCCTGCATCATTTGCTGGCCCGCCGCAAGCTCGGCTTTCAATTCTTCAATGCGCGCTTTGATTTGTTCGTTCATCCTGATCATCCTCCTATGGTTTAGGCGCCCTGCAGGGCTGCGATTTGTTTTTGCATGCGGGTCAGTGCCTTCTGCTGATCTTTAACCACGCTGGTCAGGACGGCGATAATGTCCATGCCGCTTACGGCGCGCCGCTCATTGTCCGCAAGCACCGCCGGAACCTCCTCGGCGATAAAGCCCAGCGTTCTTCCCTTCATGCCGTCTTTGTACTTGAACGAGACCGGGTTCAGCCCGTCCAACAGCAGCTTCGCTTCCTTCACCTGAAAGTCGGCGATATTCTCCTTGATCTCGCGGGAAGAAGCCCAGTACACGCTTCCGTTGGCATAGACGCCGCCGCTGGCATGCAGGTTGATGCGGTCGCCGGCATCGTTCGATACGCCGATATCCAGGACGCAATTTTCGCCGCTGGTCGGATAGTATTTAATCCACGCCGAATCGCCGCTGCCGCCGCCCGGGTCGGACGGGAAGATAATCCCGTTGGTGCCGCTGCCCGCGCTCGGAATCAAGGCGCGCTGGACTTGAAGGTTGCTGTGTACGGCGGCGTAAGACCAGTCGTTGCCGTAATTGAGCACAAGGGCGCTGCCGCTGTCAACCAAAGCCCGGCCTAGGCTGCCGCGGCGGCCCGGATAGCCGATGCAGAAATCGGCGCATCGCACTGCGGCGGTGAACTCGTTCCCTACGTCGAGCTTGCTGAACTGGCCGTCGAACTTGAGGACGGACGACGTCTTAATGGTTCCGCCGATCTGCAGGTCGCCCGTGATCTGGGCGCTGCCGTTCACCTGCAGGTACCCGTTTACGTCGAGGCGGTCCCAGACCGACACCTTCCGGCCCTGGCCGCCCGAGGAGTTTCCGATGATCATCAGCGTCTTGTAGTTCGTCGTATCATTGCTGATTTCGGCTTGATTCTTGGCCTGATCCGGGAAGCCGGACCAGGCCGAGGTGAAGCGGATCGGGTTCTGGTTCGCACCCGTCATCAGACGGAGGCCGCCAGCAATATCCAGCTTGTCCGCCGGATTCAGCGTGCCGATCCCTACATTGCCCGAAGCGTTCAGGGAGATATGGTCATTGCCGTCGTTCGAGGTGCCGATCTCCAGCGTGCACGCTTCGCCGGTGCGCGGATAATATTTGATCCAGGCCAGGTCGCCGGAGCCGCCACCCGGATCGCTCGGGAAGATGATGCCGTTATGCGCCCCGTTCCCCACGCTCGGGATAATCTCCTGCGCGGCCTGCATGCTTCCGTTCACGTACAGGAAGCCGTTTACGTCGAGCCGGTCCCAGATGGCCACCTTGCGCCCTTGACCGGCGGACTGGTTGCCGATGATCATCAGCGCCTTGTGGCCGGTTACGTCGTTGGAAATTTCCGCCCCGTTATACTTGTCGTCCGGGAAACCGGACCATTCGGAGGTGAAGCGGATCGGGTTCTTGCCGCTCAGTACGCGCAGGCTGCCGTCGACGTCAAGCGAATCCTCCAGCGTTTTGCGCGGGCCGATCCCCACATTGCCGCTGCTGTTCCAGGAGAGCACCGGCTTCTCCGTCACGGAGCCGTCCGGGTTTGGCGTCCGGGTGCCGAGCGCGCCTCCCTTGCCGCCGAAGAGCACCGGCCCGTCAATTTCGGCTGCGGCAAACGTCTTCCCTTTGCCGTACCAGCCCAGGCCATGCGCGCCTTCGATATGCTCCTTGTCCACGCCCTTCAGCCACAGCGTCTTATCGTCCTTGATCGCCAGATCAGCGTCGCTGAACAGCTTGCCGGCGCTGCTGTAGCTTAAGGAAACGGAGTCCGAGAACGAAATTCTGCCGTGCTTGTGCAGGGAATCGGCATGATCGCCCTTAATCAGGTTCTCCCATTCATTGCCGTAAGCGATTTTCTTCAAATCCGTGCCGAGCCCCGCCTTGAAGCATTTCTCGCTCTCCACCCAGACGATCCGCGCATCGTCGGTGCCGTTGTTGCCGCGGTAAACCTCAAGGCCGCCGTCGCGCGGGCCGGGAAACTCATAGTCCGGATCGTCATAATTCGGGCTGTTGACCTCGACAAAGCTGTTCATGATCCGCAATTCGCTTTGCGACCGGTCCTTGCTCTGCAGGACAAGTTCGCCCTGCACGGTAAGGTCCCCGCCGATTTTCAAATCTCCCGTCATGTTGACTTCCCGTGAATTGACTTCCAGCACCTTGCCATCCTGCAGCGCATAGACCGACGGCATTTGGGCGAGAGCCTCGTCGCTCAGCGGCATGTCGTCGTTTACGTCCCCGTTTTTCGCCTTGACGACCAGCTTCTCGGTCACCATCTTTTTGCCTGCTGCGCCTGCATATACCCGCAGCGGAGTCCGCTCGGCGTTGCTGTCGTAATCGAAGATACAGGTGTTGTCGATCACGATATCCGCGCCGCTTCTGCGCGGCACAACCCGGGCGAGAACGATATGCTCCGGTCCTGCCGGCTTCGTGCTGTCGTGACGGATTCGTCCCCGCTCCCAGGTATGAATGAAGTTGCCCTGGCCCCGCTCGATATTCTGGTCGGCGGGAGCCTCTTCATAGCTGATGTAAATATAAATGTTCTCATTGGCGTTATATTCGGACAGATCGACCGGATTATCGGGATGCCCTTCGTAGATCAGGATTTCCTGGCTGAGGCTCTCCCGCTTCTTCGTTACGGCGTCTTCCACCGTCACCTGGTTCAGCGCCAGCCCCTCCGTGACCTTGACCTTCATCGACCCGGTTTCCTGAAACGGCTGGACCTTAAGTCCGCTCAAGATGCCCCAGGTATGGAGGTGGCGATTATGCAGCCGCTGCAGGCGAAGATAGAACTCCTGATCCAGGCTGTAATCTTCGGCATTCAGAAAGAGTCCGTCAAAGTACCGCATTCTTACAAATTCTTTTCCCATGTTTCAACCTCCGGCTCAAAATTCTCTATTCCTCTCTCATACCCCCGACCAAGGTTTCCATACCGACGCGCCCGTAGACCCCTAGACGCATATACGGCACTTCGATATTCAGGCTGGAGTTCGTGTAAAAGGGCCGTTCCTTGTGGATGGCCTCCTGAAGGATCCGCGTCTTGTTCTGCAGCAGCGAGCGGGTTGGCGCCGGAAGAATGACATGGACGGAAAAATAGCTCGGGTCGGCCGCCCCCGTCATCGTGTTGATTCCGACCCGCTGCCCTATGCCGCAGCGGACCGGCTCCTCGAAGTCGCAGATCGAGATCGCTGCTTCCTCGCCGGCGTAAACCTGCAAATATTCCGCCAGCCCCTCCAGCGTGCCGCGTTTCTTGTATAGCTGGATGACGTCGCTGAGGAGCTTGCGGTTAACCGAGCTGCGGGGCTCTTGAAGCGGCAGCAGCTGCGAAGGCGCCTGGGTCCGTTCCAGTTTGTCCAGCTCGCCGTCGTACTCCACGCCCTCCGCAAGCTCCAGGCCTACCCAGCCGGCCAGCCAGGGAAGGAACGCGGACGGAGTATGAAAGGGGTCGAAATAGCGGTGAAGGCCGTCCAGCAGCGCTTCAATGCCGACCGATTCTTCTTCCTCCGCCGCCGTTTTGCCGGACATCAGCGCTTCAAACGCCTGAAGGAAACGGCCCAGAAAAAATTCCTCATCCGTTTCCCCTGATTTCTGCTGAAACACGCGCGGCAGGTACTGCACGAAGCTGTAATCGTCAAGACTGCTCATGATTCCACCTCAACCTTCAATTCCTTTAGCCTGAATAGCTGGTACGGCTGCAGGTCCGGGGACTCCAGCGCCACGTTCGTCACGTGCTCGATGCCGGGTATGCCCTCAACCAGGTGATACAGGTCGGACGCGTACAGCTTTCTTCCCGGCGGCCATCCCTGCCCGCCTTCCCCGCCCGTCACCGGATCAAGGAAACGCGTTATCGCCTCCGCTGCGGTGCCGGCCATCCCTTTATCCCTGGCCGCGACCGTCATCTCGATCCGGATATCGCGGTAATCGGGCTCCACAACGTGGATGCGCGTGGTCAGCAGCTTGCGGGCATCAAGATAAGCTTTGACGCTGGCCTTGATATCGGTAATCTCGCGCAGCAAATCCTTCTGGTTTCCGGCGCGCAGCGCCAGAATGACGCTGACATGCCCGAAGGCTTCCTTCGAGCCGTCCGCACCGCTCTCCATATTCGTATTGATCAGGCAGAAGGCGCGTACCGCAAGGTCCGGATACTTCTCCAGGATGTGCGGAATCTGCATCAGCCCCTCTTTGGCAAGCAGCTCATAATCCTCCGCCGTCACTGCCCGGAAGCGCTCCGAGAATTGCTGCACCCCTCGGCGTATGCCGGATGCCAGCCCCTCCTCCGCATCCGGGGTAATGCCCAGCAGCTTAAGGAAGGCCAGCTGAGTTTCCTCCGTTACCTGATCCATGCGGTACAGAATCATCTCGCTGAACCACGCAAACAGCTCCACCAGGGTAATTCCGGGATCGGACGGATTATAGTTGGTCCATTCCGGAGCATAGATCGGAATCAGGGACTTGGCGTCGGCGACCAGTTCATTGAAGCCGAGGTCATCCAGATTCGGTACGGGAAGCGCCATGCGCGTTCCTCCTTTCGATGTTCATTTTCCGTCACTCCTCTGCGGGAAAGCAGTACGGGCAACGGTCGGCGTCCGGCGCGGCAGCCGGCGAAGGCAGGTATTTGCGCTCTTCCTTCGCGATGGAAGCAAGCCGGCACTCCGGCACCGTTCCGCTGAGATCATGGACTTGGTTCGCCAGCTTGTCCAGCAGGTAAGGAAACGCCGGTTCATCGGGCTTGTTGATGAAATGAATGCCGCCGAAGATCAACTGACCTTCCTCAAGAAATATATTCTTCGAGCTCACCTGATGGAGCTTGAGCGGCGTCATGTTGACGTACTCGTCGTTTCGGCTTAAATATACGATATCCCCCGGTTCGAATACGGCGATCTTCAGGCTGAACGATTCTGCGCCGGCCGGAAGCTCGTTCAGAATATAGCTGCGGATGATCATATTCCCGGGAGCGCCGAATTCCACGTCGCTGCCTTCCGGATAAACGCGCTTCAGCGGCTCCCCGTCCAGCGTCCTGCAGCCCAGCACTTCCCCGTCAACGGATTCGATCAACAGTTCCACCGGCGCGTATCCCCGGTAACGCAGGCGGATGATATCCCTTTCCTTGAAGCCCTTGACCATGAGCGTTTTTACGCCTGAGCCTGCCGGCACGGCCTCAGCAAGCGCGTAGTAAATCGTATTGTCGTCCGAACGGACGGCGCTGAATTTGGGATAAGCCGCCAGCGGCTTGTACGGTCCGCTCTCCAGCGGGTCAACGCCCAGCGTCCAGCACTGCGCGGAAGACTTGACGGCGATGTCCGAGACATAATCGACGCCGGGGGTGTCTTTGATGACGGCATATACCTCGGACACGTACAGATTCTTGCCCAGATCCCATCCGGCATTTCCGTCGCCGCCGTGCAGCGGATGGAAGAAGCGCTTCAGGTTGTCGATAATGCGTCCTTCCGTCACCTTGCGCTGGTCTATCGAGCTGTAGGCTACCTTAGCCTCGATGCCGATGCGGACATAGTCCGGACCGGTCACCGCAATGCCCGGCAATTCCGTATCCAGTACGGCCGAGGTCCGTTCACGAAGGTAAGTCTCGATCTCGCTGAGCAGTTCCTGGCTTGGCGTCGGCCGCGGATTGTCGATCTCCGGCACGACGATAACCGTCGCCGTTCCGGGAACAAAGTTCAGGTCCCGGTCCGTCGCCCCAAGGCACTTCACCTTGGCGATCTGCGGCATCGCTTCCCGAACCAGCCATTCCATATCCTCCGCCGTTACGCCTCTGTTCCAGCTCTTCAGCGTATGCGGCCCGCGTAGTGCAGCCTGATCCGTTTCCTCCTGATCGAAGCCGCCGTCCGCCGGAACCGGATTGGTCACGGATTCCAGCCAGTTGAAGCTGTCCCACATCTTGATGATGGTTCCGGCCGCCACATTTCCGGCCGCGCCGCCGCCGTGCTTGTAGTCGCACTTGATGTTCTCGATTCCCGTCGGAGGAATCATGCCGTTCTTGCCGTCTCCGAACTGCAGCACTCCACTGCTCCGGTCCAGCATGTAATGCCTTGCCGAGGAATCGGACACCGAAAACGCGTCAACCTCATCCCATAACACCCATTCCCCTTGTCCGGAGGCTTCGCGCACCCATATGGACTGGCCCGGCAGCACCGGCGTCTTCGACAGCCGGAAGCTCTGATTCTCTTCACCGTTGCTGGAGCCGGGAATTTCACCGCTGACCGTATTCGAATTGCGTGCCCATACGGCGTTGGCATAAATCGCGTCCAACTGCGGAGCAATCTTGAATTCCCCCTCGTCCAGCCGGGCCCGGATCCAGTAATGCTCCGTTCCGAAAAGCGGGCGCGCCTCAATATCCTCGGGTACGGCGAACTGGAGGATTTCCCTTCGGGTGAAATGCCGGGTCTCGTCGCTGACGCTAAGCGTCATCCAACGTCTGCCGTCCCAGTACTCCCAGGCCACAATCGGGCGGCTGCCGAGCTGCTCGCCGGTGAGCGGAAAGAACAGCGACACCGGTAAGCTGCCGACATCCTGATCGAAGCCGAGATAGAAGGTTGGCTCCAGCTCCGTGCTGGGATAGAAGGGTTTAAAATACCGCTCCGGCTCCCGGCACTCATCGGTCTTGTCCTCGAAGCTGAAATTGTTCTCCGTCAGCACCAGCTCAGGATGATCTCCGAGCATGTAGGCATAGGAGATGCCGATCCGCCGGACGGAAGGCGGTGCGTATGTCGCAGGGGTAAACTGGAGCTGAGCGATCTGAACGTCGTTCTCCCCCAGCTTGACCGCTTCGTCCTGGTAGTCGTATTTCGCCTCCTCGCCGTAATTGCCGCCGGTAATGCGAACGCGGATCCAGTAATTCTCCTCGCCGTTCACGACGGACGGCTTGATGCCCGGGCAGGTGAAACTTAGGGTCCCGCTGGCGGTCAACAGCCCCGGACGGCGGTCGGCGGCGGAATCCAAGGCTTCAGCGCCGGCAGATTCGCGGATACCGGAAATGGGCTGCCATTCCGTCCCGTTCCAGTACTCCCACTCTAGTTTGACATACGGGGTATCGGGCAGCGGACTGATCTCCGGGTCAGACAGATCGATAGCGACGGCAATTTCGGCGGAGGGCTTGGAGAAGGCTTCCCCGCAGGCCAGATAAAACGTATCGTTGACCTTGGGCTTCTCGCCGAACGGATAGTAGTCCTTACCCGTGTCAAGCGCCGTCCCGTTGCTGATAGCCGCATTCGGCGCAAGCGGCGCCGGGCTCTGGATGCTCAGCTCCAGTCGGATTTCCTCAATGTCCGGCATAGCGCGCTCCGCCGTAATCGGCGATTTCAGCTCGGCAAAAATCCATTTGCTGTTCCACTCGCGCCGGGTCTGGGCATGCTCATAACCGGAAAGCGCCTTGCCGTGCGCCGCCGGCAAGTTATCGAACCGGTAGGTTGCCTTCCATGCCGCTCCGCTGTGATCCTCGGCGGCCAGATCCGGAACCAGCTTCACCGCTTCGCCGTCCTCGCCGTAAATGTACCAGTCGATATCCAGCAGCCCGCCCGTTTCCTCGCCTTCCGGTTCGGCAAATACCGCTTGTCCGGGCTTGTTGAACTGAATCGACAGACGATTGCCTGCCTCCCGAAACCCTAGCAGCCGTGAATGCCCCAGGTACAGCCGGTGCGCCACCGTTGCTTCTCCCCTGAACAATTCGGCCATGCGGCCGCCCGCATCCCCGGCAAAGAGGAAGCTCTGGTCGCTCCAACTATCCGCTCCAGGGTCAAGGCTTACGGCCCGGACTAGCCGTGGCCGGATCACCGTCAAATCCTTCTCGGTCTCGAAGATGACCTCGCCGCCGCTTTCCGGCTGCGCGGACACCTTCGTTCCCGCGGGAATCGTGCCGATCCGCTCCGCGTCCGCCTTGGGCGTAAACAGCAGCGGCGCTTTGGCCGCCCTTGGCGGCGTCGGGCTGATCCCGATCATATTGAGGAATGAAATAAAGTTCTTCTCGGGCGCCTTGTTCAAGCGCTCGGTCATCTTCCCCATCATATTGGCAAAGATGCGGACCAAGGCATCCGCCTTCTTGTCCGCTTCCAACTCCGTCATATCCGACCATTCCCGGCGGCAATACCTGAAGATCAGGCGCCGCAGTTCCGGGATCAGCTGCTCCTGGCTCCGTTTATCGATTGTAGGCAATAGGTTTGGCATTATTTCCCCACGCTTTCAAGGAAGAATGGATAAACCAGATTGTATTTGCTGTTGCTGGCCTTGATCGAGTAGTCGATCGAGACGTCCAGCACCGGCTGGTCGGAGCGCGGCGTAACCGTAATGTCCTCGACCTCGATCCGCGGCTCCCAGTTCAGCAGCGCCTCTTCGATAAAGCTGCGGATCAGCGTCGCCGTGCTCATGTTGTTCGGGGCGAAGACCAGCTCGTTCAGGCGGCAGCCGAAGTCCGGCCGCATGACGCGTTCGCCCCGCGCGGTGGACAGGATCAGCATGATCGACTCGCGGATTGAATCCTCGCCGTCCGAGCCGAGTATGCTGCCCCGCTGCACGGCGAAGGGAAACCTCCAGCCGCGCCCCAAAAAGTCTATGACTTCCATAATCTCAACCTCCTATAAAAACCGTTCCCGCCGCAACCACCTTGCCTACCGGCAGGTCGGCCGGATCATTGCAGGTCATTGCGGTATCGCCGCTTCTGGCGGCCATCTTGCCGTTGATCTTTACGGTTGCGCTGCCCATGATGATCTTGCCTTTGTTTTGCGGCGGCTTCTGAAACGGGCCTCCCTGCGGGGCGTGCGCCGGCGTATTGGTCGCCGTGGAATCGACCGTTGCCGCAGGCTGGCCCATGATATTGACATTGCCGCTTAATCCTCCGTCCAGGATGCCCGTAAACGGATGCGGCAGCGGCGTCGGAACGACCGAAGCGCCGGCAGGCAGCATCACGATATGCGTATCCGTGGCCAGAATGCGGTCGCCTTTCTTCGCGGCAGGCTGTCCCATGCGCTCAACTCCTTGCTGGTTATATGCAGTGCTTATAGAGGTTGTTCAAAAAGTCGTCTTTCCATGACGAAGATATTCATGAAGTAGACTCGACGTCGAATCTTGAATTCAGCCGTGCCTTCCGTTGCTCACGTAGTTTTGACTACGCTCCGCTACTCAGTCCCTAGCTTCATCCAACCTTCTCGGTCCTGTAAACCCAACTTTTTGAACTCGCATTTATAAGGATGATCGCCTTGCTAGTTGATGTTCACGGTGGCTCCCTTGATTGTCATGCTGGCCAAGGCCTTCACGTTCATCCCCGCCGAGGCTGAGATCGTGGTGTCCGCCGATGACTTCAGTTCAACCGTCTTCGCGGCCAGGGACAGCTTGCCGCTCGGCGCGGAGATTTCGATGTCCTTGCTGGAGACGATCGACACTTTGTTCGCCTTAGCGTCGATCAGGACGCTGTTGCTTCCCGACTTGTCCTTGATCTCAATGCGCTCTGCGCCGCTCTTGTCATCCAGCCGGATGACATGCCCCTTGGCGGAGGTAATCGTGATCCGCTCCTCGCCCTTGGTGTCGGCAAACTCCAGCAGATGGCCGCTGCGCGACTTGAAGACGCGCAGATTGTTCTTGCCGTCCTTGTTGGTTTCGGGCGGCGTATCCTTGCCGTTCCACAGCGAGCCGATCACGTAAGGACGATTGACATCTCCGTTCTCGAACATAACCAGCACCTCGTCGTCGACCTCCGGCAGGAAGAAAGCTCCCCTGTCCTTGCCGGCCATCCAGGAGGCGACGCGGGCCCAATTGGATTCCGGCATGCCGATCAGCGGCACCTTCACCTTCACCCGCCCGGGACCCGGCTTGTCCGCGTCGTTCGCCGAATCGTTCTTGATGACGACACCTGCCACCACGCCGTATATCCGGCCTTCGCCCAGCATGCTGCCCGTAAAATTGGAAATTCCGGATCCTTCGTTCATAGGCTTGTCCTCTTCACCTTAAAAGTCGTGGTATAGCCCTTGCTGTCCATTTTGTGGACTGTGGACACGATATAATAAATGCCGCTGAAGCGGTCGCCGAGTCCGGTCAGCTTCACCGTCCTGCCGGCCCGCAGCTGCGGATTCCCCCAGCATGTGCCTTCGCCGGAAATAAACTCGCGCAGGTGGCTGTTGTAAGCGGCGGAGGCAAGCGCCTTGGCCTCGCTCATATCGATCAGATTCTCCGCGTTGATCGCAATCGGCGATTCCTCGATGGACTTCGCGGAGATGTCGAAGCCGGTCTCCTTTCCGCCCATTTTGCTGATCTCGTCGCCCGCTTTAGCTTCTGCCTCCAGCTCCTTCTTCTCCTTCACGTCCCAGCCGCGCACCTTCACCTTGCTGCCCCGGGTCAGCGTCCGCAGCTCCAGGTTCAGCCGCTCGAAATCCTTCTTGAAGGCCAGCTCCGGCAGCTCCGGCGCCTTCTGCATCCGCGACTTGACGAAATACAGCTTCTTGTCGTCGGCATACAGCTCATAATCGAGCAGGGCGGCGCGCTCCAGCAGGAACTCGTAGTTGCTCTGGTTGTTCTGGAACAGGTACGGGTAGACCGTCTTGGTGTCGTCCACCACCGGCGTCAGGCCGTGCTCCTTGGCGATTTCGGAGGCGATATCGCTGTCCTTCTTCTTCAGGAACACCTTGCTCCGCGTCCCCATCCGCAGCCGGTGCAGCATATCGTAGCCGCGGATATCGAGCACGGAATGCTCGGAAAAGTTCAGGTCGAGGGCGGTAATCTCGCCGCTGACCAGCGGCACGGGATTATCCAGGCCAAGCGACAGCTTCAGCTTGCCGCCCGGCTTGATGTTCTTCAGGTCGATTCCGCGCCACATGCCGCCGCTTGAATCAACCATGTTCAACTGGATGGAGAAAATCGCCGGCAGGTTCAGCTCATCCTCCAGCGTGACGCCTTCCACGGCGGCATTCAGCTCCGCGGACAGCTTGCTTCCATTCAGTTCGATCGCGTATTTCGCTACGCTGGTGCTCATTCAACCCCCGCCTTAATCCGGGATGACCAGGGTCCTCCCGACGTCGTTTTTTCCGGGAAAGCCGACCGGATTGACGATCCGGTTCAGCTCGGCAATCCGCCGCCAGGCCAGCGGGTCCTTCAGCGCTTCATTCGCGATCAGGTCGAGGCGGTCTCCGCTCTTGACGATCCACAGCTTCCGGCAGGCGTTCAGCCCCTGGTTGTCCTCGACCACCTTGTCCGGCTCGTCCGTAATGAAGGTAACGTCCAGCAAGGAGCGGACCGGCGTGCCGTTCTCCATAAACATCGTGAACTTCTGCTCAATCCGGCTCAGCAGGCCGCGATAGGTGAAGCCGCCCCAGACGAACAGGCAGACCGGCGGTTTTTTCGTGCTTTTGCCGCTGACCTTCGGATCCAGCAGGGAGGTCAGCTCCCGGGTTTTCTTGCGCACGTCCGTGCGTTTCTCATAGGTGTCATAAAATAACGAGACCTTGAATTCCGGCGTTTCCGTGATCTGAAACTGCTTGTGGTTCTTCTCGCCGGTGTATTTCCCCTCGAATGAAACGGTGTACTCGTTCGGGTTGAACATGACCTCAATCGCGCCGCCGCCCATGTCGACGGGGATGATTTTGGCTTTCTCGGCCATTATCTGAGCCCCCTTCGGTCGTTACGAATGGCCAATTTCTTCTCCAGCACCTGGAAGACCCGGTCGGCCAGCCGGCTGATCTCATCGGCCCCCAGATTCACGCTGCGCACCGGCTCGGTCGCTGCGGCAGGCATCTTCGGGGCCGCGGCTGCCTGCGTGTAAGGCGCGGCCTCCGGTTCCGGCTGCCCGCGCTTTGGCTGGGCAGCCTTGGATTCGGGCCGGCGCAGGATCAGACTGCGCTGGGGACCCGAGGCGTCCGCCGGCTCGGCGGGCGGACGGGATTGGCCGCGCGGCCGAGCCGGCGCGGCCGTTAGCGGCCAGGGCTCGGCGGCTCCCGCGAGCCCGGCTCTTGCGGCGCCGCGGCCGCGGGCCCCTATCCCCCGCAGAGGCATCTGCGGGGAGATGCGGGCGGCCGCAGGCGCCGCCTCGGGCAGCTGCCGCGTTTCCGGCGGCGGCAGCTGCAAGAGCGCTGCGGCGCGCGGGAGCGCATGCGCCGCAAGCGTGGCCGCTGCGGCCAGGCCCGCGCCGGGCCGCAGCGCCGGGGTCCGCCCGGGCAGCCCGGCCCGGGCGTCCGGGTGCGGCGGCTCCTGCGCTCTGGAGCCGCCGGTCTCCCGCAGCTTCGGCACGGCCAGCCGAAGCTGCGCCATCGTGCCGCCTGCTGCCGGCGGCACGCCTGTGGCTGGGGCCGGAAGCCCACGCTCCGGCCCGTACGCCTGCAGCAGCCGGAGCTGCCGCTCGGCTGCCCCGGCAAACCGGCTCTCGCCAACTCGCGCCAAGGTCAATCGCTGCGCCCTTCCATGCAGGGGCTGCTTCCGGTCCGGCGGCATAACCCGCTCACCGGTTGTTCCCGGGCTTGCCTGAAACGCCGCTGCCTTCAGCGTCTCTTTCAGTCTAAAGGCGGAAGCTGCCGGACTTTCCGGCGTTTCCCCGGTTTTTCCGGCTTCGGCGCGGGACTTCTGCAGCGCTGCCGAGCCTGGCTCCCTATCTTCCCCGCTCCCTGTTTTCCCTTGCGGCTGCCATGCCGGCAACGCCGGAACCGTCAGCACCGTGCTTCCGGAAGAAGTTCTTAACTCCCTAACCCGCTCGCGGAAACGCTCCGGATGCCTGACGCTGCCTGACGTTATGCCTTCAACTGAGCGCTCCGCAACATCATTAATCGTATTGTTATAGGAATGATTGATCTGCGTATTCAGCAGACGATTCACCGTTAGCAGCCGGTTAGGGGTTGCCGCAGGCACTTGTTGAATGATAGAGGTATGAAAATGATGATACCGGATCACAGTCCGCATCCGGGCGTTTATGACCGGAGGGCCTTCGGCAGCGGCAGGTTCGGCGAACAGCTCGGGATATCTCCGCAGGATCAGCGCTTTGAACTGGCGCTGCCATCTGGATATGCCGTATTTGCCCAGAATCGACTGGACGAAATCCGGCTGAACGGAAGTCCCTAACGGATGCTGCGGCCGGATGAGCGGTTTCATCGCTATCTGTACCTGTACAGCCCGTTATGGGTGAGCACCAGGCTCTCCACCGCCACCGCGGAGCTGTTTGCGCTGAAGGCCGGGCCTTCCCACTTGATCGGGCAGGCCTCGATGAAGTTCCACCAGACCTTCGGCGCGCCGGAATGGTCGAGCAGGCAGATGGACCCGCTGCGCCGTTTGACGATACCGTTGATGACGTTCTGATACCAGTTCCACAGGAAGTCGTCGCTGGTGACGCCGTTCTTCAGCGTGATATCGGAATACTTCGTTTGATTCAGGAAAACAAACTCCTTATGGTTCTCCCCGCCGAACGTTTTCCGCTCCACCTGAGTTTCAATGCTGAGACCCGATACATCGGAGAATCCCGCAACGGAGATCCCTTCGATCTCCACGACGAAATTAAAAGCCAGGTACGGGTCCTCCCGGTAACCGGGCACCCAGTTGCGCTTTGCCTGGATATTCAAAATATTTGGACTCATGATATCCTCCTAAGCCTCAAAGAAGTCCTTCTGCTCTTCCCCTCCGCTCAGCTTCCGGTTGATCCGGCTGACCTCCTTGCACCAGCGGTCCCGCTCGGCGTGCTCCAGGTTCAGAACGGTCGCATAATCCCAGTGCAGATAGTAGGCTAGAAAGGCTACCTCCTCATAGAGGCGGTCAAGGGGGTAGCCGATTATTCCCCCAGGGTCTCCAGTTCGACGTCAAACGGCTGCTCGCATTTCGGACATTTCGCGTGCACCGTATTGCTGCCGCTTTGGTTGATCCGGTTGTACATTTCCTGCAGATAGGCAAAATCGGAGGTATACAGCTCCTCAATCACCCGCGGCGTTATCATGCTGAGGCCCCCGAGGCTGACCACGACTCTGGAGAGCAGGATCACGGTCAGATAGGCCGGATTCTGCTGGACCCGGGCATCCCGGAGCGGCGCGATTTCGTCCGCGGCGGTCGCCAGACGCATGGTTCCCTGCTTGTGCAGCGTCCCCGCTTCATCCACATACCCTTTGGGAAGGGTGAAACTGAATTCCGTCTGCAAAATATCCATAGTTTCCCTCGCTTTTCCTCAATCTTAGGGTTAATGGTCGTTCCATACAGGCCTTACAATCACGGACGCCGGCAGCTTGAATCCGATCGCTCATACCGTCCTTTCTTATGGTTTGGCGTATGGTATCAGAGTTCATGCCTTCCGGGCGAAGTCCGGATTATTTCACACGGCGGACCCCTTCATGGACAAGCTCGAGGGACTCGACGGAAACCTCATTGCCTTTCGCGCTGAGCGCGCTGACGTCGTACTTAACCGGCCAGGCTTCGAGCACGTCCCATTGCGCCTTGTCGTTGCCTTCCTCATCCACCAGGATGATCGACAAGCTCTTGCGGTTTTTGAGCGCGCCTTTATCTTCGATGGATTTGCGCCAGTTGTACAGCTCGAGGGAGTCGGTAAGCCCTTTTTTCAGCGTGATGTTGCCGAATTTGGTCAGGCCGGACAGCTTGCGCGCATGCGGGGCGTCAATGCCTTCGCGGTAGTCGACCGCCTCGGTGGAGGTGTCCGGAATCGTCGCGTCGGCGAACGCCGCGGTTTGAATGCCGTCGATGACGACTCTGAAGCGGTAATTGCGGTAAGGATCCATTCTTTTACCGGTTGCCATAGGATAATTCTCCTCTCATCTTTGTCTTATTTGGACAGCGTCTTCTGGCTGACCCGGATCACCACGAATTCGGCAGGCTTAACCGGCGCCACGCCAACCTCGATGATCAGCTGGCCCGCATCGCGGGTGGCCGGCGGATTGTTCTCCTCGTCGACCTTGACGAAGAAGGCTTCCTCCTGGGTTGAACCGTACAGCGCGCCGTCTCTCCAGACACGGGTCAGGAAGGCGGTCAGATTGCGCTTCACCTTGCCCCACAGGCTTGGATCGTTCGGCTCGAACACGACCCACTGGCTGCCTTCATCAAGCGACTCCTCGATGTACATCATCAAGCGGCGTACGTTGACGTAGTTCCATTCGGAATCCGAAGACAGCGTTCTGGCACCCCATACGCAGATGCCTTCCGGCAGGGAGCGGATGACGTTGATGCCGTCCGGGTTAAGCAACTCCTGCTCGGCTTTGGTGATGATTTTCTCGATGCCGACAACGGTATCCAGATAACCGTCCACCGTACCGGCCGGCGCTTTGTGAACGCCGCGCATGGAATCCACATAGGCATACGTACCGGCGATAGCGCCCGATGGCGGCACCAGCTTTTGCTTGCCCGTAAGCGGATCGTTGATGTAGACCCACGGATAATAAAGCGCGCCATATGAGGTGTTAAACGAATTTCCGGAGTAATTGCCCGCGCCTTCCTTGAAGTCCTTGACCTGGGTAGGCGTCAGCCCGTGCGGCGGATCGACGAGGAAGATGCAGTCCTTGCGCAGCTTGCAGTAATTGAGCATGTCCAGTATCGTTCCCCGGCTGTACGGCATATCCGCAAGATCCGGCACCGCCACGATATTGATGCCATCGATGGTATCGAAGGCATGGATACCGTCGCGCTCCACTTCATCGCCCATGAAATCGATTGGCGACATACCGTTCACGCCTCCGGAGAGGGACAGGGCGGCCGTGTTGAACGCCGGGGTTTTTTCCATATTTTCGAGAATGGTCAGATCGATCAGCGGCTTCACTTTCACAAAGGCGGAGACATCGTTGATCTTCTCCTCGAAGTTAATCAGCAGCATGTTGTCGAACACCTCGACGATTTTGCCTTCCTCTTCTTCTCCGGTATATTCATCATTGAAATCGGCAGCCTCCACGTACTGCACGGTGACCTTGAAGCCGAACTGTTGCTTGTTGGAGGATGGACCCACCTTGACGGAGATCCGATTGCCCCATTCTCCTTCGGAGCGGGCATAGACCTTGAACAGGTCGGCATTGTCGGTGTCGCGGATCGTCAGCGCCGCAGGCTGAATGTCGGTAGGCGCCGCCCGCACCACGTAGCAAGAAGTACCCCCTTCCGCAAAAAAGTTATAAACGGCATACGCCAGGTACCCGTTCGGAATGAACTGGCCGAATTCGCTGACGAACTGGCTCCAGTTGGTGATCAGCACGGCTTTGCCGATGACCCCTTTTTCCGCAATCCCTACAAAAGCCCCCACCGACGTTCCCACGCCGGCAATCGGTTTGACGCCGCTGGAGACCTCTTCCACATACACGCCTGGCGATAAATAGTTCGGCATCTTTTACCCTCCTAAAAGTTTGTGAGCGTTACTGCTTGGACGACTTCGTACAAAACTTGCTTCGGAAGCAAACATCTATTCTTTTCCATAAATCACTCCTTTCAAGGAAGGATTCTGGGCCGCAGCCAGTTATATCAAATGAATTCCCAGATCGCGTGTCTCTACCCGCGGAATGATGAGCGTCTGGTCTGCCGGCAGTCTCACCGGAGATACCAGATAGGACAGGCTCACCTTGGCCGCCTTGCCGGGAAAAACCTCCCACAGCTGCTTGATGTCCTGGATGGTGAGGTTGTTGTAGGAGATCCGGATTTTCTCGTTGCCGCATGCCGCAAGGTTGCCGCCGAGATCGGCGCCGCTGAGCACCGGATGCTCATGAAACAGCTGGAAAATCCGCCCCAGAATCAGCTGCTCCGTCTCCCTGTCATTGGCATAAGGGGTCATCAGATAATACAAATCGAGATAGGCGGGCGGATAATAAAACTCGTTCGTGCCCGTGATCTCTTCCTTCTCGCTGTTGCGCATGCTCGGGCTGTGGCTTAAGTAATACAAGCACATGGAAAGTCTCATCGTGGAGCTGTCGATATCGCTTGGGGAGCCGAAGCTGATGTAGCTGTCATCGTTCAGCTCCGGGACATTCGCCTTCAGCAGCGCCTTCAGGCTGTTGCTGACGTCTCTGATTACCGTACCGGTATCCACCGCCATTGTTCAGTTCACCTCAATCAGTTCGTGATAAGGAGCGTAGTCGGAGGGCAGGAAGGTTTTGCCCAGCTTGAGAATTTCCCGTCTTGCTGCCTGCATGATCTGCTTCATCCCGATCGGACAGCCCTCATGCGCCGCATAAAACGCCGCGTTCAGCGCAATGTTCTTGATGTTCCCCCCGGCCAGCACAAGCTTTTCCGCCATAAAGCCGTAGTCCATATCGCTGGCCAGCGGCGCGCCAGACGGGAACATGCCGCGCCAGATCAGCTCGCGCTGCGGCTTCTCCGGGAACGGGAATTCCACCTTGAAATGCAGCCTGCGAGCAAACGCGTCGTCAAGGTTCTGGTTGAGATTCGTCGCCAGGATGACGATGCCCGTGTACTCCTCCATCTTCTGCAGCAGGTAGCTGATCTCCACGTTCGCATAGCGGTCATGCGCGTCCTTGACCTCGGAGCGCTTGCCGAACAACGCATCCGCTTCATCAAAAAACAAAATCGCGTTCGACATCTCCGCCTCATCGAAGATCCGGGCCAGGTTCTTCTCCGTCTCCCCGATATATTTGCTCACCAGCTGCGAAACGTCGATTTTGTAAAGCTCCAGGTTCAGCTCGCTCGCGATCACCTCCGCCGACATCGTTTTCCCCGAGCCCGGCGGGCCGGAAAAAAGAATGTTCAGCCCCCGGCCCAGCGACAGCCGCCCGGCAAAGCCCCATTCCCCGTACACCAGCGAGCGGTACTTGACCTGGTTGCAAATCTCGCGCAGCTGGCTCAACTGCTCGCCCGGCAGCACCAGCATGTCCCAGGTGTACATCGCCTTGATTTTGGTGGCGAGCGTTTGAATTTTGCGGCTCGACTGGTAGTAGCTGGCCTGATACAGCTCCCGCTTGCCGATCTCCGCCTCCGCAGTGCCGTTCCAGACCGCCAGATTCTCGCTTCCCTGAAACGCCGCCCGGATCTGGCCCGGCGTAAAGCGGAAGCTGCCGCTGAGATCCGTCAGATTCACCTCGCGGGACAAGCGGTAATCCGGAGCGAACGCCTCCCATACCGCTTTACGATCCGCCGCATCCGGGAACGGAAAATCGACCTGCACGAAGTTAAGCCGGCTGCCCGTCATGCTCATTCCCCACTGTCCTTCGCCCAGTATGAATGCGAACGGCGCATGCGCCTCCAGCATCTCAATCAGCAGCCGGAGCTTCAGCCTGTGGTGGTCGTCCTCGGCGGTAAACCCGTCGAACCTTGTGAAACAAAGCGCGGCATCATCGAGCAGCACGTGCCGGCCAAGCAACCGGAGCATCTCGACGTAATCTGTATCCGGCTGCAGCAGCTTGTCCATATCGGCGATGAGCATCGAGGTGCCCAGCGCAGCGCATACCGACTCGATGCACGTGAGCTTTTCCGCCTCATCCGGCCCGCAGCAGTAAAGCAGCGTCTGGGTCCCCCCGTTACCATTGGAGCGGTAATGGTAAATGAAGCGGAGCATGTTATCGCGCAGCTGGCTCGTGTGGTGCAGCAGCGGATTCGAATGCAGAGCAGCGGGCAGTTGTTGGCTGGATGGTACATCTGACTGTTTCAAAGTTGTTACGTCAAGCAGCCTTGCGACGCTCGCCAGCCGCGCATCCAGCGTCTTCAGCCCCAGCAGCGTATTCACCGCCCAATCTTCAAGCTTCAGCGGCCGGGCAATTAGCGGCGTGCGGCTATCGCCGTACTCCCCTCTGCGTTCCATCAGGAACCGCATAAGCGGCGCGTCGCTCTCAAATATCCTGCGAGCTTCGATCCGCTCCTCCTCATTTGCGGTAAACAGCTGCAGGATCAAATCTACCGTTGGCGCCCTGGCAGACGGGTCGTTCTGCAAAAAGGCATAGACCCGCGCATACTTCCGGTCCACCTCAGGAGCGAGGCAGGCGATCAGGCAGCCTGTTTCCAAGTGGTTCAGGTTAAGTACGGATACCATTTGCGGCAAAGCCAAACAGACGCTTATGCGACGGCTGGCCCGGAGTCTGGAAGCTATGCGGAGTTCCAGCTCTGAAGCGCGACGTTCTGGCTCTTTAAGCTCAAAAGAACTATCATCCCGTCTTACCGTTTCACCATCCAGCAGCCCGATTATTTCCTCTCTCATCAATGCCAGCTCTGGATACGCATCTGAATCGTAAAATGGCGTCTCTGCCACCAGACTCTGCTTCAAGCGAAGCTCCAACAGCCGCAATTCATCTTGCACATACTCAAATTCTGAAGTATATGGAGCATCATCTTTCTGGTCAGGATCTAGGCTTTTGACATTTTTTACCTGAGGTTTCAAAGAAACCACTTGCTCGGCTTCTCCAAACCCTTGTTGCACCTCTTTCGTTGTTACTCGAACTAAACGATGGGATTTTCTATTGAATTTCATCGCCTGTTTCTGTCCTTCACTCTTTATTGTCTTACTCACATATAAGTAAATTTAAGGGAGGGAGGTACAACTAAGAGAGGAGAAAATAAGAATTAAACCACTTTTAGCTAGAATGAAGAAAAAAAGGTCTGTTCCTCCTCATCGTTCAAGTTGGAATAGACCTTTGAAAATTTATTAAGGGATTATCAAGTTCTAGTGTTAACTTTGTTGAGAATTGTGTAATCTTGCTTTCAAATTAAAAATATTTGTTTTATCCGCCCCATTATTAATTGTCGTACTATCCTTCCTAGAAGATGTGATGTACTCTCTCCTCATCTTACTTATCGTAGCTCCACATTGTACAGTCATGTTGAAATTTTGAAAAAACTCTGAGAAAACGAAGATAACAAAAAACAGGTCAATCATGGTGGTATCTGATCATAATCGACCTGTTAGCGAAATTTTTATACGGGTATTACATAGGTTATAGGTGTTATTGGTTGAATGATGGATTCATTCGGAACTGGGTAGCCCCCACAAAAGAAACCTTGAAAGGCACGAAACCAATCAAGGAGATTAAAAATATCACTTGAACATACTTGTAATATCATCCCATTCCACGTTCGTAGGGAAAACGTCGCCATCCAAAAATGATTTGAATAAGAGGATTACCATTTTTAAATTCATTACTTGATTAGTTTGAACATCAACTAATGAACCCGAAATTAATATCTTCTTTGTTCCCGAACTGACGGAATCCTTTTGTTTTGCTTTTTTATGGGCAAAGCCACCATCACCTTCAGAAAGATATTGTCTAACTTCCACTGTAAACTCTAATGGGCCACCCCCAACTTGAATATAACTGCCATCTTTCATTTCTAAATAAGCATAGGAATTAGAAGAACCATCAATCATTTTTAAATAATTCTCCAGCTCATAGCTGCTTATTTTTTCAGAACGAGCTCCATTTTCTGATTCAAATATCATATTTCCTCCCAATTTTACCTAAACGTACATTAGTTGTATTATTTTATCAATACCTTGTTCAATCATTGAATCAGATGGCCTACCTGTCTCCCATTCCTTTAAGGTAGTTATTGCTTTTTCATACTCTTTTATTAAGCAGTATGCGGCAACTAGTCTCCACCTGAAACTATGACCATTTAGCGTAAGTCGTGGGTCAGCTTCTTCATATCCCTTTATCAGTTTATCTAAATTAGAAAAATCATTCCAGAACGGCTTGGCAATCTTCTCAATATGGATTGTAATTATTTCAATTAGATCTGAGATATTAGAGGTTAAAGTAAGCGGCCATTCAATAAATTCTCTCTTAGGTTGTAGATTCCCAATATTACCCGCGGCAGTAGGCCAGCCTTTTTTGTATTCTTCACCTTTAAGATTGGCGGCCATTTTTTCAAGATTTTCAAAAATAATATTAGGACATGCCTCTACATATCCTGCTTCTTGGCCTTTAATTCGACGAAACTGAATATTAAATTCTTGGCTACATTCCTCCAACATTTTTATAAAAGATTTTTTCTTTTTTAGTTCAAAGCCCATCCCCTGAAGGACTGGACTAAGACCATTAATTAATGTCTCTAGTACAATTGCAATTGGTTGGTTTGACATTGAGCATCAACAACTCCTACTTAATTTTAATTAATTCAACTGAGTCAATTCTTTCAATACCTGATTTTCGGGCTTTAGCCCCAGTTGTTGATAAACCATCATTAGAATTTAATTCTATATCGATCTTTTTCTGCTGAGGAGTGCGAGTAGCTGTTCCACTCTTAACTTCTATACCTACGATTGTACCGTCTGGTTTTTTAGCTACAATATCGTATCTTCTCAATTTTCCATCGGCACTCTTAACAGAAATTTCAGTATCAAGAATTTCATAACCATTATATTTCGGGTCAGTTTGTATAAGCTGTTTTGCCTTATCAACCCCTGGAGTACCGGGAACAGTACCTGACTTTCCTGCGAACCTACCTTTAGAATCCCTAACACTGCCATCAGGGTATGTTTTAACTTCACCCGTCCTGTCAGCACCCAAATCAGCTTTATCATCGTTTATCTTTAATTTGCCTATTAATTTCTTAGGATTAAACTCGCCGAAGATTAAAATATAGTTTTTCTGGCGCTCGAACGTTATCTTCTTGAACCTAAACTTCCCAAGAATGCGGCCGATCAGGCCCTGGAGTTTTTTGACCCCCTTCATGCCGAGCTCCATCGCCAGCTCCACTAGTCCCATGGCCATGGCTGTAGCCAAGGCGATCGCTGCCGGTTCAATCATCTTTTGCCAGCCCTGGCTCAGGTAGGTGCCGATATGGGTGGCGGCTTGAGCCAGCGTCTCCATGACCGATTTGATTGTCATGGCTTGCATGGCGATCGAAATCAGGTTGATGATGACCGGAAGTGCTGCGCCGCCGGTAACCATTCCCAGAACGGCGACTGTGGCCAGCGCTGCCAAAATTCCTCCCAGGAGCTGTAATCCGTGGGCTTTCATCCAGTTTATTACATAGGTTTTGATCTGGTCAAACACCATTTTGGCATTGTTCGCGCGTAAGGAAGCTCCTTCGGCAACTTTCTGCCCCAGGTTTCTTCGGTGTAACAATTGTTACTTGAAGAAAAAAATAGGCCACCGTATTCAAAATGTATACGGTGGCCTATTTTTAAATTGGGTTGTCTGGATACTCCAAAAGATACTTTTTTATTATTTCTTTATGCTTATCAATTATGGGAACTTCATTTAAATACTTGTATTTCCAGATGATCATTTGATTATTAAAAGTATAGTTGGTGTCAAACCAATTAGTATAATCAAAATGAACTTTTAACTTTCCAGTACGCTCTAAACTCAAGGTAAAGGAATACCACAAATCCTGCTCATATTCTGCAAATATACTCTTCATCTCTTCAGCAAGAGATAGTAACTTTCCTTTACCTGCATCAAATTCTTTTTCATTTATTTCATAGTTGATTGGAATTTTAAGGCTATACTCAAATTTCACAGGATCAGATATAGGGCTGTAAAAAAAATATGTTCCACCACCAGATTCCGAAACTTGAGCATAGAAATAAAACTTATTCCATTCTACTGGAATCATATTATCAACCGTTTCAGCAATTTCCTTGTATAGGGCATTTAACTTTTCTTCCAATCAATTCATCCTCCTGCTTGGTTCTTAATAATTTTTTCAATTAATTCTTCACCCTCTATTTCATAAAATATAGAAAATGAATCAGGTCTTAATGAATCGCTTGAATAATTAACCTTTATCTTTACAGAGACCTTTCTAGGCGGAACTTCACTTAAAGCTTCAGCCCATTCTGTCTCCATCTTATACCATTCACCCCCTGAACGATTAATTTGACTATTTTGGGCCACTAAGTTATCAATATCACCTGAACCGTTAAACTGACTGCCAATTAAGTGCCCGCCGTCATCTGTTTTTAATCTATCTTCTCTACCAGCTGCACGTTGCATTCCTGCATTTCTTGAAGCGGTTTTTAATTCTAAACTATCTGCTTCTACACTCTCTATTCTACCTAAGTTATCCGTTTTGTACTTATATCCATTCCCCGTGACATATTGCACATTTGGCGCCAGTTCTTTTCTATTATTTTTCCCTTTAGTGAATTGATCGCCATTTTTTACTTCAGTTGATTCTTTAGGAGTCTGTTTTTTTATGTTATCAAAATCAATTTTACCGTCTTTTGCTTGATTAAAGACCAGCTTACGTTCGTCAATGCTAAGATCCTTTAGCTTGTTGAGTTCAGCTTCCGTCTTTATTCCGTACTTTTTACCATTTAGGTCGTCTACTTCTTCAATGGTACCATCAGCAAGCAGCACCCAAGGATTTACTTCGCCGTAAAGACGAATATGTTTACCTTTACGCTCCAGCTTAAACTTCTTGAACTTAAACTTCCCAAGAATGCGGCCGATCAGGCCTTGGAGTTTTTTGACCCCCTTCATGAAGCCTTTTTGCAGGCTCTTGATCACGATTTTACCGTTACGCAAGATCATGCTGCCGCTCTTGGAAGCAAGGTTAACGCCTGATTTCAGAAGACTCTTAAGACCCTTGGCTCCGGCGCCTACTGCCTTCTTTACACCTTTGGCTGCTGCGCCGACGCCTTTCTTAACTGCGGTTCCCGCTTTCTTGAGCCCTTTGCCAAGCCCCTTCATGCCGAGCTCCATCGCCAGCTCTACCAGTCCCATGGCCATGGCTGTAGCCAAGGCGATCGCAGCCGGATCAATCATCTTTTGCCAGCCCTGGCTCAGGTAGGTGCCGATATGGGTGGCGGCTTGAGCCAGCGTCTCCATGACCGATTTGATTGTCATGGCTTGCATGGCGACCGAAATCAGGTTGATGATGACCGGAAGTGCTGCGCCGCCGGTAACCATTCCCAGAACGGCGACTGTGGCCAGCGCTGCCAAAATTCCTCCCAGGAGCTGTAATCCGTGGGCTTTCATCCAGTTTATTACATAGGTTTTGATCTGGTCAAACACCATTTTGGCATTGTTCGCGCGTAAGGAAGCTCCTTCGGCAACTTTCTGCCCCAGGCTTTGCTCCTGCTTGCCCGTGTCGAATTCTTTCATGATGCTTTCTGTCGTCACCGGATCGCTGCTGCCCGGCATTTCCTTCGTTTCGCCGTCCTTAAGGTTCAACTCCTCAACCAGTTCAGGCTCCATTTCGCCTTCCTCGACCGATTCGATCTCGATGTCGTTGTCGCTGAGCTTAAGCTCCTCTTCCGGCTGCTGCCCGGCCTCGGCGGATTCTTCCGCCTCGCCTTCGGCAGCTTGTGCGCCAAGCGGCTTGGAGATGTCCACGCCAAGCAGGTATTCCCACATTTTGCCCTCCAGATGGCTGAAGGAGCGTTTGGCCGCTGTGCCGAGCGCGCCGATGCGTTCCATGATGTCCAGGATTCCGCCGATAAGGAACGTGCCGAGGGCAGAGATCAGCTTGTTGTAGAAGGCTTGAACGGCGGCAAGCGCCTGATCCACCTTGGCGGCAAGGGCGTCTATGATCTGCGCCGCTTTCGTCTTCAGCTTCTCGGCAATCGCGTTGACCGCTTTGACGGCCTTATTCACCGCGCCGTCGATCTTATCGCAGATCTTCTTGGCAATGGCCGGGAATTTGGCAAGCAGGACTTTGACCAGTCCTTTCAGCAGCGTGCCCAAGGCTTTGATCATGCCGGTGATCAGCTTGCGTCCCAGCTCGATGATTCCGATGATGGCTTGCTTCGCTTTCTCAAAGATGAATTTAACCGCTTTTCTAAGCCCCTCGAAAATGAAGTTGACCACCTTCTTGACGGCTGCGACAACGGCATCCAGCTTGTCCTTCACCCAGCCCAGGAAACCGCTCTTTTTCTCTTCCTTGGCTTTTTCCTCCTGCTGCTTGCCGTCGGCCTCTTTCTTGGCCTTGCCGTATTCCTTGGTCGCTTCCTGCTCCGCCTCGGACTGGCGTTTCTGCGCCTCCTGCTCCTTCTCGGTCCGTGTCTGTTCGATCTCGCCCTTCTTCTGCTGCACCGCCGATCCGGCTTGTCCGGCATACTCCGCTTCGGCCGCGTCGAGCTCGCTTCGCCACTCGCCTTTCAGCTTGTCGACTTCGCCCTTGGCGCCGGCCTGCTCGCTGAGCTGCTTGTTTCGGGCTTCGGTCTCCGCCTGACGGATTTCCGCCTGACTGTCCGCCTTGGAGCTAGCTACCGCCGTATCGAACTTCGCTTTCTCCTTCCCGTACTCCGCCTGCTTGGCTCCAAGCTCTTTCTTCAGCTCCGGTGCCAGCGATTTGTTGAGACCCGCCGTCATCGCGCCGGGCACCGCAAGCTGCGGCAGCGGTTTGGCTCCTGGGTGCTTGCCGCCTTGCAGCGGTTTCTTGGCTTTAAGCTGACCATGATCCGGTTCAGGGAAAATATCATTTTCGCCAAACGGCGCGTTGAGCTGTTTAAGCTCCGCCTTTTTGGCCGTCCCGGCCTGCTGCGAAGCCTCTTTGCTGAAGCCCTCCACTTGCGAAGGGTCCGCTTCGCCGGACAGGTTAACGTTAGGCCGCTGAGCCGATGCGGAGCGGATCTCGCTCATGATGGCGTCCGGATTGTCGTTTGATCCGCCGGAACGGATATCCATCCCCGGCAGATTTCCACTTCCGGCGCCGCCGGTCCGCTCGCTCTTGAAGCTCTCGGGAGCTTTATGGGCAAGCGGCTGAAGTTTTGCGCTCGCTTTGCGGAGCTTTCCGGCCAGGCCCGTCGGCGCCGGAATGACCGGCAGCGCCTGCTGCGTCTTCGCTTTCTGCTTATCCAGCGCGCCAGCGGACACGGTGATGGCCTGAGAATAGGCTTCCTTCATCTCGGTAGGCGGCACCTGTGCCAGCTGACTAAACACCTCGCCCGGTTCTTCGGCCCGGATCGTTACCTTCTTGGCCTTGGCCGGCGCTTCCTTGTCATCCGCCAGCGCTCCGAGCGCATCGGCTAAGGACGGCCCTTTGCCTCCCGAACCCTCTGCTTCCTTCTTCTGCGCTTCTTTGCCGTCCTTGCCGTCCTTGCCGTCTTTGCTTGCTTTGGCCTCCTCTGGGGCTCCTTTATCCGCTTTTGCTTCCGGCTTGCCTTCCTTCACCTCGTCATTGCCTGCTTTGCTATTGGCATTAGATTCGGCTTTAGCCTGGTTCTCATCCGCCTTGGCCGCTTTCGCCTCTTCCTTCTCCTCCTTAGCAGACTTCGCTTCGTTTGCTGCCTTACCCGCCAGATCCGGCGCTGCCTTGAACTGCTTCCCTGTTTTCTGGCCTGCCTGCACGCTTTGATTAACCGCAGGCTCGTTCTTCACCTCAGACTGCTGTAATGCAACCGCAGGCTCGACTTCCGCTTCCTGCTTGGCCGGCAACGCCTCTGCCACCGCATTTGGTTGCTGTGCCGGCTGTTCCTGCTTCGCAGGCTGCGCCTCATTCGCTGCAGGCGTTTGCTGCGCCGCCGGCGAAGCAGCCCCCGCTTTCGCCTCTGGCTCCAAAGGCTGCGCCAAAAGGATCGGCGCCTCCGCAAACGTCTCGGCGGTGCCAATCCCCTTGGCCTCTTGAACGGCAGGCTGTGTTTCCGGCGTTTTTTCAGCCGCATTGCCTGCATTCTGGCCGTTTTCCTTACCAGCGTCTTTAGCGGCTGCTGGTTCATCCTTGCGGGCACCCGCCAGCCTGGATAACAGTTGCATGACCGCTCGTTCCCCCATGGTTTGACGAAGAACAAGCGTGTCCTGCCGGGTTAATGCGGACGGATTTTGCCGGATTCGGCGGACGATTTCCACCGGGTCCGGCTTTGGCGCCGCCGGCTGCCGCAAGGCCGTAAAAGATTCTTTATATAATTTCCCGCTGCCGGAGCCTTGCTCTTTCTCCTTGGCGTTTTCGGTTGCCTTGGTCTGCAAGCTGGGTCCCCCCCCTGTAAAAAGATCGATTCTACAGATAAGTAAAATCCGCCGCCCTTTTTACAGCCGAATCCATAAATTATTTCATTTTAAATTTTCATCAGCGCCGATTTTCGGCTTGAGCTTCAAATAACGCCAATAATACATTTATTTTCCCTGTTTCCTGTACGATCCGTGCAGCCCCTTATAGGGTTCGTGCCTTGGTGTCCTTCATGCTACCTTTGCACGATTATCCCTCTCGTTCAGGGGGATCGGCGGCCCGGGGTGAGGCGAGCTCTTGTCCATTTCTCGGCTATCTGATCAAAGGGGATAATCATGCAAAGCGTCCGGGCATCGTGTGTTGTTCTTCGAAAGAATACAGACAGTTCATATTTTCTGGCATCTCAAAAAAGCCACCCAAGGGTGGCGTAAAACAAGTATCACCTTGCTGTCCATACTCATAGCTTCTGGCCCAAGCACGCCTGTTTGCGGAAGACGGCTGAAGCGACATGCCTCTCTCCTACTTATTGTCTATCGGCTGTCCGGACGCCTTTCTCAGCTCATTGGCCAACCGGTGAAACTCCGCTCTTGAATCCTGGCTGCCCGCCGCCATATAAGCCGCCTGTAAAAAGGCGATCACCTTATTCGCATCCTCTTTGTTTAGCATATACTCCTCCTGCCCTCCCTTGGGATTCTCCGGCGGCTGCTTGCCGGTATCCAGCGTATTCCACCAGCCTGCCTCGCCGCTGGCCTCATCCAAATCCACGTTCACGCCGTTGATCGGCTGCCCGAGACCCTTCGGGCCATTATCATATTGGTAAATATGCAGGCCGTCTGCTTTGCGTCCTCTGCTCCATGCGTAGGTCTGCCAGAAGCCTGTGCAGGCTTTGGCTCGTTTAGCCGCTTCAATGACGGCAACACTGCCATAAACGCCGGAGGTATAACCCTGCGCTGCTTCCCCGGCTGCTTTCAAGTACTCGATCACCGTTTGCATTTGCGCTGCTGTCGCATCAAAGTCCACGGCGTAATAAATCCGGCTGCCGGCAGGCTGCCCCAGCGCTTTGGCCGTCTTTGCGGCCGTGGCGCCGTCGGCTAGTCCGGCTGCGCGTCCGCCAAGCGCCCGGCTTGCCGTCGTTTCGAACACAGAAACGATCTGCAGGCCTGCAGCGCTGATGGCCTTCACCTCTGCTTGCGTCAGCCTCTTCCAGCCGGAAGGCACCAGGTAACGGCAGACGAACACAAACCCGTCGCCGCGGAACAACTTCGCCGTCTTCAACGTCAACGGTGTTGCACAGTCAAATCCTTTAATCATTTCATTGCTCTCCTTTCATAGGCGGATTTCGGGCTGATGCTCCTTGCCGGAAGCATCGGCCCCGAGATCCTTAATCGCTTACGGTTCCATACCCGCAACCAGACTGCCGGATAGATAAGCCGTAATTTTGCCGGTGTCCACGTAATCACGCGCAGACGGATTGAAGGAGTAGTCATTGGACTGCGTATAGATTGAGAAAATCGATTTCAGGAAGGAGCCCTCCACAAGCACCTTTTCTCCCGGCTTCAGCGTTCCGGCTCCGCTAGCAAAACTGATTTCCAAATAATAATCGCTCGTCGGCTTGCTTACCGTCTTCTGGAAGCTTCCCGATACATAGGACTTTATGCTTCGGTTGGTAGACGAACCGCTAACCCGCGCGGTATCAGCGAAGAAGGTCTGGCTCATATCGCCGTCAACCGTAAAGTAATACCGGAGCTTCAGGTTTGAGAGCTGAATAGTACTGCTGCTCGTGTTCTCGAACGAAATCCGCGGCGTAATCGCATTGACGTTGTTGCTTCGGTTGCTGTTGTAGGACTGGATGATATAGGCCGGATTTACGGTCACGTATTGCACAGCCGTCGAAGCGTTGCCGCTTGGGTCTGTTGCCGTCCAGGTAACGGCGGTCCGTCCTAGCGGGAACCCGCCTTCCGGAGCGTCATTTTTCAGCGTGTAGCCGAAAATATCGCTTGCGGTCGCCTGGCCCAAATCTACCGGCGTTTTGATGCCGGTCGCCTTTACCGTCACATCCGCCGGTGCGGTTATCACCGGCTTGGTGGTATCGACTACCGTAATCTTCTGCACCCCTGTGGTCACATTGCCGTTCTCATCCGTTGCCGTCCATTCCACTTCCGTGGTTCCAAGCGGATAAGAGGTTGGTGCGTCACTGGATACAGTCACTTTATAGATATCCGTTGCCGTTGCCTGGCCGATCTGGACAGGCGTCTCGACAGCCGTCGCTTCTACGGTTTGATCCTCCGGCAGACTTAGCACCGGCTTCGTCGTATCTACAATCGTGATCTTCTGGACGCCTGTGCTCACGTTGCCGTTCGCATCGGTCGCCGTCCACGTCACTTCGTTGGTTCCAAGTGCATAAGCGGTAGGCGCGTCACTGGATACAGTCACTTCATAGATATCCGTCGCCGTTGCTTGACCAATATCTACCGGCGTTTGCAGGCCGGTCGCTTCGACCGTCTTGTCCTCCGGCACGCTCAGCACCGGCTTCGTGGTATCGACGACCGTAATCTTTTGGATGCCCGTTGACACATTGCCGTTCTCATCCGTTGCCGTCCAGGTCACCTTGGTAGTTCCCAGCGTATAATCGGCCGGCGCGTCGCTCGTTATATTCACCTCATAAATATCCGTTGCCGTTGCCTGGCCGATCTCTACGGGAGTGTGGAGACCCGTCGCTTCCAACGTAATGTCCGCAGGCACGCTCAGCACCGGTTTGGTTTTGTCCGTAATCGTCACGGTCACGATGCCAAGGCTTGTGTTGCCGCTGCTGTCGCGTGCGGTCCATGTGACCTTGGTTGTGCCAAGCGGGAAGTTGGCGGTAATCGTGCCGGAGCCGGTAATCGGCCCTTGCTCTGCGTATCCTGGAGCATCCGTCGTTAACGTTACCGGGAAAATATCCGGCACGTCCGGAATTTCCAGCTCTACCGGCGTTGCCAGTGCGGTAGCCTCAAGCACGGTATGCAGCGAGCCGGTAAACTTCATTTGCGGCTTGGTCGTATCGACAATGGTAATTTTCTGCACGCCAGTGCTTTCATTGCCATTCGCATCCGTCGCCGTCCATTTCACTTCCGTCGTGCCAAGCGGATACGCGGCAGGAGCGTCACTGCTCACCGTTACCTCGAAAATATCGGTTGCCGTCGCTTGCCCGATATCGACCGGTGTGTTAACGGCCGTCGCTTCCACGGTTTGATCCTCCGGCACGTTCAGTACCGGCTTGGTCGTGTCGATGACAGTAATCTTCTGCACGCCCGTGCTTACATTGCTGTTTGCATCCGTCGCCGTCCATTTCACTTCCGTTGTGCCAAGCGGATACGCGGCAGGAGCGTCACTGCTCACCGTTACCTCGAAAATATCGGTTGCCGTCGCTTGCCCGATGCTTACCGGCGTGTTAACAGCCGTCGCTTCCACGGTTTGATCCTCCGGCACCTCAAGCATCGGCTTGGTCGTATCGACAACGGTAATCTTCTGCACGCCCGTACTTACATTGCCGTTCGCATCCGTCGCCGTCCATTTCACTTCCGTCGTGCCAAGTGGATACGCGGCAGGAGCGTCACTGCTTACCGTTACCTCGAAAATATCTTTTGCCGTCGCTTGCCCGATGTTGACCGGCGTGTTAACAGCGGTCGCTTCCACGGTTTGATCCTCCGGCACCTCGAGCACCGGCTTCGTAGTATCCACGGCCGTAATCTTCTGCACGCCCGTACTTTCGTTGCCATTCGCATCAACCGCTTTCCAGGTCACCTCGGTGGTGCCCAGCGGATAAACCTCCGGCGCATTGCTGCTTACGGTTACCTCATAAATGTCCTCTGCTGTCGCCTGGCCGATATCCACAGGCGTATTCACCGCGGTGGCTTCAACCGTCTTGTCTTCAGGCACATGCAGCACCGGCTTGGTCGTATCGACGACCGTAACCTTCTGCACGCCGCTGGAGAAGTTACCGTTCGCATCGGTCGCGGTCCACGTGACCTCCGTCACGCCCAGCGGATAATCCTTCGGCGCGTCGCTCTTCACGGTGACATCGAAGATATCTGTCGCTGTCGCCTGACCAATTTCAACCGGGGTTTGCAGAGCAACAGCCTCTACATGTACATCCTCCGGCAGCGTGAGCACCGGCTTCGTGGTATCCTCAATCGTAATTTTTTGCACAAAAGTCGACACATTTCCGTTCGCATCCTTGGCCGTCCAGGTCACGTCGGTCGTGCCCAGCGGGAAGGCAGCCGGCGCATTGCTGCTGACTGGGGTGACGGCGAAAATATCCGTCGCCGCAGGCGGAATCAGCTCTACCGGCGTAAGCTTGGCGCTGGCTTCAACCATGCGGTCAGGAACAGGCTCAATCACGGGCGCGGTCGTATCGATTACGGTAATCGTCTGCGTGCCCGTACTGATGTTGCCGTTCGCGTCCGTTGCCTTCCAGGTCACAATGGTTTTGCCCAGCGGGTAGCTGGCCGGCGCGTTGCTGCTTACATCTACCGAGAAAATATCGGTTGCCGTCGCTTGCCCGATCTGAACCGGGGTATTTACCGCTGTCGCCTCTACCGTCATATCATGCGGCACGGTCAGTACCGGCAGGGTGGTGTCAATAACGATCACCTTCTGCTTGCCGGTCGATACCTGCCCGTTGGCATCCGTGGCCGTCCAGGTTACCGTCGTCGTGCCGACCGGATAATCAGCCGGCGCATCGCTGGTCACCGTAACCAGGAAAATATCGGTTGCTGTCGCCTGCCCGATAGTCACCGGGGTTCGGACCGCCGTTGCTTCCACCCGCACCTCGGGAGGAACGGAAAGCGACGGCTGCGTAGTATCCACAACCTTTACATTCTGCACAGCTGTTGATACATTTCCGCTGGAGTCGGTAGCCGTCCAGGTTACTTTTGTCGTTCCGATCGGAAAATCGCTTGGCGCATCATTTTTTACGGTTACAGGGAATAAGTCCGATACGATTGGTTTGCCAAGCTGCACCTTTGAGCGCACAGCGGTTGCTTCTATTGAAATGTCCTTCGGAGCGGAAAGCACCGGCTTGGTCGTATCCACAACGTTGACTTTCTGGGCGCCGATGGTTTCATTGCCGTTGGCGTCCGTCACCGTCCAGGTAACTACAGTGGTACCCAGCGGATAATCAGCCGGTGCGTTATGACTAACGGTTACCGGGAAAATATCGGACACCACAGGCTGTCCGATGTCAACTCTGGTCCGTTCGCCCGTCGCCTCCGCCGTCTTGTCGCCCGGCAGCGTTACGAGCGGCTTGGTGGTGTCGGTTATCGTTACGCTCTGCGTGCCCTGGGTCTTGTTGCCGTTCTCATCTACTGCTGTCCAGGTTACCAGCGTCTTCCCGACGGCGAAGCTTGGCGGCGCGTTATGGGTCACGTCTACATCGAACACATCGGTTGCCGTCGCCAGACCCAGGTCTACCTTGGTCAAAATATCGTTCGCTTCCATGGTAATGTCCTCAGGCACGGTCAGCACCGGAGCTGTCGTATCGGTTACCGTGATCTTCTGCTCGCCCTTGGATACATTGTTGTGCTCGTCCTTGGCGGTCCAGGTCACGAGGGTCGTGCCGACGGGATAATCCGCAGGCGCGTCGCTTGTTACCTCTACATCGAAGATGTCTGTCGCCGTGGCTTGGCCGATGTCGAGCTTCATTCGTTTCTCGCTAGCCTCAACCGTAATATCCCTGGGGACGGTCAGCACCGGCTTCGTCGTATCGGTAATGGTAATCGCCTGCTCGGCCAATGCCGCATTGCCGTTTGCATCCTCGGCCTTCCAGGCTACCTTCGTTGTGCCGACCGGATAGTCGGCCGGGGCATTATGGCTGATGGTCGTCGGGAAAATATCCGTCGCCGTCGCCATTCCGATCGCTACCGGGGTTCTTCTGCTTGTTGCCTCTTTCGTAATATCCGCCGGCGCCGTAATGGCCGGCTTGGTGGTATCGGCCACGATGACGTTTTGCGCGGCATGAATGGTATTGCCGTTCGCATCAGTGGCGGTCCAGATCACGGCCGTCGTGCCGACCGGGAATTCCTTCGGCGCGTCGTTCGTCACAACGACCGGGAAGATATCCGTAGCGGACGCTCCGCTTACGACGACCGGAGTTTTGATTCCGGTTGCTTCCACTACGATATCGCCCTGCACTGTAAGAACGGGCTTGGTTGTATCGATGATCGTAATTTTCTGCACCTGCGACGTAACGTTGCCGACAGGGTCGGTTGCCGTCCATTTCACGGTTGTCGTACCGATCGGGTAATCGGCCGGCGCATCGTTCGTTATGATTGTCTCATCGCCGGAGACGTCCTGCGCCGTGGCCTGTCCGATTTGGACCGGCGTGTGGACCGCAGTTGCTTCCTTCGTAATATCCCTTGGAACCGTCAGCACCGGATTGGATTTGTCGATCTTCACCTGGGTTCTCTGGACTGGCGAGGTATTTCCGGCTGTATCCACCGCCCAGAAGGACAGTGGCGTCGTTCCCTCGGTTGTGACGCTAAATGTTGCGGAGGCTTCGGTTATGGTACGTTCCTCCCCAGTCTCGCCCAGCTTATAATGAATCTCCTTGACCCCGGAATTGTCGTCCGCCGCATTCAGCGTTACCGAAACATTGCTGCTGTTCCAGCCGCTTGCGTTCGCCGCCGGGCTCAGGATGCTCGTGATCTCCGGACTGCTCTTGTCGATCTTCACCGTGACGGTTCGCGCGGCTTCAGTATTGCCCGCCTTATCGGCAGCCCAATAGCTGACGGTAGTCGCGCCGTCTGCGCTGATCTCCAGATCGGCGGCGTTTCCGGCCGTTTCGACCGTATCGGTTTCACCGATTTTATAGAAGATGGAGGCCATACCGGATAACGGGTCCTCCGCCGCGAAATGCAGCTTCACCTTATCCTTGTTCCAGCCCCCGGACGCCAGGCCATCGTTTGTTACGACGGTTACCGGCGGGGTCTTGTCGATGTTGATTGGCCCGAAGGTTATGGTGGAAGTATGGTTCTTGTCATCGTCGCTTGCCGCGACGCCGTCCACCGCCTTGCCTGTCGCCGTCTGACCCGCTCCTTCGCTGGAGAAGACCTGATCGGCGGTCACGGATTTGATTCCGGACAGGGTATCCACCGCCGTATAATGTACCGTTACCGTTCGCTTGGTCCACGTTCCGGCGATGTAGGTCGCGCCGGTGTCGTCAAGCGCGCTCGCCGTAATCGTCGGCGGCGTGGTATCCACCTGATTGGAGCCAACCGCTCCAACCTCCACCCGGAACGTAACCGGCGCAAGGCCCGCTACGGTTGCTTTGACATCCAAGGTCCGGATAACACCGGTGCTCGTGGAGTAAACCTGATACCCCTCCCCGATGTAGCCGGGATAGGTGTTTGCGGCTGACGCAATGCCGTTCGCATCCGTCGTTACCGTGATGGCGTTGCTGTTCAGCCCTCTCATCACCGCCGTAATCGTGTTGTCCAGCGCAGCCTCGAAGGTAACCGGCACGCCGGCAAGCGGATGGCCTGACGGGTCCTTCACGCTGACGATCTGCGGCAGCATGAAGCCGCGGCCCCCGGGAATAACCGTCGACGGCTGCGACAGCTTGATCTGCTGCAGCAGCGGCGATGCCGCGCTTAAGGTTCCCTGCACCGGAACCTGCGCAACCAGATTTGCACCTCTGTGCAGAATAATGCCGAGCGTATCATCCTTGTTATATACCGAACCGGTCACCGTATCAGGCGCTGCCGCAAGTACGCTTACAGCCGGCTGGTCGGCTTCAGCCGATCGGTCTTCGTGCGCGGCGGCATACGCCCTGCCCGAATCCGCTCCCGCCTGCTCTGCCCGGGCGTAGCCCTGCAATGCCCCGAATACAATGAGCAGCGTCAGCAGGACAAAGTCCAGCCATTTGGAGCGCCTGCCCGCTTTTCCATGTCTAAATTGTTTGAAGCCTGCTTTAATTCGTCTCATTGGCATCCCCTAACCTTTTTGTTAATGACCTTCTGTACCCGTGAAAAGTCATGACCCTCCTTTACTATTCAAAGGAGAATCCGAGCTGCGTTTTACAACTTCTTGCTGCGGTTCACGTAATACTCGATCCTCGCTTCCAGCCACGCCTCAATATCGCCAAGCGCAAGCTTCAGCCCATCCTTGGCCTGCTCCCCGATGATGGCAAGCGCTTTGTCTTTGGCCATCCGGAACGACTCCGCCATCGCCGAGGCATCAAAAGTACCCTGCTTTTTCATGTTCTCGACGAAGGTCTGATTCACAGCCGTCACCGCCGACTCGATGGCATTCTCGGCCAGCGCCAGGAACTGGTTCACCGCATCATTGCCGATCCGCTGCTCGACGTCTGCGATTTTGCGTTTGATGTACGTGATAAACGATCTCGACAGCAGGCCAAGGACCGGTATAGCGAACAATGTGAATGCCAGCTCCATCCATTCCGCAGCAATCGCGTCCTTCATGTTCATCCCTCCCGCAATATTTGTACATATCAAATGGTATTTTGATCAATAATTTCACAACTTTAAGAAGAATACTAGAAACTATGTAAAATTGTGGTCTTTGCTAGTTGTGGAATCTATGGAATATTTTACTTGTTATATAACAATAGAGCTCTAGCTGATCAACCATTTTGAATGGGGAGGAAAAGCGATGGTAACCTGTGACGATGAGTTGGTGGAAACCTGCAGGAAATTGTTGAAACGTTCGGCTTGGCGAATCCAGTACAAGGCACGAATCCAGCAAATTCGGGAAAGCAAACCGCTCTTTGACAATCAGATGATTTACGACAACAGCTTTGAGAGCATGGTCATTTCGGAGCTGTTCGTCGACGAGCTGCTGGAGCTGATTCCGTGGGAGAAGTGCAGGTACATCATCAGAAAGACCGTTATCGACGGCATTGCGGAGAAAGAGGTTGCCCGTGATTTACACATGACTCAACAGGGGGTTAGCAAATGGAAGCGCAAGGGGTTAGAGATTCTGAAAGAGCAACTGGTCACTTTATCGAGACAGTAAAAAAAGCGCAAAGCGGGGATATGGATTCAATGGAGGATATTCTCACCCTGTTTTCGGGAGACATCGAATATTTGGCGAAATTCATCATGCTGCCGAAAGAAGAAGCCATCCAGACTTTGAAAATCGAACTTATAAACATTGTTTATCACTTTTTATCAAAATAAGATGGTGGAGCATGAAGCGTTACAAGCCTTCTACTATAGATATCCATACAATGGCTTCAATGCATAAAGGGGCGGCCCGGCGGGCTGCCCCTTTATGCATTGACCGCAGGAGCGGACATTTCAAGATTTGACCACAAGCGCTTCAAGATCCGGCAGTAGGCGAATCAGGTGCGCCCTACTCGATATTGCCGTAGCTGCGCAGATTGTTGCGGATCAGTATGTCCGTTACTTGTCGGAGTTGGCTCGCTACTATTTGCATACTCAGCGAAAACTAAACCCCCCCCCCGGTTATAACAAAACGATACAGTCGAGCCTCAGCTTCCTTATATCGCAGGAAAAACTACTTTCCTCTGGAACCATTTCAGTTGCTCACGTAGGTTGCCTACGCTCCGCTACTCAGACCCTGGCTTCATATAACCTTCTTGGTGCTGAAAACCTGACTTTTCGAACACGCAATTTAAGACTACCAAAATAAAGAAGGATCTGCCAAGCCGCTTTTCCGTCCAGCACCTATCGTTTACAAAGAAAAAATGGGCTCCTGATGTCAAGTGATGGGATTTCCCTCCGCTTATCCCCGGCTTTTCCCCAGCTGTTTGTGAATGCGCTGGGCTTCTAGGAAACCCGAGGTTGCCGCACCTTGGAAGCCTCCGCCGGGTTGGGTCCACGCTCCAACCAGGGACAGGTTGGCAAAAGGGGTCTTCCGCGAGGTTCGCTTGATCCCGGATTGTTTGACGGTTTGGGCAAAACCGTATACGGCGCCGCGCGGATTTTTCGTATAACGCTCCATGGTGCGCGGCGTGCCGAGTTCCAGCAAAGTGATGCGTTCCTTAATGCCGGGATAGTAGCTTTCCAGGCGCTGCAGGAGGATATCGGTGACCTCTTGCTTTTTCTGCGTGTAAGCTTCGCCCCGCTCCGGCCAGTTGGCGATATCATCAATCAAGGTAACGGTCAGCACGCCATGGTCGTGGCGGTTTAAGGCGGGGTCCATTTTGTTGTAATTGGTTAACCCCAAGTTGGCGGCGCCATATTTTCCTTGGATCGCGTTATCGTAATCGGTCTGATGATCCGTCTCCTCCACCAGAAGAATGTCTTCGTCCACGATGCCGAGTTCTTCCGGATGGCAGGACAACCCGATATAAAGCTGCGTCAGCGATGGGCCGATTTCATGCTCCACAAGGCGCTTTCGATATTCCTCGGCCTGTGGATGGTGCTGGATCAAAGGCCCCAGCGTATGCTCGGGGCTGGCGTTGGAAACGACCCAGTCCGCGGTGAATTCCAGCCCTTTTTGGGTGCGGATTCCGCGGGCTTTTTTGCCGTGAATCAAGATTTCGGTCACTTCCTGCCGGAGATGCACCTTGCCTCCGTTTTGTTCGATCACATCGACGAGCGCATCGGATAATGCCTGGGCGCCGCCTTGGATGTAGTAAGTGCCTTCGAGATGATACCCTAGCCAGGGGATGAAAAAATAAACCGCAGAAAGCCGTTGCGGCGGTAACCCGTAATAAGGCCAAAGGACGGTAAAAAAGCTCATGAACGCCTCGGACTTCACATACCGCCCGATCACTTGCGCGGTGGTTAATCTGGACCATTGGACCAGTGTCGGGCATTTGGCCAAAAAGCCGAGGGCTTTTTTCCAGCCGGGAATGCCGGGATCGTTCAGGAACTTCATTTCTGCGGAAAGCCGGCGGATATCCGCAAACAAGCGGGCAATCCCGTCCTTCTCCTCCGGAAAACGCCGTTCAAGCTGCGCCAAGTACGCGTCGGCGTCCTGCGGAACGTCGAACTTTTCGCCTTTCCATTGGATCGAATAAGGATGTTCTTTGGGCAGAGGTTGGATGTGCTGCATCACCCCGCTCGCCTGCAAAATCTGATAAAACCCTTGCCCTTGGCCCAGCCCGCCGACCCCGTGCAAAGCCGCATCAAAAGTGTATCCCTTGCGCTGGAAATTAGTAACATACCCTCCAGGCAAGTAATGATGATCTAACACGGCGACTTTGTAACCCAAGATTGACAATCTCGCTCCGCAGGTTAATCCCCCCATTCCCGCGCCTACGACAACCACATCATAATGATTCATGGTTCCATCCCCTTTTATTTGATTTATTTTTCCAGCTGGTTAATTTAAAAACAAACCATCGGTTTGTTTTTAAATTAACGTATTCCCTCGATGAGTGTCAAGTTAAAATATGTATAATCTTGCGCAGAGAGAACTTGCAGAAAACAGGCTGCTCTGGTAGCCTCCAAAAAATAAAGGCAAAAAATGTCGTTATTCCGGCGATATCCGTTCACTTGGGAGAAATAGAGGAAATTTATGTTGCTATTCTCCCCTGTCGCAAGGAAATGTCAGCGTTCTAGGCCATTCACAGGGAAATAAGTACATAAAATACCGCTAAGGGAGATGAACATGCTTTGGCTGAGGAAATAAGTCCATAAAGTGTCGCTATTTTGCAGGCCGGCGGTCGATCGTTCCGGTAGCCGCGCTATCAAGCTGTCAAACGCCGTTTTCCAGGCTGAACCCCAAAAAATCCCCTCCAAAAATTTGGAGGGGATTGCCGCTGCTTCATTAAGCCAATCTCATCTTAAAATCCTCATACCCGAACTCATGCAGAACTTCGCAATTTCCGTCCTTGTGCTGGACCACGAGGGCGGGAAGCGGCATGCCGTTGAACGTGGTGTTCTTCACCATCGAATAAATCGCCATGTCGCCGAACACCAGCCGATCGCCGTTCTTCAAAGGCTGATCGAACGAGTAGTCGCCGATCGTATCGCCGGACAGGCAGGTTGGCCCGCCCAGCCGGTACGTGTACGGCTTCTCGCCCGGTTCCCCGGAGCCGAGCAGCGGCGGACGATACGGCATTTCGAGCACATCGGGCATATGGCACGAGGCCGACGTGTCGAGGATGGCGATATCCATGCCGTTTTGCATCGTGTCGAGCACAGTTGTAATCAGGAAACCGGCGTTCAATGCTACGGCTTCCCCGGGCTCCAGGTACACTTGCAAACCGTATTTGTCTTGCATCCGTTTGATGCATTGTTCCAGCAGAGGGATATCGTAATCCTCGCGGGTGATATGGTGGCCGCCGCCGAAGTTGATCCACTCCAGCTGCGACAGCCACGGTCCGAACTTCTCTTCGATCGCATCCAGCGTGGTGGCCAAATCATCCGAGTTTTGCTGGCAAAGCGTATGGAAATGCAGCCCGGAAATCCCGCCCAGCTGCTCAGGCCGGAAATGCTCGATCGTCACACCGAACCGGGAACCCACCGCACACGGATTGTAGATGTCGTGCCCGACCTGCGTAGAGCATTCGGGATTGATGCGGAGGCCGATTTTTTTGCCGGCGGCGAGCACCTTGTCGCGATATTTTTCCACTTGGGAAAACGAATTGAAAATAACATGATCGCACAGCCCGATAATTTCGTCGATCTGATCTTCGCGGTAGGCCGGGGAGAAGACATGGTTTTCTTTCCCCATCTCCTCGTGCCCCAGCCGCGCTTCATACAATCCGCTGGCCGCCGTACCGCTCAAATACTCTCCGATCAGCGGATACAGGGTGTACATCGAGAACGCTTTTTGCGCCAAAATGATTTTCGCGCCGGTGCGCTCCATGACCCCGCTGAGGATGCGGAGGTTTTTTTCCAAAAGGGCTTCATCCACTACGTAGCAAGGGGTAGGCAGTTCCTCAAAACGCATCGGATTAAACGAGCTCCGTTTCCAACACTTTTTTCGTATCTTCTTCCGAAGGATACTCGTCTACAGGCACCGGGTTAAAGCTTTCTTGCCACGGCAGGCCCCATTTGTTCAGTGCGTCCATGAACGGATCCGGATTGAACTCCTCGATGTTGTAAACGCCCGGCTTGTTCCAGTGTCCTTGAAGGACCATCATGGCCCCAATCATGGCCGGAACGCCGGTGGTGTAAGAAACGGCTTGGGAGCCCACTTCCTTATAGCAAGCTTCATGGTCGCAAACGTTGTATACGTAGTAAGTTTTATCTTTGCCGTCTTTTTTGCCTTTAAAGATGCAGCCGATGTTCGTTTTGCCTTTCGTGCGCGGTCCCAGAGAAGCCGGATCCGGCAGGACAGCTTTCAGGAACTGCAGCGGAATGATCTGCTTGCCTTCGAATTCGATCGGCTCGATCGAGGTCATGCCGACATTTTCAAGCGCCTTCAGGTGCGTCAGATAGCTTTGACCGAAGGTCATGAAGAAGCGGATCCGCTTCAGCCCAGGAATGTTAACCGCAAGGGATTCCAATTCTTCGTGGTACAGCAGGTACATATCCTTTTCGCCGACTTCAGGGAAGTCGTAGACCCGTTTGATCTCCATCGGTTGGGTTTCGATCCATTCGCCTTTTTCCCAGTATCTTCCGTTAGCCGAGACTTCGCGGATGTTGATTTCCGGGTTGAAGTTGGTGGCAAAAGGATACCCATGATCGCCGGCGTTGCAGTCGAGAATGTCGATATATTCGATTTCGTCAAAATGATGCTTCAGAGCGTAAGCAGAAAATACGCCGGTCACGCCAGGGTCGAAGCCGCTGCCCAGAAGAGCGGTAATGCCGGCTTTTTCAAAACGCTCGCGGTATTCCCACTGCCATTTGTATTCGAATTTCGCGGTGTCTTCCGGTTCGTAGTTCGCTGTATCCATGTAGTGCGTTTTCGTCGCCAGGCAGGCGTCCATGATCGTCAAATCTTGATAGGGCAGCGCCAGGTTCATGACGATGTCCGGTTTCACTTCGTTGATCAGGGCGATCAGCTCTTCAACATTGTTGGCGTCTACTTGAGCCGTCGTAATTTTCGTTTTGCCGCCGTCCAGCTTGGCTTTGAGCTCGTCACATTTGGATTTCGTGCGGCTGGCGATGCAAATTTCCTCAAACACTTCGCTGTTTTGAACACATTTGTGAATGGCCACGGAAGCAACTCCGCCGGCTCCGATAATAAGCGCTTTTCCCATTATTCCATTTCCCCTAACCCAGTAAATTTTAGTGCTGCTTTGTTGGTTCCGCGAAATTTGCAAATAAAAAAACAAGTAATGAACGCATAGGTGCGCACCACTTGTCTTCGATATAGTCAAATATTAAGATAACTCCGGTCATGACGGGACGAACGACATAAGCGTCCGTAAAACGCTCGCCAATCAGCCATAAAACGCGCGCTTTTTATGGAAAAGTCCTTAATATTCAAATATATCATGTTAGGATCAGAGTCTATTTAGCAAATAATCGCCTTTACCACTCTTATTGACCGTTTCACAAGTTGATGTGCGATATGCACCGGTTGTAAAGTAACCAACTTATAAAATTTGAGCTTTTAACTCAATCAATAAGGCAACAAAAGTTGCCAATCGGCATTTGACCCGGCTGTCCGTATGGCCTTAACTCTCCGAGGAAAGTGGTCAAAAATTATCTGCTTGGAAAGACCCGAAAATATACCTGAATATTAGCTTTCCAAAATAACGCTGTCCTTATATTAGCAGGACATATGGGAAAGGGCAAGAGAAAAAACAAAAAATTGTTATGAATAATTTTGGATATTTAATATATGGGTCAATTGGAAAATTTTGATTGACAAATCTCGTACAAGCTTTATAGGATAAGTATAGATATGGAAGCGTTTTATGTGGAAGGAGAGTGATGTTTTTATTAGCAGGACCCTTATGGTTTCCATACCAAAAAGTAAAAAAAGGAGCGTGAAAATGATGTTGAAAAAGCGGGTTATACGCAAAGTGTTAAGTTTGTTTTGGATCTTAAGTTTGGTTGGCGCGTACTTCTATGCGCTGCCGGAAGCTCAGGCGGAGAATACCGTCCTGGTGCAAAGCGATTTTGAGGACGGCACGGCCCAGGGGTGGACCGGACGCAGTGCGGAGGAGACGTTGACGGCGGAGGCCGAAGCAGCCCGCAGCGGAGCTTATGGATTGAAGGTGGCGGACCGCAGCAAGGGTTGGCACGGGGTGACGCTGGACGTAACGGCGCAGATGGAATTCGGGAAAACGTACGTGTTTTCGGGCTGGATCAAGCTGCCGGCCGGTTCCCCGGACAGCCGGGTGTACATGACGATGCAGCGGACGGCGGGGAGCGATGCGCACTACGAACAAATCGCAAACGGCACCGCTTCGGCCAGCCGCTGGTTAGAGCTGCGGGCGGAGTATAAATACCGTGAACCGGGGGATCAACTGTCTATATACTTTGAAATCCCGGATCAGCCGACGCTGTCGTTTTATCTGGACGATTTTGCGCTGGAGCGGCTGCCCGACTCCGACCCGATCGTCATTGAAGACGGGATTCCGTCGCTCAAGGACGTATTTGCCGACGATTTCCTGCTCGGGGCCGCTTTTGAAAATTCCGAGCTTTACCAGGAGCCGGACAGACAGCTGCTCGCCAAGCATTTCAACAGCGTAACGCCGGGCAATGTACTGAAGTGGGACAGCACCGAGCCGGCGGAAGGCCAGTTCCGCTTCACCGAGGCGGACGCGGCCGTTCAATTCGCGTTGGACAACGGCCAGCAGGTGCGGGGGCATGCGCTCGTGTGGCACAATCAGACCCCGGATTGGGTTTTCCGGGATGAGAGCGGCAATCTGGTGAGCAAGGACGTGCTGTTCCAACGGATGGAGAACCACATCAAAACGGTGATGGGCCGGTACAAAGACGCAATTTATGCCTGGGATGTTGTCAATGAGGTGATTGATACCGGCCAGTCTGATGGATTGCGCCGCAGTCTGTGGTACCAGATCGCCGGCGAAGAATACATCGAGAAGGCCTTTATTTACGCGCATGAAGCCGATCCCGACGCCGTGTTGTTCATCAACGACTACAATACGCACGAGCCGGCCAAAAGCCAGGCTTTGTACAACCTGGTCAAGCGGCTGCAGGAGAAAGGCATTCCCGTTCACGGGGTAGGGCATCAAACACATATCAACATCGACTGGCCGCAGATGAGCGAGATCGAAAATTCGATTCTTAAATTTGCCGAGCTTGGACTTAAGACGGAAATCACCGAATTGGACATCGATGTGTACACGAACACCAATCAGCGTTACGACACATTGCCGGACAGCGTCGCGCAAAAGCAGGCGACCCGTTACCAACAGCTGTTCGACATTTTCAGAAAACATAGCGACCTGATCGACAACGTGACGATTTGGGGCAAAGACGACGGAAACTCCTGGCTCCGCAAGTACCCGGTGAACCGCAACAATTGGCCGCTGCTGTTCGATGAACGGCTGCAGTCCAAGCCGACTTACTGGGCGATTGTGGACGCTGCCCAGCCGCAAGTTCCGGCGGCGCCGGCGAACGTCCGGGCGACGGCCGGCGATCAGCGGGTGACGCTGAGCTGGAACGCGGCCGCCGGGGCGTCCGGGTACCATGTGAAGCGGGCGGAGCAAAGCGGCGGGCCGTATGTGACGGTGGTCCAAGGGGTCACGGCTGCTGTGTATAGCGATGCCGGCTTGGTCAACGGCAAGACGTATTATTACAAGGTCAGCGCGTTCAACAGCGCGGGCGAAAGCCGGGACTCGGCGGAAGTCAGCGCGACGCCGCGGGAGATCCCGACGCCGGAGCCCGGCGACCTGGCGGTGCAGTACCGGGCCGCCGATTCCAATGCGGGTGACAACCATCTGAAGCCGCATTTCCGCATCGTCAACCAGAGCGGGGAAGCGGTCCCGCTGAGCGAGCTGACGCTCCGGTACTGGTACACGATCGACGGGGACAAGCCGCAGCAATTCCACTGCGATTATGCGCAGATCGGCGGCTCTAACATTAGCGGCAGCCTGGTGAAGCTGGACGAAGCCCGCTCGGGAGCGGACTATTATCTGGAGCTGTCGTTCTCCCCATCGGCCGGCAGCATCGCGGCGGGCAGCAACACCGGCGAGATCCAGACGCGGATCAACAAGACCGACTGGACGAACTACAACGAGCTCGATGACTATTCTTACGATGGGGCCCAAACCTCGTTTGCCGACTGGGATCGCGTGACGCTGTACCGGAACGGCACGCTCGTTTGGGGGACCGAGCCGGGGATGTGATGTAGCGCGTATGGGGGAGAAACTTCCGGTGCGCTTATGCAGTTCAAGGGAATGGGTAGGAACGCGTAAAAGCGCGGTAAAGCACGTTAAAGTAAGTTTAAGCACGTTAAAGTGCGCTTAAGCACGAAAAATCTAACGGTTGCAGCAGCGGCTATTTTGCGAAAAAAGCCCTTTTCAAAATTCTAACGGTTGTCAGCGTCGTTATTTGCCTGAATCTAAGCGAAATTAGCCGGTTTTAAGTGAAATAAGCGCTATGGCAACCGTTAGAATTTGAAATCAACGTTTTTGGAACAAATAACGATTGTGGCAACCGTTAGCTTCAAGTTAAAGGCAAAGCACCAAAACCGTTATGTATTAATTGGCGGCTTTGGTGCTTTGTGTTTTTGGTTCAGGGGAGCTGCCTGTTTCCCGGGTGGGCCTTTACCGGGGGCAGGACATGGGCGGGAATCGGGCAGATGTATCCCTCCAGGCCGCCCCGGCTGCGCAGCTCCCGTTTCGCCTCTTCGAGGACGGACGGGTCTTTTAGCAGCTCCGCGGCGGTCGCCGCGAGCACTTTGGCGGCATGCAGCATGCCTTTATGGGCGGCCGCCGTCTTTCCTTGCGCGACCATTTGCCACGAGTGAAACGGCGTATCGGCGGCGAAGCAGACCGTTTCGAGCTGGGCCGTCGGGACGACCCAACTGACATCGGCGACATCGGTGGAACCGAGCATCCGGCCGGTCACGGGGCGGTACGGATCGAGCGTCTCCGGCAGGGCGGCTTGATCCGGAGCGTATTTCGGCTCCGGGTTCATTTCTGGTCCAGCCTCCGGGTCCGTTACCGCTCCTACCTCTGGTCTTGGGTCATTTTTCTGAGCGGTCTCCTGCGGCGAATCCGTTCTTGGCCCAGCCTCCGGTCTCGAGTCACCTATCTGGCCGGCCTCCTGCCGCGAATCCGTTTTTGGTCCGGCCTCCGGTCTTGTGTCACCTATCTGGCCGGCCACCTGCGGCGAATCCGTTCTTGGAGCGGCCTCCGGTTGCGAATCCACCTTCAGTCCGCCGTCCGTTCCCGGCTTCGCCTCCGGCCGCAGCGTCTCCAGTATGGCGCGGGCGTAACGCCGCTCCACCTCCGTAAACGCTGGTACGCCAAGCGCCTCAAAGCACCGCTGCATGATCCGCTCCACAGTCACGTTTGGGATCAGATTGGAGCAGGCTTTTTCGAAGCCGATCTGCACCTCCGTTCCGGTCATCAGCGCCGCTCCCTTGGCGATATCGTTGATCCGCGCGTAAATTTCCTCCACCTGGCGAACCTCGGGCGCGCGGATTAAATACACGACTTCCGCGATCGCCTGCACGACGTTCGGGGAGAATCCGCCCGTATCCGTGATCGCGTAATGGAACTGGGCCTCCCGCGGGACATGCTCCCGCAAATAGTTGGCCCCGACGTTCATCAGCTCTACCGCATCCAGGGCACTCCTTCCCGTATGGGGGCTGGCGGCCGCGTGCGAGCTGCGCCCTTGAAACCGGTAGCGCACCTGGTAATTGGCCGAGGACGTCTGGGAAACGACCGCGTTGCCGTAGCCGGGATGCCAGGTCAGCGCTACGTCGACGTCGGCAAATGCGCCTTCCCGCACCAGGAACGTTTTGCCGGAACCGCCTTCCTCGGCCGGGCAGCCGTAATAACGGATCGTGCCAGGCAGCCCTGCTTCAGCCATATATTCCTTCAGGGCCACCGCCGCGGCGAGCGAACCCGTGCCCAGCAAATGATGGCCGCAGCCGTGCCCGCTGCCTCCGGGTTTAAGCGGTTCCCGGATAACGGCGCCCGCGGTCTGACTCATCCCCGGCAGCGCATCGTATTCGCCCAGGATGGCGATAACCGGCCAGCCGCTGCCGTACGAAGCCATGAATGCCGTCGGCAGCCCGCCGATGCCAAATGCCACCGTGAACCCTTGCTGCTCCAGCCGCTCCGCAAGCAGCCCGGCCGATTCGAACTCTTCGAATTTCGTTTCGGCCAGCTCCCATAACCGGTCGCTCAGCTCCGTCATCGCTTCCCGCCGCCGCTCGACCAGCTCGGCAATCCGCTTCCAAGCGGCCGTTTTTACGTCTCTCTCCTGTGCCATGGCCGATTAGCGGGTGAGCGCCAGCACATCTTCGGTCGTGATGTTGGCCCCGGTTTGCAAATATTCCATGTTGAGCAGCGCCATATCATGGGCTTGCCGGCTCGTGCCCACAACGGCGTCGGACACGACATGGAAATGGTAGTCGTGCTGATGGGCGTCCACGGCCGTAAAGCGGACGCAGATATCGGTCATGCCGCCGATCAGGTACAAGCGTTTAATGCCAAGGCAGCGCAGCAGCAGATCAAGGTCAGTCGCGAAAAAGGCGCTGTAGCGGCGCTTGGTAATGATGTATTCGCCTTCGATCGGGGCGGTGGATGGGTGAAACTCCTCGGCGGGCGTCCCTTCCAGGCAGTGGACTTTCTCCACGCCGTCGAGCTCACGGCCGAAGTCGCTGTGGTCGGCGCGGTGCAGCTCGCGGATCTGGATGACCGGCATCTGCAGCTTGCGGAAATGTTGAATGACCTTCGGCGCGTTCAACAGGCAAGTGCCGCCCTCCATCACGGGAATGGCGTCGCTTTCCGTATCGTTTTGAATGTCGATGACGAGCAATGCGCTATGTTCGGGGATTTTTGCCATAATCGGCTCTCCTCCTCATTATTGGATTTTAATTAAACAAGTCTTCCACGGAAATGACCGAGCCCGTTTGGAAATATTCGATATTATCGAGCGCCGCCTGGGCAACCTCGTCGCTGCTCGGCGTCCCGCAGGCTTCCTTGAACACGTGAACGTGGTAGTTGTATTGATGCGCGTCCACGGCCGTATAGTGAACACAGATGTCGGTCATGCCGCCGGCGAGGAACAGATGCTCGGCCTTCAGCCCGCGCAGCAGAATTTCCAAATCGGTTCCGAAAAAGGCGCTGTACCGGCGTTTGTCCACCGTATATTCGCCCTCGATCGGCGCGGTCGGCTCGTAATACGTCGCTTCGGGCGTGCCCTCCACGCAGTGAATGTTCTCCGCTCCGTCCAGCTCGCGGCCGAAATCGACCAGATCCTTGCGGTGGATTTCGCGGATGTGCACGATCGGCACGTCGCCGCGCTGGCGGAAATATTCGGTGACCCGCTCGACGTTTTTCAAATACGCCAGCCTTTTTTCCGGAATGCCGCGCGGATGCTTGGCAGGGTCGGAGTTTTGCACGTCAACCAGAATAAGCACGCTGTGTTCGGGAATCGCAATCATGTGATCGCCTCCTAATTAAAATGGGGTGGCGGGGCGCTGACGCCCCGGCCAAGTTTTTCGGGTTACCAGAGGAAATCGGTGGATACCAGTTTCTTCACATCAAAATTATTTTTGATGACGCCAATGGAATGATAGAAATAAACCACATCCTTCATCGTGTTGTATAACCAGCCGCCTTCGTCCATCCCTTCATGGTTGTCGTCCAGCGTATACAGGTGGACGGTCGGGAACATTTCCTTGACTTCCGCGGCGCTGACCTGCAGATCATCGGCCGTCACTTCCGCTGCGTCGTCCAGATTGCTGTTGACGTATTGCGTGGCGTCTTCCACGGCTTTCAGCGTGTTTTGCAGCCATTCCGGTTTTGCTTCGGCGTTTTTGGCCGAGACGACGATCACGTCCAGGATCGTGTTCTCTAAGTCGGCGGTGGAGATGATCACATTGCCGCCCCGCGAGGTTACGCCTTGAGACAGGTATGGCTCAAACGTCGTGGCGGCGTCGACGCTGCCGGCGACGAAGGCGGCCCCGCCTTTGCCCGGCCCCATGTCGACGAGCTTGACGTCATCCACGGTCAGTCCGGCCGTGGCTAACGCTTTTGCCAGCATGTAGTGGGTGACTTCGCCGTATTGGGCCGTGACCGACTTCCCCTTCAGATCAGAGACCGTTTTGATGCTTTTATCGGCCACGATGCCGTCCGCTCCCTTTGATGCGTTGTGCAGGTACACGATTTTCGGGAGATCGGCAATGTCGGTGCCCTCTTCAATGAGGGCGTTTATCGAAATGAGATAGGATTGCAGCGTCGTAAAAGCGATATCGACGTCCCCGGTCATCACGCTCATGAGCGGGGAAGTGGCGCCGAAAGCGCCAATTTGCACATCCACGCCGTGGGCCAGGTCAAACTCCTTGTCATCGAGGGCGTAGACCCCGATACCTCCGATAAACGGCGCATACGCCGTTTTGACGGTCACGGGCGCGGAGGAGCCCGCCGCGCCGTTCGAGCCTGCCGCCGACCCGGCGGCGTTGGCCGGGCTATTGCCTCCGCCGCCGGTCGTCCCGCTGGCGGAATTGCCGTTTCCGCATGCGATCACACCGAACATCATGGCCGTTAATAGCAGCAGCGTTGCCCCCGTTTTCATCAAGCCGCGTTTCTTTTGTCTCGTCATGATTTCTCGCCTCCAACTATTTTTTTTTATTTGATTACATCCGGTGAATTAGCCTAGCCCACCAGATTGCGAATCCATTTGTTGCTCCGGATGCGAAGCCGGACAAGCACGTATTTGCAAACATCGTCAATGATGACGAAGAGATAAACGGTTTCGATGCCGAGATTCAGTGTATAGCCGGCAAGGAACGTCAGCGGAAGCGAGACGCACCATAGGGCGGCATTGTCGATGATGAAGCACATCTTCGTATCTCCGCCGGCGCGCAGCGTCCCCATGATGTGCACGAAGTTCATTCCCTTAATCGGCATGATGACGGCGAGGTAAACGACGATCAGCATGACGTTGTCCCGCACCGTATCCGAGATGCCTTGATAAAGCTGGAGCATCAGCGGCGTACCCAAAACCATGACCGCTCCGGTCAAAATGCCGAACAGGGCGGTATAGGCTTCCATGCGCTTGACGTAATAGGGCGCTTTTTCCGGGCGGCCTTCGCCGATCATCTGTCCGAGCATGATCGCGGCCGCCTGTCCGGTGCCGATGAAGAAAGCGATGAGCAGCTGCTCCAGCACCTTGGCGATCCCCACGGCCGCGCCGACGGTATAGCTCATATGGTAAAAGACGACGCTGTACAGAGCGTAGCCGATGCTCCAAACCGTTTCATTGATGATGACGGGAAAAGAGGTTTTGAAAAAAACAGCCAGGAAATCCCGCTTGGCCGCGAACAAATCGCCGGCCGCCGGTGCGAAGTCGCGGAATTTGCCGTACAGCACCGCCGTCATAATGAGCATTTCGACGCATCTCGCGGCGACGATTGCGTAAGCGGCCCCTTGGATGCCCAGTGCCGGCATGCCGAATTTCCCGAAAATCAGCCCATAGCTCAGCGCGATGTCGATCAGGATGGTCAGCACGGTAATGCGCAGCGGGAAGCCTGGACGGCCGATATTCCGGAAGATCATCGTGCAGGCGAGCGATAGTCCTGTCGGCAAATAGCTGAGACAGACCACTTGCAGATAGCGTCCCGCCGCCGCGACCACTTCGCTTTCGTTGGAGAATACCCGCAGCGCCTGCTCCGGCCGGAAAAGCCCAATCGCCGTAAACCCTCCGCTGACACCCAGGATGAGGACGAAGGCGAGCGCCGATGCGATTTTTAGCTGGCGCCGGTCTCCTTTGCCGTAAAATTGCGACAGGAAAATGGTGGCCCCGCTGACGATGCCGACGATAACCAGATTCAGAATGAAAAAGACTTGGCCGGCCAGGCTGGTGGCCGACACCTGCAGGTCGCCAAGCTGGCCCACCATCACCGAGCTGAGCGTGTTCGTGATGCTCGTAACCATGCTTTGCAGGCCGATCGGCAGCGACAGAAGCAGGAAGCTTTTTAGAAACGGAGCATCCTCACGAAAGGTCGACAGGAGGTCAGGTCGCCGCATGCAGGTCATTCCTGAAATCGCCGGAGTGCAGCAGGCCGTGAATCCTTTTGCGGATTTGGATGAATTCGGGCGTGTCCTTCAACTCGAGATCGCGCCGGGCCGGCAGGTCGATCGGGATATCGGCGATAATCCGCCCCGGACGGGCGCTCATGACGTATACGCGCTGGGAGAGAAACACCGCTTCTTCGATATCGTGCGTGATGAAAATGACGGTGTGCTTTTCTTGTTCCCACAGCTCGCGCAGCTGCAGCTGCATATTGCCTTTCGTGTCCGGATCCAGCGCCCCAAACGGCTCGTCCATCAGCAGCACCTCGGGGCTGTTCGCCAGCGCCCGGGCGATGGCCACGCGCTGCTTCATCCCGCCGGACAGCTCTTTCGGCAGCCGGCCCCGGAAATCCGTCAATCCGACGAGGCTCAAATATTTCTCCGTGATCCGGTCGGCTTCGTCCTTCGGCATTTTTTTCAGCTTGAGACCAAAGCGGATGTTTTGCTCGACCGACAGCCAGGGAAACAGTGTATAGGCCTGGAACACCATGCCGCGGTCGGCGCCCGGCCCCGTCATGACGCGGTCCCCCAGCATCACATCGCCGGAGGTGGCCTCGTCGAGCCCGGCAAAGATGCGGAGCAGGGTTGATTTACCGCAGCCGGACGGGCCGACGACGCAAATGAACTCATTGTCCTCAATGTCCATGTTGATGTCTTTCAGCGCGTACGTTTCCGATCTTTTGGAACGGTAGATTTTGTTGAGATTTTTACAGGATATTTTTGGGCTGGACGCTTGTTGCAACATGATTATTTCCCCCTTCCATGGCATCGCAGTATGAGTTTAGAGGTCTTCGGCCCAGTGAAACAGCAGCTTGTTGATGTAAGCGAAAATGCGGTCGAACAGCAGTCCCAACAGACCGATGACGAAGATGCCGCCGAAAATGATGTAGGTTTTCATGAAGCGTTCGGCAATCATGATGCTGTAGCCCAGGCCGGAGCTGGAGGCGAGCATTTCCGCCATAATCAAATAGGTCCAGGCCCAGCCCATAACCATCCGCATCGTGTCCATCACGCTTGGCATCATCGCGGGAATGATCACGCTGCGAATAACCTGCCCTTGTGTGGCACCGAGCGTATAGGCGGTATTGATGAGGTCGATTTGGATGTTTTTTACGATGTCGGCGATCATGGCTGTCATGGAAAAAACGGCTCCGACGACGATAATCGTGATTTTGGCGGTTTCGCCGACACCGGTCCAGACCATAATAAGCGGGATCAAGGCGGAAACCGGAAGGTAGCGGAAAAACTCGATCAACGGCTTCATCACCGCGTTTACGACCTTATAGGCCCCCGAAAGCAGGCCCAGCGGAACGCCGATCAGAATGGAGATCAGGAAGCCCATCAACACCCGGTAGCAGCTGACGCCGATGTCTCCCCAGAGGCTTCCGTCTTGAAGGACGGAGAACAAGTAGGTGAAGGTCGCCTCCGGCGTCGGCAAAAAAATTGGATTGATGCCGGAAAAATGGCTCCCGGCATACCACAGCGCAATCAGCAGCAGAAACGTTACCGCCATGATCGTATTGAACAGGCGCGGAGGGATGTCCCGGCGAATTCGAAACAGGGTGCGCGGCTGGCTTCGGTGGTTCATTTTTAATTCCCCCTTTGTGGTTTGAATGCTCTACTCTCCCATTTCGTATATTTTCAAGCCCAGCTGCAGTTGAAGCCGCGCTTCCGGATCGTCGAACGAGATGCCCAGCAAGGACTTGATTTTATCGAGGCGGTACACAACGGTATTGTAGTGCGTGTACATATTTTGAGCGGTAAGCTTGATGTTGCCGCCCATTTGAAAATAGACCTTCAGCGTTTGAATCAGGCTGGAGTGATGCGCTTCATCGTATACAACCAGCGGCTTTACGTAACGGCCCAAATATTTGTCCACATTGGCGTGTTTGGGCAAAAGGCTGAGGACGGCGTAGATGCCGAGCCGTTCCCACGTAATCAGCCTGGCGTTCTCTTTGCTGATGCATGAGGCGGTGTATAAGTTTTCCGCGTCGATATAGCTGTCGTTCACCGCGAGCGGCCCGCTTGCTTCACCGACGCATAGGGAGAAGTCGTCCGTTCCGCATACGTCCGTGATGTGGCGGAATAACGGTTCGGTATCCTCCGGCGTGAGTACGGCCCCGCTATTGGCCGTTTGCGGCAGGAGCCCGATGATTTTGCCGCCGATGCTCGTAAACAGGCTGTCGTTTGGCGCGGAGCGGGTAAGCTCGGCGATCAAGCCGCTATCCAAAGCGGGCGGCGAGCCGGCATGAAATTTGACGATCGCTGCCCGGTAGGTTTTGGAGGAGAGACCGTCGTATCCGTAGAGCCGGCCTTTAATATCGAGTTGCTCCGCGCTGGGAACGACTCCGGTCAGCCAGTCCTTGATAAAATCGTCGAAGTATTTGGCTTTTACCAGGTTGTACGTGTTTTCGCCGCTCAGCCTGATGTTGATCAGCGGCAAAATCCGCGATACGGTGGACAGGTCCAGCTCGGTGCATTCGCCGTTTTTCTCGGCCAACAGCACAAGAATCGGGTCCTTCTCCGCCTCCCAAAGATTGAATACATGCAGGCGGACGTCGCTGCCCTTGGGCGGCTTGCCCGGGACCGTGATGACGCTGCGGCTTTGGGGGGAGTTGGAATTCAGGTTCATCAAACGCTCGCGGAACGGGGAGAAGTAGGTGGTATGCCGCGGCGAGGCGATCATCCGGCCTTCGGCACCTAAAATGCAGAGCGGATTGCCGACCATCGCTTCAACCGCCTCCACGATCCGCGGCATTTCGCGGCCGTGCAGCATCAGTTCCGCCACTTGCTCTAGCCGCTGCTGCAGCAACAGGACGTTTTTCGTTTCTAGCGAAATTACCTTTTCCATCACCTCGCGTACGACGTTGGAGAAGATCGTCGACTCCGGCAGCTCGAAGAGCGGCAGTTCATACGCCTCGGCGCAGTCGATAATCTGCCTGGGGATGTCCGTAATGAACCGCTTGGGCTTGATGCCGAGCGCGGCCACGCCGCGTTCGACCAGCCGCGGGATGATCTCCAGGAAGGCGTCCATATTATGGTGGTGCGAGTAGCCGGTCGTCACCAAAAATTCGTTAGCCTGGGCCCAATTCTGGATATCGGGAACTTCCATAATGTTGACCCGGCTGATGGCGTTGTCCAGCCGGCATTCGCCCGCCAGCAGCTTTAGGTTGGGGAGTGAGTTCATATGAAACAGGTCTGCGCAGCGGAATTCGCGTGCCAAAGGCTCCGTTAAACGACGGGTCGTGTTCATGATTGTTCGCTCCCTTCTCTCCTGCTTTCTTTTATCCTGTGGCGGGCTCGCCGCTGTGGCTCTTGCTCCGCTCCGCGGCCGCCCAGCCGCCGTAGCGGGTGATGTCTTCTCCGCCCGGCTCGGCGTAAGGCTCGCAAAGGAAGCCGGTGACCTCGCTTCCGTTTTGCAGCTCGATCTTGCCCAGCCCGAGCGGCGCGGGCACCTTGCGGATGAACTCGCCAAGCCGATGCAGCGGAATCCGCCAGACCTCCAGCTCGATCGAGCTGCCTGGCGTGGAGCGGATCAGGCCCGGCTTCGGAGGGTTCGATTGCAGCCGGATCAGGCGGTAGCATGGGGCCGTCCGGTCCGGCCGCAGGAAGGAGGCGCCGCATTCCAGCAGCTGTTTTTCCAGCGGGAATCCCCGCATATGCAAGCCGCAGACGGCCAGTTCGATCGAATCGGTCTGCATAAACTCGGCGGCGGCACCCTTCAGGATGTGGTCCTGGCCGCGCAAGGCAAACATCGTGATGCCGAAAGGCAGCCGCTCGCCGGCGTAATCGGACGGCAGCGCAATGGCCGTCAGATCGAGCAGGTTGCAGTGGTTGGTGTAGTAGCCCATGTCGCTGTTTGCGGCTACCGGTTCGGCAGCGACCTGCTCCCGCGTATACGTTCCGCCGCAGGTCGGCATGATGAGAATGGCGTCCCGCAGCAGCGCGCCGGTCTGCTCTTTATAGCCGCGAAGCTGGTGCTGCGCCGTAAACACGGAGGCGGCGTCGTACCCTCGTTCACGCGAGGAGCGGAGGACTTGCTCCGTCACCGGGAAGATGTCGCCGGGATGCGATTCGACGAATTCTCCTAAATCGGACCAGCGCTCCGCGATCCACGGGCCGTCATACAGGATGCTGGACACCTTGCGGAAAATGCCGCAATCGATGTATTCGATGGGGATTCCGCATTGCTCCAGCCGTTTTACCGCTTTGTCCCAAGCGGAGCGGTAAGCGTCTTTGTGATTGCCGTAAAAGAACAGCGGCTCCTCCGGCAGCAGCAGCTTCCGCGGCTTGCCCGATGCGATGGGCGGATTGAAGCGGAATCCGCCTTCGTTGTGGGCATCCTGCTCCCGTATTCCCCGGGCAACGGAATCGACAAGATAAGCGTCCTCCAGCGCGGACGTGAACACCGTTACGCAATCGAGACTGGCGCAGGCCGGAACGATGCCTTTGACCGGCCAGTCGCCGATCGCGGCTTTGTAGCCGATCAGATCGTTCAGCGCGGCGGGAACGCGTCCGGACCCGGCTGTGTCGGTGCCGAGCGCGAAGACGGCCTGCCCGCGGGCGACGGCCACCGCCGACCCGGCGCTGGAACCGCCGCTGATCAGTTCGGGCAGCAGCGCGTTGTGCGTTTCGCCGTAAGGGCTGCGGGTGCCGACAAGCCCGGTCGCGAACTGGTCGAGATTGGTTTTGCCGAGCGGGATCGCCCCGGCTTCGGCGAGCCTTCTCACCACCTCTGCGCTTTGCTCAGGTGTATAAGCGTAGGCCGGGCAAGCCGCCGTGGTTGGGACGCCCGCCAGATCGATATTGTCTTTAATGGCGAAGGGGACGCCCCAAAGCGGATATTGCTCCGGATTTTTGTCCTTCAGGCCGTCCAAATAAGGCTGGATAAACGACAGGGACGGAGGAACGATCCAGATGTTTAAGGACTTGTCTCGTTCGGCCTTTTCAATAATCGCTTCGATCAGCGCCTGCGGCGTTGTCTTCTTGCTCCTGTACATGGCCTTCAACGTAGCGATGGTCAGCTTTTCCAAGATGTGAACCCCTCTCTCTCAAAATTTGCTACCATAATGGAAAATTAAAAAAACATTTGTGTAATATTTTATGACTTAAAATGTCAATAAATTACTGTAAAGCTCTTTGGTTTGTGGATTAGCGTGATGTAATCTGACATGATGTTATGGCTTTTATTATTGTCGTTGTTGTCGAAGACTGTCAAGATACCACGAATCGGACTCGATATTTTTATGGTTCGTCCACAGAAATGGTGCCTTCCTCCCTCTGGAATTTGTGTGCGGTCCACAAATAATTGCCGGGAGAATTATGAACGTATTCAATAAGGGCGCGGGAAAGTCCGCTGTTTGCGTGGGTTTTGAAGATGTGCTTGTTTCAGTTAGCGGGAACTTTTCTTCAGAATTATTTACATTTATTTGATTTGACAAGGAAATAATCTTGTTGTTATGTTATCTAACATAAAATAAAATAGTTTAATGGTTTACTAGGGTTCCGTCTGGAAACAGAGTCTGGTCCGAGAGTAAACGGTCCCGTGCATGGGGGACTACACGGAAGGATAAAAACCTGGGAGATATCGTAAGGGCGCGCGCCTAGCTGCGTTTAAAGATGTCTTCCTTTTGTTTTTCCTTCCGAAAGTTGGCGCGAACCGCCAGGAAAAAAGGAGTGGATAGCCGTGAACGTGATTTGGAGCGAAACGATGCACCGGGGAGGCAAATGGTCCGGAGTGATCGGCAGGGGCAAGCTGATTCGTCTGACGGCCCTGGAAGAAGGGGCGAATGTTGCAATGCTGATGTACCACGCCCGCGATTTGACGGAACGGTACAATATGCCGGATACGCTCAAAGCCCAACACACCGCGCATTTAACGAAGGGGAACGTACTTATGAGCGACAACGGCCGGGTGCTGGCAAGCATCGTTCAGGATGATTTGGGTTGGCATGACCCGTTAGGGGGCTACACGACGCGAGAATCCACCGACGCGAAATACGGCCTAAGCCGGTATCAGGAGAAGCGCAACGAATGGCTGCGCAGCGGCCAGGAAAATTTGGCGGTGGAGCTTACCCGCGGCGGGCTTGGCAACCGGGATTTGTCGCCGGTGGTCAACTGGTTTTCCAAAGTGTTCTGCGACGAGGAAGGTAATATGAATTTCGACCAAGGTCACTGCGCTGCGGGACAGACAGTCACACTGCGTACGGAAATGGATGTGCTCGTTATCTTTTCGAATACCCCCCATCCGTTGGATCCGCGAGAGCCGTACCCGTCGGTGCCGGTCAAGATCGAAGTGCTGCCCGGATTGCCGGTTGATTCGCTGGACCCGTGCGTTAACCACCGTCCGGAGAACCGCCGGGCTTTTGATAACACGTGGAATTATTATGCGCTGCAATGCTAAATGACGTAAAAGAAAAAAGGAGGTTAAACATATGAAGGCATTTTATCGGGTGGAAAGTTCCCGGGTGGCCGAAACGGCGGTTTGTGACGAGGTCATACCGGCGGGCCAAGGCTGGATGCATGAGCTTGGGCCGGGGCAGGTGCTGCGTATCGTGGATCTGGAGGGGAACCAGGCGGCGGATACACTGTTTTACGATGCCGACAATCCTGAGGATCATTTTAGCGCCGTGCGGACGATTCATGCGCAGAATAACATTTACCTGACAACGGGCTCCGCGCTGCTTGCCGAATCGGGCAAGGAACTGGCCCGGATCGTCGCCGATACGTGCGGACGTCACGATACGCTGGGCGGGGCGTGCTCGTCCCAGAGCAACACGGTCCGCTACGCCCATGAGAAAGGCTACATGCACAACTGCCGCGATACGTTTATGCTGGAGTTGTCGAAGCATCCGGAAGGCCACTTATACGGGAAACGTGATTTGTCGCCGAATATCAACTTTTTTATGAACGTGCCGGTTACGCCGGAAGGCGGGCTGACCTTCGAAGACGGCGTATCGGGGCCGGGCTGCTATGTGGAAGTTCAGTCGAGCTGCCGCTCCATGGTGCTGATCAGCAATTGCCCGCAGCTCAACAATCCGTGCAACGCCTACAATCCGACGCCAATCCGCGTGCTGATCTGGAACGAGTAGAAGCCCGATATTCAAGAGCATCGGAGAATTTTACGCAAGTAGTCTTGCGAATGCCTGCCTCTATTAACTATGGGGCGGGTATTTTTTGTCTAAACGGGGCGGAGGGACATATCAATTGTAAAATGAATGTAAAATATTGGATTAAAACCAGTATATAAGATTCCATGGAAAATAGAGTATTTTTTTTAATTGACAAATTATTCCTCCTATGTATACGATGAAACTAGTTTGCAAGCGTTTCTTACTAACGCCCAAAAACTACTAATTTGTCAGCGGGAGGCGATGTATAAAAGGTGAAGATCGGATGGCTGAACGATGCGGAAAATATGGGGAACGAGTCGGCCAAGGGACTGGGGGAATTCAGGCTGCCGAGCTGCCTGGCGGCTGTAATTCTCTTTTTCTATCGTTTTCCAACCTAAATGCTAGAAAGAGGAGCGTGAATTATGAACTGTTAAAGGCTGTCGCTTGCGGCTTTTCCGAGGGAGCTGAAGCGCCAACCAACGATGAGATTTTATAGTTATATTCATGCAATTTTTGTTAGAAAAGTTCGAATTTGCGGAAATTGTCGAAACAACGAAGGGAGTAAAAAAATGAAGAAAAAGCTTTTCGCCAAAATGAAGACCCTCTTCATGGCTAGTATGATTACAGCATTAACCGTTCCGGCAGCTTTGCCGGCTTCGGCTGCGGACTCCGGACATGTGGACAACCCATTTGTCGGCGCCACGGCGTACATCAATCCGGATTACGCGGACTTTGTCGACACGTCGATTGCGCAGGTGACCGACGATGAATTGGCGGCGAAGATGGAGACCGTCAAATCGTATCCGACGGCCGTCTGGCTCGACCGTATTTCGGCAATCGAAGGCGGTGACGGACGCCTCAGCCTGGAAGAGCATCTGGACAACGCTTTGGCGCAAAAACAGGGTGACACGCCGATCACGGCTAGTTTCGTCATCTATGATATGCCGGGACGCGACTGTCACGCTCTGGCTTCCAACGGCGAACTGCCGCTCACGCAAGATGCGTTGGAAAGATATAAGAAGGAATATATCGATGTAATCGCGGATATTTTCTCCAATCCGAAGTATGAAGATATCCGTATCGTCACCGTGATCGAACCTGACTCGCTGCCTAATCTGGTAACGAACTTGAGCACCCCGGCTTGTGCAGCGGCAAATTCCAGCAATATTTACCGCGACGGGATCCGTTATACGCTGGACCAATTGCATGACATCCCGAATGTCTACAAATATCTGGACATCGGGCACTCCGGCTGGCTCGGATGGGATTCCAACCTCCAGCCTGCGGTCAATCTGTATACTTCCGTAGTTCAGGGAACCAAAGGCGGTTTCTCCAGCGTTGACGGTTTCGTCACCAATACGGCCAACACCACGCCTTTGGAAGAACCGAACTTGCCGAACGCGAATTTGCAGCTTAACGGACAGCCGATTCGCGCGGCGAAATACTATGAATGGAATCCGTACTTCGATGAGGCCGACTTTACGGCGGCGCTTTACTCCGGCTTTGTGGCCAAGGGCTGGCCGTCCGACATCGGTTTCCTGATCGATACCTCGCGTAACGGATGGGGCGGACCTGACCGTCCGACCGGCGCATCCGGCTCGGATATCAATACTTATGTTAATTCCGGACGTATCGATAAACGTCTGCATCGCGGTAACTGGTGTAATGCGGCGGGCGCAGGGATGGGCATGCCGCCGGAAGCCGCTCCGCAAGCTTATCCGCATGTCGATGCGTTAGTATGGGTGAAGCCGCCTGGAGATTCGGACGGTTCGAGTACCCTAATCCCGAATGATGAAGGCAAAGGCTTTGACCGGATGTGCGATCCGACTTACACGACAGCCGACGGTACGTTGACCGGGGCACTGCCGAACGCTCCGCTGTCGGGTCACTGGTTCCATGATCAGTTTGTAGAGCTTATACAAAACGCTTATCCGGCTATTCCGCTGTCTGACAACGGCGGCAATCAAGATACGCCTCCTGTAGCTCCGGATAGCCTGACGGCCGCAGTAACGCTGAACTGGTCGAAGGCGGAAGGCGCGAAAAGTTACAACGTAAAACGCGCGACAAGCGCGGAAGGTCCGTTTACCGTTATCGCTTCCGAAGTGAAGGGCTTAACCTACACGGACGCAAGCGTGAAAAGTGACACTACTTACTACTATGTTGTCAGCGCCGTTAACAAAGCCGGTGAGAGTGTGGATTCCGCCGTACAGGTCGTCGTAACGACGGGCTACGGCAAATCCGTTCCTACGGTGCCGGCCGCTCCTGCAAAGGTGACCGCAAAAGCGGGGGACGTGCAAGTGAAGTTGAACTGGAATGCCGTGGGCGGAGCCGATAGTTATACCGTGAAGCGCGCGGACAATGCGGGAGGCCCGTTTGAGGCGATCGCCGAGACCGTGACGGGAACCGTATATACGGATACGAATGTGATTAACGGCACTACTTATTACTACATCATCAGCGCCGTAAACGGCGCCGGAGTAAGTCCTGAATCTACCGTGGTCAGCGCGACTCCTGCCGCAGAACCGGCCCCGGGTGCGCCTGAGGGTCTGAAAGCAACGGCCGGCAGCGCTGAGGTGAAGCTGAGCTGGAGCGCGGTGAGAGGCGCAGAGAGCTATAATGTGAAGCGCGCGGATAGCGCTGAGGGACCATTTGATGTGATCGCGGATTCCGTAACGGGAACCTCTTTTACGGACAATGGTGTGAAGAATGGCAACACGTACTACTATGTCGTGAGCGCCAACAATAAATCGGGAGAGAGCGCGGACTCCAATGCGGTCAGCGCCGCTCCTCGGGAATTGCCTAAAGGTGATTTGGTTGCACAATACCGCAACGGCGATTCCAGCGCTACCGACAACCAAATCCGGCCTCAGTTCAACATCAAAAACAATGGTTCGACCGCCGTCAAACTGAGCGATGTGAAGCTCCGCTACTATTTCACTAAAGAGGGCAGCGATGCCATGCAAGCCTGGGTGGACTGGGCGCAAGTCGGTTCCTCTAACGTAGTGGTAACCTTCACGGACAGTTACATGGAGGTTGGTTTCACCAGCGGTGCGGGCTCGATTGCTCCGGGAGGACAATCCGGGGATATCCAGATTCGTGCAGCTAAATCAAGCTGGACCAACTTTGACGAAACCGATGATTACTCTTACAATGCAACCCAAACATCGTTCGCAAACTGGGAAAAAGTGACGCTTTTCCAAAACGGAGAACTGGTGTGGGGGATCGAACCGGAGGTATGATGGCAAGCTTAAGCGCTAAACAGCCGGTGTGTGCCTGAAAACTTTTGAAAACGCTCCGTGATGAAGGCGCTGGTGCTTTGCGCAGCTTTGTACCTGTGGTGAAAAATTTGAATTTTGCTTAGGAATAAATGACCCGGGCCCAAAAACGGCTCGGGTCTTTCCGTCGTTTTGTAATTAACTTCTACCGTGGCAGGAATACACCCGGAAATGGCGAACTGGAAGAAATGAGAATTCATTCCTGATGGTGAAAAAACGGAGGAGGAGAAGCGTATGTCCGTCGGTATTTTAGCGCATTTGTTGGGAAAGCTGCCTTTTAAGGAATTGGCCGCAAAGGTGGCTGAATACCATTTTCCTTATGTGCAGCTGGCGTTGTCCAAAGCAATTGCGGATGTTGACTTTTCGCTGGGTAAAATCAGCCCTGGCTTGGCTAACGAAGTGGGGGACGCGTTTGCGGACAACCGTGTACGGATCGCTGTGCTCGGCTGCTACGCCAGCCTGATCGAGCTGGATGACGAGAGCTTCCGGCATAATGTAGACCGGTTTAAGGAGCATTTGCGGAATGCGCGGCATTTTGGGGCGCCGATCGTCGCAACCGAGGTGGGGGTGCCCGCGGACCGGAGCAATTTGCCTAAGCATTGGGAACGGCTTAACCAGGCGCTGGAGGAACTGGTGGAAGAAGCGGAACGTTGGGGTGTCACGATCGGTTTGGAGGCCGCGCAAGGCCATTTGATCGATTCCCCCGAAACGATGGCCGAAACCATCGAGCGGTTCCCCTCCTCATGCGTGGGCGTGCTGCTTGATCCGTGCAATATGTTAAACGCCTCCAATTTTGACCGGCACGAAGAAATTATCCGCAAGGCCTTTGATCTGTTCGGCTCGCGCATCGTCAGCGCACATGCCAAGGACGTGAAGCGAGAGGCGAACGGCGGCGGGTTAACGGTCACGGCCGCCGGGCTAGGAGAGCTTGACTATCCGCTCTTCTGGCAGCTGCTGGAGCAGCACAAGCCGCACGGGTTTGTCACGCTGGAACAGGTGACAGAGGAACAAAGCGCAGCCGCGCGGTTTGTTCGGGAGGGCCGGGCGAAGGCTAGGGTGTGATTTAGGCGGACAGTCGGACTCTCTATTTTGGACTGCCTATTTCGTGCTCCCTATCTCGGGCTCCCTATTATAGGAGGCCTCATTGGTCGGCCAACTGCAAAAGTGCATCTCATTTCGGCGGTTTTTCCTTTCTGAGGAGATTGGCCTGCAAAAGCCCCACGGCCCCCTAATTGAATTGGAGTCCTGCCCTACAATATATTATTGTATTTCTAAGGGAGGACGAACAGTATGCGACGATCAAGTAAGCTATACGAGGAAGTGCGTATCGAAGTAGTGCGTGA
>NZ_JAMBOE010000128.1 GCF_023715465.1 Paenibacillus macerans
GCGGTGTTCCCCTGCTTAATAAAGCGGTCGGCTATTTCAAATTTTTCAGGTAAGCAGGGTTCTTCTTTTTTAGGAGTTCTCGCAGGATCTCGATTTCGAGTTCCTTTTCACCCAGCACCTTCATCGCTTTTTCGTATTTCACTTCCACGTCCTGAAGCCGTTTCATCTCTTGAAGATGATGGTCCGCTGGTGGTAGTTCGTGGATATCCACTTCATCCCGATACGTTC
>NZ_JAMBOE010000129.1 GCF_023715465.1 Paenibacillus macerans
CCCGATACGTTCGGATCCAGTTGCGAATCGTTTCCGGGTGGAGGTTATACTTCCGGGCCAGCACCCCCACCTTGATCCCCGACATGGCTTCACGCACCACTTCGATACGCACTTCCTCGTATAGCTTGCTTGATCGTCGCATACTGTTCGTCCTCCCTTAGAAATACAATAATATATTGCAGGGCAGGACTCCAATTCAATTAGGGGGCCGTGGGGCTTTTGCA
>NZ_JAMBOE010000130.1 GCF_023715465.1 Paenibacillus macerans
TGCCGGGGACTGCCGCCGATGGCTGACCGGTCCGCTGGGCGTCCCGAGGACTGCCGCCGATGACTGACCTGCCGCTGGGCGTCCCGAGGACTGCCGTCGATGGCTTCCCTGTCCGCTGGGCGTGCCGGGGACTGCCGCCGATGGCTGACCGGTCCGCTGGGCGTCCCGAGGACTGCCGCCGATGACTGACCTGCCGCTGGGCGTCCCGAGGACTGCCGTCGATG
>NZ_JAMBOE010000131.1 GCF_023715465.1 Paenibacillus macerans
GAATCACTTTTGTTTTCTCTTCCTCAGGGTACTTAGATGTTTCAGTTCCCCTGGTATGCCTCTTCGCATCCTATGAATTCAGATACGAGTGACTAGGTATTACCCTAGCCGGGTTTCCCCATTCGGACATCCCCGGATCGATGCTTGCTTACAGCTCCCCGAGGCAGTTTCGTTGTTCGCCACGTCCTTCTTCGGCTCCTAGCGCCTAGGCAT
>NZ_JAMBOE010000132.1 GCF_023715465.1 Paenibacillus macerans
GAATCACTTTTGTTTTCTCTTCCTCAGGGTACTTAGATGTCTCAGTTCCCCTGGTATGCCTCTTCACCACCTAGGGATTCAGTGATGAGTGACTAGGTATTACCCTAGCCGGGTTTCCCCATTCGGATATCCCCGGATCGATGCTTGCTTACAGCTCCCCGAGGCAGTTTCGTTGTTCGCCACGTCCTTCTTCGGCTCCTAGCGCCTAGGCAT
>NZ_JAMBOE010000133.1 GCF_023715465.1 Paenibacillus macerans
AAAGGTTTGCAATTGGTTTGCAGAAATAAAAATAGCGCCGAATCCGTTGCCCCGGAAACTGCGCTACTACAATGTTTTTTGCTATGCTGATGAAGGGATTCGAACCCCCGACCTACGCATTACGAATTCCTAGCGCCTAGTTTATGCAAGTATACTCAAGTATGAAAATCCTTGTTTTATGCGGTTTCTAAGTTTCCTAAGTATATATTA
>NZ_JAMBOE010000134.1 GCF_023715465.1 Paenibacillus macerans
GCCTGTGTTGGTGGCTGCGCTCCAGTCGCCTGTGTTGGTGGCTGCGCTCAGGTAGCCTGTGTTGGTGGCTGCGCTCTGGTAGCCTGTGTTGGTGGCTGCGCTCCAGTCGCCTGTGTTGGTGGCTGCGCTCAGGTAGCCTGTGTTGGTGGCTGCGCTCTGGTAGCCTGTGTTGGTGGCTGCGCTCCAGTCGCCTGTGTTGGTGGCTGCG
>NZ_JAMBOE010000135.1 GCF_023715465.1 Paenibacillus macerans
GCGATGAAGGTGCTGGGTGAAAAGGAACTCGAAATCGAGATCCTGCGAGAACTCCTAAAAAAGAAGAACCCTGCTTACCTGAAAAATTTGAAATAGCCGACCGCTTTATTAAGCAGGGGAACACCGCAGCTCTTGTGCTGCGTATATTAGCTCTGGCAGAATCCACCTACTACGAGCGCCTCAAACGCACGAAACGGTCTACAGA
>NZ_JAMBOE010000013.1 GCF_023715465.1 Paenibacillus macerans
CAAGCAACTGAAGGAAGAAGATCAAGCCAAATTCCATAGAACGCTGTAATTTGTTGAAAAAGTGAGCAATCGTACGACACACATTATTTTGACGGTGTAGACTCCGGAATTAGGGGGCCGAGCCGCTAGGACAGCATATATCAACATATTCATGGTTTCAGGAGGAGGAGAACAACACTGTGAATTAAGTTTTTTTAAGGTTATCCAACTAAACTATCTTCAGAATGAAAGCGACGAGAGGTGAACATGGTTGCATATTAGAATGAAAGACATTCATAAATCATTCGGAGCGAGTCGCGTGCTGGCCGGCGTGGATTTTGAGTTGCTCGAAGGTGAAGTTCATGCGCTAATGGGGGAAAACGGGGCGGGCAAATCCACGCTGATGAACATCTTAACCGGCATCCACACGCGGGACGATGGGGTTATCCTCATTGACGGAAAAGAAGCCTCCTTCACCCATCCGCGTGAAGCGGAGGATAACGGAATCGTGTTTATTCACCAGGAACTGAATATCTGGCCGGAAATGACCGTGCTGGAAAACCTGTTTGTCGGCAAGGAGGAAACTAACGGTTGGGGATTTTTAAATCAGAAGAAAATGAAAGCGCTAGCAGAAGAGCAAATGAGCAAACTCTCCCTCTCGCTTCCTCTGGATCAGGCTGCTATGAAGTGTTCGGTTGGTGGGCAGCAAATGATCGAAATATGCAAAGCGCTAATGAAGAAAGCCAAGGTGATGATTATGGACGAACCGACAGCCGCGCTTACAGAAAAAGAAACCCGGAAATTATTCGAGATCATCGGAGCGCTCAAACGGGAAGGTGTTTCTATCGTCTACATTTCGCACCGGATGGAAGAAATTTTTGAAATTGGCGACCGCATTACGGTAATGCGTGACGGCATCACCGTCGACACGAAGCCGGTTTCCGAGACCTGCTTAGACGAAGTCGTGCGAAAAATGGTCGGACGTGAATTAATCGACCGTTTCCCTAAACGCCACACTACGCCCGGTCCGGTCGTCCTGGAAGTCAAAAACGCCTCCAGGAACGGGTTTTTTCATGGAGTCAATTTTGTCGTGCGATCCGGTGAAATCCTCGGCATCTCGGGTTTGATGGGCGCGGGGCGGACGGAAATCATGCGGGCTCTATACGGTCTTGACAGGCTCGACACCGGCGAAATCCTTCTGAATCATAAGGCTGTATACATTAAAAATCCGCCTGAAGCGGTCAAACAGGGAATCGGATTTATTACCGAAAACCGTAAAGATGAAGGCCTTGTTCTGGAGTTTTCCGTAAGGGAAAACATGGTTCTTCCCAGCCTGTTCAGCCTTAACCGCAAAGGATTGATCGACAAGAACAAAGAGAGGTCTTTTGTCGAGATGCTAATAACCCGGCTGCAAATCAAAACGGAATCGATCGAAACCCCGGTAAGAAATCTTTCCGGAGGAAACCAGCAGAAAGTGGTTATTGCCAAATGGATCGGCATCGGCCCCGGGGTGCTGATCCTCGACGAGCCGACAAGAGGCGTGGACGTCGGGGCCAAACGCGAGATTTACCAGCTTATGAACGAGCTGACGGAGAGAGGCGTAGCCATTATTATGGTCTCTTCGGAACTCCCGGAAATCCTCGGGATGAGCGACAGAATCCTCGTGATCCATGAAGGGCGAATCGCCGGAGAATTGGCAGGTTCGGAGGCCACGCAGGAGAAAATTATGAGTTTCGCCGCAGGGGGGGAATGAAATATGAACATAGCCATTCAGAAGCTTGGTCCGATGCTGGGACTGATCATTCTCGTTATCGTTGTTACCGTCTTAAACCCGGCTTTTTTAGAGCCGCTTAACATTTTAAATTTGCTGCGCCAGGTGGCCATCAATGCCTTGATCGCTTTCGGTATGACCTTCGTCATCCTGACGGGCGGCATCGATCTTTCGGTCGGCTCGACGCTGGCGCTTTCCAGCGCAATCATGGCCGGTATGATCGTCAGCGGCGTAAACCCTCTAATCGCCATCGGAGCCTCCTGTTTACTCGGGGCCGGACTCGGAGCCGTGAACGGCGCGTTCATTACGAAAGGCAAAATGGCGCCGTTTATCGTCACCTTAGCCACCATGACGATTTACCGCGGGCTTACCATGGTCTTTACGGAAGGAAATCCGATCACGGGCCTCGGCGACAGTTTGACGTTTCAAATGTTCGGGCGCGGCTATTTTCTGGGGATCCCCGTTCCGGCCATCACCATGGCGATCATGTTCGCTTTGCTCTGGGTGCTGCTGAACAAAACGTCGTTCGGACGCAAAACCTATGCCATCGGCGGCAACGAAAAAGCGTCCATTATCTCCGGCATTAAGGTCCAACGCATCAAAATCATGGTCTACTCTTTAACGGGCTTTTTGGCGGCGTTATCCGGAGCCATCCTTGCCTCCAGGCTCGATTCGGCCCAGCCGACCGCCGGCAGCTCCTACGAACTTGATGCCATTGCAGCGGTTGTTCTCGGCGGCACCAGTTTGTCCGGCGGACGCGGCCGCATTGTCGGAACCCTGGTTGGCGCCCTGATTATCGGCACCCTGAACAACGGGTTGAATTTGCTTGGCGTCTCCTCGTTTTATCAATCGGTCGTTAAAGGTATCGTCATTCTGGTCGCGGTTCTGATGGACCGAAAGAAAGCAATATAGGGGGATGCGAAATTGAGAAAAATTCCTTATCTTCTAATAGCCGCCTTGATCATGCTGCTGCTCTCCGGCTGCTCGCTGGAGCCGCCATCCTGGGCCAAAACGGGCGGCAAGAAGGACTTGAATCATGTCAAGCTCGGACTTTCCATGTCCACCTTGAACAACCCCTTCTTCGTCTACTTAAAGGATATGGTCGTGCAGGAGGCTGACAAACAAGGATTTGAAGTTATTGTTGTGGATGCCCAAAACGACCCGGCCAAACAAAACAACGACGTCGATGATCTGCTCCAAAAAGGCGTCGACGCTTTGCTGATCAATCCCACCGATTCCTCCGCCATTTCGGCGGCGGTCCAAAACGCCAACGCCATCGGCATTCCGGTGATCACCATCGACCGCTCGGCGGACAAGGGCGAGGTCGCCTCACTGATCGCTTCCGACAACGTAAGCGGTGGCAAAATGGCGGCACAATACATCATCGATACGCTTGGCGAGGGGGCGGTTGTCGCCGAGCTGGAAGGCATACCGGGAACATCGGCCGCCCGGGAACGCGGTGAAGGCTTTCATTCCCTTGCGGACAGCAAGCTTAATGTCGTTGTCAAACAGGCAGCCGATTTTGACCGCACCAAAGGCCTGAACGTCATGGAAAATCTGCTCCAGGGTAACCCCAATATCCAGGCGGTATTCGCGCAAAACGATGAAATGGCGCTGGGAGCGGTCGAAGCAGTTGCTAGCTCGGGCAAAAACATCGTAGTCATTGGCTTCGACGGAAGCGCGGACGCGCTTAAAGCGATCAAGTAGGGCAAACTTTCCGCTACAATCGCGCAGCAATTCGACCTGATCGGGCAGAAAGCGGTACAAACCGCAGCCGATATACTCAGCGGCAAGCCCGTGGAAAAATATGTACCGGTCGCGATCAAACTGATTCAGTAAGAAGGAACTCTAATAGGAATAACCAACAGTAATTATTTTATAAAAAACGTAAAGGTCAACCATGCACCGGTTGACCTTTACTATAAGAAGCGGCAATGACTAGAACGTAAAGCTATAATTTCCGGACCCAGCTAGTAGCGTATGACCATGAGTGGTTTGCTCCACTGCAAGCAGACCTTCGGTTTGGTCTAACGACTTCCCGCTTTCCAAAACACACCCGCGCTCACTCGTGGCAATGATGACTTCCGCCGTCGTATTCGCAGGAATAACTACATCCATCTTCACCGTACCCTTATCCTGTTTGCTCCAAGCTACCTTTATGGTTCCATATACGGAATCGAGAGAAGCTTCAGCCCATGAGAAATGCTCGCCAATCTGTGGCTCAATCCGTATTTTCTTGTAGCCCGGCTCAAGCAAATCGATGCCGCCGACAACGCGATAGAGCCAATCCCCGATGGCGCCATAAGCGTAATGGTTGTAAGAGTTCATATCGTCGCTCCAGAACGAGCCGTCCTGTTTGATGCCGTCCCAGTGTTCCCAGATCGTGGTCGCCCCTTGGATCACGGAATACAGCCAGGACGGATATTCCTTCTGCAGCACCAGCCGATAAGCCAGATCCGTATAACCGAACCGCGAAAGGACCAGGCAGAGGTAAGGCGTACCGACGAACCCCGTCGTTAGGTGTGTCCCGTTTTCTTCGATATGCTCGGCTAACATCTTGGCCGCGCGAGGACGATCCTGTTCCTCCAATAAATCGAACATGAGGGCCAATACGTAGGCGGTTTGCGTTGGAGAAGCTACCCGTCCATTCGGCGTGACGAACTCCTTGCGGAATGTCCGAACTATATTTTCGTGCAGCATTTCATACGCTTTCGCATCTTTATTTTTGCCTAATACAGCCGCGGTTTTAGCTAGCAATTCCGTCGAGTAGGCATAGAACGCGGTGGCGATCAAATCCTTTGGCGTCGCCCCGATGTAGCTGTTCTCTTTGGCATCCAAGCCAAGCCAATCTCCGAAGTGAGATCCGGTGTTCCACAGAAACTCGTCTTCACCTTGTGCCCGAATATACTCGACCCAAGCTTTCATGCTTGGATATTGTGTTTCCAAAGCGCGAATATCCCCATAACATTGATATAACGTCCAAGGACAAATGACGGCAGCGTCCCCCCAAGCGGCAGATCCATACCCGGCAATCGGTACGTCGGGAATAACATGCGGAACCCTTCCGTCCGCCTCTTGATCTGCTGCCAAATCCTTTAGCCACTTCTCAAAAAACGGAACGACATTCATATTAAAAGCGGCGGTACGGATAAAGACTTGTGCGTCCCCCGTCCAGCCCAATCTTTCGTCGCGCTGCGGGCAGTCTGTCGGGATATCGAGGAAATTGCCCTTCTGTCCCCATAAGATATTGTGCTGAAGTTGATTCACTAGGTCGTCCGAACAGCGGAAGCTGCCCGTTGGCTCCAAGTCCGTATGAATGACGCAGCCGATAAACTGCTCCAGCAATTGATCTTGCGGTACACCGGTCACTTTCACATAGCGAAATCCTTGGAAGGTGAAGTGCGGTTCGAACGTTTCCGCTTCGCCGCCCCGGCATATATAAGTAATCGTCTGCTTGGCCGAGCGCAGATTTCCGGTATAAAAATTCCCATCGCGGTCCAAAACCTCCGCATGCTGCAAAGTAACGACCGTTCCGGCTTCGGCGCGCACCGTGAACCTCATCCACCCAACCATGTTCTGTCCCATGTCGAGCACGGTCTCTCCTTTTGGCGTTGTTAGGACCACGGCAGGCTTGATGGTTTCGATAATCCTGGCCGGCTCGTTTTCTTGGGCAACCAATGCGGATTCTGGAGGATTCGTAATCATCCCCTTTGCCCAATCCTGATTCGCAAATCCGGGAGAAGACCATCCGTCCATCTCGAGTCTGGCGTCGTACGTTTCGCCATGATACAATTCCGACATCCGAAGCGGTCCTGATGAAACACGCCAGTTCCCGTCCGAAACGATGATTTGTTCAGAGCCGTCGGACAACGTAATATGCAACTGGATCAACGCGGCGCGAGTTTTACCGAAGAACTCTTTTTTACCTCCCCAGGCCAAATCCCCTTTATACCACCCGTTTCCCAGAAGGCAGCCAAGCACGTTTTCGCCTGCGGAGAGGAGTGACGTCACGTCATAGGTTTGATACTGCAGCCGTTTGTTATAGCTGGTCCAGCCGGGGTCAAACAGCGTGTCATCCGCCGGAACGCCGTTGACATACAGCCGATACAAGCCGAGCGAGGTCGCGTATACCCGCGCTGAAACCACATTGTCCGGCAGGGTAAAGCCTGTGCGCATATAATCGCATGGTTCGTCACTCGACTCGTCGCGGCGCAGCGGCGCCGTTATCCAGCTTGCCTGCCATTCCCCGGCCGACAGAAATGCGGTTTCCCAGTAACCGGATTCGCTCCATGCCGATACGTTCCCTTGGCCGTCCCACACCCTGACCCTGAAATAATAGCGGGTACGTGACTTTAACGCAGGGCCCTGATATTCAATATGAACACTACGATCCGACTTCACTTTTGCGGAGTCCCAGACGATTTCCGATCCAAAATTGGGATCGTAAGCCACTTGGACCTGATAGGCGTTTTGGACAAAACCTCTGGTTTCCGCGCTAATCCGCCAACTGAGCCGGGGCCTCAAATCGTCGATTCCCACGGGATTTTTTCGATAACTGACGCTCAGGTCAGAAACTGTAAAATGGGACATTGGTATCGCTCCTCTTTATTTATTGATCCCTTACCTTGCCAATGGCATCATTACGTCTATTGTACGGGGCGGAGCCATCTCAATCAGGGGATGTTTCCGACATTTTTATAGGTTGATCTGGACATTTTGCAACCGGTTTCGTATGATGGAGCCAGACCGAACAAACCATGCGAGAGGGGCGGCAAAAAGCATGAGTGTCAGACGCAGCTCTTATGTGATGTCAGGAGAGAGCTTTTTCAAGCCGGGTGTGCCGATCTATGTGAACCGGGCTTCCGAAACGTTCGAATTGACCGAACATTCCCATGAATTTATCGAGATTACTTACGTCAGCGAAGGAGCGGGCGTCCACTATATCGCCGGTGAAGCCGTTCCCGTGGAACATGGGACACTGTTTTTCATTCCGGTTGGACGCAGCCATGTGTTTCGGCCGAAGACGCTGAAGAGAGACCGTCCTCTTATCGTATACAACTGTTTATTTCCGGTCTTGTACCTAACGGAGTTGCGGGCCGGATTTCCCCAAGCCGCAGACATTTGTGAATTTTTTACCGACGAGCGCTTGCCCTGGTTATCCATGAGAGATGCCACCGGAGAATATCAGGCCATGTTCCGCGAGATGTATCGTGAATTCTCGGCAAAACCGCCGGGATATTTGGCTGTGCTCGCTTCCCTCGTAGTGCGGATATTGACAGGCTTGTACCGGCACCGGCTGCAGCTCGGCACGCCTGCCGGGGACCGCCCGCAATGGCTGACCGTCGACGAAGCCGTCGCCTATATTGACCGCAATTACGCCACCGGGCTTAAGCTCGGCGAACTCGCCGCCAAAGCGAATCTTAGCGAGCGGCAATTCAGCCGCCTGTTCCAACGTCAGACTGGCATGAACTTTACCAACTACGTGCAGAGCATCCGTATGGACGCCGCGTGCCGTTTGCTGACCGGAAGCCGCAACAGCGTAGGGGAGGTTGCCGCCGCGGTCGGTTATGCCGACTTGAAATTTTTTCACCGGCTATTTAAGAAAAAAATCGGCACCACCCCGAAACAATATCGTGAGGTTGTTTTCGCAAGTTTAAACTATCACCCTGAAATCGATTAGAATCGAATGAACATGCTTTCATTTTTTCGAACACTTTGTGACTGTAAAAAAACCAAGGAGTTAGGCGAAAACAGGTCGCTTAGCTCCTTGGTTTTTACGGATACCATCTTATTTTGTTGTACTCCCCACGTTCATTAATTTGTCTTTTTCCATTTGGGCTTTGATGGCTGCGCCAAGCAGGTTGGATGAATTATTATACTTGCACCGAGTAATTCTCGTGGTCAAAAATTCTTCCTCACTATTTAAAAATGGCACCGAGATTTCCGTATATCGTTTCCTTAACAATTCATTGAGGAAATAGGGCGGGTATCTTGAAAAACTACAATTACTTTAGCTTTCTTTAATATCGGCCAGAAAGCGGTACAAACCGCTGCCGATATACTCAGCGGCAAGTCCGTGGAAAAATATGTGCCAGTCGAGATTAAGCTGGTGACGAAAGATAGTCAGTAATCGAAAACCGCCAGAAAATATTAGCTCTGGCGGTCCTTTGAAGTGAAGGGAGTGGCCTGAGGGCTCCACACTCCGACTCACAGTAAATAACGGTAATTTATGGCGCTCACTTGGCAATTTTACTCCTCGCCCGCCAAATAGCGGAACTTTTGGGTCCTATTTTGTTGCCAGGCTGGGAAAACGCCCCTTTTCGCCCCCGCTCACCAATAATAGCGGTAAAAAATTCCTCTATTGGGGCTAAACTCACTTCTTTGACGACAATAGGGCCCTTTTTTACCGCTATTTTGTAGCCTCCGCAATCTCCGCACGCACGAAGAACCCTTTCCAGCCCCCGTTCAACGTTGAGGGGAAAAGCGTTCAGCCGCGCACTCCCCTTTTTTCCGTGAAAAAGTACAGCATCGCGAGGGCCGGAAACAGAACGCCCACCCACAGCGCCGCCTGCCAGCCGCCCATGGCGTAAGCCCATCCCCCGACCGCGGAACCGATGGCTCCGCCGGCAAAAAAGATCGCCATATAGAGACCGTTCAGCCGGCTGCGGACCTCCGCCCCCAAAGCGAAGATGGCGCGCTGTCCGAGTACCATGTTGGCGGACACGCCCATGTCCAGCAAAATGGCGGCAGCCACCAGGATAACAATAGAGAGAATCGAACCGCCGGCGAACAGAATCGGTAACAGTCCGGAAAGAATCACCAGCACGATGGACAATCCGGTGGCCGCACGGATCAGGCCCTTATCCGCCAGACGCCCCGCGATAGGCGCCGCCGCCGCGCCGGATACCCCCGCCAAAGCGAACAGGGCAACCCCTGTTGAAGAAAAGTGAAACACCGGACTCGTTAAAACGAGCGGAACCGTGGTCCAAAACAGGCTGAACATGCCGAACAAAAAAGCGTGATAAAGCGCCCGGCGCCGCAGGATTGGCGTCGTCTTCAGCAGCTGCAGCATCGATGAGAGGATCGCCGGATAGTTGACGGTGGTTTGCGGGCGTCTTGCCGGAAGTACCTTTGCCAGAACAAGAGCCAGCACCAAAAGCATGCCGGAGGATAAAATAAAGATCGCGTGCCAGCCGAAGTAATTTTCCACCAAACTCGAAACCGGACGGGCCAGCATGATTCCCAATAACAGACCGCTCATAACATTGCCCACATTACGTCCCCGCGTCTCCTCTGGAGATAGGTGAGCCGCATAGGGAACCAGAACCTGGGCCGCCACGGACCCGACGCCGATCAACAGGGAAGCGGCCAGAAACAGCGCCGCGCTTCGGACTTCGGCGGCGATGATCAATACGATGGCCGTCAAAATCAGCAGCGTAACGACCAGTTTGCGGTTCTCCAGCAGATCCCCCAAGGGAACGATAAATAATAATCCGATCCCGTAGCCGATTTGGGTCAGCGTGACGATCAAACCCGCGGCTCCCGAAGATAACCCTACAGCCGAGCTGATCGATTCCACCAAAGGTTGTGTGTAATAAAGATTGGCCGCGATCAAACCGCAGGCCACAGCAAGAATCAGCGTGATCCATGACGAAGCGGTATTCTCCTCCGGCTTACTTTTTGCGATCACATTCATAAAAACACTCCTTTTTATAAGTTATTATGCAGAAATACTGGAATGTTTGTTCCAATATGAGAACAGGTTGCCCATTCCCCTATGTACTCGTAAATGGGCTTCATTTTCAGGAACATTCGTTCCGATATACCAAAAAAAAATAGTTTTACAGCATCTCGAAAACCGCGTTCATCATATCGCGGACTTTAGCGCTGTCGCTTTGGACCTTGGCCATCACGTTGATGCTATGGTTGAGATTCAGCAGCAGGTACGCTAACATTTTAATATCTTTGTCGGGAGCGATTTCTCCCGCCTCTTGCCCTTTCTTTAAGGTCTCATAAAACAGCCGCTCCAATTCCGTAAATCTGTGGCGAATCGTATTCTGCAATGGCTCATCCACGGCTTCAAGGCCAACCGATGCGTTCGTAAACAGACATCCGTTCGGATAAGCTTCGCCGTGTTCGGCAAATGCGTTCGTAATATGCAGCTCAAAATACTGGCGGATTCCGTCGATCGCAGAAGGGGCATGGATCATCAGATCGCGTTTTTTTTGCGACATTTTTTTGTAACATTGGATGGCCTCGTAATAAAGCGTTTGTTTATCCTGAAACGTTTCGTACAAGCTGGATCGGCTTAGTCCCATAGATTCCAGCAAATCCGGGATGCTTGTTCCCTCATATCCCTTTTCCCAAAAAACGATCATTGCTTTGCGCAGCACTTGCTCCCGGTCAAATTCTTTAATCCGTCCCAAAGGTACCGCCTCCTTTCCAACGCAAGTATAAATTAATCGGAACGAATAGTCCAGTATTTTTTTTCAAAAAGCCAATTCCCTCCGCAGGAATCGGCTTTTTGCGTTTCTTACTTATTCAATATTTCATGCGCTCCTTTTCTCACAAAAGCTAACTCGGACTCGCTCATTTCGCAGTATTCGCTGTTTTCATTCGTGGTGTTGGCGTCTTGAACATACGTCATTACCGTATCCTTTTGCATGATCGTGTAAAACCAGGTGTCCTGAGGAATATTGTAGACCTTCCCCGGTTCCATCTCGATCAATTCAATATCGAACTTGTCATCCTTCCGGTCCGCTGCCAGCAGGATCGCTTTGCCTTTCACCAAAATGAATTGTTCATCGGTTTCGCGATGGACTTCCAGACGGTAAATGCCGTTGATATCATTATCCGGTTTCCAGTTTTTGATGCATACCAGCCATTTCTCGTTTTTGTACACGCATTGGATGCCTTCGCCTTCATGAATGAATATATCCGCCTTCATCGGTTTACCATTCCTTTCGCATTTTCAAACCACGCGAGCGAATCCCGCATCGCTTTTTCCGGGTCCAAAATATATCTTCGATCCAGCAATTCCAGGCCCAGGTATCCCTTATAATCGATATCGTTCAGCGCTTTCAACGCCTCCGCCATATCGAGCCGGCCTTCACCGGGAACCAGATGCCCTCCGGGATTACCGTCTACAAAATGGACATGATTTAAATCTTCTCCAAGTTCCTTGATGAAGTCGTGAATGGTGTCCTTGCCTGTCGTGGCCATCACATCCGTATCCGCCAACCCTTTCAAATACGGGCTCCCGACTTCTTTGATCATCCTGGAAATATGCTCGGCCCGGTTAAACACGTGCGTGGAAAAGCTGGTAAACGCCTCCACGGGAAGGTAAACTCCTTCTTTCTCCGCCGTTTTGCAAATTTCGCTCAATGATTCCCGGCACCATTTCCACGTTTCCGTCTCATCGGCGTCCAGGTAGGCGATCCCCGTGGTCACCAGCACTCGGTCGCATTCCAGAAGCGAAGCGGCTTCAATATGGCGGCGAAAAAACTCCACGCTGTGCTTGCGGTACTCCGGATCGGGATGGCTGATGCTGACCGGATAGACGTACTGCTCGGGGGTCAGGCAGATGACCTTCAACCCGCGTGCTTTGATTTTTTGCTGCAAATTTTTGACGTCTTGAAGCGAAAAATAGTCCAAATGGAAATGCGGACCTGATGCCCACAATTCAATATTGCGGAATCCCAACCGTGCGGCGGAACTCAAGAAATACTCCAGGGAATACCTTTTATAATGATAGTTTGCAGCGGCTACTTGCGAGATTTGTATCATATTAACCAGATTCCTCCTCTGCTTGTGACAGTTACTCTCCGATGACCTGAATGTAAACTTTCCTGCTCTTCGGACCGTCGAATTCGGCCAAATACACATCCTGGGCGTCGCCCGACACCAGCTTCCCATCCTGCACAACGAACATGCAGCTGTTGCCGGAAATCATCGACTTGAGATGCGAGGGAGAATTGCTGCCCGTTGCGCCGTACGACGGCAGGAAATGCGCATGAGCGTATGGCCAATCCTTGGGAGCCAACCGTTCCAGCAATTCCTCGATATCCGTCTCCACGCATTCCAGTCCTTCGTTGACCATAATGCCAGTAGTCGTATGTGCCGAGATAACAGCCGCCAGACCGTTGGCTATGCCGCATTGTTCCACGAAACTTTGAATCTCCCTCGTAATTTTGATCATCTGAAATTCGGCTGTCGACCTGAGCACAAGCGTTTTTAATTTAACCAAGGCCGCTCATTCCTCCTCTCTCCCAGAAAAACCTCAGCGTTGCCGCTCAGAATCTTCTGCAATGTTTTCGGCCGGAACGCCATCGCCTCAAGCGCCGGCAAAAGCCGCTTCGCCTTGAATCGGGGCGTGTTGGTGCCGAACATGACCTTGTCTCTCAGATTGCGTTCTATCCAGAGCGGACCCATGTTCACTTTGAAAATCTGCGTGTAGAAGTCAAGCGCATTATCCATATGGAGCAATGACGTGTCCGTGAACACATTCGGATATTTCAGCAGCAGCATCACCGTCTCTTGAATCCATGGCCAGCCGAAATGCGCCAGGCATATGCGAAGCTCGGGATACGCGATCGCCACTTCCTCGAAACGCAGCGGGTGCGAATACGCGGCCGGAGCGTCAGGCTCCCAGCTCATCCCCGCGTGGAACATGATCGGTTTGTCGTATTTCACGCAAATCTCGTAGAGCGGCTTCAGCCTGTCATCATCGGGGTAAAATTTCTGCTTTGAAGGATGAAGCTTCAGGCCGCTCAGCTTCAGATGGACGAACGCGTACTCCAGCGCCTCTGCCGCATCCTCGCGATACGGATCCACGCTGGCAAAACCGATAAACCGGTCCGGCGCAAGATCGACCAGCGTTCGCACCTCTTCATTCGCGACAATCCAGCCGCCGCTTCTGGTCGTCAGATCTAGCGGGAGCAGCACGGAGCGCGTTACGCCATTGTAGTCCATCTCCTGAAGTACCGATTCGACCGGAGTTGGCGACTGTTTGAATATGCCGAACTCCCGTTTTCGATATTCCAACGTCTCTTTGTCCTCGCAAATTGCCTTGTGGAAGATTGGATGTGTGTGCACATCAATAATCAAAGAAAACACCTCTTCTCTGGTCTGTACTGTTTCAGTAGGGTTCGAATTTGCTGACAACCCCGGCTGCCGTTCGAGCGCCATGATTCAGCGATTCCGCAATGGACCAGCCTTGCAGTTCGCCGTACATGAAGCCGGCACAGAAGGAATCTCCCGCCCCTACCGTGTTGACAACCTCCACAGGCACGATCTGACCGTGATACAACGTCTTGCCGTCATAAGCCAGACTGCCGCGCTCCCCTAACGTCGCGATGACGATACGCGGACCCAACGCCTGCGCCCATGCGATGAACTCCGTAATATACGCGTCCTCCTCCGTATAGGAGAAAAATGCGTAGTCCACATCCGGCAAAATCGGCCCGGCAATATCCTTCTTCGTTCGCGTGGAGAAATCAAACACAATGGAGACGCCCCGCTCCCGGAAATAAGGCAGTTCCCGCTCGATCCTGCCGGACAGGTTGGTGTGAAGTGCATCGTGCTCCGCAATAAACCGCCGGTCATCCTCATTCAAGGCGAAATCCGCCATCACACCTTCGATTTTTTCCTTGTGCACGCGGTCGTTCCCATTCAGTTCCATCTTGAAAACCGCCGTACTGCCCTGCCGCACGCTAAGATGGGATACATCGATTTTCTCTGTTTTCAGCATGTCGATCATCATGTCGCCGTATGCATCCGTCCCGACCACACTGACCAAGGAAGCCTGAACTCCCATTCTGCGCATATGAATAACAAAATCGACACTATTCCCGGTGGGATACATCCTGTTCAATTGGTCATAAACATCCACGCAGCTGAATCCAACTCCCGCTATTCGCACGCCCTCGATTCCCCTTCCTTTGTTCAAGGTTATAATAAAGCGCTTCCAATCAAGGTGGCTATGATGACGGAGATCACGGTATTAATTAATCCCGGTATCATGAAACTGTGATTTAATACAAATTTACCGATTTTGGTCGTTCCCGCGGTATCAAACGAGATGGCGGCAAGGCATTGCGACGCGACCGGCAAAAAGTAGTTGGCATTAACGGCCATCCACGCTCCGATGATGATATAAGGAGGCAGATGAAGGGCGATGGCGATCGGGACCATAATCAATGTCGTGGCCCCTTGGCTCGTCGTCAAAGCGGCGACGACAAACATGATCACGGCAAGCGTCCAGGGATGACTATTTACGATGGTAGCGACATGATCCTGAATGAAAGCGGTTTGTCCGTTGATGAAGGTGCTGCTCATCCAAGCCAGCCCAAAAGCGCAAACCATCGCCAGCGCACCCGCCCTAAATATCGGGCCGTTAAGAATCGTTTCAATCGCCGGACGGCCAAAGATAATGATGAGCGTAGCGCAAACCAGCATAATGATTTCAATCGTATTCGGCAAGGATAAAAGCGTAGTTTCGCCATTTAGCACCCAAGATGGACGCAGGTTGGTAAACAGGCCCATGATGACAATCGCCAGAACGCCCAGCAAAAAGAGCACAACCGAGGCTTTCGCACCTTTTGTAACTGCTTGTTTCTCAGCATTTTGCTCCGGTTTGGCGATTAATCCTTCCGCCAGCCTCCGCAAATATTCCGGATCCTCCTCCAGCTCTTTGCCCTTGCGCATCGTTATTACAGCGCTTGCAACAACCCCCAAAAGAGTAGCCGGTATGGCAATGGTCAAGATGGTTCCCAAACCGATGCCAAGCGGGGCCATAAATCCGATCATCGCGGCGGTGGCCGCCGATACCGGCGAGCAGGTGATCGCCTGCTGGGAGGCGATGATACTGTTTGAAATCGGTCTTTCCGGTCTGATTTTATTATCGATGGCCAGTTCATTGATAATCGGCAATAAACTATAGACGACATGTCCCGTCCCCGACAAAAACGTAAACAACCAGGAGATAATCGGAGCTATGATCGTAATATTTTTTGGCGACTTACTTAGCATTTTTTCCGCAAGATGGACGAGAAAGTTGAGCCCGCCCGAAGACTGCAGCGCGGAAGCCGCCAAAACAACCGCTAAAATAATCAGCATGACATCGATGGGAGGAGCCGCCGGTTGGACGTGAAAGATAAAAACAAAGATCGCCACGCCCACGCCGCCGAGCAAGCCCATAAATACATCGCCTTTTCTGGCGCCAAAGAAGATGAGCAAAATGATGATGAACAGCTGAAACCAGAACATGAAGGTTCGCCCTCCTTATGTTAGTGTGAATACGCTTACAAATCGCCGATTTAAGGTGTCTATTTTTAAGTTGGAGGGTTCTTTATACGATTGCCGTGCCATGGCCAAATGCCCCGTTGATCCGGCAAATCTTCGCGGCAAATGCGGCTCCCTGCTCCATGCTTGCTTTGATTTTGCGCAGCATCTCCTCATCTGAACCGGAAAACATGTTGCCGTCTTCCGAGCTTCGGATCATCCCGACAAGAAAGGCAGTTAAATAAGAATCGCCCGCTCCCATCGTGTCTACCGTTTCCGTCAATACGGCCGGCTGGTACAACCACTGATCTTTATACAACGCGAATGAGCCGTTTTCTCCCACCGTTCCGATCACCATTTTGGAGCCGAATGCCTGAGCTTTCCGCATTTCTCTTTCTCGCTCGCTTTCCGTTAAATGGCTGCAGGAAAGAAAGGAAATATCCGCGTACTGGCATACTTGCTCCAAATACTCGTCATTCCAACGCACCGAAAAGTCAAAGGAGATCGGTACATGGCTTGTTTTTAAGATGGCCAGATCCTGCTCGATATAGCTGTTTAGACTGGTATGAATCACGGAGAATTGTTTAATATAATTCAGGTCGTCTTCCGTAAAATCCCAAGCTTTTTCCTTGGCGATCCCGCCTTTGTTCGAGCCGAGAAATACACGGTCGCCGTTTTCCAAAGTAACCCGCGCATACCCGTTTTCCCCTGCAAAATTCCGGCAATGGCTATGCTCAATCTGCAATTCGTCCATCACCCGCTGGATATAATGGGCGACTTGGTCGTTGCCGAATTTACCCAAATAAGACGCTTCCATTTCACACATGGTGGCATAAGCGCAGAAGTTCAAGGCGTTTCCACCAGGGTACATCATACCCTGGTGGACATACTTGTCGACTACGTTGTCGCCGATGCCGATAACCTTGTATTTTTCCATTAATATTCAACCTTCCACATATATCTGCGAGTTGTAAGCGGATGCTCTCTTTCCACTGCCAAAGCTTGATTGTAAACCGGGTAAACGTTGTTAAACAGAGAATGGTTGAAGTAATCGACCACAGAGCTGTCGATGGTGGACAAGCCCAAATCCTTGGCGTCCAATACTTCCACTCGCTTGGCATAACGGTTCAGGAAATTCAGCGCTCTTTCATCCAGCGGCCGGGTGCTTCCTTCGGAAATCTGAATGACGAACGGAATCTCGGCATCCGTAATCTCAAACGGCCCGTGGAAAAATTCACCCGAATGAATGCTGGAGGAGTTGATCCACTGCATTTCCATGAAGATACAGATGCTTTCCATGTAAGCGGCCCCGTAACCGGCTCCGCTGGCCATGGTGTAAATGACGTTATCGTCTTTGTGATTTTTGGCGAACGCCAGGGCGCGTTTGGCCACGTGTTTGCAAGCGTTTTTAACAATATGATCGATTTTGGCCACACCATCAAGGAATTGATTATAGTGCTCGTATCCCTCAGTCTGATTCAAGGCTTCTACCGCCGTCAACAGGGCTTTTATGGTTTTTTCTCCAGCGATATCCTTGCCTTCGCCAAAGGTATATTTCACCACATAGTCCGCGTGCTCCGTAATCGGCGAATCTGTGAGCCAGGTTAACGCAATGACCGGAACACCTGCCTTTTTGCCAATCTCCGCCGCTTTCACCGTCTCCGGCGTATTGCCTTTATGCGAGGCTACCACCAGCACCGAGTTTTCGCCAAATGCTTTAGGCGTGTTGTGCACAAACTCATTGCTGTTATACAGCCCTACTTTAATATCCTTGGCCTCTTTCTCCAGAAAAGTTTTGGCTGGATAAAAAGCGCCATAAGAACCGCCGCAAGCTACATAATAAACCTGCTTAATCCCTCCGACCTCTTGTTTCCCCGCCACAATTTCTCCAATAATTTGTTTTATATCCATTGTCTTCTCCTTGTATGATACATTTAGTTTGTTTTCATTCCTCACCGGTGTATTGTATTGGAATGTCTTGATGCGATAATAACACATAACAATACATTAGGCAAGAGCACTTTTCTGCTTTTTTTAGGTTCACAGCTTGTACACATATTGTTATAATATAGAGGTAGAGAAATAAAACAATATAATACAAAGTTTTTTGGAGGTAAAATCATGGTCGATCATTCAGAATCCGCGCCTTTATATAAACAGCTGCAAGATAAAATTTTGGACTCCATCCATAATGGTACCCTGAAGCCAGGGGACAAACTCCCTACGGAATTGGAGCTCAGCGAAACCAACAATGTGAGCCGGGTTACGGTCCGCGCCGCTCTCGATTCGCTTACCTCAGACGGGTATTTGGTGCGAATCCCGGGGAAAGGCACCTTTATTACGAAAGAGAAGATCAAGAAAAACGTCACGGAGACGATTGGATTCACCGACACATGCAAGCTGCAAAACAAGGTCCCTGGGGCAAAAGTGATCAAGTGCGTGATTGAAGAGGCTACCGCTGCGGATCAGGAGCATTTGGGTTTAAAACCCGGGGATAAAATCATTAACATCGAAAGAATCAGATATGCCGACGATGTCCCTGTATCTGTGGAATATACCCGGCTTCCTTCTTCCTTTTCTTTTTTGCTGCAGGAGGATTTAAATCATAAATCACTGTACGAAATTTTAAGAAATAAACACAAAATTACATTTGGCATATCCCGAAAATATATCGTGATGGAATACGCTTCCTTCGATGTGGCCACCTACTTAAATATCGAAGAAGGCCATCCTCTGCTGTGTATCAGAAGTACGGTCAGCAGTCCGGACGGCCAGAAGATCCATCGTTCCAAACAATTGATCTTGGGGGATAGGTTCGAGTTGATTGTTTGATGTTTCCAAATTGGGGCAAAGCATCAGATGCATTATTTTTCCATGTATTTCTCCGAAATCATCAAGGGATATTATGTTTGATTGCGTACAAAATTGTAATGGATGGAGGAATAAAAATGGCACAGGTTGATACGAATACTCTGAAAAAGGCGGAAGCTGCCGCCTCGATTGCCAAAGATCTCATTGCTCAAGCGATTGAACAATCCGCCGCCAATCAAACGCTTTGCGAAGAAGCTCTGAAACAAGCTTCCACCGAGATCACGCAAGCTCAATCGATGATCGGCCAGGTCCAATCATCGATTCAGACGGCGCAAATGCAACAGCAATCCAAGTAATAGCACTATCCCCACATTAGTTTTACTTCTATAACAGCCGACACAGTTTTTTTTGTGACATGCGGATGTGTAAACGGAGGCCCCCCTTTAGAAACGATTACCTAAGGGGGGCAGTTCGTTATCGATTTTTTTGTTTAGCTAATGCTTCATCCAGCAGCGCTTGCCCCGACTTGGAAACATGATCCAGCGCCTCTTCCAAGGAAATTTCTTTCCGCGCCGCCTTCCTCATCTCCGTGCTGATCAAGGCATTGAACCTTTCCGTGAATGTATCGGGAATTTCGGCTTTCCTACTATAATCGACCATCAATGGATGCAGTTTGTAAAAAGCTTGCAGGCGGTTTTCGTTATAGTGGTCCATCCGCGTCAATAAATTGCTGTTAAATACACGCGCTTTTATTGCTGCATAATCGTCGCTGTTGACATACTTCACGAAATCCCAAGCAGCCTCCAGGTTGGGCGTGCCCGCGCGAATGGCGAAAATTTGCCCCACTTCCATATCCCTTGAAGATGACCTATCTAACGGATCGACCGGACTCGTTACGGTATCGAACTGAAAGGCTTTGTAGTCCGGAAGTGTTTTGGTCAGACCCGCCAAGACTTGCATGAAACCCGCATCATCCAGCTGCATCGCCACGCGGCCCTGCACAAATAAATCATGATCCAGAAAATCCTGCTGCGAGCCGCCGTAAAACGGAGTTTCCGGCAAATATAAAGCACCGGATTGAGCGCCGTTTATCGCCATGTTCCATACGCTTTCCCAAGAGTCCGTATTTAGGGTTACTTGCATCGTTTTTAGATTGACTGCGGATAATCCCTGGGTATTGGCGATCTTTAATACCAAGTCATCGATCGTTTGTACAAACGGAACGCTTAAACCGTAAATGCGATGCTGCTCCCCCCCATCCGCAGGAAAGCGCGCAGCCAGATCCAGTATTTCCTGCCAAGTCATATTATCGTGCGGAGGGGTGATTCCATATTGTTTAAACAGGTCCGCGTTATAGTACAGAGCCGCATTATAAAACGTCGGGCTAAGCCCGTAGAGTTGTCCGCCCCCCAATTTCTTCAAAAAATCAATGATGGAGCTTTGCATGCCTGACAGCTCATAATGATCTGCTTGAATGTAAGGTTCCAGGCTGGTAAGCATTCCTTCCTGGACATAACGCGCATATTCATCCGCCGATAAATAAAGTACATCCGGCTCTTCAAGCCGAATAAATTCATCCAACGCCTCGCGATAACTTTTCTTCGGCGGAAGAGTGCTCTGGTCCAGGACCGCGACATCCAAATCAACGTCCCCATACTTACTCAAAAATAAATCGCCGTAATCTTCAAAAAAGCTGCTGTCTCCAAAATACATCACTTTTAAAGATCGCTGCTGCGCCGCTTTTTCCGGCGTTGCGTAACAGCCTGCAACGCCCAGGCATAAAACGATGGAGCACAGGAGCGACCATCCTTTTCGTCGAAACATTTCGCTGCTTGCCTCCTTAACGGAATGAACTACAAGATTAAATCCGGGAAATTTCCACCGTCAACAGGCCGGCCGGCAACTCCAGGCGATCTGCCAACGTATCGATTATTTCATCGCGAATGGCGGCGGGGTCGCTGTCGTTTTTGTTTAGAGTCTCGAGCACCAATTTGTCAATCCCGGTCCGTTTATCCTCCAGCTGATCGTAAGACGCAAGGTCCAGTATCGAGCTGGAAGCGTACACTTTGGCCGTGTACGGGCTCGTTTCGCTCCCGCAACGACTGCTCAGCGGAATGCTCTTCTGGCCGGTGAAAGTAAAAGCGCCGTCCGCCAGTTCAAAATAAACCGTATCCGTGTATGGAATGCCCTGTTGTTTGTAAATGCCATAGATGTCGGCATCGTTTAACTCGTTGAGCGTACGGTCGAGTTTTACAAGGTGCAGGTTGCCAACCTCCTTCACCTCCGGGCCTTCCCCCGGTATCAAAGTTTCGCCCGCTGCAGAAGAAGTCTCATCAATCCTATAGGAGGTGCCTTCCATGCTGCCGATGCCGGTGATAAATACCATGGAGGACGCCGTACCGGTGGAAATTTCAAGATTGTGCTCGGGACCGGTTGCGGAAGAAGGACCCATCTCGGCGTGTACGGCAGTGGCTATCACAACCCCGGACACCATGACCGTAACCGCTGAAACTGCCGCGAGAACAGCCGATCGCCGGTTTTTCTGCGTTGCCTTCAAAATATGTATCAGCCTGCTTTTCATCCATGCGGCATTATCGCTAAAGCCGGTAAAGATTCCCGCCCTTTGGTTGGCCGCCCGCTCGAGTACATTTAAGATGGTTTCCCCATAGAAACGCTTCTCGCTTTCGGGCATCCCGCCGACAACCCGTTCGTCGCAGGAGATTTCCATGTAACGGTCAAGGTCTTTTCGCAAAACATAAACTGCGGGATTAAACCAATGTATCGCATTTGCCAGCAGAGCCAGTGCTTTGATGAATAAATCATGCCGTTTGTAATGAATCAGCTCATGGCGGAAGATCAGCCGCAGTTCCCGTTCGTCCAGGTCAATTTCCGGTAAAATCAAGACCGCTCGCGGCATTCCGACCAGCATCGGCGTGTGCACCCCGTCATTTGACTGAAGTAAAACTCTTCCTCGGATCCCCATTTCCCGCTTAACGGTCACAAAGATCTCCAGCGCTCTTCCTTCCACAGGGAGATTGGTGCGGCAAAGTCTAGCGCGAAACCGCCAGTAAGCCGTGAGCCATCGGCAGCCTGCCGCCGCAAATCCGAGCAGCCAAACGGCCATCAGCCATAAACCTGCTTCGTGAATCCAGACCCTAAGAGCCGAAAAATCGCCATAATCCGTCAACGCCGGCGCGGAACCGGGTGCCGTTGTCCAAATCCGGCTTTCCGTACCGGCATCCGCTGAGGATATCACGGACGGTTGCCGAGGAACGCCGGCCACGGCCGGTTCATTGGGTTCAATGAAGCGCATATACGCCGATCCGCCAAGCACTCCGATGGGCAGAAGCAAAAACAGGAGTACGACCTTCCTGATGCGGTAGTGCCACTTTCCATCGAACATTTTTTCAGTCAGCGGCTCCATTAGCCGTAGAGCGCCAAACAGCACCGTTCCGGTAACCGAAAGGGCCATTATCGTCAAAATCAACGCGTGTCCCATCTTTGCTTCCTACCTTTCGGAAAACCATCTTTTCAATTCTTCGATCTCCTGCGGCTTAATATCGTCGGCATCGTATAAAGCCGCGATAAAGTTTTTGACGGAACCTTTGTGTACCGAATCAAGAAAAGCGCGGGTTTCCAGATGCTTGTATTCTTCCTCGCTAAGCGCCGGGGTGTAGAAGTTGACCCTTTTTCGCTTTTCCGTCCGCAGCAATCCTTTTTCCGTCAACCGGCTCAAAAAGGTCAAGACAGTGGTCGGTTTCCAGTCCTTCCGCTTGTTGAGTTCGGCAAGAATTGTTTGGGACGTTACCGGTCCGTCTGCCGCCCATATAACGCGCATTACTTCCGCTTCCGCATCCGACATCTTTTGTATGGAATTCATGAAACCTCTCCTTTTATCTCGAATTTCATTTTCTACAAGTTGTAGTTTCATTAAATTCTACACCATGTAGAATTTAAAGTCAATCTAAAATCATTAAATAAGCCGCTCCCGAAAAGGAGCGACTTATATCGCGACTATTTATTCCTGTTTGTATGTCCGCTAATTGGCCTTCTTGACAGCAACGATGCGCAGCCGGCTGGTGTCAATCATCCACTGGCCTTCCCGCTCAAGGCGCGGCTTAACCTTTTCCTCGATAGCCCGGTAGATCGCCGTTTTGTCAGCGGGGGTGACGTCCGGGAAGAAATATCCGGCGAAACTGTCCAGCCAGATACGGACGCCCGCATCCCCCTTGAGCGGAGTGGGTCTGTCGAAGTGCTGCGCGAACATCACGCGGAATCCGGTTTGTTCCAGCAGGCCGGCGTATTCGCCAATGGTGGGATGGTACCACGGATTCCGTCCCGCCCATGCATAACCATACGCCTCCAGCGCCTCCTGCATGGCGCCGGTCAGCACGGCGACATTGCCGCTGCCGGCGAATTCGGCGACAAACCGCCCGTCCTCCCGCAGAGCCAGCCAGACAGTGCGGGCTACGGCGGGAGCATCCTTGATCCAATGCAATGCCGCATGGGAGAACACCGCGTCAAAGGTGGCATCCGTCCGGTAGTCACAAGCGTTTTCCACCTGGAAATTCAATTCGGGATACTTCTGCCTGGCCCGCTTTACCATCTCCTCCGACAGGTCAATCCCTATGGGGACCGCTCCGGCGGCGGCGATTTCGGCCGCCAAGTCCCCGGCCCCGCAGCCTATGTCCAGGATTCGCTCCCCAGGCTGGGGCTGCAGCAAGGATAAAACTCCGGCTCCCGGCTTGGCGGCAAAATTATGTTTAGGATCGTAAGATTCCGGACGCCAGCGGTGGATAGAGGGTTCGTTACCCATAAACTCAGTCTCCTTTTTGACAAGAAGCCCATAACTCCTTGTGCTGTGCACAGCATATTAGCAAATAATTATAGATATTATATATCCATAATAATTTTAATTCCATCATTTTGTCAATCCATGTTGAAATGATCGATCCGGCGGCTGAAATAATAAATTGTATATTATGTCACTTTATTGGAATTTTAGGGAGGTTATAATACTTAACAAAGTTTACTTATTTCATATATTGGTGATAAAAAATGGCACATTACTCTAAAGAAACCGCTAAAAAAATTCTGTCTAATGAGATTAGCGTAGAAACTTTGCTGCGTCAGTATCCGGAGTACAAAGAAGTTGTTTTAAAAGAACTAAGCATCATCAAAACCCAAAATCATTCGAATTTATTCGATGCCATGATTGCAAAATATACGACGAGCGCAAAGCTTGCCAGCAAAAAAATAATAAACAGCGGTATGAACGAAAAAACAGTAAATGCTTTTTTGCCTGACATCATCAAGGCGCGATTTGCGATTTACTTGTTGGAACATTTAAGTATTGCCGCTTCATCTGAAAGCGCAGCCAAGGCAATAAGGTTCAACCTCTGGGATGGAATGATCTTGCAGCGGCTTTTATTCAGGCGAGCTTTCGAAAGAAAACCCGTTTCCATGGGTTTGTTCCGGTTTTTTTGGAGATTCGTTATAAATAAAAAAATATTAATGCCCCTGGTCAACAAAAAAGGCATTTATTGTTTCTATTCAAGAGAATTGATTTCACAGCTTTCAAAGATCATTGGAGATAAAAAATGCCTTGAAATTGCCTCCGGTGACGGTACATTAACGAAATTCTTGAACGAAACCGGCGTCAACTGTAAAGCAACCGACGACTATAGTTGGGAACATTATATTACTTACCCCGACTTTGTAGAAAAAGCCGACGCCCGAACCGCCCTGCATCAATATAACCCTCAAGTTGTGCTTTGTTCCTGGCCTGTTCCCAAAAACACCTACGAAAAACATGTTTTCAAAACAAGTTCAGTGGAAATGTACATTGTGATCGGTACCAATAACCCGAAACACACAGGAGATTTCGAGTCGTATTATAGAGCCGATGACTTTATTATGGAATTAAGTGAAGAGTTAACCTCTCTCCTCTTACCTCCGTCTGATGAAAATGCGGTTTATATTTTTCGGAGGCATAAAAATAAATAAGGTGTTTTCTTCAAAATTGTTAACATTAGCCGGAGTTGACACTGAATCAGAGGCTACTTCGTTGATCAAGAGCATAGGAGACCCCTTGTAAAACGTGCCGGTGGCATGATCTCCAAATCGGGAAAGCAACTCGACCGCTTTGCTGCGATTCCGCTCAAATATGGAAGCATGGAAGCGTCAACGATGAAGAGGGCGCCACGATCCGCCAAGGTCAGCGCATTTACCTTTTGCAGTGTAGCCGTTTCGAGCAGTGTCACAAATCGACGCCGGGTGAGCGGGCTGTTAAAGGGTTCGTGTCTTCGTGTCTTCGTGTCTTCGTGCCTTGGTGTCCCTGCCTGCAGCCTTTGCACGATTATCCCTTTCGTTCAGAGTGCAGAGGGTGGGAGCTAGAGCAGGGGTTTCCAAAAAAGAGAGAAGAAAAAGAGAGGGGGGGAAAATGAGGCGGTTCAGATGAGATTTTCAGCTTGATAAGGGAACATGTGTTTGATATAATGAAGTAAATGGAACGCGCGTTCGCAACTTCTTGATTCGGGGGCGATCGGACATAGATGCCAATGCAGGAACGGAACTTCAACCATTCAGCAGCCGTTATAACAGCGAGCAGGCCTGCATGGAAGCGCTGATCGCGATGAAGTGGCGAAGCGGCTTCATCTGCCCGCGCTGCGCTCACACCCAGTGTAGTCGTCTGACTTCCCGGCGTATCCCCTTGTTCGAGTGCGAAAGGTGCGCGCATCAAACGTCGGCTTTGGTCGGTACGATTTTTGAACGAACGCATTTGCCCCTGCCCAAGTGGTTCAAAGCCCTGGATTTGTTCCTGCTTGAGGGCGGCATCTCGGCGATGCGGCTGAGTCAGGTGATCGAGGTCACCTACAAAACCGCCTGGTTGATGCTGCATAAAATACGCCATGCCGCCCTAGAGTTCGATGCCCGGGAACTGCTCTACGGAGACGTGAAGGTGAACAGCGATCTGTATGGGTGTAATCCGTCCCGGTGTCAGTTTCTGCACCCGTATGCCACGGCGGTCATAGCGGGATGCACAGTAACGGAGTCGGGCGAGCCGGAGCAGGTCAAAATCCGGCTGATACCGCATAAGAGAGGAGACGGACAAAGGGCAAACCGTCTCGAACTCGCCGCGTTCATCAACGGGCATGTGGATGTCCGTACATCGGTGGTACAGTCGTTCCCTCTAGCCTTTCGTCTGTATGCGCCCTTGCGGAAAGTGGTGAGAGAGGCGTGGGAATCGCTGAAGAGTACATATATAGCCTTGGGACTGAAGCATCTGCAGGCGTACCTCAACGAGTATACCGTACGCCGCCGGCTGCGCCTGCCCGGAGCGGAAGAAACGATGCGGCAGAAGTTGCTGCGCATGTGTGTGGCGATTCCGGCGATCCCTTACCGCCGGCTGATCGCGCGCCAACCGAACCAGCCCCTTGCGGCTGCGGCCTGATCGAGACGCTGGAACGGTGGGGGGAGTTTGACGAAGATCAACTTAATGGGCAGGGGTTAGCTTAATGCGGATCAACTTGATGGGTGTGAGTTAGCATGAACGGTGTGGGCGTTGCTGCAGATGGAAGGGTTCAGGCTGCAGCAAAATCAGGTCTTTTCGTCTCCCCCGCGTCTTGTCCTTGATCTCCTGTGCTGATCTCTTGTCTTGATTTCTTGTCCGGTCTATTTCACCTCCCCTAAACCTAATTCCTTCTCCTAAGCTCGTCTAAATTATCTCGAACCGATCTGCTTCTCCACCAAATATTTTCTTTTCCCGAGCTTGTCTGTTTCTCTGCTACCCTGATCAAACGGGATAATCGTGCAAAGCGTCCGGACAGCGAGTGTTGATCTGCCGCCCACCCCAAGAAAAGAATACTTTAATTCGTTTGGTAGTTGATTTAGGTCGGGCTGATGGTCTATAACAATGAAAGACACCTCTTCTGTCTGATCGTAGAAGCTCGTCACTTTCGCTTTACCAAACGATGCGGTTTTCTATGAATGTCTCCTGGCACCTTTTCAGTACTGTGCAGCCGGTTTTGCCAATATAATGTAATGACATGATATTACGATGGCTTCTTCTATTTTTAGGAGAGGAAGATAAGCCTATGCCGATACGTCCGCCGATATTGCAGAGAGGCGATACCGTTGGAATCGTTACTTTGGGCAGTCCGCTCACCCCGAGCATTATTAATCAAAGGATTGAAGTTTTGAGAGCAACAGGGCTCAATGTTTTATTGGGCCAATTCGTATATGCGCAAAACGGGTTTCTGGCCGGCTCAGACGCGCAGCGGGCCGCCGATTTGATGATGATGTTTCAAAATGAGCAAGTTAAAATGATACTGCCCACCAGAGGCGGTACCGGAGTAGCGGGAATTCTTCCGTACCTTGATTATAATGTGATCCGAAGTAATCCCAAAATCGTTACAGGTTACAGCGACATCACGGTTTTGTTAAACGCACTGCATCAAATTGTGGATTTAATCACATTTCATAGTCTGCTGCTGATTGACTTCAAATCCGCAACGCCCGCCTATAATTTCGACCAGTTTTTTTCCGCGACATCCTTGTATTCATTAACCCGGCCGATCCAGAACCCGCCGGCGATTCCGCTGATCAGCCGGGTACCGGGCAACGTTACAGGGCCGCTTGTGGGCGGGAATCTAACCTCTTTTGTCGATACGTTGGGCACACCTTTCGAAATCGATACACTGGGTAAAATTCTCGTTCTTGAAGAAACGCATGAACCTACCAATACCGTCTACAGATATTTGAATCATTTGAAGCTGGCCGGAAAATTGAATGACTGCATTGGCATTATTATGGGCGAATGCACGGGCTGTCAGGCGGCATACGGCATATCCTATGAGGATTTAATCAACGAATTCCTTATACCGCTCGGTAAGCCGCTGATCACGAACCTTGCCACAGGCCATGGTGTTTATAAAGCGGCTTTGCCGATTGGCGCCATGGTTAACCTCAATTCAGTCGATAATACAATAACTGTGGTTGAACCGACCATCAGCCTGTAACGTTTGGTTTTCAAGCCAAAAAAAGCCGCCAAACACCCGGACCCCCTTGTGTTTAGCGGCTTTCTTCGCTGCTTGATTACATCTTTACGTTTTCTTCCCGGGCCATGGAGCGGATATAAAAAGCGCCCAGTATGGAGCAAAGCAGGAAGGAGAAGAACGCCATCGCCGCGGCCTGTTCGCGCTCCTGGAAGACGCTGAACACCTGTTGCATCGAAACCCCCAGCATTTGCGGGGAATTTGCTCCGAGCAGAAACGGCGCGGTGAACGATCCGATGACCCCCATGAACACGAAGGTCAGGGCGACGAGAAACGTTTTGTACGTAAGCGGAAAAATAAAGCGCGTAAACAGCTGCAGCTTCCCCGCTCCCACGTCCTTCGCGCTTTCGATGACCGAAGCGGGGATGCCGGCCAGCGCAGAGCTGAGCAGCATCGTCGTAAACGGGATGTTGAACCATAAATTGGCGATGATGATCCCCTTCTCATCGAAAATGATGCGCGGGAGCTGGGGGCCGGTTCCGTCAAGCCACCGGGCCAGCCAGCCGTGATTGCCGAGCAGATTGATCAGCCCGTAGGTGGCAATCACGCCCGGGATAAACAGCGGAATCATATATGTCTTGCGAATCAGTTCAACGATCGGCCCCTTGTTAAAGCGCATGTAGACGGCAAGCACGTAGCTGATGAGCAGCACGAACGCGCAGGTGATCAGCGTGACGCGCAGCGTAAACAGGATATTGGCGCGCAGCCCCTTGTCGGTGAACAAAAGCTGATACCGGCTTAGGTCGTATCCGCCCGCTCCGTTGCTAAGGCTCATGAAGAGTGACTGGATGATCGGAATGATGACAACGACCAGCAAAATGGCGAAAGAGGGGATGACCATCGCCAACCCCGCAATCGCTTGTTTCCACTCTTTGCTCATTGGGCCGCAACTTCGCTCTGCCAGCGTTTGTTGATCTCCGTGCCCAGGTCGCCAATGTTAAACGTCCGGAACCCTTCGGCGACTCCTTTAAACTTGTCCTGCGTCTCCTGCGGCATATTCGCCAGCTCGATGCCCGGGAAACCGTTCATTTTCTCGACAACGACGGCCTGGGCTTCCGGAGACAGTACGAAATCCAGGAACTGATAGATCGCTTCCTTCTTCTCCGACGCGCTGTTCACCATCAAATAAGTCGGGCCGCCGTTGAACCCGGGCGTAATTTGCTGCATTTTGATCGTGTCCGGGAGCAATCCTTCGTTAAGCTGCTGCAGCACCATATCGGACCAGGCAGGAATGATCGACACCTCGCCGTTCATCAGCAGATCGAGCGTGCCCTGGTTTTTCTTCGGATAAATCCCTTTACCGTACACGTATTGTCCCAATTCTTTCAGCGTGTTAAAGCCGCTGTCCCACTTTGCCATCACGGACGGATCGGCATTGTGAATGTCCTCCTCGGGCAGATCCTTATAGATCACCGTCTGCACAAAAGAACTGCCGGAGCCGCCGGTCGACGGGTCGTTGTAAGCGAACTGCCCCGGATTCGCCTTGATCCACGCCAGCAGTTCGTCAAGGATTTTCGGCGGATTCGCGACCTTCGTGCTGTCATAGGCCAACACGACGGCCGACGAACGGTACGGAATGGCGTAATTGTCCACGTCCTTCATCGTCTGGGCGTTGACGTTACCCAGATTGGGGATCGCGTCCGTGCTAAGTTGTTCCCATACGCCATCCTTTGTGCCTTGAGCCACAAAGTTGATGCCGTCCTCGTAAAGATCGATGTCTCCCGAGCCTTTTCCGGCCTGCTTGGCCGCAAGGATACGATCGTACGTCGGTTCGGCGCCGGTTCCGGAAGGAATGTACACCATATTGACGTCAACCTGGTTGTTTTGCTTCTCAAACATGGGCACGAGCGTATCCCACAGGTCTTTGACGTTTTGCGAGCCGGTGAAGTAGAAGTTGAACGAAGTCGGCTCGCCGGTCGCAGCCGCCTCCGCGGAAGCATTGTTTTGGCCCGGTGTATTGGCCGCGCCGTTTCCGCCTCCGCTTCCACATCCGGCCAGCAGCAGCGCGGACAGCATAACTGAAGAGAACATCGTTAACCATGGCTTTTTCGTAAACATGTTATCAACCTCCGTTAATGGGTTACGTTTGCCGGATATCCGGTCATTCTCGCGATTGTGACGCCAACCTCTTTACCGATCCACAAATCCGCAGCAGCTTCCTTCGCTTGAAATGTCCGCAGGGTGCCGAATTCGGCCAATTCGACGGTAACCTCGGCATAATGCCCCAGCACCATCACCTGCTTGATTTTGCCCGTCAGGACATTCCCCTGTTCCGGCTGGCCTTGGATGCCCACGTCTTCCGGGCGAACCGCCGCCGTAACTTTACCGTGCAAGCCTTTCACATTCGGAAAGCTTAACGTTCCGATCCGAATCTTCCGCTCATCCGCCACCCCCTCCAAAAAGTTCATCTTGCCGATAAAACCGGCCACATATAAAGTCTCAGGCTCATCGTAAATCTGCTGCGGCTTGGCAATCTGCTCGATGCGCCCGCTGTTCATGACGACAATCCGGTCGGAGAGAGACAAAGCCTCCTCCTGATCGTGCGTGACAAATACCATCGTGAGGCCGGTTTGCATTTGGATGTCGCGCAGCTCCTCCCGCATTTCATGCCGCAGCTTGGCATCGAGCGCCGAAAACGGCTCGTCCAGCAGCAGCACCGCCGGTTTCAGCAGCAGCGACCTGGCGAGCGCGACGCGCTGCTGCTGGCCTCCCGATAATTCGGCCGGGTACTTCTTCTCGAAGCCCGGAAGGCGAACCAGCTTGAGCGCGTCCGCTACCGCGCCGCGTATTTCCGCTTTGGGCATTTTGCGGATTTTGAGCCCAAACGCCAGATTGTCATAGACGGTCATATGCGACCACAAATTGTAGCTTTGAAATACCATCGAGGTCGGCCGCTTTTCTGGCGGCAGCTCGATCACGCTTTGGCCCTTGATCAGAATATCGCCGGAATCCGGCGCCAGAAACCCGCCGATGCTGCGCAGCACCGTCGTCTTGCCGCACCCCGACGGACCAAGCAGCGTGACAAGCTCGCCTTGCTCCACTTCGAGATTGATGCCGCTAACCCCGTCGCCGGTTTTATAGCGCTTGGTCAATTCCCGTACTGACAGTTGCATGCTCCTTCCCCCTCTTTTGTTCTCTGCTCTTTCGTCATTTCGTCTGGAACCCGCTTGCCAGCACATCGGCGCTCACCAGCCGCTGCGCGGCCAACAGCAGGATGATGGTCGGCAGCGTCAGGATGATGGAAAACACCGCTCCGGCGCTGCTCGGGAAATCGGCAATAATCGAGTACATGACGACCGGCATCGTCTTGAAGTCGGGAATGCCGACCAGGAACGTCCCTTGTGCTTCATCGAGCGAATTCAAAAAAGTAAACACCGATGCCACCATGATTCCGGGCATCGCCATCGGCAGCGTAATGCTGCGGAACACCCTGAACGGGCTGGCCCCGACATCCCGCGCCGATTCCTCCTGCGCGGCGTGCACATTGCGGAATGCGGCCGTCGGAATCCAGGTCATGAACATCAACACGTTGATCATATGGATCAGCACAACCCCAAGCAGCGTGTTCATCAACCCGATGCGGTAAAACAACACCGCGATGGAAACGTAAAGCCCCATCTTCGGAAAAGCGTGCGTCAGCAGAAACGAAAACAGGAACATCCGCTTAAGCGGGAACTGGATTCTCGCAAACGCATAGGCGGCCGGGATACACAGCACAATGGACAGCCCGGTCACGATCGCGGCGATCAAAAACGACAGCGAGATCGACGAGACGATGTCGTCCTTGGCCAGCACGAAATTCCACCATTTAAAACCCCATACCTGCGGAAGCACATCCGGATAAGTCCATTTTTCGCTAAAAGCGAGTACGAGCAGATTGACCAGCGGTCCGGCGAAAAAAATCGCAAACACGGTCAGCAGCACGAACTCGATGATGCGCCGGATCCCCACCGATTTCCAATACCACAGCATGGTTTCCCCTCCCTTTGGCTTAGGTTGATTGCCTGACGATAATTTCACTTTCATATTCGATCAGATTCGGCAAATCCGCGTCCCCGCCAATCAGCCGGTCCAGAATCTCGACCGCATCCCGGCCGATGCCGGAGGCGTTGACGCTTACCGTGGTCAGCGCCGGTGAGTACATGCCCGCGAGCTCGATATTGTCGTAGCCCATCACGGCCGCCTCGCCGGGAATACGCACGCCTTGCTCCAGCAGCACCTTCATCGCCCCGAGCGCAAGCATGTCGTTCGTGGAAAACAAGGTCGTATAACCGCCTTTCTTGAACGTTTCATAATGCTCTGCCATCAGCCTGCAGCCGTAATCAAATTGGGATTCCGGCGATTCGGCGATCGTCATGCCACTGCCTGCGGACACCCCCAGTTGCTCAAGCCGCTTGCAGAAGCCGGCGAGCCGGAGCGAATGGCTGCGGTGGGCGCTGGGACCGGCAAGAATGAAAAACCTGCGGTGCCCAAGTCCATACAGGTAATCGGCAGCCCGCTCGCCGCCTGCTTCATCGTTGCTGACAAGGTGGATCACGTCGGGATCATCGGTAGAACCGTTCACCATCAGGTAAGGAAGGTTGAATTTTTTGACATAATCGATCACGTTTTTTCGCAGCCTGCTCACCAGAATAAGCCCGTCCACCCGCTGCTCCAGCATATAATCGGTCGAGCGCAGGGACATCTCCTTGTCGGTCTTGAGAAAAACGGAATAGCCGCGGGCTTCCGATGCCATCAAAATTTCATCGATGATTTTGCCGTATAACGGATGCGATACGATCGGCAACGTCTCGCGGAACACGATTACGCCGATGTTGTGCGTACGCTTGGTGACCATCGCTCTGGCCACCGCGCTTGGTTTGTAGCGGAGCTGCTCCGCCACGCGGAGCACGCGCTCCCTCACTTCCGGGCTGGCATAACCTTTGCCGGAAATGACCCTTGAAGCGGTTGATTTGGATACTCCCGCCAGCCGCGCGAGCTCCTTCAAACTATGATTCAGCGTATTATTCAACAGTGACTCTCCTCTGCAAATTCCATTCCGCCTTGACCGTCATCAGTTTGGCCAACTCGCGGGTCGTGATCGACGCCACCCCCATATCTGCCATCCGCCGCATATCTGCCGCGTCCGAGACGGTCCAGACATACACGGCCAGGGATTCCCGTTCCGCGATCTCCAGCAGCTCGGGACGGACGAGCTGATAAGGAACGTTCAGCCCAAAGCAGCCGGTCTCCCGGCCTTCCACGCACGCTTTTTGGGCGGCATCAGCGTATTTCATGCGCTGAAAGCTGTTTATGTCCACGTTCAGCAGCTTGTTTATATGCCGTCCATAGCGGTCGGCTTCGATAGCTGCGGGATATTCGCACCCGCTTAAAAACACCTGCCCCGCCATATCCAGCCTTGCGATCAGGGCGAACACCGGCTCCAGGCTGGCGGCCGTCTTGATGTCGAGGTTCATCGTCTTCCCGGCCGCTTTTACCATTCGCAGGACAGTCTCAAGATCGGTGAGCGGTTCCGCCAGGCTTTCGTGCAGTTCGGCCAGCGTCATGTCCGCAATCCTCCCCTGGCGGCCGTCCGCCAGAAGCACTTCGTCGTCATGGCTCAGCACCAGTTCTCCATCGCGGGTGACCCGGATATCGTCCTCGTAAATGTCCGCGCCCAGCGCCAAGGCTGAATGCAGAGATTCCAAGGAATGCTCTTTATTGCCCATGCATCCCGTATGGGCGGTGACCAGCGGAAATCGTTTCATCGGCGTTCACTCCTTCATCAAAATAGATGGCATTGGTAAAAGCGATCAAGGTGTTTGCGCCGCGAACATTTCCCCATAATTCAGCCCGGAGCCACTTCCGGGTGACGTCATGGACGGGCAGAACATATTCGCCTAACCCGGCATGGGCGGTAGAGACCGCATCGATCCCTTGATTGGAGCGCAGTAACAGCCGATAGGTTTGATCGGGCAGCGTCCACAGCCCCGCCCTGACCGCGAAATCGAGCGATACACGCGCCCGGATTTCGCCGCCTTTCATGTCTGGCGGAACCACTGAACCGAGTTCATAACGTTCGCCGCCAATGTCCAGCGCAAGCCCGAGCAGCGGACCGATCGTGACGGCGGCACGCCCTTGCCGCAGAGCCTGAACCAAATGTTCCTCCGCCGGCTTCACGTCATCCGGAACTCCCAGATAAGTGACCGAAATTGGCTCCTCCGTGTCTTCTTGCGCATGCCAGTCCCTCCCCGAGGTGGCGGCGATGCGATAACCTTCGTTCAGCTTGTCCGTCCATAAGGCGTAGGCCCGCTGATTGCCGGTTTGAATCGGAGCAAAGGTGCCCGACCATACTTCGATATAATCAACGGTGGACCAGTTCTTCAGCTCGTATTCCCAAAAGCAGCCGGTGCAGGCCGGACTGCCGATCCGAAACGGGTGGGCCAGTCCGGCGAGTCCGCCGTGCCGGTGAACGGCCTCGATCCCTTCGCCGACACCGTACCTGTCCGCCTCCCGCCAATCGGCAAAGGCGTCTAAGCCAAGCGTCACCATATGCCCGTAAAACGTCGTCCATTCCATGCCGGGAAGGATCAGCAGACCGCTTTCTCGGGCAGCGTCTTCTTTATGGAAGAGGCCTGACATCGTGTTGTGATCCGTCAGCGCGATCGCGTCAAACCCCAGCTTGACGGCTCCCGCCGCCAGCTCGGACAGCGTCTGGCGGCCGTCGCTGTGCAGCGTGTGCGTATGCAGCTCGCAGGCAAGCCATTTCAATTTCATGACAGCGCCCCCTCTTCGGGAGTCCAGATTTGCAGGCGGTAATCGCATGTATCCGTTACGATGCAATGCATGCTGAGCGTCACGCACCACGGGCCGGCTTCCAATCTCCCCGCCATCAACCCGGGGGAAGCTGCTGCCTCGGACACAAACAACTCTTGCACCGGATCGTGGCGGTGGCACGCTCCCCGATAACCTTGAACGTCATCGAGCGAGAGGGTGATCAGATTTTTCAGCGGCAAAAATTTATCCGCCTGTAAGGCCGCTTGCTCCTTCCGATCCGGCAAAATGTACAGCTCAAAGCTTTGCGCAAGCAGCTCCAACGCCCGCTCGCGATCTTCCAGCACCGTCGGCGCGTACTCGAACCGGAGGTTCAACCGCTCGCAAGCCTCGCCCAGCTCAAACGGGATCCGCACATGCGTCTTGGAATCCTCAGGAGTGACGCAGCCTCGTATATCCAGCAAGTTCATCGTGTTTTCACCTTTTGTCAGATTATGGGATCGGTCCCACACTGGGAACGGTACCACACGCTTTTATGTTACAAACGAAGGATTAGCCCGATATCATCACTGTGTTAATCTTCTGTAAATGCGGATGACAAACCCGATTTTCTAAAAAACTGTTCCATTTTCATTCATTTATGTATTAAAATTTGTAGTGCAATTGCTTTATTAATACCAAAAACAAGAAATTTGCCTGGTGATACGACGAGTTTAATTGAATCAGCTAAGGGGAGTTACAAGATGAGTTTTTTAAAAAAATGGCTTGGCGGTAAAAACAACGGAGAAACGGCAAAGGACGGCACAACAATTTACAGCTATGACGAAGCAGAAGATGACGGCTATACGGCGCCGGCTCCAATGATGTATACGGAGGAAATCGTCGAGCATTTCGAACGCGTATTTCCGGGCAGAAACAGCAGCGTGTTTCACGAAATCATCTCCGATATCGTACATATCGATGTGAATATTATGGAGCCGACAGAGCAGGAGCCATTTTGGATTTTGTATACGACGGGGATGAGCGACTTGCCGATGACACTGCCTGAGTCAATCCTGGAGCAGCTTGAAGACAGCTTCGACCGGGCGGAGCTGATCATATTCCTCCCGGCCACATGGGAATTGAACGAACAGGCGTTTAAAGATGACAATAACTACTGGCCGGTTCGCCTCATGAAGCAGTTGGCGCGTTTTCCGCATCAATACAACACATGGCTGGGCTACGGGCATACGATTCCGAACTACCAGGATTACGAGCCGTATGCCGACGGAACCGGACTAAACGGTGTGGTCCTTTATGAGCTTAACGAGGATTTGAGCGTCATTCCGACCAAGGATGGAAACAAGGTTCATACGTATTTCCTGATTCCGCTCTATAGAGAAGAGATGGAGTACAAACTGGAGCATGGCATGGAAGCGTTGATGGAGAAGCTGTTCGAGTTGGGTAATGATGTGCTTGTTTTAAACCCGAAACGGAGAAATATAGCGATTGGAGGCTCTTCCTAAACTTTGGTCGCTGCTCTAACGGACACCAGCGACCTTATCCGCCCATTTCCCGGGTATTTCCCAGACTAACGGACACAAACGACTCTATTTCGCTCTAAATCGGTTCATCCAGGCCGATTTGAGGTAAATAAGGTCTTTCTGTGTCCGTTACATTTTACAAACCTCCGTTTTTCCGAAAATAACGGCTCTAGTGTCCCTTAGCCTCCTCCAGGCTCCCCTTCTCCTCCCCTCTCCACCTGCGCATCGCCCCCTACCATGCCCGATATTTTATAAATTCTATAATGTGCATATTACGCTCCCGGTCCTCAAAGCGGGAAACCTCACCTTCGTGCCGCTTTTTCCCCCTTACTTCAACGTGATCTCTTTTTCCCAGGTCAACTCGTTGTTCTCATCATTCGCGAATGTAAAGATGACCCGGCCTTTCTCGTCCTTCAGCGAATCCGGATAAAAGAAGCCGGAAAACTGGCCGTTGCCGCTAATGTAGAACCCGTCCTCCCCGGTCTGGCCATGTTCGATCGCTTCTTCGTACGTATTGGTGATCTCGTTTTGATCCGAAACCCACTTCATGTCCTTCAACATGTATCCTTCCGGCAATTGCTTCACGATGAAATCAAAGCTGTTTCCTTCGATCGGTTTAGGCATCTGGTCGATGACGATTAATATTTTCTCTTCCGGGCCGGCTGCATTCTCGGACTGCGGGGCAGCGTTACCGGCTTGTGTGCCGGACTCGGATACCGCGGGCTTCTCGTTGGCGGCGTTAGGGTTCGACCCGGCGCCCGGTTGATTGCCGCATGCGGACGCAAGTATCAGCAGCAGAACGAACAGCGCTGGCACAAGATAGATTCGTTTGTTATTATTCTTCATCATAATCTCCTCCGTTTTCCTTCAGGGTAAAATAAAACGCGACGCCCTGATGCGTATTTCTTGCCCCATACTCGCTATTATGGAGCTCCAATATATGCTTGACGATGGCAAGCCCCAGCCCCGTTCCGCCATGAAGGCGATCCCTGGAACGCTCCGCCCGGTAGAAGTGATCCCAGATCCGGCCCAAATCCTCCACAGCCAGCGGCGCTCCGATATTTTCGAGAACCACGGCTATTGTCCCTACAGCCGTCCGCTGGATATCGATTGTAATGACGGTGCGCTCCACGGCATGCCGAATCGCGTTGCTCAGCAAATTCAATACGACCTGCTCCAGCCGCCGGGGGTCTGCCGTTACGAAAACTTCTTCCCCTGCCAAGCCTTCCAGCTTAATTTGGAGATGCTTGTTCTCCAACTGCCGGGTAAACGAATCGGCCGCCTTTTGAATCAGGCGAGGAAGGGATATACTCCTTGGATGCAAGCGTATGGCCTTGGCTTCGTATTTGGACAGTTCCAGCATATCCATGATGAGATCGTTCATCCGGTCCGTTTCCTTGACGATGAGGGCAAGGTAACGTTCCCGCTTGTCGCTGGCCACGCCGTCCTGCAGCCCTTCCGCAAAGCCTTTCACGATACCCAGCGGCGTTTTCAATTCATGGGAGAGATTCGCGATCAGCTCTTTCCGAAGCTGTTCGGAACGCTCCTTCTCGCTCATATCCGTCCGCAGCTGCTCGTTCGCCGTGGTCAGCTGCCTTAACGTAGCATCCAGATTACGGGATAATGCGGTCAGACTGCGGGACAGCTCCCCGAATTCATCCTTTGCCTGGATTTCCGGCTGCGCGGTAAAATCCAGATCGGCAAGACGAGCTGCCGTGCGGCTTAGCGCAACTAACGGGCGGGAGATGATCCGGGAATAAAAAAACGACAGCAGCAGCACAAGAACAAGGATGACCGGCGCAGCATAAACGAAATATTGCCGGAGAATGCCCACGGCTTCTCCAACCGGCTGCAAGGAAGCCATGACGAATAAATACCGGATCCCGCTTCCGTCAACCGGCAGTGGCTGAATGATCACCGCGTAGCCGAGACCGCTCCATTGATCTCTCCATTCCTTGCGGACACTGCGCCCTTCCAGCAGAAGCGCATTGTTTTGCTCCGCATCCGGCGCCCATTCCTTCAGCGCTTCGTCCGCCAGGGTGTCCTGGTATAGTGGATTGTACGATCGGTTCTCGGGAAGCAGCATATCCGTTACTTTCCCTTGTACGCGAACCAGACCATCCTCCAAAGCGGCATCTTTCCGCCGAATGTATACAGGCTGCATAATGGTGTCCTCTTCATCCATGAAAATGCCGTCAACGACGATGCGGTCCCCGGCTTGAATGCCGTGCGGAATGTCGTCTAACGTCATGCCTTCCGGCGTAATGGGAACCGTGACGGTCGTGCCGTCTGACAGCAGCTCCAGGAAATAAGGATTTACGGCCTTTCTTTCAAATTTCCCGTTCAGGAAGAAGGCACTGGCGTCGTTATCGTTCATAAAAGTGCCGAGCAGCCGTGCTGCACGCTGTTCTTTAAATGGCGTCTCATTGATTTGCTGGGCGAGTTGTTTCATGTTCCGTTCCAGCGCGCCGATTTTGGACGTCCGGTAAAACCGTTCGAAATACAAACTCTCCGCGAGCATAACCAGGGAAAAAATAATGAGAATCAACAGCGACGTGACAACGAAAAGCTTATATACTACGCTATTCCTTCTCAAGGTACCATCTCGAACTTATAGCCGGAACGGATCACGGTGCCAATATAGCGGCCCTCGTCTCCGAGTTTGGCTCGCAGTTTTTTGATATGGGTATCTACCGTTCGTACATCTCCCAAGTAATCGTACCCCCATACCGCATCCAAAATATACTCCCTTGGCAGCACCTTGCCATAGTGCTTTATAAGAAAAAGCAGCAAGTCATATTCTTTCGGAGACAGGTTGACCGGAGTTCCCGTCACCGTTACCGTATGCGCAATTCTGTTAACCGTTAAATCGCCATAAACAAGCAATTCCCCTTCGCGCCCTACGGTACCTTCCGTTCTTTTCATTAACGCGACCGCTCGGGCCACCAATACTCTGGGGCTGAAGGGCTTTACGACATACTCATCGGCGCCGAGCTCGTAGCCCATAATTTGATCATCGTCTTCGGACTTGGCCGTGATCATAATGATCGGTACGTCCGACTTCTTGCGGATGCTCCTGCAAACCGCCCAGCCGTCCAGCTCCGGCATCATAATATCCAGGACTACCAAGTCCACGGATGTCCGCTCGAATGTATCAAGGGCGATCCTTCCATTGCTTGCCTCGTATACTTCCCACTGCTCTCTTATAAAATAGTCCGTTATAAATTCACGCATCAGCGCATCGTCTTCGACTAGCAAAATCCTTCGTTTCATCGCCGCGCACACTCCATATGCTTAATTACCGCCATGCTGCCAAAGCCCTTTCCTAATCGTGCGTGTTCAAAAAGTCGGCTTTTCAGCACCGAGAAGGTTGGATGAAGCTAGGGCCTGAGGAGCGGAGCTGAACGTTTTCGGAGAAAACGGCTTCGGAAGCATAAGCTTGTGAGGGTACGTGAGCACCTCAAATGTTTCCCCAGGAAACATTCTTCGAAAGCATCCGCTTGGCCCGGCTGAATTCAAGATTCGATGCCGAGTTACATCTTGATTCACTTCGTGATCAAAAGACGACTTTTTGAACAACCTCTAATCGTCTTGAAATGCATGTTCCTTCATGTACGCTTTCACCTCCGACTGCCCTCAAACAGCAGTCTAGAGCAATCCTGTGTCCTTCGTGTGTCCTATTAATAATGTACACTAGAAAACTGTCGGGTCAACAAGGGCATGTGCTTGCATAGGAATAAAAACGCACTTATCATGGGATGTAAAGGGGCCTGATATATGAATTTCTTTGAACAGCGAATTTTACCTGCATCGCGGCAGATGAAAGATTTGGAAAAGGCCGTGGCATCATCGTATGAGTACCTGGTGCTGCTGGATGTCCATATCGCCCAGCTCAAGCACGCCTGCGGCATGGTGCATCAAGCGAACAAGAAGTTGTTTTTGCACATGGACCTGATTCAAGGCCTGCAGAGCGACGGGCACGCGACCGAGTATCTTTGCCAGGAGTATCGGCCGTACGGGATATTGTCCACCAAGTCCAGCGTCATTCAAAAGGCGAAGCAAAAAGGCGTCGTCGCCGTACAGCGCATCTTCTTGATCGACAACAGCGCCTTGGAGAAGAGCTGCAAGCTGCTGGAGAACACGCAGCCGGATGTCATCGAAGTTTTGCCCGGCGGCATGCCAAGCGTGATCCGCAAGGTGAAAGACAGAACGAACCTGCCGATCCTGGCGGGCGGATTCATCACTTCAAGAGAGGATGTAGAACTGGCTCTGCAAGCGGGCGCCGAAGCGGTGACCACCTCGAACAAAAATTTGTGGCGAGAATTTGAAAAAAGTGATTGACAACGTTTACAATTTTAAATAAAATTTGAATCAAGTTAATAATGTTACGGAGACTTGGAGATCTACATTGAACGTGCCCTCATCCCAGCATGGGTGGTTTGGGGCACACTTGATGTAGGTCTTTTTGTGTTCTCTGAACATTCACAATCATTGGGAGGGGTTTTCATGTCAGCGTTTTGGGGAGAGTTGATTGGAACCATGATACTGATTACACTGGGCGGAGGCGTATGTGCGGGAGTATCGCTGAAAAAATCTTTTGCGGCAAATTCGGGTTGGATCGTCATTACGATGGGATGGGGGCTGGCGGTCGCGATGGGAGCGTATGCGGTAGGTTCGATCAGCGGCGCCCACCTCAATCCGGCGCTCACTTTGGGCCTGGCGCTGATCGGGAATTTCCCCTGGACCGACGTCCCCTTGTATATCGCGGCCCAAATGCTCGGGGCTATCCTCGGGGGCGTCATCGTGTACCTGCATTATTTGCCGCATTGGAAGGCGACGGAAGACCCGGGCACCAAGTTGGGCGTATTCTCAACCGGTCCGGCCGTGTACCATCCTTTCTCCAACTTGATGAGCGAAATGATCGGGACGTTCATCCTGGTGCTCGGGATTTTGGCCATCGGCGCCAACAAGTTTACGGATGGATTGAACCCGCTGATCGTCGGTTTTCTCATCGTCAGCATCGGCTTATCGCTGGGCGGAACGACCGGGTATGCAATCAATCCGGCGCGCGACTTGGGGCCGAGAATTGCGCATGCGCTGCTGCCGATCGCAGGCAAAGGCGGCTCTAACTGGAGATACGCCTGGATTCCTGTCGTAGGGCCGCTGCTGGGCGGGGCCCTGGGGGCGTTGTTTTACAAAAACGTCTTTTTGGGCCAACCGGACCCGGCCATTTGGATCGTGCTGGGCATCGCGGTCGTCATCTTCGGCATCGCGCACATTTCCGGCAAAAGCACCAAGTACAGCGTCTCAATGTAAGCGTCGTTATCTGCTCGATCATAATCAAATCTTTTAAATGGGGGGACTTCACATGGAAAAATTCATTTTGTCGATTGATCAAGGTACAACGAGCTCCAGAGCCATTTTATTCAACAAAGCGGGCCAAATCGTCCACGTCGCTCAGAAGGAGTTCACGCAAATTTTCCCCGAGCCGGGTTGGGTAGAGCATAATGCCCTGGAAATCTGGGGAACGGTGCTCGCCGTCATCGCGACTTGCCTGATCGAATCCGGCGTAAAGCCGGGCCAAATCGCCGGCATCGGCATTACGAACCAACGCGAGACGGTGGTCGTATGGGATAAGGAATCCGGCCGCCCGGTCTACAATGCGATCGTGTGGCAATCCAGACAGACGAAATCCATTTGCGACGAGCTGCAAGCCGCGGGTCATGGCGAATTGTTCCGCTCCAAAACAGGGCTGCTGATCGATTCTTATTTTTCCGGTACAAAGGTTAAATGGATTCTGGATCATGTTCCGGGAGCCCGGGAGAGAGCGGAGAATGGCGAGCTGCTGTTCGGCACGATCGATACGTGGCTGATCTGGAAGCTGACCGGAGGCGAGGTGCACGTTACCGACTACAGCAACGCTTCACGCACGCTCATGTACAATATTTATGAATTAAAATGGGATGATGAGCTGTTGGAGTTGCTGACGATACCGAAGCAGATGCTGCCCGAAGTGCGTTCCTCTTCCGAAATTTATGGCAAGACGGTCAATTACCATTTCTTCGGCGAGGAAGTTCCGATTGCCGGCGCCGCCGGCGACCAGCAGGCCGCCTTGTTCGGGCAAGCTTGCTTTAAAGAAGGCATGGCCAAGAACACCTACGGCACCGGGTGCTTCATGCTGATGAATACCGGCGACCAGCCCGTTCAATCTTCGCATGGTCTGCTGACGACGATCGCCTGGGGCATCGACGGCAAAGTCGAATATGCGCTCGAGGGCAGCGTTTTCGTGGCGGGCTCCGCGATCCAATGGCTCCGCGACGGCCTGCGCATGATTAAGGAGTCGAAGGACAGCGAGCTGTACGCAAGCAAAGTGGATACGACAGACGGCGTGTATGTTGTTCCGGCGTTTGTCGGACTGGGGACACCCTATTGGGACAGCGAAGTGAAAGGAGCCATCTTCGGCCTGACGCGCGGCACTTCCAAAGAACATTTTATCCGCGCCACCCTGGAATCGCTCGCTTACCAGTCCAAAGACGTGCTCAGCGCCATGGAGGCCGACTCTTCGATTGAGCTTACCAAACTGCGCGTGGACGGTGGAGCGGTGCAGAACAATTTCCTGATGCAGTTTCAGAGCGATATGCTCGGCGTACCGGTGGAATGCCCGCAAGTTTATGAGACGACAGCGCTCGGCGCCGCTTATCTGGCCGGTCTGGCCGTCGGATACTGGGAGAGCCGGGATGAGATTGCAGCGCAGTGGAGCATCGACCGCATCTTTACGCCGACGATGCCGGAAGCGCGGCGCAATGAATTGTACGCTGGCTGGGGCAAAGCCATTGAGGCAACAAAGGTATTCAAATAAAGCCGGAAATATGCTACAATTTTTAATAAGTTAATATTTAAATTCGGTTGGAGAAGCTTGAAACCGCAATTACACTTAGCCCATAGCTGAAGTGTTATTGCGGTTTTTTCTACTTCTATTATGTCGTTTTATGACGAGGGAGGTTATTGGGATGACAGTGACATTTTCCGCTGCAAACCGCAAAGCGATGGTGGAAGCGATGAGGCAACAGCCGCTTGATATCATTGTGATCGGCGGAGGGATTACCGGGGCCGGCATCGCCCTGGATGCAACAACGAGGGGGCTGCACACGGCGCTGTTCGAAATGCAGGACTTTGCCGCAGGCACCTCCAGCCGCTCAACCAAGCTGGTGCATGGCGGCCTTCGCTACCTGAAGCAATTTGATGTCAAAACGGTGTCCGAGGTCGGCAAAGAACGCGCTATCGTCTACGAGAACGGCCCGCATGTGACAACGCCGGAATGGATGCTGCTACCCCTGCATCGCGGCGGTACGTTCGGCAAATTCAGCACGGGCATCGGCCTGCGCGTCTACGACTTCCTGGCCGGAGTCAAGCGCAGCGAACGGCGCCGAATGCTGCCGCGGCAGGAGACGCTGGCCCGCGAGCCGCTGCTGAAACAGGAGGGGCTGCTGGGCGGTGGTTATTATGTGGAATACCGGACGGATGACGCCCGCCTGACGATTGAAGTCATGAAGGAAGCCGTTCGCTACGGTGCAAAGGCCATGAATTACATGAAAGTCGAATCTTTTTTATATGAAAACAACAAGGTCGCCGGCGTGCGCGTGGTCGATCAATTGGACGGCTCGGCGTATGAGTTCCGTGCTAAGAAAATCATTAACGCCGCGGGCCCCTGGGTCGATGAGCTTCGCGACAAAGACGGGTCCAAGACCGGGAAGCACCTTCAATTGTCCAAGGGGGTCCATCTGGTCATTGATCAGTCGAAGTTTCCCTTGAAGCAGGCGATTTACTTCGATACACCGGACGGCCGGATGGTCTTCGCCATCCCGCGCGACGGCAAGACGTACGTAGGCACGACGGATACGTTCTACAAGGCCGACCCTGTTCAGCCGGTCATGACAAAGGAAGACCGCGATTATATTATGGCGGCGATTCGCTACATGTTTCCGACGATTCGGCTTGCCGAGGCGGACATCGAATCCAGTTGGGCTGGCGTGCGGCCGCTCATTTATGAGGAGGGGAAAAACGCCTCCGAAATTTCCCGCCGCGATGAAATCTGGCAATCTCCGTCGGGATTGATTACGATTGCGGGCGGCAAGCTTACCGGATACCGCAAAATGGCCGAAACGATCGTCGATCTGGTCATGCGGCTATTAAGCCAGGAGGAAGGAGTGGCGTTCGTAGCGGCGAAAACGAAAAACATGCCGATCTCCGGCGGTCATGTAGGCGGCTCCAACGCATTTCCGCAGTTTATTCGGCAAAAAAGCGAGGAAGGCGTTCGCCGCGGTTTGGATGCCGCGCTCGCCGAGCGCTGGGCGCGTCTGTACGGCTCCAACGTCGACCGGATCTTCGAACTCGCGGAGCGCCGGCGGGAAGCAGCGGAACAATGCGGACTGCCGCCGGAAGTGCTCGTCCCGCTCCTGTATGCCATAGACGAAGAAATGACCGTCAAACCGGTGGACTTCTTCATTCGCCGCACGGGCGCGCTGTTCTTCAACATCCGGTGGGTGTGCGAGTGGAAGCAGCCTGTGATTGAATTTATGTCTTCCGCCCTCGGCTGGACCCAGGAACAACGCGATGCATATACGCAAGAGCTGGACACCGCCCTGCATCAAGCGGTCACTCCGCAGCCGGAGCATGGCAGGGAATAAAGCGTAGTGAAGGGTTCGTGCTGGGGAACTTTTTTTGCAATCATCACTAATTCGGAGAGCTTATCGTATGTGTCGTCAACTACTAGTAGACGATTCTGGACTTGATAAAATGGCAGAATTAGTTAATTAAAGATCTCGGGTGACAACATAAAGGAAAAAAGGGCGCTATTTTAATGATTTAGTGGCCCGCCGTAGCCGTTTCTAGCAATGCCACAAATCGACGCCATTTGAGGGGGCTGTCTAAAAGGTCGTGTCAGGTTCGTGTCTTGGTGTCCCTGCCTTGGTGCCCTTGGTGCCCCTGCTGCCTTCTGCGCCTTTGCACGATTATCCCTCTCTTTCAGGGAACAGGGGGTGGGGGCTAGGGTAAGGGTTCCAAAAAAGAGAGAAGAAACAGAGATGAGGAAAAAATGGGGCGATTCAGGTGAGATTTTCGACTTGATAAAAGAACGTATGTTTGGTATAATATAGCAAATGGAACGCGTGTTCGTAAAATCTTGATTCGGGGGCGAGCGAACATGGAGGTCAATGCGGGAACGGAACTTCAATCATTCAGCAAGCGTTTTAACAGCGAGCAGGCTTGCATGGAAGCGCTGATCGCGATGAAGTGGCCAAACGGCTTCGTCTGCCCGCGCTGCGCTCACACCCGGTGCAGTCGTTTGACCTCTCGGCATATTCCCTTATTCGAGTGCGGAAAGTGCAAGCATCAAACGTCGGCTTTGGTCGGTACGATTTTTGAACGGACGCATCTGCCCCTGCTCAAGTGGTTCGAGGCCCTGGATTTGTTCCTGCTTGAGGGCGGCATCTCGGCGATGCGGCTGAGCCAAGTGATCCGGGTCACCTACAAAACCGCTTGGTTGATGCTACACAAAATACGCCATGCCGTCGGAGAGTTCGATGCCCGGGAACTGCTCTACGGAGACGTGAAGGTGAACAGCGATCTGTATGGGCGTAATCCGTCCCGGTGTCAGTTTTCGCATCCGTATGCTACGGCGGTCATAGCGGGATGCACGGTCAAGGAATCGGGCGAGCCGGAGCAGGTCAAAATCCGCCTGGTGCCGCATAAGAGAGGAGCCGGACAAAGAGCAAACCGTCTCGAACTCGCCGCGTTCATCAACGGGCATGTGGATGTCTGTACATCGGTGGTACAGTCGTTCCCTCTAGCCTTTCGTCTGTATGCACCCTTGCGGAAAGTGGTAAGAGAGGCGTGGGAATCACTGAAGAGTACGTATGGAGCCTTGGGACTGAAGCATCTGCAGGCGTACCTGAACGAGTACACCGGACGCCGCCGGCTGCACCTGCCCGGAGCGGAAGAAACGATGCGGCAGAAGTTGCTGCGCATGTGTGTGGCGATTCCGGCGATCCCTTACCGCCGGCTGATCGCACATCAACCGAACCAGCCCCTTGCGGCTGCGGCCTGATGGTGACGCTGGAACGGCGGGGGGGAGTTTGATGCAGATCAACTTAATGGTAGGGATTAGCTTAATGCGGATCAACTTGAGTGGTGTGGGTTAGCATGAACGGTGTGGGCGTTGCTGCAAATGGAAGGGTTCAGGGTTCAGGATACAGCAAAATCATGGTCTTTTCGTCTCCCCCGCGTCTTGTCCTTGATCTCCTGTCCTGATCTCTTGTCTTGATTTTTTGTCCGGTCTGTTTCACCTCCCCTAAACCTAATTTCTTCTCCTAAGCCCGTCTAAATTATCTCGAACCTATCTGCTTCTCACAAAATATATTCTTCTCCCCCAGCTTGTCTGTTTCTCTGCTACCCTGATCAAACGGGATAATCGTGCAAAGCGTCCGGACAGTAAGTGTTGATCTGCCGCGCCCCCCAAGAAAAGAATACTTTAATTCGTTTGGCAGTTGATTTAGGTCGGGCTGATGGTCTATAACATTGAAAGACCGCTCTTCCGTCTGATATTGCAACTCAGTGTACTAACTATAAAACCCCGGATTGCTCCGGGGCAAAGAATATAACAAAAATTTAATTTTTCCGATCATCATTTTATCTGCCTTTACCACTTGAAATTGGAACTACTCCTCAAAACACCTTCTTATGCTCCCGGTCCTCCTTCAAAATCTCCACCGCCTCGCGGAACCGCAGCGAGTGAATGATTTCGCGCTCGCGCAGGAACTTCAGGCCGTCCTGGATGTCGACGTCGTCGGTCATGTCGATCAGCCACTGGTATGTAGCCCGCGCCTTTTCCTCGGCGGCGATGTCCTCGTACAGGTCGGCGATCGGGTCGCCTTTGGCCTGAATATATGTGGCCGTAAACGGCACTCCGCCCGCGTTCTCATAGAACAGCGCCTTGTCGTGGTTCACGTAGTGCGGGCCCAGCCCCGCCGCCTCGATCTGCTCCACGGTCAAGTCCTTCGTCAGCTTATACACCATGGTGGCAATCATCTCCAGATGCGCAAATTCCTCCGTGCCGATGTCATTCAGAAGCCCGATGACCTTGTCGGGGATCGTGTATCTTTGATTCAAATAGCGCAGCGCGGCCGCCAATTCCCCGTCGGCTCCGCCGTATTGCTCGATCAGCAGTTTAGCCATCCGGGGGTCGCATTTGCCTACACGAACAGGATACTGCAGCTTTTTCTCATATACCCACATATCGCCTGCTTAACCTCCTTTAGCTTCAACTCATACCGGGGCGCCAGTTGCTTTAAACCTGCCAAGGCCACGGGCTTTGTGACCATTCCCAGGGGAATTTCGAATAGGCGCGCCCAAAGTTTTGCAGCGGTCCATATCGCTGTTGAAAATGATTGGCGAGCCGCGTCCGTTCCTGCGTCACTTGGTTGAACTGCTGAACGGCGGCCAAGTCGTCTGGGTGCGTGTCGAGGTACAGGTTTAACTCCACCAGCACAAAATCAAGCGCCTGCAGTTTTTCCAACAATTCGTAATACTCCGGCTCGTACGGTTTGTTCGAGGTTGTCGTCATGGGATCACCGTCCTTTTCCCCATTTGGATTCATAAGGGCTGTACAAAGCGGGCCACAACGTACCGTGCCTCAAAGCCTCCATCGGACTGAACTGTGGCAAATTCGGCGGTTGAAAAGGTATAAATAACTGCGGAGGGGTGCTGTATGTTTTGTGGATGATCGGCGGACAAGGATCAAACGGCCCAATGAAAGGGGTCCACACACGCTCTTGGGGATGGTTCAAAGAAATTTCCTCCTTTTCCAGGACAAATTTCATGCTGTCAGGAAACCATCATTTCCCTGCATCTTACCAATAACATATGACATTCGCCCAGATAATGAACCGAAAATCCGCAAAAAAAACGCCCAGGTTTGTCTTGAACCTGGACGTCCTCTTTTTTATTTCCTCGGCAATAATCAGCAACCGGTCCTAGTCATCCTCCAAATCCTCTTCCGGCTCCAAAATCTGCAGTTTCGTAATTTTCACCCGGGTGATGCGGAGGCGGCCCGATTCGGCTACTTCAAACAGGGTGTCGTCGACCTGTATTTTTTTTCCTTTGGCCGGAGCTCCTTCCAGCTCCTTGAACAGCCAACCTCCGATGGAATCGACCTCCTCATCCTCGATGTCGCTGCCGACCAGATCGTTGACTTCCTCGATCAGCAGCCGGCCGTCCACCGAATAGACGCCTTCCGCCAAAATTTCCATTTCCGGACGTTCGTCCTCGAACTCGTCATGCAAATCGCCGACGATCTCCTCGAGAATTTCCTCTGCGGTCAGCAACCCCGCCGTGCCGCCGTATTCGTCGACCACCAGCGTCATCTGGGAATGCTTCTTCTGCATCAGGCGCAGCACCTGGCTGACTTCCATCGACTCCGGCACGTTTAGGATCGGCCGAATCATCTCCGCCAAATCCAGCGGACGATCCGCTTCCGGCAGCAGCAGGTCGGTAATATGGACAAAACCGATAATTTGGTCTTTATCCTCGACCGCAACCGGATATCGCGAATGCTTGGTTTCGGCCACGATCTTCATGTTTTCTTCCCAGCTCAGATTCGTGTACAAGCAGTCCATGTCCGTGCGCGGCAGCATGACCTCGCGGGCCAGCATGTCCGAGAAATCGAAAATATTGTCCACCAGCTTCATTTCGTCCTGATCGAAAACCCCGCTTTTGGCGCTTTGATTCATCAGGATGCGAATCTCCTCTTCGGAGTGCGCCGCTTCCGCCTCGCCGGCCGGCTCGATTCCGAACAGACGCAGCGCTCCGTTAGCCGCCGTATTGAGCAGCCAGATGACCGGCAGGAACACGCGGTAAAACATCAAAAGCGGCCACGACAGCCACAGCGACGTCTCCTCCGATTTCTGGATCGCCAGTGATTTCGGGGCAAGCTCGCCCATAACGATATGTAAAAAAGTAATGATCGCAAAACCGACGGCCACGGAAATCGTCGAAATCAGCGTCGGGTCCGTGGCGCCCATTTTATGCATGAGCGGCTCGACCAGCAGCTCCGACACGGCGGGTTCGCCGACCCAGCCCAAACCAAGCGAGGCCAGCGTAATGCCGAGTTGTGTTGCCGACAGATACGTGTCGAGCCGTTTATTCACCTTCAGCGCATAATTCGCGCGCCGGTTTCCTTCTTTTACCAGTTGGGTAAGCCGGGACTGCCGCACTTTGACAAGCGAAAATTCGGCCGCCACAAAGAAACCGTTCAGTAATACGAGGATGAGAACAATAAGCAGGTTTAAGAGCAGTGTGCCTACTTCAAATTCGGTATGACCATCAGGCAATGGAAAACGCCTCTTTCCTATAATGTAATCGCTTGACGGGCTTTAAAGTCGATATCTTTGTAATACATGTCGGCCACCAGAAGATTGGGACCGCAGCAGCCGGCGGCATCGCAATGGCAATTCACCATCTGGTTCAGCGGATGCTCCGTCTGCCATTTAGCGAAAATGTCGTCCAGACGCCCTTCATTTACATTCCCGAATGCCGGAATAGCCGCAAAATCCGTCACGTAAACATCACCCGTAAACATGTTCACATTCACGCGATTCCGCCCGTCCGGATCGTTGCGCACCGTCACATTGGGTTCATTTCGCAAGCGGCGCAGCAGCGCGATATCCGCTCCACCTTCATTGCACGCAAAAAACGGCAAAGTCCCGAACAGCATCCAAATCGACGGATCCCGCTCATCCAGCAGCGCATGTATCGCCTGGCGCATATCCGCAAGCGACAAAACCGGCAGCCCTTCGGCAAAATCGGCCGCATACATCGGGTGAACCTCATGTCTCCGGCAGCCCATCTCTACGATCATCCGGTGAATTTGCGGAAGCTTCTCGTGCGTCCGGTAATTGATCATCGACTCGGCGGAGATGAACATCCCCGCTTCACTTAGTTTGCGCGTATTTTCAATCATTGTATCATACAGTTTATACGCCGCTTCCGGCGGAACGGGATGCCCGCTTCGCGCAAACCCCACCTCGTGAAAATCACGCTCGCTTGTATAATTGAAGGAGATGTGCATCACATCCAAAAACGGCAGCAGCGGCTCGTACCGGTCATAGCTCAGTGTAAGGTTCGAGTTGATCTGGGAGCGCACTCCGCGCGCCTTAGCGTATCTGAGCAGCGGGATGATTTTCTCCTCCACGGTCTGCCGCCGAAACGTCGGCTCTCCTCCCGTGATGCTGATCGTCTGCAAATGCTCCACTTCATCCAGCCTTTTCAGAATGAGCGGCAGCGGTAGCTGCTCGGGCTCTTTCAAGACCAGGCTGTCGCCGACCGCGCAATGCTCGCAGCGCATATTGCACAAATTCGTGACCGTCAATTCCACGCTGGTCAGCACATGCCGGCCGTATTTCCGCAGCGAAACAATCGGATCCCACGGGTCGTTATTCGGACTGATCGCCTGACTCCAGGCTCCCGCCATATTATTCGTTTCTATCATGATTTTATCACCATTCCCATCCCGTCAACCTCCGTAATCACCACGGAAAGACTGACGGACAAATCAACTTCATAGGGCGATTTCAAATCCGCGCCCAGCGGATCGGTTATAACCCGCACCACCGGCCGCTGCGGCATATGCCCGTGAATTTTCACCACGACGCCGCTTTCGCCCGTGCTTAACTTCACGGTCATGCCTAACGGGTAAATCGCCACCCGGTCGCGGAAAACCTCCAGCTTCGACTTTTCGTACCAATCCCCGCAACCGGCATACAGCACCTCCAAAGCCTGATGCGGCAGCATCGCCTTGCGGTAGACGCGGTGCGTTGTCATCGCGTCGTAGGCGTCCGTAATCGCGATCCAGCGGGCAAACTCATGGATTTCCTCGCCCTTCAGTCCCCGCGGATAACCGCTGCCGTCGATTTTCTCATGGTGCTGGTAAGCGCAATGCGCCGAAACCAAAGGAATGCCCGGCTCATCCTTGAGCATTTTAAAGCCCAACTCCGGGTGGAGTTGAATCTGCTTAAACTCCTCATCGGTCAGCCGGGAGGGCTTGTTCAGCAATGACAGCGGCAGCTTCGTTTTGCCCACGTCGTGCAGCATCGCCCCCAGGCCGAGCATCGTCAGCTCGTCTTTGTTATATCCGTGAATTTGTCCGAGCAGCAGCGTATACACGCATACGTTTAAGGAATGTCGATACAGGTAATGATCCATGCTGTTGATGTTCATCATCATAATCATGGCATCGTCCCTGGCGCTGAGATCGTCGAGAATCGACTCGATGATCCCGGTGAACTTTTTTCCCAAATAGGGATACACCACTCCTTTGGCGGCCGGGGCCGCCCAATTGCGAAACTGGGTCCGGATTTCTGTCAGCGCCTGCCGCCGCGTTTCATCTTCAATCATGTCCTGCACGGCGACATCATCCGTGCGCGAATCCGCAATATAGACGAAATCCAGCCCATGGGTCTTAAGACGCCGAATAATCGCATCGGTCAGCTCCGCATTTTCAGAGAGAAGAACGACCCCGTCCTCATTATAAATCTTTTTGCCTAATTTCATTCCGGTCTGCAGTGAGCCGACGGGTATCAACCGCATGTTATCCACTTCCGTCTCTGTATTTTCGTAATGTCCCTATGGAACAGCGGCTTATTATGGTCGTTAAACTTCCAGCCATATGCGGAATTACCGCATTATAAAAATCCAGAATAGTGCGGCAAGAATAAAGCGATAGTAGGCGAAATGGCGGAGCCGAATCTTTTGGATCAGCTTAAAAAAGGCCACGATCACCACATACGCAACAATAAAAGCCACGATAAATCCGACCAAAAAATAACCCAGCGTATCTGAAGTTAAATATCGGTAAGAATCGAGCATTTCGTAACCCGAGACCGCGCACATAATCGGAATGGCGATCAGGAACGAAAAATCCGACGCTGCCCGGTAGCTGAGTCCACTGAGCATGCCGCCGGCAATCGTCGATCCGGAACGCGAGAAACCCGGCCACAGTACGGAGATGCATTGGTACACGCCAATCAGCAAAGCCTGCTTGTACGTAAGCTGATCGATGTCCGGCGCCATAATGTTCGCTTTGCGTTTGGAGAACCATTCGGCAAACAGCATAAAAGCGCCGCCTACGACCAAGGCCCACAATACCGTGGAGGGGCTGAACAGGCTTTTGATGAAATCCCGGAAAACATAACCGACAAGAAGCGCCGGCAAAATGCCCAAAAAAACATGCAGCAAATTTAGCCGCTGTGACGGAGCGTTCGTGTTGACGGTCTTCACCTTTTGGCTCAGGCCAAGCAAATCCAAAATCCGTTCCCGGTAAACCCAGGCCATCGCCAAAATGGCCCCAAGCTGGATGACGATTTCGAAAGTTTTCATCTCCGGCGACTGATCATCGTATCCGAATAGCTTGGCCGTCAGGATCATATGTCCGGTCGACGACACAGGAATAAACTCCGTTAAGCCTTCCACAATAGCTAAAACAATCGCGACGATAAAACTCATCTCATCCTCCTGATCAGGTATGACGTCTATGCTTTTATTCTACTTTTTTCCAGCGCAGATGAAAACAATTTTCCACCGCGCCGCGCGTTTGCAGCTCCATCCGCAGCAGATCGCGGAGGAAATCGGGGAGCATGTACCGCTTCTCGCTGCCGTTTTTCAGCCGCTCATAGCCGACGCCAAACGAAAACATATCCAGCGTCCCGACATCATAGATTCGCTGCGCTTCCACGGGTTTTCCCGCCACGCGGGCCTCAACGATCCGCCGGAAAGGAGGGGCGTCCGGATGGTAAAGAATCTCCATGCCGTCGGTGCAAATGCTTCCCAGCACTTTCCCTCTGAAACCATAACCGAAAATAACCTTCTGTTTCATTTCATCCAATAGCGACTGCTCCAGGCTGTAAAGAATGTCCGCACCGCTCAGCTTCATCCGGCAAGGATTAATGGGCGACGGGCACCGCTCATGCAGCATCCCCGCGCTAATTTCTCCAGCCGGAAGACCGGCCAGCAGCTGCCCGCTGTTCACCATCGACAACTCGCTGCCCGTATATCTCCGGACCGCTTGCGCGAGCAAATTGCCGAACGGAGATTCGGCGCCGTAATCTACCGGCAGGCTTCGCTCCGTGACGGCCACCGTGCGGCTTAATCGCTCTTTGGCCAGACCGAGGTTCCGGGAAATCGCTTCGGTCACCCGCTCCTGCTTGGGCCCGTCTCCCACTTCGAGGCAAACGCCGCCGATTTGGAAGGGCCGGCTCTGGCCCGGCGGATTTTTACGGACGACGATTTTTCCCAGATAACGGCCGAATTTACCTGCCGCCGTAATCATCGCCGTGCCGATTGGCTCGGGCGTCTCCAGCAGGTGATGCGTATGTCCGCCCAAAATCAGGTCGATCCCCGGGATCGTCTCCGCCAGCTCGCGGTCTATCGTCAGCCCCAGGTGGGACATCACGATCACCAGATCCGCCTGACCGCGAAGCTGCCGCACGTCTTCGGCAATCGTCTCCTGCGGATTCAAAGCGTCCAGGCCCAGCAGATCATAAAATTCGGCAAAAGCAGCCGTTGCCGCAACCAGGCCGATTTTAAACCCGCCTTTTTGCACGATCAGCTGTCTGTGCATCCAGGCCGGCGGACGCCCGGTAGCTTTTTCCAAAATGTTGCCGCACACCACGGGGCTTTGCAGCTCTGCATAAGCCTGTTCAAGCTGGTCGGGGGTAAACGTCAGTCCTTCATTGTTGCCAATCGTCACGGCATCGTAGCCCGTCAGGTTCAGCACGTCCACGTTGGCCTGTCCCATCGTGCCTTCGGTTTCCACGGCGGAGCGGTCCATATGATCCCCGATATCGAGAAGAAGCGTAGGTCCGGGCGCCTGGGCCCGCAAATCATCGATCATGGCGGCGATGCGCTCCATGGCGCCGAAATGGCTATGTATATCGTTCGTATAAAGAATCGTTAATGTATCCTGGTCCATCTCCGGCATCACATCCTGCCCCCTTGCCTTCTCCTTAAAACCGGCCTATTCTAAATTTTAGAGTTCAAAGAGTATTATATACCTTAAAATTGATCATTGTCTTCTGATAATGATATATTACAATCAGACCAAATCGAGGAGATTTCTTATGAATATCAAAATTGCTTTATTTGCCGGGTTGGCTGACCGCATCGGCGCGTCCAGCCTCGATTTTGCATTTCCGCAGCCCGAACTTCAGCAAGTGAGCGCGGCTCAGCTGAAAGAAGCCTTGTCCGCCACATATCCCGCCGCCCAAGCTTTGATTGACGCTTCGTTTGTGGCGATTAACCAGGAATATGCTGCCGGGGATGCCGTCATAACGGAACATGACGAGGTGGCTCTGATTCCGCCGGTATCGGGCGGGGAAAACGCCGCGGAAGACGGGGAACCCCAGGCGGAGGACAACCTTTATGTCATTACCGAAGAGCCGATTTCCGCCGAAGAGGTCGGCCGCAAAGTCATTACTCCCGCGCATGGCGCATCGCTTGCTTTTATCGGAACGACCCGGGAATGGACCGAAGGGCGCCGCACGGTACATTTGGAATACGAAGCTTACGTTCCGATGGCCTTGGCCAAATTGCGGCAAATCGGTACCGAGCTCGGCGAGAAATGGCCGGGAACCAGGTGCGCTATCAGCCACCGGATCGGCCAGGTCGGTCTGGCCGAAATCAGCGTTGTGATCGCCGTATCGGCCCCGCACCGGGACAACTGCTACGAAGCGAGCCGTTACGCCATCGAACGGTTAAAACAAATCGTGCCCATTTGGAAGAAGGAAATCTGGGAAGACGGTTCCGAATGGAAAGGGCATGGCTTGGGTCCATGGAACCCCTCTGTCCCCGGGACTTACAGCTCCGCACGGTGACTGACGCCCTATAATTCTCATTGTCAATCCAAATATTACCTGTTATCATAAAGGAAAACTGGTGATTATGAGGTGTCATCGCCCATGAAAGTGCATATCATGGAACTGAGCCCCGGAGATCGACTTCAAACCGACATCTTCAACAATTATGGCGTTTTTGTATTGCAGAAAGGCGCCCGGTTGACGAAGGATGCCATCGTGAAATTGATGCAGCACGGTATCGACTACGTGGATATTGAACCGCAAAGCCGGGATGGGAACACCTCTTCGGAAGAGTGGTCTTCCCATCCGGCGCAAAAGGTCAAACCCATTTTGGACGATGCCGTGGACGGTTTTGAACAGATTTTCCTGGAAGCGCTAACTCACGGTACCTTTGATAATGACAAAGTGGACAAGCTGCTTAAGCCCATGGTCAATCAACTCGTTGACCATAAAGACGTCGTATCCTTGCTGCTGCTCTTAGGAGGCGATGACAACTATGCCTATCATCACTCCATGCAGGTCGGGATGCTCTCCTATTATATCGCTTCATGGCTCGGATATTCCAAGGAGGAAGCCTATCAGGCCGGCAAGGCCGGCTACTTGGTCGACATCGGCAATTGCAAGGTGCCGCAGGAAATTTTGTCCAAGCCCGGCAAACTGACGCCGGAGGAATTTGATCTGGTCAAGCAGCATCCCGCCTACGGATATGAAATCATTTTAACCTCAACCGGGGATGAAATCGCCGCTCAAGTGGCCCTGCAGCACCATGAACGCGAGGACGGGAGCGGATACCCAAGCGGTCTGCCCGCCAAAGACATCCATCCTTTCGCCAAAATCGCCGCCGTCGCCGACGTTTATTCCGCAATGACCACCAATCGGGTTTACCGCTCCAAGCAAGAACTGCTGACCGTGCTGCGCGAACTGAACAACCTCAGCTTCGGCAAGCTCAGCCCCGAACCGACCCAAGCGCTGATCCGCCATTTGCTGCCGAATTTCATCGGCAAGAAGGTGCTGCTCAGCAGCGGCGAAGTCGGTTCGATCGTCATGACCAACCAGACCGATTTTTTCCGTCCGCTTGTCCAAACCGATTCCCGATTCATCGATCTGTCCAAAGAACGGGAAACCGCGATTGAAGAAGTGTATCTGTAAGCCCGCGCAGAGGCTGCTCCATAGGTCTAATCGACCCGGGGCAGCCTTTTGTGCGCCCAATCCACTCCAGCCCAGAAAGCATACACTATGGCAAAAACGTGGAGGCGCAGGAGCATGCCGAACTACCGCATCATCGTCGATCTTTCGGAAAGAAGGCTATACTTGCTGGACAACAACACCGTCGTCCGCGCGTTTCCGGTCGGAATTGGGAAAATGCTCACGCAAACACCGCAAGGCACCTATACGATCGTCAACAAAGCCCCAAATCCCGGCGGCCCGTTCGGCGCTTATTGGCTGGGGTTATCCAAACCCCATTACGGGATTCACGGCACCAATGATCCTTCCACCATAGGCAAAGAGGTTTCACACGGCTGCATCCGCATGTACAATCCGGATGTGATCGAGCTGGCACGAATCCTGCCGATTGGGACGAGCGTGACGATCAGGCGGTAGCCGTAACTTGTGCTGAATTGGAGAGAATAAGGTCTCCTGAGGCCGCTACGATGACGAAATGCAAAAGTGCATGCGATATTCGTCGAAATCCCCCGAAATAGGCTGCTCAACTGCAAAAGTGCGTTTCATTTCCAGGCAAAAGATACTTTTTGATCCGATAGCCCCAAATCAGATGTATTTTTGCACTTCAACCGCTCAAAAGCAGAATTTTGCGGAAACTCAAATGTACTTTTGCATTTGACCCCATCTGATTCAGCGTCTGCTCTACCGGTAGATGGTGGTTTTCCCCACTATGTAAAAAAATCCGCAGAGAAAATCTGCGGATTTTGCAACCGAAACAGGGGATAGCCCAACTCCCCCTTAACCGATCGAGCCTTCCATCTCGAACTTGATCAACCGGTTCATTTCCACCGCGTACTCCATCGGCAGCTCCTTGGTGAACGGTTCGATGAAGCCCATGATGATCATTTGCGTCGCTTCTTCTTCAGTGAGGCCGCGGCTCATCAAGTAGAAAAGCTGCTCTTCCGACACCTTCGAAACGGTCGCTTCGTGCTCCAGCACGATGTTGTCGTTCATGATCTCGTTGTACGGAATCGTATCCGACGTCGACTCGTTGTCGAGAATCAGCGTATCGCATTTGATGTTCGCCTTCGCGCCTTCCGCCTGACGGCCAAAGGAAGCAAGGCCGCGGTACGTCACTTTGCCGCCATGTTTACTGATCGATTTGGAAACGATCGTGGACGTCGTATCCGGCGCCAGGTGAATCATTTTCGCCCCGGCGTCCTGAAGCTGGCCTTTGCCCGCTACCGCGATCGACAGCACGCTGCCTTTCGCGCCGCGGCCTTTAAGCACAACCGCCGGATATTTCATCGTCAGCTTGGAGCCGATGTTGCCGTCGACCCATTCCATCGTGGCGTTCTCTTCGGCCACCGCACGTTTCGTAACGAGGTTGTAAATGTTCGGAGCCCAGTTTTGGATCGTCGTATAACGCACGCGGGCATCCTTTTTCACGATGATTTCCACGACCGCACTATGCAGTGAGTTCGTGCTGTAGATCGGCGCCGTGCAGCCTTCCGTGTAGTGCACAAAGCTGCCTTCGTCGGCGATGATCAGCGTGCGTTCGAACTGGCCCATATTTTCCGAGTTGATGCGGAAATATGCCTGCAGCGGGATTTCGCATTTCACGCCTTTCGGCACGTAAATGAAGCTGCCCCCGGACCAGACGGCGCTGTTCAAAGCGGCAAACTTGTTGTCCGCCGCCGGAACGACGGTGGCGAAGTATTCGCGGAACAACTCCGGATACTCGCGCAGTGCGGAGTCCGTGTCCATAAAGATAACGCCCTGGTCTTCCAGGTCCTTTTGAATGCTGTGGTAAACGACCTCGGATTCGTATTGCGCGGATACCCCGGCGAGGAATTTCTGTTCCGCTTCCGGAATCCCGAGTTTATCAAACGTTTCTTTGATTTCGGCAGGAACCTCTTCCCAAGTTTTCCCTTGCTTTTCCGAAGGTCTTACATAATATTGAATATCGTTAAAATCAAGCTCGCTGAGATCCCCGCCCCAACGCGGCAACGGCATCTTCTCGAATTGTTCCAGCGATTTCAGCCGGAAATTAAGCATCCATTCCGGTTCGTTTTTAATCCGGGAGATCTCCGTCACGATTTCGCGGGTCAAACCTTTACCCGATTGGAATATCGCTTTGTGTTCGTCCCGAAAACCATATTTGTACTCTTCCAATTCCGGTGCTTTTTTGGCCATGAGTCAGGTCCCTCCTTAAATTTATGATTCGGTTTGAATCCCTTTTTTCAAAGCGTTCCAAGCTAATGTGGCGCATTTGATCCGGGCAGGAAATTTATTAACGCCGGATAAGGCCTCAAGATCCTCGTAATCGTCAAAATCCACGGATTCGCCCAACATCAGCTTGGAGAAACGTCCGGCCAAATCCAACGCTTCCGTCAGCGTCCGGCCCTTGACGGCTTCCGTCATCATCGAGGCCGACGACATGCTGATCGAGCAGCCTTCCCCGGTAAACCGGGCGTCCTTGACGGTGTCCCCCTCGATGATCAACTGCAGGGAAATCCGGTCGCCGCAGGTCGGATTGTTCAGATCGACCGTAACGGCATCTCCAGCAAATTTTCCGCGGTTGCGCGGATTTTTATAATGATCCATAATGACGCGGCGGTACAAATCGTCCAGTTGCATTACCCAAAATACTCCTTTGTTTGGATTAAAGCTTCCGCCAGTCGGTCGATATCCTGTTCCGTATTGTACAAATACAGGCTGGCTCTGGCCGTTGCGCTCGCTTCCAGCCAGCGCATCAGCGGCTGGCAGCAATGATGGCCGGCCCGGATAGCGATGCCGGAAGCGTCGAGCACGGTCGCCACGTCATGCGGATGAATGCCTTCCAGATTGAAGGTCAGAAGTCCGACCTCGCGTTCGCGCGGTCCATACAACGTCAGTCCCTCAATTTCCGATAGGCGGTTAATCGCATAAGCCGCAAGTTTGGCCTCGTGCCGATGAATTTCCTCCAGCCCGATCCCTTCCAGAAAATCGATGGCCGCCGCGAGTCCGACGGCGCCGGCGATAATCGGCGTCCCGCCTTCGAACTTCCAGGGAAGCTCCTTCCAGCTCGACTCGTACAAACCGACATCGTCGATCATTTCGCCGCCGTATTCGACCGGTTCCATTGATTCCAGCAGATGCTTCTTCCCATATAGTACCCCAATCCCGGTCGGAGCGCACATCTTATGTCCGGAAAAAGCATAAAAATCGCAATCGAGATCCTGTACGTTCACTTTCATATGCGGCGTGCTTTGCGCCCCGTCGACAACCATAACGGCCCCGTGCCGGTGCGCGATAGCGGCCAGTTCCTTCACCGGGTTCACCACACCAAGCACGTTGGATACATAGGAAGTGGCCACGATTTTCGTTTTGCCGGTGATCGTCTTCTCCGCATCCTCCAGCGCGATATGACCGTCCGGCTGAAGCGGAATATATTTCAGCACCGCCTTTTTCTTCAGCGCCAATTGCTGCCAAGGAATCAGGTTGCTGTGGTGCTCCATCGGGGTGATGACAATTTCATCGCCTTCGTTCACGGCTGCCGAGCCGTAAGACGATGCGACCAGATTCAGCGAAGTCGTCGTTCCCCGGGTAAAAATAATTTCCTCACGGCGCGCCGCCCCGATAAAGCGGGCTACCTTCTCGCGAGCGCCCTCGTAAGCGTCGGTCGCCCGGCTGCCCAGCGTGTGAACGCCGCGGTGCACATTGGCGTTATCCCATTCGTAGTAGTGCTTCAGCGCCTCCAATACTTGGATCGGCTTCTGCGAAGAAGCCGCGCTGTCCAGGTAAACGAGCGGATGCCCGTTTACCTCCTGTTGCAATATCGGAAACTGTTTTTTGAGCTCTTCGGCGTTAATGCTCATTGTCCCAACTTCCTTTCCACCAGAGCCTGCAATTGCTTTTGCAGCTGCTCCAGCGGGATATCCGACACAACCGGAGCCAAGAAACCGTAGATGACTAATCGTTCGGCCTCGGCGCGGGTAATGCCGCGCGACATCAGGTAGTAGATCTGCTCCGGGTTCACCTGGCCGACAGAAGCAGCGTGACCGGCTGTAACGTCATCCTCGTCAATCAGCAGAATCGGATTGGCGTCCCCGCGCGCTTTCGGGCTCAGCATCAGCACTTTTTCCGTTTGTTGGCCATCCGCTTTGGTCGCGCCTTTTTCGATTTTCGTGATCCCGTTGATGATCGCCGTAGCCGATTCACGCATTACTCCGCGGGTGATCATTTGGCTGCTTGAGCTTTTGCCGTAGTGCACAGCCTTCGTCGTATAGTTCAAACGCTGCGAGCCGGAACCCACCGCAATAACTTTCGCGTCTGAGCTCGAGCCGTTCCCTTGCAAAATCGACAGCGTTTCGCTGGCCGAGTCGCCGCCGTTCATTTCGCCGACGATCCATTCGATGCTGCCGTCATTTTCGACGATAGCGCGCCGGAACGTCAGGTCGGTCACTTGCTCGCCCAAATGATGCACCGTAGCAAACTGCACCTTGGACCCGGGTTTTACGAACACTTCCGCGGAACCGTTGTGCACGATTTTGCCGCCCAGGCTCACGGAAATGTAGTTATCCACGTATGTGACCTTGCTGTTCGCTTCAGCCACGATCAAGACATGCGGCGCAAATACCGCATCGGCCTCATCCAGCAAGAAAATGCTTTGCAGCGGCGCATCGATTTCGACGTTTTTCGGCACGTACAGGAATACCCCGCCGTTCCACAAAGCCGCATGCAGCGCAGCCAGCTGGTTCTCCTCCGGCTTCACCGCCGTATGCAAATATTTCTGAACGAGGTCGCCATGCTCGCGGGCCGCGGTTTCCAGGTCGGTAAAAATAACGCCCTGCGCCGCCAGCTCCGGCGCGAGCCGGGTAAACACGGTGTCGGAGTTGCGCTGCACGAGCAGATTGCTTTGCTCCGTCAAATCGACGAGCGAAGTAATGCTGTCCGGAAGCTGCTGCGATTTTTCCTTGCGAACCTCGCTTAACCCCCCGTAATTGTTCAGATCCCAGCGGTCGAGCCGCGTTTTCTCCAATTTAGGCAATTCCAGTTCCGCCGCCAGCTGCAGCGCCCGCGACCGGCTTTCCGCCAGCCACGCCGGTTCGCCGCGCTTAGCGGATAGATTTTTTAACTGCTCCGCTTCCACCGGAAGAACGGTTTGTGTCGTCATCTTTGGCTCCTCCTTCCGCTTAGGCTTCTTGACCGACCGTTTCGTCCACGATGCCAAGCTCTTCTTTAACCCAATCGTAACCGTCCTGCTCCAGACGTTCCGCCAGCTCAGGGCCGCCGGATTTAACGATGCGCCCTTGCATCATCACGTGCACGAAGTCCGGTTTGATGTAGTTCAGCAGGCGCTGATAGTGGGTGATGATCAAGAAGCCGCGGTCCTCGTTGCGAATCGAGTTGACGCCGCCCGCCACAATGCGCAGCGCATCGATGTCAAGACCGGAGTCGATTTCGTCGAGAATGACGAGTTTCGGATCAAGCAGCAGCATTTGCAAAATTTCGTTCCGCTTCTTCTCCCCGCCGGAGAAACCTTCATTCAAATAGCGGTGGGCGAATTCCGGATTCATTTCCAGCACCTTCATCTGCCCTTCCATTTGACGGATGAATTTGATCAGCGAGATTTCATTGCCTTCTTCGCGGCGGGCGTTGATCGCACTGCGCAAAAAGTCGGAATTTGTCACCCCGGCGATTTCACTCGGATACTGCATGGCCAGGAACATGCCGGCCCGGGCACGCTCGTCCACTTCCATCTCCAGCACGTCTTCTCCGTTCAAAGTAACTTTGCCGTCCGTCACTTCATATTTCGGATGCCCCATCAGGGCAGATGCGAGCGTACTTTTCCCGGTTCCGTTCGGACCCATAATCGCGTGAATTTCTCCGCCTTTTATCTCAAGATCGATCCCTTTCAGGATCTCCTTCCCTTCAATCGTCGCTTTAAGACCTTCCACAGCAAAATGCGTAGCCATTTTTCCTGCTCCTTCCATCATACGAGAGTTTAGCCAGGGACGCTGCCCTTTGTTTTTGCCATTATAGCATAACAATTATCACATTAGAATAATTCTAAGTGATTCTCATTGATTCTCATTTCATTCTAACCTACTTTGTATGCATAATCAACGTACGCTGGCGGACATACCTTCATACGAAAAAGGCTCGGCCCTCTTCATGACGGCCAAGCCCTGTTCAAACGAAAGGGTAGCTGACTTAAGCGCTCCCTATATCAGCCCAAATAAGAACGCAGCATCCACATGTGCTTTTCCCAATCTCTTTTGTACCCCGTCAACAAGTCGCTGGTGGCATCATCGCCGGCCTGATCGGCCAAATCGATCGCCTCATGATACGACTCGGCCAAGGTGGCAAGGTCCTCGATCAAGCTCTGCACCATGGTCTGCGGGTCATCCTGCCCCGCCGCCTCCTGGATGGAGGCTAGTTCGAGATATTCCTTTAACGTTGCAGCAGGCTTCCACTTCAGGGCCAGCATCCGTTCGGCTATGGCGTCCATCTGCTCCGTGGCTTCATTATATAGCTGTTCGAATTTGGCATGCAGGGTAAAAAAAGTCCCGCCTTGAACATACCAATGAAAATGATGGAGCTTGACGTATAAAACGTTTAAATTGGCCACCTGTGCGTTAAGCATCTGCTCCAGAGCCTTATTCGACTTGCCTGCTTGTTTGGCATCCGATTGCGCCATGATTCATCCCCTACCTTCATCTTAGAATAGAGTATGCTCGCTTATTATTACCCATAACCAGTGTTTACGAAACAGGCTCGATTCATTCGGACCCTTGGACCATTGTAAAAGGCTTCCAAATTTTGTTCCGTGCTCTTTTTGGGAATTTAGGGCTATGATTGTTTATTGAGCGGTGCTATTATAATGAAGTCAAACCGAACACGACTTTTATGGGGGAACTATGGACAAGCAAACTGAACAGCATCATGAGGATGAATCCGGTTACTTATTTAACGTGGAAGTGTTGATTCGGAGCAAAACGAACGGACAGGCGCTGCAGAACCTGCTGCAAATATTGAACAACGGGCCTGACATCATAGATTTCCGGATTAATTCGGGAATTGAGCTGGGCGAAATCATCGAATCGCTGCTTGCCAACCGGAAGCAGTCCTTTATTTCCAAGACCTATAAGCGCTTGGGAAAATCGGAGGCAAGCAACAACACACCCGCTGACGGCAAAAAAAGCGAACCCCAGCCAAAGGCGAAAGCTCCCGCCCCGGATCAAGCCGCCAGCGGCTTCAGGGACTTCGCCTCCAGCGAGGAATTTCAGAAGTGGATTCAGAGTTACATTACGGGAAACAAGCTGGTGCGGTTATACGTCAACCGGAACGGCGAACGGATGAGCATCCCCTGCCGGATTTTGAATTTCCTGCCGGAAACGTACGCGTTGAACGTGTATCATGTGGACGAAAAGCAGGTTTATAACCTGAAGCTGAGCGAAATTATCGACTTCCTGGATACTTGATCGGGAAATGGACGATTAACGTCATTCAGCCGAGCTTATCGTTTTTCATGGAAAGAAGGACGACTCGCTGAGATGGGATCAACTGCAAAAGTGCATTCTATTTTCCGTAAATCACCATTTTAGAGCGATTGAAATGCACTTTTGCAGTTCATGGGATTTCGTTCTGGTCGCACCAAAAGTTGAGTTATAAATTCTATCAATTTCAAAAAGACGGCTGAACCCGCTCCGCCGTGGAGCCCTTCAGCCGTCTTTTTCCGTGCTAAGCCTTCTTGCTCCAGGCCTCCAGCGCGAGCAGCAACCAACCGGCGATAAAAGAAACGCCGCCGAGCGGCGTAACCGGCCCGAGCCAGGTCCAATGCAGTGCTGCCAATCCGTACAGGCTGCCGGAGAACAGGATGACGCCGAGCAGAAACAGCCGGCCCGCCCAGCGCAGCCGCCGCGATTCTCCCCATTGCCCCGCAAACAGCGCCGTCAGCAGGATAGCAACTCCGTGAATCATCTGGTAATGTACTCCGGTCTCATAAGTGCCGATGGCCGTCTCGCCGATTTTCGCTTTCAACATATGGGCTCCGAATGCGCCAAGCGCAACGGCGATCAGCATGACGACCGCTCCGATTCCGGCATGGGTGCGCCGCATTTTTTCCGCCTCCCCTTATTTGTCCATTTCGCCAAAATTCATTCATGTTCATTCTACCTCAACCATCCGTCCGATATCTACAGCTAGCGGAAATGAAGGCAATGACCGATGCCTTTCCCTTGTATTCCGCTTTTTGATAAAATAGAATAATCGAACAATATAATCAAGGAGATGCTTATGGCAAACGTCAAAATTTTCGCTGACAGTACCTCGGACCTGCCCGTAGAATGGATCCCCCGCTATGATATCGGAATTATTCCTTTATATGTCGTGTTTGGCGGCGAGACGTTCAAGGACGGGGTGGATATCACGCCGGTCGGTATTTACCGGAGAGTCGAGGCTGCCGGGAGTTTGCCGAAAACGACCGCCCCGTCGCCCAAAGATTTTATGGACGCCTTCGGTCCCTATATCGAGCGCGGGCAGGACATCGTTTATATCAGCCTTTCATCCAAACTCTCATCGACCTATCAAAATGCGCTGATCGCCGCCGCAGAGTTCCCGGAAGGGCGGATTCACGTTGTAGATTCCCAGACTTTATGCAGCGGCATCGGCCTGTTGGTTATGAAAGCGGTCAAAGCCGCCGCGGAAGGCCGCGCCGCCGGTGAAATCGCCGAGCTGGTCAGCGCTATCCGGCCGCAGGTGGAAACGCAATTCGTCATCGATACGCTGGAATATTTGTATAAAGGCGGACGCTGCTCCGGCATGCAGAACTTTATCGGCAGCCTGCTCCAGATCCGGCCCGTGCTCAAGCTGGTGGACGGGAACATCATCCCGGCCTACAAGGTCCGCGGCCGCAAGGAGAAGGCGGTCCAGCAAATGCTGGACAACGCATTGGCCGACCGGGACAACATGGATAACGATTTGATCATCGTCGCCCACACGCTGGCCGAACAGGAGGCGCTGCGTTTGGCCGCGATTTTGCGGGAGCAGACGGGAGCGCGGGAGGTGGCCGTATCCGAAGCGGGCTGCGTCATTTCCAGCCACTGCGGGCCTGGCACCGTCGCCATTATGTACACGAAAAAATAATCGGCCGTCTCGGCCAGGATTTTCCAGGAAGTCAAAAACTTATAGGAGGGTCACTATGGCATCGATCAAAATTTTCGCGGACAGCACCTGCGATTTGCCGGCGGATTGGATTCAGCGGCACGAAATTGGCATCGTTCCCCTGTACGTCACTTTTTCCGACCAAACGTACAAGGACGGCGTCGATTTGAGCGTGCCCGATCTTTACCGCAAGGTCAGCGAGACGGGCAAGCTGCCGAAGACGGCCGCACCGTCGCCGGCCGATTTCATTCAGGCCTTCTCCCCTTATATCGAGCAGGGGCAGCAAATTTTATGCATCAGCTTGTCTTCGGAGCTTTCATCTACATATCAAAACGCCCTGCTTGCGGCGGAGGAATTCCCGGGAGGGGCGGTCACCGTATTCGACTCGCTTAATTTATCGACCGGCATCGGCCTTCAGGTGATGAAGGCGGTACAGGCCGCGTCGGAAGGCAAAAGCGTCGGCGAAATCGTCGACCTGCTCACGGCGGTTCGGCCCAAGGTCGAAACGGAGTTTGTCATCGATACGCTGGATTACCTGTACAAAGGCGGACGCTGCTCCGGCATGCAAAACCTGATCGGAAGCCTGCTCAAAATCCGCCCGGTCATCAAAGTGGTGGACGGCAAAATGACCCCTGCCTACAAAATCCGCGGCAGCCGGGAAAAAGCTCTTGACCAGCTGCTGAACAACGCGCTCGGCCGCTTGAACGATATGGATAACGACATTATTTTTGTCACCCATTCCCTGGCGGATGAAGACGCGGTCAAGCTGAAACAAGAGCTTGAGGCCAGAACCAGGGCCAAGACCGTTGCCGTCTCCAATGCCGGCTGCGTCATTTCCAGCCATTGCGGCGCCAAAACGATCGGCATCCTGTATACGAAAAAGACAGGCTGACGTATAAATAGAGTCATGTCCTGCTTACCCCGTGAGGCGGTCAGGACATGACTCTATTGGTCTTCCGCCTAAGATTGCGGCTTGCCGCGTTTGTAGCTGACTCGCGAGCGGTATTGCTGCGGCGCCCGGGCCGGATAGCGGACCGGCAGCGAAAACATATGCACGAGCTTCGTAAACGGGATCGAGGCGAACAACAGGAACGCCGACAGGACGTGCAGCCGGAAAAGAAGCGGAACCGTGTCCATCAGGTGATAATCCGGCCGAAGCGCAAGCAAACTGCGAAACCATGGACCGATGGTGGTGCGGTATTCGTAAGCGGCCACCGTCGTGTTATATACGATCGTCATAAAGGTGCCGTTGGCGGCGACAATCAGCAGCAGGATCACCGTAAAATAATCGGCAAATCCGGCGTGGGCGCGCACGCGCCGGTTCGTTATTTTGCGAATCAGCAAAATAATCAGCCCCAGCACCACCATGATTCCCGCCAGCCCGCCTCCGGCAATCGCAAAGATGTGGTACGTTTCATCGCTTACGCCCATGGCATGGTACACCCTTCGCGGAATCAACACCCCCATCACATGGCCGATAAAGGCGAAGATGATGCCGTAATGGAAGATCATGGAGCCGAGCCGCAGCCATTTTTTCTCAAACATTTCCGTCGAAGGAGCGGTCCAGCTCACTTGGCGGAAGGCAAACCTGTATAACAATCCAACGATCATCACCGCCAGAGCGATGTATGGATAAACGACCCACCAGAACAATCCGGTCATGAAGCTACCCCCATTCATTCAGTTGCATCTTTGGAAAAACGATAGATCCGTTCCCGTTCGGGCGGTTCCGTCCATCCCGTACAGAATCGGGTAAGGGAGCTCACCTTGGTCGGCCTGCTCCCGCTTTTCCGTAAGCCGGCGGACATCTTCCTCCGAGGGTTCGCCAAAAACGTCCGCCACGAGATGGCGAAGCAGTTCCCGGTAGGGGTTGTCCTCCGCCAAATGCTCGCAAATCCGCTTTGTGGCGACGGCCAGCCGAAGCTCCAAAGCCCGGACGTGGACATGGTCCGGACGCACGGCCAGCAGCTCATACAAGAGCGGCATATAATCGGCCAGTTCGCCTTCAGCGGCGGCAAAACCGGCGTCCTTGATGATTTGCTGCAGGAGAATCAGCGCCGCGCCGCGCTCCCGGCTGTCCCCAAGCTCATGCGCGGTGAGATACAGTCCGGTTTTTTCCTTCCAGTCAAAGGCCCAAACATACTGCTCCCTTAGCTCCTTCAGCGGGCAGGATAACAGCGGATGGCTTGTCTCCTGAAGACGTTCCGCCAATAACGGGCTTCCGGCTTCCTGGGCCGCTTCCAGCATGCTCCGCGCGGTTTCCGGAAAGTCGTCCTCCGGATATCCGAGCAGTCTGGCCGCAAATATCAAACTGATTTGCTTGTCTTCCATCGCCAACCTCCTTGCTCTATCTGTCTTCTTTGGCAAACCGTTGCGGCAAAAATCCTTCCTCCGGCGTGATCCCCTCCAGACTGCAAGCTCCCTGACGGTAATGCAGTCCGGCTTCGCCGATCATTTCCCGCCGGCCTGTAGGGATGACAAAACGTTCGTTATGCTTGGCTACGGCAAACAAACGGGCCATCTCTTCGATTTCCTCGACGCTGGTTTCCGCCTCCCCGAGCAGCTTGCTGCGCTTCAGCTCGTCCAAGCCGCCGACCGCACGGTCCCGCATCAATACGCGCATCGCCGTCATCTTCAGCAGCACCCGCCGGATCACTTTCGTGTCTCCCGCCGTCAGCAGGGAAGCCAAATATTCCAGCGGAATCCGCATCTGATCGACCGCCGGGATGTACATGTCTGTCTGCAGCTCGTCCTCCTCGATATGGTTCATGATCGGGCTAAGCGGCGGTACGTACCAAACCATCGGCAAGGTGCGGTATTCCGGATGCAGCGGCAGCGCCACCTTCCATTTCATCGCTAGTTTGTATACTGGAGAGCGCTGGGCCGCATCAATCCACGCATCCGTGATCTCCGTTCTTCTCGCTTCCTTGATGACCTCCGGATCAAACGGATCCAGGAAAACGCCGAGCTGCGATTCGTACAACTCCTGCGGATCCTCTGCCGAAGCGGCGGCTTTTACCCGGTCGGCATCGTACATGACGACGCCGATATAGCGAATTCGGCCCACACACGTCTCGGAGCAGATCGTCGCCAGCCCGGCCTCCGTGCGCGGGTAACAAAAATTGCATTTTTCCGCCTTATGGGTGTTCCAGTTATAATAAACCTTATGGTACGGGCAGCCGTTCATGCAGAACCGCCACCCCCGGCAAGCCTCCTGGTCAACCAGCACGATCCCGTCCTCCTCGCGTTTGTACAGCGCGCCGGACGGACACGAAGCGACGCAAGACGGATTGAGGCAATGCTCGCAAATTCGCGGCAGGTACATCATGAACGTTTTTTCATATTCCAGGGCGATATGCTCCTGCAGCTTTTTCACGTTGGGATCAAGCGGCACGATTTCGCTGCCGCCGGCCAAATCATCGTCCCAGTTCGGCCCCCATACAGGCTTGTCCATATACTCGCCCGTAATCAGCGACACCGGCCGCCCGACCGGGAGATGCTTGCTCTTTGGGCTGTGCAGCAGGTTGTCGTAATCATAGGTCCAAGGTTCATAAAAGTTGTCCAAATCGGCCATGTTCGGGTTGTAAAAAATATTCGCCAGCTTGGTGATCGGGCCTCCGGCACGCAGCGCCAGCTTACCGCCGCGCAGCACCCAGCCGCCCTTATATTTGCCCGTCTCCTCCCATTCCTTCGGATAACCCGGGCCCGGCCGCGTCTCCACGTTGTTGTACCACATATACTCCGTGCCGGGGCGGTTGGTCCAGGTATTTTTGCAGGTGACCGAGCAGGTGTGACAGCCGATGCATTTGTCCAGATTCATCACCATCGCGACTTGCGTTTTAATCCTCAAGCCAATCTACCTCCTTCAGCGGGCGGATGATGGTCAGCGTATCGCGCTGGTTTCCCGTCGGACCGTAATAGTTGAACCCGTAGCTTAACTGGGCATAGCCCCCGATCATGTGGGTCGGCTTGAGCGTTATCCGCGTCACACTGTTATGCGTACCGCCGCGCTGCTTGGTGATCGACGTCCCGGGTACGCCCAGCGTGCGGTCCTGGGCATGATACATGTAGGCGATGCCTTCCGGGATCCGGTATGTCAGCACCGCCCGGGCCGCCACGACGCCGTTGCGGTTGTATACCTCGATCCAGTCGTTGTCCTTGATCCCGATGGAAGCCCCATCCTTCTCGTTCAGCCAGACGACCTGCCAGCCGCGGAACAGGGTCGTCATCTGGTTGGTGTCGGTGAACATCGTATGGATGCCCCACTTCTGGTGCGGGGTCAGGTAACGGAGCGTCAGCGATTTTCCGTTCTCCGGCACGCCTTTTTCCCCTTTAAGAAAAGGAACGTGCCCTAGCGGCGGCAAATACAGCGGCAAAGCCTCCCCGAAGTCGAGGATCATTTCATGGTCGAGATAAAAGCTCTGCCGTCCGGTTAATGTCCGCCAAGGGATACTGTATTCGGTGTTCAGCGTAAATGGCGAATAGCGGCGGTTGTCCTTCTCCAGCCCGCTCCAGACGGGCGCGGAAATAGCCTGGCGGGGTTGGGCCGTGATATCGAGCAATGTAAAGGCTTCCTCCTGGCGCGGCAGGGCGATCTCCACGAGTTTTTTGCCGGTCTTCTGCTCCATGTCGCGCCATCCTTCCACAGCGCGCTCTCCGTTCGTCGCCCCCGACATCAGCAGGATCGCTTCGATCACCTGGCGGTCGTAATACAAATCCGGCTGGCCTTTGCCGATGCCTTCACGCTTCGAGGCGCCAAGCCGGGCCAGCAATTGTTCGTAAACCCGCTCGCCGGGGATTTTCACCGCCTTCGAGCCGTACCCTTTGCGGATGTTGGGTCCGATCGTAATCATCTTGCCGTAAACGTCCTTGTAATCGCGCGGCACGATGAGAAAATGCGGCATGCTTTTACCGGGAACCGCCGCGATTTCCCCTTTGCGCCAATCCTTGATCCTCCCGTGCACCTGGGCTACCTCGTCCGGGCTGTCATGGCCGAGCGGAGTCATCATCACGTCTTCGCAGGCGGGGAGATGTTTCTCCGCAAGCTCGGAAAACGTCTTGGCTATCTCCCGAAAGGCGTCCCAGTCGCTTTTGCTTTGCCATGGCGGCGAAATCGCCGGATTAAACGGATGGATGAACGGATGCATGTCCGTGCTGCTCAAATCATGTTTTTCGTACCAGGTCGCCGCCGGCAGCACGATGTCCGAAAACAGCCCGGAACTGGTCATGCGAAAATCGATGCTGACGAACAGATCTGTTTTGCCTTCCGGCGGCACGTCGTCGGTGTGCACAGCCTCCGGCCGCCAGGAGAGGCTCGGGTCGGTAAGCACCTGACCATCCGCCCCGATCAAATGTTTGGCGAAATATTCATGGCCTTTGCCGCTGTCTCCCAGCAGATTTGAGCGCCAGTTGAAGAACACGCGCGGAAAGTTGCGGGGGTCGTTCGGATGCTCGATCGCCCATTCGAGTTCGCCTTCCGCCGCCATCCTGGCGATTTCCCGCACGGCCTCCTGATCGTCCGTCAGCCCCTTTTCGCGGAGTTGCCGCGCCAGATCGAGGGAATTCTGGGTGAATTGCGGGAACGATGGCAGCCAGCCGAGCCTCACGGCCAGCGCATTGACGTCGGCCGGATGCATTTTGCCGTACCGGCCGCCCCAGGGTGTATCCTGCTCTTCGTTCGCGCGCACCTCGTAGCGGAACTGCTCCGTCACAAAGTAAAAATACGACGTGCCGTTCTGCAGCCGCGGCGGCCGGATCCAGTCGCCGGCAAAGGCGATTTGCTGCCAGCCCTCCAGCGGGCGCACTTTTTCCTGGCCGACGTAGTGGGCCCAGCCGCCTCCGTTTACGCCCTGCGCCCCGGTCAGCATCACCAGGTTCAGGATCGAGCGGTAAATCTGATCGCTGTGAAACCAGTGATTGGTGCCCCCGCCCATGGCGATCATCGAACGGCCGCCCGTTTTGGCCGCGTTATCGGCAAACTCGCGGGCCACCTGGAGGCAATGCGACTTTTTGACCCCGGTGATCGCCTCCTGCCAGGCCGGCGTATAAGGCTTCATATCGTCGTAATCGGCCGGATAATCGCCAGGCAGGCCGCGCGGAACGCCGGCGTGGGCCATCATCAGGTCATACACCGTGGCCACCTTCAGCGTCTCGCCCGACATGCTCTTGAGATACTTGACCGGGACACCGCGCCGCACCGTTTCGCCCTCTTTTTCCGCGAAATACGGAAAATCCACTTGCACAACTTCGTCGGCATCCTGGATAAATGTCAGCTGCGGGTCGATTGGAGTTCCATCCGGCTTGTTCAGATCAAGGTTCCAGCGGCTGCTTTGATCCCAGCGGAACCCTTCGCTCCCGTTCGGTGCCTCCGGTTTCCCCGACGCTGTGTCCCAGACAACGGTTTTCCATTCGGCAAGCTCCTGTCCATCGCCCAAGTCAGCCGCCCGCAGGAAGCGGTCCGAACGGATCATGCCGTTCTCCTCCTTCACGATGACGAGAAACGGAAGATCGGTGAATTTTTTCACATAATTTATGAAATAGGGGATCTCCCGATCCACATAAAACTCTTTGAGAATGACGTGCGTCATTGCCATCGCCAGCGCCGCGTCCGTGCCGGCCCGGGCCGGCAGCCAAATATCGGCGAATTTCTCGTATTCGGAATAATCGGGGCTCACGCCGACCACCTTGGTGCCGTTGTAACGCGCCTCAACCATAAAATGGGCGTCCGGCGAGCGGGTTTGCGGAATGTTTGTCCCCCAGATGATAAAATATTTCGTATTGTACCAGTCTCCGCTCTCCGGCACATCGGTTTGATCGCCCCATACCTGCGGCGAAGCGGGCGGAAGATCGGCATACCAGTCGTAAAAGCTCAGGATCGTCCCGCCGATCAGCGACAGAAACCGGGTTCCCGCCGAGTAGCTGACCATGGACATGGCCGGAATCGGGCTGAACCCTACGACGCGATCGGGCCCGTACCGCTTGATCGTATGGATCGTGGCCGCGGCGATCATCTGGCAGGCCACGTCCCAATCGCCGCGCACGAATCCGCCTTTCCCCCGGGCTTTGACGTAGCGCGCTCTTTTTTCCGGATTGCTGACGATGTTCTCCCAGGCTGCAACGGGGTCTTTTACGGCGGCCATTTCCTCCCGCCACATTTCGTAGAGCTCCCCGCGAATATACGGGTACTTCACGCGCAGGGGGCTGTAGGTGTACCAGGAGAAGCTGGCTCCCCGCGGGCAGCCGCGCGGCTCGTATTCCGGAAAATCCGCGCCTGTCGTCGGATAATCCGTCTTCTGCGTCTCCCACGTGATGATGCCGTCCTTCACGAACACATTCCAGCTGCAGGAACCGGTGCAGTTCACCCCATGCGTGGAGCGTACGACCTTGTCGTGCTGCCAGCGGCCGCGGTACAGGCTTTCCCAGTCCCGCCCCCTTGGGCTTTCCTCCGTCCATCCCTCATTGATGACTTCGCCGCGCCGCAAATGTTTCAGCGCCTGGAGCAACTTGTTTTGCTTATCGCCCACCTCTAGAGTTCCCCCTTCGTTTCGCTAATCCGCGGCGCCGGATTAAACCGTTCGCCCACCAGCTTAAACGCCCCTTCTCCCGCTTGCAATTCCTCCGCAAATACGCTCCATGCGCAAGCATTGCAAGCGGCCAGAATCAACCGCTGCAGCTCGTCCGGCTTGCGAATCGCCGCGATCCGTTCCACCGCTACGTACGGAATCTCCCCGAACCGCATGTCCAGCACCGCCAGCAAGTCCTCCTGATCCTGCGCTGCCAAAACGTCAAGCTCATGTGCTTCCATGTCGACCCTTCCTTTCCGTCAGAACGAATTCGGCCCTCCCGCGGGTATCGATTCCCCGTACTATAGATTTTAGAGCCGCGTTTTTTTGTAGTACTCCGCGATCAGCGTTTTTTTCACCTGTTCCGCCGCCTGGCGCATAAAACCGCCGATTTGCTTGTCTTGATTTTCGACCATGTCCCAAGAAAAAAAACGGCCTTCCAACCGGTCGAACCTTTCTCCATAGCGAACGTAAACGGCAACCCCTTGTCCGCTCGCCTGCCCGCCGGCTTTTACGTCATAAGGATGCAGGTTCAGCCGGCGGAGCTCGCAGGTCAGGCACTCGTACAGCCGGGGTTCCACCGCCCGCAGCGGTTTATCCGGCAGCAGGGCCGTCAACTTCGGGGCCGGAAACCGATCCATGGCGATTCTCCTCCAATTCCTTTTCCACCATTGCTTCTTCATCCCGGTTATGTATCTGATCGATCAGAATCAGCGCCTGAAACCGCTGCAGCACCTGCTCGTCCATCTCGCCCCGCTCCAGCCGCTCTTTGATTGCGGCGACCAGTTCCCGCATCAAATTGTGGTCCCGGGTCAAAGCGATAATCACGTCCCGAAGCTGCGGCTTCAGCTCTACCGCCTCCAGGTATAATCCCTCTTCCTCGCTTTGCGCGTGCTGCAGCGTGCGCGATTCCCAATGTTCGACGGCGATCCAGGCGATGTCCTGCGCTTTGTCCCGTTCGCCCCGGCGCAAGCTCCGCTCCAGCAATTCCGCCAATTCCCCGGCTTCTTCAAGCGCGGCCTCATGAATTAGACCGTGGCTGTCCGCCCGTCTCAAAGAGGGTCCTGACATTTCACTCCACTTCCTTTTCCTACCTGAATTTTTTATTAGCGTTTGTTCCCATTCCATGAAATATACCTTGTTAAGAATAAAATCCCATAAAAACTATACAAGTTGAACTAAAGGAATACGGGAGTTAGGCAAGAGTGGGAAATGATTCTGAAGAAACGGCAGTGGTCGCCTTTGTGAGCGGATTTCTACAGCATCTGAATTTAGTTAAATTAGAGAAATCCGCGAACAGCAGCGATCGTAAGAACATTTCACACGGCTGCCCCATCACGTATAACCAATAGATCAACATGTATAACCAATAGTTCAACTTGTATAGTACCCCTCACATATCGCCTTACTCCGTGAATATACTTTATTTACATCCACTTCACAGCGCTGGCGTAAATCCACATATGGAGGTGTTCACCATGTCTACGCCCGATCAGTACAATTTCATCGTCTCCAAGGAGGATTGGTCGCTGCACCGGAAAGGGTATCAGGATCAGCAGCGCCACCAGGAGAAGGTGCGGGAAGTCATCCGGCAAAATCTCCCCGACCTTGTGACCGAGGAAAACATCATTATGTCGGACGGAAAGCAGATCATCAAGGTACCCCTCCGCAATTTGGAGGAATACCGTTTTATCCATAACTATCAGAAGCAAAAGCATGTCGGCCAGGGTGACGGGAGCAGCGAGGTCGGTGATGTGCTTGGCCAGGACAGTCCCAAGGATAACGGAAAAGGCGGCAAAGCCGGCGATCGCCCGGGAGTCGACTACGTGGAGGCGGACATCAGCATCGAGGAGCTGGAGGATATGCTGTTCGAGGAGCTGGAGTTGCCCTTCATTCAGGAAAAAGATAAAGACGAATTGGAGACCGAATCCTACCGTTTCAACGATATACGCAAAAAAGGCCTCATGTCCAACATCGACAAAAAGCGGACGATCCTGGAAAATCTCCGCCGCAACGCGACGGCCGGCACGCCGGGCATCCACGGCATCACACCCGACGATCTGCGCTACAAAACGTGGGAGGAAGTCGTCGTCCCCCATAGTAACGCCGTCATCATCGCCATGATGGATACGTCGGGCAGCATGGGCGCATTTGAAAAATATTGCGCGCGCAGCTTTTTCTTCTGGATGACCCGCTTTTTGCGGCGGCAGTACGAAAAGGTGGAGATCGTGTTTCTCGCCCACCACACGGAGGCCAAAGAAGTCAGCGAGGAGGAGTTTTTCACCCGCGGCGAAAGCGGCGGCACGATCTGCTCGTCCGTGTACCAAAAAGCGCTGGAAATCATTGATTCCCGTTACCCCCCGTCCAGCTACAACATCTACCCGTTTCATTTCTCGGACGGCGATAACCTGACGAGCGACAACGAACGCTGCACCAAGCTGATCGTCGAGCTCATGAAGCGCTGCAATCTGTTCGGCTACGGCGAGGTCAACCAATACAACCGCGGCAGCACCTTGATGTCCGCTTACCGGAACATCAAGCAGGAGAAATTCATGTATTACGTCATCAAGGAAAAAGGCGAGGTATATAACGCGCTGAAGCGGTTTTTCCACAAGCGCGAAGGGGGGGCGGCCAGTTGAACAGCGAACATGAGCAGCTCGAATACGCGATCGCGGAAATTATGGAAATCGCCGACTCCTTTGGCCTCGACTATTATCCGATGCGCTACGAAATCTGCCCCGCCGAGATCATTTATACGTTTGGCGCCTACGGCATGCCAACCCGCTTCTCGCACTGGAGCTTCGGCAAAGCGTTCAACAAGATGAAGATGCAGTACGACTTCGGGCTAAGCAAAATCTACGAGCTCGTCATCAACTCGAACCCGTGTTACGCTTTTCTGCTGGAGGGCAACTCCCTGATCCAAAACAAACTGATCATCGCGCATGTGCTGGCGCACTGCGATTTTTTCAAAAACAACGTTCGTTTCTCCGGCACCAACCGCGATATGGTGGAGAGCATGTCCGCCACCGCCGAGCGGATCAGCAGCTACGAGCTGAAGTACGGCAAAGGTACGGTGGAAAGCTTCCTCGATGACCTGCTGGCCATCCAGGAGCATGTCGACCCGCAGCTGATCAAACCGAAACGCTACGATAAAAGCCGGCAGATGGCAGAAAAGCTGCGGTTGGCCAAGGAAGGGCGGCAGGGGCAGGTCAAGCCGAAGGAATACGACGACCTGTGGCAGCTGGACGACGCTCCTGATAAGGGCGAAGCCGAGGCCAAAACTAAAGCCAAAGAGCCTTCCTTCCCCCCCGAGCCGGAGAAAGACGTCATGTGGTTCATCCAGGAATACTCGGAAACGCTGGAGGACTGGCAGCGGGACATCATGAGCATGCTGCGCGAGGAAATGCTGTATTTCTGGCCGCAGATGGAGACGAAAATCATGAACGAAGGCTGGGCCTCCTATTGGCATCAGCGCATTATCCGCGAGCTCGACCTGACCAGCGACGATACGATCGAATTCGCCAAGCTGAACGCCTCGGTCGTGCAGCCGTCACGGCAAAGCCTGAACCCGTATTATCTCGGGCTGAAAATTTTCGAGGATATCGAGCGGCGCTGGGACAATCCGACGAAAGAGGAACAGGAGCGCTTCGGCCGGGAACCCGGACAGGGCCGGGAGAAAATATTTGAGGTCCGCGAGTTGGACTCCGACACCTCCTTCCTGCGCAGCTATTTGACCAAGGATCTGGTGCGCGACCTTGATCTTTACATTTTCGAGAAACAGGGCCCGGAATGGAAAATCACCGACAAAACGTGGGAACACATCCGCGATCAACTGGTAGCCACCCGCGTCAACGGCGGCTCCCCGTACATCGTCGTCCAGGACGGCGACTACCTGCGCTCCGGCGAACTGCTGCTGAAGCATCAATATGAAGGTCTGGAGCTCGATCTGAAATATTTGGAGCATACGCTCCCCCACGTCTACCGTTTATGGGGCCGCCCCGTGCACCTGGAAACCGTGATCGAAGACAAACGCGCGCTGTTCTCCTACGACGGGCAAAAGCATCTGCGGAAGATGTTGTAAGGGAGGCGTAAGCCGCGCCTCACAAGCGGCTCGGCTCAGGCGTGCGCCAAAATAGGTGCCGGACCACAAGATCCAAGATCAGATGGCCGATCCTTTCGTATGGAGTGAACGGTTCGGCCCTCGGGTCTCCGGATCTCTGGGTCTCCGGGTCTCCGAGTCTCCGGTCTAGCGCTAACGGTTGTAATCGCGCCTAATTAGCCGAAAAGATGCGGTTTCAATTTCTAACGGTTGTAATCACGCCTATTCGGGCGAAAAAGGCGCGAATCCGCAGAAAAAAGGCAAAATAAGCTCTGCAGCAACCGTTAAAATTAATTTCCTCGGCATTTTGCCGAAATAACGGCGCTGACAACCGTTAGAATGGCAGCTCAACTGAGGGAGCTCCGCCTTTCTGATCGTCAAGCGCCGTTTTTGGTTTTGCACCTCTCGTGTATAATGAACATAGGTTACATAGCTAACTGAACGAATGGAGGAGAACTTTATTGTGAAAACGTTTCCTTTGCTGCAGCATGGAATTAACGCCAGTCAACTGGTTTTGGGATGCATGAGAATGGGCGGGGATTGGGACAAAAACAACCCGTATACGGCCGAGCATATCAAGGAGGGGCAGGCTGCGGTCGAAGCCGCACTCGACATCGGCATCAACATGTTCGACCATGCCGATATTTATACCGCCGGCAAAGCGGAACGTGTCTTCGGCGAGGTGCTCAAAGCGAAGCCCCAGCTGCGCGAGCGGATCGTTTTGCAGTCCAAATGCGGGATCAAGTTTCCCAAAGGGATGTTTTCCCATCAAACGAGCTATCTACAGATGAGCAAATTTACTTTTGAAACAGCCCCAACTTTCAACCTAGATTTGAGGAATACAAATCTACATACGTCTTGTACCAGTTGGGACGTTGCGCTTTAATCAAAGACAGTGCTTCGGTCAATGTAATTCCTTTTAAGTTTGATATTTTTTCGTAATCAATTCGTTGATTGATCAGCCATATGTGAGCTATAGACTCACCATAACTTGCTGCAATCATCTCATCGCAGTTACTGTCATTTGATACCTTGATTAGAATTTCAACTGTTTCGTCGTCCTGAAAGTTATTTCCCAATTCGATTACTGCATCATCCTTCTCTGTATCACTTGTTGTTGGGTCTAACAAAATTTCCAATAAGCTTTGTTTATCCATACATATCACTTCCCAAGCGGAATATGTGTACCCACACTTCACCCACCCGTTTCACCAGTAAAAGGATTGATATACGTCCCCTTATCATCTAGTCTAGCGTCAAAACGCTTCTTAGGCACTTTGATCGCTTTGCACAAAAAAAGGAAACCTTGGCTTCATTACCAATCAAGGCATATTATTACAATCCATTTCTTCTGGTCTTATATTTCTAGGATTAGTACCGTAGTTAAAACCACCTTAAACAACTCGTCCATTTGTTTTTAAAGGTGCATTCACCAGTCGATTCCTTATATCTAATGGAGTTGTATTTAGGTACATTGGCATGAATAGCTGAATTTGCGAGGCTACTTTCTCTCCCGCCTACTAAATGAGCGGTGTATGGTGCACGGCGGTTGGCAGACTCTTAAGTAACACCCGCATGTGGTTAATAAAAAACTACTTTAACATGTTTGTCAGTGAATTAAGATCAGTAACCTCTTTTAAATCCATACCACTCAGATAATATGACTCATTATTTGTTTGATTATCTAACATAAAACTAATAGTCGATAATCTGTAGTCCTTATCCTTAAGAAACAAAACGATTTCAAATATTGCATTCATAATTTGCTCTTGCTTGTCATCATTTACACTAATCCATAGTCTTAATTCAGGCATATCTTTTTCCTTGATTTCTTTCTTTATTTCATGATAATTAGGCGGATATATTCCGTTAATTTCTGATCGATCTTGTGATGGATCAGACCTCAATTGAAACGACACACTTGATATTTGGTGAAATTGCTGTTTAATCTCATTTTTAACTTCATATTCCCAGTAGGATATATAATAATTGTCCGTTAACTTCTCTTTGTACTTGTTTACTTGAAATTGAATTTGTGGATTCTTCTTTAAGTGAACTACTGTATAGTACCTATACTTGAAATAAAATGAATTGTCAAAATCATACTCTACCGATTCAATTTTCATCTCGTCACCATACTTGTCCTGCAAGTATCTTGATGATTCTTTCCTCATGTTTTCTTTTCCCCATGGCGTTCCATTAAATATACTATAAGTAAAGATCAGTACAGTAAAAACTATAAGTCCTGTGGTCCAATATTTCACTTCATCACCCCTTAGTAGCAGGATAGATATTCAATCCCTATCCTACTACACGCTTCTAATCTAATAGTTGCCTTCCTATGCTAATATTCTTCAAAAATATATCAAATCGTTCGGATATGATTGTACAAAATTCCCTATTTTAGTGCCATTTCATTAAAAATTGCCGTTTTACTTGAAAAGCAGGCCAATTTATGAGGCCTGCTTTAAATTTTAGTAAATAATTTCATATTATATCGTTGAGTATTTTTAGAAATCCGTTGTGATTTTTTATTGACCAGGTGAATCTACTCTTTATAAACTTTCACTCGAAACTCAATCCATACTGTTTAATATCTCTTTGGCCAAATTATCTATTTCCTCTTTTATATCTTCATTGTTTGGATTATTTGAAAGTCTCATAAGTTCATCTTTTAAACGAACCTTATTCCTAGTCGTAAAGTTTCTAACCAAGTTTGACAATATACAATATTTCCATTGACTATCATTTGAATTCACAATCTCTTTAATGTGAGGTATTAACTCATCCTCCATTGGCATCAACAATTTACTCAGTTCCGAAGCAACAGGCCAATTTATGTCCTGTAGCCATTCGATAAGATCAGGAATTAGTGGAATTAACTCATTAGAACTTAAAGTCTTCAGATGCGCTACACCTTCTAAATCCATTTTATCTTTAGGCAAATATCCCCTTAAATTCACACACTTTCCTCCGTAACATTCTAAACAACTTTTATCATTTATTAATATTTGATAGTTATATTCTGTAAAATTAATGTTAAGTAGCAGGGTTTATTATTGGCATTTTCCCTTGATGCCATCCAAAGTAGATGCTTAGAGGAATTTCTGATACCGCTCCACCTACAAATCCTGCACACTGACTATCATAAAAGAGTTATAAATTGCACGTTCTTTTCCATTTTATACATTAAAATATAAAGGCGAAGATTTTCGTGTCACTCTTACTGATCTGCAATACCTCTTCAGAGGTAAACTTCATTTTCACATCTCCTCTTGCGTTGTCTCCTGTGGAGGTAATTCGATGCTAGGGATTGTTTTCCTTTTTTGACCATAAAAAATCCCCTGCTTGGGGTACAGGGGACATGAGTAGTAAAACGTTACTGACACTATTCAAACAAATAGAGGCTTAAGCCAGATTGCCTTTATCCTCCCTTCATTAAGAGTCGCCAAAGTATTATTAGCAAACTCAACTGTAATATCATCTAGTGATACGTTGTTATCACCGATACATATCCAACCTGACGATTCATCATAGCTTGTAAGCCATTGTTCAGTCTCATCTAAACTTTTTGAAAAACCCGCTTGGATTGTTTCTTCAAGATATAGTTCACCAGTGGAGTAAGATGGGACATTCAACTCTTTCTGAACCCAAACAGTATAAGGATTATAACCCCAGACTTGCTGTGCTAGCATCGTCTCAGAATCAATACCTAAGTGTAAATAACTTATCATAACAGTAATATCGGCAGGATTTGCAGGACTAAAATCAAATGAATATTCGCTTTTTTCATAAGTTAACTGCCCTAGTTTTTTAATACCATTAAGGTTTGCTATAAACATTAGCACCCTACCCTCCATTATTTAGCCACGAAGTTGAAGTGTACGATAGTATTGGAATCTAGATCTATAACCAATTGCCATTTTCCAGTACTTCCCCTGAATGTTCCTACAACATCCCATCTCAGTCCATTTTTCAAGGAGCCATCTCTAACAGGGGTTCCTGCATTCATTATTTCTCGAGTTAGAATGTTGTCCCATTTGAGTCAATCTATGGTCTTGATAAGTCTCCTTTGTTGGGACCCTTTTTAATTATATCATTCATATGGTTTTGAACAGTTTTACTCATTTTTAAATTTTTCAGCATTAGGGATGTTAACAATTGTCGACCTCTTATCCCCCCCCAATCAACCCTTTTACCCAATTAGCCCCTTTTGAAACCCCGGTCTTCACTCCATTATAAGCAAGAATCTCTGATTGTGTTTCAAGTCTGTATCTGACTTATACACCCACTTGCTGAAATGCATACAGTCCCATTTTTATTCATAGAATATGTATTTCCTTCTTTTCAAAAATCCATATTTGTTCCAGGCCGATTCACTTGCCGCCGATGCTGTGCTTACACAAAAAAACCACATGGAGTTGTTACACTCACATGTGGTTACACAGTTTATCGAATGATAAACTTCTTGATGTCATCTTCACTTTCAATTTTTTTTAATTCGCCAGGTGATATTCTAATGGATATATTCCCATTTTTGAATCGAAATAGGTTTCTGCGTAGTATTTGTTCTCTTTTATCCAACTTATGATATCCATAATCTGACTATATGATTTGCTCTCTGAAAAAGCAGCAGTAACAGATAATGTCGTACTTGACGCTACTTTTTCCTCAACATTTGAATAACTTGGGATATTATTATTATTTTCAATTATTCCTTTTCCATTTATAAAAATGTCCACAATAACCTCGGCTTTTGACCCAACAATTTCTTCTGCCTTCTTAGTCGTAGCAGTCTTAATCTCGTTCATCCACACAGAAGAAACATAGTTGTCATCAAGTTTCCTAAAATTGTTTTCATACACTAAAAAGGTAATTCCTTTATCAGAGAGAACTGTTGCCGAAAAGTCCCCCTCCTTAAATGAATAATCAATCGAATTAATTCGCCAATTCATGTTGCTATATGTTTCTGACAAGTAATTCTTAATTTCTTTTCTAAACTTGGCTTTTTCAATCGGATTTCCATTTGTGAAAATAGTGATTAATAAAATTATTATTACAACAAATATTAGCAAGACACTTTTTCTTAAAATTTTCTGTTCACCTCTCTATGGGTTTCTGCCTAACAATATGTCAATTCTGTACATATTGAAATTGGCAAAGGTGGCTTTTCAAGTACAAATAAGTGTCGCTTCGCTTCGAGCACGTAGACTTATCTTTTATAAATAACTCACTTATAACTGGACCATCAGTCCCTGCCGACTATCCCTGTATACCTGAAGGGAGTTTCTCTATGGATTTGAAAATAAGTGTTATTGGTTGAATGATGGATTCATTCGGTACTGGGTAGCCCCACCGAAAAAGGAAACCTTGAAAGGCAAAAGCCAATCAAGGTTTGAGTTGGATTAAGATTCTTCTTAGTTGCTCATTAGTAGTATACACCAAAACTTACGTGCGTTAGATTAACATAAGCATTACAAATTTGAGAGGAATAATATGGATGAAGATTAGGTATAGTTCGTTTAGTAACAAATAATCCAAAGTCTTTTATATCCTCATTGTTCTGCTCGTATTTTATTACTGCCGAATCAGTGTCATCATTACCTGCAATAAAATCGATTTGAAGTGATACTGTTTTCAAAATTTCTTCATAAGCAGAAATCAATTTGTCAATATCATCGTATATCTTTTCTCTCGAAAAAACCACGTCAAACAAATCAATATCAACCTCACGAAATTTTCTGTCATCATAATAATATTTATTAATTTCATACTTCTTGTTAAATTGACTTAGTAGAATTTCAGTAGCTTTTGAAATATCGCTATCTGACATTTCCTCTGTCGTCATCATTGTCGTTACTAATCTCATTTATCTAACCACTCCGGTCTCAATTAAGTATTTGAATTGGTCATTACTCAATTTAAATGCAGTATTAAATGTACCATCTGCATTAACAAAAGCCCATTGTTGAGTAGATGGGTTGTAAATATGAGTACCTTGATTCCCATAATAAGTGCCACTTTTTTGAGTCCCAGTTTGAATTAAATTCTTTACATCATTTTTGAAGAATTCTACACTTGCATTTTTACCATCAGGATAGTCTCCAAAATCCGCTCTATGCTTTCCAAAAGCTTTATCTATCGACTTTTGATTGAATACTACATCATCGGCACTTTGTATTATCCTATTAGCACCTTGACCCGTCCCCTTAACCCCATAAGACGCACCATATAGCCCAAGAGCGATCGAATCAATTTTAAACCCGGCGCTGGATAGGTCAAAGCTCATTTTATCTAGCTGCCCTACCGTTAGCTCAGATAAATCCTGGCCATCTTTCCGTAAGAAGTATAGCTTGACGACAACATACGAACTATGACTTAAGGACGCGGCGTCAAGACGATCAAATGCTTTACTTCCGTTATACCACAAAGATTGGTATTGCTGCGCCTCATAGAACATCTCTTTATGATCCACAAATTTAAAATTAGGAAGCTGTTGTCTTAATTCAGCAAGTGTAAGTGTTGTTATATCCGGGGTGACCGTAAATCCAGCTCCTTGCTCATGTCTATGCCCCGTCGGGTCTAAATAAATTAATGGATTATTCTGCACATACGTATACAAATTCAAACTTAGCGGATCAGTAAGCTGCCCCTGATACGTATCCTCATTTATAAATCGACCGACCGACGGATCATACCAGCGGGCTCTCAGGTACTGTAACTCAACCTCATCATCCCACAGTTCACCGGAATAACGGAATGGATTATGGACTTTCTCCTGTTCCGAAATGATATTTCCCCAAATATCATATTGATACTGGTTCAACAACATTCCTGCCGAATCTCTCAGCTCGATTAAATCTCCATGTCCATTATATAACGGATAGGCTTTGGTTTGATCTGCATATTCTATAGCTTCCAGCTTTAGTCCTCTTGTGTAATTTGCGACCAAATGGGGCTTTCCGTTTTCTACGGTTGCTTCGGCTATAATTTGTTCACTGTTACTGTCATAATAATAACGGGTGTGTACTCCGCCTTGAATTCTTTCAACCAGCAGACCGTCTCCATTATATCGGTATTCGACGGTTTGACCATTCAGACTAACCCTTGTTAACTGATTTTGATCATCATAGCTGTATTCTCTTGGTTTCGTCTTTAATTCTTGATCCGTCATCAAGGTAAGACGGTTGCCTCGAGGGTCATAGGTGTAAGTCTCGTTATTTTCTGTCGAGGTGCTTATTCGATTTAGCTCATCATACGTAAAAGAATCATTAACTCCGTTTTGCAGGCGCTCTCTGATATTTTTATTGTCATCATAACTGTACTCGAAATGATTGGTAACATTTTCTGCCAGCGCATGATTTAACTCCGTCAATTTCGCGCCTGTATACCGATTTTGAGTTTCGTAACCATTGCTGGAAACTGCGCCTTGAACCAGTCCATTTTTATAATACTGATACGTTGTGTCCGGTTGCTTTTCTACACTTCCTACCGTTTTCACTTGGTTCAGGTTGTTGTAAGTATAGAATGTTTCGGCTCCGAATGGACCTGCCATGTGTATTCGATTATTTCCTGCATCATATTGATTGGAAAGGGTTAGTCCATCCGGGTAAGTCATCGTCTTCAGCAGTTCCGTGTACTTATCATACTCGTAAGCAGTTGTTCCGGTTCCATCCGTCATCGACAGACGTTTACCGGCTGCATCATAGGTATAACTTACCGTTTCACTGGTGCTTTTCCGTGTTTTCAAACGGTTGCGGCTGTCATATTCTAAAACCGTCGAGTTCCCGTTTCGATCTACCACACGAATTACATTTCCACTAGGATCAAAATACTGTTTTTCGGACTGGCCGGCTTCGTCTTTGGTCTGAATAACACGTCCAAGCTCATCGTAACTCTTCGACTTAACGTTACCATCAGGATAAGTGATTTGAATCAGATTCCCAAGCATATCATAGTCATACTTGGTGATGTCTCCGTTAGGATCTGTAACCGAAATAACTTTGCCTGATGAATTATACTTGTAAGAAGTAGCGTTATTCAGAGCATCATATTCTTTTAAAACCTGGTCGTTGACCCGATCGTATTCGAACTTCGCCACAACCGTACTTTGATCTTGATTAGCAGGCTGTTCTTCCGTTGTCTCAATTCTATTCCACTTATCGTAAGTGTTAATTTGTTTATTGCCTTCTCCATCAGCTTGTATTACTTGGCGAAGAGCATCGTTGTAAGTCGATGTGGCCGTAGAACCATCCGGGTAAGTTGTTGATGTCAGACGATCCAAACCATCGTAGGCATATCTAGTAAGGTTCCCTAATGCATCTTCACTCGTTACAAGTCGGCCATTGCGATCGTAAGCTGACTTTGTTTTAACTTGATACTCTGTACCATTATACAAGCCCGTTTCAATGTTCCATCCTAAAGCATTCCAACGTGTCTTAGACTTTACCCCCAGCTCATTCGTTACGGTTACCGTATTTTCTTGATCGTCATAAGACGCGCCTATGTTGTTTCCATCGGGATAGGTTACTTTTTTCACACGCCCAAGTGCATCATACTCATAAGCGGTTTCATGGCCATTTCCATCCGTCGAAGCACTGACTAGTCCCGTTTCTTTGTTATAACTGATTTTTTTGCTGACTTTTGAAATATCTCCCTCCGCATTCGTCACTTGTACACTTTGAAAAGTAGGGAATGCATTACCAAACTGACTGCTGAACTCGCTAAGAGTAGTAACCGATTTATCATCATTAGTAATGATTTGCTTGGTTACATTCCCGTACGAGTCTCTATCCGCATACTCCACCTTCTGAAGTAATTTACCGCTTGCATTGTTCTCGCGAACAGTAGTTTGAACAATATCTCCTTGCCCATTTCGTACAAATTCAACATAGCCATTGGTGTTGGAGTCTAGAGGTTCTATCGCTGTTTTAACGAGGTGATTGTCATCGAACGTATAGTACGATTTTGCGCCCCGATCATCCGTTGATTCCATAACATTCCCGTAATCGTCATACACCGCACTTGAAGTATATACATCTGAATTTTGATTATTACTCGATGTAGTAACCGTTGGAACCGGCGCCGAATACGACTTGCCCTCTACCTGTTTATTATACTGATAGCTGGTTACCTTCTCGTTATCCACTGCTTGAACAACGGCCTGTTCCAGGTAATATTTGGAACCGACTTTATTATCGACAAATTTTTTATTGGATTTATAAGTCGAATTCGTTAATCCATTATTTATAAGGGTTGAAAAGCTTGTATTGCCCTCATAAGCCGCCGCCATGTCGGAAGTATAGTGTATCGTTTCGCGATTAAACTCCTCAACAAGGTCATTACTATAAATAATTTGATCCACTCGCGAGACGGCTCGGTAAGCCTCGTTAACAGAATTCGCACCAATATAGCGCCGTACCGGTTGGTTATCGTAGTTGTAGACGGTGGCAGCTCCGGTAGGATGGTATACTTTGGTCAGAAGCGCGTATGGATTCGACAGCTGTCTTCCTGGCTCTGAGGCGTTTAGATTAAATTTAGCGGGAGCCAAAGTATATGAATACGTCGTTTTCCTTCCGGCTGCATCTGTTACCGAATCGAGAAGTTCAACTCCTTGCTCCGTATGCTTTTTATAAACAACTGTCTCATTTCCTTTAACAAGGGTAACATCAGTCGAAGTATACGAAATTTCTATTGTGTTCCCTATGGCGTCCTCAATTTTGCTCAACAATTTACGATTATAAGTAGCATTTTGCTCATAGTAAAAGTGAATAAAGTTGTTATAAGCGTCCGAAATCTGCAGTAATCTGCCGTCTTTCGAAAAATAGTATTTGGGCTGGGCATTCGTTGACTTTAGTACGTAAGCTGACGCTTCGCCATTTACGTTTACGCTTTCGTCCGCTGCAAAGGTAAGTCCCTTCCAATCATAATTTTTGAGTTGGTCTCCCTCAATTTCATAACTTCCACCCTCAAGAAGATGAATATATTGTTTATCATCTTTGGTTTCTACATAAGGGAGATTCCAGGCCCACCCTTTGCCTAATGGAAAAAGCTGCTCGTTTAGCGGCGTATTAGTCGTATTCTGATAGATAAATTTGGGTTGATATTCAACGGTTACTGCACCAATAACGGGATGGGCGCCTTCTGCAATATAATACCGATAGTTAGGTTCGGCGCCTTCTTCCGAGCCGGTAATCTCTAAACCGGGATTGCTAGCGATAATCTCTTTCCATGCTTCAGCTTCTTCCAGTGTAGAGTAAAGCTGCGTCTGTTTCAGAACTTTACTTCCATTTCCTTCAGACTCAAGCTTATCGATCCATGGCAGGCCGTCGGCAGTATATGCGTACCTTATCCTTCCTCCCTGCCCATTGTCGACCCAAGCATCGTAGCCGATGTCACTGGTGTACCCAGGTTTGGTAACTGTACCTCTGTAATTTTGTCCCCAAACCCTTGTATCGTACCCTTCTTTGTAGACTGTTCCTCCATAACTAGTAGTTCCACTATAATGACAATCCAGTTGTCCCTTTCTCTCAGGCGCATATGCAGGACAAGTCCCAAAGTCATAAGATGTATTTCCCTTAAATAACATCCCCTTATACCCGTTTTTGTCCCAATTGTATATAAAACTGAAACAATCTTCACTGTATCTATTATGCCCATAATAATATCCAAGAGAATCGTAATACCCTTCTATAGCAAACCTACAAGAATAATACTCAAATCGACTATTCGAAGGTTCACTTGAGCCAGAAACCACGTATGGAGAGCCGTCTTTATTTAAATTACCTGTAAACCCATTATTATCGTAATAAATTGACTCAGGCAAAGTTGATGTGTCTTTGCTTGTCCTTGAGGCAGTTTCAATCCTTGATTCAGAGGGAACCGTGTACTTTATTTTTTGGCTTGCGGCCTGATTTGCCTCTTCCAATGTTGAATAGGTTCCTACAACTTTGGTTGTAGCAGGGAGATCATAGGTATTGCGGTCAACAATCCCGTCACCATTGGTATCTTCCTGGATCCATTTTTTCTCGTTATAGCCCACCTTATATTGTCTTATGATAGGCTTCTCAATGACATTAAATTCGACGTAGTAATTTTGCTTTGCTTCGCTTACATCAATTAATGTAGCTCCCATGCCATAAAATTGGGCATCGTTGGAATTGTATTGCCGAGCAAGTGAAAATCCAAGACCATTTCTCCCCGGTAACGACATATCAGAATTTTGGACATGCAAGTTACCCGAAAGAGTGGAAATGCTTTCTTTTTCATTTCCCACGGAGTAAGGAGCGTCGTTAAATGAAGTTTTATCGTAAACCGGAGCTTCCTCTGTTATTGGGGGGAGTACAGGTATATCGGCCACTCTATTTAAGGAATTCACTTTAGCCTTACCAATCGAGTACACATCTTCTGTAACAGAACTACGGTCCTCTGTTTTATTCGCATCGACGTCATCCGTGACATCAAAAACTACGATACCGTCTAAAGGCGATGTATTTAACCGATTATAAACATTACTCGTAACGGTTTCTGATTTATTTAATTCCTTAGGAAACAATTCCGCCAAGGCTTCTTCATAAGTTTTACTCGCCTGTTCTGCATGAAAAAGTGCAGTATAAATCTGATTTATAGAGTATCCTTTTTGCAGCTCGTTCTGGATAAATGAAGCAGACATTCCAAAGCGGGAAGCGATTTGTTCGTATGTACCCGTTTTCTCGGAAGCGCTCGCGATGTTAGGGATATAGGCACTCATTGTATTGAAAAAAAGGAGTAGCAGCAGGAATATAGCAATATTACGCGTACCCAGTTTTCTCTTCATCGACCTTTTCTCCAATCTTAAGGATTGACCAGTGTAATAATTTGTATGAGATTCCCGTTCTTGTCATATTGGTAATCGAATATCCCTTTGCCGTTCGACTCGATATAGTCCAGTCTTCCAGCGGCATCATACTTGTAGTTATAGTTTTTAGACACGCCTTTAGTGACCGTATTGCTCGGACCGGAATAATTTCCGGCGGCATCCTTGGCCTTCACGGTAAACGCATAGCTGGTTTGCGGATCCAAGTTTGTGATTTCATAAGCGAGTTCTCTTGTCTCACCAATGAGCTGACCGTCAATATAGATTTCGTAGCTGACCCCGCCTTCATCATCGGTAGAAGCCCTCCAGGACAGTTTGATGCTGGTTGGCGTTACATTTGTGCCGACTAGGTTGGCAGGAGTAGACGGGCTGTTTTGATCATCTGGCACATCCGGCATCACTTGGATAGCATTCAATCGGTTCAGCAGAAGTTTTTGATCGGTATCCTTTAAATTACTAATGATGGTGCGGGCCGCATTGATATCCGACTGAAGCCTCGATGCCTCAGCTTTTTCAACTGCTTGGATGGCTTCGGCCAGTGTTTTCTGGTATAAATTCGCATCAATTACCGCTACTGCTTCAATGGATACATTCCCGACCCGATCTATCGTTCTTGCATAGACGATGACCGCATCCTGACGGTTAACGGTAAATGGAGCCGCATACGCTGTCCAGGTGCCCTGATCCCCGATTTTGTACTCCGTCCGGCTCACTCCGCTAAGTGTATCCGTTCCCGGCGTTACCGTGATATTGGCCCCTGATCCGCTCGGATTCAACATGCTTTCAATCACCGGTTCCGTCGGAGCTGTCGTATCTATTCTTGGTTCAGCCAAGACTTCTTCACTAAAGTTACCTGCTGCATCAACAACCCTCGCATACACCTTTATGCCTTCATCTCCAACGGTGATGGGAGACTGGTAATCAGCCCATGCGCCGGTATCCCCGACTTTATACTGAGCCTTGTATGAGATGCTTCCAGTTGAGTTGTTTGGATTGTTGATTGTTGCGATAACATTTTGGCTCGTCCAGTCCACAGGACTTAAGGTGATAGCTGGCTTTACCGGCTTGGTCCGAATAATTTTAGCCACTGCGGTTGCTTCTTCGCTCACATTCCCTGCTTTGTCCATGGTACGGGCATAGATGGTCGTTACCCCTTCATTGGTCACTGAAAAGGGCGCCGTATAATCGGTCCATGCTCCTGAGCTATCAATCCGATACTGTGATTTCAGCACGCCACTCAGGGCATCCTGCCCGCTGGTTACGGTGACCGAAACATTTTTGGACGTATATCCGGTCTCACTCAATGTAATGGAAGGCTGCGCCGGGGGTGTGCAGTCAATATTTCCGTTGGATTGAGCAACCTCGCCCGCATTACCGGCATTATCTATCGTTCTGGCGTAAACGACGAGGTTCTCTTGGTTTACGGTTACCGGATCGGTGTAATCAGTCCATGCCCCACTATCTCCGAACTTGTATTGACTTCGGTTTACTCCGCTTCCTCCATTATCTGTTCCGTGTTGGAGTGTAAAAGTTTTACCGCTGCTGGTCCAGTTCCCATCCATGCTAATTGTTGGCAGGTTGGGCGCAAGTTTATCAATGTAGACCACACCTGTACTTTCTGGACCCACATTACCAGCATTGTCTATCGTTCGGCCATGGACGACACTCTGACCATTAGCGGATATGTTGAACGTCCCCGTATAGGTTTGCCATCCTATATTAGTTGCTCCTGTCACGGCGATTTCACTTCTCGATACGCCGGACTGGCTGTCCGCCCCGTGGCTGCTGATGCCTACCATGACGTCCGTATTACTCCAATCCGATCGGCTAATGTATACGGCTGGTTCAGTTGGGCCCGTTTGGTCTATGTACGCACTGGAAGTGCTCACCCCGCTGACATTGCCCGCTGCATCTACCGCCCTGGCACTAATCGTGGTCTGTCCGGGGTTGGTAATCGTTATCGGGTTGTTATATACCGTCCATCCCGAATTATGAGCTCCTTGAAGGCTGTACTCATAACTGGCAACTCCAGTGTTGTCCGTACTCCCACCGATCGAAACAGAGACGTTGCCTTGGGTATATCCCGGTGGGTTAACAGATATTGTAGGATTAGTAGGAGGGCTTGCATCTCTATAGTAAATAACCATTGTGATGGTATCTATAAGATTAGGTTCATAGGTGCTAAAGTGAGTTAGAATGTTTTCTGTGACAGAAAAGTCATTGTTATTGGAGAACAAATAGGAAGCAGAACCGCCCCTATTATCCCCATATACAATATTTTTTCTCCTCATAATATTAGTGTCACCAGACTTTACTGCTCTAACATCAATAGTACCAATATCTGTTTTATTGTAGTGATATATAAGATATGTGGTATAAGTCCAAGAGAGATCTATTCTGTAATTCTCCAGTTCACTTCTGGGGATATTTGTTGGATAATGCAAGTACACATTATCTTCGTAGTACATTAGTCTTTCAGTTTTGCTATAAATCGGTTTCCACTCACCTGCTGCCTCTGCTTTATTACTTGTAATATATAATGAAACTGATAATATCCAAAATACTGCGATGAGCATAAGGCAAACTTGTCTGTTTATTCTTTTGCTAGTCATACTGCTCCCCTTTCTAATCAAGACTCTATAAAGTTGTAATCTTGTTCCATCTCCTATATGCATGCCTCCAATGTAATATCCAAAAACCTGCTTCTTTAGATTCACTTATGATTCACTCCCGCCCTCCCATCCTCCTAATTTCACAAAATCTAAATAGTATTATCATTCCATTTTTGGCTTTTGCATATAGCGAAACATGTCGACACCTGGTTTGGATACATGAAGTTACTAATTTTGTCGTTTTTTGCAACATGAAAACAACCAAAAATGGATAGAGCTCAGACCTTGTCTGAAACCTCTATCCATCAGTTATTTTGCGCTAAGCCGCCAACCTCCGCAGCTATTTGACCAAAAACCAAGGACCTGGTCCACGATCAGTTGGTCGCTTCTCGAGTCACTTTCTCCTGTTTTCGACTTTTGGCCTATTCAGAAATCAGCAGAAACGGATGAAGTCCGGATCATTCGTACCGCAGCGCATCAATCGGCTTCAGCTGGGCCGCCTTCCTGGCAGGATACACCCCAAAAATAATGCCGACCGCCATGGACGACAGGAAGGAGTACAGCGTCGGCTCAAGCGTCAGTTCAATGGAAAGATTCGCCACTTTCTCAAGAAGCTTGGCCGTACCGAGTCCAAACAACACTCCTGCGGTCCCGCCCATGAGACTCAGAATTACCGCTTCGATCAGAAATTGGCGCATGATGTCTCCACGCTTTGCCCCAATCGCTTTGCGGATGCCGATTTCCCGGGTCCGTTCCGTAACGGATACGAGCATAATATTCATGATGCCGATTCCGCCGACGACAAGTGAAATGGCGGCGATGCCTGAGAGCAAGGTGGTCATGACACTGCTTACGCTCTCTGCCGTCTCCAGAATTTGCGACTGGTTCGTAATTTGGAAATCATCCTCTTCACTGGAACGCAGGCCGTGTGAGATCCGCAATGCCGATGTAATATCATTTTGCGCCTGGGTCATCGCTTCAGCCGAAACGGCGGATGCATAGATGGTTCGAATCGTAGTAATGCCCAATCTGGCCTGCGCCGTGGTCACGGGAACGATAATCCGGTCGTCGTTGTTGGTCATCCCCGAGCTTCCCTGAGACTTCAGCACGCCGATTACGGTAAACGGAACCTGATTAATTTCGACTCTTTCGCCGATCGGGTCCGGATTCGAGGGAAACAGGTTGGTCACCACCTCGCTGCCGATGACAGCAACATTTTCGTGATTGTTGTATTCATAGTTGTTAAAGAATCTTCCGGATTGCACGGAAGTGCTGCGCACTTCAAGGAAGGACATGCCGGTGCCCTCCACGCTTGTATTATAGTTCGCAGAACCGGCAACAACCTGGAAGTTGGAGGAAGCGCTCGGTATAGCGCCGGCCACGCTGTCCTCCGCTGCGATGGCACCCACGTCTTTCAGCTTCAGGGTATTTGAAGAACCAAAGCCCATATTGATCCCTCCCGAGCTGGATTGCCCCGGAGAAATGATGAGCAGATTGCTGCCCAGTCCGCTGATCGAGGAGGTTACGCTCGAAGACGAGCCTTTGCCGATCGCAACCATGGCGATTACCGCAGCGACACCGATGATGATGCCCAGCATCGTCAGAAAAGAGCGCAGCTTGTTGGATTGTATGCTGCGGATGGATACACGGATAATTTCCAGAAAGCTCATCGCACCCCCTCCTCCTGTCCGGCAATAACCCGGTTTTCCACCTGCACGTCCGATACCACTTGGCCATCGCGAAAGTGAATGTTGCGCTTGGCATAAGCCGCAATTTCCGGTTCATGGGTTACGATGATAACCGTTTTGCCCGTATCGTTCATCCTTTGGAAAATCCCCATGATATCCGCAGTCGTCCTCGTATCCAGCGCTCCGGTCGGTTCGTCCGCCAGTACGATCACCGGATCATTGACGATGGCCCGGGCAATGGATACACGCTGCTGTTGGCCGCCGGACAGTTCATTAGGCTTGTTGTACAGCCTTTCGCCAAGACCGACGCTGTTCAAAGCCTCAATGGCCCGCCTCCGCCGTTCCCGAGCAGGGACGCCTCCATACATCATGGGAAGCTCCACATTGGAGAGCGCTGTTGTCCGCGGCAGCAGATTAAAGCTCTGGAATACGAAACCGATCTTCTGGTTGCGGATAATAGCGAGCTCATCGTCATGGGCGTCCAGAATGGAATATCCGTCGAGAAAAAAGCGACCGGATGTCGGTTTATCCAAACAGCCGATCACATTCATCATCGTCGATTTTCCCGACCCTGAGGGACCCATAATGGTGACGAAATCCCCCTCCTCAATGGTCAGGTTTACTCCCTGCAGCGCATGAATTTCCTGATCCGCAATCGTATATATTTTTCTGATATCCTCGATTTGGATGACTGATTTCATATTATCGGCCTCCCGGTCTTCCGCCGCCTGGGAATCCGCCCCCGCCGCCGGAAAATCCGCCCCCGCCCATGATGCTGCGCTGCCCCTGACTATTGCTGGAGCTGGAGGAGATGTTGTTCTGCGCCGGAATGGTGATCGTATCGTTCTCGCTCAGGCCGGAAGTAATTTCAACCTTGTCAGCCGTATAATAACCAACCTCTACAGGCGTAAACTGAATACCGCCGCTGCCTCTTTGAACTGCCTGACGGTCGGTGGAACCGCCGTTTTGATTTGTGGAATTGGCCCCTCCGCCAGTGACCAGCATGACCCCGTCCCGATCCCCGCGGGAGATCAGAGCCGCTCCAGGAATATAGAGCACATTTTCATGTGTACCCTGATGGATCGTTACATCCATGGTCATGCCGGTTTTCAGCATACCGTCCTTGTTTGTAATCGACAAATTCACCTCATAGGTCGTTACCCCCGAATCTGTCGTTGCTTCCGGCGAAATGGAGGTTACTTTTCCCTCAAAGGTTTCATCCGGATACGTATCTGTGACGAAGGCTGCTGTCTGACCGACCTCAATGGAGCCGATATCACTTTCACTCACAGGCGCGCTGACATTGAGCATGGCGCTACTAGAGTTGTTCATCACGATGAACGGTGATTCGGGAGCCGTGCCGACATCGCCGTTGACCTGCAAAATAACCCCGTCCCACGGAGCCGTCAGCACCAGCTTTTCAAGGTCGCTTTTACTTTGGGCAAGCTTCGTCTCCGCTTGCTGAACGGACGATTTGGCCTGTACGAGCGACGTCTCCTTAGGCGGAGACATTAGCTCCTCCATTTGAGCCGCCGCAGAGTTATAAGATATCTGGGCCTCCTTGATCGATTGCTCATTCGATTTTACCGTATTGTTGTACTGCAGAAGCGCACTGTCATATTCGTCCTGCGCGTTATCTGCCGCATCCTGGGCTGTTTTAAGCTCGGAAGCCGAGACGGCGTCCGCATCATACAAATACTGCTGATCTTCCAGCTCCTGCTGGGCCGACGCCAGCGCTTTCTTTGCTTTATCCAGGCTCATCTTGACGGATTGCACTTCCGTGGAATTTTTTGCCGCTTCAAGCGCCAGCTCCGCCTTGTCCACGCTGGCCTGCTGCTGGGCGATTTCCGCAGCCGTTGCGGTTTCCTGAGCTTCCGTCAGATTGGCCTTGGCGACTTCAAGGTTCGCCTCGGCTTCACGCACCGCCTGCCTGGCATCGGTGCTGTCCAGCCGGGCAAGGACCTGTCCGGCTTTGACTACATCCCCGACTTTAACATTGACCTCCGTTAGCTTGGTATCATCCGAGGAAGTGAAATTCAAATTAATCTCCTTGGACGCCTCCACCGTACCGGTAACCTCCAAAGTTTTGCTTACATCCCCGCGCTGCACCTGAACGGTCTGGTTCACAGGCGTCATAGCCGGCCGCTCATTCATTTTCAGATAGCCATATACTCCTGCCGCCGCAGCGACGACCACCATTCCCGAAATGAATAGCGTTTTTTTTCTCCGTCTTCTTCTTAACCCGTTAAGCGGATCTGCTACAACCGCTTCTGCCATCCGGCTTTCCCTCCATCCGTTTAAAAACAGCTTGTCCTTATTCCATTACGATATCCAAGGCTGATCCAATACCCGCTGCGCCTCGTCAATCTGCAAGATCAGGTCTTCCAGCTTCCGCTGTGCCTGGTTTACACTCTGTTGTGCCTTCTTGACTTCAAGTTTGGTAATCAGACCACGCGCGTTTTTTTTCTCAGCGAGCTCCAGCGCATCCTGTGCTGTGGCCAAGGCGGTTTGCTGCTGCTCATATTGATCATGCAAATTTTGCTGATTGTAATAAGTGCTGCTGATCGATTGTTCCAGTTCTTCCTTACTGTGGGTCAGCTCCTGATTGGCTTCATCCACGCTCATCCGGGTCAGCTCGAAATCTCCGTCACTGTTCCAGGTAAAATACCTGATATCCAGCTCAGCCAACTCGACATTCTGCTCTGCCTGTCTTATCGTCGGAGCTTGGCCCATCACCTGCTGGGTATATGCTTTAACATCCAGCTCTTTCGGCTCTGTATACTTGGGACGGTCAACCAGGCTAAATACAGTGCCCGTATCGGCGCCAATTGCATTGTTCAGCGTCTTGCGCTCCTGTTCCAGCGCCGATTCCGCTGTGGTCAGCGCTTGCTCTGCCTCGACGCGGGCCTGGATGACGGACTTGTTATCGGAAACGGAAATTTTGCCTTTCTCCGCTTTGGCAGCCGCCGCCTTCTCCTCCAAACGGGCGATATCCAGCGCTTCCTCAGCTTCCTTTACGCTGCTCTCGGCCGACAGCACCTTGTAGTAAGTCTGCACCATGCTGTACGCGATCTGCTCTTTTACGGTTTCTATATTTTGGGCTGCAGCAATATAGGATATATTCGACGAGGTATAGCTTTTCCAAGCCGAACGATCCTCGGCGCTTCCGGAATCCTCGGTCGGAATATAGTCCAGATTGTCGGCCGCATTTTCCAGGGAAATGCCATTACGTTTATAAGTATTTAACGCTTGCTGCAGGTTGTAGCTGTTTTCAATCCCGAGTTGAATCGCCTTCTCAAGCGTCAAATCCGAATCCCCCTCAAAGGCCGCCACTGCCGCCGAGGCGTCTGAAGACGACGCGGAAACGGACGCCGAGGTGCCGGAAACAACAGCCTCATCCGTTCCGCCTGGAACAGCCGTCTCTGCATGGGCAGGTATGGCATATGCCGACAAAGTACATAACAGTACCGCTGCAACCGCCTGTTTTTTCATAGTCATCATCTCCTTTTATAGAGGTTGGAACTCGCACTTATAGTGCGTTGTCCCGTAGTCATTTTAGAAATGTAATGTGTCAAACAGATGTCCAAATTTACAAAAAAAGGATGTCCCATGACCATTTGGTCCGGACATCCTTTAATTACTCTTCTGTTCTATCAGTGCCTACAGAAATACACGAAATACAGTCTTTCCACTGCCGCTTTGCTGCAGCACCAAATCGCCCCCGAGGGATCTGGCCATCATCCGGCTGAACGGAAGGCCAATCCCAAGCCCGCGCATGAGATGTTTCTTGTCTTCACCACGGTAGAATCTTTCAAATATAAGCGCCTGTTCCGCCTGCGGAATACCGGCTCCCCAATCCGTGACGTCAATTTTCGCCTTCCCGTCTGCTTCGGACAGGACCACCTCAATCCTCCCCGGTTTGCTTACGGCCGCCTGTTTGGCGTTTTGCAGCAAATTATACAGAATTTGCTGTACTCGCAAAGGATCCGTATCAAGCAGTATCTCCTTCGGAGGCACACGAAGCTGAACGTCAACCTCCCCTGCATCCTGCACCATCTGCCATTGATGGATTAACTCGCTTAGAAGTTCATTCATTGAGGTCTTCTCTTTTTGAACCTTAACGTCGCCGGTTGCAAATGAGTTGAAATCAAGCAGATCCTCCACCATGCTTTGCAGCCTGTCCGTTTCTTTACGGCAGATGGCCAGAAATTCCTTGGCCTCGTCGCCTGTAACAATGTCCTCCTGCACAGCCTGGATTAATCCGCTGATGGAGGTGACAGGCGTTTTAAGTTCATGGGTAACCCCTGCCAGCAGCTCTGTTCTCATATGCTCCAAGTGCTTTAAACGGTCCGCCATTTCTTCAAAAGAAGTCATCAGCTCGTAAAATTCGCGTTCTTTAACGTCCTTTTGCAGGTTCACGTCATAATTGCCCGCAACAATTTGTTCGGCCGCTTCCGCCATTACTCCGATCGGATGGGACAGCTTGCGGGTCAGCAGGTAAATGACCCCCCAACCCAGCAGCCCCAGACTGAGCAGCAGAATGACCAGCATCCGCAGCTGCCAGGGATCGCCGACCAAAATTTTTTCCGGCTGCAAGATGATCACCCAGCCCAGCGTGCTCTCGTTATACTGGATTTCTTTTTGCACAGCGTAAAATTTCATTCCGGGCCTCGGACCTGCGGCTATAATCTCCACCCTGTTGCTGGTTCCGGTAATGCTCTCAACCTTTTCCAGCAAATCGCGAGGCAGCTCGGGGAAACTGCCGGAAAGGATCTGCTTATTCTTATCCAGGATAAGAAATCTCGGTGCTTCGTTAAACGGGATCATTCTTCTCCTGCGCTCCACATCCCGGAATAAATCCGGTCCAAGCTTCAGCTCTCCGCTATCGCTCACGATCCTGTCCGCCGTCTCGGCTGCCAGCAGCTCCATAAATGCAACCTGTTTTTGCTTCTCGTAATAACGTAACGCGCCAAATGAAATAATGCCGATGGAAAGGAGGCCTATACATAAAGTAAGCAGATAACGGGTAGTCCAATAACGAAGCAGCGAAGTTCTCTTTTTATGATTCCTGAACACAGAACTGATACCCCAATCCCCGTAATGTGCGGATTTCTCCCTCTTCCGCCAGCCATCCTTCCAGCATTTTCCGAATCCGCTTCACCGCCAAATCCACGGCCCGGTCGCTGCCTTCATAGTCCATGCTCCATACCTGGTCCAGCAGATGGCCCCGGGTAAAGGTCTGATTCGGATGCTTGGCCAAAAATAACAGCAGCGCAAGATCTCTGGGCATAAAATGCAGCACTTCGTCCCCCAGATGCACCGAATGAGCCCTAAAGTTCACCTTCAGCCTCCCGAAGCAGCGCTGGTCCTGATTTTGTGCGCCGCTGCTGCGTCTCAGAACGGTTCGAACTCTCGCAACTACCTCTTCACCGACAAAAGGCTTCGTTATATAATCGTCCGCTCCAAAATCCAAGCCTTTCAGCTTATGATCCGTCTGTCCCAGCGCCGTAAGCATGATGACCGGGCACTCGCTGCGCCTGCGGATTTCCTCAAGCAAATACCACCCGTCATGATCCGGAAGCATGACATCCAGCAATATTAAGGCCGGGCCGAGCATTAGCGCCTTACTCATTGCCTCTCTACCTGTAAATGCCTGCTCAATACGGTAGCCAGCCTTTTCAAGATACGCCTTTAATACCCGTGAAATGGAGGGCTCGTCCTCCACTACCAAGATGACTTCCATCGGTTCAATCACTCCAAGTTCTTCCTGGCTTCGTTATTGAATATTATACTCGATGAAGTTTCAGAGCTTCAAAATAAGTTTTAAAAAATCCCTGCCTTGATATTCTTCAGAATATTAAAGCAGGGGGATCTTCTTATCTGGCTGTTACCGGCAGAGCACGTTCATTCAGCGGTTCAGCAGGCTGCCCACGTAACGCAGCAGCTCGTTGGCGCACACCGGGCAGTACCCGTGCTCGTCGATCAGCCTTTTGCTGACCTCGTTGATCCGCTTCAACTGATTTTCGTCCGGCGTTTTGGTTGACGTCGTAATTTTCACGATATCCTTAAGATCGGCGAACAGCTTCTTTTCGATCGCTTCCCGCAGCCGGTCGTGATGGTTGTATTCGAATTTTTTTCCTTTCCGCGAGTAGGCGGAAATGCGAATCAGGATCTCCTCCCGGAACGCTTTTTTGGCGTTCTCCGAGATGCCGATCTGCTCCTCGATGGAACGCATCAGGCGCTCATCGGGGTCCAGTTCCTCGTCCGTCAGCGGATCGCGGATTTTCGTCCAATTGCAGAACGCCTCAATGTTGTCGAGGTAGTTCTCAAACAGCGTGCGCGCCGATTCTTCAAACGAATACACAAACGCTTTTTGCACTTCTTTTTTGGCCAGTTCGTCGTATTCCTTCCGGGCGATGCCGATAAAGTTCAAATAGCGCTCGCGCTCCTCCTTCGTGATGGAGGCATGCTGATCGAGGCCGTCCTTGATCGCCCGCAAAATATCGAGCGCCCCCATGCAGTGCAGGTCCTGCTTGATCAGCGCGCTGGAGATCCGGTTGATCACGTAGCGCGGATCGACGCCGGACATCCCTTCCTCCAGATACTCGTTTTGCAGCTCCTTCAAATCGGCGTCCTTATAGCCCTCCACTTCCTCGCCGTCGTACAGACGCATTTTTTTCACCAGATCGACGCCCTGCTTTTTCGTCTCCTTGAGCCGGGTCAAGATGGAAAAAATCGCCGCCGACCTTAATGCGTGCGGGGCAATGTGAATGTGGTTCATATCGCTTTGGCCGATCAGCTTCGCGTAAATTTTCTCCTCCTGGGACACCTTGAGGTTGTACGGGATCGGCATAACGATCATCCGCGACTGCAGGGCCTCGTTTTTCTTGTTGGCGATAAATGATTTATATTCCGCCTCATTCGTATGGGCAACAATCAACTCATCCGCGGAAATTAAGGCAAACCGCCCGGCCTTGAAGTTGCCCTCCTGGGTCAGCGACAGCAGGTTCCACAAAAACTTTTCGTCGCATTTCAGCATTTCCTGAAATTCCATCAGCCCGCGGTTGGCTTTGTTCAGCTCGCCGTCAAACCGGTATGCCCGGGGATCGGACTCCGATCCGTATTCGGTAATCGTCGAAAAGTCGATGCTCCCCGTCAAATCGGCAATGTCCTGCGACTTCGGGTCGGAGGGACTGAACGTGCCGATGCCGATCCGCTCGTCCTCGGAGAGCAGCACCCGCTCCACCTTGACGTTTTCAATGTCGCCGCCGTACTCCGTTTTGAGCTTCAACTGGCAGACCGGGCATAAGTTGCCTTCGATCCGGACGCCCAGCGTCTTCTCCACCTCGGGCCTCAGCTCATGCGGAACGAGATGGAGCGGGTCCTCATGCATCGGGCAGCCGGCAATGGCATATACGGCCCCTTGATCTGTCCGCGAAAATTTCTCCAACCCCCGTTTCAGCAGCGTCACCAGCGTCGATTTACCGCCGCTGACCGGGCCCATCAGAAGCAAAATCCGTTTTCGCACGTCCAGCCGGCGGGCGGCGGAGTGAAAATATTCCTCGACCAGCTTTTCGATCGCCCGGTCCAACCCGAAAATTTCCTGCTCGAAAAATTTATACCTTTTCCGGCCGTCAACTTCCTCTAGCCCATAAGACTTGATCATTTCATAAACTCTGGCATGGGCGGTCATCGCCGGCGAAGGGTCCTTGGCCAAAAGTTCGATATATTGTTTAAATGTGCCGCTCCACGACAAAGAGTCGCTTTCCGCCCGGTAAGCCGCTATACGTTCAAAAATGTCCATGTTAGGTACCTCCTGTACTCCCGCTTGGGGGTTCTCCCGCGTCCCCGGCCTTGGTATCTGAAGCTGAATTTAAATGGAGCTTCCACATAGAAAAGTGTATTACATTCCTATGCGGCTTTTCCCGAGATGTTGACCGTTTCCGGACTAAAAATATTCACATCGAAAAAGTAGGGATTGAGGTTTGTGCTATAATTTGTACAGCATTATGGATATGTAAAATGTGAGTTCAAAAAGTCAGGTTTGCAGGACCGAGAAGGTTGGATGAAGCTAGGGACCGAGGAGCGGAGCGTACGTTTTGGGTACGTGAGCACCGGAAGGCCCGGCTGAATTCAAGATTCGACGCCGAATCCACTTCATGAACATGCTTCGTCATGGAAAGATGACTTTTTGAACAACCTTGTAAAATGTGAGTTCAGAAAGTTAGGTTTACAGGACCGAGAAGGTTGGATGAAGCTAGGGACCGAGGAGCGGAGCGTACGTTTTGGGTACGTGAGCACCGGAAGGCCCGGCTGAATTCAAGATTCGACGCCGAATCCACTTCATGAACATGCTTCGTCATGGAAAGATGACTTTTTGAACAACCTTGTAAAATGTGAGTTCAAAAAGTTAGGTTTACAGGACGAAGAAGGACTTTTTGGTAAAGGAGATCGTCATGGCAGTACAGCATGAGACGGAATTATACGCCCCGTTGAAGGCTTTTTTTGAGGAGCGCGGATACATCGTGCGCAGCGAGGTCCGCCATTGCGACCTGGTCGGCCTGCGGCCGGACAGCGCTGAGCCGCTGATCGTCGAAATGAAAAAGACGTTTAATCTGGCGCTGCTGCTGCAGGGATTGGAACGGCAAAAGCTAAGCGGCGAGGTTTATTTGGCCGTGGAGAAAAACCGCACGAAAAAAGGGGCGCACAACCAGCGCTGGAGCGAAATCACCATATTGTGCCGCAGGCTCGGGTTGGGCCTGATCGCGGTCACCCGCTATAAAACGAAACCGGCGTTTGTGGAAATTTTATGCGCGCCTGGAGACACCGTGTACACCCCGGGACCCAAGGTCGTCAAAAGGCGGGCCGAGCGGCTGATGCACGAATTTCATGAGCGCAGCGGCGATTACAACGTTGGCGGCAGCCACGGCACCAAGCTGGTGACGGCGTACCGCGAAAGGGCGCTGCGCGTGGCGCTCGCGCTGCAGGAAGGCGGCGGTGAGATGGCCCCGAAGGACGCGCGCGACCGCAGCGGGGTCGGCAGCGCCGCGGCAATCCTGCAGCGCGACTACTACGGCTGGTTCCGCCGCGTCGCCCGCGGCCGCTATTGTCTGACGCCCGCGGGGACGGAAGGCCTGCGGCAGTACGCCCACGTCGTGGATGCGTGGCGGCGCACGGCGGCAGCTTTGGAGCGGAGCGAGGGGGCGGAGTAGGCCGGGCGCGGGCTTTGGACGAGGGGCGTGGCCCGGTGATGGGCGATGGGCCGGTCTGAGTGAACGGGCGGAACCGGCAGCGGCTAGCCGCATTGTGTGAACGGGCGGCAACCAGGTGCAGGCGGCCCAGTGCTAGCCAGCCGTGGCCGGTGGCGATTGGCGGCCATGCTTGGGCGCGGCCGGCCGGGCGGCGCGTTCAGCTGGAACGCGCCGTGAAGCCGGCGAGGGCGGCGGCGATGCGCGCCAGCCCCTCGCGCAGCAGCGCTTCTTCGAGCGCGGCCACAGTGAGCCGGATGAAGCCATCATCCGGCTCACTGGCATAGCACAGCGTCCCCGGCAGGAACGCTGTGCCCTCCAGCAGCGAAGCGCGCAGCAGCGCTTCGCTGGAGATCCCGGCGGGCAGGCTGACCCACAGGTACAGCCCGCCGCCGGGATCGGCTGCGCAGGCGCCCCGCCAGGCGGGCGACTGCAGCAGCTCCAGCGCGAGCTTGCGCCGCGCTGTGTACGCCGCGGCGGCTGCGGCGGCATGCCGCGCGGCCGCGGGCGAGGCGAGCCAGGCGTGCAGCCGCCCGGCTCTTGCGGCCACGGCCCGCTCGGCCGCAGCCCTTTCGCCCGCAGTCCTTCCGCCCACAGCCCGCACGGCCTCGCTCCATTGACTGGCCCGGCCCGCTGCGGACAAATCGCTGCCGCCCCGCCCGCGCCCCGCTTCCCGCCGCAGCCTTTCCAGTGCCGCCGCCTCGCCGCGCAGCCAAGCCAAAGGCAGCTGCGGCAGAAGCGTCCGCTCAAACGAGCCGATGCCAATCACCTTGGCCCCGGAATTCCCCGCCGTCTGCCGCAAACGAAGCAGTGACACGGAAACGTCCGATACCACCGCTTTCAACATTTCGTTTTCCCTTAGCATCTCCTTCGATATTTCATCCCACAGTACCCCCGTTTTCGGCATTTCGCCTCCCAGTACCGCTGCTTTCGGCATTTCATCCCCCGGTACCGACGCTTTCCGTATTTCATCCCACTGCACCATCGTTCTCGGCATTACGTCTCCCTGCCCTGCCGCCGTCAACCTCGCAGCCCCCGTTTCCGGGGCTTCCGGGGCTTCCGGGGCTTCCGGGGCTTCCGGGGCTTCCAGAGCTTCAGGAACTTTCGTATTTTTTAATATCAGCGCAAATGGCAGCGCTCCTGCCGTGTCGTCCTCCACAATCGGCAGCTCCAGCTCCGCGCTCAACGCCAGCAGCTCCAGCTTGCGCTGCCGGCTCCACACCCGGCCGGACGGATTCGAGAAGTGCGGCGTCACGTACGCCAGGGCCGGCTCGCCCCCGGCAGGCTTGCCCCCGGCCAGCCGCACCTTCCGCCGCACATCGTCCGGCAGCATGCCGTCCCGGTCGCATTCCACCGGGACGGCCCGCAGCCCCAGGCGGCGCATCAGCTCCAGCGCCTCCGGCGCGGCGGGCGTTTCGACCAGCACCGCCCCGCCGCCGGGAACCAGCGCCCGCAGCGCCAACTCCAGCGCCCCATCGGCGCTTTCCGCAAGCAGCCATTGCCGCGGCGGGAGCGCCTCTCCGCCTTCGCATTTGGCGTAAGCGGCAGCCAGCCAATCCACCAGCGGATGTTCCGCCCCTTCCTCCACCGGCACGCCATCCGCGCTTTCATTCTGTGGAACGTTTTCTTCATTTAATAGATCTTCATCCCGTATTTCCCCCACTCCTTCCCCGCGCGACCCGGCCAACCCGATCAACATTCCGCTTTCCAGACGCGCTTCGGCTTCAAGCACAAAAGCAGGCGGCAATTTTCTTCTTAACATCTCCAGCCAGAGGTTCAGGTTAAACTCCCCCTTTTCGCTGCTTCATTTACGGCGATTGTACCCCAGGACAAAGTTTCCAGACAACCGGCGGCAGCAAGCGAAAAAAGACGCACAAATTAGCATATTTTCTCTAAATCTATCCTTTTTTGCGATAAAAATGTCGCCATGTTAGAATGGGTACTGCAAATAATAGTTTTTGAGGTGATCATGTGATGTCTTACTCTACGGAGCCTGCAACCGACACTGAACCGATGCGCAGCCGGAAAAAGCAGAGGCCTTCCGTAGCTTTGATTTTGCTCGTCTGGGTACTGTTGATCGGCGCCGGAGCCGCCGCCGCCTATTTTTATAGCAATCATTTAAAGCAATCGATGATCGCACAACTGGACGCCAAATGGCAAAGCCAAACGGAAATAATGAAAGCCGACTACACTTCGCAACTGACGGCATTATCGAAAGAAGTCGAAGAACTGCAGGGCAAAGTCGACACCTTTAACGAACTGCTTGAGTTTACAAAGGACAATACCAGCGAAAAAACGGACAACAGCAACAAGCTGTATACCCAACTGAACGAAGTTAAGCAGCAGTTGGCCAAGCTCCAGAAACAGATGGATCTGCTCAAATGATTACGTCGGTCAAACGAATCAACCGTTTTTTTCTGCTGGCAACCGGTCCTTTGTTTGGCCTTCTGATCGCCCTGCTGATCAGCGGCCCCCATATCGAGTGGAACAGCCAACCCGGCGATATTACGCCGGAGGCGGATATTTTTCAGACGACTGAGGCGATTTCCGGCGGACTTACGCAGGCGCAAACGAACGCCGAAACCACGATTTCGTCCATTCAAAAAACCGCCGAGCTCTACCGCAAAACGACTTCGGCGATGAGCACCATCGTGAAAACGGCCAAAACGTCCGCCGGGATGCCCACGACCATTTACAATCGAAGAATTACGGCCAAGCTCGGAACGCCGTACGAAACGATCCAAAGCGACCGGATCCGCATCGAGTTATACAAAGTCAACCCGGGAACCTATCGGGGATATGCGATGAAGGTCAAGCTGAAATCTCCGGATGCGATGAAAATGACGCTGGGCAAAGACCTGCTGGGCGGTTCGGAAACGACCAAACAAGCCGTCCAGCGCTACGGCGCCGTGGCCGGCGTCAACGCCGGCGGGTTCGCCGATTCCCGCGGCAAACGTTACCCGTTAAGCACGACGATCGTGGGCGGCAAATACGTTAACGGGTTTGAAGCAACCTACAAAGATTTGTTTTTCGTCGGCTTGAATAAATCCGGCAAGCTCATCGGCGGCAAGTTTGAGCGCAAGGAAAATTTGGACAGGCTGGAACCGATGTTCGGCGCTTCCTTTGTGCCCATCCTGCTGCAGGACGGCGCGAAAACGACAATCCCGGAGAAATGGCAATCCTCACCGCTGCGGGCGCCGCGAACCGTGATCGGCAACTACAAGGATGACCAGTTGATCATTTTGGTCGTTGACGGCCGGAACGAAAACGGAAGCTCCGGAGCAACCCTGGAGGAGCTTCAGGCAAAATTGCAAAAGATGGGCGTCCAGGATGCCTATAATCTTGACGGTGGCGGTTCTTCGTCGCTTGTCGTCAACGGCCGCGTGGTCAACAGCCCGTCGGACGGTGCGCTGCGCCCCGTGCCAACCCACTTCTTGTTCTTTAAATAGCACAAACAAATCGCAATCATCTACGTCTATGAAAAGCATCACATTTTAGCATTTATTTTTAAAGTTTGGGCGGGTATAATAAGAGCAGAAGTACAACGTGGAGGTGTTCGGGTTTGTCTTTCTCATTGACGTTCTGGATTATTACCCTGGTTTTGGCTATGTTTTTGTGCGGAATTTTAACCGCGTCTTACAACGAAGATAAAACAAAAGGTCTTTAATGAAAGCAAGCGTCTTTGGGGCGTACATTCCAAGAAGACAGGCCGCGGCAAGCGGTCTTTTTTCTTGCGGCAGACAGACGAAGACTGGCGTGATTCGGATAAAGCTTTGCTTTCAGCCAAAATAAATAAGCCCCCTTGCGGGAAGCTTATTTATTTACGATTTGCCGCGGGGGCCGTCCCTTCACTGCGGAAAGGCCTAACCCTCGGGGTTCCTCAGGTCTTTGGTTTTAGGACAACTGATTCATTTCGACCAAACACTGATTGCAAATAGAGCGTTCTTTAAAATCGCTCACGTTTTCCATCGATCCGCAGAACACGCATTTTGGACGATATCTTTCCAAAATAATGTGATCTCCCTGTACCAAAATCTCGACGGGATCGCCCTCGTTCATTTGATATCTTTTGCGCAACGACTTGGGTAAGACGATTCTCCCCAGTTGATCCACTTTGCGGACCACACCAGCAGGTTTCATAAAGGCACACCTCTCCTGAAAAAAATTATGTAAAAATAGAACCAAATACCTAATCTATTTTATTTCGCTATCATTTTCAGGATTCCTGCTAAATTTCAATTGTTTTAATTATTTTGGCAGGATTTCCTCCAACCACCGCACCGGCCGGCACATCTTTCGTAACGACCGCGCCTGCGGCAATGACCGTGTTATCGCCAATCGTCACCCCGGGAACGATCACGGCACGGCCGCCGATCCATACATTGTTGCCGATCTTGACCGGTTTCCCGAATTCCGCACCGGAGTTGCGTTCGGCCGGATTCAGCGGATGGGCCGCCGTATAAATATGTACTCCCGGCGCCATAAAGCAGTACTCGCCAATATGCACCTCGCATACGTCCAAAATAACGCAGTCGAAATTGGCATAAAAATGATTCCCGACATAAATATTCGTGCCGTAATCGCAGCGGAAGGTCGGTTCGATATAAATATCGTCGCCGCAACTGCCGAAGAGCTGCTTCAAAATACCGGTTCTCCGCTCCCGTTCATCCTCCTGTGTGGCATTAAACTCTCTGGTCAACCCGCGAGCCCGCAGCCGTTCGGCAACGAGCACGGGATCGCTGGCGTCATACCAATCTCCGGCCAGCATCTTCTCTTTCTGTGTTGTCACCCTCATCTACTCCATTCCGGGAAAATCAAGCTGCCGCAGCGCCTCATACACGATGATCGCCGCAGAATTGGATAAATTCAATGAACGGACTTTATCCGTCATCGGCATCCGCATCACAGTATCGGGATGTGCCGCCAAAATTTCTGGAGCCAGCCCTTTCGTTTCTTTGCCGAACACTAAAAAATCTCCATCCTGAAACGAGAAATCCGTATAACGTTTGTCCGCCTTGGTGGTCGCAAAGAAAAACCGGCTGCCCCGGTATTTTTCCTCCACTTCCTGAAAAGAATCGTGATATTCAATATGGACCGCGTACCAATAATCCAGCCCGGCCCGTTTCAGGGTTTTGTCATCCGTACGAAATCCCAGCGGGCGCACCAAATGCAGATGCGTCCCCGTCGCCGCGCAGGTTCTGGCGATATTCCCCGTATTTGCCGGAATTTCCGGCTCCACCAGCACAATATGCAATGCCATGAAACTAACACCTCATCCAATTTTAAGTCTGTCCATCCTCGGGCAGCGCTTGTTCCATTATAGCAAATTGGCCGCCCTCTTTCAGGTGCGGGGACCAAAAGCAAAAACTCCACCACCGCCAAACCTTGCGATGATGGAGCCGTGATTTGCTATAGCCTGAAAAGCGGCCAGGCCCGCAGGCCCCGGGTCCCGCTTAGCCGTGCGATTTTTGGAACTGGTTCATAAATTCGACCAACGCTTTAATTGCGCCGTACGGCACGGCATTGTAGATCGAGGCTCGCAGACCGCCAACGCTGCGGTGACCTTTGAGCCCGACAAAACCTGCCTGCTCCGACTCCTTGACAAACAGCTTTTCCAGCTCTTCGGAAGCGAGACGGAACGTTACGTTCATCGTCGAACGGCTGCCTTGCTCTACGCAGCCCCGGTAGAATCCGCCGCTTGCGTCGATCGTTTGATAGAGGAGACCGGCTTTTTCCTCATTTTTTTGCTCGATGCCTTGCAAACCGCCTTGTTCCTCAATCCACTTCAATACTTCGTTCACCATGTAGACGGAAAAGGATGGCGGGGTGTTGTAAAGCGAGTTGTTTTCCGCATGCGTATCGTACCGGAACATTGTCGGCAGATGCTTCTGCGACTCGCGCAGCAAATCCTCGCGGGCGATCACGACCGTTACGCCGGATGGGCCGAGGTTTTTCTGAGCTCCGGCATAAACCATGCCAAATTGCTTGAGATCAAACGGACGGCACAAAATATCGCTCGACATATCGGCAATCAGCGGCACGCTGCCGGTATCCGGGAACTGCCGGAACTGCGTGCCTTCAATCGTCTCATTGGACGTGATGTGCACGTACGCCGCGTTGTCCGGAAGATTCAAGCTGCTGACATCCGGGAGGGACATATATTTATTTTCCTCCGAGGAGGCCGCGATAAACGTCTCGCCGATGAGCTTGGCTTCCTTAATCGCCTTGTTGGCCCAGCTTCCCGATTTCACGTAACCGGCCGTCTTGCCTTCGCTCAAAAAGTTCATCGGAATCATCGCAAACTGCGTGGACGCCCCGCCCTGCAAGAACAGCACCTGATAGCCTGACGGGCTGCCCAACAGCTTCAAAAGGCGGCTGGCCGCCTCGTTATGAACCGCTTCGTACACGGCTCCGCGGTGGGACATTTCCATAATCGACATGCCTGTTCCGCGAAAATCGACAAATTCCGCTTGGGCGCGTTCCAGCACTTCCAGCGGCAGTGCGGCCGGTCCGGCGTTAAAGTTATAAGCTCTGTTACTCATTGCTCCCCATCCCTTTCCCTTCCATGGCTTGTATGGTTCGAAGTTTTAGATAAGGATTATCATACCAACTAAACCGCCGCCCAGCAAGCTGATATTTCGCAAAAATTCGCCAGTTTACAGAAATGACACATTAATGCTTCATTTTGATAAAGGAACGAGCTGCACGCATACCGTGCATGGATTGCGGAGATCGGAGCACGAATAAACAGCCATTACGCTCCTCGTGGTAAATAACGGTAATTTTCGGCGTTATTTTGGATATATGACCTCTCACGCGAAAATAGCGGACTTTTTAGTACTTATTTCTTACCGAACTTGGTAATCAGAGCTTACTATCCCTCATTCGCCAACAATAGATACAAAAAATGTCCTTATGTCGCCTGAACTCCCTGCTTTGGAGAAAATAACGCCCTTTTTTACCGCTATCCCCGCGGCCTGGGTTTAAAGCCTTCGCCAACTTGACTGGAACCGCCTAAACCGTCTGAACCACCTACGTCGTCTTAAAAAACTCGTAAACCCGGGTCCAGGTTTGCCGCTCCCCCGGAGCGAGCTTCACTTCTACGAACATCTCCGGTGAAACAACATGCCCCTTGCCCCATACCGCTGCCGCGGCCACGCGGAGCTTGCTGCGCTCGCGAACCCCAAGACCGCTCGGCCGATGCAACAGCTCCCAGAGCCACGGCTGCTCTGATTCGTCGAACCCCTGCAGGCGAAAATAAAAATCCTTCTCCGGCTGCCGATCCCATGTAACTTCGTTGCCGCTGAACGCAAGCCCGTCCAGTGTACCGGGGTCATCGCTCCAGGGCGAAAACGCAAACGGAAAGCGCAGCACGTAGTCCGGGCCAATCGGCATGCCGTCAATCCCGAAGAAATTGTGGCAGTATTCATCGGTATGAACCGGTCGGGTGCCCACGTTATCCATCTCAACGCTCACGATAAGCCGATCATGATCGATCGAGACGGTTTTTACGAGCTGCACGGCGTAGCCGTTGCAGTATTTAGGCAACACAGTAAACGTAATGCTTTTCGGCCCCTTCTGCTCCGTCATGATGGAAAACGGCTCGGCCTCATAAGCGCGGAAAAATTGATAATGCGCCGCATCCGGGCGTGTCAGCAACCCGACGCCAAGTTTGGGAAACTTTCCGCCGATCCCCGCCTCATCATAGCCAACGGCTTGTGCGATCCCGAATTCGCTGCAAAGCCCCTTCCCTCCGGTGCCTTGACCGGGAATCAGGCTTTCCGGAACGCCAAACGTATGGCCCGCGAACCGGACGCCCGTAATAAAGCCGCTCCAGTCAAACCGCGTTCCCCGGTATTCCCCGGGGTCCGCGATATCGACCGCAAGCAGTTCGTTTATCAGTTGATAAGCCATGCAATCATTACCTTTCTTGAGCTAGCGAATCAAGCATCACGATCAGTTCATGAACGCCGTCGGCGGGCAAGGCTTCGATCCGCGCACGGGGGATCAGGCAGCCGGTTCCAGCGTTTTCGCCATCCAGGGTTTGACGGTCCAAGGTTTGACCGTCCAAGCTGACGGAACCCACCCGGTACTGCCCAAATTCGGCCCGCTGCGGATTGCGGTAAACGACCCGCAGCATGCGCCCCGCAAACAGCGTTTCGACCGCCGCTTCGCCGGTATCATTAAACTGCGCCTGCACGAGCTTCGGCTCCAAACGCAGGTCGCCGTAGCGGCCTTTGACCCCATAAACCTCGGTGAGCTGCGTCAGCAGCAGCCAGCTTGCCGATCCGGTCAAATAGGTGTACATGCCCCGGCTGCGCTCATTGATATATTCCGGTACCCCCGGATATATCCGGCTGTTCTCGAAATCGGCGGACAGCCGGTAGATGGAGTCGAGCACCTCGAACCCTTCCTGCACAAAACCGCGCTTATACAGCGCGTTGGCGTACATGACGGTCATATGGCTGAACATCGCGCCGTTCTCTTTGTGGCCGAAAGCGAAGCCAAACGCCCGGCCCAGGTTTTGCTGGATTCCGCCGAAACGGGAATTCAGCCGGTATCCGATCCGTTCGTCTTTCAAATAGCGCTTTACCGCTTGCGAAATTTGCCCCGTCTGTTCGTCCGTGGCGACACCGCCCATAATCGCGAACACCTGCCCGGTTAACGTCATCCGTACGCCGTCCGGATGGTCTCCTTCGACGCGTTCGCCATCATTGTTGTAATAGCCGTTGAACCAGGCATACCCTTCCTTGCTTTGGATCCATTCATTTTGGCGAAGATGCGCTACGGCCCAGTCCGCTTTCCGCTTCAAATCCTCGGCCACCTTGCGGATGTCAAGCGCCAGCTTTCTGCCGCTTACGCGCGGAGTGACGGCGTCGTAATAGCGGTCAAGCAAATTCCGCTTTTCCTGAATGCTGTGATAAGCAATCGGCTGCCCAAACGTATCAAGCAGCAGCGCCATCTCTTCGGCGATGTCGAGCGAATCTTTTCCCGTGCGCTTCTGCAGCTCAAGCAGCAGCTCCGACAGCTCCATCAGGTTGCTGGCGTAAAACGCCGTAAACGCCACACTTTCCCCGCGGTCCGGGGCCAAATCGAGCCCGTCGTTCCAGTCCGCGCCCTCCAGCTTGATGTTGCCGTGTTCGCCGACATTAAAGAATGGGACGATATTTTGCAGCAAAATATGCTCCAAAATCGTACCCTCGTATATTTGTCCGTCCGCGGTCAGCAGCTTGTTCCCCTGCTCCGGTGTCCAGGACGCATCGCGTTCACGGCAACGCTTGACGAATACGTCGCGGAAATAGCCTTGCGGCTGGAACAGGAAGTCCAAATCCCCGCTCTGATGGAGGTACAGCAGCGTCGTCATCAGCGGCCAGGCGCCATGATCCATCCATACCCGCGGGATGTTGTTGCGGTCGGCAACGAATTCCCCCGGCCCCGCGCCGATAATCGTCGCGTTGCTGCCGTCCATCCGCACGCCGGCGTAGTTGTTGAGCAGCAGATGGCGCACTTCCGCCGGCTCCATCACCATCAGCGCCAGACAGTCCTGCCACAGGTCGCGCCAGCCTCTGCCCCCGCGTCCGTAATCGTGGTAAGGCAGGAACGAATTGCCGTAAAGCCGGCGCAAAATCGGCTGCAGCGTCACCCATTTCATCCATAAATCCTGTTCCTCTTGCCCTGAGCTGAAGCGGATCGTATCCAATTTGTCCCGCCAGTAAGCCTGGTTTTGCTCAAGCAGGGCATCGAACCGTCCAGCCGCCAAATAATCCGCCGCATACCGCCCCACATCGATCCGGTCGCCCGAAATGATCATGGCCACGACATATGAGACGGATTTCCCCGGCGCTAATTCCACCGGAGCGAAACGCAGCGCGCCAACCGCTTCGTAACCTTCCACAGCGGCTCCCACCTGCGTATCCGGCTCCTGGTTCATAACGACGGCCTCCGGCCAGTCCAGCGCCCCGCCTTCGCCGATAAAATCCTCCGCCACCGGGAAAAATCCGGTGGGCGCCGCGCCCTCGCCTTCAGCGCCAAGCACAGCGTAGGCTATCTTATTGGCACGGTGGCCCCGCTCGTCAAAGGAAAGCGCCGGCTGCACCTCAATGCCGTACTCCGACGTAAATATCCGGTGGAGCAGCGACGTAACGTGGCGGTGATCCCGCAGATCGTCGGCCGAACGTCCGTACAGCGGAATCGCCGCCGTCGGCGTCAGCTGCAGCGGGGCGTTTCCCGTATTGGTCAGAGTGACCTGCATCAGCTCGATTTTATCGTCCGTTACCGGAACAAAGCTGACCGTCTTGGCCTGCAGCCCGGCTTTTTCATTCTCGCGCTTCACGGCATGCCATAGGAACCCTGCCTCCACCGTGGAGCGTTCTTCTTCGCCCGTAAACCGCGCTGCGTTTTGTTTGGCGGAATTGCCGCTGACGGACCAGGCCCCGTATCCCTCGATAAACACCCAAAAATTCCGCGATGCTTTGGAATTGTGCAGGCTTTCCGCCGAAACGGGCTCCATCAGAAACGTGTTGTGCCCCGAAGTGATGCCTCCGTGCAAATTCGGGGTCACGGCCGACATCATCCCCGCCTCGTTGACGAGGGGAAAATACAAATAGCTGTTATGCCCTGGCTGCTCCAGGCTGAATTCGCCTTGCTCCCCTTGAAACTTCCATCCTTTTTCTCCCATTTGCGCTTCTTCCTCTCTCTGTAGTCCGCATTTACGATTTCACGGCCCCGGCAAGCGCGCCGTCCACCAGGTATTTCTGAATGAAGGTATAGAGCAAAATGAGCGGAGCCGCCACGATCGTAATCCCGCACGCCAACAACGGCCAGTTGTTGCCGTATTGGCCCTTGAACTCTTTTAAGCCAAACGTAATCGGATAGTTCACTTTGCTCGGCAAATACATGATCGGACCGACGAAGTCGTTCCAGATGCCGATCGCCGTAAGGATGACGCCTGTCGCAATAACCGGCTTCATCAGCGGCAAAATCATCTGGAACAGGTATCTTGTATACCCCGATCCGTCCATGCCCGCAGCTTCGTCCAACTCGCGGCTGATCGATTTGATGTAGCCGACGAACATCATAAACACGACGCCCGTACCGCTCGTCTTCAAAATGATGTAGCCCAGCTTCGTATCGTAACCGAAGAAATCCAGGCTTTCCTTAAAGGTAAGCATCAGCTTATATTGAGCGACCATCGGGTTAGGGAGAAACTGCGACAGCAGGAAAAACATATAAATAAACCCGCTCCATTTGACGTACCCCCGCGCTACCGGGAAGGCGCCAAGGATAGACACAATAATCGTAAGCACCGTTGCCACGGCCGTATAAAGAACACTGTTCAGAAAATAGTTCGCAAAATTGCCCTCGGTCCAGGCGCTGACGTAGTTGCTCCACTGGGCGTCCTTCACCAGCCCGATCGGGTTCATCAAATATTCGGGATACGATTTCAGCGAAACGTTGAGCACCAAAATCAGCGGCACCACGTAAAGGACAAGCAGCACGGCGATGACGGCGTAAGACAGAATCGTAAATGAATTGGATTTTTTCATTTTAATATTCCACCTCTCTCTTACGCGTCTGTCTGACGGCCACGACAACAAACACCAAAATGATCAGGAACTGAATCACGGACAGCGCCGAAGGCAAGCCCATTTCCAGACTGCCGCGGAACGTTTCCTTATACACGTCATACGCCATCGTTCTTGTGTTGAACTTACCGTCCGTCGTGGCGAGGATAATATCGAACGTGGACATCGCCCCGATGATCGAAAGCAGCATGTTGACGGTAAAAGACGGCGCGATCAGCGGGAACGTTATGTTCTTAAACGATTGCCAGCGGTTCGTCCCGTCAATGTACCCCGCTTCGTACAGATCCTTCGGCACGGATTGCAGGCCGGCGAGGAAAATCAGCATCGAATAGCCCATGTACATCCAGATTTGCACGAAAATAATGTAACCGAACGCGTGCGTAAAGCTGGAGAAAAACATGTCTTTATATCCGAACAGCCATTGATACAGCATATTGACCGGTCCGCTCATCGGGTCGAACATCATGCCCCAAACAAGCGCGACGACGGCCACCCCAAGCACGACCGGCAGAAAAAACACGGCCCGGTAAAAATAATCGCCGCGCAGCCGTTGGTTAATCAGTACGGCGACAAACAATGCCACTCCGTTTTGCACGATGGTGACAATAAACATGAAAATCAGCGTGTTTTTGATGGAAACCCAACGTTCCCCGGAATTTCCGGCAAAAAACAAGTCTTTATAGTTATCGAGCCCGACGAAATGCATGGAGCTGCCGGGGATATTTTTCACATCCGTAAACGAATAAATCACAGTTAACATCGATGGTCCGAAATAAAAAACGACATATAATGCCAGGGGAATCAACAGGAGCAGAAAAGGAACGTAACGGGCAAAGCCTTTTCCAAATGGGTACATCTCTCTCACCTCTTAAGGTCCAAATCAAATAAAGGATCGGGGCCTGACGCGCAGACCCCGAGACAGTACAGTATGGTTGTTTTCTTTCTATAGATTCAGACAGAAACCTTATTGTTTACTTAGGCGCTGCGGCTTCCCATTCTTTTTGCTGGACATCGGCCAGTTCCTTCGCGGTTTTAAATGCCCCGCCCGGAGCCAGGTATTCCGTATGCACGCCTTCGGCCGCAAGATGTTCGCCCACGTTTTCGCGGTTGATCATCATAATCTCGTAAGCCAATTCGAAGTCGCCAAGGTACGGAGTCAGCTCTTTGTCGATAAATTCGCTCTCCGTCGAGATGTTGTCCTGCGTCGGAATAAAGCCGGCCGCTTTGACGAATTTGGTGTAATTTTCAGGCTGGGAGAAAAATTCCATCCATTTGAGGGCGCCCTCTTTGTTTGGCCCTTTTTCGGCAACATACCAGGTTACGTCGTACTTACCTACAAATGAAGCGTTTTTCGCAGCGTCTTCCGTAGCCGGAAGCGGGAAATATCCATATTTCAGATCGGGATTCGCGGTTGCGATCGTCGGAGCGTCCCAGCTCCCGTCCGCCAGCATCGCGGATTTTCCTGCGGCGAAAATCGACGGTACGGAAGCATAGTCGATCCCCATAAAGCCATCGATCATGTAATTGTCCTGAATCGTTTTCGCTTTTTCCAGCACTTCCACAGCTTCGGCGTCATTAAACGCCGTTTCGCCCTTCCAGACGCCTTCGATCCATTTTTGCTGGTCGCCGCCGCCCAAAATTTTCGACTGTAGGGCGAACACCGGCAGCTTCAACGGCCATACGTCTTTACCGGCGACGGCAATCGGCGTGATGCCTTTCGCTTTCAAGTCATCGCAAAGCTTGATGAATTCCGACCAAGTTTTCGGCACGGAAAGGCCGTTTTCTTCAAAAATTTGTTTGTTGTAAAACAGCCCGGACATCGCCACTTTGCCGGTCGGAATCGCATACACCTTGCCGTTGTAAGTTCCGGCTTTTTCAATGTCGTTCGCATTCCAGTTCTTAACGAACGCCTGATCCGACAGATCAGCGATCAGACCGGAATCGATCCATTGCTGCCAATCCGGCGTTTTCGCTCCGGGCGTCCATTCTTGCGGAGAAAGTCTCATCCCGGACAAGTCGGCCAAAATATCTACGTCGTTTGCCGTAATTCTCGCTCTTTGCGCCTGTTTATACTCGTCGTCCGGGCCGGTCGTCGTATATTCGATCTTGTATTCCGGATACTTTTCCTCGAACGCCTTATTGATATCTTCCATCGCTTTGTTAATGTTTTCTTGCTTCCAGTGCAGAATTTTAATGACTTTCTTCTCCCCGGACGCTTTGCCGCCATCGCCTCCGTTTGCCGGAGCCGCGTTACCGCCATTGCCGCTGCCTCCGCCGCAAGCCGCCAGACTAAGCGTCAGGGCGCCGGCCAGGATCAAGGCTGAAATTCTCTTTACCATGCTGTTACCCCCTATTAAGGTAATGATTTTAGACTATCGATCCGGCTTACCTTCCCGATTTTACGTTGTGCACTGAAGTCTTTTTCATGATTTTCGTAAAACTAGGCTGTTTTAGCAAACATCGGGATAAATTCACCGAAAGCGGTTTCGTCAAGACACATTATTGCATCAAAAATTAGGTTTGTAAAGAGATTTTTTCACGCTCCAAAAAAAGCTGATTGCGACGCAGTTTCAGGGGGTGTGCTCATCATCAAACCATCCGCTATCGGCCTGGGTCATGCTTCTTTTCGCTCATTTATTTCGGGTTGTCTTGACTCCGTTTCGCAATTCCTATAAACTAATCACGAAACCAGTTTCGTAAATGTTTCGCAAATCATTTCTTTAATAGTCTTAAACATTTCATTAAGATATACTAAATCCAAAACGTTCTTTTATTGTAGGGAGGGCTGCTTTTTGGCGGTCAACATTAAAACAATTGCGGAAATGGCCGGAGTATCGGTATCGACCGTTTCTAAAATCATTAATAACTATAGCGACATATCCGAGGAAACAAAAACGAAAGTTCTCGAAATTATGAAGCAGACGGGGTATGTACCTTCGAATTCAGCGAAAACGCTGGCTACAAAGAAGTCGAACCTGATCGGCGTTATTTTCGCTGGGAAGCTCAATATCGACTTTACCCACCCCTTCTTTATCGAGGTGCTGAACGCCTTCAAGAAGCAGATGGGTTTTCTGGGCTATGATCTCCTGTTCTTCTCGAACGAGAAGTTTCACTCCGTCGACGGCGATTATTTGGCGCGCTGCCGGCATTTTCAAGTGGACGGATGCATCATCGTCACCGGCCAAGAGGTCGAGCCGTCCATCAACGAGCTGGATCACAGCGAAATCCCCTGCATCGGCGTCGATATTCAACTCAACGGCAAAAGCTCAGGGTACATCATGTCCGATAACTACAAAATGTCCTATAAAGTAGTAGAGCATTTTTATTTGCTCGGGTACAGGGATCTCGGTTATATCGGCAGCACGCTGGAATCCGACATTTCCAATATGCGCGAACAAGGGTATAAAGATGCGATCGAAAGCTTTGGTCTTCCGGTGACGGAACAATGGTTTGTTAACGGGGACAATTTCTTCGAGTCCAGCGGTTATGAAGCCATGTCCCGGATAATCCAATCCGGCAGCTTGCCGCGGGCCGTATTTGCGGCCTCGGACCTGCTGGCGATCGGGGCGATGCGCGCTTTGAAGGAACACGGGCTGCGCATCCCCCAGGACATCGCCATCATCGGCTGCGATGACATCGAAGCGTGCAAATACACTACGCCCACCCTGTCGACCATCCGGCAGAACAAAGACAAAATCGGCAGGCTGGCCGCTTCCCTGCTCTACGACTTGATCAACAATCAATCGGAGACGAGCAACGTTGTCGTGGAGCCTGAGCTCGTGATTCGCGAGTCCTGCGGAGGCAATCCTGCCTTGATTTAAGGCGACTTGCTAAGAAAAGCCCCTGACGGCGTCTTTGTATGGATCTGACTTCTACAGCGGAGCAATTGGAGATATGGGTATGGGGGGGCAGCCGCTGTTAGGGTCAGGTTCTTGTGGAATTTACTTCGTGGGTAAAACCTGACTCTAAAGGCGGACCGTGAACTTTCCACCCCATACCCATTCCCTTTTCTGTTCTACTCTGAGAAACCTCCCCTTTTTTCATGCACATTAGCACCGAGTACCTCGGCTCTTTCCAATCTGTGAACGCTGCCCTAACGGACTCCAGCGAACTCCAGCGACCTTATCCACCCATTTCCCGGGTATTTCCCAACCTAACGCACCCAAATGAACCTATCTCGCTATAAACGAGTTCATCCGGACCGATTCGAGGTAAATAGAGGCAATTCGGTTTCATAGGAGATCCCTTATAAAACGTGCCGGTGGCATGATCTCTAAACCGGGCAAGCAACTCGACCGCTTTGCTGCGGTTCCGCTCAAACATGGAAGCATGGAAGCGTCAACGATGAAGAGGGCGTCACGATCCGCCGAGGTCAGCTTTCACCGAGGTCAGCGCATCTACCTTTTGCACCGTAGCCGTTTCGAGCAGTGTCGCAAATCGAAGCCGGTGTGAGAGGGCTGCCCAAAGGGTTCGTGTCATGGTGTCCCTGCCTTGGTGTCCCTGCCTTCTGTGCCTTTGCACGATTATCCCTCTCTTTCAGGGAACAAAGGGGGGGGCTAGGCAAGGGTTCCAACAAAAGAGAGAAGAAACAGAGATAAGGAAAAAATAAGGCGGTTCAGGTGAGATTTTTAGATTGAAAAAGGAACGTACGTTTGGTATAATGAAGTAAATCGAACGCACGTTCGTGTATTCTTGATTTGGGGGCGAGCGAACATGGAGGTCAATGCAGGAACGGAACTTCAATCATTTAGCAGCCGTTATAACAGCGAGCAGGCCTGCATGGAAGCGCTGATCGCGATGAAGTGGCCAAACGGCTTCATCTGCCCGCGCTGCGCTCACACCCGGTGCAGTCGTTTGACCTCCCGGCATATCCCCTTGTTCGAGTGCGGAAAGTGCAAGCATCAAACGTCGGCTTTGGTCGGCACGATTTTTGAAGGAACACATTTGCCCCTGCTCAAGTGGTTTAAGACTCTGGATTTGTTCTTGCTTGAGGGCGGTATCTCGGCGCTGCGGCTGAGCCAGGTGATCCGGGTCACCTACAAAACCGCCTGGTTGATGCTGCACAAAATACGCCATGCCGTCGGAGAGTTCGATGCCCGGGAACTGCTCTACGGAGACGTGAAGGTAAACAGCGATCTGTATGGGCGTAATCCGTCCCGGTGTCAGCTTTCGCATCCGTATGCCACAGCGGTTATAGCGGGCTGCACGGTCACGGAATCGGGCGAGCCGGAGCACGTCAAAATCCGCCTGGTGCCGCATAAGAGAGGAGACGGACAAAGAGCAAACCGTCACGAACTCGCCGCGTTCATCAACGAGCATGTGGATGTCCGTACATCGGCTGTACAGTCGTTCCCTCTAGCCTTTCGGCTGTATGCACCCTTGCGGAAAGTGGTGAGAGAGGCGTGGGAATCGCTGAAGAGTACATATATAGCCTTGGGACTGAAGCATCTGCAGGCATACCTAAACGAATATACCGGACGCCGCCGGCTGCACCTGCCCGGAGCGGAAGAAACGATGCGGCAGAAGTTGCTGCGCATATGTGTAGCGATTCCGGCGATCCCTTACCGCCGGCTGATCGCGCGCCAACCGAACCAGCCCCTTGCGGCTGCGGCCTGATCGAGACGTAGGATCGGCGAGGGGAGTTTGATGCAGATCAACTTAATGGGTAGGGGGTAGCTTAATGCGGATCAACTTGATTGGTGTGAATTAGCATGAACGGTGCGGGCGTTGCTGCAGATGGAAGGGTTCAGGCTACAGCAAAATCACGGTCTTTTCGTTTTCCACGCGTCTTGTCCTTGATCTCTTGTCCTTGATCCCCTGTCTCGATCTCTTGTCCGGTCTGTTTCACCTCCCCTAAACCTGATTCCTTCTCCTAAGTCCGTCTAAATTATCTCGAACCGATCTGCTTCTCCACCAAATATTCTCTTCCCCCGAGCTTGTCTGTTTCTCTGCTACCTGATCAAACGGGATAATCGTGCAAAGCGTCCGGACAGTGAGTGTTGGTCTGCCGCCCACCCCACCCCACTCCCCTATCCTCAAGCTTTCAACGCCCTTGGTAGTTGATTTAGGTCGGGCTAATGGTCTATAACAATGAAAGACACCTCTTCTGTCTGATCGTAGAAGCTCGTCACTCTCGCTTTACCAAACGATGCAGTGTTTTTCTATTTTGCCAGCTTAAATTCTATAATTTTTAAAAGGCCATCCCGGCGAAGTCGATCATCTTCGGGATGGCCTTTTGTTTATTTTCAATGTTATAAAATCAGTGCTTCTTACAGGTCGTAGTAAAGTCCGAATTCGTAAGGATGGACTCTTACGGCTACCGCTCTCGCTTCGGCGCGTTTCAATTCGATGAAGTTCTCGATGAAGGCTTTCGTGAATACGCCGCCTGCCGTCAGGAACTCGCTGTCGGCAGCCAGCGCGTCCAACGCTTCGTCCAGGGAGCCCGGTACGCTGCGGATGCCGGCTTTTTCTTCGTCGGACAATTCATAGATGTTTTTGTCGAACGGTCCGTAGCCCAGTTTAACCGGATCGATTTTGTTCTTGATGCCGTCCAGACCGGCCATCAGCATCGCGGAGAAGGCCAGGTACGGGTTGGCCGTGGAGTCCGGCGTGCGGAACTCGATCCGGCATCCTTTCGGCGTTACGGCCGCTACCGGAATACGCACGGCCGCCGAACGGTTGCCCTTGGAGAATACGAGGTTAACCGGCGCTTCAAAGCCAGGCACCAGACGTTTAAAAGAGTTTGTGCTCGGGTTCGTGAACGCGATAATCGCAGGAGCGTGGTGCAGGATGCCGCCGATGTAGTGCAGCGCCGTTTCACTCAGGTTCGCGTACGCCCCTTTATCATAGAACAGCGGAGTGTCGCCATTGAAGATCGATTGGTGCACGTGCATGCCGCTTCCGTTATCGCCGAACAGCGGTTTCGGCATAAAGGTGGCAGTTTTGCCGAATTGAGCGGCCGTGTTATGCACGATGTATTTATAAACCATCAGGTTATCGGCCGTTTTCAGCAGCGTATCGAAACGGAAGTTGATTTCCGCTTGACCGGAAGTGGCCACTTCGTGGTGGTGGCGTTCCACACGGAGGCCGGCTTCCTCCAGCAGGCGGCACATTTCACTGCGGATGTCCTGCTGCTTGTCGGTTGGAGCAACCGGTACATAACCGCCTTTTACAGGCACTTTGTAGCCCAGGTTTCCGCCCTCTTCGGCGCGTCCCGTATTCCAGACCGCTTCCTCGGAATCTACCGAGTAAAACGTTTTATTCATACCGCTTTCGAAGCGGACATCGTCAAAAATGAAAAACTCGGATTCCGGAGCAAAGAAGGCTGCGGTTCCGACACCGCTTTGCTTCAGGTATTCTTCAGCGCGTACGGCCACGCTGCGCGGATCCCGCTCGTAACGTTCGCCGTCCGGTGTATAGATATCGCAAAACACGTTCAACGTCGGATGCGCTGTAAACGGATCTACGAATACGGAGCCGTGGTCCGGCATCATAACCATATCGGATTCTTCGATACCGCGGAAGCCGGGGATCGAAGATCCGTCGAAAGCAACGCCGTTTTTGAAAGTATCTTCATCCACTTCTTTGGCAGGAAGTGTGATATGATGTGCGCGTCCCGACAAATCAACAAAACGAAAGTCTACCCATTCGATTTGCTTTTCTTTGATTGTTTTTAAAACGAACTCTGCTGACATTGCGCTTTCCTCCCCAAATCACGAACATTAAATCCCGTTAATGCGATTAACGTTCATCCTTTTGTTTTATTCTGTGGTTCATTATAGGTCTATTGGGTCCGCTCGTCAATACTTATGTAAGGTATTTTTATATCTCATGTAAGGTATTATTACAACGAGTACAAATTATCCGACAAAAAGTATAAAAGCCCCTTCGCTAGTGTAGCGAAAGGGCTGCCCATTATTGGTAAATACTCCAAAACATTTATAATTTACAGCTGAAGCGCAGCCTTTGGTGTATCGAACCGTTTGCCGACAAGCGGAGCTAATTTTTCCAAATCTTGCAGCAAAGCCGCAAACTGGTCGGGGAACAAGGACTGAACGCCATCGCCCGTCATGGAATTGTCAGGATCGGTGTGCATCTCGATAATCAGACCATCCGCTCCGGCCGCCACGGACGCTTTAGTCATCGGCTCGACCAGCTCACGCCGCCCCGTCCCATGGCTTGGATCGGAGATGACCGGCAGGTGGCTAAGGTTTTGCAGCACTGGAATCGCCGACAAATCCAGCGTATTGCGCGTATACGTTTCAAACGTGCGGATGCCGCGCTCGCACAGCATAACGTTAGGGTTCCCGCCGGCAAGGATGTATTCGGCCGCGTTCAGGAATTCGTCGTAGGTCGCGCTGAACCCGCGCTTCAGCAGCACCGGCTTGTTGCACGTACCGAGCTTACGCAGCAGGTCGAAGTTTTGCATGTTGCGCGTTCCTACCTGCAAAATATCGGCGTATTCCGCACAGACGTCTACGTATTCCGGCGTCATGACCTCCGTGATCGTCAGCAGGCCGTGTTTTTTGCCTGCCTCGGCCATCATAACGAGACCTTCCACGCCGACGCCCTGGAAGCTGTACGGGCCCGTACGCGGCTTAAAGGCGCCGCCGCGAAGCACCTGACCACCGGCCGCTTTGACGAGTCTGGCGATTTCGTCAATCTGCTCCGGGGATTCCACCGCGCAAGGCCCGCCCATCACAACCAGTTCCCCACCGCCGATGGTCACATCGCCGATGCGAATGACCGTGTTTTCCGGATGGAAATCGCGGCTCGCCAATTTATACGATTTTGAAATCTTAATGACATTTTCAACATCCTTCATTTGACGGAGATGCTCGGCGAGCTTCGGTTCGATCGTCCCGATCAACCCGATCACCGTATGGTCCTTTCCGCGCGACACATGGGCCTGCAGCCCTTCCTTTTCAATCACGGCGACGATTTCCTGAATCCGCCCTTCCGGCGTATGTTTCGAGGTAATGACGATCATCTTCATTCATCCTTTCATGTTTAAGAGGTAGTTCAAAAAGTCCGCTTTTGATCACGAAGCAAATTCAAGAAGTAATTCGGCGTCGAATCTTGAATTCAGCCGGCCCCTCCGGTGCTCACGTACCCAAAACGTACGCTCCGCTCCTCGGTCCCGTCTTCATTCAACCTTCTTGGTGCTGAAAACCGACCTTTTTGAACACGCACTTTAAGAGGTAGCTCAAAAAGTCATCTTTTGATCACGCACTCTAACGGGCGCAGGCCCGATGTGAGTACGATAATGATAATTAAGTAGAAACGAAGTCGCTCTTTCACTTAAACGCTTGTTCGCTTTTAAGCTTTTATCCACTAAAGCAACTATAGCCGATTATGCCGTTCCCGTCAAGTTCAAAGGGGGAAGATCTCACGAAATGCAAAAGTGCAGGCGGTCAAAAAATAGAAGGCTTGGAGATTCTCTCTCCAGCCTTCTATCAAATCCTGCTAACTAACTTATCTGCCCACAAACTCCTGTGCCCAGTAGCCGTTGTAGTATCCGACCCCGATCAGGTTGTAGTTGGCGTTCAAAATGTTGGCGCGGTGGCCTTCACTGTTCATCCAGGCGTTGACGACCTCTTGCGGTGTTTTTTGTCCCATGGCGATGTTTTCGCCGGCATAGCTGTACTTGATGCCAAACTTCGTCATCATGTCAAACGGCGAGCCGTAAGTTGGCGAGGTGTGGCTGAAGTAGTTGTTTTGGCTCATGTCCTTCGCTTTGGCCAAAGCCATGTTGTTCAGCGCGGAGTCGCCGGTAAGCGGCTTAAGGCCCTGTTTCGCCCGCTCCTGGTTTACCAATTTGATAACCTGGGTAGCAAACTGCGATTTGTCCGTCGTCGTTCCTGCGCCCTGCTGAGCCGAAGAACCGGAGTTGCCGGCAGTTCCTTTTTGACCAGTGCCGCTTTGTGTATTTCCGGATTGAGTATTGCCTTGGGTTGTTCCGGTTTGTGGTTTTCCGGCAGTCGATCCGCTGTTTGGATTGCTTGTTACCGGTTGGGAATTATAAAATAAATACCACGGAATCGTATAATAGGTTGTCCGAGGATAATCCGCAGAATTACCCACATTCACTGTATAAGTTTTATAAGTCGTATAAGTCCGATAAGTCGTAGAGTCCGATGCCGCCGAAGCCGTGGCCGGAACGATAAGAGCTGCGGCTACAAGCGCCGTTAAGCCGCCGGATACCAAACGTTTCATCCTATTCGATTTCATGCTGTCATCTCCTTAGCAGTCTTTTTAGTTACAATTTTGTAACCAATCTACTAGGAGTATAACATGAAATTTGCGGGGTTGTGACCCCGCAAATGTTGGAAATCGGACATTATTCCTCTCTGTTGCGGGTGGCGGCTTTTACCGGAGGCAGCAGCTTTTTCATGTTCACCGTACGGATGAGTTCCCAGGTGGCCGGATTTTCCGGATCATATTGCTCCAGATAATGAATGACTTCCTTCGTAATCGGCGTTGGCGTCGAAGCGCCCGCCGTGACCGCCACCTTCCGGACACCTTGCAGCCACTCCCGCTTGATCTCCGTGACATCGGCGATCCGGTACGCCGTTACGCCGGCGATCTCCTCGGACACTTGCGCGAGCCGGTTGGAGTTGTTGCTGCGCGGGTCGCCGACGACGATGACCAGGTCCGCCTGCCCCGCCTGCTCGGCGACGGCTTCCTGGCGCACTTGCGTCGCCAGGCAAATCTCGTTGTGCACCTCTGCCCCCGGGAACTTCTCCAGCAGCTTTTTCATGATCTGCTTGATGTCCCATTGGCTCATCGTCGTCTGGTTCGTAATGACGATCTTGTCCGCAGCGATCCGCAAATCTTCGATCTCTGCTTCTTTCTCGATCAGATGAACCTGCTCCGGAGCTACGCCGACCGCGCCTTCCGGCTCGGGATGGCCTTTTTTGCCGATGTAGATGACCTCGTACCCGTCCGCCACCTTTTCCTTGATCAGCACGTGGGTTTTCGTCACATCCGGACAGGTGGCGTCAACGGTCGTGAGGCCTTTGTCGCGGGCTAATTTCCGGACCTCCGGCGACACCCCGTGGGCGGTAAAAATAACCGTCCCGCTCTCCACTTGCTCGAGGATCTCCATCCGGTTGGGCCCATCCAGCGTAATGATGCCCTCGTCTTCAAACGACTGCGTGACATGGCTGTTGTGCACAATCATGCCCAATATATAAATCGGCCGCGGCAGATCCAGATTTTTGGCCGCCTGTCTTGCCAGCACCATCGCATCAACGACGCCGTAACAGTAGCCGCGCGGCGAAATTTTGATCACTTCCATGACTTTATCCCTGCTTTCTAGCACCCATATTTCCTGACGGAGGGAAGCAACTCTATTATAGCTTATTCCAGCAGGCCGTTAAAGCTGGCCGGGAGCCAGATGACAAATGTCGTGCCTTGACCGAGCTTGGTCATGACCTCCACCGAGCCATCATGTTCGTCGATGATCCATTTGGCGATGGACAGGCCGAGCCCTGTGCCCTGAATCACACCGCGGGAAGGATCCGCGCGGTAGAAGCGCTCAAAAATATGCGGGACCTCGCTGCGGTCCATGCCGATGCCCGTGTCGGCGATGCGGATGCCGATTTGGTCCCCGGCGCGTACAGCATCGATGGTGACGCGGCCTTCCTCGGTATATTTGAAGGCATTTTCAATGAAAATAAACAGCATCTGCTGCAAATAATCTTTACTCCCCATGACGACGGCGCCATCCAGCGCATCCAGATTTCCGGTAATCCATTCAGCCTTGCGCGGCAGAAATTGGGCGCGGCGAACGACCTCTTCCAACACCGGCTGCAGCAGGAGCGGTTCCTTGGTCACCGTTTGCCCGGCGTCGGCGCGGGCCAGCGACAGCATATCGTTGACCAGCCGGCTCATCCGTTCGGATTCGGCGGAAATATCGCTGACCGCCTCGATGGAATAGGAACGAATCCTTTTTTCTTCGGCGGCATCGTGTTTTTCCGCTTCCGGGCTCCACATCTTTTTCAGCAAATCGACATTGCCGCGAATCGTGGTAAGCGGAGTCCTCAGCTCATGGGAGGCGTCCGAAACAAAACGCCGCTGCGCCGAATAAGCATCCTCCAACACCTTGTAAAACCCTTCGGTGCGTTCAAGCATGTTGTTTACGGTGCCGATCAGGCCGCCGATTTCGTCGTTCGGCCCGTCGTAGTCGATCCGCACGCTCAAATCGTTCCCCGTCTGAATCCCGTTTGCTGCCTCGATCACCTTGCCGATCGGCGCCATCGATTTGCGGGCCAGGAACAGGCCTAGCGAGCTGGCAATCACGATCGTAAACAGCGAGCCGAACAAAATTACGGTCCGCATCTGCTTCATCAACCGGTCTTCGGCGTTCGTATCCGCGGCCAACTGGAGCAGCCCAACGATGGTATGGTCGTTAAGTCCGAGAGCCCTTTCATATAACATATATGAATTTCCATTTATCGTGATAGATTGAAACTTACCGTTTTGGATTTCTTTCATCTCGGGTATGGGGAATTTGATTTTTCGTTCCGCCAGGCCTGGAGAGAGACGGTATGTCCCGATGACATAGTTGTTAAGCTGCCAAAATATGCGGGCATCCTCCAGCCTGATGATTTGATCGGGGTCGAGCTGCATATCCCATCCCTGTGTGAGCGTAATGTTTTGTGTGCTAAGAATCTGGTCCGCTTGCTCAATAACTCTTTTCTTCACTTCTTGATACGTATTATAATTAACCAGCCCGTAAATCGATACGCTGAACAAAATAAGCGTCACGGCCAGTATGCCGGTGTACCATGCGGTCAGCCGCAGCCGGATCGACATGTTACGCGTCTCCTCTCAGAATGTAGCCGGCGCCGCGGATCGTTTGAATGAGCCGCTTGCCGCCGTGTTCCTCCGTTTTTTGGCGCAGCATGGCGATATACACCTCTAGCACATTCGATTCTCCGCTGTAATCGTAGCCCCAGATTTTGTCCATAATTAAATCCCGGGTCAGCAGCCGTTTGGGATTTTGCATGAATAGATGCAAGAGCTCGAACTCTTTGGCCGTCAATTCCAGTCGATGCCCCCCGCGCACCACTTCGCGGGAATCGAGATCCATGACGATATCTTCAAAAATCAGCCGTTGGCTGTCCGCCTCCCCGGCGCTTTCCTTGCGCCTAAGCAGCGCCCGCACCCGGGCCAGCAACTCTTCCAAGGCAAACGGTTTGACCAGATAATCATCCGCGCCGAGATCCAGCCCCTTCACCCGATTCTCGACCTCGTCTTTAGCGGTCAGCATCAGCACCGGGACCGTGCTGCCTCCTTCGCGCAGCCTGCGGCAAACCTCAAAACCGTCAACCTTCGGCATCATCACATCCAGGATGATCAGATCCGGATTGGCCGTCATGACCATGGACAGCCCCTCCGCCCCGTTATGCGCCGTATATACGTCGTATCCCTCAAACGCCAGGCCGCGCCGCAGCATGGACGTGATTTTCTCGTCATCGTCAATCACCAATATTCCCGATCTCACGATTATCTCTCCTTATCTAAACAATTCACCTTACCTTATTGTACCAAAAAAAGCGGCAGGCTTTGAACCTGCCGCCTCAGTAGCGCTTGGGCCGCGAATAGCTGATCGACTATTCCACGTTCGGGTAATTATTTTTGTCGCCGATTGTGACTTGAAGATCAACGCTCTTTCCGTCGCGCACGACGTTAAAGGTAACTTTGGCGCCAACCTGCTGCTTCTGGATAAATTCAATCAGTTTTTCCTTCGTCGCAAATTTGGTTCCATTCGCCCCGACGATGATATCATAAGGGCGCAGGTCGGCCGTGTAAGCAGGCGATTTGAAGACGATATCGGTCACGATCGAACCATCCTTGACATCAGTGCCCATCTGTTTTGCGACTTCATCGGTCATCGTCATCAACGTGGCGCCGATAAACGGCTCTGGTTTTTTCGGGATTTCCTCGTTATTTTTCAGCTTTTCAATCACTTCGTTGATCGTGCTGGTCGGGATCGCAAAGCCGATGCCCTGGGAATCGGAGCTGACGGCGACGTTAATACCGATAACTTCCCCGTTCAGGTTCAGCAGTGGACCGCCGGAGTTCCCCGGGTTAATCGAAGCGTCGGTTTGCAGCAAATGCTCATACTCCCGGGCTTTCTCGCCGTTTTCGCCGTCGATCGTGATACTGCGCTCCTTCGCACTCAGCACCCCTGCGGTGACCGTGTGGTCAAAACCTTGCGGGTTACCGATCGCCACCAGCCATTCGCCAACCTGCGTGTTGTTGGAATCGCCCAGCGGAATCGACGGGAAGTTGCTGCTGCCATCGATTTTCAGCACGGCCAAATCAAGCTCATAGCTCTTGCCCAGTACCTTGGCTTCATACGGTTTATCCGTGCCTTGCACCGTAACTTGGACCACGTCGGCATTATGGATGACGTGCTCGTTTGTCAAAATGTAACCCGTTTTGTCGAAAATAAACCCGGAACCAATCCCGGTCGGTACCAGTTGGCCGGACCCGGAAGAGGAGCCTCCGTTGCTGCTGTTCCCTCCGCCTGAACCGTAGGAATCGCCGAAAAAGTAGCGATAAAACGGATCATTGCTGTAAGGGTTCGAACCGCTGCTTTGCTTGCTTGAATCCGCCAGCGTTTCGATTTTGACCACGGCCGGTCCCGCTTGATTTACGACTTTGGTAACATCCCCCGAATCGGTTACGGGATACAACGCCGTTGACGCCTTGCCCGATGAAGCGTTGCCGCTTCCTTCCGTTGTCGTTCCGGACGCCGGCGCGGTCGTTGTTGCCGCCACTTGGTTCGAGGTGAACAGATTCTGGCGGTCGGCGAACACCATGGCTCCGGTCACGATCAGCATCCCGGCCAAAACGCCAGCGATCACCGAACGGAACGAATTTCTCTTCGGCGGCTTGCTGTACTGCCAGTTGCCCGAACTTTTGAGTGTTGGTACGCCCCTTCCGCCATCATCGTTCGAACCGCCGGGCGCCTGGGCCGAAGAACGGTAATCGTACATCGGAATCGGCTTTACCGGTTCCGGCCGGGTGATTTCCACTTCCTCCGGCCCACGGCGTTCATAGAAGCGGTCCTCTCCGGATTCTTCATTGTTTTTTCTATAGGATTGAAAAGGTCCGTAAGAGTAATAATATGAAGAGCCCGATTCCGGAGATTCCTGCGGCTTATCGCTAGGATTGTCTCCAAAATTTTGGCCTGGTTTGTTTTTTTGATCGTCCATCTATGTTTACCTCCTTCCCCTGTTTCCAGGGGGTGTTGTTTTCATGTTTTTATTTTGGACCAGGAACCTTAAGGGTACCTTAAAATCAATTAAAAAGGAGATAAAAGCTATAAGTCCATCGCATAAAATGCCGCTATTTCAAGGCCCAGCCGGCAGTTCGCCGACGATGCCTTAAGACCTGGCAGCCCAACCCTGCCGGTGGGCATAGATGGCCAATTGCGTGCGGTCGTCCAGCTCACATTTCATCAGCAGGTTGCTGACATGCGTTTTGACGGTTTTGATGCTGATATGCAGCTCTTCGGCGATATCCTTGTTGGATTTGCCTTCGGCAATGAGCAGCAGCACTTCCTTCTCCCGCTCGGTAAGTCCGGAATCGTCCCCCTGCACGGTACGTTGGCGAAGCCCGCGCGTCAGCGCCTGGGCCACGTCTCCGGTCATGACCGGCATCCCGCGGTAAGCTCCTTGCAGCGCATAGATCAGTTCCTCGGCCGAAACCGTTTTTAAAACATAGCTAACCGCTCCGGCCTCGACCGCCTGGACAACAAGCTCATCCTCCAAAAAGCTGGTCAGGATGACGATTTTGATTTCCGGATAGTGGCTAAGCACCGCTTTGGTCGCCTCCGCTCCGTTCACGACCGGCATCATTAAATCCATCAGAATGATATCCGGCAGACCGCCGGGGATGCCTTGCTCCAGCAGTTCGACGACCGCTTCACCGTCCCCCGCTTCGGCTACCACCTCAAAACCCGGGTCCAGCATCAAATATGTTTTCAGCCCCATCCGCACCATATCATGATCATCGACGATCATGACCCTGATTTTGCTGCTCATTCGCGGCTCCCCCTCTACTATCCTCAAATTTCGGGATATGTACCCGAATGGTCGTACCCGCTCCCGGCTTGCTGATCACCTCAACATGACCGCCAAGCTTTTCGGCCCGCTCCTTCATCGTCGTCAGCCCATAAGTGCCTTGCTTCTGGGAGATGCCGCTGAAGCCCTGACCGTCATCGCTGATGCTGAGCACCACCTGGCGCGGTCCTTCGCGGAGCGAGAGGCTGACTAAATGGGCCCCGGCGTGCTTGACAATGTTGGCCATGGCCTCCTGAATGATCAGGAACAGCTGATGCTCTTTCGCTTCCGACAACTCTCCCGTCAGATCCATGTCCTTGATTCCTTTCAGGCCGTTTTGCCTGCAATAATCCGGAAACCACTGATCCAGCGCTTCCGCCAGCGATTTGCCGACCAGTTCCATCGGCCGAAGCTGGGCGATCAGCGCCCGCATTTGCTTTTGCGCCGTGTTCGACATCTGGATGAGCTGTTCCAGCACCGTGTGAGCTCCGGCCGCATTGTTCTCCAGCACTTTAGGCAGCGAAGAGGCGGCCATGTGGATCGCGAACAGCTGCTGACTCACCGTGTCGTGCAAATCACGGGCCATGCGCCTTCTTTCTTCCAATACCGCTTTTTCAGCCGCCTGCTCCTTTTCGATGACTTCCTGTTCCCCAAGCTGCTGCAGCAGCTGCATTTTCGTTTCCATGGAATCGAGCATATCGTTGAATTCCTGATAAACGCCCGCAAACGTCTGGTCCGCGGTTTCGGGCATCCGAACCGATAAATTGCCTTTGGCCACCTGCAGCATGTTTAAATGAAGCAGATCGATTTTGCCCTGAATCCGCCGGCCGGCGATATATCCGATGATCAGCGTAAACACCAAAATTCCGGCGATGTCGTAAATCCACACACGGGGATCGCCCACATGAATCACTCCGGTTTTGGAGCCGATATACAGAGCTGCTGCCGTCAACCCTCCCGTAAGCAGAAAATAACACAGCAGCTCCCATTTCGTATTTTTTAAGATACGCTGTACGATCATCCGCCTAACCTACCATATTCACTTTAACGTCGCCGATAAACACGCTGACGACCAGCTTGATTTTTTTGCTCGCTTCCCGGTAATACGGAGATTCAGCGGAAACGCTGGTCATAAATCCGCCCTGTTTCTGCTTGAGCACCTTCAGATCGCCGATAAAGGCGCTGGAGGTGGCCATGATGCCGATATCCATATCCTCCGGAATAAACACCTTGACGTCACCGATAAAAGACGAAACATTGATTTTCGTTTCCCCGTACGGAATTTGCGCTTTCGTCAAATCGATGATCGTATCCCCGATAAAATGCGAGATATTCGTTGGCCTCAGCTGAAAATAATCCTGCCCCAAATGCACATCGCCGATAAATCCCGATTTATTGACTACTTCTCCCTTGGCGCTGTCCATGTCATAGTAATGGTCGTATTTCGGACGTTCCTGTTTGGGCTGCTCCTGCCCTGGCTTTGCTTCCTTCTCCGCCTCTTTCTTCTCCAGCGAACCGAAAATCGAATCCAGCGGCGACTCCATTTCCGGATGAAATGCCGGAGGCGATGGCGGATCCATCGGTGCCGGCGGCGGGGGCGGCGGAAATTCCTCATGACGACGGCGGTGCGGATGACGCGGAAATTCCTCTTCACGGCGCCGGCGGTGTGAATGCCGCGGTCTGAAAATGAGGCAAATCCCGCCGATAATCAGCGCAAACGGGAAGAAGTACTTAAAGAAGTCCCCTGGATCGAGCGATATATATCCCAAATTACTGCCAAGAAAATAACCGCCGATCAGCAGCAAAATCAGACTGCCCGCCAGTCCGCCGCCGTGCCGGTTGCCCGATGCCAAGCTTGTCAATCCGGCAAAAATCAGAAACACCGGCCAAAACTTAGAGAACAGATAGCCGATGCTAATATTGGTTATTCCCATTTGGTTGAGTAAAAACAACGCCCCGATACCGATGAGCAACATACCGCCTATCAACCTGCCGAACATATTGTGTCTCATCATGTTTCCCTCCATATCTCAAACAAACTCTGTTAATGCCAGTGTACAACAAGCTGCGGAAGGAGGACAGCGGCGGGAGAAGTAAACTTCCCTCGGTCTCGAGACCGAGGGAATATCTAAATATTTACAATTGAAAAAGAGCACCCGCTGGGCGCTCTTTGCTTAGTTGCTTAACTATTGTTGTTTTTGAGTACCGCTTACAGGCGTAGTTGCATTACGGGAAGCTTTAGCCTTTTGGGCAACAGTTGCAGTGCTTTCCTCAGCAAATTCTTCGTTAAACTTCTCGTTCGGTGTTTTGTAACCAGGAGAAGCCGCACGTTTTTGATTTTGGCTTTGATTTGGCATGGATTTCACCTCCCTTAACATAACACGGCGGTCTGTCACCGCCAGCTGCGATGCGGTCTCGTGAAGGATGACCACATCGGTTATTATGCGACCGGCGAGGTAAAATATGCGGCCTGGAGCAAATTGTTAATTCATCATTAAATGGCCTTGTCCCACAAATCTTCCGGGATTTCCTTGCTCACTTCCATCGCTTTGCCAAGCTCTTTCAGCATTGCTTCCGTCAGTTTGCCGTTACCTTCCCGGACGATCTGCACTTCGACTTCCTTCTTGCCCCATTCTTTATATACCTGCTTCGTTGTATCGAAATACAAATCGATTTTTTTTCCTTTGATGGCGGAGCCTTTATCCGCGACGACGCCGTACCCGTAGCCCGGAATATACAAAATGGTGCCGATCGGGAACATCTTCAGGTCAGCCGCAATGGTCGATACCGTATCCTTATCCCGTCGTACCTTGACTCCCGAGTACGTAATGCCGTACTGCGGGTGGCTTGGCTTTTTGCCCGTGGATTCATAGCCTGCTGTATATCCGGTAGCCAGAACTTTGATGGTTTTAACGGTCTTTTTCTTCGGTTCAGGCTTTGCTTCGGTTTTTTGCATGTTTAGTGTATTTCGGTTGTGAAAAGCCTGGTTTTGCAAATTAGCGGGTGTCCGGAAAAATCTAGCTTCCAGCCATCGCGCATCATTCCGGTGTTGATATACTGCCTGATTGAGCCCGGTAATCCCCCGCGGCGAAACATCCGCGGCGAGCGTCACGGTCAACAGCACTCCTAGCATCAAGCACTTGCCGATATGTTGCCAGATATTAAATTGGCGCATGAGAAAACCTCCCCCTTAGTCGAAGGGTTTCCACATGCGCCCCAATTTATACCCTTTATTAAATTGTATGGTTGCGGATTTCGTTCTGCAGTTCGGCGATTACTTCATCGAGCGCTTTGGCGCCCAGGTCGCCTTCGCCGCGTTTACGCACCGATACGGTGCCGCCGCTCTGCTCGTTTTCACCGACGATGAACATGTACGGCAGCTTCTCGAGCTGGGCCTCGCGGATTTTGTACCCTAGCTTCTCGTTGCGCAGGTCGCTTTCCGCCCGGATGCCGGCGGCGCGCAGCTTGTCTTCCACTTGGCGGGCGTACGCGTCAAAGTTACCGGATACCGGAATGACTTTCGCTTGCACCGGCGACAGCCACAGCGGCAGGTTACCGGCAAAGTTCTCGAGCAGGAAGGCCGTAAACCGTTCCATCGTACTGATAATACCGCGGTGAATAACGACCGGGCGGTGTTTTTGCCCGTCATCGCCGACATACTCGAGCTCAAAACGCTGCGGCAGCAGGAAATCAAGCTGACAAGTCGACAACGTTTCTTCCTTGCCCAATGCCGTCTTGATCTGCACATCCAGCTTCGGTCCATAGAACGCCGCTTCGCCTTCGGCTTCAAAGAAAGGAAGCCCCAGCGATTCCACAACTTCGCGCAGCATACGTTGGGACATTTCCCACATCTCGTCGTCAGGGAAGTATTTCTCGGTGTCGGCCGGATCCCGATAAGACAGCCGGAAACGGTATTCCTTGATTCCAAAATCTTCGTAGACTTGTTGGATCAAATGAATAACTCGCGCAAATTCGTCTTTGATCTGGTCGGGACGACAGAAGATATGCGAATCGTTCAGCGTCATGGCGCGAACGCGGTGCAACCCGGTCAGCGCGCCCGACATTTCATAGCGGTGCATCAGGCCCAGCTCGGCGATCCGAATCGGCAAGTCGCGGTAGCTGTGCATTTCGCTTTTATAAACCATCATATGATGAGGACAGTTCATCGGACGAAGTACGAACTCCTCCGTATCCAGTACCATTTTCGGGAACATGTCTTCCTGGTAATGCTCCCAGTGCCCGGAGGTTTTGTACAATTCGACATTACCCATGACCGGAGTATATACGTGCTGGTATCCGAGACGTTCTTCAAGATCGACAATATACCGCTCCAGCGTCCGGCGCAAAGTGGCCCCTTTCGGCAGCCAAATCGGCAACCCCTGGCCAACCAGATTGTTGAATGTAAAGATGTTCAGCTCTTTGCCCAGCTTGCGGTGATCCCTTTTTTTGGCTTCTTCCAGGAAATGCAGATGCTCTTCGAGCTCCGCTTTTTTCATGAACGCGGTACCGTAAATGCGCTGCAGCATTTTGTTGTTGCTGTTGCCACGCCAGTAGGCCCCGGCAACGCTCAGCAGCTTAAACACTTTGATTTTCCCCGTCGAAGGCACGTGCGGCCCCCGGCACAGGTCGAAAAACTCACCCTGATCATAAATCGAGATGACGCTGTCTTCCGCTAAATCGCGAATCAGTTCCAGCTTGTACGGATCGCCCAGTTCGGTGAAAATCGCCAACGCTTCTTCGCGGCTGACTTCGCGCCGGGAAATCGGCAGGTTTTCACCGATGATGCGCTCCATCTCTTTTTCGATTTTCTGCAAATCCTCCGGATTCAGCGGATGCTCTAAATCCATATCGTAATAGAAACCGTCCTCAATGACTGGACCGACCCCGAGCTTCACCTCTTTGCTGCCGAACAGCCGTTTTACCGCTTGTGCCATCAAATGCGCGGTGCTGTGGCGCATAATCTCCAGACCTTCTTTGGAGTCCCCTGTGATGATTTCCACCTTGGCTCCATCAATTAGCTTGGCACTCAGGTCGACCGCCACGCCGTTTAATTTCCCGGCCAGTGCATTTTTGCGCAGCCCGCTGCTGATCGAAGCAGCCACATCCTCCAAACTGCTTCCTTCCGCGTACTCCCGGACCGACCCGTCCGGCAAAGAAATGGATACTGCCATCGTCGTTTCCTCCCTGTTTCGAAAATAGTTTAAAGGTCTTCCGGAAACGGACAAATCAAAAAACGCCCGTCCCGGTAAAGGGACGAGCGTTATACCCGTGGTTCCACCCTCATTCGGCTTATTCCGCAGCATTAGCCCGCGGCGATAAGCCCTTAATTCGGCATTGGGTAACGGCAATGAACCGGCATTCCTTAGTACCGAAAATCCCCTTTCGGGTTCGGGAACGCAGCTATAAAGGGGTAAACCAAAACCGAAACCGGAGGGACTTCCAGCCCGCGTTCCCTCTCTCTGCACCGTCAGGCATCTTGGTTCATGTCTTTGTCAACGCTTTTAAACCTGAAAGTAATTATAATGCTATCGCCGCCGGCTCGTCAAGATTTTACCGGGTACCCTTTTAAATGCGAGTTCAAAAGTCAGATTTTCAGCACCGAGAAGGTTGGATGAAGCCAGGGACTGAGTAGCGGAGCGTACGTTTTGGGTACGTGAGCAACGGAAGGCCCGGCTGAATTCAAGATTCGATGCCGATTAAGCTTCTTGTCCTGCTTCGTGATCAAAAGATGACTACCTCTATTTTAAGTGCCTTGGTCCAGGCGGACCTCACGGTGAAACAACTTGCACTGCGGACAGAGAAGGCAAATTTCCACGCGTTCGCCAAAAATTTTAGACAGGGTTTCAATTACCAGGGCTCCGGGGTCCTGCGTATGAATCAGAATGCGGTCCGGGGAAAGCGAAATCAGCGTGCTGACGATAACGTCCTCCATTTCCATTTCCTGATCGGCGATTCGGGCGACGACTCCGCCGGAGGACGGAAGTTGAATCGGCGAAAATTGCTCGTTTAAAATCGCGAATTCATGTCCTTGTTTATGCATCAAATGAACCAGCGGCGTCAGCGGCTCCTGAAAATAAACAAAATACTGCAGCAAACTAATAAACTCTTCGTATTGCTTATCAAGCAAATACTCGTCCACCGCCAATTCGGCGGCTTCCCGCAGACTGGCCTCGTACTCCTTCAGCCGGAAAGCGGCAAATCCGTCAAGGTGCAGATGTTTTTCGCTTTGCAGATATTGCTGCAGCACATCGTAAACCATCTGGACACGCCTTTCCGTAGAGCAGGTCTTTGCTCCGTCTTTGGGCTGCTCCAATAGTTCGCGGCAGATGTCCTTCACGATCTCCATTTCTTCGCGTGAAGTCCACTCGTAATCCCGGTTTAAAATCCGCCCGAGAAGTTCGTCCTCTTTCACATACACGACATATTTGGCTAATCCCAGCGATAAAAGGTCGATCAGTCGTTCCGGTTTGTTTTCTCCCGCCGCTCCCGGCAGGTTGACTACAGCCTCCAACGTTCCGCCCGAAACCACGCTCAGCGTGAGCACGGCCTTCGGGGAATGCAGACTGCTTACGGCATCATGCAAGTAACCGGCGAACCGGTTTTGCGTTTCGGCCTCATCGGCTTTGACCCGTATCGTAAAAAAATCCATGAACCTGTCCCCCTTCCGCTTCCTTCTCCAAGTATATGGCGGGAAGGAAACGGATATACGGAATAGGTTCATGGAATGAAAGGCAGTTTTGCCAGTTGTCTTCCAGCTTGAGCGGATTAATTTTGCATAATAAAATCGCGTTCGATCGTGGCTTCTTCGTCAAACATCCGCAAAATTTCGTATTTCGTATTGCGCTGCGCAGGCGTTTTTCCGGCCTCGCGGATAATTTGCAATGTCGTTCCGATGTTGACTTTGTAGGTTGCGCCTGCGGACGACACGACATTCTCTTCGATCATCGTGCTGCCGAAATCGTTGCAGCCGTATTGCAGCGACAGCTTCCCGACTTCGGGACCCATCGTCACCCAGGAAGACTGCAGGTTTTTGATATTGTCGAGCACGATCCGGCTGATCGCCACCGTTTTCAGGTACGATTCCGGCGTTTGTCTCTCGGCCTTCAAATTCGTGTTGTCCGGCTGGAACGTCCATGGAATGAACGCCAGGAAGCCTTCCGACGGGTAGCCGTTTTGAATGCACTCGTCCTGCGCCTCGCGCACGCGCAGCAGGTGAAGCGCCCGCTCCTCCATCGATTCGCCGAACCCGATAACCATCGTCGCGGTCGTGTTCATGCCGATTTTATGCGCCGTCTGCATGACGTCCATCCAGTCTCTCCAGGAGCCTTTCAGCCGGCTGATTTTGCGGCGGGTCCGGTCGTCCAAAATTTCCGCGCCGCCGCCGGGCAGCGAATCGAGGCCCGCAGCATGAATCTCGCGGATCACCTGTTCGAGCGACAGGCCGTCCGACACCTCTTTCATTTTCATGATCTCCGCCGGGGAGAAGGAATGCATCGTGATGTTCGGGAACCGCTGCTTGATCCCTTTCAGCAGGTCCGTATAATAGCTGAAGGGCAGATTCGGGTTCGTTCCGCCTTGCATCAGGATTTCCGTGCCGCCGACATCGATCGTTTCCTGGATTTTTTGAAAAATCACTTCATCCGGCAAAACATATCCTTCCTCCGAGCCCGGACGGCGGTAAAACGCGCAAAAACGGCAGTACACGTCGCAAATATTCGTGTAGTTGACGTTCCGCCCGATGACGAAGGTGGTCACTGGTTCGGGATGCTTCCGCTCCATCAGAATGTTGGCCGTGTGTCCCATTTTTTCCACTTCATCGGATTCGAACAGACGGATCGTGTCCTCCAAATCCAGCCGTCCGCCCTGAAGCGCCTTGTTTAATATATCGTCGATCGCAGTCATGCCACTGCCTCCCTGCAATTAAAAATAAGATAAATAAAATCGTGAAAAATTAAACATTATGGATTAATCGTAACATAATCATGAGCAGAAAAACAGCATCGTTATTGAGCGAGTGCCTGATCGCAGGAATGATGGGGAAGAAGCTGCCTGAGAAAATTCAGCGAAAAACATAAGGACAAAAAATGGCGTTAATTCGGCGATTTCCCCCATTCAAAGAGAAATAGAGGAAATTAATGTCGCTATTTTCTCGAATCGCCAGGAAATACCTGCATTTTGGGGCGTTCATAGGAAAATAAGGACAAAAAATGCCGCTAATGGGGACGAACATGCCTGACTCTGGATAATAAGTACATAAAATTCCGCTATTTTGAAGGCCGATGATTAACCGTGGTAGCAACAGAAAGCCCCCGGCCAAGATGACCGGGGGCGGTAAAAAATCAGCTGCGCTGAAGGGCGCGGCCTAAGTCGGCGATCAGGTCGCCGATATCCTCGAGGCCGACGGAATACCGCAGCAGGCCGTCGGTAATCCCGCGCTCGCTGCGCACTTCCTGCGGCATCGAGGCGTGGGACATCATCGCCGGATACGACAGAATGCTCTCGACGGCGCCGAGGCTGACGGCGACAATCGGCAGCTTCACTTCGCTCAGCAGCCGTTTCGCCCGCTCGCCGGAGCCGACGTCAAACGAGACGACTGCGCCATAGCCGGCCGACTGCTTCTCCTGGATCTCCCGGCCGGGGTGATCCGGCAGGCCGGGATAAAAGACAGCATCGATATCGCTGCGTTTGCTCAGCCAATCGGCCAGCTTCCGGGCGCTGATTTCGCTGTGGGCCATGCGGGCGCCAAGCGTTTTCATCCCTCGCATCAGCAGCCAGGAATCCGACGCTCCGAGCACGGTGCCCATGCCGTTTTGCAGGAATTTGAGGCGCTGTCCCAGTTCCTCGGTACGGGCCACCGCCAAACCGGCCAGCACGTCGCTGTGGCCGCCCAGAAACTTGGTCGCGCTGTGCAGCACGATATCGGTTCCCAGCTCAATCGGCCGCTGGTAATACGGGGTCATAAACGTGTTGTCGACAATGCTGATCAAATCATGCTCACGGGCCCAGGCGGAAATTTCGGCGATATCAGTGATTTTCAGCGTAGGGTTCGACGGCGTTTCCATATATACTGCTTTGGTGTTGGGCTTCAAGGCCGCTTTAACCTCATCTGGCCGGGTCATGTCAACGAAGGTCGTTTCGATGTTCATCCGGCTCAAAATGTTCGACAGCAGCCGGTATGTACCACCGTACACATCTTCCGTCACAATGATATGATCGCCGGCGGACAGCAGCATAAACGTTGTGGAAATCGCCGCCATTCCGCTGGAGAAGGCGAAGCCTCGAACGCCGCCTTCCAGAAGTGCGATATAATCCTCAAGCGCCTGCCGCGTCGGGTTGCCCGACCGGCTGTAGTCATGCTGCGGAGGATTAAAAATATCATGATGGTGAAACGTCGAAGCTTGATAAATCGGCACGCTGGATGCACCCGTCGTGCTGTCGACCTCGCTGCCGAAATGGATCAGCTTCGTGTCGAACTTTTTCTCCAAATTCCCGGTTTGAGCCGCTGCTTCGTTATGCTCTTGATTACTCATGTTTTTGTCCCCCTTCGACTTCGATCCGCGCCGCTTCCAGCGCCAGTCCCAAGTCGCCGATCAAATCGTCTGCGTGTTCAATGCCTACCGAGAAGCGCAGCAGACGGTCATCCACGCCCACCGCTTCGCGGATTTCGGCGGGAATGTCGGCATGGGTCTGCACGGCGGGATAGGTCATCAGTGATTCAACGCCGCCGAGGCTTTCCGCAAAGGCGATCAGCCGCAGGTTGCGAAGCACCGGCTCCACATAGCGGGCGTCCGTCACTTTAAAGGAGAATATCCCCGTATTTCCGCTGGATTGCTTGTTCTGAATTTCGTATCCCGGATGATCCTCCAGCCCCGGATAAAACACTTCGGCCACCTGCGGATGGCCCTGCAGGTATTTGGCGATCGCCAGCGCGTTGCTTTCATGGCGTTCCATGCGCAGGGCCAGCGTCTTCATGCCGCGCATCAGCTGAAAGGAATCGGACGGGCTCAGCACCGCGCCGATGGAATTGTGCAGAAACCCTACTTCCTCGGACAGCGCTTTGCCCTTGGTGACGATCAGCCCCGCCAGCACATCGTTGTGCCCGCCCAAATATTTGGTCGCGCTGTGCACGACGATGTCCGCTCCAAGCTCCAGTGGCCGCTGAAAATACGGCGTAAGCAGCGTATTGTCCACGATCGTCAGCAAGCCGTGCGTACGCGCCCATTTGGCGACAGTCTCGATGTCGGTCACCATCATCAGCGGGTTGGTCGGCGTTTCGATAAACACCGCTTTGGTGTTCGGCTTACGAACGCTTTCCAGCGCGTCCAGGTCGTTCGTGTCCACATACGAAGCCGTCACGCCATATTTGGACATGATCCGTTCCAGCAGACGGTAAGTTCCGCCGTACAAGTCGAGCGATACGATCAGATGATCGCCCTGGGCGAACAGGGTGAATATCGTTTGCAGGGCCGCCATGCCGGAGCTACAGGCAAACCCCGCGTCTCCCGCTTCCAAAACGGCCGCCGCGTCTTCCAACACTTTGCGGGTCGGGCTTTTTGTCCGGGCATAATCGAAGCCAGTGCTTTGGCCAAGCCGCGGATGCCGAAAAGCCGTCGCCTGATAAATCGGGTAATTTACCGCCCCGGTCACCGGCTCCTCCATGGAACCGATTTGCGCCAAAACGCTTTCGATGCGCCACTCTTGATTTTTGTTCTCTCCCACCTGTTATCCCTCCACTTCAGATCTCATACATAATTTCCACCGCTTGATCGATATCATACGGTGTTTCTTGATACACATAGTAGTTCAGCCAATTGGAAAATAATAAGTTTGCATGGGCGCGCCAGGACGAAACCGGCGAACGGGAAGGATCGTCTTTCGGGAAATAATTGACCGGCAGATCGACTTCCATTCCTTTGGCTAAGTCTCGTTCATACTCCCATCTGAGCGAATCGGGATCGTATTCCGAATGTCCGGTCACGAAAATCTGTTTGCCGTCCCGGGTAGCCACCAGGTAGATTCCGGCTTCTTCGGATTCGGCCAAAATTTGCAGCTCGGGCACCCGTTCGATGTCAGCACGCTCCACATCCGTATGACGTGAATGTGGGACCAGGAACATTTCGTCGAAGCCGCGCAGCAGTTTGACGTGCGGATCGCTGACCGTATGGGAGAACACGCCAAAGCATTTTTTCGGCAGCGAGATTTTCCGTACTCCGTAATGATAGTAAAGACCGGCTTGCGAAGCCCAACAAATGTGCATGGTGGAAGTGACGTGGGTTTTGCTCCATTCGAAAATTTCCTTGAGCTCTTCCCAGTAATTCACATCTTCGAATTCCAGCTGCTCCACCGGAGCGCCCGTAACGATCATGCCGTCGAACCGGCGGTATTTGATTTCGTCGAACGTCTTGTAAAACATCTCCAAATGCTCGGCCGAAGTATTTTTGGAGGTGTGGGAGCTCGGGTGGAGCAGGACGAATTCGACCTGCAGCGGCGTATTGCCCAGCAAACGCAAAATTTGCGTTTCGGTCGTTTCCTTGGTCGGCATCAGGTTCAGGATTGCAATCCTTAAGGGGCGAATGTCCTGATGGTAAGCCCGGCTTTCGTCCATCACGAAAATATTTTCGTGGGTCAGCACTTCTTTGGCCGGCAGATGATCCGGTACTTTAATCGGCATAGGGGTTCACTCCTTTAAAAGTTAGTCGGAAATCATATCGATTCGAAAGCCGGCGATAACAAGAAAGACCTCTCTCCTCGGGAGAAAGGTCATTACGTTCCAGTATGCGCCTCTCTCATCTCTCAGAATCCGCCAAACAATCACTTGCCGGGCGATTCTGCAAGAATTAGCACCGCTGCGATCAAAGATCGCCGGTTGCCGGGTTTCATCGGGCTAGTCCCTCCACCTGCTCTTGATAAGATTTCGCTGTATTTAATTGGTTGTTTGGAGCGTTCCTTCATGAAGCGTTGCTCCTTGAAATCACTTTAATGTAAATGATGTCTTCCGTCAAGAACTTAGGAGAAAAATCACACCGTTTTTTCATGTACGGCTTTCATCACGCAGCATAATATACTTTTGGGTTGAAACATTTCCGATCGCGGCGTTATACTAGACAAGTGCTTAGAGGCCGTTCGGTCTTGAAGCGCACTGAATGTTTCAATTCTGAAAGTTGCGAGGTGAAACCGAGAATGGAAGGCGACCCGAGTCCGCAGAGGACAACCCAGAAATTTCAATTGCATAGGAAACCGATCAGCTGGGAGCTCAAGGACCGAGATGGGCACTTCCGTTTTCCGGTGTTTGGTTAAACGCCTCTTTCGGTGTGGCCGAATGCAGCGGTCTTTTTCCTATGCTCCAACCAAGAGCAAACCCTGGATTTAAGCCAGGGGAAAGGGAGTGAAGGCATATGAAAATCCGTCATGTTAAAGAAGGCGTATTTACCGCTGTAGAAGACGTTGAACTGACGACAACCCCACCGGAGGAAGGCTTCTATTGGATCGATGCGGACGTGGACGATCTGGCACTGCTGCAGCCGCTGTTTTCGTTGCACGATTTGGCTGTGGAGGACTGCTTGACCGAGGAGGAGCAGCGTCCGAAAATCGAGACATACGACAACCATTACTTTATTGTAGTGAACAGCATCCGTTATGATGACGAAGAGATTTTTCTGCGGGCGCTGAACATCTTTTTGGGACGCCATTACATCATTACCGTGACCAAGCAGAAAATCAACGAGCTGCGGGCGGTCAAGCCGATTTTATGGGAACAGGAAGTCAGCGAACCCGACCGTTTCCTGTATCTGCTCATCGACCTTGTGGTGGACAATTATTTCGTTGTCGGCGACCGGATCGAGGTCAAAATCGAAAAGCTCGAGGAAGATATCCTCATGCATACGAAACGTTCGCACCTGAATGAAATCATCGGGCTGCGAAGCGAAATTTTGTGGCTCAAAAAGGTGCTTGGCCCGCAAAAAGAAGTCATCAATATTTTAAATAAAAAAGATCTGCGGCTGATCGATGATCAACTGCAAAAATATTTCAGCGACATTTATGAAAACGCCGTGAAGATATCCGAAAACTTCGATACCTTCCGCGAGCTGGTCGGCAACTTGCGCGAGGCCTACCAGTCCGCCATCGCCAACCGGGCCAACGAAATCATGCGCGTCTTTACCGCGATTACGACGATTTTTATTCCGCTGACGCTGATCACCGGCATCTACGGAATGAACTTCGACAACATGCCGGAGATCCATTCGCAATACGGCTATTTTATCGTTTTGGGCATTATGCTCGTGCTTGGTTTGGGCATGTTTTATATTTTCCGGAAGCGGGATTGGATTTGAGGGGTAGAGCGGTGAAGTCTCTTTCAGGCTGAACGCTTAGGTTGAACTAATGATTATACAGATAGGGGCAGACGGGGGAAATGTTCTTACGATCGCTGTTGTTCGCGGATTTCTATGATTGTATAAATTCAAATTTTGTAGAAATCCGCTCACAAAGGCGACCAAGCATATGCTTCCGATGCAGCTTTCTTACAGAAAGCTCTGAGTTTCTTCAGAATCATTTCACCTAGGTTCAATATTCTAAAATGTGTACTCCTTAGAATATTGAACCCTCTTGCCTATTCTGTACGCTTCTTTAATTCAACTTATATAGGCAATAATGAAGCGGCAAGGCAAGCGCTACCCGCTTCAAATTTTCTCTCCATCCCGCTACACCGCTCTTTTGGTATGAAGGTCAAAGCGCCGAAACGGAAGCTAAACCGTGTTCGGCGCTTTTTATTTGGAGACAGTCACCCCGCGTGGCGGGCGCTTTCGTGGTGGCGGCGGTAACGGAGGCGGATCAGACGCAGCCGTTCGTAGAGCAAATCGAGATTGGCTCCTTCAGGTGTTTCGGCGCCATAAACCTTCTGGAGCACTGGCTTAAGAAAAGCGTCCCCTAGTTCCTCGTACGCCTGCCAGACCGCGATTTGCTCCTCTTCGGGCATCTCCTGCAGTTCGGCATCCACCAGGGAATCGGTATCATACCCTTCCTTTTCCAACAATTCAAGCAGCTCCAACGCCTCCCTCCGCTCGATGCCGGCCCGGGAACACATGTCGTTTAAGCTTGAGCCTGCGGCCAGCGATTCAAGCAACGAGCGGCGAACACTGAATTTCTCCATCTCCGCGCGAAACTTGACTTCCTTCTGCTTGTAAAGCCAGGACCGGAACGTCTCATCGTCGATCTCCCGCTCCACCCAATCCAGCGGAAAATCACGGGTTCGCTCCGCTTTCTCCGTAATTTCCAGCACTTCGGCGCCAAACTCGGCGGCTTTGTTCTCGCCTACGCCCGGAAGCTGCAGCAGTTCTTCGGCCGTATACGGCAAAAATGTGCTGATCATGCGCAGCAGCCGATTGCTCGCGATGAGATATGGCGCTTTCCGATCGGCAGCGGCCTTTTTTCTGCGCCATACACAAAGCTCGTTATACACAGGCTCATTTGCGTTCAGCTCGCTGTAGCAAATCAGTTTCTGAGCCGCCATTCCCCGCCCTCTCAGCCGCTCTTTTTCATCCCAGATTCCCTCCATGACGGGGCGAAACCCCTCTCCCAACTTGACCGCCAGGCGATGCCGGTAAACGTGAAGCATTTCCGACCAGGAAGCCCCCTCGTACCATAAATGCTCCTTCTCCCCGTCCGCGGTCAATTCGTTCCAGCCCATCCGCCATTGCCCTTCCTCTTCACCGATCCAGACCTGGGCTTCGGTCATCAACGCGCCGTTTCTTTTCTTCTCCAAACTGTTCAAAAACACTATCCGCATAAGCTTTCCCCTCCTTTAACTTCAGCTACGCAGAGGAATCCGCCTGTTTATGGCAGAACGCAAAAAAGCACCCCTCCTGCGGTTATCGCAAGAGAGGTGCTTCCTCCAGACGTATACTGTTATTCCTAATCATACCATGTTTGGCGAAACTGTCAATAGGACGTTATTTTAAGATCAATCCTTTTTCCAACGGTCCGGCTTTTCCTGTATAATTAACCAAAAAGACATGTAACCACACCCACAGGAGGCATAAATGATGAGCCAACCGAACCCGCATAAAGATTTGGACTTTCTCTCCGACAGCACCGAGGATACCTCGACCCGTTTCGTCACATTTATCGGGAGCTCGCTACGGCGGTTCGATCTCGCCGTCACAACGACGAACCGCTTTTACGGCAAAAAGCTGGTCACAGATTTGCAATCCGGCAAAACCGCCATCTTAGGCACGGATGATTTGGATGAGGAAGGCTACCTTGAACACGTCTACGGCCTGGACGAAGAAGAAGGCGAAGAAATGCGCACGTTTCTGTATCAGGTGGTTGGCGACGCTTATTTCACGGACTGATGCCACAAAGGTTTCATCTTTACAAAAGCCAAATGACTCTTAACTCAAACGAATGGACCAATTTCCGGTCAGAACAGGACAACAGAACCGCAGCTTCCTGCCGCTTTATTGTCTGGTCCGACCGGAAATGTCCGTTGGAAGTAAATTGCATAAAATTTCAAATTTATGTTACCGAAAATTCACCTTAAACCAAAAAGAAGTTCTTCCTTAGCCTTTGTATCGCCTAATAGATACAATTTGATTGTATATCGATTAGACGATACAGTCAATCATGTTTTCATAACGGACAAGAAAGCGTATAATTTATGTGATGAACTCTACTCGGAAGTTGGTGGCATTTTGCCAGTTGTCGTTAAACTCAAAGAGATTCTAGCCGAACGCAATATGTCTCAGCGTGAATTAGCAAGACTAACAGGACTAAGACCTAATACCATAAGCCATCTATGTTCCAAAGAAGTTGACAGGGTACATCTCAGCACCTTTGATGTGATTTGTAAGACTTTAAACATCAGCTTGAGCGAACTTCTTGTATTGGAAGATGGCTAATCATACTAGATAGGGATGACTCAGGGGGAGCATTATCGTTTCCTACCTTTGGTGCGGTATTTAAGCCCTCTTTCCCCTACTGTCATCCTGACTTCGTTGAAGTGAGAATTTCCTCTAATGAACTCGCTGAAGATGCCCCAATATACGTCTGTGAAATCAATGACAATGTGGTTAATCAAACAGCGCATTCTATATGGAATGAAGGAAAAAGAAAACCCTGATAGAGCAACAAGTACTCTGACAAGGTTTGTGGATTGATAATTACGATTTAACACCTTTTTTTATATGCCGTTTGGCAGCTATTAAACTATAATCCTTATTCAAAATCCCAAAGATTCACCAACAAGGATAACCTTTATTCTCCCCGCTGTTTTACACATTCTTGTTTGGACGATGTAAGAACAAATACAATCATCTGTTTTACAATCTCCGCAAGCACCATTGATTAGGCAGGGCGTTTTTTGCGGCGAATGTAAAAACGGGCTGGACGAGCACGAACAGCGGTATACATTAATGGGGGCCGCATATGTTCTGGCTCTTATAACTGCGTCTTCAGCGGTCTTGCAAACCTTATTCATCCCAACGATAGCAACAACACTTTTCGGTCCAAAGGTAATCGCTGCCGTTCGATTGCCCACACTGTCGATATTGACCAATATGCCATCTTCGCTAACGGCGTTAAAGCTCGTTAAATAGGTGTCGCACAAAAGAGATTGGCGCATGAGGTCATAACGTTCCTCCATTGTTTGCGCTTTATCACGATCAGTGATTATATAGCTGCCTTGACGTACTCGATTAAGAAGCCCGATTTCCTCAAGCGTGACTGACCCACCCCATGATACCGAAGAATGTTCCGGAATAAATGATAGTGCCTTTTCTACAGCTTCTATGGCGTTATCACAGTAATAAGCCTCAAACTTTCTGCTTTGCAGATTTTTAATAACCTTTGATGCTAAAAGTCGATTTCTCGCTTTTATTGAATTTTCTTTCCCTTGCATTGTTCTTCCTCCATTCTGACGTTAGAAAAGGTGACTAAACTTCGTGTGTATTTATGATTAATATAGTATAGTAAAAAGAAAAAGGATGTTGCACGTGCAACGAGTAGCCTCTCATGAACAACTTAGATTCCCTATGTCAATCACGTTTATTTTCGGGGATTTCCCCAAATGATATTCCCCAAATGCTTAAATGTCTGTCAGCCACACGGAAAGAATATGCAAAAGATGAGATGGTTGTCCGTGAGGGCGATTTAGTTGATGATGTCGGCATCATATTGCAGGGTAGCGCTCAAAGTACGAAATTGAGCGTCACGGGAAAACAAATTATTGTATCCCTCCATTATCCGGGTGGATATACCGCAGTTTTAACAGCGGCTAGCCGGGGAAGAAGATGCCCTATGTCAGTAAAGGCAATAGAACCGCTTGAGGTTCTGTTTATTCCTATCAAAAGAATATTGAGCCGTTGTACGAAGTTTTGTATGGCACACGAACAATTACTTGGCAATCTTTTTGATAGTATTGCAGAACGAGCGTTAGAACTGCATGACCGAAATGATTGTCTGATTATGCCTACTATTCGGGATAAGGTCTTAACTTATTTAACAAGAGTTATGCGTGAAACTGGAACAGAAACTTTTACTATTCCTTTTGATAGAGAAGCGATGGCCGAGTATTTAGATGTAGATCGAAGTGCTTTATCCAGAGAGCTTGCATGGATGAAGCGGGACGGCTTGATTGACTTTTATAGAAACGAATTTAAGCTATTGCAAAAGCTGTAGAAAAAGATTTTCACTAACCGGCAAGCAGGGCAAGTGTATTAACACTTGCTTCTTTGCTTGTTGGGGAGTGCCTTCACCAAACCCAGCTCCCGATATTCTGCTTTGAGCACATTTATTTTCGGCAGCTTCTTCCCTGACAATAAGCGCCGGAAGGTATCTTGCGCCGCCCGATAAGCGGCAAGATCGGCCCCATGCTCTGCAAGATATTTTTGGCTGTATTTTGCCGCTTTGTATTCTTCAAATACAGGTCTGGTTTTAGCGTAATGGACCAAGGCCGTTTGTAGTAACGGACACCAGTGACCTTATCCGCCCATTTCCCAGGTATTTCCCAGCCTAACGGACACACATGACCTTATTTCTCTCTAAACCAGTTCATCCAGGCCGATTTGAGGTAAATAAGGTCGTCTGTGTCCGTCCCTCGTATTTAAGGTGTTTTCTCACGAATACTCACTTATTCGCAGGATTTCGCTACCTTGTAAAACAGGGCATGAGTCGGAATGAGGAGTAGACACTGTCTTTTTCGGCAAACGGGC
>NZ_JAMBOE010000014.1 GCF_023715465.1 Paenibacillus macerans
CGATTAGCTCAATCAGTTACTGACGAGAAAGGATCGAATTTCAATGCCGGCGTAAACCGGATTGGAATTCATCCATTTTAATTCTCATTTAATACTCACTCGTTGTTCAGTTTTCAAAGATCAACTTTTCGTTCACCGCCATATCTCAGCGGCAACTTTTATAATATATCACCCTCCGCAGAAAATTGCAAGACCTTTTTTTCTAGCAACTAATTCCATTTGTTTGGCCGTCTTGCGTTTTGCAGCGGGTGACTATTAATATACCTCAAAAGCAGGTGCAATATCAACCCTAGGAAAGAACTTCCTCGATATGCAGCTCTCTTTTCAGCACAAGATTCACGATTTCCCCTTTTACCGAAACCATCGGGCGAGTCGGGTGATTGCGGTCGGAGAACACGATTTCTCCTAAGCTGCCATCGCTAAGCCGTACACGCGTCCCGTTATGAAATTGGGTCACCTTGTCGACAAATGTTTGGACTACGCCTGGATCGAGTTTTCCGAAGGCCTCAGAACGGATTTCTTCCAGCACTAGATAAGGAGATTTGGCTTTACGGTACCGCCGGTTTAACGTCATGGCATGGAAAATATCCGCGACGCTTACGATCTTGGCGTAGATATGGATTTTATCCCCGGTCAACCGGAACGGATATCCGGTGCCGTCCATCTTTTCATGATGCTGGAGCGCCGTCAATCTGACCCCTTCATTAATCGCCGCCGTTTTGCGCAGCTGCTGATAGCCGTAAGTCGTATGCATCCGCATTTCCTCCGCTTCGGCAGAGGTTAACGGGGACGGTTTATACAGAATCATCGGATCGATTTTCGTATTCCCAATATCATGCAGCAAACCGGCAAAAGCGACCTGCATCCAATCCTTCTGCGGCAATCCGTGCCACTGCGCCAGCAGATAAGACGTCACTGAAGAAAAAATCGCATTGTGGTACAAATAATCGTATTCGTTCATATATTGCGGCGTAAACGTGAGCACATTATAGTGCTTCAAATGGCGGATCAACGCCTCGAACTGATGGCGAAGTTCATAAATCGGGAGTTCGGCGGCCAATACGGATTGAAAAGCGCTTTTCGTCAAATGCAGCATGCGGTCGTATTCCTTATGTAATGCTGCATAGGGGGAGGGCGTCTCGTTTTCCGCAAGCCCGTTCGTAAAAGCAGAAGGAGCGGCAGAAACGGAATACTCCTCTTTGGAAACTTCCTTCACCGTCTCCACAGCTTTACGTTCCGGGAGCTGCTGCAAATCTTCAAGTTCTACCTGTTCGATCATAAAAGCGCGCAAAATATCCAAATCTCTCGGAAGCAAAACCTTTCCCTTTTGCAGCAAAAGACCACCCAACGGGGTGTGCACGTGATCTGACAGTTTGACTCCAGGCTTTAATTCCGTGATTGAGCTATTAGCCATCCTTTACTCTCTCCTCAAATGTCCAAACTAAAAATCCGCCTTCAATTCTCCCAAATCTAGGGATAAAGAACTAAGGTCCATCTATTGTCATTATAGTACGGCAGCAAAATAGCTAGCAATCTTTCTTTCTAACGTCCATCAAAAAGGGAAGAAAAAAACAGCCTTCTCGCCCTTAAGGCTGACAAGGCTGTTTTCGTATATCCACTGCTTATTCTTCTGCGTTATCGGTTTCTGCGGCCGGCTCGGAGCCCGATCCTTCCGGCGGAAGATTTTCGGAAACGTCCGCTTCTTCGCCTTCTTCCTCCGGCTCGTCCTCGGTTTTGTCCGTCCGGCAGACGGTCCCAACGTAATCATCCTCGCGAATGTTGATCAGCTTCACGCCCTGCGTATTCCGGCCCATCGTGGAAATGCCTTCCATGCTGGTCCGGATCAGCGTGCCGCTGCTTGTGATGATCATCAAGTCTTCCTCGTCCTTAACGACTTTCAGGCCAACGACCGAACCGTTTTTCTCCGTCACGTTGATCGTCTTGATCCCTTTGCCGCCCCGGCTTTGGATCCGATATTCGGAAACCGGCGTACGTTTCCCGTAACCTTTGGCGGTTACGATCAACACGTCCTGACCCGGCACCACAACATCCATGCCGATCAGTTCGTCGCCGTCATCCAGCGTGATGCCTTTGACCCCGGTAGCCGCTCTGCCCATGGAACGGACGTCGCTTTCCGGGAACCGGATAGACATCCCTTGAGCCGTGCCCATGATGACTTCCTGCTGGCCGTCGGTCAGCTTCACGTCGATCAGCCTATCGTCTTCGCGCAGATTCACGGCAATCAGGCCGCCTTTGCGGATGTTGATGTAATCTTCGATCGGCGTCTTTTTGACGATCCCCTGCTGGGTCGCAAAGAACAGATACTTGTCCTCATCAAAACGCTCGACCTCGATCACCGCATTTACGGTTTCGCCCTGCTCAATCTGAATCAGGTTGATGATTGGCGTACCGCGCGCCGTACGGCCCAGCTCCGGAATTTCGTAAGCTTTCAGGCGGTAGGCCTTGCCCCGGTCGGTAAAGAACATCAGATAATGGTGGGAGTTCGTCACGAACAGATGCTCCACAAAATCATTATCTTTCGTGTCCATGCCCACGACCCCGCGCCCGCCGCGTTTTTGACTGCGGTAGGTGGTAACCGGCAATCGTTTGATGTAACCGGTATGCGTAAGCGTGATAACGACCTCTTCCTGCGGAATCAGATCTTCGTCGAGAATACTCTCTTCCCCGACCGTGATTTCCGTCCGGCGAGCATCGGCATATTTCTCACGAATTTCCTGAAGCTCTTCCCCGATAATTTCGAGCACGAGCGCTTCATTGGCCAAAATCTCGCGGTACTCCGCAATCTTTTGCAGAAGTTCGTTATATTCACTTTCGATTTTCTCGCGTTCCAATCCGGTCAGACGGCGAAGTCTCATATCGAGGATAGCCTGAGCTTGGTCAAAGCTCAAACCGAATTGCGTCATCAAACCTTCGCGGGCTTCTTCATCGGAATTGGAAGCGCGAATCAAGGCGATAACCTCGTCAATATGATCCAAAGCGATGCGCAGGCCTTCCAGGATATGCGCCCGGGCCTCGGCCTTTTTCAAGTCGAATTCCGTGCGCCGGCGAATAACTTCGACCTGGTGCTGCAAATAATGACTAAGGACTTCCTTCAGCGTCAGCAGCTTAGGCTCATTATTTACGATCGCAATCATGTTAATGCCAAACGTGCTCTGCATCGCCGTATGTTTGAACAAGTTGTTCAGCACCACGTTCGGATTCACGTCGCGGCGAAGCTCGATGACAACGCGCATCCCGGTGCGGTCCGACTCGTCCCGCAAATCGGTGATGCCGTCGATTCTTTTCTCCCGGACAAGCTCGGCGATCTTCTCCACCAACCTGGCTTTGTTCACCATGTAAGGAAGTTCCTCCACGATGATCCGCGCCTTGTTGTTATTCTCCTCGATCGTCGTCCGGGCCCGCATCGTCACGGCTCCCCGGCCTGTGGTGTAGGCCTGCCGAATCCCCGAACGGCCGATCACGTAACCTGCCGTCGGAAAATCGGGCCCTTTAATGTAATCCATCAATTCCAGCGAACTGATCTCCGGATTTTCGATCAAAGCCTGAACCCCGTCGATGACCTCGCCCAAATTATGCGGAGGAATGCTGGTCGCCATCCCGACGGCGATCCCGGAAACCCCGTTTACCAGCAGATTGGGGAAACGCGCCGGCAGCACAACCGGTTCCTTCTCCTCACCGTCATAGTTCGGCATAAAATCGATCGTCTCTTTATTGATATCGCGAAGCATTTCCATCGCGATTTTCGATAAACGCGCTTCCGTGTAACGCATCGCTGCAGCAGAGTCGCCGTCAATGGAACCAAAGTTGCCGTGACCATCCACCAGCATATTGCGCATGGAGAAATCCTGCGCCATGCGCACCATCGTTTCATATACCGCAGAATCCCCATGGGGATGGTATTTACCAATGACTTCGCCGACGATTCTCGCCGATTTCTTAAACGGCTTGTCCGGATGCATCCCCAGCTCCGACATCGCATACAGGATCCGGCGATGCACCGGTTTCAGACCATCCCTTACATCCGGCAATGCACGGCTGACAATAATGCTCATGGCATAATCCATAAAGGATTCGCGCATTTCCACATTGATGTCCCGGTCAATGATTTGAGAGAATTTTTCTTCCGCCATGCTGGACCTCCTTCATTTCTACCTACATGCCAATCTATGGGAAAAGCCCGAAAAACCGCCACTTTCATTATATTACTTTCACAAAGCAAGCTCAATTAAACGTGGGCCGGTTTTCATCACACATTCCATTCATTAAGACAGCAAAAAAATAGGGATGTGTCCACTCCCATCGAAACGTTCGTACATACACTACGGATATAGGCCAAAAAAGCTTATAAAATCCCCATATCTTATGATTATATCATTGTTTATCTCTTCTGTCCTATGTTTTTCGCACTCGGAAAATGATTCGACTAAGAAGATTGCAGAAAGGAAGGATCTCGATTTGGCGATTCAACGTATCGCAAGTAAGTGGGAAAAAACGAAAATTATCCGGCGAAATGAATCTCTTCGTCCCTATATCCCGGATACTCGAAAATTCGCTTTCGAGCCTCTTCGGGATATGTTGATCGAGCACGGTTTCGTCTTTATCAAGCCGGACAATGGAACCTATGGCAACGGCGTCATGAGCGTCGAACTCTGGAAAGACGAACTTGATCCGGACAGTCCACTGCAATACAAGCTAAGGTACGGAACGGAGTCCGAACTGTTCCCGACGGTGGAAAAATTGCATGAGGCGCTTGAGGAAAAAATCGGGCAAACGCCTTATCTGATTCAAAAAGGAATTCGCACGCTCACGTATCGGCGGCGGAAATTTGACATACGCGCCCTAGTCCAGAAAACCCCGCGCAAAACCTGGGAAACGACCGGGTTTATCGGCCGAGTGGCGGCCAAACAAAAAGTGATCACCAACTATCACGGCGGCGGCAGCGTGATGCTGATCGAAGATCTGCTGGCTCCTTATACATCCCCAAAAGAATTCACCAGCCTTTACGAAGAAATGAAATGGATCGGCGAACGGGTGGCAGCCCAGTTGGCCCGCAAGGTGCCGGGTCTGAAGGAAATCGGCCTGGACATCGCCATCGACGAACTGCATCACATCTGGATTTTGGAGGTCAACACGCTCCCGGCCCTGTTCCCTTTCAAATTGCTGCACCCGAAAGAGGTCTATAAAAAAATCCGGCGTTACGCGGTAGCGTACGGACGGTTGAAGGCTTCTTCCAAATAGCGAAAAAGCCTTCACCACGCTTGCTCAATCCATCCGAATTACTTTTACTTGGCCCGTAAACGTTTTGATGCGGATCTCGTTTTGCCCCACATCCACCATTTCGAAGGGCTCACGGGCGCTTTCCGGCGGGCTGATGCGGGCGCTTTTTTTTGCTTTCGGACAAGCCGGGCTGCCGTAAACGGCGGCAATCAGCCAATGGCTTCCCGGGCAAAGACGGCCCCGAAGCGTAGGAATGACGGTCCGCGGATGCAGCACATTCGTGTTGGCGTTCGGGTAAATCAGCTCCGCCCGCTCATATCCGAGCTTTCCGATTATGCCGCTGCTCCCCAGCGAATTGCCGATCAGCAGACCGCCCTCCGGCAGCGTATCGGAATATTCGCCCTGCACCGCCGGTTCAAGCCCCAGGGCAAATCCGCCTTCGGCAACGTCCAACTCCCGCTCCGTGCTGATCCGGTGCATCCGGTAATGCCACGGCAAACCGGCGACGATCCAAGACTCCACGCAAACGTTATGCCATGGTCTCCACCGGGCATAGATGACGTTTTCCTCAATCCGGGTCTCCTCGTTGCTCCTTCTGACCCGGTATAGATTGTCGCCTTCGCTGAACGCAAGCATCGAGTCGAAAGCCCCTTGCCCAAGCCCCCACTCCGCTCTTGGCACGCTAAAACCGAAGGCAGTCGAATAGACGAATTTTTCATATTTGGCGGACGTATGCGTGTGCTCGTTGGTCGAGAGGTGGCCGCTGTTGAATGCGGCGACATGGCCGTTCTCCTCCTGCCGGCAAATGACGAGATGCGGCGGCAGCTGCACCGAGACCGGAGCGCCTGCGGGCAGCGTCTCCTCTTCCGCCTGCCAGAAGGGATGGCTTTCCGGAAAAGCGAGCGGCAAAAAAGCTTTGAAGGCCCAGTACGGCGATCCCGGCGAATTGTAATTTTCGGCCATCACCAGGTTGGGGTAGGCATAGCCGACCGTTAGCAGCCCGCCCGCATCCAAAATCGGCTGCCGAAACCACCAGCGCAAATTCCGCAGAACGAGACCTTTGATCACACCCAGTGAGAAAACATCTACATCAGCATATGCGAGTGCGCCCCAAAAAGCTGACTGGGCGAACCGGTACGTCAGGCTTCTCCCATAAGGCAGCGCCGAACCGTCCGGTGCAAACCACAACGCGAAATCAGTGGCAAACCGCGCCGCCCGGTCCTTAAAGCGGGCTGCCCGCTCCGGGTCCTCATCCCCCATCAGCTTGGCGTACAGCAAACCGTAAAAATGCAGAGCAAACGGCACGTAATAATCGCTGTGCCCGCCCGGCCCGTCGCTGTACCAGCCAGCGGATAAATAAAATTCCTCAATCCGGCTTAAATTTCGCTCCATTTGCTCGCGGTCATACGGAAGTCCGGCCTTATGAAACCCGATATTGACGAGCACCTGAAAAAAAAGCCAGTTGCAATCATAGCAGGCGCGTTGATTGATCTGATTCAGCCAGGCGTACAGATGCTTCCTTCCCTGCTCGTCTAACGGTCCCCAGAATCGCTCCGGGACCAGCGCCAACGCAAACCCGAACGAGGCCATTTCCACCAGGCGCTGATCGTAGTCGTTTACGTCGCCCCAGTATTCCTCGTGCCCCGGATCGGTACCGTGCCGGATCCCCTCCAGGCAGATGTCCCATAACGGGGTTTCCCCGCCCCCCGCCAGAAAAGGCACCAATCCCCACAGCACGCGGGAAAACCCCTCCATCCCGGCAATGGAATCCGGATACCCCGCGGCCGCCACTCCCAGCTTTAAACGGGCGCGGCCGGCCGTGTAATGCCCCATCAGCGGCCCGGTAAGCTGCAGGAACGCCGCCTGCAGGTCCCGCCGCGCGGCCAAGGGATTTTCGCGAATGGACTGGGAAATTGCGCCCGCTTCCATCCCGTCTTCCATTTTCTCTGCCATATTCAAACGCTCCTCTCCGCAAATTCGCCTATTCCCAATAAAAAGGCCCTTTCCCCAGCAGCCGGGCCAGCCCCTCGACATAAAAAAAGTCCCCGTAGATCAGCGGCACATCGACGTTTTTGCCTTCCGGATAATGACCCGTGCCGTGCAAAATCAAACCTTCCTCGCGCTCATCGTCCCAAGCGCCGTAGTTCCGGTACAACGAATCCAGGATGCGGATCGCCGGCTCCCGGTAAACCGCGGACTCCAAAGGATCGACTTGATCCGCCAGCAGCAGCAGACCGCTGGCCGCGCAGGCCCCCGCCGAGGAGTCGCGGATATGCCGGAGCTCCTGCGGCGCCCGAAAATCCCATGGCGGCACCTGGTCTTCCGGCAGCTGGGCCAAAAAGAAATGGGCGACCCGTTTAGCCGCGTCGTGATACGCCGGTTTGCCGGTATGATGAAACGCCAGCGTCAAGCCGTAAATCGCCCAGGCCGTACCTCTGGACCAGGCCGACTCCGGCGCATATCCCTGGCCGCCGAGGCCTTCGAGGCGCTCGCCCGTCTCCGCATCGAAGCGGACGATGTGGTACACCGAACCGTCGGGGCGGATGAAATGTTCCAGCACCGTATCCATATGCGCCTCCGCGATATGGCGGTAGCGGGGGTCGCCCGTGTTGGCCGAAGCCCAGAACAAGAGAGCCATGTTCATACAGCAATCGATAATGGCCACTCCGGCATTGTCCTCGCCTTCGGTCCACGGATTCCAGGCCCGAATATAACGTCCCTTCAAGTTAAAGCGCGCCGCCAAATAATTAGCCGCTTTCAGCGCGCGGACGCGCGACGGCTCCTTGCCCAGCAGCTTATAGGAGGCTACGCTCGTTAAAATCCACATAAAGCCGGCGTCATGATCCAGCCTCGTCCATCCGTCAAGCACGCCGTCCAGCGTCTCTTCACACTGCTCGGCCAGCGCTTTAAGGCGCTCATCCCGGGCGTCGTTGTACAGCAGCCATAATATTCCCGGCCAGAAGCCGGCCGTCCACCAGCCCGGATCGGCAAGCTCATATACCCCGTTATGGCTGGCGTGGGGAAATCCATCGCCGATGCGCCCGCTGGTCTTTTGTATTTTCCGGAGCGCCTTGCTCCATGCTTCCTCCGCCCAATCCGGCCGGTTCGTACGTTGCCCATGTTCCGCTGCTTGCATACCATCCACCTTCCCCTTTTTCGTTTTTCAAACAAACTCAAATCTTAGCCACACCCGCTCGATCAATCCCGGCTGCTTGACCAGAAAATCGAGCGAATACCAGGTTTCCTCCCGGCCGAAATGATTGCGGAACGTATGCCGCTGCACGGCCGGCTCGAGACGCTGCCCGTCATAAACGATCCGCAGTGCCCGCTTTCCTTCGCCGCCTGCCGCCAGCAGGACCTCGCCGTTTCCGTTTATCGCCGGCGGAAGCGGCGTCACCACCCGTTCGGCCAGCGTCTCCGGCGGTGAGACAAACCGGAATTCATCGGTCAGCTCCAGCGCCGGCAGCTCCGTTTTGTCCCAGACAAACGAGCGGGTGAGCCGCTCAAGTCCCGGCTCTTCATAGGCTGCGGTCAAATCAAGCCGCAGCGCATCCCGCGTTTCGCCGGTGACCGCCTCCAATACGACCGCCGCATGCTGTTCCCCCGCCGCTTGATACCGGCCGTTGATGATCGGCACCGAATGGCCCTGCGATCCGTTGCAATCATAGCGGTACCGGCCTGCTCCGAAATAATCGGCGGTATATTCGCCGCTGCCCAGATCCGCGGCAAAGGTATCCCCACCTGCGATCAGGATGAAATGCCCCAGGTCGTTATGGTTGTGCGGTTCCCCATTGTGCCCGCCCTTGGCGGCAAAACCAAATGCTCCGGCCGCGCTCCGGTGCCGGGAGACCAGCCACTGGGCATCGGGCAAATCATAGCTCGCCGCCGGCCAATCGCGATCCTGCTCCCCTTCCGCCGTTCCGTTCTTCCAGAGCAGGTTGCGGAAGGCCGGCGCCCAGCGGCTGCAATGATCGTCCCGGTAATCGGCCCGCAGCCCGGACGGCGGGAGCTGCACGCTTTTGTAGCGGCGGGCCAGTTCATGGGACAACCCGATCTGCACGCGGCAACAGGGAACCGCATCGGAGAAATTGGCGACCCGGTCGCCGCCGAGGTAGCACTTTTGCTGAAACTCGGCAATCCGCCGCACCTTGTCCTCGGCAAACCAATCTACTTCTCCTAACGTACGCCGCGCGAGCAAAACGGCAAAATAAACGAAATAGCCGAACCCGTAGTTCCAATACCCGGGCCCTTCCAGGCAGGCCCCGTCGGCGCCGAAGCCTTGCAGGTAGCATTCGAGACTGGCCTGCACCCGCTGCAGGATGGCGCTGAGGGCCTCCGGGTCCGGCAAGAGCAGCAGCGCGGCGGCACCGATGGAACCGGCGCATACGGCCGCCCAGTTATGTGTGGCCGTCTCCCATTCGTACGGCCCGCTCCGCAGGAAAGGCTCAAACAACCGCCGATTCACCTCCGCCTCAATGCGCGATTGCAGCAGCTTGGGCAGCCGCCCCCGCAGCAGCAAAGCGATTTCGCTCAGCGTAAACCCGGTTTCGGCCGCAAACAGGTCGATAGCCCGCTCGTGGCTGTCCTCGCCCAGATGAGCCGGCAGGCACCACGTGTACTCGCCGCAGACCGACCAGATCATGTCCAGCAGTTCATGTTCCGCATCCTGATCGGCCGGATCAAGCAGCGCCAGCAATGCGAATGTATTCAACCGCCGTCTCCGCTCAAAATACACCCGCTCATACTCCAGCCGCGTCCCCTGCCGTGCAAAGATCGTAAACAACGAGAAGGTGAGTTCTGGATTTTTTTCTGGCCGCAACCGCTCCGCTTCCGCCCGGATTTCCCGGACTTCTTCCCGGTACTCCCCGGACTCCCGCACCCGCCGCCAAAACGCATCCCGATCTCCGTCCGGATAATACAACCGACGATCGGCCGGAACCATACGGCTGACGATCGCCAGCCAACCCTCACGTTCCAACGTTCGCCCCAACGAATTCATGATGATCCCCTCCTCCGCTTCAGCGCTAGATTCCAAACGCCCCTCATCTCCGGTATTCCATAGGGGTGGCGCCCGTGTAACCTTTAAACGTTTTGATAAAATAACTCTGATTGTCGTAACCGAGCAGTTCGCCAATCTCCCCAACCGAATGCCTGGTCCCGTCCAGCAGTTCTTTGGCCCGCTCCATTTTCATGTGCGTAATATACTCTATGAAGGTCATGCCCGTTTCCTTCTTGAACAGCCGGCTGAAATAGCTCGGGTTCAAATGGAGATGCCCAGCCACCTCGTCCAGGCTGATCCGCGTATGAAGGCGGAGGGAGACGAACCGGCAGGCCTCTGCCACCTCGGTTCGCCGGCTCGCCCCCGAACCCGCCTCCGTCAGAGCGGCAATCCGCTCCAGATGAAGCTTCAACCAGGCGCCAAGCTCGGACAGCGAATAAATGTCGACCAGTTCCTTGTGCAGGGACTCGGCGGAATAGGACGGGCGGATCGAATGCAGCGAGTGCAGCTTCAGCTTCAGATCAAGCAGCAGCTTCAGCGTCCAGTCCTTGACGGTCTCCGGCGCATATCGCGCCCGGCCGATCATGGACATCCATTGGTCCGCTACGCTTCCGGCCAGGGGCGGGTTTTTGCTGAGCAGCGCCTCCCTCAGCTCCGCGTTGGCCCGGTCATAAAAAGCAAACAGATTCGGCTGCTCGCCATCCCCTGCGCTATCCAAGGTCTTTTCGCTCCGTTTGGCAATTTCCCCGGGTTCCAGGTAAAACCGCACCTTCTCACCGTTAAGCAGCTCGCCAAGCTTCTGTTTCAGCCCCTCCGCACCGCTGCAGCTCTCTCCCAAAACAAAGGACATGCCAACCTTAAGCACGCGGCGCAGCGTGGATTGCATCTCCCGCAGGCACGCGGCCGCTTCGCCCGCGGCATTCCGCTTCAGCGAAGGCGTATGGGCGAACAGTAAAATCGACGTCCCGGCGCCAAATCTGACATGAAGACCTTGCAGCGGCAGCTCGTTCCAAACTTCTCCCAGCACATTGCCGATCGCAAAATGCAGCGTCCGGTCCGATGCGAAGCGGTGCTTCACCGTCTGGTAATTCTCCACGTAACCGATCGCCGGCAAACAGGACTGCCCGGGTAGAAACAGGCCGTATTCCCTTGCTTCCTGCTCCCACTTCTGCGCCGAAAAAAGCGGCTGATCGATCAGGCTCGCCAGCATCTGCTCCTTGCGCAGCTCGCTCGTCTCCACGACCAGATGCTTCATCCGCGACTGCTCCCAGCCGTTGTGCGCCTCTTCGTCCATATGGTCCTTGAACCGGCGCAGCACCGCGGCCACATCCTCCGGATCAAGCGTATCCTTCAGCAAATAATCCTGCACATTCAGCCGCATCGCCTGCTGGGCGTATTCAAATTCGCTGTGGCAGGACAAAATGGCGATCCGCACATGCGGTGACATCCGCCGGATTCGGGCCGACAGCTCCAGTCCGTCCATCCTGGGCATCCCGATGTCCGTGATCAGGATGTCCGGCATTTCCCGCTGCGCCTGCTCCCAGGCACTCCAGCCGTTTTCGTAGGAACCCATCAGGCGCAGCCCCAGCCCCTCCCAAGGAATCGCCTCCGACAGCAATTGGGTCACGGGATAATCGTCGTCCACCAGCATCACGTTATACATCAGCGCTCTCCCCTATCGTGAGGAATGTACATCTCGATCACCGTTCCGAGTCCCGGTTCGCTGTGAATTTCCACGTGGAACATTGGCCCGAACCTCAGGCGCATCCGCTCCATCACATTGTGCAGGCCCATCCCGGAAAAATGGCCTTTCGGCTTTAAACCGCCTAGCTCTGCGGCCGCCCCCGTATCGTTCATCCTGCGCAGCGTGGCTTCAAGCTTCGCCTCTTCCATCCCGGCGCCGTCATCCGCGACGGTGAGCAGCAAACCGTCCGGCTCCATCGAAGCAGCGATCCTGATGACGCCGGCTTGCTGTGTGAGTCCGTGGATCAGTGCGTTTTCCACCAGCGGCTGCAGGATGAGCCGCGGCACTTTCACGAGAAAAGCCTCCGGCCCAACCGCGAGCTCCAGCGTCACTTCCTGCTTCTGGCGCAAATTCATCAGCCGCACGTAATGCGAAACGAGCTCGATTTCTTCATGCAATGGAATTTCATCCTCTTCGCGGCTGATCGTCATCCGCAGCAGCGTGGACAACGAACCGATCATTTTGGCGCTCTCCAGATCGCCCTGCTTCATCACTTTCATCCGAATCGAGTTGAGCACGTTAAACAAAAAATGCGGGTTGATCTGCGCCTGCAGCATTTTCAGCTCCGCCGTCCGTTTGCGGGCTTGAGTGGCGGAAATCTCCGCGATCATTTCCTTTACCCGGTCCAGCATCTGGTCGAACAACAACCCCAGCCGCCCGATTTCGTCATTGCCGCGAACGCCGGAGCGCACCTCCAGGTTGCCCCGCTGCACCGCCGACGCCGCCTTGCCGAGCCGCACCAGCGGTCTGGTGAACGTTCTGACCAACACGATCAGCATCGCCATGAACACGATAAACGAGATGATCTGAAACAAGAACACACGGTTGAAAATCGAGCTGATATTAACCGTCGCCTCCTGGTAGGGTTGGGTAAGGATCAGCCGCCAGCCGTTCAGGGCGATGCTCTGCTCGGCCACAAGCCGCGTTTCCCCATCATCCCGCGAAATAAGGGAGGTTTCGGGATACATGCCGCCGATGTTATCCTTGTTCCGGTCCGCCACAACCCTCCCTGCGGCATCCACCAAGCGCACCTCCTGGCCCGCGGTCAGTTCGCTGAAAATATCGCTGACCTGATCCTCCATCACCGTCACGACGACATACCCGTAAATGTCCGAGTTGGCCAGCCGCAGCGTGCGCGCCACCGACACCTGGTAAGGATGGTCGAACCGGTCGTACTTAAATTGTGTTGGCTCCGCGCCAATCCAATAAGAATCCAACCCCTGCAGCTCGTCGAGCTGTTCGAACCAGGGTTCCTGCAGCAAATCGCGCGGATTGTAATCGCTTACGGAATAATTCATAAAATAAGATCCGTCGGTGAGCAGCACCGTTACATAGCTTTTTTCGCCAACCACGGTCAGGCTGTCCAGCTGTTCCAGCACGCGGTTCGCGTCGGTAAATTTCCGGTAAGGGTCCGGCTCCTTATACCCGGAGGCCACCAGCTTGAAATACGTGTTCAACCCCGCATTGACCTGGATGTAATTGGCGATGTCCAGCATGCCTTTTAATAAATGGGTCACCGAGCCGTTTACCAGTTCGAGCGAATTTTCCGCATTGGCGATGGCCTGCTGCTTGACCGCCTTTTGCGTCAGCGCATGATACACGTTTAAAGTGAAGGCAGCGGGAACGAGAATGCAGGCCACCGCGGCCAAAATCAATTTCGCGCGAATCGACCGGGGCGCAAAGTGGCTGAGCCGCTTGAACATTTCACTTCTCCCCTTAGCGAAAAGGGGGACGATGCCGTCCCCTGTTTTGGATCATTTTACCACTCATTTTTTGTTGGATTCAATAATTTGGTTAACGCGTTCCTGACAATTTTTGATCGTCGTATCGATATCCTGGTTGCCCAAAATCAGCTTCTCGTACTCCTCGTTGATTGCCTTGTACACCTCAGCCTGGTAGGAGGAAGGCGGGATGATCGCGGAAGCCTTGGAGGCCATCAGCGTGTTCACCAGCGATTTTTTGTCGACCTTCTCCGGATTTTTCGTGCCAGCCAGAATCGTATCGATAATGCCGGTGATTTCCTCAGAGCTTACGCCGTTCCACGCCGGAATGTTTTTCCCCTGAACAATTTGCCCTTCCGTCGTATACCAGCGGACAAAGCGGTAAGCCTCTTCCTTGTGCTGCGATTTGGCGGCGACGGCCACATAATCGGTGGTCACCGGCGTCAGGCCGATTTCATCCTCGGGATTGTTTTTCGGGAACGGGGCAACGGCCACGTTAAAATTCAACGGGACTTTGTCGGTGCCGCCGATTTCCGTGTTCATCCAGCTCCCGATCGTCAGCATGCTGGCCGATTCGTTGAAAAATTGCGTCCGGTAAGCGAGCTTTTGCGAGATCATATCGGTATAAGGTACGGAAGACTGGTCTTCTTTCTCCATCCGAACGCGCAGCTCCAGCGATTTGCGGAAATTCGGATCATCCAGATTGGACGAGCCGTCTGCTTTGAGGAAATCGGCATTTTGCGGCTGGTTCAGCATCATCAGCTTAATGTATTCCATCCATCCGCCGGCTTGCGGCCCGTGAAAGTAAGTCCCGTACCGTTTGTTTGCGCCTTCCCCTTGGGTCAGCTTTTTCGCATAATCGGCATATTCGTCCCAGGTCCAGTCGGCAGGCACCGGAAGTCCCGCCGCTTCAAGATGATCTTTGTTCAACAGCACGTACCATGGATTAAACTTTCCTGGAAGCGCATACACTTTACCGTCCAAATGAGTGTCCACTTTGTAATCCTCTTCCACGGTGTACCCGTCTTTGCCGATGTAATCGTCGAGCGGCTCGGCCATGCCCAACGCCACACGCTGTGCGTATCCGGCGGCATCGCTGAACATCAGGATATCCATCTGCGCCGATGAGGCCGCTTCCAGGTCCAGCTTTTTGAACGCCTCCTGGGTGTCTCCTTTTTCGCTTAGCTGCACCAGTTCTACCGTTACCCCCGGATTGGTCTGCTCATAGGCCTCCAATGTGTGCTTCCAGTTGTACGCCTCCTCGGTTCCGTACGTGTACAAGCGAAGATTCACCTTGCCGCCGCCATCATCGGATTTTCCTCCTTCCGCAGCTTGAGATCCCCCGCCGTTGCCTCCGTCTCCCTGATTGGCACTGCCGCCCCCACAGCCCGCCAGCAGCCCGATCAGCAGCATCATGGCCAGCATGGCCGACCATAACTTTACCTGCTTTGCCCCCGTTTTCCGTTTGTTCATGTGTTACCCCTCCTTGGTCAGGATATATATGGATTCCCCCGGACAGTTCTTATGTCTAATCTTATGCCTTTAACCTTTCACCCCGCCGAGAGCAATTCCTTCAATCACGCTTTTTTGCCCGATGATGAAAATAATCAGGAGCGGAAAGATCGCCGACACCGCCCCGGCCATAATCAGCGAATAAAATTCCCCGCTCATGGACGTGAATTTCTGCATCGCCAGCGGCAGCGTAAACCATTTGTCGGTCCGTAGAAAAATCAGCGGATTCTGATAATCGTTCCACGTCCAGATAAAACGCAAGATCGCATAAGTCGCCACGGCCGGCTTCACCAGCGGCAAACCGATCGAACGGAAAATCCGGAAATGCCCGGCCCCGTCGATTTTTGCCGACTCGATGAAATCCTGGTGTACGCCCATAAAAAACTGCCGCAGCATAAACGTCCCCAGCACGCTGAAGCTGCTGATGATAATCAGGCCGAGATGGCTGTCGAACAGCCCGATGTTGCGGTACAAAATAAACTGCGGCACCAAAATCGCCTGGCTCGGAATCATATAGGTGGCCAGCACGATCAGAAACAGCCATTGACTGGCGGCAAACTTGATCTTCGAGAAGCCGTAGGCCGCCAAACTGGAGATCAGGCTGGAAATAAACGTCGTCGCCACAGCCACCTTAATCGAATTCCAGTAATACACGTAAAACGGATAATCGCCAAACCACACCTCTTTGTAATTTTCCACCGCGTTCCAGGTCCGGGGAATCCACTCAATCGGGTAGACGAACACCTCGGTTTCGATTTTGAACGACGTCATCAGCATCCAGAAGAAAGGAAGCAGAAACAGGATGCTTGCGGCAAACATCAGCAGCGTCAGAACAGCCCTCGGCCACTCGATACGGCGGCTCACCATCATCTAAGCCCACTCCTTTCCTCAGTAATTGACCCATTTTTTCTGGGCGATCCATTGAATGAACGTAATCAGCATGACCAGCCCGAACAGCACGGTGGCGATGGAGGACGCGTAGCCCACCTTCAAATTCACGAAGGCCGTATCATACAGATACCACACCATCATCGTCGTCGAACCGATCGGTCCCCCTTGGGTCAATACGGCGATGATGTCGAACACTTTAAACGTGGAAATAATCCCGGTGACCATCAGAAAAAAAGACGTCGGCGACAGCAGCGGAAACGTAATGCGGCGGAATTTCACCCACCCGTTCGCGCCGTCGATATCGGCGGCTTCGTACAGATCCTTGGGGATCGATTGAAGCCCGGCGATGTAAATGATCAGGTTGAAGCCAATGGAGATCCAGACCGTAATCATCATGATCGAGATGAGCGCATAGTTCGGATCGGCGATCCATTTCGGCGGATCGGCGAAGCCGATCGTCTTCAAAAGCTCGTTGATCGGGCCGTAGGAAGGCTGAAACAGCACCTGCCAGACAACGGCCACGGCGACGATGTTGGAGATGTAAGGCATGAAGTAAGCCACCTTGAAATAGCCCTTCATGTACACGTAGCGGTCGATCAAAATGGCCAGCACCATCGAAATCAGCATATAGGCCGGGACGGTCAGCAGAAAGAGCAAATTGTTGCGAAGTGAACGAATAAACATCGAATCTTCCATCAGGTTGCGGAAATTTTCCAAGCCGACAAAGCGGATGCCGTCCCAGCCCTGCACGAAATTCCAGTCCGCAAACCCGAGCACCAGCGTGGCGAGAATCGGCATCAGTACCAGCACGGACACGCCCAACAGCATCGGGCTGACGAACAATAATCCGGCGATCGTTTCGCCGCGCTGCAAGGATTTCATTTTACGGCCGCTGGCGGCGTGAGGCCGCTTCACCGCCGGTTGAGCCGGACCAGCCATGGATATCACCTCGGAATGAAGTAGTAAATTCTAAAGCACCTCCATATTAAAAAAAATACCGCCACCACAGTGACGGTATTTTGATCAATTTCACGCTGATTTTTACTTTTTCGCCCACCCGACCTCGTGTAGTCCCCCTGATACTTTATATCCGCCACCGCCGAATTTCCCCCCGGCATGCAGCACGGTCATGACGACTTCGAGCGTCGATTTCTGCAGCTTCTCATTCAGCGGATCACCGTGCAACACATGCTGTATAAATTCGGTGTCCACCCACACCGATTGAGACATACGTTCTGCCGTGAACTCGTCAGCACCCCCGGTGTAGATATTGCCACGGTCGCGGAGCTGGTCGGACACGCCAACATTAACGTAACCAGGCGATTCGCGAAACCGACGGAGGCAGAAATCATAGAGGCGGTTGATCAAGCTTTTACGTAAGCCCTGCTTACAGTAAAAAGACGTGTAAAGGATACCACCTTTACACGTCTTTTTCTATTTATCCCAAAACCATAACTTGAATATTCTACCTGTTAGTTGTTTGGACCCCAATCATAGGCTGAAATATCTCCATACGCTTTACCAACAACTTTAAAATGCAATTTCTTACCAACTGGCAAATCTGTAAAGTATTTAGTTGTTGAGGTGTCACCTAAATTAATCGTATCAAGAACAATATCCTCATCAAGCCAATTTTTTTGTATCACTTGCAATTTAAATTTGTTACCTGTACCACTCGGTGACCAAACCACTTTAATAGAGTTGTTATTCAATGTGAAATATCCAAAATCATAACTATTAGAAACTTTGAGACTCCCATTTACAATAAGTCTCTCATTACCCATGTAAGGCACAATCACACTTTGCCCACTAAGAGAATTATTGTCACGAGGGATAAAGGAGTCATTGGCAGATGCAGATATAGGTCCAGCCAATGAAGATACCACTAAAGCAGAGGCAATTGTAGCTACTACTCTTCTTTTAAATCCTTTCATGAGCAACTCCCCCAATACAGGAATATTATGGTACAATATTAATTATAGAATATATTTACCATGAAAGCAACAAGAAAGGATAAATTTTCAAAATGGTGAAAATTTTAAGGAAAAGAAACCTAATGATTTTAGGTTTCATAATCCTTCTATTTGGAGTGTACACGATTGATTGGAGCGGGACGCCACAACCTGTAAAAGTAGTTAATCACTATCTAATGTTAGTTCAAAAGAAAGATGCTCAGGACGCCTATCAAATGTTGTATATCAAAAACAGTAAAAGTAGATTATATTTTGAGACGTACAAGGAGAGTGTATACAGCGATCCATTGATCGAGTACAAAATTAAAGGCTCTTCAAAAATAAACAAAAAGACGTATAACGTATCGACATATATAAATATGGATGGTTGGAAAACAGATTATACCTTCGAAGTAAGGAAAATCGATGGTAAATGGAAGATTGTATACTAAAATAGCTATTGTGCTAGTAAGAGTTTCTTGTTAGCACCTCCAGTGTAGATATTGCCACGGTCGCGGAGCTAGCCGAACACGCCGACAATAACATAACCAGGCGATTCGCACTATCGGGTCCGTCGCTGCGTGTGTCTGTATACATAATCGGGTTAAGCCGGTGAGCTGCATCCTGAAAAAATGTATACAAAATTAGACCTGCCATGCGCAATTATTTCATAGCTCGAAGTAGTTGACTGACTCTCGACGGCGAAACGCCGATCCTTTCCGCCCACTTGGATTGATTTTCAGAAGGGTAGGTAGCCATCACTTCATTGAGCTTTCGAATTAATTCACTCGTCTTCTGCTGGGGTCGCCGTTCAGCTCCTGCGACTGAATCGCTTTGATTTCCCAACGCCACCGCTATTTCCTGGTTCGCCGTTTGTTGACTCCCAGCTTCTTTCATAGCACGAAGTAGTTGGCTGACTCTCGACGGCGAAACGCCGATCCGTTTCGCCCACTTGGATTGATTTTCAGACGGGTAGGTAGCCATCACTTCATTGAGCTTTCGGATTAATTCACTCGTCTTTTGTCGGGGCCGCCGTACAGCTCCTACGACTGAATCGCCCAATTGTTGACTCCCAGCCTGCTGTGTAGAGAACAGTTCCTGTAAGCATGCCGCGCAAATGAAGCGTTCCCGGAAGTATATAAGTTGCTCCATCGATTGGCAGAACAGGCACTCTTGCGTCCGGTATGGGCGCATCATGATTCTTTGGAATTCATTGTCAATAAAAAACTCTATGGTATCGCCCTGGCCTATCCCAATAAAACGGCGTAATTCAATAGGGATAACGATTCTCCCAAGCTCATCAATTGGCCTGACAATCCCGATGCTTCTTATCATTCCGGATTCCCCCGCTCCTGGTAGAAAAACCACCGGAGCCTTGTGTGGAATCCGGTGGTTTTTAGCTGATATGTAAATTAATCATAGCGACTTGCCCTCTAAAAATCATGATAGAGATTCGAATTAACCTCCAACATGTACGCCAAACGTCCCCATAAGTGGTCCTGCATTTACTCCTACACTTACCACCAATACGAATAGAAAATTAATGGCGTACAACAGAGTATTTTTTTTCATGGCCATCCCCCATTTCCACTAATTGATGATACTCTACTTTTGATTCAGCCGACGCAACGTTTCTAAAACGTTCAAACAATCTCATACACCGTAGCATAGAGCTTTCGTCATTTATCATAGTAGATTTTTTTAGGCCATCTATCAAGAATTTAAATCCTTGTTTGTGATCCCCTTTAATTAAAAAATATTCAGTTAATTCACACAGCAAACCAACGAGCTGATCGTCGGTATTTTGTTGGTTGTATATTTCGTTTTCTTTATGCTCCAGGACGTTAGACAACACGGTTTCAAACTTAGTAAGGACATGATCGACGTTAATCTTGTATCGGTTAGCTACTATCATGATATTCCATAAACCCATGAGTATTTCATTTTCCTTCATTTCGAAGTAACTCACATATTCCGGCAGCGACTCTATGTTGCCAGCCATTAATTTGGTCAATAAAATATTCGCCTGAGTCCATTCCTGGAACAAGTTCTTCCAGTATAATGTTTCTTCATCCGTCTCCTTGACCCATTCTAAATCAGCAGATTCACTGAAAATTTGCAGAGCCAATTCATAATCCTCTTGTTCATAATAAGCGCCACCTACTAGCATTTGACCAAAGAGAACATAAAAAAACAATGGCCTGGGCAGCTTTTTAACAAGGCCTTGATCATTCTTTTTCCGGGAGTGGAACAAAGAGTACTGAATTTTAGCCAGCTGCTTTAACTTTTCACCATTTTTATAGACCTTATCCCAGCGGCGCAAAGAACGATAAGCATCAGCCAAATCCTTCAATGCTACCAGTTGGTCGATTTCCTCAAGCCGCTCCGCAAAAGGCTCAAACTGGATCGCTGCCCGGTAATTTTGTTCCTGATCGGGGCCAAGTCTAGTTAGGAACAACTTGTACTGGCAATAAGCTAACCGCTCTGAATGCTGACTTTTTTCGCTTAGAGCTACACTCTCGTAAAGAATCGCTGCTGCCATCCGTTTTCCTTGCGCAATTAAATCTTCTGCTACCTCAAACAGGGGAGATGAATATAAAGGGTTATCCAGCAATAGATTTACGATTTGCTTAATGCAATCCAACTTTTCCAGCTCTGCGCACCGGTAAAAAAAAGGTTTGATTCTGCGCCAATTCGGCGCCAATTCATTCAAGTACTCCTGGATGTACTGCTCATAAAAATGCCCATCGGGTAGATTCATCATTGCAGTAATCTGGTCCAGTTGATGAACGGAAAGCACTCGCTGACTGTTTAAAATAGCACTCATCGTTCCCGTATTCAATCCAGTCAGCCTGGATAGTTGACTAATATTTAACCCATGCTGTTTTGAAAATTGCTCCAGCGCTCCGAGAATCGTGGTTGTATTATTCAAACTAACCACCTCTGATAAATTTTGGGAATATATTATAAATATAACCATATTTTGAACGATGGTCAATACAATTTACGCAGGATTGTACGAATGCTTACGCTTTTGCCTCACCAGTTGCAAAGCTTTCATCATCTGTTAAAATAAAAGGGCGAGCAACCCAGCAAAGATTCTCGCCCCTAAGTCGATTGTTTCACGCAATCGGCTTTTTTATGTTACGTCTATGAAGCTGGTAATACTGATTAATGAGTTCATCAAGGATCATAGATTGATGAATCACGCGCGGATGTCCAAACTGTCCATTGTATTTTTCCGTTAATACATGCAATTTGTTTCGCTCTCGCTCAATCCTTGCCTGAATACCATCTTCATTCATTGGCGTGTACCTCCCTAGTGTAATATCCTAGAGAAATATGCCTTTTTTTGAAATTTTTTATAGGAGACAAACCTCCCCCTCTTTACTATCCAGCAAAAAGTGCTTTCAAGCCAGAGGTGATCTGGCTTTTTTTATTATACAGCTAAAAATGATTAACGCAATATTTTTCATGAAAAATTTGCCGTGATTAAAAATTTTCAACTCCTCTATCATAAAAAGGAGAGACGGAATAAAAATGAGGAGCTGTAGCATTTGAGGATCAAGGAAGCAAGGGAAGCCGCAGGGTTTACCCAAGAATCACTCGTACAACACATCAACAACACCATGAAATGCACATTGCGAAACTATCAGAATATTGAGTACGGTATTGTGATTCCGAACGCCACCTTAGCGCTGTTGATCGCCCATGTGCTGCATGTGGACCCGCGAGATATCGACGAATGGAAGTTTAAAACCTCAAACACTGATTTGTAGTATGTAACACTGGATGTGTTATACTAAGGCATCTGCATGTGGGTAAAATAAAAATAGCCATGATGTTGGTAGCATCACGACTATTCCGACAAAGCTCCAGTGGGCAACCACGGCGAGATTTTCATTCAAAGAAAAAGAAAAACCACCGGTCAAGGGCCCACAACCTATCGCCGGTGGTTTTTTTGTCTCTACGTGCTTTCTTCTGTTTTTGCCGCAAAACAAATACCGCCACCACAGTGACGGTATTTTGATCAATTTCACGCTGATTTTTACTTTTTCGCCCACCCGATTAGATATCGAGGTTCTTGACGTATCTGGCATGCTCGTGAATGAAATCGCGGCGCGGCTCGACGTTGTCGCCCATCAGCGTATCGAAAATCGCATCCGCCTGGATAGCGTCGGCAATCGATACTTGCTGCATCGTCCGGCTTTCCGGATCCATCGTTGTCTCCCATAGCTGCTCGGGGTTCATCTCGCCCAGACCTTTGTAGCGCTGAACGTTGACTTTGACGCCTTCGCCGAATTCGGCGATGATCTCATCGCGTTCTTTCTCCGATTGGGCGTAGCGCACCGTTTTGTTGCGTTCGATTTTGAACAGCGGCGGCATCGCAATGTAAATGTAACCGGCCTCGATGATTTTCCGCATGTAGCGGAAGAAAAACGTCAGCAGCAGCGTGCGGATATGGGCGCCGTCGACGTCGGCGTCGGTCATGATGATGATTTTATGGTAACGCGCCTTCGCAATGTCGAACTCCTCGCCGATCCCGGTGCCTAGCGCCGTGATGATCGCGCGGATTTCGGCGTTGCCGAGGATGCGGTCCAGGCGCGCTTTTTCCACGTTCAAAATTTTACCGCGCAGCGGCAAAATCGCCTGGAAGTGACGGTCCCGCCCCTGTTTCGCCGAGCCGCCGGCCGAGTCGCCTTCGACGATGTACAGCTCGCTGATCGAGGCGTCCTTGGAAGAGCAGTCCGCCAGCTTGCCCGGCAGGGCGCTGACTTCCAGGGCGCTCTTGCGGCGCGTCAGCTCGCGCGCTTTACGGGCCGCTTCCCGCGCCCGCGAAGCCTGCAGCGATTTCTCCAGGACGCGCCGGGACACGGATGGATTTTCTTCCAAAAATTCCTGCAGCTTTTCCGCAAACAGCGATTCCACGATCCCTCGTACCTCGCTGTTGCCAAGCTTCGTTTTCGTTTGGCCTTCGAATTGGGGCTCGGGAATTTTTACGGAAATGATCGCCGTCAGCCCTTCGCGCACATCGTCCCCGGTCAAATTGTTGTCATTGTCCTTGATCATTCCGGCCTTGCGGGCATAATCGTTGATAATGCGCGTCAGCGCGCTCTTAAAGCCGGACTCGTGGGTGCCGCCCTCGTGCGTATGAATGTTGTTGGCAAACGAATAGATACTTTCGGTATATCCTTCGTTGTATTGCAGGGCGACTTCCACCTGAATCATGTCGCGTTGGCCTTCCACGTAAATTGGCTCTTCATGCAGCACTTCTTTGTTATGATTCAGGTAAATCACGTATTCCTTGATGCCGCCTTCGTAATGGAACGAATCGCTGGCCCCGGTGCGTTCATCGGTCAGGGACAGATTGATGCCTTTATTCAAAAAGGCCAGTTCCCGGATCCGCGTCAGCAGCGTGTTGTAATCAAATACGGTCGTTTCCGTGAAAATTTCCGGATCAGGGTAAAATCTCGTCTTCGTCCCGGTTTCATCCGTGTCGCCAATGATGCGCACATCGTATTGAGGCACGCCGCGGTGATACTCTTGCTGATAAGCATGCCCGTCGCGGCTTACCTCAACAACGACTTTCGTGGACAATGCGTTGACGACGGAAACGCCGACCCCGTGAAGTCCCCCTGATACTTTATATCCGCCGCCGCCGAATTTCCCCCCGGCATGCAGCACGGTCATGACGACTTCGAGCGTCGATTTCTGCAGCTTTTCATTCAGGCCGACCGGAATGCCCCGGCCGTTGTCTATGACAGTCACACTGTTATCTTCATGAACGATGACGTCGATTTTGTTCGCATAGCCGGCAAGCGCCTCGTCTATACTATTGTCTACGACTTCCCATACCAGATGGTGCAAACCGCGGACGCTGGTGGATCCGATATACATCCCCGGCCGTTTCCGGACCGCTTCCAGGCCTTCGAGCACCTGTATGTTACTTTCGTCATACGTTTGTTCGTTCATCGACAATGCCTTCACCTACTTCTATAGATTCAACCACATCATGTAAACCTCTGAACTTATATTATAACGCTAAACCGCTAATATAACGTTAGCCTTTTTTTTCAACGTCGCCGAGGAAATGGGCGAATAATATATTGCATTTTGGGTCACGACGATCGACTTGGCCTCTTCTTCGCCGATGCGCACAACGTTTTTCTCCTCAAGCGCGTGACTGATAAACTGTTTGGATATTTTCGAAGACTGCTCGATGGAAATATCAAAAATCGCAACCAGCTCCGAAGAGAGGATGACTTTTTCTCCGCCCAAATGAATATACATTTTACTCCTTCGCCCCTCCTTGGACTTGTCCGTCCTGAACATGAAAAATGCTGGCGTCCCGCAGCCGGCTTGCATTGATGCTTTCGATGCCAGTCGCCGTAATGAACGTCTGCACTTTGCTCTGAAACGTTTCGATCAATTGGGTTTGGCGGTAAGGGTCCAGTTCGGACAATACGTCGTCCAACAGCAGGATGGGATATTCCCCGATCTCCTCATGAATGAGCTCGATTTCCGCCAGTTTCAAAGATAACGCCGTGGTCCGCTGCTGCCCCTGCGACCCGTATACTTGGGCTTCGTTCCCGTTAATATAAAAAGAGACATCGTCGCGATGGGGTCCGCAAAGCGTCATGCCGCGGCGGATTTCCTGATCCTTCACTTGTGATAACTTTATCATAAATTGCTGTAATAAGACAGCTTCATCTTCTTCTTCGGCTTCTCCGAACGAGGGGAGATAGGATAATTTCAGCTTTTCACCGCCGCCGGTGATGCCTTCGTGGATCTGCTCCGCCCATTTTTGCAGTTTTCTTATAAATTGTTTCCTTTTTTTGATGATTTTAACACCATGCTCCGCAAGTTGCTCATTCCAGATTTCCAGCATCGTGGAAAGCTCGGGTCCGGCGCCCCAGGCTTGCTTCAGCAGGTTGTTCCGCTGCACCAAAATCTTCTGATATTGCTGAAGATGATATAAATATCCGGGCTGCACCTGGCCGATTTCCATATCGAGAAAACGCCGCCGCACTCCCGGAGTGCCTTTGACGATTTCCAAATCCTCAGGGGCGAACATGACGACGTTCAGCGCGCCGATGAAATCGCTGAGCTTGCGCTGCTCCAGACCGTTGAGCTTCGCTTTTTTGCCCTGCGAGGCCAGGCGAAGCTCCAGGCGAACGGCTCCGTACTTCTTCTCCACTTCCGCCTCTACCATGGCGTGATCGCTGCCGAACGAAATCAGCTCCTTGTCTTTGCCGGTCCGGTGCGATTTCGTCAAAGCCAGCACAAACAAAGCTTCGAGCAGATTCGTTTTGCCTTGGGCATTGCGTCCAATGATCAAATTGACGGCGCCAAACGAGTTTAGCGAGAGCGTATCATAGTTCCGGTAGTGCCGCAGTGATAATTGATTGACATACATGATAGCTTAAGCCCCCTCGTTTTCCGCTTGCTTCGCGCGGATTTAAGGCTGTGGTGCAGCCGGTCAGAGAGCCTTCGGTCCGGCCACCTGGAAGGATCCGCTTCCTTCCACCTCGACCTTGTCGCCGGGATAAAGCTTCCGGCCCCGGCGTTCTTCCGCTTCCCCATTGACTTTGACCGCTCTGTCCGCCAACAGCGCTTTAGCCATGCCGCCCGTCGGCACGCAATCCGCCAATTTTAAAAATTGATCTAATTTAATATATTCACTGGAAATGGAGATTATTTTCATGGCGCCGATTTCCTTTCAAATCAGTTGGTAGTCCGGTATGGCAAAATCAGATACAGGCTCTGCGTGTCGTCCACCGGCTTGATAATGATCGGGCTCATCGCGCCCGTAAATCCGATATGCAGCTGTTCGCTCTCTACGACTTTGAGCACGTCCAGCATATATTTCGAGTTGAACGAGATGCGCAGCGGTTCCCCGGTGAATTGGGCGACCTCCATTTGCTCGGTAACTTTCCCCAGTTCCGAGGAGCTGGAGGAGATTTCAATGGAGCCGTCCTCCAGCGTCTGCAAGCGCACGATGTTCGTTTTTTCTTCGCGGGACAGCAAATAAGCGCGGTCGATCGAATCGCTTAATTTTTTGGTGTCCAAAATCAGTTCTGTTTTATAGTTTGTCGGAATAATCTTGGAAGTATCCGGGTATGTCCCGTCGAGAATACGCGTATAGAACAGGACGCGGTCGATTTTGAACAGCACCTGGTTGTCAGCGACGACGATCTCGATGCGCGTATTTTGGTCAGGAATGATTTTGCTCAGCTCGTTCAGGGTTTTGCCGGCAATAACGATATTGCTGAAGCGTACCCCTTCGGCATCGTCAAGCCCGGCCACGCGGCTGGCCAGCCGGTGGCGGTCCGTCGCCACGAATTTGAACTGATTGTCGCTCAAGTTCCACAATACCCCGGTCAAAATCGGCGACGTTTCGTTGGTGGAAATCGAGAACACGGTCTGCCGGATCATGTTTTTCAGCAAATCGCCGGGGATGGTAATGACCTGGTTCTCCTCGATGCTTGGCAGTACCGGGAATTCCTCGGGGTCAAGGCCGACCATCTGGATGTCTGTCGAACCGGAGCGAATGAACGTTTGGAAGCCGTCCTGAACCTCCATTTCGATGTCCTCCGAAGGCAGCTTTTTGATAATTTCGACGAAAAATTTAGCGGGCAGCACCACGCTGCCGGGACGTTCGACTTGAACGATCTGCTTGTCCTTGTCTTCCGCCGGAATATAGGCCTGGATGGAGATGTCGGTGTCGCTGGCGGTTAACGTCATCCCTTGAAAATTCACTTCCAGCTTGATCCCCGTCAAAATCGGAATCGTCGTACGGCTGGAAATCGCCTTGGATACGTGCTGAATCGACTCGTTAAGATCATGTTTTAAAACGCGGATTTTCATAAATTCAACTCCTAAAAGTTTTATGGAGCTTGTGCTCCTTTAGAAAAGACTTCGCAATAAAACTTGCTTCGAAAGCATAAGCTTAAGTTTTATGGAGCTTACGCTCCTTTGGAATAACTTCGCAATAAAACTTACTTCGGAAACTTTAGCTCTATAAGTAATAAAACCTGCTTCATAAGCATAAGCTTGTTTTATGTAACGGGATTACTCCCTCGTTTTTTGGGGTTATGCAAAAGCGCGGAAGCGCTGGTTGCGTTGTCCCCAAAGTTAGGTTGCTCGCTACCACTTATTAAGATGTGTATATTTAAATATATTTAGAAGAAGTAGTAGGGGCCCTGAATATGTGGATAACAGCCCGGAAAATATGAAATGAAGCCTATCCACATGTGCATATCATGTGCATAGGCTTATCCCTTATTCAGGTGGCGTTTTTTATTTTCTCGGTGATGTTGTTTACGATCTTGTACAGTTCCTGGTCGTTCTTGAGCTGCTGGGTGATTTTCTCATGCGCGTGAATGACCGTCGTATGGTCCCGACCGCCAAAGGCGTCGCCGATTTTCGGCAGCGAAAAATCGGTTAATTCGCGGGCCAGATACATGGCGATTTGCCGCGGAAAAGCGATCGCTTTGGTCCGTTTGCGCGCTTTGAAATCATCCAGTTTTAAATTATAGTAATCGCCGACCCTTTGCTGAATGTCCTGGATCGTAATCATCTTCGGACGGCTGGAAGGGATGATATCCTTGAGCGCTTCCGCAGCCAGATGGGTGGTGATGTCCTGATTGATTAGGGAGGAATAAGCGACAACCCGGATCAATGCACCCTCCAGCTCACGGATGTTCGTGTCAATTTGATTGGCGATGTACATCATCGCTTCGTTCGGAATATCGAGATTTTCAGCCTTGGCCTTTTTGCGCAAAATCGCGATCCGCGTCTCCAAATCCGGCGGCTGGATATCGGTGATCAGTCCCCATTCGAACCTCGACCTCAGCCTCTCCTCCAGCGTTGGAATCTCTTTTGGCGGCCGGTCGCTGGAGATAATGATTTGCTTCCTCTCTTCATGCAGCGCGTTAAACGTATGGAAAAATTCCTCTTGGGTCGATTCTTTGCCGGCCAGAAACTGAATATCGTCGATCAGCAAAATATCGATGTTGCGGTATTTGTTGCGGAAGCTTTCCGCGCGGTTGTCCCGGATGGAATTGATGAATTCGTTCGTAAATTTCTCGGAGGAAATGTATACGACTTTGCTGCTGGGGCTATGCTCCAAAATATAGTGGCCGATCGCGTGCATCAGGTGGGTCTTGCCGAGTCCTACGCCGCCGTATAGGAAAAGCGGGTTGTACGCACGGGCAGGCGCTTCCGCGACAGCCAGGGAAGCCGCATGGGCGAACCGGTTGCCGGATCCGATGACAAACGTGTCGAACGTATATTTCGGATTAAGCATGTTGGAAACGCTTTCCTCGCTTGGGACGGGAGCGGGTGGTTCCTTGTATACCTGGGTTTGTTCGGCCGGAGCGGATTCCTCAATGACGAAGGAGACGTCAAGCTGTTTGCCGGTAAATTCAAAAATCGTCGTTGCGACCAGCTTCGTGTAGCGGCTTTCCAGCCATTCCACCGCAAACGTCGTCGGCGCGGAAATGACGATCGCTTTGTCGGTCATGGAGACAATTTTCGTTGCTTTGAACCAGGTATCAAAGCTGGGTTTGCTTAGTTTGGTATTGATAATTGCTAAAATTTGCTGCCATATTTCCGAGGTATGGCTGTCCACAGACTGTCACTCCTTTTAAAACTTCCAAGTGTGGCTTAAGCCATGCGAAAGAAGTCGAAAAAACATAAAGAATGGGGAAATTTATCCCCATAGTCCAGTTCCATATGATTATTATAAACGTGAATAAATTCGAATTGTTCACAATTTTATCCACAGGTTGTGAATAAACGATACTCAAAACTTAGATATTCACAACAAAAGCAATATAATCATAGCAAACCAAGGCTTATATTTCAATGTATTGTCTGCTTTTATCCACAAATTCAATAACTTGTGCATAATTATCATGCACACCACTACATATTGTTTATAATTTGTTTAGATTTCGACATGATCAACGAAAATCTCAAAAAAATTATGCACAGGTTATTAATGGCAAGCGCTGACCGGCCTCTATTAACCTGTGCATATATTTTTTAAATAGGATAATAGGTTTAACCTGGAAATCGGTGCTTGACTGCTGGTTACTGGACTGACTAGGTTTAGGCTAACCGTCGGCTGGGCCTTTAAAATAGCGCATAAATTGCCTCTATTTCTCTCAAATGGACGGATATCGCCGGAATAACGCTACCGGAGTTGCATTAACTTTTTCTCAAGATTTCCCGTAATAGCTGACCGGAAATCTAACGGTTGTAGCAGCGGCTATTTTCCGAAAAAAGACCTTTTCTAAATTCTAACGGTTGTGAGCGTTGTTATTTGCCTGAATCTAAGCAAAAATAGCCGGGTTTAAGTGAAATAAGCGCAATGGCAACCGTTAGAGTTTGAAATCATCGTTTTTGGAACAAATAGCGCTTGTGGCATCCGTTAGAAAATTTGTGTGGCTAGAAAATGTATCTTGTCAGATCCAGATCTTGATTCAACGCTAGTGGAATAACGCCCTTTTTTGCCCTTATTTTTCTGCTGGAGTTTCTCTGGCCAGCTGGTTTTTGCAGTAGGGTAGCAGTAAACATCAAGATTTCTATTTTTGCCTTTGCCACAATCGAAACAGGAGGACCGAAATAGTAAAAATTCAATTTGCCCTGGAGGAATTACATGATTAAAAAACAAGCTTTTACGGTAGAATTGCGAGGAACGAATTACGAAATCGGCTGGGGCTTTGGCGAATTTACGAAGGGAAACCCTGCGCTCAGAGCTGTTCACACCGCCGGGTTTGACCATTTTGACGAAGCTGAGGCGAAGCAAGCGGCCGAATTGTTCGACCGCTGGTGTCCCGGTCTTGCCGAGGAATTGCGGGGATTTGCCGACGCGCTGGAGGCCAAACCGTCGCAGATCGTCTATTACGCCATGACGTACTTGCGTCCGCGGTGCAGCCAGATCGCCGTGCTGCCGGGGATTTCCGCAAGCGGGAACCCGCTGCTCGCCCGAAACTATGAATTCAGCCCCGATGCGGAGGATTTTACGCTGGTGAAGACCTCCGTGACCGGGAAGTATGCGCATCTTGGTACCAGTGTGCTGCATTTTGGCCGTGATGACGGTTTTAACGAATGCGGGCTTGCTGTGACGATGAGCTCCTGCGGCTTTCCGGTAGGGGCGTTACCGTATATGCGTAGTCCAAAGCTGACCGGTTTGCAGTTCTGGGCGGTGATCCGCGCGCTCCTGGAAAACTGCAAAGATGTTCCCGAAGCCTTGGACTACATGAAAGACATGCCGATTGCTTTTAACATGAACCTGATGCTTGTGGATAAAAGCGGCAGGGCCGCGCTCGCGGAAACGTTGGATGGCCGGATGGCCGTTAGGCAAATCGACCGTTCCAGCGCAGACCAGCTTCTTTATGCGACCAATCACCCGCTGCTGCCCGAGCTGGTGCCTTATGAGCCGCAGGCGATGCGCAATTCTCTACAGCGTTATGAACTGATCGGGCGTTCGTTTCAGGGGAAGGGCAAAATTACGGAAGATGATTTGAAGCAACTGCTGCTGGGAAAATTCCCGGCCGGTCTTAGCTGCTCGTATTATGAAGACTTTTTCGGCACCACCAAAAGCATGATCATGAACCAGGCCAAAGGGACTGTTGAACTGTGCTGGGGCGGACGGAGCGAAAACGGCTGGCACCGCTACGACATTCGCGAACCGCTTGCCGACAGCGTGGTGGACATCGAATTGTATGCGGAAGCAGCATATCCGGAATTTTTCGAGTCTGTACCTATTTCGGCCAGTTGATGGGGAGGCAATGGAGGACGCTACCGGTCATATACGCGGATAACGGTAAAAATGGTCGCTACCAAAATGACAGCGATAGCGCCCTTTTTTACCGCTATTTTTCAAGCTAACAAGGGTGCAAAAAAGCCTGCCAGTCCCAAAAGGACAGCAGGCTCTTCTCTTAAAGCTCCTCATTAACCCCTCCTCGCTCACCCCTCGGTCAGATGGCGTTGGAGCTTGGCGATCGCATCGTATTCTTCTTCCAATTTGCGCGAAATGCGGATATAGATCGGCAGTATCTGTTTATAAACCGCGGTGTGCTTCTCATTTGGCGTATGCATGTACGTTCCCCCAACCATCTCTTTGACGACATCGAAGGAATCGATTTCGCCCAGCGCGTACAAACCGAGGACGGCCGCGCCGAGACAAGAGCTTTCGATGCTTTCCGGGATCACGACCTGCTGATCGAAAATATCGGCCAGCATCTGCCGCCACAGCGGGGAGCGGGCGAAGCCGCCCGTTGCCTGGATTTTGCGGGGCCGTCCGATCTGCTCTTCCATCGCCAGCAGCACCGTGTACAGGTTATAAATGACGCCCTCCAATACAGCGCGGATCATATGCTCTTTCTGATGATGCAGCGTCAGCCCGAAAAACGAACCGCGCGCGTTCGGATTCCACAGAGGCGCCCGTTCCCCGGCCAGATAAGGGTGGAAAATAAGGCCATCGGAGCCGGGATTGACACGCTCGCCGATTTTGGTCAGCACATCATAGGGGCTGATGCCAAGCCGTTTCGCGGTTTCCACCTCGGAAGCGGCGAATTCGTCGCGCACCCAGCGAAAAATCACCCCGCCGTTGTTGACCGGCCCGCCGATTACCCAGTGTTTGTCCGTGAGCGCATAGCAGAAAATCCGCCCCTTCGGATCGGTTTTCGGCCGGTCGACGACCGTGCGGATCGCGCCGCTGGTGCCGATCGTGACGGCGACGACCCCGGGATCGATCGCGTCCACCCCGAGATTGGACAACACACCGTCGCTCGCTCCGATGACAAATGGGGTCGAGGCGGATAAGCCCATATCGTCGGCGTATTTTTGCGAAAGCCCCTGCATGATATGCGTCGTTGGCACCGGCTTCGACAGGTGCTCCGGCGTAATGCCGGCCACGCGCAGCGCTTCCTCGTCCCAATCCAGCTTCTCCAAATTCAGCAGCCCCGTGCAGGAGGCGATCGAATAATCGATTACGTATTCTCCGAACAGCTGGAGAAAAACGTATTCTTTAATGGAAATAAACTTCCGTGTTTTCTGAAAAATGTCCGGTTGCTCTTGGCGCAGCCACATCAGCTTGGTCAGCGGGGACATCGGATGGATCGGCGTTCCGGTGCGCAGATAAATCTCATGGCCGCCCAACTCGTTTTTGAGCCGCTCCGCGTAGTCCACGCTCCGGTTATCGGCCCAGGTGATGCAGCGCATCAGCGGTTTGCCGTCTTTATCGACCGGGATGACGCTGTGCATCGCCGTGCTGAACGACACGAAGCCGATTTGCTCCGGAGCCAGCCCGCTTTTTTTCATGATTTGGCGAACCACCGTAACGACGGCGGAGAAAATTTCTTCCGGATCCTGCTCGGCGATGGAAGCGGAAGGGGTGTATAAGGGATATTCTTCGTTGGCGGAGGCAATCACTTTGCCGCTACGCTCGAACAGGACCGCTTTGGTGCTGGTTGTTCCAATATCCAGGCCGATCATATAGTTCAAGGAATTCATTTTAAAACCTTCTCTCTGCGTTTAATCTGGTTAACTCCATTGTAAACATGATTTTTTTAGAAAATAAAGCTCAGCAGCAGGATCAATACCAGTCCGACGACAGAAAGAATTGTTTCCATGGCCGTCCAGGACTTCAAGGTTTGCGGAACGGACATATTGAAAAACTCCTTCACCATCCAGAAGCCGGCGTCGTTGACGTGGGACAGCACGATAGAACCGGCGCCGGTGGCGAGCACGGCCAGTTCTACATTCGCTCCCGGCGTCAAGGCGAGCACGGGCGCGACGATGCCTGCGGCCGTCGTCATGGCGACTGTGGCCGAGCCGGTGGCTACGCGGATCAACGCAGCTACAAACCAGGAGAACAGAATAATGTTGATATTCGCTCCGGTAGCCAATTCGGCAATCGCCTGGCCGACGCCGCTGTTGATCAGCACCTGCTTAAACGCGCCGCCGGCGCCGATGATCAGCACGATCGTAGCGATCGGCGCTAGACATTCGCTCGTAAATTTGGAAATGTCGTGTTTCGTAAATCCGCGGCTGTATCCGAGCGAAAAGAAGGAGAACACGACGGCGATCAGCAGCGCCATAATTTCATGGCCGATAAATTCGCAAAATAACGTGACCGGGCTCGTTGCCTGCGGATCGATGATGCTCGCGATCGAACCGATCAGCATCAGGATCACGGGCAGCAAAATCGTGAACAGCGTCAAGCCGAAGCTCGGCAGATTGCGGCCCTCTTTGACGGCAAATTGTTGGGCCAGATCGGCGGGCGGCTGCAGGGCGATGCGTTTGCCGATATATTTGCCGAACAAGGGGCCGGCGATGATCGCCACCGGCAGCCCGACGAGGAGCGAATACAGGATCGTCCGGCCCAGATCGGCCCCGTAGGCGTCAATGGCGATCATGGGTGCCGGATGTGGCGGGACAAGTCCGTGCACGGTGGACAAGCCGGCCAAAATCGGAATGCCGATCTGCAGCAGCGACATTTTCGTCTTTTTGGCTACGGTAAATACGATCGGAATTAGCAAAATGACACCGACTTCAAAAAATACGGGGATGCCGACAATAAATCCGACGAGCATCATCGCCCAGTGGACTCTTTTTTCGCCGAAACGGTCGATCAAGGTCGTGGCAATCCGCTCGGCGCCGCCGGATTCGGCCATCATTTTGCCCAGCATCGTGCCGAGCCCGATGACGATGGCGATCGTACCCAGCGTGCCGCCGAGGCCGCCCGTGATCGAATTGATGACGTCGAGCGGCTTCATGCCGGCCAGCAGCCCGAGCAGCAGGGCGGAGATCAGCAGCGTAACAAACGGATTCCATTTATATTTGGAAATCAGTAAGACAAGAAAAACGATCACAATTAATGTCCATAACAGCAGCGTGGCGTTATGGCTCATTCCGAACAGCGTATCCAAATTGAAGTTCCTCCTTTATAGTTAATTCCCAGATTGCAACGCTTTCATTTCAATAGATTGATTGGAATTTATTATGAGCTAAAAACAGATTTTCAATAGTGTATACTTGTCGACAACATAAGTGGTCAAAGGCCGCACAAAGCCAGCCTCATTTGGGGATGCTCTTATTCAGCGTACGGCGGGAATCGGCAAAATACTCCTCGATGTTGCGCTGAATGGTCTCGCTGTCCCGCGATTTAAAACTTTCCAACAGCTTGCGATGCTTGCCTACGACGTATTCGATTTTTTCCTCGTCTTGCGATAATACCTCGCGAGTCGTAATCAGCATAACCGTCATCACAATTTGCCGGATACTGGTCCATAACTGCTCGATTCGCGAGTGATGGGCTCCCGTAATGATCGTTTCATGAAAACTTAGGTCCTGAAAAGCAAATTCCACCGTATCCCGGTGTTTGCCGGCCAGCTCCATTTTGTCAACGATTTTGTCCAATTGGGACAACAGCTTCTCCGGATCGGCGGCGAGGCGCTGCCAGGCGAAGCTTTCAATCAAATAACGGACATCGTAAAGCTCTTCGATATCCTGCAAATTAAGGCCGCGAACGACAGCCCCCATGCGCTGCAAAGTGATCAGGCCTTCGCCGGAGAGCGTTTTCAGCGCTTCCCGGACCGGAGAGCGGCTTGTTCCGAAATCCGCGGCAATGCGGTTTTCGGACAAGATCTCGCCCGGTTTGATCGTGCCGCCGATCATTTGCAGCCGCAGCTCGGCGGCGATCGACTCGCCTAATGAACCGCTTTTTAGCCATGAAGCAGGAAATTGCATTTATCATATCTCCTATTCAGATGAAATCTCCCGAGTGATCCTCTTCTCGTGAACACTTCGATCATAGCATGAAAGCGCCCCGGCAGTCAGCCGATATCCGCATGTTTTAGCTGCTTATTTCGCCGATTCTATCGCGTGTCCGCCGAATTCGTTGCGCAGCGCGGCGACGACTTTGCCGTGAAACGAGTCGCTATCCAGCGAGCGGTAGCGCATAAACAGCGACATGGCGATGACCGGTGCGCTGGCCTGAAGATCAAGCGCCGTTTCGACCGTCCATTTGCCTTCCCCCGACGAATGCATGACTCCGCGAATGCTTTCGAGCTTCGGATCTTTGGAGAACGCATTTTGCGCCAGTTCCATCAGCCAGCTGCGGATGACCGAACCGTTGGACCATACGCGCGCCACCTGCTCGAAATCGAAATCAAACGGGCTTTTGTCCAGCACTTCAAAGCCTTCGGCAATCGCTTGCATCATGCCGTATTCGATGCCGTTGTGCACCATTTTAAGAAAGTGGCCGCTGCCGGATTTCCCCGCGTACAAGTAGCCGTTTTCAACCGCGAGATCGCGGAAAAGCGGTTCGATATGCCGGAAGGCCGTTTCGTCGCCGCCGATCATAAAGCAGGCGCCATGCTCCGCACCTTCAACGCCGCCGGAAGTGCCGACATCAAAGAAGTGGATGCCTTTCTCCGCAAGCGGCCCGGACAGGGCCAGCGAATCTTTGTAATGCGAATTGCCGCCGTCGATGACCATGTCCCCTTGTTCAAGCAGCGGGGTAAGCGTTGTTACGACCGAATGCAAAGGCCCGCCGGCGGGGACCATCGCCCAGATGACGCGCGGGGCCTCCAAGGAAGCGACCAGCTGTTCCAAGCTGTTTGCGGGAACGGCTCCTTTATCGGCGGCATGGGTGACGGAATCCGGATTCATGTCGTAAGCTACGACCTCATGTTTGTGCTCGAGCAAATTGGAAACCAGGTTCATGCCCATCTTGCCAAGGCCGATCATGCCAATTTTCATGATAATAAAGCACCTCTTTCTTTTATCAGTATACTTGTATACAACTTCTCTTGTTCAATATACTCTTTAGCCGGAAACCTGTAAACCGGGGACGCCGGAAATTTTGCAAATGGAGGGGTGCAAATCCCGTAAACATACTTTTCCACATGTGCATAACTAATATGCTTGGCCGAATTTTTAATTTAATTGTGGACAGCTTTTTTTGCAAAAACGGATTGTGGATTGTGTATAATTTTAAGCCAAAGAAAAAGCCCGGAATAAGGAAGGGTTCGGTTGACTTTTTGCAGGCGGTATGATTAAATGGAAAAAGGCATTTTCTGTGGATATGAAAATGATGAAATCGATAGTGAATCCTGTAAGGGGGTGCGATAGATGAAACCGACTTTCAAACCGAATGTGAGCAAGCGTAAAAAGGTTCATGGTTTCCGTAAAAGAATGAGCACGAAAAACGGCCGCAAGGTTCTCGCTGCTCGTCGTCTCAAAGGCAGAAAAGTATTGAGTGCGTAAAGCGTGCGTTAAAGACCACTGCGGTGGTCTTTTTTTTGTATGCGGCGTTATTTGCGGAAATGTTGGTCTATAATACTTTAGAAGTTACGCCCTTTGAAATCGATTAGGAAGTTTGAATCAAGGAGATAACTCGTGCATAAAAAACTTCGTTTAAGAAACCGGGCCGACTTCAATCGGATTTACCGGTTCGGAAAGTCCTTCGCCAACCGCCAGCTTGTCGTTTATTGGTCCAATAAGCCGGATATCGAACGGTTCCGGTTAGGGGTATCCGCCAGCAAAAAGATCGGCAACGCCGTGGTCCGCAACCGGATGCGCCGGCTGCTCAAAGAAATCGTCCGCTTGCATGAAGCCGAGATTCGCGACCATGTCGATCTCATCTTGATCGTCCGCAGCGGGGCCGTTGGGATGGAATATAAAGAACTGGAAAAAAGCGTGCTCCATGTGCTGCGGAAAGCCTCGTTGCTGCGGGCTTCCGGACGTTAGGGAGGCTTGTTTCTTTGTCCTTTTAAATATGTTATGATTTACGTTGAATGGATAGGTTAAGAGAGGGGTTTTGAAGTGTCGCGATTGATGACGAACAGAAGAAGATGGCTTCTTCTCCTTCTTGCGGTCGGGCTGGTGGCGGTTCTTGCCGGCTGCGCTCCGCAAAATGCTCATTTGGCTACCACGACGGAAAGCATGAGAACAAGCGGATCGTGGTGGACCGCAAACGTCGTTTACTATTTTTCGTTGGCCCTGGATACGTTTGCAAAATGGTTTAACGGTGAATACGGGTTCGCTATCTTGATTATGGTATTGATCGTTCGGACACTGATTTTGCCGTTAACGTTAAAGCAGGTGAAAAGCTCCAAAGCGATGCAGGCGATCCAGCCTGAACTGCAAAAAATCCGCGAGAAATACAAGGATAATCCCGAGAAGCAACAGCAGGAAACCATGCAGCTGTTCCAGGAGAACAAAGTGAACCCGATGGCGGGTTGCTTTCCTTTGATTATCCAGATGCCGGTGTTTATCGCGTTGTATAACTCCATTTATTACAATTCGGCGATCCGCGAGCATTCCTTCCTGTGGCTGCAGCTCGGAGAGCCGGACAAGCTGTTTATTTTGCCGGCCATTGCGGCGATCACGACATTTATTCAGACGAAGATGATGTCGAATATCAATCCATCGGGTATGCAAGGGCCTATGGCGTTCATGATGTGGGTGTATCCGATCCTGATTTTTGTCATGGCGTACAATTTTGCTGCAGCGCTTCCGCTGTACTGGATTTTCAGCAACCTGTATACGATCGCGCAAAACTTCTTCATCTATCGTAAGAAGGACCCGGTTCCAGCCATGGCAACCGCCGGCGGCGGTGGGGGGAGTTCTTCTTCCAGCAAGAAGCGGGGCGGCTCGAATTTGAAAGCCGGTCATCCCGGCAAAGGAGCCAAGGAGGCCAAAAAATCGAAATGAATAAAATCGTGACGTCGGGAAAAACCATTGAAGATGCTGTAAGACAAGGACTGGCCAAGCTCGGCACCACCGAGGACAAAGTCGCCGTAAACGTGTTAGAGCAGCCGTCAAAAGGATTCCTGGGATTGATCGGGGTGAAGGAGGCAAAGGTGGAGCTTACTTTGCTGAAAGCGCCCGATTCAGTGCCATCCCCGCAAGGGAGCGCTCCGGAACCCCCGATGTCTTCTTCCGCAGGAGCGGAGGAATCGCATCAGGGGAATAAGGAACCCTATGAGGAGGCGGCGTCATTTGTACGGGACGTCGGCAAAAACATGGGCCTGGATCTCAACGTCGAGACCATCCATGGCAAAGACAGCACCGTGCTAAACATTTCGGGCCATGATTTGGGTCTCTTGATTGGGCGGAGAGGGCAAACCCTCGATGCTCTGCAATATTTGGTGAATATTATTGCCAACCGTTATTCGGATAGTTTCATTCGCATTGTATTGGATGCGGAAAATTTCCGCGGGCGCCGCAAAAAAACGCTGGAAGACCTAGCCGTAAGGCTGGCCGGAAAAGTCGTTCGTACGCGAAAAGAAGTCACGCTTGAACCGATGTCGCCGCAGGAGCGCAAAGTGATTCATTCCAAACTTCAGGATCATCCGGAGGTCAAAACGTACAGCAAAGGCGAGGAGCCAAACCGGCGGGTCGTTATTACACTGAAGCAAAGCAAATGAATGGGACGCAATGACGTTTGCTCGGCGTGAAGCCTGGGAAAACGTTGTTGCGTTCCTTTGTTTTGAGATCGTGCCGGATCGAGCTTTGCGATGATCCGGGAATATGCCTGGCGAAACATTTTTGTGAGCCGGCATTTGTGTAGAAACAATTGAGTGAATGGAAAATAGCGGAGAGGGTCGTTTGAATCTGGAGAAGCGGCAGCGTTCGCCTTTGCCATTGGATTGTAACCCTGTGGGGTGTTATTAAATGAAGACAATCCAATGGCAGCAGCGATCGGAAGATCAAACGAGCAGCGCAGCGTCACATTCACGAACCATCATAGAGTCACATTCACAAATTCTTCTTCGAACTACAACAACAAACAGCGAGGTGAACAAAAATGCTGAGCGATACGATTGCAGCCATATCCACCGCCGTAGGCGAAAGCGGCATCGCCGTCATCCGCGTCAGCGGGCCGGAGGCGATCGCCGAAATAGGGCGCGTGTTCCGCGCCAAAACCCCGCTGCCGGAGGCGGAGACCCACACGGTCCATTACGGGTTCATCGTCGACCCGCAGACGGGCGAGAAGCTTGAGGAGGTGCTGGTCAGCGTGTTTCGGGCGCCCCGTTCGTTTACGACGGAGGACGTGGTCGAGATCAGCACGCACGGCGGGATCATCTCCGTCAAACGCGTGATGGACCTGCTGCTGCAGCAGCCCGGCATTCGCCTTGCGGAGCCGGGGGAATTTACGAAGCGCGCGTTTTTGAACGGGCGGATCGACCTGTCGCAGGCGGAAGCGGTGATCGACCTGATCCGCTCCAAGTCGGACCGGGCTTTTTCGGTGGCACTGAAGCAGGTGGAAGGCGATTTGTCGCGGAAAATCAAAGCGCTGCGCCAGACGCTGGTGGAGACGTTGGCGCATATCGAGGTCAACATCGATTACCCGGAGCATGATGTAGAGTCGATGACGACGGCGTTTATCAAGCAAAAATGCGCGGAAGTGTCGGAAGGCATCGACGCGCTGTTGAAAACGGCCAGCCAGGGCAAAATTTTGCGCGAAGGCATCACGACGGCGATCGTAGGACGGCCCAATGTGGGCAAGTCCTCACTGATGAACGCTCTGGCACGGGAAAACAAAGCGATCGTCACGGACATTCCCGGAACGACGCGGGATGTAATTGAAGAGTACGTGACGATCAACAATATCCCGTTGAAATTGCTCGATACGGCGGGGATTCGCGAAACGATGGACGTGGTCGAGCAAATCGGCGTGGAGCGCTCGAAGGCGGCGGTAAACGAGGCGGATTTGATCCTGCTCGTGCTCAATAGCGCGGAGGAGCTGCATGAGGACGAAATCACTCTGATGGAGCAGCTTGCCGGCCGGTCCACGATCGTGCTGCTTAACAAAATCGATTTGCCGCAGCAGCTCAATCGGGAGGTTGTGCGGCGTTATTTTAATGAGGAATCGGTTGTGGAATTGTCGGTAAAAACGGAGGAAGGGCTGGATCATCTGGAGGAGGCGATCGCTCGCCTGTTCTTTGGGGGCCAACTGGAATCCAACGATTTGACCTATGTCAGCAACGTCCGGCATATTGCTTTGCTTAAGAAAGCGAAGCAGTCGCTGGCCGATGCTTACGAAGCGGCGGATAGCGGGATACCGATTGACATTTTGCAGATCGATGTCCGGCTCGCTTGGGAGCAGCTTGGCGAAGTGATTGGCAATTCGGCGCAGGATGCGCTGATCGATCAGATTTTCTCGCAATTTTGCCTGGGTAAATAAAGATTCCGGACGTATCAGCCGAGCCTGTTCATGGTATGATGATACGGAAGATTTTAATTTTTTATTTTTTAAAAATAAGCAGATGGAGATTCCTCTTTCTGTGGGATATAAGGAGGTTGTTTATAATGGGGTATGCTGCCGGAAGCTTTGACGTCGTCGTCGTCGGCGCGGGTCATGCGGGCTGTGAAGCGGCTTTGGCCGCGGCGCGGATGGGCTGCCGTACGCTGATGGTGACGATCAATTTGGATATGATCGCTTTTATGCCGTGCAATCCTTCGATCGGAGGTCCGGCGAAAGGCCATGTGGTGCGTGAAGTGGACGCGCTGGGCGGGGAAATGGGCCGAAATATCGATAAAACGTTCATTCAAATGCGGATGCTGAACACGGGGAAGGGGCCGGCTGTACATGCGCTGCGGGCGCAGGCGGACAAGTTCCTGTACCAGCACACGATGAAAGAGACGATGGAAAAGGAACCGAACCTGACTATGCTGCAGGGGATGGTGGAGGAACTGATCGTGGAGGACGGGCAATGTGTCGGCGTCATCACGAAAACCGGCGCGGAATACCGGGCCAAAGCGGTTGTGGTGACCACCGGCACCTATTTGCGAGGCAAAATCATTATGGGCGAACTGATGTACGAGAGCGGACCCAACAATCAGCAGCCGTCCGTCAAATTGTCGGAAAATCTGCGGGAGCTGGGATTTGACCTGATTCGTTTTAAAACTGGCACGCCGCCGCGGGTGCATAAGGATACGATCGATTTTTCCCAGACGGAAATTCAACCGGGCGACGCTAAACCGAAGTTTTTCTCATATGAGACGAAAAGCTCCGACAACGAGCAGCTGCCTTGCTGGCTGACCTATACCTCGGAAGAAACGCACAAAATTATTCAGGATAACTTGCACCGTGCTCCGATGTTTTCCGGCGTCATTGAAGGAACCGGACCCAGATACTGCCCGTCCATCGAGGATAAAATCGTGCGGTTCAGCGACAAGCCGAAGCATCAGATTTTTCTGGAGCCGGAAGGCAAAAATACGTCCGAGTATTACGTGCAAGGCTTCTCCACGAGCATGCCGGAAGAGGTGCAGTTGAAAATGCTGCGAACGCTCCCGGGCCTGCAAAACGTGCAAATGATGCGGACCGGTTATGCGATCGAATACGACGCAATTGTGCCGACGCAGCTGTGGCCGTCGCTGGAGACGAAACGGCTGCCAGGCTTGTTTACGGCAGGGCAAATCAACGGCACATCCGGTTATGAGGAGGCGGCTGGTCAAGGGATCATGGCCGGGATCAACGCGGCGCGCAAGGTGCAGGGCAAAGAGCCGGTCATTTTGGACCGTTCGCAAGGGTATATCGGCGTGCTGATCGATGATTTGGTCACCAAAGGGACAAACGAGCCTTACCGTTTGCTGACGTCCCGTGCGGAATACCGCTTGCTGCTTCGCCATGACAATGCGGACCTGCGGTTGACGCCGATTGGGTATGAGATCGGATTGATTACCCAGGAGCGGTACGACCGTTTTCTGGATAAGAAAAATAAAGTCGAGCAGGAAATCGAACGCCTTAAGGTGGCGAAGGTCCGTCCCTCGGAAATCAATCCGCTGCTTGAGTCGGTTGGTACGGCTCCGATCCAAGACGGCAGCAATCTGCTGACCATTTTGCGCCGGCCGGAAGTGACGTATGCGCATATCAGCTCGCTTTCTCCTTCTGACGTGGAGTTGGATGAAGAAATGCAGGAGCAGGTTGAAATTCAGATCAAATATGCGGGATATATCGAAAAACAGCTGCTTCACGTTGAAAAGTTACAGAAAATGGAAAAGAAAAAAATCCCGGATAATATCAACTATGAGGATGTTCAAGGGATTGCGACGGAAGCGCGTCAGAAGCTGGCGAAAATCCGCCCAATTTCGATCGGCCAAGCATCGCGGATTTCCGGGGTCACTCCTGCGGACATTTCCATTTTGCTAGTGTATCTGGAACACTATAATCGTGTGACTGCAGCGGGAGGTTGAGGTAACCATTGGATTCGATACAATCGGAGTTCCTTGCTCTGCTGAAAGATCATGACATTGAACTTTCGGAAAACCAATTAAGCCAGTTTGAGACTTATTTTAAGGAACTTGTTTCCTGGAATGAAAAAATGAATTTAACCGGGATTACCGAACGGCATCAGGTTTACATTAAGCATTTTTACGATTCCGTTACCCTCGCTTTTCATATTCCGATGGGGGGGATTGTTAAGATGGCGGATATCGGGTCCGGTGCTGGTTTTCCCGGAATCCCTTTGAAAATTTGCTTTCCTCATTTGCAGCTGACGATCATCGATTCGTTGAATAAGCGCGTCCAGTTTTTGCAGCATGTTGTCGATCAGCTCGGACTGCAGGACGTTCAGCTTCTACACGGCAGGGCGGAGGATTTGGGCCGTCAGGAGGGATTAAGGGATTCATATGATTTGGTCACCGCGAGAGCGGTCGCACGAATGGCGGTTTTGAATGAATTTTGTTTGCCTTTTGTCAAAGTGGGTGGTGTTTTTGCGGCGATGAAGGGCAGCGATCCGGAGGAAGAAGTCAAAGAAGCGGCATACAGCTTGTCGCAGCTTAAAGGCCAATGGGTGAACACCGTACCGTTTACGTTGCCGATGGAAAACTCCGACCGTCATCTTGTCATTATTCGCAAAACAGGCCCAACACCTAAAAAGTATCCACGCAAAGCAGGAACTCCGGTCAAGTCTCCGCTTGTATAAATTGTTTCACCCTCTTAGCAAAATGTTCCACGTGAAACATCCCGCTAAGAGGGATTTTTTTCTGCAATATTCTTTTAAGTTCTCAAAAGAAGATAATAGGATTATAGAGGAAAAAGTGGTAGAATAGATATATCGGGTTCGTGTTGAGATCATTCTACATAGAATAGCGCCTATTTCGCCATTCAGGCTTTATTGGGCGTGTTGTGGTTCGTGATGATCTTAACCTTTAAACTATTTTTTGATTGTACTGCTTTTCCATCCCAAAACGGGATGCTCCCCGTAAGGCTTGGCCTTATGTCACTATGAAACTAGGTGGTAATTGACGGAATGAAAGAACAATTTTCTAAATTGTTTGGTTTAACCGAACGGAGCAGCGGTGATGAAGTAAAGCAAATCCCGGTGGGGGAAATTGTCGGCAGTCCTTATCAGCCCCGGACCATTTTTGACGACGAGAAGATTGATGAATTATGCCAAACGATTAAGACTCATGGCGTCATCCAGCCGATTGTCGTTCGCCATCGCAACGACAAGTATGAGATCATTGCCGGAGAGCGGCGTTGGCGGGCGGTTAAAAAGTTAGGGTTGGAGACGATCCCGGCTATTTTGCGCGATTTCAACGATTCCCAGGCCGCTTCGATCGCGTTGATCGAAAATCTGCAACGGGAAGGTCTTACCTCGATTGAAGAAGCTATGGCTTATCAAAATCTGATTGACCTTCATCAATTGACGCAGGAAAGCCTGGCGCAAAGATTAGGGAAAAGCCAGTCGACCATCGCCAACAAAATTCGTTTGCTTCACCTTCCGGAAGCTGTGAAAACGGCGCTCATGGAACGGAAAATTACGGAACGTCATGCGCGTGCTCTACTTTCCTTGGACTCTGAGGAACTGCAATTGAAAGTCCTGGCTGAAATTATCAGTAAGGAATTGAACGTGAAACAAACCGAAGCCAGAATTGCTTTTTATAAGGAAGTTTCGAAAAACAAAAAATCGGCTTCCAGACGGATCTCGTTTACGAAGGATGTCAGACTGGCCTTGAATACGATCCGTCAATCGATCGATATGGTTTCCGGTTCAGGATTGCAAATTAAAACGGAAGAAAAAGATCACGATGATCATTATGAAATTGTCATTCAAATCCCTAAGCGTTCCTAGAATGCTCGCTGACCCTTACCGCGAGGTTTGCTGGTCAGCTTCTTTTTCGCAAATTCAGCCACATGCTCATGGAATGGAACGTTTTCCTCGCCTAATCATTCGACAGGATCAATCTGTTTCTGTTCCATAAACCAGCTCACGGTTTTTTAGGAAATCAACACTCGGGTGGAATACGCCCGGGGGGCTTTTTGGTCTTTTTGTAGCTGCAACTTGGCGAATTCGAACATCTTTAAGAACTACAAGAAGATTCTTCTATTATATTGAGGTGAACTGGATTGTCTAAAATCATTGCCATAGCGAACCAAAAGGGGGGCGTCGGAAAAACGACGACTTCCGTCAATTTGGGAGCTGGACTTGCTGCGATTGGAAAAAAGGTGCTGCTGATCGATATTGACCCGCAGGGGAATACGACGAGCGGCGTTGGCATCAATAAAGCGGATGTAGCAAACTGCATCTACGACGTCCTTATTAATGAAGTGCATCCTAAAGAGGCCATAGCGCATACTGAAATCGAAAATTTGGACATTATCCCCGCGACGATTCAGTTGGCAGGTGCTGAGATTGAGCTTGTGCCTACGATATCCCGTGAAGTTCGTTTGAAAAAATCGCTTCAATTGGTTCGTAAATCGTATGATTACATTCTCATCGATTGCCCGCCTTCCCTTGGCATTTTGACGATTAATTCGTTAACGGCCGCCGATTCCGTGCTTATTCCGATTCAATGCGAATATTACGCCTTGGAGGGGCTAAGCCAACTGCTGAACACCGTTCGCCTGGTACAAAAACATTTAAATACTTCACTGCAAATTGAAGGTGTATTGTTGACTATGTTTGATGCACGCACCAACCTTGGGATTCAAGTGATTGAAGAGGTTAAAAAATATTTTCAGCAAAAAGTGTACAAAACAGTTATTCCGCGCAATGTTCGGTTGAGTGAGGCGCCTTCTCATGGACAATCAATTATTACGTATGATCCACGCTCTAAGGGTGCGGAAGTATATTTAGAGTTGGCAAAGGAAGTGGTCTCTTATGAGTAGCAAACGATTGGGGAAAGGATTGGACGCTCTCATACCGTCGCTTTCTATTCAAGACGATGACAAGGTCATTGAGATTCCTCTCAACCAGCTTCGTGCCAATCCGTATCAACCACGCAAAACTTTCGATGAAGAAGCTATACGGGAACTGGCTGAATCCATTCGCCAGCACGGAGTGATCCAGCCGATTATCGTGCGCAGCGTGCTGAAAGGTTATGAAATCATTGCCGGGGAACGCCGATTCCGTGCTTCACAATATTGCGGGAATACGACGATTCCGGCGGTGGTAAGAAGTTTTTCCGATCAACAGGTTATGGAAATCGCACTGATTGAAAACTTGCAGCGGGAAAACCTAAATGCGATGGAAGTGGCGGTAGCTTACCAAGGATTGATGGATCAATTTCAACTTACCCAAGAGGAGCTGTCCTTGAAGGTGGGAAAATCCCGGTCCCATATCGCTAACTTTTTGCGGTTGCTGACATTACCGGATGATGTTAAAGATTATGTTTCACGTGGAACATTGTCGATGGGACATGCTCGTGCATTGGTTGGATTAAAGGATCCGGCGACGATCAAACAGCTGGCCAAACAGTGTATTGATCATGAATGGAGCGTTCGCGACCTGGAGGAAGCCGTTCAGCAGCTCGATCGCAAAAAACAGGAAAAGCCAAAAAACACCAACAAAAAACGTGATCCTTATATTGAAGAAGTAGAAGAAAATTTGCGGGAACGTTATAAGACGACCGTAAAAATCAAATCGAACAAGGATAAAGGGAAAATCGAGATCAATTATTACAGCTTGCAGGACTTGCAAAGAATCCTTGATATGTTGAGTTAACCGGGCGATGACATATTCATCTTTTCCGTGAAGCGGCTTGCTTTAAAGGGGAGAGGAATATGTCATTCTTGGTCTGACGTAAAAGAACTGGGGAGGATGTGGGGAACGGATGAAGGATAGGCCGGTGATATATCTGGATCATGCAGCCACATCTTGGCCAAAACCTCCTAGGGTAGGAGAAGCCATGTTGGAAATACTAAATGGACCAGCTGCCAATGCGGGGCGCGGAAACCACAGCATGGCGCTGCAAGCGGGACGGGTGTTGTACAAAACGCGGGCCCAGCTTGCAACTTTGTTTCATATCTCAAACCCTAATGACATTGCGTTCACCTCCAATGCGACCTCAGCTTTGAACATGGCGATCAAAGGATGGGTCAGGCCGGGAGACCATGTCATCGCGACCATGGTTGAACATAACTCGGTGAGAAGACCGCTTGAATATTTGCGGCGAACCCAAGGCGTGATGGTGGACTATGCAAAAGTGAATCCCCAGGGCGAAATCGATCTTGATCAATTCCGGTCCATGTTTCGTCCCACCACAAGACTGGTCGTTTGTACACATAGTTCAAACCTGCTAGGATGCATTTTGCCTGTAAAAGAGTTGAGCGCTATCGCCCATGAAAAAGGGGCAGTTCTGCTGCTTGACGCTTCGCAAACCGCCGGCTCCTATCCAATCGATGTCAAGGATTTGGTAATCGATATGCTGGCGTTCCCCGGACATAAGGGGCTTTTGGGACCCCAAGGGACCGGGGGACTTTACATCGATCCGGGCATCGATTTGGAGCCTTTGCTGCATGGCGGGACAGGAAGCCAATCAGAGGAGCGGGAGCAGCCGGCAGTTCGGCCGGATCGGTATGAAGCCGGTACGGGGAATGCGCCTGGAATCGCCGGTCTTGGAGCGGGAGTGGGCTATGTGCTTAATGAAGGAGTCCAAAATTTATGCCGTAAGGAATGGGACTTAACCCAGAAATTAATGGAACAATTGCTTGCGATAAAAGGCGTGTCCATATTAGGCCCGGAACCGGGGGAACCTCGTACAGGCATCGTCGCTTTTACGATAGCTGGACGAGATGCCTCCGAGTTGGCTTTTACACTGGATCGGGAATTTGGTATCGCTGTGCGGGCCGGTTATCATTGCTCGCCGCTTGGGCATGAAACGGCCGGGACCTTGGAAGGCGGAGCGGTTCGGGCCAGCGTAGGCTACAATACGACGAACAGCGATGTCGAGGCACTCACTGCGGCCTTGAATTCGATCACCAAGTTATTTTAGGCATAGGGGAGTAGACATTAGCATGCGGGATTGGAATGATCTCATCTTAGACCAGTTGTTTCCGATTGTTGGCATAATCATCATTTTGTTTGTTTGGTTGTTCATTTGGAATTTGGTCCAGGGCGGAAAATTGCGGAAAATGAGAAAAAAATACGATCTAATGATGCAGGGGAGCGGCGTTGAAGACCTGGAAAGCCTGCTCATTGATCTGAAAATGCAGCAAGGTAAAATTGAAGATATTCAAGAAACCCAAGCGCGGCAACTAGGTGAATTGCAGCGTCTGATGCCGAAACAAAAAGCAAAGATCGGGATTAAACGGTATAACGCATTTGGTGAACGAGGAAACGACCTGAGCTTCTCAATTGCTTTTATCAACGAAGAACAGGACGGGGTTGTGCTTACCGGAATATTCAACCGGGACGGTTCCTTTGTATATGCCAAGTCTTTGTCGAAGGGCGAATCATCGCATGCTTTATCTCCGGAAGAACGGGAAGCTATTGCCCTCGCCGCGATAAAGGAGTAAGGTTCCGATTCCATTCTTTGATTGCGGTGTAAACGCAATTGGCAATGATATCCGAAAGCCGCATCACAAGACTAAGCCGTGTGTTTTGCAATACAAAATACTCCATAAAGCCGCCGACATTGACGATGCCCGTTAGATGGATATCGCCGACCGGCGGCAATTCTTTATTTACCCCCGCGCCGGGACGCAGCGGCCCTTGAACGACCTGGATCGACCCGACGCTCGACGTTTGGCCGAGGCAGGCGTCAATACCGATAATAAACGGGTCGGCGAAAGTCCGGTTGATGAGTTCGAGCGTATCTTTGAGATTCATGGCATGAACAGGTTCGTCAAGCGTTCCGAAAAGATGGAATTCCGGGCAATTATATTTTGCAAGAGAAGTGCCTACCAAAGGGCCAAGGCAATCTCCGGTCGAACGGTCTGTCCCAATGCAGATGACAACGATCTCCTGTCCGGGAGTCATTTGGGCAAAATGCAGCAGCAGGCGATGAATGATGGTGGAATGAATTCCTGGTTCGGTGTGGGCGATTTTTAAATGCGGGATTTGTTGGTCTGAGATTGACGGCTGAAGCTGTGACATGGAATCTCCCTTTCTTCGAGTAAAATAAGTGTCAAAACAGTTCGTAGATTTAGTAGATAGTATATGGAAGAAACCGGGATTATATACTCAGACTATAGTCATGTATTCAAAAAAGGGGGAACGTCAGTGGGGGAAGCGTGGCTGGTGTTGGCCTTTGATTCAACGCAGCAAGCTTTGCGTGCCGAAATGCTGCTGGAATACGCCGAGATAGACATCGATTTGTGTCCGACGCCCAAGGAGATTACCGCAGGCTGCGCCTTATCGATCCGGTTTCCGTCGGAGGATCTGGAAAGGGTAAAGGAGATCATTCGCAGCGAGACGGTGGAAATTCGGGGCATTTACTCGCCGCAGCCAATGGGCTATGATAGCATAGAGCTATAATCCGTCAGGATGGTTCGAAAGGATGATAGATGCAATGTGGTTGGAGACGCAAACAGATGATATGCTGAATACCGCTGTTACCTGGAAGGATAAAGTTTGGAACTGGTTTTCGGATATGGATATGTGGCAAGGCGTGCTGATTTCCGCATTGAAAATACTGCTTATCTTTATTTTAACCCGCTTATTTGTGAAGGTGATCTATCGCCTGATCGACCGTTCCTTGGAGCGAAGGGAAAAAAACCGGCTGCAGATGAACCCCCGCAGGCTGGTGACCGTAGGGGAGTTAATGAAAAATATAACGTCCATTACGGCGAATTTTATTTTGTTGATGCTGGTGCTGGGGGAGATCGGTTTTGAACTGGGGCCGCTGTTGGCGGGGGCCGGCGTGTTGGGATTGGCGATCGGTTTTGGCGCGCAGGCTTTGGTGAAAGATGTGATTTCCGGCTTTTTCATTATATTGGAGGATCAGTTTGCGGTTGGGGACGTCATCCAGACCGGCACTTATAAAGGAACGGTGGAGATGATTGGTCTGCGTTCTACACGGCTGGTCAGTTGGACCGGGGAGGTTCACATTATACCGAACGGCTCGATCATTAACGTAACGAACTATTCGATCGGGAACGCATTGGCTGTTGTCGACTTGTCGTTTAGTCAAACCCGCAGGCTGGAGGAGAGTATAGAGCTGCTGAAAGCTGCGATGGAAAAGTTGAAGGGGAGCCATCCTGGAGTTTCCCAGGCGCCAAATGTGCTTGGCATTCAATCCATGTCGTCCAGTGAATACGTCATTCGGATCGCGGCGGAATGTTCGCCATCGAAACGTACGGAGGTGGAGCGCTTGATTCAAACCTTCGCTAAGGAAGCCTTGGAGGATGCGGAGATGGGAAGAGGAAGTGCAGTAAGTCAGTAGAGTTAAGGGGATTAATGCGTGTAGAAAGGGGAAGGGCCATGGAGCGAAAATCTTTTCAATTGGGCGATATTGTGCAAATGAAAAAAAACCATCCGTGCGGGAGCAACGAAATGGAAATTATCCGCATGGGGATGGATATCCGCATTAAATGCGTAGGCTGCAAGCACAGCGTACTGGTGCCTCGCGCCAAGTTCGAAAAAAACATGCGTAAGGTGCTGCGTTCCGCGTCGGCGCCGCAGGAAGCAGGGCAGCAGCCTCCAGAGCAGACGGATTAAGGGCCTTCGGGACACGTGTAAAGCAAATTGTAGAACATTTCACCCGGCTGCCCGTATCCGTATAATCATTAGTTCAACTTATATAGTTCCCGGCAGAGGTGATTTGACGCTTATGGCGCCGAATGCGCCTCTTTTTACATAATTTGAACAAAAGGCTCGCATTTCCTTAATATATCGGCAGTATGCTAAGTTCAGAACGGGGGAAGAGGTGAGAAGCATGAGTGGCTACCCAATTATCGCCTCCATTACTCAAGACATCATGATCTCTGCTGCTGTGGACGGTAAAGTCGAGCGCGTTATTTTGATGGCGGGCAACATAATGACGCTGGATGAGATCGTCAAGCAATTACGCAAAAAAAACAAGCAGATTTACGTCCATGTCGAAATGGTGGGCGGAATCGGCCGGGATGCTTCGGTGATCGAGTATTTGGCCGAAATGTTCGCCATCGACGGCATTGTCACGACGAAAAGCAATATGGTTGTGGCGGCAAAACAGGTTGGCATCAAGTCGATTCAACGGGTATTTGCCATCGATTCGGCAGCGGTGGAAACGGCGATTCGCATGATCCAACATTGCGAGCCGGATGAAGTGGAACTCATGCCTGGGCTGATGCCGCGCATTATCCGCGAGTTTAAGCAGAGGATCAGCCAGCCGTTGATAGCGGGGGGGCTAATTCGCAATCAGGAGGAGATTGACACGGCCTTCCGAAGCGGGGCCAGTTATGTGTCGATCGGGAATCCCGATTTTTGGAACGATTTTGCCACCGCAGCATGCCAAAGCAGCATTCGTCCCAAAAGTGAATAATGCCTAAGGGTGGAGACGCTGAGAAAACCCAAAAGCAGCCTTCCTTGCTAAGATATGCACGGTGTAGGTTGTTTTTTTGTTTTCGGCGGTTTTTTGCTGTTTTGGCGGAGGACAGAGTTTACATAATTTGGATGTCGTTTGTTTTGCGGTATTCTATTGCATTGGTACAAGATCTATGATACAATAAAATTCGCTGTGGAGAGGTACCCAAGAGGCCCAAGGGGGTTGACTCGAAATCAACTAGGCGTCGCAAGGCGTGCGTGGGTTCGAATCCCACCCTCTCCGCCATACTTAAGACTGGTGACATTATTACTTAACTGAGTACTAGATAATTTGAACGAATAATTAAGCCTTCTACGTTACAATTGCGTAGGGGCTTTTATTATGTATAAAAGAACCGGGAGAAAACATTAACCTAGTGGACCTCGATTACGGAGGTAGATGACGTTCAGATTAGCGAAGAAAGCATTGAGGACGAGCATCATGAAGCATTAACCACTTACGCGGATTATAGGGCAGGGGGGTATGGTGGGAATGTTTGATCGACACCGGGAGTATACGTCCCAAATTTCCAAAAATTCTGATATAATATGTTGTAGCAAGGTAAGCGGCCCGGTGGTGATATTATAAGCACTTACCAAGTACTTACGTTGATTTTTATGGCAATGACTTTTATTGTGACTATAATGAAAAAGTAGCCGATCTCTGTGGTGGAGAAATCGACTACTACTCGTAGTGCATTCTTCGATTTAAATTTAATACCCTTACCTTGCGACAAGCCGATAGCGATAAGTTCGTTATCGGTTTTGTCAATTATATTTTACAATTATGGATGGGGATTATCAATACCTTCTTTGGCATCGCTTAGATGGACGGAGCTGCTGGCGTATGCATTACGCTCGAGTTGGAGAAAGCCGCTAATTCACCGTAGATTTTACGGTAAATGCACGAAAAAAAGCCGCGAACTCAGCGGTCGGCGGCACAGTAATTTTATGAGTTAATCTTTTACAACAAGCGTTTCGTCCTATTCCGGATTATATTCGATTAATTCCCCAGGTGAAACGCCAAGCCCTCTACATAGCCCCTCAAGTGTATCATAGTCAATTCTTTTCGTGGCATTCGCAGCCAATGAAGTTATTGTATTACGACTAACGCCGGTTAGCTCAACGACTTCCTTATTTGTTAGCCCTCTTTCTTTCATAATGTCCCCGAGACGACAACGAATAGACATAGTAATCCTCCATTCATGCACAATATGTTGACATGTTGAAATAAACAGTGTAATATAGACTTATGCACAATATGTTGACATTTTGATATGTTAACAAGCTACATTATACAATGCTGTTTCAGAAAAATCTATTATTTTCTGTTTCTTTGTTGCACCTATTTTTAGGTTTAGGAGGCGAAGGCCATGTATCGCGGAGGCCGATGGATAAACGGGAGATTATACGTCCGGACTCGCGCTGGGAATTGGATTGATTTACGGTTATTATATTAAATTTAATTAGGACGTATTGTTCGCGGCATTGGAGGGATGATTCGAGTGAGCCTCGTAAAAATCACGGAGATTTGCGAAGATCCCGACGTTTTAGGCGTAACGAGAACGCTTGTCTACGAGGGGATTAAGTTAAACGGAAATGTCGCGGTCTACGTAGATCAATCTGGCGTAGGCACGTATCTCGTCGTTGAGAGAGTCGAAGAGGTAGACGGTAGGCTACAGACGGTCAACGCATCCCGTAGCGTATTGTTTGACGCCAATCTGCCGCAAAAACTAACGATCCAGGAAATCGCCGCTATGACCGCACTCGAATTATTGGAAGTGCTTGCTCATGCGCAAACCGGCCGCTGATCACACGGCAATTTCTGGCCGAAAGGAGAGTTACATATGTCGTTGAACCTTGAGCGCGTCTTGGTCGTCGACGGTTATTTTTGCGACGATCCGCTTGACTATGATCTTCACCGAGCGTGGCTAATCCGCGACGGCCTGGCGCTATACTTTAGCGGTACTATCTCGTTTTACGCATGGTCAAGCGCTATACAGATACCGTGAACCATCCGCGCCTCTACATCTCGCAAGAGCTCAAGGATTATGTCCGGGTCGCGAAGGGGATTGAACAGACCGAAGAGATTGTCGCGGAGGTGGCCGCCTGCCTGTTACGGATGTCAGCGCTCGACTTTCTCATTGATTGCGTGATGAATGATCCGAACGCCGGCGAAGAGTTCCGGGTTGTACGTTGATTCCGCGCTCCTTGTTGCATCTATTATAAGGTGCCAGCCATTTTAATTTTTTTATTGAATTAAGTTGGTAAAAGCTGTAATGTGTTACTATCTATATACGAATAGGCAATCCTTCACTGGCCATAACTTTAACCAAGATTAAAGGCTTAGAAGTAGTTGTTATGAGGCAAAGGAGATGGAACAGATATGATTAGTGTTCAGGAACGTTTAACTGAAGTAAATAAAAGAGTTGATTCGATTATTGATGATATCTGGGTAAAAGCAGAACTAAATTACAAAAAACAAGAGGCCGAGTACAATAACAAAAAGTGCTTCATCACGAGAAAATGAGAAAGTTCGCTAACGGTTGTGATTGAGCTTATTTGGCCGAAAGGACGGGACTTCAATTTCTAACGGTTGTCATCGCGCTTATTTGGGTGAAATAGGCACGAATCCGCAGAAATACGGCAAATAAGCTCTGTCGCAACCGTTAAAATTATTTTCCCCTACAATTTAACGAAATAACGTCGTTTACAACCGTTAGAATGACGGCCCCGCTATTTTGAAACGGTAAAACGCCAGACTGGCAGAATCCCACTGCAGTTTTGGCGTTTTTATGCATTCACGCAACTTGTTATTTAAGGAGCCTTAGCAGGAGGGAGGTCACGACAATAAAGCGCAAAAATGCAAACCCTAAAGCTAAAGCCCAAGCTCCAAAATAAAGAAGGACCCTTGCGGGCCCTTCCTGGTTGACGGCGAACTGGATTTTTGGAAATCTTTTCACACAAGCCAGAGAACCATTCGATACTGCCTTAGCATACGCGGATTGGAGAAGAGGGGTCTTATCCAACCCGCGCTCTTACGTTTCTACAAGCAGTGACAAGATACTCCTGATGGTTTGTTTCCTGCGGATTGATCCAACGGAACCACACCTCTCTTGCTCGCCGTCTGAGTATATTATGTGTGGGTTCCCGTTTTTTATACGGAGCAAAAAATTGGAAATTCATCCTTAATGAACCCGCGCTTTTTCTTCCTTTTTCCACTTCCGGTTTTTGTTCGTGGTTTCCGGGAATTTGTCGCCTTTTTCAAGCGTTATCCGCTTGGGGTTTTCAATTTGCGTATGGAAGCTGCGTCCTTCGCTGACTTCAACGTATACGCCGGGATTGGGGGCTCGCTGTCCTTCTTCAAATTCGGTTTGTTCACCCATTGCAGCTTGTTGCCTCCTTTCAGTTCTTTTGAGGAATGATGTAACGTTTTTAGGTTATGTGGCGGGATTCTAATTTAAACCCAAAGTCTGATTTACAAATTATAGAATAAATAGTACTATAAGCAAGGAAACTGGAAAATTAAATTGAGTTTCCGTGCGGGTAGAGATTAGTTGGAGAATGGAGGGAGGCAGGCTGCGGGAACGGATTATCGAAACAGCTTCTCAGCTTATTGGCCGGCATGGTCTGCGGAGGTTTACGCTTGACGATTTGGCCGCACAGCTTGGCATCAGCAAGAAAACCATATACAAGTACTTTTCGGGGAAGGACGAAATCATTACTGTCTTTTTCGATGAGGTGTTGGGGAGCGATCGAACCAGTACGCTTCAGGAAATGGACAAAGCCACGGAATGGCGGGATCGATTTCGCGCTGTCGTATTTTCCTACCATAAATACAAATTGCCTTTACCCGTTATTGAAGAAGCGCGCCTGATCTATCCCCGGGAATGGGAAAAGGTGGAGGCGTACCGCCGCTTTAAAGTGCGTCTGCTTACCGATTTATTAAACGGGGCTGTACAGCAAGGCTTGCTAAGGCCGACGATTCGTCCGGAAATTCTCATCTATATGATTGAGAAGACGAGTTCCATCATCTATGAGCACCATTTTCTCCAGGTTCATGGTTTGACCTTGAAACAAGCTTGGGAAGAAGTGTATCAGGTTCTGATGAAAGGAATTTGCGAATAAAGGGATGATACAAAGATGATTACGAAACAGCGCTTGACCGGGCAATTGTATGAAAATTACAACGCTTTTCGTGAGTCACTTACCGACATTGAAAAAACACAACAAAATTTACTGATATCTATCATACGCAAAAATGAATCGACTGAGGTGGGACGCAGATACCGGTTTGCTCAAATCCGCGAGGCGGCTCAGTATCGCCAGGACGTACCGGTCAGAAGTTATAACGAATACGCCCCTGATTTGGAGGAGGCGCAGTGGAAGCCGGGGGTATTAACCCGCGATCCAATCTTTTACTGGGCAAAAACCAGCGGTTCATCCGGCACGGCCAAGCTGATTCCGCATACCCGGGAAAGCCTCGACGTGTGGTCTCGCGCCGCTATGCGCAATTTAATCGGGTATATGGAGTCCGGCGGCGGCTTATTATTGCCGCCCAACGGAAAGGTCTTATCGACGGCGGGGCCGAAGCGGATTGGGGAAATCAACGGGGTCCCGGTCGGCTATATTTCCGGGATCATGAGCTCCTATCACCCAAGGCACAAGGATATCAATCCGGTTCCCGATTCGGTGATGGAACTGGACAATTATGACCGCAGAATGTTTGAAACGGCCAAGTACGCGCTAAAGCATAATATTGTCGGCATTGGCGGGATTACCAGCTTCTCGCTAAACTTATTGAATTATATTAAATACCGGAGCGGCAGCTTGTTTTCGTGCTTGCCCGAATACCGTGAGACGGTGCGGGCGGCGATGGACGGTGATGGCAATATCGATTTATTGAAGCTGTGGCCCAACTTCCGGGTGATGTTGTCTACCGGCGTACTTTACGATACGTTTATTCCGCAAATCCGGCAATTGTTGGGCGACGGCATATGGGTCAGCGATTTTTATTCCGGCACCGAAGGGGCGTATGGTTGCGTTTATTCTGAACAGGACCCGGGGCTTACGCTGAACGCGGATTTGTATTACTTTGAATTTCGCGACCTGGAAAGCGGCAGCGTGTGCCCCTTGGCGGACGTGAAGCGGGACGTGCCTTACGAAATGATCATTACGAACTCTAATGGATTGTACCGCTATACCACGGGTGATGTGGTGAGATTCGTGTCGGCCAATCCGCCGCAGGTCAAAGTCGTCGGACGGACGGTGTCCATGGTCAATATAACGGGGGAGAAGCTGAACGAAGCGGAGATTGCCCAAGCCGTAAATCAGGCTGCCGCCAGGCTTAAGCTGAAAGCGGGACCTCATCTGTTTTTTGGCTGGATGGACCAAGATTGCTTCGTTCATCATTGTCTGGGAATTGAAATGGGGGCGGTTCTACCGCAAGAGACGATGAACGAATTCATGGGCTATTTTGTGGCTGCTTTGAAAGAAATCCGCATTGCCTACCGCAACTATTCGCAAACGATCATTAAGCCGCCGCATTATGTACAATTCCGGCCGGGGACGTTTGCCGCATTGGAGCGGCAAAGAAGCGAACAAACGGGAATCACAGGCCACATTAAAGTTAAGGCTGTAGTTTCACCGCAATTTTTCCGGGATCATATCGATAAATCTTGGATTGTCAATCAAGATATGCCGCAGGATTGGGAGCAGACGGTTCAATGAACGGCATCGGCAAACGCACGACAGAAGGTTTTACAAGAGCAGGGCTGGCTTTTCTGCTTATCCTTAGCACCGCGGTCAGTATCCGGCAGGTTGCAATGACGATGGTGATGCCGTTTATATCGGTTTATTCCAAATCGCTGAGCGGATATACGCCGACGCTCGCCGGGATGGCGCTGGGCATATTTGGTCTGGCGCAGGCGGTTTTCCAGATTCCGTTCGGATTATGGAGCGATAAAATCGGCAATAAAAAGGTCATTTTGATCGGATTTTCCCAGGTCATCGTCGGGCTTGTCCTCGCTTATTACGCCACCAGCATCTACTGGCTGATTGCGGCCCGCGCGCTTCAGGGGAGCGGGGCGGTCATAGCCGTGGTATTTTCCTGGATATCCGCCGGGTTGGACGAACGGCTGCGTCTGAAGGCGATGAGCATCGCGAGCGCTAGCATCGGCTTTGCCGCTGCGGCTTCATTTGCCTTCGGACCGATGGTGCACCGGATATTGACCGTTAACGAAATGTTTTTGGCATGCGCCTTGATTATTGCCGTAAGCTGGCTGCTTATTTTGTTCTTTTTAAAGGAGCCTGAGAGGGAGTCAATGGGGACGGCGACAGGCCAGCACGCAGGGGATAAGGTTCCGCTCGGTTTAAAACCGTTGGTGAAGGGGTTGCTGAAAAATACGGCTTACTTAAAATTAAACGCAGCTGCCTTTATCAACAATTATGTTATGGTCGCCGTGTTTTACATTGTTCCGATGTATCTGCAGACGATTACGGGAACGGACGGAATGTGGAAGGTGTTTATGCCGGCGGTGGCTATAGCGATCATCGCTTTAAAATTTTTCGGGCGAATCGCGGCCAAAGGGTACCGCTATATTTTGCTGCAGGCCGCTTTTTTGCTCTGCGCCGTCGGTATCGCTTTGTTCTACAAGCCGAGCTACGGGTTTATTTTGGCGGGAAGCGTATTGTTTATGGTTTGCTACATCTGTGTGTCCACGATCGCCCAAAGCTGCGTCAACGATATGGCCGACGCCGGCTATCGGGGGACGACCAACGGGATCTTCAACAGCATCCAGTATCTAGGGTCATTTATCGGCTCGCTCGTTACGGGCGCCGCTTGGGAAATCGGGCCCCATCTCGCGCTGGCCATAACGCTGGCGGTTGCCGTCTTGGGGATTGCCGTGATGCGGGGAACTTACGGTGCGAAGTCCAATAAATTCAAAGATTTGACGGGTGCGGGGAAAACGGAAAGCCAGGGCGGCCGTTAAACCGCAGCAGACTGTATCTCGGGGCCGCTTCGGCCCTTTTTAGGCTTATGCTTGCAGTAGCACGGGCAATTTGGTATATTAATATGGTGCGAGTTTACGCTCGCTCCTTGCTCCCAAGCGCAGTAATTTGGGGGCCATAGTCCAAGAGGAGGTGAATCAGATGCGCAAATATGAAGTGATGTACATTATTCGTCCTGACGTTGAACAAGAAGCTGTTCAAGCTACAGTCGAAAAATTCCAAGGCATCATCCAAAACGGCGGTGAAATTACCAAACACGATGTAATGGGCAAACGCCGGCTTGCGTATGAGATTAACAAGGTTCGCGACGGAATTTACGTGCTCGTAAATTTCACGGCTACCCCTGAAGTGGTTGCCGAGCTTGAGCGGATTTTGAAGATTTCCGACGAGGTTATCCGTTATCTCATCACGAAAGACGTAGCCTAATTGTTCAAGTTTGAGTAAACACTTCCCGAAGGAGGGGATTTGATTGTTGAACCGTGTCATTCTAATCGGACGTCTTACCCGGGATCCCGAGCTTCGCTATACGCCTTCCGGCGTGGCGGTAACTCAGTTTACGATTGCGGTGGACAGACCGTTCACTTCGCAGGGGGGAGAACGGGAAGCGGATTTCATTCCGGTGGTCACCTGGAGGCAACTTGCCGAAACTTGTGCGAACTATTTGCGCAAAGGGCGGCTTACGGCGGTGGAAGGACGTATTCAAGTACGGAATTACGAAAATAACGAAGGCAGACGTGTATACGTAACCGAAGTTATTGCCGACAATGTCCGTTTCTTGGAGTCGAATCGCGAAGGCGGCTCAGGTGGTGGAGGCGGCATGCGGGAGGAGCCTCCGTTTGGAGGCGGCGGCAGCAGCAGCGGTGGCAACAACCGCAGCGGCGGCGGATTCTCGCGCAGCAATCAAGATGATCCTTTCTCCGATGACGGGAAACCGATCGATATTTCGGATGACGATTTGCCATTTTAATTACGGAAAGGACTGAATAGCATGAGCTTCAAACAAAGAGAAGGCGGAGACGACAAGAGACCGGCTCGCCGCGGCGGCCGCAACAAACGTCGTAAAGTGTGCTACTTCACTGTGAATAAAATTACTCACATTGATTATAAAGACACTGAGCTGTTGAAGAAATTCATCAGCGAACGCGGTAAAATTTTGCCTCGTCGTGTAACGGGCACCAGCGCGAAGTACCAACGCCTTTTGACGGTTGCCATCAAACGCTCTCGTCAAATCGCATTGCTTCCTTACACTACGGAATAATCGGCAAGCTGAAAGCGGCAGCCGGAACCTACATGGTTCCGGCTGCTTTTTTTGTGACTACATTTTTTCCGGCGGAGTAGAGGGCGAAACGCAGGTAGAGAGGGGAGGAGGAGAGAAATCTGGGGGGCTAAGGGACACCAGAGCCGTTACTTGGGGGAAAACAGCGTTTTGCAAAATGTTACGGACACAGATGCACTTATTTAGCTCAAATCGGCCTGGATGAACAGGTTTAGAGCGAAATAGGGACGTTGGTGTCCGTTAGGCTGGGAAATACCCGGGAAATGGGCGGATAAGGTCGCTGGTGTCCGTTAGAGCAGCATCCACAGATTAGAAAGTCCGAACCAAAGACGCGGTACTTCTGCTCATGAAAGAAGGGGAAGAGTTCTCGTAATAGAACCGATGAAAGAATAGGTATTTGTACAAAATATGTTACTTATTTACTATTTACATAAATTTCTACCAGAGTTATTCTATGGATAGGAAAAGATTGGCTTTCAGAAAACAACAAAATGGTTTCGAAGTGTTGAAGGAGGGATGAAAGGACAATAAAGCCTACAAATATATGTTTTCCTTGTCGTTTCAGACTCAGGTGTGAAGATTTAAAATTAGAGGAGGTAAAATTGTGAAAGCAATAAAAAAAATATTTGCTGGATTGATGATGTTTACTCTGATTTTTGGTGTATCTTTTGCTGGATCGGCATTTGCGAGCGGAGACGAGGTCAAGCTTATTGACTCGGATGTCAGCGTTATTTATAAACCTGGATATGTCGGATTCAGCGGCAATATTGAAGTTGCTAATCTGGGACCCGTGAAGAATGTAACTGTCCATTACACGACAGATAACACAAATTGGTATGATACGAGTGCGAATTACGTAGGCCCGACGGATGTAAACCATGAGAAATGGCGTTTTAGCATTTCCACAAATGGTTCTACAACAGATCATTCTGAGTTGAAGAATCTGAAATCCATAAAATTCTCAATCAAATACGAAGTGAATAACCAGACCTATTGGGATAACAACGGGTCAGCGAATTATTACAATGAAGTGAATAGTACAGTTCCCCTTAGATCCGTGATTTTGGGATCACCAAATGTGCTTAACGCCAATAGTACTCTGAGCAATGGTGAATTTAGCGGAAATATCTATGTGAAAAACCTGGATCCTACGAAAACCGTGAAGATACGGTACACAACGGATGATTGGGCAACGACTCAAGAGGGCTACGCCACTTATAATGGCTCCTTGAATAATTTCAATAGTGTTGAAAACTGGAACTACAGTTTCAATGTTCCGGGTGCTGCCAATGTTAAATATGCGATTTCGTATACAACCGGTGGGCAAACGTATTGGGATAATAACTATGGCCATAATTACGAGGTATTCTAGTTCATTTTAATATACAATAAAAGCAGGATCACAGGCGGATTATTGTTCTGCTCTGTGATCCTTTCTTTTCTCTTGCCCCAGAAGGGAGGGGAAATTGGCCAGGTTTTCTAACATACTTACCCTGAGATTGAACGATATCAATCGATGCGATACGACAAAATGTGATTATTTTATAGACAAGCCTAGTCGTATCTTGTCATATTGATGTAATATGTGTCAAAAACTAGTAATCAATTATGTTAGTTATATGTAATAAAACATAACTCATAAAACGTTGTAAGCGTTCTATACGAACTTTTGATTTATATTTTTTGAAAAATTTGATAATTAAGGAACCAACAGTTTGCTAAAAAAGATATTGACGTAAGATATTTTCACATGTATTATGATCAATAATTCAACTGAGATTTTTTGCCATTTGAGGATCGGCTTCAATTACATAATTCAAAAGGAGGAGTCACTGCATCATGGTAAAGAGGAGAAATGTGTGGTCGGTTTTGCTTATTTTATCGCTGGTCGGAATCTTGTTTACGGGCTGCAGCACGAGCAACACAGCTTCCAATAAGCCTGCGCCCGAGAACACGACGCCAACTGAAAATACGTCTGAACCCGGAACGGATAAGGCAGCCGGTGAACCGGTGGACGGCGGAACGATTACGATCAGTTCGTTCTCGGATATTGTCAATGTAAATCCGATATTTTTTAATGACACGGCCTCGGGTGATGTGGTGCAGTTTATTTTCGCCAAATTGTATGACTTGGACCGGGAAGGAAATGTCGCTGCCGAACCTTGGTCGTTGGCTGCGGAACTTCCGCAAATTTCTGAGGACAGCAAAACGTACACCGTGAAGCTGAAAGATACGGCAAAGTGGAGCGACGGGCAGCCGGTCACCGCGGACGATGTCATTTATACGATCGATACGATCCGCAATCCGGATACAGGGGCTCCCGGAATCGGGCTGTATGATAAAGTCGACAAAATGGAAAAGGTCGATGACCATACCGTGAATATTACGCTGAAGCAGGTTTATGCTCCATTCCAGTATTCGCTGGTCCAACAATTGGTTCCGGCCCATGTCTTGAAAGATGTTCCGGTGAAGGAACTGCAGAAGAACGCCTACGGAACCGATCCGGCCAAAACGGTCACAAGCGGGCCCTGGAAGTGGACGGCATGGAAACAGGGGGAAAGCCATACGCTGGATGCGGATCCGAACTATTGGGGAGCGATAAAACCGCATATCGCTCAAGTCATTTACAAAATTTACGCCGATCAGAACACCGAAGTACAGGCGCTGCTGAAAGGCGATACGGATCAAATCGGTGCTATTCCGGTGACCCAGGTGGAAGCTGTAAAAGCGAACAAGGATATTGCGATCATCCAAAAACCGGGAGCTCAGTACGAATACATCCAATTTAACTTTGAACCGAAAAACTTCCCGGGTAATTACGGACTGTTTGCAGGGCAAAAGACGAGACAGGCGATCGCGTATGCCCTGAACCGCCAAGGCATGGTCGATAACGTGCTGAAGGGTGTTGGTGCGTTGATGAACGCGCCATTCCTGCCGGATACGTGGGCAGACCCGAAAGACGCGGCCGTGAATTATCCCTATGATTCGGAAAAGGCCAAACAGCTGCTGGCCGAAGACGGATGGGTGGCCGGCAAGGACGGCATTCTCGAGAAGGACGGACACCGCTTCTCCTTTGAACTGCAGTACAATGCCGGGAACAGCCGCCGCGAGCAGATCGCTGCGGTCATTCAACAAAATTTGAAAGATGTCGGCATTGAAGTGGTTCCAAAAGCAATCGACTTTGCGGCATGGATCGACCAAAACGTAACGCCGGGCAAATACCAAGCGATCCTGCTCGGCTGGTCGCTAAATACGCCGGATCCGGATTCGGAGAACGTCTTCTCCTCCAAATACTTCCCGCCGACAGGCCAAAACAGCGGCTGGTACAAAAACGAGAAGCTGGATCAGCTGTGGGTGGACGGTTACTCGACGGTCGATCAGGCGGAGCGCCAGGCAATTTATAAAGAAGTGGCCAAGGAGATTTCCACCGATTTGCCTTATGTGTTCCTGTATCAATATGGGCAAGCGATCGGAACGGGACCTCGCGTACATTGGGCGGAAGAAGACCGTCCGGAGCCGTCACTTGGTTACGGTCAATACTTCCATATCATCAAATGGTGGGTAACTGACTAGAAAAGACGGGTACGGGATATAGAATCGCCGGAGGGGAAAGGGAGCACTCTCTTTCTCCTTCTCTTTAATGGAAAGGGTCCGGTGGTTCTATCGCTTGTTACCTCGGGAGGGTAAACAATGACAGAATATCTGATCCGTCGTTTGCTGCAATCGGTGCTGGTCATTTTTTTGATTACGGTTGTCACCTTTTTGCTCATTCACGCGGCTCCGGGCGGTCCTACCCAAGTCATGCTGGCTCCGGGCTTGTCGCCGGAGACGTTTGAACAGCAGAAACGTAATCTTGGCCTGGATCAGCCAATTCCCGTCCAGTACGTTCGCTGGGTGGGGGACCTGCTGCGCGGCGACCTCGGTTATACGTTCAAAAATCATCTGCCGGTCGGGGATCTGCTGTGGCCGCGAATCGCTAATACACTGATTCTGATGGGGGCGGCCTGGCTGGTTACGCTCGTTATCGCTTTACCTTGGGGCATCTATAACAGTACGAAGGAGTACGGGTTGTCCGACCAGACCGCGTCCTTTATCTCTTATTTGGGGTTTGCCATGCCGACGTTCTGGTTCGGCATTTTGCTGCAGCAGTGGCTTTCCCTTGGCCTCGATTGGTTCCCGCTTTCGGACATGCACAGCCGCGGCAAGGAAGGCAGCATCACCGATTTATTTATGCATCTGGTGCTGCCGGTCTCGGTGCTGTCTTTGGGGTTCCTGGCTTCTTATATGAAATACGCGCGCGCGAGCATGCTTGAGGTGCTGGAGCAGGATTACATTCGCACCGCAAGGGCCAAAGGCGTCAAGGAACGCAAGGTGGTGTTCCGGCATGCGCTGCGCAACGCGCTCATTCCAATCATCACGATCATCGGCCTGGACTTGCCGCTGTTGGTTGGCGGAGCCGCTTTGACGGAAAACGTGTTTAACTGGCCAGGCATGGGCCGGTTATATGTCGAGATGGCCACGGCGCGCGAATATTCCGTGCTGATGGCGATCACCATCGTCACCGCTGTCGTGGTTGTCATCGGCAGTCTGCTGGCGGATATTTTGTATGCGATCGTGGATCCGCGGGTCAAATTGGGACAGAAGGGAGGAACGGCGGCATGAGCGAGCTGAAAGTTCCGTATCCGTCCGGTCCTTCTCCGGAGCCGCCCATCCCGAAGCCGCCGGAGTCTTCTCTAACCAGCGGCAAAGCCGAGCCGGCGCATGCGTCCAAAAAGCCGCCCGGCCCATGGAGAACACTCTGGAGCAAATTTTCGCATAATCCGTACGCGATGACGGGGCTGGGCGTGCTGTTGTTTTTCATTATCGCGGCTATATTGGCGCCGGTGATTTCAGGGTATGATCCGGCGAAAATCGATCTGCTGTACGCCAACCTTCCGGCTGGCTCGCCCGGGCATTTGCTCGGCACCGATGAGCTGGGACGGGATATCTTTACCCGGCTGCTGTACAGCGCCCGTATCTCCTTACTGATCGGCTTTTCCGTCGCCTTGGCTTCGGTCGTGATCGGATCGATCATCGGGGCGTTGTCCGGGTACTTCGGCGGCTGGATCGACACGGTGTGCATGCGCATCGTCGATGTGATGAATTCGGTGCCCACCTTGTTCCTTAATATCCTTGTGCTTGCTATCTTCGGGTCCGAAATCCGGTATATGATTATGATCTTGGCTTTTACGAGCTGGATGAGCATCGCCCGCCTGGTCCGGGGGAACTTTTTGCAGCTGCGGGAAATGCAGTATGTGGAAGCGGCAAGGGCGATCGGGGTATCGGATATGGGCATCATTTTCCGCCATTTGCTGCGCAATTCCAGCTTTCCGATTATCGTCAACGCCACGTTAATGGTAGGCTCGGCTATTTTGAGCGAATCGGCTTTGTCCTATCTAGGGCTCGGCATCCAGGCGCCGGCGACGAGCTGGGGGCTTATGCTCAGCAATGCGCAGGAATTTATGCTGATCGATAAGCTGCAGGCCGTTTATCCCGGGTTGTGCATCCTGATCGTCGTGCTGGCGGTGAACTTTATCGGCGACGGCATTCGCGACGCCCTGGATCCCAGACAGAATATCAGCAAATCGCGGAGGAGGCTGACGAAATGGCGGAAAAATTACTCGAAATCCGCAAATTGACGGCAGGTTTTCTTACAGAGCAAGGCGTCGTCAAGGCGACCGACCGCATCTCGCTTAGTCTGGACAAAGGGCAAACGCTGTGTCTCGTCGGCGAGTCGGGCAGTGGAAAAAGCGTGACCTCGCTGGCGATCATGCGGCTGCTTGATTATGCCGGAGGGATGATTTTGGAGGGAGATATCAGATTCCGTGAGCAGGAGCTGTCGCTGAAAAGCCAGGAGGAGATGCGTCAGATCCGTGGAAATCAAATTGCCATGATATTCCAGGACCCAATGTCGGCGCTAAATCCGGTATTTACGGTTGGGGAGCAAATTGCCGAAAGCTTAAGGCTGCATCAGCACAAAAATGGGGAGGAAGCCTGGAACATGGCGGTCGATTTGCTGCGTTTGGTCGGCATTCCGGGTCCGGAGATCCGCGCCAAGCAATATCCGCACGAGCTGTCGGGCGGCATGTGTCAACGCGTCGTAATCGCCATTGCCTTGGCCTGCAATCCGGAGCTGCTGATCGCCGATGAGCCGACGACGGCGCTGGACGTGACGGTGCAGGCGCAAATTCTCGATCTGCTGCGGAAGCTGCAGGCCGAGCTGGGGATGTCCATTCTACTGATTACGCATGACATGGGCGTGGCCGCGGAAATGGCCGACCGGGTCGCCGTCATGTATGCGGCAGCGATCGTGGAGGAAGGGCCGGTGGCGGACATCTTCGCCCATCCGAGCCATCCTTATACGGTGGGGCTGCTGCAATCGATTCCGGGCTTTGAAGGGGAACGCGGAGGAGAGCTGTATACGATCCAGGGGACGATTCCGCCGATCGGGCAGCTGCCCTCGGGGTGCCGGTTTCATCCGCGCTGTCCGCATGCGATGGACATTTGCCGGCAGAAGGAGCCAGGCGAATTCTTGATCGGAGACGATCATCGCGTGGCTTGCTGGTTGTATGAGGATAAGCCGGCATTCGCGGCCGGGGAGCCAAGCGGAAGAAACGGGGTGAAACCGGCATGATCATCAACACGTCGCCTGTGCAGTCAACACCGAAGGCGGACCGCCAAAATTCCGGGGAGATTTTGGTGGATATCCGCAATGTTAAAAAGTATTTTCCGATTCACAAAGGATTGTTAAGCCGGGTCGTTGGGCACGTGAAAGCTGTAGACGACGTTTCCTTGGCCATTCGCAAAGGAGAAACGTTTGGACTCGTCGGTGAATCGGGATGCGGAAAATCGACGCTGGGGCGTGTGATATTGCGGCTTCAGGGCGCGACGGACGGGGAGGTCGTGTTCCAGGGGCAGGATATTCACGCGTTAAAGGGCCAGGAGCTGCGAAAGCTGCGCGAGGAAATGCAGATTATTTTCCAGGATCCGTTTGGCTCGCTGAATCCGCGTTTTCTGGTTAAGGATATCATCGGCGAACCGCTGCGCGTTCACCGCAACATGTCGGCCAAACAGATTGACGAGCGCGTTGTTGAGCTGATGGAACTGGTCGGGCTCGATGCCAGCCGGCGCAACCGGTATCCGCATGAATTTTCCGGGGGACAGCGGCAGCGGATCGGTATTGCCCGGGCAATTGCCCTGAACCCGAAATTTATCGTCGCGGACGAGGCGGTTTCGGCGCTGGACGTATCCGTGCAATCGCAGGTCATTAATTTGCTGATGAAGCTGCAACGTGAATTGGGGTTAACGTTTTTGTTCATCGCTCACGGTTTGAATGTCGTCCGCCATATTTCCGATCGGGTGGGGGTTATGTATCTCGGCAAACTGGTGGAGGTGGCGGAAACCGAAACATTGTTTTCGGCGCCGCTCCATCCTTATACGGCCGCACTGCTGTCGGCGATTCCCAAACCTGTGCCAGGACGCCGCAAGGAGCGCGTTGTGCTGCAGGGGGATGTGCCGTCGCCGGCGAATCCGCCTGCAGGCTGCCGGTTCCATACCCGCTGCCCGTTTGCCAAGGACAAATGTGCCCAGGTGGAGCCGAAGCTGACGGAAGCGGCATCCGGCCGCCAGGTGGCCTGTCACTTCCCGCTCAGCGCGGATGGCGGTTTGGTATAAAGCTGGGAATCACAGCGATGGAATAATAGTAAGGCAGGGGGTCTGCTCTCGGAATGGGGAACAGGCCTCTTTTTTTAAGATATCAGAAAGTATAAACTTCAGCGTCTCGGCTTCTGATATCACCAAGAAAAACTACCGCTAAACGCGCTTTGGCTTCTTTATAAGAATTTTCGGCAGGGTAGAGGAGTAGAGGAGGATGCGCAGGTAGAGAATGGGGGGAGAAAAGGAATCTGGGGGGCTAAGGGACACCAGAGCCGTTATTTTCGGAAAAACGGAGGTTTGCAAACTGTAACGGACACAGATGCACTTATTTACCTCAAATCGGCCTGAATAAACTGGTTTAGAGCGAAATAAGGTCATGTGTGTCCGTTAGGCCGGGAAATACCCGGGAAATGGGCGGATAAGGTCGCTGGTGTCCGTTAGAGCGGCGTCTACAGATTAGAAAGAGCGAGCTGAGGTTACTCGGTGCTTCGGCCCGTGAAGGAAGGGAAGGGTTCTCGTAGTTGAACCGAAGAGGTGATAGGTTTGCACCCCACGAAGAACCTCGCCAGCGGCGAGATTTTATTACACTGCGAGATGTTTTCCTGACGATTTGGAGGCCTTGTTCGACAGGAGGTATGTCGGTTATTGTTGTACCGTAATTCCTCAATGTGTTATAGTACGAAACGATAGAGATATTTTTGCCGGCAAGTTGGAAATGGTATTTTTATTATAAAGTGGATATTTGAATCTATGAATTAAAAATGGAGGCATCATAATGATAGAAAGGCAGAAACGCAGCTCGAAGCGTAAAAAGAAGCTGGGTAAAAAGTCGTGGATTGCGCTCATCGCCATCGTGTTGATCCTTGGGGCGGGAGCTTACGTGTTCCGCAAGCCGCTGGCCGTCATGGCATTTGACTTGTTCCTCTCCGGACAGGTGGAGAAGCAATTGCAGGAATCCTATGCTCCGCTGGGAGGCGAAACGGAGCCGCAGCAGGTTGAGCAGGAGCAGGGACTGGAGCCGTTTACCATGCTGCTGCTTGGTGTCGATCAACGGGATAAAGAACCGGCCCGGTCCGATACGATGATTTATGCGGTGGTGCGCCCGGAAGATGAGAAAGTGCTGCTCATTTCCATTCCCCGTGATACGTATACGGAAATTGTGGGTAAAGGCGGACTGGATAAGATCAACCACGCTTACGCTTTTGGCGGCGAGAAAATGGCGAAGGACACCGTGGAGAACTTTATCGGTTATCCGGCCGATTATTATGCGGCGATCAACTTTCATGGGCTGAGGGAAATCGTGGACGCTCTGGGCGGCATTGAGCTGCCGATCACCAAGGATATCGTCAACAAGGAGAAATATCACGAGAAATTTACGATTAAGGCCGGCAAACCGCTTTATAGCGGAGATGAAGCGCTTAATTACGTCAGATACCGGGAGGACAGCGACTTTGACCGGACCAAACGCCATCAGATCTTTTTGAATGCGATGGTGAACCGGATGCTGAAGCTGGACCAGGTGACGAAAATTCCCGAATTGATGAACATGATGGGGGACAACTTCAAAACCGATCTTGCGCCAAGCAAAATCATCGACCTGTCGAAGCAAGTGCTGCTCGGCAGCCAGCAGCCGCAGATTAGCGGATTCACCATTATGGGCGAAGGGATGCGCATAGGTGGGATTTATTATGACAAAGCCAACGAAGAAGATGTCGCCTTCGCCAAAGAGATGATCGGAAGCTGGATCGATCCGAAAACGGAGCCGGCTGGGTTGATTACCCCGGAATCGCGGGATGCGGAAAAGGCCGGGACCGAAGCCGGGGCAGCGAACGGAAGCGATTCGGGGAAGGCGGCGGAATAACGAGGCAGCATGAGAGTATGAGAGCATGAGCCGGAGAATCCCGTCATATTTTAGAATAGAGGTAGTTCAAAAAGTCATCTTTTGAACACGCACTTATAATGCAAAAAATTCGGCAGTCCGGTTTCCGGCTGCCGATTTCTCGCGGAACGGGCGGAACAACTTCCGTTTTGAAACGTAACAATTAGGGGAGTCTGAAGAAAGGTGAGGAGGATTTTCGATTCGATGAATATTGCGTTTTTTCTATTGCCCAAAAACGATGTCGTCACCGTCACGCTGGACTCCACGCTGCGGCAGACGCTGGAGCGGATGGAGTTCCACCGCTATACGGCCGTGCCGATCATCAGCGGGGACGGGGCCTATGTCGGAACGGTGACCGAAGGCGACCTGCTTTGGTACATGAAAAATTCCAATGGCAAGGTCAACTTTGAGACCGCTTCAAAATTTCTGCTGAAGGATGTTCCGCTCAAAATGGACATCAAGCCGGTGCGCATCGATGCGGACATGGAGGATTTGATTAATTTGGCGAAGATGCAGAACTTCGTTCCGGTGGTGGATGACCGGGGGCGGTTTATCGGCATCGTCCGCCGCAGCCAAATTATCGAGTATTGCGAGAAATTCGTCACCAGAAACGCGCTGGAATCCAATAAATAGAAGGCGTTTGCGTCCCTTGGCGCATTTGCTATATGCTATAATGAAGAATAAGTTTTTCAGGGAGGGTGGAAGCTGTCCGCCATGCAAAGGGAAATGGATGTGGCCAAACGCGCCAAGGTGATTGAATGGCTCAAAACCGAAGTAGTCGATCACGTATCCCGTTTGTTTAAGGCACTTTGGGAAGGCAGCACGACACGGGTAACGGACAGTCTTGCCAGTCTGATCGTCAGCAGTTATATTTTGGGGCGCAGACTTGGTGTTTCCTATCGGGATATGGATGACAGTATTCTGGAAAAGCTAAGGAAACATAAGCAGGAGGGTCACCAGTTGGAGGATTGGTATCAGGATATTTCGGCACTTGAAGAACATATGCGTAAGAGGTGAACCCATTTGAAGTTGCGCTGGATATCGGTGGCCTGGAGCGCGGTTTATTTGCTGCTTCTGCTGTCACTTGCTACTCCGCTGATCGTGATTACGACTTTTTTTCTAATGGTACCGGGCGTTTTGCTCTACACGACGTTGTCCACCAGAGCGTTTATCGCGCATATGGCGGTTGTTTGGCTGATTGCGGCGCTCGTTTTCGGACCGCTCATATTGCTGCAGGCCGTGATTTTCATCATTCCCGCGATCGTGATGGGTTATTTATATAAGAAAAGAAGCCCGGCCTTTCGGATCGTGATGTCCGGAACCGGGGTGCTCCTGCTGGAATTTATCCTGGTGCTGCTGATCAGCACGGTGTTTTTCAACTTCAATCTGGCTACGGCCATTGAAGATATGATCAATGCGGCGGTTGCGCCTTTGCAGGACGTGGCCGACAGCCCTATGTCGGGCGGATTGGTCTGGTCGCCGGAGCTGAGCCAGCAGTTTTCCAGTCTGACCGTGCGGATGGTGCCGTTCACGATGATTGTCTGCTCGCTGCTGATGGCCGCCGTGGCCCATGCCGTCTCCCGGCCGACGCTGGCCAGCCTGGGGCATGCCGTCCCGAAGCTGGCGCCGATCCGGGATTGGAAGCTTCCGCGCTCGCTCATCTGGTATTATCTGATCGGGCTGCTGATCCAGCTGTTTTCCGGCGGAGTCATCCAGAATGGGTTCCTCGGCACGATCGTGCTCAATCTGATGCCGCTGCTGCAGTTTTTATTTATGGTACAAACGGCAAGCTTCTTCTTCTTTGTGGCTTATCATCGCAAGTGGAACCCGGTCTTCCCGGTGCTGCTCGTGGTGGCGCTCTTGTTCATTCCGCCGCTGCGTATCGTGGGGATTCTGGACATTGCTTTTCCGCTGCGGGATATGATTACTAGACCAAGACGATAGGGTGAGAAGGCATGCCAAATCTTTTGCAAAAACGTTGGTACGGTTATCAAACCGTGTGGATGTTCATGCTTCAGCTGCTGCTCGTCATCTTCGTCTCCTATTACAACTGGATTCTGGGACTCGTCAGCCTTTGCCTGGTCGGAGTGCTGACCTATAACATGCTGCAGGCGGAACGCCGGTTCCGCAAGGAACTGGTCCGTTACGTCACGGATCTGACCTACCGTATCAAGCGGGTGGAAGGCGAGGTGGTCAGCAGCCTGCCGTTCGGGATTATGCTGTACAGCGAGGAGCGGACCGTGGAATGGCATAACCAGTTCGTCGATCGGATGTACGGCCGGGATTCGGTCATCGGGCAGCCGCTCGCCGAGCTGTTGCCGCAGCTGCAGTTCCCCCAGCCGGGAAAGGACAAAAAGGATGGCCACGGCGGAAAAATCACGGCGGAAGCGATGGTGGACGATCGTTATTACGAGCTAATCGTGGATCAGGCGGAGCGGCTCATTTACATTCATGACATCACGGAGCTGGCTGTGCTGCGCGAGCGTTACGAAGACGAGCGCGCCGCGCTGGGCATCGTCCTGCTGGACAATCTCGATGAGGCGACGCAGGGGATGGACGACCAGCAGCGGACGGCGTTGATCGCCCGGGTCGCGACGGCGATCACGGAATGGGCCAAACAGTACCGCGTTTATTTGCGGAGGCTGTCTTCCGAGCGGTATCTGATGATTCTGAATCAGAGATCGCTGAACGAACTGGAGCAAAGCCGGTTCGTCATCCTCGACGAGGTCCGCGAGATGACCGCGGACCTGAAGGTGCCGATTACGCTCAGCATCGGCCTCGCTTTTGGCACCGAGCGCTTCAGCGAGCTGGGCGAACTCGCCCAGTCGAGCCTGGATATGGCGCTCGGGCGGGGGGGCGACCAGGCCGCGGTGAAGGCCGGTCAGCGCTTGTCTTTCTATGGCGGGAAATCGGGCGCCATAGAGAAGCGGACGCGCGTTCGCGCCCGCGTGATCGCGCATGCTTTGCGCGATTTGATGCAGGAGAGCGACCGCGTCATCATCATGGGCCATCGCGTCCCGGACTTTGACGTGATCGGCGCCTCCATCGGCGTGCTGAAGGCCGCCGATATGTACAAGGTCGAAGCCCACATCGTCCTGGATGGCCCGAACCCGGGCATCGGCAGCTTGATGGAGCATCTCGGCAAGGACGAAGCTTTGATGCGGCGGTTTATTTCGCCCGAGCAGGCGCTCAGCATGATGACGCAGCATACGCTGCTTGTGCTCGTGGATACGCATAAGGCGTCGATCACGATGGAGCCGCGGCTGGTGGAGGAAGCGAGCCGGGTGGTCGTCGTGGACCACCACCGGCGGGGCGAGGAATTCGTGAGCGACGCGGTGCTCGTCTATCTGGAGCCGTACGCCTCCTCCGCCTGCGAGCTTGTGACCGAGCTATTGCAGTACATTCACGAGAAGGTGGAGATCAGCCCGCTGGAGGCGACGACGCTGCTGGCGGGGATGACGGTCGATACGAAGCATTTTGCGCTGCATACCGGGTCGCGCACGTTCGAGGCGGCGGCGTTCCTGCGGCGGAACGGGGCCGACACGGTGCTGGTGCAGCGGCTGCTGAAGGAAGACCTGCAGGAGTATATCACCAAGGCGGATATCATCAAGCGTGCGCAGATGATCCACGGGCATATCGCGCTGGCGGCGGCGGAGCCGGGACGCAAAGTCCCGCAGCTGTTGATCGCCCAGGTGGCCGATACGCTGCTAAATATGACGGGTGTGATGGCATCGTTCGTGATCAGCGAGCGGCCGGACGGCCTGATCGGCATCAGCGCTCGCTCGCTCGGCAGCATGAACGTGCAGGTCGTGATGGAGCGGCTGGGCGGCGGGGGGCATTTGACCAATGCCGCCGTCCAGCTGGAAGGAACGCAGGCGGAAGCGGAGAAGAAGCTGCTCGCCGTGCTGAATGAAATGGAGAAGGAAGAGGGGTTGTTCGAATGAAGGTTATCTTTTTGCAGGATGTTAAAGGTCAAGGCAAAAAAGGGGAAATCAAAAACGTATCGGAAGGCTACGCGCAAAATTTCCTGATCCCGCGCGGACTGGTCCGCCCGGCGACGGAAGGCAATGTGAAGACACTGGAGCAGCAAACGGCGTCGGAGCAAAAACGTAAACAACAAGAGAAGGAAGACGCGATCCTGTTGGGCAAAAAGCTCGAAGAGATCACTGTCGAGCTGAAAGCGAAAGCCGGTGAAGGCGGGCGCCTGTTCGGTGCGATCACCAGCAAGCAGGTGGCGGACGCGCTGGAGAAAACCGGCGTGAAGCTGGATAAACGGAAAATCGAAATGCCCGAACCGATCCGTTCGCTTGGCGTGACCCAGGTTTCGGTGAAGCTGCATCCGGAAGTGAAATCAACGCTGAAGGTTCACGTGGCGGAGGAATAAAATGAGCGGTGATCTGTTTTTCGATCGGATCCCCCCGCAAAATCTGGAAGCGGAGCAGGCGGTGCTTGGAGCGATCCTGCTTCAGTCGGAGGCCCTCATCACCGCGATGGAGCGGGTGCGGACCGAAGATTTTTATGACAAGCCCCACCAATTGATTTTTGAAGCGATGGTTCAGCTTGGCGAGGAGAATAAGCCGATCGACCTCGTCACATTGACGGCCAAATTGAAAGACCGCGGCGAATTGGAGGATATCGGCGGGGTCAGCTATTTGGCGAAGCTTGCGCACGGTGTGCCAACGGCCGCGAACGTGGATTATTACGCGCGGATCATCGAGGAGAAGTCGATGCTGCGGCGGTTGATTCGCACGGCGACGCAGATCGTCAGCGACGGTTATGCTGGGGGCGAGGACGTCTCCGGCATGCTCAGCGACGCCGAGCGGAGCATCCTGGAGATTTCCAACCGCAGCTCGGGCAGCGGGTTCGTGGCGATCCGCGATGTGGTGATGGAGGTGTTCGACCGCGTCGAGCAGCTCCATCAGAACCGCGGAACGACGACCGGTATTCCATCCGGCTTCGTCGATTTGGACCGAATGACGGCCGGATTCCAGCGCAACGATTTGATCATCGTGGCGGCCCGGCCGTCGGTAGGTAAAACGGCGTTTGCGCTGAATATCGCGCAGAACGTGGCGGTGCGCGCCAAAGAGACGGTCGCCATCTTCAGTCTGGAGATGTCCGCGGCCCAGCTGGTGCAGCGGATGATCTGCGCCGAGGCCAATCTCGACGCGGGGATCATGCGGACCGGCGATTTCAAAAACGATGACGACTGGGCGAAGCTGACGATGGGCATCGCCGCCCTGTCGGAGGCGGAGATTTACATCGATGATACGCCGGGCGTGACGGTCGCCGATATCCGGGCGAAATGCCGCCGTCTGAAGAAGGAGAAGGGCCTCGGCATGATCCTGATCGATTACCTGCAGCTGATCCACGGCCGGGGTAAACCTGGCGAGAACCGGCAGCAGGAGGTATCGGAAATCTCGCGGACGCTCAAGCAGATTGCGCGTGAGCTGGAGGTGCCGGTCATCGCCTTGTCCCAGCTCAGCCGGGGCGTCGAGCAGCGGCAGGACAAGCGTCCGATGATGTCCGACTTGCGGGAATCGGGTTCGATCGAGCAGGACGCCGATATCGTGGCGTTCCTGTACCGGGACGATTATTATAATCAGGAAACCGAAAAGAAGAACATTATCGAAATCATTATCGCCAAACAGCGGAACGGCCCGGTCGGGACGGTCGAGCTGGTGTTCTTGAAGAACTTCAACAAATTCGCCAACTACGAGCGGGCGCATACCGACGCGTTTGCTGGTTAAAATTAGATACGAGATACAAGATTCGAGAGCTGACGTTTACCGTCGGCTCTTTTTTACATTTTAGAATTTATAAAATTTCGGTCATGGCAGAGGGCGATGCGCAGATAAAGAGGGGAGGAGAAGAGGGTCGTGGGGCTAAGGGACACCAGAGCCGTTATTTTCGAAAAAACGGAGGTTAGCAATATGTAACGGACACGGATGACCTTATTTACCTCAAATCGTCCTGGATGAACGGGTTTAGAGCGAAATAGGGCCGCCTGTGTCCGGTTAGGCTGGGAAATGCCCGGGAAATGGACGAATAACGTCGCTGGAGTCCGTTAGAGCAGCGTCCACAGATTAGAAAGAGCCGAATTACTCGGTGCTTCTGCTCATGGGAGACGGTGAAGGGTGCTCGTAGTAGAGCCGAAGAAGAAACTCAGAACCTGCCATTTCATGGCATATATGTCTTCTGTTATCTGTACTTGGGTGAATAACTTGTATAATCTAGGGTTGCAAGGGATGAAAGTAAATGGAAGGGAGCTTGATGCGATTTTCAATAAACCGATCTGGGGCTTCTTCAACTGCAGTATCCAAAGAGACAAATCACTCAAACGGGAGCAATAAGGAGAGGATACAGATGGAAATGAACGGCAAGCCGGATGTAAGGGATTGGTTTCCAAGCGAGGACGGCAATCCGGAACAGCGCGAACGGATGATGGAGTTGATCGAGCAACTGGTCCGGGGCGTGGATGAGTTGAAAAATCCCGAAGGAGTCAACCTTAAAGGGGAGAAGCAGAGAGACCACGATTTTTACGGCAGGCTGGCGTCGCAAAGCGTCATTCCGAACGAAGGTGCCCCTATGCAGGAGGTAAACGCGGAGCTGCTCAAGCTACTGCATGGCCACCCGTATCATACCAAGTACTTTTTTACGAATATACTGCCTATGGCTTCTATACCCGGGATGCTGGGCATGCTGACGGCGATGCTGGTGAACGGGAACAATCTGTGGGATGTTTACGGCCCGGCCGGGGCCGAAGCCGAGGTCAGAGTCATAGCGATGATGTCCAAGCTGGTCGGCTACGATGCCCGTCTGAGCGGAGGATACACGACCTGGGGAGGGCAAGGAGCGGTTTTTTCCGGACTTCGAATCGCCATCGCCAAATATGATTCAGGCGCGCTAAAACATGGCGTTCCGAACAATCTGTATGCTTTTTGCTCGGAGGCGGCTCATTACAGCCTGCTCAAGTCGGTAGAAGCCGCCGGGATCGGCAGCGATCATCTCGTAAAAGTGAAAACATTGCCCGACAGCTCGATGGACGTGGCCGATTTGCGCAGCAAACTGGAAAAAGTCGCTTTATCGGGAGGCGTTCCTGTTTATATCGTCGCCACGACGGGCACAACGGACGCTATCGGGATCGATGATCTCGCCGCGATTCGCGCCGCCGCCGAGGAAACCGCTGGGCGGTTTGGCTTGCCATGCCCGCATATTCATGCGGACTCGGCTTTGGGCGGTTTTTTTGCTTTTTTCAACGATTATAATTTGCAGGAAAACCCGCTGCGGCTTAGCGCGGGGGTTGTCGATATGCTGCAGGGCATTCAAAGAAAAATGCGGCTGCTGCCGCTGGCCGACTCGCTGTGCTTCGATTTCCAGAAGCTCGGACAAGCCCCTTATGTTTCAAGTTTGTTCCTGCTCAAAAACGCGGCCGATCTCCGCTTGATGGATCTGGAGGCGGACGAAACCCCGTATGTCGGACACCGTGGTTATGGTGAATACCACACCGGCTATACGCTGGAATGCTCCCGGATGGCCAGCTCGATCAGCATGTACAGTCTGCTGCTGTCCTTCGGCGCGGTAGGCTATCAGCGGCTGCTGGCGCAATTCCTGGAGGTCAATTTGCGGTTCCGGGAACGGCTTGCCGCCGAAATCCCCCAGGCCGACATTGCCAACCCGGATAATCCGGGGATTTCGACGCTGATTCGCATCTATTTGCCGGGAAGTCCGCGGTTTTCCGATGAGGTCGGCGGGACATGCTCCGCGCGGGAGATCGAGCGGACCAACCTGTTGAATGAACGGCTGTTCGAGAAGCTTGGGGAGCGCCGCGACCGGATGTTTTTCGGGGATACGAAAAAGCATTTGCTGGTAGGCTCTACCGAAGGCCAGGAAATTCCGCTGTATGTCAGCAAGTTTTTTGTCATATCGCCGCATACCCGGCCGGAGCTTGTTCCCGAAATCGTGCAGTATTTAAAGGCGTGCATATCCGAGGTATGCGAGGAGTTTAGCGTCTCGCTGGCCTAATCATGACAATTAGACGGTTCATTAACTAAACATTCCAGGAGATGAAATTCAAGTGAAGGAAAAGATCAAACGCTTGCTTTTTGGCCATATCTCTTCGAAGATTATGCTGGGGACGACCATCGTACTATTGGTGGCCATCCTCTGCTTTATCGGCCTTACCAGCGTAGTGAACTCCACCTTGAGCGGAGAGCTGCGGAGCGAGCTCGATAAACGTCTGCAGAGCAATATTCACGTCGTCCAGAACGAGCTTAACCGGATCGAGGGTAACAAACTGGGGATTACGGGAACGGACAGCCCGCTGTATCAGGAAACCCGGAAAGCGTTGGATGAATTGAAGAAAGAGTACAATTTGGAAAATGTCTATATTTTATCAAATGAGGGAGGAAAGGAACGCATTATTGCCTTATCTGAAACGGAGGGGGATTTCAATCAGGATTATCCGTTCTCCGCGGAGATGAAACAAGCCATTGCGCAAGGAAAGGAGACCATTAGCGATATTTATGTTGATGAGTATGGCACGCATAAATCGATTTTCGTTCCGCTCGACAATAAGGACGGCGTAGCTTCGGGACTGCTCGGGATCGATCTTGACGCGTCTGTCATTCCGGCCACTGCGTCGAGGGTGTTCTGGATCAGCTTGGCCATTACGCTCTCCGTATTCATCGTCGGTATTCTCATCGCTTATTTGCTGGGCCGGATGATTGCCAAACCGATCAGAATACTGGTGCATGCGACGGAACGGATGGCCACGGGCGACTTGTCCCAGGAAGTCCAGGTCAGAAACCTGGATGAAGTCGGCCGGTTGGCCGACGCCTTCCGCGCGATGAGCGACAGCATGAAGCGGCTGATCAGCCATATTTCGACCTCGTCCCAAGAGGTATCGGGAACCAGTTCCCAGTTGATGCACGTGACCAAAGAATCCAGCGAAAGTGCGCAGCAGGTAGCAATATCGATGAACAGCATGAGCGAGGGGATCAACGAAGTGGTGGAATCGATCGCCCATAGCTCCACATCGGTCATGGAAATCGAACAGCAGCTGTCCGGCGTCGTGTCGGATGTGAACGAGATGCAGTCCATCGCCGGGAAGGTCAGCCAGCAGTCGACGGAAGGGCAAAACATGGTCGACCATACCTTGCGTCAAATGAATACGATTGAAAAGGTGATGCGCCATTCAGTGTCGACGGCCGGGCAATTGGAAGAACGGTCCAAGGAAATCGGCAACGTCATCGGCATGATTACCGATATTGCCCAGCAGACCAACCTGCTGGCGTTGAACGCTTCCATCGAAGCGGCAAGGGTTGGCGAACAGGGCCGGGGTTTTGCCGTGGTCGCGGGCGAGGTGCGCAAGCTTGCCGAGCAGTCGGCCGCCGCGGCGTCGTCGATTACGGAGCTGGTAGCGGGAACGCAGGAGAATAGCCGCTTGGTGATCGAGAGCATCGGTGAAGGCAACCGGGCGATCGAAGAGGGGCAAAAATGGATGGGTCAGACGTACCAGAACTTTCAGGATATTTTCCAAGGCATCAGCGATTTCTCCACTCGCACCGATCAGCTGCTGAAATCCTTGGTGTTGGTGGAAAATTCCTATCAAAGCATCTCGGCCTCGGTGCAGCAAATCTCCGGCGTTACGCAGGAGCAGGCGGCTTCTTCCGAGGAAGTGGCGGCAGCAAGCGAGCAGCAGAGCGCGGCGATGGGGGAAATCGCTGCAGCGATCCGCCAGCTCTCGGCATTGTCTGGAGACCTTCAGAAGGCGGTAGCGATCTTTAAACTGTAACTTGGAAGGGATGGGACGGGACGTTCGCGTGAGTCTATTTTTGGCTCCGACGTCGGACGTCCCTTTTTTGCCGAAATTTTAGGTTTGTGGGCGCAGCAATCACATTATTTCCGAACAATCATAAAATACCGTATATAAATCGTTCGTTTTTTAATTTGACTTTGAAAATGGAGACTGTTAAACTGGTATTGCTGCGTTAAAGCGCAGATGAGCCGCCGTCACCGTAAATGTGTGAGCGCGTTCAAACGGCGGAAGCGGCAGTAAGTTGGTCAGGTTGTTACAGTCATCGGCCTACGATTTGGGGAAAGTGAATCGAGGCTGAATTTTGGAGTGCTTAAATACAGGTGCCGGACGCACCGGGCGGGGGAATGTACATGTCAACGGTAGTCGTTGTGGGAACGCAATGGGGAGACGAAGGTAAAGGTAAAATCACGGATTTTCTGGCGGAGAGCGCAGATGTGGTGGCCCGTTATCAAGGCGGCAACAACGCCGGTCACACCATACTTATCGACGGCAAGAAGTACAAACTCACCTTGATTCCGTCAGGCATCTTCAATCAAGATAAATTGTGCGTTATCGGGAATGGCGTGGTCATCAATCCGGCCGCTCTGATCGAAGAAATCCATTACGTGGAAGAGAACGGGTTCAGCGCGAAAAACCTGGTCATCAGCGACCGGGCCCATGTCATTTTGCCGTATCACTTGGTGCTGGACGCTTTGGAGGAAGATCGCAAGGGAGAGAACAAGATCGGAACGACCCGGAAAGGGATCGGACCGGCTTATATGGATAAAGCGGCGCGCAGCGGGATTCGGATTGCCGATCTGCTCGACCCGGAAGAGTTCGAAGCCAAGCTGCGCCATATCATGAAAGAGAAGAATCATTTGATCCAGAACGTCTACGGAGGGCAGCAGCTCGATGTGGAAGAGGTACTGAAGCAGTACTTGGAATACGCGGAAATCATTCGTCCTTATGTTGCCGATACGTCGGTTATTTTGAACGATATGATCGATGCGGGCCGGAAGGTATTGTTCGAAGGCGCGCAAGGGGTCATGCTCGATATCGATCAGGGCACTTATCCGTTCGTAACGTCGTCCAATCCTTCGGCGGGCGGCGTCTGTAACGGTTCCGGCGTGGGACCGACGAAGATTCATCAGGTTATCGGCGTGGCCAAAGCGTATACAACCCGCGTCGGCGACGGCCCGTTCCCGACGGAGCTGAATGATGAAATCGGCGATTTCATCCGCGAAACCGGGCACGAATACGGTACGGTCACCGGCCGCCCGCGCCGCGTCGGCTGGTTCGACAGCGTCGTTGTCCGTCATACTCGCCGCGTGAGCGGACTTACCGGCCTGTCGCTTAACTCACTGGACGTGTTGACCGGCCTGAAGACGGTGAAGATTTGCACCGGTTACAAGTACCGCGGCGAAGTGATCACCCACTATCCGGCCAGTCTCAACATGCTCGCCGAATGCGAGGCGGTATATGAAGAGATGCCGGGTTGGGATGAAGACATCTCCGGCGCCAAAACGCTGGAGGATTTGCCGGAAACGACCCGGAATTACGTGCGCCGCGTCTCCGAACTGACCAGCGTGCCGATCGCGATTTTCTCGGTCGGCCGCAACCGCAGCCAAACGAACCAGGTTTTGCCGATTTACGAGTAGTTTGCGCGTATAGATGGATATAACAAGCGAGCCGCCCAAAGGTGATTTGATATTACCTTTGGGCGGCTTTTTTGACTACCATTTGTTCATGGCAATAGAAAAGGGATCTATTTCAAAAAAACAATTTACATATATAGGAAAACGAACCATATTAATAGTATACACTGGATATTTATACCATACTAACCAAAAAAGATAGAAATTAAATTTTAAACCAATTAAATGAGGAAGGAGGAAATTGAAAGCGATTAATCATTAATTTGATTTTTAAATCATTTAATGAGGAGGAAAAACTATGATTAAAAAAGTAAGGTTAGTAATGTTAATTTTATTATCGTCGTTACTTGGTATATCGACCCTTATTGTTCCAAACACGAACTCTGCGTTGGCCGCGACTGCTCCTTCCTATACAACATCTTATTACATGGGGACAGTCGATACAATTGTTCATTATGACTTAGGGTATGAAATTGGTCATGATCATTCAAGAAGAAGTGGGAAACAAGATGAAGCTGTTATTTTGGATTATGGCGGACAGAATTCTGATGGGACTGGTGCCACACTTCGATATAACCCGGATGCAACATACGATGAAATAATTGATGCGGTAGTTCAGTTTGCAAGAGGATATTGGGTCGGTGTTGGAAGTGATGTTGACTCTGATTTATTGATCATAGTAGGGACGAACAATTCAGCCTATCAAGTAATAGTTTCAGGCGGAAAAGAATGGGCGGAAATGATCAATGAGATTGGCGAGAGAATAGGATTATACGATTCTCAGGTAGATATTGCAGGCGGTAATGATATGGAAATCGATTTTGCTACAGCAGCAAAAACAAAAAATTGGGCGGATGGATACGATAGTGTCAGTGATTATCCTTACTATAATTATGGTGATGCTGCAGGCTGCACCACTAGCACGTCATACGATGGCGACGATAACCTTAACTGTTCCGGACAAATAAACACCTGGAAAATGAGTGATATTTTTTATGTGTCCTGGGATATAGGAACTTCAAATGTTATGCCTCAAATATATAATCAGTCAATGTCCAAACAATGGAAAAATATCAAGAAATATGGTAAAGTTAGTAAAGGAATGCGTATGTATATTTCCGGTACACTAACTCAATTCGGAGCATGTGAAACAAACCCGGATGATGCAACCTGTAACAATACCTTTGAACCTGATGAGGCATGGGATAATCTGTATGATCGTTTAAATAGTGATGTAGATACCGAACAATCGAGAATTGAATATTCAACTGATATCATGTGGTACGAATCATAGAAAGTTAATTAAGGAAGAAAGGAGTGATATGGTATGAAGCCGGTACAATTAAAAGTAATCATCGGCGTTACAGCATTTTCTATCCTTTTAGGAGGGGGGGCTGTGAGAACTTCAGTAATCACTGGAGTAGGTGCCGAAAGTTCTCCATATGCGGATTTTCCTCAAGAGAAGCGGGAGATGATGGAAAGAATCGATCGACAAACTATGGAGGCCCGTAAAAAAATTGCCGGGAGAGAAGTTGAACTTAAGAGAGAAGAAGAGCTTAGAAAGAAGGAAGAAGACAAAAAGGCAAGCTTAAAGGAAGAAAAACCGATAAAAACCGAAATTCTTGAATTTGTCGATGACCCGATGCGCAATAAAGTGATCTTTTTTACGAACGGGTGGATTACACCAACAGGGGATACTGCCGTCTCGGTAAGTGGTGGGGCCCTTGTGGAAGATACGGAGCAAGGTGTCGTTTTGGTTCGGCATTTTAATGAGAAGCGTTTTATGACCGGCAGTAAAATCATAAAGACCCCGGAAAAATTAGGTGCGGTTACCATAAAGCAATATGAAGGAATGACACTGACACTTGTCGCAGAGGACGGAACGGAACTACAATTTGATGTTTCTGCGGAAAAGTTCGAGTAACTTAATAATAGGGGGCTGGTTCCCCCTCCTTAGCCTGTTGAGAAACCCTCAACAGGCTATTTCTTCGTTATTTATCCGTTCACGGCATTACCTGTAAATTTATCCTGACGCAACTTAAACATATTCAGTTCTTTATTTCCGTAAGGGTTACATCCCACAATAAGACATTGGTATTCGGATTTTGATCCTCATTCATAATCTACACTGTTAGTTCTTTTGCCCCTTGAATGTCCGCTTCAAAATATTGAGGCTCGCTATTTCTCTCCGTCCCATTGGCCATATAGGAGGTTGTATCCGTATCTTTCCCATCGATGGTAAATATGATGGTGCCCGCACCATGGTTTACATCGTCTGGAATGGTGCTATAACCTGAAGTTTTTAAATATTTCCCATCCAATCGATAAGTAAATACAATACAAATTAATTTTTGGTTCAACTTTTTGTTGACCAACTTCAAAACCGGTAAGAACTGTATCCCAAGTTACAGCACCATCCTTTCTGGGCTAGCTCCCCGTCCCTGTACTCGATGTTTACACAAAACTATTATAAGCCGACGTAGACTGAATTCTCCTACTACTGTCCATACTAAAGCTAGATGAGCTGCAAGGATAGAAGGAGGAAATCATTTATGAAATGGGTCGGCTGGCTGCTGAAATTATGCGCGACGATCGTGGCGGTGAGCCTGATCAGTGTGGCGACAACGGGCTATGTCGTAAATATGTATATCGGATCGCTGCTGAGCAGTTTCAATTTGCCCATGGTGACTCAGACGCCAAGTGTGGGCAGCATCGTGAAGGGGATGCTAGGTTTGGACGGAGGCAGCAGCGGCAGCGGAGACGGAGAACAACGTAACAGCGGTGCCGGGGCAAACGGGAACGGGAACGCGAGCGGGGAAGGATCCGACGGAGCCGGGAGCGCTGCAGGGGGAGGATCCAGCGGCAGCGGTGGCATTGCGGGCGGCGGAACCAACGGAACCAACGGAACCGACAAAACCGGAGGAACTGGAGGAACTGGCGGGCAAGGCGCAGGCGGTTCCACAGCCGGCAGCGGCACCTCGACAGCCGGCACGTCCGGGGGTGAGTCCAAGGGCGGTGCGACGGGCGCTAACGGCTCTTCCGGGCAAGTAGGCTCCAGTTCCCCAGGTACGGGGCAGGGGACGGACGACAGCGTCCCGGAAGACGCGCTGCCGGTGATGGGCGGGATGTCCTCCGGCTCCTCCGGCCAGGGGGCAGCGGACCAGGATCAGCAGGTCGTGGTGACACCGGATGACATGATTGCAAAAAAGGACGAGCTGCCGGACAAGGACAAAGAAGAGGTGTTCAAAATTCTCATGTCCAAACTGCCGCAGGAGGATATGCAGACGTTGACTGCGGCGCTGGAGGGCGGGTTGACGGAGGCGGAATTGATCAATATTGAGCAGATTTTATCGAAACATCTGGATAAAACGGAATACGCCAAGGTGATGGAAATCCTCAAAAAGTAGAAGTTTATCCTGCGGCGGATCAGGCACGTCAGAGCTTCCATTCACAGGATTGTAACTAAACGCAGCTTCAAAACGTTATTGGTATACGGGTCAGGCCCGCGCACAGCGCGGGTTTTTTGCGCGTTATGCGAAAGTTGAAATCCTTTGTTGGGCTGTGTTAAAGTAAACAATGGCAGTAAAAAGGTTAAAATTTTGAAACTATTTTTGGTCGAAATGAGTCGATGGAAAAAGGAGATCAGTATGAAAGGTTTCACGGGGAAGCTTTGGCAGCTGTGGCGCGGGGAGCAGTCCCAGGCGCAGGAGAAAGACGGCCGCCCGGAAAATGATCTAGAGATGTCCGAACAGACTGGAAAGACGGAAGAAATCAAGGCTTTTACCAATATACTTAAAACGCGCAAAACCGCTATAACGGCGGCTGCAGTCGTATTGATTGCCGGTTCGGTCTACTTAGCGGGCCAGCAATACGTCAAAGCCAATACGGTGTCCTATTACCGGGTTTATGTAGGCGGTAAGGAGATCGGCACGATCGCCAGCAAGGCGGAATTTGAATCCATGATCGAACGCAAACAACAAGAATATAGACAAAAATATCCCCATGCGGAAATGGCTGTACATACCGAAGGTATTACGTTGAAGCCGGAGCAAGCCTATAAAGCGAAGGTGGATTCCGAGGAAACGCTGGGCGAGTTGTATAGCCTGTTGACCGGATACGCCAAAAGCGTTGAGCTGAAAGTGGATGGAAAAGTGATTGCCATCGTGAAGGATGAGGCGGCCGCGCAGGCGGTGCTGGAACAAGTTAAAGAAAAATACGTTCCGCAAACCGACCAGCAAACGCTGGCCTCCAAAGTGAAGTTGACCGGCGGGGCCAAATCCAAAACGTCGCAAGTGAAGTCCAAGGGGGCCAGCGTCACGCTGGAGTCGGCCAAAATCACCGAGGAAGTGGCGCAGGGGGCCGTAGATGCGGATCCGAACAAGGTACTCACCGTCGACGAGGCGGTGCAAAAAATCGTCCAGGGGAACGAAGCAGCGATTGAATATGAGGTACAGGAAGGAGATACGATATCCTCCATCGCCGCCCGGTTCGACGTAAAACAGGCCGAATTGTTCGCCAATAACCCTGACGTAGAGGAACGGACGATGCAAATCGGCACGGTGTTGAACGTAAAAGCGCTGCAGCCGGCGCTGACCGTCAAAACGGTGGAGAAGGTGACGGAAGAAATTGTGACCGAACCGCAGCTGATCATTCGCAAAAGCGATAACCTGAAGGCCGGTGAGTCCAAGGTCGTCGCGAAAGGATCAAGCGGCCTGAAAACGATGGAATACCGCATCACTAGGGAAAATGGCGTCGTTGTTGCCGAGCAATGGCTCGGTCAGGACGTGACGAAAAAGGCGACCCCTCGGATCGTGCTGAAGGGGACGAAGGTGGTTGGCGAAGGAACCGGGCAGTTTGCCTGGCCGGTGTCGGGGGCGAGTATTTCGAGCAGCTACGGGTCACGCTGGGGGCGGACGCATAAAGGCGTCGACCTCGTATCCTCCGATCGCGCCATCCTTGCGGCGGACGAGGGTGTGGTCTCGTTCACCGGAACAAAAACCGGATACGGAAATGTCATTATTATCGATCATAAAAACGGCTACGAGACGCTATACGGACACTTGAGCAAGATCAGCGTCAAGGAAGGCGAGATCGTCGAGAAGGGCTCGAAGATCGGAGTTATGGGCAGTACGGGACGCTCCACCGGCACTCATTTGCATTTTGAAATCCATAAAAACGGGGGCGTCCAAAACCCGATGAAATATCTGTAAGATTATATACTCCTCAAAATGAAAAAATGGCCCGCAGGTCGGTTCCTGATGGAACGTCCTCGCGTGAGGCCATTTTTTACTTCAATTCGCCAAAGCCTCTTCAACCTCTTGCTTGGATAGCTGATGCCCCCGAGGATATGGTAAGATAGAGGAAGATGAAAGCCATGACCGAAAGTTTGGGGGTGAACCTGCGTCATGCAAGGCAAAATTTTGGTAGTGGACGATGAGAAGCCGATTGCGGATATTTTAAAATTCAATTTGGAAAAAGAGGGCTACGAGGTCATTCTCGCCTTTGACGGCATTGCAGCGGTGGAGCTGGCGTTCTCCGAGCAGCCGGACCTCATTTTGCTCGATTTGATGCTGCCCGGCAAAGACGGCATGGACGTGTGCCGCGAGGTGCGGGCGAAGCTGGAAACGCCGATCATCATGCTGACGGCCAAGGACGGGGAGATCGACAAGGTGCTGGGGCTGGAGCTTGGCGCGGACGACTATGTGACCAAGCCGTTCAGCACGCGGGAGCTGCTGGCCCGGGTCAAGGCGCAAATGCGCAGACGGCAGAAGCCGGCGGCTCAGGACGGCGGTGAAGACGCGAAGCAGGGCATCAGCCTGTTCGAGCTGTACATCGACACGGACATGTATACGGTGCATAAGAACGGCGAACCGCTGGATTTGACCCACCGGGAATTCGAGCTGGTGCATTACCTGGTCAAAAACGCCGGCAAAGTCATGACCCGCGAGCATTTGCTGCAGGCGGTGTGGGGGTTCGAATATTTCGGCGACGTGCGTACGGTCGATGTGACGATCCGGCGGCTGCGCGAGAAGATCGAGAAAGACCCGAGCAAGCCGGAGTATATTTTGACCCGGCGGGGACTAGGTTATATGATGCGCAGCTCCAAGGCGGGTGGATTCTAAGCGATGAATCTGCCCTCCTTTTTTCGCACGATCCAGGCCAAGCTGATCATTATTTACGTGCTGCTGATCCTGATTGCGATGCAACTGATCGGGGTCTATTTCGTGAGCGCGATGAAAACCTCGCTGACCAGCAATTTCAGCAAAGATCTCAACGAGCGGGCGGAGCTGATCTCCGTGCTGGCGGCGCAAAACCTGGGCGTGTCCGGGGAGTCGGCGGAGGAATCGCTGGAAAATCTCCGCGTGCTCGTCAACAATCTGTTCAGCATTAACGGAGCGGAGATTCAAGTGCTTGACGCCAGCGGCAAGGTGCTCACGACGTCCAAACCATCGCACGCCGATTACGTCGGCACGAAAAACACGCAAACCGTGGTTAGCCGGGCGCTGCAAGGGATCCGGGACAACGAGGAATACATCATCGACGACGACAACGTCCGCAAGAAGGTGGTCGCCAAACCCGTCGTCAGCGGCGGGAAAATCGTCGGCGCGATCTACATCGCGGCTTCCATGACCGAACTGTACAGCACGATGGAGCGGATCAATAACATCTTTATTTCCGGGATTTTGCTGGCGCTGGGCCTGACGGTGGTACTTTGCGTCATCCTGGCGCATACGATCACGTCGCCGATCAAGGAGCTGACGCGGCGGGCCACGGCGGTGGCGGAAGGCGAGTTCCACCAGAAAATGGCCGTGCTCGGCAACGATGAAATCGGCCAGCTCAGCAAGGCGTTTAACTATATGACGAGCCGGCTGCGCGACGCGCTGGCGCAAAACGAAGAGGAGAAGGAGAAGCTCGCTTCGATTCTAACGAACATGAGCGATGGGGTGATCGCGACCGACGAGACCGGCCGGGTCATTCTGATGAACCGGCGGGCCGGCGAGATGCTGCAGGTGGAAGACCACCCGGCCCTCGGGACGGACATCATGTCGCTGCTCCATTTGCCGCCCGAGGAGCAAGGCGTGCTGGAGCAGGGCACGATGCATTCGGCGATTCTGGAGAACGACGGGCCGGACGGCAACATGTACCTGATCCGGGTGACGTTTACGCCGATTCACCGGCGGGAAATCGGGATCATCGGCACGATCGCCGTGCTGCAGGACGTCACGGAGCAGGAGAAGCTGGAGGCTTCCCGGCGGGAATTTGTGGCCAACGTGTCGCATGAGCTGCGCACGCCGCTGACGACGATCAAGAGCTACACGGAGGCGCTGGAGGACGGCGCCCTGCAGGACCCGGAGCTGGGTCCGCGGTTCACTGCCGTCATCCAGAACCAGACGGAGCGGATGATCCGCCTCGTCACCGACCTGCTGCACTTGTCGCGGCTCGATTCCAAGGAAGCGCAGCTGCGCAAGCAGCCGACCAGTGTAATGGAGATGCTGGAGGAAGTGGCTGACCGGTTTTCTTTTCAAATGCAGGAAAAAGAGATCAAGCCAACGCTGTTCATTGCCAGCGATGTGGACACGGCTTGGCTCGACCGGGACCAAATCGACCAGGTGCTGGACAACCTCATTTCGAACGCGATGAAATACACGCCGGAAGGCGGGGCGATCGCGCTGGAGGCCCGCAAGAGCGAAGACGGGCAACTCGCCATCTCGGTACAGGATAACGGGATCGGCATCCCGAAAAAGGACCTGGACCGGATTTTCGAGCGGTTTTACCGCGTCGATAAGGCGCGTTCGCGGAATATGGGCGGCACGGGCCTTGGCCTGTCGATTGCCCGGGAAATTGTGAAGGCGCACGGGGGGACGATCTCCCTGCAGTCGGAATTCGGCAAAGGCACGAAAGTCACCTTTACACTGCCGATGGAACCCCAGGGAGGCGAAGCGAGATGAAAGAAAGAATCAAATCGCTGACGCTGGTCTTGCTGGTGGCGTGCAGCCTGATCCAAAGCTATTTTCTGATTTACCAGCTGCCGGGGAGCAACCCGGTCGTCAAATCGGGAAGCGACTATATCCGCACGGAGAATATGGGAACCGCGCTGAAAAGCGAAGATATGCTGTATCCGTCGCAGATCGCGGTGCATCTGGGCAAGGAGCGGCATACCGTTTTTTACCCTGATTCGACGTTTTACAATTTGATTTATTCGCGGCTGAAGGTCCGGCAGTTTGACGGATTTCAGCGCCATGCGGTGCAAAATTTCGATTGGTCGGCGATCCGCGGCGATCATGTCGGCATCGAGCTGGAGTTCGGGGACGGGATTCCGGTCGAGCTGCTGCAAAAAGTGATGCAGATCGCTCCCGATCCGCTGTTCGACGCGGAAACCGTCAGCCGGTTGCTCATTTACAACACGGGCACCGAGGACCAGGTGCGGGCGTTTTTCTTCAGCGCGCAGGGGGATGTCGTCTATGAGGCGACCAAAGCCGACCTGACGGTGCAGGACGTGCAGCAGCAGGCCGACTTCGGCAAGAACTGGGTGCCGTACACGTTAACGGCGGATGGCTACTATCTTCCCGAGGAGCCGGTCGAGCTGGTGGAAACGGGCCTGAATATCGGGGTGTATTCGACCGAACAGATGCAGCGCAGTCTCTTTTTCGACCCGAGCATTACCCGGTATATCCGCGAGAAGGACGGTTCGGAAATTTACACGGACAGCAAGCGAAGCCTGCAGGTCAAGCAGGACCGGAACTGGATCAACTACACCGATCCGGCGGCGCCTTCGGGCGGCGAAAATAGTCCGAGCAAAAACGTGCTGTCTGCCGTGGACTTCGTCAATCAGCACGGCGGCTGGAACGGCAAATACCGGCTGGAGCAGACCGACGGCTTGAATGAAGACGAGCCCAGGGTTGTTTTTCAGCAGTATTACGGAGTTGGGCAGTACGGCGCTTTTCCGATCCTCGATCTGCCTTCGTTCCATTATGGAGCGATCTCGCTGGAAATGCGCCAGGGGACGATCACCGGCTACGAAAGGTCGCTCATCTATAGCGCGGGCGGCAGCTGGGAGAAGAAGGTCGTCGCGCTGCCCGGCGGCAAAACGCTGCGGGAGCAGGTCGCGAAGCTGCAGACGGGGGCGGACGTCGCCCGCCTGTACCCGGCCTATCTGCCGTCCTTGTCCGAGGACGGGCTGCTGCTTACGCCAACTTGGGTGGCCGAGCTGAGCAACGGGGCGATCCGGGTGCTGAAGTAAGCGCGGGGCGGGAACGCCCGGACATGAACGTTGCTAGCCGGCGGGGCTGATCGCATGTAGGCTAACGGACCTGAGCGACCTTATTTGGCTGAAAAAACGCCGGTTTCAATTCTAACGAACAGGGAAGCCCTTATTTGCTCGAAATAGGCCGGTTTTGGGCACATATACGCCGAATAAGGTCTGTGGTGTCCGTTACATTTTGAAAACAGTGGATTTCACCGAAATAGCGTCGCTGGAGTCCGTTAGGGCTGGCTTTACGGTGCACGAATGGTTTGCACTTTGCACAAACGCGCCTGTACACGTTTTTTCGAATGTTTCTACTAGATTAGACTCGTGACTTTAGCGAAGGGGGGATGAATCATGGATTGGGGCCGGGCGAAAAATGTGCTGATTTACGCGTTTTTGCTGCTGAACCTGGTGCTTGGCTATCAGTTGTGGAACGGTGTGCGGGAACAGAGGGACTCCAATCTGGATATCACCTCCCTGGAGAACAACACGCAAAGAATTATGGATGAGAAGCAGATCCGCGTGCTGGCGAAAATTCCCACGGAGACGCCGGAGCTGGCCAAAATCGCCTACCGCTTCGTGGATGGGGATCAGAGGGGCAAAACCGTGGATTTGCCGGCGCCGGTGGACAGCAAGCTGATTTTTTCGCCGCGTGAGTTGGCTTCGGCGTTAAAGAACACGCTGCCGGACATCGACCAATACCGGTATGACGAGGTGGCGAGCAGCGCGGACGTGTTTGTTCTGCATCCGCTCGTCGATGGCAAGTGGCCGCTTTTTAAAATCGAGATGAAGCTGTTGGGCAGCAATCAGAAGATCATTTCTTACCAGCGCCAGGCGATCGAGATCAGCTATCCCGAGGAGGAGAAACCGCAGCGGGTGCTGTCGGCGTCGAAGGCGCTGGGCAATCTGATTGAGAACTTCCTGCCGGAAGGGTCGGTCGTGACGGAAATCGAGCTGGGATACTATGGGGAAGTGTTCGATTCGGACGCACATCTGCCGGCCGCGCCGGCCTGGCGGTTTATGCTGGAGAGCGGCAAAGAGTATTACGTGCAGGGCATCAGTGGGGACGTTATCAGTCCGAACACAGAGAAGACAAAGGAGTAATGGGAGATCATGGGGATACGTTTTTCGGTGCTGTCGAGCGGTTCGACAGGCAATGCAACGCTGGTCGCGAATGGGGAAGTTACGCTGATGATCGACGCGGGCTTCAGCGCGAAGCGGATCGACGAGCTGATGATGGAGCGGGAAGTGACCGGGCAGGAGTTGTCCGGGATTTTGGTTACGCATGAGCATTCCGATCATATCAAGGGCTTGGGCGCAGTAGCCCGGAAGTACAATCTCCCGGTTTACGCCAACGAAAAGACATGGGCCGCCATGGACAAAGCGATCGGCGCGATTCCGGACGAGCAGCGCTGCGTGCTGGGCACGGGGGAAACGCGCGACTTCGGCTCGCTTCGGGTAGAGTCGTTTGCGATTTCGCATGACGCCGCCGAGCCGGTAGGCTACAGCTTTTACGACGGCAGTGAGAAGCTGAGCGTGTGCACCGACCTGGGGTATGCCAGCGACAAGGTAAAGGAAGCGATTTGCGACGCCGATGTGCTGGTGCTCGAGGCAAACCACGACATCGAGATGCTGCGGATGGGGCGTTACCCGTGGAACATTAAGCGGCGTATCCTCGGCGACCTGGGGCACCTGTCCAACGACGCGACCGGCGAACTGATGAGCGAAATCCTGAACGGGCGCCTTAAGCGGGTGTATTTGGCGCACTTAAGCCGCGAGCACAATATGCTCGATCTGGCCAAAATGTCCGTGCGCAGCGCCATGGAGGACCGCGGCTGCTTCTACAAGGACAGCGAGTTCAAACTCTGTGACACGTATTACGACCGCCCGACGCCATGGGATGTGCTGAAGGAGCGGTGATTGTCTATTTTTTATATTGAGAGGGGATTGTGTTGTGGATAGGACGAATGTATTTGATTCTGGCAAAGACAAGGCTCGTGAGCGGGTATTGTTTAAGTTTCGCTTGTTTTATAATGCGGTTGAAACGCTGGAAGACGCCTGTGCGCAACCCTACAATGTGTATATTCGGGATTCGGTTATAAAAAGATTCGAATATACATATGAAATGGCAAAGGGGCTTCTTCATTCTATTTTTCAAGAACGATTGGCCAATATTCCGCCTTACCCAAAAGATATTTTTCGTGAAGCTCTGTCCAGGGGCTGGATTGAGGATACCGTTTTATGGGAAGATATAGTATATGACCGCAATACGACTACTCATCAATATTTTGAAGCAAAAGCCGATTCCGTGTATGAACGCATTATCAAAAGATACCTTGAGGAATTTAAAAATTTGCGGCAAGTACTGAAGGAGTATGTGGAAAATGCCCTTTGATATTCCTGATCGGATTTATCGCAGATTGCTGGAGGTTTGTAAGTCCAGCGGATTATCGAACGTTTATATTTTCGGTTCCAGGGCCAGAGGCAACAGTACGGCCAGTTCGGATATCGATTTGATGGTGGAACAAGAGCTTCCTCCCCATGTAAAAAGCGCTTTTGATGATGCGGCAGGTTTTCTGAAAATAGATATCGTCGAATTGCCGTTCGTCGACAACGAGTACTTATTGGAGAGTATTCGTAAGGACAAGGTATTATTTTATCCGGAAAAATAGAATGAGAAGGCCCCTCTACGTCATTGAAAATGACAGGGGGGCCTCTTTGGTTTATGCGCTAACGGTTGTGACCTACGCTTATTTGGCTCCAAAGACGGTGTTTCCTTTTCTAACGGTTCTGAGCACGCTTATTGATTTGAAATTGTCCCTTAACTCCAGCCAAAACGTGGAATAAGGGCGATGGCAACCGTTACAGCTTGGAAATCTTCGTTTTTGCCCAAATAGCGCCGATCAGAACCGTTAGATGTTTCGTACTCAAACGCGATCTCGGTTTTGAACCCCCAAAATCCTGCTATTTTTTGCAAAGACACCTGAAATGTAGAAAATTCCAATTCAGGTATTGACTTGTCCTGATCAAGGATGGTATTTTTAGGGAGGAAACCGGTTTCTTTGAATTGTGTAAGCGTTTTATTGTTTGTCTGCCATACCGCTCTGGCGGCTGTGCACCCGCTTTATGCAGGCCAGGCAGGCTCGGCTCCCCAAGATCGGCAGAACATTTGAGAGGAGAGATAGGACAATGAAATCGCAATGCAAACGTTTGACCTCCCTGGCGCTTTCGCTGAGTCTGGCGTTGGGGATTTCGCTGCCCGCATGGGCGTCACCCGACACGAGCGTGGACAACAAGGTCAATTTCAGTACGGACGTCATCTATCAGATTGTGACCGACCGTTTCGTAGACGGAGACAAGGCGAACAATCCGACGGGGGATGCGTTCAGCAGCGACCGATCCAATTTGAAGCTTTATTTCGGGGGAGACTGGCAGGGGATTATCGACAAGATTAATGACGGCTATCTGACCGGCATGGGCGTTACCGCCCTCTGGATATCCCAGCCTATGGAGAATATCACCTCCGTCATCAAGTATTCCGGCGTTAATAATACGTCTTATCACGGCTACTGGGCGAGGGATTTTAAGCAAACGAACGACGCTTTCGGGGATTTTGCCGATTTTCAAAATCTGATTGATACGGCTCACGCCAATAACATCAAGGTCGTGATCGACTTTGCCCCCAACCACACGTCTCCGGCCGATAGGGACAATCCCGGCTTCGCGGAGAACGGTGCGTTGTATGATAACGGCTCGCTGCTTGGCACCTACAGCAATGATTCGGCCGGCCTATTCCATCATAACGGGGGCACCGATTTTTCCACGATTGAAGACGGCATCTACAAAAACCTCTATGACTTAGCGGATATCAACCATAATAACAGCACGATGGACGCTTATTTTAAAACCGCCATCGATCTCTGGCTCGACATGGGTGTAGACGGGATTCGCTTTGATGCGGTGAAGCATATGCCTTTCGGCTGGCAAAAAAGCTTCGTTTCCTCGATTTACGGCGGCGATCATCCGGTATTTACGTTTGGGGAATGGTATCTTGGCGCGGATCAAACCGACGGGGACAACATTAAATTTGCCAACGAAAGCGGCATGAACCTGCTGGACTTTGAATACGCACAGGAAGTGCGCGAGGTGTTCCGGGACAAAACGGAAACGATGAAGGATCTCTACACGGTGTTGGCCAGCACGGAATCCCAGTATGACTACATCAACAATATGGTGACCTTTATCGACAACCATGATATGGACCGCTTCCAGGTTGCCGGCACCGGTACGCGGGCGGCCGAGCAAGCGTTGGCGTTGACGCTGACTTCCCGCGGCGTGCCAGCTATCTACTATGGCACGGAGCAATACATGACCGGCGATGGCGACCCCAACAACCGGGCGATGATGACCTCGTTTAATAACGGTACAACGGCTTATAAAGTGATCCAAACTTTGGCGCCGCTGCGTAAATCGAACCCGGCCATCGCTTACGGGACGACGACGGAGCGCTGGGTCAACAACGATGTGCTGGTTTTTGAGCGCAAATTCGGCAGCAGCGTTGCTTTGGTCGCGATCAATCGGAGTACATCCACGTCTTATCCGATCTCGGGCCTGTTGAGCTCGCTGCCGGCGGGCACTTATTCAGATGAGCTAGGCGGGCTCTTAAACGGCAATTCCATTACTGTTGGCAGCGGCGGTGCGGTCACCAACTTTACGCTGGCGGCAGGCGGCACGGCGGTATGGCAGTACACAGCACCGGAAACATCACCGTCGATCGGCAATGTGGGTCCCACCATGGGTCAACCGGGGAACACGGTGACGATTGACGGCCGCGGTTTCGGTGCCACGGCGGGCACGGTCTATTTCGGCACGACAGCGGTGACCGGCTCCGGCATCGTAAGCTGGGAAGATACGCAGATTAAGGTAGTCATTCCGAAGGCCGCGGCGGGCAAAACGGGCGTATCGGTCAAAACATCGTCCGGCACCGCCAGCAATACATTCAGCAACTTTAATGTTCTAACGGATGATCAGGTCACGGTACGTTTCCTGGTCAATCAGGCCGCCACCGATTACGGAACAAATGTTTATCTTGTCGGCAACGTCGCGGAGCTCGGCTCCTGGGACCCGGACAAAGCGGTTGGACCGATGTACAATCAGGTGATTGCGAAGTACCCGACCTGGTATTACGATGTCAGCGTGCCGGCCGGGACAAAGCTGGAGTTTAAGTTTATTAAGTCGAACGGCAGCAAGGTTACTTGGGAAGGCGGGGGCAATCATACGTACACGACGCCGGCCAGCGGCGTAGGGACGGTGACGGTGGACTGGCAAAATTAAGCGTCCTAAGCAGCCGGAGCGAGCGGCATCCGGAAAAAAGCAGCAGCGGCCGCCAGTTAAAGCCAACATGTAAAACGTGGTTGGGGAGGGGCGTGAAGTAAAGGCACGGGATTTCTGCTGCCGGTTAGGGCAAGCGGGAATTCCGTGTTTTTTTGACCTTATGGAATTTATAAAATTTCGGGGATGGTAGAGGGCGATGTGCGGGTAGAGCGAGGGGGAGGAGAGGAAACTGGGGGCTAAGGGACACCAGAGCCGTTATTTGAGGAAAAGCGGAGGATTGCAAACTGCAACGGACACAGATGATCTTATTTACCTCAAATCGGTCTGGATGAACTGGTTTAGAGCGAAATAGGGTCGCCTGTGTCCGTTAGGCTGGGAAATACCCGGAAAATGGGCGGATAAGGTCGCTGGTGTCCGTTAGAGCAACGTCCACTGGATGTAGATACAGATTGGAAAGGGCCAAGGGACTTGACGCTACTGTTCATGAAAGAAGGGGAAGGTTACTCAAAGAACCGAAGAAGGAATGGGAATCCATCCCTCCAATCGCTCCAAAGTAGAAGTCAGAGACATTAAAGAACGCCGTCAGGCGTTTTTATTGTATGCGCTTAAATTCCTGCTTTTGTGAAGGAGGGGAAACCGGTATAATTAATTGTAAATCATTGTATTTTTTTTGAGAGGGTCTAATACGATGAAAATCACGATTAACGACATTGCCAAAGCCGCGAATGTGGCCAAGTCAACCGTATCGAAAGTGCTGAACGATGCGCCGAGTATTTCGAAAGCAACCAAGGAAAAGGTTAGGGCCGTCATGCGCGAGATGAATTATGAACCAAGCAGCTTGGCCACGCGGTTAGCGAAACAAAAAGGTTACAATGTCGGACTGGTTATCGATCTGACACGCAAAAGCGATTTTTTGAACGCTTCCTTCTACGATATTATCGGGGGCGTGGAAAGCGTCATCGGGCCGCTTGACTACGAACTTACGATCAGCAATATCGAACATGTCGGACGGGAGCGGTTTGTCAGCCGTTTTGTGCTGGGGCGCAAAGTGGACGGGCTGATTATGGACAATTCCATCCTGACTCCGGAGCTGGCCGGGGAGTTAAACGGATTGAAATTTCCTTATGTCTCTATCGGCAAAATCCCCGGCATGGCTCCGTTGTGCTGGGTGGATATCAACAATCGCCGCGGGGCGGCAATGCTGACCAGCCACTTGTTTGCCCGGGGATACCGCAATCCCGCCTTTATTGGCGGGGAGCGGGGCGATCCGATGTTTGAAGCAAGGGTGGCGGGATACCGGGAAGTGCTTGTCGCTGAAGGAATACGGGGAGGAAAGGAGGCAGAAGCAGGCCTTCTCGTACCGTCCGGCATCGTGCTGCCCGGCTATGCCAACGAAGTCAACGGGCGCAGGCTGGTGCGCGAACTGCTTGCCCTGCCAAACGTTCCCGACGCGATCATCTGCATGAGCAATTTGGTTGCTTTCGGGGCCCTGGAGGAGCTTCGCGGGCGAGGGGTGTCCATCCCGGACGAGATGGGTGTCGCCACTTTTGACAATAGGCCGCTCGCCCCCTTCACCACTCCGCCGCTTACCTGCCTGGACATGGACACTTTTGCGCTGGGAGCGGCGGCCGGCGAAATGCTGATGGCGCAAATCAACGAGTCAGAGGCGGCTCTGTCCGGCAGGCGCCGATGGGTGGAGCCCAAGCTTGTAGTGCGGCGCTCCACGGAAAAGGAAACGACTTGATTTGTACGTTGGTTGACAGTATACAAGCAGGCGGGCTATAATTTAAAATTAATCTCAAAACGGACTATTCCGATGTACTATTTGAACCAGTTTGGCAAGAGTGAAGCAAGATCGCAGGCAATGGGGCTGACAAAGAATGTCATTCTTCGGGCTGGTTCTTTTGTGTGTTAGCGCGGCAATGTGACAAGCGCAAGAACCTTAACGTCTTCATGATTCAAGGGGGTCACGCCCGGCTATATTAATGGAAGGTAAGCCGTGGTGGCCGGGAGGGACAATCTCGGCCCATTATTCATTTTGCGCGGTTGCTTACGATGAAAAGAAATACTTCCAGCCGCTGGATAGCTATTAATTGCAAAAGGAGATGTGCATATGACAACGATATCGAACTTCTTCAAGGAACAAGCCGGATCGCTTCAGCCAAAACTCGTCGACATACGCCGGGAATTGCACCGGCATCCAGAGCTCTCTAACGAAGAACACGAAACGACGAAGCGGATTCGCACCTGGCTTACGGAACTGGGCATTCGCCAGCTCGAGCTAAATTTGCCGACCGGTGTACTGGCCGAGGTGAAGGGGGCGCTTCCGGGACCGACGATTATGCTGCGGGCCGATATCGACGCGTTGCCGGTCAAGGAGGAGACGGGACTCCCGTTTGCTTCAACGGTTACGGGGAAGATGCACGCGTGCGGCCACGATTTTCATACGGCTTCGATGATCGGAGCGGCGGCGCTGCTTAAGGAACGGGCCGACGAGCTTCGCGGTACGGTGCGCATTTTGTTCCAGCCGGCGGAGGAACTGGCGGTTGGAGCCCGCGCGGTGATCGAAGCGGGAGCTTTGGAGGGAGTTACGGCGATTTTCGGCATGCATAACAAGCCTGACCTGCCCATCGGTACGGTCGGGATTCGAACAGGCCCTTTGATGGCGTCGGTGGACCGCTTCGAAATCGAAGTCAAAGGCAAGGGTGGCCATGCGGGGATGCCGGAAGCGGCGATCGATCCGGTGGTGGTCAGCAGCGCCATCGTGGGCGCGCTTCAGACCTTGGTAAGCCGCAATGCCAGTCCGAAGCATTCCGCCGTGGTCAGCGTGTGCAAGCTGCAAGCTGGATCGACCTGGAACGTGATCCCGGACACAGGGGTTCTGGAAGGTACGGTGAGAACGTTTGAGCCGGAAGCGCGGATTCGCATTCCCGACCAGATGAAACGGGTTGTCGAAGGCGTGGCTGCCGGATACGGGGCCGAGGCAGTACTGAACTGGATGGGGATGCTGCCCGCGGTGAACAATGAGGCGAACATGGCGGAAATCATGCGCGTGGCCGCCGAAGCACAGGGACTGCAAGTGGTGGAAGCGGAGCCGACGATGGGTGGCGAGGATTTCGCCCTGTACCAGGAGCATGTGCCGGGTTGTTTTATATGGATGGGCACCGGCGGGACGGAACAATGGCATCATCCGAAATTTACTTTAAAGGAAGAAGCGCTGGAGATTAGCGCAGCCTTGTTCGCGGAAACGGCCGTACAGGCGCTGAAGGCCCTCGGATGAGAGCGGGGTCCCTTACCCGGCAGCTTGCGGAACGAATTGTTGGCTCCGATCCGCTGAAGGATACGCGGGCCTTGGAGGCCGCACGCGCCGGGGTGCTGGACTGGCTGGCATCAACGCTGGCGGCAAGGGTCGATACGGGAGCGGACAGCATCGCTGCGGCGCTTGGGACCGGTGCGGGCTGGGCAGGCAACGGCCGCTCGTCCGTGCCGGGAAGGCCGGAACGGCTTCCGGCGCTTGATGCCGCGCTGGTCAACGGCTACTTAAGCCATGCGCTCGATTACGACGACGTCCACGAAAGCGTCCGGGGCCACCCGAGCGCCGTGATTTTGTCCGCGCTGCTGGCGGAAGCGGAGGAGCGGAGGGCGACCGGCGCCGATTTCCTGGCAGCGTATATCGTCGGGGTTGAGACGATGTGCAGGCTCGGGCTGGCGCTTGGTCCCAAGCCCTACGCGGCCGGCTGGCATAGCACCGCCGTTCTCGGCGTGGTGGGGGCCGCCGCCGCGTGCGCCCGGCTGATTGGCCTCGACGCCAGCACGATCGCCCGAGCACTCGGATTAGCGGCCACGCAAGCCGGCGGGCTAAGAGTGCATTTCGGCACGCAGGTGAAGCCTCTGCACGCGGGGTTGGCCGCCCGCTCGGGTTTGCTGGCAACGCGGCTCGCGGAAGCGGGGATCGCCGGAGCGGAGGAGCCGCTGGAGGGGCCGCTTGGTTTTTTTGCGGCCCTCGGCGGGGGCGAAGCGAAACCGGAGAAGACGCTGGAAGGCTGGGGCGAGCCGTGGCAAATCGCCGAACCCGGCCTATGGTTCAAACGGTATCCGTGCTGCTCGGCGTCCCATCATGCCGCGGATGCCGCACTGGCGATTCGTGCCGCTCGTGGGGCGGCGGACATCTCGGCGATCGACCGCGTGACCGCCACTTTTCCGCCCGGGGGGGACGCCGCTCTCATCGTCCGCGAACCGAAAACGGGCGTGGAAGGGCGCTTCAGCGTCGAATATGTGATTGCGGCGGCGCTGGCCGACGGAGAACTTGGCATCGGCACGTTTGCCGATGAAACGATCCGCCCTGATTTGCTGGCGCTTGCGGCGAAGGTGCAGCGATGTTACGACGCCGATATCGTTCCCGCGCCAAACGCGATGCCAAAAGGGCGGTTTACGATTGTCAGCGTCGCGTACGCCGATGGATCGACGTATACAGAGCGGGTGGATTGCCCGCGCGGAGCGCCCGGCCGTCCGCTGACTCCGGAGGAAAGAATGGACAAGTACGCTGACGCTGCCCGTGGCCTTTCCGCCGTTTGGCAGGAGCTGCCCGGCAAGGTCGGGCGACTGGAGCAGCTAACTGATATGCACACACTGATTCCTGATATTTAAGAGGTAGTTCAAAAGCCGACTTTTTGAACACGCATTTTTGAACACTTTTGAACACGTACTTATGAGCACGCACACTTAGGAGGTACACACCATGCCGTCACATGTTATCGATATGATTATGCTGCAAAACAATTTTGGAACCGCGGAAATGCGCCAGGTCTGGTCGGACGAGAACCGGCTGCAGAAGCACCTCGACGTGGAAGCGGCTCTGGCGCTTGCGGAAGCGGAACTTGCGCTCATCCCGGCCGAATCGGCGGCTGTCATTGCCGACAAGGCCAAGGTAGAGCTTATGAATATAGAGGAAATCGCCCAGGAAGTGCTGAAGGTTAAGCATTCGCTGATGCCGACGCTGAAGGCGTTGCAGAATCTGTGCGGCCCTGAGCACGGGGAATGGATTCACTATGGCGCGACCACGCAGGACATTGTCGACACCGGGATGATGCTGCAGCTTAAGGAAGCCCACCGGATTATCGTGCGCGATCTGCGCGCGGTCGCCCGCGAACTGGCGCGGCTGGCACGCAAGCATCGGGAAACGCCGATGGCGGGGCGTTCCCACGGCATGCAGGGCCTGCCGACCACGTTCGGCTTCAAAATCGCCGTTCTGCTTGACGAGACGATCCGCCATCTGGATCGGCTTCGCGAAGCGGAAGCCCGGGTATTCACCGGCGTGATGGGTGGCGGTGTTGGCACTTACGCCTCCTTCGGCCCGCACGGGCCGGAGGTGGAGCGGCTGACGATGGAACGGCTTGGCCTGCAAGCGCCGAATATTAGCTGGCACTCGTCCCGGGACCGTTCGGCGGAATACGCCGGCCTGCTCGGCATGATCAGCGGCACGCTCGGCAAAATGGGCAACGAATTTTACAATTTGATGCGCACCGAGATAGACGAGGTGGAAGAACCGTTTACATCGGGCAAAATCGGTTCCTCGACGATGCCGCATAAACGGAACCCGGCGGCGCTGGAAGGGATCGCAAGCCTCACCAAGCCGATCCGTTACAATGCCGCGCTTGTGCAGGAGTCGATGATCGTCGAGCACGAGCGGGACGCGATGTCCTGGCGCGGGGAATGGATCGCGCTGCCGGAAAGCTGCATTTATTTGGCGGCCCAACTCGCGTCCACGAAAGCGGTTCTGGCCGGACTGGTCGTCAAGCCCGACCATATGCTGCGGAATTTGAACAAACTCGGAGGATTGCTGCTTTCTGAGCGCGTTATGTTTGCGCTGGCGAAGCCGATGGGCAAGCAGACCGCGCATGAGGTCGTTTACGAGTTGTGTATGAAAAGCGTGGAGGAGGACATTCCTTTCCGCGATATCTTGATGGCTGACACTCGCATCCGGCAAGCGGTCGCCGTGGAAGAGCTGGAGCGGTTGATGGACCCGTCCACGTATTTGGGTTCGGCTCCGCAAACGGTAGACCGGGTGCTGGCCGCCGCCGAGGCGAGCGGGTGGCTGCGGGAAGAACAAGCGTAAGTACGGGGACAGCGGCACAGATCAACTACATTAACGTTCCCCGATAGAACCCGCCCGTGAGGCACCTGAGACCGGGCGGCGTTCATCGGCATTGAACGGCAGGAGGACGGAGAACGACATGGCTAATTTTCGTATGGCAACCTTGAACGACGCGCCTGCTTTGCTCGATTTATCGCTGCGCGCCTATGAACCGATCCGCCAGCTCGGCATTAACTTTGCCGCCGCCACGGCGGACCTCGCCCTTGTGGAAAAAAATATTCGGGAAAACCTCTGTTTCATGATGGAGGAGGACGGAAAAATCGTGTCCACGATCTCGGCCAGAATGCCGTGGGGCCCGTCCCCGGGACCGTTCGGGGTGCCTCACCTGTGGTGGTTTGCCAGCGACCCGGATGCAGGGCGGAAAGGGATCGGCCGGGAGATGATATCCTGGTGCGAGGAAACGATCGTTCGCGATACCTTGAAATCTCCGGCCGTTTCGCTGGGTACGGCGGACAAGCATCCTTGGCTGATCGACATGTACAAGCGGCGCGGGTACGAAATTGAAGGCTCCAAGGATCTGGGCAAAGGCCATATTACGATTTACATGAAAAAAATCCTCATTCCGGGTATGCTAAAGCAAGACGGCGAAAAACGACATTAAGTTGACTAGTCTGATAGGAATATATATAATGTAACTCATTAAATTGTCGAATTTGTCGATATAAGCGAATAACATCATGAATGAGGGGGAAAACACAAAAATGAAGAAAAGATATCTATTTACCTTAATCTCTATACTTTTGATCGGCCTGCTCGCTACCGCTTGCTCCGGTTCAAATTCCGGGGCGACAGACGGGAAGAAGGTGCTCCGCGTCGGGGCGACAGGACAATCTTTTCCCAACAGCTATAAAGATGGGGACAAGCTGGTTGGCTTCGATGTGGAAGTCATTGAAAAAGTTGCCGCCAATCTCGGTTACACCGTCGAGTGGACCAATTCGGATTTCAGCGGTTTGTTGGGGCAATTGGAGACGGACAAAATCGACACCATCGCCAACGCCGTTGCGGTAACGGACGAGCGGAGGGCCAAATACGATTTCACGGCGCCGTATTCCTATGCCGGGGTTACGATTGTTACGCATAAGGACAACGCGAATATCAACACGCTGGACGACCTGAAAGGCAAAACTGTAGCCGGTGTATTCGGTTCGCAAAACGTGAAAAACCTGGAGAAGTTCGATACGAAAGGCGAGATCAAGGTCCGGACGTACGAAACTCGCGACGGCGCGCAAAACGATGTGCTGAACAAGCGTGTGGATGGTTACGTGAATTCTAAGTCGTCCCTGCTGGCGGAAATCAAAAAGCAGGACTTGCCGTTGAAGTTTGTCGGTGAACCGTTCCATTACGAGGATGTCGCATTCCCGTTTGTCAAGAATGAAAAAAATGCCGCTTTGATCGAGCAAATCAACGCCGAGATTCAAAAATTGAGAGACGACGGGACGCTAAAACAGATTTCTGATAAATACTTCGGAGAAGATATTACGGTAAAACCGGAGTAATGGCTCAGGTGAATGGAGAGCAGGCGATTCGATATGAATTTTGATCCTTCTTATATTCTAGTGGCGATGGCCAATGCGATGAAATACATTCCGATTGCCTTGTTTATGGCCGTCCTGGCCATGGTCATCGCCGTGGTGGTTGGGCTTGTGCTGGCATTCCTGCGGAACAGCTCCAACCGGGGGCTGCGGGGGCTGGCCAGCGTATATATTTCGTTTTTCCGCTCCATCCCGATGCTGGTGCAGTTGTTCTTGATCTATTATGGATTGCCGCAGTTGTTTCCCTTTTTTACAAAAATGGATGCGGTCACCGCGGCGATTATCGGACTCGGGATCAAGCAGGCCGCTTTCCTTGCGGAAATCTTTCGCGCTGCGCTTCTGTCGGTGGACAAGGGGCAGATGGAGGCTTGTTTAACCGGAGGAATGACGAAAGCGCAGGCGTACTGGCGTATCATCTTGCCTCAGGCGGCGCGCAATGCCCTTCCGGGTACGGGCAACGTTTTCATCTCGCTGCTCAAAGAAACCTCGCTCGCCTTCACTTTGGGCGTCGTGGAAATCTTCGCGGAAGCAAAAATGCAAGCGGCGGAATCGTTCCGGTTCTTTGAGGCTTACTTGGCCGTGGCCTTGATTTATTGGGCGATGATTATCGTGTACACTTATTTGCAACAATTGCTGGAAAAATACTTGGAGCGTCCATACCGGACGTAAAGGTTGAATGGTATATGATTAGAGTCACGAATTTAACCAAAAGCTTTAAAAGCCTGGAGGTCTTGAGGGGCATCGATCTGGAACTCAAGGACGGGGAAGTACTCTCGATTATCGGCCCTTCCGGGTCGGGGAAATCGACGCTGATCCGTTGTTTGAACTTTCTGGAGAATCCGGACACCGGGATCATTGAAATCGGGAACGCCAAGTTGGACGCGGAAAACTGCACGCGTAAGGAAATTCAGCAGTTGCGTTCGCAAACCGCCATGGTTTTCCAAAATTATAATTTGTACAAAAATAAAACGGCATTGCAAAACGTGACGGAATCTTTGATTGTCGTGAAGAAAATGCCGAAAAAGGATGCGGACGAGCTTGGCATGCAGCTGCTGAAGCAGGTCGGGCTGGCCGAGAAAAAGGACAACTACCCCGCGACGCTGTCGGGGGGTCAGCAGCAACGCGTTAGTATTGCTCGTGCGCTGGCCATGCGCCCGCACGCCATTTTGTTCGACGAACCGACCTCATCGCTCGATCCGGAGTTGGTAGCCGAAGTGCTGCAGGTTATCAAATCGATCGCGGAGATGGACACGACCATGATCATCGTGACGCACGAAATGGCATTTGCCCGCGAGGTATCGGACCATATCGTGTTTGTCGAAGGTGGCCACATCGTCGAGCAAGGCCCGCCTGATCAATTTTTCAACCATCCGCAGAAAGATCGGACGAAGCAGTTTCTTAAAAATTTTCAAAATGGATAAAGCAGGTAGTTTTCACTGGAGACCGGATCCCGGAGGGGATTCGGTTTTTTTTGACAGTATAGAATTTATAAAATTTGGGGCAAGGTAGAGGGCGACGAGCAGGGAGAGAGGAGAGGAGAAGAGGAATCGGGAGGCTAAGGGACACCAGAGCCGCTATTTGAGGAAAAACGGAGGTTAGCAAAATGTTAACGGACACAGATGACCTTATTTACCTCAAATCGTCCTGGATGAACGGGTTTAGAACGAAATCAGGGTCGTGTGTGTCCGTTAGTCTGGGAAATATCCGGGAAATGGGTGGATAAGGTCGCTGGTGTCCGTTAGAGCAGCGTCCAAAGTTTAGGAAGAGCCTCCAATCGCTCCAAAGTAGAAGTCTGAGCCACTAAAGGACGCCGTCAGGCGGTGGATTGAATTTTTCCAAGCGCCGTCAGCGAAATACTTAAGAACGAAGCAAGTTATCGCCCATAATGTAACTCCAGCTGAGGTTTTGATGCCTTAATGAACTGGTATAATGAGATTTCTAAGAAAAAGGGGTGTAAATCCTAGGATGAAACTATTCTCTGAACTCAATGGGTTCGTTGTTTATGAACCTGCCTTGCTACGTAAGTATCTCCACGACAATAACTTACACGATAATGATGTATTAAAATATTTTACAAATACAGAACACGGAGAATTAATAACATTGGGTGGAATTGCAATCCCTGTTATAGGGGTTAACACCGGCTATTATGATATAAATGTTACATTAGATAAGGCCTTATTGAGATTGACAGATGATGAGGTAAAAGTGAAGTCTTCTGGTTGGATCTATCATACGGAGACTGGGGTTGTTAATATCATTGCAGTAGGATATTTAAAAAACATCAATTCCATCGTACCGGACAAAACCTTAACAATCAAAATTAAAGAAGGATGGTATTCTGTTGATATCAGTTGCGGGGAAAAGGAGGGTATAGAAGATTATTTTCTTGAATTCTTATTCACTCCTGAAAATAGGAAACCAAAGTTTGCTGGTGATTTTGAAACGGAATACTGCTTTTAAATACCTAAGTACTTAATTAGAAAAAATGAGAACAAAAAAGGTGTTAAAAAACTTTCAAGATAATCATGATCGTTATTTACAGTCTCTTAGAGAGGGTGCTTGGATCCTCTTGTGGCAGTTCTCATAAGGGGGGGGGAGCTAATTTAATATCAAGCTTTAGAAATAGGTTCTCCCCCTCCTCACAAAATATGGCTCGAAGTTTCCATGTAAGATTGTGTGAGGAGTAGTATCTTTTATTTAATTTGTCTTGTATAGCTTGCTTGTTTTCTTCAGCTTCGCCACCTGCTCTTCGGACAACCCCGTAACTTTGGCAACCAGCGATGTTTCCATTCCCTCGCGAAGCATATTGAGCGCTGTCTTTTCGATCCCTTGCTCGATCCCTTTCTCCAAACCTTTCTCGTACCCCAAACGACTCCATGCGGGCATCAGTTCCATAAAGGACTCACCTTCCTCCGGGTATTGTTCTTTCAACTCTTCCAGCAACCGCTTGTCTTGCTCGGGATCGGCATTGAAATACTGATCCGCCACTGACATGATCAGGGACATTCGCGCATCATCCAGCTTTCCTTGTAGCCGTAAAATCATCCGTAAATACGCCAGGCGTATTTCTCGCTCTTCTCCCTTAGTATAGCCCATTTTCGCCAGCAGTGCAGCAGCCACCGGATTGCCGGAATCGATAAATTGCCGCCAGGGTTGCTTCCGCAGTTCCACCTTCATAAACTCAAACTGCAAAATCGCCTGCTGCGGCGTGCTCATTACCAGCGTATTTTTCTCCTCCTTAGCCTCGTCCGCTGTAAAAACGGCGATGGGAATAATGAGTTTATACTCCTTCCGATGCCGTTCAAATAAACGGCTGAAGTAGATGAACATTCGCTCGTGGAAGTCGTTTTCCCGGTAGGACTGCGGTTCGATGTGGATCAATATGTACGCATCCAGCTCCAAGTATCTCGTCTCCAGCAGCAGATCCAGCGTCCGCCTTTCCTCACCAACGATATCCACAAGCAGCTCCTGCATCAAAAAACGGGTATGACGATGATCGAGCAGCTTGTCGAGCTCAGGAAAGAACAGTTCGATAAACCAAGGTTTGCAATAGCTTCTTGAACGCTTCGTCATGCGGAATGTACTGCCTGCCTTCCGTCCATTTCGCCTTCTCTTCTTTTACCGCTAGTTCATAAGCACTATGATTAATCCCTTCCCCTTCCTCTCCCATAATGTAGAAATTTCGCAACAAAAAAGCACACCGCCATAACGCCCCTAAGGCGCCAGCAAGTGTGCTTCACTTTTTCTTTCATTTTTATATGTAAACTATATCATCGATCGGCATGGAGAAGCAATGTTCTAGACAAGGGCGTTATACATGAACATGCCCCTCATTACAGAAACATTTAACCTGTCTACTGTTTGGGAGCATTGTTCTATTTCGCTAATTCTATTGGTATAACTTTTATCAAAGTTTCTACTTTTCACGGTTTTTTTCCATTGTAGCTTTCAATTACATTTGTTGGATCAGCGTTATACAAAAGTATAAGAAATAAGAATAGTGCCACTAATACTATTAATATTGAACTCCAAATAACTTTAGCTTTTCGACTAATTTTTATCAGCTCCCCTTTTAAATGTTTTGAGCTTCTACAGTAACGTTTCATGCCTTATCACCTTATTTTATCATAGCCCAATCATGCACATTTCTTCCTTATTGCTCCATAATGCAGATGGCCGTATTATAAAATTAGTGTATTTTATTGTTCCGGTTTATTTGGTGAAGGAGGGGCTTGCTTGAAATCCGTGGCTACGATTCGCACTCAATTGGAAGAGTATTTGAAAAGCAACCGGATGACGCTGAATCAGTTTTCCGAGAAGACGGGAATTAACTCAGGGACGTTAAGCGGGATTATCAACGGCCATCGGCCCATTGCCATGCAGCAGTTGGACCGGATCACGGCGGGGATGGGATTGCCCGAAGGTTTTTTCTATGAGGAGTATATTGAGGAATGCTTTTTTCATGCTGCGCCGGATTGGCGTAGGCTGGGCCCTTTCTTGAAGCGATGCGCCGAGCTAAACAAGCTGGAATGTATCGAGCGGGCGGTTCGGTTATTGTTGGACAACCTCTCCTATATTCCGCTGCTTTTTGATTTGGCCGAACAGTTTTTTCATGAAGGCAAGCGGGAGGCGGCCGTACTATTATACGAAGCGGTCTCGGAGGGTGAACGGATGCAGCACTCCGAGCGGCTGGCGCTCAGCCGGTATCGTTTATTTACACTGGGTTTGTCGAAGGACCAAAACAAGAACTTATTGCTGGCCGCCCAATTTGAACCTTATGTGGACCGGCTGGATGAACCTTATCAGTTGGATGCGTTAAATGATTTACTCAATGTGTTTGGTTCTCTCCGTCGATGGAACAAGCTCGAGGAGTTGGCGGAAAAATTAAAAGTAAGGGCAACTATTTATTATCGGTTGAACGGCAACAAAAAGCCGTCGGAAACCAAAAAGCAGAATATTTTTTATGTTATGTATGCATATTTGATGTTAGGTGAAGCACGTTTTTATTCAGGGGATTATGAAAATGCCCTGTATTACGTTTCCTTATATACGGATTACAGCTGGGTGAAAAATCCCAATGAAGACGAAAAGGTCGTGATCCACCAGTTTCAGGAGTGTGCTGAGGGTAACCGTTATATGTATCAAATAATGTCCGGAAAAGTTGAGGTTTTGCCGGAATACGAGAAGTACATTTCTACCCGGGAAAACGAAATTTTCATCGCTTTATGCGAGCTTATCGTTGCGGCCAACCGGTTCGATTTTAACATCGATTTTATACTTGAGAAGTACAAGACTTATTTGAATTACCAAGAGCAGCACAACCGTGTCGGAAAGATCTTCGAACAGTATACTAAAGACCGTTACCTAAATTTAATAACGGGTTTGGGGGAATACTATTTAAAGAAAAAAGATTTTGATCGGGGCCTGAGGTATGCCCTGGATAGTTTGGATCTCGCGATTAAAATCCGTAGCGGACACGGAATGCTGAAAAGTGTGGAATTGTTTGGGCAATATCGAAGTTATGCCTCTGATGAAGTGAACCGGGAGTACGAATTGCTCCATGAGAAAATGAGTTTTACGGATATCAGCGTATAAAAGTTAAATTACCTTGATCGGTTCCGCACCATCGAGGTTTTCTTTTTTTAGAAAAAGTTAATTTTGTAACATTTTCTTCCTTTTCCTTATTGACCGATGTTATATTAGCCTATACTATTAGTCATATATGGCTGTTTATTCCATTATTGTGTAAAAGGAGGTGTTCACTTGAAAGCGGCAACGATGATTCGCTCCCAGTTGGAGGCTTATTTAAAAAACAAAGGTATCACACTCAATCAATTCTCCGAACTTACGCAGATCAATTCCGGAACGTTAAGCGGTATTATCAATGGGCATCGGCCTATTGCCATGCAACAGCTTGACCGGATTACGACGGGGATGGGGCTCCCCGAAGGATATTTTTATGAGATGTATATTGATGAATGTTTTTTTCAGGCCGCGCCGGACTGGCGCAGATTGGGACCGTTTTTGCAGCGGTGCGCCGAGCTGAATAAGCTCGACTGTATTGAGCAATCGGTTCGGTTAATGATGGATAATCTTGCTTACATACCGTTGTTGTTTAACTTGGCCGAGCAGTTTTTTCATGAGAACAAATGGAAAGCGGCTGCTATACTTTATGAATCAATCGCAGAAAGTGAGCAGAAGCAGCATTCCGAGCGGCTGGCGCTTTGCCAATACCGGTTGTTTACGTTGGGATTGTCCAAGGATCAGAATCGAAATTTGTTGCTGGCTTTGCAATTTGAACATTTTGTGGATCGGCTTGATGAATCTTATCAACTGGATGCAATTAAAGAGTTGATCAATGTATTTGTCACGGTCAATCGGTGGGATAGGGTTAAAGAACTGGCTGAAAAACTAAAGGTAATGGCAACTATTCACTATGAGTTAAACGGCAACAAAAAGCCGAAGGAAACGAAAAAACCGATTATTTTTTATATCATGTACTCTTATTTGGAATTAGGAGATACATATTTTTATTTAGAAGATTATGAGAATGCCTTATATTATGTCTCCTTGTATACGGATTGTAGTTGGGTGAAGGAACCAAATGAAGACGAGCTGGTCGTGATTCACCAGTTTCAGGAATGTGCTGAGGGGAATCGTTACCTGTATCAATTAATGTCCGGCAAAGTAGAAATTCTTCCTGAATATTTAGAGTATATTTCCACAAGAGAAAATGAAGTATTCGTTGCCTTAAGTGAGATCGTAACTGCGGCAAACAAGTTCGACATGAATATTGATTTCGTGCTTGAACAATATGGGTCTCATTTAAAGTATAGCGAACAACATAATCGTCTTGGAAAGATCATGGAGCAAGTTACAGACGATTGCTATCTAAATTTATTAGCAGGTTTAGGTGAATACTATTTAAAAAAAGGCGATTTTCAACAAGGGTTGGTGTATGTTCTCGATTGTTTTGCATTCGCTATTGAAATTCGCAGCGGTTACGGTATTCTTAAATGTATAGGCTTCTTTGAACAACACCGGAATTTTGCAAATGAAGCAGCGAACCAAAGGTATAAAAATTTAATCGGCGAGGTGCAAAAACTTAATGAGAAGAAAATTGGCTTTATGGGTAGCTTTATGTAGCTTGGTGGCGGTTACAATTCTTCCGGGTTCTAATCTAATTTCTATTGAAAAACAGCCAACTCCTGTATTGACTATAAATAGTCACGGGCGCGGAATGTAATTACATAGCCTAAATAGCGTTCCTGGATTATTGATCCAGGGGACGCTTTTTTTAATCCTATGGAAGCTGAACTAATTGTAATCGCAAGAAGAACACCAACTTGGCTTATTCAACTGCAAAAGTGCATTCTATCTTCCTTAGATTACCGCTCTAAGGCGACTGAAATGCAAAACTACATTTGAAAAGGGGCTATTTGATAAAAAGAGAAATTTGAGCGGAAATGGACTGCACATTTGCATTTGGCGGGCTATGATCGGGGCGTTCGGGCGAAAATGAGGTGAACTTTTGCATTTCGTGGATTGCTTAACAAGTTCCGGATCGATGTTCTTTCACTCCCTCCTCCCTCTGTAAGAAAGTTCCACTGCTGACAAACGGGCCACACCCTGGGGTTTAACATCATAAATTAGAATGATGGCGGTAGGAGGGAAATCGTTGATGGAAAGCCCCGAAAAACTAAAAATAAGGATTGAATTAGCCCGGAAGAGGCTTGTCCAATTAGAGATGATCTACGGGCTCGGTCACGCTCTGGTCCTGAAACAATCCGTGCGGTTGGACGAGCTCATTAATCAGTACTACAGGTTCGGCATCATGGTTTCCGCAAAGAAAAGAGCCGATGTATAGACCAATGGGCTCAGGCGCAGAACGCAGTAACTCAGGGCGCAGAACGCAGTAACTTAGGAACGGAATTCAAGCTTTGCTGCAAGGTTATCCGTTATGAGCGGTCACAGGATGCAGGCTGACCGCATTCCGGCCGTTTCGTTTGGATTCGTAAAGGGCGGTGTCGGCATCCCGGAGCAGCGACTCGAGCGTATCGTGAGCCCCTGCATATTGGGCGGCGCCGAAGCTTGCGGTTATCGGGACTAACTCGCCTGCAGTATCGAACGGTTTTCCCTCCAAAGCCGTACGGAGTCGTTCCGCGACTTTCCCGGCTTCCCGGATGGAAGCTCCCGGCAGACCGATGACAAATTCCTCGCCGCCATACCTGGCAAACAAGGCCTCCGGCGGAAGAATAGTTTTGCACACCCCGGCAACATGCATCAGGGCTTTGTCCCCGGCTTCATGGCCGTAGGTGTCATTGATTTTTTTGAAAAAATCGATGTCAAACAGGATGAACGAGCAGCACGTTCCGGCCGTCGCCGTTTCCTCCAACAGGACCCGGCCCCGTCTGAAAAAATCCATCCGGTTGCCGATGCCGGTCAAACCGTCGGTATAGGCGAGCCGCTCGAGCTCGTCCTGAAGCGCTTTTTGCTCGGTCACGTCGATCAACAGAAGCAGCGTGCCCAGCGTCTCGCCTCCTTTGCCGAGAACGGGGGAGGACCGCACGAGAAAAAACCGCAGGTCCCCGCCAACCTTCCACCCCAGCTCCTTTTCCATACCGTCGATATTTTCCACCGCGGGGAAGTCCGTACCCGTTAAGGCAAGCCACGTTTTCCTCAGCGGCTGGCCGATCGACCGGCTGCCGATCTCCGGCATCATTCCGGTCAACGCCTGATTGAAGTCAACGATCCGCTGGGCGCCGTCCAGGACAATGACACCTTCCCGCATGCCTTCGAAGATGCTGTCTTTGGCGATCGGTACGATCGTCAGCATTCTGGAGGAAACGATCGCCCAGATGTACATGGCCGAAGTCAGGCACAGCACGACGGGCACCGGATCGGCCCCCCAGGGCGTCAGTCCCATCAAATAAAGAAAAGCGGCAACCATAGGTATCAGCTGTGAGACAAGGAGGGTGGCGTGCTGGATCCGGTACGTCTTTTTCGTATGCGTCCACCGCCTGAGCAGCAGGATAAACCCCGCCAGCAGGCAGCCGAACGTATAAGCGCCGTGAACGATATACCATTCGCCTATGACGATATCAACCATCGGGGTAGGAGCGGACTCCCGCAAAAAAATCGACTTGTAAAACCGGTGGTGCGCATCGTTGGTGGCCACCATCAACAGCGTGATGACGGGAATGATGAACATCGCGGCGACCGCTTTGCGCGGGACGTTTTTCCCCAGGTAACGGAAGACCAGAAGCAGGCTGAGAACGGCCGAAAACGGCATGCCAAAATACTCCACCACGATCCAGCGCTTGATTTCCGCCAGCGAGTTGCTCGACAGTTCGAAAGCAAAGCCGAAAATGTATATACACAAAGCGGCATGTAAACCATAAAGGTCCGCGCGAATGGAATGTTTTTGCGGTTGATGAACGCGTAAATGCCCAGAAACAAGGACAGTACGCCGGAGGTGGCGACAAGCGTAATATATACGTTAATTGGGGCTCCCATTGGTTATTGTTCTCCATACTCGGGATCACCCGAGAAAATTTCGCGATTCGCTGCCTGCTCGCTATCTATGATTGTACAGAAAGTGCAGAGGGTTGGGAATCTCTTTTATTTTGGAAAAAGGCAGCCGAATAGGATGCGCATGAAAAAGCAATAACACGGGAGCCGCAGGTGCACCTATTTTATGATTAATGGATGATCGTCAAGCCTTCACATTGTTTCCAACAGCCAATCCGGCAAATATGCCTTGGTGTTGTGCAGCATGGTCACGAAAAGCTCCTCCGCTTGCTCCGGCGTCAAGGCGGAGAGCAGGGGATCGTTCATGAACGCCCGCAGCGCCAGCGCCCGGTCTTGGTTCAGCGAGGCTTTGACCAGCGCTTCCTGGTTGTAAACGTGGCGGGTGACCAGGTTGTTGATGTCGTCCGGCAGGCTGCCGGCCAATACCGGCTGTACGCTGTCCGCGCTGAACACGGCGTTGGTCTCGACGACAGCGCCCAGCGGCAGCGAAGCCACCTGGCCGCGGTTCGGCAGGTTGACGTTGGTCACTATCGGCCCGCTGGCCCCGGTCAGGCTGCGCAGCATGGCGATGCCCTCTTCACCACTGTTCTTCAGCGTAAATGCCTCTTCGCCGGAGACGAGGCGGCTGCTGCGATCCAATAGCTTTTTCTGGTTATCGGTCCGCCAGGAGACGGGGGTTAAGCCGAACTTCCAGCGTTTGACATGTTCGGGATCGCGCAAGTACCAGGTGTTTGGCAGAAATTCGGCGAGATGGCGGTCCCCGGCGGCGGCGATCAGGCCAAACCGCAGGAACAAATCGAAATGGATCCGGTTGGCGGAGGCGAAGCTGTTGTTGATCCAGTGGTCTGTATCGGCGTGGCCGCTGAACCCTTCATAGGCGTATTTCACCGCAAATTCACGATAAAGCGGGAATAGGTTGGTGCCCCGGTAAGAAGCGCGGTCGAGCCAGGTGAAGTGGTTGATGCCGAGCACATTCACCTCGATGTCCTGACGCCGTACGTCTTCGATGCCTTGCATATTCTTAAGCATTTCGGCGAGCAGGGACTGGGTGCCGAACACCTCATGACAGCAGCCAAACGCTTTGATGCCCGGGAACACTTCATACAACGTGCGGGTCAGCACGCTCATCGGGTTGGTGTAGTTGATGACCCAGGCGCTTGGTGCGTGGTCGCGGATGGCGGCGGCGATTTCGGCGTACATCGGGATGCTGCGCAGCGCGCGGATGGCGCCGCCCGGGCCGACGGTGTCGCCGACGGACTGATATACGCCGTAAGCTTCGGGCGCATGAACGTCCGACTGCATCTCGGCGAAGGTGCCGGGCAGAATCGAGATGATGACGAAATCGGCACCTTTCAGTGCCTCCGGCAGCGTCTCTACCGCTTCGTAGCGCCAGCGGCCGATGGCCTCGGGATGCTCCTGCAGCCGGTTGCCGATTTGCTCATTGGCTTTGGCGGCCGCCAAGTTGATATCGTACAAAGCGACGGTCCCCGAAAGCGCCGGCTCCAAAGCCAGGTCGCTCATCAAACCCCAGGCCCAGCCGCGCGATCCGCCTCCGATATAAGCGATTTTCAAATCCATTGATTTATTCACTCCTTCGTGTTGTGTTACAATTACGATAGAGCAAAATGAGAGCGATTACAGCACGATTATTGCTGAATTGATCGCCGGATTCTACATTTTTTGCTGAAATGGACTGGGGAAGTAAATTCACTTGCGGCAGGGGGAGAACCGGGATGAATATCGCAGGACAGCTCGCTCCCATCGAGCGTCATTTCACGATCGAAGCGGCCAAGCAGCCGGGCCGCTTTACCATGTCCGGGGAGCATTTTCACGATGCCTGGGAAATCTACTATTTGGTGTCCGGGGAGCGCTGCTATTTTATCAAAAATCAAACCTATCATATCCGCGGCGGCGACGTGGTGCTGATCCCGATGGACGTGCTGCACAAAACTTCGCCCTCCGGCAGGCTGTCGCAGCCTCATGAGCGGATTCTGATCAATTTTCGCACGGAAGCGTTCGCCGGTGATCTGCCGGGCAGACAAGGGGAGATCAACCGCCTGTTCGGCGATTATCCCGTGGTGCGGCTAACCGCGGAAGAACAAAATTTCATGCAGCCTCTGTTCTCCCGGATGCTTGCCGAACAAAGCCGGAGGGAGACCGGGTACGAGGATTATTGCCGGCTTCTTTTGTCGGAACTGCTGCTCAACCTGGTACGCTTGGCGGAAAACCGTCCCGTTTATGATGGGGAAGCGGAGGCGGGGAAGCGGCCTTACCGCGAAATCGCCGAGGTGGCCAAGTACATCACCGCCCATTACGAGGAGAACCTTAGCCTAAGCGGGCTTGCCGGCCGGTTCCACCTTAGCCCGTATTACCTTAGCCACATATTTCCCCGGGTGACGGGGATGACGCTGGTCGCCTATATTAATCGCGTCCGCATCGAGCAGGCTTGCCGGCTCCTGCGGGAGACGGAGCTGCCGGTGACGGAGATCGCCTACCGTGTCGGCTACCAAAGCGGAACACATTTCGGCCGCGTGTTCAAGAAAGCGAAGGGCGTCTCGCCGCTGGGGTATCGAAGGGAGCGGGGAATGTTGAGGTGATGGGGGGGTGGAAGTACGTGGGGAGGAGCTCGCTTATTTAAGTAAGCCATGCAAAAAGGGCCCCGAAGCGGGGTCCCACTGTAAAAATCGGCGTTTGCAAGGCCGGTTACAAAAACCAACCAACTGTGGCCATTAAAAATAGCGGAATATTATGTTCTTATTATCCGGGTATGAGCATGTTCATCCCCATTAGCGGAATTTTTTGTCCTTATTTTCTTATGAATGGTCCCAGAACACGGGGATTTCGTTGCGATGCGAGAAAATAACGACATAAATTTCCTCTATTTTTCTTTGAATGAGAAACATCGTAGGAATAACGACATTATTTTCCTTTATGTTTTCTCTGGAGCTTCTTAGGTAGCCCGGTGATTATTTTTTTGAAAATTATTTCGCGCTCGTCTCTCGAACGATCAGCTCCGGATCGATCCGCCGGCTGGCGCCGCGCTTGTTTTTGCCGTCGATGCGTTTCAGCAGCATGTCGGCGGCGGACAGGGCGATTTTGCCGGCGGGCTGGCGGACGGTGGTCATGTGAGGGCGGAGCCGGGAAGCGATGTAGTGATCGTCGTAGCCGACGACCGCTACCTGCTCCGGCACGGAAACGCCGGCCTCCATCAGGGCGTTCACGACGCCGAGGGCGATGTTGTCGTCGCCGGCGAACACGGCGCCCGGAAGCCTGCCTTCGCGCAGCCAGCGCTGGCACGTCTTGTAACCGAAGGCGATATCGAAATCGCCACAGACGACGTCGAACGGCTTAAGCCCGTGCTCCTCCAGCGCCTGCAAAAAACCGCCGCGCCGTTCCCGCGTGCTGCGGAACACTTCCTGGCCGCACAGATGGGCGATGGAGGTACGCCCGAGCTCAAGCAGATGCCGGGTCGCCGCATATCCGCCTTTGAAATTGTCAACTGTCACGGAAAAAGCGTCGTTTTCCGGCTTTTGATGATCGATCAGTACATACGGGATGCCGCGCCGCTTCAGCTCCAAAATATAATGGTCTTCCCCCACCGGCGAGAGGAGGATCAGGCCGTCGACCCTGTCCTCCTGAATCAGGTAATGATCGCCGCCTTCGCCGATCCCGGTCGAAACCGAGATGGCTAAATAGTATCCGTGCAGTGCCAGCACTTCATTCAACTCTTTGACCACCGCATCGAAAAAAGGATCATGCAGCGTTGTCAAAATCACGCCGATAATGCCGGTTTTGCCGCTGGCAAGGCTGCGGGCGGCTGCATTCGGGCGGTAATCCAGCTCCTTCATCGCTTCGAGCACCTTTTGCCGGTTTTTCTCCCGCACGGTTTCCACCCCGTTCAGCACACGGGATACGGTAACGACCGAAAGCCCCGATTTTTTGGCTACGTCAAAAATACTAACCTTCATTTCGATTTCTCCTTGCGGCAGATTTTCCGTTCCCTGGAACCTGTTTGTTAGGACTAGTATAACAAGCCCTGCGGAACGTCCGCCAAAAACAATAGCTTAACTTGTAGCAGAAGAATGGAAGGCCCCGAACCGGGGAGCCGCCTAAACGGAGGGATAAGGTGGAGGGGTCATAAAGCCGTCGATTTCCAGCGCCTTTTTCTCGATTTCTTCACGCGTTAAAATCCCTTTTTCCGTCAACAGTTCGATAATCGCACTGAGGGTCACCAACTGGTGGTAATGATCCTCCTTCATGTCAGCGAGTTTGGCCAAAACGTTCACTTCGTTCATGGGCGAAGAATAATAGGAATTCATAGGTACCTCCTCAAGTTTAAAGTTAGGGCAAAAATCCGAAAATTACCTGATAGAAAAAGGCTTCCGTGCCATCAAAATATGGTAAAATAAATCTATCAATCTATCGCTTTAATATAGTGTAGTCCGAAACGCGGTCAAACATTCCTAATTTAAAGAAAAAACTGCAAAACATCCCGTGATGGCAGCAACTCATAAGCTCAGTGCAGCGTCAGAGTAAATGATGAATGCCTGACATATGGTTTTGCCGTGCCGGCATACAGTTGAAGGGGACCTTTGTTTTGCGTAAAACAGACTAAAAAACATGGCGACGAGATCAGGGATAGAGTATGGAGGGAGAGAGTGCGATGGGATTGTTTGACGATGATTTTTATTCAACGAAAGTGCCGGGTCGCCGCTTGCGCATGTCCGAGGGCGGTAAACGACGTTGGCTGGAGGTACGGCGCGGGCAGGGGTTGTCCACGCTGCAAATCTCATTGATCTCTTCCGCGTTGAGCGCGGTTGTCGCCGTTTTGTTGTTTAGCTTTATTGTGGGTCTTCCTTCCTCTACCTCCAGGGGTGACGCTTCGGCAGGAGCGGCCCCGAATCCTGCGAATCCGTTCGACCGGATCAGCTGGGCCGCGGCCAAGGCGGCTCCGGCGGTGGTCAGCATCCTCAATCACAGCGAGCTGTCGCACGGGGATCCCGAGCGGGCGGCGCTCGGTTCGGGCGTGATTTTCAAGAAAGAGAAAGGCAAGGCTTACATTATATCCAATACGCATGTTATCAGCGGTTCCGAGGACCTGGAAGTCGTGACGAGCGACGGCGTTTCGCATAAGGCCAAAGTGACCGGCCAGGACTCAATTAACGATATCGCGGTGCTGGAAATCGGCGATAAAGGAATCCATACGGTGATTGACATCGGTGATTCCAACAACCTTCGCGCCGGAGAGACGGTCATTGCCGTCGGCAATCCGCTCGGGCTGGGAGGCACGCTGACGTCCGGCATCGTAAGCTATACGAACCGGATGATTCCGGTCTCGCTAAATCAAGACGGGGTTTACGATTGGGAGCAGGAAGTGATCCAGACCGACGCGGCCATCAATGAGGGTAACAGCGGCGGGGCGCTGGTGGACCTGGACGGGCGGTTGATCGGGATCAATACGATGAAGATCGCCGACACCGGCGTGGAAGGGCTGGGCTTTGCCATTCCGGTGAACGATGTGATGAAGACGGTTGATGATCTGCTGCTGCACGGCAAAGTTGTCCGTCCTTATATGGGCGTGTATACGCTCGATTTGGATAACCCGTATTCGCCGATCACCGACGAGCAGCGTCAAGATTTGAAGCTGCCAAGCCACGTCACCGAGGGCGTCATCGTGCTGGAGGCTCACGGCCCGGCGCTGGATGCGGGCCTGAATCTGAACGACGTGATCACTCAGCTTGACAAGCAGCCGATCCAATCGACGATGGAGCTGCGCCGTTATCTCTATGAAAACAAGAAAATCGGCGACGATTTGCAGGTGAGCTACTACCGGGACGGCAAGCTGCAGAGCGTCATGATGAAGCTGACCGACAAGCCGTCGGACGCGGAGATTGACGCAGGGCTTGAAGATAAATAACGTGATTGAAGCGGAGTATGGTAGAAAGGATAAAGGACAACCTGTAATTACGTGAAGATTCCGCCGGGCAGGCGGTTGGAAGAGAAAGGATGCTTTGAATTTATGTATGTCGTTTGCAAGGATCATGTGGAACTGGCGATTGATATGTTCGTGGACGAATTCGAGGAGGCACCCGACGTGGTTGATTTGGAGCACACGAAGTTCATCGACTGGGAGCCACCGGTAAAATGCCAGGAATGCGAGCAAGAAGCGCGGTTTTTGGTGGTATGAGGAAGCGGGGGGCGGTTTTCTCCACGGGGGAAAGCGGCCTTTTTCTTTGGATAGAACTGCCTAAATATGCGATCTCCGGAGCAATCTAACAAGTAAAAAGATTCCCGGAGGCGTGAGGCCAATGAACCGGAAATGCACGCTGCCGCGCTGCTGCTCCTGGATTGGGGCGACTTTATCCGCTGATATATTTACGAAGCTTAAAGGGGGTTGAATAATGTACATACAAATCATTGCCGTCGGCAAGTTGAAGGAAAAGTACCTGGTGCAGGGGATCGCCGAATATACGAAGCGGCTGACGCCATATGTGAAGTTTCAGATCGTCGAGGTGCCCGACGAGAAGGCGCCGGAGACGATGAGCGAGGCGGAAGTGCTTCAGGTGAAGGAGCGCGAGGGCGAACGGATCCTCGCGCAGATCAAGAGCGACGCGCATGTCATCGCGCTCGCCATCGGCGGCCAGCTCTGGAGCTCGGAGGAACTGGCCGCCGAACTCGACCAGCTCGGCACATACGGGACGAGCCATGTCGCTTTTGTCATCGGCGGCAGCCACGGGCTCGCCGATGGCGTGCTCAGCCGCGCGCAGCAGCGGCTGTCGTTCGGGCGCATGACGCTGCCGCATCAGCTTATGCGCCTCGTCCTCACCGAGCAGATTTACCGAGCGGTGAAGATTAATCGGGGGGAACCGTATCATAAGTAGGGCGAAGTTCAGGTGCATTTTGAGATCGGAGCAGAACATAAGGCTAGAGTCGATGTTATTCGTACTCTTGTATAACCGGTCTGCCTGGTTGCGGTTAGACATTCGGCTCTCAATTCAATACGCTCAAGCGAACCGCTATAAAGCTATGCAATTTGGTTTTCGCAACAGACGGGAAGTCGTTTGCTCAACAAAGCGTCCATTCGATGGAGGGAGTGGAAATGGAAATAGAAAACACGAACAAGCAGTAGCATACCGCTGCTTGTTCGTGTAATTGTACGCATTGTTTCATTGTTTGCTTGTGACGGATTGTATGCCATCCGCAGACTGACTTCGCATCGAGAACGATAATATAGCCGGAAGGAGTGCGATTGCAACACCAATTGCGCCAGCCACGCCAATTGACTGTAAGGAGAAGCTTTCCACCACAAGACCGCCAATGGCAGCTCCGACAGCAATGCCCAACTGGATGAAGGATGTATTCAAGCTAAGAAGAATTCCCGCTGTGCTTGGTGCCAAGCCAATCATATAAACTTGTTGAATGGGACCCGTAGACCAAGCAAAAAACGACCATAACAGCAGCAACGGAAAGACAGCTATAGATGTATGGGCAAAAATGGACATAAGGATCAAAATACCAGCGTGGATCATTAAGCTTCCATTCAGCGTACGCGGAATACCTAATTTATCCGCCCCATAACCTCCTACCTGGGCGCCCAGCAAACTTGCTATGCCGAATGAAAATAGCGCGATGCTTACCATCCCATTGCTCATACCCGTAATGTTCATCAGAAATGGTGTAATAAACGTGTAAATGATCGTATAACCGACCATCCAAAAGAAGCTAATCGACAAGGTTAATAATAGCTGCGGCCTTTTCAACAGGGCGAGTTGTTCTTTAAGGGGCACATTTGCCTCCCCCTGCGACTTTGGCAATGCCATTAAAATGACCAGCATCGCGATAAAGCTAAGAAGGCCGATTCCATAAAAAATCATTTTCCAATCGTAGGTGCTGGCAATGACTCTTCCCACAGGAACGCCTAAAATCAGCGATAGATTAAATCCCATCATGATAGTTGCTATGGCGGTGCCTTGTTTTCCAGGTCCGGCAATTTGAGCAGAAACAGTTAAGGCAACCACGGTAAAGACACCTGTACTAAGAGCTAAGATCACTCTCGCGCCAACAAGCATCGGATAGCCCGTCGAGACCACCGTAATTATATTCCCTATAAAAAAGAGCGCCAAAGCAGCCAGCATAAGTGTTCTCCGGCTTAGTTTAGAGGTAGCCGCAATAAGAATCGGAGTACCCACCGCGTAAGATATGGAATAAACCGAAATGAGCTGGCCGGCAGCAGCAATGGTTACGCCTACATCTCTGGAAACCAGATCCAATATCCCCGCAATTACAAATTCCGAAGTTCCCACTAAAAAACTTATAATCGCTAAAATATAAACTTTCCACGATTTAATCATTTAATTGTTCTCCTTTATAATTCTACACATCTAAATATATAGAAATAATAATAATGAGGAATTGGGGTCTTTTAACACCGTACTTTCTTTAATGCCTAGCTAGCTCCTTGCGGACAAGAGGGGCGACATCCGTTCCAAATCGTTCGATCGTTCTTAACAAATCACGATGCGGAAGCGTACTAAAGTCAACGTACAAAAGAAAACGAGTCAAGCCCAGTTGTTTGGTTACACGTACGATCTTTTCTGCTACATATTCTGAATCTCCAACATAAAGAGCGCCGCGAGGGCTCATTGCTTCCTCATATACACTCCGTGTATAAGTCGCCCAACCGCGCTCCCGTCCAATTTGATTCATTTGTTCGGCCATAATGGGATAATACTTTTCTTTGGCTGCTATAAACGAGTCGGCAATAAACCCATGCGAATGACAGGCGATTTGCAATTGATTAGGATCGTGCCCTGCTTGTTGGGCTGCTTTAAGATATAACTGCACTAAGGGAGCAAAACGCTCCGGCATACCGCCTATAATAGAGAAAATGACAGGAAGACCAAGCTGACCGGCACGAATGGCCGACTCCGGACTGCCGCCAGTAGCAATCCACACAGGAAGCGGGAATTGTTGCGCTCGCGGGTATACGCCCATATTTTGCAGCGGTGCACGGTGCCTGCCGCTCCATGTTACGGTCTCTGAAGATCGTATTTTGAGTAAAAGCTCCAATTTCTCATCGAATAATTCCTCATAATTTTCCAGTTCATATCCGAAGAGCGGAAAAGATTCGACAAAAGAACCGCGTCCAGCCATGATCTCGGCCCGCCCATTTGTTAAGTTATCCAGGGTGGCGAAATCCTGATAAACACGGACCGGATCTGACGAAGACAATACCGTAACGGCACTGGACAGCCGAATATGGTTCGTCGTAGCTGCAGCCGTAGCCAAAATAATGGCCGGCGATGAGCTTGTGTAGTCCATGCGATGATGTTCACCGATCGCATAGACATCAAGACCGGCCTGATCAGCCAACTGAATTTCTTCCATCGCTTGTCGCAGTCGTTCGCCTGGCGGAACGCCCCCGCCTTTGGGGTTGGTGTGAAGAAATGTCGAGATTCCAAGTTCCAATGGCACGCGTTTTTCCAACATGGTTTTCCTCCTTCGGTATTCTATAATTCTAAATATATAGAAACGATGCTTAAAAAAATTTACGCCAGTAAATATGGCGCAAACTTCTTTGCCACTTCTTGATCAACGCGGTAGTGGATAAACGAACCGTTTTTTTGCGATTGGATTAAACCCGACTCCGTCAACTGCTTGAGATGATGGGATAACGTTGAACCGGCTACGTTTCCAAGCTGTTCACCGATCGCGGTAACGCACTGATTCTCTTGCTTGATTAGCATGAAGGCAATTTTTAGTCGTGTCGGCTCACCTAGAGCCTTGTATACTTTGACAGCTTGCACCAGATCGTGATCGACATCAGCCATTAAATTCTCCTTTCCACCATCATTTCTATATTTATGGAACTATAGAAATGATATTACCACCTAATGACTGAGGTGTAAAGTGAAAAATTGGCTGTTTGTCAATCGTCTGTGAAAATGTCACCTTAACTCGTCCGAGAAAATGCCACTTTCAAATTTTGCCCGAAGCGCTCACCAAAGCGCTTCGGCACAGCTATACGATTGCCGAAGCGACGAGGTCAGAGGGATTTTACAGCTAAATATGGACCTGACCGTGGCCAACCAGATTATGGCTTAACCATCAAGCAATAAGCTTAAGAAGACTTAAAGTACACTTTAAGGCAAGCAGAAACAAATGAAGCGATTGCTCTACTTGGGAAAACCAGCTTTTATGATCTCTGTATCGATCAATCGAGATATTGTTTATCTTCTCTAATGCTTTCAACAACGATTCAATCATGGTGCAGATACAAACGATAATTTCAAAGAATATTTGGTGGGTAAGCTCCAACTTGCAGGGCTGAAGGACTGCAAACACGTAAGCTGCAGTTGAAGCCCGGAATGCCGCCTCGCGGCACACTTAGGCGGATTTTTCGTAGAATAGACTCAGGCCCAAAAGACGGCTATTATGTGAAACAGCGTTTGATCATTTTATTAAGCTAACGGGCAGTTTAGCCCAATACAACGTTTGTAAAACGTACTGTATAATGATATATTTGTATAGTATAATGAACGAAAGGGGTGTTACTTCTTGAATGCTATACACATCAGGATAGGAAACAACCTGCAACGTATTAGAAAACATAGGCAGTTAAGCTTAGATAATCTTGCTGATTTAACAAAGGTTAGTAAAGGTATGCTTCATCAAATTGAGCGAGGAGAAACGCAGCCCTCAGTGACAACCGTGTGGAAAATTGCTACGGGACTCAATATTTCGTTTTCATCTCTACTTAAAGAGGATGAGGCAGTAGTATCCATTGCAACTCGAAAAGAAATTCCAGATTTAACAGAAGACAATGGAAATTGTAGAGTATACTTACTGTTTCCGTTTGACCCCCAAACACGTATTGAAACGTTTACGATTATTCTTAGTCCTACTTGTAACTATGTTTCACTCCCACACAATGATGGGGTTCAAGAGTACATCACAGTTATCTCTGGAGTGTTTAATCTACAGATTAAGGATGAAATATACGCCTTACAAGAAGGACAGGCTATAAGATTTGCAGGCAATGTTGAACACCGTTATATAAATAAATCGGACGAAGATGTGACGATACAGGTTGTTATGTATTATGGGGAATCTTAATTGCATGTGATCATTAAGGAGGGATACACGTTGACAAGTCAACTTAAAGATAGTGCACAACAGGTTCAAAACAAACTAATAGAGTTGGGATATGCAAATAAAGTTATAGAACTACCTGACAGTACACGAACTGCACAGGAAGCTGCCGATACGATAGGTTGCGAGGTTGCACATATAGCTAAGTCAATTATCTTTCGACTCAAAAATAACGATAAACCCTTATTGGTTATAGCCAGTGGAGTAAATCGAATTAATGAAAAACAAATTAACACCCATCTGAATGACAATTTAGGAAAAGCTGACGCTGATTTTGTACGTGAACACACAGGATTTGTTATTGGAGGCGTACCACCTTTAGGACATATAGAGTCAATCATCACTCTTATTGATGAAGACTTGTTACAATTTAGAGAGATATGGGCTGCTGCCGGACATCCAAGAGCAGTGTTTCAATTAACACCCGAAGAATTAGTGCAAATGACAAAAGGACGAGTAATCTGTGTAAAATAAATTTGTGTTAACTTTCTGTTATTTCGCTAACGGGTGACGATAGTTGAATCATCAATAATAGGCCGCCGATTACTTCGGCGGCTTTCTGTGTAGATTTATGAAAGCAGAATCGGATATTGAAAGGTTCGTAACTATGCGTCGCGACAAGCTCTTTTCGCATATTTCGCCGATAGCCCCGTTAAGCTGAACCGTATCATAAGTAGGGCGAAAATGGATCGGTTACACTAAGCTGGACAGAAAAAAGTAAGGGCTTGTAGAATAAGACCTATCATACTAAGGAGCGATTCCCTACAATGCCAAAGAAAGAACGACGGACACAGTAGCTTTTCAATCCACACTTCCAGCGAAAAGGGATTGGATAAAACCACCTTCGGAATAATGAACGAAGGTGGTTTTTCACATTCTGTATCTTGCCGGGTCATCATAAAATCATTCTTCATACGATGATGAGTAAGACGTTGACTCCATTTCCGTAAAAAGACCAAGGAGGGAGCCAAATTGAAGTGGAATGATTGTAGGGGTGAATACACGGCGTACATTAGCCTAGGTTCAACGTGTCAAACCGCCTATCAGCTAAAAAGACTGGGTTTACGGAAATTTTCAGGCCCGTTAGATTGGTTTATCTCGTTTAGGGCTCACGAGGTGGCTCGTTTGCTCCGAAATCGCTTTGACGGATTTATGGAATTAGACCAACTCCGACTTTCCGGTATGGATTTGAATTGTTACGTCGTTACAGATGACAGGTATGACATCGTTTCTTATCACGATTTTCCGTTAAGCTTGTCGATTTACCGATGGACGGATGCTTACCCTGCATTTAAACGTAAGATTGATCGGCGTATAAACAGATTTTTAACAGCAGCAAAGAGCAAGCCAATCTGCTTGGTCAGAACCCAAACGTCAAAGCCGGAAGCGGAGAAGCTTTATGCATCACTTCATAAGGTCATGCCCGGTAAATTTCGTCTTTTAATTGTGAACAACATGGATTATTTACACGAGTTAGGGCACGAGGATTGGGGATTGCATGGTGTTTGCTCCGTATCGGTACCTAAAGGAATGGATTGGAGAGGATCTAACCAGGCATGGGACCAAATCATGAAAGGATTTAAGCTGAAACCTTAAAAAGAGAAACAATGACTTTCACTTTTTCATCTCCTACTCGCTATCGCCTTCCTTTGCTATAAACTTACAAGGTTTGACCACTATCCACGGTAATGATCTGACCGGTCATTGTTTCATATTCCAAGTGGCACATATAGGTTGAAGGCACGAAACGTCGCAAATATCTAGAGGAAATGTCGCAGCAATAGATATTGAACTTACTTCGGAGAATTTAGCACCAGGTGTAAATATCAGAAACAAAGGGTTAAACATTAGGCATGATATTGGCAATCTAAAGCTTTAGATTTTAATAGTTATAGTTATTTTGTTCTTTTTAATCAGAATAAATGACCATGTCTTAGTTCATAGTGGTCTAAACTATTTTACGATCCAAACCGGGCGTTCGCCGTTACTAGGGCAAGTGCCCCTACATAGAAATAAGCTGATGAGGAAGGCTTATGACATGAGCAGGGATGGTGTAAAGTAGATGCTGCAAAAGTTGAAAAAGAAAAGTACAAGATTAACCGGAAGGATCGTAATTCCGGGCAATCCGTCATACAATACGACCAGAATGGAGTACAATAGGCGTTTTTCCAAATTTCCAAGGGTCATTGTTTTTTGCCAACGAACTCAGGATGTGATCAATGCAGTCAAATGGGCTCGTGAGCGGGGCATACGGCTGCGGGTGCGCAGCGGACGGCATAGCTATGAAGGCTTCTCAGCTGTAAATGGCGGTATTATTATCGATGTGAGCGAGATGAATAAAGTTAAAGTTGATCGAAGAAATAGAGTGGCAATTGTCCAAACGGGAAATCCGCTTGCCCGTGTGTACAAAAAGCTGTGGAATAAGCGTGTGGCCATTCCGGCGGGGACTGCGCCCGACGTAGGCGTTGCTGGGCTTACCCTGGGAGGTGGTGTTGGGCTACTTTCCCGCAAATATGGACTTACGTGCGATAACCTGAAACAAGTGAAGATGGTCGTAGCTTCGGGGCGGTATGGGGCAAGGACGATTGTGGCAAACAGAAAGAAACATTCCGATCTGTTGTGGGCATCACGAGGCGGAGGGGGAGGGAACTTCGGTGTTGCTACAGAATATACATTTCGGGTTAGACCGATTTCATCGGTTTCTATATACAGTATTACGTGGAAATGGAGTGATCTTGAGAAGGTGTTACCGGCTTGGCAACGCTGGGCCCTCTCTGTCACAAACCGCTTAACCTCAACAATTGAGGTGGCTGCTAAACAGGTGGGAACCATTATATCTACCGGGCAATTGCTTGGCGGTGCAGAGGAGCTGCGTCGATTGATTAGACCACTCTTGCGAGCAGGCACTCCGGTGAAGGTGATGGTGAAGACAGTGCCATTTATTGAAGCAACCAAATTTTTTGCCGAATCGGACCTGAATTTGGAACCAAAGTTTAAAATAACCGGAGCCTACGGGTTCAAACCTTTGCCGCCTGAAGGAGTGCGAATTATACGCGATTTTTTATCCAAAGCACCCAACAGGCATTCTAGCGTGTGGAGCCAGAGCTTAGGGGGTGCAGGAAGCGCGGTGAGTCGAGTATCGCCTACTGCAACAGCCTATCCTCATCGGAAGGCAGAGACAATCTACGAGCTGTCAGCCCGCTGGAGAAACAACAGGGAGCAGAAGCGGAATATTCAGTGGGTGAAAAGGTTCCGCAGAGCGTTGCGTCCCTTTGTTAAAGGGGATTATGTGAATTTTCCCGATCTGCAGATTAAGAACTGGCCCAAAGCGTATTATGGCGTGAACTTTGGCAGATTGAAGCAGGTGAAACGAAAGTACGATCCTCATAATGTGTTTCGTTTTGCTCAGAGTATTCCAGTGGGTAAACAGGTTAAAAAATGACAATACGCACACCAGATCGAATTAAGACAAGGAGCTGACGACGGCAGCTCCTTTAGCAATCTCGCTGATAGCGACGTTAAGCTGAACATACCATAAGTGACGGCGATATATTTTTTGAAAGTGTCACTTGCCGGGTCAAAAAGGGATTCGTTTTGTACTTATTACATAGTCGTGTTGAGCCGCCCAATTCACAAGACCATTCCAGAAATTTTCACAAGCTGAAACGATCTTTAAAGGCTCTGCTAGCTCTCCAGACATGACCATCCGAGCAACAGTGTCAAATCCTTCTGGACGACTAGGCAGTTTTCTTAGTTTCCCGATAAACTCGCACATTTCCCCTACAAGGACTTCATTAATTGCACGCCTGAAATCCTCTTTTGTTGGTGATTCGGCAGCCTTCTTTAATTTTGGGAAAAAACCGTCAGGATCGTACAGACTGAGTGGGGAAAAGAACGGACCATGCGTCAACGGCCATTCCCCCTCAATAGTAGAGGCAGTTTCAAGAAGAACGTCCGCACTGCAGACATTCACTTCAGCTTTCCAATGCCCGGCCGACCATTCATAGCTGAACTCCACGGATTCGCTTGATTCGACTAGTACATCGCGAACACGTCCCGCGGTGCGAAGGCTAGTGCGACGATCTACAGCGTCATCGAGACGGCGCAGGAAAACGGACTTCTTCCGTTCCAATATCTAAAGTACTTGTTCGAGCAACTTCCACAGCTTTCGGATCCACAAAATTCAGAGGCACTCGAGCCTTAAAAATTTATTTTCACTTTGGACATTTTGTTGGACCTTCGTTAAACATCTTTATTTTCCCTCACCATCTACATGTGCGAATTGTACAAAAAAGACCCAATGATCTAATCCCTCGTGCTTTCGAATCGTCTTAGTTTCTCCGCGTCCCGGGCTGGAGATGAACCGAAGAAGCGGGAGTACTCTCGATTAAACTGTGAAGGACTTTGATAGCCAACATGAAATGCGGCACTGGTTACTGAATAGCCCTCAAATGCAATGAGGTTCCTAGCCTCCAAAAGCCTTAATTGCTTTTGAAATTGAATAGGACTTAAACCGGTTGCCCTTTTAAACTGACGGTGAAAGGTATTTACAGCCATACCAGATTTTGATGCCAGATCACCAATGTTTACTGGCCTCATAAAATTTGCGCGAAACCATTTTACAATCTGGGAAATCATAGATAAATTACCTTCCTGAAGACCAAATTGCCTCAGATTCCATCCTTGTGGTCCCATCAGAACGCGATAAAGGATTTCGCGCTCATAAGCTGGTGCAAGAGCTGGAATATCTTTTGGTGTCTTCGATAATCGCAATAAGCGCAGCCATGCCGCCATAAATTCAATGTCTATTTCACAAGCTGCGAAATGCTCGGAAGCAGTTGGGATTAGATTCTCAGGCAGATCTCTTAATAAACTCTGAAGAACATCCTGGTTTAACCTAAGACCAAGGGACATGTAAGGACGTCCTTCATGATCTGGGTGTACACTCGCCGTTGCAGGAACATGTACCGGTAACACGTAATAGGATGGCCCTTTGAGGTCAGTGCAACGCTCCCCGATGGAAAGAATCTTTGTTCCTTGAACCGTAAAACCAATCATCGGCTCGTAGAGCGCTGCAAGCTGATGTGCGGGAATGTCTCCCTTAATCATACTTAGCCCGGGTACTCCGCTTTCAATTGGTCGAGTGCCTGCACTTTTCATTAGATCAATAATTTCATCAAGGATTTTATTCATACACTTATTTTATTACACGACTTCTTATTCCTCAACACCACTCTGAAATGATTCGGCACTTTTAGGCTTTTCTTATGATAAATATTAGGGATAATCGAGGTTATTCGAACGGGTCTATGGTGTTTTTAGGCAATAAGAAGGCATGATTAGATCTATATTATCTCAGCAGATACGACTAAAATTAAATCCAGATCGAACACAAAAAAGGAGAGAACTTATGAAAATTGCAATTGTAACAGGCGGAAGTAATGGCATTGGAAAAGCGACGGCTCTTGGGCTTGGCCAGCGCGGAATTAGCGTCATTCTCACATACAATTCCTATAAGGACCGGGCGGAAGCTGTCGTTAAGGAAATTGAGAAGAATAGTGGAGTTCGGGCAGTAGCACTGAAGTTGGATCTGACTCAACTATCATCATTCGAGGATTTCGTTCTAGAAGTGAAAAAGAGCCTCAAAGAAATTTGGAACAGAACGACTTTTGATTACTTAGTTAATAATGGCGGTATTGGCGGGCCAATGATGTTCTCTGAGATGAGCGAAGAATATTTCGACAAGATTCTAAATACGAACTTCAAAGGACCGATTTTTTTAACACAACAGCTTGTCAGATTCATGGATGATGCTGGAGCCATTGTAAATACTACAAGTTCATCAAAGAACCAATCATTTCCAGGCTACTCTGCCTACGGATCGTTAAAAGCAGCATTCTCAACTTGGACTCGCTACATCGCCAAAGAACTTGCCCCTCGCCAAATTCGGGTTAATGCCGTTTCTCCTGGTCCTACGCACAGCAATTTTGGTGATGGAGCATTCGATAAACATCCTGAATTCATTAAGCCGCTGGCGGAGCAATCTGTATTTGGCAGAATCGGCCAACCCGAAGATATTGGGAAGGTCATTGTGAACTTATTGTCCGATGATTTCGGCTGGGTTACAGCCCAGGACATTGAAGTGTCTGGCGGACATTTGCTTTAAGAAGGGTGCTCATTTGAGCAATAAGGATCAGAAGAGATAAACAGGGGTGTCCTATCGTCATTTTCATGACTTATGGGACACCCCGTTTATTATCCAGGCACTTGAACCACATTCAGTCATATATATAGGTGATAGCAGCTCGAACCTGTTGAGGAGGATTATATATAAGTGATGTTACCGGGTGAAAAGTATTTCGGTAAGTTTGAGGCGTTTTTTTTATTTTACGGAGCCAATGAAAGTGGGAGCATGCTTTATGGCCAGAAAAAGTCAAACTGTGGACCCCTGGGCTGGATTGAATGAGCGACAGCGTAGCTATTTAAAAGCAATCTATCAGGCTGATCAGAAGGCTGAGGCAGATGAAAAGTATGCTGCAGCTTCGAATTGGAACAGTCGCCCTGCTAATGAATGGCGTTGGTTGTTATACGGGTATATCCTAAATAAAGGAATTGGATAAAAGGCGAGGTGTAAGATTATGAATGCGTTAGAACACTTACCAGAACCGGAACACTTAAAAAAGCTAATGATCGTCCAAGCAGTTCTGAATACGATTCTTTGTGAGACGGAATGGCTTCGTTATCATAGCTTTGTTCAGGAATGGGATGATGGAGTTTGTATGGCAAAAATAGATAATGGGGCAGGGGATCATCTTATCATATTGTTTTCCGTTGAAGGCTCCATCATAAAGGGCTTCGATCATGAATCTCAATTAAGCCCGTATGCACAAGACGAACATAAGGTATGGCCAGGCATTTATGATAACGTTCCGAATGAATTATTATCTCTGCTGGAGCATGAAGGCATTGAAAAAGAAGATGTGACTTTTTGTATGTGGTGTAAAAATAGTGATTCGAGCTGGCAGAAGGGAAACGTTAAAATACCGAAAGGAGCAGATGATGGGTCTGCTTTTTTAATAAATGCGATATACCGGACACCGGAAGAATTCGTGCAATTTGCGAAAGATTATTATGAATTGGCCCTGCCGGTAGAAGTTGTTGAACAAGCTTACGAGGGCTTCCCTATTACTGTGGAGATGATTCAAATGCTGAATCCCGACTGTGCCGCAGAGGAAGTTTATCGAGAGTTGGAATCAATGAGGTTGATTTAACGAAACAAATGACATTGTGCTAATAGGGAAGTGTAGCTTAATCAGCTAGTAGTATATAATATTTCATGGAAATGATATCTGATGAGAACAGAATTTTATTGAATTTATATTGGAGGGGTGCGGGGATGGGCATGAGAGTAAAATTAGAAGGAATCACTGTTTTGGCGCTTGATGTTCCTAGATTGACTAGCTTTTATCGTGATGTCTTGGGATTTAAGGTTATTATTGAAGAAGGACATTACACTGAATTTGAGAATGATGGTGTTCGTCTAGCCATTTTCGCGGCACCATTAATGGCAGATAACACAAACGGTCACCATTCTTTTGTAGAAGAGCGTAAAGGGCAAGCTTTTGAGCTTAACTTCGAATGTGCTTCTCCTGAGGATGTCTACGTTATGTATGATGATTTTGTTTCAAAAGGGGCTACAGGGATAACAGCGCCGAAGGTGACGTCCTGGGGGCACACCACGGGCTTCTTTGCAGATCCAGAAGGCAACATCCATTCCCTCTTTGCAGTTAACCCCGTTACGGCGGAGAAAGCCTAAGAAATACATCTCAAGAAATTGTTAGAGCTAAAAAGCAGCGGGTACGGCTTTATTAGAAGCTTCCTATTCCTCATGGACCGTGGTGTAGGAAGCTTCTTCATTTGCACGGCTCTCCGTCTAACGCGACGAAGGGCTCGGCTTCTTGGGAAAAATTAATGCCACTCTTTACTTTTGAACAGTGTGGTGCTAATATTGATTTCGATAGTTATAGAACTGCAGAAGAGACGCTGGGAGGTGGAAATCGTGGGAGAAAATCAAGAAGCTATCGGGCAAGCGGTTAAAGTGTATAAAGCTCTGGGCGAACCTACCCGGTTGAAAGTCGCTTTACTGCTCGCGAAGGAGAGCAATTTATGCTTCACTGCTATTGGTGAAAGGCTTGAATCGGTTGCAGGCTCGACGCTATCGCATCATTTGAAGCAATTGACGGACTCTGGCTTGATTGATTCTCGCAAGAATGGATCGTTTATTCATTATAACGTTAATAGAGAAATAGCAGAAAAATTTGCGCCTTTTTTGTTGGCGTAATATTTTTTTGATAATCATTTCTATATATTTAGAACTGTAGAATTCATGGAGTCTTGTACTTAAATAAAATTTAAGAAGGAGAGAATGACTATGAGCAGTCAAACGAATACGATGGAGATTGGAATGAGCACCTTCCTCCATGCAAATCCCGGAAATGGCGGAGTCTCGCATGCCGAGAGGCTGCGCCAGGCAATCGAAGAGATGCAACTGGCAGATCAAGTCGGCCTTGACGTTTATGCCATCGGCGAGCATCATCGCACCGAATACACAAGCTCGTCGCCAGCCGTCATTCTGGCCGCTGCTGCCGCTACAACGAAGCGGATCCGGCTCTCAAGCGCAGTGACGGTGTTATCTTCGGACGATCCGGTGCGGGTATATCAGGACTTTGCAACGTTGGACGGTCTGTCGAACGGACGAGCGGAGATCATGGCCGGACGGGGTTCGTTCATCGAATCATTCCCGCTATTCGGTTATGACCTGAAAGACTACGAGGAATTGTATGAAGAGAAGCTGGAGCTGCTGTTGAAGATTCGCGCTTCTGAAAAGGTGATCTGGCGCGGCGGTCATCGTCCGGCAATTAACAACATGGGTGTCTATCCTCGTGCACAGCAGGAGCCTTTGCCTGTCTGGATCGGTACGGGTGGGAGCCCGGAATCGGCTGTTCGGGCCGGTTTGCTGGGACTTCCGATTGTCTTCTCAATCCTGGGTGGAGAGCCGCAGAGATTCGCACCTTTGGTGGAGCTTTATAAAGAAGCCGCTATAAAAGCCGGTCACGATCCGAATAAGCTGCAAATTGCTACGCATTCGCATGGCTTTATTTCGGATACGACACAAGAGGCAGCCGAACGGCATTACCCTGTCATGGCTGCCCAAATGAACCAGATTGGCCGGGAACGAGGCTGGCCTCCTTATACACGCGACTCCTACGATGCAGCCCGCAGCCTTCAAGGCGCTCTTTATGTCGGAGATTCCGAATATGTCGCTGAGAAGATCCTTCTGCTGAACAAAAACCTAGGCTTGACCCGGTTTATGATGTATGTCGATTTCAGTTCGTTGCCGCATCGCGACTTGCTGCGTACGATTGAACTTCTCGGCACCAAAGTAGCGCCGATTGTCCGGAAGGAGCTCGCACGTCAGTCATCTGGCAGTAATGTTTAAAGCAGCGAACGATCGTTGGAGTTAAGAGGACTGATTAAGCCGGGAAATGGTGTCGAACAATGGAAAAACTTATTTTTTTGTTTATGACTTCTATAGATTTAGAATTATAAAAATGATAAGGGGAGACTTAAATGAGAATTTCATGGAAAATTTATATTTTGGCCATTATGAGCTTTATAGTCGGAACTTCGGAATTCGTAATTGCCGGCATTTTGGATATGCTAGCAAGTGATATTGGAGTGTCGGTAGCGGCGGCGGGACAACTGATTACGTTATACTCGCTTGCGTATGCCATCGGAACTCCCATTCTTATTGCACTCACGTCCAAAATGGATCGAAGAAAGCTTATGCTGCTGACTTTAGCATTGTTTTTCGTTGGTAACTTGATCACTGTTATATCTTCAGGCTACGGCATGTTGATTGGAGCAAGAATTATTTTAGCAATCAGCACAGGGGTATTTATGGTCGTCGCACTGACTGTTGCAGCCAAAATATCTCATCCAGGAAAACAGGGCGGTGCTATCGCTACGGTTCTCTTAGGCTTTAACCTCGCTCTCATTCTCGGGGTACCGCTTGGTAGAATCATAGCGAGCGCGAATGATTGGAGAATTATTTTCACAGGGCTTGGAGTACTCAGTTTGATCGCGATGCTGATCCTTTTGGTCACGATTCCGAAATCGGAAGGCGAAGCTCACGTTCCTATTCGGAAGCAACTCACCTTGTTAAAAAGCCCCCGAATCACAGTCGCGCTGTCCATCAGTTTTTTCTGGATCATGGGTTATACGATTCTGTACACCTATATCACGCCGTTTCTTCTGGACATTACGGGGATGAGCGAACGGATGGTAAGCATCGGATTGTTTGCATTTGGGCTAGCCAGTATTATAGGTTCTCAAGTTGGCGGGTACGGTACAGATAAATGGGGCATCCCCCGTACGATGATTGGAGGATTGCTCTTTCACGCCGGAATATTATTTTTACTGGCGGCATTCGCTCATTCGTCTATGATCGTGTTGCCTTTGCTTATGTTGTGGTCCTTCTTTGCTTGGTCGATGGGGCCGGTTCAACAAGTTTATTTAATTGGTATGGCTCCTCAGGCTTCGGGAATCATTCTGAGCTTGAACACTTCCATCGTCCAGTTGGGCACGGCTGTAGGAGCTGTAATCGGGGGCATCATTGTAGAAAGCTTCTCTCTAACAGCAGTCGGTTGGATTGGCGGAATTGGCGTCGCAATTGCACTCATCCCTGCTATTATTTCTTTATCCATGCGTCGCCGATCTGCAGCGGCGGAACAACACGGAGCGTAACCGACAAGCGGAAGTTTGAACTTCTATATAAGTTGAACTAACTAATATCAGCAGAAGGAAGCAGCGGTGAAAGGTGCTTTCGCTTCGGAAGCATGCGCGTGCTTCTCCCGCATCCTTTCACTCGCTTACCATTGAATCACCGACAATCAGGCCGCCGATTACTTCGGTGGCCTTCTGTGCATGTTATAAACTTGTTGAGCAAATCTGTTATAATATCGAAACTAAGATAAGGAGTGAATTTACTCTAACGTAAGGATGAGTTGCATATGAAAATTTTATTGGTCGAAGATGATAAGACGATCGCGTCGGGACTGGAATATTCGCTGCAGCAAGATGGTTATCAGGCCGTTCTCTGCCATGATGCGGCTTCAGCCAAAAAAGTGCTCGCCGAAGATATCGATCAGTTCACTTTATGCCTGTTCGATTTACAGCTTCCGGACGGAACTGGCTATGAATTATGCAAGATGGTGAAGGAGCGACGGGACATGCCGGTCATCTTTTTGACGGTGATCGATGATGAAGTCAATGTCGTGATGGGACTCGACATGGGAGCCGATGATTACATTACCAAACCTTTTCGGGTTCGCGAGCTTCTCTCCCGAATCAAGTCCGTCTTGCGGAGATATCAGAAGCCGTCCCACGCCGGAGCGGTCATCGACATCGGCCATGTGCGAATCCATACGCTGGAAGGCAAAGTGTATAAAAACGGTGCCGAAATCCCGCTAACCGCCTTGGAATACCGCTTATTGCTGATTTTTGGCAACCACGTTGGACAGGTCCTCACCAGGAATCAGCTCTTGGAGCAAATCTGGGACGTGGCCGGCGACTTCGTGAATGACAATACGTTAACGGTCTATATCAAAAGGCTGAGGGAAAAGCTGGAGGACAATCCAGAGCAGCCGGCTTTGATCAAAACAGTACGCGGTTTAGGCTATAAGGTCGGTGATTAGATGCTGCGCAATCGGGAAAATCAAATGTTATTACTCGTCATGGGCTTGATCAGCATAACGGCGATCGTCGTTGCTGCTTTCATTTCGTCCGTCGCCGCGGTATTCGTTTTTATTGTATCCATGCTGCTTATGGGCACGAGCGTGTTATTCACGAGCTGGAGATACCGCGAGTTAGCGAAGCTTTCCGTCTATTTGCGGGAAATAAGCAACGGCAATGATTCCCTTGATGTTCGCGATAACCAGGAAGGCGAGCTAAGTATTTTAAAGAATGATATTTACAAAGTAACGCTCATGCTATCGGAGCACCGGTCGCTATTGCAGCGGGACAAAATTCAACTGACGGATGCCATATCCGATATTTCACATCAGCTCAAAACGCCGCTCACCTCCATGACGGTGATGGCTGATTTGTTAAGCGCCCCTGACCTGCCTCCGGCCAAAAGAACGGAGTTCACCCATCATATTCGTATCCAGCTTGAACGTATCGATTGGCTTGTTTCTTCCTTATTAAAGCTATCGAAAATGGATGCGAGGACCATCCAATTCAAAAAAGACCAAATCCCCGTAAAAAAACTGATCCAAAAGGCATTACAGCCGGTTATGATTCCGATGGATATTAAGGGACAGACGATTTCCATCGCGGGCGATGATCATGTCACTTTTGTCGGAGATTTCAATTGGACTGCTGAAGCGGTCATCAATATTTTAAAAAACGGCGTGGAGCATACGCCTGAAGGCGGAGCAATCGCCATCACATTTTCCGAAAACGCGCTATTCACGGAAATCGTCATTGCTGACAGCGGAAAAGGCATCCCGAAAGAGGATTTGCCTTATATTTTCAAACGTTTTTACAAAGGAAAGAATGCCAGCGAAGGGAGCATCGGTATAGGGCTTGCGATGGCTCACAGCATCATTGCCAGCCAGAACGGCGTGATCGATGTGACGAGCGACAGCGGGAAGGGTACGCAGTTTCGGATTAAATTTTATAAGCATGTGATTTAACGGCACTCCGTAAGTGACTGAATTGTCACCTCCATCGTCACTGGAAAGTCATTTTGGACAGATAAAATGATATTCATCAGATGAACGATGGAGGTAAGAGCATGCATTTGAAGCAACAGCGTAAGACTATTTATGCAATCACTATATGCTATACCCTTTTAATTATTTATTTTTGGTTTTTCGCTTTCGGCAGAACGGATAGTGTAGATCGAATCAGCGAGTACACCTTTATTTTTTTGCCGGATGCTTTTTTTAGAGTGCCGGGTCTATCCGATATTCTACATCCCACGCTGATGGATTTTGTGGATCTCGGGAACATCGCAGCCTTTATCCCTTTTGGCATATTGATTCCGTTGTTATATCGAACCAGCTTTGTTCGCTTTATGACTTTGTTCATCCTGTCCATTCTTGTGGTGGAGACCATTCAGGCACTAACTTTCCTCGGCAGCTTTGATATTAACGACGTCATCCAGAACTCATTGGGTGCTGCCATCGGATTCGGGGCGTACAAGCTTGGCTTTCGTACAAAAAACAACTGGAGAAATATTGCTGTCACGGGTATTTCCAGTGCTGTCTTGATGCTCGGCGTGTGGGGGGTCTTCGGGATGATTGACCAAATGTTCACCAAAGAAATGGGCCCCTTTGTGGCGATCAACGATTTGAAGGATAGTACCGGGAATACAATAACGGGAACCAAACCGAGCAGTCTTAAGATTGGCGGTCAAGACGTGGAACCCCAATATAATGTGTATGGCATCGAAGGTAACAAGCAGGAGACGTACACGTATACGTTAGGCAATAAGGAGTTGTATCTTAGCTTGAATTATGGAATTCCTGATCAGAAGGATTTCCAGGGCAGCATCAAGGTTACCATTGACGGGCAGGAGTTCCTGTCCGTATCCGCAGAAGATCAACTCCATGAGCCGGATATGAGGATCATTTATCTCCCCCAGGCAAATGAGCTTACGATAACTATTGAGGGGAATGAAACCATTTGGGATGTTGGATATAGAGAGATGGTATATACCTGGAATTGAGCATTTAGGGAAGGGGGTATAACAATGGAAATTTTAAAAATTGAGCATTTGTCTAAAATATACGGCACAGGCGAATCGGCGGTGAAGGCGCTTGACGATGTTTCCTTTTCGGTCCAAAAAGGCGAATTTGTCGCGATTATTGGCCCGTCCGGATCGGGGAAATCGACGCTCCTTCATCTGCTGGGCGGCGTGGATCGGCCGACTGGCGGGAAAGTTTATGTTCAGGATACGGATATGTATGCCTTGAACGAAACGCAGCTGGCCATCTTCAGGCGCAGGCAAATCGGCCTGATCTACCAGTTTTTCAATCTGATTCCCGTCCTGACGGTAGAAGAGAATATTACGCTGCCGCTCTTGCTGGATAAACAAAAGGTAGATCAAAGGCAATTGGCTGGCCTTGTGAATACGTTGAATTTGCAGCATCGGTTAAACCACCTGCCGAATCAGCTATCCGGCGGACAGCAGCAGCGTGTCTCGATCGGCCGAGCGCTCATCGGCAATCCTGCGATCATGCTGGCCGACGAACCGACCGGGAATCTGGACAGCAAGAATAGCAGCGAGATCATCGACTTATTAAAAATGCTGAATAAGACCTATCATCAGACGCTGATCGTGATCACACACGACGAACGGATCGCCTTGCAAGCCGACAGGATCATTTCGATTGAAGACGGGAGGATTGCCAAAGACGAGGTGATCAGGCGATGAATATTGTCAATACATTAACCATCCGGCATCTGAGGCAGAACAAGAGACGAACGCTTGTAACCATCATCGGCGTCATCATTTCGGTTGCCATGGTGACCGCTGTCGCTACGCTTGTTTTCTCCTTTTCGGATTTAATGATTAGGCAGACCATTGCGGATACAGGGGAGTGGCATGTCCAATATCAAAATGTGACCAAAGAACAGCTGACGGCGATACGGGGCGATGATGCAACCAAAAGCGTTGCGATCACAAGAGACCTTGGCTATGCCCCATTAGAAGGGGGACAAAATCCTAATAAGCCGTACTTGTTCATCAAGGAATATGATGCGCAGGGCTTCGCGCAATTTCAAGTTGAACTAAGCAAGGGGCGTCTTCCGCGTACGGACAAGGAAGTTGTGATCTCCGAGCCCGTTGCCACGAATGCCAAAGTGAAGTGCGAAATCGGCGATCGTTTAACCCTTCGCGTTGGCAAACGATTCGAACAAGGGGGCGATCATCCCCTGGATCAGACCGAATCGCTGCGCAGGGAAGACGGCACATTGACCGAAACGTTGCAGCATATCAAGATAAGGGATTATACGGTGGTAGGCTTCATCAAGCGTCCTGCATGGGAAACGGCGTGGGCCCCGGGCTATACAATCATTAGCTATGTCGATGATCATATCATCGGGGGAAACGATCGAGTTGATGCGTCGGTGGTCTTGCAGCGTGTCAATCCGTCCTTGTTCGCTCATGCGGAGGATTTGGCTAAGCAAAACCAAATTGAAACCGTCCAATATAATAACGATTTGCTTCATTATTACGGCTTGTCCAAAAGCGAAGCCTCGTACAGCATGATGTTCTCATTATCGGCGATCATTATGGCGGTTATTATGATGGGCTCGTTTTCGCTCATCTATAACGCATTTGCGATATCCGTCGCGGAACGTTCCCGCCATTTAGGGATGCTTGCGAGCGTGGGGGCTACGAAAAGGCAGAAGCGAAATTCCGTGCTTTTTGAAGGTATCGTTATTGGCTTGATCAGCATTCCCATTGGCATCCTATGCGGTCTTGCCGGGATCGGGATCATCTTTTGGTTTATGAACACGATGATTGAAGAGGCATTATGGACCAGTGAAAAGCTGAGGCTCATCGTTACGCCATTATCGATCTTGATAGCTTGTCTTGTTTCGATGCTGACGATTTTCGTTTCGGCGTATCTGCCGGCGCTCAAAGCATCCAAGGTATCTGCTATGGACGCGATTCGCCAAACGACCGACATAAAGCTTAGGGCCAAAGCTGTGAAAACGTCGAAGTTCATTCGCAAGCTCTTCGGGATCGAAGCGGAAATCGGGCTGAAAAACTTAAAAAGGAACAAACGGAGATATCATGCGATTCTTTTTTCGCTGGTCATCAGCATCGTTTTGTTTTTGACGGTATCGTTTTTTACGGCCGGCATGACACAATCCCTGGAACTGTCGCGGGAAGGCGTCAATTACGATATTGAAGTATCATACAGCAATGGCAAAAGAATAGATGACCGGTTGATGCAATCGATTGTATCCCTGAATGGCGTCACGGAATACAACGTGATTCACGAGTTATATGGGAACGCTTGGGTTGATACAGCGATTATCGCCGATGAATTGCAAGAGAAGGTTAAGAAGGATAAGAGTATGCTGCAAGACGGGAAATACCCTTACGATATTAAAATTCTTGCCTTAAACGATTCGAGTCTGCAAGCCTATGCCAAAGCGGTTGGCGCAGACTATGAGCAGCTTACGGATCCGGATCATCCCGCCGCGATCGTGATGGATACGATTCATTACAAAGATATGGGCACGGGGAAATATGTGCAGACGAAGGCCGTGTATACGAAGGTCGGTCAAAGTATCGAGCTAACGAACTTCTATCAAGAGAATGGGGAAGAAACGAAGGCAGACAAAGTGATCGTTGCCGCATTGACGGATCAAGCCCCGATGGGGATGAATCCGATAGGCGTAGGCGGGTTAAATATGATCGTGTCGGAACGCGTCTTGAATTGGCTGGCAGGCGACGAGGACCAAGCTAACGCTTCGACGTACCTCCATTTGAAAAGCACGGAACCGATGAGAACGCAGCAGGAAATTGAAGAGATGCATGAGACCAATCTGAATGTCTACAATGTATATCAATCCAGAAAAAGCGAAGAACGGCAGATTCTCTTGATGTCAGTCTTTTCCTACGGTTTTATCGTATTAATCTCTGCGATTTCCATTGCCAACATTTTTAATACGATCTCGACGGGGTTGTCGCTTCGCAAACGAGAATTTGCGATGCTGAAATCCGTAGGCATGACGCCAAAAGGCTTTGCGAAAATGATGAACTATGAAAGTATTTTTTATGGGGTCAAGTCGCTGTTGTTCGGGCTTCCCGTCAGTTTCGCCGTGATGGTTCTGATCTATAGAGCATTCGCGAACAAATTCAGCTACGGGTTCACCCTGCCCTGGATGAGCATTCTGTCTGTCATTGTCGCCGTATTTGTCATTGTCAGTTCCGCGATTGTTTATTCCGGCGCGAAAGTACGAAAGGAAAATATTATTGATGCATTAAAGCAAGAGAATATATGATAGCCATCGGTCAATATGAGTGATGTATACTGTCACCAAGAAAAGTCTTAATATTGTTGACTAAGGGCGTTTGAAGCTGGGAAATTAAGGGCACCCGAAAGGGTGCCCGTCCGAGCAGGATGGCTTCTTCTGGTCTTCATAGCCGATCTTGTCCGAGACTGCTGCGGTTTCAAGGTTCTCTTCTCTTAACCGACCAAACTAATGAGATTGCCGTCGGGATCCTTGACGATCGCATAGCCCTCTCCCCAAGGCGTATCCTGCGGCGCGAGATATCCGGTATAGCCCTTAGCCGTCAATTGACGGTACAATTCGTCCAGCGCTTCGCGGCTGTCTAACTGGAAGGCGATCTCCATCCGATGTCCGTCAGGCCTTTCGCTGCCGCCTAGAATGCCTTCCGCCATTTCCCATGTGTCGAAGGCCAGGATCATCCCGTTTAGCTCCACCTCTACGTGCTGTTCTTCGTCGGCGCTTGCCGGAATTTCCAATCCCAGCGTACGGTAGAAATTCAAAGCCCGTTCCATCCGCTCCACGAAAATCGCAACTCTCTTCACTTTAACCGTCATGTTTGACACTCCCATCGTTGTGATTTATTTGCACCCCCATTGTATCTTTGGAGTCGACGGTCAAAATAGGAAATATCGGACTTCTTCATCCCCGTTTGGTCAGGCGTTTAAGAGGCACCCCGTAGTAACGGGCGAAGGTATTGGCAAAATGAGACTGATCGTAATAGCCGTATTCCAGCGCAAGATCCGTCAACCTGGAATAGCCCCCGCTGGCGAACTCCCGTAGAATACTTTGAAACCGGATGATCCCCAGCATCTCCTTTGGGCTTAACCCGAGCTCCCTGTGAAACGCCCTTCTCAGGTGCCTCTCGCTGAAATGAACCTGATCCGCCAAATCCGCCACGGAAAGATTGCCTTTGCAGGCATACATATGCTGCATGCTTTGGTATACCAGAGAAGGAGCAGGCCCGTCGCTGTCCGTCAGCAATTGGTCTAATTTATGCTCGACCCGTTCCATGATCTCTTTTGTTGTCTTGGCGGTCAGAATTTGTTCAACCCAATTCAGCCCTTCAAGGCCCCAGACATCTTCCAGGTAGACAGGGTGTTCCTTAAACGCCGAGAGGGGGAACTTCAATAACGTTCGGGCTGCTTCCGAATACATCCGAATGCCGAATATCGAACGAGCCTGGGCGAAATGCAAAACTTCGGTTCGCGTCGCCAGCCCTTTGACCCGGGCAGCTTTTCGGCTTGAGGGAGAACTAAGATCGATAACGATATCGAAGCAGCCATCCGGAATGACGCGATGCCATTGGCGCTCCGGCATCGGCTGATAGTTCATCGTCCAATAGAAGGCTACGATCGATTCCAAGCGGCGGCTCGGCGCATATTCAAGGCAACGGTACCAGGGTCGGCGCAGCTCCGGCTGCAATGCGGGTGTATGGATGGGACGATAAGGATGAGTCATCTTAACCTCTGCGTATTTTATAGTTGATTGTGGGATGGACGACTAATCTTCTCGTATCCATCCCTCATCGAAGTAAATCGCTTTATAGTTTACTCTATAGTTTAAACTCTAGTTGTTCAAGTTCAGAACAGCAAAATCAAAGTGCAAATCAATTCTTTACCGATCGTTCTCAATATGTTATATTGACGATGGGAGGGAAAGGGAATGGCGAGAAGCAAGGAGTTTGACGAGAATGCGGTATTGGATAAAGCGATGAGGCTCTTTTGGGAACAAGGTTACGAGAAGACGTCAATGACCGATCTGGTCGAGCGCATGGGAATCCATCGAAGAAGCTTGTATGACACATTTGGCGACAAACATACGTTGTTTTTAAAAGCGCTGGACCGTTTCAACGAGAAGATCAACGCCGCGCTTGCAGCTGGAGTTAAACGTTCCCAGACAGCAAGGGAAGCTCTTCAGTTTATTTTTAACTTCATGATTGATGGACAAGCAGACATGCCTTCCGGCTGTTTAATGGTAAATTCGGCAGTGGAATTGGCAGCACGCGATACCGATGTCGATGCGAAGTTCGCTAAGATGTTTACAATAGCAGAACAGCTGCTCAAGGAAATTATTCTCTGGGGGCAGCGAGACGGTGAATTCACCGCTGATTGCGATGCCGAGGAATTGGCAGAGTATCTGCACAATGTATGGGTCGGTTTAAGGGTAATGGCAAGAACCTCGGCTGCCAAAGAAAAACTTCACCGGATAGCCGATACATCGATAAAATTTTTAGGAAGATAACGAGAAAAAATTTTTTTCTAATTAGAATGATCATTCTCAAATATGGATGGCAGCATATAACAAGGAGGAATAGTCCATGTCAATCAAGGTCGCGCTTGTAACAGGAGCAAGTAAAGGAATCGGTTTCGAGGTTGCCAGACAACTTGGTCAGCAAGGAATCACTGTATTAATTGGCGCGCGTACGAAAACAACTGCAGAAGCGGCAGCGAGCAAGCTGCGCAACGAGGGGATTCAAGCCATTGGTGTGCAACTGGAAGTTACGAATGCCAATCACATTTCAGAATTGGTTCATTTTATTAACAATGAGTACGGGCGATTGGATATATTGGTGAACAATGCGGGAATTCTGGTTGAAGCTCAGGGCTATGACGGGGATTTTTTACGGGATACGTTTGAAGTAAATACCTTTGCGCCATTCTTTATCACAGAAGCGTTGCTCCCCTTGTTGCTCAAAAGTGATGCGGGACGGATCGTAAACCAAAGCAGCGCTTTAGGGTCGATCGGATTCATTGGAACGAATGAACAAGTGCAGAAATTTGCTACACCGGCTTACTCTGCTTCCAAAGCTGCTCTGAACATGCTGACCGCATATTGGGCGCAAAAATGGAAGGATACGAACTTGAAAATAAACGCAGCGCATCCTGGCCTAGTCAGAACGCAAATGGGTGGCGAAAACGCAGAACTGTCGGCGGAAGAGGGCGCGAAAACAGCGGCGCGGTTAGCTACGTTGCCTAATGACGGTCCGACGGGCGGATTCTTCTATATGGACAATCAGCTTCCATGGTAACAACGGCTAAGATTAGCGGCAAATGTAGCGGAAGTAAATATGAAAGGATGGATAAACCATGCCAAACCAAAAGATGATGAGAGCCATTGGATACTACAAACCTGAGGAAGGAGTACCCGCGTTTGAGGAGGTTGAAGTTGAGAGACCAAAAGCGTCAGCGAGGGACTTGCTCGTAGAAGTGAGGGCGGTATCTGTCAATCCAACGGATTGGCGTTCGCACATGGCTAAGAAACCTGATGATTCTACACTAACGATAGCAGGCCGAGACGTAGCCGGCGTAGTGGTCGAAACGGGACCGGATTGCCACCTGTTCAAGGTTGGGGATGAAGTTTATTATTCTGGCAGCAACATTCGGCCAGGCGGGTTCAGCGAGTTTCACCTGGTTGATGAACGAATCGTCGGCAGAAAACCGCAAAGTCTCGATTACGCAGAGGCGGCGGCGCTGCCGTTAACAACGATTACAGCGTGGGAAGCTTTGTATGACCGCTTGGGAATATCCAAGAATCCATCAGACAATGAGGGTAAAAGTATTTTGATTATCGGGGCCGCGGGGGGAGTCGGATCGATCGCTACTCAACTGGCCAAGCTTGCCGGACTTCAGGTCATCGCCACAGCCTCGCGTCCCGAATCGATTGAATGGACAAAGGAAAACGGTGCCGATCATGTTATCGATCATCGTCAACCGTTGGAGCCTCAGCTAAAGGAATTTGGCCTGCATGGCGTTAAGTATATTTTAGTATTAAATAGTCCGGATCAGTATTTGAATGAGATGGCGAAAGTGATTTTGCCACAAGGAAAAATCTGCTCGGTTTTGCCATTCGAACAACAGGTTGATCTTAGCGCGTTCTTTGCAAAAAGCGTGACATTGGTTTGGGAACTGATGTTCACTCGTTCCATGTTTCAGACGGACGATATGATTGAACAGCATCGGTTGCTTACTGAGGTGTCTCATTTGGTGGATTCGGGGAAAATACGAACAACTTTAAAACAGCGTTTGGCCCCCATTAATCCTGATAACATGAAGGAAGCATTTCGCCAGAGTTTGACCGGCAGTATGCTCGGCAAAATCGTATTAGAAGGATTTGAAAAATTCTGAGGGGAGTAGAAGGGGAATCTGGGCGCTAAGGGACACCAGAGCCGTTATTTGCGGAAAAACGGAGGATTGCAAAATGTAAACGGACACAGAAGACCTTATTTAGCTCAAATTGGACTTCTGTCAAGAAAGTAGACACAAATTAAGCGACCTGTTGTTGCTTGTAGTACCTCTTTTCGCATAGATGCGGGGTCAAATAGCCGATAGACGAATGGATCCGGATGCGATTGTATTCCAACT
>NZ_JAMBOE010000015.1 GCF_023715465.1 Paenibacillus macerans
AGTTGGAATACAATCGCATCCGGATCCATTCGTCTATCGGCTATTTGACCCCGCATCTATGCGAAAAGAGGTACTACAAGCAACAACAGGTCGCTTAATTTGTGTCTACTTTCTTGACAGAAGTCCACATCCGGGCCGATTCGAGGGAAATAAGAGCATTTCTGTCCGTTACATTTTGCAAACCTTCGTTTTTCCGCAGATAGAGCCTCTGGAGTCCCTTAGCCTTCACTTGTATGAAATGCAATTAAACGAATGATTGGATTAATGGATATAAAGTTAGTTGTCCGAACTGCAATTAATGGTCAGAGTAGAGCCGAATAAAGCACACTTTTGCCCGCCACCCGATCAGGCGAATTAATAGGCGCGATTAAAAAAATGCCCCAATCTAGGGGCATTTAACGCATGCACTTTTCAGTTGGTTCTTACACAGCCGGCATTTTCGCGGAAATATCCTCGACGATATCCTGCAGCGTAACGGCCTCCAGCGTCTTCTCCATCGCTTTTTGCGCTATGGAGAAGATCGGCTCGATCGCCGCCTGTATATTGCGTCCGACCGGGCAATCCGTGTTAGGGTGGTCGTGCACCGCAAACAATCCGTCTTCTTCCACGACATGCACCGCGCGGTAAATATCGAGCAGCGTAATGTCGCACAGCTTGCGCGCCAGCCTGGTCCCGGCCACACCGGGGCGAACCTCCACCAGCCCGGCTTTATTCAACATGCTCATAATACGGCGAATGACAACCGGATTCGTATTCACGCTGCCGGAGATATACTCCGATGTACTAACCCCGTCCTTGTTGATTTCAAGCAGGGATAAAATGTGTATGGCCACAGAGAATCTGGAGCTGATCGTCAAGCGTATATCCCCCTTTCCAAACGTCAGTAACAATATTAGTTACAAACTGACCGGGGTGTCAATATTCTTGATCATTGATTTTTAAACAACGCATGGATGACGGCATAGCTAATCAAACTGCGGTCCCGGTACACGCCGGACACCGCCTCCGGATGTTCGCCGAGAATGCCTTTTTGCAGGATCGCCGCTCCAAATCCCCTCTCTCTGGCACCGTTAAACGTAAAGGTCACGCAATGTTCCGCGGCAAACCCGCAGACGACGACAAAGTCGGTTTCCTGTTCCCGCAGCAGCTGCTCCAAATCGGTTTTCCAAAAAGCGTTGTTCCATTCCTTCGAAATGCGGAAATCCGCATCGGCGAGCTTAATTTCCGGAGTCACCTCAAATCCGGGCGAATGTTCGCCCATTTCCGTATCCTGAACCACTACGACCGGTCTGCCGGCATCCCGGAACAAATCGGCCACAGCGTTAATATACTCGCTAGCTGCGGACAGTTCGTTTTGCAGGCGCGGATCGGTTAATAAGCCCTTTTGCATATCGATGATTAATAAAGCCGGTTTCATTGGCGTGCCTCCTCAACAAACTCTCATTTTGGGGTCAATCATTTCTTACATTATACACACTTCCGGGCCCAAGATTAAGACTTGCATAAACATCCTTCCTGCCGCCCATCGAAAACATCGGCAAAACCTCTTGACCCTCACATTAATGTCAGGGTTTATAATAAATCCGGAAGGCAGGTGAGGTTAGGTTTTATGAAAATCGGGGAATTGTCGAAAGCGACCGGCGTCAGCATCCGTTCCCTCAGGTACTACGAGGAGCAAGGGCTGATCACCTCAGAGCGGCTAAACAACGGCTATCGTGATTATCACAGCTTAACCGCCGAGCAGGTAAAAACGATTCAGTTTTATTTGAGCCTCGGCCTGACCACGCAGCAAATCGCCGGTTTTCTGCAATGCGTGATGACGAGCCAAGAAGCGTTTTGCCGGGAGATTATGCCGGTGTACCGCAGCAAGCTGAAGGAGATTACCGAGCAAATTGAGCTGCTGCAAACGATCAAGTCCAATCTGGAAGAACGGATTCACTACATTTTAGAAGAAAATCCCGAAATGGAGATGATGGAATATGACGATCAGACGGATCGCCGATGCTAACGAATTCAACCGGGAAAGCACGTCCGCGGAACTGGTGCTTGCCGATTTTGACGCCCCGTGGTGCCCGCCGTGCAAGGTGCTTTCACCGATTCTGGAAGAGCTGCATGAGGAACTTCAAGGAGCCGTCCCCCTGCTCCAAGTAAATTGCGACGACCATCCGGAACTGGCTTCGCAATACGGAATCATGTCGATGCCTACGGTCATTTTGTTCCACCACGGAGAGCCGGTGGAGAAGCTGATCGGCCTGAGACCTAAAGAAGTGTACCGCCAACTGATCCTCAAATACCGCGATTCAGTACGCCAGGCACAATAAACGGAAGTTAGCCCCAAAAAGATACCGCCTTGCTCCTTCGTTCATGAAGGGACCAAGGCGGTATCTCTTTATCCGTAGGCGGTTAGATCGGGGATTTGTTTGGCTTGCTCGATGAACGGACCTTCCAGTAAGTTGTTAAACGCCAAATGCGTCGCCCGCAAACTGAGCAGCCGATCCCCCGGCTTCAGGCCGAATTGCTCCCACGTCCCTGGCGGCAGCGTAAAATAGCGGTTACAGTTCAAATGAACCCAGCAGAACGTACGTTCTTTAAACGTGATCGTCTCCCCTTCAGGAACGGCAAATTGCCGCAGTTGGGGAATGCTGGCGAAAACGGCCGCCAGCGGCGAATTTGCGATCATTTCCTTGCACACCACGCTGAAGCCCCGGACCGTATTGCGTCCCGTCATTAAAATGATGTTGGAATCCGGATGAATACCATACTCCTGCAGGGCTTGATCCGGCAGGTAAAACGATCCGTCGACAAGTACTTTGCTCCACGCGTAAAAATACTTCCCGGACTTGGCAGTTACTGCCATACTCTCATCCCCCGAGCTAAATAATGATCGTTTCGTTACGTTAAAATCATCTCGCATGCAAGGCATCTGGAGATATGATATTCGTCACGCTTCCGGCAGCTTGTCTACCTTTTGAGCAATGTACAGCAGGTAAGCTCTAATCACAACAATTTTAAGCATCATATACAGCGGGATGGCCAAAATCATGCCCAGGATGCCCATGAAGTCGCCAGCGATCAATAGCAGTACGATCGTGGTCAACGGATGAATGTTGATCGTCTTCCCGTAAATATACGGGGAAATCAAGTTGCCTTCGACCTGCTGGGCGACGACAACGATGATAATGACCCACAGCACCATCGAGGGCGAAACGGTAAATGCGACGATGACGCATGGGATCGCCCCGAGCAGTGCGCCAAAGTAAGGAATAAAGTTAAACAAAGCCATGACGATGGCGAGCAGCAGCGGATACGGCAAACCGACCAGCCAAAATCCGACGAAGCCCATAACGGCCAGCATCATGGCGCTGATCATCCGGCCGGCGATGAACCCCTTCAGCATGTTGTCGATCTCATGGACGACCTGTTCGCCATCGGTCCGGTAACGGACCGGAAGCATCCGCACCAAAGAAGGCGTCACCCGCACGTCTTCTTTCAGCATGTAATACAGAAAAATCGGTACGGTCCCCACAATGATCACAAAATTGTTCAAAAAGCTAAACACATGCGATACGTATCCGCTGACCGCATTCAAGGTCGAATTGATGTATTCGGTAACCTTGTTCATGATTTCCGGGCTGCTTTCGCTTGTGACGAACGAAAAATAGCGGCTGCTGCGGATTTCGTTCATTTGCTCCTGCAAGCTGGTCATGAGTTTCGGGACGTTGTTCATGAACTCGAACAGCTGCTTTTGCAGCGGCGGCCAAACGACCATAAAAAAGATCGTGACAACACCGGCAAAAAGCAGGTAGATCAGCAGGATCGACAGGATCCGGTTCCATTTTTTCCGCTCCAGAAATTGCACGACCGGGCGCAACAAATAATAAAGGAACCCGGAAATCGTCAAGGGCACGATCAAAATTTGCACCAAAGTGACGAGCGGATTAAAAATAAAGCTGACCTTGGACAGCAAATAAATGATTGTCAGCAGCATGATAATCCCCAGCGAAATCCGATAATAAGGATGCTTCATCATAAAAGTTGTCCCTCCTCTCTTTTAGGAAGATATGCGTATCCGTTAGCCTCATTCCTCCGGCAAAGTATCCCAAGCGGCATCCAGCAGTGCATCGAACCATGCGTCGTCCGCTTCGATTCTGGCATCCACGGCCATAAACTCTGCTTCAATGCCGGGTTCTCCCGCATAATGCAGGCTGTAGTCCCAATCTCCACCGTTTTTGCTGTAAAAGGTAATTTCATATCCTGCTTTATGGGAGCTTACTTGAAAGACGGTTTTGCCGGTGTAGGATCCGTCCTCCTGTTTCTTCATTTGGGCTTCCACAATTGTCAATTCTTCCATCATGTCTACTCCTTTACCCGGATTCACATTTTTTGTCTTGTTTATTGCCTGTACAACCTTACTGCAATATCGTACCATGTTTTATGTTAAGATCAATATCGGTATTCGGTACAACAAGAGTAAAGGTGGATTCCATTGTCTAAACGCAAAAAAAACATGCTGACTCCCGCAAAAGTGTTGACCTTCGGGTTTGCGTTAACGATCATTATCGGCGCTTTCCTGCTTTCGCTTGGGCCGGCTTCAGCCGGCGGCCAAAAACTGGCGCTGACGGACGCCTTCTTTATGGCAACCTCGGCCACCTGTGTAACCGGACTGGCCGTTGTGGATACGGGAACGCAGTTTTCGTTATTCGGGCAAATTGTGATCTTGGTGCTTGTCCAAATCGGCGGCCTCGGTTTTACGACTATCGGCACGCTGATCTCGCTCGCCTTTAATCGCCGCATTTCCCTACGCGACCGGCTGGTTCTGCAAGAAACGCTGAACTATAATGCGATCGGCGGACTGCTGCAGTTAATCATTAAAATTTGCATTTATACCTTCAGCATCGAGTTCGTCGGAGCCTTGCTCCTGGCCGTGAGATTTTCCCAGGACATGCCTTTGGCCCAAGCGCTCTTCTTTGGAGTGTTTCACAGTGTGTCGATCTTTAACAACGCCGGGTTTGATTTGTTCGGCAAAATCCACGGCCCGTTCAGCGGGTTGGCGGAATACGTGAGCGATCCGTTTATCAATATCGTCGTCATGACGCTCATTTTTCTTGGCGGAATCGGCTTCATCGTCATTTCCGATTTGGTGAACTATCGCCGTACGCGCCGGCTGTCCCTGCATTCCAAAATCGTGCTGACCATGACTCTGATCCTGATGGTGGTCGGAGCGATGATTATGCTCGCCATCGAATCCTCCAATCCGCACACTTTGCAGCCGATGGGCTGGATGGATCGGATTATGGCCGCCTTTTTCCATTCCGTCAGCGCGCGATCCGGCGGGCTCAGCACCGTCAGCGTGTCGGATATGGAGCAGTCCAGTCAGTTTCTGCTCATTCTGCTGATGTTTATCGGCGCGGCGCCGGGCTCTACGGCCGGCGGGATCAAGGTGACGGTATTCGCCATATTGCTGGGTGCCATTTATGCGATGATACGCGGCAAAGAAGATATCGTCTTTTTTCGCGAACGTCTGTCCAAAGAGTCGATCATCAAGGCGATCACCCAAACCTGGCTGGCCATGTTTCTCGTCATATTTGTGGCCATGGCGCTCTCCGCGTTGGAAGATCATGCTTTTTTGCCGCTGCTGTTCGAGGCGACATCCGCTTTTGCGACCGCCGGCTTAAGCTTGGACTTAACCCCTGAGCTCACGAACATCAGCAAATGGATTCTTTGCGTCGTCATGTTCCTGGGGCGGATCGGGCCGCTTACGCTCGCTTATGCGTTCACCTCGAAATCGAAAAAAGAGCTGCTGCGTTACCCCGAAGGGAAAATAATTATCGGCTAAGCTGCCTAGACCTTCGGTTGATTACTAAAATCATGAAGAATGATGTATGATAAAACAATAACCAAATTGTAAAAACGGAGGAGAACACCATGTCCGATTTTCAAACCAAATTAGAAAAATACGCTGAGTTGGCCGTAAACATCGGCGTAAATATTCAACAAGGCCAAACTTTGATCATCAACTGTGCGATTGATTCCGCCGAGCTGGTGCGGCTGATCGTGAAGAAAGCCTATGAAGCCGGGGCCCGGTTCGTCAAGGTCAACTGGAGCGACGACACCGTCACCCGCCTCAGATACGATATGGCAGCAGAGGAATCTTTTCTGGACGAACCGAAATGGTATGCGGGCGAGATGCTGGAGTATGTGGAAAACGGCGCTGCCGTCCTGCATGTCATGTCCTCGGACCCCGATTTGCTCAGCGGCGTGTCCACGGAGCGGTTAACCAATCACCAGAAAACTTACGGCAAAGTGATGAGCAAATACCGGGAGATGCAGATGTCCGATAAATTCAGCTGGTCGATCGTTGCGGTCCCTTCCAAGGCCTGGGCGGCCAAAGTGTTCCCCGATCTTCCCGCGGATCAGCAGATCGATGCGCTCTGGGAAGCTATTTTCCGCACCGTCCGCCTGGACCGTCCCGATCCGATCGCGGCCTGGAAAGAGCATATCGCCAATCTGCTGCAGAAATCCGATTATTTGAACGCCAAAAAATATAAGAAGCTCCATTACATAGCCCCCGGGACCGATCTCACCATCGAGCTTCCGGAAGGCCATCTCTGGGTCGCCGCCGAAAGCATCAATGCTAAGGGGCATACATTTTTGGCCAACCTGCCCACCGAGGAAGTGTTCACCGCTCCGCTCAAAACCGGAGTCAATGGAACGGTGTCCAGCACCAAGCCGTTAAGCTATCGCGGCACGATCGTGGACCGCTTCTCGCTGACGTTCGAAAACGGCCGGATCGTCGATTACAAGGCGGAAGTCGGCCAGGACGTATTGAAGCAGCTGGTCGAACTGGACGAAGGCTCCCATTATCTGGGCGAGGTGGCTTTGGTGCCGCACAGCTCCCCTATTTCTCAGTCCGGCATTCTGTTTTACAACACGCTGTTCGACGAAAATGCCTCCAATCATTTGGCGATCGGCAACGCTTATGCCTTCAACCTGGAGGGCGGAAAATCGATGTCCAAGGAAGAATTGGACCAGCGCGGCCTGAATTCCAGCTTGGCGCACGAAGACTTTATGGTCGGATCGGCCGAGATGGACATTTTCGGGGTTACGGAGGACGGCAAAGAAGAACCGATTTTCGCTAAAGGCAATTGGGCCATTTAACTACCGGGTACGCAAAAAAGCAGCCGCCATTGGAATATCCATTCCAGCCAGCGGCTGCTTTTTTTGTGCAAAATCCTACCCATTGCTTTCGGCCGAAGCGGCGGCAGCCAGCGCGCTGCCCCGGCTCCGTTGAATAAGCACAGCGATAATGCTCAGGAGCGCGAGCAGCATAAGAAAGCCGGCCAGCAGCCAGGACGAGGCATGAGCACCTCCCAGATCCATCGTTTTCCCCATGATCAACGGCAATACGGCTCCTCCCACTCCTCCGGAAGCGATCAACAGGCTTGGCGTCGATTCCTCGGCTCCGACCAGCAGCTTGTTGGCAAATACAAGCGCAATGGAAAACAGCCCCGACATAAACAGACCAAACAGCAAAATGAGGATATATGTAACAGCCTTCCCCCCGGTCAAGGAAAACAGCGCAATCAGCACAAAGCTGACGATGCAGCTCCAGAGCACATAACGGCTGTAGGAGATTTTTTCCGCAATGATGCCGGCTACCAGACGGCCGCAGGTCATCGCGATCCAAAACAGCGTAACGCTGAACGCCGCGGTTGGTTTATCAAGCCCCAGCTTCTCGATCAGCAGCGACGGCAGGAAGTTAACGAAGCTCATTTCGGTGCCGACGTAAAAAAAGAAAAACACGATAAATACGGCGAGCAGCAGTCCTCTGATGCCTTGGTATTGCTTCAGCCATCCTCCCTGCTTATCCTGCTGCTTCCCTTTCGCATGCAGCACGCCGCGAAATTCGCCGAAGTTTCCCCTGCCCCAGGCAAACAGCATAACAAACGCCAGGCCCGCCACGATCAGGAACGAAAAGCGCCATACCTCAGCGCGGATAAAAAATCCCGCGGCCACCGGCATCAGCAGCGCGCCCAGTCCGAAAAACACCTCCAGCCGGCTCATAGCAACCGCGGTGCCTTCCGTCACCGTAACGAGAATGATCGTGCCGATCACCGCCTCGATCATCCCGAATCCAAACCCCGCCACGGCCCCGATGGCGTACATCCATTCCCAAGGCGGCAGCAGCGAATAACAAACTTCAGCGAAACACAGCATCCCCGTCGCAATCAAAAGTCCATAAATTTTGCCGAATTTGGCGAGCAGCAGCGGCGAAACAAGTACGCCAACCAAAAATCCGGCGAATTGGGCAAAAATAAGGCTGCCTCCCGCACTGTAATCTTTGCCGTATTGTTCCAGCAGGTTCGGCATCAAAGAGCCGACGACGACATGCGCCAGGCCGATCAGCAGGTAAGACCAGCATCCCAGCCATATTAATCGTTTCATGTTCTCTCCCTCCGTGCATTACGATGCTTTCCCGCTCCGGGCCTTACGGAGCAGGTTTAAATTTTGGGCACACTCCATCTATTGTAATCGATTCCCTAAAGCGGCGTCATCTGCATCATGAACAAATGACAAGTTTGTTTTATTTATGGTAAATAGTTCCTATTCTTTCGTTGATAGAGTAAAATTAATAGAGTATCCAATCGATAGAATATCGTTTTTAGCAGAGATGAGAGGGAAACGCATGCAGAACCGGTTGCAGTGCCTGCTATCCGCCAATTATTCGGAGCTGGACGAAGATGAGCAGAAACAAGTTTACAAAGCTTTTTATGAATGGGTGTATGGGACCATCTATCATATAGTTAAAGATCACCAGTCAACGGAGGATATCATTCAGGAAGCCTTTCTCAAAGTTATGCTGAAGAAGCCCGCCTTTAAGTCGGAAGCGAGCATGCGGGCTTGGCTCAGAACGGTATCCCGCAATATGGCGATCACCTACCTGCGCAAATACAAAAAATATATGCAACATCTGGAGCAGCCCGCCGCGATCGGCGAATTGGCCGTATCCTCCTGGAAAGACGGCTCGGTCGAGGACTCGGTGGAAACGAAGCTGATGGAAGAGGCGATCGTTTCGTATTTGCGCCGCTTGAAGCCGGAGTACCGCATGCTGGTCGAATACCGCTGGAGACTTGGGTTAAGCTACAGAGAGATCGCCGACAAGCTGGGAGTTTGCGAAAATATCGTCCGCCAGCGGCTGTTTCGCACCCGGGAAGGCATCAAGAAAAAGCTGTACCACGAGTGGGAAAGAAGCCGGCATACTTGAAACAAAAACGAGGCTGCCCCTCAGGTCAAGTTAAGGACCTAAGAGGCAGCCTCCTCTATGTTATGCGCCGGCCTCCTCCAGCGGCTGAAGCTGCTGCCGGATTAATTTGACGCGTGAAATTCTCTTGTTGTCGGTTTCTTCCACCACGTAAGTAAATTCGCTGTATTCCACGGTTTGGCCAACCTGCGGCGGCAAAATATCGATTCGGGAATAGAGCCATCCGCCTATCGTATCGTAATCATCGGAGTCGAGTTCCAGACCAAACCGGTCATTGATCGATTCGATCAGCATCAATCCGTCCACCGAATAGATACCCGGCTCAATCTGCTCGATACCAGGGCGTTCCTCGTCGAACTCATCCTGAATTTCGCCGACGATTTCTTCGACGATATCCTCAAGCGTCACCATACCGGAGGTTCCTCCGTATTCGTCGATCAAGATGGCGATCTGCGTTCTTCCCCGCTGCATCCGTTTCATCAAATCACTGATTTGGGTGGATTCCGGAACCGCCATGATCGGCCGGATCAAGTCGCGTAAATTCCGGGTACTCGAGCGAATCAAATCTTTTATATGAATAAATCCAATGATATGGTCTTTGTCCTGATGACATACGGGATATCGGGTTCTTGTGCCTTCCAAGGCGATTTCCAGGTTTTCCTCCAGCGAATGCTGGGTATAAAGGCAAATCATTTCGGTCCGGGGGATCATAATTTCCCGCGCCGTCGTATCGGCAAATTCAAAAATGTTGTCCACCAGCGACATCTCCGTGCTGTCGATCAAGCCGCTTTCGCTGCTCTCCTTCATCATGACCCGGATTTCTTCCTCCGTATGCACAGAGTCCTGCCCAGTAACCGGCGAAATCCTAAACAGACGCAAGAGGCCGGATGACAGGTTGTTCAGAATCCAAATGAACGGATACATGAGGCGATAAAACAGCAGCATTGGCCAGGCAAACCATAAGGTAATGGTTTCCGCCTTGCGGACGGCGATCGTTTTCGGGGAGAGCTCTCCCAGAACAATGTGCAGGACGGCGATGAGAATAAAGGCAACCGTTAACGAGACGAGATAAGCCGGCTTTTCGCCCAATCCCGTCAGTTCAAACAGCGGATTCAGCAGCCGGGCCACAACCGGCTCGCCCAGCCACCCCAGCCCCAGTGAGCTGAGCGTGATACCTACCTGGCACGCTGATAAATAACCGTCCAAATGATTCAAGTGTCTTTTTACGATTACGGCTCGCCTTCGCCCTTCCTCCACCAACGCGTCGATGCGGGAGCTTCGAACCTTGACGATCGCAAATTCGGCAGACACGAAAAATCCGTTCAACAGCACCAGCAGCACCATCAGTCCTACTTGCAGAAGACTCGGTAAAGGGTCACTCAATACGTTTCCTATTCCCGCCTATCCAGCGGCAGCGGTGAATAGGTGCACCTCCTTCGCAGAATGGAATCGTACATCATTTTGTATTTTTCATTTATATAGTGCAGCGTCAACTTCCCAATGGAATCATCTCCCTTACAGAATGCTTCGGCATAAACCGTGCTTATTATTAATTATATTATTATACACTACACAGTCAAACGCTTTGGTATGACATCGGTACTGACACATTCGGCCGCAAAAATGAAAAAGAACTCCCTTTCGCGAGGGAGTCCTAGTCTTATGCCTATCTGGTTGGCGGCGGGGCGCCGATGGTGCCGGGATATTGATAATACAAAGGTTCATCAAACGTTGCATAATCGAGGTTGACCATCAGCAAAACGATCCGCTGGCCGGTGTTCGGATCGCTGATGATGATGTGGTCACGCCCGGCGGCTTCGAGAATGCCTTTGAATATTTTGGCATTCCATTCGCGGTTGTTTTCGTAGGTCATGTAAAAGGTGCCGACTTTTCCCAGATTAAGACGTAAAATATTTTCAATATATGACTGCTCAAACGTCGGAATGGCCGACGGCACTACCGTGCCGCTGGGCGTCATCGGACTGCCGCTCGGCACTTGCGGCGGGAAGCCTGCGCCGGCTCCCATGGGAGCCATAAAACCCGCCCCTCCGGTTTGAACAGGCGAGACGTTATAGCCGGCAGGGTGCGCGACCGGCCGGTAAGACTGGGTAAACATGAATCGATTCCTCCTCATTTTATTAGCTTAGGTTTCGCTTTATTTCCGTGCCTAAGTATGCTTAAAAAACGCCTGGGCAATTTTGCGAGCTGGGAGCAAAGAAGCAGTGCGCTTTGAAGCGCCCGGTATTTTGCTGATTGTACCACGTACCAGGGCAATTGCCCGCGGGCTTGAAGAACCACAGCGCATTGGACGCCGGCCAGACCCGCTCCCCGCCGATCACCCTCCGGGCTAAACGGATATCCCGGTCGCGCGCTCTCTGGTAGAAGTATCCTTTTTGCGTTGCTTCAAAGCCGCCGGGAGATTGAAACACCATCTGTTTCATTAGGCGAATATCCTGAAAATCAAGGCAATTTCCCAATATCCGATTTACGCCTACGTTCCCGACCATCAGCATGCCTTGCTCTCCATCGCCTTCCGCTTCCGCGCGCATGAGACGCGCCAGCAGCTTGACGTCTTCCGAGTTTGCTTTAATGACCGCCAATCCCGTCCCTCCTTCCTCCCTACTTGACGTTATATTGTATGTGCGAATGCCCATCCGGGTGTCTAACCCCCTAAAAAGAGCCTTGTCAATAGATAGAAGCGATTTTTCATTGTGAATCCGATTACATTCTTGAACATTTTGTGGCTATTTCTATGGACGCGCTTACACGAATAGCATATACTGTTAAGTAAATAAATGTTTTTTATATGGTTATGGTGATTTCTTTATAAAAACGCTTTGCTTCACAACACCTTTTAGGAGGTTCCCCACATGAGAATCGCGATTATTGGCGGCGGCTTAGCCGGTTTGACGGCAGCGGCATACCTATCGGGCAACAAGGAGACGGCTGGCACGGTGTTTGAACGGAGCCCGCAGTTGGGCGGCCGGGCTTTTACTTATGAGAAATCGGGATTTACGCTAAATTACGGAGCGCATGCGGTATACGGAATTGACAGACATACGCTCCATCACATGGAAGAAGAGCTAAACCTTAAATTTCAAAGCAAGCAGGTCGATAAACGCAAAGTGATGTACGCCAAGCACGGGCATTTGACGCCCGCTCCGCTCGATTTCGTCAACATCGTCAAGACGGATGTCCTGACTCCGCTGGAGAAGGTGCGATTCGTCAGCGAGATCGCCGCGGTGATCGGCAACATCCATCAGTTGAAGCATCATCGTACGTTGGGCGATTATCTCGAACATTCCCACGCCTCCGCCGATGTCAAAGAGCTGTGGGCGCATCTGGTCTGCTCCAATTTCTTCATTACGCCAGAGGAAGCCAGGAAGGTGCCCGGCGAGGTCATCGCCGAGTACTATCATAACCTGTTCCTTTCCCAGCGGCCGGTAAGCTATATTCTCGGCAGTTGGGCAACGATCACCGGCCAGTTGGTCGACAAGATCCGCGACAACGAAAACTGGGAAATCTCTGTGAAGGAGCCGGTCGAGTCAATTGTGATGGAAGACGGAAAGTTTGTGCTGAACACTAAAACGCGGGAGCGGCTAGAATACGATCAGGTTATTTTTGCAATGCCGGTACAGCAGATCGCCAAGCTGCTGGAAAACTCGCCTTGGTCCGCTGCGCTTGAGCCGTATAAAGAGTGCACCTCCACCGAGGTGCTAGTGTACGACGTCGGCTTCTCGAAAGTCGTCACGCGCCCCTTCCATTACATCAGCGACATGGATCATAAAATATTCATCAGCGACGTCTCGGCAACCGACTATACGGTGGCGCCGGCGCACGGCCAACTGCTTCAGGGGATCGCCTACTTGAATGACGACTTTGCGGATGAGGAGCAAAAGAAACAATATCTGGAGCAGAAAACCGCGCAGATGGAGGCCCTGTTCGATACGTATTACCCGGATTGGCGGAATTTTGTCGAGGTCAAACGCGTTTCCAAAAAAGCGATGGTGGCCAGCGTCAAAAATATCTGCACAAACAAGCTGCTTCCGAACCGCTTGGCCGGTCTGCCGTTTTACTTCTGCGGCGACGGCTGCACAGGCAAAGGCGAGCTCGCCGAACGCGCTTTTTCCAGCGCGCGGACCGTAGCCCAGACGCTTTTGGCGGATACCGTACAAATTAAGGCCTATTCCCATTAGCAGGATCCAAAAACAAAAACAGAAGCGAACGAGAGTAGCCGGATTAAGGCGCTCCGTTGCTTCTGTTTTTTTATTGACGTACTACCTTTCAACCTGGCGACTTCCTTTCCTGGTCTGATTTAAAGTTTAAAGCGTGCTGCGGTATTTCCGGAATTCCTGCACTTCCGTCCGATGCGTATTCCGTACCCGTTCAAAGCTGTGGTAACGCTGGCCTTGAAACGTCAGCTTTCCTTCGTCTCCTTCCGCGCATTGGCCGTATTCCAGGCCGTTGACGACAAATTCCAGCCGGTCGCCGCTCTCGACCTCAAATGTAATATAATATTTCGTGTCCGAACGGTTGACCGATGTCTCGGTATCATGGCGATGGGAAACCTCCGTCCGCTTCCCGACGATCACCGAATTTACGCTGAGTACGGGCTGCCTGCTGCTGGCAAAAAAGCGCCACACCCCTCCCGCGGCCGAAATCACGACGATCGCCGTAAGCACAACGAGCAGGATCGGCAGCGCGGTTTCCATCATATCGAACATTTCCACCCATGACTGCATGGTTCGCCCTCCTTCATAAAGGCAATGGCCTGCTACTTTTGTCCCTCCCCTTTCTTTCCTAAGTATATGCCGGTTAACTTGAAACTTGTTATTCACCTCCGGCGTAAATTATGCCACTCTTGTCCCACAAAATAGCAAAAAAAACTCCGGCTCGTTAATCGAACCGGAGGGTTAGCCAAACTGGTCTTTCAGCGAATAAGAATCAAGCATAATATTCAAACAGCAATTGGCGGGTTACTGCGGCGCCGTCGGCTTCAGGTTCGGTATCCAAAAGCCCCTTCTCCGCCCAGCAAGCCTGGCACATGTCTTCGGTCGTGCATAAATGAGCGTCTTCGCAGGTGTAGCAAAATTGGAGATAATTGCGGGTTACTGTGTCTTGCGTTGTCGTTTTCATCACTATTCACTCCTGCCTTGGAATTTGGAGCGCCGCTCCAATTTGCTGCTGTTTCCTTTACAAGTTAAATTTATCACAAAGTCTGCATTTTATATGTGATTATTTTCACATAGTCTCAAAAATAAAAAAGCATGGCCGCATTGCCATACTTTTTCACTTTTGATATTCGCGCTATCTAAAGGCGCAGACAGGCTTACAGCACATGCCAGCTCGTTCCCCCGTCTCTCGTCTGCAGCAGCAGCGAACGTTTCTGATCTTCTTTGGCCACCAGCAGCCAGCCTACTCTGGAGGAAAAGAACTGCAGTTTCACCACTTCCGGATAATCCGCCACGATATCAACCAGCTTCGCGCTTCGCGGCAACGGCGTCCAATGATTGCCTTGATCCGAAGTATAGTAAACGGTCGAGCCCATCATCGTCCAGCCTTCGTTTCGCGTCAAAAAGGTCGGCGCCAATTCCTCATTGAATCCGGTCTGCCACGATAAATTGAAAGGGACCAGCGTCCAGGTGGCTCCGGCATCCTGGGTGAAGTAACCGTTAAACTTGGTGGCTTCATCGCGGGTACAGCCGACCGGGACCCAGCCAGAACTGCTATCCCCGAAGAGCGAGACATTGCCGACGATAAATCGATCACAGGTTTTGAATTTTGCGGCATCAAAGAAGCTCTTTTTTTTCGCCCACGTATCTCCCCCGTTATCCGTGGTATACAGTGCGGGTTGTCCTGCTTCAATCTCGCTGACGAAACCGTTTAGCTCATCGACAAAGGCCATCGACATCGGGGTCCCCTGCCCCAGTCCCGATCGCGCTGATGGATTGAGCGCAAAGCTGTTCGGGTCCGGAGCCCCCATAATCGGATCAAACGTGGCTCCCCCGTCTTCCGTTGCGTAGAGCACTCTTTCACTACGCCCCGAGTCGCTCGTTTTACTGGTCAATATCCAGCCGTTAGACTCGTTGGAAAAATAAATCCCCTCAACCTGGTCCCCTCCCGGAAATGAAGAGACCTTCCAAGTGACGCCCCCGTCTTCCGTCCTTAAGACGATCGCGTCATCCAAACCGGCAGCATTGCGCACAATCCAACCGTGCATCGGATCGATAAAAAAGATCTCTTTTCCGAAACGCGGCGTGCTCGGAAACAGCACCGAAGCGGCCGGGGAAATATTCGTCCAAGTCTGCCCGTTGTCTCGGGTAAGATACAGCCTCAGTTCGCTTTGGGTACAACCCCAGGCCAGCCCGGTAGTCGTGCTGAGCAACTGAAAATCGGTTAAGCGCGTTTGAATTTGATATTGGTTGTTGTTCCCGTCCTCTGCGGGAGCTTTCGTTTCCACTCCCAGATTTTCGGAGGAGTCGGGGTTAATGACGGTGAGCGTCTGCCCTTTTTCTTCCGGCGGCTCCGGCTGTGCCTGATTCGCTTCCGGCGGCTGCTCGGCCGTACAGGCCGTCAGCAGCAGGCATGCGGACAGTGAAACTGCGATAACATAACGCCATAACTTCAAAAAGACTACCTCACTTTCAACCACATGCTGATAGTTTATTATATCATAGCGTGATCGAAGCCTTCAGGAACCGGAATTACAGCCGCGGATCTTTGGCAAAATTTACGCTAACATGCTGATTGGGCTTGTAAACGGCAAAGGCATAGCCTTTTTTCTGCAAATATTCGATAACCTCCGGAAGGATTTCCACGGTTTGCGCCTTTTCGTGCATTAAAATCACTTCGGTATCCCGGTGTACCTGGCGTTTGACCTCCTTCAAAATACGTTTGGGGTTGTCCGAACTCCGCCAATCCTGGGAATCGACCGTCCAGTCCCACATCTTAAACCCCGCATCGGCGATATCGCCGCGGAATTGTTTGCCGATCTCCGGCTTGCTGCCGTACGGTGCCCTGATCAGTGTCGGCGAAACTCCGGTGATCTTGGCCATCAGCTTTTGTTCCTGCTTGAATTCTTTAATGAAATTGTCCGAATTTCCGCTGTCGTATATTTTTTTCTTGCTGTGGCTCATGCTGTGCAGTCCAACATAATTGCCGGCTTCAACCGCATCCTTCACGGTTTGCTCATGGCCGGAAAGCTGATTTCCGATCATAAAGAAGGTGGCGTGAATCTGATATTTCGCCAAAATATCCATAATTTCCTCTGTATGCTTGCTCGGACCGTCATCGAAAGTCAAATATATCACCTTTGGCTGCTTAACGGCGGACGGTTTAACGTTCTCAGAGTTTCCTGCCTTCGCGTCGGTTGTAGTGGCTTCCTGCGGAGTTGTTTTAGCCGGTGTCGACGGCTCCTGCTTTGGCCCCGACGGCTGGACGGCCGAGTCTGCATTTTTGCCGGCCAGATTGGCGGATACGACGGCTGTTGTGGAGTGTTTGACTACTGCGTTTGGCTTACCGTGGTTCAGATACGAATATACGGCAATCCCCGACAAAGTTAATGATACGACGGCAAGCGACACGGCGGTCACCTTGATCCATTTCGTTTTCCGCTCGGATTTGGTGCGCGCGGTGCGGGTGGAATGATTCTGTGTGCTTCTGCTGGTGTACGGCATTTGAATAGTTCCTCTCTCATTTCATTATTACTAGAATAATATAAAATGAGCGATTCGTCCTTACAGAATCGTTAATCGCAGGTTACAAAGTCATTACAGAATTTTATGGATTAATGCTATTAAGTTTACATAACAATTTTTATGTTTCTTTATTGTTTATGCCACTCCCCCGCCACGTTAGTGTTTTGCTATTTTTGTCAAAGCTAAGGTTTTATTCGTACTCCGTCTATACATTATCAGCGGCTAAGCCGATTTTGGCTCTGCGAGAGTTGAGTTATACTTCATGAAATAAATCCTGCAGATTTTTCTTTAAATTTAAGATAATTCATGTACAATGAGGATGGATACATACGTTTTAGGGGGAGTCTAAGAAGCCTGGCTTCGGTACAATCTATCCTAAACGGGAATCTACATTTTTAAGGAGATGATTTGATGAAAACCCAACTTCGCTCCAGCCGGGTCGTGATTATCGGAACCGGTGCCGTAGGGGCAACGACAGCGTACACGCTCCTGTTAAGAGAACGGATTTCCGAGCTGGTCCTGATCGATGCGAATAAGGAAAAAGCGCTTGGCGAAGCGCTCGACATGAACCACGGCCTGCCGTTTACCGGCGGGGTCAAGCTGTGGGCCGGCGATTACAGCGATTGCGCGGACGCCGACATTATCGTTATTGCCGCAGGTGCTTCCCAGCGTCCCGGTGAAACCCGGATCGACCTGCTCAAGCGCAATGCCGGCATTTTTGACAGCATCATTCAAAACATCGTAAAGTACAACAATCACGGCATTATTTTGGTTGCTACCAACCCGGTCGATATCCTCACTTACGTGACCTTGAAGAAAAGCGGATTCCCGTCGAACCGTGTCATTGGTTCCGGTACGCTGCTCGACAGCGCCCGTTTCCGTTACCTGATCGGACAGAACAAAAAGATCAACCCGCGCAGTATCCACGCGCATATTGTCGGGGAACACGGCGATTCCGAGGTGCCGTTGTGGAGTTTGGCGAACGTGGCCGGCATCGGCCTGGAGTTTAACGAACAAGAGCGCGAGGAGATTTTTAGCAGCACCAAAAACGCCGCTTATGAAATCATTAACGCCAAAGGCGCCACCTCCTACGCGATCGCGCTGGCTTTGGACCGGATTATCGTGTCGATTTTGCAAAACGAAGGTTCCGTGCTGAACGTCTCCACCCTGCTGACCGATTACAACGGAGTTTCGGACGTATATCTCGGCGTGCCAAGCATCGTGGACCGTACCGGCGTACGCCAGGTGCTCGATCTGCAGCTCGGCGATGCGGAATTAACGCAGTTCCAAGCTTCGGCCAACAAGCTGAAATCGGAAATCGCCAAACTGGAGCTGTAATTACAGTAACTCCGCACCAACAGCAAAACGCCCAGACGCTGAAATGAACAGCGAGCTGGGCTTTTATTTTGCCTAACATTTGTTTATTAAAAACTTTCCCTCCTCCTAAGGCGTCTATTAACTGAGACAGCAATCATGAAGGAGATGGTTCTATTGACAAAATCCAAATTTATTCTGAACACAATTCTTACTACGGCCCTACTTGCTTCGGGAACGGGACTTTCTTGGACTTTCGGCGCTTCCTTAAGCGCTGTCCAAGCAGCCCCCACGACAGCCGTTTCCACAAACAACAATCCGGCTCAAAGTGCCTCCGTCCCGTTGCTTTCGCCGAAATGGCAGGCCAAAGCGGACGGATTGGGCTTGTATGACACCGAGGCTCCAGTTGCAAACGGACTGGTCTATTATTCTGCCTCCGGTACGCTTAAAGCGGCTGATCTGGACACAGGTAAAGTAAAATGGTCATACAAAGACGGCTCGCATCCCGAGGTCGTCACGGCAAGTTCGGTCTTCTTGATCGATTTGAACGGATACCTGGTTAAATTACAGGCCAAAACGGGCAAGGTGCTCTGGAAAGTTAAGGCAGCCAAAACACCGATCGAAATAGGCGCATACGCGACCTTACTGGATGGCGTGCTATATGTAACCAATGAAAGCGGCGGTATTGCCGCCTATCATCCCGCTTCAGGCAAAAAAATATGGGAAAACAGCAAGCTGCCCATGTATGCCAGCGACATTGTCGGCCAGCATGGCGGAGTGCTTGTTGTCTATAGCACGGTCGACAATACCCGGACGCAATTTTTCGGGCTGAACGCAGCCAACGGCAAAAAGCTATGGCGTCTGGAAGGTGTTTACTCCACCGTTTCCTTCACCAAGGGCCAGCTTATTTTGAGGCAGCAAGCGGATCTTACGGCCAAAGCTCCCGTCAAAGGGTACCTGGCAACACTGGTTACATTCAACACAGCCAACGGTAAAATAACGAAGCAGGAAAATTTTCAACCGCTGAGTGATATAAGGCGGTTAGGCAACTACTATACTGTGCTGCAAGACAATGAGCTGTATACGGTTGACGGCAACCTGGATAGCAATGAAGCAGTACTGACGCGCATCAAGCGGGGGCAAGAAAACGCGGCCGCGATCAAAAGCTATGCCGAATACGGGCAGTGGCTGGCCGGGCCGGTCAACGGAACAGCATATTTCCATAAGGACGGGCAACTTACCGGGCTTAACCTGGGCAGCGACAAAACCGTGAAATTCAGCATCCCGGCTACTCCGGGACTGCATTTGCAGATCAGCGGCAAGGCGGTATTTGCCGGGGCGGAAGATGGTTACCTCTATATTTTGAATGCCGCTACCGGCAAAACGCTGGGCCGGGTCAAGACCGGAGCGCAGGAGTACGGTACCATTTTCGTCAAAAACGGAACTGCGCTGGTCCAAACAGATACAGGATTACTGGCGGTAGCGCTGCCGAAGGAACTGCAATAATGAACGACTGCTGATTAAGCCCCGCTTGAGGGCGGCGTGATAAACCATAAGGTCTAACCGCTGCCATCAAACGGGGCTTTATATAGTTAATCTAGTGAATTATATTAATTCATGCCATTAATTTCACGGCGTTAGTGCCCCGATTCCACCTGGTCGACATGCTGCACATGCTTGCGGTTTAACGCAATGAACACGACCGCCAGCATCACGAACCCGGCTCCGACGATGAACGGAACATGCGGACTGTACCATTCGGCGAGCTTCCCTGCCAAAAACGGAGCAACCGCCCCTCCCAAAAAGCGCAGGAAGCTGTACGCGGCGGACGCGGTGGACCGTTCTACCGGTGCGGCATTCATGACCGCTGTCGTGATCAGGGTGTTGTTGTTGCCGAGCAGCGCTCCGGCAAAAATGACGGCAGCGATGATTACCCAAGGCGAATCCGCCCAAATGCCCATCGCCAGCAGCACTAAAGAGAACAGGAACAGCATCGCGCACATCGATTTGAGCGTGCCGAATTTTTCCTGCAGTTTGGGGGCGGTACCGACCGAAGTAATGGCCAGCAAAATGCCCCAGGCCAGGAAGACGTAACCCAGGCCGTGCTCATCAAGCCCCATGACGAACGGAGCATAAGCCATCAGCGTGAAAAAGCCGAAGTTGTAAAAGCAAGCGGTCAGCCCCAATACGACCAGGGAACGATGTTTCATCGCCTTAAACGGGGCCAGGATCGAAGTGCGGGAGCGCGTGGCCTCCCCTTTTTTCTCCTTGGGCATCAGCAAAATGAGGCCAATGAAAGCGATGACCATCAAGGAAGCGACGCCGAGAAACGGGCCTCTCCAGGAAATAGCGCCAAGCCAGCCCCCGAGCAGCGGCCCGACCGAAATGCCGAGGCCCACCGCCGCTTCGTACAGGATGACGGCTTTGCCCGTGCCGCTGCTTGACAGCGTAACGATGGCCGACAACGCAGTGGCCACGAACAAAGCGTTGCCTAGGCCCCAGCCGCCGCGCAGCCCGATGATCGTCCAGACATCGCCGGCCATCCCCCCAAGTGCCGAAAAGACGGCGATAACAACGATTCCGGCCAGCAGTGTCCACTTGATGCCGATGCGGGAGGAAATCGCCCCCGTGATCAGCATCGCTACCGCCATCACGGCGTTATAGCTCGTAAACAGCAGGGTAACCTGGCTGGGCGTAGCGTTCAGGCTTGCCGAAATCGCCGGAAGGATCGGATCGACGAGGCCGAGTCCCATAAAGGCGATGATCGAGGCAAAAAAAACAGCCCATACGGACTTAGGTTGTTTCAGCAAGCTTGGTTCCCCAAGCTCCAAAGGACTTGATGTACCGCTTAGCGGCGCGGTTTTGGCCGATGATGTAGATGATGACATATAATCTTCCTTTCGTCTTACATTAAAGATTTGAAGGAATGCCGGATGACATCCCCGCGGCTGATAATGCCCGCGAGCACCCCATTGCGCTCGACGGGAAGCTTCTTGATTTGCTTTTTCCCCAAAATAGCCGCAATATCCTCGATTTCTTCATCCCATGAAACTTTAATGACTTTCTTTTTGCCGATTTCCATAACGTTGAGGTCAAGCAATCTTCTGGCTCTTTCCTCGTAAGCCTCCTGATCTCCTTTGAAGACGGCCACATAATAGATCGAATCGACAACGACATCGCGGTGTTTGCCGATGTAGCGCATGATGTCCCCATCGCTGATATATGAGACGATTTCGTTTCGTTCATTCACGACGGGCAACCCGCTGATCCGATGCTCGATGAACCTTTCGATCACCGAACGGACCGTATCGCTTTCTTTCACCTTGTAGACCTGCTTGATCATAATTTCATGCGCTTGCATGCAAATCCCCCTAACCCATATAATTGTATTATACAACTACCCACTTTTTTGTCAAGGTTGCGGCCGGGTCGCCAGTTCCCCTCCCAAGTCTTGCGCCGCCTGGTTTCATTTCAAATTCCACAGATGATATGTTACGATAAAATTATATTAAAAAGCTGTGAGGTATTCATGATATGGATCAAAATTCCCTGGAAACGATCGAGTTGGAAATCGCCATCTTATATCGCCGGATAACCTTCGTAACCGCGGCGAAAAAAAACGGCAACCTGGACCGCTCCGCCTATTTGCTGCTGCATCACATCCGCTCCTTCGGCTCCATCGGCGTCAAAGCGTTGGCTGACGAATTTCAACTGGATATCTCCACCGTAAGCCGGCAGACTGCCGCGCTGGAGCAAAAAGGCTACGTCAAGCGCACGCCTGATCCCGAAGACCGCCGGGCGTATTTTTTGGAGATCACGGAGCTGGGGACCACGGAGTATCTTGCTTACAAGCTGGGCCGGTTAAACCGGATCAGTGAACTGCTCCAAGATTGGTCCGACGAGGATACCCGACAATTTGGCCAGTATTTGGAAAGATTTAACCAGGCCCTGCTTGATCATTCCAAATCGAGCGAAAATTAGATACATAATTATTGTTATGTTAACTAAATGGGAGGTAGTTATTTATGAACGATACCCATCATCCCGCCGAAATCATCGAACGCGCCTCTACTCCGTACGGGGAAATTCAACTGCAGCGGCGCGGCGAATTTTATGAAATTATCAGCAATGGCACATTTTTGATGGCAACTTATAATGGGGAATCAGAACGGCTGCTGGTGCGGCGCGCCCTGGAGCAAATGAAAACCCCCGGCAAAGTACTGATCGGCGGCTTGGGCGTCGGCTTTTCACTGCAGGAAGCGCTGGGGGACCCGCGGGTACGGGAGGTTACGGTCGTCGAAATCGAGGCGAAGGTGATCGAATGGAACCGGACCGTCCTGGCCCCGGTATCGGATAATGCCCTGCGGCATCCGAAAACCAGGCTGGTGCACGCCGATCTGATCGCCTGGATTCGGGAGACCGACGAAACGTTTGACCTGATTTGCCTCGATATCGATAATGGCCCGGACTGGAAGGTGTTTGACGGCAACGCGTCGCTGTACGACAACCGGGGACTTAAAGCGCTCAGCCGGCGGATCAATCCGGACGGATGCATTTCTTTTTGGAGCGCCACCCCTTCTCACGAGTTCGCCGAGCGGCTGCACGCTTTTTTCGGGAACGTGGAGATCCGGGAAGTGCCGCAGAGCCACGGCGATCCGGATTATGTGTTTCTGGTGCGGGCTGGAGGTGACGGCCTGTGAATGTGCAAAAAGCGATCGACCGTAAGAAGCTGGACGAAAAAGCGCCGTTAATGCCCTGGTTTGTGCAGCAGTTCATCGATTATAAGCTGCCCGACCTGTCCCCTTCCACGCTGCTGGAGTACGTGCGGGACTATGAGCAGTTTTTCGGCTGGCTGCGGGCCGAAGGATTAACGAAGGCCGAAACGAACGGGGAAGTCACGCTAACCGATCTGGAGACGCTGCGCATGGAGGATGTCGTCGGCTACCGTCTGCATTTGACGACTAGGACCGAGGGGACGAATTCGAAAATCACGGTATCGCGCAAAATGTCGTCCCTCCGCTCCCTGTTCCATTATTTAAGCCAAATCGCCGAGGATGAAAATTTCTACCCGCTGCTGAAACGCAACATTATGGCCAAGGTGGAAATCAAACGCATCCACAAGCCGAAGGATACGGCGGCCAAGCTCAAGGGGAAAATCCTCGAGGAGGACGAGTTGCTCGAATTTATCGGTTACATCGCTGAAGGGTATGGCCATGTTATCGAGGGTAATAAGCAGGCGCTGTACGCTTATGAGCAAAATAAAGAACGCGACGCCTGCATCGCCAGCCTGATCCTGAATTCGGGGCTGCGGGTGTCCGAGGTCGTTAACCTGAACGCCGATGATCTGGATTTGAACAACAAGCTCATCTATGTGTACCGCAAAGGGAACAATGACGAAACGTTCAAAACGCCGGTCTATTTCCGCGAGCAATCCAAAGACGATCTCGCCCATTATTTAACGCTGCGGCACACGCGTTACCGCACGCCGAAACGGGAAAAAGCGCTGTTCGTCGCCATCCCCAACGGGCAAAAGGAAGGCAAGCGGATGACCAAACGGGCCATTCAGGCGATGATCATCAAATACGCCAAACGTTTCGGCAAACCGTACCTGACCGTGCATAAGCTTCGCCACTCCTTTGCCACGGACTATTATTTGCAAAACGACATCTATAAAACGAAGGAACAGCTCGGGCACGCCTCAACGGAAACGACCGAGGTTTACGCCCATCTCACCGACAAAACGATGTCCGAAGCGATTGAGCGCCGAGTCAGTGGCGGATCGTAAAGAGGTCAGTTGCCGGCCACCGTACGACAAAAAAGGACCCCCCTGCTACTTAAGCTGGAGAGTCCTTTTTTGCTCAGACGAGAACATGTTGCTTGAGGAACGCCGCAATCCCGTCCAGATCGTTCCGCTCAAAGCAGCGAAGCCCTCCGGACTGCTTTAGCTGCTCCAGTTCCGGGACCTCCCCTTCTCTGTACACCACGGCGCAAACCCCGTTAAGCTCTGTCAGCAAAGGCTCGTCCTCGGCGGAGCGGAGCAGCACCATTTTCGGATAAGGCTCGCGCTTAAACCCTTCAACCAGAATAAGATCGTACGCCTGAAAATGCCCGATCAGCCCCGCCAGCGGCGTCTCCCGCTCTTCCACGATCGCCGTGCGCCATGGCGAGACAATGGCGGCGGCGGCAGCGCCGGCCTCGCGGTGGCGGTATGTATCCGTTCCTTCCCGATCAACCTCAAAGCCGTGGACGTCATGCTTGATGACGGCAACACGAAGATTCATGGCATGAAACATCTCCAGCAGGCGAGTGATTAACGTCGTTTTACCGCTGTTCTTATAGCCGACGATTTGGATGATCGGCGCCATTTCGTTGCCCTCCTTGTTCCTGATGCTCAAACAGAACCGCCCGGCAGCTTCAGCACGGTGACCATTTCCCCCGCTTCTTTCGGTTCACTGGAAGGAGGAATGACGATCAACGCGTCGCTGTCCTTGATCGTAATCATCACGCTCGATTCGTCGAGCTCGGCCGGATAAGCATAAAGCTTGCCCTCGCGTACTTCCAGTCTCCCCCGAACGTAACGGGTAAAGTTGTTGATTTTGGGGTAAGGCCTGGCCAGCTCCGCCGTTACTTCCGGCAAAAACGGTTGCGGAACGCCAAGCATCCGGCCGATCGCCGGGCGCACGTACAGCTCGAAGCCGACAAAGCAGGCGCCGGGGTTTCCGGACAACGCGAACAACAGCTTCCCGTCCTTCACGGCGGCGGTCGTCACGCTGCCGGGACGCATCGTCACTTTGTTGAACAGCATTTCGACATCGCCTCCGGACACGAGATCGGCCATAATGTCGAAATCGCCGACGGATACGCCCCCGGTCGTGACCACCGCATCATAATCGGCAAATGCCGTCCGCACCCGCTGGCGGGCCAGCTCCAGGTCGTCGGGAATCGCCTCCAGCACCACCGGCTCTGCACCCACTTCCTTCACCTGGCTGGCCAGCATGTACGCGTTACTGTTGCGGATTCTTCCGTCCTGCAGCGGTTCGCCGATTGCCAGCAGTTCCGAACCGGTGGAAAAAATCGCGATCCGCGGCCGTTTGATCACCGCTACCCGGTCGATTCCAAACGTCGCGAGCACGGAAATCTCACCGGCCCCCAGCTTGCGTCCAGGCTCCAAAATAACCTCTCCCGCGGCGAGCTCCAACCCCACGGGGGTAATATTCTTGCCTGGCTCGATCTCCCGGACGAGCCGGATGTACGTTTTGCCGTCCTGCCGGACCGTTTCGGTCATTTCAAACATGACCACGGCATCGGCTTCGTCAGGCACCTTCGCCCCGGTCATAATACGTGCCGCTGTTCCTGGCGTTAGCGGTACGGAAGGCAAAAAGCCGCAGGGGATCTCGTCTACCACCTCCAGCAGCACCGGATGGTTCGCACCGCAGCCAGCCGTATCCCGGCTGAGGATGGCAAATCCGTCCATCCCCGAGCGGCGAAAGTGCGGATACGGATGCGGAGAGGTAACTTGCCCGGCCAAAATACGTCCTTGTGCGTCCGGCAGCGCTACGGTTTCTGCCGGCAGGCGGTGGACATAAGGCAAAATCCTTGCTTGCGCGTCCAGAACCTGCAGCGCTTTGCGGCGAAACTTATCTTGCCCTGAATCGGTAGTCATTTTTTAACCTCCTGCAAGTATTCATCCAGTAAAGCGGAGGCTTTTTGCGAAACGGCCAAAATTTCCGCCTTGCTTAAATCATCATAATGGATTCCCATGACCACGGTCACCGTCCGATTCAGCACCGCGGCGGCCCGGCGGGCGAAATCCTCGCTAAGCGTATGCTCTTTATGGCCGGGGACGGCCGAGGTTTGCACGGCGATACCCTCCTCCGCCGCATAAGCGGTGGACGCCGCCCCGATATGGACCTCTCCGCCGCCAATCGTGAGCAGCAAATCGCGCCCCATCGGAATCGCCTCCAGCTTGATGTCGTCAAATGTCACTATGCCGCAACCTCCTTTTGTCCATGTAACCACATTTTAAAGGATTCCGCGGATTTCGTCCAAATTTAGGATGCCTTCGGCGCGCATAAACTCGGTCAGCCCGGCTACCAATTGCTCGCCCGCACGCGGCTGCACGAAATTGTAGGTCCCGATCTGGACAACGGCCGCCCCCGCCATAATAAACTCGATGATATCCTCGGCGCTGCTGATGCCGCCCATGCCCATCACCGGAATCGTAACGGCCCGGCACACCTGATGGACCATCCTTAATGCGATCGGCTTGATCGCCGGTCCCGACAAACCGGCGTACAGGTTGTCGAATACGCTGCGCCGCCGGTAAATGTCGATTTTCATCGCCGAAAACGTGTTGACCAGCGAGACCCCGTCCGCGCCCTCCTCCTGGCACATCGCAGCCATCCCGGCGATGTCTTCGGCATTGGGGGACAGCTTGACGATCAGCGGCAGCTTCGTGGCCGCGCGCACCTCGCGGACGACGCCGCGGGCGATCTCCGTTTTGATCCCGTAGGCCATTCCGCCTTCCTTCACATTGGGGCAGGAGATATTTAACTCGATCATATCGACCGCCTGACGCCCCTCCCGCTTGCGCCGGGCGGCGTCCTCATCGATCAGGCGCGCGCCCTCCGCGTATTCCTCCAGCGTGTTTCCGCCCAAGTTGGCGATTCGCGCCAAATCGAGCTTTTCCCAATATGGACATTCTTCTTGGAGAAAGGCGGCGACGCCCGGATTTTCCAACCCAACGCTGTTAAGCATCCCGGATGGCGTCTCGGCCGCCCGGAGGCCGTCGTTCCCGGCCTTCGAATGCAGGGTCAAGCCTTTGCCGCAGATCCCTCCAAGCCGGTTGAGATCATACAGCGCACCGTACTCCCGTCCGAAACCAAACGTACCGGAAGCCATGACGATCGGGTTTTTAAAGGAAACCCCGGCGATGGAACAAGACAAGTCGATCCCGCTCACGCAAACACCACCTCCTCCACCGGAAAAACGGGACCATCCGTGCACGCTTTTTTGCGGCCATCCCGGCATTTCACGCTGCACACCAAACAAGCGCCGATACCGCAGGCCATCCGGTTTTCCAGGGACACGTACACCTTGGCCCGGCTTTCCGGGCTCGTCTGCTTTTGCTGCACGGCTTGCAGCATCGGATGCGGTCCGCAGGCGATGATCGTATCATATGCGCCAAAATCGACGCGGTCGAGTATCGATCCGCCCACATCCACCAAAATCCGGCCCGTAGACGCCTGGCGAAACTCCTCCACCATGTACGCTTCCCGGCTGAAGCCGAGAAATACATCGGCCTGCGGCGCCGTTTTCAAGGCAAAATAAAACGGGGCGATGCCGATGCCGCCGCCGACAAATGCCGTTTTCCCCGCCAACGGGGGAAAGCCGTTGCCAAAGGGCCCTTCCATTTGGAGCGGATCGCCGGGCTTCAGCTGGGAGATCAGCCTGGTTCCTTCCCCGGCAACCCGGTACAAAAATCCGATCCGGTCCTCCGTCAAATCAAAAATACTGATCGGCCGCGACAGCAAAGGATACCTTTCGCCGGCGCGGAGCATATAAAACTGGCCCATTTTCCCGGCAAAGCGGCCTTCCGCCGTCAATAAAAACACGCCGTCAGCAATGTGCCTGTTGCTAACCACAATAGCCACCAAATCCACCTCTTCCTTACGTCTGCTTCATCAAAGGATGCAATTTTTCGGGAAGAACGTCTGTGATGTTTTTCATAACATGCATCTTGATAAATCCCGGTAAAGATGGGCATACCAAATCATAACAACACCCGGACGAAGGAGGAAAATTCGTTGTCTACCCTGTTCAGAAACTTGCTGATTTCCATTTTCATTTCCATTTTAGCGGTGACCGGTTTATCGGGGGGAAGCATGCCCGTCATGCCGGCCCTTTCCGAAACGCCCCACGCTGCGGCTGCCGCACTAAAGCCTAACGACACGGAAGCAAGCGTCACAGCCGCCGTACAGGTTCAGGCGAACGCCAAGCCCAAGCCGGCCGATTTAAGCGAGCTCCAGCGCAAATATTCCGAAACCTTTAAATTTCACGGACCTAGAGTCAAGCAGGTGGCGCTGACGTTTGATGACGGGCCGGACCCGAGATTTACGCCGCGGGTTTTGGACGTTTTGCAAAAACAAGGCGTAAAGGCAACCTTTTTTGTCGTCGGCAACCGGGCGAAAAAATTCCCCGCGCTCGTAAAACGGATCCACCACGAGGGCCACCTCATCGGCAATCATTCCTTTGGCCACCCGAATTTCGGAAAACGGTCGCTAAAGCAGTTTCAAGCGGAAATTTTACGCACGGATAAAATCATTCAGCAAACCGTCGGGTATCGGCCGAAGCTGATCCGTCCTCCTTACGGCGAAATCCGCGAATCTCAAATCCAATGGGTTAAGAAAAACGGCTACACCATCGTTAACTGGAACGTGGATTCGCTGGATTGGAAAGGGCTGGACAAGTCCAATGTCGAAGCCAACGTACTCGGCGCCGCAGGGCCCGGGTCGATCGTGCTTTTCCACGCCGGAGGGGGCGTCGGATCTAATTTAAACGGGACGGTCCAGGCTTTGCCGGACATTATTCAAACGATGCGGGCCAAAGGTTACCAGTTTGTCGATTTGGCCGAATTGCTGCATACGACGAAGTATAGATAAAAAGAAAAGCGCGAGGCATCAGACCCTATAGTCTAGCGCTCGCGCTTTATAAATTGGCTTACCAAAAATGAACCTTACTTCAGCACGTACAGGGTCACATCCTGAAACCCGAACGTCATGGCGGATGCTTTGCTGCCGGGAATGAAGATGTCGACGCGCTTGCCTTTAATCGCGCTCCCCTGATCGCTGGCGGTGGCCACGAACGCCTGCTTCGGCAAACCTTCATGGTCATAGCCGGTGACCAGCACTTTCGTTCCCATCGGAATCACGCTAGGGTCGACGGCGATCGTACCAAGCTTCAGCGGGTTGCCGAAATAATCGACCGCACCCCATTTTCCGTTTTCGTCGGCGGCTGCCGAGTAAGCCGATGCTTTCACCTGAATCGTATTGGAATAATTAAACGTTTTTCCCCAGGCCTCGACGACTTTGTCCGTTGCCAATACGTTTGGCTCCGACGCCGCTTCGGCTTTCATCGTCTTTGCCGCAGGAGCTTCCGTTCCCGGAATCGTCAACTTCAACCCTTCGTATATATTGCCGGGATCAATCCCTTTATTGGCGTCCATCAATTGCTCCAAGCCGACCCCGTATTTCTTGGACAACAGATAGAAGGTATCTCCTTCCCCTGCCTTATGTACCGCATCAGCGTGCACAGGTACCGTTTGCAAAACCGCCGCTAAACTTGCGGCCACCAGTGTTGTTTTTGTGATTTTCGAAAATATACGATTTCTCAACTGTCCGTCCTCCTTTTATACGCCTGCGGAGTTAGTTGTCGGATTCGGGAAAAAGGATATCCCCGGCGCCCTGTTTCAGCGCTTCACCCCAAGAAAACCGGCCTCGTCCGTTAAACGCTCCGTTTTTCGGTGAATCATCCCCCGCACCTGCCGAGGCAAGTTTTGGCTTACCTGAATATATCACAATTTTGTAACCATTGGGGCAGGAAATAGTATCCATAACGCGCAAACCCGCATTCCCATGCGATAAATTCGTTGAAGAAATCATGACAAATCGGTAAAACCGGAAGTGGATAGCGGTCATTTTGGGCGTTATTTGGCCAAATAGGCAGGCAAACAAAAAATAGCGGTCATTTTTGTCCTTATTGTTCAACGGAGCAAGAAAAATCCGCCTCTTGGCGGCATCTGCCCGAGAATAGGTACAAAAAATTCCGCTATTTCAACCTGAAGCGTAAAATGTCCGGCAATAAGACCCTTTTTTACCGCTAAGGGGAAGCCTGGATACATCGGATTGCGATCAACCCTACAGCACTTTGCTTAAAAAATCTTTCGTGCGCTGGTGCTGCGGCGCGCCGAACACCTCCTGCGGGGTCCCCTGCTCCAGAATCACGCCCTGATCCATGAACAGAATCCGGTCGCCGACCTCGCGGGCAAAGCCCATTTCATGGGTGACAATGACCATCGTCATCCCCCGCTCCGCCAGGTTCTTCATTACGTCCAGCACCTCGCCGACCATTTCCGGGTCAAGCGCCGAAGTAGGCTCGTCAAACAGCATCACATGTGGCTCCATCGCCAGCGCGCGGGCGATGGCAATCCGCTGCTTCTGCCCGCCGGACAGCTGGGAAGGATACGCATCCCGCTTATCCTCCAGCCCGACCGTGTGCAATAGATCCATGGCGATCGCTTCGGCTTTGCCCTTGTCAAGCTTTTTCACGCGGATCGGCGCCAGCGTAATGTTGTCGAGAACGGTTTTGTGCGGGAACAGGTTGAAATGCTGGAACACCATGCCCATTTTCTCGCGGGTTTTGTTGATGTTGTGCCCCTTCCCGGTAATCGATCCGCCTTCGAAACGGATTTCGCCTTCGGTCGGAACCTCCAGCAGGTTCAGGCAGCGCAAAAACGTGCTTTTCCCCGATCCGCTGGGACCGATGACGACGACGACCTCGCCTTTGGAAATTTCCAGGTCGATCCCCTTCAAAATGTGCAACTGGCCAAACTTTTTATGCAAACCTTTAACGGTGATCACTGGTCTTCAACTTCCTTTCGAACACGCCCAAAATACGGGACAAGGTGAATGTCAAAATAAAGTACATGATTGCGATGATCAGATACGGCTTCATGCCGTCGTACGTAATGGTCACGACCGATTGCGCCTGGAAAATCAGTTCGGTCGTACCGATGATCGATACGATGGACGACTCTTTGATGATCGTGATAAACTCGTTGCCGATCGCGGGAAGCACCGATTTGATTGCTTGAGGAATGATGATATGCCGCATCGCCATCCCTTTGGTCATTCCGAGCGAACGGGCGGCCTCCCCTTGCCCGCGGTCCACGCCCTGGATGCCGGCGCGGAAAATTTCCGCCAAATAAGCCGAGCTGTTGATCGACAACGTAATCGCACCGGATTGGATGGGCGAGAAGTTGATGTCGAACACAAACGCCAGCCCATAGTGAATGATCAGCAATTGCACCATCATCGGTGTGCCGCGTAAAAATTCCACCCAGGCATGGCCGAGAAAACGCACGATCCACCAAGGCGACATGCGCAGCAAGGCGATGATCAGCCCCAGGAAAAAACCGCAGACCACGCTGATCGCCGCCAGCAGCAGCGTATACTGCACGCCGGCCAGAAAGTAGCCCTTATACTCCATAAACATCGAAATCAAATCCATAAAGCCTTCATTCCTCCTCGTTTACCTCAAACCCTTACGCAAAAAAACAGAAAATAGCGAAAAAGACCTTCGCTATTTTCTGCAGGTTGCAATCCGCCATTATTTCTCGGCCAGCGCGCTCGCTTCAGTGACGAATTTATCGATGCTGCCGTCGCCGATCAAGCGGTCCAGCGTGGAATTCACTTGATCCAGCAACTCCTGGTTGCCTTTCTTCACGCCGATTACATAACCCTCATCTTCGTTTTCCGGTTTGGCGTCGGTGATGACAAGCCCTTTGACGTTCTTAACGAACGATTCCGCTACCGGACCTTCCAAAATGGCCGCATCCACACGGTTCGTATTTAGCTGCATAATAATATCGTTGATTTTGGCCAGTGAAGTCAGTTTAGCGTTCGGGACCTTCTTGGCCATTTCCTCTTGAATGGAGCCTAGCTGCACGCCGATTTTAGCGCCCTCCAGCGATTCCATCGTGCTGAATTTGTCTTTATCCGCTTCACGGGTCACTACCGCCTGCTCGGCTTTGTAGTAAATTTTCGACATATCGATTTGCTTGGCGCGTTCCGGCGTCGGGCTCAGCCCCGAAATGACCAGATCCACCCGGCCGCTTGCCAGCTCGTTCAGCAAGGAGTCGAACTTCAAATCCTTAATCTCCAGCTTCGCGCCCATGTCTTTGGCGATTTCATTGGCGATCTCTACGTCGAACCCGACGATTTGGTCTTCGCCTTGCTCGTTTTTAATGTGGAACTCGTACGGCGGGAAATCCGCGCTCATGCCAATCGTCAATGTTTTGTCCGCTGTGGTTGTATCCGGTTCGGCCGCTTGCGCGCCGTTTTGTGTGGTTTGGCCTCCGCTATTGCCGGCCTGGCCTGCACTGTTATTTTTTCCCTGTCCGCAGGCTGCCAACACGAAAGTTAGCATCAAGACAGCTGTTAGTAATATGCCCCATTTTTTCATTCGTCTCTCTCCTGTCCTTTTTTCCGCAAATTATTAACGTGATCATTACTGGGCTAATTATAAATCAGATTGTATATATATGCAAAGGATTTTCATGCCATTCATCAGATTTTCACACATTAACCGTTCCCCGTTCTCCCGCGTGCCCTTCATTTATAATACTTTGGTCAATTATTACCGCTTGACCCTCGGCCACTTATGGCGCGGCACATATTGAACCATGGTTTGATATACACCCCCCATTGGTCATCATCGAGCGTGCCGGCAGGCTTTTCATTATCGATGTTTAGCTTTCTTCGCAGTTGCTTCATTTGCGGCGGTGTAAAAATTCCGCGAAAAGCAAACTCAATCGGGGCGTCTGGCTGCTTGAGCGCATATTCTGCAAGCCCGAGAAAGACGTTGTGGTCTTTATGCGGCAATACAGGTTCCCGTTTTCGAGTGATCATCACCATGGCTGAATCCACGCTTGGCGGCGGAGAGAAATGATCTCTCGATATTTCTTTGACAAAACGAATATCAAACCACATCTTCCAAACCAGAACATAGGAATTTTTAAGAAGAAGACCCAGCCTTATTCGAATAAGAGGGTGAACTGAAGAAAGCCGCTGTCAAATAAAAATAAAAAAAGAAAGGCAAAATGAGCTGCCTTTCTGCATAATTACATATTTCTATGCGCAAATGAAGATTATTAAAAAAGGACAGACTTATCCCGTTTACTCCGCATACACAAAGCGGAGCCTTTGAACGTATTTAATTAACGGTTCAAAGTTGGGAAGCGAAGTCTTATCGATTGTGTCATTTTTTAATAATCCTCCTTAAAGTTTTAAAAATAAAATTTCGATTATAAAAGGCCATTAAATAAAAGTCAAGCATACCGGGCCTTCTAAACCGGCTATCCTGTCATCCGACGGTTCATGCTCCGCGAAAAGTTTGGGAATAATGGGACCATGGAAACCAATACTCGATGAAAAAGAGGAGGCGTCTATCCGTGCTGCTTGAAGCTCTCTATCACGTCCCTCGGGACAAGTGGGCCTATGCCTATGACCCGGCAACGATTCATCTTCGCTTTCGCACGAAACGGGATGATGTCGAACGGGTTTTCGCCCTCACGGGCGACAAATACGACTGGAAAGGCACCTATCAGGAACTGGCGATGGAAAAAGCGGCGCATGACCGGATGTTCGACTATTGGGAGGTGTCCGTCCGGCCCAAATTCAAGCGTCTGTCATACGCTTTTAAACTGGTGTCCGGAGCCGAAACGGTATTCGTGCAGGATTCGGGGATTCAAACGGAAGAGCCAACCCCGCCCGGCGAATTGTTCGAATTTCCGTATATCCACGAGATCGAGGTGTTTAAAGTCCCGGAATGGGCCAAACAAGCTGTTTTTTATCAAATCATACCGGAGCGGTTCGCCAACGGGGATCCGTCCAATGATCCTAAGCCGGTGGAGACCTGGAGCGGAAAGCCGACCCGGGAAAACTTCTTTGGCGGCGACCTGCAGGGCGTTCTCGATCATCTCGACGACCTGGTCGACCTCGGCATCACGTCCATCTATTTCACGCCGCTGTTTACCGCACCCTCCAATCATAAATACGATACGATGGATTATAAACAAGTCGACCCCCATTTCGGCGATAACGAGCTGCTGAAAAAGGTCGTCGAAAGCTGCCACGAACGCGGCATCCGCGTCGTGCTCGACGCCGTGTTCAACCATTGCGGCGAGCAGTTTCCGCCGTTTCAGGACGTGCTGAAGAACGGGGCCGCTTCTCCTTACGCCGACTGGTTTCATATCAACAAGTTCCCGGCACGCGTGGAAAACGGAGTTCCAACATACGATACATTTGGCTTTTTTCCGAAAATGCCGAAATTCAACACCGCCAACCCGCAGCTGAAGGAATATTTGCTCGGCGTCGCCGAGTACTGGATCAAGGAGATCAAGCTGGACGGCTGGCGGCTCGATGTGGCCAACGAAATCGACCATCATTTCTGGCGCGAATTCCGCCAGGTCGTCAAACGGGCCAATCCGGACGCCTACCTGATCGGCGAGGTTTGGAGCGATTCGCTCAACTGGCTGCTCGGCGACCAATTCGATTCGGTTATGAATTATCCGTTCGCCGACAAGGTGCTGGAGTTTTTTACCGGGGGCATGGACGGCTGCGCTTTTTCGGATGAAATGGGCGCCCTGATTATGCGTTATCCGCAGCAGACGAACGAGGTCGTGTTCAACATGCTGTGCAGCCATGACACCCCCCGGCTGCTGGCCCGGGTCGGCGGCGACAAACGCAAGCTGAAACTGTGCGTCGTGTTTTTGTTTACGTACATCGGGACGCCGTGCGTGTTTTACGGCGATGAAATCGGGCTGACCGGCGACGGGGACCCGGATTGCCGGAAATGCATGGAATGGGACCAAAGCAAGCAGGACCGGGAGCTGTACGATTTCTACAAATTGATGATCGCGCTCCGCAAAAAGCACACCGCGCTGCGGCAGGGCCGCTTCCGCTTTCTTCATGCCGAACCCGGGGACCCGTGCATCATTTATGAACGTATGGACGAGGCAATGCATTTTACGGTTTGGATGAACAATACGCCCGAACCGCGAACCTTGACCCATCCGATGCAGACAAGCGATTGGCGCGACGGACTCACCGAAGAGCCGGTTGCGCCCGTCGGCGGCGTCATGAACGTATCGCTCGATCCTTACGGCTTCCGCATTTTGTACCGGCGTTTAAAATAAACCGGTAGCAGCCGGCTTAATCATTCGCCTTTATCTGCCGGTAAATACCGGCATACCGGGCGGCCGAAGCGCTCCAGCTGTAATCCCCGGCGAACGCATTCGCCACAATTTGGCTCCAGCGCTTCGGGTCGCGGTAAAAACGGGCCGCCCTGCGCAGCGTATACAGCAGATCGTGCGCGTTGTAGTTGCGGAACGTAAACCCGTTCCCTTCGCCGGTAAATTCGTTATAGGCCCGCACCGTATCGTTTAACCCGCCCGTTTCCCGCACCACGGGCACGGCCCCGTACCTAAGCGCAAGAAGCTGGCTGATGCCGCAGGGCTCAAACCGCGAAGGCATGAGAAACAGGTCGCTGCCGGCATAAATGCGGCGCGCCAGCGCGTCGCTGAACTTAATCTGCGCGGAGATTTTTCCGGGATGCCTATGTACGGCTTCCCGGAACCAATCCTCGTATCCTTTATCCCCTGTGCCCAGCAGGGCAAACTGAACCTCATCCCCTTCCAGCCATTCATCCAAAATCCGCAAGACGAGATCGAGTCCCTTCGGTTCCACCAGCCGGGTCACCATCGAGACGAGGGGAATATGCGGCGCCACGTTCAGGCCAAGCTCCTGTTGGAGCACGGGCTTGTTGGCCTGCTTTTGCGACAAGTTGTTACGGTAACGGGCAAACAGCTCAATATCAGTTTCGGGATTGTAGACGCTCGTGTCGACCCCGTTCACGATACCGGTTAACCGGCTCCCGAGCGACCGCAGCAGACCGTCCATGCCGTAGCCGTAATGCTCCGTTTTAATCTCTTCGGCATAGGTCGGGCTGACCGTCGTCACATGATCGGCGAACACCAGCCCGGCCTTCATAAAGCTGACGTTGCCGTAGTATTCCACGGCGTCCGCATGCAGGTAGGACTGCGGCAGGCCAAGTAAATCGCCAAGCACCTCCGGCGGAAATATCCCCTGGTACAGCAAATTATGGACGGTGTATACCGTGCGGATGCCTTTATGGAAAAGGCTGTCTTGATAATGCTCCCGCAGCAGCAACGGCACCATCGCCGTGTGCCAGTCATGGCAGTGAATGATGTCGGGGGCAAATCCGATCAGCGGCAGAATTTCCAGCACCGCCCGGTTCAAAAAGGCGAAGCGCTCGCCATCGTCCCAATGGCCGTAAACGCCTTCCCGGCCAAAGTAATATTCGTTGTCGATAAAATAAACGGGCACGCCTTCCCAATTCAGCTCTTCCACTCCTCCGTATTGGCGGCGCCAGCCGACAGGCACCTCTACCGCTCCGAGATGCTTCATCCGCTGCGTATATTCCGCAGGAATCTCCCGGTATTTCGGCAGTACGACCCGCACATCATGCCCGGCGGCGGTTAAAGCTTTCGGCAGCGCTCCGATCACGTCGGCCAGACCTCCCGTTTTCATAAAAGGGGCCGCTTCCGCGGCGGCAAAACATATGTTCAACGTCTTCCCCTCCTTTTCGGTTTGGGCGAAACTTTAACTTTACGCTTCCACACGGTCATGCTGAGCGGAGGCAGCGAAAGGACTATACTGTAAGGCTGTTCATGCCAAGGCGACCGTTCGCTGGCCGCCGTCAGGTTCAGCGGATAACCTAGGCCGCCGAAGCCGGCGTCATCGCTGTTGAACACGAGTTCGTATCGTCCCGGCAGCGGTACGCCGACACGGTATACAGGCCGCTCCGCCGGCTGAAAATTAAGCAATACGATCAGTTGCTCCTCTTTTCGTTTGCCTCTGCGCATATAACCTATGACGCTTTGCCCGGCATCATGCGGGTTAATCCATTGATACCCTTCCGGTTCGTGATCAAGCTGCCACAACGCCGGTTCCCGCAAATAAAACCGGTTAAGGGCGGAGCTGTAAGCGCGCATCTGGCGATGGGCTTCGTAATCGAGCAGAAACCAGTCGAGCTCGGCTTGATCCCGCCATTCGATGAACTGTCCGAATTCACCGCCCATAAATATCAGTTTTTTCCCTGGAAAAGTGAACTGATACCCAAGCAGCAGGCGAAGTCCGGCAAATTTTTGTTCATAAGTGCCCGGCATTTTGTCCAGCAGCGATTTTTTCCCGTGCACGACCTCGTCATGTGACAATGGCAGCGCGAAATTTTCGGAGTAGGCGTACCACACCGGAAACGTCAGCAGATGATGGCGCCCGGGGCGGTCCGTAAATGGTGTCTCGACGTAATCCAGCGTATCGTTCATCCAGCCCATGTTCCATTTATAGTTGAAGCCGAGCCCTCCGTCATGAGCGGGAGCCGTTACCATCGGCCAGGCGCTGGACTCTTCGGCCATCATTAGCACGTGCGGGAAATAATGGAATACGACTGAATTCAGCTGCCGCAAAAACGCGATTGCCTCCAGATTTTCCACGCCGCCGTGCTCGTTGCACGGGGCATCGTTGTTCTCAAAATCGAGCCTGATCATACTCGTGACCGCGTCCACCCGCAGCCCGTCAAAATGATACATCTCCAGCCAATACAGCGCGTTAGAGATCAAAAACGACCGCACCTCCGGCTTGCCGAAATCAAAACTGAGCGTCCCCCATCCCGGTTTCTCCGCTTTGGCGGGGTCGCTGTATTCAAACAGGGGCGTTCCGTCAAACCGCCGCAGGCCGTGCGCGTCCTTGGCAAAATGCCCCGGCACCCAGTCAAGCAAGACACCGATGCCCGCCTGGTGGCAGCAATCCACAAAGTACATCAAATCCTGCGGTTTCCCATAGCGGCTGGTCGGGGCAAAATAACCCGTCGCCTGATAACCCCATGATAAATCGTATGGATGCTCGGCGAGCGGCATAATCTCTATATGGGTATACCCCATTTCCTTAACGTAAGGAATCAGTATGTCGGCCATTTCCCGGTAGGTGTAAAACCGTTCCTCCTCCCCTTGCCGCCATGTTCCGAAATGGACCTCGTAAATGCTGACCGGTGTTTGGTAAGGGGGTTTTCGGCTCTCCGTCCATGGCGCATCGCGCCAAGCATACCCGTCCAGACTGGTGACGACGGAAGCCGTACGGGGCCGGACTTCCGCATGAAACGCATAAGGGTCCGCCTTCAGAAACGTCTCGCCGTCCGCCGTCGTAATCGCCAATTTGTAAAATGTTCCATCCGCGATTCCCGGAAAAAAACGAGTCCAAATTCCCGAATCGGGTATCTTATATAGTACATCGCGGTCTCCTTTCCATCCGTTCCAATCCGAAACGATGGCGACTTGGCATGCATTGGGAGCCCACACGGTAAAACGAACCCCGGACCGGCCGTTCTCTTCGGTGAGATGAGCGCCAAACGTACGATAACTTTGGTACAGGGTGCCCTCATGGAACAGATACACATCGGTTTTTGAAACGGCCTCACGCCAGAACGGTTCAGGCATATCATCACCACCATTCAACATTTTGCGGACGAAACCAGATATACTCCCGAGAAAGAAAAATAATGAGTTTTTCCCGAAATTCATGTAATATTTTCTTTCTATTTCCATAATTTATTTCATCTACATTATATCCTTTAATGTATGTACTACACGGTCAAAAACATACGGGAGGGAAACGAAATGAGGAAAAAGAACTGTATAGCGATGCTGCTCGCGGGAGGGGAAGGACGAAGATTGTCCCCGTTAACCGCCAAGCAGGCAAAACCGGCCGTGCCGTTTGGCGGGCATTATCGAATTATCGATTTTCCTCTCAGCAATTGCGTCAATTCAGGCATCGATACGATCGGGGTATTGACTCAATACGAAGCCGAGTCGCTGCACGAGCATATCGGGGAAGGTGGACCCTGGATGCTTCCGCGATCAGGTGGCGGCGGAATTTCCCTGCTTCCGTCCTCCAAAGCCGGGACGGCGGAATACGCGGGAACGGCGGACGCCATTTATAAGAACATCGCGTTCGTGGATGGGTATGGTCCGGAACATGTCCTCATTCTCTCGGGGGATCATATTTACCATATGGATTACCGCCAAATGCTTGATTTTCATTTAAGCCATGGGGCCAAGGCCACCATCTCCGTCATGACGGTTCCTTGGGAAGAAGCGCACCGCTTTGGCATTATGTCCAAGGACGCGCGCCACCGTATTACCGAATTCGCCGAGAAGCCGAAGCAGCCGGCAAGCAACCTGGCCTCGATGGGCATTTATTTGTTTAACTGGGAATTCTTAAAGCGGCATCTGCTGGAGGATGCTGAAGATGCCGTTTCCAGCCATGACTTCGGGAAGGATCTGATTCCGAAAATGCTCGCCGGCGCCGATCCGCTGCATGCATACGAATTTCAGGGCTACTGGCGGGATGTGGGGACCGTTCACAGCTTGTGGGAAGCTCATATGGATTTGCTGGAGGAAAACTCGGATTGGAAGCTCCATAACGCCAACTGGCCGATGTACACGAGAGAACTGCCGGGAAGCCCTGCCCCGGTAAAAAAACGGGGGAATCCGCTCGGAACATTAATCCACGATGGCTGCGAACTGGAAGGCTACGCCGAACGTTCGGTCATTTTCGGAGGCACGGAAATCGGACGGAATACCAAAATTAAGGACAGCGTCATTATGCCTGGCGTCAAAATCGGACGAAACGTGATGATTGAACGAGCGATTATCGGCGAAGGCGCCATGATCAAGGATGGTGCGGTCGTCAAGGGAAATTCGCCGGAGATCGCGGTGATCGGGCCTTTTGAAACCGTATCGGCGAAGCCCGTTGTGCTCCCCCAGCCATCCAGGCTGCTGCAGGAGGTTTACGAAAATACGGCCCGGCTGCGGGCGGAAGGCTTGCTGTCCTGATGGGCTTTTAAAAGTAAGTGAGTCATGCAAAAAAGGGGCTGTCTCCGCATAGATCACGGAAGTGAGCTTGCGGGGATGCCCCTTTTCAGGCTAAGGGTTTTGTTCCCTTGATTCAGCGGGTAGGCTTAAGCATGATCGTAAATTGCCTGATCCAACTGATACAAATTAAATTCGCGGCCACTATCCTTCCGCCCCGAACCCTGTAGGCGGAAGCCGAGCTCCTGATACAGCCGGTTCAGCTTCACGTTTTGGTTCCAGCAATCGAGACGTAGTCCGGCGCGTCCCAAAGCCTTAGAGCGTTTGGCCGCCCAATGCAGCATTTCACCGCCAAGCCCCTGACCGCGGTAAGACAGCCGGACTGTGAGCCGGTGCAAGTAACTGTATCCGGGGATGTTCAGCGCCCCCCAATATTCCGGGTCCGAATCCTGCAGCGTAAACATGGCAGCAGCCTCCCCTGATCTGCTTAACAGATAAAGTTCCCGTTCGTCATAGTAAGAGCGGATCAATTCCGAATTAAACTGCTCGGGATTCCACTGTTTGACGCCGCCGGTTTGCATCCAGATCGCCGCCTCGACGAGCATTAGCCGCACCGTTTCCAAATCGGCCGGCGACGCAAGCGTGACGGCGAATTCACCGGCCCGCGTGTTTAACGTATCCAGTATGTCAACCATTTCGATTACTCTCTCTTTCGATTAAACTTGATCTTTATGATCTGCGGCGGAGTGAGACGTGCCCTGGTCGCCGTTGGAGGACGAGCCGTCTTCACTTGCGGCTGTATCCGGAGCATCAGAAGCGTCAGTCAACTCCGCGTCTTCCGCGACAGGAAGCGTCACTACCACGGTCGTACCGACGCCGAGCTCGCTGTGTATCTCCATCTCTCCCTGGTGCAGCTCCACGATCTGCTGGCTGATGGCCAGGCCAAGCCCGGTCCCGCCTCCCTGGTGGTTGACCTGGAAGAAGCGGTCCTTCACTTTGTGCAAATACTCTTCGCTGATGCCGATCCCGGTATCGACCACTTCCACCATCGCCCGGTCGTCCTCTTTCAGGCTGATCACCAGATGAATCCAGCTCTGTTCATGGGAAAATTTGATCGCATTGTCAACAACATTCAGGAAAACTTGCTTCAAGCGGTTGCCGTCTCCTCTGACGATGACGGGCCGCTCGGTGCGTTCCTCCAGCTTCAGCTGGATTTGCTTTTGCTCCGCTTTGGCCCACACATTCAGCATCGTTTCCTGAATCAGCTCTTTCAAATTGACCTGCCCGATGACCAGCTTCATTTCATTTTGCTGCAGCTTGGAGAAGTCGAGAATTTCCTCGACGAGTCCGATTAACCGGTTGGTCTCCTTGGCGATGATTCCCATACCGAGCTTCGTTTCCTCCGGATCGAACCCCCCGGACGTAAGCGTCTCGCTCCACCCTTTAATGCCGGTCAGAGGGGTCCTAAGCTCATGCGAGATCGAAGAAATGAACTCATCCTTGATCTGATTGCTGCGCACGATTTCTTCCGCCATATAATTGAGCGTTGCCGCGAGTTCGCCCAACTCGTATTTGTAATTGCCCCTGATCCGCGCGTCGAATTTACCCCGGGCCATTTGCCCGGACACATCGCGAATATTGTTAATGGGCTTAACGATCGAGTTGGCGAGACCGATGCTGAACAACGTCACAAGCGCAAGCACGGCGGCCGATACCCCGATGGAGAGAAAAGTCAGGTTAAGCAGTTTGGAATTGACCCGCTCCAGCGAGGTAACGAACCGGGCAACATACTGCGTCTGGCCCTGTATTTGCAGCGGACGCGAGACCGCCATCACCAACTCACCGGTGCTCGGCAGCCGGCCGACCCATTTCCCCACGCCGCCGGCCAGCGCTTGCGGAACATCGCCCGTCTGAACCGCTTTGTCGGCCTGGAAGGCATTCGTGCTCGCTTTGACTTCACCGTTCCGGTCCAAAATCATCAATTCCGTATTGTCCAGCTCGAAAGTACGCAGCATCTCGGTAAAATAATCCGGATCGCGTTCGGAGTTCAAGCGCACGAATTTCTGGAAAAAGTCCGATGCCCATATGGAATGGGTGTACATATGATTATAAATCGTATCGTAATAATACGTTCTAATGGCCAGCGTGAAAATAATCTCCACCATGAACAGGGTCACGAATACGACGATAAAATAATGCAGAACGATCTGCCGTCCGATCCCTTTCTTGATCATTGTCCCTCGCCTTTCCACTTATAACCGTGCCCCCACACGGTCTGCAGGAAAGCCGGTTCTGACGGATTGTTCTCGATTTTTTGCCGCAGTCTGCGGATATTCACGTCCACGATTTTCGGATCGCCCATGTATTCCTTGCCCCAGACGTGGTCAAGCAGGGCATCCCGGCTTAGCGGCATGTTCTCCTTCTCAAGAAAATATTGAATGAGCGAAAATTCCGTTGGCGTCAGCTCGATCAGTTGCCCGTTTTTCTTAAATTGCTTGGAAATCAGGTCCAGCGTGAACGGCCCCGACGTAAACATGACTTTGGCGCTGCTCTCCCGGTACACGTTAACCCGGCGCAGCAGCGAATGGATCCGCGCGATCAGTTCGGTGGGGCTGAACGGTTTGCTGACATGATCGTCGGCCCCGACGGACAAGGCATAAACTTTGTCCTGCTCCTGCACTTTGGCGGTCAGGAAAATGATCCCGATCCGTTCGTTGGTTTCGCGGATCCGGCGGCATACTTCAAACCCGTCGATGCCCGGAACCATGACGTCGAGCAGCGCGATGTCGATATCCGGCACGCTCTGCAGCTTGCTCAGCGCTTCATGGCCTTCCGCCGCTTCCAGCACCTCGAAACCGTTCCGCTTCAAATTAATGACGATAAAGCTGCGAATCGATTCTTCATCCTCCAAAATCAATACCTTGCTCAATGATATGCCCTCCCTCTCTATCCGAAAACGGCTTAACGTTTGATTTCCGTCTCGCCCTTATTCAATTTCAAATCCGTATGGCTGAGGAAGCCGATCACTCTGTCGGTATCCTGCGCCAGGTACTGCCAATCCGCTTTGTTCTTCTCCCATTCGGAAAGCGTAAAGAAACGAATTTCCGCCACGACCTCGTTCGTATCGGTTTTGATAAACCAGAGATGCTCGTTTTTATCCGATTTGGTGTCGATCGTCACATTGCCGCGCCATTCCTTCGGGAAATTGAAATAAAAGCGGCCGGCCATATCCATATACTGCTGCATCACGGATTTCAGACCGTCTTTTTCATCCCATTGATAATAGGTAAACAGCCAGGGGATTTCATCAAAAGAGATGTACTCCCAGCCCTTCGGCTTCTCGAGCATGCCGACTTCCAGCACGCCGTCATTATTCACGTCTCCGCTCATAATCGGATACCCCTTCAGCGTCATATCCTGCGACGGAAGCAGGTTCACGAGTTGGCCGTGCTTCATCACGATGATGGTGGAAAAGGCCGAATGGGTCCCCACGGACGCGTCGAGAATAATCCCCTTGAGTTTCGGCGTAATATTTCCGCTCACCGCGTTGTAGTATTCGCTGACCGGATCGTTCAGCTCCAACTGGCTGAGCTGCTGAAAGGACCCTTCCGCATACTGGTAAGTCATTACCGTGGCGAACTGCTCGCGCTTCAGACTCACCACCGTAATATCCGGTTGACCGTCCTGGTTGAGATCGTCAACCATGAAATAGTCGTAAGGCAAAGCCATCATTTTCTCAACGCTTCCATTTTTATAGGAATAAACGGTTAATCCCTTTTGCTGTTCATCGCCATCTCCCCCTCTGGAAAAACCGGCGATAATCTCCAGGTTCCCGTCCCCATTCAAATCCAGGATGTCAAACGTCTCCAATACCTGACCTTCACCGTCGAAGCGGGCCTTCAGCGCCCAGGTATCCCCCTCGCGCTCCAGGATCATGCCGTGAATCCGCACGGCTTCATCCGGCGTCTGGTAGAACACCACCGCCTCCTTGACTCCGTCATTGTTCAGGTCGGGGGTGCGGATCGAGCTGCTGTTGCGGACGTCCCGGGGCGAGATGATTTCTCCCCCTTTTAGCTCCGATTTGATGACGCTGATCAGGGAAGCCTTATCCGAAGACAACTGCGGCGTTTCCATAAGCGATTTTGGGTCGCTGATAAAACTGCAGCCGCTCAAAACTATAAGCAAAAATAATCCCGCAAGCACGGTGCTCCATCGTTTTGCCAACATCATATCACTCTTTTCATGCCAAATCGATCAACCTTTTCTCATCCGGCAGAAGCCTTCTTCCGGAAACGTCGATTTTAAGCTCTCCATCGCGAATGCCCCATATACGGGTGCAGAAGCGTTCGGCCAAGTCCAGCGGCAGCGCCGCCACGACGATTTTGTCCTGCTCTTTGCAAAGCCCCTTCAGCGTGTCCAATACGCGCTCGGCCGACTTCGGATCCAGCCCGACCACCGGCTCGTCCGCCGCGATAAAACCGGCGCCGTGCACAAGCGCCCGGCAGATGGCCACACGCTGGCGTTCCCCGCCGCTCAGCTTGCCGGCTTTCACATGGGCTTTGTCCAGCAGGCCGAACTTCTCCAGCTCGTCCATCGCGCCCATATAATCGTCCGAGCGCACCATGCCGGTCAGGCGGCGCAGCAGCGGCGTTTGCCCGGCTTGTCCGATCAGGACGTTTTTAAGCGCCGTTTTCTCGGGGAACAGCGAAGGGTTTTGCTCCAGGTATGCGCATTTGGAGCGGTACTTCTGCGTGCCGCTGCCTCCGCCGCTAATGACCTGATCGCCGTCCCACGTATAATCCCCGCGATTCCAGCGCTCCCGCAGCGCCAGGCAGCGCAGCAGGGTGCTTTTGCCGCTGCCGCTGGACCCCACCACGCCGATCATTTCCCCGGCTTCAAACTGGACGGTAATGTCGCGAAGCACTTTTTTCTTATTCCCATCCACCGATTTGTGCAAGTGGTTCACTCTGATCATTGTCCGATTCTCCTTTTGAACAGTGCCATTAGCTTATTCTCTACCCTTAAGTGTATTGGAAAAGCCAACGAAAATCCATTACAGCATCTTAATATTTGTAAACAAAAGAAAAATCGCCAATAATAATTGATGATTTATAGTAGACAATCCCCCGTTAAACAAGCCATAATGAATTTGTATGCAAAGATTTCTGGGAGGTATCTTGTCATGGCATATGATGTGAAGGTAGATTACTCTCTGGTCTACGAACTGCTCAGCAGCTTCATGATATATACGACGCGAAAATGGGTGAACAATCTCGATGTCGGCGCGGAATGGATCGAGGAGATTCAGAACCGCTTCAATCCGGAGGTCAGACAACAGTTCGCGGAAGCCGCCGGATTCCCTTTTTCCGATTACGACGTATTGTTTGTTTGGATTTTGGAACGCGGGACGACGGATGATGTTCCCGCCTTTTTGAACGAGTTGGCCGAAGCCGATGCAAATGCGCTATGGCAGAAAACAAAATCCTATATTCCCGATGTGACTTGTGAGACAATCGTGCGGATTCGCGACAATTACATCCGTTTGTTAAAAACGTGGCATCAGGTGTATTTTCACGACGTGCAGCCGCAGTTGCTCCCTCTCTTGGAAGAAGACGCGGCGGAGAAAAACGCGCTGCTCCAAAAAATGGATACCGACGCGCTGATCGAATACGCTTCCGGCGGTCTTGTGCTGGAGCCGCAAAAGCCTGTTTCCCAAGTGGTTCTGACGCCGTCGACGCATTTCCGGCCGATCAATACATACGTCTTCTACCGCGATGTCCTGTTTATTCAATACCCGCTGGACATCCCGGAAGTGGACGAGGATGAGCCGCCGGTCGTGCTGAAGCGTCTGACCCGGGCGCTCGCCAAGCCCGAGCGGCTGCGGCTTCTCCGCTATGTGGCGGACGAACCGAAATCGATCTACGAAATGCTGCATGACTTGAACGAAAGCAAAGAGGATTTGATGCATGACCTCATGCGGCTTCGGGTGGCCGGACTGCTGCGCATCCATCTGGTCGATCAGGATAACGAAAAGTTCAGCATCCGCCCGGACGGCGCCGCCGAGCTGCAGATTTTCCTGGAGTCTTATATCCGTTTGTAATGCAGGCGGCAGCAGAGAGAGTTTGATTGGATAAAGGAGTGACCTGCTGTGAACACGCGGACCAAGCGTCAGCACCTTATTTTTGATCTTGACGATACTTTGATTTATTGCAATAAATATTTCGATTTGATCCTGGAGCAATTTGCCGAACTTCTCGCCGATTGGTTTAACGATAGTCCAGTCACCGCCGCGGAAATCCGCGACAAGCAGATTGAAATCGATGTGGCCGGCGTGCATCAAATCGGCTTTGCCAGCTCCCATTTTCCGGAGTCGCTCGTCGAAACGTACCGCTATTTTTGCCGCATCTATAACCGCAAGGCGTTACCGGAAGAAGAACAGCGGCTGATGCGGATGGGGCTCAGCGTATACGAATATCCGGTCGAGCCTTATCCCGGCATGGTCGAAACGCTGAATCTGCTCCGCAGCCAGGGGCATGAGCTCTTGTTATACACCGGGGGCGAGGCCGCGATTCAACAGCGGAAGATCGACCAGATGAAGCTGGCCGAGTTTTTTGAAGCCCGCATCTATATCCGCCAACACAAAAACGCGGAAGCGCTGGAGGAAATTTTGCGCTCGCGCGGTTTCGACCGGACCAGCACCTGGATGATCGGGAACAGTCTGCGCACCGATGTGATGCCCGCCCTATCCGCCGGAATCAACGCCGTTTACATCAAAATTCCAAATGAATGGCTGTATAACATCGTTGAGCTGCAGCAGGAGAGCAATTCGGACATGCATACGGTGTCCTCGCTCGAGGAAGTGCCGCGGATCATTTTTGATCACATCCATCAGATGAAACGGCAAAAACGGACCCTATAACAAGGTCCGTTTTGTTGTTCAGAAACACGTCTCACCTACCGGGTCCCTGATCACCCACTGAAATAAAGGTGATTTTGGGCCTTATTTGGGCGACATTGTGTTTTTTTTGATAAAATAGAGGAACAAAATGTGCTTATTTCCCTTGGGGACCGTAAAATTCCCTGCATATTCCGCCTCCACCCCAAAATAAGGCCCCAAAAGCCCCTTATTTTTCCTATAGTCGCGTAGTCCCCCAAATAAGCCCCTTTTTTGGCGGATTCGCTCGCCCACATCGGCTGCCGCCAGGTTCCCCGCTCCTCTTTCCCTGCCGGCACATCAGTCCCAACCCCCTGCCCCCCTGAACGAGAGGGATAATCGTGCAAAGGAAGCAGGCAAACTGCCGTTTGGTTTTCTAGGTGCATAAAAAAAGCCCCTCAGTTCTTTTAAACTGAAGGGCATTATTTGTCGCGTTTTTTTTCTCTTCAACCCGGCCTCACAGAAGTGATTATGTGTTGGATGAGGCCGCCGTACTGTCGGCCTGCTCCAGCGCGAGCTTTCCGGTATTGCGGTCGGCGAGAGCGATCCTTGCCTTTACCTCTCCGCCCGCTTGTTTGAACGTTAACAGCTGGGTCTGGCCTTTGGCCAGGAGCGCGCTTAGCATCGAAGCGGAAATTTTCTTCCCGCTGAACTCCTTCCAAATCACAAAGCCGCAGCCCTGTTTGTAATGCGTGCAGCCGTAACCTTTGCGGCCTTCGATGATCTGGCCGCCGCAGCCTTCGCGCGGGCACGGCGCGAGAGGCTGCAGACCCGGGCCGGCCGCTGGCTTGGCTGCGGAGCCTGGCGGAGCCGCCGCTTTGGTTGTGCCGCCCTCTCCTCCGCCCGCCGCCTTGGCGGAGCGGGTTGTCGGGCCGGATTTTGCGGCTTTGCCGCGCCCGCGCCCCGCGGTTTTTCCCTCGCCTTCCGTGCCGAACAAGGCGGAGTCCGCTTTTTGCTGCGTACGTACCTTATCGATGATCGACACCGTAAACCGCCGCACATTGTCCATGAACTTGTCTGGTGTGGCTTCCCCCCGGGAAATTTGGTACAGCCGTCTCTCCCATTGGCCGGTCATTTCCGGAGAAGTCAGCAGTTCAACGCCGGCGCGGCGGATCAGTTCCACAGCCGTCCGGCCTTTTTGCGTAACGGTGATTTTTTTGCCCTGCATCGTGATGTAGCCGACTTTTTTCAGCCGCTCGATCGTCGCCGCACGGGTGGCCGGCGTGCCAAGTCCGGCATCCTTCATCACTTCGCGCAGCTCCTCGTTCTCAAGCTGCTTGCCCGCGCTTTCCATCGCTTTGAGCAGCGTTCCTTCGGTATAATGCTTCGGCGGCTGGGTCGCTTTCTCCTTAACCTGTGCGTCCGCGCAGTAAGCCGGCAGATTCCGGTCGATTTGAAACGGCTCGCTGACCAGTTCCTCGGCTTCTTCCTCTTCGTCCTTTTTCTTGCCGCGCCCGTTCGGTTTTGAGGCCTCGTCGCCGGGAAGACACACTTTCCACCCCAGGGAAAGCAGCTCCTTTACATTCGTTTTGAACGTCTCACCCTCCACCTCGGTCAACACGGTATGCTGCTTGTACTCGGCCGGCGGATAAAAATGCGCCAGAAACCGGCGGACGACGAGATCGTACACGTTCTGCTCCTCTTTGCTTAAATTGCCCGGCCGTTTTAGCGTGGGCAAAATCGCATGGTGATCTTCCACGCGGGCCGGGTTGCAGACGGATTTGTTGCCGACATGCACCAGCTTCGGATTGCCGCCCTCGGCCAATGTCTGATACGGCGTTGATTTGAGCATATGAAGTACTTTGTGCATGCCGTCGATATTTTGTTCCGTCACATAGTTGGAGCTTGTCCGCGGATAAGAAATGACCTTATGCCGCTCGTACAGCCCCTGCGCCAGATCAAGCGTTTTTTTGGCGGAATAGCCGTATTTGGCGTTGGCCTCCCGCTGCAGCAGCGTCAGATCGTACAGCTTGTACGGATATTCTTTCGTTTCTTTGACTTCGTATTCGGCGACGCGGCCCGTTTTTCCCCGCACCTTGTCGGCAATCTTCGCCGCCTTCTCCGCATCGGTGAGACGGTCTCCCTGCCATGTTCCCATGTATTTACGGGCTTCCTGCTCAAATACCGCCTTGATTTCGTAATACGTCAGCGAATCGAAATTTTCGATCTCTTTCTGCCGGTCGTAGATGAGCGCCAGCACCGGGGTCTGCACCCGGCCGACGGACAGCAGCTCGCGATGCTTTGTTGTGAACGCCCGCGTAGCGTTCATGCCGATCAGCCAATCGGCCTCGCTGCGCGCCCTGGCGGCGAGCGTCAAATTTTCGAACTCCACGGCCTCATGCAGCTCCGCGAAGCCCTTGGCGATGCTCTCACTGGTCAAGTCGGAGATCCACAGCCGTTTGACCGGCTGGGACAAGCGCAGCTGCTGCTGGATCAAAGCGAAAATATACTGCCCCTCGCGCGCAGCGTCGCACGCGTTGACGATCTGGCCGCAGCGCTTGGCCAGCTCGCCGATCGTCTTCAATTGATCTTTGGTTCTCGGGTTCGGCACGATTTTAAACCGTTCCGGCATGATCGGCAAATCGCCGAAATTCCATCGTTTATACTTGTCGTCATAGGCGTCAGGTTCGGCAAGTTCGAGCAGATGGCCGATCGCCCACGTGATGATGTACCGTTCCCCTTCCAGATAGGATCGATTATTTTTCGCTTTCGGTTCGATGACGGCGGCGATCGTCCGCCCCATATCCGGTTTTTCGGCAATCACGAGCGTTTTCATGCTTGAACGTCCCTCTTTCTCTGTCTTTCCGTCTCTTTTTCTACAGGTGTCCCCTACCTTGACTTTCGCCATTCAACCAAATCATAAGCGAAACTTGCGGTGGGATGATCACCTCCGCATCGGGAGTTAACGGCATTTTATGGCGTTATTTTACTGTTTTGGCCAGTCCGCGGGAAATAGAGGAATTAAATGTCCTTATTTCTTCGGCCGCATCTTTAAAAGCCGTTATTTCCCGATTGGCTTCAAAAATAACGCCATAAAATTCCCTTAAGCCGTTTAAAAAAGCAATTTCTATACTGATAGCGACACTTTTTACCGTTATTTCAGCGCGCACCACACAAGAAAACGAGCAGCACCTAAAAAAGAGCCGCGCTTCGCGCAGCTCTTGTAAGCTTTTACTATTATATCATAACTTTTGCTCGTAATAGAATGTTGATTTTCCAATTATACCAAAACGGTCGAGCCCATCAAATATTTATCGACCTCGCGGGCGGCGGCACGGCCTTCGTTGATCGCCCAGACGACCAGGCTTTGTCCGCGGCGCATGTCGCCGGCGGCAAACACCTTATCGGCGTTTGTCTTAAATTGGCCGTATTTCGCCTTTACGTTCGTGCGGCGGTCTTTTTCCAGGCCAAGCTCATCGGCAATTGTCGATTCCGGTCCGTCGAAACCGATAGCGATCAGCGCCAGTTGCGCCGGGAACACCCGCTCCGTACCCGGAATCGGCTCATAGATTTTGCGGCCGGTTTCGTCCACGGTACGGCGGATTTGCACCGTGTGCAGCTCCTTCAAGTTGCCGTTCTCATCGCCAACAAACCGCGTCGTCATGATCGAGAACTCGCGCGGGTCGCTGCCGTACAGCGCCTTGGCTTCCTCCTGCGCATAGTCGAGCGTGTATACGTTCGGGAACTGCGGCCAAGGGTTGTTGAGCGAATCGCGCTCCAGCGGCGCCTTGGCATGCGTGCCGAACTGGGTGATGCTTCGGCAGCCGTGGCGCAGTGCCGTGGCGACGCAGTCGGAGCCCGTGTCGCCGCCGCCGATCACGATAACGTCCTTGTCTTTGGCGGACAGATACTGACCGTCCTGCAGGTCCGAATCCAAATAACTCTTGATCGTGCCGTTCAGAAAAGGCATCGCGTAATGCACACCGTTCAAATCGCTGCCTTCGATGTTGAATTCGCGCGGTTTCGTAGCGCCGCCGCACAGCACGACCGCATCGTATTCATCGACAAGCTGCTGGGCTTTAATGTCTTTGCCGATCTCCGTATTGGTGATGAATTTCACGCCTTCCGCGGCCAGCAGATCAACGCGGCGCTGCACGACCGCCTTGTCGAGCTTCATCGTCGGAATGCCGTACATCAGCAGACCGCCGATACGGTCCGAGCGTTCGTACACGGTCACTTCGTGCCCCGCTTTGTTGAGCTGCGCGGCACAGGCCAGTCCGGCCGGCCCGGAGCCGACAACGGCGACTCTACGGCCTGTCCGTTTCTCCGGAGGTTCAGGAACGACCCAACCTTCCTCAAAACCTTTGTCGATAATCGCCTGCTCGATCGTCTTGATCGTCACAGGCTGCCCGATCAGGCCGACGGTGCAGGAGCCTTCGCAAGGCGCGGGACAAATACGCCCGGTAAACTCCGGAAAATTGTTCGTTTTGTGCAAACGATCCAGCGCGTCCTTCCACAAACCGCGATAAACGAGGTTATTCCATTCCGGGATCAAATTATGCACCGGGCAACCCGAAGTGCCGCCGGCCATGTCGATGCCCGTATGGCAATACGGCGTGCCGCAGTCCATACAGCGGGCGCCTTGCGTCTGCAATTCTTCCGCGGACATATGTTTATGAAATTCTTCCCAGTCCCGGACCCGTTCGGACGGGCTGCGATCCCCCGGAAGCTCACGTTTGAACTCCATGAATCCTGTTGGTGTAGACATCTATACGTTCCCCCATCCGTGTTCTTGTCTAATGATGCTATGACTTGAAAAAGTCCGCTATTCACAGCCTGAAACTGATCAATGCGGACTTTTTAACTCTCCGTGTCAGTGTATCTTGATGTTAGCACCCGGGGGAAACGATATTAATGGATTAATCATATGATAATTTGCATTATTCTTCACATCACTTGCGGCGTTCGTAAGTCAAAAAACGGTAATCATAAGGATTCTTGTCATCACGAATCCCCTGCTGCTCATGCACTAAATCAAAATCCTCCCAATTCAGGGACGGAAAAAACACATCCCCTTCGATGTCCTGATCGATACGGGTCACAAGCAGCTTATCGGCGATGGGGAAAAAGTGGCGAAATACGCCTGCCCCACCGATCACCATAAGCTCCTCGCCTTCCTTTTCATGACGCAGCGCCTCCTCGGTAGTATGCACGACATCGGCTCCCTCGGCCCGATAGGACAGGTCCTGCGTCAACACGACGCTATGGCGGCCCGGCAGCGGTTTGCTGCCCATCGATTCCCATGTTTTTCGGCCCATGACCATCGTTTTGCCCATCGTCTGTGCTTTAAAAAAATTCAGGTCGGCCGGCAATCGCCAGGGCAGCTGATTGTTGCGGCCGATCACTCCATTTTGGGCCATCGCCCAGATCAGCGTTATACTCATGCGCGTCCCGCCTCCTAATCTATACGGCCACCGGGGCTTTGATCGCCGGATGATGCTCGTAGCCTACAAATTCGAAATCTTCATAAACGTAGTCGAAAATCGAATCCGGCTTGCGTTTGATCACCAGCTTCGGCAGCGGGAAAGGTTCGCGCTCCAGCTGGGTTTTGACTTGCTCCACATGGTTGCTGTAAATGTGCACGTCCCCGCCGGACCAGATGAACTCGCCTACCTCCAGATCGCATTGCTGCGCGACCATATGCGTCAACAGCGAATAGCTGGCAATATTAAAAGGCAATCCGAGGAACGTATCCACGGAGCGCATGGTCAGCATGCAGGACAGCTTTCCGTTCGCTACGTAAAACTGAAATACAAAATGGCATGGCGGCAGCTTCATCCCGTCCACCTCCGCCACATTCCAGGCGCTCACCAAATGGCGGCGCGAATCCGGGTTTTTCTTGATCGCCTCGACCACCGCTGTTATTTGGTCGATCTTCCGCCCGTCCGGCGCTTCCCAGGAACGCCATTGCGAGCCGTACACCGGACCAAGATCGCCGTTCTCGTCGGCCCATTCATCCCAGATCCTCACGCCGTTCTCCTTCAAATAAGCGATATTCGTATCACCCTTCAAAAACCACAGCAGCTCATGGACAACCGATTTCAAATGGATGCGTTTGGTCGTCACGAGCGGAAAACCTTCGTTTAAATCAAACCGCAGCTGCCGTCCGAAAACGGAGATGGTCCCTACCCCGGTCCGGTCCTCCTTTGGCGTGCCGTTCTTTAATACATCTTCCAATAAGTCCAAATATTTTCGCATCTATAACACACCCCGTAACCAATGATTTGATCTTTCCTATTATAGCAGACTTCGCCGCTCAAGAAAGCAAATTCAGTTTACAAGGGTGCGGCAGGTTTTAAGGCTTGATGGCTTCCCCTAACGCTGGCGGCCCCGTTCTTCCGGATCCGTAAGTTCCAGCAAAAAGGGCTTTAAATCAACGGTCCGCAAGTGCTCCGGTCGCTTATCCGTCCCGCAAATGATCAGCGGCACCAGCGAGGTCGCCTGATCAAGCCCGCCGTGAGCTCCGCCGCCGGGATGCGTCGGCGAACCGGCTTCCGTCAGCTCATAACCCGGTTTCGCGGTAACGACCAGAAACCGGCCCTGATGCGAGTTCAGGGCGCCTTGCAGCCGCCTTAGCGCATCGGGATATTTTCCAAAGGTAATCCGCGAATTCCCGGAGCCTGAGTCCACAAGTTTCAAATCGAGGACTTCCCCGTCGCCCTCTACGGTCCACGTTTGTCCGTAAGGATCTATCAGCTCTCCTCCCTGCCGGAATTCCAGCGTTTTTGCCGAACCACCCTGATAAACAACTGTCCGGCCGCTTTCTTCCCAGGCTACCGTATCAATCCGCTTGTCCGACCTTAAGATATCGGCGATCCCCCTTAAAGCCGTCTCCGGCTTTAAATTGTACACATAAGCCATCATATCGTTGACGCCTAAAACAACCTCGGTTGACGGCGCTACGGTTTCGCCCGCGGGCAGCACTTCGAAGCGGTTCAGCAGCTTGGGCAGATCTATTGCTGCGGCTTGATCCTTCGGCAGCACCTGGTCCATCCCGTTGTCTCCGGCTATGATAATTACCGCTTCATTGAGCGCTTGCTCGAAGCTGCCGAAAGCCTTCAGCATAGATCGCAGTTCGCGGTCCGTATCCCTAATCCCACTTAGGTCCGCCGGGCCGTGTTTATGCACTTTTCCATCGAGCTCAGGCAAATAAACGTACAAAAAATCGGGAAGCTGCTTCGTCCGGATCAAATATTTGACGGTTTCGACGGTGTAACGGTCGTTAAAGCCCATCAGGTTTGCCGGTCCATCGGGTAAAGTGAGCTGTCCTGCCAACGGGTTTGACAAAGTTCCAAACGTGAAAAAATCCGGTCCCTTAACCGTTATTTCCTGGGGCAAGGAGGTGATCGCAGAAACGGGATCCGGCAGCGTTAAGCGGTGCTCCGCAAGACCGCGGTAAATCAAGCCGTTTACCGAACCGGTGGTCACGCCCCGCCGCTGCAGCTCCTCATAAATCGTCGGCAGCGAGGGATTCAAATCCTGCCCGTTCATATTAACCAGCGCGTCGCTCAGCACCTGCCTCGTCCCCCGCCGCAGCACCTCAAACGGCCCAGAGCCGTAGCCGATCACTTTTTCGCCGCCTTGCGGATACCAGGTTAATCCGGGCAAGTGATGTCTGTCGGGGTAGTTTCCGGTTAGCAAGGAGCTGTCTATGCTTACGGACATCGTAGGAAAAGAGCTGACCATATCTTTGAAATACTGCCCGTGTTCAATGAAATAGCGAAAGGTCGGAAGCTCGTTTTCCCGGATTCCACGGTCAATCGCCTGTGCCATCAAAGAATCGACCATAATGAAAATGATCTTTTTTGGAGTGGTTTGCTGCTCCCCGGCAGTTTGGAAGCGATGCAAATCTTGCTCTTTCGGGCCTCCCTGCTTTTGGCAGCTTATCATTAACAAGCAAACGCCAGTGACAGTCAACAAACGTTTCAGGTGTGCGCGCAGCAGCATATTATGTACACCAGCCTTCCCTGTTTAGGGTTAGTATGTCACCTCTATCCGAGTCGATTCCAAATCGGCCTCAATCTGACTGATGTAAGTGCCGTCTCATCCAATAGCACTAATTCAGGAACACCAGTTCGCAAAAAGAGGTTGACATTCTTGGCCTGGAAGGTTATAGTAAATACACCAAATCAAATTAGGTTTCGCGAGTGAAGCACCTCGCAAGACAGGCAATTGCTGCCTTTCTTGGAGGTGCTTTTTTGCGTGCCTGGGGATGATTAAAATGTTAAGGAGCTGATGAGGTATGAAAATGCGGAAACAAATGCTTAACCTGCTGCTTGTGATCATGATCCTGCCCTTTATTTTATTGGGGAATGTGCAGGTTCAAGCAGCCGATTCCTGGGATGCGGCCTGGTCCGGCATCGATGCGGTTTATGACGGACTCACCGCGGTGCAGGCCGTCGTTAAGCAGGAAAGTGCGTCGATCACCGTGCTTCGCAAGAAAAATAACGCAGACTTGAAAGCGGTGAACGACAAAGTGAAAGCGATCGACAAAACGCTGATCAGCCGCTTGGCCGCCGAAGCCGAATCGGTCCAGCGCAAACACGCTTCGTTGCTCGAGCAGTATTCCAATCTCGGCAAGCAGATTACCGCCGCAGGCAAAGCCAAAAATACGAAAAGCGCCGATTTGCTTAAATTAAAACGCAACAAAATTAAGCCAGCGGTCACGTCGGCCAAAGCGGAAATCAAAGCCAAAAAAGACGCGCTGACGGCCGCCAAAAAAGCGGCCAGCGCCAAAGCCAAAACCGTGAAAGAGGCGTTGGCCCCGGTGCAAACGATAAAGAAACAGGTTACTGCGGAAAACAAAACGATTGCCGCGGCAAAAAAGTCGGTTACGGCCGCAAACAAACGCTATAAGGCAAGCGTTAAGCTTGGCGACGCGATCGGGGCTGTATGCGGCCTGAAGGAGGCCTATGATCAGACGAACAAAATTCACGTCTCCCAGCAAAAAATATACGAATGGGAGAAGAAAATCTCGCAAACAATCAGCTCCGCCGCCGCCAAGCTGCCGAAGTAGGAAGTGGAACTGAGGCCGCCGATTTTATGACAAAGACGACTAATTGTTAGCAGGATCGCACGCCATAGTCGTCTTTTTCTCAAATCGGCGGACTTGGATATTATTTGGGCAAAGCGGATCAATCGGGCATTAATTTGTTTGTTTGAGGTATAATCGAAACATCGAAGTCTTCTATTTCACTGCCCGAAGGAGTGAGTTCCCATGACCAGCCAGATTCGTCAAAATAACGTGGATCGTTTCAACGGATTCGGAACGCTTTATGATCAGAGCCGCCCGCAAGCCCCGGAAGAAGTGGCCAAAATCTTAACGATGTATTTGGGCCGAGCGCCAGAGTACGTTGCGGATGTAGGATGCGGAACCGGCCTCTCCACCATGATTTGGCTGGAGCATGCCAAGCAGGTCATCGGTATCGAGCCAAACGACGACATGCGCGAGGTCGCTTTAAGCCGTCTGCGGGAACTAGGCTCCCCGGAAAAGCTGACGTTTGCCCGAGGCCTCTCCGACCAGCTCCCGCTCGATTCGGCTTCCGTCGATATCGTCACCTGCTCGCAATCCTTTCATTGGATGGATCCCCAGCCAACGCTGCGGGAATTCGCCCGCGTGCTGCGCCCCGGCGGCGTGTTCGCCTCCTATGATTGCGATTGGCCGCCGGTCATTGGCCCCGAGCTTGAGCAGGCGTACCAGCGGCTCATCGAATTTGCCGACCAGCGGGCCGGCGAGCTGGCCGAAAGCGACAAACAAGCTTACAAATGGCCTAAAGACAAGCATTTGCAGCAAATCCGCGAGAGCGGATGGTTCCGTTTTTCCAGAGAGATCGTGTTCCACCATTGGGAAAGCTGCGATGCCGGCCGGTATACGAATCTGGCTTTCAGCCAAGGCGGACTGCAAACGGCTTTGAAATTAGGAGCTGGCGAGGTTGCAGCCGCTGCAGCGAAGTTCCGCGACCAAGTCATTCAAGCATTCGGCGGCGAAACCCGCGAAATTCTGTTCAGCTACCGAATGCGGCTTGGTGTGAAATAATTGACTTTCGCCTCTTTCTAACCTGTGAATGCTGCTCTAACGGACTCCAGCGACGTTATTTGCCCATTTCCCGGCTATTTCCCGGCCTAACGGACTCAAATGACGTTATTTCGCTCTAAACTAGCTCACTCTGGCCGATTCGAGCAAAATAGCGTCATCTCAGTCCGTTACATTTTGCAAACCTTCGTTTTTCCGCCGCAAATAGAGCCTCTGGTGTCCTTTAGCCTCTACAACCTTCTTTTCCTCCCTTCTCAACCTGTCTCATCGGCCTCCACACCGCGAAAATGCACAAAAAAAGCAAGGCCAAAACTTCGGCCTTGCCAAAATATGCTTAGGAGAACACTTCCTCTGAGGAGGAGTGGAAATCAATTGCCGTGAACGCGTAAATTAGCGTGCGATGACGTGGATCGGATGGCCTTCCACAAGCTCAGCGGTTTCCATCACGATTTCACCCAGCGTCGGGTGAGCGTGGATCGTCAGCGAGATATCTTCCAGCGTTGCGCCCATTTCGATCGCTAGGCCCAGCTCGGCGATCAGGTTGGAAGCTTCGATACCGACGATTTGTGCACCGAGAACAACGTTGTTTTCTTCGTTGGCAACGATTTTGATGAAACCGTCAGGCTGATTCAGCGAAGTTGCGCGGCCATTGCCCGCAAACGGGAATTTACCGGCTTTCACTTTGAAGCCCTTTTCCTTGGCTTCTTTTTCGGTGTAACCTACGCTCGAGCATTCCGGATCGGTGAAAACAACCGCAGGAATCGCCTTGTAGTCGACAACGGAAGGCAGTCCGGAAATCGCTTCGGCCGCTACCTTACCTTCGTAGGAAGCCTTATGCGCAAGCGCAGGGCCCGCTACGATATCGCCGATCGCGAAAATTTTCGGATTGCTGGTGCGGCCTTGATGGTCGACTTTGACCAGACCGCGGTCGGTCAATTCCACGCCGGCCAGATCCAGGCCGAGATCTCCGTCCGTGTTAGGACGGCGGCCCACCGTTACCAGCAGGTAGTCGGCGGTGATTTCTTTGCTTTCGCCGTTCACGGAGTATTTCACCGTTACGTTCTTATCGGTTTGCTCCGCGCTTTCGGCTTTCGCGTTCGTTACGATATCGATGCCGGTTTTGGCCATGCTCTTGGCCACAAGACGAGTCATGTCCTTGTCAAAGCCAGGCAGCACGCTGTCCATGCCTTCAATAATCGTCACTTTCGTGCCGAATTTGGAGAACATTTGACCGAGCTCTGCACCGATATATCCGCCGCCGATAACGATCAGGCTGCCCGGAATTTCTTGCAGCTCAAGAGCTTCCGTGGAGGACAAAATACGTCCGCCAAACGGGAACGGCTTCAGCTCAATCGGACGGGAGCCGGTCGCCAGGATGCAGTTTTTGAAACGGTAACGCGGGGATTCGTGTTCGTTGAAGCAGCGGGCTTCGCTGTCATTGATGAACATAACCTCGCCGCTGAACACTTCCACTTTGTTGCCTTTCAAAAGACCCGATACGCCTTGGGTCATTTTTTTAACAACACCGCTTTTGAATTCTTGCGTTTTCTTAAAATCCACTTTAACGTTTTCCGCCGTAATCCCGAAAGCATCGGCATGTTGTGCGGATTCGTATTGGTGCGCCGCCGAAATCAGCGCTTTGGACGGAATACAGCCGCGGTTCAAGCAGACACCGCCAAGCTCGGATTTGTCCACAATCAACACTTTTTGCCCCAGCTGGGCAGCGCGAATCGCTGCCACGTATCCGCCTGGGCCTGCACCGACTACCAGTGTGTCAATATCAATAGATGCGTCTCCTACTACCATGTGATATTACACCTCCATAACAAGCAGCTCAGGGTTGGCGAGCAGTTGTTTAATATAGTTCATCGCGTTTTGAGCCGTTGCGCCGTCGATCAAACGGTGGTCGAAGCTGAGCGACAAGGCCATAACCGGAGCGACAACGATTTCGCCGTCTCTAACGGCCGGTTTTTGGCTGATCCGGCCAGTGCCCAGGATGGCGACTTCCGGATAGTTGATGATCGGCGTAAAGAACATACCGCCTGCGGAACCGATGTTCGAGATCGAAATCGTGCTGCCTTTCATTTCGTTCGCGGACAGCTTGCCTTCGCGGCCGCGCAGCGCCAAATCGGAAATCGCTTCGGCGATCATCCAGATGCTCTTGCGGTCGGCAGCTTTCACCACCGGCACGATCAAGCCGTTGTCGGTGTCGGTGGCGATCCCGATGTCATAGTGTTTCTTGTAAACAATCTCATTGTTTACGTCATCGATGGACGCGTTGAGTGCCGGATATTTGCGGACCGCGGCCACAAGCGCCTTAACGATGAACGGCAGGTAAGTCACCTTGATGCCTTTCTTCTCGGCAACAGGTTTCATGCGGGTGCGGAAGGCCACCAGCTCCGTAACGTCCACTTCGTCCATGATCGTAACGTGCGGCGCGGTATAAGCAGATTTAACCATCGCGTTGGAAATAGCTTTACGGATACCTTTGAACGGTACGCGTTCTTCTTCGTCGGCCACTGCGATCGGGGTAGGTGCCGAAGCCGCTGGAGCCGCTGCTGCTGCATCGCTTGCCGCAGGCGCCGCCGAAGCTGCCGCAGGTGCACCGCCGTTCTTGAACGCATCAACGTCTTCACGCGTGACTTTGCCGGCTTTGCCCGTACCCGGTACTTGCGTGATGTCGATGCCCAGCTCGCGGGCGTGTTTGCGCACGCTTGGCGTAGCCAATACTTCGCGGTTCGGCGCTGCCGGAGCTGCCGCCGGAGCCGCTGCACCTGCTGCCGGTGCGGTTTCAGCTTGAGCCGGAGCCGCCGCTTCCGGTTCGTCATGCGCTGGAGCGTCCGCTTGCTCCGGAATGTCGCCTTCCGCGTCGATCACGGCGACGACTTGGCCTACGCGGAACACGGCGCCGTCGGTGCCGAACACTTCCTGTACCGTACCGTTTACCGGGCAAGGTACTTCCACAACGGCTTTGTCGTTTTGCACTTCCATAATGATATCTTCGTCCGTTACTTTGTCGCCCGGTTTGATGTGCATTTTAATAATTTCGCCTTCATGCAAACCTTCCCCAAGCTCAGGGAAACGATATTCAAATTTAGCCACCGTAAATGACCTCCTATTTCGTCGAATTAGAATTCAAGAACTTTGTTGACGCCGTCGATGACGCGAGCCGGAGACGGAAGCCATTGATCCTCGATTTGCGCGAACGGATATACGGTATCCGGCGGCGCAACGCGAAGCACTGGAGCTTCCAGGTGCAAAATCGCTTTTTCGTTGATTTGCGCGATGATTTCCGCGGCGATGCCTGCGGATTTTTGCGCTTCCTGCACGACGATGGCGCGGTTCGTTTTCTTCACCGATGCGACGATCGTGTCGATGTCGAGCGGCACCAGCGTGCGCAGGTCGATAACTTCGGCTTTGATGCCTTTGGTTTTCTCCAGCTCTTCCGCCGCTTTAACAGCCGTGTGAACCATCAGCCCGTAAGCAATGATCGTAACGTCGGAGCCTTCGCGAACAATGTTCGCTTTGCCCAGCTCCACCGTATAGTCCTCTTCAGGCACTTCGGCGCGGAAAGCATGGTACAAGTTCAAATGCTCCATGAAAAATACCGGGTCGTTGTCGCGGATGGCCGAGATCAGCAGGCCTTTCGCATCATAAGGATTGGACGGAATCACCAGCTTGATGCCCGGAGTTTGCGCAATCAAACCTTCCAGGGCGTCAGTGTGCAGCTCCGCAGCTTTGACTCCGCCGCCGAACGGCGTGCGGAATACGACCGGCGCATGGTAACGTCCGCCGGAACGGTAACGCAACCGTGCCGCTTGCACCAAAATTTGGTCGAGCGCTTCAAAAATAAAGCCGACAAACTGAATTTCCGCTACCGGACGGAAACCTTGAATCCCGAGGCCAACCGCCATGCCGCCGATCGCCGACTCGGCCAGCGGCGTATCCATCACGCGCTCTTCTCCGAATTCTTTTTGCAGGCCTTCCGTTACGCGGAACACACCGCCCACATGACCTACGTCTTCGCCGAAAATCAGGACGTTCGGATCACGCTTCAGTTCCACGCGGAGCGCGTCGCGAATTGCTTCTTTCATATTCATTTGTGCCATTCTATATATCCTCCTCTTTAGAACGATCTGACTAGATTAGACGTTAACCTTATTGAAAATCGGCTTTTTGCTCTTCCAGATGCTTCGGCGTTTTCTCGAACATGCTGTCGATCAAGCCAGGAATCGTCATTTTTTCCGTTTGTTCCGCTTTTTTGATCTGCTCGTTAACGGTAGCTTTGGCTTCGTCTTTTACGCGAGCCGTATCTTCTTCGGACCACAGACCTTTTTTGTCCAAATATTTGGCGAGGCGGGCAATCGGATCTTTTTCGCTCCATTCCCCTTCTTCTTCTTTTGTCCGGTATTTGGAAGTGTCGTCGGAAAGGGAGTGCGGACGGAAACGGTAAGTTACCGCTTCAATCAGGGTAGCGCCTTCCCCGTTGCGCGCGCGTTCAGCCGCTTCGCGAACGGCCGCGATTACGGCAAACACGTCCATGCCGTCGACTTTCACGCCGCGAATCCCGGCTGCGATCGCCTTATGCGCAATGGATAAAGCAGCGGTTTGTTTCGAGAACGGCGTCGTAATCGCGTAACCGTTGTTTTGCACAAAGAAAATGACCGGCAGCTTAAAGGCGCCAGCATAGTTCAATGCTTCGTAGAAGTCGCCTTCGGAGGAACCTCCGTCACCCGTATAAGTAATGGCCACATGTTTTTGCTTCTTCAATTTGTAGCCCATAGCGATGCCCATGGCATGCAAAACTTGCGCACCGATAATGATTTGAGGCATAAGTACGTTAACGCCTTCCGGAATTTGTCCGCCATGCTGATGGCCGCGGGAATACAGGAAAGCTTGATACAGCGGCAGACCGTGCCATACGAGCTGAGGCATATCGCGGTAGCCCGGGCAGACGAAGTCGTCTTTTTCCAAGGCAAATTCGCTGCCGACCATCGTCGCCTCTTGTCCGGATACCGGAGCGTAGAAACCAAGGCGGCCTTGACGGCCCAAGTTAATGGCGCGTTCATCCCAAGTACGGGTGAATACCATGCGGTACATCAGTTCTTTCAATTGATCGTCGGAGAGCTCCGGCAGTTTATCTTTGTTAACGATTTCACCGGCCGGTGACAGCACGGACAAAGCTTCGACTTCCTCCGTATATACTTCATAAGGAATCTTGCTCATTTTTTTCACCTCGACTAAAAATTTGATTATCTTGTTCCTCTGTTATAGAATTATTATACTCCTGTTTCATTCTGAAAGTCAAAGGAATTAAGGAGAATTGTGTCATATTTTTATTTTTGTTTATATAACAGTTTTCTCAAATTAATATAACACAAATTCCATTTAACCTATCATGACAAGGAGCGTGTAGAAGCATGACGGATTCGCGCTATTTGAAACGAACCATTATTAAGAAAGAAATCGACAGCACCTACTTGGGGGAAAAACGATATCTTCGTATTTACCTGCCTCCCGGGTACAACGAAATTTTGAGTTATCCTGTGGTATATTGTCAGGATGGCGAAGAGTTTTTCAATTTTGGACGCATCGCCACGCACGCTAATCAGCTGATCCTCGACGAAGGAATCGATCCGTTTATCATCGTTGGCGTGGAAGTGGATACGAAAGTGCGCACCGAGGAATACGCCCCGTTCGGCAACCGTTTTGAGGCTTATACCCGCTGTTTTACGGAAGAAATTATTCCCTTCATTGAGCGGAATTATCCGGTTCGGCGCGAATGCGGAGAAAGGGTTCTGGCCGGCGATTCTCTGGGGGCGACCGTCTCCCTCCACCTCGCTATGAAAAACCCGGAACTGTTTTCCAAAATCATCAGCTTGTCCGGCGCGTACTATGAACCGTCCCTCAAGCTATTGGCCGAAGAAACGGACTTGTCCAGCCTGTCCTTGTTCATGGTCGTCGGACTGCAGGAAGATCATTATACAACCGACACGGGAACCTATAATTTCGTCGAATTGAATCGCAAGGCCAAAGCGCTGCTTGAGGAACGGGGAGCCAAGATCGTTTATGCCGAAAAAGACGGCAAACATTTATGGGGCTTTTGGCAGCAAGAGCTTCCCGGAGCGCTGGTCCATTTCCTAAAATAGCGCTTGCAAAACAAACGGGCGCCGATCCCAAACTACAGAGGCTGTCTTAATATAGTAGAAACTACTTCGGACAGCCTCTGGTTGTTTTTTATTTAATTGCGATGAACCGATCCGGAAGCGGCAACACGCTCGCCTTTCGGCAGCTCTACCGGAGTTTCGGGCGCTTTAAGCGACCGGCGCGGCAGCTTCCATTTGTAATGAACGGATAACATACGAAAAAATACGACAATCGCAAACAGCAGGATCAATTCCAGCGTGGATTTGAAAACTCCGAAGCCTACGGCAAGCCCCGCCAGCATCGCCCATACCGCGTAAATCTCATCGCGCAGCACCAGCGGTTTGCGTCCGGCAAGCAAATCGCGGATAATTCCGCCGCCGATCCCAGTAAGCACCGCCGCTACGAGCACCGCGCTCATCGGGTGCTTCATTTCCGTGGCATACAGCGCACCTTGAATGGCAAAGGCCGACAGGCCGATGGCGTCAAAAAACACCTCCGCCCTTTTCCAATGCCTGATCCAGGGCAGCGGCAAAATAAAAGCTACCAGCACGGACAACACCGCGAGCAAAATCAAATCACTTTGCCCCCACAACGTCGTTACCGGTATGCCAATAAGCACATTGCGCACGATTCCCCCGCCAAACGCCGTAACCAAACCAAGCACCAAAACGCCCAGGATGTCGTACTCCTCTTCCATCGCCACAAACGCTCCCGACATGGCAAACGCGATGGTCCCGATGATGCTGAAAATGTCAAATATGTGCATCTCTTTTGTACTCTTCCGCCCTCTCTTTCGCCCCTTATGCCTGCATCATCCATTTTAGGCCTTTGCACCAAAATTGTGCAACCCTCAAATTTGAATTATACTACATGAACAAGGGATTCAACCAGAAAGGAAGAAAAGAAATGACTGGAAAGCGAGTGCTCATTTTTGCGGGCGGACGCATCGACCCTGATGTAATAAAGGATATCCGAGCGGATGATGTGGTGATCGGCGCCGACCGGGGCGCGCTATTTTTGGTAGAGCAGGGAATCCGGCCGCACCTGGCGGTTGGTGATTTCGATTCCGTCAGTCCCGGAGAGCTGGACAAAATCAAAGAGAACAGTATGGAGCTCATCGCCTGCGATCCTATCGACAAAGATTTGACCGATACCGAGTTGGCCTATGACCTGGCATTGCAACAACAGCCTGCGGAAATCTTGATGACCGGCGTCATCGGGACAAGGCTTGACCATACGCTCGCCAATGTGCATATGATGCTGCGCGGCCTGCAGCAACAGATTCGCACCGACATTTGGGACAAGCACAATTACATAACGTTAACCGATTCCGAGTGCCGGATTTTGGACCGCGGCTATACTTACGTTTCCCTCCTCCCGTTTACCCCTGAAGTGACGGGGATAACGCTCACAGGTTTTTTGTACCCCCTGGAAAATGCCAGCTTGCGCATAGGCCAATCACTGGGCGTCAGCAACCGTTTGACGGGTCCCGAAGGAATCGTCCGGATTTCAAGCGGTCTCTTGCTCATTATGCAAAGTAAAGATTAAATGAAAACAATTTTGTAACCTTTTTGTTCGTTTACATATATGTGAAAAAACCTTGATGAATCAAGGTTTTTTTATTTGCAATCGCCAAACCTCTCTTCTTTTTCTTAAAATCTGTAAACTTTAATGTTTTTTTAATAAAGGCCATCAAACTATGAATATATCAGGTATTTAGGAGTTTATACCACATAATGGGAGGTAACAATTCTGTTATACTTCTCTACGAACCGGTTGAAAAACAATAACTCTTGGAGGTATACAACATGAACATGCGCAGCATATTCCAAAAAGTATTGACGGTTGGCATCGTGTCCACCATCGGTTTCAGCACTCTGCTTGCTAGCGGGGCTGAACCTGTACAAGCCCAGTCGGCAACAGCTAATGCTGTTTCGAAAGGAACTCAAATCGTTAACTTCGGAAAACAATTTATGGGTACGCCTTACAAATTTGGCGCTTCTACTTCGACAACTAGAGTTTTTGATTGCTCGTCATTTATGAAGTACATTTTTAAAAAGTACGGCGTTGACCTGCCCCGGACTTCCGTTGCTCAATCGAAGGAAGGTTATGCGGTTTCCAAGTCCAACCTGAAGCCCGGCGACCTGGTGTTCTTCTCCAGCGGCAGCCGCGCGAACGGCCATAACGTGACGCACGTTGCCGTTTACATGGGAGGCGGTAAAATTCTGCACACTTACGGTAAACCGGGTGTTACGATTTCCGATCTGAACTCCGGAAACTGGAAAAGAACTTATCTGAAAGCCCGCCGCGTCCTGTAAACTTTGATCGAATCGGTACAATTCACCCTTTATCCCGGCAGCCTCTCTGCCGGGATTTTTGTCGTTTCATTGCAGCATATATCCCGTTCCGCGCACCGTGTGCAGCAATTTTTGCTTTTGCCCGCGATCGATTTTTTTGCGCAAATGACGAATATAGACATCGACTACGTTCGTGCCGGTGGCAAAATCGTAACCCCACACTTGCTGCAAAATCATCTCCCTGCCGCATACTTTTCCTGCCCGTTTTAACAAAAACAGCAGCAAATCAAACTCTTTCGGCGTCAGCCTAATCGCCTCATCCCCACGATACACTTTGCGGCTTTTCAGTTCCATCCGCAAATCCTCGTAGCTCAGCTCCGTAAGCGAACCATCCCCGATCCGTTTGAACAGCGCGATTAAATGCCCGGCTCGGGCATACAACTCGGCGATCGGGACGTCAATACTTACGACATCGTTTGCACCGGCAGAAAACCCGGTCACGACTTCATCCGTGCTCCAGTCGCGTAATAGGAGGATGAGTGGGTAGGCGGCAAATCGGCCAACCTGCTGCAAAATTTCCCCCGCGGACATATCCGGCAAATCCGCTCCCAACAGCACCAGGTCCGGAAACTCCTGTTCCAGATAACGGAGCGTACCTTTTCCGTTCCGATGCTGCGAAACTTCGTACCCCGCCTCTTCCAGCCCTAATCTTAATCGTTCCCCTGCGGAAGGATCCGCCAAGGACAACAGCACCTTCCTTTTCATTTTAGCCCCAACCACCTTGCCTGCAAATGCCAACCCTATCTTATAAGATGGTCATTCTGCGCAAAAAGCATTCCAAACGTCCTTGGGGAATGAAATGGTCCTCGGCCTACCCCAGCTCGGTCTACCCCAAATAGCGGTCATAGATCCGCCTGGCTTCAACCGGGTCTTTCGTGCCGTGAATCAGGGCCCGTCCGTCCTCGAACAATACCAGCCGACGTTCGCCGATCTTGTAGGACAGCAGGAACGGATTCACTTCAACCTTGCCTTCATCCAGACGGCTAAGCGCTCTTGCCATATCGGGCAGGTTCAACTTCCGCTTTTGGGCCGGCCGGATCTGAACCGTATCCCTGCCGCAGAGCACTTCGGTTTTCCGGTGACTCGCCGCGGATAGGTACGGGAAGTCGGGATGCGCACCGCAGGAAGGACATTCTTCCCGTTTGGCGGAGGCCACCTTGATGGAGGCTTGTTCGTTGCGCCACAAATCAAAGGTCAATAACGTTCCGCGCAGCGCTTCCGGATGCCCGGTTAACAGCTTTAACGCCTCCGTCGTCTGATGGGCCACGACCGTTTGAACCGCCGAAGGGATAACGCCAACCGTATCGCAGGTATCGCCGCCCATGGGGATCGTCCCGAGCAAACAGTTCAAGCAAGGCGTTACTCCCGGCAAAATCGTAAACGTGATGCCATAGCTGCCGACGCAGCCCCCGTAAATCCACGGAACCCGGTATTTTTGCGAAATATCGTTGATCATCATCCTGGTATCGAAGTTGTCCGTCGCGTCCATAATCAAATGGACACCGGGGATAAGCATCTCCAGCTCTTCCGGCCCTACATCCGTCACAAACGCCTCGATCTCAACCGTGCTATTGATCGCCTTCAGCCGCTCGCGCGCCGCGACCGCCTTTGGCACTCTTGCGGCGGCATCCGCTTCCGAAAACAGCTGCTGCCGCTGCAAATTGCTCCATTCCACATAATCGCGGTCCGCGATAACGACATGCCCCACCCCGGACCTTGTGAGCGCTTCGGCGATTCCGGTCCCGAGCGCTCCCGCCCCGATGATCAGCACCTTCGCTTTCCCCAGCATATCCTGGCCTGCTGCGCCGATCGGAGCAAAAAGCTTTTGCCGCGAATAGCGGTCGGCTTTATCGCCTGGTGCCGTGGTATCTTCTATCTTCATGAAGGTATCCTCCCCATAATTCGCCTGGATGTTTATATAGTCAATTTTATCATCAAGGCTGCGGATTGTAACTTAGGGAATCTGCCATTCATTGGATTTACAACCCTGACCATAAGCATTTCGCTTGAAAATAACCTTTAGCAGCCGCCTCCCGCTCTCCGGGGAACACCTCTCTCACCTTATACACGGAACTGTTCGCTTCCGGGCAGGTGTCCCGAAAATAATACTTAAGCCCGTTTCCCGTATTCACTCCGCCAAGCACGGCAGTGCTTCTCACAAGGCGTCCGCCGCCCAACGCATAGTTGTTGTAGTAACGGTCGCCGACGGGAATACCTTGCAGAAACACGAGCACCCCAACGTCGTCCAGCGTATTGTTCCATTCCTCCTGCGAAATGACCGGCAGCGTGAACGTATAATGAACGCCTTTTTTCAGGGCAAACTCATTATGCCGATGAATTACCTTGGCGAGATCCTCCTCGATGCTTCGCACAATGGTCTGGCGCCGCACTTGATCAAACTGCTCATCATCTTGAAGGAGCGGAATCGTTAGCTCCGATTTGAGTTCGGTTTGCAGCCCGTCCGCCCATTCATCCAAACCGGAGTCGTAGGCGGTTATATACCGGTCCAACGTGAAGGAGATATCATTGCCATGGGCGTCCGCATATACGTAAGGCTTCTTGAGGCTCCAACGGTGCGTCATCACCGGACTACCGTCCGCTGCGGCCGACTCCGCCGCTGCATAAATCGAATACCCGTCGTAATCCATAACGACAATGGCAGGTATGTATACCAGCAAAGCCTGCTGCGCCAGCGGGTCATCCGCCACCCCGAAATGGATGTACAGGCTTTGCAGCAGCGCGGAAAGAGCCTGATCCTTATCGGCGCGCATCCATTTTTGTGAACCGTACCCGCTTTCGTATTGCTGGAGCTCATTGAGGTTCAGCGCGCTGCCGGCATCCTGGGCGGCCGTTCTCAGCGCCGTTGTATACCGCATTTCAAGCATGTCCGCTTCGCGGATATTTTCGGCATGCAAGCTGCCGAGCCAAAGGAACGGACTGACGATGAGCACAAACACGACTGCCCAATCAGTAATCTTCATTTAATACCATACCCCCGTAGGTCAACACTTCTTTGTAGACCGGTGCTGCCTTGGTTCCATACAAAAATTCGGACAACACATCATACGGTGAACGTGATCGATCTTTTGCGGTAACGCTGAAAAAATCTCCCGCCTGCAGCGTATATTTCACTTGTTCCTCACTGGTTGCCGCCCGGTTCTCGCTAAACAGAACACCCAAGATCTCTTCAGTGTAATAGGCGTCGTACACGACGGTAAACTGGCCTTGAAACGTATTCGGGTCGGCCGGATCGCCATATTCGGGGTGATATTTTTTATGCCGGTGTTCAAGCTCAATATCGTAAAGATTACCTTCGGCTTCCAGGTCGCGGGTAAATTCCTCGTACATCACCGGTGAGATATACCCTTTCGTACGAACCGCATCGGCAAACTCGGTCAGGGCATGATAAGCCGCCAGGTAACGGATATCTTCTTCCCTATGAGCTGTCTGAACAGCCGGAAACAAGTACAGCAGCAGGACGGCCAGCAGTGCGGACGTGATTTTGGACAAAGCGTTGGTCATGTCGATCGCTCCCTTATTTCTTTGTGAACATCAGCTCCGCCAGCTGACCGTCGGCATCGTATTCACGCCGGGTTTCGTATTCCCCTTGCAGGTCAAGCAACGACAGCGTCTCCCTGCGCCTTTGTTCCAGAGCTTCGGCCGGTTCATCCCCGGTCAAGGCCGCAAACCGCCGGCCCTCCACCACGATCGGCACACCAAGCTCCACCCATTGCTGCAGGCCGTAGAGCAAACTTAGGCCGGAGTATGTTTCCGTCCAATCCAGCGCGGCGTCCGCCGAATCGGACGAAGCGTCCAATGTTTTCGCAAGCATGCCGCCCGTCAAAGAAAACACGCTCCGCTCCTGAACATGGGTCTGCGCCGCCAACTGCTCCAACGCCAAATCCTGCCGCTCCGCAAAACTTAACGTGATCATGGCCGCGGTCAGGCAAAGAGATACGGAGAGAAGCAGCCAGATCATGCTTTTTGCCTGGTTCATCATCTGTCCGACCGGCCCGCGATCAACGGTTTACCGTCGTTTGCGTAAATATAAGGCCGCGCACGACATTGGAGTTGTCCTTGACGACCTGGGCCTTAAATTTACCGCTGGGGTTCACGTATTCATCCAGCTCTTCATCCCAAGTATCGCTGATGTCCGCATTGCTTTTGCTCGCGACCGAACCGTAATCTCTCGCTGAAGACGAACCGATGTTCAAAATGTATCCGTACCATTCCCCAACGCTGTTTTTCCCTGTTTTTACTTGGACGCCGAACTGGTCGCGGTCCTGGAATTTACGCAGCGCGTTCGTCACCTGCGAACCGCTGATCGTCGTATCGTCGTACACCGTAAACGAGGCCTGGGACAGCTCCGTCTGAATGTCGGAGAAATTGTTTTGCGCGGTTTTCGTCGCCTCCTGGGCGGAAACGAACAAAATGACCACAATCGTAATCAAAGCGATCGTCAAGAAAATACCGGCAGCTACCTTTAAAGCAGATGAAGCGTTATTCATAAGTACAGTCCTCCTTGGTTCATCATAATTTTTGGATTTGTTCAAAATACAAGCCCATTTGCTGAAAGCTCATCCAAATGAGCGGAATCACCAGATACGCAAACACAAGCGAATACATGGGCGCAAACCCGATCATCCGGCCAAATCCGGCCTTTACCTCAAGCGACTTCTCATAATCGAGCCGCCGCCGTTCAAAATGATAGGACATCTCGCTGTCCAAATCGTCAAACGCATCAGCTATCGTGATTTTTTCCGAAGCCAGCAGCAGCTTGTCCGCTAGCCGCACAAATTCCTCCAGCACCACCTCCCGTTTCAGCTCCTCCAAGGCAACTTCGGCCCCGTGGCCGTAATCGAGCAAGCATTTCTGCAGCGGCGTCCTGAAAATGACGGCATAGGAAGCCAGCCACTCCAAAATTTCCTCCACCGAAATTCGCTCCAGCTCTCGTAAAATGGCGATCATCGTCTGAAATTGATAAACCTCATGCCGCATGTCCATCAACCGCATGCTGCGCTGAAACATCAGCGTCCAGAGGGGAAAGTAATATCCGGCCCCGCCGGCCAAAAGCGCAAGCAGCAGCTCCCACCATTTCAGATATTCATCGTTCCAGCGCTGAAGCTTGCCCTGAATCCGCTGAGCAGCCGCGGATATTTCTTCGCGGGTTGGGGCCGTACGCCCGCGGCTCATCACCGACGCAGCTAATTCGGTAACCTTATCAACCTCAGCATTTCCGGCCATATCCAGTTGTTTCATCACCCGGGCGTCCAGTTCGGCTTGAACGCGGGCCCCGCTGGTCTCTTCCTTCGTAAGCGAGCCAAAAAACGCGGCTCCGGCCGGAGGCTCGAGCAAAATGTATTGCCGCGACAAATGGTGAAGCGTAAAAACGGCAGCCAGCGTAAACAACAAACCGCTGACAAATAAAGCGATGCGCCTCATCTGAAACAGCACGACAGGCAGCGTATGGTTCGTATCCTTTAGCAGCCGGGTAAGTTTGTGGTAAGTCTCGGTGGCACGCCGCGGCACAATCCAGCGGCACAGCGTTCCCAGCCCGCGCAGCTTGAGCAATCGGGCTTCCCAGGGAACCTTGGCTTCCCCGGCACGGTATGCCGTTTCCTCCTCGCTTTTCAACTTTTGCAGCAGCAGGTAACAGAGCAGGATGATCAAAAACAGCCCGATTTTGATCGCCATCCCCGTTTTGCTTAAATAAAACTGATCCATCAGCGGAAATTGGCTTCTGGCCCACACTTCCACCGGTTTCGTAAAGAAAACCGGCATCAGGGCAATCACATGTAGCCCTTTCAGCAAATAATCCAGCCGGTTTTTGCGGATCAGCTCCAGTTGGATTTCCCCGGTCAGGCTTGCAATCCCCCGCAAATACAGAGATCCCTGGGCACGTTTGCGGTCCCCGTATTCAAGCACCAGCCTGGAGATGCCGGCAAAAGCTTTCAGGAAACGGTTGGGCGCCGTTTCGTAATATTTCTCCAGCGCTTCGTCCGGGTTTGCGTCCGTCAGCGCCTCTTCGATCATATGCGCGTGAATTCCGATCTCCTGTGCGATGTTTTCCCCCGCCTCCTCGATCGCGTCGGCGACCATGCCGTGGCGGTGATAAGCATGGCGAACGGCGGCAAAGAATTCCAGCATCTGTTCGAGCAGCCTGGTCTCCTGCCTGTTTGCGTACCCGTCCAGCAGCACGCCTTGAATGACCGCCCCGGCGATCAGCAGGGACAACACAAACACCCAGTTCGGATTAAATGCAGCCAGAACACCAATAACGGTGATATACGCGCCTGCGGAGAAATAAGCGAATTTCATCGTTTCGCGCCGAAGTTCAAACTCATCTAACCGGTGAACCGGAGCCAGCCGTTTGCGGATCTTCAAAGCATAATGCCGAAGCGGCGGCAGCCTCATCCATACCGCATAAGATCGCATCGCAAAGGCGGATAAGGCCCGGGCGAAGCTGTCCCTGGCTCCCCGGCCAGCCTTGCCGGACGCGTCTTCCTCAAGCCCCAACGCCTCCTCGCGCGAGCCGATTAAGCGGCCGGCCGCATACAACAAGCCAAAACCGATCAGCGAAATTCCCATCACGGCGATAAGCGCCGATTTAAGCTCCAATCTTCTCCCCCCAATACGCCTCCGCAAACTGGCGGAACGAACCTGCGTCCTCCGACGTCATCTCGCGGATCATCGCTTCCCGAGAGCGCTTTGAGATCGGCTGAACAGCGACGTAAGCACCGTCCCGGTACTCAACGATCACCCGCTCGGAGTAACCGCGGCGGTACACCATCGCTTCATCGGTTAGTCCGCTCCCCGTTTCAACAGCCCCATCCAGTTCGCCCGCATCCCTTTCGTCCGGCCGGCAGCACTCCGTGATCCGCTCGATATACCGGTTCCCGGCCATGTCCCGGCGCAGATGCACATCGAAATCGATCGCCGAGGCGACCTGCAATTCCGCCACGCGTTCATCACGGAACACGCCGGTTTTCAGCAAAGAATTCCGCAGCGATTCCATCAGATCACGGAACGTTTTGGCATGATGCGTAAACAGGGTGAACAGGCTTGCCACCTGTGCCATCTGCACCATCCACGCAGCGACCTCGTCCGTGGCCACCTCGCCCAAAATGTTCACGGTGCCGTCCGTTTTTTTCTGCAGATCCAGCCCCGCCTGACCGCTGACATAATCTGTCTCCCTGAAGCTCAAAATGTTTCTGCCCGTATAGATCCTGCGCAAATTTAGCTCAAAAGACATCTCCTGAACGCGCAGTGTATAGGAGGCGTAAATATGCTTGACGAGCGCCATCAGCAGCGTCGTTTTGCCCGAGCCCTGCGAGCCGGTAATTGCGGTGATGCGGCTTCCTTTCATGAGGAATTTCAGCAGCTGCACGGGCAGCGGTGAATTTCCCCCTTGAATAAGCTGCTCCAGCACAGCGTTTTTCACATCGAATTTGCGCACAAAAAACGCCCACGACTCCGCAAACGGCGGTCTGACCACCACAATCCGCGAACCGTCCTTCATCTCGTTGACTTTAAAGCCGTTCGCTTCGGACAGCTGGCCCGGCAAATTAAATTTGTAAATGTTCTGGCACACCCGCTTCAACTCGGCTTCACTGCCAAACGACAAGAAAGAAAGCCGCACGCTTTTGCCTTTGTGAAAAATCCATACGCTGTCCCAGGAACGGGAAACTTCTTCCCCATTCGCATCATTTGGGTCAAGCGCTTCCGCCCCTGCATCCTGACCGCCCGCTTCCGGCGTGATCGCCATATGCGCGGGGATGCCGCTGACGCCGCCGCTCACTCCGTCAATCCGCTGCCCCAGCAGCTCGTCCACGACGGAAAAGCCTTTGTACGCCTGATAAATGCGCTGCACGACGATATCGAGCTTTTCCCGGAACGTCAAGAAACGGTATTCACGGTAAAAAATCCGATCCACATCCTCGGCGTTGATCTCATAGACAAACGACCCATCCTCTGCTTTGGGAGCTTTGGGCTCATCTAACCTGTACTCCTCGATCAACCGGGACAATCCATCGGTTCCGAAGCTGAGCTTGTACAGGTATAAAACAATGTCGAAGCGGTCCTGCGCCGTCAGTTTGTCCCTGTCGTCGAACGGAATAATCCGGTCGATATTCTCTTCCCCAATCCCGTAACCGCGGGCCAGCAAATCCTTGATAAAGGATTTCACGTACCGTTTGTCCTGCGCGTCGCCATATGTACATCCCCGCAGCGCCTTGCGCAGTTCGGCCCGCGCTTTGACCCGGCGGTTCCAGGTCTCTTCGCCCACTCCCCAGTCATTGGCGTGCGAACGGCTCAACTCATGCAAACTGCGCTTCACGTATTCGATCAACGCGGGAAACGAATAGCGGTCGTCGTCCGCCATATAAACACCAGGTCCGTCTGCGGCGGTACGCGCCCTCACCCATAAAAAGAGCAGCCCTAACAGTACAATGAGAGCGATAAGCAGCATGTTTACGACTTTGTCGTTCAAGCTTAAGCCCCCCTCTCGCGAGCTGCTTGCGCCGCCGCTTTTCCCGTAAGCTCGATCAGATTCCGGCTCAAATCCCGGCAGCTTGCCAGCACAGCTTCCCGCGAGCCGCCCCGCTTCGGAAACAATCTGTACCGGCGAAAAAACGACAGGATGTCCCGGTCATTCCACGCGTTCGCAAACTCGGTGTCGTAAGGAATGCCGAAAACCGGCAGGGCGCGGCGGTAAAGGCGCTTCAGATTGGCCAAATTCAAGCCGGAGTCCGAATCGTAAGGAGCCAGGACAACGCACAGTTTGCGGCGGCTCGTCACCGTTTGTTTCACAAGCGCGGCAAAAAAATCATCCAGTTGCGCCCGCCGCTGCTGCAGTACCGCCACCACAATCTCCTCTTCGCTGCCGGCCAGTGCCTCCGGCAGCTCCCGAATCTGCGGGGCGTGCCTCAGCACAAGGTCATAGCTCTGTTCCGCAGCCATTGCCAGCTCTAACAGATCTCGCCCTTCGCTAAGCCCGGGCGTACCGTGGAGACCGCCGGCCCGAAAGCCTGTCGCCAGATCAAGGCGGCCGCGAATGACCGGCAGCGTGTAATCGGCATAATTCGCTTTCGTGAGGAGCCCGCTGTCCGACAGACGGAGCAGCGCTTCGATCCCGTATTCGCTAAGCCGCGAGTCCAAAATACCCTTTTCTCCCGAAACAGCTTCCTGAGCATGGCGGCTTCCCGCCCGCAGCCCCTCCTCCACACCGCTGCCATGGCGTCCCTCATTAAACAAAAGCACGCGGTGCGGGTAATGGAGCCCCATGGTGACGGCGCACGCTGCGGCAACGCCCGCCGAACTCCCGTGCCCGGGATCCCAAAACAAAATTCTGCTCATGCGCGCCTCCTTTCCGCCCGGCGCAGCGCCCTTTTCGCCGCTCCCGCTTCAAAACCGGCCAACCCGCTGAGCAGTTGGCGCAACGCACGCTTATAAGAGCGGGATATGCGGCTCATACGCAGCCGGTGCGCATGTTCATTTTCCAGTTGTACAGCCAAATTCAGCTCATTCCATGGAATGATGATTTCCTCCTCATGCCACTGGAACCCAATATCGTCCATAAAACCGAGAATATAGTCGGTGCTGAGGCAGTTGTCCACCGTTCGGGTAAAAACCGGGCGCACGCGCAGCCCCCGCAGCTCGGGCCGCAAATTCACGAGACAACGCAGCCACCGGGCTGTCGATTCTAGTTCATAACGGTCAAAGGAAGTGACCAAAACCACCTCGTTGGCAGAAGTGAATATGTTCGGCGTCACGGCGTTTAAAGCTTCCAAATCAACCAATTCGTAATCGTAATCCTTGGCTGCCATTCCTTCACACCCATCCGCAGCGTTCTGGAGCAGCCGGATCGCCTGAGGTCCCGCCGCCACGTCAAACCCGCAAAACTCCGTCACCGGCAAAAGCGGCTGAATCCCTCCGATCGAATAACGGTATTTGCCGCCCTCCGTAGCATCGACCAGCAGCACGCTCCGCCCCGCGGCCGTTAAGGCGCTGCTTAAATAAAGCAGCAGATCCCGTTTATCGCTTTTTCCGATAAATACCCAGCGCTTCATTTCTTCATCCCTCCTGTCCCTCTATTTCAATTGGAAGCTGTCTTCTTCGGCCGGTGTTTCATTCTTAAGCGTCTCCTGTGCTTCCAGGTTGCTGCTGGCGAATTCCGCAGCCTGCCGCGGGGACATCGAGACCAGGTCGCTCTCCAGCCTTTCCCGCGCGGCGGCGTTCAAGGCGTTCTCCGCCTCCCGGACGATGTTCGGATCCTTTTTGATCAACTGCATCACCGCGCCGTTTGCGGGATAAGTCGGCGTCGACTTGTCCTGCAAATAAGGCTCGACATAGGTCAGCGCGTAAATGGATGCTTTATGCAGGTAAGCGTCGACGATCGCGCTGGAGAGCGATAAAATCTCCGCCTCGCCCAGCGTCACCGTCATCGTTCCGGAGGCCAGCGCCTCGATCTTTTTCTTGGACAGCAAAATATAGTCCTGTCCGGTCGGGAACTGAATGCGGATGTCGACGACATCTTTATTCTTCAAGGCGGCCGGAAGCAAAACGAAGCTCATTTCGCGCCAGCGCATATCATCCGTCGTCGGCGCCTCCTCGTACAGCAGTGTCTCTGTCAATAACGTAAACGGCCGGAGCGTGATCTTGGCGATCTTGCCGGCGATATCCTCCCTCGACTTGATGGCGTCGGCCGGGACGCTGTTGGCCGGCAGCTCGACCTCCTTCATGTCGTCCGCTTTAATCGGATGCCCTGCCGGAATCTCGCTGGCCGGCACCCATCCCCTGATCGTTGCGCGATTTGCTGCTTTCTGCAAAGTCTCGATTTCCGCTTCATATTTCTGCTGTAACGCAAGTTTGGCCGATTGATTTTGCTTCCCCTGATATACGGCATACCCCGTGAAAATCAAGCCCATGGCCGCTGCTCCCGCGAGTCCGGCCCAGATCAAATGCTTCGTTTTCTGTCTCAATCTTGACATTCGTTCATCTCCTTACCTACAATTTCTGCTTCGCTAGAAAGCTCCGGCCGCTCCGCTTCGGCCGCGGCAGCAGGCTGCCGCAAAGATCACGGAGCGCCGCGATTGTGTCTTCGCCGGGCTCAAATGGATCCGGCTCCGCCGGGATGGCGTACACGCCGCGGGTCCGCAGCCTTTTGGCGAGCCGTTTTACCGCAGAAGCCGATGCCAAAGGGACGCAGAATTTCCATGCGGACGGCCATTTCCCGGCCAAACCGGCCGCTTCGGCGAACCGCTCCAGCTCCTCCGCCCGCCATGCGGCGGCCGAGCCGACGACAAGGGACAAATCGGCACGTCTGAACTCCTCCATCTGTTCCTTTTGCCGGCCGGTCCCCAGGTCGCAAACGAGATACTCGTAACCGCCGGTCAGCAGCTCGATCCATTCGGTTCGCGAAGGCGCCCTGACGTATTGAACGCCGCCGATGCGAAACTGCCGGGTCGCTGAGGACGACGACTCTCCGAGCGCGATTCGGGCAAGCCGCTGAAAAGCCGGCGATGTTGCCTCCATTTCGGCGATCGCGATCCTTTTGGCGCTGCGGGACAGCACATGGGCCAGCGCAATCGCCGTGTGCGTCGTCCCCGCTCCCGGCGACGCGCCGATGACGGCAATGACCGCCGTTCTCCCTCCGGCGGCAAGCGGGCCGCCAGAAGACGGTCCCTGCCAAGTCGTTGGGGCTGCGTCCGATGCGTCCTCAGCGTGCGCCCGGAGCACTTCCCGCAGCGCCTCGCCGGCCTCTTCCGCCGAAGCAAAACGCGCTTCCGGCCGCTGCTGCAGCAGCCGTTCCAGAACCGGGAGCAGCCCACCGTGCCCTTGCCTCCGCAGACATTCCTCCGCCTCCTGCGTCCATACGCTGTATTTGCAGCCCGTTCCCAAATACAGCAGGACCGCGCCAAGCGAATATAAGTCGGCGCGTCCGTCACTTTGACGTCCACCGTATTGCTCCGGGGCCGCAAAGCCCACCGTCCCGAGCTGAATCGTGTCTTCGGTTTTATCCGCTGCATACGTGCGGGCGATGCCGAAATCGATAAAGCGGATCTGCCCTTTGCCGTCCACCAGTAAATTGGATGGTTTCACATCGCGATGGATGACGGGCGGGCGATGCGTATGCAAATATTGCAGTCCTTCGGCGATTTGCAGGCCAAACCGGATCAACGTTTCTGTCGGAACACGTCCTTCGCGCGCTTTCACATAACGGTCCAGATGCTCTCCTACGATATAATCCATCACGATGTACGAATATCCCGAACCGTCTTCCTGGATAAAATCGACGATCCGCGGCAGGCGCGGGTGGTTTAGTGAAATAAGCAGCTTAGCCTCCTGGGCAACCGGCACTTTATGCCCCGGTCCCGCGAAGCTTTCCTTGACGGCCCAAACTTTCCCCGGCAGCTTCAAATCCGAAACGAGGTACACCCGGCTCATCCCGCCCTGGCCAACAATCCGCTCAATCGGATAGCGCCCGACAAGCAAATCCCCGGGAGCCAACTGCGGCACAAAAGGCAACTCAAACCCTCCTTTCCAGACGCAAAAAAGGGAAAGTCCCCATCTCACCGCTTCAGCCGTAAGGCCAAAGGCAGCGAAACGGGATACTTTCCCTTCGCGATCATTGTATAATTTTGGAATTATTATAGGACAGGTTGGCACCAAATGTAAAGCATTTTTTTCAAGCACATTTATTTAATGTCATTAATATTTAATCATATATAATGTAATCTCATCGCGGTTATGGAACAGCTGCTTCGCCCGCTGCACCTGCAGCCTTGCCTCCTGGAACATGCCTGTGACCTCTTGGATCAAAGCCATCGGTTTTTTGTGCATCAGCTTCACCGTTACGATCGCCGTTCCCCCCGGAACAAGCGAATACAGCAGATTCGTTACCAGCTTGGCCGTAAGCTTTGGACTCCAACTCATGTCACATACAAGCAAATCGAATTGATGTTCCTTGAACTTTACGCTGTCGGCGTTGCGCTGCAAAAAAGTCAGCTTGGGCGATGACAGCAAGGATGGATGCAATTTTGCCGTATCGACAGCCGTCACGTTGAGCCCGCGTTCCAGCAAAAAGGAGGTCCATCCCCCCGGGGCCGCTCCGATATCAAGCGCATCACGAAACGCTGCAAACGGGATGCCAAACGTCGCTTCCGCTTCCAGCAGCTTGAATTTGGCCCGCGAAATTTGCCCTTCTTCTTTCTGAAAGCGGATCGCTCCGCCGTTCCAGTCGGACAGATTGTCCTCCGGGCGAGCCACACCCGCATATACCCGGTCGCTGCCGGCAAACACGGAAATCACCCAATCCGCGTCCCGGACGACAAACTCTGTGCCGGCCAAATCCTTAAGTTCGCTTTGCAGCGCATCCTTCATTTCCCCGGCCGTACCGCTCCACAGGCCATCCTCCGATTTGCGCGTTTGTACGGCGACGCGAGCGCCGGGCAGCCGGAAATCGCCCAGCAGAAACTTGCGCAGCGCCGGCAGCCAGCCGTTCCGATTGGCGTCCGCTTGCTCGCCGGGGCACCATTCCCAATCGACCAAAAAAGCGTGGCGGAGAAATACCGGGGGCGCCGCGGCGAGCTGTTCGGCGACTTCCTCAACCGCTTTCTGCAGGGTAGCGGCAAACACTTCGCCGGGAAGCAGGATTGTGCTTTTAACGCTGCCGAACGTCCGCCGGAGTTCCTCCTGAGCATATGGCGCAAAGCCGTGATTGGCCGTGCAGATCCATTTGGATTGAGGCGGCACCTGGCAATGCCGGGCGATCTCATCGAGCCGTTCGAAGGGAATCGGTCCGTTATGCAGCAGCACATGCTCCGGTTTGTTCGGGTACAAAATTTCGTACATGCCTTTTCTTCCGGAAATACTGGACGTATGCAAATAAATTTCCCGCGGAAACAGCCCTTCCCGAACCATGGCCGCCGCCATGTCCGTGCCGTTTTTCTCCCCAGGTCCCATATCGTAATCCAGCGATAATATGTCTACCTCCGTTAATCGCAGCAATTCCAGAGATTCGTCGACAGTGCGCGCTAGCGTAAACCCTTGCGGACATCGGCGAAAATCGTCCATATATAAATGAATCAAGTTTGTTCTTCCTTTCCGCGGTATTTCAGCTGCCTAGGCTTCCACCCACCGCCTCACTCGCTCCAAATCGTCTCTATAGGTCCCATCTTCTCCGGTTTCACTCTCAAAAATAAGCGGTGCATTCCGGATCACCCCGATCTTCAGCAGCCAGCGAAAACCGGATTCGCCGATATAACCCTGGCCGACCCGGGCATGACGGTCCTTCCGCGATAATACCGGGTATTTTGAATCATTGAAATGAACAGCGCCCAGACCGTCCCAAAACCCAAGCCGTCCGGCTTTTTCCGCGAAGTCCTCATCGCCTTCTCCCCGCCACATCCCCGCCGCAAAAGCGTGGCAAGTGTCGAGGCAAAAGCCGATCTGCTCCGGATCCCGGCACAAGCGGCGAATTTGCACCAGTTCCTCAATCGTCATGCCCATATCCCCGTGATCGCCAGCCTGGTTTTCAATGAGCAGCTTTGCCGCTCCCCGCCAGCCATCGAGCACATCATTAATACATTGTATAATATTTTGGTATCCTTGTAAGGGGTTTCCTGACTTAAATGTGCCAAAATGAACAACAATTCCCAAAGATCCACAGGCCTCGGCAATGGCCAGATCGTTGCGCAGCGAGTCCACGACTCTCCGGTAAGCGACAGGATCATCGCCCCGACTTACCGCCAGATTGCTCGGATAAGGCGTATGTGCCACGGAAACAAGACCATGCTCCCGGCAAAAGCTGCGGCAGCTCGCCGCATCCCGCGGGTCGAAGCTTTTTACCGTAAGGCTGCGGGGGTTTTTGGGAAAATACTGAAAGGCTCCGCCTCCAAGCTGCAGCGCCGCTTTGGCGGCCCCGAAATACCCCCCGCGAATGCTTAAATGTCCCCCGATTTTTAGCTCAGCGGCCATGCTGGCAGCCCGGACTGTAAAATACTTTTCGTCCGTTCATTTCGGCTTTCACGATGGAATCTCCGCAGCGCGGACAGGGCTCTCCCTCCCGGTCATACACGCGGCAAATCTCGTTTGCTCCGCCGGTGAGCGTATCGTTTTTGAGCAGCGGCATTTCAATGTAGCCGCCGGCTTCGATCGCTTCCAGCAGCACTTCCCGCGTCGCCTTATACAGATGCGACAAGTCTTCATCGCTCATGTTTTGCAGCTTGGTCATTGGCAGCAGTCCGGCGGCGAAAGCAATTTCATCCGCATAGCGGTTGCCGATGCCGGCGACGACATCCTGGTTGACAAGCGCCGTTTTTAAGCTGCCACGGCGTTTGCGCAGGATCGCGATGAACCGTTCTTCGTTCATTCTGCGGTCGAGCAGCTCCGGGCCCAAATGCGCCATGAGTTCCTCCGCTTCCTTGGCGGTGTGCAGATGCAGATAGCCAAGGCGCAGGCCGATGAAATAAAGCACCTGGCCGTCGGCAAAGGCGATTTCGATTTGCGTGCTCCGCTCTGGGCGATCCTCTTTTGACCCCAGATATAGCAGTCCGCCTAACATCAAATGCAGCAGCAGCCGCTTGCCGTTGTCCAAATGAAACAGCAGATGCTTGCCCCGCCGCTCGATAAAAATAATCTGTCTGCCGATAAGTTCCCGGGCAAACTCGGCAGCCTCCAAATTAATCGACTTTTCCCGGTCAATTGCGATTTCCGTCGTCGGAATATCCAAAATATGCTGTGACAACTGAATTCGATAGTTTTCCATTTCCGGCAGCTCCGGCATGGGTCATCTTCCCTTCGTTCATGAGGTTCATAATTTGGAACATTTCATGGATACATAAGTTCATTCTTTGCATCATTCGTTGCTTCGTCTTTACTGGATTTCAGCCAATCAGCCCGGCTACCTCATCCAAATTGCGGCATACCGCATCCGGACGAAAGCCGGCAGTTTTGATCGCGTCAGGCAACCGTTCTTCGGTCGTCACTCCCGTCAAGGTCAAAATCGTCCCGCAGCCCGCGTTTACTCCCGCAGCAATATCGGTCAGCACGTTGTCCCCGATGACGGCCACTTCTTCATTCCGCAAACCTAAACGCTTAATGGCAAAATTCATCAGCGGTTCGGCCGGCTTGCCGATGATGACGGGTTTGGCCCCCGTAGCCGCTTGAATTGCGGCGGACAACGTTCCCGCTCCCGGCATCAATCCTCCCGTCGAAGGCAGCAGCAGATCGGGATTCGTCAGCACGTACCTGGCGCCGCCGCTAATCCAGCGGGCCGCTTTGGTCAACGTTTCGTATGTAAAATTGCGGTCGATTCCCTGAACGACCACATCCGGCTGATCCTCATCCAGCAGCAGCCCCGCGTCCTGAAGCGCGGTCAGCAATCCGGTCTCACCGATCGCCGCCACCTTAACGCCAGCCGGCAGTTCACCCGCGATATACTCCGCCGCCGCCACCGCTGAAGTGCACACGTCTTCCGCTTTGGCGGGAATCCCCATCGCCTGCAGCTGCGCAGCGACCTGCTCCGGGGTCCGGGAGGAATTGTTCGTGACGAATAAAAAAGGAATTCGTTTGGCCCGCAACGCCGAAACGAGGCGATCCGCACCGGGAATCATCCGCGTCCCGTGATATAACGTGCCGTCCAAGTCAATCAGAAAGGCTTTCCATCTCTCAGGCAATATTTTCATCCTTCCCATTTGGCCGTGTCCATTTCATTGTACCTATTTCACCCAGGATCAGGCAAATTTCCGGATCAGCTTTTTGGAATTTTGTCAAAAAAACGTCTTGACGCGCTGCCAAACTTTGCAGGCGGCTGTCATTTCCTGCGCTTTCCCGGAAAATATTTTTCAGCTCTCCCGCTCGCACCGGCGCCGTACCGGGTACAGCACATGTTCGCTGGCCAGCTCCGACTCGGCAAAAACCGCTTTGGCCTCATCCTCCAGCCGGCCAAGCTGCTCCTCGGACTTATACCGCGAGCTGAAATGGGTAAGAAATAAATGCCGCGCTCCCGCATCGCGGGCGGTTTCCGCCGCTTGTCTTGCCGTGCTGTGATGATACGCGCGGGCGGTGTCGGCCAACTCATGCAAAAAGGTGGACTCATGCACCAGCACATCGGCGTTTTGGGCCAGCGTTTGGGCTGCGCTGCAAGGGCGCGTGTCGCCGAGGATCGTAACGATCCGCCCCGCCTTTGGCTTCCCCAGCACATCAGCGGCATGCAGCGTTTCGCCGCTTGGCGTTACCACGCTTTCTCCTTTTTTCAGCTTGCCGTAAAGCGGTCCGGGTCGAATGCCGTAGCGCTCCAGCACCGCGGCGTCCAGCTTGCCGGGCAGGTCCTTCTCGACAACACGGTATCCGTAACTGGCAATCCGGTGCTCCAGCAAAGCGGCTTCCACGCGAAAAGTATCGTCGTCCAGCAGCACCCCGCCAGCGTGTTCAACGATTTCAAGTTTGTAATCGATCCGCGATTCACTAAGCTCAAGCGACGTTTCCACAAATTTTTTCAAGCCTTTGGGGCCGAATATAGTGAGCGGTGAATCTCCCCCCTGGTAAGCGCGGCTGGAAATCAGACCGGGAAGACCAAAAAGATGGTCACCGTGCAGGTGCGTAATGAAGATATATTCCAGCTTGCTCAGTTTCAGAGGCGAACGCAATATCTGATGCTGCGTCCCTTCGCCGCAATCGAACAGCCACAACGAACGGCGTTCCTCGAGCAGTCGCAGCGCCAACGAGGTTACGTTGCGTTCCAGCGACGGGACCCCGGCATTGGTCCCCAAAAAATAAAGTTCCATGCGTATCGTCCTTCCGGTTGTAATCAAGTCTTGAGCCAAAAAAGACTGTCAAAACCCTCCGATGTTCGGAGGGTTTGCCAGGAGCTTCTTCTTTTAAGCTTTGTCCACGTTAAAATACTGGGCCTCTGGATGGGCGAACACCATCGCCGACACGGAGGCCTCCGGCTCCATCATGAAGCCTTCCGTCAGCTCGATCCCGATGTCCTCCGGATGCAGCAAGTCAAACAGCAGTTGCTGATCCTCGAGATCCGGGCAGGCCGGGTAGCCGAAAGAGACGCGAATCCCTTGGTAACGGGCCCCGTGGCGCTGCTTCATGGTCATATCCGCCGGATCCGGGAATCCCCAAATATCCCGCATGATGTGGTGTACACGTTCGGCCAGCGCTTCCGCCAGCTCCAGTGCAACAGCCTGCAGCACATGCGAGCGGAGATAGTCGCCCCGCTCCTTCCACGTCTCGGACAATTGGCGCACGCCCTGCCCTGCCGTCACGACCAGGAAACCAACGTAATCCATCTCCCCGCTGTCCACCGGTCTCAAGTAATCGGCAAGGCACAGATCAGGCTCCACCCGCTGTCTCGGGAAGCTGAACCGCTTGATCACTTTGCCGGGATCGGCCGGATCATAGATCAAGATGTCGTTGCCGGACGATTGCGCCGGGAAAAAGCGGTACATCGCCTGCGTGCGGATAATGCCGTCCGTGACCGCCTCCAGCAAAATTTGATCCACGGTTTCTTTTAGCTCCACCGCTTTTTCGTTTCCTGCCGCGAGCAGTTGTTCGACGGAGCCGCGCAAACCTAAATGATGCCCCAACAGCATTTGCCAATTCACATAAGGAGTAATATGGCCGATCGGATAATCGCGCAGCACATGCCGCTCCAAATCCGGCGGAGTAAACACCGGCACATCCTTGCGGATTTGCGAACGCCGGACGCGGGTCAGCTCCGGCAAAGGCTGGGCCACGGCCACCGCCGTATCTGCCTCTTTCTCCGCTTCCATTTCCAGCCGCATTTGCTCCCGGCTTGCCGGGTCCATCAGCTTGTTGGCCAGATCCAAACCGTCCATCGCATCTTTGGCATAGACAACCATGCCATTATATTCCGGCCGGATGCGCGTTTTCGTAAACTTGCGCGTCAGGGCGGCCCCGCCGACCAGAATCGGCACGTCGATGCCCGCATTGCGCAAATCCTGCGCGGTGAGCACCATCTGCTGCGCCGATTTGACGAGCAGGCCGGACAAGCCGATCGCGTCGGCTTTTTCTTCCCGATATGCCTCAATGATGCGTTCCGGTGGTACTTTTATACCCAAATTCACGATTTGGTAACCGTTGTTGGACAGAATGATCTCCACCAGGTTTTTGCCGATGTCATGCACGTCGCCTTTTACGGTGGCCAGCAGGATTTTCCCTTTTACACTCGATTCGTTTTTCTCCATAAACGGCTCAAGATAAGCAACGGAAGCCTTCATGACCTCCGCGCTCTGCAGCACCTCCGCGACGATCAGCTCGTTGTTGTTGAACAGCCGCCCGACTTCCTCCATCCCGGCCATCAGCGGGCCGTTAATGATCTCCAGCGCACTGTAGCGTTTAAGCGCTTCGTCCAGGTCGGGGAGCAGTCCTTCTTTCGTTCCCTCCACCACGTAGGAAGCCAGCCGTTCTTCCAGCGTCAGCTGAACCGTGCGCTCCTGCTTCACCACTTTTTTGTTGCGGAAAGCCGCGACAAATGCGGCCAGTGTCTCGTCATTGGTATGATAAATGAGTTCTTCCGCCAAACGCCGTTCTTCTTCCGGAATTTTCGCGTAACGCTCCAGTTTTTCCGTGTTGACGATGGCATAATCGAGACCGGCCTTGGTGCATTCGTACAAAAATACGGAGTTCAACACCTCGCGGCCCGCTTCCGGCAAGCCGAAGGACACGTTGCTGACCCCAAGCACCGTTTGGCAGCTCGGGAGCGCCTCCTTAATTAGCCGGATGCCTTCAATCGTTTCCTTGGCGGAGCCGATGTACTGCTCGTCCCCCGTTCCTACCGGGAAAACAAGCGGGTCAAAAATCAAATCCTCGGCGTTTAACCCGTATTTATTCACGAGCAAATCGTGGGAACGTTTGGCCACCTCCAGCTTGTCTTCGCGGGTGATCGCCTGTCCGCGCTCGTCGATCGTCCCTACGACAACGGCCGCGCCGTATTTATGGATCAACGGGGTGACACGTTCGAACTTCTCTTCCCCATCCTCAAGGTTAATGGAGTTAATAATCGATTTGCCTTGACAGTATTTTAGCGCCAGGTCGATGACCTTTGGATCGGTCGTATCGATCATTAAAGGCACTTTAACCTTCTTGACAACCAGTTCAAGAAACTTCTTGACGTCCTCCGCTTCATCGCGGTCGGGATCCTGAACGCACACGTCAATCACCTGGGCGCCGTTCTTGACCTGGGCGCGGGCGATTTCCGAAGCCTCTTCATATTTGCCTTCCACAATGAGACGTTTGAATTTCCGCGAGCCCAGAACATTCGTTCTCTCCCCGACCAAATAAGGCCGGTTTGCGGACTCGACATAAACCGGTTCGATTCCGGACAAAGCCGGAGGATGTTCTCCGATCAGCGTGCGCGGCCGGTATCCGCTTAGCTTCTGTGCCAGCGCGGCGATATGTGCCGGCGTCGTTCCGCAGCAGCCGCCCGCGACGTTGAGCCAGCCCTCCTCGGCGAACCCGGCCATTTTCTGGGCCAGCGATTCCGGGGATTCGTGGTATTTGCCGTTTTCATCCGGCAGTCCCGCATTCGGATGGCAGCTTACTGCGGCTTTGGCGATACCGGAAAGCGTCCGGATGTGGTCGCGCATAAATTCCGGACCGGTTGCACAGTTCAGACCAACCGAGATCGGCTTCAGATGCTCAAGCGAAATATAAAACGCTTCGATATTTTGCCCGGCCAGCGTCGTGCCCATCGGCTCGATCGTACCGGAAATCATCAAGGGCAGCTGTTTGCCCGTTTTTTGCAGCGCCCGCGTTATCCCGATGCTTCCGGCCTTCACGTTCAGCGTATCCTGTGACGTTTCCAGCATTAATGCATCCACGCCGCCGTCGATCAGGGCGATGGCCTGCTCCTCGTAGCTGTCGGTTAAATCATCGAAGGTGACCCCGCCGGTGACGGACAGCGTTTTGGTCGTCGGGCCTAGTACACCAACTACATATCGCGGATGGTCCGGCGTGCTGAATTTTTCCGCGGCCTCTACGGCAAGTTTTGCCGCCGCCAGGTTTAATTCTCTTGCTCGATGCGGTATATCGTATTCGGCCAGAACAACGGAGGCTGCCCCAAACGTATTCGTTTCAATCAGGTCGGCTCCGGCCGCCAAATATTGCTCGTGAATGCCTTGAATCACATCCGGACGGGTGAGAACGAGCATCTCGTTGCACCCATCCAGCTCTTCCCCGCCAAAATCGGCCGGAGACAGGTTTTCCTGCTGGATCATGGTGCCCATGGCGCCATCAAGTATCAGTATTCGTTCTTTTATTCTGTCTTCCAGGCTCGGTTTGCTCATGATCATGTCCCTCCCGTAAAACGTTAAGATTTAGTTTAACAGAATAAAGCGTTGAAGAAAAGAGAGGTTTCTTTAGTCCAACTTATATAAGTAAAAACAAACTGCCCACATCTCCATTTGGATGTGGGCAGTTTGATCGACACTGCACGCGGGAATTATGTAAGATCGCTCGACGTTACTTTACCGTAAACTGCTTGGATGGCATCGAATGTTGATCCCGTGCGGTCACATGGGAAATCACTTTATAGGTTCCCGGTTCATCGAATTGGTGCTTGAGGACATAGGTGCCGTCCCCGGCGCTTTTTACCGTCACTTTGCTATGCTCGGCGTTTTCGTCATCGGTATTCCAAAATTCGAACGTAACCTCCTGCGCGTCATTGACGTTTTCTCCACGATGCCCCACCTTCGCGGTAAACGTCACGGTCCCGCCGCTTTCAACGGTATCCGGCGTGACTGCAAGATTTACCTGGATCGCCTCAAGCGGCCCGCTGTCGGCCGCAGTTGTTTCATTGCGTCCGCAGCCGCCAAGCACGGCGATCACCAGCACCAAAACGGCGATCCACCCGACTTTTCCCGGCAATGGATTTCCCTCCTTTCCGCTTATCGATCGAACACCCGTTTTTGGCTCGGACGTCCGAACGCTAACTTACGCTAAACGTGCGATGATATCGTTCAGCTCGGACAAGTGCGAAATTACGTAATCGGGTTTGATTTCGTCACTGTGCTGCTTTCCGTCGCGATTGACCCATACGGCCGTCATACCGACGCTAAGCGCGCCTTTGATATCGGTCGTCAGCTTGTCGCCGACCATGATTCCTTCGCCGGCTTCGATCCCCAAACGCTCCAGCGCATGATGGAAAATGGACGGATCGGGTTTGCCTTTGCCGAACTTGCCGGAAATGATGATCTCGTCAAAAAACGGCGCTAGTTCCGGCACGCCATCGAGCTTCTCCTGCTGCAGTGCCGGACAACCGTTCGTTAACAGCAGCAGCTTTACGGTTCCGTGAAGTTCCTTAAGCACTTGGAACGTTTCTTCGTAAACATGAGGACGAGCGCGGCGCTCTTGCCCAAACCGCTCCGCCAGTTCCTCGCCGAGCTGTTCGTTATCGACGCCGACGGCGAGCAAGCCGCGCCGCCAGGACTCCTTGCGGTATACCGGAGCAAGCTGCTCCAGCTGGCGGAACTCCGGCTGCTCTCCGGCCGAAAACGTTGCCCACAAGCCTTCAAACGGATTAATCCCGATCATCTTCGTAAATGGAAACGTTTCGTAAGATTCATACAGTCCCCGGGCTTCACGCCGCACCGCTTCCTCCAGCTCTTCCGGCACGATTCCCGGCACCCGCTGCGCTGCGAACTCACACGCCGCAGCAAAGGCTTCCTTTACGCTGCGGTCATCCCACAGCAGCGTATCATCCAAATCAAAACAAACAGCTTTAATCGTCATCGTTTTAACCTCGCTCCATGATCTCCCTTTGGGGGCAAATGAAAAACGCCTTATTCCTTGACCAGCTTCACGTGATGCGTGTTAGCGTACAGCTCCAGCCGAGAGGCCATCGCCTCGGTGTCAAAACGGTTGCGCGTACGGTAGAACACCCACTTCATATCCCGGATTTTCGGCTCAATTACAATTTTGTTCCGGCTCACGATGATTTGGCTGATATTTCCGGCATCCAGCGATTTGTCACGGTTAAATTTCGAGGTGTAGAGCCAGCTTTTGTTGATGCGTAAATACGGCTTGCGGAGAAATATAGCGAGCGCTAGCACAGCGTAAAGGATGATCGTAATCCAATACAACATCGAATTTACCTCGGCCGAATTCCCGATAATGCCAACGCTGGCATAGAGCAAAGCCAACAAAAACAGCACGATCGGCAAAATAATGTTGCGCCCTTTGAAGACATCACCTTCCCCGTTAGGTCCCAGCGTGCTTCTCGTGTTTCTTCCGCCCTGTCCGCTCCCCAGATTCGGGCCCTTTCCCTTTTTTTGCATGCGGAGCTGATTCCGCTCCACTTTCCGGTCAAACGAAGCCATGCATGTTCCTCCCCTATTTATCTACAATCTCGATCGAATCGAGTTGCCGGCGAAAATTTCTGCGGACATTCTCCAGGTACGTTTCGCGAAGCTGGGCTCTCTCCAACATCTCGTCCTGCGTTAAACCTTCCGTTTTATGCTTGCGGGCCAGTTCGTTAATCCGCTCTACCAAAGCATCGATGTCCATATCTTCCTCCTGGATTAATTTACTATGCGCATCTGATGATTCCGGTTTCCCCGCGTTTTGGCGGAACAAACATCATACAGGGCATTAATTCTTACTTTGACATGAGAAAAAGAGCTTGTCAAGGCAGCGGAAATCACTCCCGGACGCCAATGACAAGCCCTTTAATTTTATTGTGGTTGAATACGCGCTTATATAGTAAAAAAAATCGAATTTCATATGCCTACATATGGTCATTTCAAAGGAATGAACAGCATATCCCCTGCCTCAATCACGCTTGTGGTCAACCCGTTGACGCGCATCAATTTCTTGATATACACCCGAGTGTCCGATCCTTGCGGCTTATGTTCAGCCGCGATTTCCCACAGTGTGTCCCCGGGCAGGATGACGATTTGTTCAAGGTCCTGTTCCGGCCGGCCCAAATCCGCGGAGGCGGCAAATGCCGTTACCACGCCTGTGCAGGTGAGGCTTAACACCAGGAGAAAAACGGCAAACTTGGCGAAACTGTTGCGGAACAACGAAATATGTAGTCTTCTTTGTGCCGGACGTGAGAAAGAAGGTTGATCGTAGATGCTTTTATAGGAAGTGTATCTTGGCATAATCCATCACTCCAAACGTGTGTTCTTGTTTATGCCAATACTATAACACGAACGTTTGTTTGATACAATACTTTTTTCGAACAATTGTTCCCGTTTTTTTCTTTAAAGATCTTTTTAGAACTAATTTAGAACTAATTTAGAACTAATGTTTGTGCGAACGGAAGTTCTATGTTATAATTTTCCCAAACGTTACTAAATGGGGTTGATCCGATATGTCAAAGGTATCCAGCCGGCAACAGGCTATTTTGGAATTTATCCGCAACGAAGTTCGCGCCAAGGGATACCCGCCTTCCGTTCGGGAGATTGGGGAAGCCGTTGGACTTGCCTCCAGCTCTACGGTTCACGGCCATTTGGACCGGTTGGAGAAGAAAGGGCTGATCCGCCGCGATCCGACCAAGCCGCGTGCCATCGAGCTGTTGAATCAAGAAGAATCCGAGAGCTTTAATAACTTCTCACATACCGTTGCTCGCGTTCCCGTCGTCGGCAAAGTTACGGCAGGTGTTCCGATTACCGCTACGGAGAATATCGAAGATTACTTTCCCTTGCCGGAGCATTATGCAAAAGAAGGCGATATCTTTATGCTCTCCGTGATTGGAGACAGCATGATTGAAGCCGGGATACATAATGGAGATTACGTGATTGTCCGCCAACAGCAGACAGCTGACAATGGGGATATCGTGGTGGCGATGACCGAAGACGACGAAGCGACGGTCAAAACGTTCTACAAAGAGAAGGACCATGTTCGCCTGCAGCCGGAAAATCCGACCATGGAGCCGCTGCGTCTGAAGCAGGTAACCATCCTCGGCAAGGTGGTTGGCTTGTTCCGGGACCTGCACTGATTCAATTTTCCGGCAACGAAAAAAGGACGAAGCAGAATTTGTCTGCAGCGTCCTTTTTTGCGTTGGGAAAAGAGCTCCTAACCGCCGGCTAGTCCCAATCCAAATCCGGGAAAGAAGGCATCGTTCCGTAACCGGATCTTCCCCTTCTGCCGCGCATCCCCCATCCAAACCCGAATCCCGACCGCTCGGAAACCCACCACTGTTTCAAACGATACCGGCGCCGCTGATATCTTTTGAGTGCGGTAACCATTTCATTCAACCTCCTTATATCTATAAGGTATCCAATCGCTGAATAAAAAACGGCAAACTTGTGGTTTCCAAAATCTACTAAGTCAGAGTGAACATTTAACCAATCCGCTTATTTTCATCTAAACCCGCGCACCCTTTCAGCGCGACGATACTTGGACAGAAAGTGAAACTCCAGTGAAAACATAAGGACAAAAAAGGTCGCTATTTCGGCGATATCACTCACATTGAGTGCAATAAAGGAAATTTGTGTCGCTATTTTTCTAACCGCAAGGAAAAGCCCGCGTTTTTGACCATGCACAGGAAAATAAGAACAAAAAATACCGCTAATGGGAATGAACCTGCCTGGCTCCGGATAATAAGCACATAAAGTTCCGCTATTTTAAAGGTAGACGATGCGTCGTTCCAGCCAATGGTTGGCCTTTCCACCTGAACGATTGGTCGTTCCACCCGACGACGGTGCATCGTTCCAACAGCAGGCTGCCCAGCGCCGATTTCAAGGCTGAGCCCATGATTACCCCAAAAAAACAAAATCCCCTGAAGCCTACGGCCCCAGGGGATTCCTCAATTAATACAGCGTCATGTATTGATCGCGTTCCCACGGATGTACTTGCGTCCGGAAAATATCCCATTCGATTTCCTTAAGCTCGTAGAAATGGGTCAAAGCATGGTCGCCCAGCGCCTCGGAAATGATTTCGCTGCGGAGCAGCTCGCTCAGCGCTTCCTTCAGATCGGCCGGCAGGCTTGGAATGCCTTCCTCTACGCGTTCTTCCTCGGACATCACATAGATATTGCGATCGACCGGTTCCACCAGCGGAAGCTCCTTCTTGATACCGTCCAGGCCGGCTTTGAGCATCACGGCGAGCGCCAGGTAAGGATTGGCCGCCGGGTCTGGGTTGCGCACTTCAACCCGGGTGCTGAGACCGCGGGAAGCCGGAATCCGGATCATCGGGCTGCGGTTGCTGGAAGACCAGGCCACATAACACGGCGCTTCATAACCCGGTACAAGGCGTTTGTAAGAGTTGACCGTCGGGTTCGTGATCGCGGCGAACGCGCGGGCATGCTTCAGAATGCCGGCCATGTAATAGCGGGCTTCTTGGCTCAGGCCAAGCGGATCGCTTTCTTCATAAAACGCGTTCGTATTCCCTCTAAACAGCGATTGGTGGCAGTGCATCCCCGAGCCGTTCACGCCAAACAGCGGTTTCGGCATAAACGTGGCATGCAGACCGTGCTGGCGGGCGATCGTTTTGACGACCAGTTTGAATGTCTGAATTTGGTCGGCCGCTTTGACCGCATCCGCATATTTGAAGTCGATTTCGTGTTGGCCGGGAGCCACTTCGTGGTGAGATGCTTCGATCTCAAAGCCCATCTCTTCCAGCGTCAGCACGATTTCGCGGCGGCAGTTCTCGCCAAGATCCGTCGGAGCCAGGTCAAAGTAGCCGCCTTGGTCGTTGAGTTCCGTGGTCGGGTTGCCTTTATCATCGGTTTTGAACAGGAAGAATTCCGGTTCCGGACCTACGTTCATCGAAGTATAGCCCATTTCCTCCGCTTCCTTCAGCACGCGCTTCAAAATGGCCCGCGGGTCTCCGGCAAACGGCGTACCGTCCGGCATATACACGTCGCAAATCAGGCGGGCAACACGATCTTCAGTCACCCAAGGGAAAACCACCCAGGTATCCAGATCCGGATAGAGGTACATGTCAGATTCTTCGATACGAACGTAACCTTCGATGGAAGAGCCGTCAAACATCATCTTGTTGTCGAGTGCTTTCTCCAATTGGCTAACCGGAATTTCCACGTTTTTGATCGTACCGAGCAAATCGGTAAACTGCAGGCGGATAAAACGTACATTCTCCTCTTTGGCAATGCGCAAAATATCTTCTTTGGTGTAACTCATAGAAATCTCTCCCCACATTTAGATTATTTTTTGAAAAAGCGGGACAGCTCGCCTTGGATCAGGGAAACCTGATTCGGCTTGCTCCCGGAGACCAACTGCTGCTTCAGCATGCGGTAAAGCTGGGAATCCGTCATCTCTTTCCGCTTCTCTTCCGTGTCCTTCGTGATCACCGTCGCCTCTTGGGATTCACGTGTCATCGGATTCATCACCTGCTTGATGCCGGCGATATTAACGCCTTTATCAATGAGACCTTTAATCTCCAACAATCGCTCGACATCATTAAAAGAGAACATACGCTGGTTCCCGGAAGTGCGCGCAGGCACAATCAATTCGTGCTGTTCATAGTATCTGATTTGTCTTGCCGTCAAATCCGTAAGCTTCATTACGATACCGATAGGAAATAAGGCCATATTTCTGCGAATTTCGTCACTCATCGCTCTCAACCTTCCAGTTATATAATCTCTTGACCTTATCATATGTGAGTTATCCTAACATGTCAATAGATATGTTAGGATAACTCACAACAAGTTGCGGTCTTTCATCGTCTGGAGGGCGGTAAGCAAGCCGAATTTCACGTGCGAATAAGTCAAGCCGCCCTGCATGTAAGCAATATAAGGGGAACGTATCGGCGCGTCGGCGGACAATTCCAGACTCCCGCCCTGAATGAAGGTGCCGGCGGCCATAATCACGGGATGCTCATAGCCCGGCATATCCCAGGGCTCCGGCACGACATGTCCGTCCACCGCAGCGGCCTTTTGAACGCCCTGCACAAAAGCGATCAGCTGCTCCGCACTGCTGAAGGAAATCGCCTGGATCAAATCGGTCCGCTGCTCGCTCCACCCCGGGCGGCTCTCAAAGCCGGCCCGCTCGAAAACCGCCGCCGCCAGGACGCTGCCTTTGACCGCTTGTCCGACGATCGTCGGGGCCAGGAACAGCCCCTGGTAAATGCCGCGGGTCGTCCCCAGCATCGCCCCGACTTCGCCGCCGATCCCCGGCGCTGTCAAGCGGTAGGAAGCCAGCCTCACGAGAGCTTCGCGTCCGCAGATGTATCCCCCGGTTTCCGCCAGACCGCCGCCCGGATTTTTGATCAAAGAGCCGGCGATCAGATCGGCGCCAACCTCGGTTGGTTCCCGTTCTTCAGTAAATTCGCCATAGCAGTTGTCGACGAACACGATAACATCCGGCTTGATCGCTTTAACCTCACGCACCATCGCCCCGATTTGTTCAACGGTAAAGGAAGCGCGCCAATCGTATCCCCGCGACCGCTGGATGCCGATCACCTTTGTCCTATCGGTAATTTTCTCTCTCACCGCCTCCCAATCGATTGAGCCGTCGGCATTTAGCTCTGCCTCGCTATAGGTAATCCCGAAATCCTGCAGCGAGCCGCTGCCGTCTCCCGGCTTGCCTATGACTTTATGTAGTGTATCATAAGGACGGCCGGTGATGTAGAGCAGTTCGTCCCCGGGTCGTAAGACACCGAACAAAGCCGTCGCGATCGTATGCGTCCCGGAAGCGAAATGAGGGCGGACGAGCGCCGCTTCCGCGCCGAATACGCCGGCATACACAAGATCCAGGACCTCGCGCCCGCGGTCATTGTAGGCGTATCCGGTCGAGCCGGAAAAATGATAATCGCTCACCTGGTGCTTTTGAAATGCTTCGATCACTTTCCATTGATTATAATCGGCGATTTGGTCGATCTCCCGAAATCTCCCCTCCGCCTGCTGCTCGGCCGCTTTCAGCCAATTTACTATCTCTTCGGAAAATACCGCCATCTTGTTGTTCTCTCTCCCTTATCTCGATTCGTTCGTTTCTTCATGGACGTTAGGCTTTTGAACCGCAAAAGGAGCGAGCTGATACCCGTATTTCGCAAAATCCGCCTGGTTTACGTTCACATCGTAAATCATGTCCGCCTCATCCATTTGCTGATTCACAACTTCGCCGATCCGGTACAAAACGGAGGTGAGATCGCCCCGCTCCGCCGGAATCCGAAACGATTTGGTTCCGCCGGACAAACTGCGCTGCACCGCTTCGCGGACTGCGGCGAGGTCCCGTTCATCGTAAGCGCTGATCTTTAAATACCCTTCGCCGGAGGGCAGCATTTGCAAGCCTTCAGGCAGGCAAAGATCGATTTTGTTGAAAAGAACGACCTGAGGTTTCCCCCCGGCCCCCAGCTCATTTAATATGCGCCCTACGACCGCCATTTGCTCCTGGCGCATTGGCGACGAGGCATCGACAACGTGAAGGATCAAGTCCGCCTCGTTCACTTCCTCCAGCGTTGCGCGGAAAGCAGCCACCAAATCATGCGGCAGGTTTTGAATGAATCCGACCGTATCGGTCAGCACCACATCCTTACCGCCCGGCAGCGGCAATAGGCGCGTCGTCGGATCGAGCGTGGCGAACAACTGGTTCTCCACATATACGTCCGCGTTCGTAAGCTGCTTAAGCAGCGTGGACTTGCCGGCGTTCGTATAACCTACCAGCGCCACCTGTACGACCCCGGTCTCCTTGCGGCGGGCCCGATGCAGCCGGCGGTGCCGCGTCACCTCCTCCAGCTGGCGCTTCAACTCGCCGATGCGGCGCCGGATATGGCGGCGGTCCATCTCCAGCTTGCTTTCCCCCGGTCCCCGCGTACCGATGCCGCCGCCAAGCCGGGACAGGTTTTTGCCGTGGCCGGACAGCCGCGGCAGCAGATAGGTCAACTGGGCCAACTCTACCTGAATGATCCCTTCCCGCGTTTTCGCGCGCTGGGCAAAAATATCGAGGATCAGCTGCGTACGGTCGATAATTTTCGCGTTCAGCATCACCTCCAGATTGCGCACCTGCGCTCCGGACAGTTCCTGGTCGAAGATCGCCGTATTCGCTCCCAGGCGGTCCATGAGCTCCCGCAGCTCCAGCACCTTGCCTTTGCCGATAAACCAGCGGGAATCCGGTTTTTCGCGGTTTTGCACCACCCTCTCGGCGACCTCTCCCCCCGCCGTTTCCGCCAGCCGGACCAATTCGTCCAGGGAATAGGACGGATCGATCCCGGTTAGCTTCGTCTCCGGGGTAATCAAGCTGACGAGAACGGCGATATCCTGTATTTTGTCGTCGGTCTCATGTATCGATTTGGCCATAAACCACTGCTCCTTATATAAACCGGTTATCCCTTCTTCTCCAGCTTCAGATCCTCCGTCCGCAGCGTCATCAGCTCCAGTTTGCCCGGAGAGCCGCCGCCGTATTGGTTCAGCAGCCGGACGGCCTGCTGGCGGATCGAACGCTCGATCACGTTGCGGACGTAGCGGGCGTTGCTGAACAGATGCTCGCTTTCGCATTTTTCTTTAAGCAAATGCTGCTTTAATTTGAGTATCGCCTGCGGCATCAGGATGTAATCGCGTTCTTTGCCCATCGCTTCGGCGATCTGAATCAGCTGGTCGATCGTATAGTCCGGAAAATCCATCTGGATCGGAAAACGGGACGGCAGCCCCGGGTTCGTCGACAGAAAAAAATCCATTTCATCGGAATAGCCGGCCAAAATGAGAATGAACTGATTTTTCTGGTCTTCCATCGCTTTGACGAGCGTATCGATCGCTTCCTTGCCGAAGTCTTTTTCCCCGCCCCGCGCCAGGCTATAGGCTTCGTCGATGAACAAAATGCCGCCCAGCGCTTTCTTGACCAAATCGCGCGTTTTTTGCGCCGTATGGCCGATGTATTCGCCGACCAGGTCGGCCCGCTCCACTTCGATCAAATGCCCTTTGCTCAGCACGCCCATCCGTTGAAACATCTTGGCGACGATGCGCGCCACCGTCGTTTTGCCGGTGCCCGGATTACCTTTGAAAACCATATGGTAAACCTGCGGCCCCGATAGCAGGCCCGCTTCCGAGCGCATGGAAGCGATCTGTAAAAAAGCGAAAATTTCGTACATGAACTCCTTGATATGATCCAAACCGATCAGGTGATCCAATTCCTTCTGAATTTCCGCGAACAGCCCTTGCTGCGGCAAAGCTTTGGCGGATGGGCTCGGTTCGCTTTCGGGAACGTTTTGCGAGACGACCGGCGGTTCGGCGCTGCGCAGAATGACGTTGATTTGCCGGGATGGTCTCTCTTCGGGAGAGCCGCTTCTTGCTACAACACGCCCAGACACAGGGACATCACCTCTTTTAAAGGTAATCAAAAATTCGACTCGGTGCTGAAAACCCGAATTTTTGATCTTACATTGAAAGGAGAAAGTTGAAAAAGGCAGCCTTTTTCAAAACACACTTTTAAATGTATTCTCTCTCCCTGTCCGATATTAGAAGTTTTGTCACCCTCGGCCAAAAGCGAGCACCAGCTGATCCATTTTCCATTTCGTATAGGCCAAAATCTCCCGTACCGTGTTGGGGATCGGCTTGAGCACTTGGGATTTCTTCAAAGACAGCTTGGGATCGTGATATCCAAACGCCTCGGCGATTTCCAGCGCCCGGTTCCCGTGATACGTATGTGTAATAATAAGGGCGGAATCGTATCCGTGCTCTTCCATGATCGTTTTGCTGAATTTCAGGTTTTCGAACGTGCTGGTCGCCTCGTTTTCAAGCAGTATTTTTTCCTGCGGGATGCCGCGGCGCTCCAAATAATTCGCCATGCCTTCCGCTTCCGTGTATTTGGAATTGGGCGTATCCCTGCCGCCGGTCAGCAAAAACAACTTAAATTTCCCAGCCTTATAGTCCTGAATACTTTGCTCCAATCGCTCCTGCAGCCCCGGGCTCGGGACATCCCCCCACAGTGAGGCTCCAAGCACGATGCCAACATCGGCCGGTTGGGAAAAACCTGCGCTCACGGCGGGATTTCGCTCAACGCTGCCGATCTGGGCCAGCACGAAAAGCACCCAGGCCAGTCCCAGCGCGCACAATACGAGACCCCAGAGGATCAATTTTCGCCGCATTCCCCGTTTTCTCCGTACCGGTTGTCCAAAATTCAATGTTGTTCTTTTTTTGGCAAAAAGCATGTCTCAACCTCCAGTCGGTTGCGGCTTACGCGTTCATAAACCCGCTGCGGAAATGCTCTAGCGACAACTGAAAAAGCGGAAAACGCTGTTTGTTAATGGCATGAAGCAGTTCATGGGCCGTCTCCGCAGCCAGATCATAATCTTTTACCGTAATTAGGCCACTCGAGAGCGCGTCGTCGAGTTCATCCTGATCGAGCAGAAACACTTCCCCGGACTGTAACACGACAATATCCAAATACAAATCGTCAAACCAAGGCACGCCCTGATCCGTAATCCCCTGTGTTTTGCAAATATCGATATACCATTCCACGATTTCCCCCTGGTCATCGAACATCGCGGTGACAATGTAATGGGCGCCTTTCGGGTAATACTGCAGCCACGTAAACCCTTTATCGGCTATGCGGAACGTATGTCCTCCGTAGGTTTTCCACAGCGGATCGCGAAGATCATGAATCGTGTATAACGTCACATAACCCGTGAAAACATCATTCTGTACAAACTTGGATTTGAAGTGACGCTGGGTAATGCGGCGCCAGTTCGCGCGGTCTCCGAATTTTCGCTTCATAGATTATAGCCCTTTCACAACAATGTACTATCAGCTTACCATATTTGAAAAAGAGGCACAAAAACAGCCGGAACAAACGATAAAAAACCCCCAGACGCTAAAAATTGCAGCTTCTGGGGGTCTTCATCCTTTCGGGCAGTTGACCGGCGAGTTCGTTTCGCAGGCCATATATCAATCGCGCTTGGGGAATTCGGCAGGTTAACCCCCCGTCCCCTGAACCGCTTCGTTCGTACCAACCGGTGCGTCCACGCCGTCCCCGGAATTGGTTTGACCGTTAGTTCCATCTGCGGGAGGGGGGAACGTATCCGTATTTCCTTCGCCGGAACTGCCGTCAGGAGGAACCACCGTTCCGGGAATCGAGACGCCCCCGTCTCCGTTCCCGCTTCCGTTCCCATTATTACCGTTGCCGTTTCCTTGACCGTTCCCGTTTCCATGGCCATTTCCCTGACCATTTCCGTTGCCGTTCCCCTGGCCGTTTCCTTGACCATCTCCGTTTCCGGACGGGAAACCTTGATTACCGCTGCCGTCATCAATTTGGCCATCGCCGGATTGTCCCTGGTTGCCATCCCCGCCTACGCCCGGATCCGGCAGATCGTCCATCGGATCTTCGCCCGCTTCGATCAACACCTGAGCGTTGTTCGAATGTTCGCTTTCCGCGTCGTTGACGGGGTCGTAAGCCGTAACATAGTAGATATACCCCGTTCCTGGGGTAATGCTGATGTCTTCCGTTTCCGTAGCGCTGGAGTCCATAATACGGGTGAACTCCGTTTCCGATGCTTCCCGGCGGTAAATCCGGTAAACCGCACCGGGTTGTTCCACGCCTTTCCAGCTAAGCGCTACTGTACCGGTATCCGCGTTATAAGCCGCGCTGAGTTCGGACGGCGCCGCCGTCTTCGTTTCCTCTTGCGCCGGCGGCTTCAGGTTGGCCGGTACCGGGAAATCCTTGACCGGCACGCCGGCCAGTGCCTCTTTCATCACCGCCGCGAACAGCGCCGCGGTCTGGCCGCTGCTTCCGTTCAGCAGATGGTCTTTGTCCGGATTGTCGTAGCCCATCCAGACCGCGGCCGTCCACTCCGGCGTATAGCCAACGAACCACACGTCGCGGTTTTTGCTGCTTCTAAGGCCCGGGATGCCGTGCTGCGTCGTCCCCGTTTTCCCGGCAACCGGACGGTCGATTTTCGCCCGTCGGCCCGTCCCTTCATTGACGACATTTTCCATCATTTTCGTCATATAATAGGCCGTCTGTTCGCTGATTACTCTTTTTGGTTTCGCCGGGTTGTATTTATATTTCACTACCCCGTTATGGTCAACAATCTGCTTGATCGAATATGGAGGATTGTATTCCCCGCCGTTGGCAAATACGCTGAACGCCCCCGCCATCTCCAGCGTGTTCGTCCCGTAGGTCAAACCGCCGAGCGCGATCGCCAGGTTGCGGTCGTTTTTGTCCATCTTGATGCCCATTTCCTGCGCGTATTTCACGCCCGTGCCGACCCCGACCTCATTGAGCAGCCACACGGCCGGAATGTTCTCCGATTTCGTCAGCGCGGTCGTCAGGTTGATCGTGTTCGAATAGCCGTGCATATTCGTCGGACTATAATTGCCGAAGCTCTGTTTATTGTTCGGGATCTGCGAATCCGGCGTAAATTTGCCCGATTCGAGCGCCGGCGCATAGGACACGATCGGCTTAAACGCTGACCCCGGCTGTCTGCGGCTGTTCAAGCGGCTGTAGCCTTTGCGCTCGTAATCCCGGCCGCCAAGCAAGGCGACGAGACTGCCGTTTTCATGGTTCATGATGACGATCGAACCCTGAACCTGTTTATCGTCCTTGCTTTTCTCGAAATAATCGTCGTTGGCGAACGCCTTCTCCACCGCTTTTTGCGCCTGGGCGTCCATCGTCGTATAAATTTTGTAGCCGCCGCGGTTCAGCTCGTCTTCGGTGAGGCCGAACTTCTCCTCGGCTTCCTCAACCACATAGTCCTTAAAGGCGAGGTAGCTTTGGTTGCTGGCCGGAGGCTCGTAGTCGTAGGCCACCTTTTTCGCCTCATCCCGCTGCTCGGCGGTAATGTATCCTTCCTGATACATTAGATCAAGCACGACGGCGCGGCGTTCTTGAGAAAGCTCCGGATTTCGCAGCGGGTTATATTTGGATGGCCCTTTGGGCATAGCCGCCAGTGTAGCTATTTCCCACAGCTTCAGGTCGTTCAAATTCGATTTGCCGAAATAGCGAATGGAAGCTGCTTTAATCCCGTAAACCGTTCCGCCAAAATTAATCCGATTAAGATATAGCATTAATATTTCGTCCTTCGTTTTGTGGCGTTCGAGCGCCATCGCGATCGACATCTCCGTCGCTTTGCGGAAAAATGTTTTGTCCGCGCTCAGGAAAATGTTTTTGGCGAGCTGCTGCGTAATCGTACTGCCGCCTTCCACCAGGGAACGGGCCACGATATCTTTCACCGCCGCTCTGCCGATCGACCAAAGGTCAACCCCGTTATGCTCGAAAAACCGCCGGTCTTCCGTGGCGACAAAGGCTTTTTTGAGCAGGTCCGGGATTTCGCTTGAGTCAACGGGCTCGCTTTTATCGATCGAAAGCTCCCCCATCAACGCGCCGTTACGGTCGTACACCTTGGTTGTTTCGTAGACCGTCAGCTTATCCTCGTTTTCCCTGAGGGCCTTCTCGCCGCTGACCGTAATGTACATATACCCCGCAATCGCGCAGAAAACCGCAAACGCGATCGTGAAAAACGAAGTCCACAGCAGTTTCTTTACGGTCAGTTTTTTCTTTTTACGCGCCTTCGGCGCTTTTCCTTTTTTTCCCGATTTATTGCTTCGTTCCAGTCTTGGATTTTGGCTGGACATGGTTTCTCTAACCCCCTTAGGACCCTCCGTTAAAGGTGCGGCCTCCGCCCTCAAACTTCGGCGCGAGCGCCGGAGCGGGGCATTTGAACCGGTTCATGATGAATAAGGCACGCCCAGAAATGCCCGGAACGAAAAGAACAACCTGGGTCAGGTTGCTCTCTCCTTTTCCTATACCTTTAACGTATTGAACTCATAAAAAGTTTCACAATCGCTTTAGTCCTCGTTCTGCGTTTCCTGCATCAGCGACACGTTGCGCTGCGGTTGGAACGTGGAGATCGCGTGCTTGTACACCATTTGCTGGCGTCCGTCGCTGTCGATGACGATCGTGAAATTGTCAAAGGCTTTGATCGTTCCCCTGATCTGAAATCCGTTCGTCAAAAATACCGTTACCGGTATGCTTTCTTTGCGAAGTTGGTTCAGAAATGTATCCTGGATGTTAATGGTCTTGTTCATAGCCGTACCCCCAATAGGAATCAATTAGTGTTTTGAATTATATTCAAGATCAGCGGGAAACTTTCCTGCTATTATAGCACGGGCCGCCGCCAAAATCCCGGAAAAATTTTCGCCGCTCCCCGCATCGATCCAAGCGATCTCCTTCATGTGCCTGAACCAGGAGAGCTGCCTCTTGGCGAAACGCCGCGTATCCCTCTTTAGTTTCTCCACGGCTTCCGGCAGCGGAACGCCGTCCTCCAGGTGTTCGGCGATTTCCTTGTAGCCAAGCCCCTGCATGGACACGAGTTCCCGGGAATAACCCTGACGAAGCAGGCGGCGCACCTCATCCACAAGACCAAGCCGCAGCATTTCGTCAATTCTCCGTTCAATACGGTTATAAAGCATTTGCCGGTCCATTGTCAAACCAATGACGCACAATTCGTACGGGGATTCCTTATTTTGTTTTTCCAATTGCTCTGACAAGGTCGTTCCCGTAAGATGATGTATTTCCAGGGCGCGAATCACCCGCCGCATATCGTTCGGATGCAAACGGGCGGCGGATTTGGGGTCGATGGCCGCCAGCTTGGCATGCAGCGCCTCTGCGCCGTGTTGTTCGGCGTAAGCCAGCTCTGCGGCGCGGAACGCCTCGTCGGCAGCGGCTTCCGTAAATTGGAATTCGTAGCAGACAGACTCGACGTAAAGCCCCGTCCCCCCGACGATAAAAGGCAAATGTCCGCGGCTTTCGATCTCCGGAATCAGCTTGCGGCACCACTCCTGAAATTGGGCGACGGAAAAAGGCTCGTCCGGCTCCAGCACATCGATCAAATGATGAGGAACGCCCTCCATCTCCGCCGGCGTGATTTTGGCCGTGCCGATGTCCATACCCCGGTACACTTGCATCGAATCGCCGGATATCACTTCGCCGGAAAATGCTTTGGCGATTTCGACGCTGAGCTTCGTTTTCCCGACCGCCGTCGGGCCAACGAGCACCAGCAGCCGCGGTTTCTTATTTATGGTCAAGCGTGATCACTCCGTAAGTTATTTTGGTATGGGCGCGGGCGCTCGCGTCAAAGCCAAGCCGGGCAAATTCGCCGCTTTCTTTTTGCTCCTTCATGACGACCGTTTTCCGGGCGACCCGGCACGCTTCCTGCACCGCCTCCGGGCTGAGGCGGCCCGCGTTGGCAAAGGTCCGCAGCGGTGAAATCGAGGAAGAATCCTCGAGCGGATGCCGGAACATCGGATCGAAATAAACGATGTCCGCGCTTTTGTCGGGCATGCTGCGCAAAACCTCCAAATGGTTCGCGCGTTTCGTTTCGATACGCCGCAACGCGGCGTCGAATTCCGCCACCCCGGAAACATAGCGCTTTAGTCCCTCGTGCAGCAACGCCCAAAGCGGAAACGAGTCCTCTACCGCCAGCACCCGCCCCGCGGGACCGGCGGCGATGGCGAACACACTCGCGTCGGAGCCGAGGCCGGCCGTGCCGTCGATGATGAAGTCGCCCGGGGCGGCTCGGGCCGCCTCCAGCATAGCGTCACTCTCGCCTTTAAGCAGCCGCTTCGCGCGGACAAAACCCATGCTGGGATGGAATGTCAGCGGCTCCTGCCCGGCCCGGTGCAGCCTGACCCCCTGCTCCATAATGACCAGAATGTCGCCGTCCCCGTAGCGTTCGGCCAGCTTGACCAGCGATGTCCGCCGGCGCGGGACACGAGTTGCCCCGGTCAGCGCCGCCAGGTCTTGCGCCCGCTGAAGCACGGCGGGAGTCTCGCGGTCCCCTGTAGTAATTAACATGATGAAATTCCTCCATTCAAGGCCGCTTACATCACCCGTTTGAACAGCTTTTCCAGATCATACGCCGTAAACGAGACGATGATCGGTCTCCCGTGCGGGCAGGTGTACGGCTGTTTGCAGGCCCCCAAGCGGCGGATCAGCGTGTTCGCCTCTTCCGGCGTCAGCTTCTGATTCGCTTTGATCGAAGCTTTGCAGGACACCATCGTGGAAGAGGCTTCACGCAGTTTGGCGAGGTCGATGGCGCGCTCGTGCAGCACCCATTCCGCCATTTCCTGGATGATCTCGGTTTCCTCCCCTTGCGGGAACCAATAAGGATGGGAGACGACGCGGAATGTGCCCCCGCCGAAATGCTCGAGGATGACGCCGGCCTGTTCGAACCAATGCAGCCGCTCCTTCAGCTTGGCGCTGTCCGACGGCGTAAATTCCAGCGTAATCGGGATCAGCAGCTCTTGCGAAGCGTCCGCCGGATGGCCGAATTTTTCGTAATAATATTCGTAATTCACCCGCTCATGCGCGGCGTGCTGGTCGATCAAATACAAACCCTCTTCGTTCTGGGCGATGAGGTATGTGCCGTGATGCTGTCCGATCAGGGACAGCTCCGGGAACGCCGGAAGCTCCGGCGCCGCTGCAGGCGCGACGTACAGCGCTTCCGGCATCTCCTGCAGCCGCTCTGGCGGGAGCGGCTGCTGCGCCGCCAGGCCGCCGCCATACGCGGCGGCGGCGCTGTCCCGGCCAAGCCCGCTTTGCGGGGGCTGGGCCGGGGTTTGCGGCGGCGCCTGGCGTTGCGCCAGCGCCGCCTCGGGCTGCGCGGCGCCGTACACGTCGGCGCCGGCAAGGCCCCGCTCCCGCAGCGTCAGGCCTGCGGCCGCTGCGGGAGCGCCCGGGCCCGCGGTCCGGGCGGCCGAGCCGCCGCCCGGAAGCGGGCCGCCGGCGGCGCCTTCGGCGAACGCGCCGCCATCCGTGCCCGGGGCGCGCTCCGGCGCCGCCCCGGAAAAGCCGCGGTCCGCCGCGCCGGACCGCGCGTCTATGTCCGCTCCGCCCGCAGCCGGCGGCTGGAGCGCCCCATCCGCCGCCGCGCCCTGCTGCCCTGCGGCGGCTTTCCCCGCACCAACATCCGGCGCGGGGAAGTGGAACTGCTCCTGGATCACCGCTTTGCTTGATCCCCTGCCGATCTGTTGCCGCACGACCTGCGGGATCAGCACCAGACCGTTCAGCACGCTGCGGATGCTGCTTTCCACAAACCCGTTCAGCTCCGGCTCCTTGCTGAAACGCACCTCCAGCTTCGCCGGATGCACGTTCACGTCCACCAGCGACGGATGCATGTCCAGCATCAGCACGACCAGCGGATAGCGGTTGATCGGCAGCAGCGTATGGTAGGCCCGCAGAATCGCCTGATGCAGCCCCTGATTGCGGATGTAGCGGCCATTGACGATCGTGGACATCCCGCCGCGGTTCGACCGCGCCAAATCGGGACGGCCGATGTATCCCGTGATCCGGTAATCCAGATCCTCAGCTTCAATCGGCACCATCCCTTTCGACGTGTTCACCCCGTAGATCGCGGCGATCACCTGCAGCAGGTCCCCGCCGCCCGGGCTCTGCAGCAGCGTGTTGCCGTTATGCCGCAGCGTAAAAGCGATGTTCGGGTGGGCCAGCGTCTGCCGGTACAAGCAATCCGAAATATGTCCAAGCTCCGTCTGGATTGTTTTCATATATTTCAGCCTTGCCGGAGTATTGTAAAATAATTCCCGGACCGTAATATCCGTGCCTTGCGGCGCGGCGGTCTCCCCGTTTTCCTTCAGCGTTCCGCCTTCGATCACAATCTGCCGGCCAAGCCCGGTGTCGTCGCTGGAGGACACCAGCTTCACCTTGGCGACGGCGGCGATACTCGGCAGGGCCTCGCCGCGGAATCCGAGGCTGCGGATTTGAAACAGATCGCGGCCCGACGTGATTTTGCTCGTTGCGTGCCGGTAAAACGCCGTCTCGCAGTCCTCCGGCGCGATGCCGGAGCCGTTGTCCGTCACCCGGATCAGCTCTAGCCCGCCTTCTTCCACCGTAACCTCGATGTTGGTCGCCCCGGCATCGACGGCGTTTTCGACCAGTTCCTTGACGACCGACGCCGGCCGCTCCACCACCTCGCCCGCCGCGATCTGGTTGGCGATATGCTCGTCCAATACTACGATTTTTGCCACTCGTTTTCCCTCCCGCCTTGCCGTTTACGTACACTTGTACATTTCATTTCTTGGCTACATGTCTTTAGCCTTCATCTTGAGATCATTTACCAGCTGCATCGCCTGCAGCGGCGTCATGTTCATCAAGTCGGCATTTTTAAGCATGTTAATGATCTGCCGGGTCCCGGGGTCCTCGGCGGCCGGCTTCGCTTTCTTGGGCGGCGTTTCGTCGCCGAAGATGGACAACTGCACGACTTCCTCCGCATCCACAAGCTCGTCCTTCAAGGATGTACGCGCTGCCGCCGCCTCTTGCGCGGCCGATGCATACTTGCCGGCGGACGTAGAGGGGTTCATGGTCCCGGTGCCATAAGATGACGCCGTTTCGCGATTCAGCGCGGCGCCGGCGAGCTGCGAATCCGCCGTCAGTCCGGGGCCGTCCGTACCGGCGGCTTCCCCGCTCGATCCTTGCGCAGCCAGAGACGCCCCATCTTCTGCATCCGTTTTCGCTCCCGCTCCGCTACCGGACACCGGCGCCTTTTGCTCCAGGTCCTGAAGCAGCCCGTAGGCGCGGCCGATGATTTCCTCCGGCAGCCCGGCCAAACGGGCGCAGTAAATGCCGTAGCTCGTATCCGCCGCCCCCTGGATCAGCTTGCGCAGGAAATGGACTTTGTCTCCGCTCTCCTGCACGGCCATGCTGTAATTGCGCAAGGAGCCGAGGCTGTGCTCCAGATGGGCCAGCTCGTGGAAATGCGTGGACACCAGCGCCTTGCAGCCGATTTTGTTATGCACGTATTCGATCACCGCCTGGGCGATGGCCATCCCTTCGCTGGTGGACGTTCCCCGGCCCAATTCATCGATGATGATCAAACTGCGCGGCGTCGCTTTTTCGGTCATAATCTGGATGTCGGCCATTTCAACCATAAAGGTGCTCTGGCCGCCGATCAGATCGTCCGCCGCCCCGATCCGCGTGAAAATGCGGTCGACCAGCGGAATCTCTGCTTTGGCCGCAGGCACGAAGCTGCCGATTTGCGCCAAAATCGAAATCAGCGCGACCTGACGCATGTACGTGCTTTTTCCGGCCATGTTCGGCCCGGTGATTAAGAGGATGCTTGCTTCCTCCTTGCGCAAGGCGGTGCCGTTGGCGATAAACGCCGTATCCGTCATGACGGATTCTACCACCGGATGGCGGCCCTGCTCCACGATCAGGTCATACCCGTCGGTCAGCGCCGGCTTCACGAAGCGGTTCTCCGCCGCGACCGCCGCCAGCGAGCGCAGTACGTCGATTTCCGCGATCCGTTCAGCCAACTGCTGGAGCCGGGGGATTTCCGCGGCGATTTTCTCCCGCAGCTCGCTGAACAGCGCATACTCCAAATCGACCATTTTTTCCTCGGCCTCCAGGATCAGCGCTTCTTTCTCCTTCAGCTCGGGGGTCACAAACCGTTCGGCGTTGGCCAGCGTTTGCTTCCGTTCGTATCGGCCTTCCGGGAGCGCGGACAGGTTCGCCCGGGTGACCTCGATATAATAGCCGAACACTTTGTTGTAGCCAATCTTCAGCGACTTGATCCCGGTCGCCTGCCGTTCGGCAGCCTCAAGCTCGGTGATCCAGCGTTTGCCGTTCACGCCGGCTTCCCTGAGCTCGTCCAACCGCGCATGATAGCCGGCCTTAATGATCCCGCCTTCCCGCACCGATACCGGCGGATCGTCGGCGATCGCCGCGTCGATCAAGCCGGCCAGATCCGCGCATTCGTCCATCGTCCCCGCGAGCCGCCGCAGCGTGGACGAATCCGCGCTCATGCACAACTCCTTGATCGCCGGCACCTGGCGCAGCGAGGTTTTCAGCGCGACCAGATCCCGCCCGTTGGCGCTGCCAAATGCCACCTTGCCGACGAGCCGCTCCAAGTCGTAAATGTTTAGCAGCGAACCGCGCAAATCCTCGCGCAAAATAAACCCGCCGTGCAGATGCTCAACCGCTTCGAGCCGTTCTTCGATGCGCGCGCGCTGCAGCAATGGCTTATCGATCCAGCGCCGCAGCAGACGCGAACCCATCGACGTTTCCGTCCGGTCGAGCAGCCACAGCAGGGAGCCTTTTTTGGAGCGTTCCCGGACCGTTTCCACCAGCTCGAGATTGCGGCGGGTAAACGGATCGAGAATCATAAATTGCTCGGGCTCATACGTGGAAATCTTCGTCAATTGCCCCAGCGAACGCTTTTGCGTTTCGCTTAAGTATCCGACCAGCAGGGCGATATTTTCCCGGCGTTCGAGCTCCAGGCGGATCCATTCCGCTTCGCCGAACTGCATCCGGCCGGCTTCCTCCTTGGCCCTGGTCCACGAGGTATACACGACCGGCTTGCTGAGCGGGGCCGCTTGCTCCTTAATCCATTCGAGCAGCGCGGTATCCCCGATGATTTCCGCCGGATCGTACAGCCCCAATTCGTCGCGCAGCCATTCCTTATTGGACGGCGACGAGGTGGCGTACAGGGCGCCCGTCGACAGGTCGCAGGCGGACAAGGCCATCAGCCCCTGACGTTCGGTTACGCAAACTATGTAATTGTTAACTTTATCGCTAACCGTTTTTCCTTCCATAATCGTGCCTGGGGTGATCACCCGCACGATCTCGCGTCTGACAACCCCCTTGGCCTGGGCGGGATCTTCGGTCTGCTCGCAAATCGCCACCTTATATCCTTTTTCGATCAGCCGCTGAATATAGCTTTCCGCCGAATGGTAAGGAACGCCGCACATCGGTATTTTTTCGTCGGCTCCCCCATCCCGGCCGGTCAACGTAATTTCCAGCTCCTTGGCCGCCAAAATCGCATCGTCAAAAAACATTTCGTAAAAGTCGCCCAGCCGGAAAAACAGAAACGCGTCCTGCGCTTCCGCCTTAACCCGCAAATATTGTTCGATCATCGGCGTGTATGTAGCCATGATTCCCCTCCAGATTTGCCTCTATTTTCATGCATTCGTAGAATTCTATTATACCAGAGAAAAGCGGACAGGGGTTACGAACGAATTTGCAAATTCCACAAAGGCCGGATGTCGGCGCTTTCGTCCCAGGTTCGCCCGGACAGTACCGCTTCCAGCAGCGGAGCGATATAACTTTCGTAGCGGGGGTAAACGGCGGCGGCTTGGATGTCTTGAACCAGCAGCGGCAAAACGGACCGCAGCTCCTGCTGCCGGCCGGCGTAAAACGCGGTGAACACGTCCGTCTTCTCCAGCGGCCTGCGATTGAGTTGTCCGGCATTTTCGACGATGAGGCGGGCCAGAGCGACGGCCCCTTTGGCCACCAGAGGGGAAATCAAAAAGCTGGGCAGCGTCCGGTACTCGAAACCGCCATAATCCTTGCGGCGGACATCGCCGAGAAAACCGTAGCGCGGGCGGCGGCGATGGCTGCGTCCATCCTCCAGCACCGCGAGCGGCAGCGCCAAATAGTTGTCAAAGGCCCGCAGCAGCTCGCTCGTGAGCGGAACGCCGCTGAAGTGAAGATGTCCGCCAAGCGGAAACCCTCGCTTCGGCATGGCTCCGGCCTGCCAGACAAGCTCCCGGTCATCGATCGCTTCGCCCGCCGCGCGAAAGGCGCGCATCAAGTGAACGATGGTCTCGCGCGGTTCATGCCCCGGCTTCGGACGCAGCTCGGCGAGCGGAAACATGCGGCGCCCGCGGTAACGCAGCACGTCGCAGCCGGCAGCGCCATGGAGGCCAAGGTAGCGCGAAGCCGGGATCACTTTGCCGGTGGCGCGATTCACCAGCAAAAATTCGGGGTCCATCCCGATCAGCGGTTCCTGCGGGGCTTCGCAGGCTTGCTCCAGCTCTTCCAGCGATTCGCGGATCGCCTGGGCGTACAGGTCGGCTTGCCGCTGTCCGGGCACCTCCGGCGCCAGGGAGAGGGCTTCCACCGTGAACCGGCCTTCTTCTCCGGCCGCGATCACGACCTCTCCCATATCCAGTCCCAGCGCGTACAAAGCCCGAACCGCCGTGGACTCCAGTCGTCTCCACAACGGAGAGCCGGGATCCAGCCGGTTTGCGGGGAACTGCAGCGCATGTCCGGCCCGGCCCAACAGCCGGGCCTCCAGGGCGCGCAAGTGAAAGACATCTACCGCGTACCGCCGTTTAAACCGGCGCGGCGGCAGCTCCATACCGGAGCCCGAATATACCGGGCGCAGCGCTTCCGAGACGCTTATTCCGGCTGCCGCCAAGCGGCGGTGCGCATCCTCCGGCGACCGGCCCGGCGTCCCGGCGAAGGAACGATTGATGACGATCTCCTGCATCCCGCCGCCCCAATACGCCTCCTCCGGTCCGTAATGAATCCAGGCACCGCGGCGATCCACACCGGCTTTCCGTTTGCCCCGAAGCCCTTCCGTATGCTCCGTGTCCAGCGGGCGAATCACTTGATAACGAGCGCTGGTCCGCTCCAAAGCATGCTGCAGACGTACTTTGGCTTCTTCCGAAGCGACGCGGATTTTAAGTACAATATTCTTTTCCTTGTTCAAGGTCCGCATCTCCCGTCTCATTCGGCTTTTCGAAAAAATTCCCACAAAAAGAGGGCGGCCGCCCTCTTCGACGACGCCCCTGCTGCATATGCTACATTGTAGCCCGAACACCTGGTGGTCAACATCCGGTTGGATAAGGTAAAAATTACAGCTCGTCGTCGAGGAGATCGGGATCCAAATCTTCGTAGTCCTCCAGCTCGGAGCCGAAATCATAATCCTTATCTTCAGCGCCGCCCGGCACGACAAGGACGTTCAGCTTCGTTTCGGCGATCAGCTCTACCGCGAATTCGCGCTCCACCCGGATCAGCACGCGGCCGTCTCCCGTCACGTTGGCCTCCACGGTGCTTGGTTCCTGCGTGGCTTCCGCGGAAACCTCGACCGTCGAGGCGCGGTGTCTCGCATCCAGGTAGTTCAGCGGCACATTTTCGACGTAAGATACGGTTTCCTTGGCAACTTCGGTCTGTGAATTTTTATCGTAGGAATACCAGATGTTGATATCGTAAGTACCAATAACTTCAATTCCGTCTCCCGCCGCGACCGCCTCGTACTGGTGATTGATGATCCAGGCCCCCAGAATGCTGGACGGTTTGTGCGGTGGAGTCACGGTATGTGTTACGGTAGAGAACTTACGACCTTTGCCGCAGATCGCTTTCGTAATGACCTCTCTACTTTGATATTTCAATGACATGTTAGTACCTCCTCCATACATCTTTCAATAAAGTGTATGCAGGACATAGGCGAATGTTGAATATGCAGAGATAAATAAAAAATATTATTGTCGCTTTTATTAGGGCAGTATATGTAAATGCCGCTAGTTTTAAGGAAGAAAGAAGCCTGGGAAATTAGCGCCCCAACAACGTTTTTTTGCGGCCGGCCGCTTCCAAGGGTACCGGTGCCTTGCTTTTTTTCGAAACTTCGAGATATAAAGATAGCTCGCGGCACAGCTGCAATATGGCCGAACGGATTTCAAATTCCTCGCGGGTCGATGGCAGCTCCATCGTTTTGAACTGCTGCTCCAGCTCAGCCAGCATCTGTTCGGTAATACCGGTATATTCCTCTTGAGCTACGTCTATGCTCAGGCGGTCGAACAATAGGGCGGCGATTTCCCCTTGCGGCATCCGCTGGTACACTTGCGATATCAGCTCCATCATGCCTTCGATCCGGTCGAGCTGCTGTTTGCGCATATAGAAATAGACCGTCCAGGCCTCGTTCGGATAAATCATCTGATTTTCCACGGCGCGCTTCGCGGCGGACAAGCCTTCCTCCACGAGCTTCGCCGCTTCCGTCAGCTCTTTGCCGTCCCATAGATGATACGGGTCGCGCAGCGAGGCGGCGATTTGCTGAAAAATGACGGAAAACCGTCCATCCACCTGCCGCCGGATTTCCAGGAGCTTCTCCTCCGTTTTCGGCATGTACAGGAAATTGACCAGCAGCGCCGAACCAAGGCCGATGATCAACAGTTCCACCTGGGTCAGCATGACGTGCCAGGAAATCTCCTCCCCGCCAAACACCCGGAACACAACGACCGAGCTGGTCACGATCCCTTCTTTAAAGCGGGCTTTCGTAATCAGCGGGAAGGCGATCAAAATATAAATCGCCAGCGCCCAAATATGGAATCCCAGCACGTGAAAAAGCATAGCGGCCAAGATCAGTCCCAGAATTGAGGCGAAAAAGCGCGCCGAGATCGTCACCAGGCTGCGTTTGCGGGTCACGTCCACCCCGAGAATGGCCAGCAGACCTGCGGACAGAGCCCCGTTCACCCCGGTAAATTCCGCGATCAAAATCGCGAGCAGCGTTGCAATTGCCGTTTTTACAATGCGCATGAAGATCACCCTTATGTATGGATTTGCCGCTTATTGTCGATTGTATGAAAATATCCTACTTGATTTCGCGCCGGCTTACAATCCCGCAAAAACGAAAAAGGAGCGTTACCGCTCCCGAACCAGCTTCCGTTCGATATAAACGACCACTTGATACATCGCCGTGGCGACAACAGCAATAATGACCAGGCTGGATATCACCAAGGTAAAATTGAACACCTGAAACCCGTAGACGATCAAATAGCCGAGCCCGATTTTGGCGACGAGGAATTCGCCGACGATGACGCCGACCCAGGCCATGCCGACATTCACCTTCAACGTCGAGACGATGGCCGGAAACGACGCCGGCAAAATCGCCTTCATAAATACGTCGCGCCGCTGGCCTCCGAACGTGCGGATTACCTTGACGAGGTTGGCGTCAACTTCGTTGAAGCTGTTGTACACGACCAGCGTGGTCACGATCACGGTGATCGACAGCGTCGTCACGACAATCGCGGTAAAACCCGCCCCAAACATCACGATAAAGATCGGCCCTAACGCCACCTTCGGCATGCTGTTGAACACGACCATGTACGGATCAAGCACCTTGGACAGAAAAGGCGACCACCAGATCAGCACGGCGAGCAGCGTCCCCAGCAGCGTGCCCAGCAAAAATCCAACCGCCGTCTCGCCGACCGTCATTGCCAGATGCGGCCAAAGCTCGCCGCTCGCCGCATCCTGGAAAATTTGCTTCGTCACCTTGGACGGATAGCTGAAAATAAGCACATCTATCCACTTCATCCGGCCGGCTAGCTCCCACCATCCGATCAACAGCAGCAAAAGGATGATTTGGACCGCCAGCACCATATGGTTCCTTTTGCGTTTTTGCTTGCGGTGCTGGTTCCATTTCTCCCTAAGCAAACGTTCTTGATCCGGCAAACGCGTTGCATCCGCCTGCATCAATGGCCATCCCTCCTTCTTCCGCTGTTTCGAGATCCCGCCAAATTTCCTGAAACAATTCGTTGAATCCCGCTTCTTCCCGGGCATAAAACGGCTGGGCCTCACGGATATTGTCCGGGACGGTATACGTGCTCCGGATTCTGCCCGGCTTTGGGGCCAGCACGATGACCCGGTCGCTGACGGCGATCGCTTCGGACAAATCATGCGTGACGAGCACGCCTGTTTTTTTTCGCTGCTTCAGCGTGCCGGCGACGAGGTCCTCCAGCTGCAGCTTCGTCTGGTAATCAAGCGCCGAAAACGGCTCGTCGAGCAGCAGTACTTCCGGATCGGTGGCCAGCGTCCGTACGAGCGCCACCCGTTGGCGCATGCCCCCCGACAATTGGCCGGGGTACAGGCCCGCCGTATCGCCAAGTCCCATCTCGGCCAGCAAATCCCGCGTCATTCGCTCCGTTTCCTGCGTCAAGCGTCCGGTGAGCTCAAGACCGATCACGGCGTTGCTGAAAATGGTCCGCCACGGGAACAAATAATCCTGCTGCAGCATATAGCCTACTTTCGGGGTCGGTTTGGTTACCGGCTTGCCGTGTAGCAGCACCTCCCCCCGGGAAGGGGCCAGCAGCCCGGCCATTACGGAGAGCAGCGTGGTCTTTCCGCATCCGCTGGGACCGACCAGGCTAATGAATTCACCGGATTCCACGGTCAAATTCATCTTTTGCAGGGCTAGCACGGCTTCCCGATCGGTCACGTATACCAGATCCATATTCTTCAGTTCCAAGACAGGCAACAAAGCGCTCACGCTCCTTTTCCGTGTATAGAGGTAGTTCAAAAAGTCATCTTTTGAAGATATAAGGAAGAGTTGACTACTAAGTATTGTCTTCCTTATATCGCAAGAAAAACTACCGCTAATCGCGGTCTGTCTTCCTTGAATATACGTCGATAGACGTTTTTCTTATCACGAAGCAGGTCAGGAAGTGGTCTCGACGTCGAATCTAAATGTCGGTTTACCGGCCAGAGGCTGCAGCTGCGGATTGTACCGCTTTTTCGGCAAACTTGTTGTCGGCCAGATTCTTAAGCTCCACCCGTTCGTTTAATTCCCCGGCGCTCTCCATCACATCGAGCAGGTTGTTCCAGGCATCCTCGGCCAAGGCCGGCGTTTCGGCATAAGTTTCTTGCTCCAGATAACGCTTGACGGAGCTGGCCAAAATATCTTGATCCGTGTCTTTGAAAAAAGGCGCGATCGTTGCGGCCGTTTCCTCCGGCGTATGCTCCTGGACCCAGCGCTGTGCTTTATGGATCGCATTGGTGAATTTCTGCACCACTTCCGAGTGATCTTTGATAAAGCTTTGTTTGCTCATAAACACCGTGTAGGGCAGTTTGCCGCTTTCCGTACCGAAGGAGGCGACGACATGGCCTTTACCCTCCCGTTCGATGATGGAGGCTTGCGGCTCGAACAGTTGGACGAACTGGCCGGTGCCCGAGATAAATGCGGCGGTGATGTTGGCGAAATCGATGTTTTGAATCAGTTCCAAATCTTGATGCGGGTCGATTCCTTGCTTGCGCAGGGTGAACTCGCCGGCCATTTGCGGCATCCCGCCTTTTCGTTGGCCAAGAAAGACGCTCCCCTTCAATTTATCCCAGTCGAATTCGCCGGTATCTTCCCTGGACACGAGGAAAGTTCCGTCCGTTTGCGTCAGCTGGGCAAAATTGATCACCGGATCGTCCGAACCCTGTTGATAGACGTAAATCGACGTTTCCGCCCCGACCAGCGCCACATCCACGGCCCCGGACAGCAGCGCGGTCATCGTTTTATCTCCGCCCGAAGTTGTCTGCAGCTCCACATCAAGCCCTTCTTCCTTGAAAAAACCTTTTTCAAAGGCAACGTATTGAGGGGCATAAAAAACGGAACGGGTCACTTCCCCGACCTTTACCTTTTGAGTTTGGCCACCATGACCGCAGCCGCTTAAAGCCGCGCCAAGCAGCAGCACGATGGCCAGCCATAATGCCATACGGCGCTTCATCATCACGTTCACACTCCTTCCAACTTGCCGGATACTTAATAGTATGCTAATGCCCAGCAAAAGGTTAAGGACTGGAGTGACCCCGGGGCTTGATTGGAAAAAATCCAATAGATTGACGGAAATCGGCCGCCATTTTGAGCTCTCATTGGAGAATATCCAATAGATTCCCTCAAATCGCCCGTTTTGGGGATTTCCAAGCCTCATCTACTGGAAAATATCCAATCAGGCGGCTGCATTTTCCAATTTTCATCCATTTCTATTGGAAAATATCCAATCAGCAAAAAACCCCCAATCGCATATGGATTGGAGGTTTCGCAACTATGGATTGGGGGTTTCGCCACTATGGATTGGAGGCTTGCATCGTCCGGCTACCGGCCGTTTACAGCCCGTAGATGCTTTTGAATTTTTGTTCCAGGTAATCGGCCAAATAGTCGGGATTCAAGTCTTCCCCGGTCACCGCCTTGATGATTTCCGCCGGCTTGCGGCTTTTGCCGTATTTGTAGATTTTGTCGGTCAGCCATTCCTTGACCGGCTGGAAGTTGCCGGCCTCCACCAGAGCATCAAGCTCCGGGATTTCCTGGCGCAGCGTGCCTGCGATTTGAGCGGCGTACATGTTGCCGAGCGCGTAGGAAGGGAAGTAGCCAAACAGCCCGCCGGACCAATGCACATCCTGCAGCACGCCGACCCCGTCGTCCGGCGGCGTCAAGCCGAGGTACGATTGATACTTCTCATTCCATACTTTAGGCAGTTCGCTGACCGGCAGCCCTTCATTAAAGAGCATCTTCTCGATCTCATAGCGAATGATGATGTGCAGATTGTAGGTCAGTTCATCCGCTTCGATCCGGATCAGCGAATTCTCCGCGCGGTTTACCGCCCGGAAAAACGCCTCCGCGGTCACATCTTTAAGCTGCTCGGGAAAATGCTGCTGCAAATCGCCGAAATAACGGTTCCAGAATGCCGGGCTGCGGCCGATGAAGTTTTCCCAGAACCGGGATTGCGATTCATGAATGCCCATCGACGTTCCCTGCCCCAACGGGGTTTCAGCAAGCTCATCGGCCACATTTTGTTCGTATAACGCGTGTCCGCCTTCGTGCAGCGAGCTGAAAATCGCGCTGGCCACGTCATCCTTTTTGTAGTTCGTCGTAATCCGCACATCGCCGTGGTTGATCGTCGTTTCGAACGGATGGACCGTTTCGTCAACCCGCCCCGCCCCGAAATCGTAGCCGATTTGCTCCAGGAGGAACAAGCTGAACTTCTCCTGCTGCCTTATGTCATACTGCTCCTTCAGGAACGCCGACTCCAGCTTGTTCGGCGCGTTCGTCACCGCTTCGACAAGCGGCACGAGCCGGTCGCGCAGCTGTCCGAACACCTGGTCCAGCTTCTCCACGGTCAAATCCGGTTCATACATATGTAGCAGCGTATCGTAACGAGTCGCTTTCGGTCCCCAATAATCGATGAATTCCTGGGTTTTCTCCACGATTTGGGTTAAGTAAGGCGCAAAGCCCGGAAAATCGGCGTTTTCCTTGAAGTCCTCCCATAGCGTTTCAGCGTGCGCCGTCAGTTCGGTGTAAGCCTGGAACTTTTCCGGGGGAATTTTAACGCTGCGCTCATACTCTTCTTGTACGTCAAGCACCATTCTCCGCTGAGTATCGTCCAGTTCGTCCATAACCGCCGGCTGGCTTAAAAAGCTAAGATACTCGCCCATTTCCGGCGAAGTCTCCATTTTGAACGCTTCCGTCGACAACAGTCCGATCGATCTCGCGCGGGTTTCCGCCCCTTTTCTCGGCGCGCCGGTGCGCAAATCCCAGTTCATCAGCGCGACCGCTTCATGATAACTCTGAATTTTTTCCAGAAGTCCGCGAAAAAGCTCCCACTTTGCTGCCGTTTCCTGTTTCATGGCAATCCCCACCTTTACTCAGAATTAACTGCTACTCTTGATGATACTTTTAACAAAACGTATAATCAAATTTTAAGGCGGGTTTGTTTAATTTTTGAGATATTTGACTTCCAGACAAAAAGGAGGGGCTTAGGCGAGATGAAAGTGACTCTTAATCCGGCCGCGGAAAAACTTATTTCGGCGTCCCTGGGCGAAACACCGGGCATGCTGCGCATCGTGTACGATACGGAAAACTGCGGCTGCGGCATGAGCGGGGTTCCCGCTTTGCAGCTCGTTTCCAAACCAGGCGATTACGATATCCCTATGGAAAACGACGTTTATCCGTTTTGGATCGACCGGATGCAGGCTGTTTTTTTTGAAGAAGAACTGACCTTAAGCGGCGAGGAAACGACCGGAACCTTCCGGCTTGACGGCAAATCACAATTTTATAAATCGAATATTCGCCTGATCGACCAGCGGTAATCCAAAGTTTATTTAAGGAGGCGTGTCCAATGACTCAACTTGACACCATATTGGAGTTTAACCGGCAATTTGTAGCAGACAAAGAATACGAAAAATATATAACGGGTAAATTCCCCGAGAAAAAAATGGCCATCGTCACCTGTATGGACACGCGTCTCGTAGAGCTGCTCCCGAAAGCGATGAACCTGCGCAACGGCGATGTCAAGCTGATCAAAAACGCGGGGGCGCTGATTTCCCATCCCTTCGGCAGCGTGATGCGCAGCTTGCTGGTCGCGATTTACGAACTTCACGCGCAAGAAGTTTACATCGTCGGTCACACCGGATGCGGGATGGCGTCGCTCAATTCGGACCGTATGATCGGATCGATGCGCGAACGCGGCATTTCCGAAGACGTGCTGAATACGCTGGAAAATTCCGGTATCAAGCTGAACAACTGGCTGCGCGGCGTTGACAATGAGAAGGAAGGCGTCATTCAAACCGTCAACTTGGTCAAAAAACATCCACTTCTCCCCGCCGGCATTCCCGTTCACGGGATGCTGATCGACTCGACGACGGGTGAACTGGAAGTCATCGTCAACGGCAACGAAGAGTAGCAGGAATATAAGGATCACATCGAAGTGTACGAAGCGGAAAGGGTGTTAACACAAATGAATTATCAGTTCGACGAACGCACGCAACGCAAAGGAACCTGTTGCGAGAAATGGGATCTCGGCAAACAGCTGTTCGGCGATCCCGACGTGCTTCCCTTGTGGGTGGCCGATATGGATTTCAAATGTCCGCCGGCGGTGATCGACGCGGTCACCGAACGGGCCAAGCTTGGAATCTATGGATATACGTTTAGACCTCAGGAATATCTGGAGGCGATTATCGGCTGGTTCGGCAGACGGCATGGGTGGCAGCTGAACGCTTCCTGGATCACCAATACTCCCGGGGTCGTTCCTGCGCTAAGCGTCGCTGTCCAGTCGCTGACGGAACCGGGGGACAGCGTTATTTTGCAGCCTCCGGTTTATAACCCCTTTTTCGATGTGATCGTGAAGAACGGTCGCAAGGTGGCCGAAAATCCGCTGGTTTTGGAGGACGGCACCTACCGGATGGATTACGGGCATCTGGAAAGCTTGATGCAGCAGGGTGCCAAGCTGATGCTGCTCTGCAACCCGCACAATCCCGGCGGACGAGTCTGGACGAAAGCGGAATTGGAACGATTGGGAGAGCTATGCGATCAGTACGGGGTGAAGGTCGTTTCGGATGAAATCCATTGCGATCTCGTGTTCCCCGGCAACCGCCATTATCCGTTCGCCTCGTTGTCGCCGGAGCATGCGGACATGACCATCACTTGCCTGGCGCCGTCCAAAACGTTTAACATTCCCGGACTGGCCAGCTCGTTCACCGTCATTTCCAACCCGCAGCTGCGGCAAAAATTTACCGACCGGATCGATGCCTTGGCTATCGGGGCGGTGAATTATTTCGGCCCTTCGGCCACGATCGCCGCGTATAATGAAAGCGAAGATTGGCTGGAAGCGGTGCTGGAGTACATCGGCGCCAACCGGGATTTTGCGGTCGGCTTCTTGGCCGAGCGTCTGCCGATGCTGGCCCCGGTCCGCTCGGAGGGGACCTACCTGCTCTGGCTCGACTGCCGTGCTTTGGGAGTTGACGGAGCCGCCTTGAAACGGCTGATGTACAGGGAGGCTAAAGTCGCTTTTACCGAAGGCTCCGTCTACGGGCAAAGCGGCGAAGGTTTCCTGCGCATCAACCTTGCCTGCCCGCGCGAGCTGCTGACCGAAGCGCTGGAACGGTTCGCCGCGGCAGTGGCGGCGCAAACGAAATAAATGTCAATAGAACCTGGCCCAGCCGCCAGGTTCTTTATGCGATCCGCGATGATCCGCGATTATCCGCGATTATCCGCGATTATCCGCGATATTGCCTGCGAAGGGGGAACGCTTTTATGCCAACGCAAATCCATACGCTTTTTCGCCCCAATCAAGCCAACGGAAGAGATCCGGCTTACCGGTACCGGGAGCTCCCTCCTTCCCCGATGCTGGCTCCGTTCGTTTCATGTTATTGGCAGAGCGAACCTGCTGGCGAAGGAGACTCCATGCGGGAACATCAAGTTCAAGATTTGCGGTTAAACTTAAACCAGGCACTTCCGCACAAGGAAGAGGCGATTGACCGGGTAATCCCGGACGGCTGCAGCGATATTTTATTTTCCCATGATCTCAAGCGGAATCGCTATAGCGTGCTGTATTGCGGATTGTCAGATGAGCCCTTTGCGATTCATTACGACCGGGACTATCCCGTGCGGAAATTCGGCATCCGTTTTTTCCCCGGAGGAGCCTACACGCTGCTCGGCTTGCCGCTGCGGGAACTCACCAACACGCTGGTTGAACTTGACCTCATTTGGCCGGGAATGACGGCAGGAACGGCAACTCGGATATTTGCGGAAACTTCGTTTCGCGGCAGAGTTGGCATTGCCGAACAATTTCTGCTGTCCGCTATGCGGATGGATGGTGCCGGCCGTGAAAACCAGATTCGTAATCTACTGCACCGCATTTTTGTTTCCGGCGGAAAAATGAGCGTCCAGGAGTTGGCCGAAAAAGAAGTGATCAGCACGCGCCAACTGAACCGCATCTTTCTGAACCGGATCGGGACGAGCCCTAAAAAGTTCAGTGAAATCGTGCGTTTTCAGGCGGTGGTTCAGTCCATCCGGAATCGCCCCGAAATGGACGGACCATCCCTCGCTTTCAAGTACGGTTATTTTGATCAAGCGCATATGATCCGTGAGTTTAAGCGATATTACGGCCGTGCTCCGATGGCGGCGGCCCGGGAATTCGGCGGCATGTCTGATTTTTACAATCCCCTCCCCTGTGCGGCCGATTAAAATAAAAATGGAGCAAGCACATCCATATGTACAAGGAGGCTCAATTCCTATGAAACCGCGTATTACAGTCATTACGATCGGCGTGGATGACCTGGAAAAGTCGGTGAAGTTTTACCGCGACGGTCTGGGATTCCCGACCGAAGGCATTGTCGGACAAGAGTTTGAGCATGGCGCCGTGGCGTTTTTCGACCTGGAGTCGGGGATCCGGCTCGCCCTGTTCAGCCGCAAAAATCTGGCCCATGATGCGCAAATTCCCCAAACCTCGGCCAGTCCTAGCGAATTTTCGCTGGGCCACAATGTAAGCAGCAAGGAAGAGGTGGACCGGGTCATGATGGAAGCCGAACAGGCCGGCGCCACCATCACCGTGCCGGCGCACGACACGTTTTGGGGCGGCTATTCGGGTTATTTCCAGGACCCCGACGGCCATCTGTGGGAAGTTGTCTGGAATCCGGCTTGGGAGAATTAAGAAAGTCCGTCCCAACGGGATCAACTGCAAAAGTGCATTCTATTTTCCCGAAATTACGATTTTAGAGCGATTGAAATGCAAATGTGCATCTCATTTTGGGCTATATGATAAAAAGTAACTTTTAACCGGAAATGAACTGCACTTTCCCCACGGCCCCCTAATTGAATTGGAGTCCTGCCCTACAATATATTATTGTATTTCTAAGGGAGGACGAACAGTATGCGGCGATCAAGTAAGCTATACGAGGAAGTGCGTATCGAAGTGGTGCGTGAAGCCATGTCGGGGATCAAGGTGGGGGTGCTGGCCCGGAAGTATAACCTCCACCCGGAAACGATTCGCAACTGGATCCGAACGTATCGGGATGAAGTGGATATCCACGAACTACCACCGGCGGACCATCATCTTCAAGAGCTCAAGCGGCTTCAGGACGTGGAAGTGAAATACGAAAAGGCGATGAAGGTGCTGGGTGAAAAGGAACTCGAAATCGAGATCCTGCGAGAACTCCTAAAAAAGAAGAACCCTGCTTATCTGAAAAATTTGAAATAGCCGACCGCTTTATTAAGCAGGGGAACACCGCAGCTCTTGTGCTGCGTATATTAGGTCTGGCAGAATCCACCTACTACGAGCGCCTCAAACGCACGAAACGGTCTACAGAGACTTCTAACAGCCCGGGAAGAGGCCGCCCTTGTCCAGGGTATTCCTTGACGCTGCAAGGTCGTAAAGTCAGCGACGAGCAGATCAAAGAGTGGCTACTAGAGCTCCTAGAAGGCGAAGAGCACATCTACGGTTACAAGCTGTTGGCTCAGTGTTTGCGCGACAAATACGACCTGGTCCTAGGAAAGTCAAAGGCCTACCGCCTCTGTAAAGAGCTAGGCATTCTTCAAAAGCAGAGAAAGCCCAAGTCTAAGCATCCACGAAGACTGGCTAGAAACCGTCTTGTCACCGGCCCAAACCAATTATGGCAGGCGGACATCAAGTACGGATATGTTCCCGGCCGCGATCGTTTCTTCTTCGTCTTTAGCATCATCGATGTGTTCGATCGCGTCATCGTCGCCTATTACAGAGGCTCTGTTTGCGAAGCGACACCTATCTGTCAGGCCTTGGGGCGGGCCATCAGGAGCCGGTTGCAGCCCGGAGAGACCATGCCCGTGATCCGCACGGACAACGGCCCTCAATTCCTGAGCGTACTGTTTGGCGATACTTGCGAAAGCTGGGAGATGCTCCATGAGCGAATCCCGCCAAAGACACCAAACATGAATGCATACATCGAGTCGTTCCACAGCTCGATGGAACGCGACCTGCTCACCAAAGAATCGTTTGAGACCATGGAAGACGCGTATGCGGCTATTGACTGGTACATGGACTTCTACAACAACCGCAGAATGCATGGGAGCTTGAAACGCAAAGCGCCCACGGTGTTCAGCGAATGGGTCAAGCAACTGAAGGAAGAAGATCAAGCCAAATTCCATAGAACGCTGTAATTTGTTGAAAAAGTGAGCAATCGTACGACACACATTATTTTGACGGTGTAGACTCCGGAATTAGGGGGCCGAGCCGCTTTTGCATTTGAACCACCGGTTTAGAGGAGTTTCGACAAAAACCGCCTGCACTTTTGCATTTCGTGGGGGTTTTCCCGCTCTTCCTTATATCGCAACATAGCCCTTACACCCCGGTCCACACATCCTTGGCGTACCGCCCATCAGCGGTCAAGCCCTCCAGCCAAGCCTTCGCTGCATGCTCTCCGGTTCCCTGTACCTTCTGATAGGACTGGAGCAGGCGGGCTTCCACATCCGGCGCCATGCGGCTGCCGTCCCCGCAAATATACAGATGTCCGCCGCTCGCCAGCAAGGAAATCACTTCCTCGGCATTTTGCTCGATCAGGTCCTGAACATACGTTTTCGGGACGCCTTCTTTCCGGGAAAACGCGGTATACAGCGAAACGATCCCGTCCCGCACATAACCTTCCAGCTCATCCCGGTAAATAAAGTCCGCCTCGTTCCGGCAGCCGAAAAACAACATGGCGCGGCCAAGTTGCCCCCCTTCCCGCTTCAGCGCCACACGCGCCTGAAGGAAACCGCGGAACGGCGCCAGCCCGGTTCCCGGCCCGACCATAACGATCGGCGTTCCGGGGTCATCCGGCAACCGGAACCCGGAAGCCGGCGTCCGGATAAACATCACGACGCGATCCCCCGGTGTGGATTCCGCCAAATAATTGGACGCAACCCCGCGGTATTCGCCCTGCCCGCTCCACGCCGGCCCGCAGACGACTCCCACGGTGATGCTTGCCGTTTCCGGAGAAATTTTCGGCGAGCTGGAGATCGAGTAATATCTCGGCTTGAGCGGAGGCAACAGTTCCATAAAGCGTTCGAACGGAATGTCGCACGCTTCGTATTTTTCCAGCAAATCGAGCATCGTGACATGGCGTTTGAGGACCTGCGCCGTATAGTTTTCTCCTTCCAGCAACTGCTCGAGCTCGCGTTTATGGGGCGGGCATCCCGTATAGGACGCCAGCTCGCGAATTTGCGCCCGGGTTGCCGGCTCCTGGAGCTCCACGCAATGTGCCAGAAGATCGCGCAGGTTCACCGGCCGGTCCAAAGGCAGATGGGCCGCGCTGAATCCGCTGGCCGTCATGATCACTTGATCGCTCCCGCTTAAACCGAACCGCTTCAGAATCCGGCCGATTTGAACGCCGCTGTTTTCCGGGAGCATGCCCAGATGATCGCCTTCATCGTAGCCGAGCCCTTCCGGCAGGGACAACTCGATCTGCCGGGTGCTGCGTTCGCTGCCTGCGGCCTGCAGTTCCCGGTTCAGCGTTACCGCGGCAGACACCGCTTCGTAGGACTGCACCAGCGGCGAGTCCGCCAAATCGCTTACGAACCGGATGCTTAACGTGCTCCGCTCCCTTTCGGCATTCGGATTCAAAGCGATTCCGAAAAAGTCCATCGCCTCGCCCCACATCCGCGACTCCCAAGCTTCGCGCTGCTGCTCGAAATCGCCGCTGGCGTCGGCTTCGCCGCGCGCCGAAAAACGTTTCGCCCCCTTGCGCTCCATTTGCTCGTCGATAAACTTCGGCACATGCTGGTACGTGCTCGCCCAGTTGCGGTCGCCGCAGCCAAACACCGTGTAATTGACGCCCGCAAGGCCCCCCGGCTCCACTTCCTCCAGCCATTCCACAAATTGTCTGGCATTGGCCGGGGGTTTGCCGTTATACGAGGAGGCCACGATGATGACCGCCCCTTCTTTCGGCAGATTCCCGACGCGCTCGTTTAAAGGCTGAGTTTCGCTGCGGACCCCATGCAAGCGCGCTAGATCGGCCAGCTCCCGGGCGATTCCTTCCGCCGTTCCCATATCCGAACCGTAGAGAACGAGCAGCGGACGGTTGTTAACCCCCACTAGCGCCGCCGGACGGGGCGTTTCCGCTTGCTGCTTTTGAACCGGTCCTTTGCCGTCTTCCTTGACGGGAAGCACATTCCCCGTAAAGTTGCCCGAGTCCGGGCGCGGGCCTACCCGAATTGTGAAGCCGTCGGGCTTCAATGTTAAAGTCTGTTTGACTTTAAGCTGATAATTCGTATGATCGATGAGCTCAAACCGCTGCAGAATCATCCCGAGGACAAGCGCCGCTTCGTGCAGGGCAAATTGCCGGCCGATGCAGGCCCGCTGTCCGTTCCCGAACGGTTTATAGGCATCGTGCGGGATTTTTTTCGGATCTTCGAACCGCTCCGGGCGGAATTGTTCGGCGTCCTCTCCCCAAGCCTCCTTGTCACGGTGCAGCTTCGGCAGGATGACCGCGACCGTTTCCCCCTTCATGATCGCATATTTGCCGCCGATCACCGTGTCCTCCTTGGCAAACAGACCGATTTGCGGAGCGGTTGGCCACAGGCGCAGCGACTCGTCCAAAATCATGCGGATATAGTTCAGCTTCCGCACCTGCTCGTAGCTGGGGGCGGGATCCGTTAAAACTTGATCCACCTCTTCATAGGCTTTCTTCAGCACATCCGGATTTTTCAGCAGATAATAGATCGTAAACGATAGCAAGCCGCTTGTCGTTTCATGCCCGGCGATGAGGAAGGTGATGATCTGAAAACGGATGTTTTCGTCATCCAGCAGCTCCCCGGTTTCCGGATCGGACGCGCTGAGCATCCGGGCGAGCAGATCGGTGCCGCCCTGCTCCCCGCTCGCCTTGCGTTCGGCAATGATGCGGTCGACCAGGGAAAACATCGATTGGATGTCGCGTTCGTATTGGCGTTTTTTCTTCACCATCCATTTGTTTTGGATCGGCAGCCGGCTCGAATAATGCATCGCTTCGTCGAGCGCGTTCACCAAGCTGACGATAAACGGATTCGGCGTTTCCCGGTAGAAGCTGTTGAACCGGTAATCGAATCCGCATGAACCGATCGTATCCAGCGTCAGCCTAGTCATATCCTCCGGTACTTTGATGCTGTCGCCGGGGTTCAGCCGGGCCCATTTTTGCACGAGCTGCAGGGCGATATCGACCATGCGTGCATGGTACCCCTTCATCGCCGCCTGACTGAAGGAAGGGATGAGAATATGATGCGCTTTGGCCCAATTCGGCTCCTTCGTCAGGCTCGTAAACAAGCCATCGCCGGCAAAATCGCGCACTTTCATTAAATGGCCGATGCTTTTGTCAAAACGCGATTCATCACACACCTCAGCTACAAGTTTATGCCCGGACACGGCGATAAAGGATCGACTGAATATCTCAAACCGGTAAATCGGTCCGAACTCGTCGGCCAGTTTGGCAAAGGATAAGGTAGGCAAATCTTTATCGATCAAAGGCAGGTTGCCGAGCGCCCCATATTTTTTGGGCTGAGGAATCGGTTCTAGTTGCTGATCCATCGGGAACGAACACTCCTTTTTGCTTTAGGATTGCCGGAAACGATTCATTTTGAACAACCTCTTTTAGGTTGATAAATTTCCCATTTTATTATTCAGCAAGAACGATGTCCTATAGAGAATATTCCGTCCCCAGTCCCTACCTTCCGTACGCCCTCGCGGCTTCCTCCACAATCGCCCTGACGCCTTTATCGATTTGCGCAAGCGGCACCCTTGAAATGCTGATCCGCAAAAATTTCTCCCTCGCCAGATAGTCCGCCAAATAAAACGCTTTGCCGGGCAGCACCAGGATACTTCTGGTCAACAGCCGCTCCGTCAAACGTTCCAAATTGACCTGCTGGGGCAGTTGCAGTTGGGCGAACATGCCCGAGGTGACGTCCGGAACCTGGGCCAGTCCCGTTTCGGCATGCCGCCTGACCGCCTCCAACAACGTGTGAATCCGTTCGGAGTACCGGTCGTATAAGGTTTGCTTGTGGCGTTCGTACATTCCGTTTTTGATATACACCTCCAGCGCGGCTTGGGACAACAGAGAGGTGTCGCTGTAATTTTTATAGGCTCGGAACCGTTCCAGAAGTTCGGCCGGCAGCACTGCGACGCCCAAGCGCAGCCCGGGAAATACGACCTTGGAAAAGCTTTTCAAATAAACGACGCGTGAGGCGCTGTCGTACGCATGGATCGGGTGATACCCCCGCTCATCTCCCAGATCGGCCATATAGTCGTCCTCAACGACGTACACGTCGTATTTTTCGGCCAACTTGGCGATGGTCTTTCTTTGTTCCGTACTTAACGTAGTCCCCAGCGGGTTGTGATTGCGGGACATGGTGTAGAAAAATTTGATCCCACCGCTCTTGAACCGCTCCTCCAGCTCGCTTAAATCGATGCCTGCCGCAGTACGTGCGATTCCTTGCACAGGGATCCCTTCCACCGCGAGGAAACGCAAATAAATATCGTAGCTTGGCTGCTCGACCAGGATGGCCGGCTTTCCGTTCGGAAAAGGCATTTTCGCCAAAATTTCCAGCGGCTGCTGCACGCCGGAGGTCACGGCGATATGCTCCATCTTGGCGAATACCTGGTTGCTTGCCAGATGGGTAACCAGCGTTTGCCGCAGCTTCTCCATCCCCAGCGGATCTCCGTAGGTGAAGAGCTGGGCCTTGTAAGTATCGATCGCTTTGTTGAGGCAGTGCTGGAAATCGAGATAGGGAAACAGGTCGATATCCGGCGACGCCGACGTAAAATCGATCGTGGTGCTATCGCCGCTTGTCCGCGCCGCAGCAGAGTGCCCGACCACGTAAAACCCGCTTTGCGCCACGGAGTAGATCGCATGCCGCTTTTCCAGCTCCGCATAGGCCTTGATGATCGTGCTGGCGCTGCATTCGTATTCCTGGGCGGCATTGCGCACCGACGGAAGCTTTTGCCCCGGGCGATATCGGCCTGCGGATATTCTCCGTTCGATATCGGACAGGATTGACATGTATTTTTTCACGTTGTCTCTCACCTCTTCCTGCTGCTGGTGCCGGTTTGCCAAACTGTATCGGTACAGTTTTGAAAAATCGCGGTTTTTCAGATCGCTGATTCATTATACCATTGCTTCAGGATGACTGTTCGCGAACATGATCCAAACTAGAACATACAATGGAGGTTGGCCGATATCGAACCCAAAAACCGAACTTTTGCTTATATTTGCGCCTTCATCAACGCCGCGATCATCGGCTTCTCTTTTCTGTTTACGAAAATCGCCTTGGAAAACGCGAGTCCGGTCGATACGCTGGCGTTCCGCTTTGTCGTTTCGTTTGCGGCGATGTCGATTCCCGTTGCCCTGGGCCTGATCAAGCTTCGGTTTCGGGGCAAGCCGCTTTTCCCGGTATTTGTACTGGCCGCATTCTATCCTGTAGGGTTCTTCCTGTTTCAAACGTTTGGCCTGCAGCACGCCACCTCTGCGGAGGGAGGCATAATGTACGCTTTTACGCCAGTGTTGACGATGGTCATGGCCTACGTCTTTTTGAAGGAAACGACGACCTTGGGCCAGAAGCTGGGAATCCTTCTCTCCGTATTTGGCGTTGTGTTCATTTTTGTGATGGGGAACGGCCCCATTAACTTCGGGAACATGGCAGGTCTTCTATTGCTGTTCTTCTCCGGTCTTGCGTTTGCCGGATACAGCGTGCTGGCCAGATCGCTGCTGAAGCTTTACGGTCCTTGGGAGATCAGCTATCTGACGCTCGGCATCGGCTGCGTAGTTTTTCTGGCCGTCTCGGTGACCCAACACGCCTCTGCCGGAACGCTCGGGAACTGGCTTGCGCCGCTTGGAAGCGGCAATTTTGTCTTGTCGATCTTTTATCTCGGCGTCATGTCTTCGCTCGTCACTGCCTTATGTGCGAATTACGCCTTATCCAAGCTGGAAGCCTCACAAGTGAGCGTCTTTTCCAACTTGTCGACCGTGGTGTCGATTGCGGCCGGAGCGATCGTTCTCGGAGAGAACGTAACCGTGTATCATGTGATCGGCTCGCTCCTGATCATCGCCGGCGTGACAGGGGCGAATCTCTTGAGCGCCAAAAGCAAGAGTGAAAAAAGCAGGGGCGGAAACAACAAGGGTGGAAACAGCTAGACCGAGAACAACAAGGCCAAAGCAACAAGGGCGAAAACAACAAAGCCGAAAAAGCCGCGGTTCGCTCGGGTGGCGAAGCAACTTAACCAATCTGCACCACCCGCTGGATTCTAACGGACACCAGTGCCGTTATTTCGGCGAAAACGGGAGCTTTCGCGATGTAACGGACACCAGAGACCTTATTTGCCAGTTTGGCGCTCATTTTCCGCCATTTTGGGTCAAATAAAAGCACTCATGTCCGTTAGAATTTCAAACTCCGTCTTTCCGGACAAATAAGGGCGCTACGGTCCGTTAGGTGGTCTACGGTCTGAACCGGCGGCCTGATTAGTAAAGAAAAATCATAACTAAGGAGTGGATTTGATGACATCCGCGGTACAAGCCGACTTTTTTACCGTTTTGCGGGAACGCCATGCGGTCAAGCACTTTGATCCAGCACATAAGCTGAGCGAAAGCGAAATTACCTTTCTTCTTGAAATGGCGGGGAGCGCCCCGTCGGCCTGGAATCTTCAACCCTGGAAATTTCTTGTGATCACCGACCCGGCACTTCAGGAGAAGCTGCTCACCGTTGCATACGGTCAGCGCCAGGTGGCGGAAGCTTCCGCCGTGATCGCCGTCCTGGGGGACCTTGAGGCCCACCGTGACGCGGAAATGGTTTTAGGCCGCGACGTGGCTGCCGGACTGATGCCGGAAGAAGTCAAGGCAAACCTGGTCGGTCAAATCGAAGCGGCCTATTTAAACAACCCGCAAGTTCCCCGGGACGAAGCGATCCGCAACGCATCCCTTGCGGCTATGCAGTTGATGCTCACCGCCAAGGCGATCGGGTATGACACTTGCCCGATGGGCGGTTACGACCCCGGCGCATTGATCGAAGCGTTTAACATACCTTCACGTTATATCCCCGTGATGCTCGTCGCCGTCGGGAAAGCGGCCCAGCCCGCCCGGCCTTCCACCCGTTTGCCCGCCGAACAGACCGTCGTTTGGAACGGCTTCTGACCGGACCGGCAAAAGAACCCCAGCAAAGTTAGTTGCGAGGGGTTCTTTTTTAACAGGAAGCGTCAACCCAAATAGCAGGCACTCGGACATCGATAACGCGGAACTCATCTAAAGAGCATCCTCCAACCGCCATTTGAGCTCAGCAAGCATGTCTTCCCAGTGGCGTTTCATCAGCTCCCGGATAAAAACGTCCTCCAGCATTTCCTGGTGGATCGAAACGGTCGTTTTGCCGGTATTTGTCGACAGCACGTAAAGCTGCAAGCGGGAAAATTGCCCCCATTCCGGTCGTTTCCAGGTCAAACGCAATTTATGGTAAGGCTTGACCACCGTTATTTTACCGGAGACGCCTTCCTTTGACGCAAATTCATACCCTACCTCAAGTTTGAACGACGGGACAGCCCCGATCCATAACGGCAACCCTGCGGGTGTCGTGAGAAACTCCCAAACCCCTTCCTTCGAAGCGGCAAACGACCTTCTGACCCCGGTCTGCACACCCGCATCCTTGGTCGTCCCGACAGGGACTCGTCCCATCAGTGGAGCGTACATCGTGGCGATCCATTCACCCCACTCTTCCGACACGTGATGCTGCTCATGAATGGCCTGTTTAACTTGCTCATGCGACCATCCCGGATCAACCGTACCTTCCAGCGCCGCGACCCAATCCTCCCACGATCTCCTTGTGGCCTTTCTGATTTCTTCCTTGAAAATAGAGCTTACCATCTGCTCACCTCCGGTTTCGCAATCTTCTTATAGTAAGGTTAATTGAATTGGTCAGCAAATGATCCGCCGACTCCAGTTTTCTTAGTCCACTATTGAATGGAATAGTTGCAAATTGTTCAGTTACTTATCCGCAAATGCTGCCATAGCGCTTTATTAAGTGTAAAACCTGCAATTACTCCGCTATCTTTCAAAGAAGAGATAAAGAAAAGAGGAAATAATTGTATGAAATGAAATTAAACGAATGATTGGGTAAATGGATGTAAAGTTAGTTGTATGATTTGCAATTAATGGTCAGAGCCAAGCCGGTCAAGCACGCGTTTGCCTGTCATCCGATCCGATCAGGTGAAATGAACAGGTTGAGTTATAATCTTCACTGATTCTGTAAAGATCCAAACCAAGATCCCCAGCAGGGGCCTCAGCAAACTTTAAGTACGTTTTCATATGGGCTTAAGGTAGGGCAATCATACTAGGCTTACAGCTAGACTTATTCAACTAAGGAGGACATCCCCATGGCAAACAACAAATGGACAAAGTGGTGTGTCGGGGTATCAAGCGCGGCGTTATTCGTCGGACTGATCGGCCTAAACACAAGCCACAGCGACGCAGCAAACCCATCCTCATCTTCGTCTTCATCAACGGCGTCCGAATCTGCACAAAACAGCGACCAATTCACCTATGATCATCAAGGAACCGATCGGAGACCACGGTTTGAAGATTTTAACGGTAATGACGGCAGCGCCTCCCCCGGCACCAGTTACGATAGCGGTAACTCCGGATCCGGACCAGAGTCCGATGAATTCAGCGGGATGAGATCCCACGCATCCTAAAGGAGGAAACGGCCATGCACAAATTTCGCGCGATGAATGCATTCTTTTTCACGGCGGGTCTCCCTGAACTTTTCCGGCGCAGTGCCATGAACTGGTTTATTTACGTGGAAAACAAACTTAGCCGGTTTCGGCCAGATAGCGAGCTTTCGGCACTAAACCGGTCCAATGGGCGGCCTTTTACGGCTTCCTCTCTTCTATACAACGTCGTATCGGAAGCGAATTTGCATTATCAGCAAACGGAAGGTTTATTCAGCCCTTATCTTGGCGCAGCGCTTTGCGAGCTGGGGTATTCCCGTTCTTTTGAAACTTTGACGGTGCCGAGCAAAACCGCAACGGCGTCCCACAACGCCGATGGAATCGGCCCGCGTCCGGCCGGTCTGAACGAGGAATTGCAGCGGATTACGCTGGAACCGGGGGTTTCCGTCGACCTTGGCGGGTTCGCCAAAGGCTGGAGCGCACACCGCTTCGCTTTGAAGCTGCAGCAGCAGGCGATCTCTCCGGGAGCCATCGGCGCCGGCGGGGACATTTCGCTCTGGGGCACGCCCCGTGAAGGATGGCATATCGGAATCGCCGATCCGTGGCAAGAGGAGCAGAATATGCTGAAACTGCATCTGCACGGAACGCTGGGGATCGCGACAAGCAGTTCCTTGAAGCGGCAGTGGACGGATACGGACGGAAAAATCGTTCATCATATCATCGACCCGCGGCGCGGCACCCCTTCCGACTCGGATCTGGCGCAGGTCACGGTGTTGGCACCGAATTTGCCCGAAGCGGAGGTTTGCGCGAAATGCGTACTTATTTTGGGCGCAGAGGAAGGAGCCCGATGGCTTCGCGACCGCTATCCTTTAAGCGCCATGATCGGCATCAAGCACGATCGGTCCATCGTCGTCAGCGGAACGCTGGACCAATACAACGCCGCGAAAGGAGGCATCCCCTATGAGCTCATTTCTTGACGCTTTTAACGTATGGTCAACAACGCGCGCCGCGGGCTTAACCAGCTATCTTCTGATGTTTGTATCGGTAACGGCCGGATTGATGATGAGCCTCAAACTGGCAAAAGGCCGCACGAAGTCTTTCCTGTTGGCACTGCATGAATCCAGCGGCTGGTTTGGCTTTTTGTTCGGGTTGGTCCATGGCGGCGTGCTGCTGTTCGACAAATACGTGGGCTACACGCTCGCCAGCCTGCTGGTGCCGTTTACCGCAACTACACATCCCATCGTTACCGGGCTGGGGACGATCGCTTTTTATATCACCTTGATTTTAATTCTAACCTCCGACGGTATTAAAAAGATCGGCATAAAATCGTGGCGGACGATTCATTTTCTGGCTTTCCCCGGTTTTTTCCTTGCCCTGCTTCATGGTCTGCTCATCGGGACGGACACGCAGTACCTTTGGGCAAAACTGATTTATCTCAGCACAGCAGCAATCGTCATCGGACTTACGGCGGCCCGGGTTATACTGACTTTTCGCAAAAAAGGGAAAAACATCCGTACCATGATTCCGCAGGCAGCCGAGCATCGCTAGAGCGCTGCACGTCGAGCGCACAAGCAAAAGCTTCTGGCCGGCACTGCGCCGCAGGAGCTTTTCTTGCCTTACCATTGCATTTACGACCTGACACAACGTTCTGATTGGATATTTCCAATAGATCGGAATTTAGCTGGAGATCAAAGCAGTTTGGTTGGATATTTCCAATAGATTAAGCTCGGCAGGCCGCAAAACAGGTGGTCTGTGCGAATTCAATTGGATATTTCCAATGAGAGCTCAAAATGATGTTCGATGTTCGGCAATCTATTGGATTTTTCCAATGAGTGGTTGAGGGAACGCAGCAGACATTAAGCAAGGCTGCCCCGCAGCTACAGGGCAACCTTGCTTTTCTTACCTTTTCATAATGCTTCCGTTGATCCTATCACCCCACCTTTCAAGACCCGTACACCTTCCAGCTTTGGATACCGGTGGATGCCGTTGCTTTGGCGACAATGTTTAGCCGGATCTTGTTTGTCGTCACCGGCGTAAACGTGGTTGTGTTGTACTGGTTGGGCGATACGCCGTAACCTGACGCACCGCTGACGTTTACCCATGCCGAGCCGTTCCAATACTGGATCGTATAGGACGCCGGCAGATCGATGCCCTGATCGTCATCGAACCAGTACACGTCCATCCGGTCGAGCGTATAGTTTTGGTTCCAATCATATTGCACCCACTGCGTGGTGTTCGGGTTGTCCCAATTGCCGTAAACGGGATGGCCCCGATCAGCCGAACTCGTCGGCGTATACCCGTCATTCAGTCCGGTCAAGCTCTCCCACGGCGAAACGTACGAGGTTGATGCCGTGGCCAGCGGCGCCACATCCACCGGACCCTCGGGATCGCCGCCCTTCTGCAGCTTGATATCGTAGGTGGCGGCCGCGCCGATATTCAGGCTGACGCTCGTGGGCGCTCCGTTCGTCGCGGTCACGCTGCCGGCGGCGTTGTCGTTGATCAGCACCTTGTAGGAGCCCGGTGCCAAACCGTTAAAGGTGACTTTGGTCGTATGGGCGGTTCCGGGCGTCGCGTTTTTCAGCGAGAAGTTGATGTAATCTTTGGCGGTAGCTACCGTAGCTGTCGTATACGTGTCCCGCTCCAGCGCCATGCCGAGTTTTTCCGTAATCAGGTTCAGCTTTTGGAATACGCCGTCCTTCGGGATGATGACATAATTGTTCCCGTTTTTCGTCACCTCGGCCCCATAGCCGTACAATCCGAACAGCGGATCGACCGCCACGTCGGCGCTCAAAATCTTGATCGCGCCCCAAAGGCCCAGATCGGCTTCCCCGGACATGCCGCGCCAGCCGTTGAACAGCGGTCCGCCCCCGACGCCCAGCGCCCCATGGTTGCCTTTGGTCATTTGATACGTCCATGCGACCGCCCCGATATCCGCCGGGTCCGAGCTGATTTGCCCGGAATTGATCGCGCTCAAATTGCCGAGCTTCGAGGCATAAGTCAAACGCTGTTCGACCTCCGGATTGGCCGAATGGTTGCGCACCCAGTCATCCATCGCATAGCCTTGCAGCGCGACGGTGTATTGGAAGTTCCACCACGGCTCCCCGGTAATCGTCACCGGCACGGAGTAGAAGTACCAGAGCGGCATAGCCCCTCGCGTCGCCCGCACCTTTGTGTTGATTTTGCCCATCATCGACAGATTTTTGTTCATTTTGGCCAAGGTGTACACCGACTCTTCCCCAGTGTTGTCGTAGTTGTATTCCGAGCCGTACGGGTAGGTTGTGTTCTTGAAATTGTTGTATTTGGTGTTCATTTTGCTGATCACGTCATTGGCCTGGGAGGTGTAGCCCTCCTCCTGCAGCGCTTTGATCATCTCGGGTGTCGACATCTCTCCCATCAGGCCGGTGTTCCAGTTGTATGCGACCGGTCCGTCGTAAAGCGCTTTGAATATGTTGTAGGCACGCAGCAAATACGTCGTGCGCGGGTGAATGTAGTCGACCATGTCCTGGTACATTTTGGCGAGCTTGTACATGCTGAAATACGTGTTGTAGACATGCGGATAAGCGTAACCCCGGTACGTCGGCGTCGTGTTCGGCTCCGGCATCAGGAAATCGTGAATCAGATAATCCTCATGATGGCCGTTCATCAAGTTGGTCCAAATCGCCGTTTCCAAATACTTGTCCACCGCTTCGATTTCCGTGGCGACCGGTTTCTGCACGTTTTTCTCGGCCAGGAACTGCCCGTGCGTCAGCCCCCAATCGTCGCCCCAGCCCCAATAACCGTTAAACACGTTGCGGCGGGAGTTGGACTGCATCATCCAGTCGTCGAACACTTTGTCGCGAATATCGCCGGGCACGTTCCACTGCTGGTTGTTCACCATAAACGTGGCATGGCGCTGCAAAGCGTTGGCGACCGGCTCGATCGCGTAAAACTGCAGCACGGTTTTTTCACCGTTGCCGTAGTTGACGGTAATATCGTTTTGCCCCAGCCGGCTTAAGGTTAACGAATACAAACGGTGGCCGGCCGGCGCGGTCCCGAGCGGAGTGATCGTCGTTTGCGACGGATACTGGGCGATGATTGAGCTCACCGGCTTCGTGGTCCGAAGGCTGAATTTTGCCGTCTGATCGGTCGGCACGATCATGCCCGGCACGACGGTGAAGTCAATCATCCCTTCCGCGTACAGCCGGTCCTTCACCGCCTGTTCATTCGCCGCCTTGAAAAATTTGAAGGCGTACGTCTTACTAGCACCCGGCGCCAGCACCAGGCTCGTGTTCGGCAAATACCCGCGGTTCGTGCTTTTGATCACGTTGGAATGGACGTAGAACACGGTTAGCCCTTCGGGCCAGCCGCCCTCATCGGCCGCCCATTTGCTGCCCGGGTGCTCTTCGACGCGCCAGTTGTCCATATACTCGAACCCGGCTCCGGTCGAAGCATCCGGCACCATCAGCAGCGTACCCCCTATGCCGCTCGGGCGCTGCACGGTAATATAGGAATTGTTGTTTGCCACGTTGGAATGGGTGACGACCCGCGACTCGTAGATCTGCTCGCCCCCTCCAGCGGACCAGTATTCATTGAAGGGAAGCGGAAGGCCAAAATCTCCGATTTCGAGCGTCTGATTGCTGGTATTGGTCACCGTGATCGACCAGCGCAAATGGTCGTTTTGGAGAGCGTAGGACTCGTCCACTTTGAAGTTGCGAATGCCCTCCGCACTGTTGGAGTTCTGATAGGTTATGTTTACCGTGTTGCCGGATTGGTTTTGCGTCCGCCCGTCCGCCGAACGGTTGGTCCAAGCCTTCGTCCAGGCTCCGTTCCCCAGCCGATAGGTAAACATCAGCTCACCAACCCATTGATGGTCGGATGTGTTCTGCTGTGGAGCGTTGGTGGCGTTCATCACGTAATTGGTCGGAAAGCTGTCCCCGACGATTTGCAGGTTCGTGATTTCTCCATGGTTTCCGGTCGTAACTTGAAACTCACTGTTTGACAACGTATAGGCGGAGGCCGCCTTAGGAATTGACACTGCCAGCGCGCTGGCGACTAACAAGCCGAGCATCAACTTCAAAGGTTTCGATAACGTCCGTGCATGTCCCATCATTTCACCGCTCCTTTTCATTTCCATTCAGGAATTAGATTCAGCAGCCCTCTCCTCCGATCCCGGTTTGTGTTATTTTCTTTGTATCCCTCGCCAAACTAAACCCCATCACCTCCTTTCAGGATAACGAAAAACGCCTGCTCCTGTTCCTTACGTCCGCTTTGGCAGCCGGACGGTCACCCGTGTCCCCTGGTCTGGAGCTGAACAAATCGTGGCCCCGTACGTTTCCCCGTAAAGCAGCTTGATCCGGTTCATCACGTTGGCCATGCCAACTCCGGGCGCCTCCGGATTCAGCGCGGCAGCAAGCGTTTCTTCATCCATGCCGCGCCCGTTGTCCTCCACCGTAAACACCAGCGTGCCTTCCTCCTCATGACCAGCAATGCGCAGCAATCCGCCGCTGGTCCGTAAAGCAAAACCGTGAATGATCGCATTTTCGATGATCGGCTGCAAAAACATTTTTGGAACCTTGCAATCCGGCGGAATGAGGTCAAGCTCATACTTTGCTTCAAAGACTCCGGAATACCGCTGTTCCATAATGTGCAGATAGCTTTTAAGCCAGGCCGAATCGTCACCGAAAGCGACCGGCTCCTGTTTGTTTTTGACCGTATAATGGAGCATGGTCGATAAGCAGACGAGCATTTTGCTGATCGCCTCCTCGTTTCGCTCGAGCGCCATCCAATTAATGACGTTAAGCGTGTTGTACAAAAAATGGGGATTGAGTTGGAGATTAAGCGCCATGATTTCCGCCTCCTTCTCCCTAAGCCGGGTCTCGTAGTTTTCGTTGATCAGGTCGCTGATTTTTTCGTTCATCAGATTAAATTTATTGATCAGAATGCCGAATTCCAAGTCGCTTTGTTCCGGGATTTTAGTCGAAAATACGCCGCTCCCGGTCAGTTGAATCGCCACCAGCAGCTTTCTGATCGGAATCGTCAGCCAACCCGAGATCATGTAGGCGACGGCGATAGAAACGGCGATCAGCACGGCCGCGATGTATAAGCTGTACGTATGGACCAAAGGAAGATCGCTTAGCAGCCTATCGTAAGGAACGACCAGAACGCTGATCCAGCCGGTAATTTCCGATGTATCGTAGCAGACCAGCATCTTTTTTCCGTTTATTTGGGAAATCGCCGTCCCGGTCTTGAATGCGGCCGCCTTGTCCAGCCAATCCGCTGCCTCAGTGCTCGTAAGCTTAACGGTATCCGGATGAGCCACGATTTCTCCCTGCGGGGAAATGACGAACATGTAAGAGCCATCGAGCGCTGTCTTGCCGGCCTGGGGCGAACGGAAAAAGCTTTCATTGAAGTTGATCAGCAGGAGCGGATTCTCGGTGCGGGCTCCCCAGCTCTTGACCACGCCGCCCTGGACGATGGAGCTCTTCAGCAGCTGGGAGGCGGAAAATACATAACGGTAGCGCGGATCTAAGTCTCTAAGCTCCTCCTGGTCGAACTGCTTGGCGAAATCGTACGTGGGAATCCAGATCAGTTTGCCGTCGGCCCGGAGCGTGTCCCTGTAGAGCTTGGATACGTGCAGCTTGTCCGGTTTGACCGAAACGAAGGTCGGCCTGGAGGTCAGGATGGCCGTTCCGCCGAAGCTGTAATAGCCGGTGACGAGCTGGACACTTTCCACACTTGGCTCCGAGGCGTAATACGTATTAAGGATCTCCGATACTTTTCGGTCCATTTGCAGCAGTTCCAGCAGATCCGTCGGCGGCGGCCTGTCGAACAGATGGAATAAATTCGGATCGGCCAGGAGTGACAGCGATTGATCCTTGACCCGGTTTAGCACAATGTCAGTATATTGATTGTTTTTCTGAACGACCTCTTGCATGCTGTCGCTGGCATGCTTCAGAATGATGTCAGAGCTGGTCTTGTAATAGGCGTAACTGATGAGAATCATGGGGAACGTGATGAGGAAAACATAGGAAACGATCAGTTTTGTCCGGAACTTGAGCCGGGCGAACCGGCGGAGAACGCGCATCATCTTCTGCCTACCCCCGCTTTTGGTGCAGGATACGGATCGTCTTGCGGTACTCCTCCGGCGTCATTCCGAACTCTTTTTTAAACACGCGGTTGAAATACTTCACATCCTGGTAACCCACCGCTTCGGCGATTTTGTAGATACGTAAGGTTTCATGCTCCAACATGGCTTTGGCTTTAGACAGCCGGACCTGGTTCAGGTATGCCGTGAAATTGATTTTCAGCTTATTTTTGAAATATTGGCTGAAATAACCGGCGCTGAGTCCGAACCGCTGTGCCGTGGATTCGAGCGAAATGTCGGAGTGGTAATGCTCGTCGATATATGCCAGACAGCGCTGAACAAGCTGATGGCGGTGATTTTCCTTCCATTCCTTGATCGTGCGGACAACGCGGACCACCACATCAAGCGCGCCCCTTTCCAATTGGGAGTAGACGGCCGCATTCTCGGTCAAGGCTTCGATCTCCCGCAAAAAACCGTCATGCAAGCTGCCTTCCCTGAGGATATCGTGATCCTCGATCGTTTTGACCAGCAGCAGCTTGCACTTGTCCCGCAGACGATGCGGCAGCGGATAGGGACGGCTGCGCCATTCGCGGAATATGGCGGTGAGCGCATTGTTCGCGGCTTGTTCGTCTCCGCTGCGGAGCGCTTCCTTCAGCGCGGTTTCCATGGCGGAAGCCAGCGCCGGAATGCGTTCCCGGTCCAAATGGCTGGCACCAAACGCAAAAACGGTTTGATCTTCCTCGTAGAATTGCTCAAGCCTGGCGAACCGGGCTTCGCGGACGCTGATATGGGCCTCCTCCAGGAGACTGTCCCTACGGCTTCCGATCCCGGCCGATAGATGCCCCGCCCCGAACCGTTGCTCCGGTTCCTTGAGGAGCCGCCCGGCCGCCTGCGGATCAACGCCATCGCCGAGCACGCAGATCAACTCCTTGTCGTCATGTTCGCTGACGAAGCAGAAGCAGTCGCCGTACTCGCGCAGCCGGGACTGGATCCTGGCCGCCTCCTCCCGGCCGAAGGAATACCTCCGCCTTGCGGAAACGGCTGTGCCCGCACCGGCCAATGGCAAGATAAGCTTAAGCTCCGCCAGCCGCTCGCCGCTTATGGCGCCGTCGATCCACGCTTGCAGCAGCTTTCCGCTATAGGCCGGCTCCATGCGATCAATCCTGGCCGCCAGCTCCTGCTGCCTTAAGCGGGCATGCCGCTCCCGCTCGCTGATCTGCTCCGCCCGCGCGAATACCTCCTGCAGCTTGGCGGCATCAACCGGCTTCAGCAAATAGCCGAACGCCCCAAACGTAAGCGCTTTCTGTGCGTATTCGAAAAAATCGTACCCGCTCAGCACAACCACCTTAGCCCGGTTTACCGGATCGAGCTTTTCCATAAATTCCAGCCCGGTCATTTGCGGCATCCGGATATCCGTAAAGATAAGGTCGAACATCCTGCCTTCACACAGACGCAAAGCCTCCTCGCCGCTGCGCGCGGAACTTACGGCATCGCCCGGCCGCAGCTTGCCAAGCAGCCTGCTGAACCCGAACACGTGACCGGGCTCATCATCGACCAACAGAAAATGCAGCATTTGCCTCCCTCCTTATGCCTCATTATATAGAATAATTTGGTATGAAAGGGACTATTTCCTGCATTTTAGTCCAAAAATTCTGCCTATCCGTTTAGCCTTTCACTCCGCTCATGGCGATTCCCTCTACGAAAAATCGCTGACCAACGAGAAATACCGCGAGCGAAGGCAACACGATAATAGCGGTCGCGGCCATCATCAGGTGCCACTGGGCCGAATAAGCCCCCTGGAACAATGTGAGTCCCAGCATCAGCGTGTAATTTTTTTCCGAAGAAATGAACACCATGGGAGCCAGATAATCGTTCCAGTTGGCCAGAAAGGTCAGCATGCCGACGACGATAAGCGATTGCCTGCCAATCGGCATAATCACGTTCCAGTAAATCCGCAAATGCCCGGCACCATCCATTTTGGCCGCTTCGTCCATTTCCCGCGGGATCGTCAGGAAAAACTGGCGGAGCAGAAAAATGTTGAACACCCCTCCACCGAACCAGGCCGGTGCAATCAGGGGAACAAGCGTATCGGTTAAATGAAGGGTTTTCCAACCGAGAAAATGCGGAATCATCACGACGAAAAAAGGCATCATTAATCCGGTGAGGATAAAGCCGAATATCTTGTCTCTACCAAGCCAAGAAATCCGGGAAAAACTGTACGCGCACACTGAGCTCGATAGGACGACGCCGGCGATGGAAAGCGCCGTGACGACGGTGCTGTTCCAGAAATAGCGGCCAAATGGGTTGCTGGAAAGCGCCTCGGCGAAGTTGTCGAACCTTAGGGAGTCCGGCACGATATCCGGCGGAATTGCAAACAGGCCGTCCATGCCCACAAACGCCGTCCGCAGCATCCAATAGAACGGAAACACGAACACGAGCCCGCCCAATGTCAACACGGCATAAAGGCTCAAGCGAGCGGCGATTTTGCGTACTTTCATCTTCCTCTTTCCCGCCCTTCATAATAAACCAGCGAATTGGAAAATTTGAAAAGAACGAACGTGCACAGCAGAACGAGCAGGAACAACAAGGACGCAACAGCGCTGGCCGTGCCGAATTTCGTAAACTGAAATCCTTCCTTGAACAGGTAATATACGATCAGGTAACTCGCGTTGTCCGGCCCGCCCTGCGTCATGACCGCGGGTTGCACGAAGGTCTGAAACGCATTGATGAACCCGATCACGGTGTTAAAAAAAATGATTGGAGAGCTCATCGGCAGTGTAATGTAGCAAATTTTGTGCAGCGCGTTCCCCCCGTCCACCTCGACCGCCTCGTATAGATGAGCCGGAATATTCTGCAGACCGGCCAGGAAAATCACCATCGTGTTCCCCGTCAACCATAAGCTGAAGAGGATTAAGGTCGGAATGACCGTCGTGTCCGAGGATAACCAGGAGAACTTGGGCAAATGGAATAAACCAAGGACATAATTGACGATTCCGAAATCCGGCTGCAGCATCCACAGCCAAATGATCGAAGACGCGGCGAGCGGGATGACGACCGGCAGGTAAAACAAACCGCGGAAAAACGCCCTTCCTTTAATTTTGCCGTTGATCAGCAGGGCCAGACAAAAGGAAAACGCGATGCCGAGCGGAACGCTGACGAACACGTAATACAACGTGCTGACGGCGGCGTCGTAAAAAAGCGGCTCCTTGCCGGTAAACAGACGCGCGAAATTCTCCAGGCCCACGAACTTCGGGCTCCCAACCATGCTGTACTCGGTAAACCCAAGCAAAAACGTGAATACAAGCGGACCCAGCACAAAAATCAAGTAGCCAAGAAGCACCGGAGAAGCAAACAACAAGCCGTATTTCAGTTCTTTGCGCCTTCTTTTCCGGATGCCCTGCAGCGGATCAAACGCTGCTTGACGGGGTGTTTCTGCGACAGATCGCATAAGCCTCTCCTCCTCCCGGCTGCCGGGAGCGCGCGGCCCTGATGCGGACCAAACGTGCCCGACGCGCGCCTCCCCTAAGCCGCCGGTTTCTCTACTTGCCGTAACGGCCCTGGATTTCCGGCTGCACCTTGGAAGCGACTTCTTTCATCGCTTCTTCGGCCGTTTGCTTGCCCAGCCATACGGGATCAAGCGCGGAGAACGCCATGGAACTGACCTTGCCGAAATTTTTTACGTAATAGACCGGGGACGGCGTGCTGTTGTTCAGCAGGTTGTTCAGGAAAGCATCCTTGAAGCCTGGCGGGTGCGACGGATTATTTTCCGCCCACTGGGCGACAAGCTCGGGATCGGTGTACCATTTCTTGAGCGTAGGCATCCAGAGGCCGTCCCGGTACAGGTTCAGCGCACCGGAAGGATCGGCGAGGAATTTGGTGAGCAGCCACGTTTCTTCCGGATGCTTCGTCGCTTTGAACATGGCGCTGACACCGCTGATGCCCATGGCGACGCTGCGCTTCATTTTCGGGAGCACGCCGATATCGTAATTGACCTTGGCCGCCCCAAGATCGAGGTTGATCCATTGCCCGTGCATGCTCATCGCCACCAGCTTGGATTGCAAGGCGACCGCCTGGGACGGGATCGATTTGGCCTGCACCGGGTTGGGCGCGACATGGTGAACGTTGATCAGATCGGCCAACCGCTGGATTGCTTCCACCGCCTCCGGCTGGTCGAGAGCAAACTTCGTGCCGTCCGGCGAAACGAGATCGCCTTCGTTGTTGACGATGTGCGCCATCACCGGACCGTACCAGTTCTCGAATGAAACGCCAAATTGCTTGATATTGTCCTTATCGAAGCCCGGCTCTGCAGCGTTTTTACCGTTTTTGTCGATCGTCAGCTTTTTGGCGGCTTCCACGAACTGGGCCCACGTCCAGGCGTCCTCCGCTTTGGCGGGAGGCATTTCCACTCCGGCCTCCTCAAACAAATCCTTATTGTAAAACAGCGCGAACGTTTCGCCCGCCGTGCTGATGCCCCAGGTGTAGTTCGGATCATCCCCGTTGAACCAGATATAGTCGAGGAAGTCCTCTTTTTTCAGCTCCGTATCCTTGGCGAACATCTCGTTGAAGTTGATGAATTTCCCTTCCTTTTGCCAGGCTTCCCCCAGCTCCCCATGCACATAACCAGCGTCCGGCGTTTCATTAGCCGCGACCATCGCGGTAAGTTTGGCATCGTAATCGCTTTCAGGAATATGCACGGCGTTGACGGTAATCCAGGGATATTTTTCGGTGAACTTTTTCGTCGCCTCCTCCACAGCTTTTTTCTCCTGAGGGCTGCCCCAGAACGTGTATTTCAGCGTTACAGGTTCCTTGTCTGTACCTTCGTTCGCCGGGGCGGCCGTTTCTGCTGCGGGTTCGCTTCCGTTTGACGGATTGGGGGAAACTCCTTGATTTCCGTTAGCGGCGTTACCGCCTCCACAGCCCGCAAGCGCCACTGCCGTAACAAAAATCAGCGTGCCCAGCCAAATCGGCAGTTTTCGGACGTTTACCATTTCTTCTCATCCCTTCTTGTTCATCCTGAGCTGATACCTTACCTTAAGAATCAGGTTGGTTTCATTATAATGTAAACGCTACCATTGGAAAATTATAGATTTTTCAGATAAGTGGACATTTTTAAGTTTTAAATAAAAATATTTTAAGCAAGCCTGGTGCCCTATATTTCGAACAAAGCGTCTCCGCCATATGTATTTGACCTTAACGGACAGGAAGAACCTTATTCACCCATTTCCCGGGTATTTCCTGTTCTAACGGACTCAGACGACGCTATCGGATTAAAAATACGGAATTTGACACCAATTTGAACGAAATAAGGTCCGCACGGTCCGTTAGAATTCCTAACCCTTCGTTTTGGACCAAATAACGTCGCTCAGGTCCGTTAGCCTCGTCCGTTAAGTTAAGTTTCACCTCTCCATCCTCCCAGTGTCCGCAATAACGTAATATCCGCTTCATCACGCCATTTCGTTTCATTACGCCGCAAACACCTCAACAACGCTGTAAATCTTTCAACAAGCTGAAACCTTTCAACAATGCAAAAAAACACCGCCGATAACCTCGGCGGTGCTCTTCTCTCTTGCTTGGCGGCGTCCTACTCTCCCAGGACCCTTCGGTCCAAGTACCATCGGCGCTATGTATCGGGTATCCCGTCAAAGTATTCGGAATCTTCTGCGAAGCTTCGGTTCACTTTGATGGGGTAAAGGTATAACGGTCGTGTTCGGGATGGGTACGCGTGGAACCCCTCCGCCATCGCCACCAAACGTTTCAAGGTGTTAATCCTTGAAAACTGGATACGAAACGAATTAGTGTTCTAGATGTTTTTTTGGATAAGCCCTCGACCGATTAGTACCTGTCAGCTCCATGCATTGCTGCACTTCCACCTCAGGCCTATCAACCTCGTCGTCTTCAAGGGGTCTTACATACTGGGAAATCTCATCTTGAGGGGGGCTTCACGCTTAGATGCTTTCAGCGCTTATCCCGTCCGCACTTAGCTACCCAGCTGTGCTCCTGGCGGAACAACTGGTGCACCAGCGGTGCGTCCATCCCGGTC
>NZ_JAMBOE010000016.1 GCF_023715465.1 Paenibacillus macerans
CCCCCCTCAAGATGAGATTTCCCAATTAGTAAGACCCCTTGAAGACGACGAGGTTGATAGGCCTGAGGTGGAAGTGCAGCAATGCATGGAGCTGACAGGTACTAATCGGTCGAGGGCTTATCCACAAGATACCCCAAAAAGTGACGTGAGGCTTCGAAGGTAATTCCGATTACTTTTCGGGGACCCCGGAACCAAGTAGGGGAACTAAAACAGCAAATTCGTTTCGTATCCAGTTTTCAAGGATTAACACCTTGAAACGTTTGGTGGCGATGGCGGAGGGGTTCCACGCGTACCCATCCCGAACACGACCGTTAAGCCCTCCAGCGCCGATGGTACTTGGACCGAAGGGTCCTGGGAGAGTAGGACGCCGCCAAGCAATGTTCCCTGATAGCTCAGTTGGTAGAGCACTCGACTGTTAATCGAGTTGTCACAGGTTCGAGTCCTGTTCGGGGAGCCATTTGCTCTCATAGCTCAGTAGGTAGAGTGCATCCATGGTAAGGATGAGGTCACCGGTTCGATCCCGGTTGAGAGCTTTTTACATAAGGCCCGTTGGTCAAGGGGTTAAGACACCTCCCTTTCACGGAGGTAACAGGGGTTCGAATCCCCTACGGGTCACCATACATACGGAGGCTTAGCTCAGCTGGGAGAGCATCTGCCTTACAAGCAGAGGGTCGGGGGTTCGATCCCCTCAGCCTCCACCATTGATAATGGGGATTAGCCAAGCGGTAAGGCAACGGACTTTGACTCCGTCATCCATAGGTTCGAATCCTATATCCCCAGCCATTTTTGATCTTGAGCCATTAGCTCAGTTGGTAGAGCACCTGACTTTTAATCAGGGTGTCGAAGGTTCGAGTCCTTCATGGCTCACCAGTTTTCCTTAATAAATGAGGAAAATGTTTGAAATTGCGCGTGTGGCGGAATTGGCAGACGCACTAGACTTAGGATCTAGCGTCTTTGACGTGGGGGTTCAAGTCCCTCCACGCGCACCAAATTATGCGGACGTGGCTCAGCGGTAGAGCATCGCCTTGCCAAGGCGAGGGTCGCGGGTTCGATTCCCGTCGTCCGCTCCATAATTTGCGCCCTTAGCTCAGCTGGATAGAGCGTTAGACTACGAATCTAAAGGTCAGGAGTTCGAATCTCTTAGGGCGCGCCATTTTAATAAAATAAATGTTTGGCATAAAGATTGGCCAAAAATCTCGGGACGTAGCTCAGCTTGGTAGAGCACCTGGTTTGGGACCAGGGGGTCGCATGTTCGAATCGTGTCGTCCCGACCATTAATGTATTAGGTATTATGCGGGTGTAGTTCAATGGTAGAACTCCAGCCTTCCAAGCTGGTAGCGTGGGTTCGATTCCCATCACCCGCTCCATATATAACAGCAACATCATCGGAAGATGATGTTTTTTGTTATAGATATCAGAAATTTATAATTTTGAAAATTAAAGTTATGATAACTGGACTCAAAACCGGAAACGGTACCCGACCCGTTGATGAGGCGGCAGGTTATTATCTTACGGAGTTGCATGATCGGGAAAATGCTGCTCCTCAAACGAGTTATCATTCTGCGAGTTACCCTTCTAACGGTTGCCACTACCGCTATTTGTTCCGGAAACGTTGATTTGAAATTGCAACGGTTGCCATGGTGCTTATTTTACTAAAACCCAGCCCATTTTGCTTAGATTCAGGTAAATAACGCCGCTCACAACCCTTAGAATTTAGAAAAGGTCCTTTTTCGTAAAATAGCCGCTGCTACAACCGTTAGATCTCCGGGGAACGATAATTTCGCTTCGAAACCTGAGCGTTTGCAGAAATCCGGAAGGGATCAGGGATACAAATCGTACAACGTCGAACTGTTGGTTTCAAACGAATGGTTTGGGCACCAGACCCAGTAGTCAAGTGCGAATTTCTAGGTTGAGCCGATAACTGTAGCTTATTGAGTAAAAAAATTTATTTATATTCTTGTGTTTTATTGCTTTACCGTGTTAAGGTTGGTAGTGGTTGTTTATGCGGGAGGCCGTTTACAAACCTCTCTGTTCTCTGACAGCGAATGGAAAGTTCTACCACCAGGGGCTTGCGTTGTAATCGGCATGTTGGCTCTATCATGCATAAATATAAAATGATTAATTTTTCATTTTGAACATGATTTCTTTTGATTTCAATGATGTGCTTAATAGTGTGACCACGTCGTTTTATTAGCTATCCTGAATATTTACTCATTGTTAAGTTTTGAATCTAACCGTCTTACCGCGAAATCTAACAAATTAGGTGAAGATTTTCGGGGGAGATTATTGTATGATGTTAAGAAAGCTTTAGAAAGACGGAATAGGGATGAAATGGGGGAAAAACATGACTGAACTAACGGTAACCGCAGGCACGAGCAACTCAAACAACCTGCTCCGGCGCGACATTCGTTTTTTGGGCAATATTCTAGGAGAGGTCCTTGTACATCAAGGCGGTAATGAGCTCTTGGATATTGTCGAGAAGATTCGTGAAGCCAGTAAATCGCTGCGGGCTGTATTTTTACCCGAATTGCATGATGAGTTTAAAGAAATGATCAATTCTCTTGAACCCGGAATTCGTCACCAAGTTATCCGTGCTTTTGCCATTTACTTTCAACTCGTCAATATTGCCGAGCAGAATAACCGGATTCGCCGCAAACGGGATTACGAGCGCTCGGCTGGAGAAGCCGTTCAATCGGGAACGATCGAGGCCGCCATTAAAAATCTGAAGGAACAAGGCTTCACTTATGTCGAAGCTAAGGAAATCATGGAGGGCATGTCCCTGGAGCTCGTGATGACGGCACACCCCACTGAGGCGATGCGCCGGGCGATCTTGGATATCCACAAACGGATTGCCGATGATGTCATGCAGCTCGATAATCCAACCCTTACGTTCCGTGAGCGCGAACAGCTTAGAGAAAAGCTTTTAAACGAAGTGATCACGCTTTGGCAAACCGATGAGCTGCGCGATCGCAAGCCCACGGTGCTCGATGAGGTCAGAAACGGGATGTATTATTTTCATGAGACACTGTTTCATGTGCTTCCCGAAGTATATCAGGAACTGGAACGTTGCCTGACCAAATATTATCCGGAGCATTATTGGCATGTGCCCGCATACTTGCGTTTCGGTTCCTGGATCGGCGGCGACCGGGACGGCAATCCGTCCGTTACCGCGGACGTGACCTGGCAAACGCTGCGGATGCAGCGGAAGCTGGCGGTACGCGAGTATCAGCATATTTTGAGCGATTTGTTCAAACATCTAAGCTTCTGCACCACAATCGTCGATGTAACCGACGAACTGATGGCCTCCATTCAACGCGACCGGCTTCAGGTAACGCTGCAAAAAACGCAGCAGTGGAACAACGAGATGGAGCCTTACCGCATTAAACTGACTTACATGGTGGAGAAACTGCACAATCTGCTGGATGATACGAAAAAGGACACTCCGGAGCGCTACGCCAACGTAAGCGCGTTTATCGAGGACCTGAAAATCATCGACCGCAGCTTGCGCCACCATTATGCGGACTATGTAGCAGATACGCATCTTAAGAAGCTGATTCGCCAGGTGGAGCTGTTCGGCTTCCATACGGCGACCCTGGACATCCGCCAGCACAGCAAAGAGCATGAGAACGCCATGACGGAAATTTTGGCGAACATGAACATCGTGTCGAACTATTCCGAGCTGGAGGAAGAAGAGAAGGTCAAGCTGTTAGAGAAAATCCTGAATGATCCTCGTCCATTGACATCGCCTTATCAGGATTACAGTGAAAGTACCAAAGAATGCTTGGAAGTATACCGTACGGTACACCGGGCGCAGCAAGAGTACGGAAAGCAGTGTATCACCAGCTACTTGATCAGTATGACGGAAGCGGCCAGCGATATTCTTGAAGTCATGGTTTTTGCCAAAGAAGTCGGATTGTTCTACAAGGAAGCGGACGGCAGTGTAACCTGCACGTTGCAATCCGTGCCGCTGTTTGAGACGATCGATGACCTTCACGCGGCTCCGGGTATCATGAACCGGCTGTTCAGTATGCCGATCTATCGGCAATCGGTGGCGGCGATGAACGATCTGCAGGAAATTATGCTGGGATACTCCGACAGCAACAAGGACGGCGGCGTGGTTACGGCTAACTGGGAGCTGCGCGTGGCGATGAAGCAAATTACGGCGACCGCCAACCAATACGGCGTTAAGCTGAAGTTTTTCCACGGCCGTGGAGGCGCGCTTGGCCGTGGGGGCATGCCGCTGAACCGCAGCATTCTGGTGCAGCCGCCGGAAACGATCGGAGGAGGCATCAAGATCACCGAACAAGGCGAGGTGCTCTCGTCGCGTTATTCTTTGCGGGGTATCGCCTATCGCAGTCTGGAGCAGGCGACCTCCGCATTGATCGAAGCCAACAAGCTTGCCAAGCTTCGTCAGAAGTGCAACCCCGAGGAAGAACGTTGGGAAGATATCATGGTCGGCATTTCGGAGACTTCGCTGAGCAAATATCAGGATCTTGTGTTCCGCGAACCGGATTTCTTGAAGTTTTTCCGGGAGTCTACCCCGCTTGTCGAAGTCGGCGAATTGAATATCGGCTCACGCCCGTCCAAACGCAAAAACAGCGACCGGTTTGAGGATCTCCGGGCGATTCCTTGGGTATTCGCCTGGACGCAGAGCCGTTACCTGTTCCCGGCCTGGTATGCCGCCGGCACCGGACTGATGAATTTCTATCAGAACAAAGAAGAGAACCTGAAAGTGCTGCAGGAGATGTACCAACATTTCTCGTTTTTCCGCTCCGTGATCGATACACTGCAATTTGCTTTGATTAAGGCGGATTTGGTGATCGCGCAGGAATACGCCGACATGTGTTCCGATTCGGAAGCGAAGGAACGGATCTTCGGTCAAATTGAAGAAGAGTTTCGTCTGACGCGGGAAATGGTCCTGAAGATCGCAGGCATCTCGGAAATTCTGGACAATGTTCCAGGGCTTCAGGAATCGATTCGTCTGCGGAATCCTTATGTCGATCCGCTGAGCTATTTACAGGTTCAAATGCTGGCCGAGCTGCGCTCGGTTCGCGAGCAGGGCGAGGATGACGCGCACCTGCTGCGTGAAGTGCTGCTTACCATTAACGGCATTGCCGCAGGGCTCCGGAATACGGGCTGATACGAGCTTAAACGCTGCATTTCATCATATGCCGGTCCTTTGGCAAAGGGGCCGGCTTTTTATGCAGGTTCTATTGCATTTTGCAGACAGTTGCATTAACATTTGAATGAAGTACAGGGAATTGATGAAGAAGCCCTTCCATGGATCTGGGGGAAAATACGGTGGTAGATCATTACGACGCAAGGCTAGTGAGGCTGGCCCGAAAAGGGGATCAGGGAGCCTTTGCCGAACTCGTTGATTTATATAAGGATAAGCTGTTTCATCTGGGCTACCGGATGTTGTCGAACCGGCACGAAGCGGAGGATGTCGTGCAGGAGACGTTTTTAAGGGTGTATAAAAACTGGAGCCGCTACGATGATAAACAGAAATTTTCGACATGGATATACCGCATTGCGACAAACCTTTGCATCGACCGGTTGCGCAAGCGGAAACCGAATTATTATCTTGATGCCGAGATGAACGACCAGGAAGGCATGGACGGCTATACGCTAATTCCTGGTGACGATAAAACGCCGGAAACGGAATATCTGCTTTCGGAAACGCAGCAGACGATTCATCAAGCCATTGCAGGCTTGCCGGCGAAATATAAGTCCGTCATTGTTTTAAGATACCTGCAGGAAATGTCGCTCCAGGAAATCAGCGATGTGTTGGACATGCCGGTAACGACGGTGAAGACACGGGTTCACCGGGGACGTGAGTTTCTGCGAAAAAAGCTGGAGCATAAGGTGCTTTGAAATCGCGGTTAAGCTTGCCGATTTTTTTGTGAAACGAAATTGTTTGTGATGCGTAATGTAATGATAGGACGACTAGGTTCCGGGGATCCGCCGGGATATCCGCATAGATTGATACTGAAAGGATTGGCTGATATGGAATGCAAGCAAGCCTCCTCATTAATGCATGATTATTTGGACGGCGAATTGAGCCGCGACGAAGCCGTAATGTTGAAGCAGCATATGCAAAGCTGTTCGGCTTGCCAGGAGCGGTTCAGAGAACTGGAGCAAACCGAAATGATGTTGTTTGCGACCATCAAGCATACAAATTTTTCGGCTCCCGATGAGTTGGTTAACCGGATCATCAGCCAGATTCCGAATCAGCCGAAACAGCAGGCCTGGATCATGTGGATCAAGCGGCACCCGGCCTTGACTGCGGCCGCGATGTTTCTGCTGGTGATGCTGTTCAGCGCTATTTCATTTTGGGATACCGATGACCAACTCGTGGTCAAAGGGTCTAATCTCGATCAGGTAATCATCCATGGCGACACGGTGACGGTGCCAAACGACTCAAAAATCGCCGGGAACTTGACGATAGAAAACGGTAAGGCCGAAATCTATGGTGAAGTTCAAGGCAATTTAACGGTTATTGACGGTACGTTTTATCAGGCCTCTACCGCCCATATTTCCGGTCAGGTCAAAGAAATCGATCGGGCACTGGATTGGATCTGGTACAGGATCACCAATACGTTCACGGAAGTCGCCTATAGGTAAACGTTCGGCTGGATGCACATTTGGCGCCTCCCCTTCGGGAAAACGGGCGCTTTTTTTATTTTTATTTATACAGGAAAATAATGTAATTGATAACGAAAAGCGCCTATTTTTTCCCGGACGCTTGCATCTCACATGTGATCGTTATAACCTAGTAATTAGGGGAAACTTATAGAGACAAGCATCGTGCTGTAAATAATCGTTTCCTTGTCAGCGGGCAAAGGATGCCCGTCAGGAACAGTCCCGGGGGTTGCATCATGAGTTATTTTTCGAATATGACATGGCAGGACACCATCAAGGATGTCATCGATATCCTCATCGTTACCTACATCATTTATCAACTGATCCTGCTTGTGCGGGGAACGCGGGCCGTTCAACTGCTCAAGGGGATTCTCGTTCTGGTGATCATTTGGGCGGTAAGCACGTGGTTTGATTTATATACGCTGAAATGGCTGATGAACCAGATGTTTACGTTTGGCGTGCTGGCGATCTTCATTATTTTCCAGCCGGAATTAAGACGTGCGCTGGAGCAGCTCGGAAGAGGCAAGCTGTTTGGCCGTAGTTCAGCGGATGAAGAACAATTCGGCAAAGAAATCGGCGAGATTATTAAAGCCGTTAATTATTTATCACGTAGAAAAATTGGGGCGTTAATCGTTTTTGAACGCGATACGGGGCTCAATGAATATACCGAATCCGGAATTCCGATGCAGTCGCTTATTTCTTCGCAGCTGCTGATCAATATTTTTATCCCGAATACGCCGCTGCATGACGGAGCGGTTATTATTCAGGGTCACAAAATCTCGGCCGCGGCTTGCTATTTGCCATTGTCGGAAAATCCGTTCATCAGCAAAGAGCTCGGCACCCGGCACCGTGCGGCGATCGGGATCAGCGAGGTTGGCGATGCCGTTTCGATCGTCGTTTCCGAAGAGACCGGTCAAATATCCTTGGCGATCAACGGCCAAGTCGTGCGCGATATTAATGAGGAATCGTTGATTTCCAAACTTTATGAAGAGCTTGGGCCGGATTCAAACGTCAAAGAAAAGCGCGGACCTTTCCGTAGAAGGAAGGAGGCCGGCAAAAATGGATAAATGGCTGACCCACAACAATTTTGCCAAGGTATTGGCCCTGGTCGTCAGCATCATTTTATGGGCGATGGTTCATTTGGACAGCGGGACGCCCGTCGATTCGACGACGCTGGCGCAGCCGAAAATCATTGATAACGTGAATATAGAAGTTACCGGCTTAAACGATGAGAAGTATGTGTTATATGATCTGGAACCGACCAAGGTCCGGATGGAGGTTAAAGGAAAACGCATTGATTTAACGACGAATTTTTCCGATTATAAAGTGAAAGTGAATTTGAAAAACGTAGGTCCGGGGACGTTTACGCTTCCTTTGACCTATGAGCTTCCTCCCGGCGTGCAGCTGGTGTCGATCGAGCCCTCGATCGTGAAGGTCACGATTGAAGCGAAAGAAACCAAAACGGTCCCGGTGAGCATCGTGACGAAAGGTCAGCCTGCGGACGGGCTGCTTCTGGGGAGCCCGATCGTAGCCGGAAGCGGCACCGTTGACGTCACGCTGCCGTCCAGCGAAATCGGCGAGTTCAGCAAGGTGCAGGGAACGGTGGACGTAACGGGGCTGAAGGAATCGGTCAGAGGCAAAAGCGTGAAGCTTACGGCATATGATAAGCAGGGGAAAGCGATGGAGAATGCGGAGATTTCTCCTGGCTCCGTCGATGTCGATGTTCCTATCACTAGAATGTATAAAACCGTGCCGATCGAACTGCATTACATAGGGCAGCTTCCGGCAGGTTATGTTCTTGCGGGCGCGGAAACCGACGTGGAGGGCGTTGCCGTATATGGGACGAAGGAAGCGCTCGCGGGCATAAGTTCCTATCCGGTCACCGTCGATTTAGGGCGCTTTGACGGCTCGGATGCGACCAAATACTCGGTGGACTTGACGCCGCCGGCAGGTTTTGAGAAAATCGAGCCGAGCTCCGTCACGGTGACATTACATGTGAAACCTGCTGAGCAGAAGCAGGTGGACGGTATACCGATCACCTTGGAAAACGTGAATTCGCTGTACAACGTAAAAGTCATCAGGCCAGCCGACCGCCAAATTTCGCTTACACTGCTAGGAGCGGAGGATGTGCTCGGCAAGCTTGCGGTGGCTGATATCCAAGCTGTGGCGGATTTGACCGATCTTGGTCCGGGCCACCATACGTTACCGCTTAACGTGAAGCTCCCGGCCTATGTGGAGCTGGCGGACGTAAGCAAAGGCTTGGCGATTGACGTAGAGCTGACGGAGAAAGATAAGCCGGCCACCACCGAACCGGATGAGGGTGCGGGGAAGCAGGAAAATCAGACTGACCCGGGAACTTCGGGAACTGAGGGGAACCCGGGAAATCAGCAGAGTGAGAACAATGCGGAGAGGCCTGCAGGTAATGATTCTTCGACCAATCAGGGGGACGACGTTGGATCGGCCAACAATGGGGCTGCCGGGGGATCGTAAAGTTTAACGCCGGTAGCCTAAAAAGAACGAAAAACGGCATATTGCCGGATCGTGCAACAGGAGAACGGGCGAAGTGCTTGAAATTGTTGAAGGAGTGAAACCATGGGGAAATATTTTGGTACAGATGGCGTAAGAGGTATCGCCAATAAAGAGTTGACGGCGGAGCTGGCGTTTCAGATCGGCCGCTGCGGCGGATATGTGCTTGCGGGTCAAGCTCCGAAGCCTAGAGTCGTGATCGGGATGGACACGCGCATTTCCGGCGTCATGCTGGAATCCGCTCTTGTGGCCGGGCTGCTGTCGATCGGGGCGGATGTCGTTCGCCTTGGCGTCGTAACGACGCCGGCGGTCGCTTATTTGACGCGGCTGCTGAAAGCCGATGCCGGTGTGATGATTTCTGCGTCACACAATCCGGTCGAGGATAACGGGATCAAGTTTTTCGGAAGCGACGGCTTCAAGCTGTCAGACGAAACAGAGTTGCAAATCGAAGAGCTGCTGGATAAGTCCGTTGACGAACTGCCGCGTCCGGTTGGCGGCGGATTAGGCGCGGTAACGGTAGATTACGAATCCAAGCTGGAATATTTGGACCATCTGAAGACGACGATCACTTCTTCGTTCCAAGGTCTTAAAGTAGTGCTCGATTGCGCCAACGGCGCGGCTTATGAGCTGGCTCCGAAGCTGTTCCGCGAGCTGGGCGCCGAAGTGCACGCCATTGCGGCCGAGCCGAATGGACTGAACATCAACGATCACTGCGGATCAACTCATCCGGAACGGCTGAAAGAAGAGGTCGTGCGCCTGGGAGCCCATCTGGGGCTGGCGTTTGACGGAGACGCGGACCGCCTGATCGCCATCGATGAGCATGGGGAAGAGGTCGATGGCGACTATATCCTCTGCATTTGCGGGGACGCCTTGAACAAGGCGGGTAAGCTGAAAGACAGCACGGTCGTGTCGACGGTCATGAGCAATTTCGGGTTTTACAAAGCCGCGAATAAGCTGCAGCTGAACACCCAGCAAACGGCGGTGGGCGACCGTTATGTCATGGCGGAAATGCTGCGCGGTGGCTACAATCTCGGCGGGGAGCAATCCGGGCATGTGATTTTCCTGGATTACAATACGACTGGCGACGGCATTCTCACAGCGATTCAACTGGTGGATACGATGCTGAAGTCCGGCAAGCCGCTAAGCGAGCTGAAAAAGGTGATGAAGCAGTATCCGCAGGTGCTCGTCAACGTACGCGTACAGGATAAGAGCAAATATGCCGGCAATACGGCGATTGCCGAAGCGGTCGCCACGGTGGAGAAGGAGCTTGGCGATAACGGCCGGGTGCTGGTTCGTCCTTCCGGGACGGAATCGCTCATTCGCGTCATGGCCGAGGGACCGGAGAAAACCGAGCTTGAGAAGCTGGTGTCGCAGATCGTCAGTGTGGTGGAGAAACAACTGGTATAATAGCGATTTTTTATGTATTACTAAAAATATGAGCCGCCGGAACGAGGAGATGATCCCGATTCGGCGGTTTTTTGCTGGGAAAAAGGAAACAGGGGGGCAAAAGTCAAACAGGACAAGATGATCATTGCCAAATGACAAAAAGGTGCATATAATTAAGCATATTCGAGAAAAGAAAGCGAGGGTAGTGAGGTTTACCGGAAGCAGTTAAGCGCCAGAGCTTCATTTCGCGCGGACATTCCTTAGTCTGAGAGTGGAAGTTTGAGGCAAGTTGATATACGGCAGGGTTGGCCAGGGTCTGTGACGGCCTGACAGGCAGCCATGCCGGTGAAGCCTTTGAACGGTTCGGATGGGGATGTATTCGGCAAAGAGAAGCTGACGAGGTGGAGGTGTTCGGAATGTTCGGCGGGGGCCTCCCGGTGCTGCATCGCACCGTAACCGTAACGGCAAAAGGAATGGGCGACCGTTCCCACAAACCTTACGGGCAGATGGAAATCACATTCATAGCAAATCATGAGTGTACGTAAGCGAAAGACGCGGCAGATCCGCGGTGAACAGAGCACATGGACATTCATGAAAATTTTTTGGCGAAAGCCGCGAATTTTTACGTATTTTCTGAAAATTGAATAGTTCTGTCTCGATGATTCCCGCGCGAAGGGTCTTTCGCTTCTTTTCTTACGCCTAAAAACCATCTTGTAAGAATGAAACGGAGGAACTATATATTATGTGTGGTATTGTTGGATACATTGGGAAAAGAGATACGCAGTCGGTGTTGATCGAGGGTCTGAAAAAGCTCGAGTATCGGGGATACGATTCGGCAGGGATCGCCGTATTTACTTCGGACGGGCTGAAAATCTCGAAGTCGCTGGGCCGTCTGGCCAATTTGGAATCGAAGCTGGTGAACGCTCCGCTGCAAGGCTCGGCGGGGATCGGCCATACGCGCTGGGCTACCCACGGCAAGCCGTCTGACGTCAATTCTCATCCGCATACCGACCATGCCCAGAAGTTTTCCGTCGTGCACAACGGCATTGTCGAAAACTATCTGGACTTGAAGGAAGAACTGATCGGTCAAGGATATGTTTTTGTTTCCGAGACGGATACGGAAGTGATTTCGCACCTGATCGCTCGCGAATATCAGGGTGACATCGTTAAAGCGGTCCAGAAAGCGATCAGCTATATGCGCGGCGCTTATGCGCTTGGAGTGCTGACGGAATACGAACCGGAAAAACTGGTTGCCGTGCGTCAAGCCAGCCCGCTGATTATCGGGATCGGGGAAGGCGAAAACTTCATCGGCTCCGATATTCCGGCGCTGCTCAACTATACGCGTAATGTGTATATTTTGAATGACGGTGAGATGGCGGTATTGACCAAGGATTCTGTCGAACTGATGACGATTGAGGGGAATTTTATTTCTCGGGAAATGATTCGTGTCGATTGGGACGCGGTAACTGCGGAAAAAGGCGGTTTTGATCATTTCATGCTGAAGGAAATCCACGAGCAGCCGAAGGCTTACCGCGATACAATGCTGGGCCGGATCGACGAAAGCGGACGTAAAGTCGTGCTTCCGGGACTGAAGCTGAGCGAGGAAAAAATCCGCAGCCTCAAGAGCGTTCATGTCATCGCCTGCGGTACGGCTTACAATGCCGGTCTTGTCGGCGGGACAGCGATCGAGCAACTCGTGCGCATCCCGGTGATGAACGATGTCGCTTCGGAATACCGCTACCGTTCGCCGCTGATTACGCCGGACACGCTCGTCATCGTTGTCAGCCAATCCGGCGAAACCGCGGATACGCTGGCCGCACTGCGTGAAGCGCAAGCGAATGGCGCGCATGTACTGGCAATCACCAACGTGGTCGGCAGCTCGATCGCCCGTGATGCGGACGACGTGATCGCCACGCTGGCTGGTCCGGAAATCGCCGTCGCTTCGACGAAGGCGTATACCTCGCAGTTGATCGCGTTCTACCTGCTTGGCCTGTACATGGCTCAGGTACGCGGCACGCAAAGCGAAAGCGAGGTCGCCCATATCATCGCGGCGATGCAGTCGCTGCCGGAGCAAGTGGAAAGCATGCTGGCTCAAGCGGACACGGTGAAGGCGTATGCCGAGCAAATCGCCAGCCATGAACATCTGTTCTTCATCGGCCGCGGTCTGGATTACTCGGTGGTGCAGGAAGGCTCGCTGAAGCTGAAAGAGATTTCCTACATTCACTCCGAGGCGTATGCCGCCGGCGAACTCAAACACGGTACGCTTGCTTTGATTGAGGAAGGCGTTCCGGTCATCGCTTTAGCGACGCAAGATACCGTGCTGGAGAAAACCGTCAGCAACATCAAGGAAGTCAAAGCCCGCGGTGCCGACGTCATGGCGATCACGCACGAGGAGAACGTTCCCGGCCTGCTGAAATCGGTTGACCAGGCGCTGGCCATTCCGCAGACGCTGCCGCTGCTCACGCCGGCCCTGTCCGTCGTGCCGCTGCAACTGCTCGCTTACTACGCTGCGCTGGCTCGCGGCAACGATGTCGACAAGCCAAGAAACCTGGCGAAGAGCGTGACGGTGGAGTAAGGGACGGGAATAAACAAGGCCCGGTCGAACCGGTAAAGAATATGTGGAATCGACATGCAAGATGAATAAAGCATAAAGAGGGGAGCCCCAGAGAATGAATTGGGCTCCCCTCTTTATTTGAATAAAAAATGGCTTAATCGGAAGCCCTCCTTTTAGATGGTTACTCATCATTTCCATTTTATTAAGAAGAGGCTTCTTTCTGTATAGCCAATTTAAATTACAAGATATGCGAAGAGTCAAAATAATGCACGCTAGCGGGTCTGAAAACTATACCGTACTTCACGATCCCCCTTGCTACAATAAGGCTCATAGAAGAATTTTCTGTGCTGAGATTCGATTGTAGACAGGGGGGATTTTTTTTTGATGGCGGATGAACAAGGCCTGGTAACACTAGAAACGGATATTTTGGTGGCCGGGGGAGGCGTTTCAGGGGTGTCGGCGGCGCTTGCGGCGGCCCGGAATGGAGCGAGGGTTGTGTTATGTCAGGATCGGCCTGTACTTGGGGGCAACGCTTCTTCGGAAATACGGATGCACATAGTCGGAGCGGCCAACTCCAAACGGGGAAAGGCGCTTGAAACGGAGGCGCGGGAAGGCGGCATTCTGGAAGAGATCCTGCTGGAAAATGCCGTTCGCAATCCTCAGCGGAGCGCCTCAATGTTCGACTTGATCCTATACGAGAAATGCCGAGCCGAGCCGAATCTGACGCTGCTGCTGAATACCACGGTCATTGACGCAGAAGTGGAGGAGGGACGAATCGTTTCCGCTCTGGCGGTTCGAGAGAGCACGGAGCATCGGTTTCGCATTTTTGCAAAAGTATACATGGATTGCACCGGGGACGGGCGGCTTGGTAAGGAAGCGGGGGCGTTATATAAAACCGGGCGCGAGGCGGCAAGCGAGTATGGAGAGACGCTCGCGAATGAGCATGCGGATTCGTACCGGCAAGGGTCATCGCTCTTGTTCACCACCCGGGATATGGGCAGGCCCATGAGCTTTACGCCGCCCTCTTGGGCGCGCAAATTTTCGGAGGAGGATCTGAAATTCCGCAGTCACTCCACCTGGGAATATGGCTATTGGTGGGTCGAGTTCGGCGGGATGCTGGACACGATAGCCGATAATGAGGCGATCCGTGATGAACTGCTGGCGATTATGCTGGGCGTTTGGGACCATATCAAGAATAGCGGCAATCATCCTGAATCGGAGAACTGGGCGCTGGACTGGTTCGGATTTGTACCGGGAAAAAGGGAGTCGCGCCGCTTTACCGGAAAATACCTGCTGACTCAGGCGGATCTGGAGCAAGCGACACACTTCGATGACGTGATTGCGTACGGTGGGTGGCCGATGGATACGCATCCGCCTCAAGGCATTGACGCCACCGAGTTGAATCCGGCCCATCAGCCGTTTAGCCGGTATGTGTACGGCATTCCGCTCAGGGCGCTGATCAGCTCCAATGTGGAAAACTTAATGTTCGCCGGACGCAACATATCGGCAACGCATATCGCCTTCTCCAGCACACGGGTGATGGGAGCCTGCGCCGCCATGGGACAAGGCGCTGGCACGGCTGCCGCGTTGGCCGTTCAATCCGGCTTAACGATGGATGACGCCCTTCGCGATAAGGAACTCATCCAGCAGGTTCAGCAGCGGCTCTTGAAACAGGACGCCTATTTGCCGGGGATCACGCCGGCTAAGGATAATTTGGCGTCAATCGCGATGGTCCGCGCCTCTTCCGAACAGCCGGAAGGCCAAGCTGCCCATATAACCGACGGTTATACCCGGTCGATGCATGGAGAGGGCGGCGCCAGAGCGGAGCTGGCCGTCCCCGGGACGCACCGTTGGATGTCGGAGCCGGGCGACCCCGCGCCATGGATCGAACTGGAGTGGACAACGCCGGTGTCGATTAGCGAGATCGTGCTCGTGTTTGACACGGGGATGCACCGCAGACTGACCCTGACCCATTCGGACGAAGTATTGAAAATGATGGAGTGGGGTCCCCAGCCGGAGACGGTTAAGGATTTCCGAGTGACGGCGTTTTTCGCCAATCCCGAGACTCCAGCCCGTCAGGTAATAACAATTCAGGATAACTACCAGCGGCAAATCGCCTGCCGGATAAACCTGGAGCATGTCGTGAAGCTGCGCGTGGATATCGACGGCACCAACGGCCTGGATCATGCTCGCATATTTGAGATCCGCTGTTACGAATAAACGATCCCTCCAAACAGACCAACCGATTTCGGGTGGCCTGTTTGGCCTGCCCTGCTGTGGAACTTGTTCTTGCCTTCGTCAGCAACCGAGCCAGGTCAAAATATTGCACACCAAGGAGTCGAAAGGCTATACCGTAATCCCCAAAGCCTCTTGCTACTATAGATTCATAGAAGAACGGCAGGCGAAGCTAGATGCGGCTGCCGGGAAAGAGAGGCTCTCATGGATAGTTACACTTTGAAAAGCAGGGAAATCCCGCTTAATTCTTTTTCGATGTCATCGTTGCAGGAGGTGAACCCGAGTGAGCAGTGAACAAACCATTGGGCAGAGGACGGCCGCGGCGCCGAAGAAAAATTACTGGACGCGCAAAAGACGGGAGCAATGGGCCGGGTGGTTGTTTATCGCGCCCGAGGTTATCGGCATGTGTGTGCTCTCCGTGTTCCCGCTGCTGTTCAGTCTCTTCCTGAGTTTCACGGAATGGAACCTGGTGGGCGGGATGTCGGCGATTCATTTTACCGGGCTGGACAACTTCGTTAATCTGTTTAAGGATAATCACTTTATCCTGGCGCTGAAGAACAATGTGCTGTTTACAGCCGGTACGGTGCCGCTCACCATGCTGCTCGGCATCATACTGTCGGCGCTGATCCATAAGAAGCTGTACGGCAAGGCGTTTTTTAAAGTAGCGTTCTTTATCCCTTATATTTGTTCGACGGTTGCGATTGCGGCCGTGTGGCAGGCGCTGTATCATCCTTCCAAAGGCCCGCTCAACCAGATGCTGATGCAACTGGGGATTTTAAGCCCGCCGCATTGGCTGGTCGATACCAGCTTTTCGCTGATTGCGATTATGATTATTTATATCTGGCAGATACTAGGTTACCAGATGATTATTTTCCTGGCGGGAATGACGAATATCCCGGAAGAATTGTACGAAGCCGCTACGATCGACGGGGCAAACGGTATCCAGCAGTTCCGGCGGATCACCGTGCCGCTGCTGGGTCCTACTACCTTTTTTCTGGCGATTACCAGCACGATTTCGTCCTTTAAAGTGTTTGACATCATTAAGTTCCTGACGAACGGAGGCCCTAACTATTCCAGTACGGTTATTGTGTATCAGATCTATGAGGAAGGGTTCGAGCGCTTTAAGATGGGGTACGCCTCGGCTATGTCGTGGGTGCTGTTCCTGATCATTATGCTCGTAACGTCGATTACCTGGATTACGCAAAACCGGAAAGTTCATTATTAGATCCTAGTGAAAGGAGCCCATGCGATGTTATTTAAAAAAATTAAGGCAAGCAATCTGATTTTGACTGTACTCTTCGGCGTACTGTCCCTTTTGTTCCTGCTGCCGCTGTTCTGGATGTTATCCGCCGCCGCAAAGACGGAACGGGATGTCTGGACGTTTCCGATTCAATGGATTCCGAAAGACTGGAATCTGGTCGAAAATTTTAAAACGGTATGGATGGGCGATGTTTCCTTCGGCCTGTTCTATATGAACTCGATTAAGATTGCGGTGATTTCCACGCTAGCTACGGTGATCATCGCTTCGATGTCCGGTTACGCCTTATCCAAACTGGAATTCAAGGGCCGGGGAATCGTGTTCAGCCTGATGTTGGCGTTCATGATGATCCCGGAGCAGGCCACGCTTGTCCCGCGCTATATCATGATCAAGGAGATGGGGCTTTACGACTCCCACGCCGCTTTGATTCTGATGGGCATATTCTCCAGCTATTTCGCCTTCCTGCTGCGCCAGTTCATGGTAGGCATCCATAATGATATGCTGGAAGCGGCCGAATTGGATGGCGCCGGGTTCTTCCGCATCTTTTGGAGCCTGATGCTTCCGCTGAGCAAGCCGATTCTGGCGACGGTGGGGATTATCAAGTTCATCTGGACCTGGAACGATTACCAGGGGCCGCTGATCATGCTGAACTCGACGAAACTGTATACGATTCCGCTCGGCATGCAGTTCTTCCAGGAGGAGTTCGGCACGCGCATCGCGGTCATGATGATGGCCTCCGTGGCGGCGATCATCCCGCTGCTTGTGCTGTTTCTGGCGCTGCAAAAGCAGGTTATTGAAGGGATCGCCATCGGCGGGGTCAAGGGTTAATCGCGGTTTTGGCCGGTGCTTAGCGGGGGCCGGCCAAGGTCAAAAATTTCTACGCACATACCGCAATTCTGTACACGGTATGGATGAAGTCGAGATAGTATAATGAGCCTGCAGCAACCATTACAAGGGGGAATTGATTTTGAAGAAAACATCAATATTGCTGATCTGTCTGTTCATGATTCTCTCCGTTACCGCATGCGGAAGCAAGAGCGGCAACAATACATCTGCGGAGAACGGGGCAGCGGCCGGGCAAGAGGCGGGCAAGGAGAAAATCAAATTCTACACCTTCAAGGCGAGCAAGCCGGATGAACCGATCTACCAAGCCGTGCAAGCATACAATGAGTCGCAGGACAAGGTAGAGGTGGAATATGTCTCCCTTGTGCAGAACAGCGACAGTACGGACTTCATGAAGAAGCTGGACATTCTCATCGGGAGCGGCGAGGTGGTCGATGTGTTCATGACCGGCAACGAAGAGGAATTGCTGGAACGCGCGTCGCGCGGAGTTGTGGAACCGCTTAACTCGTTTTTCGAGCAGGATGGCGTGAAGCCTGAAGACGAATACAACAAGGTAATCAAGCTGGATGACAGTGTTTATGGACTCTTGGCCAGTTCGACCCAATGGTTGACCGTATTCAACCGCGAGCACCTGGAGAAGGCGGGCCTGAAGCTCCCGGAGATGGGCTGGACCTGGGATGACTTCCGCGATTATGCCAAGAAGATGACGATGGACGGACACTATGGAACCTACTTTCACCCTTGGGGCGAATACGCCAACATCATTGCTTATACCGAACGTCCGAACCCGCAACTGGGTGCTGACCTTAATCCGATCTTCGATGATCCTTCCTTCAAATATTTCTTTGAATTGCGTCGCGCGATGGAAAAGGAAGACAAGAGCGTGGAACCGTATGCGGACGTACTGGCTTCCAATTACCATGTGCTGCAGCAGTTTTTTGCTGGAAACGCCAGCATGCTGGCAGTGCCAAGCTACGTGGTACGAGCCGGCCTGAAACTGGAGAAATTCCCGCATGACTTCCAGATGGTGTACGCTCCGGTCCCGCGTGCTGTCGATTCGAAAGAAATCGGCATGACCAATATCTCCGGCGGCGGCTTGGCGATCGGCGCGAAATCGAAGCATAAGCAAGCAGCGTACGACTTTATAAAATGGATTGCGAATGAGTCCTACAAATATACGCATGAAATCCCTGCCTACAAAGGTGTCGACGGCGCTGCGCTGATTAATGAATTTTTTAAAGAGAACGAGAATCTGATCGACACTGAATCCTTATCAAAAACGCTGTTCGACCCGCGGAACAAAGTGCCGGAAACCTTCAGCGTACCTTACGGATCTGAACTGAAAACGATCGTCGAAAACAGCTTTTCCAGCTATATGCTTGATAACCGAAGCTTCGATGAAGTGAAGGCGGAAATGACGGACGAAGTAAAGAAAGTCGTCGAGGCTAACAAATAGTAGATATTGTCAGGGTAATCGCGGCGGTGAGGGATTATAATGGGGTAATCATGGCTATCATGGCTACCTCTTGGACAAGGATGGTCTCAAATGGAATGGTTAAGAAGATTTTCTTTCCATCGCAAACTGCAGTTCTCGTTCCTGATCCTTATACTTTTTCCTTTTATCGCCGTAACCTTCTGGTCGTATTCTTCCGTGAAGCAAAACGTAAGCGATAAACTGGCGCGTTCCAATGAGGAAACGCTCACGGTCATTGCGAACCAGATCGGGAAGACGATTGACAGCATCTCTTTCGCTGCGGTTTATTTCTCTCAAACGTACGATCCGGATATTCTGGAAAGCTTTCGGCATCTGAAGGATGCCGAAAGCTTTGCCGATTTTGAAACCTATGTCCATTATTCCCGGCTGAATTCCATGGCTGATATTTTGTCAATGCAGTCAACGGATGCCAACTTGAAGATGATAATCGTCAACAAGCATAACCGAATTATTATGGGGGACAGTTCCACTGCTGTGTTCTCGGAGCTTTCGGAGCGGTTTGTACGGGAAAGCGGCAAACTTGACGAGAAGGAGACGACTTCACTGCAGTGGTTTCCTTCCGGTGAGGAAGGCGAGGCTCCTGACTATTATTATGCTGCCCGCCTTATCATCGACCCGCGCAACCATGAGAAGCTGGCAACGCTGTTTATCGGGATCCCGAAATCGTATTTTCACAGCTTGCTGGATACCGGGAACCGCGACATCATCTTCACCCTCGCCGATCGTTCGGGCGAGATTATCGCCGTTAAAGGAGGGAGCGAAGCCAAAGCTTCCGGGGACATGCTGGTTAGCAAAGTCTCCATTCCGAAGACCGGCTGGGTGCTTTCCGGCGAAATGCCCCGAAGTCTTATCGACAGCCAAATTAATCAGGAATTTTTGGTAACGCTTTCGGTGGTGGGTCTGTTTTTTCTGGCGTTTTTGATCCTGTCCATGCTCTGGGCGGGGCACATCAACAAGCCGATCAGCCTGCTGCGTTCCAGCGTCAAGCAGTATGTCGGCGGGAAGCGGGATGTCCGAATCCCGGTGAAGGGTAAAGACGAGGTCGCTGTTCTCTCCGCTGCGTTCAACCAGATGCTGGACGATATCAACGGGCTGCTGCAGCAGGTGGAGGGCGAGCAGGAGGAGAGGCGGCTGCTGGAGCTTCAGGCGTTGGCCGCTCAAATCCGGCCGCATTTTCTCCTGAATACGCTGAATTCGATTAAGGTCAGCCTGCTGCTGGCTGGGGATGAGCCGCATGGCAACATGATCAATGCGCTAATGAAACTGCTTCGCGCATATGTCCATGTTGACGAGCCGCTAAAGCTGGCCGAGGAGTGCAAGGTGCTGGGAAACTATGTTCAAGTGATGCAAATCCGCAACCGTATGAATATTGAGTTTAATTATGAGCTGGGGGAGGGAACGGAGTCGATCGAGCTGCCTAGGCTCCTGCTGCAGCCGATTATTGAGAATGCGATCTATCACGGCTTTTCCTCCCGTCCAGAGCATCCGGTCATTAAATTACGTACATCGCTTCAGGGCAAAATGCTTGAGATCACCATCAGCGACAATGGCCGGGGTCTCAGCCAAGATATGACTGACCGTCTGAACCGGCGGCTGCTCGGAATGGAGGACGAAACTGCCCGGCAGCAGGACAAAAGCGTAGGCCTGGTTAACACGGCGCGCAGGCTGCAGGTACTGTATGGCTACCAGGCGCGTCTGACGGCTGCGGCGTGCGAGGGAGGCGGCATGAGTTTCACCCTATACATTCCGATAGCAAGCGGCAAGGAGGCGGTTATTCTTGATCAAGGTAATGTTGATTGATGATGATGTTCCGATGCTGGAGTATGTGGCGCATTTGCTGGGGGCGCTGGATCTGGAGCTGCAGCTTGTTGCTGCTGCTTCCAGTAGCGGCCAGGCGCTGGAGGGCTTCCATGAGACGCTGCCGGATCTCGTGATCATCGATATCGGACTGCCGGGTATGGATGGGCTTGAGCTGGCCGAGGCGTTTCGGATCACCAAACCGGAGGTCCGGCTCATCTTCCTGACCTGTTATGAGGATTTCCAATATTCCAAGCGGGCGTTCCAACTCGAAGCCGATGATTATCTGATCAAGGATGAACTATCGCCCGAGCAGCTTAAGGCCAGTCTGGGCAAGGCGATAAGCCGCTTCCGCAGCCGTGAGGAACTGCTGGAGCGCTATTCGTTCCGGCAGGCGGTCGAACGGAACAAAGAGGTGCTGCGGCAGAGCTTCCTGAAGCAACTGTTGTCCCCGGGCAGTGACTCGGTCCATACGCTCTTAATGGGAGAACGACTGGGGATCTCCTGGAAGCTGCCCTATTTCCGGCAAGGCTTCATCCATATCGACGCTGCTTCCCTGACCGAGCGTTACAGCTACGGGGATGCGCGGCTGATTTATTTTGCCGTGAACAATATTGCCGTGGAATTATCCGCGGGGCAGGCGGCGATTACGCCGATCCTGACCGAAGATATGGGGATCTATCTCATTTGGAATGTGGCCGAACCGGAGGCTTCGTATCAGCCCTTGATTGATTTCCTGGAATCGGTCCGAGAAAAAGCGGAGCAATATTTGAAGATTAAGGTACGGGGGTTCTATTCGGTGCAGACCGTGTTGCTGCAGCAGTTCGATACCGTGTATAACACGCTGAGCGAATGCCGGGACGACAGCTTCTACGAGGAGAATAAAGCAGTTACCGCTGTGGGGTTCCGGGCTGCTTTTCTGCAAACGGCGGAACGGAGATGGGATAAGGAACGGGCCATGCTGTCGCTGGCGCACGAGGAGGGCAGTGCCGCGTGGATCGATATGGCGGTCAATCCGTGGATTCAGCATGTCGCCTCCGAGCGGCTTGAGCCCCGGCTGGTGAAGGAAATCTGTGGCGACTTTGTCCGTCAGATGGTGTTTGAATCGGGCGGAGTTGCCGAGAGCAGCTTTTTTAGCTTGCTTGGGCAAGCTGTGCATATTGATGAAGCGGTTCGTTTGACCAAACGGGAACTGCGGAATTTGTGGCGGCAGCATACGCTTGCTCCGGCTCCCGCCGAGGGGAAGGATGTCCGCCTGCTGGCTGTCGACCAATTTCTCGACGAGCATGCCGACCGGATGATCACCTCCGTGGAAATGGCGGAGCATCTGCATTTAAATCCCAGCTATTTCTCCAGATACTTCAAGAAGCTGGCGGGGGTTAATTTCACCGATTATGTCAACCAGTACAAAATCAATATGGCGATTACGATGCTGAGCCGGCAGAACGAAACGGTAGAGAATGTGGCGTACACCCTCGGCTTCTCCGACCGGGCGTATTTTTCCAAAGTATTCAAAAAATACAGCGGCAAGAGCCCCAGCGAATACAAAAACCAGATGTCCGCCTGCAGCGAAACGGAGAAATGAAGTCGAAACTTTACACGTTAACAGGCAATGAGGATACACGTTCCCGGCTTTACTTTCTCTGTATTATGAATAAACAAACAGCTAATAAAGGAGGAGAACCATGAGCGAAATGAAGATAAATCTGCCCGCGGAGGCGCTGACCATATCGCAGGATGTAGATGTGCTGGTCGCCGGCGGCGGTCCCGCTGGTATTGCTGCAGCTATTTCAGCCGCCAGAGCGGGGGCTAAGACCCTGCTGATTGAGCAGCGGGGATTTCTTGGCGGCATGGGGACGGTTGCCCTTGTCCCGGCGTTTTGTCCTTACAGTGACGGAGAGAAGGCGATCATCCGCGGCATCGGTCTGGAATTGCTTGACCGGATGAAGGCAGGCTGCGAGCCCGGTTTTCGCGAGCGCTTCGGCGCAGCGCTTGACTGGGTGCCTATCGATCCTGAGGTGCTGAAGCGAGTGTATGATGAAGCTGTAATTGAAAGCGGCGCCAAGCTGCTGCTGCATACTTTTGTCAGCCAAATTGTCATGGATGCGGCCGGCAGTAAAATAAACGGGGTTGTTGTGGTCAACAAATCCGGCAGAAGCTTCATCCGGGCAAAGACGTTCATCGACACGACCGGCGATGCCGATCTGGCGGCGATGGCGGGAGCTCCGTTCCATAAAGGCGGCGAAGCGGGTGAGCTTCAGGCAGCCACAATGTGTTATCTGCTGACCAATGTAGACCGGGAGCGGTTCCTTCAGTATCTGGAGGAGAGCGGCGATACGGAGCAAATTCATCAGGCGGTTCAGAAGGCGCAGGTGGAAGGCAAGCTGCCGGCAGGCCGCGATTCGGTATCCGGTCTGGCCTGGATCGCCGACTATCTGGTAGGCGTGAATTTCGGCCATGTCTTCGGCATTGACGGCTCGAAGGCAGAGGACCTGACTGTCGGCGCTCTGGAAGGCCGCAAGCTGGTCAAGCAGCAGCTCGACTTCTTCCGCGCCTATGTTCCGGGCTTCGAGCAGGCGCATCTGATCTCGACCGGGGAGCAGATCGGCATCCGCGAGACCCGGCGGATTGTCGGCGATTATGTGCTGACCCAAGAGGATTTCATGAACATGGCTACCTTCGCCGATGACATTGCGCGCAACGCCTATTTCATCGACATTCATATGGCTCACAGCTCCGGCGCCATGCATATCCATCATCTGCCGCCCGGCCGGTCGCACGGCGTGCCTTACCGCTGCATGCTGCCGGTTGGGCTCGACAACCTGTGGGTAGCCGGACGTGCGGCCTCTGCGGACCGGGTCGTTCAAGGCTCGCTTCGCGTGATGCCAAACTGTTTTGCAATGGGGCAGGCATCGGGGTTGGCCGCAGCGATGGCCGCCGAAGCGGATGGCAACAGCCGCAGCGTGGATGTAGGTGAACTTCAGCGCGAACTGGTGCGGCAAGGCGCCTGGCTGGGCGAAGAGCTAGCGTTGTTGCACGCGCACTGAATTTGAAGTCCGAAACAAATGCTTTCTTGCCTTACGCTGATTCGGATCAAATTCCTTCATGGGGAGTAGCTTTTCGGCGAACTGTATTTTTTAGAAACCAACTTTGATGTCACTGAACAATAGTGACTTGCTTAACACAACAAAAAGGGTTGGAACAGGGGATAACCCCTGCTCCAACCCCTTTTTTACCTCCTTACGGCTCAATCCCCCATACAAGCTGATCGTTCATATACCCGGTAACCTGTTCATTGTTTGCGAACTGATTGCTGGAAGCCTTAAACGAGTAATCGTCAGCCTGGTTGTAATTGGACCAGTCAGTTTTGGAGAAGCGTGCTTGAATTTCTGCGCTTTGGCCGGGATTAAGCGTTCCAGCCGAACTTGTAAAGCCAATTTCCAGTACATAATCGGCTCCGGCAACCGGAGTCGCCAGTTTAACGAATTTGCTGGTTACATTCGCACTCCCGATACTGGCCCAGTCACACCAGAAATTTTGTGCCTTTTCCCCGTCAATCGTATAGTAATACCGGAGTTTTACATCGCTTAACTGAATCGCCGAATCACCGGTGTTGACTACTTTGAATTTGGGTGAAATTCCGTTGGTGGAGGCACTCGTGTTGCCGTTAAACGCTTGGATTGTCAAGTTTCCCGCGGGAACAGGAGTACTGCTATCCACTACATTTACTGTAAGAACAGCGTTATTTCCTCCGCTGAAGTGAAAGGTTATCGCATTTTGGCCCAACGGCAGCGTGGAAAGATAGGACTTGCTCAGAACGACAGTGGCGCTTGATTCCGTATAATCCTGGCCCGATGTAAGAGTGTAATTTCCATTCGTTATGTTTGTAAGCTGGTGTCCGTTTAAAGTAAGGGATACGGAAATATCCTTCCCTAGATTCTCCGCTTTATCATATGTCGCATTCACGGGCGTAATCGCAGCGCTTGGTGTTGAATCGACAATTTTGACTTTTAATACGGGGTCTTTTCCTTGATTAAAATCAAAGATGATCGAATGCTCGCCAACCGGCAGCCCGGCCAGGAATTCTTTTTTCAACAGCAGTGTACTTTCGTTCAAGGTATAGTCCCGAGTCTCGGTCAATGCATTAGCACCTGCTCGGAGAGAGGTTAACGTATTGCCGTTAAAATTCACGACGATGGCTTTGTCGCTTTGACCCTGCGCATATTTGTCAAATTCGATGTTTGCAGGTGTGATCGACGCGCTTGGGGTTGGATTTTCAGTTTTTAAATCAGGCAGCTCATCCAACGTGATTACATAATCACTTTGATAAAGTGTTTTCAGGGTGGCCGGATAATTAAAGGCGGTACTCATGAGATGCTCGCCATACCAGGGGCAGAAGTAGAGCCATCCCGCTTTTTCCTCTGTCAGATTCTGTACGCTTGGAACGGTGTCGTTCTCCGTCATGGCCACCATTTTCGTGCCGCCGGTTAAGTCAACAAGCTGATAGAAAATCGAGGTAATGGCATCCTCATTGGGTACGCCGGACAAACCGTCATAGCGGTTGTAGATCGTATTGTATTTATCGTAGCCGACAATATCCACCTTGTCATCGCCGGGATACCATGCGGGGGAAGTGCTATACACGTAGCTGTTGTAGGTCCAGATCAAATTGTGCAGGCCGTACGTCTCCGTAAGTTCGGTATAGAGCAGATCCCACAGCTGTTTGTATACATCCGCGCCAGCCGAAGCCCACCAGAACCACGCACCTTCCCCATTCAACCCGCCGTTGCCCTCCGCCTCATGATAAGGACGGAAAATAACCGGCACATTGTTATCTTGCAGAATCTGCAGCTGTTCGGCCAAGTCCTCAATGGTCATCATCACGTATTGGTTTTCTTTCGTACCGGGAACCACCGCATTGGCTGTATTAAAATTGGTTTCCGTCGGCTTGTAAGTGGCGTTCTTCCAATCCACAAACTCCCCGAGCTGATAGGCGTTGAAATCTCGGGGCACATTGATATGCCAGGAAGCTGTCGCGATCCCGCCCCGGTTATTCACCCAATCGATCATCCGCTCGGTTGTGCCGTCTTCCCAACCGTAGAGCGGATTATAGTTCATTAAATCGAAGCCGCGGATGGCCGGATACTTTCCGGTTAAATTGTAAATCCAATTAAACTCCAGCTCAGAATCGCCGTTATTTCCGCCTCCGTAAATCTCCTGCTGGCCGGAGATAATATGCTTGCCGTAAACCTCCGTTAAATAATTCATCAAAGCCTGTGTTTCCTGTGTGGCCCCGGAATCGGTGAGGACAGGCTGCACATCCAAAGGATCCAGATCGGCATAATCCACCGTGAAGGTGTCAAAATAAGCGAATCCCCAACCGGCCTTCAGTTGGATGGTGTTGCTTCCTTGCTGCAGCTTATGAAAGCCAAAATCGAAATTTGACCACTCGGTTGTGTAGGGCAGCATATACGAACCCTTGGTAACGCCGTTAACGGTCAAATATTGAAGCCTGCCGTCAGGACTGAGCTCCTGCATATAGCGGGTGGAGATCGCATACATGCCGGTTTCCGGGACGGTCACTGTAAAAGTGATTGTGCCGGAATTCTGCATCCAGACAAACCCGCTCCCCGAGAATCCGGGCTTAGGTTGTCCGTAAATTTCAGTCGCCACTTGAAGATCGGAGCTGAGCTGAGCATCTTCGCCTTCAATCGTGAAAAGTGCGGTGTCTGCATGAACGGGTGCTGCCATCAATCCCAACAATCCAAACAGCAGAGTAAACGCTAGCATCATTGCGCTTGCCTTTTTCGGCAAGTTTTTCATTATTATCATTCCTTTCCATGTAAAATATGAGAAATAATCGCGAAATCTATCAACTCATGGCGTCGATTCATAGTAAATATAGCACATGTACCAAATTCTGTAAATATATGAAAATTGAAACGTTCTGCATCTTGAACAAAGTAAAAAAACGCACTGTCGCTGACAATGCGTTTCAAAGTTATCAAGCTTTTTAGGTCAGATAAGAGGCAGCTATTTTCACAACTCACATCGTACTGACGTCAATCACGAATCGGTATTTCACATCTGAAGCTAATACGCGTTTGTAGGCATCGTCAATTTGATCGGCCGAGATCACTTCGATCTTAGGAACAATATGGTGTTTGGCACAGAAATCCAACATCTCCTGAGTCTCACGAATGCCTCCAATCATGGAGCCTGCAAACGAACGGCGATGACCGATGAGGGACATTACATTTAGGGACAACGGCTCTCCAGGGGCACCGACGTTCACCAAAGTTCCGTCAAGCGTGAGCAGTCCGAAATAAGCATCCAAATTGATGCTGGCGCTTACCGTGTTTATAATCAAATCAAAGCGCCCGGCAAGTTTTTCGAATGTTTCCGGATCGCTTGTGGCATAGTAGTGGTCTGCGCCCAATTGCAAGCCATCGTCTTTTTTATTTAACGTTTGGGACAGAACGGTGACCTCGGTACCCATGGCATGTGCAATTTGGACAGCCATATGACCAAGACCGCCCATACCGACAACAGCTACTTTCTTACCTGGACCAGCTCCCCAATGATTTAGCGGAGAATATGTCGTAATACCTGCACAAAGTAATGGTGCTGCAACATCAAGCTCAATGCTGTCGGGAATTCTGACAACGAAGCCCTCAGTGACGACAATATGGGTAGAGTAGCCGCCTTGAGTTGATTCGCCGTATTTGTCCACACCCGCGTAGGTTGGGACATTTCCATTTAGGCAGTATTGTTCTTCTCCTTTTCGGCAGTTCTCACATTCCCCACAGGAGTCGACCATACATCCTACCCCAACCCGGTCACCGACCTTGTATTTTGTGACATTAGGTCCTACAGCCGTGACAATTCCCGCAATTTCGTGTCCAGGTACGAGCGGATAGTTTACAGGTCCCCATTCACCGTGAGCCGTATGGATGTCGGAATGGCATATTCCTGCATATTTAATCTCAATTAGAACATCTTGTGAATCAAGATCGCGTCTTTTAATTTCAGCCTCTCGAAACGGTTTGTCCGGACCATCGACAGCGCGTGCTTTAGCAGTAATCATTCATAAATCCTCCCATCATTATTTTTTACAATCTCTTACAAAACAAATTTTACTCCTTAGAGTTAACTCTAGGTCAAGTGACGATTTTATGGTATAATTGTTTTATATATTAGAGTTAGCTCGAGGTCTATATTTTAAGGAAAGGAAGATTCATGTTGAAGACGTATTCGATCAGCGAAGTTGCCAAAGAACTGAATCTAACGCCATATACCTTACGTTACTATGACAAAGAGGGACTTATCCCTTTTGTGGAACGGACAGCCGGCGGAACACGTTTGTTTAAAGAATCCGATATCGACGCTTTAAAAATAATAGAATGTCTTAAGTCCACGGGGATGCCGATCAAGGAAATTAAAAATTTTATTGACTGGTGTTCTGAAGGAGACGCCACCTTGCAACAAAGATATCACATGTTTCTGGAACGAAAAGCTGCTGTAGAAGCACAGATGGAAGAACTTAAAAAAACGATGGCCGTTATCGAACATAAATGCTTCTATTATAAGACTGCGCTGGATGCCGGAACGGAAGATATTCATAAGAACAACATCGGGAGTCTTATGGCTAATTAACAGAAAACCACCTGTAATTCATAACTTCAATATGAATTGCAGGTGGTTTTGTTTGTAATCTAACTTTACCATTCTATTAATTGCTCGCATCATACCAGCTATTTTTCATCCTATTTATTGTTCTTTGGCATTTACAGTAGCTGCTTCCTCGGTAAGTAAAGAAGAAGCTCCAAAAGCTGTTGCGAAGGTATTTATAGGAGTATCTGCCGGTATGGTAGCCGGCGTACCGATCGCAAGTTATTTGGATAGTGCCGTTTCGTATGAAATGGCAATGGCCTTCTTTGCTATTGTAAATGCCATTGTATTCATTGCTACTTTACTATGTGTGCCATCTATGCCTGTTGAAGAAAGGCTCTCTTATATGTATAGACCTATAAAACAACATTCTGCATAAGGAGTAGATTTCAGTGGGGTTAATAAAATACAGGAAATCTTTTCACTGGAGTTTCTCAGGCAGCCGTTTTTGCAGGTTTTCCCCACTACAATAGCAATCTATAAGAAATCCGGCTTCCGCGTACATGCTAAAATAGGCGTGAGTAAAATCGTTTCGCGAGGTTTCGCAATGAATGACGGGTGGTAATACTTGAGTATAATATATTCAAAAATGGAGGTTATGTCATGGGAAATGGTAATCCGGTAATGATCACCGTGGAAGCAATCGTTCATGCCCCTGTCGAAAGCGTGTGGAAGTATTGGACGGAACCAACGCATATTACGAAGTGGAATCAGGCTTCCGAAGACTGGCATACGCCATACGCGGAAAATGATCTGAGAGCTGGCGGTAACTTCGTTTCGAGAATGGAAGCTAAAGACGGCAGCTTTGGATTTGACTTCGGCGGAGTATACGACGAGGTGAATATTAACGAGAACATTTCCTATACGCTTGGCGACGGCAGAAAAGTGAAGATCGATTTTATTCGCCAAGGGGGCGACACGAAAATTACCGAATCGTTCGAAGCGGAGGAGACCAACGCCATCGAGATGCAGCAAGCCGGGTGGCAAGCGATTTTGGACAATTTCAAAAAATATGCGGAAAGTGCCAAAGAAGAATAAAAAAACTTGTCGCAGCCTTATAAGCGCATGCCGATGTTGGTATGCGCTTTACTTTATGACTTGGTCGCCTGTGGACGATCAATCCGGACACGTCTTTTCTTTTCAAGGGAATAAGGCGTAGTTCCTTCAAGCGAGGCCGTCATTCTAACGGTTGCAATCGCCGCTATTTCAGCAAAATGGAGGGAAAACTAAATTTAACGGTTGTGGTAGAGCTTATTTTGCCTTTTTTCTGTGAATTCGCAGCCCTTTTCACCCAATAAGCTCGCCTGCAACCGTTAGAAATTGAATTCCCGTCTTTTCGGCTAATTAGGCGCGATTACAACCGTTAGCGTTAACTTCAAACAAATTGGATTGGCCGGCTGGCCTTGCAGTCAAGCGTGTTTTCTAGGTCAAGCCTTTATTTATAGAGGAAAAATTGCCCAGGGCAAAGAAATCATTACATAGTACCTTAGAAAATAAACGGAGAGAGAGAGGTAACATTTTGACAAAGGACTCTCAAATTACTTATGAGGAAGATATATGCGCGGATCATAGACATCATAGACATTTGCTCTTATTAATTGTTTTAATAATAATTTTGTTGTTGACGTCAGCTTGGTCCATGACCCGTGGGGCGATTTCGGCTTCCCCAAAGGATGTATGGGATGCTCTTCAAAATCCTGGTGAAAGCGCCGCTTATCAAGTAATTTATGAAATAAGGTTTCCTAACGTCCTCGCTGCTGTTTTTGGGGGGATGGGGTTAGCCGCCTCAGGTATCATTCTACAACGCGCAATGCGGCATCCGCTGCCGGACCCGGGAACGATGGGAATGACAGGAGGCGGGGCATTTGTTCTAAGCTTAGCAGCACATTATTTATCCGATTTTTCTGTTTTTCATCATTTTATGGCTTCGATAATAGGTTCAATTGTGACAAGTGGAATTGTGTGGTTTCTCGCTTCGAGAGTAAAAAGAGGCAGCATGGCGATACGAAGTATGTTTGCGGGCATGTTAATACTATTGATTATTGAAGTTAGTGTAAGGCTAATTATACAGAATACCGATAATTTTATTTCACTATGGTATGCTCCAACGTCAGGTATAGGCTGGTCTTTGATGAATTGGCTTATTCCTTGGTTGGCAATTGGCCTTATCGGCGCTTTTACGATTGTATTCGCCCGGCCTGCTACGGAGCTTGGGAAAAAACAGATCAAGATTCTATCGGTAATCGTAATCATTGAATTGTCGGCAGGCGTGGCTTTAGCTTTTGGTGCAATTGCCTTTGTAGGGACACTGGTGCCGCTTTTGATACGGCGATGGGTAAGCAAAGATGATCGTTGGGTGCTTCCGATTTCAGTTATTCTCGGCGCTATTCTAATGGTAGTCATCGGTGTAGTTAACCGCACAATAATAACACCTTATGAACTTCCATGGAAATTTATCGTTTCTACTGTTGGCGCTCCAATCATGATTTATTTATTATGCCGATATGCCGTGAAGGAAGCGATATTTAAACCCGCTCCACCCCACATTGGAAAAATCCAATAGATTTCGCACAAACGCCCCGTTTCAGGCCTGCTGAGCCTAATCTATTGGAAATATCCAATCTAACTACTTACGTTCTGCTTCATCTCCCATTCTATTGGATATTTCCAATTAGAGCGATGTAATCATCAGGCTCCGGGAGCTTACCACCGGCTTTTTGTAAAAGAACCGCCCTTTCTTTTGTTAACCATCCCTTTTAAACTAGTAATAGCATAAAGAAAGGCGGGGAAGAGAATTGTCTAATCTCATTGTTCCTTATCAGGAAAAATATCACGATCAATTAGTAGAAATTTGGTATCAAGCCGTAGTACATACACACAAATTTTTGGCCGGGCAAGATCTTGAATTTTACCGGCAAATGGTTCAAAACGGGGCCTTAAAGGAAGTTGAGATTTGGATTGAATTAGCCGAAAGCATGGAACCTATTGGGTTTATCGGGCTGGACGGAACGAAAATTGAGATGCTGTTTGTGGATCCGAATGGTCATGGAAAAGGAACGGGCAGACGTTTGATCCAACACGCCGAAAAAATAAAAGGCAGCCATCTGCGGGTCGATGTAAACGAGCAGAACGACGGGGCCTACGCATTTTACAAGCGGCTGGGGTTTGTCCGGACCGGACGTTCGGAATTGGACGGTTCGGGCCGGCCGTATCCCCTGCTTCACCTGGAGAAAATCAGTTAGGCGGGGGAGGTGGTTTTCATGTACCGGATCGCGATCTGCGACGGATGTCTCGATCGCGCTGATTACGTCAGGCGGGTCGTCCATCATGAATACGGTGGCGGCGTCGAATATTTTGCTGGCATACCTGAAGGAGACCGGCGACATCGCCGAAATCCTTCCGGACAAGACCTTTGAAGCTCCCGTGAAAAAGGACGCTCCGGACGGTCTGCAAGCTTACTCCGGGTTATACGGAACTGTAGGTTCGACGCTCCGCGTCACGATCGAAAACGGTGAGGTGGAGTTGCCTGGGTTATTGAGCGGTATGATTCCGGCGCAAACCTACGTCTATACCGGGGAGGAGGAGTTTACCGGTGCTGACGGCCGCACCGTCATCAGCTTCGACGACAAGACGAACGGTCGGTCATACGTACATCCGCGTCAAAACTTATCTGGGGTTCCCTGGGCTCGGGCAATCGGTGATGGCTTATTATGAATATCAGAAGCTGGGCGAGAATCCGCTGGACAAAACGGTCGCCGATGCCTGGAAAGAGCGGGAAGGTTGGACTTATTATGCATTGGACGAAAAGATCAATTCGCTGTTCTACCTTTCTCCTTCAGTGTTGACGAAAACGATCGCGCTGGACGCCAAAGGCGGCTATGCCAACGGGACGAAAATTACGGATGAAGAACATGCGGTGAACGTCGCGGAAATCCCGGTCATGAACGGCCGCGACGCCTTCGACCTGGATTTCTTCCGCCAGGACGGGACGGAATATCTGCGGGCCGACGGCCGGATGTATATTGCCGAAACGGCTTTGACGCCCATCTCCGGCGCCGCCGATTCGGTTGTAACGATCCCGGACACCGGTTGCGCGCTGGTACAAGATCGGCGCGGAAACGGCCGGGCAGGCGATGTATTCAAAATTTCGCTGACGCACAAGTAAGCTTCAAGCATGGGCGGTCGTCTGGCCGTTTCGCACCTGGCTTCGCCCTCTGTTTATCAGAGGGCGAAGCTAGTATTTGTTGTAAAGGGTTAACAACATACCTACTGTTACTATCGGGCATATTTCGTCACTAGCTTGATTTCGACGGTCAAGTATTTAGCCGGGTTTAAGTAAAATAAGCGCCAGGGCAACCGTTAGAACTTGAAATCAACGTTTTTGGAGCAAATAGCGCTTGTGGCAACCGTTAAAATATTTTGTGATGCTGAGAGAGGATCACATTGAAAGGAAGCTGAAAGTGAGGACTTCGCGTGACATCAGAGGTTGAGTGCAGATCGGTGTGAGCTGCAAAACGGTGAATGCTAACGGACCCCAGAGCCCCTATTTGGCCCCAAACAGGGGGTTCCGAATTTTAACGGACAGAGGTGACCTTATTCCCGGCAAATCTGCAAAAATGGCCCCATTTGGAGCTGAATAGCGTCATCTGTGTCCGTTAGGTCAGGAAATAACCGGGAAATGAGCGATTAGCGTCATTACGGTCCGTTACGGGAACAAATGTGGGAAAACTCCACTAATTGCAGTCCCGTCACCCTAGAATGTACGTCGACATACGTTTTTCTCGCGCAAAAAAGACCTTTTCGGCGCTGGTCCGAAAAGGTCTTGGAAGTTGAGCGGACTCCTACAGTCCGGCGGCTCAGCGAAAATCAGCTCAGCGTGGCGAGCGACTCGCGGGTGAACGGCTGCAGCTCGTCGGTACGGCCGTCCCTGATCTTGGCCGCCCAGGCCGGATCAGTCAGCAGGGCGCGGCCGACGGCGACGAGGTCGAACTCTTCGCGTTCCAGGCGTTCGATCAAGTTGTCGATGCTGGCGGTTTCGCCGCCTTTGCCGGACTCGAACAAGCTGGTGAACTCGGAGTTCAGGCCAACGGAGCCGACCGTGATCGCCGGCTTGCCGGTGAGCTTGCGTGTCCAGCCCGCCAGGTTGAGGTCTGAGCCCGCAAACTCCGGCTCCCAGAAACGGCGCGTCGAGGCATGGAAGATATCGACGCCAGCCGCGGACAGCGGCGCAAGGAAGCGCTCCAGCTCCTCCGGCGTTGCCGCCAGCTTGGCGCTGTAATCGACCGCCTTCCATTGCGAGAAGCGGAAGATGATCGGGAAGTCGGGGCCAACCGCGGCCCGTACCGCTTCAATAACTTCCACGGCGAAGCGGGTGCGGCCCACCAGGTCGCCGCCGTATTCATCCGTGCGTTTGTTGGTCACTTCCCAGAAAAACTGGTCGATCAAGTAGCCGTGCGCGCCATGGAGCTCTACCGCGTCGAAACCGATGCGTTTCGCGTCAGCTGCAGCCTGGGCATAGGCCTGAATGAGCCCTTTGATCTCGCTGACCGTCAGCGGTTCCGATACCGGCTCACCGGTCAGGCTGAGGCCCGACGGGCCGATTGGATCGGCGTCCGAATCGGGGAATTTCTCGCGCTGGCGAGCGGTGCCGGTATGCCAGATTTGCGGAGCGATTTTGCCGCCGGCTTCATGCACTTCGCGAACGACACGCGCCCATCCTTCCAGCGCCGCTTCTCCGTAAAAATGCGGTATGTCATGATCGGCTCCTGCCGCCGGATGGTTAATGAGCGTTCCTTCGGTGATAATCAGGCCGACGCCGTTTTCCGCTCTCCGGCGGTAATATTCGGCCACATTGGGTCCGGGAATGCCGTCCGGCGAAAAGGATCGGGTCATCGGCGCCATGACGATACGATTGTCCAGCTTCAGGCGTCCCCCTTCAAAAGGCTTGAACAGGGCTGCAGCTTTAGATTGGGTCATATTTCTCTCCTCCTATATTTAGGATAAAGTTGTAAAAATCACACTTCTACACATCTAAATATATAGATGAATAGATCAAAATGCAACCCCGCGAAGCAACTTGAGGTCACCTCCCGGTTTGCAGCTTGGTGGCAAGCTCTTCCATAAATGCGGCGATCCCCGCTTCATTTAGCCTGTAATACGTGTATTGGCCATAGCGGCGGGACTCCAGGAGGCCGGACTTCTGCATCAAGGCAAGGTACGAGGAGATCACCGACTGTGTCAGTCCGGATTTCTCCTGAATGTTCCCCACGCAAACGCTGCCGGGAAACTCTTGTTTTATGGCGTCCGGCAGCTTCCAGCCCAGCTTTTCCGGTTCTCGCAGCCAGCAAAGGATGTTGAGGCGGGTCTCATTCGACAGAGCCTTCAGCACGGCAATCAGATCTTCATTATTCATGAGGCGACACCCATTCCTAGTTGTTTGTTACAGTATACCAAAAGTTCAGCCTGTGACAAACGATTCCCGGTGGTTGCTTTCTTGAGATATTTCATTTAAACTATTGATTGATCAATTACATTAATCCAAGGGCGGGAAAAGCATGGCAAAAAACGGCGCAACCTCAGTGAATCGGAAGGAAGAGATTATTTCGGCCGCGATCGAAGTGTTTTCCGAGATTGGTTATTTCCGGGCGACGACTGCGCAGGTAGCGGAACGGGCCCAGATATCCCAACCTTATGTATTTCGTTTTTTTAAGAGCAAGGAAGCTTTGCTGCTGGCCGCGCTTGAAGCTTCATGGTCAAGGGTCATCCGCTCTTTTCGGCAAGTCGTCGAAACGGCATCTTCGGAGCAGTTGGAAAACGGACTGATTGCGGCGTATGAGGATATTTTAGCCTCTTATAAAAATGAAATCATGCTGCAGATGCAGGCCCAGACGATCCCGGAGGATTCCATTAAGGCCGCGATGCGGCAAGGGTTCAGCGAGGTCCGGCAAATGGTGCTGGATGCGTTTCGCGAAACCGGCAGTGAAAATCCGGAGGAGCGGACGATGTTGTTTTTGGCAAGGGGCATGTTATGCAACATTTCCGTAGCGATAGACATGCCGGAACTAAAGGAATTCTGACGGCTCCGATAAGCGAAAGAGCGTGATTCCATTTAGGGCTTGCGAAATGACGGAAGATGGGGTAAGATCAATTTGTGATTGATCAATCACTAACATTGATGAATGGGCGAATTTGGCTGACAATAGATTTTATAACTGCAATAGTAATTGATCAATCAATCACTAAAATGGAGGGATCGATTTTATGAAAAAAGCAATCGTATTAGGCGCCACCGGAGGTGTGGGCAATCCCGTCACGGCAGAGCTCTTGAAACGAAACATCGAAACGGTCGTTTTCGGCCGGTCCATGAACAAGCTGCGCGCCATGGCGGAACAATTGGGAAACCCGTCCCATTTAAAGCTGGCGGAGGGGGATGTGTTTAGCCCAGGCGATATCGTCCGTGCGGCGGAAGGCGCGGACACCATCATCAACAGCGCGAACGTGGCTTATCACGAATTGGCGGAGAAGCTGCCGCCGCTGGGAGAATCGGTGCTGGAAGCGGCGAAGCGTCTGCAAGCGAAAACGGTGCTCGTCGACGGCATTTATCCGTATGGACGCAGAGCATCGCAGGACCCAATCACCGAAGATCACCCGAAAAGACCGCACACCCGGAAGGGCCAGGCGCGCCATGCCTACGAGCAATTGTTTATGCGGGACGGCTGGGGAGGGAAAAATACTCTGATTGCCAGGCTGCCCGACTACTACGGCCCGTCGGCGAAGCAATCGTATTTGAATGCGACGATGGAAGCCATCGCGGCGGGCAAAAACGGCGTATTTATCGGGACGATGAAGGTGCCGCGCGAGTATGTCTATTTGCCTGATGCGGCGCGCATGATCGTTGAACTGGCCAGCCGCGACGACGCCTACGGGGAAAACTGGCACATTCCCGGACCGGGGGTCATTTCCGGCGAACAAATCGTTGCGATCGCATCGCGGGCCGCAGGCTACAAGGGCAAGATTTGGCCTGTAGGGGAAATCACCCTGTCGCTCCTCGGCTTATTTGAAAAGCCTATGAAAGAAATTGTGGAGATGCTTTATTTGACGGAAGAACCGCTGACGTTAAGCGGGGAAAAATACCGGCGCCGCATCGGCGAAATCCCAAGTACCTCCTATGAGAAAGGGATTGCGGATACAATTCGGCAGCTGCAAGCGAATTAAGAATCCGTATCTTTCATTGCCGGCCTAAGCACCACTGGAGGTCAGAGCAGATGATGCCTGGGTCCATTCCGTTATGAACTGAAACATTTTGGCGGCGGCCGGGGAAAGATTGTTTCTGGAAATCGCGGCAAGTCCAATCGTGCGGTAATGTTCGCCTTCCAACGGCCGCAGGCACAGGTTATGGGTCATATGGGCGAGAATCATTTCCGGGAGAATGCTGATCCCCAGACCATGCTCAACCATGGACATAATGGCATGATCATCTTCCAGTTCATATTTGATATTCAGCGGCCCCTTATACTTCATAAAAATCCGCCGGACGTCCGCGTCGCAGCCGGAGCTCGGAATAATAAAAGGCTCATTGATGATTTGATCCAAAGAAATGACGGATTGGTCTGCCAGAGCATGACCGGGAGGCAGTACGCAGAACATCCGGTCTTTTTTCAGCTCGATTGCATCAAGCGGCTGTAGAGTAGGCAAACTGACAAAACCTATATCGACATGGCCGGTGGCGAGCCATTGCTCGATTTCCTGATAATGGCCATCGTGCAGCTTTACTTCAATATGGGGGAATTTGGCGTTAAAAGCCTTCACCATTCCCGGCAGCCAGTGGATCGATACGCTTGAGAAGACGCCGAGCTTAACGGTGCCCGCCACCAATCCCTTAATCAAGGCGATCTCTTGGTGCAATCTCTCATTCAACTGCTGTATGCCTTGAAAAAAATGAAACAATCGTTCCCCGCTGCTTGTGAGGCGGACCCCCGCACGGTTGCGGATGAGCAAGGTGAGCCCCAACTCCTGCTCCAAACTGGAAAGCGCGTGACTGACCGCGGATTGGGTTAAATTCAACTGCTCCCCCACCTTTGTCAGACTTCCCGTTTCAACCGCCTTCAACAAAATCTCGTATTTTTGCAGACTCATGGTAGCTCCTTTAATATGAAAAAAATAAATGCAAGTCATCATAAACATTCATTTTATTTATCTATATTCGCTGTATATAATCATAGCAGCAAAAAATATGTTTGATAAGTGCGCGGAGGACATGTCATGGAGGAAAATAAGGGGAATGGTACTAAGGCACTAAAAGTCCCGGTGTCGGACAAGGCACCAGGACTTTTTTGCTGAATTAATAAGAATTTTATTAATATTTCTGAAATAATTCCGATATATTCTAAAGCAGGAGGGCAAAGGCTAACAATCAATTTAAGAAGAGGTGGAGTTTTACATGCAATGGTATTTGAATGTGTTGAAAAATTATGTGGGTTTTCAAGGGAGAGCAAGACGCAAGGAATTTTGGATGTTTGCCTTGTTCAACTACATAGCAGTATTCGTCCTAGTGCTCGTGGGAAGTTTTATTCATTCTAGCGTAGGCATGATTCTGGGTTACATTTACATGCTGGCGGTCCTGCTGCCTTCCTTGGCAGTTGGAGTCCGCAGATTGCATGATATCGGAAAAAGCGGATGGATGATTTTGCTCGGATTGATTCCGTTTGTCGGACCCATCATTATACTCGTATTTAATTGCCTTGACAGCGAGCCGGGCGATAACCAATACGGACCGAATCCGAAAGCTTTCGATCCAGTACATAATACCTTCGCAAAATAATTAAATGAAGCTTTTGCCCACGCTAAACGAAGGAATCACAGGCATGCGCGCCTGTGATTTTTCGTCTTTTCGGGGATGGAATGCGCCGTTATGGACCAGCCTTGATTTCCATGGTTCCAACCTCCTTTTTCGTGATCGACCTTATTTTAAAGTTTGACACTAGTTCAAAGTCAACCCCGTTCTTCGGAGCGGCCACGCCCCGGAGGAAAGCAAAGTTCGGGTTTATAAACCGCCCGCAATACGTTATCATGGACTAGGATTATGACTTACCCGCAGATAGGAGCAAGGAATTCATATGATCGGTACACTCGTAAACGTTGGGGCGATTATCGCCGGAAGCCTCATCGGCAGCATTTTCAAAAAAGGCTTGAACGAAAAATACCAGGCCGCGTTATTTACGGCCATCGGTTTTGCCGCGACCGTGCTTGGCATCAATGCCGTAGTCACCAACATGAAAAACAGTGCGTTCCCGGTATTGTTTATCATCAGCTTGGCCATCGGCAGCCTGATCGGCACCGCGCTTGATATCGACGGCAGGTTTCAAAAGCTGGTTGGCCGCTTTTCAACCTCGAATTTGGGACAAGGGTTATCCACGGGGATTTTACTGTTCTGCATCGGGACGCTGTCGATTTTGGGGCCGATCGAAAGCGCCATCCGCGGCGACCACACTTATTTGTTCATGAACGCCACTCTGGATCTGGTCACCTCGATGGTGCTGGCCTCCACCTATGGCATCGGCATTATTTTGACGGCGGTGGTGTTGTTTCTCTGGCAGGGAGCCATCTACATGAGCGCCGATTACTTGGCTCCCTTCCTGACGGCCGACCTGCTGACGGAAGTTTCGATCGTGGGCGGCGTCCTGATCGCCAGCTCGGGGCTGTCCATTCTTAAAATCAAGGAAAGCAAGACACTGAACATGCTGCCGTCGCTGCTTGTGCCGATCGTCTGGTTTTTGATCAAAGGCTGGATCGGTTAAAACCCACACAAAAAGGCCCTCCGCAGTTTCCGTCAGGAAACCGCAGAAGGCCGCTTTATCCTTTTATTCTACTCCAGGCTGGCCAGCTTCTCCAGAAAGTCCGCCACGATTTCCAACGACGCTGAATCGAAACTTGCCAACAATTCCATCTCTTTTTGATCTTGCTCCCGGTGAAAGAGCCGGTGCAGCTCGGCCAATTCGGCGCCAAGCGGAGTCACGGAGAAATAAATTTCTTTCAGGTTGGTCGGCAGCTGGGTTTTCCGAATCAGGTCCTGTTCCAGCAATTTGCGGGTGATTTTGGAGACGGCGCCTTTCGTTACGCCCATCTCGCGCGCGATATCAATCCCTTTGATGCCGTCATGGGCACTGATGACGTCCAAAATGTGCAGGCTTGAGACGGAAAGGCGGGGCAGCAGCCTTTTCAGCCGGTCGTCGGCGATGCGCTCCACGAGCCAAAGCCGATCATTGTCCTCGTCCGTTTTGCTGATGAGGATCCGGTACATTGATTTTTCGATGCGGTTTTTGAGCCGAAGCAAATCATCATTCATCTCTGGCATAAGGCAAGCCTACCTTTTTTCTCCCCATTATAACATAGTTTCCGAAGAAACCATTTGACAGAACACGATTTTCTTGTTAACATGGTTTCCATGGAAACCATATAGGAGGAGAATTTTTATGAACGAGGTCATCCAAGTGATCCGCCGCCACCGCTCCATCCGCAAGTTTAAAAATATCCCGTTGACCGGCGAACAAATTGAAACCATTGTCGACGCGGCGCAAATGGCGCCCACTTCGGCGCATATGCAGCCGTTTTCGATCATCGGCGTCACGGATCCGGAGCTGCGAAAGAAGATCGCGGTGCGTTCGAAAAATCTGCCGATTGAGGAATGCGGGTATTTTTTTGTTTTTTGCGCCGATCTTCACCGCATAATGCTGGCCGCCGGCCCGGACCAACAGGAAAAAGCGGCCCGCAACCTGAGCTTCTCGTATTTTTACCAAACCGCCGTGCTGAGTGCCGCGCTTGCCCTGCAAAATGCCAATTTGGCGGCCGAATCGATGGGGCTCGGAGCCGTGATCATCGGCGGGATTAACGAGGCACTGCCCGAACTGGACGAATGGCTTGGGCTGCCGGACTTCGTCATTCCTTTGGTCGGTTTTGCGGTAGGCGTTCCCGACGAATCACCCGACCAAAAGCTGCGGTTGCCGCGGTCCGCCGTGTTTTTTGAAAACCGGTATGATCGCGATCTTAAAGCACGGGTCGAAAGGTATGACCGGGAAATGGAGGAGTACTACGCCGGGCGAACGAACAACAAGCAGAAGGCGAGCTGGTCAGGGAAATTCATCGCCATGCTGAATCAGGATTTGCCGCTGGGCGGGTATACGGAATACGTGCGAAGCAAAGGATTCGATTTAAAATAATCCGAAACCGGCTGTATGATATTCCCGCAGTAACCGGCGCCTGCAAAAGAAAATCACAGCGGATTATGCCCGTGATTTTCTTTTGCCCGTTTGGCTTCGGCCGTCCTTGCGGCTTCGCGGTAACGCAAGAGGCTGCAGGTACCGCCTAATAAAAATAGCGGAACTTTATGGCCTTATTTTCCGGAATTGAACATGTTCATCCCCATTAGTGGAATTATATGTCCTTATTTTCCAAGGAGCGGGGCAAAAGTCGGCCATCGCCCTGTGATTCAAGAATATAGCGACATAAATTTCCTTTATTTCACTCAAAATGGGTGATCCCGTCGAATTAGCGCCATTTTTTGTCCTTATGTTTCCGCTTGAGTTTTTCAACTGGCTCAACGTTTGCTGTTTTTTCTTCCTAAGCGCGCATGCTCCGGTAATCTTCTTCCTTTTCTTTAATATTGGCCAGCACGTCTTGCCGCACAGCCCGATCCGCCAACGTTTGCAGCAGCTTGCTTTGAATTTCGGCAGCGGCTTGGGGATCGCCGGCCCGGGTGGCGACGGATTCGGACAAACGGTCCATATAATGCCGGTAATCGATATGCCCTAGCGTATTGGCAGCAAGGTGGCTGTTCTCCAGCAGGCTGGGGGCCAGCGTTTTGCGGGCTTGTTCGACCGCGGGAGGGATGATGTGAATCCGCCCGTCTTGGCCCAGCAGCTTGTAAGGCTTGGTCATCGGCATGGCCAACGCCACCTGCGCATGTACGGCCACTTTGCGATGGGGCAGCCGTTCCGTGATCGCTTCCAGCACGCCGTTGCTGTTTTCCGCATATTTTGTCCCGTCAAAATAAAGGGTTTTGGCCGTCGCTTCCGTAAAGAAATCCTGCGCCAAAAATTCCTCCGTCCGGTCCATAGGCGGCTCCACACGCACCGTTAATGGATTGGAGACGATATCCTCGTGTTTGCAATGCAGTGCCACCTGAATCGTATAATCCCCGGGCTCGGACACCTCCCAGCCGTTTTTCCCCACCGCGATAAATAACGAGTTGTATACCGATTGCCCCGCAGCCAGCACTTCATGCTCCGGCTTCTGAAGATAATGGACAAAAGTCGATATTTTGCGCGCGGTTTTCCCTTGTTTTTTTACGATGATGGTCATGTGGTCCAGGTCGGTCAATATATGCCGGTCGATGATTTGAGGTTCGGAAGTCCGGTTGGTCAATTTGAGCTCGAGCACGACGGGCTCCATAAATTCAAAGCGTAAAGTTTCACGATTGGCCCGCAGCAGCAGCTCGAAGGTCGGCTTGGCCAGCAGCCGGTGTTGCTCGAAGCCGTGGTGGTCGAACCATTCGGCGTTGCCCATTTGCACAAAACGCTCGGGGGCATGGCGCATGAACAGCAGCTCGTTATCGGAGAACCGGTATTCAAAGTTGGTGAAAAAGGCGGTTTCGCCCCCCCGTACGCTGTAAGGATAGTTCATGAAGCTACGCGCTTCCGTTTCGTTCCGCAAAGGAATCCACGGCTCTCCAAGCGCTTTTTGCCAGGAATGGGCGAGATTGAACCCGTGCCCCATCTCATGGCAGGCGGTCCAAAACTTCATGCGTTCCACCCACGCCTCCGGATGGCTTTCGCCTTCTGCGGGGACGCTGATGAACGACCGATTGAAAATCGCCGTTCCCTGGCGGTGCTGCGGGCCGATGCTGTCAAACATAATTCCGCCCACGGAAGCCCCTTCTTCATACAGGGAAGCGAAAAACACCCACAAGGCCCACTTCGGCTCATTGGCAAATTGCGACCAATGCCTTTGCATGGCGTCATGCATCTCCGCGTCGCTCCAGCGCACATCGAGCCCGGCTTCGGAGATGGGGATCGAGTTTGCGCCCTCGGATATACTCACGTCGAAGCCAGCGCGGCGGAATACATTTTCAATCGTTAGCTGTTCATTCGGTAAAGTGGCGGGATGGTTGGGATGCGCATGCGTGTCGATAGCCAGAACAGGAGTTACTCCAGCTTCACTGTCAAATTCGAACTGAACGGGATGGAAATAGGGAGAAGTCCAGCGGTAATACGAAGTATGCGTAAAAGAACTGCCGTTGGAAAAAATCACTTTTAAGAGGTTGGAGGGCGCTGCCTCCAGCGCGATGTTGATGGTCGTGTACGGAAACTGCGAAGTATCCCCGTCTTTGAAAATGATTTGCCCTTCCCAGGCAGACGGGCCAAGCGCGGCTAATTTAGCGGTCCAGTGGAGGTACAATTGCGGGTGTTTCCAGGCGCCGCTGGCGGCCATTTGCGGATAAGGGCCGTCTACATCGAGCCGCAGCGTTTCCTGAACGGTATCGGCGGCCGTTTCGGTCTGGTTCAGCAGCTTATCCCTGAACAGGTCCTCCGCATGGTCCAATTCCCATAATCCGCTGATACGATTAGCATCTTCAGAGCAGGATACGAATGCCATGACGATCACGCCTTTCTATTAAATTATGGAATTTTATAAATATTTAACCATAAATCTACAGATAAAACTATAAAAATTCTAAAAATGGTAAAATAATACTATAAAAGATGCGGATTGAGGCTGTATCTTATCTAAATTCCTACGTTTGGCATATACTCTTACGTTTGGATTGGCGAGGTAATGTGGGGGGGGATGGGGGTTTCGTTAAGTTTTCGAGCGATACTATCGCCCTTCGGAAATCTAACGGTTGTAGCAGCGGTTATTCTACGAAAAAAGACCTTTTCAAAATTCTAACGGTTGCAGGCCCCGTTATTTGCCTTAATCCAGGTGAAAATAGCCGGGGTTAAGTGAAATAAGCGCCATGGCAACCGTTAAAATTTGAAATCAACGTTTTTGGCCCAAATAGCGGTTGTGGCAACCGTTAGAATCTGATATCTATAAAAATGGCGGCGGCGCCAGACGGCCTACATGCCATCCGGTGCCGCCGCTTTGCCGGTCTTCTCTTCATCCCGGCAGCCCCGCGGCCGCGTCAACGACCTGTCCCATCGTAAATGAGACACAGGGAAGGCGCTCCGATCGGACCGTCTCCTCGCGGTCAAACACCTCCAGCAGCTCGTATTTGCCGTCCTTCAGTACATACTGCTCCAGCGACTCGTGGGCCGGATCGATGATCCAATACTCCGGAATTTGATAGGCGGCGTACACTTTCAGCTTGCTTTGCTTGTCCCGTTTGACGGAATGAGGCGACAGGATTTCCGCGACCAGATCGGGGATTCCTTCGATTCCCCGGCGGGTGATAATTTCGATCCTGCTGCGGTGCACCATAACCAGATCCGGCTGACGGACCTCCGTTTGAGACAAAATGAGATCGACGGGCGAGGCGAAAATAACATATTCTGTTTGACAACTATTGGTTAGTAAATTCTGAATTTGGTTGCTTATCACTTGGTGTTTGGGCGTCGGCGCAGGCGTCATCAGCTCCAGCACACCGTCTGCCAACTCGTAGCGCTTACCGTCGTCGGGCAGCCGGGCATAATCGTCGTAGGTGGCAGGCTGCTCTTTAATGATAGGTTTTTGCTTATCATCTCGGGCTTTCATAGGATCCCCCTTAAGAACGATTTGCTTAAATTATACCATACAGCCCTTAGTCCGGCGTTTGAAGGATCAGCGACTTTCCTAGGTTGCAGGTATATTCAGGTAAATATTAGCAATAATAGAGACAACTCTATACGGAAGGAGCAAAGCTAATGGATGCTACTCTTGGAGCTGATGAGGTTGTCCGCAGAATCAAGCAATTGCAAACGGAAGGCAGTTCGCTAAGCAAAAAGCAGATCAAGCAACATGATCCGGAGTTGATGCGCAACGCTTTGTTTTATTTCCCCAGCTGGGAACACGCCGTGAAAAATGCGGAAGGTTTATAAACGGGAGACCCGTTTGTTTAAGTTAATGAGTTGAGGCAGTGTATAAATAATAAGGGCTGTCCCCCAGTCATCAAGGATGACTGGGGGACAGCCTTCTTGCTTTTGCCTTCAAGCTGATTTTCTGCAAAAGTGCTAGAGGTCAGCGCCGTTGGAGGCGATCACCTGCTTATACCAGTAGAAGCTGTCTTTTTTATACCTTTTTTGCGTCCCATTCCCCTGATCGTCTTTATCTACATAAATGAATCCATAGCGCTTGGACATTTCAGAGGTTCCGGAAGACACAATATCTATGGCGGACCACGGTGTGTAGCCTATTAACTCCACTCCATCCCTGATCGCTTCTTTCATTTGGGCAATATGCTCACGCAGGTAGCTGATTCGATAGTAATCGTGAATCTCATGGCCCTCGAGCTTGTCTTCCGCCCCTAGTCCGTTTTCTACAATGAAAAGGGGCTTCTGATAGCGGTCATAAATGGTATTCATAGAATAACGGATGCCTACAGGGTCAATCTGCCAGCCCCAGTCCGATGCTACCAGATATGGATTGCGTATCCCCCTCGTCAGGTTCCCCTCGGTTTCATCCAGTTGGGCCAGTCTCTCCTCACTGTTGCTGGTTATGGCGGATACGTAGTAGCTGAAGCTGATGAAGTCGATGATGTTGTTCTGAAGAATCTCGGTATCCCCTGGCTCCATGACAATCTCAATCCCGTTGTCTTCAAAAAAACGATTCATATAGGCAGGATAAGCTCCACGCGCCTGGACATCCATGTAAAAGAAATTATGATACTGGTCCTCCAGCATAGCCTGCAAGACATCATCCGGATGACAGGTGGCCGGATAAGTAGTCAGTCTGGCGATCATGCAGCCGATTTGGCTGTTCGGCGCAAACTGACGGCACTTCTCGACCGCCAGGGCACTGGCCACAAACTGATGATGGATCGCCTGATAGCAATCCTGAAGGTAATGCTCGGAACGGTCCTCGACCAGTCCGGTTGATTTAAAGGTGGAGAAGCGGCCTGCATTGATCTCATTGAAGGTGATCCAGTAGCGGACCCGGCCCTTATAACGCCGGAACACGAGCTCGGCGAAACGGATGAACATCTCAATGACCTTGCGGTTCTTCCAGCCGCCGTATTCATTTGCGATGTGCAAAGGCATTTCGAAATGAGAAAGGGTGACCAAAGGCTCAATATTGTATTTTTCCAGTTCCGTAAATACCCGGTCGTAGAATTCCAGTCCCTTTTCATTGGGAAGAAGCTCGTCCCCTTTGGGGAAGATCCGGCTCCAGGCAATGGATAACCGGAATACCTTGAACCCCATTTCGGCGCATAAACGGATATCCTCTTCATAGCGGTGGTAGAAGTCGATGCCTTCCCGCTTGGGGTACCCCTTCGTGCCCGTCTCCCGCAACGCTTTTTCAATAACCGACGAGGTAATATTCAGATGCTTGGACAAGTCCCTGCGGTCTGAATCAGGGTCGTAAAAGGAGATGTCCGATACGGAAATGCCTTTATGGTCCTCTCCGAATCCTCCCTCGGCCTGACAAGCGGCGATGGCTCCTCCCCACAAAAAACCTTCCGGAAATCCATTTTTACTATGCTCCATGTGCTGCCTCCTGCTCCAGTGCATTTCTCTCCTCCTCCAAAGATCGTCTATCAATGAGGCGGAAGAATGGATAGTATATTAGAATTTGCAGCGCTATACAAACAAACTGCAAAATAACCAGCGGAATACCGCCGTTGACGAATGAATTAAGGATAATAGGTGTTCCCGCCGGGAAATGAGTTCCGTTGGCGATTGGAACAATGCCGAGCGCCATCGACCAATAGGCCACGCTGGACACAATGATCGGCCCGAATACAAAAGGAATCAGCATGAACGGATTGAGTACAATCGGCGCGCCAAAGATGATGGGCTCATTAATACTGAAAATCGAGGCCGGGAAAGCGAGCTTGCCCAGCGTCTTGTAACGCTTGCTGCGCGAGAAGAAAGCCAGCAGGATGGCCAAGCCAAGCGTTGCTCCGGAGCCGCCGACCACCACAAAGGAGTTGTAGAAGCCGCCGCTCAGAATATTATGGTGCGCTTCGCCGCGGCTGATGGCCTCCAGATTTTCCAGACCCATAGGCAGCCATACGCTGTAAAAAATCGGGCTGACCACCATGAAGCCGTGAATACCAAAGAACCACAGAATTTGCACAACGAATACAAAAATGACCAGTGACCAATAGCCCCCGCCAATATTATGCAGCGGCGCCTGAATGAATGTATAAATCATCTGATGCAAGCTTCCAAATTCCGTTAATGACGATAAGTAACTGATCAATGTAAACAAGATAACAATGACCGTACCCGGGATTAAGTTGGCGAAGGTTTTGGCTACGGTGGGAGGAACTCCCTTCGGCATTTTAATGATCCAGTTTCTCTCCACGATCGTGACATATAATTTCCCGACAATCAGACCTACGATAATGGCCACGAACAACCCTTGCGCACCCAAAAATTGAAAGGTGAATGCGTTGGCTTCATTAACCTTGGTGATCGGTGTCAGGATGAAGAATGACATTAAACTGATCAAACCTGCTCCGGCATTGTCGACCTTCGAATTAAGATTGCTTGCGAGACGATAAGCCACGAAAAATACGGCATACACGGACAGGAGTGTAATCAGCACGTTTGCCGGTATTTGAAAAATTGGTTTGAGTCCGGTTTTCTGGATGAAATTCTGATAACCTTCTATGTTGAGATTGGCAAACAGGGTAGCGAATGAGCCCAGCATCAATACGGGCATTACCGAGGTTAGGGCTTCGGATATGGACGACAGGTACTTATTCTTGCTGATTTTGCTTGCAGTTCCGATTACGGATAATTTCAACTTATCAAAGTTCATGCTCACTAGAGGGCCTCCCTTAATTGAGCAGACTTAAGGCGCTTTTCAGCACCTTCTCGCCGTCCATCATGCCATAGTCCATCATATTAATCGTCATGACCGGAATCGGAAGAGTCCGCTTCATCTCAGCTTCCATATGGCCTATTTGCGGCCCCAGCAGCACAACATCTATATCCGTGAACTTCTCCATCTCGCTCTCTGCTGTAGCATCGATGAAGACCTCGATTCCTTTGGCAGCCGCAGCCTCCTTCATTTTCTCGACCAGCATACTTGTAGACATTCCCGATGAGCACACGAGCAGTATCTTCTTCATGTTCAGTTCACCAATCCTTTCAATTTCTGTTCAAGTGCCTTGCGTTGTCTAATCTCCTCAATCAGCTCCACGATCAGTTCCCTGACGGTCAGCGCATTCATCAGATGGTCCTGGGCGTGAATCATCAGAATGGTGACTTCCGTTTTTTCACCGCGTCCTTCAGCTTGGATCAGTCCGGTTTGCACTTTGTGCGCTTTTCCCAATTGCTCTTTAGCTTGCTTCAGCAGCTCGCCTGCTTCTTCCAACCGGCCTTCTCTGGCAGTGCGCACGGCTTTCAGGCATAAGCTTCTAGCTTCTCCGCTGCTGGCGATAATTTGCATGACGATTTGTTCAAATTCCATGATGGTTTCCCACTCCTATAGTAAATTCTCGATTTCTTTCATAAATTGCTCGAAGCTGGTTACGGCCAAAATTCTGCTGCGCACATCGTCTTTTTCCATCAGCGTAAGCAGCAGCTTGCTGATTTCTTTATGCAGGAACAACTGGCCGGGCTGTAAATTGATGATAAAAATACAATGGACCAGTTTGTCTTCAAACAGGGCCGGTTTTTTCAACAGCGTCACATTGATGCAGTCCTTGATTGCGCTCATCCGCATGGGATGGGGTCCGGCCACGCCGTTTTTGTAAATCGTCGTAAATTTGCGTTCCCGCAGCAACACCTGGCGGGGGAAGTCCGCCGCCGCGTACTGCTTGCCGACGATTTCCAGGCAGCGCTCCTCCAGCAGATCCATATAATCTTCGGGACCGGACAGATGGAACAATTCCCGCCGGAATAAATCCTTGAAATCGCTTAGCTTGTAGGATGGTCGCGATGGATCGATTCTAAGGGAAAGCAGCTCACGAATACGTTGTATTTCCTGGTCATCCAGCAGACTTTTGATATGAATGACCGGCTTTTCTTTGAAATCGGTTGCCAAAGGCACCGTAGTCAGGATTAAATCTACCGGCCTGTTCAGCATGTCTTCCATTTCGGAAATCGAGGCCGTAATGACGGAGGCTTTCGGAAAAACCGCTTCCAATTTCAGCCGGATTAAATGAGCACTACCCGCTCCCGTCGAGCAAATGACCGCGATTCGTTTGAACTGCTCCAGATTTTGCTGTTTCTTGCGCTCCAGATGAGTGGCAAAATGCAGGGCGACGTAGCCGACCTCGTCCCGGGACATTTTGAATCCGTATTGCTCCTCAATAATTTCGGCAAAGCGAAAAGAGATGACAAACACGTTGGCATATTCGCTGTACACGTCTTCCACCAGCGGATTGTCGAGCTGCAGGTTGTAATACAACCGGTTCAGCAGCGGAAACATATGCATCAACAGCGATTGCTGGAGGTCTTCATCCAGGCAGAAGCCGGTCAGGAACTCTTGATCAAGCCGCCGTAAAATAATGCTGATGCCCTGCCGCAGCTCCTGTTTTGTGTCCTCGCCAATATGCTCCACAATCGTTTTGCCTGAAATATGCAGCGCAAGGTAATCCATTTCGTCGGACGGCAGCACCATTTCGTAATGTTGCTCCACAAAGTCCGCTATTTTTCCGGCAATATCGCGGTATAGAGGCTCGGGCGTTTTGAGCATGGCTTGTCCGCTGACAATATAATTGCTTTTGGAGATGCGGTAGAGCAGGATAAACAGATGCGTGACGATATTGTTCAGAAACACATCGGAAATCCGCAGTTCTTTTTCCTTTAGCACCTGCAGCAAATAAGCTTTCAATTGATCCTTATGCGCATCAAACTTGCGGCTGAATTTGTTGAAATCCTCGTTTTGCTCAATCGCCTGATGATTCTGGAGAATAAAATGCGAAAAGGCTTTGCGGATATTTTTTTCGTCCCCTTCAATTTTTACCCCGTAATGGGAGCGCCGGAGCAGTTTGAGCTGGAAGGGAGCGATTTTTCGCTCGACCTCCTTCAAGTCGGAAGTAAGCGTCGTGCGGCTGATGCCCATCTCTTCCGCAACCTGGTCCATGGACTTAAAGGCATCGCTCTGAAGCAAGTAATAAATAATATATTGCTGGCGGGAAGCCGCATTATCCGAATCTACCATGCTCCTGAGTCGGCGTACATGCTCCAAATAGGCGGCAAACCGGTTTTCTTCCTCGATTTCAAGCAGGAATCCTTGATTCCGGATGGTCTTAATGCCAAATCCGTGTTTGGCTCCCGTCCGAACCAGGGAATGGATAACTCCCCTAACCGTCCTTTCGCCAAGCCCCACTTCCGCAATCAACTCGCTCATCCTGACCGGAAGCCTTTTGGTGTATAAAATATGCAGTATGGTGTATTCTCGCATGCTGTTCCCTCTTTTTTTGATACTAGTATCGTTAAGCAACAACCGGTTATGGCTCAATCATAGGGGAAGCGTTCTCAAATGAACATAGCATTTTTTGCAATTTGAAACGGCAAGGATTGTTAGGATGATATGATGGATGTATGAAAAAATATATCCCATTTACCTATAAAATGCTGATTCCTTACCTGCTGCTCGTCCTGTTAACGGATGCCATCATCGGCTACACTTCTTATTCGATGCTGATCCAGTCAAGAACGGAAATGGCGGAGTCGAACATTCGGACAGGCATGGAGCAGGCCCGAAGCAACATCCGTTACCAAATGGACGAAATCCAGCGGATGTCGGACACGTTGTTCAGCAACCTTGCTTTTCAGCGGGCGCTGCAGACCAAAGGGGAAGCCTACGATATCTACTTGGCCATGCTGGATAAGATCGTCCCTGAAATCACCGCGCCGCTGAAGTTATTCGGAAACGATATCCGGTTAATGTTATATACGCTCAATGATGAGCTGTATTTCGTATCGGGCGATAACCTGGAGGAGCCGATCAAGGACAGCGATTATTATATTCTGCCCTTCGATGACATTAAAGACAGCGTCTGGTACAAAGAGTTCAAGGATTCGGAGCGGGACAACATCTGGCTGCAAATCGATACGGACCAGCGGCTTGGGAATATTTCGCACATCCGCAGGCTGGTGTCGTACAGCGGAAATATGACCGTCATCGGCTATGTGCGCATCACGGCGTCGCTGGACGACCTGTTCGGCGATTTCTCCACTTTTCCCGTTGAGGAGGGCATCACCATCCGCCTGATCGATACGGCTTCATCCGGGGAGCTGCTGTACCAGCGGGGCAGCGCCGCGCAAAGCTATGACGGCAATTCCTACTTAAGCCTGAAAGAACCGATTCCGGGAACGGATTACGTGATCGAAGCGCTGGTGCCCAAAGCTTATCTAACGAAGGACGCCGGCCGGCTGCAGCGGGTGATCTTTACCGTCTGCACGATCAGCTTTGCCTGCATGGCGGCCATTGGCTATATCGTCGCCCGCTTGTCCGGCCGCAAAATGAAGCGTATCGTTACGCTGGTGCGCTCGTTTCAGGACGGCAATTTTCAGAAGCGGATCCGTTTCTCCGGGAACGATGAATTCGTCCACATCGCCGATGCGTTTAACGTCATGGCCGCCAATATCCAGACGTTGATCAACAGCGTTTACGTGCAGGGCATCCAGAAAAAACAGGCCGAGCTGGAGGCGCTGCAGGCGCAGATCAACCCGCATTTTCTATACAACACGCTGTCCACGATCAGCAGCCTGGCCAATTTGGGAGAAGCGGAAAAAGTGACCCAAATGGTGCAGGGCTTATCCCGTTTTTACCGCCTGACCTTGAACCAGGGCAACGTGTTTACGCCGCTCGAAAACGAATTAAAGCAGGTCGAGACGTACCTGGACATTCAACGCGTCAAATACGCCGGGGCGTTTACGGTCCATATCGATGTGGCCCCCTCCATTTTGCAGGTCCAGGTTATGAAGCTCATTTTGCAGCCTTTTGTGGAAAACAGCTTTAAGCACGCCTGGTTCGGCGAAACGATCGCCATCATCATCAAAGGGCAAAGAATAGGCGATCAGATCGAGTTGAAGGTGATCGACAACGGCATCGGCATGCGGCCGGAGACGGTGAGCCAGTTATGGATCGGACCAAGCCAAACCGGAGGCTACGGCGTCAAAAACGTAAACGAACGAATCAAGCTGCGGTACGGCGATAAATACGGGATTCGCATCGCCAGTGTTTACGGCGGGGGAACGACGGTGCGCATCATGCTACCGGCCAACACGGAGGACCAGCCCGCTTTGGAGTAACCCGGTAATTTATCGGATGGGAATCATCACCAAATCTCTTGAAATCGGTGAATTTGTATAGGTTTTCGTTGAAAACCGCTATATTCTTGGCAGGTACCTGCAAGTATGCTCGAAATATATGGAGCGGAGGATGACTGTTATGAAAATCAATGTACTGCTGGTTGATGATGAAGCGATTGACCTCGAGTGGCTGCGCCGCAGGGTGCTGGCCGGTGGATTGAATCTCCAGGTGACGGCTACGGCCAACAATGGCTTCAATGCGTTAAAGGTGATGGAGCAGGAGCGCATTGACTTAATCCTGTCCGATATCCGCATGCCGATTATGTCGGGGATCGAATTTGCCCGCAAAGCGAAAGAAATCAATCCGCAAGTCAAAATTGTATTCATCAGCGGCCATGATGATTTCGAATACGCCAAAGAAGCGATTCGAATCAGCGTTTCAAACTATTTGCTGAAACCGGTGGAGGATCAAGAATTGTACAAAATGCTCGGCGAGCTATGCGGCGAAATCGAACGTGAACGCGATCAGGACCGTACGTTTGCGGAAGCGCTGACCCTGGTAAATGAGGAACTGCTGCTGCGCTGGCTGAACGATATTTCCCCGGAGCAGGTGGAGTGCCATATCCGCGGGTTTTTGGACACGCTCCTGAAAACGGGAACGGCGGCCGCTTTGGTCGAAATCGATGATCTCGAATGGAAGACGGGGGCGATGGCCGAGGACGAACGGCGCCGGCAAATCCATAAGGTGATGGATTTTGTTCAGCATTTTTCGCTGGAAATGAAAATGGGCACTTTTCTCGTCAATCATCCGACGAGGTTTGTCCTGCTGTCGGCCGTTCCGGAAACGACGTTTCTGGAAATGCTCGAAGAGCTGATCCGTGCCGTGCGGCAGATTTCCCCGTTTTCCGTTTCCATCGGCGTCGGCGGGTTTGCCTATGACGGGCAGCAGCTGCGCGAGTCCTACCGCCAGGCCCAAGCGGCGCTGAGCGCGAAATGGCTGGTCGGCAAAGATCGGCTGATCCGGGAGGCCGGCGTGTTTTCGCCGGAAAGCCGGTTTGCGTCCAAGCGGACGGACGAAATCCTCGAACGGATGCTGAAGGCGATTCTGCACTATGACCTGGTCACGATCGACGACTGCTTGCTGGAGCTTTTTTATCAAGGGGCGCCCCTCGCCCAGAAAAACGACGTTTACGACCTGATCATCCGAATTACGACCAAACTTCATGCCGATTTGCGTGAAATGGGCGAAAACTTGTACGAGCTGCTGAAATGGGATTCGCATCAGCCCGTGCTGCTGTTCCAGTTTGAAACGATCCATGACATTATGTCATGGCTGCGCAGACGGTTTTTTGAGCTGTCGGAGCTGCTTTACGCCAAAAAGCAGAAGCAAAAGCGCAAACTGATCCGGGACATTATGGAGTACGTGGAGAACAATTTGGAGCAAAAAATCACACTGAAAGAAGTGGCCGCGTTTTTTGATTTTACCCCGAATTATTTGGGTTATCTGTTTAAAGAAGAGACCGGCGTGCATTTCAGCGAATATTTGAACGACCTGAAGACGAAACGCGTGTGCGAGCTGCTGACCGATCCGACCTTAAAAATCTACGAAATCGCCGAGCAGATGGGCTATAAAAATATCATTTATTTTAACCGCCAATTCAAGCAGGCTACCGGGATGACCCCGGGCGAATACCGCAAAACGCAAAAAATATAAATGCAAGTTCACCCCCCGTAAGTGTTTTTTCAGGTTTCGTGGAATTAGTATTACTTTTTGTTGCTTTGCTGAATCCCCTTTGAAAGCGCTCCCTTCTATAATGAGAACTATAGAGACAAGAGGGGATGGATCAGATGAAAGGACTCGGCTTTTGGAGTGATGTGAAAAAATATAAAGTGCTGCTGCTGATGCTGGCGCCGGCCGTTTTGTTTTTTCTGTTGTTTGCTTACATACCGATGGCGGGCATCGTATTGGCCTTCAAACAGTACAACTATACCGGCGGGGTATTCGGGAGCCCGTGGAACGGACTCGACAATTTCCGCTTTTTCTTCGACTCCGGGGACGCTTGGCGGGTTACGAGAAACACCGCGCTGTACAACTTAGCGTTTATCGTCGTCAACAACGTCGTGCAAATTTTTGCGGCGGTTTTGCTGTTTGAGGTGGCCGGGAACTGGTTCCGCAAAATCACCCAAACCGCGCTTTTTCTGCCTTATTTCATCTCCTGGGTTGTCGTCGGCGCGATTGCGTACAACCTGTTCAACTACGATTACGGAACGATCAACGCGCTGCTGAACGCCGTCGGCCTGGAATCGATCGACATCTACAATACCGCAGCCTATTGGCCGGTAATCCTCATCGTCGTGTCGGCCTGGAAAACGCTCGGGTACGGAACGATCATGTACCTGGCGGCGATTACGAGCATCGATACGGAAATGTACGAAGCGGCGGAAATCGACGGCGCCAACGTGTTTCAACGGATTTTCAAAATTACGATTCCGAATTTGTATCCTACCCTCATCATTTTGGTCTTGCTCGCCATCGGGAACATTTTCCGCGGCGATTTCGGGATGTTCTACAATATGGTCGGCAACAACGGCCTCCTGTTCTCGGCTACGGACGTCATCGATACTTTTGTGTTCCGGTCGCTGACAACGTCGAACGAAATCGGCATGTCCGCCGCCGCCGGCTTTTACCAGTCGATCCTGGGTTTTGCCACGATTATGCTGGCGAACTACGCGGTGCGCAAATACGACAAGGATCGCGCATTATTCTAACGGCCGGAGCGGTCCGGTGAACTCGAACGACTTATACAGGAGGTTAAAGATATGAGTACGATGGCTCCGAAGTACAGTAATCTGGACCCGGCGGTGAAGCCGGGAGAGAAAAAACGCAGGTCCGCGGACCGCATGCTGCTGCAAATCATCGGGTATACCGCATTAACGTTGTTCGCCTTATTTTGCATCTTTCCGTTTATTCTTGTCATCTCTTCCTCACTCACCGAGGAGAGCAAAATCATCGAAGACGGGTTCCAGCTCATTCCGACGGCTTTTTCCCTGGAAGCCTACGGCATTTTGTTCAAATATCCACAAGAGATGCTAAAAGCTTACGGCATCACGATATCGGTCACGTTACTCGGCACCTTTTTCGGCCTGTTTTTGACCTCGATGACCGCATACGTACTGTCGAGAAAAGATTTTAAATGGCGGAACCACTTTTCGTTTTTCTTCTTTTTTACGACGCTGTTCAGCGGCGGACTTGTCCCGTGGTATTTGCTGATCGTCAACTACCTGAACCTGAAAGACACGTTAATCGTGCTGATCCTGCCGATGCTGATGAACGTGTTCTATATCATCGTGATGAAATCATTTATGAGCAGCATCCCCGAGGCGATCATCGAATCGGCGAAAATCGACGGGGCCAGCGACTTTCAGATTTTTATCCGGTTCGTTCTGCCTTTATCAAAACCGGCTTTGGCCACAATCGGCCTGTTTATCGCTTTGGGCTACTGGAACGACTGGTACAATGCGCTGCTCTTCATTTCCAATTCCGATCTGATGCCGCTGCAATACTACTTATACCGGCTGCTCGGCAATATGGACGGCATGCGCAAAGCGATGATGGCCGCAGGCGCCGCCATGAGCGTGGACATCCCGACCGAAAGCCTGAAAATGGCGATGACAATCGTCGCCACCGGCCCGATTATGATCGCATATCCGTTTATTCAGCGCTATTTCGTGCAGGGCCTGACGATCGGGGCAGTTAAAGGATGACCTCAGGGGAAACCTGGTTATCAATATAGCATTTAGGGGGAACTCCAGTATGAAAAAGGTGAGAAAGAAAGCAACGTTTCTGTTGGCCATGGTGTTGGCGCTGACGACATTGCTGGCTGCTTGCGGCGGAGGAGGAGGCAATAAAGCGGTCAGCGAAAATACCTCCGGCGCGGGAGCCTCAAACAATACCGCTGCGAATGCAGCTACAGCGGCAGACGGCTTTGCGGACTTGTCTCAGGAAGTGAAGCTCAAAATGCTGCTTATCGGCAACAAACCGACCGATTATGATGAAGTGTTCGGCAAGCTGAACGAGCTGCTGAAAGAGAAAATCAACGCCACCGTAGAAGCCGAGTTTCTCGACTGGTCGGACTGGACGCAGAAGTATCCGCTGAAATTCGCTGCCGATGAAAATTTTGACATCGCTTACACCGCAAACTGGGCGTTCTACAACGACCAGGTGCAAAAGGGCGGCTTCCTGGAGCTGACGGATGAAATGCTGCAGAAGTACGCGCCGCAAACCTGGGCGGCGATGCCGCAAAGCTCCTGGGACCAAGCCAAAGTGGGCGGCAAGCTGTACATGGTGCCGAACAACAACCAGGAAGTGACCGACAAAGTGGTGCTGGTTCGTGAGGACCTGCGCAAAAAATACAACCTTGAGCCGGTGAACAGCCCGGAAACCTACGCCGCCTATTTGAAGGCCATCGGCGCAAACGAAAAAGGCATCAGCCCGTTTGGCGCTAAACCGGCCGATGGCTGGAAATGGCATGAGCTGGATCAAATTTTGCTGGAGCAGCAAAACGAATGGAACCTGGTCGATTACAACTTCCCGCTTGCTTATAAAATCGAAGATCCGGCCGGTAAATTGTTTAATGTCTACGATACGCCCGAATTCAAAAGCCTGATTGCGTACTACAAAGATTTGGCCGACAACAAAGGCTGGTCCAAAAACATCGTCAGCAACAAAAACGACGTATTCCAGGACATCAAAGCGGGAAAAACATCCTCCTACGCGCAAAATCTGGGGACGATCTCGAGCAATGTCGGCGAAATCCGCCGCGACAAGCCGGAGATGGAGGTCACGGTTGCCGATCTGACGCCGGACAAGAAAAAGATCGGGGCAATTTCGACGCAAAACGGCCTGGCGATCCATGTTTCCTCCAAAAACGCGGAGCGCTCGCTGATGCTGATCGACCTGCTGCAAAACGACAAGGAAATCCACGACCTTACGATGTACGGCATCGACGGCAAACATTATGAGCCGGTGGGCGATGACAAATACAACCCGGGACCAAGCTTTACGAACTATAACTTGTCGGGCTTTTCCGTTTGGGGCTGGAACTCGCTGCTGAACCGCACCGACGCTTCTTATCCGGAAGAAGGCACGAAAATGCTGGACGACTGGCAGTCCAAGGTGTACCATTTCCCGCTGGAAACGTTCGTTTTTGACGATACGAAGGTGAAGAACGAAATCGCCAATGTCGGCAACGTGATGCTGCGCTACGCGATTCCGCTCGAATACGGGCTGATTAACGATCTCGACAAAGGCCAAGCCGATTTGATCAAGCAGTTGCAAGCCGCCGGTCTGGACAAAATCCAGCAAGAGTTGCAAAGCCAAATCGACGTTTTCCTGGCTGCAGGGCCGAAATAAGCCTTTCATTTGAAGGAGAGGACGATACCATGAGTACACAAAGTAAAAAATTCCCCCCAATCAGCGCTAAGTTGCCGGCATTTATGCACGGCGCCGATTACAATCCCGATCAATGGCTGCATGACCCGCAGGTGTTGGCCGAAGACATCCGGATGATGAAGTTGGCCCATTGCAACGTGATGGCCGTGGGGATTTTCTCCTGGGCTGCGCTGGAGCCGGAAGAGGGCGTGTACCGCTTCGAATGGCTGGACCGCGTGCTGGACACCTTTGCGGAAAACGGCATCTACGCCTGGCTGTCCACCCCCAGCGGCGCGCGCCCGGCCTGGATGTCGGAGAAATATCCAGAGGTGCTGCGCGTAGGCGGCAATCGCCAGCGCAATCTCCACGGCATGCGGCACAATCACTGCTTCACGTCGCCGGCCTACCGCGCGAAGGTGACGCAAATGAACACGCGCCTGGCGGAGCGCTATTCCAGTCACCCGGCGGTTCTCGGTTGGCATGTATCTAACGAATATGGCGGAGAATGCCATTGCGACTATTGCCAGGAAGCATTTCGCGGCTGGCTGAAGCGCAAATACGGATCGCTGGACGCGCTGAACCGCGCCTGGTGGACGGCGTTTTGGAGCCATACGTATACGTCCTGGTCGCAGGTGGAATCTCCGGCGCCGCACGGCGAGACGATGGTGCACGGGCAAAACCTCGACTGGCGCCGCTTCGTCTCCGATCAGACGATCGATTTTTACAAGCATGAAATCGCCCCGCTCAAGGCGGTGAATCCCGATCTGCCGTGCACGGTCAACATGATGGATCTGTTTTACGGGCTGGATTACCGCGAATTTGCCAAGGCGGTGGATGTCATTTCGTGGGACGCTTATCCGACCTGGCACGAAGAGGAATCGGACGCCGGCGTGGCGTCCTGGTTCGCCTTCAACCACGACCTGTTCCGCTCGCTGAAGAAAAAGCCGTTTATGCTGATGGAAAGCACGCCATCTTTAACGAACTGGCAGCCGGTCAGCAAGCTGAAGCGTCCGGGCATGCACCGGCTGTCCTCGCTGCAGGCGGTGGCCCACGGCTCTGACACGGTGCAGTATTTTCAATGGCGGAAAAGCCGCGGCTCCAGCGAAAAGTTCCACGGCGCGGTCATCGACCACGTCGGGCATGAGCGTACCCGCGTGTTCGAGGACGTGGCTTCGCTCGGTGGGACTTTGGCCGGACTGACGGAGGTGCTTGGCACAACGGTTCCGGCGGAAACGGCGATCCTGTTCGACTGGGATAACCGCTGGGCGGTCAACGACGCGCAAGGGCCGCGGAACAAAGGAATCCACTATGAGGACACCGTTATGCAGCATTACCGCGCTTTGTGGGAATTGGGCGTGCCGGCCGACATCATCGGTTCTTTCGACGATTTTTCCGAATATAAGCTGCTGGTCGTGCCGATGGCGTATCTGCTCCGTGAAGAAACCGGGAAAAAGATGGAGCGGTTCGTCGAAAACGGCGGCACGCTGTTCGTCACCTATTGGTCGGGGATTGTCGACGAAAACGACCTGTGCCATCTGACCGGCTTTCCCGGACCTTTGCGGAAGACGCTGGGCGTATGGGCGGAGGAAATCGACGGGCTGCACGACCATGACCGGAACGGCCTGGTGCTGGCGAGCGGGAACGAGCTTGGCCTTAGCGGCACGTTCGAAATTCACGAGCTATGCGAGCATATCCATGCCGAAGGTTCTCGTGTGCTGGGCGTCTACAGCGATGATTTTTATGCCGGCAAACCGGCGTTAACCGTAAATCGCTTCGGTGCAGGCAAAGCGTATTATTTGGCGGCCCGCGTCAGCGATCCGGCGTTTTACGAAGCGCTGTACGGCAAGCTCGCCGAGGACGCCGGCGTGCACCGCGCGCTCGATGCCGCGCTACCGGCGGGAGTAACCGCGCAGCTGCGCACGGACGGGGAGCACGATTACGTGTTCGTGCAGAACTTCTCCGGCCAAGCGGCCCGCGTCGAGCTGGACGGGCGCGGCTATACGGATGCCGAAAGCGGCGAAGCGGTCTCCGGCCCGCTGGAGCTGCCGATGAACGGCATCGCCATTTTGAAGCGTACGGCGCAGGCGTAGGGAAAGGGAGGCGCTCCGGCAACAGGACTTCCGAAACGGAATTGTAGCTGGAAAGTTCCAACTTGAAACTGGGGAGTCAGCCTCCTCGCGTCTTATGGTAAGAATAAGGGACAAAAATGTCGCTATATTCTGCGGTAACCGGGGGATGAGCAAATAGCGGAATAAAAAGCACTTATTTTCCTCCGGCTGGATAAAAACAGGTGAAAATAAGCGAGTTCCACAAAAATAGGGCCCAAAAATGTCGCTATTGCGGTGAAATGGCACGGAATGAGGGAAATAACGCCATAAAATTCCGCTATGCGCCAGGCTCACCCGATTGCAACTAGCGAACTACAAAGCCCACTGCAATAGCACAGCGACTGCAACACAGCGACTGCAGCACAGAGACTGCAGCACAGCAACCGCACTGCAACAAGGGCAATATTGGCAACAGCAGTACAATAACCGCAATACAATAACTGCAGCACGACAGCCGCTGACTCGTTCAGCGGCTTTTTACTTGCCGGAAAAAGAAGTAAAATGAGAAGCAACGCTTACTTAACACCGCGAAAGGATGATGCACGGATGTCCTCATTGATCTTTGATCCCGCCAGCTATACGATAACGTGCGGTTCGGAGCCCATCGGCTTGCTGGCGAAGGAGTTCGCGCTTCTGCAATTTCTGTATGATCACCGCAATCAAGCGTTCACACGGGAGCAACTGCTAGACCGGGTATGGCTGCTGGAATATCCGGTCGAGCGGACGGTGGACGACCATATATACCGCCTGCGGAGGAAGCTCCGCCAATGGCCGCATATCGCCATCAATACGGTGCGGGGATACGGATACAGCCTTACGCTTCGGGACAGGAGAGCGGTCGGCAATCCTTCGGTGCAAGATCCGGAAGTGCAAGAGGCGATGAGGGAGTTGTTCAAAAAATACCACCTGCTGGGGCAAGGCAAATCGCTGCTTGCCTTGGCCGATCGGCAGGACGTGCTGGGGTTTGAAGTGGATGAATTTTATACGCTATACGTTCATTTCATTCAAGGCGATATTCCCTGGTTTATGGAAGAGAACGGAATCCCCCTCCGGGAAAAATTGTATTGGATGCTGCTCATATATCGGGGAATGGCGCTGCGGCGGGAGGAAGTTCTTTCATTTCTGCAATTATGCGAGAGAGTGCTGGAGCTGCGCATTCTTCCGGACCGGCAGCACCGGGAAATGGAGATTTTAAACATCCTGGACGTGTATGCCGATGCCGGACAACCTGAGGAAGCGATAAGCAGATTCGAAAAAACGCGGCAAACGGTCGAAGCTGACGGACTGTCCGGCTTTGTCATCCCTGTTGCGATTATGGAAATGTACGTTCAGGTCGTTGCCGGCCAGAGCTCCGAAGCGGAACGCGCCTCCGGCCGGATCGAGCGGCTTTTGCAAAACTCGCCTTATCTTCGGGAGATCGGACGTTACCATATTGTCAAAGGTCTGCACCTGCTCACCCAGGGGCAGCGGCAGGCCGGGTCCGATTTGATCGACGAAGGGCTGGAAGTGCTGCAAGCGTCCATGCATGTGCCGATGCTGCTGGGATCGGTTTGCCAAATCGTTTTATTCCTGCAGGAACGTCTGCCGGATGACCCTCGGCTTGAACAAAAATACCGCGCCGTTTACGATGCCTTGGATAAGGAGTTGGGCTTATCCCGCTATCGGGCCGATCTAAAAGAGGTTGTTCAAAAAGCCATCTTTCCATGACCAAGCGGGTTTATGAAGCGGATTCGACGTCGAATCTTGAATTCAGCCGACTCTCCCTCGGGAGTGAGACGGATTCCGTCTGATTTTCCTCTGACATTGCTCCGTTATGATGTGGCTGTTAGTAGAACGTGAAACGGAGGACTGTCCGGTGCAAAATCAAAATAACGAATCCTGTCCATCCCTGCGGTCGAACCGCAGCTTCCGGCATATGTTTGCCGCCTATGCCCTGGCTACATTTGGCGATTGGTTTGACGCCTTGGCGATCCAGGTGATCGTCGCTTACCGCTGGGGAGCCGACCCGCTTTTGCTGGCGCTGATTCCGGTCACCATGGCGCTGCCGGGGGTCCTGCTGGGCTCTTTTGCCGGTGCGCTGGCCGATCGGCTGCACAAAGCGAAGCTCATGCTTCTGTGCGATCTCGTGACCGCGGTGCTGACTGCGGCCATATTAGCTGCACCGAACCTATATTGGCTGCTGCCGCTGCTCGCCTTTCGTGCAGCGGCGGGCGTATTTCACGTGCCGGCCCAGCAGGCGCTGACGCGTCAGGTTGTGCCGCCCGGCCAGCTGCTGCAGGCAACCGCGCTGAACGGACTGGTCGGGCAAGGCTCCAAGGTGGCCGGGCCGCTGCTGGGAGCCGCGGCGCTGGCAGCGTTTGGCCCCAAAGCGTGCATCGCGATTAATATCGGCGCAAGGCTCCTGTCCGCAGCGCTGCTGTATCCTCTTGGCCGGCTGCCGAATGGCGCCGCAGAACGCATACATGTTCCCGGCGGCCGGCGCCCGCATCTGCTGAGCGGACTCCTTGGCGAATGGCGGGAAGGCTGGCTGCTGCTCGCGCAAGCGAAACTGCTTAGAAATACGCTGCTGTTTGGACTCATAGCGCTGATCGTTTTGATGATGATCGATTATCAGTTTGCTGCGTTGTTGCGCGGGATCGCCCCCAACAACGAATCGCTGATCGGCTGGCTCGTATCCTCGATCGGGGCCGGAGCCGTGCTGGTCCTTCTGCTGCTTAACCGGTTCCGCCGGGTTAGCGGGGGCTTGGGGCTTGGTGGCGGCTGCGCTCTGATCGGCGCGGGAATCGCCCTGCTGGGCCTTTGTCCTCCCGGAACGGGGCTGGCATGGCTGCTCGGATTCGGCCTGCTGATCGGTATCGGCAACGGCGCGTATATGGTGACGCAAAATTACATCCTGCAGAAGGAAACGCCTGAGCAGGCAATCGGCCGCGTATTCGGCATTCAAAATACGCTCTCCAGCGCGATCATGCTGACCGCTCCGCTGGCCGGGGGCGTCTTGATCCGGCTGGTTTCGGCAGGCACCGCGTTTCTGCTGATCGGCCTGCTGCTTGCCGCGATCGGGACGGCGGGCGTGCTGTTTCGCACGGTCTTATGGCCCGCTTCGCCGCCGGAGCGGGAAGAAACCAGTCGACCGCCTGCGCCCGAGCGTTCTTATCCCGGCGGGGCGTGACCGCCCAGGTTTTATAGATGCTATATAAGTTGAACTAAAGAAATTGCGGAAGTTAGGCAAGAGTGTTCAATATTCTAAAAGACTGACATTTTAGAATATTGAACCTAGGGGAAATGATTCTGAAGAAACTAAAAGCTTTCTGTAGGAAAGCTGCATCGGAAGCATATGCTTGGTCGCCTTTATGAGCGGATTTCTTCCTTGTTGGAATCTATAAAATCAATAGAAATCCGCGAACAACAGCGATCGTAAGAACATTTCACGCGGCTGCCCTGATCCGTACAATTAATAGTTCAACTTGTATAGAATTATAAAATTTCCGGAGGGGTAGAGGATGATGCGCAGGTAGAGAGGGAAGGAGAAGCGGAATCTGGAGGCTAAGGGACACCAGAGCCGTTATCTGCGGAAAAATGGAGGTTTGCAAAATGTGACGGACACAGATGACTCTATTTACCTCGAATCGGCCCTGGTGAACTGGTTTAGAGCGAGATAGTGTCATCTATGTCCGTTAGGCTGGGAAATACCCGGGAAATGGACGGATAAGGTCGCTGGTGTCCGTTAGAGCAGCGTCCAAAGTTTAGAAAAAGCCTAAGTCCTCGGTGCTTCTGATCAGGAAAGAAGGGGAGGGTTCTCGTAGTCGAACCGAAGAGGGAAAGAGGATGGGGTGAAACCTCATACTCTTTCCCTACTGCGCATCCAAGGTGTGGGAACGCGCGGGCAAGGGACCTCGCCAGCGGCGATGTTTTTCTTGTAATCTCCATCATATTGTTGATTATTCAGGCCGGGAATTCGGGCCCGGCTATAGTATAATGGGGGCACCCGGATAGGAGAGGTGAAGTTTATTGTCAGGCGCAGAACTTAGCATGATGGATTATTTTACGGAACAAAATATAGAGCTCTTCCTGGAGCGCTTCCGCTCCCTGGGGCCGCTGCCCGGCATTCTGCTGACCTTCCTGAAATCGTTCGTTCCGCCGCTGCCGACGATCGTGATCGTGGGGGCCAATGCCGCGATTTACGGGATGTGGCTGGGCTTTTTATACTCCTGGATCGGACTTGTGAGCGGGAGTTTGCTGACCTTTCTGCTGATCCGAAAAGCAGCCGAGACTCCCGTCATGCGCCGCTGGGCGGCCAAGCCCAAGGTGCGGAAAGCGATGATATGGGCACGCAGGAACGGGTTCAGCTTCGTATTTCTGCTCAGCATGCTGCCGGTAGGCCCGTTCGTCGTGATTAACATGGCCGCGGGGCTAACGCGGATGCCGGCCGTTTCCTTTGGCGTGGCGGTAGCTTTGGGTAAGGCCGTCATGGTCTTCTGCGTGTCCTATATCGGCACGCATCTGTCCGACTTTGCCGCGCAGCCGGCCAAGCTCCTTGGCGTCGCGACGTTCATTGCGGCTTCCCTGTGGTTGAACCGGAAGCTGCAGAGCTATTTCACAGCGGCTGCGGCCGAGCCCGCCGAGTAACGGCGGGTACGTCCCCGATAAAATCACGAAAGAATTAATGAAATCCTGAATCCGTTTGCCGGCCGAAAGGGGCTGTTCCAAAAGTAAATTTACTTTTGGGACAGCCTCTTTTGCTGCTTCATGGTTCATGTTAAGAAAATATTTCTTTTTTATGAAAGCGTTGACAATCACTGGGTAAAGCATTATTGTTGTAAAATAAATAAAATATTTGTATTAAAACAAATATTTTATTGTACTTGCTAAACTCGATTTATAAGGAGGCCAAACATGACTCAACATTCGTTCCGTAATCCGATTTTGGCGAATGGGGCCGACCCCTGGATTATCCGGCATAGCGACGGGAGTTATTACATGTTGGTGACGCTGGGGGACCGCATCGCGCTTTGGCGCAGCGAGACCCTGACCGGACTGGCCGAGGCCCGGCCAAAGACGGTTTGGGTTCCCGAAACGTCCGGGCCGTATTCCCGCAATTTATGGGCGCCGGAGCTCCACTGTATCGAAAATCGCTGGTACATCTACTACACGGCGAACGATGGCGGCGGGGATGACACGAGGAGAGTGTGCGTGCTTGAGCTGACGGGGGATGATCCGCTGAACGGCGAGTGGCGTTTTAAAGGAGCCGTCAATACGGAATTCCCGGGGCTGGATGGGACGGTATTGCCGCACCGGGGGGAACTGTATTTCTTTTACTCCGGGTACGGCTATTTTCCCGATTACGGATCGGCCATTTATGCCGCCCGCATGGCCAATCCCTGGACCCTGACCGGGCCGAATGTGCTGATTACGGCGCCGACGCAAGGCTGGGAGAAGCAGGGAGGGATGGCGATTAACGAAGGGCCGGTGTTTTTGCGGCGGGGCGGCTGGATTTTTCTCGTGTTTTCGGCGAGCGCCACCTGGTCGGACGACTACTGCCTGGGAATGACGAGGATCGCGGAGTCTGGGGATCTTCTGGACGCGAAAGCCTGGATCAAACATGAAGGCCCGGTTTTTGCTAAAAATCCGGAATCGGGGGTCTATGCTCCGGGACATAACAGCTTCACCGTGTCGCTGGACGGCTCCGAGGATTGGATCGCTTACCACGCCTATTCCTATTCCGAAGCGGAGCGGCCGCGTTCATCGGAAACTCCCCGCAGCACGCGCCTGCAAAAATTCGGCTGGAAGGAAAACGGTATGCCGGACTTCGGCGTTCCGCTAGGAATCGATATTTATGTACCCCGCCCTTCGGGAGAATAAAAAAACATCTTCAAAGTTGAGCTCGATTTTTTTGATATACGGCCGGTGAAATGAACTTCCTGATCGTGAAATGAATAACGTTGCTTTGCTGCAGGTTTTTATAGTAAAGTCAAATAAAGATAGAACAATTTTTGGGAATACGGTTATGGAGGTTCATATGCTCGAAGTCGGTATACATGAACCAGATAAACTGGTTCAGGTCGCTCACGCTCTCTCGACGCGCTCTCGGGTCGACATGCTTCGCCTGCTCAACACGCGCAGCATGAATATTATTGAACTTGCCGAGGCCCTTCAGCTTCCGGTGTCGACGGTGGCGAACAACGTGAAGGTGCTGGAGGCCGCCAGGCTGATCAATACGGAACTGCTCCCGGCGGTACGCGGAGCGATGAAGGTATGCAGCCGGAATTATGACGATATTCTGATCTCGCTAAACTCAAGTATCCGGACCTCGAAAGACGGGATGAAATATTACGAGGTCGAGATGCCGATCGGCCATTACAGCGATTGCGAGGTGCATCCGACCTGCGGCATGGCATCTAGCGAAGGGATGCTGGTAAGAGAAGACGAGCCGGCGAGCTTCTATCACCCCAAGCATGTGGCAGCGCAAATTTTGTGGTTCCGCAAAGGTTACGTGGAGTACCAGTTTCCGCTGGAGATTCCGCAAAACGCGCAAATCCAGTCGATCGAGCTGTCTGTGGAAATGTGTTCCGAAGCGCCGAATTACGACAATGATTGGCCTTCGGATATTTCCGTGTGGATCAACGGCGTGGAGATTGGCATGTGGACGAGTCCGGGGGATTTCGGCGACCGGCGTGGGGCGCTGAACCCGGCATGGTGGGAAGATTGGTCGACGCAATACGGATTGCTGAAAACATGGCGGGTTGACCATGAGCGGACAACTTTGGATATGCAGAAAGTGTCCGACGTGACGCTGGGGCGTCTGGGACTTGACCAGCGGCCAAGCATACGGGTGCGTATCGGCGTGAAGCCGGACGCCGTCCATAAAGGCGGGGTCAATCTGTTCGGCAAGCAGTTCGGAGATTATGAACAGGATATGATCATGCAGGTTGCTTATACGCTTGATGATCCAACGGAATAAACGAACGGAAACTTAAAGCCATCTTCCTTTTGCGGGGGGATGGTTTTTGCTAAGTTGTAGATATGTCGGAGGAGGGCTTTGGATGTTGGAAGTCGGCCGCTGCGGAAATAGCGGTAAAAAAGGTTCTTATTTTCGCCCCAAAAGGGGTAAACGGGGAATAGAGGATTTTTTTACCGTTATATTTTGAAAGCTGGGGGCAAAAAGCCCTTTTTCCAGGCTTCGACTTCAAATAGGGACAAAAAGTTCCGCTATTTTCCGTAGGAGAGGTAAAATTTCAAAAATAGCGCCCCAAATTACCTCTATTTACGGCAGAGGTGGTAGTAGAGGCTACCCCGCCCCCATTCCCTCTCCACCTAAAGTATGGCTTGTCCTTTTATTATAAGCAGCCGCTACAGCCAACACTATTAATTACATAAAAATTGTAACAAACAAAAATATTACAATAAATCAGTATGAAACCGTTGACAAAGTAACCTCTTATCATTATATTAGGTACAAAGGTTCGGAATTTGTGTAATAAAACATAAATTCTGTTCCATATTTCACCAAAGTGTAAAGGGGAGGCCAACATGAAAAAAAGCTTTGCAATGCTGCTTGTTTTGTTGCTGTCAATCTCTTTTGCGTTAAGCGCATGCGGTGGTGGTGGCGGAAACAACGCTGCGGCGCCATCCGGTAACGAAGGAACAAACGGGCAAGGTGATGAAAGCGCTTCAAATGGTGGTGGCGAGAAAATCCAATTATCGTTCTGGACGCTGTTCTCTGGCGGAGACGGCGATAATATGCAGGCGATGATCGATGCCTTCAACAAGGAACATCCCGACATTCAAGTGAAAAATACAAAGCTGGAATGGGGGGAGTATTACACCAAGCTGATTACCGCGGTTGGCAACGGCAACGGACCGGATGTCGGCATCTCCCATATTTCCCGGCTGCCCGATTTGATCGACCAGGGGGTCGTCACCGAGCTTGACGATGTGGCCGCCGAAGCCGGAGTGGACTGGTCCTCCTTCAACCAAAATATCCTTGACGCTTCCGTGGTGGATGGCGCGCACTATGCGGTGCCGATCGATACGCACCCGTTCATTATGTATTACAACAAGAAGCTGCTGAAAGACGCCGGGCTGCTTGGCGAAGACGGCAAACCGGTCATGGAGCAATCGGCCGACGGTTTCGTTGCTTTCCTGAACACGCTGAAAGAAAAACTGCCGGCAAAAGTGACTCCGTTTGCCTTGTCCAACACGAATGACGATCCGTTCCGTTTATGGTGGGCGCTGTATTCCCAGCTCGGGGGCAATGACGTTGTATCCGACGACTTGGCTACCGCCCAGGTAGATACGGACAAAGCGGTTCAGGCGGCTCAATATGTCCAGGATCTTTTCCATAAATATAAAGTCATTAAACTGAACGACCCGGACTTCTACAAAAATTTCCAAAGCGGTACGGCTGCCATTATGATGACCGGGGTTTGGGCCACAGGCACCTGGGAGTCCACCGAAGGGCTGGATTTCGGCGCGATGCCGATCCCGAAAATCTTCGATCAGGAAGCGACCTGGGGCGATTCCCATACCGTGATTCTTCCGGTGACCAAAGATGAAGACCCGGCCAAGCGGAAAGCGGCGATCACGTTCGCCAACTGGCTGGCCGACAACGGCCAGGTATGGGCGAAAGCCGGCCATATCCCGTCCAAACCGTCCGTGTTTGAGAAACAGGAGTTTAAGGATCTTCCTTACCGGAGCGATTACGTATCCGTGGCTTCGACCGTGAAGTTCAGCAAACCGTCCACGAAAAACTGGCAAATCCGCGATTTGGCCATGTTCAAATATTTGAATGAAGTATGGGCCAATAAAATGACGCCGGCGGACGGCATCGCCAAAATGACCGAGGAAGTCCAAAAGGTGTTAAACGAATAGCGGTTAGATCATGACTCAGGCCGGCTTTGAGGCAAACTTGAAAAGTCACAAGGCCGGCCGGCTTATGGGGAGGCTTGAAACGATGAAGATGAACAAACTGAGAGCGGACGTGCAGGCATTGCTGTTCCTGCTCCCCTTCTTGGTCGTTTATTTCCTGTTTACGATCTGGCCGATGATCAAGGGCGTGGAAATGAGTTTCTATAAATGGACGCTGATCAAAAAAATGAAATATCTCGGCATGGGCAATTACGAGCGGATGTTTCAGGATCACGAATTTTGGGCGGCGATTGGGCACTCGGCGATTTTCGTCATTATCACGACGCCGTTGATGCTTGCCCTTGCCGTCGTGCTGGCGCTGATCGCCAACCGGAACTCCAGACTGCAGCGGTTTTACCGCAGCGTGTTTTTTATCCCGAGTATTTTGTCCGTGGCGGTCGCTGCCTACCTGGGATTGTTTCTGTTCCAGCCTTATACGGGACTGGTGAACTCTTTGCTTCACCTGCTTAGGATGCTTCCGGAAGACGCGGAAATTTTCTGGCTGTCGGAAACGGGGCTGGCCTGGATCGCCGTTTCGCTGCTCACGCTTTGGTGGACGGTCGGCTTTAACTTCATTTTATATTTGTCGGCGATGCAGGATATCCCGGATGAGGTTTACGAAGCGGCGCGCCTGGACGGGGCCACCGATTCCCAGGTTTTTTGGAAAATCACCCTCCCGCTGTTGAGCCCGATCACCAAGACGATCACCATGCTGCAAATTATCGCTTCATTTAAAGTATTTATGCAGATTTATGTCATGACCGGCGGCGGCCCTTTGGATCAAACCCGTCCCGTCATCCAGTACATCTGGCAAACGGGCTTCCGCAAAAACGACCTCGGTTACGCCTCGGCCATGTCCTACATGCTGTTTGTCATTTTGCTGGTGTTGTCCGGGCTGCAGTATTGGGTGAACAACCGGAAGGAGGCGAAATAGCATGAAGTGGTTTTACCGGATTTTTTCCCTGTTCATGGCGCTGCTGTTCGCTTTTCCGTTAATTTGGATGCTGGTCGTTTCGGTCAAAAAGGAAGGCATGAAAATCATCACTGTCGTCGACTGGTTTACGCCCCCTTATTCGCTGGCGGTTTACAACGAAGTCATTACCGGCACCAAACTGTTGACCTGGTCCTGGAACAGCTTTTTCATCGCCATCTGCGTCACCGTGTTTACGTTGGTCATCGCCGCGATGTCCGGTTTCGCCATGTCCAAAATTCCGTTCCGGTACCGGACGTTTATGTTTTTCTTCATTTTGGCGGGGCTGCTGATTCCCGGTGAAGCGATTTTGATTCCGCTGTATCAGGTCGCCAAGGACATGGGGATTCTCAACACTTATATGGGCCTGATTTTTCCCGTTTTGGCTTCGCCGTTTGCCATCATTGTGCTGAAAAGCTTTTTCGACGGCATTCCGAACGACCTGCTGGAAAGCGTGCAGATGGACGGCGGCGGCATCTGGCGGATTTTCATCAACATCATGCTTCCGCTTACCCGTCCTGCGCTGGTGTCGATCGCGATTCTGACGTTTATCGGCTCCTGGAACAACTTCCTGTGGCCGTTCCTGTCCGTCACCGATGACAACCTGTTTACTTTGCCGATGGGAATCCCGACGTTAATGAATCAATATACCGAAGATTACGTCAAGCCGATGGTCATCAACACGGTGGCGTCCCTGCCGATCATGGTGCTGTTCCTGATTTTCGAACGGCAGATCATCAAGGGCGTCAGCCTTTCGGGGATTAAAGGGTAACTACTTCAACTTACGATAGATAGAGAAGGAGCAGAGACTATGACAAACCAACTTATGCGCGGTGAATATCCGCGGCCCCAGTTCGTCCGCGAGAAGTGGGCGAGCCTGAACGGAGAATGGGAATTCGCCTTTGACGATGACGGGATAGGCGAACGGGAAGCCTGGTATGAACAGGAAAAGGGACAGTTTAGCCAAAAAATCACGGTTCCGTTCTGTTTTCAAAGCCGGCTTAGCGGGATCGGAGACACATCGGTTCATGACCAGGTTTGGTACCGCAAACGATTCACCGTTCCGGATGAATACAACGCGGGCAGAGTGCTGCTGCATTTCGGCGCCGTCGATTACGAGGCCAAAGTGTGGGTCAACGGCAAGCTGGTGGCGGTTCATGAAGGCGGACATACGCCATTTCATGCCGACATCACGGACGTTCTCGCCGAAGGCGGCAACAGCGTCGTCGTGAAGGCGACCGACTACAGCCGCGACGTCTCCTTGCCGCGCGGCAAGCAGTTCTGGGAGGATCAGTCGGCAGGGATCTTCTACACGCGCACGACCGGGATTTGGCAAAGCGTATGGCTGGAGCCGGTGCCGGAAACGTATGTGGAGCGCATCCGGATGATTCCGGACATCGACAAAAACGATCTCGATCTGGAGGTGTTCCTGTCGGGCTGCCGGCCCGGTGCACGGGTCAGTGTTAAAGCCGTTATTTCCTTCAAGGGCGAGCTCGTCTCCGAAGACTGCTTTGCCTTGAACCATACTTCGGCCCGCCGCTCCATCCATCTGGAGGATTTTAACGATCACGGCTTGGGGCGGTGGTGGACACCGGAAAACCCGAACCTTTATGATCTGGAGCTGACGTTGCTGGTGGACGGGAAAGCGGTGGATTCGGCGAAAAGCTATTTCGGCATGCGGAAAATCTCCATTGAAGACGGCAAGCTGCTGCTCAACAATCGGCCTTATTATATGAAAATGGTGTTGGATCAAGGTTATTTTCCGGAAGGGCTGCTGACCGCCCCCAGCGATGACGACTTGCGCAGAGATGTGGAACTCACCAAGGCGATGGGCTTTAATGGAGCTCGAAAGCATCAAAAAATCGAAGATCCCCGGTATTTGTATTGGGCCGATCGGCTTGGCCTCCTGGTATGGGGGGAAATGGCTAATGCTTACCGCTTCTCCGAAACCTACGCAGGCCGGATAACCCGGGAGTGGATGCAGGCCGTGGAGCGGGATTTCAATCACCCGTGTCTCGTGGTTTGGGTGCCGCTGAACGAAAGCTGGGGCGTCACCAACATTTTGGTGGACCGCCAACAGCAGCAGCACGCTTTGTCTCTGTATCATTTAACGAAATCGCTGGACCGGACGCGTCCCGTCATCTCCAATGACGGATGGGAACTGGTCGCCACCGACTTGCTCACCATTCACGATTATGAATGGCGGCGGGAGGTGCTGGCGGAGCGGTATGCCGCGCGGGAAACCGCTTTGGCCGCCAAGCCGGGCAACCGCTGGATTCTCGTGCCCGGGTTCCCGGACGAAGGCCAGCCGATCCTGTTGACGGAGTTTGGCGGCATTTCCTTCAAAGCCGGTGATTGGGACGGATGGGGTTATTCCGGAGCCGAAAATGAGCAGGATTTTGCGGCGCGTTTGCAGAATGTAATTGAACCCGTTTTGCAATCGCCGGTGGTGCAGGGCTTTTGCTACACCCAATTTACGGATGTGGAACAGGAAATCAACGGCCTGTTGACCTATGACCGGAAGCCGAAAATTCCGCTGGAAACCATCCGTTCGATTGTTGCGGGAACCTAAGAGCCAGAGGAGAGCAAAATGTCTGATTCAACCCGAAAAAGCGCCGGCTTGACCCGCAAAGGCGCCGCCCTGATCAACGAAGTCATCCGCACCGAGGTTCCTTACGGGACGCTCGCGTTATGGTTTCTGGGGCAGGAGAGCGTAATTATTAAAGGAGACGGAATTACGATTTATGTAGACCCATACGTCTCGGGCGATCTCGATTCCGGAGACTGGAGACGGACTTTTCCCGCTCCGATAGAACCGGGGGATATTCTGGGGGCGGATTTATGCCTGATCACACATGAGCATGGCGATCATATGGATGCGGGTACGCTGCCCTATTTTCACCGTCAGAACCCGGCGGCGCCGATCGTGGCCCCGGCCTGCTGCAAGCCGGCTTTGCAGGAGATGGGGATTGCGGCCCCGCAAATTTGGGAGGCCGATGACCGCCGGCAGTTGGAGCTGTTCTCCAAGCTCCGCCTTACGGTCATTCCCGCCGCTCACGAACAGTTGGAACGGGATGAGGCAGGAAAACCCCGTTACGTTGGTTACGTGATCGAACTGAACGGCGTTACGCTGTACCATGCCGGGGATACGCTGGTGTATCACGAACTGATCGAGCGGTTGCGGGAGGTCCGGCCGGACGTTGCCCTGCTGCCGATCAATGGCCGCGACTATTTCCGCGGGCAGCGCGGCATCGTCGGCAACATGGACTACCGGGAAGCCGCGGAGCTGGCGGCCGCCATCGGCGCCGACACCGTCATCCCGCTGCATTATGACCTGTTTGCCGTCAACGCGGAGAAGCCCGGCCATTTCGTGGATGACTTGTACGAGCGGTTTCCGGAGCAAAAATGCCATGTCATGGCCCGGGGAGAGCGGTTCGTGTACGTGTCGCCGCGGGCGTTTTTGCAGTTGGATTGACCGCGGGCTCGCGCTGGTCGTCACTCGCCGCAGTACAGGCGGAAGATTGCCTCGGCCTCGCGTTTTACCCGTTCGCGCAGCTCCGGAGGTTCCAGCACCTCGACCTCCGGGCCGTAGGCGAGCACGATCTCGCACGCCGATTCCAGCGTTTCAAATTCGATATCTGCTTTAACAAACCCCTGTTCGTCCGGTTTTTCGGCATGGAGCACTTTGGTATAACGCTCCCTGCGCAGCCGGTCCAGCCGGGGTTCTTTGACGTTTACCCGCGCCGGGTAACGGGGCAACCGGGATTTGAAATCGGCGGTGGACTGTTCCCAATACTCCGCCAAATCAAAACCGGCCGGCCGCTCGAAGGTTTCAGCGAGAAGCTGCGCGTCTTCCAGACGCGAGATACGGTACGTCCGCATCTCGCCGCCGTCCTCCTGCGCCGCCGCCAGGTACCAGACGCTGCGTTTGGCGATAAGGCCCAGAGGGAGCAGTGTGCGTTCCACGGCGACATCATCTTTCCGGTAGCGGATGCGCAGCTTCCTTTGTGCCCACACGGCTTCCTGCACGGCGGACAACCAGGGAAAGGCTTCGCCCGAAGCGTGCCAGCCGGCGCCGTCGATATGAATGCGCTGGCGGATCAGTTCGGCGTCCTGCCGGACCGGGGCGGGGGAAGCGGCCAGCAACTTTTGGTAAGCCGTTTGAAAATGCCCCTGGATTCCCAAATCGCCGAGCAGCTCGTTATGGCTGGTCAGCAGCAGCGAAACGATTTCTTCCGGCCGCATGCCGGTCAGGTTCGTCCGGTAGCTTTCCGCCAGCATCCACCCACCTTGCGAGCCCCTTTCCGCATAAACCGGGATGCCGGCTGCGCTTAACGCCTCCATATCCCGCCCGATCGTCCGCTCCGATACCTCAAGCTCCTTCGCCAAATGGCGGGAGCTCATTTTCCCCCGATTTTGCAGCAGCAGCAAAATGGCCAGCAATCGATCCGCTCTCAAGAGATCCTCTCCTTGCAACGTTTTTATTTATTTTACCATGAATATAAGACAAGGGATGTCGTATATGTCCTGTTACACTACAGTAGAATAAACGAAAAATGGCCAGAGAGGATGTTGAAACGATGGACTTGAAGGACATGCAAAGGGAAAAACCGTTGAAAGGGAAAGTGGCGGTTGTTGCCGGGGCTACGCGGGGAGCGGGGCGCGGCATCGCCGTCATGCTCGGCGCCGCAGGGGCAACCGTTTACTGCAGCGGGCGGAGCGTTCGAGGACAGGCGTCGGATATCGGCCGCAGCGAGACGATCGATGAGACGGCCGAAATGGTTACGGCCCGCGGCGGGAAAGGCATTCCCGTACGAACGGACCATACCTCGGAGGAGCAGGTGCAGGCTTTGTTTGTGCGGGTGCAGGAGGAGCAGGACGGCCGTCTCGATATCCTTGTGAATGACATTTGGGGCGGAGAAAACCTGACCCACTGGAACACGCCGTTTTGGGAGCAACCGCTGGCCGACGGTCTGCTGATGCAAGAGCGCGTGGTCAAGACGCACATGATCACCAGCTACTATGGCGCTCCGCTGATGGTGAAGCGGAAGGCGGGGCTGATCATTGAGGTCACCGACGGCTCCACTTACAACTATCGCGGCAATCTGTATTACAGCCTGGCGAAAATATCGCCAATCCACCTGGCAAGCGCCATGGCCGAGGAACTGCGGCCCTATAACGTGACAGCGTTGGCGGTTACCCCCGGCTTTTTGCGGTCCGAACAAATGCTGGATTATTTCGGTGTTGCCGAGAGCAACTGGCGGGACGCTATTCAGAAGGAACCGCATTACGCGGAATCGGAAACGCCGTATTTCGTAGGGCAGGCCGTCGCCGCATTGGCCGCGGACCCGCAGGTTGCGGACAAAGCCGGTAAGGCGTTCACCAGTTGGGATCTATCCGACGAGTACGGATTCTCCGACATCGACGGCCGCCAGCCGCATTGGGGCAACTATGCGCGGCGGCAGGGCCTGCCGGTCAACTGAGGCTCGGGGCGGCTAGCTAACGCGAAAAAGCGAGCGGCAGCAATCCTTCCCGCTGCCGCTCGCGCTTGCCGGCGCCAGGTTCCCGCGGCCTGATACATCGTTCTGATTGGATAATATCCAATAGAATTGGAAATTGCATGGAAGATACAGCGGTTTGATTGGATATTTCCAATAGATGAGGCTCGGCAGGGCGCAGAACGGGTGGTTTGGCGAATTCTATTGGATTATTTCCAATGAGAGCTCCAAATTGCGGCCGATGTGAGTTAATCTATTGGAGTTTTTCCAATGAGAGGTAGAGCGATGGGCCTCATATTTTATGATCCAGTGAGGTCCGCCCCGCCTCATCTTCACCATCGGATTAAGGTCTGACCCTTTAAAACGTCCCGCCGCCCCGGTTTTGCGCCATATCGCGTTCGAATGCCACGATCCAATCGCCCTGAATGGCCGCGTATCCGGCATCGCCTTCAGCCACAAGGCCGTACAGGTTTTTCACGTCAAGGTACTCCACGCGTTGGCCGTTATCAAACTCCAGCGTAATGTAATAGTACGTTCGAGACGAGGAAGAATGCATATGATTATCGCCGTGGTGGCTTGAGCTATGCCGAACGTCCATCCGTTTGGACACGATGCGGGCATACTGGGTTTCGCGGGGGGAACGGGCATTTTTGACGTATTTGACGCCATTGCCAATGATTCCTACAATTACGATAACGAAGATAATGCCAATAAAAATCGGGACCAGCGTAAACATAAAATCAAAGCCGCCGCCAAAGCCACCGCCAAAGCCGCCCCCGAATCCCCCTCCAAAGTCCCCTCCAAAGCCTACACCGCCAAACAGCGGATTAAAACCGCTCATGATAAGTCCTCCTTATGTTTCCTTATGTTTCCTATGTCCTGCTATATGAGATCAAACTGCCCAATCTCGCCGATGTTCTTCCTTATTTACGCAAAACGTGGAGATTTGTTTCATCTTACCATGCTTTTCGCACCGATTGTGAACGAATACGAATTGTGATAAACTGGAACCATCTTAAGAAGAACGGAGGGTTCCCTGTGTTGTACATTAAATTCCGTTTTACCACTTTGCGCGGCTAATTGAATAGTGCCAAAGGCTCCGCACCTGTGCGGGGCAAACGGGATAGGTGTGCTATGATAAAGGGAACCTGCAGGAACTTTAGAATAGAATATGCCTTGTGACCTGCCGCTTTCGGCTGGCGTTTTTTGCTGCCGGGGCGCTTTTTGCCATAGGTCCGTTTGCTTGTAAGCACAGGTGTGGCGCCTGTGTTTATTTTTTTCTCAAGGGAGGAAGCAACTATATGGAACAACAAAAACTCGAACAAAAAGCCATTTTGGTTGGCGTGAACTTAAACCATCAGGAAGATTTCGAATACTCCATGGAGGAGTTGGCGAATTTGGCGGAAGCCTGCGACATCGAAGTTGTAGGAACGCTTGCGCAAAATCTGCTCAAAATCAATACGTCGCATTATATCGGCACGGGAAAATTAACCGAGGTCAGGGCGCTGCTTGAAGCGCACGAAGGCAATCTCGTCATCTTTAACGACGAACTGTCCCCTTCGCAAATCCGCAATCTGGAAGCCGACCTGGAGTGCAAGGTGATCGACCGCACCGTGCTGATCCTCGATATTTTTGCGCAGCGGGCCAAAACGCGGGAAGCGCAGCTGCAAGTCGAGGTTGCGCAACTCAAATACATGCTGCCGCGCCTCGTCGGGCTGCGGGAGTCGCTGGGCCGCCAGAGCGGCGGTGTCGGCACGAAAAACCGCGGTGCGGGTGAGACGCGTCTCGAGCTTGACCGCCGGCGGATTGAGGAGAAAATTACGGCGCTCAGCAAGGAATTGGAGCTGCTCGTGGCACACCGGCAAACGCAGCGCAAGCAGCGCAAAAAAAACGAACTGCCCGTCGTCTCGCTGGTCGGCTACACCAATGCGGGCAAATCGACGATCATGAACGCGTTGATGGAGCTTTACAACCCGTCCCAGGAAAAGCTCGTTCTGGAAAAGGATATGCTGTTCGCCACGCTGGAAACGTCGGTTCGCAGCATTCCGCTTCAGGATAACAAAGCTTTTTTGCTGACCGATACGGTTGGCTTTGTCAGCAAGCTGCCGCATCATCTGATCAAAGCGTTCCGCTCGACACTGGAGGAGGTGGCTGAAGCCGACCTGCTCATCCATGTCGTCGATTTTTCCAACCCGGAATACGAGCGGCTGATCGACATCACCAACCGGACGCTGAAGGAGATCGGCATTACGGACATCCCGACGATTTATGCTTATAACAAATCCGATTTGACCGGGCAAGCCATTCCGGAGGTTCACGGAGATATCGTATATATGGCCGCGAAACCCCGGATCGGCATCCAGGAGCTGGTCTCCGAGATCCGCAGCCGGATTTTCAAGGACTATGTACAGTGCCAAATGATGATCCCTTACGATCAGGGGGCATTGGTTTCTTACTTTAACGAGCACGCCAACGTCCTGGAAACGAGCTATGAACCGGAGGGCACAAAGCTGTCCCTGGAATGCAAGCCTAGTGATTACGGGAAATACAAGGAATACGTGATCGAGGCGTTGAAATAACTTATAATAGCCCTCAAATCACGAACTTTCCAAAGGAGACTTAAGCGATGTCGGATATGCTGGTAAAATTGTACGATCTGCCGCCTTTTGAACCGGTAGAGCAATATGAAGCGCGTACGGGCGTGACGATCCGGCGGGCGATCGCCCCGGAAAAACACGTTGTCGCCAAGTGGATCGGCGAGCATTTCAGCCCGTTTTGGGTCAGTGAATGTGAAGTGGCTTTTGCCCGGGCGCCGATCACCTGCATCATCGCCATCGATAACGGCAAACTGCTCGGTTTTGCTTGTTATGACACGACGGCCAAGGGGTTCTTCGGCCCTACCGGAGTCGATGAGCAGGAGCGCGGAAGAGGCATCGGCAAAATGCTGCTGCTGCACACCCTCGATTTGATGCGTCTCGACGGTTACGGTTACGCGGTGATCGGCGGGGCGGGACCCAAGGACTTTTATGCCAAAGCGGCGGGCGCGGTCGTAATCGATGGCTCGGAGCCGGGGATTTATAAAGGAATGCTTCGTTAGATAGCGGACAGGAAGCAACAAAAAGCCTCATCCATCACATCGGTTGGATGGGGCTTTTGCTTTTCTTGCGAGTGAATCCTGCTCAGACCTGTAGGTAGACCGTTGAATAGTTGTAAAATAAACAGTTGCTTATCCGGATATATAACCAAACACTTGTTTAAGTGTAAAACCTGCAATTAGATCCTGTTTAGCCCGAAGGAATAACGGAAAGTTTAGATGTAATTGCAGGAAATGCAATTAAACCTATGAATCCGTATCTTAAATTGAATCTAGTTGTAAGTTTTACAACTAATGGCCCAAAACACATCGATGGATGTTGTTGGTGCGTATAATACATAAACCGGAAACTGAGCGATTAACGTCATGGACTGGATCAAATGCAAAAGTGCATTTTATTTTCTCGAAATTTCCATTCTAGAGCGATTGTAATGCAAAAATACATCTGATTTGGGGCTTTTCGATAAAAAAGTGACTTTTGACCGGGATTGAACTGCACTTTTGCATTTGACCCACCCGTTTCGAGGAATTTCGATGAAAATCGCATGCCCTTTTGCATTTCGTGGTAGTGGGGGCGGGCTTCGAATAGCTCGCTATCCGTTTCTTTCCTGTGCTAACGTAGAAGTAAACAAAACCTGGCCGCGGCCAGGTTTCTTTTATCCGTTTGGGACCATCTACTATCCGTATGGAACCGTCTACAGCGCCGGCAGCACAACGGTAAACGTTGCACCCGCGCCCGGTTCGCTGGCTGCGGAAATTTGCCCGCCGTGCGCTTCGACAATCGATTGGGAGATCGCCAGCCCCAGCCCGGCGCCGCCTTGTTTGCGCGTCCGCGAGGCGTCGCTGCGGTAAAACCGCTCGAAGACGTGTGGCAGATGCTCTTTGGCAATCCCCTGCCCGTTATCCTGGACCTGAAGCAAGGCCCGGCCAGGCTGAGTGGACAAGGTGACCGTGATCCGTCCCGTCTGCGGGTCGGTATGCTGAACGGCGTTATGGAACAGGTTCAGCACGACCTGTTTGATTTTATCGTTATCGCACATCGCTGCAACCCCCGGGTGCACCACAAACCGGACCTCCCGATCTTCGGCCAGCATGCGGAGGTGGGGCTCCATTTCCCGGATCAATTCGTCCAGTTGAACCTGTGTCCGTTGCACGACCGGCGTGCGGTCCAATTTGGCCAACGTCAGCAGGTCCTCGACCAGCTTTTTCATCCGCCCCGATTCGCCAAGCATGCTGTTCAGCGCCGTGTGAAGCTGCTCCGGCCGGTCGGCGGCTCCGCGCAGCAGCACTTCGAGAAATCCGTGAATCGAGGTCAGCGGAGTGCGCAGCTCATGGGAGGCGTCCGCGACGAAGCGGCGCATCTGCTCCTTGGCTTCCCGCTCCGCCTCGAAGGCGGCCTCCAGCCGCTCCATCATGCCGTTGAAGGAAACGCCAAGCCGGTCGATTTCCGATTGCCCCGAAGCCGCCGGAAAACGGTTGTCGAGATTGCCCGCGTTCGTATCCTCCACCGTTTTGACCATTTGGTTCAAAGGAGTCAGCGTGCGCCGCAGCACCGGGAAATACAATGCCAAACTCCCGGCTAACGCAAGCAGCGAAAGTCCGGCAAACGTCAGCAGCTGCCGAAACACCACCTTAAGCATCGGAGCGGTGTAAATGCCCATCTGCACGAGCCAGCCATTCTCCCCGTTGTCCCCGGGAAACACCACTTCGCGAAATACGACAAGCTGCTCGTTGCCCTCCCCGTCCTTCATGACGCGGTAATCGCCAGGGCCCGATTTGCCCCAATTCCGCTTAAATAGGTTCCCGTATTCGCTATCTGTCAGACGGGGAGCCGTAATGCCCGTTTCGGAGGTCAAATCGATAAATTTGTAATCGGAGTTGATGATGGCCAGCGAGGAATCGGGCAGAAACAGCAGCGGGGGCGGAACCGGAGCGTTTTTGTTTGCGGTCCCGGCTCCGGCGCCGGGAGGAGAGCCGGCAGGCCCCGGTTTTGGCACATCGCCACCCCAATGTTCGGGAGTTTGCCCGCTCCGGTCGAACACTTCCCTCAAGGGACCTCTCATCTGCGAAGCCATTTTCTCAGCCTGATTTTTATATATAAAATCCTTCATAATCACGTATTGGAACGCTCCGATTAAAACGAGCAAAGCGGCCAAAATGAACAGGGAACGCGACAGCAGTTGAAACCGCAGCGAGCCCGGCAAAAACAAGCTCCGCCATCTTTGCCCGAAACGGCTTTTGGTCAGTTGGGGCCTTTTCATAAGTTCCAGTTCCTTTCCTTATTAAAAGGGCTTCACGGCAAATCGACGCGATAACCCGCGCCGCGAAGCGTGCGGATCAGCCGGTGCTCTTTGTCGTTTAACTTTTCCCGCAGCGAGCGGATGTAGACTTCCACGATATTTTCCTCGCCGCCGAAATCATACCCCCATACCTTATCCAATATCGTCGTTTTGCTAAGCACGATCCCGTGGTTGAGGATCAGGTATTTGAGCAATTCGTATTCGGTCGGGGACAGCTCAAGCGGCTGCTCCTGGAATACGATTTCTTTTCTCCGGTCGTCCAGACGGAACGGTCCGATGACAACTTCACCGAACAGCGCCGGAAACTGGTTGCGCAGGCGCGCTCCGATGCGGGCCAGCAGCTCTTCGAAGCTGAACGGCTTGACGACGTAATCGTCGGCGCCGATCGTCAGCCCTTTCACCCGGTCGTCCACTTCGTCCTTGGCCGTCAGCATGATGATCGCGACGTTGTCTCCGTTTTTGCGCAGCAGCCGGCATACTTCCCAGCCGTCCATGCCCGGCATCATAACGTCCAGCACGACGACATGCGGCTGAAATTCCGCCGCCAGATTGACGGCGCTCAGGCCGTCCGCCGCGGTTCTGACCTCAAAGCCTTCATTCGCCAGCCCCAGCTCCAGAAACTGCACGATATGCGGCTCGTCGTCCACCAGCAATATTTTTGCGCCCTTTGCGTTATTCATCATGAAAAATGCCTCCTACATAAATGCGTGATCAAAAGACGTCTTTTTGAACACCTTCTATAATATAAAGACACAGGCTGTCGTTATCCTATCATCTCTATTATGACCGATGACGCTGAGCGTTTGCTGAAAACCGCCTGAACGCCGACTTAAACTGTGCAGGCAGGAGGACGGATCGCGCTGTGCAAAGCGGATCGCGGTATTTTAACCGGTACTAGTAGATGATTCTGGAAATAACGTTAGGATGATGGCAAATGAAGACTTGAGAAAACGGCAAAATTAGTCTATTGAAGATCTCGGGTGACAACATAAAGGAAAAAAAGGGCGCTATTTCAGCGATATCCCACATGTTGCGTGAAATAAAGGAATTTTGTGGCGCTATTTTCATGATTTAGTGGCGTAAGGCTGCCTTTCGACCCGTTCATCGAAAAATAAGACCCAAAATTTCCCCTATGGTGATGAGGAAGCTCAAATTCGAAAAATAAGACCCTAAAGTTCCACTATTTTATGGGGGACGATACTGAGCACAAGACTACTATAGAACAAAAGTGATCCATGGCCCCTGTTCGCAGATAAGCCATATTATTTCCGGATCATTCTACTAGTTCGCCTTACATCCTGATCGTACCCGGTTTGCGCCGCGATGTAAATTGTTCTATGATTTCAGCCGGGTTCGTCCTTACCGCTCTTGATTGCGAATCTGATTATAAGCTATACTTTTGTCATTAAGTCTTTGAAAAGGGGAGTAACGAGATGGAAAAAGTATTGATTTTCGGACATAAAAATCCGGACACGGATACGATCTGCTCGGCGATCGCCTATGCCGATTTGAAATCGAAGCTGGGCTGGAACGTGGAGCCGGTGCGGCTTGGGGAAGTGAACGGGGAAACGGCGTTTGCGCTGGAACGGTTCGGCTTTGCCGCGCCCCGGCTGGTGGAAGCGGTAGCCGGCGAAGTGAAGGAGGTCATTTTGGTCGACCATAACGAACGCCAGCAAAGCGTGTCCGACATCGATCAAGTTCGCGTCGCCGAAGTCATCGACCATCACCGGATCGCCAATTTCGAAACGAGCGGCCCGCTTTACTATCGCGCTGAGCCGGTCGGCTGTACGGCAACGATTCTGAACAAAATGTACAAAGAAAACGGCATCGAAGTTCCGGCCAATGTCGCCGGGCTGATGTTGTCCGCAATCATTTCCGACTCATTGCTGTTCAAATCGCCAACCTGCACCGAGCAAGACGTGGCCGCAGCCCGCGAGCTGGCGGGTATTGCTGGCGTCAACCCCGAGGAATACGGACTCGATATGCTGAAAGCCGGGGCCGATCTGAGCGACAAAACGATTGAACAGTTGATCACGCTTGATGCCAAGGAATTCGACATGGGCGGGTCGAAGGTGGAAATCGCCCAGGTGAACGCCGTGGACGTAAACGACGTCCTGTCGCGGCAAAGCGAAATCGAAGCCGCACTAAACGGCATTATTGACAGCAAAGGACTGGACCTGTTCCTGTTTGTCGTCACCGACATTTTGAACAACGATTCCGTGGGCCTGGCGCTCGGAAAAGCGGCGGAAGCGGTCGAGCAGGCGTACAATGTCAAGCTGGCCGGCAACAAAGCGGTGCTGAAAGGCGTCGTATCCCGCAAATCGCAAATCGTGCCGGTGCTGACGGACATTTTCAACAAGCGTTAAGCGAAATAAGTTCGAAAGGCATAACATGAAATGAAAAAAGTCTTGAAACGGCGGGCTTAAGCCCGGTTCGCTTCAAGACTTTTTTGCGGTTAACACGGCTGCAGACGTTCCCCGCCTACGGCTGCTCGGGTGACGGAGTATGCGCCTGAGCTGGCTTATATTTGAAGATCGGGATCAAAATCGCCGCTCCGATCAGCATGATGATGCCGGAGGCCGCATAGATGCCGACCAGCGGGAAAAACTTTTTGAGCACGCCGGACAACGACATCATGATGACCATCATGCCCATGAACATCGGGCTAAGCACCCCATTGACGCGCCCGACGTATTCCTGCTCCGTCCATTGCAGAATGAGCGTGTTAATGCCGATTTGGATGCAGGGCATCGTCAGGCCGTTAATAAATTGCAGCGTCAAGGTGAGCGGAACGCTTGTCGAGAAGCCCATGCCGGCGATACACACCGCGCTGATCGTTATCCCGAACGCCAGCAGGATCTGCGGCGGGATGCGTTTGGCCAGCGTCATGACGGCCGCTCCGCCGATCAGCATGGCGATCCCGTTCACCATCAACAGAAATTGCAGGAATTCCTCGCTTTTCCCCAGGTTTTCCGTGACTAAAAACAACCCCAACGTCTGAATCGTACCGACGGAAAAACCGGCGATCGCAAAGGTCGCGCCGAGCACTTTCAGTACCGGACTGCGCCAGACGTAGCGGAAACCGGCCGCCAGCTCCTGGCGGATGTTCGATGGTTGACCCGCTTTTACCTCTGGCGTTTCATCGGCCGGAATGCGGAACAGAACAATCGCCGACAGCAGGAAGGCCACGCCCATCACGCCGATCGAAAGATGAATGCCAAACTGATGATAAGCAAAGATGCCGAGCGACGGCCCCAGCACCATAAAGATGGCGATCAGCGACTGGAACAGGGCCATGCCTTGCTGCACCTGATCGGGATGGACATGCTGCTTGAACAGCTTCATCACCGACGGCTGAGAGAACTGCGACAAAATGGCTGAAACGAACGTGGCAAAATAAACGGTTTCCCAAGATTCATACAACAGGGTGATCAATACTACAAATACCGATACTGCGGAGAGGAAGTCGCACCAGATCATCGTTTTTTTCGGCCTCCAACGGTCGGCAAAGGCGCCTCCGATAAAGGAAAACACAAAAATCGGCGCAAACTCCACAACGGAAATCAGCGAGATGGCTAGCGGGTCGTTATGCGTTTTTTCCGAAACGAACATCAAAATGGCAAAATTGCGGACCCAGATCCCGATCTGCAAAAAAATGTTGGAGATCAGAATCGTCTGATAAAACTTGTTGCGAAACAAACTGGGAGCGGGTGAAGCGTGCGCTTGATTAGTCATTATTACCACCTCAATATGGATTCTCGTTGTTTAGTTAAGCTTACCCAACTTTCATATAATAAGTTTTTTTCCTTCATTAGAAAAGGGAAAAAACAATTATAATCGGATATTCTTCAGCTTTTTATTAAATTTTAAGTATTGTCGCGGATACCGAGTATTCGGGAGCGTCGGCGTTGCACCGGACCTTTAATAACATCAAGCCGGCTGCGCCGGATGCTAAAGAAAAAAGCTGTCCCAAAGCCTGTTGGCTTTGCGGGCAGCTTTTTTTTCAATTATAGACGGCCTGGTGGGATCAGCTGCAAAAGTGCATTCCATATTCCCACAAATCACCATTTTAGAGCGATTGAAATGCAAAAAGTACATCTCATTTAGGGCTATACGATAAAAAAGTAACTTTTGACCAGTAATGAACTGCACATTTGCATTTGAACTACCCATATTGAGGAGCTTCGACAAAAATCGCATGCACTTTTGCATTTCGCAGGAGTACACCCCCCTCTTCCTTATATCGTAACGTGGCGGGAGTGGGAGTGGCATATAGTTCTTTTTACGCGCTCCCCTGCTTTTAAGTGGATTTTTGTTCTGGCGGTCCGATCAAGTTAAACCGCTCCAACTGCGTCCACAGCCCTTCTTTTTGCAAAATTTCGCGCTGTTTGGGGCCGATCAGGTCGAAGTGGGGAAACGGCGAGCGGTTATGGATATATTTCGGGTCAAGCCCGTGCTCGCGGCACCAGGAGGTGAGCCGGCTTAAATCCGAGCAGCCGACCTTCGTCACCGTTTTGGCGCCGGGAAAACGCGGGTCCAGCCAGTAATGGGTCAAATAGGCGATGTCGCCGCGGGCGACGCGTTGTTTCCACTCGTTCAGTTCTTCGCGTGTCACGCCAAAAGCCATGGGCCAAGCCTCTTTTCTTTGAGATGTGACTTATTATACCACAGGCAATTTGCCGTAAAAACGCGGGTTACATAATTCCCTGGGTTAGGCTGCACTATAAAGGAGTAACAGGATTTTAACATGATATTAACGGAAATGGGGGAACTGAAATGGCGAAGGCAGGGGGGAATGAGGCAGAAAAAGGAAACCTGCGCTGGTGGCAGCTGTCCTTGCTTGGGGTGGCGTCCACGATCGGGACCGGTTATTTTCTCGGCTCAGGAATCGGGATTCGCATGGCGGGACCGGCGATTCTGCTCGCGTTTGTCCTCGCGGCCGCCGGAACCTACACAGTGTTCGAAGTGCTGGCCCGCATGACGGCGGACCGGCCGGAGCAGGGCTCTTTCCGCTCTTATGCGAAACGGGCGTTCGGCCGGTGGGCCGGGTTTGGCAGCGGCTGGGTGTACTGGTGCTCCGAATTGCTCGCTATGGGCAGCCAGTTGACCGCATTGTCCCTGTTTTCGCGGTTTTGGTTCCCCGGAGTACCGATGTGGATTTTTGCGATTGGTTATGCCGTACTTGGACTGGCCGTCATTTTTTTGGGAAACCGGGTCTTCGATTCGATGGAAAATGTGCTGTCCGTGATCAAAATCGCCGCGATCTTGATGTTTTTGATCGTGGCGGGGACCGCGCTAATGGGCTGGATTCCGGGAGGAGGAGGCAAATCCCCGGAGTTTCCGCATACCGTGGGCGCTTTTTTTCCTGCCGGTTACCTCGGATTATGGTCGGGGTTTATTTTTGCTTTTAACGCCTTCGGGGGGATCGAAGTGATGGGCATGATGGCCGTACGCCTGCGGGAGCCAAAGGATGCGCCGAAGGCGGGCAAGGTGATGCTGCTGGTTCTGTCGATCGTCTATTTGCTGTCGATTGGTTTGACGCTGACCTTGATCTCGTACAAAGCGGTCGATCCCAAACACAGCCCGTTTATTACGGCACTCAGAAATTATCATCTGCCGTTTATTCCGCATGTGTTCAACGGGGTGCTGATCGTCGCCGGATTTTCCACGATGGTGGCCTCCTTGTATGCCGTAACGACGATGTTGGTCACCCTCGCCAAAGACAAGGATGCGCCCCTGTTGTTCGCCCGCAAAGCCTGGGGCAAACGGCCTTTGTATGCGATCGGCCTGACCGCCGCCGGGCTGGCCGTTTCCGTCGTGATGTCGTTCGTGATGCCCGGGCGTATTTACGAATACATTACCACCGCCGCCGGACTGCTGCTGCTTTACAACTGGTTTTTCATCTTGGTCACGGCGGGCAGGCTGCTGAGGTTCAGCACGTTTGGCCGGATCAAACGCTGGACGGGCATGGCGCTTATCGTGCTTGCGGTGCTCGGGACACTATTCCACGGTACCAGCCGCCCCGGTTTTTGGGGCAGCTTGATTTTTATTGCCGTCATCGGCATGGTCACGCTAATCATGCAGTTCACCGTTTGGAAGCGCCGGAAAATCGCGAGACGCCGGCAAGGCAAACCGCTGGTGCTGCGCCCGAAGCGCACTACGTAATTAGTGCGTGATCAAAAGCGGACTTTTTGGAAAAAAGCATCTTAAAGCCGTTCCAGCAGCAGGAGTGCAGCTTCGTAACCGAAGTACAGCCCAAAGCCGATCAGGGACAGACCGGACAATATGGAGATGACGACGAGAATCCGGTCGGTCAGAAATCTGCGGAACATGCTGGCAAACCCAGCCATCGTTAAATCCCAAATGATCAGGCCGGCAATGATGCCGCAGCTGTTGAAGATCAATTCCGGTGTTCCTGCGGCGGATGCCGCCTGGGCCAGTACAGAGCCGTAGATGCCAAGCCAGAACAAAATGGACAGCGGATTGCTGACGGACATCATAAATCCGGACAGGAGAGATTTCATCAGCGGTTCGCCGCCCCGCATCTCATTCAGCTCAACTTTCCCCGCTTCCTTCAAACTTTCGATACCGGTGTAAGTTAGGATGAAGAAGCCGAACAGCCACAGGAATGTTTTCATAAACGGGGTGTTTAAAAAATGAACGACGCCGAAATAAACCAGCAGCATGTATAAAATATCGGCCGCCAGCGCCCCGATTCCCACCAGCCAGGCGTGGAAAAAGCCGCCGCGAATGCCTTTGTCGAGTTGGGCCGCATTGACCGGTCCGATTGGTGCGGACAGGGATATACCCAGCAGCACGTAGCTGATGAAACTATGCATTCCAATTTCCCTCCAGACTGTGATTTATCGTGCTTGTACATCTTATTCGGAAAACGCGGCTTGTACGACTTAAAAAAACAGTTGAAAAACTAATGGTATTAGTTTAAATTAAAACTAAACACTTTAGTTTTTGGGAAGAGGCGATTAATGATGAGAATCCGTAAATATGAAAAGTTAACGCAGCTGTCGTTCCTGCCGCGGTTTTTTCCGGTCAATTGCTATTTGGTTGAGGAGGAGGATGGCGTCACGCTGATCGACGCCGCTTTGCCCTATAGCGCCGAAGGGATTTTGCGGGCGGTGCAATCGACCGGCAAGCCGCTTGCCCGCATCGTGTTGACGCATGTTCATGACGATCATGTGGGAGCGCTGGACTCTCTCAAGGCGAAGCACCCGAACGTTCCGGTGTACGTCTCCGCCCGGGACGCCCGGCTCATGAGCGGCGACGTAACGCTTGATGAAGGCGAGCCGCAAACGCCGATCCGCGGCGGCGTCCCCAAGAAGCTGAACACACGCGCCGACGTGATGTTCACGGACGGAGAGCGGATCGGCTCGCTGCTCGCCGTGGCCTCGCCGGGGCATACGCCCGGCTCGTTTTCGCTGCTGGACACGCGCAGCGGCGCGCTGATCGTGGGCGACGCCTTCCAGACGCGCGCCGGTATCGCGGTCAGCGGCACCGTCCGCCCGCTGTTCCCGTTCCCGGCGCTGGCCACCTGGAACAAGCCGACCGCGCTGGCCAGCGCGCGCAAGCTGGCCGCTTTGAGGCCTGCGCTGCTGGCGGCCGGGCACGGCGATGTGCTCGAGCGGCCGGGCGCCGCGATGGAGCGGGCGATCCGGGCGGCGGAGCGCGCCGTTTCGGGCGGCGCGCAGCACCGGCAGCGGGAGGTGTAGCGGCATGTCGCCAAGAATCGGCCTTGACAGCACCGCCGTATTGATGGCCGCCGTAGAGGTGGCGAACGCCGAAGGAGCCGCTGCCGTCAGCATCTCATCGGTCGCCCGGAAGCTGGGGATCCGCCCGCCTTCCTTGTACAATCACGTCAGCGGGCTGGAGGAGATCCGCGCCGGGCTGGCCAAATACGCGCTGGAGCGGCTGTACGACCACATCGTGGGTGTGGTCGGAGACCTCAGCGGCGAACATGCCATCCGCCGCTTTGCCGACGCCTACCTCGCTTTCGCGCACGAGCACCCCGGGCTGTACGAGGCCGTGCAAATGGCCCCGGGCCCGGAGGACCGCCAGCTGCAGGAAGCCGGCAGCCGGCTCGTCGAGCTGACGCTGCGTTATCTCGGCAGCTATCCGCTGACCGAGGAGCAGGCGCTCCACACCGTTCGCGGCCTCCGCAGCCTCATACACGGCTTCGCTTCGCTGAAGCGGCAGGGAGGCTTCGGATTGCCGCTGGAGCTGCGGGACAGCCTGCATTTCAATCTCGACCTGCTGCTTGGGGGACTGAAGCGGCTGGAATAGAGATTCTTCCGTCATTCCATCCATTGACAACCTTCCGGGGGACGGTGATAATTTAGGCATAAACCAGTGGATTGCTCCTGAAGTAGCCGGCCGTAACAGGTTTCAGCCTAACTGGTGACTGGAGATTGCGGCTTGTTTAGAGGCCTGCTTGCGGCTTGCTTGTGGTTTGTGTAACATTCTAACATTTTAACGGATCGCAGCATTTATTTCGGTGAAACCAGTACATTTTCTAGTCACAACTATTCTAACGGTTGCCACAAGCGCTATTTGCTCCAAAAACGTTGATTTCAAATTGTAACGGTTGCCATGGCGCTTATTTCACGGAAATCCGGCTACTTTTGCTTAGATTCAGGCAAATAACGGCACCCACAACCGTTAGAATTTAGAAAAGGTCTTTTTTCGGAAAATAGCCGCTGCTACAACCGTTAGATTCCCGGGTAGCTTTTACGGGAAATCCTGAGCTAAAGTTAATGCAACTAAGCTCACCCAGGTCCGTTAGCGAAGTCTTAAAATAAAGGACACCGCCCCGGTACAGGCCGGTACCTCCCGAATACGCGTCAATGCTAAACCGGATTGGAAGCTGACTCGGTATTGGAGCTGTTTGCCGGCGAGGTTGAGAAGAAGTGAGGTGAAACATGATGGGAAAGAAAAAAGGGCAACGCCCCGCAGCAGCGGCAGCGGCGTCCTCTGCGGATAAACCGGCAACGCTGAAAGACTTGCTCGGCGCAGGCACGATCGCCAAGCTGAAAGCTCAGGCCGAAGAGCTGAAGAAAGAAGAGGAAGATCGCAAGACGCAGGCTCGCATTCAGGCCGAAGCAGCGCGCCGAGCCGAGCAAAAGCGGCTGGACAACGACTTCGAGCATTTGCTGAATACGAGCGAAATGGACTGGCACAAGTTTAAATGATGAAGTTTAGGCGATAAGGGATTTATTTATAAGCGCATTTATAAGCGGGGTGTGACGGAGCGGGTGGATCATTTGTGGCTGTGGATCGTGTTTTTTCTGGTCATCGTAGGGCTCGGTATGTTCAACCAACAATTCAAATATTCGGCCAGGCTGCGGGAAAACTATGAGGAGCTGAGCGCTTTGGCCGAGCGTACCCGGAAAGGCCGCACGACCAAGGCGGACTTGAGGCGTTGGGATGCTGGGCTGAAGCGTCTCGAGAAACATCCGAGCGAATACAACAAGCTGGATCGGGAGATCCGCCTTCGGGAAGCTTATGTCCGCTATCTGGAGCAGCATTATCCGGAGGATGAGCGGCTGCCGCAGCTGCGGGAAGCGGCCGGATTTCAAAAAGACTCGGTCTGGGGCATCAAATTCAAATCCTGACTGGGCTTTGACAACCAAGCCAGGTCCGTGTTACCCTTAATTAGTCCAAAACTTTTGACATTTGGGTGATGCCCATGAACAATAAAATCAAGCAGTTCCGCAAGCGGCTGGGGTTAACCCAGCAGCAGCTGGCCGCCGCCTGCGGCGTTGCCAGACAGACGATCAACAGCGTCGAAAACGACCGGTACGATCCAACGCTGGAGCTTGCGTTCAAGCTTGCGTTTATTTTGCAGACGAAGGTGGATGAATTGTTTATTTATGAGTAAATTCAATAGCGACTATTTCATTACGATGGATGACATCGTTCGCGAAGGAGCGCCGATTCTGCGCGTTGTGACCGAGCCGGTCAGCATTCCCCCCACCGAGGAGGACCGCGGGGAAATGGCGGCGATGCTGCGCTTTCTCAAAAACAGCCAGGACCCGGAAACGGCGAAAAAATACAAGCTGCGCGCGGGCGTAGGTTTGTCGGCCAATCAAATCGGCCTGAACAAGCGGATGTTTGCCGCCCTGCTGACCGATGATCAGGGGCAGGACCGGGAAATCGCCATGTTCAACCCGAAAATCGTCAGCCATTCGACCGCGATGATTTACCTGCCGGAAAGCGAAGGCTGCCTGTCGGTGGACCGCCCGGTGCAGGGCTTTGTGCCGCGTTACGAGAAGATCCAGGTCAAGGCTTACGATGAACAGGGGAACGAGGTCAAAATGCGGTTCAAAGGCTTTGACGCGATCGTCATGCAGCACGAAATCGACCACCTGAACGGCATGATGTTTTACGATCATATCAATCAAGAGCACCCGTTTAAGCTGCCGAGCGGCGTGCAGATTTCCAGTCTGTATTAAAGGAATCAAGAACGGAGGAGTTCATTTGTCAACGACATCGATTGCCGCCATGGTCGACCATACCTTGCTGAAGGCGGAAGCGGGACAAGCAGCCATTCTCAAGCTGGCTGAAGAAGCGAAGCAATACGGATTCGCTTCGGTTTGCGTCAATCCGGTTTGGGTGGAAACGGCCGCGGAGGCGCTAAAAGGCTCACCGGTTAAAGTATGCACGGTCATCGGCTTTCCGCTCGGCGCATCGGCGCCGGAAGTGAAAGCGTTCGAAGCGGCCCATGCGATCCGTCAGGGGGCCGGCGAGGTCGACATGGTCATCAATGTCGGCGCTTTAAAAGACGGGAACGACGAACTGGTCGCCCGCGATATCGCCGGCGTCGTAGAGGCCGCAAAAGGCAAGGCGCTGGTGAAGGTCATCATTGAGATCTCCCTGCTGACGGAGGAGGAAATCGTCCGCGCCTGCCGGCTTTCCGTTTCGGCCGGGGCCGACTTCGTCAAGACGTCGACCGGGTTTTCGACGGGCGGAGCCACGGTGGAAGCGGTGGCGCTCATGCGCAAAACGGTTGGACCGGACATGGGCGTAAAAGCTTCCGGCGGTGTCCGCACGCTGGCCGACGCGGAGGCGATGATTCAAGCCGGAGCTACGCGCCTCGGCACGAGCGCAGGCGTGGCAATCGCCCAAGGCCAAAGCGGCGCGAGCGACTATTAAGCAAGGCGGCTGCTGACGAGAGTGCGCAGGACAACAAGCGATAATACAGGGGGCTATTCCCAAGCGACCGCGGGAATCAGCGCCCTTTTTTGCGTAGGCGTTTAGGAAATTTTCAACTTTGTTACCCCGGGTTGAACTTTTTTGATAACCCGTTTCCCGGTCTCGCCGAAGGGGAACCGCTGCTGGAGAATGCCTATTTTGTGCGGAAATTCAAGGGGATGTAAATAAAATATATAATTCAGATAAAAATTATCGGATTTCCTATTTTCAAACGTCATGAGATGTGAGAGAATATGAAAAAAACATCGTCATCTCATCATTATCGAGCGATTTGAAGGAGGAATTTGTCCATGTCTGAAGAGCGTCAATACGCCCCCGAAACCTTGGCGATCCATGCCGGGCAGGAAATCGATCCGACCACGTATTCCCGGGCGGTGCCGTTGTACCAAACGACTTCCTACGGTTTTCGCGACACCGAGCACGCCGCCAATTTGTTCGGCCTGAAAGAATTCGGAAACATCTACTCCCGCATTATGAATCCGACAACCGATGTGTTGGAGAAACGGGTGGCGGCGCTCGAGGGAGGAGCCGGCGCGCTGGCGACGGCTTCCGGTCAGGCGGCGATCACGTTCTCCATTTTGAATATCGCCGGCGCCGGGGATGAGATCGTGTCATCGACTACGCTGTACGGCGGCACCTTCAATTTGTTCTCGACGACGCTGCCGAAGCTAGGCATCAAGGTCAACTTCGTCGATTCCTCGAACCCGGACAATTTCCGCGCGGCCATCACGGACAAAACGAAAGCACTTTACGCCGAAACGCTCGGCAACCCGAAGGGCGACGTGCTCGATATCGAAGCGGTGGCGGCGATCGCCCATGAGCACGGGATTCCGCTGATCGTCGACAATACGTTCCCGAGCCCTTATCTGCTGCGCCCGATCGATTTTGGCGCGGACGTCGTCGTGCATTCGGCCACGAAGTTCATCGGCGGGCACGGTACGTCCATCGGCGGGATCATCGTCGACAGCGGCAAATTCGACTGGTCGGCGAGCGGCAAATTCCCGGGACTGACGGAGCCGGACCCGAGCTATCACGGTATCGTCTACACGGATGCCGTCGGCCCGCTGGCGTACATCATCAAAGCACGCGTCCAATTGCAGCGCGACCTTGGCGCTCCGCTGTCGCCGTTTAACGCCTGGCTGCTGCTGCAGGGGCTGGAAACGCTGCATTTGCGCGTCGAACGCCACAGCCAAAATGCGTTGAAAGTGGCGCAGTATCTGGAAGCCCACGACAAGGTGGAGTGGGTCAGCTATGCCGGGCTGCCGAGCCATGAATCTTACCAGCTTGCGCAAAAATATTTGCCGAAAGGACAGGGCGCGATCCTCACCTTCGGCATCAAGGGCGGCGTAGAAGCCGGGCGCAAGCTGATCGAAAATGTGAAGCTGTTCTCACACCTGGCCAATGTCGGGGATTCGAAATCACTCATCATTCATCCGGCCAGCACGACGCACCAGCAGCTTTCGGAAGAGGAGCAGCTGGCCGCCGGCGTCAATCCGGAACTGGTCCGCCTGTCCGTCGGCACGGAGTCGATCGATGATATCCTGTACGACCTGGAGCAGGCGATTGCCGCCAGCCAGAGATGATCGGACATATCAAATCGGATTTTATGGTGGAGAAGGGCTTATAGCTGGCCCTTCTCCAATTTCTCGATCAAGGTGGAAAAATCGATTCCCAGCAAGATTATTTCTTCTGGCTCACGAACAACTCCAATAGGTGGCATATTAAACATCGGGAAGTTTTCCTCCCGTAGATCGTAGCTATCAAACCTCCTCTGGTACTTAGGCTTACGTTGCTTTTTAAGTCCCTCTGTAAAGAGTATTTTGGCTCGTAGGGCTTCAAAAGAGTATCCCCTGCCTAAACGATTAATGACTCGAATAAGGCTGTTTAGAGACTCCGTATAAGCGTTTGTAATGCGATGGTCGAAGTAGGCGAATATTTCCTCTTCGGTATTTCGTTAATCCCAAGCCAATTAGGAGTTTCAAATCGATGCGTTTCTTTAAGACGATTGATGTAATTACGAAAGATGTTACGTATCGTTTTTTCATGCAATCCAACATCCTCGGATATGCTGACAAACGTGCGTTTAAGGCTTTGTTTCTCTATATAAGACAATAATCGTTTGGTACAGTTTCGCTTTTCGTCTATGGTGTGGTCTAAGTGTTCCCAAAAGGTTCGATTGCAGTCTCTACAGCGATACCTCTGACGCTTTATAAGAAGGCCTACACGCTTGCCGTGAATAGGCAAGTCCATACAGATCTGTTCCCTGATATCGTGTTTGTAGAGGTTGGCTATACATCCACAATGAGGGCAAGCCAAAGGTGGAGAGTTCGTCACCACTTGTATTAGAAAACCAAATTCATTCTCACTAATACTTAGGATGTTGAATTTTGAAAGATTTAGAATATCCATATGAATTTCTTCTATGCATTTATGATGCAAACTCCTTCTTTGTTTTCGCGTGACTGGTCAAAATACCGCTGAATATGAAAGATAACAACGAACCGGCAAAGCATATAGCCGCAAACATGCCTACGGCGGAAAAACCGTTAAAAGTCGCGTAAATCAGGCCTGCGACCCAAGAACCGAGCGTTGTCGCAGCGTACATGATTGAATTGGCCAAGCTGGAGATCGTGCCGCGGATGGTTGGATTTAATGAATTCAGCATTCCCAATATTAGGGGAAAAGCGATCCCCATATTAACGAATATGAAAAAGTAAACACTTTCGAAAGCCGCAACTGATGGCAAGTGAGGCAAAACAATAAAACATGCGATAGAGACAAGAAAGCCCACAACCAGCGTATTGAAACGGTTTAACGTTTTGATCACATAGGCACCGCCGAAGCTCCCGACTATATTCCCGAGACCAAGAAAAAACATCACGTACCCCGCTTGATCAATTGAAAGGTAAAAGCGATCCGTCACCCATTTTCCAATGAAAGAAAAGGCAGCAAAGAATCCACATTGAAATAAGAAATGAGCGAGGAAAGCCTTTCTCGCCATTCGGCTATTCAATAGTGGGATGTATCTGCTGAAAATCGGAATCTTGGTTTTTTGGCCTTGATTCGGTTTCATTTCGGGCAAAGCATAGAAGATGAATACTGCTACCAATAATGCACATGCACCGATTGTAAAAAAAGGATAATACCAATGGGTTGAGGCAAGCAGACTTCCAATAGGGATGCCGAACGCTTGGGAAGCAGCCAAGCCTGCCATGACGATTCCTGATACTTTGGCGATTTTTGACGTTGGAAACAGAGTAGGGATCGAGGCCCAGACTTGAGGCGCCGTAAATGCTGCGCTGACTCCGGCTAAAAAACGGAAGAAGAACATCGACCAAAAACCTGTGGCAAAGCCGCATAACATGGTTGAAACCGAGAAGCAGATCATGCCGGAAAGCATTACTTTTTTGCGATCCCATCCATCGGAAAGCGGTCCAGCAATCAGTGCAAAAATGGCATAACCTAAAGCATAAGACCCCACCATCCAACCGGAATATTCGGTCGGGATATGAAACAGGTCCTGAAGAGTGGGGATGAGCGGAGAAATCAAAAACGTATCCGTACCAATAACAAACATGATGAGGAAAAATAAAGCAGTTAATTTGATCATTCTATTCACCCTTTGTAGTTAGTTCTATAGTTCAAAGATTATTGAACTAATGAATAAAAAAAGAATTTCTTTCTACAACGTATCCAGAAATCCAGGTAAGTAAGTTTGAAATGTCTCCAAATCGATGCTCATATACTTCGTTTGAGCTTCTTTTCGTACCTTGATCAATTTCGCCTCCTTTAAAGTACGCAAGTGATACGAAGTATTCGATTTCGTAGTATCGCGAATGTCTCCTACTTCTCCACAATTCATCTCCTTCCTGCTGGTGTATAGAGCTCGTATGATGTCCAATCTTGTTTCATCGGCTAATGCCTTGAATATTTTGACTCTGAGTTCATCATTTATTATTTTTTGAGTAGTCATAAAACCATTGTACTAAGATATCGCTACAAATCAAGTCTTTAGAAAAAAAATATCACCATATTCTCCGATTTATAAGTGAAATGTTTTGATTTTGTCTCCATCATAAAATCCGAATACCCGCAAAATGTAAAACGGACACAGATGCACTTATTTACCTCAAATCGGCCCGGATGAACGGGTTTAGAGCGAGCCACATCCTTATTATGAAACAAATGGCAGCGCAGTCGCGTTTAAATTGTAGACAGCGTAGAGCTTAATGAATCCTTGAGGTTGTTTGCACACGTTTTGAGGAGGTTGTTTTTTTGAAAAAGATAAAATGGCTGATCCCGGCTGCGGCTGCCGCCGGACTGCTGCTGGTGAGCTGCTCGCCGGCAAACCGTCCGGTTAACGGGGGAGAAAACGCTGCGCGGGACGCGTCCCAGCAGGTGCCAGGGAATGCGTCGTTGCCGGCTAATCAGGGAGAGGCAACACCCGTAAAAGTAGCTGAGCAAGGCGGAGCGCAGGGAGCGATGTCGGCACAGAGCGTTAAGCTGGCAAAAGGAGAATTTAGCGCAAGCCGTAATGCGAAGGGAGAACTTGTCGCAGTTCCGGCCGGCCTGACGGATTATAGCATCGACTACGGGGCGGTGGTTGAGCTGGAGGGACAAACGTTGGTGATGGCCAATGTATTTTATGGGGACGATGATGTGATCAAAGTTCTGCTGTCCCATAAAACGGGCGAAGACCAGGTGAAGACCGTCTGGAGCGAGGGGATCACGGACACGAACAACCGTTGGTATAACGCGTTTATCGGGCAACTGCTCGTCAAAGAGGATGAGGAGCGGGTGCTGTTTTTGGAGCCGGAAATCATAGGTCAAGGCGGAAAGTATCATCTTTCCGAGTATAATGTGCGGACGGGGAAAATTACGCGGATCAAGGAAGACTTTTGGCCGCTGCCGGAAGATTATGACTATATTTATCAATACCATTGGGACGGCGAGCGGAAGAATGTGTTTTTGCAGAGCTACTTGGGTTTGGTGAGAGTGTTTGATTTGCAGGGCGGGAAAGATGATGCTCCGGACCGGTTGTTCCGGGTGATTCCGCACTCGACGACCGGGGCTCCGTCCTTGTTTCTGTCGCCTGATTTTAAACGGTTTGCTCACGACGATGAGAGCGGAAAGGTGACTTTCTATGATATAAAAGGCGCTGCGCTCGGGAAAATCAAGCTATCTGAGGACAAGTATGTTCCGTCCGAAAAAATCAAGTGGAATCCGTCCGGTTCGATCGCTTGGATGGAGTCTTCTCCGGGGGAGCATAGCCGGATTAAAGACATCGATATCGACTATTTAAGCATTGCCCCGCAACGCATTGATTTCTACGACAGAGACGGGGGCGCTTTGGGATCAATTAAGGCGGATGCGGGGGACGACCGCGCGCTCGATATCGCCGGCTGGCTTGATGACTCCACCGCGCTCGTCAAGTCCTACCGGTTCGAGCCGGACGGCAGCAATACTTATGGGATGGTAGAGAAGGAACCGGCCTATTTCTACTACGATGTTCACAAGAAAGAAAAACGGCCCGCGAGCGAGGCGGATCTGCCGGAAATGCTCCCGGCGAAGGCGCGCACGTCATGGTCACGGATGGAACCGCACACTTCAGAACCGCAAACCGGGGTCGTTGTAGAACGGAAAGAAATCGTGTTTCCTAAAGAGCAATAGCCCTGTACGTACCTTTGAGCTTTTCCGCAAAAACGCAGGTTTTTCGAGCAGAAATGCCCCCGCTGGAATGGGGGGGCCGGTTAACAAGAAGGGGCGAGCTTATGCCTGATGCGGAGGCAGACCGGCCCCGGCTTGTTCCTTGCTTCGTTATTCCAATGTAAAATCGCCCGTTGTTGTGGTTGCCTTGACGCTATATTTACCGCTGCCTACTTTTCCCGCGAGCCCCTGGTCCGTCTGGCTGCTGAAATCCATGTCCGGGATATCCACTTCAGCTTCTCCGGTTGCCGTTGTGAACTCCAGCGATAGCGGCTGATGTTCCTTCAAGGCGATGTCGATATCCCCATGGATGGATTCGGCCGTTATATCTCCGGCCAGATCGTCTGTCTGCAAGCCGAGGTCCAGGTCTCCATTCACGGAGCTGACGGCAATTTCGCCTTTCAGTGCAGAAGCCTCGATACTGCCGTTGACGCTGCTCAGTTCTATTTTGGCTGCCTCGGCGCGGTTTAACGTGATTTCCCCGTTTGTGGTCTCAAGCTTGATGGCCTGCTTAACCTCCAGATTGGAGGCTTCAACATCCCCGTTGACCGTGCTAATGGACAACTTTCCAAAAGGCTGAGCCGCCGGAATGGTCACGGTTAACGCCAGATCGGCGCGGAAGCTTTTCCCGTCTTTTCTCTCCCGTTCCGTTTGAATGTACAGCGTATCGCCTTCCTTGTTTAACAAAGGGGTGAGTTCGTTGTCTTTAATGCCGCTTCTTACCTTCCCCGTCAGTCTGGCTTCAATTTCCGATGCAGCGGAGGTGTTGAGCTTTACATCGGAGGCGGCGGTGTCGATGACGATATTGCGGATTCCTTTGGCTGCGAGATTTTCGGAGAGGGAGATGCGCCGGCTTTTGGCGTTATCGGGATCATCCCAATCGTCATTGCCTCTATACTCGATGTTACCGTGAGACACGGCGTCGTCTACGATTTCGGAGACATTATCCAAAATTCCGCCCACCATATCGGTGCTTCCTTCCATCAAATCGGTTTGAAAATCCTCAATGATCCCGTTCAAGTCATTCGGCGTTTCCTGCCGGTCACGGTCCGGAGCGTTCTGGCTTCCGCCCTGCTCTCGTCGAGTCGTTTCCTTGTCTTCCTGAAAAAGGCTATATGCCTTAAGTGTATCCGCTTTGGGAAAGGTGACGATGGTTCCGATCAGCCCGATGAGCAGCAAGCCTATGGCAAAATAGACGATTTTTTTCATAGCGAAACGCTCCCCTGAAATCCGGATTTATTTTTGACCAACCGTAAGATCACGCCGTACAGCCGCCCAGCAAGCTGTCTGAGGCCCACGGCAAGCAGGATCCCCAGGCTAAACAACGTCATGGTTGCGAACAAGTTGAAAAGAAACAACTCGAATCCGCGCTGGATCAAGGAGATGATAATCAACAGCGGACTAAGCAGCATAGCGACAGCGATGATGCTGAGAGAGGCGGCCAGGAGCAGCAGGACCGCTACGGGCAAGGCAACGGCGAGCATATTGATAAAGCTCATTCCAGCGGCCCGCAGCACCACGCGCATCACATTGGCGAAGCTTTTCTTGTTCTCGGCAACCGAAATACTGTAATCGAGCAGCAGTTCTTTGGCCAGCAGTGAAGGCGTCCCCAGCTTTTTAATGATTTCTTCCTCGCTTTTCCCGGCGGCTGCGCCTGCCTCGAAATGCTCCTCATAATCGTACAAAATTTCTTTGCGCTCCTCCGGAGGTATGCCGATCAGCAACCCTTCCAGGGTGCGCATAAATTCAGTTCTCCCCATGGCTACTCGTCCCTTCTGCGATAAAGTCATCAACCGCCTTGGCAAATGGCATCCATTGCGCGATAAGCTCGGCAAGCTGCTCCCGTCCCGGCACGGTGATCGAGTAGTATTTGCGCGGCGGCCCTTCCGAAGAATCGGACAAATAACAGGTCAGGTAGTTGTCTTTGGTCAACCTGCGCAGGATGGGGTAGAGTGTTCCTTCCGCCAGTTCGATTTTTTCGCTGATTTTCTGCGCAAGCTCATAGCCGTAATAGTCCTTTTGGGAAATCAGAACGAGCACGCAGAGCTCGAGCGCTCCTTTTTTGAACTGTACATTCATTGGCAACACCTCGGTTATCACGGCAGGATACGGAGCGAAAAATACAACAAATAGATTTTATTCAGTACTGGATATTATCCACTAGATGATTTTAGTATAGTATTCTGTACCGAATAATGCAACATACCCCATTTACATGCTGAAGCATTTAGTTTAAAATGAAACTAAAGTTTCGTTAACCCAAAATTATTGTACCAATACAAAAATGATTATCGTTCTCAATTGCATGCTGCTCCGGGAGATCCCGGGGCAGCATGTGCCATTTTTAGGGGGTTAACAATAGTATTCATTCTCAATTAGCGATGCCATCCAACATGAAGGGGGAAATATTTATGCGTGCTGTTCAACAAACCTTGCCTGCTGCCGCAAAGCCATCGGCCAATTTGCCTGATCCGGGGAGACGGCGCCGTTCTTCACTGCTTCGTCTGCTGCGGCATCGGGAAATGCTGCTGGCTCTCGCTAGCGGAGTGCTGATGTGCGCCGCTTGGGGGCTTCACGGCTGGCTGCCTTTGTTGTCGATTGTTCTTTATATAACCGCTTATATTGTCGGCGGGTACGTAAAAGCGCGGGAGGGTCTGGCCACCTTATTTAAAGACAGGGATCTGGACGTAAACTTGCTGATGATCGCCGCCGCGCTTGGAGCGGCATCCATCGGGTATTGGAACGAAGGCGCGATGCTTATCTTCATTTTTGCGTTAAGCGGCGCGCTGGAATCGTTTGCCGGCGAGCAAAGCCGCAGGGACATCTCGGCGCTGGTCGCGATGAAACCGGAAACCGCCCTGCGGATCGATGCGGACGGGATGAAGGAGGTCGCGGCCGAGACGCTGTTGGTCGGGGATTTGGTCCTGGTAAAACCCGGAGAGGTGATCCCGGCCGATGGAGTTGTGAGCAGCGGGGGTTCTTCCGTCAACCAATCCGCGATTACGGGGGAGTCGCTGCCGGTGGATAAACGCGGCGGAGATAACGTATTTGCCGGAACGATTAACGGTGAAGGGGCGCTGTACGTAGAGGTGACCAGCCCGGCGGAAGGAACGCTGTTTGCCAAAATCATCGCCCTCGTGGAGCAAGCCGAGCGGGAGGTGCCGAAAACGGAGCGCTTCATCAAGCGGCTTGAAGGTGTTTATGCCAAGACGGTGCTTGCGGTGACCGCGGCGCTGATTGCTCTGGCTCCGCTGATTTTGGGATGGAGCTGGCCGGCGGCTTTCTATAAAGCGATGGTGTTTCTCGTCGTGGCCTCGCCTTGCGCGCTCGTATCCTCCGTTATGCCGGCGATGCTGTCGGCGATGTCCAAAAGCGCGAGAAAAGGTGTGCTGTTTAAAGGCGCCGCCTATATGGACCTGCTCAGCGGCGCGCGTGTCGTCGCCTTCGACAAGACCGGCACGTTGACGGAGGGAACTCCGGCGGTTACCGAACTGCTCGTAGCCGAAGGGTATGACCGGATGCAGGTGCTGGCCGCTTGCGCGGCGGCGGAAAGCTTGTCCGAGCATCCGCTGGCCGAGGCGATCGTGCGCAAAGCCGAGGAAGAGGGAGTGGTGATCCAGAGTGCGGATGAACTGCAGGCGCTGCCCGGCTGGGGCATTGAGGCCAAGATCGGCGGCGATGTATGGAGGGTCGGCAAGGCGGATGAAGATGATCCGAATTTGCCGCCGGAGTTCGCCGAACGGATGCGGGCCTGGATCGCGGAAGGGCATACGGTTTCCGCGATTCAAGCCTGCGGAGACTACGCCGGGCTGATCGCACTGCGGGACCGGATTCGCCCTCAGGCCAAGGCGGCGATCGACCGCCTGCACCGGCTGGGGATCGCCACCGCGATGCTGACCGGCGATCGCGGCGGCACCGCCCGCGCGGTCTCCAGGGAAGCGGGGATCGATCTTGTGTACGGGGACCTGCTGCCCCAGGACAAGGTGGAGCATGTGAAGGCGCTGCGCAGCCGTTACGGCAGCGTCGTCATGGTCGGCGACGGCGTCAATGACGCGCCAGCGCTGGCCGCGGCGACGGTCGGGGTGGCCATGGGCGGCGGCGGAAGCGCCGCGGCGCTGGAGGTTGCGGACGTCGTGCTGATGAACGACAGTCTGGATCGGGTCGCCGAGGCGATATCGCTCGCCCGCCGGGCCCGGAGAATCGTCAAGCAAAATCTTGTTTTTGCCGGGGCGGTGATCCTGCTGCTGATCGCGAGCAATTTTCTGCACGGCATCCCCCTGCCGCTTGGCGTCGTGGGGCATGAGGGCAGCACGCTGCTCGTTATTTTGAACGGGCTGCGACTGCTCCGATAGTTAGTTCTTCATCATTCCTTCATTTAAATTTCACCGAACCGTTCCGGTACGCTTGTTGACACTATGCTGTCGTTTTAACATAATTGAAGTAGATCATAGATTTTCCATCTTGATAGAAAAAAACGGTCACTTTTAGGAGGATGCCATTATGTATAAATCGATTATTATCGGTACCGGCCCGGCCGGACTTACGGCGGCCATTTATCTGGCCCGCGCCAACTTGAACCCGCTGATCATCGAGGGCCCGCAGCCGGGCGGACAGCTGACGACGACAACGGAAGTGGAAAATTTCCCGGGTTTTCCGGAAGGAATCATGGGTCCGGAGTTGATGGACAACATGCGCAAGCAGGCCGAGCGTTTCGGCGCGGAGTTCCGCACAGGTTGGGTGAACAGCGTTGATATGAGCAAACGTCCGTTTAAGCTGCAAGTGGAAGGGATCGGCGAACTCGTTACCGAAACGCTAGTTTTATCGACCGGCGCAACGGCCAAATATTTGGGAATCCCCGGCGAGCAGGACAATGTCGGACGCGGCGTAAGCACCTGCGCGACTTGCGACGGATTTTTCTTCCGCGGCAAGGAAATCATCGTCATTGGCGGCGGCGACTCCGCACTGGAGGAGGCAGGCTTCCTGACCCGCTTCGCGTCGAAGGTGACGCTCGTCCATCGCCGCGATGAGCTGCGCGGTTCGAAGATCATGCAGGATCGCGCCCGCGCGAACGAAAAGATCGAAATGGCACTGAACCGTACACCGCTGGAAGTCATCGCCGGCGAAAACGGCGTAACCGGTCTGAAGGTGCGCAACAACGCGACCGGCGAAGAAGAAATCATTGCCGCGAGCGGAGTGTTCGTCGCGATTGGCCATCAGCCGAACACGGCGTTCCTGGGCGGACAAATCGACACGGACGCGAACGGTTATATCGTGGTTAAACCGGGCACGTCGGAAACGAACGTACCGGGCGTATTCGCTTGCGGCGACGTGCAGGATAACCGCTACCGCCAGGCGATCACCGCCGCAGGCAGCGGCTGCATGGCCGCGATCGACTGTGAGAAATACATCGAAAACCTTGAGCATGAAACGGCCACTGCGGCCGCAAAATAAAATAAGCGGAAGAAATCAGTTCCGGATCGGAAGGGAGAAATCATCATGGCAAATGTGATTGTATACACCAGCACCAACTGCCCTCACTGCAAACAAGTGAAAAGCTTTCTGAGCGACAAAGGCGTCGCTTATGAAGAGCGCAACATCGAGCAAAACGACGATTACGCGCAGCAAGTTTGGGACATGGGCATGCGCGCCGTGCCGGTCACGGTGATCGGCGAACACCGCATCCTGGGCATGAACAAAACGCAGTTCGATAAAGCGCTGGCGGAATTGGCGTAAGTTCAGCCGAAACCAAAAAGAGCACCGCCCTTGAAGCCTGAACGGCCAATAAGGACGATGCTCTTTTTTTTGTTCCAGCCAAAATCAATTCAACCATCCGGAGATCAACTGAAAGATCAGATAACCGGCCACTCCGCAGCCGATGAGGGTGAATCCGGCCTTTTTCCGGCCCTGGAACAACCGCATCACCCCCAGGCTCACCAAAGGGGCGATCAGCAGCAAGAAAAACATGACGGCAACAAACATTTCAACGGAAATATCGGAAGTATCCACGATGGTCATGAGTAAACGCATCTCCATATAATCGATTTATCATTTTTCTGCTATGATATATATCACAAAATGCTATGTTTTTTATTATACTTATATTTTTCAAAAATTGTAATGTGTGAAAGCGGCAAAATTGAGGCGATATTGCGTCTTCCCGGAGAACACCCCCCAGGGACGAGGGTTCGACAAAACTAGTAAACTTTTTTAATGGAAGCTATGGTACAATAATTGCGTGATGCTGGAAAAAGCTATCAGGGTTTGGTGCACCGACAACAAGCCAGGTTTGGAGAAGGAGCTGTTGGTTGTGGAATGGACATCCATGAGAAAATTTGCTGCAGCGGGAATTGCCGGTTCATTATTGTTCGGCACGGCATCGGGCGAATGGAAAACCACAATAGCTTACGCCGCGCCTGCGACATCCAGCGTAACATCGGCCAAGGACATACAAGACAAATTGGCGGCAGGGCTTAAAGCCCGCAAGCCGCAAATCAAACTGTTATATAAAGGGAGTACGGCAAAGCTGGAAAGCCTGATGAGCACGGCCATGGATCAAGCTTTGGACCAGGATCCCTATACGAAATACGTGGTGAATCGTTATTCCTACGAATGGGAAGGAACGTCGGAATTTGCGACGGTTTCGGTCAAATTTCAATATCGGGAGACGTTGGAGCAGTCCAACTATGTTTTCGCGAAAATAAAGAACATCGTGGCGGAAATCATTCAACCGGAAATGAACGATCACCAAAAAATCAAAGCGATTCATGACTATGTGGTGCGGTATTTGAAATACGACCAGGATTTGCAGAAGTTTACGGCCTACGAAGGTTTGATAACCCGCGAAGCCGTCTGCCAGGGTTATGCGCTGATGACTTATCAGATGCTGCAGGACGCGGGAATTGATAATTTAATTATCGAGGGAAAAGTGAACAATACCGCGCATGCCTGGAATCTGGTGCTGCTTGACGGCCAATGGTATCATCTTGACACGACTTGGGATGATCCGGTGCCGGACATATCGGGTCAAGTGAAATATGCTTATTACTTGCGAACCGATGAGCAGATGCGAAAAGATCACCAATGGATTGCAAGCGATTATCCCAAGTCAACCGTCTCCTATTTGGCTGCGCTTCGTTCCCTGATCGACCAGGCTGGAACGCAAACCGGGATTTACTTGGACCTGAAAAAGCAATTGGGCTACGATTTGTTCGACGCCGACGCAACGGTCAAGGATGGCGAAGGGGTGGCCGATAAAGTAAAACAAGGGATCGTGGCGGACGAGTTTACGGTTACCATTCGTTATTCCGGCTCCGAACGGCAGCTGCTGAAGGATTTAGGCACTTTATATGATCTGGGAATCGAAAATATTCGTTATTTAAAGGAACCGTTGGAAGGCACCGACGATTTGCGGGTGGAGATTCGTTGGGAGTAGAAGAATGGGTGAAGTGAATAGTTAGCTGAAAGGAATTTTAAACAGCTAGAAAAGGGACCTATAGGCGTAATTGCTTAGGTCCTTTTTTTCGGACTAATGATTATAACTTTTTGGAATAAACAAAAAAATGAAAAAAAACCAAATTAAGTGATTATATTCACATGAAAATCGAATAAAATATGGAATTATATTACTTTAGAACCAAACCTGCCTAATTATGGACTTTATAAACTTTTATTAATTAGGAGGTGACATGGGGTTTTTACTGTTACTGTATAAGAATTTTCAAATTATAAAATCTTAAAAATGAGGTGGATTCTATGTTGAAAAAATGCCTAGTGATTTTTGGTGCTGTTTTCTTAAGTCTTCTCTCACCTGTTTCGGGTTTTGCAGATGAAGTAGATCCTGTGGAAATTCAAGATCTTGAAGCAATTAATACCTTGAAAGAGAAAGAAGCAGAAGTCATGAGTCAAATAGAACCTGGAGCTTCAGTGATTATAGCAGGGAAAGAACAACACTTGTATCCGACATTTTCAAATCAAGAAGAGGCTTTAAATAAATTGAAGAAAGCTATTCCAGACTTTTTGGAATTACTATCAACGACCTATAACTTGGAAGAAATTGATGATACCAATTGGGCCAAATATGTTGATTATGCTAATGAATATGCTTCTGTATCAATATCTAAAGAAGACGATATGCAATATGATCTATTAATGAGTTTTGTAGATATTTATGAAAATAAATCGAAAAATGATACTATTAAAAAAATGATTTCTGAATTAGATGATAAAGAAATATCAAACAAAAATAACGAAGATAATATTGCCAATGAAACATCGCTCTTACAAGATATCATTTTTGCATTACCATATACAAATGAGTTAGCTTTTGAACAAAATGAAATACAACTGCAACAAACTGCCCCGGCAATTACAGCCAGTTTTGATTTAAGTAGAGCGATGCAGTATGTTAACCTGTATGCTTTGGAACCTAACTCTAGCGGATTTGGGCAATTTAGTAATGATTGTACAAACTTTGCATCTCAAATATTGTATGCCGGAAATGTAAGGCAGGAGGATTATTATCCTGATGAAGCCCGTGGTTGGTGGCACCGAATAGTTACATCCAGCGGTCCAATCATTTATCCTGAACACAAGTATTCGATTTCTTGGATTCAAGCGGATACCTTTGCAAGATATATGGGGGTTGGTTTTACAACTTCAGATCATTATTCTTTCTCTTCTAAATTGCAAGCAGGGGATTTTATAGCTTACGATAAATACAGAGACGGGGATTGGAACCACATTGGCTTCGTTACTGCAGTGGATTCCAAGTCGGGTACTTATAATGGGTACACATATTATGATTATAAAGTAGCTCAACATACTACTAATTATCATGCCTGGACCAGCAGTTCCACAAACGGATGGGAGACTCTCAGTAATGTTACCTATGGAAGAGTTAGAAGATAAGAAGTTTCCTTATATAATAAATTTACTTATAATTCTGTTGGTTTTCGTTTATCTTGTTCTTGTGGTTATCACTTCAAATAAATTCGATTCCATTTCGATTTCGGAGAGTTTGAAGCATGACTTTTCAAACATCATTTATCAGAACGGGGATACCACAACACTTTATTTGTATTATACTGATGATGGATTGGATACGACGGTTCTTTTATATTTGTTACTATTTATGTTAACCATTTTGCTATTGGTGGTTAGTTTCGTTATTCGAAAATCACTTATTACTTTGCTTCTACTAATTGACTACATTTTGAATTTTTCCATTGTTGTGTATCCTTACATTTATTTTACGTATACAAAAGGAGACACAATGTTCTTAACAAGTGCTCATTTTTTATTGTTAACAAGTTACCTGAATCATTATAGCCTATATATTTTCATTCCTTACTATACCGTGTTAATCGGATTAACTTTATATTTTATTGTTAGCCAAACTCCCTTAAATCGAATATGGATCTCTCAAAAAAAAGTGTTGTAATTAAATTAACCGGCAAGAGGCGGACGAATTATTGTCTGCCTCTTGCCGGTTTTGGTTCAGAGCAGTTTTATTTAGCTAGGTTAACGCAGCAATCATTTTTGAACATTTATTGATTCCACTTCGAGATCGCATTTGTCCAGCGGGATCAGCTTGGACTTTTGCGTCCATTTGTACCCGAGCCACACGAGGAGGAACAACGGCACGCTGATATAGGAAACAACGACGCCGTACCAATCGATCGTTTCGCCCGTGAAGGCGGAGAGGTTTTGCCCGAGAATGACGATAAAGCAAAGGATGAAGGCGAATATCGGGCCAAACGGGAACCAACGCGCTTTATACGGCAGATCGTTCAAGTCGCGGCCTTGGGCCACGTAGGCCCGGCGGAACCGGTAATGGCTGATGGCGATGCCAAGCCAGGTGATGAATCCGCACATGCCTGAAGCGTTCAGCAGCCAGTTGTAGACGACGCCGTCGCCGAACAGTGAAGCCAAGAAAGCCAGCATACCGACGAGCGTCGTGACGAGCAGGGCGTTCATCGGGATGCCGCGCCGGTTCAATCTGCCGAGGAATTTCGGCGCCTTGCCGCGCAGGGCCAGGGAATAAAGCACCCGCGAAGAGGCGTACATCCCGGAGTTGCCGGCCGACAGCACGGAAGACAAAATGACCGCGTTCATGACCGAAGCCGCAAAGGCGAGACCTGCTTTTTCGAACACCAGGGTGAAGGGGCTGACGCCGATGCTTTCCAGACCGCTTTTGAGCAAATTCGGATTCGTATAAGGGATCAGCAAACCGATGACGAGAATGGCCAGAATGTAAAAAATCAGAATCCGCCAAAAGACCTGCCGGATCGCCCGCGGCACATGCTCGCGCGGGTTGTCGCTTTCCCCGGCGGCGACGCCGACCATTTCCGTGCCTTGGAACGAGAAGCCGGCGGCCATAAATACGCCGAGGAAGGTGAAAAATCCGCCGCTAAACGGCGCATCGCCGATTGTGAAGTTGGTGAAGCCGACCGCTTGACCGCCCATGATTCCGAAAATCATCAGCACGCCGACGACCAGGAAGATGATGACGACAGTGATTTTGATCGTGGCAAACCAATATTCCGATTCCCCGTAGCCTTTGACCGACAAAATGTTGAGCCCGAGGATCAAGGCCAGGAACAGCACGCTCCACAGGAAGGAAGGGCTGTTTGGGAACCAGTATTTGATAATGAGCGTGGCGGCCGACAGTTCGGCCGCGATCGTAATCGCCCAGTTGTACCAGAAATTCCAGCCCATGGCGAAGCCCAGCGAAGGGTCGACGAAACGGGAGGCGTAGGTTTCAAAAGAGCCGGAGTCCGGCATATACGTCGCCAGCTCACCCAAGCTGGTCATCAGAAAATAGACCATGATCCCGACCGCCGCGTAGGCGAGCAGCGCCCCGCCCGGTCCGGCGGATGCGATCGCGCCGCCCGAGGCCAGGAACAACCCTGTTCCGATCGAACCGCCCAGCGCGATCATCGTCATGTGGCGGGCTTTTAAACCCGGTTTCAGCCGGCCGCCCGTCTCTGTTTTTTTATGACTCATGAGAAAAACACTCCTTCGGTATCCTTATTTTCCTTCGGCACGGGGCCGAAGCTGCATTCAGGTAATGGCCGAGGCTTGGAGCGAGCAAAAAAGGGCCGCGGAAAGGATTCCGCGGCCTGTATATACCGTGTATCCCACCATACCATGAAGATAGCTCAACACGAAATTCCCCGGGTGACGGGAATCCTCGTGACAGTTCTGTCCCTTTCGGCAACAGCCCCAGCCTACAGCCTTAGAAGCCGGCGTATAAGCTTCGGCGACGGTGCCTTTCCAACCGGATTCCCTGGCGGCTTCTAAGCGCCTCCTCCGGTGTACTCTTCACAATCGCGACCTCTACCTCACCGTAATGATGAGGTTATCTATTCACTTTGCACTTGAACACATTTTATTAGTATAAAACAAGGGCGGATAGGCGGGCAATGCCAAAATATAGACAATCTGCCCCGCCGCAGCGAACATTCGGTGAATTTTTTAATTTCGAGCTTCGCCGCGATCCCGGTTCGCCATTTGCTGCCAGACCGTGCCGGCGGCCTGTTCGCCCGATTCAATCCGCTCCACGGCCATTCTCGCCTGCAGGCCGACCTCGAACTCGGGATCGTCCGCCGCTGCCCGCAGCGCCTCCAGCGCATCGTCGGTTCCGACTTCGTACAGGAAGCGGGCGGCCCGCCAGCGGACCAGCTTACTGCTGTCCCGCAGCGCTGCGATCATCGGCCCCGTGGCCGCGGCATCGCCGATGTCGGACAGCGTGTCGCCGGCGGTGCGCCGCACGGCGGCGGAGGAGTCGCGCAGCGCATCGTATAGCAGCTCCATCGCCTCCGGCGTCCGCACGTCGCCGAGGTAGACGACGGCGAGCCGGCGGAGCTGCATCTGCGAGTCGCGCAGCGCCTGGGCCAGCAGCGGCAACGCCTCGGGGCCCGGCTGCTGCAGCGCCTCCAGCGCGGCGTAGCGGATGCGCCAGTCGCTGCCTTCCAGCCGCTCGCGGATCTCGTCCAGGCTCAGCTCGCGCCGCTGCTCGACGAACTCCGTCTCGCTGCGGCCGTGGGCGATCGCCTGGGCGACAATCCCCGCAAGCCGCTCGGGCGGATACGCCGCTTCCAGCTCCTGCTCGACTTCGCGGGCGATCTCCGCGAGCTCCCCGTAGCGCACGCCGTAATCGGTCAGCTTGCGCTCCTTGATCAGCGTGGCGCTGGCCACCTCCGTAACCGCGTTAACGAACCGCGCGGACAGGGAGATGCGCTCTTCCTTGCTTCCCGCCTTGACCCGGATTTGCATCGGAATGCCGCGGAAAAACTGCACGAATACCTGCGCTTCCCCATAGGCGGCCGCTTCGTCGCTATCCGGGCTCCAGGCGGATTCGACGCCTTCCTGGCCGAATTGCTGTTGCACCTCGGACAAGATAGCGGCCCAGTCGGCGCTGCCTTTCCGGTCCAAGGCGACGAAATCGAGGGTATGGAACACGCTTTTCACTCCGGGAATGCCAAGCAGATTACGAATCCAGGCAGGAGCGGAGCGTTCATTGTCGAGCGTATATGTTTTTCGAATCCCCGGCTCCAGGCTTTCGTCCAAATGCAGCTTCATCGTATTGGGGCTGGGCGTCGGTTCGATAAATACAATTTTCATAAAAGTTTCACATCTCCTTTCCCGTCTATTGTACATCAACCTTTCCGTTTGCCCAAGCTTTTCGTCTGCCGCTGTAGACCATCGCCTTAGCTATCCATCTAGGCAAAGGAATAAAAAGGTACCCTAGCGACACAATAATCTTAGTACATGACATATATTATTCCAGCAACCGGACTTGGCGAATTTGGATTGCCGCCGGGATTGTTTTAGAATGGAAAGAAAGAAATCGGAGAGGAGCACCTGGATCCATGCCGAGAACGCGCTACAACAATCTCGACAACGTAACCACAGACAAAACGTTGAAGCAGTTCAAGCAATGGCGGGAAGAGCGCCGCAGCAAAAAAAAGGACTATTCCTACGTTATACCCCATTCGCCGCCGGACCTCGATTATTTGCGGCAAAACCGGCGGGACAGTACGGTAACCTGGATCGGACATTCCACTTTTCTCATTCAGTACCGCGGATTTAATATTGTAACCGATCCGGTGTGGGCTTGGCGCATGGGATTGACGCGGCGGCTGACCAAGCCGGGAATCCCGATCGAAGATGTCCCGGACGTCGACGTCATTCTCGTTTCGCACTCCCATTATGATCATATGCATATCGCCTCGATTCGGCGTTTGTACGGGAGTGGTACGCAGCTGCTCGTGCCGGTCGGCCTCGGGGCCAAAATGATCCGCAAAGGCTTTGCGCGGACGCGGGAGATGAGCTGGTGGGAAGACGTGCAAGTGGGGGACGCGAAAATCACGTTTGTGCCGACCCAGCATTGGACCCGGCGCACCCCGTTTGATACGAACACGTCGCATTGGGGCGGCTTTATTCTGGAGCCGGCGGCGCCCGAACAAGGCGGCCAGGAACAAGGTGGCTCAAAATCGCAAGTCATTTATTTTGCCGGGGACAGCGGGTATTTCCGCGGTTTCCGGGAGATCGGCGAGCGGTTTGATATCGATGTGGCGCTGCTGCCGATCGGGGCGTACGAGCCGGAATGGTTCATGACGAGCCAGCACACCACGCCGGAGGAGGCGCTGCAGGCATTCGTCGACTGTAAGGGCAAGCTGATGGTCCCGATGCATTACGGCACGTTTCGCCTCGCCGACGATACGGCGCGGGAAGCGCTCGACCGCCTGGAGGCGGACCGTAAACGCCGCGGCATTCCCGCGGAGACGGTGCGGATTCTGCACCATGGAGAAACGTTCCGGTTGCCGGAGCAGGAGTCATGAGGGAAATCGCGCTACCGGCTGCAGCGCAAAATGAAACCCACCGGACAGGCGCAATGCCTGCGGTGGGTTTTCTATTTCTCCTTTGGGGCATGGGGCGCGAAGATAGCGGTACAAAAGGCCGTTATTTTTGCCAGGGAAGAGGGCTCAACACAAATAACGGAATTTTTTACCGTTATTTATGGCAGACGAAAGTCTGAAAGCGCATTTTTCCATGATTGGTGAAAAATAGGAACCCAAAATGCCTCTATTCCGCCGGAGAGGGGGAAAATATGCTAAAAAGCGCCCAAAATTACCGCTATCTCTGTCGTAAATCGTAATGACGCCGTCCAGGCCAAAAATAACCGCCTTCTAAGTCTGGTTCATCTGCGCAAGAAGCGGCCCTGCTCGCTTCGTATGCGAACGGGCCGCTCCCTTCTCCTTCAGGTTGATTCTTGCAAGCTACCCCCGCAATTCCCGGGTAACCGCACCGCCCGGCTGCAGCGACACTTCTTCATCGTACAGCTTGAGGCCGATCGCGTCGCCTTCGGCGAGCTCGAGGACGACGCTCTTTTGGCCGATGCGCACGTCAATCAGGCGGCCGCGGAACGTCAGGCGGAAGGCATATTGCTCCCAGTCCTTCGGAATCGCCGGGGCCAACGAAAGGCCGGATTCCTTCAGGCGCATGCCGGCAAAGCCGTACACGATGGACATCCATGTTCCGCCCATGTTGGCCAGGTGCAGGCCGTCCTTTGTATTGCCGTGCGTATTGTCGAGATCGAGCCGCGCGGTTTCGATAAAGTACTCGTACGCTTTTTCCATATTGCCGATTTTGCACGCCATGATGCTGAAAATGCAGGAAGACAAGGACGAATCATGGGTCGTAATTTTTTCATAGTAATCGTAAGAACGGCGGATCGTTGCAAAATCCTGCTCGTCCTCCAGCAAAAAATGCGCGAGCACGGTATCGGCCTGCTTGCACACCTGATAACGGTAAATCGTCAGCGGGTGGTAGTGCAGCAGCAGCGGATAGTTTTCTTTCGGCGTGTTTTCGAAATCCCATACCGCTTTGCGCAGGAAGGTGTCGTCCTGCGGGTTAATGCCCAGGCTAGCGTCATATGGCAGCAGCATCGCGGCGGCGGCTTTGTCCCAAGCGGCGATTTCCGCCTCCGTCACTCCGAGGCGTTCGCAAAGCGCGCGGTAGGCGGCCGGATCGTAGTCCTGCAAAATGGCGCAGCTCTTGGCGGCCCACTTCAAATTATGCTTGGCCATGACGTTTGTGTAATAGTTGTTGTTGACGCAGCAGGTGTACTCGTCCGGACCGGTTACTTCATCGATATGGAAAGCGCCCTCGTAATAATGGCCGATGCCGGCCCACAAGCGGGCGGTTTCGATCAGCATCTCAGCCCCGTATTTCGCAAGAAAATCTTTATCCTGCGCGGCGAGATAATATTGAATGTAGCTGTAGGCGATATCCGCGCTGATATGATACTGTGCCGTGCCCGACGGGAAAAAGGAGGAGCATTCCGTCCCGGCAATGGTCCGCCATGGGAACAGAGCCCCCTGCTTGTGCCCCATTTGCCGCGCTCTCGCTCTGGCGTCGTCCAGCTTGGAGTAACGGTACAGCAGCAGCTGGCGGGCGATGTCCGGCTGGGTCAGCAAAAACACTGGGAACATGTAGATTTCCGTATCCCAGAAGTAATGGCCTTCGTAACCTTCGCCGCTAAGGCCTTTGGCGGATATGTTGCTGTGCTCGTCGCGGCCGGCCGATTGCAATAGCTGGTACAGGTTGAAGCGGATGCCTTCCTGCAGCTTATCGTCGTTCTGAATCACGCAATCCGCCGATTTCCAGTAGTTTTCCATATATTCGGCCTGCTCGGCCAGCAGATCATCAAAGGACAGCCCCGACAGCGTCTCGTGCAGCTGCAGCGCCCGATTCAGGAAACCGTCGCCATGGCGTAAACTGTCGGTATATATGTTGTATTTCGTAAAATGCACCCGCTTGGTCAGGGGCAAAACGGCCGTATACGTCACTTCACCGCCGATCTCGCCGCTGCCGGCTTCAAGCGTTACGGTGGCTTCGCCATTCAGCCGATGGCGCGTAACGCAGGCGGCTTTCATTTTGGACACCATCGTTTCGTCAACGACGTAACCGTATTCGCCTTGAACTCCGGCATCCGCGATCGTCATCCGCTTGGCATGTCCTGCGCCGACCCGGGGATCGTTCGGATTGGTATAGTTTTCGACCTTGCCGTTTACGGTGGAGACAATTTTCAGGTTGCCGGTGAAATTGACGGGCTCGATGGCGATATCAATCGCAAACAATTCCCGGCGTGTAAAAGACACCAGACGCCGGAACGTCAATCGGACTTCTTTTCCTTGTGGGGATCTCCACTGGACGACCCGCTCGGCATACCCTTTGTCCATATGCAAGGTCCGCTCGAATCCGGTAATCGTCCCATGATCGAGCCGGAACGGGGTCTTGTCGTCATCGAAATAGAGCAGCACCGTCTGCGCGTCTATATTGTTCACCAGCTTTTGCTGTGTGTCCGGAAAGGCAAACAGTTTTTCGCCGTAGGGAATTTCGATCACGTCGTGAAAAGCGTTCAAATAAGTGCCGCGTATGCTGGTCTTTTCCGGGCCGTAAGTTTCCTCAAAATTGCCCCGTACACCCAAATATCCGTTGCCCAGCGCAAAAACGCTTTCCAAATTGAGCAGTTCGGACTGGGTTAAGGCGGAATTGGCGAGTTTCCAGGTCATAGGTTATGCTCCTCTCAGGCAAGTGTTATGGTTGAATTTTAGAATCTAAAAAAGTAATGTTATACTAAATATTTTGGATTTTTATCAATATTTTTAGGTGGAGAGGAAAATATGGACCGAATGCAGTACCTCCGGGAAAATTTCGTGCATCCCCCCGTCGATTATGAGGAAGAGCTGCTGGAAGCGATCCGGACAGGCAACGAACAAGGAGCCAAGGATGCGCTGCGCAAAATCAACGAGCTGGAGGCCGCCGTGCTGGCCGTATATCCGCTTCGCTCGAAAAAAAATGCGCTCATCGCCTCGTGCACGTTGTTCACCCGGGCGATCATCAAAGGCGGCGTCGATCCGGAAATCGCCTTCCACCTCAGCGACAAGATCATTTTGGACATCGAAAAAATCGGGGATGTGGAGCGCCTCGTCCAGTTCGAATATGAGATGCTGGTACAATTCATTTCGATGGTTCGGCGGGAAAGGGAGGAATTGCCCTATTCCCATCTTGTCAACCTGGCGGTATATTATATCCGGCAAAATATTTTTGCAGACCTAAGCCTGCCGCAAATCGCGGCCCATTTAAACGTCAATCCCAGCTATTTATCGGACCGGTTCGGCCGCGAGACCGGCATGTCCTTAACCCATTACGTCAACAGCCGAAAGATCGAAGAATCGAAGCATATGCTGCTGTACACGAACCGCCCAATCTCGGAAATCGCTTTTACGTTCAAGTTTTGCAGCCAAAGTTATTATACGCAGCTATTCAAAAAATTTACGGGAATGACTCCCAGGCAGTTCAGGACAAGCCGGGCGTAGCTTCCTGCATCAGATTTGGAGATGGGTCGGCGGAAATCGCCGCCAAGGTTCAATTTATGCATGAATCTATGATATAATCTAAAGCCAGTAGTGCGATTAATAATAAAGGATGGTAATGCCTAACATGATCAGTACAAACGGTGTAACGCTCCGCTACGGAAAACGGGCACTTTTCGAAGATGTAAATATAAAGTTTACGCCAGGCAACTGCTATGGCCTGATCGGCGCGAACGGTGCGGGAAAATCGACGTTCCTGAAAATTTTGTCCGGTGAAATCGAACCAAACCAGGGCGAAGTGTTTATGACGCCGGGGGAAAGACTCGCCGTGCTCAAGCAGAACCATTTCGAATACGACGAGTATCCAGTGCTGGAGACGGTCATTATGGGCCACGGTAGACTTTATTCGATTATGAAAGAGAAGGACGCTTTGTACGCCAAAGCGGATTTCTCCGAAGAGGACGGCATGCGGGCCGGAGAATTGGAAGGCGAGTTCGCCGAGCTGAACGGTTGGGACGCCGAGCCGGACGCCGCTGCGATGTTGATCGGCCTCGGTATCCCGCGCGAGCTGCACGACAAGAAGATGGCCGAGCTGAGCGGCAACGAGAAGGTTCGCGTGCTGCTTGCTCAAGCTTTGTTCGGCAACCCGCAAAATCTGCTGCTCGACGAACCGACGAACCACTTGGACCTTGAATCGATTCAGTGGCTGGAAAACTTCCTGATGGATTATGAAGGCACCGTCATCGTCGTATCACACGATCGCCACTTCCTGAACAAAGTGTGTACGCAAATCGCGGATATCGACTTCGGCAAAATCCAGATGTACGTCGGCAACTACGATTTCTGGTACGAATCGAGCCAGTTGGCGCAGCAATTGCAGCGGGACGCCAACAAGAAAAAGGAAGAGAAAATCAAGGAGCTGCAGGCGTTTATTCAGCGGTTTTCCGCCAACGCTTCGAAATCGAAGCAGGCGACCTCGCGGAAGAAGCAGCTCGACAAAATCACGCTGGAGGACATCCGTCCGTCCAACCGGAAATATCCGTTTCTGCACTTTAAAGCGGAGCGGGAAGCGGGCAAACAGCTGCTGACGGTCGACGGGCTGACGAAAACGGTGGAAGGCGAAAAGGTGCTGGAGGGCGTCAGCTTCGTCGTGAACAAAGGCGACAAAATCGCTTTTGTAGGCCCGAACGGTCTGCCGAAAACGACGCTGTTCCAGGTCCTCATGGGCGAGCTGGAAGCGGACGGCGGGGAATACAGCTGGGGCGTAACGACTTCACAGGCTTATTTCCCGAAGGACAACTCCGAGTATTTTGACGGGGTGGAGCTCAATCTGGTCGACTGGCTGCGCCAATATTCGAACGATCAGGACGAAACGTTCCTGCGCGGCTTCCTGGGCCGGATGCTGTTCTCCGGCGAAGAAGCGCTGAAGAAGGCGAGCGTGTTGTCCGGGGGCGAAAAGGTGCGTTGTATGCTGGCAAAAATGATGCTGAACGGCGCCAACGTGCTGTTGTTCGATGAACCGACCAACCACCTTGACCTGGAATCGATCACCGCGCTCAACAACGGGCTGATCGATTTTGACGGGACGATTTTGTTCACATCGCATGACCATCAGTTTATCCAGACGATCGCCAACCGCATCATCGAGATTACGCCAAACGGCATCATTGATCGCGTCATGACGTACGATGAATATCTGGAAAGCGAAGAAATCCAGAACCTGCGCAAATCAATGTATCCGGAAGAGGTTAAAGCGTAAGCAGTAGATTAGTTGTGAAATCAAGCCGTATGGGAGTCTGCGGACGCCTGTGCGGCTTTTTTTGTTTTGCGGGGAAAGTGGGGGAAGGCTACTGGTGGAGCGGAGTGTGTGCAGAGATGTGTGTGCAGAGATAACGGTAAAAAAGGTTCTTATTTCGGACGGATGATGGGGATGGGCAAAATAAAGGTATTTTATGCGCGAAATGCGGCACGAAAAAAGGCACGGGGTTCCCGTGCCTTTATGCGCTGCGGCAACTTTTTGCCGGGCGAATTGCCCTTAGCGCCGCCTTACGAACTACCCTACGAACCACCCTACGAGCCGCCCGTACGGCGGCGCTGGTTGTTGGGCTTTTTGTTGTTTTGGCTTTTCAGCGTTTTGGTCTGAAAGCCATCCTTCATTCCCGGCTTACCTGCGGCATGCTGCTGCTGTTTTTTCTGGGCCAGCTTTTGCCGCATCGCTTCGGCCAAGTCGATTTTACGCGGTTCATTATTTTCGCTCACGGTGATCATCTCCTCGAAATTAGGAAAGGGGCTGTTCCTATTCTATACGTTTTTAAAAGTGTGTACAACGGGAATAATGAGCCTGAAGCGCTTTTGCCTCAGCCAACACTGTTTCTCTGGACTTACACGAGGTTCATTTGATAGTATGATAAAACGTTTTTATTCCTGACTGGTTCGGGGGAGGTGCGGTACTTGGTGGATGTATATGAAGATATTCGCAAAGGGGAACGCGGCGCTTGGGTCAGCATTGCCGCTTATTTGGTGTTGTCCACCTTCAAGCTGATCAGCGGTTTTTATTTTGCTTCAAGCGCGCTGCTTGCCGACGGGGTTAATAACTTGACGGACATTGTGGCGTCGGCGGCCGTGCTGATCGGGCTGAAAATTTCGCAAAAACCGCCGGATTCCGATCACGCTTATGGTCATTTCCGGGCCGAAACGATCGCCGCGTTGGTCGCTTCCTTTATTATGGCCATGGCCGGCATTCAAGTGATCATCGACGCGGTCCGCGCCCTGGCGGCCGGCAAACAAACCGAACCGGATATACGTTCGGCGCTGATCGCCCTGGTCTGCGCCGCCGCAATGGGCGGCGTCTATTGGTTCAACCGCCGGTTGGCCAGGCAGATCAACAATCAGGCGCTGATGGCGGCGGCCAAGGACAATTTATCCGACGCTCTGGTCAGCGTAGGGGCGGCCGTCGGCATTTTTGGGGCCCAATTCGGACTGCCTTGGCTGGATACCGTTGCCGCCATCGCTGTCGGCATATTGATTTGCAAGACGGCCTGGGACATTTTTCGCGATTCCACGCACAATTTGACGGATGGATTTGATGAAAAAGAACTGGGCGATCTGCGCAGCACCATCTCACGAATTCCCGGAGTAGAGGGGATTAGGGACTTAAAAGCCCGTGTGCACGGAAATCATGTGCTCGTAGACGTCGTCATTGAAGTGGAACCTCATCTGACGGTTATTGAAAGCCATGAAATCAGCGACCGCGTGGAGGAGCGGATGCGGCGAATCCAAAACGTGATGCATGTCCATGTGCATGTGGAGCCGAAGGGAACGGCCTGATCGGCGTGAATTGCGGTAAATACATATTTTGTTTATGCGGTCAAGCGGTCGCCGTCTGATCAGGGAATTGGTCAGCATTTTAGAAGAACAGCCGGGACGGGTTTTTGTATGGAAATCACCATACGGGAACCTGTTTCGGTTGTTTTTTTGTCCGTTAGAGCAGCGTCCAAAGTAGAAGTCAGAGCCATTAAAGGATGCCATCCGGCGTTTTTCTTAGAGATAGCACGCGACGGTAAATAGGGATGAACCCGCTTCCGAGGGCTCCCAACAAACGTCCTAAAACATAGTTCTTTTGGGAAAAAATCTAAATATAACCATGTGCTATTTTCCGTATCGTAATAAAATGGTCCGCAAGTCAACGCCCCCAACGAGTGGCGAGATTGTTGGCGGCTTCTCACCGGTTGGGTAGAACGCGAAATAAATAGGACATGTGCCTCTTTTATTAGTGGACAACTTAGGAAAAATGTCTTTGAATGCGCTTTCCCATAATGTGAGAATCGACCGATTCAGACATCTTTCGACAAGGGATATAATGGGGGCAAGTCCAAAAGAAAGGAGAAATGAACTAGAACTAGAGACAGCAAGAATTACACAAGGAGGCACAATCTATGAAACGAAGCGTCACGATTGCTTTATTGAGCGCCATTTTACTATCTTCCTATACAGCATTACCAAATCAAGCATCCGCATCCGCGTCGGCAACCGCCGCGTCGGTTACCAAAGGACATATCAACAATGGGGTGAATTTGCGCACCAAGCCGTCCCTTTCCGGGAAGGTGGTCGGCCTGGTGAATAAAGGCGCCGAAGTCACCGTTTTGGGGCGAAGCACCAAGTACTTCTATAAGGTGAAGACGCAAGGCGGAACGGTCGGTTATGTCAGCGCAAACCCGAAATACATTACGGTTTCCTCCGGCTCATCCGCTCCGGCGCCTAAGCCAAAGCCTGGGACTTCGGGGACCGTGAGCCAGCAAATCGAGCAGGTGATTCAAACCGGCATGAAGTATCTCGGGACGCCGTACGAGTTCGGTTCGAACCGGAATACGACGGCGACGTTTGATTGCTCCGATTTCGTCAGACAAGCCTATAAGGAGGCGCTCGGCCTAACCTTGCCGTCCGACTCGCGCAAACAGGGCGCCTGGATCAAGGACAACGGTACGGCCGTTTACAACATCGGCAGCCTGAAGCGGGGCGATCTTGTTTTCTTCATGAGCTACAAAGGTTCGAAGGCTTCCGACTACGCGGGCATCAATAAGCAAAGCCAGCGGATTACGCATGTGGCGATATATCTCGGCAACGGACAACTGCTTCATACTTATTCGACCAAGTCGGGCGGCGTAAAGGTAGACCAGCTTGACGGAGCGTGGGTGCACCGCTTTATGTTTGGCGGAAGCGTCCTGAAATAAGCGGCGCACTGCAGGCCGCCTTTCCGGATCCATAAATTTTTCGGCCCTTTCTTACACGAAGAAGGGGCCGATTCGTATTACGGCACTAACAGATCTGCCCCCACATGATAACCATCCTCAGCTCATAGATTGAATTATGGCATGGTTGCCCGGACCGCCGGGGAATTTGGATCATGGGAGCGAAAGCGAGGGGACGGATATGATTTGGGAAATCAGCGTGGCTTGTATAGCGGCGGCCTTTGCGGTGATTGCCGTTTTTTTGGCGAGAGCCTTGAGGACGGCGGAACGTTCGATGCGGCAAGCGGCAGAAACGTTAAATGTAATGCACAACACGGTTGCCGATTTAAGCTCGGACGTCAAGCAGCTTGTGCATCAGGCGAATGATCTTGCCGCCGATGCGCAGCGTCAATTGAAGCTGCTGGAACCGGTGCTGGAAGCGGTACACCTGACCGGTGAAGCATTGGGCGAGACGGCCCTGACGGCCAAACAGGTGTCTGCGGCGCTTGCCGGCATTCTTCGCAGCCGCTCCAAAACAGCCAAAGCTTCGGCAGCAGCCTCCAACGCCAAAGCGCCGGAGCCGGAGCCGCGGAAGGGGGCGAATGGTCCAGCAAGCAGTCCGGCAAACGGCCAGTCAAATGGCCAAACAAACAGCCAGACCAATGGCCAGACAACCGCCCAGGCCGATCCGGCCATGGCCGAAAAGGGAACGGACGCCGGATCCGAGGCCGGCTGGGTCAAATGGGCGGATATTGCCGCCGAGATGTGGCAGAAATACCGGAGTTGACTAGGTGGAACATGACACCCTGAAGCCATCCGGCATTTTTTTCGGTTTCAATCCGCAGCCGAGCGGGTAATGTAAACGAGTGGTTCGCTATATTTTTAGGGGAGAAATATATGAGAATTCTAATTGTCGACGATAATCCGACCAACATAATCATCATTCGGGAAATTCTGAAAAAAGAAAAATACCGCAACACCGTGTCCGTCTCCTCCACGAAGGAGATGTTTGAACGTTTGGGGGTGCGAAGTCTGGAGCGGATCGAGGAGAGCGGCCCGTCCGACATCGATTTGATTTTGCTGGATATGATGATGCCCGAAATGGATGGGCTTGAGGCGTGCCGGCTGCTGCAACGGTCCGAGCATTTGAAGGAAATTCCGATCATCATGGTTACGGCGATCGGAGATTCGAACAAGCTGGCGGAAGCGTTGGACGCGGGGGCGAATGACTATGTCATCAAACCTATTAACAAGGTGGAACTGATGGCCCGAATCCGTACGGCGTTGCGGCTGAAGCTGGAAAAAGACTGGCACAGGAACCGGGACCAGCGGATTCAGGAGGAATTGAAGCTGGCGGCGCTTGTGCAGAATGCCGTGCTCAGCACCCCGATTCATGATCAACATTTTGAAATCGATGCCATCTATAAGCCTTCCAATGAATTGGCGGGGGATTTGTATGCCTGGTATTCGCTTGGCGAAGGAAGGTACGGGATTATTTTGCTGGACATGATGGGGCATGGCATTTCCTCGTCGTTGTTCTGCATGTTTATCTCCTCGGTCATGAAGGACACCGTTCATAACTATGTCGAGCCGGAAAAAGTCATTCAGGAATTAAACCGGCAATTTAACCAATTACATATCGTAAGCAAGCTTATTCAATATTATTTTACGGCGATTTATCTTGTGGTGGATACACGGCGAAAAAAAATCGACTACGTGAATGCGGGGCATCCGCCGGCGTTGTTCTACAAGCATGACGGGTCGCTCGTCAAGATGGACCGGATCGGCCCGCCGGTCGGTTTGTTTGACGAAATGGAGGTGCATCCTCAAACGCTCTATTACGAAGAGGGCGGGCATATCGTGCTTTATACGGACGGTCTGGCCGACGCGCAAAGAGGCACCTTGGAGGAGCGCCAGGCCTGGCTGGAAGATTCGCTGAAGGGCAGCGGCCATCGCTTCAACCGGGAGGAAATGAACCGGCTGTTTTTTGACGAAGGTTTGCCGCGCGAGCGGGAAGACGACAAATGCCTCGTTTGGATCTACTTGAAATGAGGCGCAGGAGGGCGGCCTTTTTTGTTTCAGTTCCGGACATGCTGGGTTATCTTGTAGTAAGAAAACTTATTTCAGGAGAGAGTAGCGATGAATACGAGAAAAAGTGAAAAGTTTTCCGCAACGCCGCAATTTGAAAATGGGGTACGCACTGTATTTTTGCGCGGAGAGCTCGATTTGTCCGTTGCTCCCGATTTGCGGAAAGTGCTGGAACCTCTGGTAGGGAACGATGATGAGGATCTGATCATTAATTTGAAGGAGCTAAAATACATCGACAGTACCGGCATCGGGATTCTGCTGTCCATTTTGAAGGCAAGACAAGGGATGTCCGGCCGATTTTTCGTCAGTGAAATCCCCGATCACATTCGCAAGCTGTTTGAATTGACCGGGATTGCGAAATTTTTTGCGGAACAGTAGATTCCCACTAAGGAAAGGATCGAGTATCATGATAGAGGAAGCAGAGAGAATCATCATCAATTTGCCGGCAACCGCGGAATACGTGGATATCGTCAGGTTAAATTTGTATGGTGTAGCCTCGAAAATGGGGTTTTCATACGAACAAATCGAAGATATGAAAGTAGCCGTGTCCGAGGCCTGCAACAATTCCGTGCTTTACGCTTATAAGCAGGAAGCGGGGATGATGGAAGTCACGTTCGAAGTTTTGGCCGATGCTTTGTCGATTACGGTCAGAGACGAAGGGAAGAGCTTTGAACCGTGGGGCAGACCGGGAAATCGCGTCAGCTTGCATGATAAAGAGCTAAGCGAGGTGACGGTTGGCGGATTGGGCTTCTATTTGATGCAGGCGCTGATGGATGATGTCATTGTGGAGAGCGAAATCGGACATGGAACGAAGGTGACGATGCTGCGCCGGATCCAGAAGAGCGAGGAGAAAGTATGACCGACAAGCAGACTCCCCATGAGTCGTGGCAAGCATCGGTTTGTCTGATCAGAATTTATCAAGCAACGAAAGACAATGAGGTCGCAACGGAATTAATCCGGAAATACGATCCCATGGTCAAAACGGCCGCCAGCAAAATTGCCCGGAACCGGCCCGACTTGTATGAAGACCTGTATCAGGTTGGAGAAATGGCCCTGATCCGGCTGCTTCAACAGTATGACACCAGCCTTGGCATCCCCTTTGAGCCCTATGCGATGAAAAGCATGATCGGCCATATGAAAAACTATTTGCGGGACAAGTCCTGGTATATCCAGGTGCCGCGCAGAATCAAGGAAAAAGGCGCGCACGTGCAGCAGGCCATCGACGAGTTGACCGTACAGCTTGAACGATCGCCCAACGTAAAAGATATCGCCGAATATTTGGAGCTGTCGGTCGAGGAAACGGTCGAAGTGCTCGCCGGACGCGAATGTTATCATTATGTATCTCTGGATTCGCCGCTTTCTCAGGACGAAAGCGCGGCGACGCTGGGGGAACTGCTTAGCTCGGAAACGAATGATTATGAAACGTTGGAGAAACGGATGGATTTGCAGCAGGCGCTCTCGTATTTGAAAACGCAGGAACAGCAGGTGCTGCTGCTTGCTTTTCAGGAGGGGCAGTCGCAGAGAACGATCGCCCGCAAGCTGGGCATGTCACAGATGAGCGTTTCCCGCATTCAGAAACGGGCGACGGAGAAACTTAAACAAATCATGGATCAAATGAACGCGAATTAACACCCTGACATACTAACTTACGACAACCCGCGCCGCCCTTCCGGAAGGAAGGCGGCGTTTTTGCCTTATTCCTCTACTGCTGGGGGTCGGGTTTAAGCCCGCCCTTCAGATCTTCGCTGCCTGTTGCCATCTGCTCCATGTCCTCGCCAAGCTGAATCAAATCCTCCATATCGTTGACCATCGAGCCGTTTTCGGCCTCGGAAATCTCCTTATGATCGGGAAACTCGCCGGACGCGGCGTCCTTGATTTGTTCGTTGACGTATTGCTCCTGCTTATCTTCGGGTTTCATAGCCGGTTTGCCTCCTACCTGTATGTGAGTGTTGACAAGTAGTTTGCGCCGATTTCATGGATCACATGTATAAGTTGATTTAGAATATTGAACCTAGGTGAATGATTTTGAAGAAACTCAAAGCTTTCTGCAAGAAAGCTGCATCGGAAGCATATGCTTGGTCGCCTCTGTGAGCGGATTTCTACTGTGCTTGAATTTATACCTCAACTTTCGCAGCAAAAAATCGGCAGACAAGCCTTGATTTAGCTGGATAAAGCAGCAATCCATTGCTGGAGTTGACGCTGAATCAGAGGCGGACAGTGTCTTCCCGGCTTTTTGGGCCTTCGTTGATCAAGAACATAGAAAATCCCTTGTAAAACGTGCCGGTGGCATGATCTCTAAACCAGACAAGCAACTCGACCGCTTTGCTGCAATTCCGTTCAAACATGAAGCATGGAAGTGTCAACGATGAAGAGGGCGTCACGATCCGCCGAGGTCAGCTTTCGCCGAGGCAACGCATCTACCTTTTGCACCGTAGCCGCCTTCGAGCAGTGTCACAAATCGACGCCAGGTGAGGGGGCTGTCTAAAGGGTTCGTGTCTTGGAATCTTGGAGTCTTGGAGTCTTGGTGTCCCTGCCTGCTGCTTGCCTTTGCACGATTATCCCTTTCGTTCAGAGAGCAGGGAGTAGGGGGGGCTAGATCAAGGGTTCCTAAAAAAGAGAGAAGAAAAAGAGAGGGGGAAAAAATGAGGCGGTTCAGGTGAGATTTTCGACTTGATAAGGGAACGTGTGTTTGGTATAATGAAATAAAGCGAACATACATTCGCAAATTATTGATTCGGGGGCGAGCGGATATGGAGGTCAATGCAGGAACGGAACTTCAACCATTCAGCAGCCGTTATAACAGCGAGCAGTCCTGCATGGAGGCGCTGATCGCGATGAAGTGGCCAAGCGGCTTCGTCTGCCCGCGCTGCGCTCACACCCGGTGCAGCCTTCTGACTTCCCGGCATATCCCCTTGTTCGAGTGCGGAAAGTGCAAGCATCAAACATCGCCTTTGGTCGGCACGATTTTTGAAGGAACGCATCTCCCCCTGGTGAAGTGGTTCCAGGCGCTGGAGTTGTTTCTGCTCCCTGACGGCATCTCAGCGTTGCGGCTGCGCCAGGTGATCCGGGTCACCTACAAGACCGCCTGGTCGATGCTGCACAAAATACGCCACGCCGTGGGAGAGTTCGATGCCCGGGAGCTGCTCTCTGGAGACGTGAAGGTGAACAGCGATCAGTATGGGCGTAATCCGTCCCGGTGTCAGCTTACGCATCCGTACGCCTCGGCGGTCGTAGCCGGCTGCACGGTCACGGAGTCGGGCGAGCCGGAGCAGGTCAAAATCCGCCTGGTGCCGCATAAGCGGGGAGATGGAAAAAGGGCAAACCGTCACGAACTCGCCGCGTTCATCAATGGGCATGTGGATGTCCATACATCGGCGGTGCAGTCGTTCCCTCAGGCCTTTCGGCTGTATGTGCCCTTGCGGAAAGTGGTGAGAGAGGCGTGGGAATCGCTGAAGAGTACGTATGGAGCCTTGGGACTGAAGCATCTGCAGGCGTACCTCAACGAGTACACCGGACGCCGCTGGCTGCGTCTGTCCGAAGCGGAAGAAACGATACGGCAGAAGTTGCTACAGATGTGTGTGGCGATTCCGGCGATCCCTTACCGCCGGCTGATCGCGCGTCAACCGAATCAACCCCTTGCGGCTGCGGCCTGATCGTGACGCTTAAACGGTAGGGGTTACTTGATGCAGATCAATTTAAATGGGTAGGGATTAGCATGAACAGTACGGGCGTTGCTGCAGATGGAAGGGTTCAGGCTACAGCAAAATCACGGTCTTTTCATTTCCCTCGCGTCTTGTCCTTGATCTCCTGTCTAGATCTCTTGTCTGGTCTGTTTCATATCCCTAAACCTGATTTCTTCTCCTAAGCCCGTCTAAATTATCTCGAACCTATTTGCTTGTCCACCAAATATTTTCTTCTCTCGAGTTTGTCTGTTTCTCTTTTACCTGATCAAACGGGATAATCGTGCAAAGCGTCCGGACAGCGAATGTGATGATCTGCCGCCCACTCCATCCCACCCCACCCCGCTTACCTATTCTCAAGCTTTCAACGCCCTTCTGCGTAGTTCAACTTGTAATAGAAAGATCTATAGCCATTGCGGAAACACTATACTATACTGTAGTGATGGAATCCGGAAGATAAGGAGATAACGAACCATATGGAAACAGTGCTGGTTAACGAATACCGTGGGGGCCTGTTGGAATGTACCCACTTTGGGCATATATGTATCGTGAATGGGCAAGGCAAGGTGGTGAAGCAGGCGGGGAATCCGCACCAGATCGTGTTCACGCGGTCGGCGGCCAAGCCGATTCAGGCGATTCCGGGAATTCGGGCGGGCATCGTAGAGGCGTTTGGCCTTAGCGATGCGGAGGTCGCGATCATGGCCGCGTCCCACCGGGCCGAAGAGGCGCATGTCGAAACGCTGGAGCGGCTGCTGGACAAAACCGGGCTTAGGGAAGAAGCCCTAGTTTGCGCACCAAGCCTGCCGTTGGATGAACAAGCCAAGGAACGGGTGCTGCGCCAAGGCGGAAGCCGGAGACGGTTATACCATAACTGCGCGGGGAAGCACCTGGGTGTCTTGGCCTACTGCAAGCTGAAAGGCTATCCCCTGGACGGCTACAATCGGCCGGAGCATCCGGTGCAGAAAGAGATTTTGGCAACGTTGGCGGGTCTCGCCGATTGCGCGCAGGACGACATTTCGCTGGGCACGGACGGCTGCGGTTTCCCCGTTTTTGCCCTGCCGCTGTCTGCATTGGCGACCGCCTATGTCAAGCTGGCCAGCCCGGCGCTGCTTGATAATCCCAAAACGGCGGAAGCCGCCGCATTTATCGCCTCCGCCATGAACCGCCATCCCCGGCTGGTGGCCGGTTTGGGGCGGATCGATTCGATTTTGCTGGAGGATCCGAATATCGTCGCCAAAGGCGGCTTTAAAGGCGTGTATGCCTTTGCTTTGCGCAAAGAGCGGCTTGGCGTAGCGTTTAAAGTATTGGACGGTTCGGAGGAGGAATGGGGCCTGATCACCACGGCCATTCTGGAGCAGCTCGGTTATGGCAACGAAGAAACGCTCCGCAAGCTGCGGAGCGCCTTTCCGTCCTCGATTAATAATGATGAAGGCTGGGAGGTCGGCCATGCGGAGACGGCCTTTTCCTTGCGGAATCCGGGTTGACGGGTAGAGGATCCGGGAAAATAGCGCCATAATTTTCCTCTATTACCCATAAATAGAGGAATTCGCCCAATTAGTGCCGTTTTTCCCCCTTATGTTTTAGAGAAGGGCTTACGCTTTTATGGGAACTGTCCGCTAGGCCCTGCTGCGCAACCGGCCCAACTCCTGGGCGAGCGCTTCGACCTCGGAAATGCTGAGACGCTCCTTGCTCATCACGATATCGTACACGTCCCGGATGTCGTCGTATTGCTCCACATTGAACGCCGAAGCCGACATAGCTGCTCCGGACGCCATTTTCAGCTTTGTTTTGATTGCCTCGATCATAAATTCGATATTAGCCTGGCTTTTTATGGACAAATCCATCTTCTTCATCCTTTCATAACTCTCATAGTCATATAACGCGTGACCTCTATGTGCTATTGTATCATGCCGGGGCAAAATTCATGAACCTTTGCGGTGATCCGCCGCAATGCGTTACAATCAGGGTACTATATACCGAGAGGGGGCGAGCAGGGGAACGTGGAGGTATGGAAGGTAGGGCCGCAAGCCGGATTGGAGCAAACCAAGCTGAGCGGCGGCGAGATGGACTCTTTTTTTCGAAAAATTTATACCAGGCATCAAGGGAAAACGATCACGTTTCTGTGTATCGGTACGGACCGGTCTACGGGTGACGCGCTGGGCCCGCTCGTCGGTACGAAGCTGGAGGAGCGGGGAATGACGGCGGTCGTTGGCACGCTCCGGGAACCTTGCGACGCGGGGAATCTGGAGGAACGCATGGCCGCCATACCGCCGGAAAATATCGTTGTGGCCATCGACGCCTGTCTGGGTGCGCCGGGATCGGTAGGTTATTACCTCGTTTCGGAGCAGCCGCTGCAGCCGGCGCAATCGGTGGGCCGCAGCCTGCCTGCGGTTGGGCATTACAGTGTGGCCGCCGTCGTGAATGTGAAAGGACCTAAGCCTTACTGGACACTGCAGATGACCTCATTGTTCAAAGTAATGCAAATGGCGGATGAAATCGCGGCCGCTGCGGCTGCGTCTGCTGGAGAATAAAACCAAGGAGAAAGAAGGTAGTGTCATGGACAAGATAACGGTTAACGGATTAACGATCGCCTATGAGCGGCAGGGAGAAGGCGAAACGGTAGTGCTGCTGCACGGATTTATCGGCAGTTCCGCGTACTGGGAGAAGGTTCAGCCGCTGCTTGCCGGACAATATCAAGTGATTGTCCCGGACCTGAGGGGACACGGCTCTACGGATGCGCCGATGGGTGCTTATTCCATCGATAAGATGGCCGATGACGTCGCCGGCCTCATGGAGGCGCTCGGCATTCCGCGGTATACGCTGCTGGGGCACTCCATGGGAGGGTACGTAACGCTGTCTCTGGCGGAGCGGTACGCTTCGCGGCTGGATGGATTCGGGCTTATTCATTCCACGGGATTCCCGGACAGCGAGGAAGCCAAGGAGAAGCGGCTACAGGCGGTATCGCTTATCCGCGCCGAAGGGATGACCACGTTTGCGGACGGACTCGTCCCGGGCCTTTTCGCTGCGGAGACGGCGGCGAAGTCTCCGGCCGACGTGGTCCGGGCCAAGGAGATCGGCTACCGCACGCCGCCGCAAGGTGCGGCCGGAGCCGCCCTGGCGATGCGGGAACGCCCCGACCGCCGGGACGTGATGGCCGATACATCGCTGCCGCTGCTGCTGGTGGCCGGCGAAAACGATACGGTCATTCCGCCGGCGCGGTTATTTACCGCGGAAGGCCCGAACGTGACCAAAGCGGTCATTCAGGGGGCCGGCCATATGAGTATGTATGAGGCGCCAGAGCAGCTCCATTCGGTCATCACTGATTTCCTGCGGCACGTGTACGCCGATGGCAAATAAGCGGAAGACCGGGCTGCTTTAAAGACCGCCGGAAAGGATTGGGGAGACATGCTGCGGAGAGATTACCTGGTTCGCATGATCGAGGATATGACGGAAATCTTGGCAAAAGTATTTGCGCTTAAGCAGGAGAAAAAGACGGTGGAGGCGCGGACCGAGCTGGACGAACTGTACAAAAGGCAGTTCCGGCTGAATGCGCAGCTGCTCGGGACCTTATCGGCCAAGGATATCGTGCAAATGTTCCGCACCGGCGGAGAGATTGAGGCCGATAAACTGCAAAGCCTTGCCCGGCTGCTGAAGGAAGAAGGCGATTTGCTCGCTTCTTCCGGCGAGCCGGATGAAGGGATATCGCGCTGGATGAAATCGCTCCATCTGTATTTGACGTCGGCGCTGAGCGGCGCGGATCGTTCATTATGGGACTGGGAAGACAAAATCGCTGAGCTAAGGTCGCTGCTGAAGGATTACCGCTTTCCCGCCGAAACCGGCGGGCTGGTTTTTCGTTACGAAGAACAGGAGGGCCGTTTTGCACAGGCCGAAAACGTCTTGTTCCGGCTCCTGGAGGACGGCGAAATCTCCAAAGATGAAGGACTTGCCTTCTATCAACGGCTGTTGCAGCTTCCGCCGGAACGCTTGGAAGCGGGCGGGCTGCCGGAAGAAGAAGTCCGGGAAGGGCTCGCTGAGCTGGAAAGCCGTTTTTAGTGGGATCCGGCATTAGAACTGGCGCCTCCCATATGAGAAATAAACGCAAAATAACTAAGTAAGAAAGGCAGCTGGCATCGAAAATGGAATCACTGCAAAGTCTCGCAGGCCAACTGGCTGAGCAGGCTAGCTTGATTACGGCGACGATCAGCGGGCGCCGCAAACCGAGCGAAACGGAATACAGCAAAGTGCAAATCAAGCCTGTGGAGTTGAAGCAGCGCCTGCATTATCAGTTTGCTTATCACTATCCGAACAAGGTCATCCACCGGAATATTCCGGCCGAATCGTTTGCGGACGAGCTGATGAAATTGTTTGCGGAAACGTTCCGGCAAGGTCTGCTGTGTACGGCGGAGGCCGACTATCAGGTGCTTATCAGCAAGAAGTTCAAAGTGACCATTCTGAAAAAAGCCCCTTCCCGCAAACCTTCGGGCACGCTGATGCATAACCGCCGCAAACAATACGTGCTTGAAGAAGGGACGCCCGTGCCGTTTCTGGTTGAGCTGGGCATCATGAATGCGGAAGGCAAAGTGCTGGCGAAAAAATATGATAAGTTCAGGCAGATCAACCGTTTTCTCGAAATGGTGCAGGACGTGCTCCCCAATCTGCCGCAAGGCCGTCCGCTAACGATCGTCGATTTCGGCTGCGGTAAATCGTATTTGACGTTTGCGCTGTATCATTATTTGGCGGTGCAGCAGCAGCGAAAGCTGAAAATCGTCGGGCTCGACCTGAAGGCGGACGTCATCGAGCACTGCGGCGCATTGGCCCGCAAGCTGAACTATGACGATCTGCGGTTCCTTGTCGGCGACATTGCCAATTACGATGAATTAAGCGAAGTGGATATGGTCGTCACCCTGCATGCGTGCGACACCGCTACCGACGCGGCGCTTGAAAAAGCAGTCCGCTGGAACGCTGCGGTTATTTTGTCGGTTCCCTGCTGTCAGCACGAACTTTACAATCAGGTGGACAGCCCCGTATTGGAGCCGCTGCTTGGCCACGGCATCCTGAAAGAGCGTTTCTCGGCGCTTGCGACGGATGCCATCCGCGCCAAGCTGCTCGACGTGATGGGCTACAAGACGCAACTGCTTGAGTTCATCGATATGGAACACACGCCGAAAAACATCCTGATCCGAGCCGTCAAATCGCCGGGCGGGGATACGGACAAACTGTGGCAAGAGTATGCCGCTTTCCGCGATTTTTTGAGCGCCGCCCCATATCTGGAGCGGGCATGCCGGGACTTGTTGCCGGAGATGGCGGTTCCAAGGGAGCGCTGATTCTGGCCGGGTAAGTTGTTTATAGTACAGATAAATAAATATTTAGATAGGCTAATAGGGGGCTGCTTCATGGCTCCCTTTTTTCTTTATAGATTATCACCTTGCGGGTTGCGGGGATTTTAGCGGCCTCAGCCCCTATCGTTAGCTGCCAACATATGGTTATATAGCGAAAATGAACTGCACTTTGCATCTCGTTGAGGTAACCGCACCGCGACATAACTGAACTCCACCTCCATTCGCCAGTTCACAATAGCGCTTTCTGATTATGCATTTTCGCCGCTTTCCCCGTATGCCGTATCGCATTAGAGAAATAAATTAAGAATACGTTTCAACGGATCGGACAATGACTGTTGATATGGACATGGATGATGAATGCCGTATTCGTGATAAGAAAAACTCTATCGATGAACAATCAAAGAAGACAGACCGCCCTAAGATGAAGTTTTTCTTGCGATTTAAGGAAGAAGTAATTCGGTGACTATTCATTCTTAAATCTTCAAAAGATGACTTTTTGGACTACCTCTAAAAAAGGGGGGGAGCGCGAATGAGCAGATTCGGGTTATATGGACCGGCGGTCGCGGTTTGCGGGACGGGTCTGGTGCTTTGTGGGTTGAACGGGTTGTTTTTTATGGATACGGCAGCCGCTTTGCTGCTTGTTTCGGGATGGCTGGCCGTATCAGCCGCGGTGGCGGGGGCTTGGGCTTTAAGATGGAAAAAAGCGGAGCGGCATCGTTTGTTTTTCGAAAGACAATGGGATGGCTGGCTGCTGGCGGGCCCGTTTGTCCTGGCTGTCCTGTACGGATTAACCTTGCTTGCCGCCAATGCCTTGTCGGTTCAGGCAACGTTTGAGGGCATGTTGAGCTGGGCTTTTTACGGCGTCGTAGGCGTTGCTGTCTACTTGGCGGCGGGGGAGAAGGGTAGTAGGCACTTGCTGGAAACGGGCTGGTTGGCGATCGGCGGGCTACTGGCCGTAACGGGATTGGCAGCCGTTTACGGCTTGTTGCCGCTGCCGGGAGCTGTTTTGCGGACCGCCGACCGGGAGATTGCCGCAGCGGGAGCGAGACTCGGCGGTTTGCTGCAATATCCGAACACTTACGGCGCGGTCATGGCCGCTTTTCTGCTGGAGCGCCTGGTCAGGCTGGCCGGCTGGAGCGCGGCGGATTTCAGCCGGGAGCGCCGCTGGCGCGGATATGGGGCGGCCGCTTGGGCGCTGCTTTACGCGCTCTGCCTGCTGGTCAGCGAGTCGCGCGGGGCCTATGCGGCCGGGCTGGCCGGCTGGGCGGCGGGTTGCGCCCTGCTGCGCGGGCCCGCACGGCGGCGCTACGTGCTCCACAGCGGCGTTATCGCCGCCGCCGGAGCTGTGCTCGCCCGGCAACTCGCCGCCGCGCAGCTGGCCCCCGCGCCGCTGCCGGGGCTGCTGGCGCTGGCAGCGGTGCTGGCGTCGGCGCTACTGCTGGCGGGGCGGGCCGCCCGCTGGCGTGAGGCGCGCAGCCCCGCCAGCGTCGGCGCCGCAGGGCGCAGCCCCGGCGCAGGGCCGCGCCGCAGCGGGGCCGGCGGCCTGGGCGCTGCTACGCGCGGCCAGCGTCGGCGCACGCCGCCCTGGCGCACGCTGCTTCGCGCCCTGCGCGGCCGCCCCGGCGCTCGCGCCCCGCAGGCGCAGCCCCCGCCCCGGGCCGCGGCCCTGTACCGCGCTGCGGCCTGCGGCGGAGCCGCGCTGCTGCTCGCGGCGCCGCTTGCGGAGCTGGCGTCCGCCGGTTTCCCGGGGCGGCTGTTCCGCCCGGAAACGTGGTTCGCCCGTGCCGCGATGTACGGCGACGCCGTGCAGCTGCTGCGGCAGTCGCCGTGGCTTGGCCAGGGCGGCGACGCCTGGCGCCAGGCGTTCCGCAGCGTGCAAAGCCATCCTTACGTCGGCAATGAAGTGCACAGCGGCTACCTGGACATCGCCCTCGATCTTGGCTTGCTGGGCCTCGCCATCATGCTGCTTTGGCTTGGCGCCGCCGCCGTCCGCCTGTTCCGGGCGAGAAGCCCCCTGCTCCCGCCCTTTGCGGTGCTGCTCCTGCATAGCACCATCGACTTTGATATGAGCTACGGCATCGTTTGGCTGCTCATCATCGGGATGATCGGCATGACGGGTGCAGAAGATGCAGCCCAAACGAAGTCCCGGGAGGAGCACATAACCGTTAAGCAGACTGATGCTTCGGGAAGGAACCGGACTTTAGAAGTACACGCCAATGTGCCCAGGAACAAGCGCAGGGCGGATATGGCGCGAAACGCGCGAACAGCGAACAATTTGCCGCGGTTCATTCGTCCCGTTTTTGGTGTTTTGCTTAGTGTACTGCTGCTAGCGGTAAGTGCGGCCGGCTTTCTACAGGCCGAAAGCCTTCGCTTGTACCGGTCAGCCTTGTCCTTGCAGGAAACGGCGAGCCTGATCTCCTCCGCTGCGCCAATGCATTCACAAACTGCGGCAAACGCGCAAAATAGCGCCGGCCTTTTCGGCACACCCGTCTCCGTTGCCGTTTCCTCTGCGGGTGATGCGAATGCAGCGCAAAACCATCAAGCCGCTCTGCTTGAACGGTCGCTGGCCTATTGGCCGTACCGGACATCAGCGCGGCTGGCGTTGGCCGGCTTGTCCGCTCCTCCCGAAGCGGCGGCCATCCTGCGCTCCGGGCTCGCTTACGATGCGGCCAACCCCGCTTTATGGTTGGCGCTCGGCGGCGCTTTGGCCTGCCAGACGGACCTTGGCGCCGCCCCCGCCATGAACCGGGCGCTGGAACTGGACCGGTTCGATCCGCATACCCAAACCGCCGCCCTGCGTGGTTTGGAGCAGCTGGCCCGGCGCCTGTCGGAGCAGGGGCGGCCACGGCAGGCCAAGGCGGCCGCTGCGGCGGGGGCGCGGATCTTCGCCCGTTACGCCAAACTGGCTGACTCGGTCAAATCGTCTGTGCGGCGAAACGACCGGCGATTCCGCTTGACCGCCGAAGCCGTCATCCTGGGCGAAGCGATGCGGCAAATGGCCGATTCCGCCGCTTCATCCCAGGCGCGGCTGAATTAGCCCAAACCACCGGATGCTCCCACCATCGAATGTCCCGACTATGTCCCGACCATGTCCAGGCGCCCGGAATACGCCACCCTCGCTTCTCTCAACCCCCAAAAGCCGCCCGGAACGCCGCCGCCAGCTTTTCACGGTCGATCTGCCATAGCTCCGCCAGCTCGCCGCTGACTTCCTGATCCCACCAGTCGGCGAGCACTTTCCGGTTGCTGTGGTTTTCGTGGATCCAAAGCAGGTTGCCGATCACTTTTTTGTAATACAGGGTTTCGCCCTCCCGAACCAGGTTTTCGGGAATATACACGCCAAGCCTTTTAATGGCGCGGTACAGCTCATTGCTGCAACTCCGGCGGATTTTGCGCGGGCTGGGGAGGGACTCCTGATGTTTTGCGGAGAAGTTGCCTGCCATATTGCGAGGCCTCCTTTTTCACCAACATATGCGTCCGCTCCCGCTAGAGTTCGCTTTGGCCTATGCCGAAGTAGAATGCATGTCCCCCGCTGTGATAGAATAGACTTTGATCATAGGGATATTTTTGCAGGTTGGGCAAGAAAACAAGAAGCAACGAGGAAAGAGGACGAAACGGTGGAATGGATATCAAATCTAATTAGCACATTATTGGATTGGGTTCAGCAATTGGGGTATTTCGGCATTATGCTCGGTCTGATGATCGAGATCATTCCCAGCGAAATCGTGCTGGCTTACGGCGGATATTTGGTGCATTTGGGCAGCATTAATTTCGTGGGAGCAGTGTTTTTCGGCGTTGTCGGCGGCGTTATCGCCCAGTTGTTCATTTACTGGATCGGCCGTTACGGCGGCAGACCGATTTTGGAAAAGTACGGGAAGTACATTTTGATTAAGAAAAAACATATCGACGTGTCCGAAGCCTGGTTTTTGAAATACGGGTCAGGCGTCATTTTTACTGCCCGGTTTATTCCGGTGGCGCGGCATGCGATTTCGATTCCGGCCGGGATGGCCAAAATGCCCGTCGGCAAGTTTTTGCTGCTGACCACGCTGGCGGTGATTCCCTGGTCGATCCTGTTCGTGTATTTGGGGATGCTGCTCGGCGAGCAATGGCAGCATGTCGATGAGAAGGCGGGGCCTTACATCATGCCGATTCTGCTTGGCGCTTTGGCCTTGCTGATCGTGTATGTGGTCGTTAAAATGTTCAGCAACAAGAAAAAAGCAGCGAAGTAACCGAGAACAAAGGAAGAAGGATGAAGGTATGCTGAAAATAGAAACATTTATGTTGGGGCCGTTGCAAACGAACGCTTACCTGGTCCGGGGCGACGATGAGAAGCGGGCGATCGTGATCGACCCGGGCATGAACCCGGGCCCGCTGCTGCGCCGCATCGAAGGGCTGGAGATCGAAGCGATTCTGCTCACGCACGCGCATTTTGACCATATCGGCGGGGTCGACGAAATCCGCAAGCTGAAAAAATGCCCGGTGTACGTCCACCCGCTCGAGAGCGAATGGCTGACCACGCCGAAGCTGAACGGCTCGCTTATGTGGCCGGAGGTGTCGCCGCCGCTCTCGACCGATCCGGCTGAATACGATCTGGCCGAGGGACAGAAGCTCCGGTTGATCGGACACGAATTTACCGTCTATCATACGCCGGGACATTCGCCGGGCAGCGTTAGTTTCTTGTGCGGGGACGAGCTGTTTTCCGGAGACGTGCTGTTCCGTTTAAGCGTCGGGCGGACCGATTTGCCGGGCGGCCGGGAGGCGGATTTGTACAATTCGATCCGCGGCAAGCTGTTCCGAATGCCGGATGAGGTTAAGGTTTACCCGGGGCATGGCCTCAAAACGACCATCGGTTTTGAACGGGCCAACAACCCTTACGTTTCCTGAAAACCGTGAAGGAAAAACGTCTATCGACGTATTCTCAAGGAGACAGTCCGTGTTTTACGGAAATAGGATGTTTTAAGAAGGACGGTCCGGTGGGATCAACTGCAAAAGTGCTTCTATTTTTCCCTAAATCCCCATTTTAGAATGATTGAAATGCAAAAATACATCTCATTTCGGGGTATACGACAAAAAAGTAACTTTTGACCGGAGATGAACTGCACTTTTTGCATTTGAAGCACCGGTTTAGAGGATGTTCGACAAAAACCGCATGCACTTTCGGCTCGGCCCCCTAATTCCGGAGTCTACACCGTCAAAATAATGTGTGTCGTACGATTGCTTACTTTTTCAACAAATTACAGCGTTCTATGGAATTTGGCTTGTTCTTCTTCCTTCAGTTGCTTGACCCATTC
>NZ_JAMBOE010000017.1 GCF_023715465.1 Paenibacillus macerans
AAACTTCATAGTAGGCGCCTCCTGATAGGTTTTTTAGGGCTTTTGACCCGTCACACCCCTATCATACGAGGCGCTCCTGTTTTTTTCAAAGGCCATTTCTTAGCCTATACAGGAATGTTTAGATTTCAAGGCGAGCGATAGATAGGACCGATTTGCAATCAACCGAAAAAGCCCGCCCAGCTTACACCAGGCGAGGCCATAGCTAAACTCCCGGATACTTGCGCTCGACCCGGGTGACGAACCAATTCATCAACAGCAACGTCACGGCCATGTCATCGATCGGAATAAACGGCATCACGTCCGGCAGAAACCAATACAATAGCGACGGTGCGACCAGCAGCAGCTTGTCGGTGAACTGCACATTTCCGGAGGTCAGGAGCGGCAGAGTGCGGCGAAAAATATGGGACCAATGCCGAAGCGATAAAATTCTCGTCCATCTCATATGACTTCTCCCTCCTTTTTGAATCCCTATTTCCTACTATATATTTTATCCCAAATCGTTGATTTCAGCATCCGGAACCCAATCGGCGCAAAAATTTATAACTCAACGACTTCAATGACCGGCGGATGTCTTAACGTATTGCTGATCGTGCAAACCCGTTCTACATTGGCGATCAATTTGTTCTTGTAGTCCACTTCCAGGATATGCGGCAGCTTCAATTCAACGTGAAAATGAGTAAACCGGCTTTTGACGCCCGGCTCCTTCAAAGCCGAAACCTCCACCTCGATCTGGGACGGGTCTACGGTTATTTCATCACGTTCCAGCAAATTCCGCAATGTGATCGAAATGCAAAGCCCCAGCGAAGCCTCAAGCAATTCCTTGGGGTTCAGGCCGTTTTGATCCGGACCGAGCGCGCCGATCAGTTGAAACCCTGCCCCGTTGTAAATTTCATTTCGCTCGTTGGCGAATTTGATTGTCGTCATGGATTAAACACTCCTTTCAAATTTCGGCTGACTCAAATTTCAATTGACGCCGCCTTCGGCTAAGTGGCAGGCCACCATGTGAGCGGCCCCGTTCTCCCGTAAAGCGGGGGACGCCGCGCGGCAGATTTCCGTCGCCAGCGGGCAGCGGGTGTGGAAGACGCAGCCCGCCGGCAGCGACAGCGGAGACGGAATTTCTCCCTTAAGCACGATCCGTTCCTTCATCCGGCCGCGGGCCAGATCGGGCACCGCCGAAAACAGCGCCTTCGTATAAGGATGCTGCGGATTCTCAAAAAGCTCTTCGGTCCCCGCTTCCTCCACGATCCTCCCCAAGTACATGATGCCGATCCGGTCGGAAATGTAGCGCACCACGCTGATGTCGTGGGTAATAAACAGCATGGTCAGTTTCCGCTGCCGCTGCAGTTGTTTGAGCATATTCAAGATTTGCGATTGAATGGACACGTCCAGCGCGGATACCGGCTCGTCGCAGATCAGGATTTTCGGATCGAGGATCAACGCCCGCGCGAGTCCCAACCGTTGCCGCTGCCCGCCCGACAACTCATGCGGATAACGGAAATAATGCTCGGGCTGCAGCCCGACCGCCTGCAAAATCTCGAACGCCTGCGCCCTGCGCTCCTCCTTGCTCCCCAGCTTATGGATCAGCAGAGGCTCCTCCAAAATAGCGCCGATCCGCTTTCGCGGATTCAGCGACGAATACGGGTCCTGGAAAACAACTTGAAGATCCTTCCGCAATTTGCGCAGTTCCTTTTTGGACAACTTGGTCAAATCCCGGTCTCCGTACTTCGCCTGCCCTGAACTGGCCGGCGTAAGCCCCGCCAGGACTCGTCCGGTCGTGCTCTTGCCCGAACCGGATTCGCCGACAAGACCGTAAGTTTCCCCTCCATATAAGGAGAGGGACACCCCGTTAACCGCATGGATTTGCCGTTTGCCTTTGACCCCGCCGAGAAACGCGCCCGACGCGGGAAACTTTTTTTCCAGCGAAGTCGCCTTCAGCAGCGGCTCCGCCAGAGAAGCGTGTTGAGTCATTCGGCGATCTCCTCCCCTGAACGGCTGATTTTGGCGTAATGCCAGCATTTGACGTGGTGTCTTTCGCCAGCCTGTTCCATCAAAGGCTCACTCTGCCGGCACTGCTCGTCGGCAAACGGACATCTGGTGGCAAAGCGGCACCCTTGGGGAACCTGGCTTAGCGGCGGAACCGTTCCGGGAATCACATGCAGCAGCTCGTCGCGGTCCCCCGACATTTTGGGCAAGGAGCGGATCAGGCCTTGCGTGTAAGGATGAAGCGGAGCAGAAAACAGACAGTCCGCCGGCGCCTCCTCCACGATTTGGCCCAAATACATCACCTTAACGCTGTCGCATATTTCGGAGACGACGCCCAAATCATGGGTGATAAACAGCACGCCCATGTTCAGCCGCTTGTTCAAGTCGGCGATCAGTTCAAGAATTTGGGCTTGGATCGTGACATCCAGCGCGGTGGTTGGCTCATCGGCAATAAGGAGCCTCGGCTCGCAGGACAAGGCCATGGCGATCACCGCCCGCTGCTGCATCCCGCCGGACAGCTCATGCGGGTAGCTGCGTGCGCGCTCCTCCGGCGAAGGAATGCCGGTCAGCCGCAACATCTCCACCGCCCGCTTCATCGCCGCCTTCCGTGGCAGCTTCTGATGCATGGCGATGCCTTCCGCAATCTGATCCCCGATCGTGTACAACGGATTTAAAGAAGTCAGCGGATCTTGAAAAATCATGGAGATCTCGTTTCCGCGGATCTTCCTCATTCGGGAAAGCGGAAGGTCCAGCAAATTTTGGTTCTCGAACAACACTTTTCCCTCATATTCAATCTCGTCCGTGTGCTCAAGCAGCCGGAGCAGCGATTGGGACATCACGCTTTTTCCGCAGCCCGATTCTCCAACAATGCCGACGATTTCCCCGCGCTGCACGGAAAAGCTGACCCCGTCCACAGCGGTCACCCTTCCCCGTTCCGTATAAAAATGCGTCTTTAGATTTTCTACTGCTAACAAAGGCTCTTCACTCACGGTGCAACAACCTCCCTTTTAGCCAGGAAATCCTGAATATTCAGGCTCCCCGTGCAAACAGACGCCGCAATTTCCGGTGTCTCTGCTTGCCGTGCGGGTCGAGCAGATCGCGTAGTCCGTCTCCGAGCAGATTCAAGCTCAGCACGGAGAAAATGACGGCGGCGCCCGGAAAAACAACCATCCACCAGGCTTTGCCAATCACCTGCTTGCCCGCCTGCAAAATATTGCCCCAGCTCGCCGCAGGCGCCGGTATTCCCGCCCCCAAAAAGCTCAAAGCGGCTTCGGATATAATCGCCTCGGCAAAGACGAAAGTAGCCTGGACGAGCAGCGGAGACAGGGCGTTCGGAGCGATGTGCAGCCAGATAATCCGATTCGCGCCCGCTCCTTGCGCCTCCATGGCTTCCACATAGGCCTGCTCGCGGATGACCAGCGCGGTGGAGCGGACGGTTCGGGCGATGTTTGGCGTGAACACAATCGTCAAAGCCGCGATGACATTTAACGAGGAGGCGCCCAATGCGGCCATTAAAGCTATGGCCAACAAAATCCCCGGAATAGCGACCAAACCGTCGCAGATCCGCATTAAAACATGGTCGAGCAGCTTGTAATAACTCGCATACAGACCGATCACGAGACCAAGCGCGGACGAAATTAGCGAAACGGTCAGGCCGACGCTCATGGATACCCGGGTGCCGTAGATCATGCGCGTCAACAGATCGCGTCCGAATTCATCGGTGCCGAGCAGGTGCCCCGCGCCAGGCGTTTTGAGCCGGTTGACCACGTCCATCGAGGTCGGGTCGAACTTCACGAGCAGCGGCCCGATCGCCGCGACAACGAGCAATACAACCAGGATGACGCCGCCGGCCAGCAAACTGTAGTTGCCCCCGATTCGCGCAAGGAGCATACGGCGATGCTCTTTTTTCAGCCGCTGGCTTAACGCCGCAATCTCTTTTTTGTCCTGTAACCTGTTCATTGCTTTTCTCCCCTACTTAGAACTGCCACTATTTGCGATCGAGCCGTACCCTGGGATCGACGGCGCCATACAATAAATCGATCAGCAAGTTAATGCCCACATACACGAGGGTGACGGCCAGGACAACTCCTTGGATGACCATAAAGTCCCTTCTAACGATCGAATTCAAAATAAGCTGCCCCAGACCGGGGATGTTAAAAATCGACTCCACCACGACCGCTCCGGTCACCAGTGATCCAAAGGTCTGCCCGATGACCGTCAAGATAGGCAAAAAAGCGTTCCGAAAAGCGTGCTTCAAAAGCACGCGGCTTTCCCGCAGGCCCTTGGCCCTGGCCGTCTTGATAAAATTAAAGCTCAACGTTTCGAGCATCGATGCCCGCGTCATCCGCGTAATCAGCGCCGCCTGGATTGTGCCGAGGGAGATCCCCGGCAAAATCAAATATTTCAGGTGATTCCACAGGCCGGAATCCAGCGGTTCATAGCCCGCCACCGGCAGCCACTGCAGTTTCACGCCAATGAGCAACATCAAAAACAGCCCCAGCATAAAGCTTGGGATGGCCATGCCGAGCAGCGAAACGCTCATCAATGAAATGTCAGCCAAGGAGCCCCGTTTATAGGCTGCGATAATCCCGAAAGGAATCGCCAACATCAGCGCGATCGCCTCGGCCAGCACGGCCAGGGAAAGCGTTGGCGGAATATGCTCGAATATCGCCTCGGCTACCGGCTGATGCATGAAAATCGATTGGCCAAGGTCCCCTTTGGCTACGTTGGCGATCCAACCGGCATATTGTTCGTATAGCGGACGATCGAACCCGAGTTGTTCATTTAAGGACGTGATATCGGCTTCCGTCGCTTCCATGCCAAGCATCGTTGCGGCGGGATCTCCGGGCATGACGTGAATGATCAGAAAAATCGCCAGCGTAACGACAAACAATACCGGAACCAGTGACGCCAGCCGTTTGATGAAATATCCGAGCACAGATCATCCCTCATTTATTGAAATCTGACGAATCAAAGGAGGATGGTCCCATTATGCTGCCTCGCGGACCATCCTTCCGGTTTGCTCTATTTGGATGCTTTTGCGTTCCAGATAATGAAGCTATCCTGAACCGCAAAGCCTTCAACGTTTTTCGTCGTCGCGATAACGCTGTTGTAATGGCCGAGCACCGTAGCTGCTCCATATTCGTAAAGGAAGGTTTGGATTTTCTCCCACTCCTGCTTTGCATCCTCGGGCGTGGCTGCTCCGCGCAATGCAACGATGCCGTTTTTGACAGTCTCATGATCGAGCCCCGCCCAATCCGGCGTGACGACGAGCATTTGCGGCGGAGTCAGCTGGTAGCCCGTGCTGGCCACGAACAAATCCCATTTGCTGCGGTCATTTTTCGTTTCAAGAAAAGTCGGAAAATCGTAGTTGTCCACTTTGACGTTGAATCCAGCCTTCTTAAGCTGATCCTGAATCACCAGCGTGGCCGTGTACATTTCGGCATAATCTTTGGTCGTCAGCAAGGTGATTTCTTCACCGTTGTAGCCCGCTTCCTGCAACAGCTGCTTGGCCTTCTCCGGATTGTTCTGATTGTAGTATTCTTTCCCGGCGTCCGTGCTCCATTGCGGCTGCTTCAGGTTCATGTACCCCGGATACAACGTGTACAGTTCGGGTTTCGCATAGCTTGCCAGCAAAATCTCTTCATCGTTCAGCGCGGCCAGGATCGCTTGGCGGAGCTTTTCATTCTTAAGCAAGCCTTCGCTGGTGTTCAGGAACGCCGTCAAGGCTCCGCCGGCGTACGTATGCAATTGAATATTGCTGTCTGCGGCAAGTTCATCGTAGTTTTCGGTCGGAATGCTTGCGGCCACATCATATTTGCCCGTTTGGATGCCCGCGATCCGGGTCGCCGGGTCGGAGACGAAATAGAAAAACAGGTTTTGCACAGGAGCTTCTTTTTTGCCGGAATACCCGCTGGCCTCCGTATCAAGCCCCTTATAGCCGTCATATTTCACAAGCTGAATGTACTGGTCCTGCTTCCATTCCTTGAACTGGTACGGACCGGTCCCGATATATTCCTTGAGCCCGTCCGCCGTTACCCCATCGATCACCTCTTTAGGCATAATGGCCGGGAACTGGGCATGCGACGCCAGCAAGGTCAACACATCCGAAGTCGCCTTTTCCACGGTCAATTTCACCGTATAGTCTTCGATTTTCTCAAACTTGGCCCCGGCAAGCAGCGACTTTGCGCGCGAGGAAGTCTCCAGCCAGCGGTTCATCGAAGCCACGACATCATCCGCGACCATTTCTTTTCCGTTATGGAACGTGACTCCCTTGCGAAGAGGGAATGTGTATGTCAACCCGTCATCGCTTTTTTCGACGGACTCCGCCAGCTGCGGAACGGGTTCATATTGCGCATTCAAAGTATACAGCTGTTCAAAAATATTCCCCGCGATATCAAATGTGACGGCGGAAACCGTGCTGGCCGAATCCAACGTCGGCGGCTGGGCGGTCACGGCTATATTGAGCGTATCTTTGTACTCCTTTGTCTGTTCCGCCGAATTGCCTTCATTTTGCGCGGAACCTTTTTGGGCGTCGCCATCGCTCCCTTTGCCGCAGGCGGAAAGCGCCAACGACAGCACCAGGATCAATGCCACCACGCTTAATTTGTTCACTCTCATCTGAATCCTCCCCCAACAATATACCAAGTTATTTTATCGGATTAATCGAAATAAGTATAGGTTAGGATCGTGAGGCTGTCAATTCATTTTGCTAAAAAATGTCGAAAAAGCTCGGCGGAAGCGATACTCAACACATCCGATTTCTCATTGACAATTTTTCATACGTGTACTAGAGTATTTAGCAAATCTGCCCCAATAATTTCCTGAGCTTCAATATTATTTTTTTGGCCTTAATTCCGATTAAATAGACAGGAATTATGAGTCTTGATTAAACAGGAGGGAGAAATGTCATGAGTACTGTTTTGATGAACCGGCGGGAGCGGATCAAGCTGCATATCGAGGCCGCAAAAAAGCGGTATATCGAAACCAGCCAGGCGATTCATGCACGGCCGGAGATCGGCAATGAGGAGTTTTTCGCTTCGCAAACGCTGAGCAAGATTTTAGAGGACGCCGGGTTTGAGGTAAGCTGGAACATCGCGGGTCACGAAACCGGCTTTGTGGCCCGCAAGGATTCGTCCAAACCCGGGCCCAAAATCGGGTATCTTGCCGAATACGATGCCCTTCCCGGGCTCGGCCACGCCTGCGGCCATAATTTGATCGGGACGATCAGCACCGCGGCGGCGATCGCGCTGGCCGGAGTTGCAGAGGAAACCGGAGGGGAAGTGTATGTGTTCGGCACGCCGGCCGAAGAAGGAGGCACCAACGGCAGCGCCAAAGGCAGCTTTGCCAAGCACGGGCTGTTTGATGGCATCGATGCGGCACTGATGATCCATCCGTCCGGAGAGACGCAGCTGACCGGATCAAGTCTGGCTGTCGATCCGCTTGATTTTCATTTTTACGGCAAACCCGCCCACGCCGCCGGCTCGCCGGAGCAAGGAATCAATGCGCTGGACGCGGTCCTGCTGTTGTTCAACGGAATCAACGCCCTAAGGCAGCAGCTTCCGGACCATGTGCGCATTCACGGCATTATTACACACGGCGGCGATGCCCCGAATATTATTCCGGAATACGCTGCGGCGCGTTTTTACATCCGTTCGACGACCTGGGCGGAAACGGAGGAAATCTCGGCCAAAGTCCGCAACATCGCCGATGGGGCAGCGCTTGCGACCGGCAGCACCGTCAGAATCGAACGGTTTCAGAACGAAGTGAAAGACATCATTATCAACCGCACGCTTGACGAAATCGTTGGCAAAGAACTGGAGCAGTTAGGCGAGGTGTTGATTCACGAAGAGCGGAAAGGCCTGGGATCTACCGATGCCGGCAACGTCAGTCACGTCGTTCCGACCTCTCATGCCTACATTAAAATCGGTCCGGCCGACCTCGTTGCGCATACTCCCGCTTTTCGCGAGGCGGCGGCATCCGCCAAAGCGGACGAGGCGCTGATCACCGCCGCCAAAGCGCTCGCTTTGGCCGGTCTGCAGCTGCTGGAAAACCCGGAGCTGCTGGTCAAAGTGAAGGAAGACTTTGCGCGCACGCACGGGTAATTACGCCCACGACGGGTAATCCTTGGCACAACGCCGGAATTGAGAGTTCAACGCTGCCCTTAAACCTATTATTTCAATGCAAATAATAAGATTAATTTGTTAGGAGGCATGTAAAATGAAAACAAAATGGAAGCAAAGCTTGTTGTTGAGCGCGGCCGTGGCCCTGGTGCTGGCCGGCTGCGCCGCAAACAAAGCGGGCGAGGCGAACGGCGCGAATCAAGCGGCCGCAAACCAAAACACGGAAAAACCGGCAGCAGAGCAAGTTCTCAACTGGATTATCGCCAGCGAACTGCCGACCGCCGACTCCGTGAAATCCTATGATACGTTAAGCTCTTCGCAAATCGAGATTTTTGCCGAAGGACTCTATAAAATTGACGGAAACAACCAAACGGTGCCCGTTCTTGCCACCGGCGATCCGGTGATCAGCGAGGATGGCCTGACCTATACGATCAAGCTGCGGGACGGCTTGAAATGGTCCAACGGCGACCCGCTGACGGCGAAAGACTTCGTGTATGCCTGGAGACGGCTGTTTGATCCGGCCACTGCGGCGCAAAACGCAAGTACATATTTCAACATCAAAAACGCCCAGTCGATCAACGAAGGCAAGAAACCGAAGGAGGAACTGGGCATAGAGGCCGTCAGCGACACCGAGCTGAAGATCACCTTGGAATACCCGGACACCTATTTTACCGCCTCCCTGTCCTCGGTGAATCTGTTTCCGCAGAATGAAGTGTTTGTCGCCGCCAAAGGCGAAGCCTATGGAACCAACAGCGACAACACGCTGGGCAACGGCCCGTTTGTGCTGACGAATTGGGACGGAACCGGCCTCACCTGGAGTTATACAAAAAACGAAAACTACTGGGATAAAGAAAACATCAAACTGGATCAAATCAACATACAGGTCGTGAAAGAAATCGGGACCGGCATCAATTTGTACGAGTCCGGGGCCGTTGACGTGGCCTCCTTGTCCGGCGAGTATATCGCTCAATATATTAACGATCCCGAGTATTTGTCCGTGTTGACCTTGACGGATTCCAACCTTGAGCTTGGCATCAGCTCCAACAAGGCGCTGCAAAACGAAAATTTCCGCAAAGCGATCTCGCTGGTGATCAACCGGGAGGAACTGGTCAACAACGTACTGATCGACGGTTCCAGACCGCTAACCGGCATCGTTCCAAAAGGCATTGCCGTCAACCCGGAGACGGGCGCTGACTTTTCCGATGAAGCGGGAACGCTCGTCACTACCGATGTGGAGGAAGGCAAGAAGCTGTGGGAACAAGCCAAAAAAGAACTGGGAACAGACAAGATCACGCTTGAACTGATTACCAGCGACACGGACGCGGCCAAGAAAACAAGCCAGTATTTGCAAAGCCAGCTGGAAACGAACCTGCCCGGTGTTACGATTGAGCTCAGCAACGTGCCGACCAAGGTCCGGTTCGATAAGATGATGTCCTACAAATTTGATCTGGCGCTCGGCGGCTGGACCGGAGACTTCGACCCGGTCAGCTACTTGAACCTGCTGTATTCGACCTACGAACATAACCATGCCAAATACAGCGATGAAGCCTATGATGCTCTGATCACGAAAATTAAAACCGTGGACTCGACCGATCCCGCAGCCCGCTGGCAAGACATGCAAGAGGCGCAAAAGTACATCTTGGGCAAAGCCCCCATCGTTCCGTTGTACCAGGGAGCTTCCAATTACTTGGTCAAGTCCAAGGTCAAAGGCATCGTAACCCACAACCTCGGCACTCCGCTGGAAATTACGCGGGCTTATATCGAAGAGGGCTCCGCCAAGTAAATAAGTTGGAGATGATTTCGCCTTGAGGACTTATTGCAAATTTATTGCCAAACGGCTGATTTACATGGCGGTTACTCTGCTGTTTATCAGCTTCATCACCTTCCTGCTGATGAATTTTTTGCCGGGGAGCCCCTACAGCAATGAAGAAAAGCTGACGGCCCAGCAGCGGGAAATTATGAACGAAAAATACGGACTGAACAAACCGCTTGGCGAAAGGTACCTGATCTATATGTCCGGCATCGTTCGCGGCGACTTCGGCATATCGCTGCAGTTCAGCAATCAGCCTGTCAGCAAATTGTTGGCTGAACGGATCGGGCCGTCCGTTCAGCTCGGCCTGCAAGCGATGATACTCGGCACAGTTCTGGGGATTGTGCTGGGAACCGTCTCCGCCATGTACCAGAACAGCTTTCTTGACACCCTTGCTTCCCTGTCCGCGATTATCGGCCGCTCCATCCCAAACTTTATATTCGCGGTTCTGCTGCAGCTTATTTTCGCCGTAAGCTTGAAGTGGCTGCCGATTGCACTATGGAACGACGGGTTCCGTTCCACCATCCTGCCGACGCTGGCTTTAGCCATGTCGCCGATGGCCGACGCGGCCCGCTTTATCCGCACTGAGATGATTGAGGTGCTAAGCAGCGATTATGTGGAATTGGCCAGAGCCAAAGGGCAAAGCGAGCGGCGCATCGCTGTGGTGCACGGGCTGAAGAACGCGCTCATCCCGCTGCTAACGATTATGGGACCGATGACCGTTGGCCTCATGACAGGCTCGCTGGTGGTGGAGAACATTTTTGCGATTCCCGGTATCGGAGAGCAGTTCGTCAAATCGATCCTAACCAATGATTACGCGACGATTATGAGCGTCACCCTGTTATATTCGACGCTGCTGGTTGCCGTCATTTTAATCGTGGACATTTTATACGGGATCATCGATCCGCGGATCAGGGTTGCGGGAGGCAAATCATGAGTATGATCGGCAGAAATATAAACGAAGTTCCGGTAATTCCGGATTCCTATTTTGAACCATTAGACAGAGACTTTTTTAGAGAGATGGAAAAGGCGCCGCCGCCTGCGCTCTCCATTTATGGGGACGCCTGGCGACGGCTTAAGAAAAATAAGGCCGCTCTTGTATCGCTTTATATTTTGCTGGCGATCCTCCTAATCGCATTTGCGTCGATTTGGTATACGCCGCAGGGTCCGAATCTGCAAAATTTGCCGCACGCCAATTTGCCGCCGCGTATTCCCGGCGTCCAGATTAACGGGTTTAACGGTCTGGCCAAAGTTTCCGGTGGGTGGGTTGACAAATACACGCTGGCGAAAGTGCCTGCGGGCGTGAATTACTACTTCGGTACGGATGCCTTCGGCCGCGATTTGCTGTCGCGAGTGCTGGCGGGAACGCGCATCTCGTTGCTGATCGCTGGCGCGGCCGCCCTTTTCGACGTGTTTATCGGCATTACCTACGGATTGATTTCCGGCTGGAGAGGCGGATTTACGGACAATATCATGCAGCGCGCGCTGGAGATCGTCTCAGGGGTGCCGACACTGGTGATCGTCATTTTGATGCTGCTCGTGTTTAAACCGGGAATTCCTTCGATCATCATCGCTTTGGCCCTCACCGGCTGGATCACGATGGCCCGCGTCGTGCGCGCGCAAACGCTGAAGCTTAAGGAGCAGGAATATGTCCTCGCCTCGCGAACGCTTGGCGTGCCTTTTTACCGCATCGCGCTCAAGCATATCATTCCGAACCTGAGCGGCATCATCATCATTCAAACGATGTTTACGATTCCGAGCGCGATATTTTTCGAGGCCTTCCTCAGCTTTATCGGCATCGGGGTGCGCGCTCCCGACGCGTCGCTGGGCACGCTGCTGAACGAAGGGTACAAAACGTTTCGGTTCCTGCCTCATCTAATGTGGATTCCCGCCGCCGTGCTGTGCCTGATTATGATTTCTTTCAACCTGCTGGCGGACGGGCTGCGCGACGCTTTTGACCCGAAAATGAAAGATTAGGAGATAAAACCAAAATGACCGAACATCTTTTGGAGATCGACGATTTAAATGTCTCGTTTCGGACATTCGCCGGAACGGTGAGAGCTGTCCGCGGCTTGTCGCTGCATCTGAAAAAACGGGAAACGCTGGCGCTGGTGGGCGAGTCGGGGTCCGGCAAATCCGTGATTTGCCGGAGCATCATGGGGCTGCTCGCCAAAAACGCCGTCATCGAAGGCGGCGAAATACGGTTTCAAGGAGACGACTTGCTGGCCAAAAGCAGCCGGGAGCTGCAAAGGATTCGCGGCAAAAAAATCTCCATGATTTTTCAGAATCCGATGACGTCGCTAAATCCGACGCTGACGATCGGCTATCAACTGGCCGAGCCGCTGCTTCTCCACGAGAAGCTGGGCAAAACCGCCGCCAGACAAAAAGCCGCCGAACTGCTTGAGCTCGTCGGCATTCCCGATGGCCGAAACCGTCTGAACGATTACCCCCACCAGTTTTCGGGAGGACAGCGGCAGCGCATCGTCACCGCCATCGCGCTGGCCTGCAATCCGGAGATCCTGATTGCCGACGAGCCGACAACGGCGCTGGATGTGACGATCCAGGCGCAAATCCTTGCGCTATTCAAGGATATCCAAAAAAAGGCGGACACTTCGATTATTTTCATTACGCACGATCTCGGGGTCGTCGCCAACGTCGCGGACAGAGTCGCCGTCGTTTATGGGGGAAAAATCGTTGAAATCGGCCTGGTGGAGGAAATTTTCTATCATCCCCAGCACCCCTACACCTGGGGTCTCCTTCGTTCCATGCCGACGCTGGACACCGAAGACGAGGAGCTGTACGCCATCCCGGGAAGTCCGCCGAATCTGCTGGACCCGCCTCCGGGAGACGCGTTTGCCGCGCGGAATCCCTATGCGTTGACGGCAGACGTACATGCGGAGCCGCCGATGTTCCAAATTTCACCGACCCATTTCGCGGCAACCTGGCTGCTGGACCCGCGCGCTCCTCGTGTCGCGGTGCCCGATACGATCGCGGGACGTCACCGTTATTACCGTAACCGAAAGCAAGACAGCGCGCAAAATGCCGAATAGAGAGGGATGCGTATGACAGGAAACAAAGCAGAACTGCTCAGAGTCGAAGGGCTGAAGCAGCACTTCCGCTCAGGTTCCGGGACGATCCGGGCCGTGGACGGCATCAGCTTCTCCATCTTCGAAGGCGAAACGTTTGGGCTCGTCGGCGAGTCCGGCTGCGGAAAGTCCACCACAGGAAGAACGATTATCCGCTTATATCAACCGACGGGCGGACGCATTTATTTTAACGGGGTGGAGTTGTCCGCTCTCCGGGGAAAAAAACACTGGCAGCAGTTCCGCCGCGACGTGCAGATGATCTATCAGGACCCCTATGGTTCACTGAATCCCCGCATGAAAATCAGGGAGATACTCGCCGAAGGTATCGGTGCGCACGGTCTGGCTAGCAACGCCAAGGATCGCGAGCTGCAGGTTGCCGGGCTGCTGGAAACGGTCGGGCTCACACCCGAACATGCAGGCCGTTATCCCCATGAATTGTCCGGAGGGCAGCGGCAGCGGATCGGCATTGCCCGCGCACTTTCCGTCCAGCCGAAATTCATCATTTGCGACGAACCGATCTCCGCACTGGACGTGTCGATTCAAGCCCAAATCGTCAACCTGCTGAAAAAATTGCAGCGGGAAAAACGGCTGACGTATCTGTTTATCGCCCATGATTTATCGATGGTTAAATATATCAGCCAGCGGATCGCGGTCATGTATCGCGGAAAAATCGTGGAGCTCGGGCCGGCCAAGGAGCTGTACCGCTTCCCGCTGCATCCTTACACGGAAAGCCTGCTCTCCGCCATTCCCTATCCCGACCCCGATCTTGAACAAACGCGGCAGCGGCTTGTCTACGAACCGCGGGCGGACAATGAAACAAGCGGACTGCACGAGGTGGTCCCTGGCCGCTACGTTTACTGCGATCCGGCCGAAATCCCCGCATTTCAAGCCAAATACGAAAGACTGAACACAACTGCCGCTTTCCCGCCCGAACCGGTCATCGTTTATTAACGCGGGCACAGGGGAGCTCCTTCCCCTTGCTGCTCGCGTTTTTTTCGTTACATCCCCGGAATATAAACCACCACCGCCAAAACGGCCAGATGCGCCGGATAAAAAGCCCGCCACACCCAGCGCGGCAGCGTCCAGGACTCCAATCTTCTCCACACCCCAGGACCGTACGCAATTACCAGAGTCGGAACGATGCTGGCCAGTTGAATCACCCAGCCGTAGGCCAGGAGATAGGCCAGGTTCAGGAGCAAATGCATCACAACCCTTCCGCTCTTGTCCGCATATTTGAAAATCAATACGAGAAGCAGGCCATAAGCGCCATAGTCGAACGGCAGGACCTCCATGATGACGCAGGCGGCCGCAATCGTGAGAGCGGATACAATGCCTGGTTTGACCGAATCCAGCAGCCTCAGAACCAGGGAAGAGGCGAAAAGCGTGGCGACGACGTTCAGGCCGTTGGTGTTGAAAGCGAGCTGATAGGGGATTTGCGACAATACGGCGATGATAAACAAGCGGGAAACATATTTCCGGTAATTGGAAGTGTAGACATGCCCTTGTACCAAGGCGTAGGCATAAAGGGGAAACGCGATTCTTCCGATGATCCGCCACAGCATTTCTCCTGGAAAAAACAGCAGCCCGATATGGTCGATCAACATCGTGATCATCGCTATGAATTGCATGGTCTGCCCCCCTTTTCATGACAATTTTGAAAAAAACCTTCGGCCGGGAGAACGTCCCGCCAAAGGTTTCAAGGCGCGCTCAGATGGTGCTGAACACCTGCCACACGATAGGCGTCAGCTCGATCTGCTCGCCCAGCCATTGCCGGGCGATTTTGCGAAAAATCCCTGGATCGCCGCTGCAGAAAAACTGATGCACCGGAATTCCGTTCCCGTGCGCCAAGCAGCCTTTTTGATGCAAAACTGTGCTGATCTCCCTGGCCGTTTCATCCGCCGAACTGATCAGTTTGACTTTGGGACCCATGACTTGCTGAATCGGCTGTTTTAAAAAAGGATAATGAGTGCAGCCCAGAATCAGGCAATCGATCGGATGTTCCTTCATATCCCGCAGCGAGTCCTGGACGACGTACAACGCCTCAGGATTTTCATAAAGCCCTCGCTCGACCAGGGGGACAAAGTCGGGGCAAGCTTCGCTGACGATCTCGATTTGCGGGTTGAGTTCGCGTAGGGCCTTGTCGTAAGCGCCGCTGCAAATGGTGCCGATCGTGCCGATCACCCCGACTTTCCCCGTTTTGGTGGCGCTGATGGCTGCCCTGGAACCAGGATGAATCACGCCGATGACAGGAATTTTGACCTTCGCCTTAATATAATCCAGCGCAGCCGCCGTTGCCGTATTACAGGCGATGACGATCATTTTCGGATCGAACTGAATGAGATAATCGACGATTTGCTCGGTAAACAAGCGGACTTCTTCGGGAGAACGGGGACCGTAGGGAGCTCTGGCCGTATCTCCGAAGTAAATAATTTTCTCTCTGGGAAGCTGCCGCATGACTTCCTTGCAGACGGTGAGACCTCCCACTCCCGAGTCTAGTATAGCGATGGCTTGCTGCACGAACATACCGCATCCTTCGTTTGTAGTTTACTTCTCTCCCGTTACTTTATGAAATTGGTGCGCAAAGCGTACCTAAATATTAACTCAATTTAGAGGGCGGAACAAGGATTCAGCCATTTCCCTAAACATAGAAAAAGACCCTTTAAACGGGGTCCTCTTCACCTGCTTAGGATTCTTCTTTGGACGCGGCGCCGGCCAATGACGTGCTCTTTTCCGCTTCGTCTGCGATATCGTCCGCAAATCCTGACGCATGTGCCGTCTGTGCTTCTTCCTCTTCCGGAACATGGCCGGCACGACGCGCTTGGATATCGCTGATGATTCCTTCGGCCTTATCTTTCATTTTGCCGACCAGGACAGCGCCTTGCTCCGTCACCTTGCCGGCGATCTCCTGCGTTTTCTCGCCGACCTGCCGCGCTCCATCCGCGATATCCTTACGCAGCTCGCGTCCAGGTTTCGGAGCAAACAACAGTGCAGCCACCGAACCGACGATCGTGCCGACAGCGGCACCCCACAACCAACCTTTGTTTCCTTTGCTCACGGCTCATCTCTCCTTGCCGGCATTTCCCTGCCCATACGAAAGCGGTGCGGGAGTCGCTTGCAGACTTCCGTCGCTTGCGGACTGCCGGTTAACCGTGGATCAGGGCGAATGCCTATATAGTTAATTTATATATAAGCAGCGGCGCCCAAATTGGTCACACCGGACGAGTCCGAATTTTTACCGGCTTGTCAAGATTAGCTCGTTTGCTTCAGGAAGTAATGCCCTCACGGGTCAAATAGTCCCGTACGCTATCCGCAAAAGCGGCGAGAATGCCGGGAAGCCGCTCCGTCAGCCCGCGAACCTGCGCGCGGTCCCAGGCATAATAGTCCTGCACCAGCGGTTTTCTGAGGCGTACCAATTCCGTTAACACCGCATGCTGCCCGGAATCGATCACCTTCTCGTCAAAAATGATGTCCACGATGTCCTCATAGCTGCTGGCGTCGCGCATAATAAAGCCGTCGATCAAGTAGCTGCCGACGTCGGTGACGATTTCCACCGCCAAATGCAGGGCGCGTTCCTCCGCATAACGCTCCGTCAAAGACGGCTGCTGCGCCTTGGCCGCTCCCCGCAAAACCTGATCTAGCTCCGGCAAAAGCTTCAGCCTGCGTTCGATTTGTTCCCGGTTTACGTAATACACGGCGATTCCTCCTAAAATTCAAAATCGACGGCCACCTGGCTTTCCCGGACCTGGGTCATATGTTCGATCACTTTTTTATGCTCCGGATGAACCTGATATCCTTCCAGATCCTCCAGCGAATCAAAGGTGGCGATCAGCGCGATGTCATAGGAACGCTGGGAGCGGACCACGTCGATGCCGACCTCCAGCCCCCGCAGCTGCTCCACCTTGCCTTCCAAACCGCGCAGCACCGCGGCCGTACGCTCCACGCTTTCCGGCGATGCGTCTTTTAATTTAAACAAAACGATATGCTTAATCATCTTTAACGTCTCCCCCTGTGCTCAATTTCGGTATCTGTAAAAAATATAACATAACCGATATCCGCAGGAAAGACGAGCACCCGCACGCTATGAATCTATCAACATACTATATAGTGTCTCTTTCGATAGAGACCATTTTTGATAGAGGGGGTGACACCTAATGAGCATCCTTCGCTTCCTTCTTAACGGCCCGCTGCGCAGACGGATTCGCAGGCTTCAAGCGCAGCTGGAACTGCTGACCGGCCGCGTCGAGCGGTTGGAGGAAAGCATCGCCGCAGCCTCTTTTCCAGATCCGTACACGCAGCAAAAACTGTCGCAATCGGTAGGCCAAAACATTTCGATCGAAACGTCAAACTCGGCCCTGCGTGGAATTTTGATCTCCGTGCAAAGCGATTCCCTGGACCTGAGCGACGAGCTTGGGCAGCGCGTAATCGTGCCCGCCTCCAGAATTACGGCGATTCGCTTGAGAGAGAACTGATTTTTTCCATTTTTTGCTTCCGGCTAATCATTGGCCGGATTTTTTTTGCGAGACTACAAGGTCATTTAGATCATACCCCTTCGCCTCGAATTTAGTGCCACATCGTTATCATATCGATCCAGCCGCGGTGTTCGGCGATCTTGCCATCCACTACGCGATATTTTTAGAAAGGAGTTGTTCCGATTGGAAAATGACATCTTTAAGGCCCTGGCCGATCCCAGCCGCCGCAAGCTTTTGGATCTGCTTCACGCCTCGGACGGGCGAACGCTGAACGATCTTTGCGCACCGCTTGACATGTCCCGGTTCGGCGTCATGAAGCATCTTAATGTCCTGGAAGCAGCGGGACTGATTACAACGCGGAAAGTTGGCCGTGAAAAGCTGCATTATTTAAACGCGGTACCGATCCGGCAAATTTATGAACGATGGGTGAGTAAGTACGCCGAACCATGGACGATTGGCTTAACCTCACTTCAGCATGAATTGGAGAGTGAAATGAACATGGCAAACAAACCCCGGAATATACACCGGATAGCAATTAAAGCAAAGCCGGAACAAATATGGCAGGCCATCACGGATCCGGCCAAAACCTCAAAGTTTTGGTTCAATTGCGCCGTTCGCTCCTCCTGGGAGGACGGATCGCCATTCGAACTATGGGATGGAGAAGAGAAAAAAGTCGAGGGCACCATTCTTGAGCTTAACCCTCCGCGAAAACTCGTGGTGAACTGGCGCTTTATTTCATTCCCAGGCACGGAAAACGACACGGCGTCCCGCATCACATGGGAAATCGATCCGCACGGCGAGTTTCAAGGCGTGTCGCTCGTAACCGTTATACATGATGAATTCGAACAAGCCGCCGGCACCGCAAAGATTCTTGAAAACGGGTTGCCGATCGTCATTTCGGGATTAAAAACTTTGTTGGAAACCGGTGAAATGCTGGCAAACGAGTAAACAAATCATGTTGAAATACACGATGAAAAAGAGCCTTGTGACAACATGGTTCTTTTTCATAGAACATTTTATTAAAAATAGCTTGACACCTGAATATCATTTTTATATACTAAAATAGTCGCTCACGGGGCCATAGCTCAGCTGGGAGAGCGCATCGCTGGCAGCGATGAGGTCAGGGGTTCGATCCCCCTTGGCTCCACCATAATTACACCTTGAGGATCGTTAGCTCAGTTGGTAGAGCAGTTGACTCTTAATCATCTGGTCCAGGGTTCGAGTCCCTGACGATCCATAGAAGAAAACGGCAGATATGCCGTTTTTTTGTTTATGTTGGCGATAGTCACGGTTTGACTGCGGAAATAGCGGTAAAAAAGGTCTCTATTTTAGCTAATGAATGGAGTTTTGCTAAAATAAAGGAATTTTTTACCGCTATTGTCGTCAGATGAGGTGGATTAGAGCTTTTCCAAGGGTTATCGGCCAGATAAGAACAAAAAGTTCCGCTATTCCGCTGACATGGGGCAACTGATCAAAATAACGCCCAAAATTACCGCTAACTTCGCACAAGCGCTGCATTAACTTCTGCTCAAGATTTCCCGGAAAAGCTACCCGGAAATCTAACGGTTGTGACTTGGAACAAATAGCGCTTGTGGCAACCGTTAGAATATTTGTGCAGTTAGATGATGCAACGCTAGTAAAAAGAAGCCCCTTACAACGGTTGCTTGCCGCTTCCGCCGTCTAAGGGAGCTTCTTTTTTTTCGTGTATTAATTGATAAACTCGAGGTATTCCAGCATGCGCTTCAGTAAAGCGGCGCTTTGGGCGCGGGTGGCAAACTCGCCGGGAGCAAACGCGTTGTTGTGCGCCCCTTCGATCATCCCTGCCGCAAGCAATTGCTTGACGGGTTCCTGAGCCCACCCCGCAATTCCGGAATGGTCGGAAAAGCGCTCAAGCGAAAGGGCATCCGCCCCCGGCAATTCCCCGGCGAAGCTTACGGCGCGGGCGATCATCGCCGCCATTTGCTCGCGGGTGATCGGCGCGTTTGGCTTAAACGAACCGTCCGGATACCCGTTAATGAGCCCGGCAGCAATGGCAGCTTCCGCCGCCCCTGCGTACCAGGCGCCCGCCGGAACGTCGTTAAAAGCGGATGGGCCTGTTTTTTCGCGAAGCCCCAGGGACCGTACGAGCATCGCTGAAAATTCGGCGCGGGTGACTTGACCGTCGGGCGTAAAACGCCCGTCAAAGCCGCCGGTCAGGGCAAGCTTGTTCGCGAGCATTTCAACATCGGTTTGCGCCCAATGCCCCTGGACATCCGAAAAAGTGCGTTCCGCTTGAACCACGGTATACATGCTGTTATGCGGCGCATAGATGAAAGCTTCGGTTCCGTCCCCTTCCGCTTTAAATACCGAAGGGACAAAATGCGCCCGCCTGTTTGCATCCACCCACACCGCGGTGGACTTGGCGGGATTAACCCCGCTATTTAGCCTGATCGAGCGTTCCGTGTAAACCGCTCCCGTATCCGCCAGCTCCTTGCCGTCTAAGGTAAGCGAAAATTCAACCGGTGCGGCAAGCATTTGGTAACCTTGTTCGCCCAGCGCTACTTGCAGCTCCCCCGCAGCGGCGTCCGTCTGTTTGGCGATGGTGACGCTTAGGACCGATCCGCCGGATATGTTGCCCATGACTTGCAGCGGCAGGCCGTAGCTAAGCCCGCCTGAACGTATCTGCAAAGCTCCCTCCGGCTGCGTTAAGAGCGATTCCCGCAAAGCTTCTACCGGCAGGTCGGCTATGGTGATCGGGTCCGGGCCGTTAAAGGCAATGATGACTTCGCGTTCCGATGCAAATGCGGCGCTTAGGAGCGCTCCGTCCAGGATGAGCCGCGTTATAGTTCTCCCGTCGTTTGCCGTTTCTTTTACGACGTTAACCTTGGCTTCCTTCCCATTGATTTCAATCGTCACGGTTGAAACTGGCGCCGGAACATCTTGCGGCTTGTCCATAACGGCTGAGGAACGGGAGCGGTGCGATCCCGAGGAACCGGACCCCCCCGGTGTGCCCGGATCAGTCGGATTGGTTGGATCCGTTGGATCCGTTGGATCGGTTGGATCAACAGGATCATCCGGATTTTCCGGCGTATCTTCGCTCGTCATCGCGATGCGGCCCACATCCGTGATCTCGCCCGCAGTGACGTTTACGATCAGGAAATAGGTTTTATATCCTGAAGCCGTAAACGTAACGGTTTGCTTTCCTTCCGGAATGTTAAACAAAGTAAAGTTCCCTTGGCTGTCAGTCGTGGCGCTGTTGCCGTACACGGCGGCCGTAACCCCGGAAAGCGGGGTTTCCCCCGTTCCGTAAACGGCTCCCGTCACCGTTCCGGCGGTTGCCGGAGGCGGCGTCACGGTCACCTTGGCGGTTGCCGTGAAGGAGCCGTCCACGGTCGTGACCGTGATGTCAGCTTCGCCCGCCGCCACTGGAGTGACCTCGCCGTTTTCATTGACCTCGGCGACCTCCGGTGCGTTGGAGCTCCAAATCAGCGCAGGCTCGGCCGCCCCTTCGGGCAGGACGACGGCGGCAAGCTTTTGCGGCGCCTGGCCCAAGACAAGCGTCAGCCGATTCGGCTCCAGCCTAACGCCGGTGACGCGAACCCGCGCCTGAATATCGGCAGCCGTAAGCCGGACGCTGCTCAAGGCCCGGATCAAGCCATTCAAATCCGCCTCATATACGTTTAAATACTGCTCTGCGGCAACGTTCGGAATGTCCTCCCCCAACCGGTACGCCACAGCGTCAGCAGGAAGACCGGTGCCAAGCAGCGGCCGAACATCCGCGGAATCAGCAAGCGTATAAGCAAACGTATGATCCGCGCCTTGAGGCTCAGCCGTCACTTTGGCGGATTGGTACGCGTCGCCGGGTCCCACTCTGAAGGCGGCTATCTCAGGCGCTTGCGCTTTAACCGTCAACTGGAGCGTCGCACGATCGGTGGCGCCTCCGGCATCCGTTACCGTGATATTGATGCTGTACGTGCCGGGCTGCTCCGCCGTACCCTGAAGCACCGCCGTATGAATCCCTGTACCGATAAGGCTCAGACCGTCGGGAAGGCCGGTCGCGCTCCAGGTAATTCCGCCTCTTGCACCGTCAAACACCGCTAGCGAAACCGAATAAGGGACAGCTTTGACCGCATCCGGTAAATCTTCAGTTAGAATCGCCGGTCTTAAGTAAGGATACCCGTTATTCACCGCCGGGTTGATCGCCCACGTATTCGTGAAATCCCAGCCGGCATCCGCATATGTGGATTGTTGCCGCATCTCGCTCGTCTCTCGGGCGTTCACTCCGCTCGGATCGCTGCCAGCCGTTACCCCGGTAGTAAAAATGTCGAAAAAGGAGTCCGCAACGAAAGAACCTGCGAAATCGGCTAGGCTCACCAATCCGGCGATCAACGAGTTGGACGCCCCCGCTAAATTGGACTTGTCGACATATCCGGTCGCATAAGTACGCTGAGCGCTGCCGTAAACGATATGGGGCACAAGACCGCTAGAAAAGAGAAAATAATTATGGCTAGTCTGGTTTGCTACGTTTCCTAACGCATACGAATCGCTAATCCCACCGCTGCTTTGACTGCCGGCCAACCCGCCGACATAGATGTTGGGGGCCGTACCGCTAACGACGGATGCCAAAGAAAAGGAGCGAGTGATTTCGCCTCTAGCCCCTCCTACCAATCCGCCAGTAACCGCAGCCGGAGCGGCGTTCGTTCCCCCCCTGACGCTGCCCGTTGAATAAGCACGGTCAATGCTGCCGTCGTTCACCAGACCGACCAGTCCGCCGGTATTGACGCCTCCCTCGATTTGAACCTCTACTCCCAGGTTCTTAATCACGCCGGTTGAGCTGCCGAAAAATCCGACATTTTCCCGCTCGTCGTCGATGACTTTAATACCGGAGATCAAATAGCCCCTTCCGTCAAAAACCCCGCTAAATGCGGCATGCTCGTTGCCGCCGAAAGGAATCCAGTCATAACCGGCTAAAGCGATATCGTTCTCAAGGCGAATCTTCCGGTTTAGATATTCCTCCTGGTTTTGATCGATATAAACGAGTTGCTCCGCCGTGAATATTTGAACCCAGCCATCCGCTTCGGACGGCGCTGAGACAGCGGCTTCAGCTTGAACGGCACGGATTCCCCATGGTTCAAATATCGTAAACATCATTAATAAGACTAAGAAAGCAGATAAGCGTTTTGTCATATTGGATCCCCTTTACAAGTAATAAATGCGTGAGAAAAACGCCTGACGGCGCCCTTTAGCGGCTCTGACTTCTACTTTGGAGCGATTGGAGGATCTTCCTCAACTTAGGACGCTGCTCTAACGGACACCAGCGACCTTATCCGCCCATTTCCCGGGTATTTCCCAGCCTAACGGACACAGGCGGCCCTATTTCGCTCTAAACCCTTTCATCCTGGGCGATTTGAGGTAAATAAGGTCTTCTGTGTCCGTCACATTTTGCAAACTCCCGTTTTTTCGCAAATAACGGCTCTGGTGTCCCTTAGCCCCCCCCCCAGGTCCCTCTTCTCCTCCCCCTCTCTACCTGCGGATCGCCCTCTACCATGCCCGAAATTTTATAAATTCCATAAGGTTAAGAAAAACGTCTATCAACGTACTCTCTGAGCAGCCACACCGCGTTTTGCGGTAGTTTTCCCCCACGATTATAGATTCTATAATCTTAAAAGAATACGAATTTTTATTTTTAATAGTCGCATTTCATAGTGTAATATAATGGCATGATCATGATGTTTCATTTTTGTTTCAGATTTTAAATATAGAAGGAAGATGGGGAATGGAATCGTTATCGACAGAAAAAAATAAAATTGACCGCCGTCCAGTGATTGGCTTTTCCCGGGAAATGAACAGTCTGGAGCAGTGGGTGGCGGACCCCAGTGGGGATTTGCGGCTATTTGCGGTTTCTGGCATCGGCGGCATCGGCAAAACAACGCTGCTGACGGAAATGTTCCGTAAGGCCAAACAAGCTTCGCTGCTTGCGTTGTGGCTGGATGGCCAATCTGAGCTTACGACTTCCGGAGCTTTTTTATCCAGTCTGGAAATGGGCCTGCAAAACGAATACGGCAGATTCAGGGGCCCGGATGTTCCCCTCCTGCCTTACCTGGTAGCGGAGTTGTCCAAGCAGCGGTCCGTTTTGGTGATGGATAACTGCGAACGTTTCGACCTGATTGAAGGCTGGTTGCTCTCCAACTTTTTGCCGAGACTGAAAGATGCGGGGGTGCTGCTTGTCATCGCCTCGCGAAACGGCCTTCCCGTCAAATGGCGCACGAACCCGCTTCTGGACGGGCGTATGCAAACGTTTCCCCTGAAGCTTTTTTCGCGAGAAGAAATACACGAGTATTTGCGTGATAGCGGTTTGGAAGAAGCCGTGCAAAAGGAAATCGCGCAAAAAACGGAGGGCCTTCCCCTGCTGCTGGCGATGATCGTGGACTTGCAGCGTTCCCGGGAAGGGGATATCCGGGAAATCCCCAGCATGCTTAGCGCGGAATTTTTAAAAGAAGTCGCTTCCCCTTCCCTGTTCCAAGCGTTAACCGTCCTGTCGCTGCTGCCGGCAGCCGACCAGCCTGCCATCAACAATTTGCTGGACGATCCGCTAACCGCTTCCGGCTATTTTGAGCTCGGGAAGCTGTCGTTTATCCGCAGCACTCCATATGGCCTGTCCCTGCACCATGTCGTTGCCCGCCTTTTGCGGGAAGAGCACGCCCGGCGAAATCCAAGCCAGTTTCAGCAGCAGCAACTTCATGTGTTCAAGCTGCTCGCCGAACAATTCCGGCTGGCGGATAAACGCCGGCAAATGCAGATTGCCGCCCATGTGCTGGAGCTTTACCGCGAGTTTCTGCCGGCGGCCCATGCCTACGCCGATTTTTCGTCCACCCTGAAGCCGCAGGAACACAGCCCTTATCGTGCGGAGGATTTGCCCGACCTGCAGCGGTTTCTGGCCTGGTCGATTTCCAACTCCGATTGGCAATCCGAACTGGTTGAGCCGCAGAAATATCACGAGCTGCTGGAAACGATCGCCACCGATCATCCCGAGGGGATTTATGTCGTGCGCGATTCCGAAGGAATCCCGCTGGCGTTTTGCGCCGGCTTCTGGCTGCATGCCGGGACGATCCCGCTATTGGAACGTTACGCTCCCCGGCTTAGCTCCATGCTTGGTGAGGAGGCTCCCGAGCTGCTAAGTCTCCCCGCGGAAGCTTCAGACACAATCTGCGTGCTGCTCGCCGCGGTGAATATCCGGCATCCCCTTTACCGTCCCGAGGAATTGGGCGCTTTGTTGATGCGGCAATGGCTGATTTTTATGACCCGCGGATTTAAGGGCATCAATATCACCGCAGATCCGCATTTAAACAGCTTATTTTCTCTACTGGGCTTCAAGGAAACCGGCCGGATCAAGCCCGAAGGCCTCGCAGAATCGGAAGGACTGACGCGATGGGAGCTCGATTTTCGGCAAGCTGCGTTTGAGGAATGGGTGCAAAAGGTGATCCGGCAGACCGGTCCGGCAGACCATGCGCCAAACGGACCAATGCCCGGAGCGGGCCAAGACCTGTCCGTGACGATCGACGGCAAGGCCGTAAAACAAATCCTGGAACGGCTGTACGATACAGAACAGCTGGAACGGATCCCGGCCGTTCATGCCCTGCATCTGCCCGCTGCCGTCTTGCAAAAAAACGTGCTGGATCTATTGACGTCCGCGTCCCCCGCCTATCCTCTAACGAAGCTGGAACAGCAAATCCTCAGGGAAAGCTTTTTGCGGAAAGAGTGGAACAAAAACGAGCTCGCCGCCCGTTTCCATATGAGCCGGACGACATTTTACCGCCATTCCCGGACCGCCTTGGAGCATTTTGCCCATGTGCTGTCACATCTGGTCTGATGTTGCATGCGAATTTACTCCTGTTCACAGCCGATCCGCCCGGGTCGGCTGCCTGTTTTTCCGCGCGGCGCCTGCACCTTCTGCCCTTTTCTCCGCCAATCACCCCTATGCCTAACCCTGCATACCTATAAAGAATCATTCAAATTTAGAATAATTCGTTCGGCAGGAAAGTATGTTTTTATCAAAAGGGCTTGTAAGCGGATACAATCCAGCAAGCTTTTTTCGCTGCTCTAGCCGCATACTTACTTAGGGAGGGAAAAACATGGCCTTCATGAAACAAAAGGGTTGGCAGATTACGTCCGTCGTGTTGTGCATCGCTTTGTGCGGAGCTTTGCTGTTTGGCTGTTCGGGCAAAAGCGACGAAGGGGCTGGCGGGTCCGGAAAAACGACGATTACGATCACGTACCGGGACGACGGTGCCGGGGAAAAAGGCTCGTTTTACAAATGGATCATGGAAGTTGCCACCGGCTATCCGAATAAAAATGTAGAGATCAAGCCAACGCCGATTCAGGCTTCCGAAGGGGACTATTTTGCCAAAGTCGCTTTGGCTTTGAAATCGAAAGATACGGCGCCGGACATTGTCACCGAGGATACGTTTATCCTGAACTCCGACGCCAGCGCGGGTTACCTTGAACCGCTCGATGAACGGCTGAAAGCATGGGAGGATTGGACCAACGGCTCGTTTATCGAAGCGATGAAAAAAGGCGTGACCGCCAGCGACGGCAAGGTGTACGGGGTGCCCTACAATACCGATTCACGCGGGCTCTGGTATAACAAGGAAATTTTCAAGCGGGCCGGACTTCCCGAGGAATGGCAGCCCAATAACTGGGACGAGGTGCTGGACGCAGCCCGTACGATCAAAGAAAAGGAACCGGACGTCGTGCCGATCTGGATGAACATGGGCAAGGCGACGGGCGAAGCCACCTCGATGCAAACTTATGAAATGCTGCTGTACGGCACAGGCGAACGACTTTACGATGACGGCGGCGGGAAATGGATCATACAAAGCCAGGGCATCCTCGATGCACTCGGGTTTATAGAAACCGTGAACAAAGAGCAGCTTGGACCACCGCTCTCCAAAGTGCTGAACGGCCAGGCGGGCAATACCGCTTCGCGCGAATACTTGCCGCAGGGCAAGCTTGCGATTTCGCTCGACGGCTCCTGGATTACCGGCAACTACCTGGACACCGGAGCCGCCCCTTGGCCGGAATATAAAGACGTGCTCGGCTTTGCCCCGATGCCGACGAGTCAAGGCCAGGATCCCGGTGCGATCACGCTGGCTGGCGGCTGGGCGTTGTCCATCCCGAGCAATGCCAAACATAAAGACGAAGCTTGGGAGTTCATCAAATACGCGCTGAACAAAGAAAACAGCCAAAAGCTCGTCATGTCCTCCGGCAACATTACGGTCCGGGCCGACGTGGCCAAAGATCCCGAATATACGAAAATGCCGTTTAACGAAATCGCCACGGCATATTTGCAAAACGCCGAGTTCAGGCCGGCCCAGGAAAAATACCCCGAGGTATCCACGCAAATCCAAACGATGGTCGAATCCGTGGCTACGGGAACCTCTCCGGCCGACGCCGCCAAAAAATACGCTCAGGATATCACCCGCATCGTCGGCGAGGATCATGTGATGCAAAAATAGCGGTGAACGACTCGCTTTCGGGAGGTGAACGACATGAGCAGCATAACGGCCGAACCGTATCGGCAGAAAAGAAATTCATTAACGTGGCTCTACTTTTTGCTTCCGTCCATCCTCATCATGCTGATTTTCTTCATTTATCCGGTATTCCTGACCTTTTTCTATTCGTTCACGAATCTGGCCTTAACCGGAGAATCCGCGAAGGAACTGAAGTTTGTCGGGATCGATAACTATATCCATATGTTCAAGGACCCGACGGTTCGCATCAGCATCTGGAATACGCTGATTTTCCTGTTTGGCTCGGCGGTGATCGGCCAGCAGGTGCTCGGTTTTGTCATCGCCTTATTGATGAAGCATAAAAACAAGCTGTTCCGCCGCGTCATCGGCACGATCGTGCTGGCCGGCTGGGTAACTCCGGAAATCGTCTGCGCTTTGTGCTTGTACAGTTTTTTCGGGGACGAAGGCACGTTGAACTCGATCCTCGCCTTTGTCGGCATCCCCGCAGTCACCTGGCTGTTCACCGTGCCGATGCTGACGATTATTCTGGGCAACATCTGGCACGGGACCGCCTTCTCCATGCTCGTGTTTCAAGCGGCGCTGGACGATGTGCCAAGCGAGGTCGAAGAGGCGGCCGTCGTCGACGGGGCGTCGAGATGGCAAGTGCTCACCCGGATCATTTTGCCCTATATTAAGGAAAGTTTTGTCACCAATATGATGCTCGTCACCTTGCAGACGCTTGGGGTATTCGGGCTGATCTACGCCATGACTGGCGGAGGACCGGGCACTTCGACGACGACGCTGCCGATCTTTATGTACAATCAGGCCTTTGTCAATTATCAGCTAGGATACGGAACGGCGATCTCCCTGCTGCTCCTGCTGATCGGAGTCGTGCTCAGCCTGTTCTATATCCGTTCGTTGAAATAAGCTTTTGACAAGGAGGCTTCGTATGAACGCCAAACAACGCAAAATCGTCTACAGGGTGTTGCCGTACGCCATTCTTACCTTTATCGGCATCTGCTTCGTACTGCCGCTGCTATGGGTCATCGTCGCCTCAATCGACTCAAACGCGATGCAGACGCTTAAGTTTCCGCACCGGGTGACGGCGGATAACTATATCGAAGTGATCACCAGCCGGGAAAATCAGCGCGCCTTCCTGATCGGACTGATCATGTCGCTCGGCCAGGCGGTGCTCGTCGTCATCCTGGCCCTGCTTGCGGCCTATCCCTTATCGCGGTACCAAATGAAATACAAAAAGCCGTTCATGCTGACCGTTTTATTTATGACCTCGCTGCCGATTACGGCCGTGATGGTCCCGGTGTACCAATTGTTCCTCACCTTGAATTTGTATGACCAGATTTACGGGGTGATCCTGTTTTACGTCGCTTCCTCGATGCCTTATGGAATTTGGATGCTGAAAAACTTTATGGACTCCGTGCCGCAGGACCTGGAGGAAGCGGCATGGGTCGACGGAGCGTCGGTGTTTACGGGCATCCGCAAAGTGGTTGCTCCCCTGATGATCCCCGGCATCTGTACGGTGGCCATCTTCACGTTTTCGGGAAGCTGGGGCAATTTCTTCGTTCCGTATATTTTGCTGCAAACCCCCGAAAACTTCCCGGCTTCCTTAAAGCTGTACCAGTTTTTCGGACAATACGGGATGGTGGAGTACGGGAACCTGGCCGCTTTCTCCATCCTGTATGCGATCCCTTCCGTCGCATTGTATATCCTTTCGCAGCGTTTTATGTCCAAAGGGTTTGGCCTTCAAGGCGGCACGAAAGGATAAGAAGAACGTCCATCAACGTACTTTCGGGAAAGTCCACGAAATGCAAGAGCTCAAAAGTATCTTAGAAAAAAGCAGGGCCGTGCCTGCGGACGCGGCCTCCCTTATTTATTCAACTTCCTTGTTCATCCCCTCATAATGTGCTGCCATGTTCGCGCAAATCTCCGCCATCCGCCGCACGAGCCGGTCAGGCTCGCGTATCGTCAGCGCTTTGCCGTAAGGCAGCAAATAGTATGGCACATAAGTATACAATGCGGATGAATCCATTTTAAATTCCGCTTCCCCTTCACTCCGCCGAACCAGCGTATGGCCGAACATCCAATGGTTTTGCAGTTCATTTAAAACCCGGTCATGACCGGCAAGGCGAACGGTGACCAGGGACTCCTCCCGCAGCGAAGACGGCAGCAATCCGCCCAGCAAAAAATCTTTCGCGGAAAAATCCGCCGGCCGCTCGAACCGGTGGTCCGAAGGCTCCAAGCGGACGATGCGGTCTACCCGGAAGCTGCGCAGACCCTGCCGCAGGCGGCAAAATCCGGCCGTATACCAGCTTCCCTTCCAGTGAATGATGCCGTAACAATCAAACACGCGGCTCTCCACAGCCGAATCCTTGCCCCGCGCATACTCCATAACAAGTGACCGGCCTTCCGCCGCCGCTTCCTCCAGTTGCTGCAGATAAGCCGACTGTTTCTCGCCCACGGGCGGATAAATCACGGACACGCCGCGGCCGTGGCGTTCCATTTGATTCAGCTGCTTTTCGTTTGTATAACGCTTCAGTTTCTCAACCGCCCGCTCCAACTCGGCAGAAAACGGATATCCCGCCTCCCTGGCGAATATCGAAGCGTGCACCAGCGCTTTCTGCTCATCCGCATCAAACAGCAGCGGCGATTCCGCAAAGTCGCCGAGAATTCGGTATCCCCCGTTAGGTCCGGAATCGGCGATGATCGGTACGCCACTGGCGCATAAAGAATCGATACAGCGGTATACGGTCCGGATATGGATTTCCAGCTCGTCCGCCAACTGCTGGGCCGTCATCTTTTTTCCCGACCGCAGCAGCCAAAGCATGGACAGCATGTTATCGGCTTTAGACATGACTATTTACCTTTCTTATGGAAGAATTGAAGTGTACTTCATACTTTGAATGGGTCAAGCGCCGTTTTCAGTTCGCCCAGTTTCGTTCAAACATGACCATCGCTTTCATTTACAGCATATGATAAAGCAAGTTGACTTCAAAGCAGGTGGTGTGCTTGGCAAAAAGAAGACGAAAAACGAAAAAAACGGACGATGCGATAGTTACCGCCAGTGACCTGGCCATTATCGGGGCCGGATTCGCTGCCTTGGGAAACTTTTTTGAACTTCTGTCCCTGCTGAAGCTTCGGGAGGAAGAGTCAGCCGACGGAGAAGCGGCGAAAAACCCCAAGCCGAAATGATCATAAGGGGTTCAGAATAGTCATAAATAGGATTAAGCAGAAAAAAGGCGCGGGATCATCGACCAGAGCGCCTTTAAGTGCGTGTGAACTACCTCTTCAAGAGTTTCGCGACAGCTTGGCTACTTTCATCCGCCACTTTCTCCATTTCATATATACAATCACCAGGAGCAGAGCCCCAAGGCCCATAAAGAAATACTTCAGATATTTCTCCACCAGTCCGAACGCGTATTGCCATTGCTCGCCAAACACGAATCCGATGCCCACAAAAGCGGTAACCCATATGGCCGCCCCGGCATAAGCATAGAGGGCAAACGTACGAAAAGGGACACAGATGATGCCTACAAAATATCCGAAAAACTGTCTGACCCCAGGTACGAAAAAGTTGATCAACAGCATCTTATTTCCATATTTCTCATAAATGCGCCTTGTTTTCTCTAAGTGGGAAGGTTTTAAAAAAATCCATTTGCCGTAGCGCTCAACGAGCGGCGCTCCAATCCAGCGGCCAAGCCAATACGTAATCGTTACGCCGATCACCGATCCGGCGTAGCCGGCCAGTAAAGCCGGAACGAACTGGAGTACCCCTTTATAGGCCAAATAACCGGTATATGTTAGCGTCGTTTGTCCCGGCGGCAACGGCAGCGCGATAAAATCCACCGGCAGTCCGAGCAACAATACGAAATAACCATAATGCTCGAACATCCGCTCAATCCAAGCCAGCACATTCATGTTCGTTCTCCTTTTACGAGTTCAAGGCGCCGCCATCAATTCGCCCTATTCTTTCTATGTTAACAGTATACGCGGAGAATTTCCAATCCAAAATGGCCCCAAGGCGGGTTCCATCCTGGACTGCGGGCCGGGGCGGCCTTTCAGTGAGGACGCTGCTCTATCGGACTCCAACGACCTTATCCGCCCATTTCCCGGGTATTTCCCAGCCTAACGGACCCACATGAACCTATTTTCACTCGAAACGAGTTCATCCGGACCGATTCAAGCGAAATAGCGGCATCTCAGTCCGTTAAAATTTTCGCGCCTCTGTTTTCCCGCAGATAAGGTCTCTGAGGTCCTTTAGGCTCCAAATACCTCGTCCTCTACCATGCCGGAATTTTATAACTCAACTTTCGCAGAGCAAAAATCAGCTTGAGTCCTTGAGTTGAAGGTTTTCAAAGAATTAAGATAGGCGGCTTGAAAAATAGAAAAACACCTGCTTCGTTTGGTAAAGCGAGCGAGAGTGACGAGCTTCTACGATCAGACAGAAGAGGTGTCTTTCATTGTTATAAGACCATCAGCCCGACCTAAATCAGTTGCCAAACGATTTAAAGTATTCTTTTCTTAGGGTGGGCGGCAGACTAACACTTGCTGCCGGAGACTTTGCACGATTATCCCGTTTGATCAGGTAGCAGAGAAACAGACAAGCTCGGGGGAAGAAAATATTTGGTGTAGAAGCGGATAGGTTCGAGATAATTTAGACGGGCTTAGGAGAAGGAATTAGGTTTAGGGGAGGTGAAACAGACCGGACAAGAGATCAAGACAGGAGATCGAGACAGGAGATCAAGGACAAGACGCGAGGGAAATGAAAAGACCGTGATTTTGCTGTATCCTGAACCCTTTCATCTGCAGCAACGTCCACACCGTTCATGCTAACCCACACCAATCAAGTTGATCCGCATTAAGCTAACCCCTTACTCATTAAGTTGATCTTCGTCAAACTCCCCCCACCGTTCCAGCGTCTCGATCAGGCCGCAGCCTCAAGGGGCCGATTCGGTTGGCGTGCGATCAGCCGGCGGTAAGGGATCGCCGGAATCGCCACACACATGCGCAGCAACTTCTGCCGCATCGTTTCTTCTGCTCCGGGCAGGTGCAGCCGGCGGCGTCCGGTATACTCGTTTAGGTACGCCTGCAGATGCTTCAGTCCCAAGGCTATATATGTACTCTTCAGCGATTCCCACGCCTCTCTTACCACTTTCCGCAAGGGCGCATACAGCCGAAAGGCTAGAGGAAACGACTGTACTACCGATGTACGGACATCCACATGCCCGTTGATGAACGCAGCGAGTTCGTGACGGTTTACTCTTTGTCCGTCTCCTCTCTTATGCGGCACCAGGCGGATTTTGACCCGCTTCGGCTCGCCCGATTCCGTCACCGTGCATCCCGCTACGACCGCCGTGGCATACGGATGCGAAAGCTGACACCGGGACGGATTACGCCCATATTGATCGCTGTTCACCTTCACGTCTCCGCAGAGCGGTTCCCGGGCATCGAACTCTCCGACGGCATGGCGTATTTTGTGCAGCATCAACCAGGCGGTTTTGTAGGTGACCTCGATCATCTTGCTCAGCCGCATCGCCGAGATGCCGTCCTCAAGCAGGAATAAATCCAGGGCCTCGAACCACTTGAGCAGGGGCAAATGCGTTCGTTCAAAAATCGTGCCGACCAAAGCCGACGTTTGATGCTTGCACTTTCCGCACTCGAACAAGGGGATATGCCGGGAGGTAAGACGACTGCACCGGGTGTGAGCGCAGCGCGGGCAGACGAAGCCGTTCGGCCACTTCATTGCGATCAGCGCCTCCATGCAGGCCTGTTCGCTGTTATAACGGCTGGTGAATGGTTGAAGTTCCGTTCCCGCATTGTCCTCCATGTTCGCTCGCCCCCGAATCAAGAAGTTACGAACGTGAGTTCGTTTTGTTTTATTTTACCAAACGTACGTTCCTCTTTCAAGCCGAAAATCTCATCTGAACCCTCATTTTTCCCCTCTCTTTTTCTTCTCTCTTTTTTTGGAACCCTTGCTCTAGCCCCCACTTCCTGCTCCCTGAACGAAAGGGATAATCGTGCAAAGGCAAGCAGCAGGCAGGGACACCAAGACACCAAGACACCAAGACACCGAGGCACCGAGGCACCGAGGCACCGAGGCACCGAGGCACCAAGACACGAACCTTTTGGTCAGCCCCCCTCACTTGGCGTCGATTTGTGAGACTGCTCGAAACGGCTACGGTGCAAAAGGTAAATGCGCTGACCTCAGTGGATCGTGACGCCCTCTTCAGCGTTAACGCTTCCATGTTTCCATGTTTGAGCGAAATCGCAACAAAGCGGCCGAACTGCTTGCCCGATTTAGAGATCATGCCACCGGCACGTTTCGGCGCACTCTCTAAGAAGCCAGACCGCCTTTAGTTATCTTAAGGCAAAGACCGAGCCCAAGGAGGCAGTCTCCCCTGGCTCGGTCCTTTAAAGCAACCGGTTCATCCAAACCGGCCGGAAATGTAATCGTCCGTCCGTTTTTCCGAAGGATTCGTAAAGATTTTGCTGGTGTCGTCATACTCAACCAGTTCACCCATAAGGAAAAACGCGGTTTTCTCCGATACCCGTGCAGCCTGATGCATGTTGTGGGTAACGATAATAATGCAGTATTCGCGTTTTAATTCGGCGATCAGTTCCTCGACTTTGGCGCTCGAAATCGGGTCCAGCGCGGATGCCGGCTCATCCATCAAGATGATGCTCGGGTTTACGGCGATCGAACGGGCGATGCAGAGACGCTGCTGTTGTCCTCCGGACAATGCCAGCGCCGACCTGTGCAGCCGGTCCTTCGTCTCGTTCCAGAGCGCGGCTTTGGTGAGCGACTCCTCCACGATCTGATCCAGCTTCTTCTTGTCGCGGATGCCGTGATAACGCGGTCCAAACGCGATGTTTTCATAGATCGATTTATGAAAAGGATTCGGTTTCTGCCACACCATGCCGATTTTTTGCCGCAGCAGCACGACATCCGTTTTCGCATCGTTGATATTGTCGTCCCCGATCCAGATGTCCCCGGTGATCCGGGCGCCGGATATCAAATCGTTCATCCGGTTCAGACTGCGCAGGAACGTCGATTTCCCGCAGCCGGACGGCCCGATTAACGCCGTCACCTGCCGCGAGGCGAAGTCGAGCGAAATCTCTTTTACCGCTTGCTTTTCTCCGTAAAACACACTCAAATCTTTCGTGGATAATGCGGTATTTTGCACCTCGGAGCCCTCCTATTTCGTAGCCGTAAATTTCTTGTACATCAGGCGGCCGACCCAACGTGCGAGCAGGTTGAACAGAAGCACCGTGATGATCAGCACGGCCGAAGCGCCCGCGGCGATTTCCGGAGCATCCGGAGCCAGCCCTTCGGAATTGATCTTCCAGATATGAACGGCAAGCGTCTCCGCCGGGCGAAACGGGTTCAGCGGCGACGTCGGGCTAAGCGGGTTCCAGTTCCCGAAGTCCAGTCTCGGACTGCTCATACCGGCCGTAAACAACAGCGCCGCCGCTTCGCCAAACACGCGGCCCGCAGCCAGAATCGTCCCGGTCAAAATGACCGGCATCGCGATTGGCAGCATGATCGAACTGATCGTTTTCCATTTGGACAAGCCCAGCGCCAGGCTCGCTTCTTTCTGTGCTTGCGGCACGCTGGCCATGCCCTGCTCCGTAATCCGCACCATCAGCGGCAGGTTAAACACCGTTAACGCAAGCGCCCCGGAGAACAAGGAGAAACCAAAGCCAAAAACATTAACGATCACAAGCAAGCCAAACAAACCGACGACAATCGACGGAAAAGAAGACAATACTTCGACGATCAGCCGGATAAAATTCGTCAGCTTACCCGGTTTCGCATATTCGCTCATATAAATGCCTGCGCCGAGTCCAAGCGGAATCGTGATAATCAGCGTTAGAACAAGCAGGAACAAGGAATTGAATAATTGCGGACCAATCCCGCCGCCAGCCTTGATCGTCTCCGGTGGAGAGGTCAGAAAATCAAAGCTGATATGGCCTAGCCCGCGGACTAAAATAAACCCGAGCAGCCCGACCATGATCAGCACAATAACGCCTGCCAGCGCAATAATCACGGCAGTGGCAATTTTGTCTGCTGTTTTTGCACTCATCGTTTTGCTCTCCCTTCCAACCACCGTACGATAAAGACGAAGACGAAGGTCATCAGCATCAAAATTAAGGCAAGTGTCCAAAGCACGTCGTTCTGCGTCGTCCCCATAACCGTATTGCCCATGCTGAGCGTGATGACGCTGGTCAGCGTGGAGGTGGATTCAAACAGCGAGCGCGGAATATGCGGCGCGTTCCCGATCACCATCTGTACGGCCAACGCTTCCCCGAAGGCCCGGGCCATCCCCAGTACAACCCCGGTGAGCAGCGAGGGCATCGTGGTCGGCAGGACGGTCCGCCACAAGGTTTGCCAGCGCGTGGCCCCCAAAGCATAAGAACCTTCTTGCAAGCCGGGAGGAAGAGCGGAGATCGCATCCGTGGCGATGGACGTAATCGTAGGCAAAATCATGATCGATAATACCGTCGCCCCCGCAAAAATGCCAAGCCCTTGTCCGGGAAAAATGTCCCGGTAAAACGGGACGATCACGCTCAGGCCGACAAAACCGTAAACGACCGAAGGAATCCCGGCCAGCAGCTCGATCACCGGCAGCAAAAACTTTTTGCCGAATTTAGGCATAATTTCGACCATAAACAGGGCTGCGCAAATGCTGAGCGGCGCCGCGATGAGGGCCGCCAGGATCGAAGTGCTGAACGATCCCAATATGAAGGGGAGCGCCCCAAACATCGGGGGTGCGCCCTCCGGCCTCCACACGGTGCTTCCAAAAATTTGGCCGATCGAAATCCCGTCCTGAAAAAAGGTGCTTAAACCTCTGGTTGAGACAAAATACACCATCGAGAAAATCGTCACAACCAACAACACGATGCAAAATGACGTAAATATTTTACCGGTCCATTCCTCTATGATGTGCGGCTGTACTTTTTTATTTCCGCCGGACTGAGCCATGAAACCTCTCCCTTTACACAGCACAGAAAGAGGCAGAAATGTCCGCCTCTTCGCTCTGCCGATATGATGTTATCGTATACTGTTATTTATTTGGTAATGTTGCCGTCTACGTCGCGTTTAACTTGCATTTTGCTTACCGGAATGTAGCCAAGCTCTACAACATCGCCATCTTCTTTTTGCACATCTTCGGAAACCATGTAGTCAAGGAACGCCTTAACGACATCGTTTGGCTCGCCCTTCGTGTACATATGCTCATAAGCCCATACCGGATAAGTACCGTTTGCTACATTATCCACAGTTGCTTCCACGCCTTCGTATTTCACGGTTTTTACAGTGTCATCTCCCAAGTAGGAAAGCGCCAGATAACCGATGGCTCCCGGCGTTTCGCCGACAAGCTTCTTAACCGTACCTGAGGAATCCTCTTGGATCGAACCTTGCAGGTCTTCCGTTTTCGTGCCAAGTGCGTATTTCTCAAACGTAGCGCGCGTACCGGAGCTCGAAGGACGGTTTACGATTTGAATCTTTTGATCCGGGCCGCCCAGGTCTTTCCAGTTCGTTACTTTACCCGTAAAGATTTGCACCAGTTGGTCTTTCGTAAGGTTGTCGATCGTCACATCCGGATTCACCACAGCGGCCATAGCGACAACCGCTACTTGGTGGTCAACCAGCTCGGAAGCTTGTGCGGCTTCCAGCTTCTCTTCGGCAAACACGTCGGAGTTACCGATGTCAGCCTGTCCGCCGGAAACTTGCGTCAGCCCCGTGCCGCTGCCTCCGCCTTGAACCTGAATGGATACGTTTGGATTTTGCTCCATGAATTTTTTCGAAACTTGATCTACCAGCGGTTGGAGCGCCGAGGAACCTACAGCCAGAACCGAGCCGGACAAATCGGAAGTTGCCGCGTTCCCGCCGCTGTTCGCCGGTGCCTCGTTTTTCGCCCCTGCGTTACCGCCTTCAGCAGCACCCGAGGTGTTAGTTTTTGCGTTGCCCCCCTGACCACAAGCCGCCAAGGTCAAGCTTAATACCAAAGTCAAAACCATAAGCATACTCTTTTTCATTGTCTCAGGTTTCCCCCTTATTTGTTTTACAACCTGATTATAGGCGGCGAAGATCAATCCCGTGTTTTCGTAATGTAAACTTTGTGTAAAATGACATTGGCGGATCCCCCTTAATTTCGACAAAGGCAAACAAAAATAAACACTCCCCTAAATTGGATACAGGGAGTGTTCATTCGGTGTTCATGCAAATTCGGTTATTCGATTTCTCTCGTATTTTTGGACAGCAGCCCGGTCAGTTCCTTCATAAACATATTGATATCTTTAAACTGGCGGTACACCGAAGCAAAACGAACATAGGCCACTTCGTCCACGGGGTATAATTGCTCCATCACCAGCTCGCCGATCTCGCGGCTTTCCACTTCGGCATTGGCCGAATGGCGCATGGACCGCTCCACCTCGGACACGATGCTTTCCAGGCGCTCCACGGAAACCGGGCGTTTCTCACAGGCCCGGATCAAGCCGCGCAGCATTTTCTCGCGGCTGAACTCCTCGCGGCTTCCATCCTTTTTGATGACGATCAGCGGCATTTCTTCCACCATTTCAAAGGTCGTAAACCGCCGGCTGCATTTCTCGCATTCCCGCCTCCGCCGGATCGACCTGTTTTCGTTGGCCGGCCTTGAATCCAACACCTTTGTCCCCAAATAATCGCAATACGGACATTTCAACGTCAGCCCCCTCCTTTCCACAGATTGCAATTTACATTAATTCCAATAAATAACTTCGAAAAAAAGTAATGAAGTTGATAGTCCCGGCACATAATACTGTTACCAACCACAAGGAGGTGAACATCATGGCACAAAATAATAACTCTTCGAACGACCTGGTGGTTAGACAAGCTTCCGGAGCATTGGATCAAATGAAATATGAAATCGCTCAGGAACTTGGCATCTCTTTCCCACAAGACGGATATGCTGGTAACCTGACTTCCTACGAAAACGGTTCGATCGGTGGTTTCATTACGAAACGCTTGGTTACTATCGCTGAACAACAGCTGGCAGGCCAAGCCGGTGGCCAAGCTGGCCAATTCTAATAACGCCGATCACCCCGAAGCATTGACAGGCGGATAACGCCGGTCAGTGCTTCTTTTTTCAACACAAATCAAAGCTCGTCGTAAATGTCGGAATACTGTTTATAGTAATGCGTTACCCGCTGAACATAATGACGGGTTTCACCAAAGGGTATATTTTTGGACGTTTCCAAACGGCCGTCCCATTTCCCGCTTTTAATCCAGTTCTTGACATTAGTCGGCCCTGCATTATAGGCGGCGATCATGGCGATTTCATTGCCGTCAAACTGCTCCGACAGCGACTTTAAATACCAGGTCCCGATTTCGATGTTGGTCCCGATCTCATTCTGCACCTGATCCAGTGACGTATCGGGCAAACCCGCCTTCGTGATGACCCAGTTCGCCGTGTCCGGCATGATTTGCATGATCCCCAAAGCCCCTTTTTTCGACAGGGCTCCGGTCTTGTAATTGGTCTCCACCTTAATGATGGCCGCCACGATAAACGGGTCGATGCCGTTGTTTTTCGCGTGAGAACGAATTTCTTCTTTATAATAAATCGGATAAAACAACGAGAGCCAAGCGGAATTAAAAAAGATCAAAACGATAAACCCCAGGAATAACAATAGCAGCACTCTTTTTTTGCGAAGCCACCTCATAGCAGTCTCTGATCCCGCCAAAACCCGTCAATCTGACGCTCCGTCTCATCCAGTCCACGGCTGTTGTCGATCAAGATATCCGCCCTTTCTTTTTTCAGTTCGATATCCATTTGCGCATTCAGCCTGCGCTCCGCCTCTTCCCGGCTTAAACCGTCCCGCTGCATCAATCTGGACAGCTGCACGTCCCTCGGCACATAAACCACCATGATCCGTTCATACAACCGCTCAAGCCCCGACTCGTACAGCAGCGGAATATCCGCAACGACAAGCCGGCGGGGATCTTCGGCTTCGAGCCCGGCCATGCGTTTTCTCATCTCGGCGCGAATCGCCGGATGAGTCAGGTTTTCCAGCGCTTTTCGCTCCTCAGGGCTCGCGAACACGATCTCGCCCAGCTTTTTGCGGTTGAGCGTCCCGTCCGGGTGCAGCACGGCTTGTCCGAAGCGCTCCGCCACCGCAGCCAGCACCGGATGCCCGGGCTCCATGATTTCCCTGGCGATGACATCCGCATCGATCAAAACGGCTCCCTTTCGCACCAGCATGCGGGATACCGTGCTTTTGCCTGTGGCGATGCCTCCGGTCAAGCCGATGTTCATCCTTTTAACACCTCACTGTTTTCGCGGGAGCTGGAACCGGCTCGTCCGAGCCCTGCCTTGCTTCGTCCGCGGCCGGTCCGGTAAGGCTTCTGGCATGTGGGGCAAAAATGAGTTCCCCGGCCGCCGACAACCGTCTTTTCCACCGGATGCCCGCATACGAGACAAACCTCGCCGGTCCGCCCGTAGATGCGCAAGGCATGCTGGAACATGCCCATCTCCCCTTGACCGTTCACATACGATTTGATCGAGGAGCCGCCGGCGTTTACCGCTTCGTTCAGCGTGGCCACGATCGCCTCGTGCAGCCGGTCGAGATCAGCCCGGCTAAGCTTGTCCGCCGGATGCTCCGGATGGATGCCGGCCCGGAATAAAGCTTCATCCACATAAATATTCCCCAAACCGACGACATATTCCTGGTTCAGCAGCGCGGGTTTGATTTTTGTCGTCCGCCGCGCCATCAGCTTGCGGAAAACCTCCGGCGTAAATGAATCGTCCAGCGGCTCCACTCCCAGTTTGGCCAAAGGGTTGCTCGCAAATTCCTCCCCCGGGGAAAACAAATGCATCGTGCCAAATTGCCTTACATCCTTATATCTCAACTCCGTGCCGTCGGTAAATTTAAAAATGACATGCGTATGCTTTTCGACGGGTTCCTCCTCGGAATATACTCCGTATCGGCCCTCCATACGCAAATGGGAAACGAGCACAAGCCCGTCCATCACGATCCGCAAAAACTTGCCCCTGCGGCCGATTTCCACGATCCGGCGGCCCGTAAGCTCCGTCTCAAACCGCTGTATATCGTCCGGCCGCTGGATGATTCGCGGCAGGTACACCTTGACGGAGCGGATCGTTTTCCCCACGATCAATTCGGTCAGCGTTCTTCTGACCGTTTCCACTTCCGGCAATTCCGGCATGGCTAGTCACCTCTTCGTTTGTTCTACTTCGCTTCGTACCAGTTGCCGCCGTTGCTGACCTCCGCCTTAAGCGGCACGGACAGCTTAATCGCGTTCTCCATCGTTTCGGGTACGAGCTTCTTCATCATGTCCAGCTCCTCCGGAGGGACTTCAAACACCAATTCGTCATGCACCTGCAGCAGCATCCGGCTCTTCAAGCCATGCTCGTACAATGCCTTGTCCATCTTCACCATCGCCAGCTTGATAATATCCGCTGCGGTTCCCTGGATCGGCGTATTCATCGCGGTGCGTTCGGCAAACGAACGCAAATTGAAGTTTGAAGCGTTGATTTCCGGTAAATAGCGCCGCCGCTCCAGCAAGGTTTTGACGTAACCGTCACGTTTGGCTTCCTTGACGATCTCGTCCATATACCGGCGAACGCCCTGGAACGCTTCAAAATACTGCTCGATAAAGCGGGCCGCTTCCTTCCGCGTAATGTTCAGGTTCTGGGATAATCCGTAATCGCTGATTCCGTACACAATGCCGAAGTTGACCGCTTTTGCCGAACGGCGCATATTCGCGTCCACCTCGTCCGGCCCGACGCCAAAGACGTCCATCGCCGTCTTCGTATGAATGTCCATATCGTGCAGGAAAGCCTCCTGCAGCCCCTTGTCGCCGGAAATATGGGCCAGGACGCGAAGCTCGATCTGGGAGTAGTCGGCGGCGAGAATAAACCAGCCTTCCTCCGAAGGAACGAACACTTTGCGGATTTTGCGGCCTTCCTCCAGGCGGATCGGAATATTTTGCAAGTTCGGATATTGGCTGCTCAGCCGTCCGGTAGCGGCAACCGTTTGCCGGAAATAGGTGTGCACCTTGCCCGTCTGCGGCATAATTTCCTTCAGCAAACCTTCCACATAGGTGGACTGCAGCTTGGCGAGCTGGCGGTATTCGAGGATAAACTGGACGATCTCGTGGTATGGCGCCAGCTTCTCCAGAACCTCCGCATCGGTGGAATAACCCGTTTTGGTCTTTTTAATGACCGGCAGCCCCAGTTTATCGAACAGGATTTCTCCTAATTGTTTAGGCGAATTCAGGTTGAATTCCTGACCGGCGATTTCGTAAATTTGCGTTACCAGCTTGTTGATCTGCGCTTCAAATTCGACCCCGAGCTCTTTCAGGTCTTCCCGGTTGACGGCCACGCCTTGCTTCTCCATATCGGCCAGGATCCGCGACAGCGGCATCTCCAGATCATAAAACAGCCCGTTCATCTCGTATTTCTCCAGATCGGCGCGCTGAAGCGGAACGATGCGCAGCAGCGCGTCCCCTTTGCGGGCCAAATGCCGGCCTAGTATCTCCGGATCGGGCACCTTGAATTTCGCACCTTTGCCGTACACGTCTTCATCCGCAGGCACGTGCGGAAGGCCGTATTTTGCCGCCAATCCGCTGATCGTCTGGTCGTTTTCCGTCGGATCAAGCAAATAAGCGGCAAGCTGGACGTCATGTTCGGCGCCGGCAAAAGCGATGCCCTGCCAAAACAAGGCGAGATCGGCGCGGTGCAGGTCATACCCGCGTTTAGGGATGTTTTCGTCCGCCAGCCAGGACAGCACGTCCGCCGCTTCCTCCCGCTTCAGCAATTCAAAGGGCAGGAAAAAATGCCGCGTCGGCGTTGACAGCAGCAGCCCCATCAGTGTGGCATGGTGCGGATTATCCCCGTAGGACTCGATGATAATCCCTTCGACTTCCGCAAGCTGCCCGGATACTTCCGGCAAGGTGTCCGCGTCCACCATCGTCACGTTGATGTCCTCCACCGCCCGAGCCGCATCCGCGTCCGCATTCGCCCCAGCGTTACCTCCCGCTCCCGCGGTAAAGGACAAGCGCTCCAGCAGAGATTTGAATTCCAGCTTGCGCAGCATCGGAACCGCTTTTTCCTCTTCGATACCGGAGAATTGCATATCCTCCCAGGACCGCTCCACCGGCACCTCGCGGAAAATCGTCGCCAGTTGCTTGCTGAGCCGCGCATCCTCGGCATGGTTCACGAGATTTTCCATCATTTTGCCCTTAAGCTCGCCGGTATGGGCCAATACTTCCTCCACGGAGCCGAATTGATGCAGCAGCTTCAACGCCGTCTTCTCCCCGATTCCCGGCACGCCCGGGATATTGTCGGACGTATCGCCCATCAACCCCTTCAGGTCGATGATTTGCAGCGGCTTAAGGCCGTACCGCTCTTCAATTTCCTTCGGCCCGTAAGGCTCCACTTCGCTAACGCCCTTGCGGGTTAGCGCCACCTTGACCCGGTCGGTCACCACCTGCAGCATATCCTTGTCGCCGGTGACGACAAGCACTTCGCGATCCGATTCCTCGGCCTGTTTGCTGAGCGTGCCGATGATGTCGTCGGCTTCGTAGCCGGGCAGTTCAAACCAGGCGATGCCGAAGCTTTCCAGCAGCTCCCGCATCAGCGGGAACTGCTCCGACAGCTCCGGCGGTGTTTTTTCACGGCCGCCCTTATACTCCTGGTAACCTTCGTGGCGAAAGGTCGTTTTGCCCGCATCAAACGCCACCAGAATATGAGTGGGCTGCTCCTCCTGAATCAGCCGGAGCAGCATATTGGTAAAACCGTAAACGGCATTCGTGTGCAGCCCGCCGGAGTTCGTCAGCGGCGGCATCGCAAAAAACGCCCGGTAAATTATGCTGTTGCCATCTATAAGGATCAATTTGTCCATACTACACCTCGTCCCGAGTGTTTTGTTCCTGTTACCTATGATAACACAGCAGGCTTCCGGTTAACACCGCGAGGCCCCGTAAAGAGCGCAAAACAATAAAACCGGCAGCCGCCTGCATATTGCATAAGGCAGCTGCCGGTTGATCAACCGGTACACAACGTGTTAAAGAACACTTTTACTGATTCAAATCCGGGCGTTGGCCGGTGACGAGATAGACCGCGCTTTCCCCGATATTCGTGGCATGGTCGGCGATCCGCTCGATATAGCGTCCAACCAGGGTAAGCAGCATCGCCTGCTGCAGGGAATCCGGATTTTCGATCATAAACGTATACAACTCCTGGATCATCTGGCTGTATAGATGGTCGACCTCGTCGTCGTCCTTGGCCATTTTGTAGGCCAGGTCCGTATTTTCGTCCAAGTAAGATTGCAGCGATTCCCGCAGCATCAGGATAACCAGGTCGGACATTTTCGGGATATCGATCAACGGCTTGATCAGCTTCTGGCCTTCCAGGCGCATCGTCACTTTAGCAATATCGACGGCCAAATCGCCCATCCGTTCAAGATCGCTGGAAATTCTAAAGGCGACGATAATCCGCCGCAGGTCCTTGGCCACCGGCTGCTGCGTCACAATCAGCCGCGAGCCGATTTCCATCACCTGCTCTTCCATCTGGTTCAGCTCGATATCGCGCTCAACGATTTCTTTGGCTTTCTGCGAATCCATGGCCCGCAGGGCCCCGATAGCTCCCATAAGCCCTTGTTCAACATGCTCTCCCATTTGTCCGAGCAATTGCCGTAGTTCTTCCAGATTCTGATCGAATTCTTTTCTTTGAATCATTCAGCAGCAGCCTCCTTGTTATCCGAAACGACCGGAAATATAATCTTCTGTGCGCGAATCCTGCGGGGTGGAAAATAACTTCTGCGTATCATCCGCCTCTACGATCTCCCCATTCAGGAAAAAAACGGTCCGGCCGGAAATTCGCGCCGCCTGGTGCATGTTATGCGTGACCATCACGATCGTATACCTGTCTTTGAGCTGCTGGACCAGTTCTTCGATTTTCAAGGTAGAAATCGGATCCAGCGCCGATGTCGCTTCATCCATCAGCAGAATGTCAGGCTGCACCGCGATCGCCCGCGCTATGCAAAGCCGCTGCTGCTGCCCGCCCGACAGGCTGAGCGCCGAGCGCTTGAGGAAATCTTTCACTTCATCCCAAAGGACGGCCTGGCGCAGGCTTTGCTCCACAATTTCGTCGAGGGCAGCCTTGTTCTTGATTCCATGCAAGCGGGGGCCATAGGCCACGTTATCGTAAATCGATTTCGGGAAAGGGTTCGGCTGTTGAAATACCATTCCCACCCGTTTGCGCAGTTCTTCCACTTCCACTTCATCGCCGTAGATGTCGCCCCCGGCGATTTCCACGGCGCCTTCGATCCGCGTTCCGGGAATCATGTCGTTCATCCGGTTCAACGTGCGCAGCAGCGTCGATTTGCCGCAGCCGGACGGTCCGATGAAGGCGGTGATCGTTCGCTCGGGGATATCCAAAGAAACGTCCTTTAACGCATGAAATTGTTCATAATATAAGTTCAAATGTTGAATCCGGATCGCGGTTTCCATGTCAGTTCTCCTTCGTTAAAATAGCACACACCTATAAACTCGAAGCACGGCACTCGCGTATAAACGTAAGTCCGTGCTAAAAGCAGCCTTGCCTTATTACCTTATTTCAACTACCGTTTATTATTAAAACACAATTAAATCCTTATCCATTTTAGCTTGCTTATGTAAAAGAAAATGAATCAAAATGTAAACGCAATGTAAAATATGTTTAAGCGTTCGTAAATTGTTCCAGCTCCCGCAGCACGGTTTCCGTTCTTCGCGCCGCGACATCCGCGGCATCGCGCATCTCCCGTTCCCTCGCCTCCACGGACCGGACCGACCGGACCAAGGCCTCAAACGTTTTGTCCGTTTTGCCCACCCGCGTATGGCCTGCTTCCATTTCCCCAGCCGTCAGGCCGGACGTCGCCGCTGCTTGCTGCACATGCCTGTTGACGATATCCAGCGTTTCGCCGATTTCTCTCGACAATTTTTGCGTCTGCAGAGCAAGCTTGCGGATTTCGCTGGCGACGACGGCGAATCCGCGTCCATGTACTCCGGCGTGCGCCGCTTCGATCGAAGCGTTCAGCGCCAGGATCCCGCTCAGATTGGCCAATGCCTGAATGCTGGCGGTGACCGACGAAATTTGCTGCGTGCGCTCCAGCAGCTCCGACATTTGCGCCGCCTGGCTGCGGGACGTCTCCAGCACCCGGTCGAAGGCGGCCTTTACTACTTCGAGTTCGGCCCTGCCCGTTTCGGCCTGTCCGCTCATCGATTCCGACTCCCTTAAGCTGCGTCCGGCAGAATCGGACACTTGCCTAACCGAATGTTCGATATCCTTGATCAGCGAATAGCTTCCGCGAACGACTTCCCCCCGGATTTGATCCGCTTCCCGCTGCAGATCGCGCGACATCCGCATGAGGTCCTGGACCGTCAGGATGCCGTAAAACCGCCCATTTTCAGTCATAATCAAACCCTCGTAAAAATGGACGCCCTCCCGGTTTAACGCCGCATCCACCACATCTCTGGCCGGAGTCTGCAAATCGCATACAAGCGGATGCTCATCGGCAAAACCGGACACCGGGCGATCGTAAAACAAATCGGCCGCAAAACGCCCGGCCAAAAAGCGGTAAAACCGGTCCCGCATCAAAATCCCCAGCGGTTTGTTACTTTCATCACAAAGAACGATGCACGAAAGTTCGGAATCGCGCTGAAACCGCTGCAGCACACCGCGGCAGGATTCCTCCCGCCCGATCACCGGCACGCTTCTGCAGTACGTACGCACATCCACCGCAGTTTCCTCCAGGTTGGACGAAACCGCCTGCTGCGTCTCCGCTTCCCCGCCGGAGGTTTGAACCGGCTCCGGACGTTCCAATTCCGCTGCCATCTGTGCTCCCAACACGAACAACTCCCCTCAGAATGGTGCATATTCATTAACAAAGCATACCCGGGAACTGTTTGCTTAATGTTTACGGCATTTTGATCGTATGTAAAAAAACGTCCATCATCTTGCTTAAGTGATGGGCGTTTTTTTCTTGTTTACGACCAGCTTATATCCTACGCCGCGAATGGAATCGATATGCACCGACTGTGGATCAAGCTCCAGCTTTTTGCGCAGCGAGCTGACATGGACGTCCACCGTACGCTGACCGCCGATGTAATCGAAGCCCCAGACCGCGTTCATCAGGTCGTCGCGGGTCATCACGACTCCCGGTTTGCGCGCCAGGTACAGCAGCACTTCAAATTCCTTCGGCCTTAGCGTAATGGCTTCACCGTTTAAAGTAACCTCGTATTTCTCGGGAAAAATGGCCAAAGCCCCTAGAGAAATCTGGGAATTGTCCTGTACCATGGATTCCCGTTCCTCCTGGCCGTTCGCTCTACGGAGGACCGCTGCCACCCGCGCCAACAATTCGGCAACCCCAAAAGGCTTGGTAATGTAATCGTCAGCGCCCGACTTAAGGCCCTGCACCACTTCTTCCTCCGCATTTTTGGCGGTCAGAATAATTACCGGGGTCGTCACGCCTTCGCTTCTCAGCTTGGACATGATTTCAAACCCGTTCATGCCGGGAAGCATCAAATCCAGCAATATCAGGTCAAACTTTTGTTTGAGCGCCGTCTCATATCCGGTCTGCCCATGATCTTCCACGACAACTTCATAGCCTTCGCTGGTAAGATTGTAAGACAGCAGCCTGGATAACGTCGGTTCATCTTCGATAACCAATAGACGTTGCGTCATAGAACCCCCTCATCTCTACATGTGATGATGACATGCCCAGCATATCACGGGAATGTTAACGCGGTGTAAAAAATATAAAAATGGGTAAAATCGGTTCAACTTGTACTAACCCTCATCCAAAGTATGCATAAACGGGAGCTCGACTATGAATGAAGAGCCTTCGCCGACTTTGCTTTCCACGCTGATCGTGCCATGGTGCAGATCGACGAGATGCTTCACGATGGACAGCCCCAGGCCGGTTCCTCCGGAGCTGCGGGACCTCGCTTTGTCCACCCGGTAAAAACGCTCGAAAATGCGCGGCAGATCTTTTTTCGGGATGCCGATTCCCGTATCGCTGACGATAATGCGAACCTTCTCGTCTTCCCCGCCCTCGCCCAAAATGGCCACATCAACGCGGACTCTGCCGCCTTCCTGCGTATAGCTGATCGCGTTCGACAGCAGGTTCATGAATATCTGCAGGAGCCGGTCTTCGTCTCCTTCCATAAACAGGTGCTCGGGAATGTCGTGGCCCATCGTAATCGACTTCTTCCTGGCCGCAGGCAGCAGCACCTCATAGATGCTGTCGAACAGTTCCTTCAAATTCACGGGAGCGTATTCCAGCGGCACGAGCTTGGATTCGATTTTGGACAGATCGAGAATGTCGCCGATCAGGCGGTTTAGCCGGTCCCCTTCATCGTAAATGATCTGCAGGAACGAACGGGCCGTCTCTTCGTCTTTGACGCCTCCGGCGAGCAGGGTTTCGGCAAAGCCTTTGACCGCGGCGATCGGCGTTTTCAATTCATGGGACACGTTGGCCACGAATTCGCTGCGCATTCTTTCAAGCCTGCGAATGTCGGTCACGTCCCGGAGCAGAAACAGCATCCCCCGGTATTTCCCGTTGTCCTCGAACATCGGCACGCTGTCGAACAGCAGTATTTTTTCCTCCGGATCGTAAACGTTGCGCTCCTCCTGGACATATTCCTGGCGGGAAATCCCTTCTTCGGCGAACTTCGTAAATTCGTAGTTGCGTTTGATGTCGCGGTACGATCTTCCCAAGAGCTGATCTCCCTTGACATGCAGGATACGCTCCGCCTCCCGGTTGATCAGGGCGATGTTGCCTGAAGCGTCAACCATCACGATCCCGCCGGTCATGTTGGCCAGCACGCTTTGCAGCAGATCTTCATTGTCATGAATCCGCTTGAGCTGCTGCTGCAGGCTGTCCGCCATCCCGTTGATCGCCTCGCCCAGCTGGCCGATTTCGTCCCGGCGGGTCAGCTTGACCCGAGCGTTGTAGTCCAGCTTGGAGATGCGGTGCGCAACGCGTGTGATTTGCTCCAGAGGCCGGGTCATTCCCGCGGCGATCCGGTAGCTGACGAAGCCGGCAACGAGGAACAAAATCAGCAGCCCGCCGGCCATCAGCAGCCAACCTTGGGTGAGTCCCTTCTCCACGGCAGCCAGGCTCATCGACAGGCGGATGTAACCGTCGAATCCATCCGCGGAGGTGACGCGGCGGGCGACGTAAAGCATATTCTCGCGGACCGTATGGCTATAGCGGATCGCGCTGCCTGCGCCCCCGCCTTCCGCCGACTCGATTTCCTTTCGATGGGCGTGATTGTCCATCCCCTCCGGATTCATTTCCGAATCGCCGACAACCTTTCCCTCCAGGGTAATGAACGTAACCCGGGAATCGGTCATTTTCTCCAAGGCTTTGGCCTGTTCCGTGTAATATTGTTCCGCGCCGGCGTTACCCTGGACCGGGACAAACCGGAACGTATTCTCCAGCAGGCTGATTTCCCGTTCCATGTTCTGCTCCAGGGCATGGATATGGGAATTTTTAAACAGCTGAGCCATCGTCAGTCCGGCAGCCAACATCGAGATGCCAACCAGGCCCATCAAAATGAGGGAAAGCTTGGTTCTGAATGTCTTCATCTTATTTAAAAACCGGCTCTTTGAATGCGGACAACTTCGCGAGCGAGTCCTTTTCCACTCCTTCATGCAAGCTGTCTCCGTGAGAGTCCATCGTGACGATCGCGGCAAAGCCGTCAACCTCAAGATGCCACATCGCTTCCGGGACGCCGAATTCCATAAAATCGACGCCGTTCACTTTCTTAATGCATTCCGCATAATATTGGGCGGCTCCGCCGATGGCGTTCAGGTAAACCCCGCCATGCTCCTGCAAAGCGGCGAGCGTCTTGGGTCCCATTCCGCCTTTGCCGATGACAGCGCGGACGCCAAACTTCTTCATAACATCGCCTTGATACGGCTCCTCCCGGATGCTGGTCGTTGGGCCCGCCGCATTGACATGCCAGCCTGCCTCGTCCTTCAGCATGACCGGCCCGCAGTGGTAGATCACCGCACCGTTCAAATCCACCGGGGCATCGTGATCCATCAAATATTTGTGCAAGGCATCGCGGCCAGTGTGTATTTCACCTTTGAACACCACCACGTCGCCCACGCGAAGCTGCCGGATCTGTTCCTCCGTGACCGGTGTCTGCAGCACGATTTCCCGGCTTTTGTCCGCGGCTGCGGACGTCTCGGCGCCGGCGGCTCCCCCTGCTGCGGCAAGATCTTCGGTGCTTTGCTCCGCAGGTTCCTCAACGGAAACATCGCTGCCGCGCTCGTACAACCAATTGCTGATCGCGCCGCTGGCGGCATCGATCTCCACCCCTTGGCGGCGGAAAGCCCAGCAGTTGTAGGCTACCGACACAAAGAAGCTGGCCGGCAACCGGTTCTCGACGCCCACTTTGCAGCCCAGCAAGGTAACTTCGCCGCCGAAGCCCATCGTACCGATGCCCAATTGATTAGCGGTCTCCACAATATATTGTTCCAAACGGTCCAGGTCCGGATTCGGGTTGACGTCGTCGACGGTGCGGAACAACTGGCGTTTGGCCAGTTCATAGCCCGTCGTCCGGTCGCCGCCGATGCCGACGCCGATAAATCCCGCGCTGCATCCCTGGCCTTGAGCTTGATATACCGCATGCAAAATGCATTTGCGGATCCCGTCCAGATCCCGGCCCGCGCGGCCCAGTCCTTCCAGCTCGGCGGGGAGGCTGTACTGAATGTTTTTGTTCTCGCAGCCGCCGCCTTTCAGTATCAGACGCATATCGATATAATCTTTTTCCCACTGTTCAAAATGAAAGACCGGCGTACCCGGCCCCAAATTGTCGCCGCTGTTCGCCCCTGTTAGCGAATCCACGGAATTCGACCGCAGCTTGCCTTCCTTGGTGGCCCGCTGTACCGCGCTTTTGATGGCCCGCTTCATTTCAATCTGGTTAGCTCCGACCGGAGTATGGATGATGAAAGTTGGCATTCCGGTATCCTGACAGATCGGCGACACCTGTTCCTCCGCCATTTTAATGTTGCGGGCGATGGTCGACATCGCAAGCCCTGCCCGCGTGGCCCGGTTTTCCATGGAGCGGCCAAGGTTGATCGCCCGGCGCACATCTCCCGGCAAATTGGTGGAGGTTTCCACAATTAATTGGTATACGCTTTCTTCAAACTGTTGCATAGTTCAAGAATCCCCTCTCTCTCGTCATCTTGATAAACATATAAGCCCGAAACCGCAGCTTTAACATTGCATCGCAAATGATATCTTCTTCAACAAGTTTATAATAACATAATAACCACTTTCAGATGACGAATTCTGTCCAAAATAAAGTCCGAAAAAGAGAGGTTTATCACTGCACAAAAAACACCCTGCACTAGAACACGATGCCAAAGCGGTTTAAAAACCACGTTTCGTCGTGTTGACGTCGTAGCGCGTACTTCCGTTTTTTTTCATGCGTCAACTCCTGCAGTTCCCGCTCGTCTCCGCCTTCCGGGCCAAAAACGTCTTCCACCAACTGCCGGCAAACCGAGATTTGCGGTTCCGAGAAATGCAAATAGGCCAGCAGCAACAGATCTCTTCCCCATCGTTCTCCGCTGTCATCGTAAGGAAAATTTTGCCGAAAAACCTGGACCAGAGTCACCTCCGGAACGTAACGGCAGGTTCCTCCGAGCAGCCACATTCTTAGCGAAAATTCCGCGGTTTCCAGCTCTTTTCCGGCAAACCCGTCCTCCATCCCGCCGATTTCCTCAAACCGGTCCCTGCGGATCGCCAAACATTCCCACGACAACCACGGCAACTCATTCCGGCCTTCCGTTAAGGCCGGGTAATAACGTATGGATTTTAGCCAGCCCGAAACGGATTCCGTCTTCGGCACCACGGAACGCTCATGCATGACAAAGGAAGGCGAACTGCAATCGGCTTCTCCTTGGATAAGCGGCTCCAGCAACGCCTCCATCCAATCGTCATCGTAATACAGGTGCGCCCCGCAAAAGATCAGGTAATCTCCAGTAGCATGCGCGGCGCCGAGATTTCGTGCCGTAACTCCCGCCGCTGCTTTCAGACGTTTGACCGGTTTCTCAAAACGGTAACCCAGCAAAAAATCACAACATCCATCCACCGAGCCTTCATCGACGATAATCACTTCATAGGGAAGAGAGGTGCGCGACACCTTGAGCGATTCCATCGTCGTGTAGAGATCAATTCCATTGTTTTTTACGGTAATGATGATCGATACGGTCTTTGATTCGCTAGACATCATATAAGCTCCTTAAAATGGGTATAATTTATAAATTATTGTAAATCAGTATAGACGATAATTCCATAATAAACCAATTAATACTTTCAGTAAACACAAACAAAACACTTAGTTTATTATATTTCCCTTTAGTTCTCACTATGGTAAATATAGGAGGGGGTTTTATGGACTACGAGGCATTGGGGAAAAGGCTGCGCCAAGAACGGCATAAAATGCATTTGACCCAGGAGAAGCTTGCCGAAAAAATCGAGGTTTCGGACGCATACATAGGACAAATTGAACGGGGCGAACGTAGTTTATCTTTGGATACGCTCGTGAAGCTCGCTAATCAATTGGGAGTGACCGTCGACTATTTGCTCCATGATTCGCTGGAAATCAGTGACGATCATTTTATGGATCAAATTCAGCAAATCATGGCGGGGCGCACCTCAAAAGAGAAACAACTCACGCTTGATATCATGAAACTGATGTTCACCCATCTCGATGAATTGCAAAAGGAAACGAAAGACCCTTCATAAGTCCGCTGATTTCATTAGAAAACAAAGACCTGCCGGCAGTTCCGGCAGGTCTTTGCTTGTGAATTTAGATAATGGTGCTGAACACCATGAAAAACGAAATGACGAGCACGGACACAGACAACAGCGCGCTTAATGTACGCAGCTTGCCTTCCTCGGCCGTAATCGGTTTATTCTGGCGAATGCCTTCCTGCGCCAATCGCAGCGGCTTGCCCATAATCCCGCTGAGCGCACCGATGGCCAGGAACAATAAGACGATCACGATCATCCAAGGCACCGAATAGTCACCCTGACCGATCAGATATCCGCCGGTCAAAAGCTGGAGAATCAGGCCAAATTGCGCAAATTGGTTCAACGTTCTCACGGCCGACACGGTGCCTTCCTGCCCGGCAAGCGACAATTTGCCCAGCGTCCCCAGCACAAACGGCAAAATCAAATAAAAGCCGAGCGCCAAAGCCCCGATAATATGTAGAAATAACATGACCTGATACATAACACAACCGCCTTTCAACGTCAATTACATTTATTATAAACTATTGTAACAATAAATGGAACGGCTGTTGGGGAAGGGGGCTCTGTGTAAGTTAAACGGATAAAATTTCGGGATCGGGGCAGGCGTGTGAAATGTTCCTACGATCGCAGTTGCTGTCTTTCTAATGGTTGTCAGCGCCGTTATTTCGGCAAAATGTAGCGAAAACCAAATTTAACGGTTGCGGCAGAGCTTATTTTGCCTTTTTTCAGCATATCCAAGCCTTTTTCGCCAAATAAGCGCGCCTGCATCCGTTAGAAATTGAACCCCCGTCTTTTCGGCTAAATAAGCGCTGTTCCAACCGTTAGCACTTCAACCGCTCAAAATCAGAAATTTGCGGAAATTCAAATGGTCGCTCTAATTTAGCATTAACTCTTCGGGTAGAGGGTGGTTTCCCCAATTACATCAAGGTTTGCTTGCCAATTCATGCTTGGTCGCGCCGAAAGTTGAGTTATAACTCAACTTTCGCAGCCCGACCTAAATCAACTGCCAAACGAATTAAGTATTCTTTTCTTGGGGTGGGCGGCAGATCAACATTCGCTGTCCGGAGACTTTGCACGATTATCCCGTTTGATCAAGTAGCAGAGAAACAGACAAGCTCGGGAGTCATTTCCCTCACGTCTTGTCCTTGATCTCCTGTCCGGTCTGTTTCACCTCCCCTAAATCTGATTTCTTCTCCTAAGCCCATCTAAATTTACGAACGTGCGTTCGATTTACCATATTATACCAAACGTACGTTCCTGTATCAAACTTAAAATCTCACCTGAACCGCCTCATTTTTCCCCATCTCTTTTTCTTCTCTCTTTTTTGGACCCCTTGCTCTAGCCCCCCCCCCCCCTACTCCCTGCTCTCTGAACGAAAGGGATAATCGTGCAAAGGCAAGCAGCAGGCAGGAGCACCAAGATACGAACACCAAGACACGAGCCCACTTCACCCGGCGTCGATTTGTGACACTGCTCGAGGGCGGCTACGGTGCAAAAGGTAGATGCGCTGGACCTCGGCGGATCGTGACGCCCTCTTCATCGTTGGCGCTTCCATGTTTCCATGCTTCCATGCATCCAAGTTTGAGCGGAATCGCAGCAAAGCGGTCGAGTTGCTTGTCCGATTTAGAGATCATGCCACCGGCACGGTTTACAAGGGGTCTCCTATGCTCTTGATCAACGAAGCAGCCCAAAAAGCCGGGAGGACACTGTCCTCCTCTGATTCAGCGTCAACTCCGGAAATGGATTGCTGCCTTACCCAGCTAAATCAAGGCTTGTCTGCCGATTTTTTGCTGCGAAAGTTAAGTTATAAATTCTTAATCTTAAAAAAACCCGCCCAGTTTTAAATGGGCGGGTTTTAAGTGCAGAAATAAACAGAGGATTATCCAACGATCAGCCTTTCACCACCGCAATCACGCTTCTGACCGAGGCGGCGGATTGGTCGAGCGCGGCTTTTTCCTCGGCCGTCAAGTCAAGCTCGAATACCTTTTCGATGCCGCCCCCGCCGAGAATAACCGGTACGCCCATGAACAAGTTGTCGTAACCGTATTCGCCTTCAAGCAAAGCGATGACCGGCAAAATCCGCTTTTTATCCTTGAGGATCGCTTCGGTCATCTGCACCAGCGACGCTGCAGGCGCGTAATAAGCGCTGCCGTTGCCAAGCAGGCTGACGATTTCGCCGCCGCCGGCGCGCGTCCGCTGCACGATCGCTTCGATGCGGTCAGCCGAAAGCAGCGTGTCGATCGGAATCCCGCCGACGCTGGAATAGCGCACGAGCGGAACCATATCGTCGCCATGGCCGCCAAGCACAAAACCGCGCACGTCCTCCACGGAAACGTTCAGCTCTGCGGCGATAAACGTGCAATACCGGGCCGTATCGAGGACGCCGGACTGACCGATGACGCGGTTTTTCGGGAAACCAAGCGTCTGATAAGCCACATAAGTCATCGCATCCACCGGGTTGCTAAGGATAATGACCGTGGCGTCCGGACAGTAATTCTTCACGTTATCGCATACGGAGCGGACGATGCCCGCGTTTGTGTTGACGAGGTCGTCCCGGCTCATCCCGGGTTTGCGGGCGATCCCCGCCGTAATGATGACGATATCGGAGCCGGCCGCATCCTCGTAAGAGGAAGTGCCGGCGATATGGCTGTCGAACCCTTGAACCGGGCCGGCCTCAAGCATATCAAGCGCCTTGCCTTTCGTCGGGTTCACAAGCTGCGGAATGTCAACCAACACGACGTCTCCAAGTTCTTTTTGCGCAAGCATAAACGCCGTGGTTGCGCCGGTAAAACCGGCGCCGACAACGGTTATCTTTTTGCGTTGGATAGCCATGCGGGGCAAGCCTCCTACATGTTTTTGATCAGTTCATCGGCAAACTCGGAGCATTTTACCTCTTTAGCGCCATCCATCAGACGGGCGAAGTCGTAAGTTACCGTCTTATTGTTAATCGAGGTTTCCAAGCCTTTGTAAATGAGGTCCGCCGCTTCCTGCCATCCAAGATGCTCAAGCATCATGACGCCGGACAAAATGACGGAGCCCGGGTTCACGACGTCCAGATCGGCGTATTTCGGAGCCGTGCCGTGCGTCGCTTCAAAGATCGCGTGCCCGGTAACGTAGTTGATGTTTGCCCCTGGCGCGATCCCGATGCCGCCCACTTGCGCAGCCAAAGCGTCGGACAGGTAGTCGCCGTTCAGGTTCAGCGTGGCGATGACGTCAAAGTCGGTCGGGCGCGTCAGCACCTGCTGCAGTGCGATGTCGGCGATGGCGTCCTTCACGATGATTTTGCTGGCTTCCTGGGCGGCCTTTTGCGCTTGATTCGCCGCATCCGTACCCGACTGCTCCTTGATCCGGTCATATTCGGCCCAGGTGAACACTTTATCGCCGAATTCCGCTTCGGCCACTTCGTAACCCCAGTTTTTGAACGCGCCTTCGGTGAATTTCATGATATTGCCTTTATGCACCAGCGTAACGCTCTTGCGGCCATGTTTGATCGCATATTCCACGGCGGCGCGGACAAGGCGTTTCGAGCCCTCCTCGGAAACCGGCTTGATGCCGATGCCGGACGTTTCCGGGAAGCGGATTTTTTTCACGCCCATTTCGTTTTGCAGGAAAGCAAGCACTTTCTTGACTTCCTCGGAGCCTTCCTTGTATTCGATTCCCGCATAAATATCTTCCGTATTCTCCCGGAAAATCACCATATCTACCAGCTCCGGATGTTTCACCGGGGAGGGCACCCCTTCAAAATAACGGACAGGGCGCAGGCAGACGTACAGGTCCAACTCCTGGCGAAGCGCCACGTTCAGCGAGCGGATGCCGCCGCCGATCGGGGTTGTGAGCGGTCCCTTGATAGCGACAATATACTCACGGATCGCGGTCAGCGTGTCAGCCGGCAGCCACTCTCCGTAGGCATTAAAGGCCTTTTCCCCGGCAAAAACTTCGTACCAGGCGATTTTCTTGTCACCGCCGTAAGCTTTCTCCACAGCAGCGTCCAATACGCGTTTGGATGCTTTCCAGATATCGCGGCCGGTGCCGTCGCCCTCGATAAACGGAACGATCGGGTGGTTCGGTACCTGCAGCTTTCCGTCTTGAATCGTAATTTTTTCACCTTCGGTAGGGAGATCAAACTTTTCAAGCTTCAACATGTTTTCGGTTTCCTCCTCGTTGGTCGTTTCAACTATTCACGGTCTCCATTTTATCATAAATCGCCATGGAGCTCCCGTACTGCTGCTTATCTTAGTTCAATCGGTACGTAAGTCTGGTTTGTGGCCCCCACATATTCCGCACGCGGACGGATCAGCCGGTTGTCCTCAAGCTGCTCCAATATATGCGCAGTCCAGCCGGAGAGACGGCTGATCGCAAAAATCGGCGTAAACAAATCGCCTGGAATGCCCAACATTGTATAGACGGAAGCGGAATAGAAGTCTACGTTAGGCTTCAATCCTTTTTGCCCTGTCACGAGTTGATCCACTTTAACGGAAATGTCATACAGCGTCGAGTCGCCTTTAAGCGCGCTGAGCTGACGGGACATTTTTTGCAGATGTTTGGCCCGCGGGTCGCCGTTTTTGTATACGCGGTGTCCGAAGCCCATGATTTTCTCCCGGTTCGCCAGCTTCCGCTGAATGTAGGGTTCCGCCTGATCGAGCGTGCCGATTTCGCTCAGCATCTTCATCACCGCTTCGTTGGCCCCGCCGTGGAGCGGCCCTTTTAAAGTCCCGATCGCGGACGTCACCCCGGAGTAGATGTCCGACAGCGTTGCGATCGTTACGCGCGCGGAGAACGTGGAAGCGTTGAGTTCGTGGTCCGCATGCAGCACCAGCGCCTGGTCCAGCGCACGGACGGCGATTGGGTCGGGTTCTTCGCCGGTCAGCATGTATAAGAAATTGTGGGCGATGGATACGCCTTGCAGCGGAGCCACCGGTTCCTTGCCTTGACGGATGCGGGCAAAAGCGGCAATCAAAGTCGGAATTTGGGTTTGCAGCTTGATCGCTTTTTTCAAATTGCTTTCGCGCGTGTTGTCATTGGCGTTCTCATCGTACAAAGCAAGAGCCGATACGGCAGTACGAAGCACTGCCATCGTGTTGGCACCCTGCGGATACAACTTCATCTGCGCGATAACCGCCTCCGGAACCGCAGCAAAGTCGCTGAACTGCCGCTGCAGCCGCTCCAGCTCGGACTTATTGGGCAGTTTGCCGTTCCACAGCAAGTATGCCGTTTCTTCAAAACTAGCGCGTTCAGCCAGCTCATCGATATTAATGCCGCGATAGCAGAGCACGCCGTCATGAATGGAGCTGATCGAGGAAGTTGCCGCAACAATGCCTTCCAGGCCTTTCGTAGCTGTCATGATACATCTCTCCTTTGTTAACATTTTGTGAGCAACAAGCTGTGAAAACATTTTCAAATTAAAATTTTAAATTTTTTATGAACTGACGCGAAAACGACCCTGAAAAAAGGAATCACGCTATAAAATCCTTACTAATCCATCATACTGGATTTCTCGGAGCATGGGAACCCGCTACGGCGCAGCCCGTCAGATCAAAAATTTCTTTCACGATCATAAAGAATTTTTGTAAACGATTTCAGTTTTGCAATAAAAAATGTCACATTAATTGAAAAAAGATAGGCTCGTCATACTCCCTGCGGACCCATAATATCCTAGAACTAGGACACGTATTCACAAAAAAGGGGAAATGCCGTTTGGATAACGTAGTCGTCAAACGCGTATTGCGCGGAAGCTGGATTTGTGTCGTCGTTGTCGGTTCCCTCGCCGCGGTTTACTGGCTGATTCCGCTCCTTTACCCGTTTCTGATCGCCTGGCTGATCTCCTATGCGATGAATCCGTTTGTCCTCTGGCTTCAGCAAAATATAAAGCTCCCAAAGTGGCTGGCGGTTACGGTCTCGCTGCTCGTCTATTTCGGCAGCGCCGCCATCATCCTGTCCGCGGCATTGACCCGGCTCGTCAAGGAGCTGATCCATCTGGCCGAATCCTTCGACGTTCGCATTGAGGAGTGGAGGCGCCTGTTTACCTCCTGGACGCAAAGCGAAAGCATCCAATCGATTCTTGGTGAAATCAACCGATTTATCGCCGACAATCCCGGCTATGAAAATACGATCCACAAAAACATCGACAACACCGCGGAAAAGATAGGTTCCGCCGTCTCGCACCTCGTCAACAATTTTTTAAACATCGTGGTAGGTTTGATATCTTCGCTGCCGAACCTCGGCGTCATTCTTGCCGTCATTCTGCTCGCGACTTTTTTTATCAGCAGTCATTGGGAGCGGGACATGCGCTTTCTGGCGCGCAGCATTCCCGCTCCGTTCCGGAGGACCGCCGGCGATATTTGGAAAGATCTGCAAAAGGCGCTGTCCGGCTACCTGCGCGCTCAGTTTATCATGATCTCGATAACCGCCTTCATCGTGCTGATCGGGCTGCTGATTTTGGGCGTAGAATCCGCGTTCACTTACGCCCTGCTGATCGGGCTGGTCGACCTGCTGCCTTATTTGGGCGTGGGAACGATCATGATCCCCTGGCTCATCTACGCCTTTGCGACCGGCGACATGGCGCTTGGCATAGGTCTGTCGGTCCTGTACGGCATCATCCTGGTGTCCAGGCAGCTCATTGAACCGAAAGTGCTGGCCAGCAGCGTCGGCCTTGACCCCTTGCCCACCTTGATCGCCATGTTCGCCGGTCTAAAGCTGTTTGGCGTGCTGGGCCTGATCGTCGGGCCCGTGACCCTGGTCATCTTCGGCGCGGCCTTCCGCGCCGGGGTAGTACGGGACTTGCGCAATTATATCCTGCACGGAAGATTGAGGTGAAAAATCCCCCTACATTCGCTCGGGCGCCTGCAGGCCCAGAAGACGCAGCCCGTTGTGCAGCGTGATTTGCACGCATTTCACCAAAGCGACCCGGGCTTCCCGAAGCTCGCGATCATCGACAAGAACAGGACACTCGTGATAAAAACGGTTAAACGCCTGGGCCAAATCGATCAAATAACGACTGACGATCGACGGCTCCATTTTGCCGGCGGCCAACTTGATCCGTTGCGGAAATTGCGACAACCGCTTCACCACGCCGTACTCCGCCGGATGCGTCAACAGCCCGCTTTTTACGCCACCGTCACGCTCAGCGCCAAGTTTGTCCTGTTCGTCTAATTTGCGCAGAATGCTGCATGCTCTGGCATGCGTATATTGCAGATAAGGGCCTGTTTCCCCTTCAAAGCTTAGCGCTTCCTCCCAGGAGAAATGGATGTCCTTAATCCGGCTGCCGCTTAAATCGTGAAAAATAATGGCCCCGATGCCCACCTGCTTGGCCACCTCGTCCCTTTGCTCCAGACGGGGATTTTTTAGCTTGATAAGCTCCCGCGCCTTCATCACTGCCTGCTCCAGCAGTTCCTCCAGTTTGACCACATTCCCCCTGCGTGTGGACAAGCCAACTCCCCCCAAGTCCACCCGTCCGAACGGAACATGCACCAAATCCGCCGCCCAGGAGTACCCCATCAGCTCCACCACTTTAAACCACTGTTTAAAATGCAAGCTTTGCGAGTAATCCGTCACATAAACCGCCTTATGAAAAGCGTAGGCCTGTTTGCGGTAGAGCGCGGCCGCCACATCGCGTGTATGATACAACGTGCTGCCGTCCTGCTTGAGCATCAAAGCCGGCGGCATGCCGAAGGCGTCCAGCTTCACCAGCCAAGCCCCACCGTCCTCTTCCAGCAGTTGCTTGTCCCGCAGCTCCCTGGTCACCGAAGCGGTTTTGTCATTGTAAAAGCTTTCTCCCATCACATAGTCAAAACGCACCCCAAGCAGCCGGTACACTTTATCAAACTCGGTCATGCTCATATCAACGAATCTCCGCCACAACCGCAAAGCTTCCTCATCGCCCTGCTCCATTTTTACGAACCAGGCGCGCGCTTCATCCTCCAATTCCGGCTTCTTGTCCGCCTCATTATGAAATTGGACGTATAAGCGAAGAAGTTCGTCGATCGGCCCCGATGCCAGCCGTTCCTCATCCCCCCATAAGCGGTAGGCGACGATCAGCTTCCCGAATTGCGTTCCCCAGTCTCCCAGATGATTGACCCCGATCGAACGGTATCCTAGACAAGCATAGATCCGGTAAAGCGCGCTTCCGATCACGGTCGAACGCAAATGCCCGATATGAAAAGGCTTGGCGATGTTGGGCGAGGAATAATCAATGACGATCACGCGGCCTTGGCCGATATTTTGTTCCCCGTATCTCTCTCCGGCTGCGCTTATTTCGCTGACCACTTCCTGCGCAAAAATCCCTTTGTCCCAATAAAAGTTCAAATAACCCGATGCGGCCTCGAAACGTGTAATATGGGCAGCGAACGCATGCGGATGACTCGCGGTCCGCACATCTACAGCAGCCTGCACCTCCTCCAGTCTCTGCTTCAGTTCCTGCGCGATGGCCTGCGGCGGCTTGTGAAGCTGCTTGCTCAGCTTGAAGCAAGGCAAAGACAGGTCACCCATCTCCTCCTCGGGCGGATATTCCAGCATTGCCTCGATCTCCTCGGCGGCGATTCCCGAAAGGCTCTGCGCCACAAGACCGGCGGTCATTTTTCTCCATTTTTCCAGCAACGAAACCCGCTCCCTTATCCAAAAATTCGGGAAAACAAAAAAAGGCCCCCGTCTCAAAAAGAGACGAGAAACCTCTGGTTCCCGCGGTACCACTCTAAGTGCTAACCATAATTAGCCACTCTTTACGTTTAACGGCCTGTTGCCGGATTTGCCTACGCCTTGCTGCCGGTTCGGCAAACCATTTCCCGGGTCCGCTTCATTCATGCCTTTCGTACCGGCTTCCACTCTTCCGGCTCGCTGTGACTGTCCGACATGAACTACTATCCCGTTCATCAATGTTAACTTTTTTAACTCGCATTTTAAATATATATACTGGAAATAGCACAAAAAGTCAACGCCGGAAATAGGTGATTGTGCCGTCCTTCATTTTTTTATGGATCCATTTCATCAGCGGGAAACGGTACAGCGGCCGGGTTAGCGGAAACACCATCGTAAACCCGATGATATCCGTAACAAATCCGGGGATCAGCAGCAGGATGCCGCCGGCAAAAACACAAATGCCGTCCAGCACCATCCGCCCGGGAACCTGCCCGCCGGTCATTTGGGCTCTGGCATCCGCCAGCACCTTACGCCCTTCAAATTGCATCATCAACCCGCCGATCACCGAAGTGGCCAAGGTCAAAAAGATCGTCTTCCCGATCCCCAATTTCTCGCCGACAAACAAATATCCCCAAAATTCCACCAGCGAGACGATGACGATTAAAGCGGCAATCCATTTACGCATATATATAAAACTCCTTTATCCTCGCAGCATAATAAAATATTGATCGTATATATGTATTTTACCGCTACAAAGGAGGAGAATCAAAAATCATGGTTTGCGCGCTTCCTCAAAGGCCGCAAACCATTCGGGAAATATCTTTTTGAACTGGACCGGCTTGAAATCCTCGCGCCGCACGACGTAGTGGGTGGACGAACCCTCCACGCAGAGCTCGCCTTCGCCGTTAAACACATGGTATCCATAAACGGTTTTCACGCCGCCGTTTTCGATGATCCATGTCCCCAGCAGCACCTTGTCGCCGTAACGGATGCCTTTTTTGTACTCCACCTTCATTTCATGAACGGGAGAAATATATCCGGCCCGCTCCATATCGATATATTTAAAGCCGAGGTCCTCACACAGCTTCGAACGTCCCGCCTCAAACCAGCCGAGGTAGTGGGCGTGATAAATAATCCCCATCATATCGAATTCAAAATATTTCGGCTCTATAGCCAGTTCGCTGACATACACGCGATCCCTCGCTCCTTTCTTTTGCTGCAAAAAAAGCAATGGTTCCCGGTTTACAGGGTTCCCCATTGCCTTTTTTTAAATCGTTCGCACGATCGTTGCTATATCTTAAAACAAGGCTACTTGCGGATTTGGCCAATCTTGATCAAATTGGTCGACCCGGAACGTCCAAGCGGAACCCCGGCGGTAATAACGACAAGGTCGCCTTCCTTCACCACGCCGGAATCCAGGCCGCCCTTCATCGCCTTGTCGAACATTTCGTCCGTGGACGAAGCAACCTCGCCCTTCACCGGCGTAACGCCCCAGTTCAAAGCCAAGCGGCGCAGCGTTTGGTCTTCGGTCGTCACCGCGATGATCGGCGCTTTCGGACGATATTTGGACACCATCCGTGCCGTATAACCCGTTTCCGTGGAAGTGATGATCGCTTTGGCGTTCAGCTCCAGCGCGGAGTTGGCCACCGCCTGGCTGATCGCTTCCGTCACGGTTGTTTGCTGGGCATTGCTTTGCTTGATGAAAATTTCGCGGTATTCGAGGCCGGATTCGGCTTTTTCCGCAATGCGGGCCATCGTCAGCACCGATTCCACCGGATATTTCCCGGCAGCCGTTTCGCCGGACAACATGATTGCGTCCGTACCGTCGAAAATCGCGTTCGCCACGTCGCTCGCTTCGGCGCGTGTCGGTCTCGGATTACGCTGCATCGAGTCGAGCATTTGCGTGGCGGTAATAACCGGTTTGCCGACGCGGTTGCATTTTTCGATCATCCGTTTTTGCACCAGCGGCACGTCTTCGGCAGGGATTTCCACGCCAAGGTCGCCGCGGGCTACCATCAAACCGTCGGACACTTCCAGGATTTCGTCCAGGTTGTCGACGCCTTGCTGGTTTTCGATTTTGGAGATAATTTGGATGTGGGTAGCGTTATGTTTCTCAAGCAATTGACGGATTTCAAGCACGTCGCTCGCTTTACGAACGAAGGAAGCGGCAATAAAATCGATGCCTTGCTCGATCCCAAACTTGATATCGTTAGCATCTTTCTCGGTGATGCCTGGCAGGGAAATGTCAACGCCGGGAACATTTACACCTTTCTTGCTCTTAATGGTGCCGCCGTTGACGATCCGGCATTTGATTTCCGTGCCTTGGATGTCAACTACCGTCAGTCCGATCAAACCGTCATCGATCAAAATGGTCGAACCTGCTTCCACATCACCCGGAAGCTCTTTGTACGTAATCGAGATGCGATTCTTGTCCCCGAGAATTTCTTCCGTAGTAAGGGTGATGAATTCGTCTTGCACGAGCTCGATCGGTTCTTCCTTTAATTTGCCGGTACGGATTTCTGGACCTTTGGTGTCCAACAGTATGGCGATTGATTTCCCCAGCTCCGCGCTCGCTTGGCGGATCGTTTTGATCCGGCCGCCATGCTCCTCAAAATCTCCATGGGAGAAGTTCAGGCGAGCGACGTTCATTCCGGCCATGATCAACTTCTTGATGTTCTCTAACGATTCACTGGAAGGACCGATGGTACATACGATTTTTGTTTTGCGCATTTGGGTTTCCTCCGTTTTAATAGTTCTCTCTATATAGTCTTTTCCAACAACTAAATTTACTACAATTTTGTCGATTTGTATAGGAAGTTTATCATATTGTCACGAACATTCTATTGTTTTACCCTACGGAAACAATCTATAATAGCCGAAAAATCCGAGGCCAAAGCCCCGATTTTTCGGCTATTCGATAGTTTTACTCCTGCTTGTGCACCAATTCCGAGGATGCGGTTTCTTCACCGTCCCCGCCGGAATCACCAGAAACAGCAGGAGACGTCTTTTCCAGGCTTAAGTTCTCCCCCGGCACGGCGGAACCTGCCGGAGATCCCGCGTATACGCACGCTTCCGTACTCCCGGCCACCGTAAACTTGCCGATTTTCCGGAATTTCCGATACCGGTCCTCAAGCAGCTCGTCCGCATGCATGATCGACAATTCCTCCAAATGGCGGACAATCGCTTCCTTAATGGCGCCTGCAGTTGCTTCGTAATCGCGGTGCGCCCCGCCCCGCGGCTCCGGAATGACCTCTTCAATCACTTCCATTTCCAGCAGGTCCTGGGCCGTAATCTTCATCGCTTCCGCCGCCTGGTCCGCCTTGGAAGCGTCCTTCCACAGAATCGAAGCCGCGCCGTTCGGCGAGATCGCGGAATATATGGCGTTCTCCAGCATCAGCACGCGGTTGCCGACGCCAAGCGCCAGCGCCCCGCCGCTACCGCCTTCGCCGAGGACCACACAAATAACGGGCACCCGAAGCATCGCCATTTCCCGCAGGTTGCGGGCGATCGCCTCGGATTGTCCCCGTTCCTCCGCCGTAATGCCCGGATAAGCCCCTTTTGTATCGATAAACGTAACGATGGGCCGCCGGAACTTGTCCGCCTGCTGCATCAGCCGAAGCGCTTTGCGGAAGCCCTCCGGATGCGCGCTCCCGAAGAAGCGGGCAATGTTGTCCTTCGTATCTTTCCCGCGCTGCTGCCCAAGCACCGTCACGGGAATGCCGTTCAGTTTGGCCAAACCGCCAACGACGGCAAGGTCGTCGCCAAACAACCGGTCCCCGTGAAGCTCAATGAAGTCTTCAAAGATCAGGCCGATCATATCCAGGGAAGTCGGACGCTGGTGATGCCGGGCCAGATGCATTTTTTGCGACGGCGAAATTTGGCTGTATATCTCCTCTTCCAATTGCCGGTACCGTTCTTCCAAACGAGCAATCTCATCGGCAAAATCGATGCCTTTTTCTTTACCAAACTGCTCCAATTCCTGAATTTTCTCGCGCAGCTTCACAAGCGGCGTTTCGAAAGGCAATTCGCCCGCCATTTATGCTCCTCCCTTCACACCGTGCAAATCCAGCAATTTGGACAGCGTGGCTTTCATTTCCTTGCGGTGAACCACCAAATCGAGCTGCCCGTGCTGCAGGTTGAATTCGGCCGTCTGAAAATCGTCCGGCAGCTTTTGCCGGATCGTCTGCTCGATGACGATTCTTCCGGCAAAACCAAACACCGCTCCCGGCTCGGCCAGAATGATATCTCCGAGCATGGCAAAGCTGGCCGATACGCCTCCGGTCGTCGGATCCGTAATGACCGATATGTAGAGACCGCCCTGCTCGCCCAAGCGGGCCAATGCGGCGCTCGTTTTCGCCATTTGCATCAGGCTGAGGATGCTCTCCTGCATGCGGGCTCCGCCTGACGTTGAGAAAATAATCATCGGCAGCCGTTTCTCCGTCGCCGCTTCAATGGCGCGGGTAATTTTTTCGCCGACCACGGAACCCATGCTGCCGGTGAAAAAATCAAAGCTCATGACCGCCACAACGGCCGGAAAACCGCCGATGGTGCCTTGTCCGGTCACGACGGCCTCCCGCAGCCCCGATTTCAACGCCTGCTGCTCCAGCTTGCCGGCATACCCCGGAAATTCAAGCGGATCAACGGAGATCAGGTCTGCGTCAAATTCCGTAAAACTTCCTTCATCCATCGTGTAGCGGATGCGCTCCAGCGCGTTAAGCCGCATATGATAACCGCAGGAAGAGCAAACTTTAAAATTTTTCTCCAATTCCTTGCTGTACTGAATACTGCCGCAACGGGCGCATTTATTCATCAGACCTTCGGGAATTTCCCGTTTAGGCCGGTCCATCGACTGCGATCCGTCTTCGCTCCCTCGACGTTCTGAAGGAATGGTCGCGTATTTTCTTTTCTTCTGAAACAAGTCTTTAAACACAACTACACCTCTTCAGCCGTTTATATTCATGGCCAGTAATACAGTCATAGATCTATCGCACCAAAGCCTTGCGCCCTTTATAGGACAATCCCGCCTAAGGATGCAAAATCGAATTCAAAACCTCTTGCACTTCCTCCAGTTCCCCGGAAGGAACCAGGATTTCAAACTGCTGCTTGGATAAATTGACAGGACGTGTTTGGACGAGGAAGCCTTCTTCGGTGAGTTTCGTTTTGATCATATCCGCAACCTTGGCGGTTGGCGCAATATACATTACAGTCCACATGCCCTTTTCAAAGCCCCCTACTTTCATCTTTGAGCCCGTATAATAGAGTTATGATAACATAATTTTCAAATCCCCCGCAACAAAGGGAAAGGTCGCGAAATGGAAGCGGAAGGCGCGAAATCCGTCGGAATTCGGGCTGTCCGCTTAAGCCGCGAAACGCCCGTTCCCGCCGGAGAGGGAAATGCGGGCTCCCTTATGCCGCAAAGCTTGTCACAAGCTGTCTATCTTAAAAAATTGTAATTCCAATGCATTAAAACAGCAGTTGCCCTGATTTCAATATCAATTCCTTTTCTGCAATAGCAGTTCCTTCAATTCGGGGGCAAGGCGCTGTTATTTTTGGGAATAAGTGGCGGCATTTTTATGGTTATGGGCGATTCTGGCCGAAGCGGCCGCAGCCAATCCGGCTACGAGATCATCCAAAAACACATGGATGTTCGCGCCTTTGTTGTTCAGCTTGCCGATGATTTCGGGCTTAACCTTGTCCAAATAACCAAAGCTTGTCAGCCCGATCATGCCGAAAACGCTCGTAATGCCTAACGCCATCGTTTCGTCGACGCCGTACAGCGGCTCATCCGCTTCCATGATCGATTGCAGCGGCTCGGGAAGAAGCCCTTGTTCCGCCAGCTCATCCAATGCAATACCCGTAAACAATGTGTACTGCACCTCTCTTTTTTGCAGCACCGCCTTTACACTATCCAAACACTGCTCCACCGTCAAATCGTCATGATAGGCAACTTGCATAGAATGGACGATCTGCGCGATTTCCTCCAACCTAACGCCTCTGCGCAGCAACTGAGCTGCAGCAATTTCATAGGACATCTGATCACCTCCTTACCTTTCGGAAAAAGCGATCTGCTTGGGTCCGCCGTCCGCCGTCCGCCGTCCACCGTCGGCAGTCCGCCACCCGCCGCCCGCCGACTGCAGCGCAACGCCGCCCCGCTCCGGGACGCGCCGGGAGCAGCACGTTTTTCCGAAATACCACTTGGACCCGGGGGAGTCCTTGTTCATGGCGTATCGTGTTCCTAAGTGTATGCTCGAAGCGTAAAAAATGTTCGTTGAAAACGGAGCCAAGCCTGAAAATCCACGGGTATAGGGGGTTCTTAAAGGGCTAGAATAGCTAAAATAGCTAGAATAGCCAGTATAGCCGGATGGCAGACTTCCGCAGCCTAACACATCGTTCTGATTGGAATTATCCAATAGAATTGGAAATTGAATGGTAAATATAGCAACTTGATTGGATTATTTCCAATAGATTAGCGGCAGAACGGCGAAATGGGACGCTTTGAACAAATTCTATTGGATATTTTCCAATGAGAGGTTCAAATGGCGTTCGATTTCCTTTAATCTATTGGATTTTTTCCAATGAGAAGTATATGTGGCGACCGGGTTACCATGCATTAATTGGACCGGACTGAGGATACCTGTAAAAGTTAGAAGACCTTGCTGGTTGCCCGCGCGTCATTGGTGTCCGTTAACAACTGTGCAGTTACGTTTCCTCGCCTGTTACGTCTAAAGGGTCCTTTTCATCCGTCTGTCCAGGCTCACCGAAAAGTAGCCCTCCTTCAATAGTTGCTTGTCGCTTCCATTTTGTAAGGAGGGCTGCTTTTAAATTCTTTTTAAGTTAGCTTGTTGAAAAGCTCAGGCGAAAACATAAGGGAAAAAAATGGCGTTATTTCGGCGGTATCCCCACTTCGAGTGAAATAGCGGACATTTATGGCGTTATTTTTTCGTATCGCAGGGAAATAGCCACTTTGTGCATCATCCGTTGGGAAATAAGACCAAAAAATTCCGCTAATGGTGTTGAACATGCTCATTTCCGGAAAATACGACCTTAAAGTTCCGCTATTTTTTGGTGATCCACCAGTCTGACTTTTGCACCACGCTCTTGTGAACATTTGTGATAATATCGCCAGGAGTGTATGAAGAGCGGCGATTTATGGTGCTCTCCAATAGATAAACCCTGTCACTTCCGGAACGATCTACTAGTCTTCCACAAAGCGCGCACCTTTACAGCATGTAAGCTTTGCTAGGAGCCAAGCGATAGTCCGGGCAACGGACATGAATGCGAAGCCGACCAATGGACAAGGACGAGCATAGTTCGATTACCTCACCTTTACGGTGTCCGGTCCGAGCATCTGTTCCATTTCGCGGAAAAGCGCAGGGGACGGCTTGATGCTGTAACGTTCGGACAAGGCCAGCAGCTTGCCTGTGCTCTCGTAGAACAGCACCGTCCCAACCGGGCCGGGGTGCTGCTCGAGCAGCGTCTTCAACTGCTCGAGCAGGCGCGCGTTCTCCGCCGCGGCCGTGATTTTGATGAAGACGCGCTGCTGTCCGCGCGTCTCCCGCCCGCGGCGGCCGCCCTGCGCGGGCGGTGCGGCGCTGCCCGCGGCATCGCGGGCGGCCTCGCGCGCGCCGGGGCGCCCGGCCGCGGCGCCATGGCCGGGCGCCTGCCCGGCAGCGCCTTGCGGCGCTTGCTCCGGCGCAGGCTCGCCCCGGGGCCGGCCCGCGGCCGCAGGCGCGTTCTGCGCCGCCGCTGCCCGCGCGGGCGGCTGCTCGGCGCCGCCGCTCCGGCCGGCGCTCGCGCCCTTGTCGCCGCTGCCGCCCGCGCTCGCTCCGCCGCCGCCGCTCGCGCTCAGCCCCGCACCCGCACCGCCGCCGCTTCCCGCTGCGGCGCTTCTGCCGGCGCCGCTGTTTGCCCCGCGCCCGCGCGTGAGCCCGCGGCGCAGCTGTGCCAGCGCCGGCGCGCCCAGCGGGGCCACTTCGTCGGCCAGCAGCTTGAAGCCTTCGTCCTGCAGCTGGACAGTGGCGCGCAGCGCAAGCAAGGCCCCCTTGCTGACATGCGCCGAGCAGCGCCGCCACACTTCGGGGAACAGCACGACCTCGCAGCGCTCGATCTGGTCCTCCAGCTCCATGAAAGCCATCGCCTTGCCCTGCTTGGTCGTGATCGCTTTGACCGACACGACCATCCCGGCCACAACCGTCCGGCTTTCATCCGCCGCTTCCGCCAAATCCATCAGCCGGTCAACGCCCCCCTGCTCAAGCAGCTCATCGTAATCGTCCAGCGGGTGACCGGACAGGTACAAACCGAGCAGCTCCCGCTCCAATTCCAGCTGCTGCGCGGCGGTAAACGGCGGAACTTCGGGATACTCGATGTCCCAGTTTGGCGTTTCCACAAAATCGAACAGCTGGATCTGCAAATCCTCCCGCTCCTTACGCCATTTGAGCGCGGCTTCCACCGTCTCGTCCAGCATCGCCAGCAGTTGGGCGCGGTGTCCCGGGAGGGAGTCGAACGCGCCGCCCTGAATCAACGATTCAATGACGCGTTTGTTGCACGTCCGCAGATCGACGCGGCGGCAAAAATCAAGCAGGCTGTCGAACGGCCGCTCCTTCCGCTCGCGCATAATGCTTTCGATCGCCTGGGTGCCGACGTTTTTGATCGCCGCGAGCCCAAAGCGGATCACGCCCAAGGCTGCATCAGGTCTGCCCGGCGCCTCGGTATCTTCCCAGCCGGAGGCACCGGCCATAACCTGTTCCGTCAAGCCGGTTTCGGCCGCAAATGCGCCTTCCCCGGCTTCCGGGCCTCCCGCCATTCCTCCCGCGAAGTCCCGGTCCCCAACCGCGGCGCCAACCCGAGCCTGCGGCGTAAACAACACGCCGCTTTCGTTCACGTCCGGCGGCAGCACGGTGATGCCCATCCGCCGGCATTCGACGATATACTCCGCCACCTTGCGGTGGCTGCCCATGACGGCGGTCAGCATCGAAGCCATGAACTGGACGGGATAATGTGCCTTAAGATATGCCGTCTGGAACGCCAGCACGCCATAGGCAGCGGCATGCGCCCGCGCGAAGCCGTAATCGGCAAAGCGGACGATCATATCGTACACGGCGTTCGCCTCCTCTGCCGTATAGCCTTGGGCCAAACTGCCGCTGACGAAATGCTCTCGCTGCTCATCCAGCACTTCCCGCTTTTTCTTCGAGACGGCGCGCCGCAGCAAATCGGCTTCTCCCAAGGAAAATCCCGCCATTTTAGAGGCGATTTGCATGATTTGCTCCTGATAGACGATGATCCCGTACGTGTCTTTCAGAATTGGCTCAAGATCCGGATGCGGAAATGCAACGGTAATCTGCCCGTGCTTGCTGGCGATGTATTTCGGAATGAACTCCATCGGACCGGGACGGTAAAGCGCGTTCACCGAAACGATATCCTCGAACAACGTCGGCTTCAATTCGCGCAAAACCCGGCGCATCCCCGCGGACTCCATCTGGAACACCCCGGTCGTTTCGCCCCGTCCAAGCATGTCATAGGTAGCCGGATCATTATCGGGAACATGCCGGAAATCGGGGACGTTTCCCGTCTGCTCTTCGATCCAGCGCAGGCACCGCTCGATGATGGACAATGTGCGCAGGCCCAAAAAATCCATTTTGAGCAGGCCGATCGATTCGAGGTTTTCCATGGAAAATTGGGTTAAAGCGGTATCCTCGCTTCCGGATTGCAGCGGTACCGCATCCGTCAGCGGATCGCGCGAGATGACGACCCCGGCGGCGTGCGTGGAGGCGTGCCGCGGCATGCCTTCCACCTTCATCGCCATGTCCAGCAAATTTTTAATTCGCGGCGCCGATTCGTACATCGCTTTTAAATCCGGACTCTCTTTCAGGGCCCGCTCAATCGTGATGCCCAGATGCGCCGGAATCAGCTTCGCCGCCTTGTCGACTTCGCCAAACGGCACGTTCAGCGCCCGGCCTACATCGCGAACGGCGGCGCGGGCCGCCATCGTTCCGAACGTGATGATCTGGGCCACGTGCTCCGCACCGTACTTGTCGGCCACATAAGCGATCACCTCGTCGCGGCGCTCGTCGCTGAAATCGATATCGATATCCGGCATCGTCACCCGCTCGGGGTTCAAAAACCGTTCAAACAGCAGGTTATACTTAATCGGGTCGACGTCGGTGATCCTCAGTACGTAGGCGACCAGGCTGCCCGCCGCTGACCCCCGGCCCGGGCCGGTGACGATCCCGCTGCGGTGAGCGAAGGCGATGAAATCCCAGACGATCAGAAAATAATCGGAAAATCCCATCTTGCCGATCACTTCCAGCTCATACCGCAGCCGCTGCTCAAGCCGTCCCCGCTCGTTCTTGTCCTGCCACACATCCAGATGACCGTAGCGGTCATCCAGCCCTTTTTCGCACAGCTCAGCTAAATAACTCTCTGCGGTCATCCCTTCCGGAATCGGGCGGTAAGCCGGCAAAATATGGCGGCCAAATTCCAGCTCAAGCCCGCAGCGTTTGGCTATTTTCACCGTATTGGCCAGCGCCTCCGGCACATGCGGGAACAACGCGGCCATCTCATCTCCAGTTTTTAAGTAGAGCTGGTCCGTGTTCATCTTGAGCCGGTTTTCGTCGTCGACGGTTTTGCCGGTGCCGATGCAAATGAGCACATCCTGAACCTCGGCGTCCTCCCTGTTCAAGTAATGCACATCGTTAGTTGCCACCAGTTCGATCCCCGTCTCCTGCGCCAGCTGAACGAGCTGGGGGTTTACCTTTTTTTGCTCCGGAAGGCCGTGATCCTGCAGCTCCAGATAAAAATCTCCGCCAAACGCCGCCTTATAGCGCAGCGCCGCTTTTTTCGCTTCGTCATAAGACCCGCGCAGCAAATGATGCGGCACCTCTCCGCCCAGACAGGCGCTTAGGCAAATCAGCCCTTCCCGATGCCGTTCCAGCGCCTCCCAATCGATTCGGGGCTTGTAGTGGAAGCCTTCCAGATGACCGATCGAGACCAGCTTCATCAAATTCCGGTATCCGGTCTCGTTTTTAGCCAGCAAAATCAGATGATGGATCGGCTGATCCTGACGGCTCCCCCGCTCCTTGCGCGAGCCTGCCGTAAAATAAACCTCGCAGCCGATAATCGGCTTGATCCCGTGGGCCTTGCACAATTTATAAAAAGGAACCGCGCCGTACATGACCCCGTGATCCGTCAGCGCGAGCGCCTTCATGCCGGAAGCCGCCGCCTTGGCGACGAGCTCTTCCAGCCTGGCCGCGCCGTCAAGCAAGCTGTATTCGCTATGTACGTGCAGATGAACGAAGCTGTCCATGCGATCCCCTCCTTTTCGCTTTTAAACTCTATAAATATTTTATCATACATGTCCCAAACACGCCCATAGAATGGTAGAGGATAGGACATACCTCGGAAAGGGGAGTTTTTATCGTGAGTTCGTTTTTGAGCAAAGCGGTTATGGACTTTTTTATCGCATTCGGGATCGTCGTGGGCGGGGCAATGGTTGGCGGAATCGGAGCCGTCGTTTCCCTGCAGCCGCCAACCCAAACGATGCTGGACATCGCCGACCGCATTAAAATTTGGGCGCTTGCCGCCGCAATCGGGGGCACGATCGATCCGATGCGGGTCATCGAAAGCAATTTTTTTGACGGAAACTTGTCCCCGGCCATCAAGCAGATTTTGTATTTGCTGTTTGCTTTCTTTGGCGCCCATATGGGTTCCGAGCTGGTGAGATGGATGTGCGGGGGAAGCCGGGGATGAATGAAGCAAAGCGGCCGGAAATCAAGGGATTCCGTCGGTTTTTGCAGCTTGCCGCCGTGTTTGTATTGGGGATGGTGGCGGGAAGCATCGTATATAACGTAATCTATCAGACAAGCTACAATGTGCTGTGGATTCAAAACAAGGATCTGCAAATCCAATTGCATCAAGCCGAGGAGGACCTCCGGACACTGAAAAAATACAATAACCGCTCGACCGTGATCAAAGAAATCAAGGTGCGCGTGGAGGAACGGGATCCCCCGCTTGATTCGCTTGCAGTCAAAGAGGTTACCAAGCAATTGCATGATGAGCTTGAGGTGCTTCGCGGCAGGAACATTTTCGACATCGATTCCGACGCCAAAATGGCCCGTACACTGCTGAACCGGAAAATCTATGTCGTGCGCGACAAGGAATACAGCATCCAGATCAAAACGATGCTCGTGAGCGAAGGCGTGCTGCAGGTGTGGGTGGATATGCGGCCGTATATCCGGCTCTAACTTTTCATGCTACAATAAGGATCAATAAGGATGTTAAAAAACGGGTTTTGATCACGAAGTTGTACTCTGGGGGCGGATTCGGCATCGAATCTTGAATTCAGCCGGGCTTTCCGGTGCTCACGTACCCAAAACGTACGCTCCGCTCCTCAATCCCTAGCTTCATCCAACCTTCTCGGTGCTGAAAACCCGTTTTTTAACTTTCATTGGACTGGATGTTAGATCCGGATTTTGATCACGAAGTTGTACTCTGGGAGCAGATTCGGCATCGAATCTTGAATTCAGCCGGGCCTAAGCGGACGCTTCCGAAGTATGTTTCCTGCGGAAACTTTTCAGTTACTCACGTAAGCTGTGTACTTAAAAAGGAGGAAAAATAAGGGCTCAAGACGCAGTGCTTGACAAAATAAATGATGACGGAGATGAGGGGGGGTTGTCTCTCCAAACCACTTTGCACGATTATCCCTTTGGTTCAGAAAGCCAAGTCACATGATCAAACGGGATAATCGTGCAAAGCCTCCGGATAGCGAGTCTCGCTCCAGGCCACGGTCTGTTGTCGGCTTGACTGTCAAGCACTGATGATTAGGTTGAACCAAAGTAAAAGCAATAAATGTCGCTATTTCGGCGATATCACCCATTTTGAGAGCAATAGAGGAAATTTATGGCGCTATTTTCTCGAATCGCAAGGAAATGCTCGCGATCTGGGCGATTCATCGGAAAATAAGGACAAAAAATGCCGCTAATGGGGATGAACAGGCCTAGCTCCAGATAAATAAGTACATAAAGTACCGCTATTTTGAAGATCGGCGGTCGGCCGCTCCAGTAACCGGCGGTTCGTCGTTCCAGTAGCCGGCGGTTAAGCGCTGATTTCTAAGTTGAGCCGATGATCACTCGCATTTTTCATAGCAACCAAGCCATTCCTATAAAGGAGCTGTAGATCTAGCCATGATCCAAACGATTCAATACGTCCTGTACGCCGTATTCATTATCGCTTGCCTATGTTCTATATTTTTCAGCTTTAAGTCGCGCCGTTCGCTCGATCCCAAGGTTCGCGGGCTGGCCGCCGCCAAAACCAACATCAGCATGGGGGTTATGCTCATTATTTTGGCTATGATCCAAATGTTCATGTTCAGCGGCTCTTCGCTCCGCGTCGTGATCGGCGCATTGTTTATGGTGCTCGGCGCGTTTAACATTTTTGCCGGGATCCGCAATCACGGTGTCTTTTCCCGCCAAAAAGCAGAGTAGTTAAGCTCGTTTTCGGAAAATCCCCGTATATCCCCGCTATGCGTGGTCGATCGATTGCAGCGCCATGACCGCCTTGGAGATGAGGGAGTCCTGGTAGGTTAACATAATTTCCAGCTTGCAGGCCCGGCGGCTCATTTCCAGAACTACCGGAAGGATGACGACTGGGTTTTCGATCTGCACCGGCCGCACGAAATAGGTCGTAATGTTGTCGACGACGAAGTCCATGCCGCTGGCGTCCTTGGCAGCCCGCAGGCCGGCCTGGGTCATAAGCGAGGTGAGCACGCCGTGTGAAATCGTGCCAAGGTCGGTGGCCATCTGCGGCGTAATCATCCCGCGAAAAAACAGTTTACCCTCCGCATCGCGCTCTTCGGCAAAACCGTTCCACATCAGGTGCTCGAACGTTTCCCCAAGCTGCGGCTGGTTGCGCACGTCGCGCATCGCCTGCAGCACCTCCCGGCGCGTAACGGAAGAAACCAGCTTCCGGTTGCGGTCCACCACCGGCAAGAAATCGATCCCTTCCCAGACCATGATTTGCGCGGCCGATGCCAGCGACGTCTGCAGCCCCACCGTAATCGGATGGCGCGTCATGCACTTTTCAATGGGCTGATCCCCGCTGAGCTCCTCCACATTTCTGCGGCTGACGATCCCGATGACCCGGTTCCATTCGTCCACGACCGGAAAATGATGATGTCCCGTGTCCAGCGACAATTCGTCAAAATCGGAGATATTGCTCGCAGCTTTCAGCATGTTCACCCGCGGCTTCCGGGCGACGATATCCTCGACCAGCATGATTTTTTTCTTGATCAACCGGTCGAAAATGGCCCTGTTGATCATGGAAGCAACGGTAAACGTATCGTGGCGCGAGGAAATGATCGGCAGTGCCAGCTTGTCCGCCAGCGCCTTGACCTCGCGGCTGGTGCCGAACCCCCCGGTCACCAGCACCCCCGCTCCCTGCTCCAAGGCGAGCGAGTGGGCATTCTCGCGGTTCCCGATGATCAACAGGCTTCCGGCGTCGATATACCGCGCCATGGCATCGATTTTCATCGCGCCGATGACGTATTTGTGCAGCGTTTTGTCCAGCCCTTCACCGCCGCCCAGCACATGTCCTTCCACGATCCCGACCACGTCGCCAAACGTCAACTGGTCGGAGATGTTTCGCGGCTTCTTCTCGACGCGAACGGTGCCGATCCGCTCTTTAGTGATGACGATGCCGAGGTTTTCCGCCTCTTTGACCGCACGGTAAGCCGTTCCCTCGCTTACGCCCATCGCTTTGGCCAGCTTGCGCACCGAAATTTTCGTTCCGATCTTAAGTTGTTCGATATGTTGAAGCAGCTGCTCATGTTTAGTGACGCTCTCTTCCTGCCCCTCCAACTGTTATACCCCCTTGCCCGAATCTGTACTATTCTGTCTCTATTATACACGTTCAGGCACAAGTCAGCCATACGGCCGCAAGCACGAGCACGGAATAGACAATTTCCATGATTCCGGTTTGCTTTACCGTAAGTCCTGTGCGCGGACACCACACGGCTCTGGCCAGCAGCAGCAAAGCCGGCAGCAATAGCGGAAGGGGGAGCAGCCATGCGGCAAGCAGCGTCAAAATCAGGTGGTAGCCTACGGAATACCAATAATAACGCGGGTTGTTCCGCTCGCGGATGATCGTTTTTACATAAAAAGCCGTGCCGGCGAAATAGCCTGTGCTGATCAAAAACAGCTTAACAGCTACCCTGTAGTCCGTGCCGCCGCCCAGTTCGAACGAAAGGAACACCATGATGCTGAACTGCACGATGGCAACGATATCGTTGACAAGTGCGCGCTCGCGTTTTTGCCTGGCGTAGTAGACGTTGACAGCAAACAGGGGCAGGAACCACAGCGCCATGAAGATGACATCGGGGCGAAGCAGCACGAGCACCGTTCCGGCAGGGACGAGAAGCGCTCCATATAGAAGAGCCGGTTTGCGGTAGCGGTCGCCTTTGCCCGTGCGGACCCACTGCAGCAAAGGAAACATCAGCAAATAAATCAGCAGCCAGCAAACAAACAGCAGGGCATGGATCCACCCGGGGGTCGAGGCGGCCATGCCGAACAGGAACGGAATGATCAACATCGCCCAGGCTCCATGCTGGTTGGGGATATAATGCTTTAAACGCATGACGGCATTCTCTCCTTATTTTCCAAATGGATGGGGCAAATTCCCGATCATTATAGCCGCCCGCGGAAAACTCCCCAGTGACGCGAATCACTGCATTCATGACAGCTTCCCAACAGATAAAGAGCGATTTTATGGGGCCGCTCAAACTTGTGACTGATATCACAAACGTTTCCGAAGCCGTTGATATAATGAGGGCGAATCATTCAATTTTTAAATTATGGGAGGACTACACATGAGTCAATTTAAAGCAACCGTTAATGCCACCGAATATCCGCCGCAACTTAAGCATAAGACGATTTTTGCCGCATACAACGACTTGGCGCCGGGAGAAGCGATGCTGCTGATCAATGACCACGATCCGGTACCGCTGCGTTTTCAATTCGAAGCGATGCATCCGGGTGAATTCACCTGGGAATATCTTGAGCAAGGGCCGGAAAAGTTCCAGGTGAAAATCGGCAAAAATTAAGCGGGGGGAATGCCCTATGGCTACGATTACGGTTATCGATGAAAAAACGATAAAAATCGCCGTCGAGCTGGAGGATGCTTTGCGCATGATTGAGGAAGCGGAGAGCAATCCGGAGCTTTACGCCAACGAGATTTTAACGATCGCCGAAAAAATGCCGGAATTTCAATATACGTATTTCTGTTTCTATGCCTATGACACCGCCGCCTTGTTTGAAAAAATGCTGGGAATCGATCCGAAGCAATATCTTTCCTTTTCGCTGAATGCCCCGGATGCATTTTTCTATACGCTGTTTGGCGGCATGAAAGGGCTTAGCGGCACGGCCAGGCTGTGCCGCTCGCTGGCCGCGGACCGCACCGACGTGGAGGTGAACCTATAGTGGAAAACCGGGGTGTTGAACTCGACGTACGCCCGCAGCTGCGCCAAGGTGAGGAGCCGTTCGGGATCATCATGGACGCCTTCGAACGGCTGGAGGCGGACGAAATTTTCGTGCTGCACGCTACGATCAAACCTGTACCCCTGCTTAAGCTGCTGGAGACGAAAGGCTACACAAACGAATGCGAGCAGTTGGCCGCGGATCACTGGAAGGTAACTTTTAAGCCAGGCCATTAAAGTCAGCGGTTTAATATATGAACGCGTTAAAAAAAGCGCGGGCGCAGGAGTTCCATACCTCCTGCTGCTCGCGCTTTTTGGTTCGCTTGCCACGAAATTGACGGAATTGCCGCCACGCCCTCCGGCCTTAAGTCTTGGCTCCATATCCCTGCGGAATATAAGCGCAATACGGGTCGCTCTCCAGATAATCGCCGGTCACGGCGTACGCTCTGGCCCGGGAACCGCCGCAAAGCTGCTTGAACTCGCAGGAGCCGCATTTGCCTTTCAGCAGCGACTTGTCGCGGAGCTGCCGCATGACCGGCGAATTCCGGTAAATGTCGGGAAGCCGCGAATCCCTCACATTGCCGCAGCTCACCGGTAAAAATCCGCTTGGATACACCTCGCCGGTGTGGCTGATAAACACGAACCCGTCTCCGTCGTTAACGCCCTTGGGCGAACGGCCGAGCACATCCTTGCGCTTCACCGCCCCGGCTTCTTGGCCGGCAGCGCCGCCGCGCTTTTGCTGCTGCAGAAACACGCGGCGATAGTGCGGCGCCTCCGTCGCTTTGATGCCGTAAGGCATCGCCCGCTGCATCTTGGCCAGCCACTCCATCACCTGTTCATGCTCCTCGGGCGTAATCATGTCCTTCACCATGCCCCGCCCCGTCGGCACAAGGAAAAACACGCTCCAAAGCACAGCCCCCATTTCCTTTACCGCATCGGCAATCCGCGGCAGATCATCCAGATTATAACGTGAGACCGTCGTATTGATCTGGATCGGAATTTCGAGCTGTTGCAAAAAACCGATCCCTTTCATCGTCATTTCATAGGAACCCGGTGTTCCGCGAAAATGGTCGTGGATTGCGGCCGTCGAACCGTCAAGGCTAAACGCCCAGCGGGACAAGCCAACCTCCTTCGCCTTGCTCACGGCGGAAAACGTGACCCGCGGCGTGGCGCTTGGCGTCATCGAGACAGGCAGCCCTTTGTCCTGAATCGCATACCGGGCCAGCTCGAACAAATCGGGGCGCATCAGCGGATCGCCGCCGGTAAACACGAACAGCGGTTTATCCATTTCCGCGATGTCGTCGATCAACTTCTTTCCTTCCTCAAGGCTAAGCTGTCTCGGGTCGGGATGATACTGGGCTTCCGCCCGGCAATGCAGGCATTTTAGAGCACAAGCCCGCGTCACCTCCCAGATAACGATAAATGGATTTACGTTGTAGTCCCTGTCCTGAATCATTTGCATCACCGTCCATCCCCCAAATAAGCTGCCATGCTTTCAGCTGCTTCCTTGCCTTGCCGGATGCAGTCGGGTATGCCTACGCCGGCATATCCCGCGCCGCACAGTTGCAGCCCCGGCTTCGCGCGGGCCAACGTTTCGCGCAGTGCCGCAAGCCGCTCGACATGGCCGACCGGATATTGGGGCATCGACTCCGGCAAAGCGGCGAGCTCGCAAAACAGCGGGCTGGCGGTGATGCCCAGCAAATCGCGCAGCTCGGCGGCCACCCGGCGCTCGATGTCGGCCCTGGACATCGCGGTCCATGCCTCGTCGCCCAAGCGGCCGATATAGGTCCGCAGCAGCGCTTTATCGCCGGGAGCCGAGTGCAGCCATTTCGATGAAACCCAGGTAATCGCCGTAATCATCCGGCCTTCCCCGCGCGGGATAAGCACGCCGGAGCCGTTCAAATCGTGGGGAACGTCTTCCCGCCGGTAGGCGAAGGCCAAATTAGCCACGGACACATAGCGGATCCGCTCCAGATAAGCGGCTTCGGGAACGTCGCCCAGCAGCCTGGCCGCGGCAAAAGCCGGCGCCGCCAAAATGACCCCGTCGGCGATCAAACGCCCGCCCCCGCTTAAGCTAAGCTCATAACCTGCTCCTGCTTCTTGCTTCGACAGTCCGGTTACCGCCTGCCCCGTAATTATCTCTTCTTCCTTCAACGATTCCGCCAGCGCGTCCGTCAGCATCTCCAAACCGCCGGTTAACGTCAGAAACATGCTGGTTTGCGCGGCCTTCGGCAGCGGGCCCCGGCTTTGCCCCGGCTGCTTTTTGCTGGCCAGCAGCCCGAGAATCAGACTGCGGTGCTTGCGCTCCATCTCCATAAACTGCGGAAATGTCGCTTTCAAGCTAAGCTGCTCGGTATCCCCGGCATAAATGCCAGCCAAGAGCGGCTCCGTCATCTGCTCCAGCACCTCTCTGCCGAGCCGGCGGCGGATGAATCCGCCCAGCGATTCGTCGCCGCCGCCGCGCCGCGCGGGGAGCAGCAGGTCCATGCCCGCCCGCAACTTGCCGGCCGGAGAGAGCAGCCCCGTCTTGACCATCGGCCACATTTGCGTCGGTATGCCGAGCATCAGCCCCGGCGGCATCGGATGAAATTTGCTGCGATGCAAGATATAACTCCGCTTCGCCTGCGGGTTCGTCCCTGCCAGTAAATGCTCCAGCCCGAGCTCCCGGATCAACTCCAGCGCGGCGGGCTTGCGCGCGATCATTGAATCCGGGCCTTGTTCTATCGTAAAGCCGTCACGGCGCAGGGAACGGATTTTACCGCCCATCCGGCCGGACTGCTCAATAAGGGTAACCCGGGCGTCCACTCCCCGTTCGCGCAGCGATTTGCGCACGTAATAAGCCGCGCTTAACCCGGTGATTCCTCCGCCGATGACGGCGATCTTTTTGCTCACGTCTAACTTTCGACCTCCTTAAATGCCGCAAGCCAAATGCCTCAAGGCTTTGAGGGCCTGCGTATTTTTTCTCTTAGGCTATCGTAACCTCTGGACCTGCGCGTTTTTTATGACTTGAGTCACTCCGGGTGTAACATTTCTCGGTTAGAATTGTCAAAAATCAAGCGGAAAGGAAATTAACGATGAGTACAAACCAGACATTGCAGCTTAAAACGGGAGCGGAGCTATTGATCGAGTGCTTGCGAGAGGAGAAGGTCGATACGATTTTCGGGTATCCCGGCGGTGCGGTGATTCCGATTTATGACGCGCTTTATGACTGCTCCGGCATCCGGCATATTTTGACCCGCCATGAACAGGCCGCCGTACACGCAGCGGACGGATATGCTCGGGTTACGGGCCGGGCCGGCGTGGCCCTGGTCACCTCGGGGCCGGGGGCCACAAACGCAGTGACGGGCATCGCCAACGCCTTTATGGACTCGGTGCCGCTGGTAGTGTTGACGGGTCAGGTATCCACCGATCTGATCGGGCGCGACAGCTTCCAGGAAGTGAATATTTTCGGCATGACAATGGATGTGACGAAGCATAATTATGCCGTTGCGGACATCAGCCAATTGCCGCGGATCGTGAAGGAAGCCTTTTATATCGCCACGACGGGAAGACCCGGACCGGTGCTGATCGATCTGCCCAAAAATGTGATGGCGGGCAAAACCGGACTCGCTCCGGCCCTGCAAGCCTCGATCCGCGGTTATCAGCCCGCCCCTCCCATTCCTGATGAATCCGTACGGATCATCCGGGACAAACTTGCTGCCTCGCAGCGGCCGGTCCTGGTGGCCGGGGGCGGCGTAGTCTCATCCGGCGCCGCCGAAGAGCTCATCCGGTTCGCGGAGAACGCGCGGATACCCGTCGCTACCACACTGATGGGCATCGGTGCCTTCCCTTCCCGGCATCCGTTGTACCTCGGCATGCTTGGCATGCACGGAACCTATGCCGCCAACCGGGCCGTCCATCAGGCCGACCTGCTGCTCTGCCTCGGCACGAGGCTAAATGACCGCTTGTCCGGCAAAGCCAAATCGTTTTCCCCGCAGTCTTGGAAAATCCAGGTCGATATCGACAATGCCGAGCTCAACAAAAATATCCCCATGGATCTGAACGTCCAAGGGGATGTCCGGGAACTGCTGGCCAAACTGAACGCTTCGCCTTGCGGAGGCCTTGGAGGCGAGTGGGCGGATGGCACCGCCGGCTGGCAAAGAAAAGTCCCGCATTTTACCGCCGATGCCGACAAGGACGGGCTGAATCCGCAGGAAGTCATTAAACTGCTCGATACACTGACGGAAGGCGGGGCGGTCGTAGCCACGGATGTCGGACAGCATCAAATATGGACCGCCCACCACTACAGATTTTCCCGTCCCCGTTCGTTTCTGACGTCGGGTGGACTCGGCACGATGGGCTTCGGCTTCCCCGCCGCCATCGGCGCGGCGGTCGCCCAAGGCAGCGAAACGCGGCCGATTCTGTGCGTGACCGGGGACGGGAGCTTTCAAATGAACCTGCAGGAATTGATGACGGCCGTCGACTACAAGCTGCCGGTTAAGATCGCTATCTTGAACAACGGTTATTTGGGGATGGTCCGGCAGTGGCAGCAGCTGTTCTATGATCGGCGTTATTCCTCCGTGCAAATTTCCTCGCCGGACTTTGTGACTTTCGCCAAGGCATACGGGGTTCCCGGTTTTCGCGCGCAGACGGTGGAGGAAGCCGAATTCGCGATTCGCCGGGCTCTGAAAACCCCGGGTCCCGTGCTGATGGAGTTCAACGTCAAAGAGGAGCAAAACGTTTACCCGATGGTGCCGCCCGGAGAAAGCAACGACAGGATGCTGACCGGCGAGAACGACCTGTAACTCCCGGTCGAAGTATGGCCTCGGGAGGCAAAACGCCGCTTAAGAAAAACCTCGCCGCTGGCGAGGTCCTTTGCCCGAGCAAACCCATACGCTCAGCGCATGGGGAGGGATGGGTATGGGGTTCCGCCCCATACCCATTCATTCCCTCTTCTGTTCTACTACGAGAACCCTTCCCCTTTATTCATGAGCAGAAGCACCGAGTACTTCGGCTCTTGCTAAACTGCTGACGGTGCTCTAACGGACACCAGCGACCTTATCCGCCCATTTCCCGGGTATTTCCCAGCCTAACGGACCCAGTTGACCTTATTTCGCTCTAAACGAGGTCACCCAGGCCAATTCGAGGTAAATAGTGTCATCTCTGTCCGTTACATTTTGCAAACCTTCGTTTTTCCGCAAATAACGTCACTGTTGTCCCTTAGCCTCCAGATTCCGCCCCTCCTATCCTCCTCCCCTCGCTATCTGCGCATCGTCCTCTCCTCCTCCCCTTCTACCTTCGCATCGTCCGCTACCTCGCCGGGAATTTTATAAATAATGTAAAAAGGCTCCCCGAGAAGCATCATCTTCGTCGGGAAAGCCCTTTTTCTCTTAGCCCAAGCCCGGCATGGTTCAATCGAACCCGCCGCCTTGCCACGCAACCGGCATTATACACTCTGGCCGCGCCCGCCTTCCTCCTGCCACTTCAGCTCCCATTCCCGCAGCTTGGCCCGGCGGATTTTGTCGAGCTCGCGCTGCTTCTCCTCGCCTACGCCGAGCAAAAAATGCAGATGCGCCCCGATCACAAGAAAAGCAAAACCCGCCCATACCGCGCCGAACAGCGATACCCAGCCGGCCCCGGGAGCAAAGGAAATAAGCGGCAGCGCGTACACGAGCATCGCCAGCGCCAGAATTAAATAAACGACATGCTTCCACTTGTTCGGTTTCTTTACCGTCTTCATCTTTCGCAGCTCCTTCATTGTCATAGATTAAGAGACTCGCATCCTGCCTGTCCCCTTGTTCTCTTCTAAATCTATGAAGGAAAACGAAAGAATATGAGAACCTTTTTTTGGTTACATTCCCGCCCCGTACAAATGCTGCAGGCTGTCCGTAATGATTTTGTTGACGTCCTGGATAATTACGCTAAGCCGGCGTTCCGCATCAAACAGACGGCGGATGTTCAAGTTCAGGCTCAGCACCTCGAACTGCTTCTCCATCTGTTCCATTTCTTCGGGAGCCGGCATTTCCCCCGCCATCATCCGCTGCTGCACCACGTTTTGGCGGACGCGGAAATCATCCAGCATCCGTTGGCTCTCCGGGTCGGCCTCGATCAGCTTCATCGCTGCCGTAATTTCCGCCACTTCCGGGCTGTCTTTCAAGGCTGCCGCCAAATCATGCGCTTTGTCGTAAATATTCATTCTTTTTCCTCCTAAAATTGACCTTATTTTAATCTTATTCAGAAATTTATGTTACCTTGCCACCAGCATCAACAATGACTGGAACAGTCCGATGATCCCGCCGAGCAAGACGCCCAGCCAGGTGATCGCGCGAAATTCCTTACCGGATACACTGAGGATGATTTCCTCAAGGCGTTCCACCGGGAATTTTCGCACCTGCTCATCAACCAGCTGCGGCAGCTGCACGGCCTGAATGACGGCGGGGATTCCATTGGCAGTGAGGGTCAGCGCCCGCAGAGTCACCGTGGGAACCGCCGCGATTGCCCGTTCTTTCCAAGGGGCCAGCAAAGACCATAGCGGCGTTTCTTCCGCATGTTCGATCCATGCTTCCACCGGAAGAAGCCCGAGCTTCCCGGCAAGCCAGTCCAAAGCCTCTTCCCCGGTCAGGGCGGCAAGCAGCTCGGCGGCCGGCTTTTCCCCGTACAGCTCAAGCCGTGCTTCGATCGCCCCCGCCGTTTTGCTTACCGTCTCTTCCCCCCGCAGCGCCCGGACGAGGGCCGGCGTCAGCTTTTGCACCAGCTTATCCTCATCCACAAATATCGCGGCCATCGTTCCGAGAAATCCGCCGGCGTTGTCCATCAGGCCGGAAGCCATCTTGGACAGCATCCGCTGCCCTCCGGCGGACAACAACTCCTCCTCCACCGCCTGCAGAATCGCTTCCGCCGCGGCAGTGCTCCATTTCTTGCGGTTTTCCTCCGACCAGCCGGGAACGAGCTGTTTTAAAGGAATGGCGCCCCATTCGTAACGCCGCCACAGGTGTTCAAGTCCTGCCGCCGACGCGCGCCGCACTTCGCCGGCCAGCCGCGATTTCAGCGCTTCCCATTCCGCTTCGCCCCAGATCCTTACGGCCGCTTCGCCAAGCGTCAGCGGGCTCGCCCCCCAGCGCTCGATCAGATCGCGCAAATATCCCTCCACTTTTTGGCGGAAGGCCGGCCGCAGCACGGTCTCCTGCAGTCCCTCGGCCGTAACCAGGTATTCCGCCACCACTCGGCCCAGCGACTCGGCGATATCGTCTCGGCGCTTCGGAATGAGCCCCGGCGTAAACGGAACCTTGAACTTGCCGATATGTACCGGTTTTCTGGGATGAAACAGCATTTTAATCGCAAAATGATTGGTTATTCCGCCCACGAAGGCAGCCACCACCACGTTAATGACAACATAAAGCCAATCGGCCACCCTGATTTCCTCCTTATCTTAGGCTATTACCTAATATCTTAGGCTATTACCTAACTCTTCTCTCACAGATTCACGCTTTCCACCCGCGCCCTGACCGGAAAACGCTGCTTCAGCACCCGCCCTAAAGCCCGTGAAAACGGGCATGGGTTAATCACCAAGGATTCTATGTCCTCATATGATGCATTACATGCATTTGACGCAGACGATCTTTGCTTGCATCCAAGACTCAAGCTTAGCTTGGAAGGAGATCCGCTACATGCCCTCCAAAAAAATTACGGTACAGATCATGAGTCCGGGCCTGCTTGAAGACGATACGCTCGCGCTCGGAGACATGCTGATCAAACAGTGGAAAATACCGACCGATCTTCCACTCTTCCTGGCCTTCGGATCATTCCGGCACAGTGTAAAAGTCATCCCTTTGACGAGATCCGACGGAGTTCGAATGAGTGCTGGACTTGCAAGGAAAATGGGAATTCAGCCGCGATCGCCGCTGCGGCTCATATATCGCCCTCATTCTTCTACCATTCAATTCGGCCCCTTGCTCGGCGTGTTGCTTAGCCAGGATGATGCGGAAAATCCGGAAAGACCTTTCGGTAAAATGACTTCATTTTGCAGGGAACTCGCCAACGCATGCTCCAGGCAAGGGGTGTATGTCTACTTTTTTACGCCGGAGCATATCGCCAAAAATTCCGAACAAGTGTCCGGGTGGGTCTTCTACAAAGACGAATGGAAAAAGACCCAGCTGCCGGCCGCAGACGTATTTTACAATCGGCTGACCTCCCGCAAACTGGAGAACAAACCTAGCGTACAGCATTTTATGAAAGAAGTAAAATCCCGCTACAGGAGCCATTTTTTCAATGAGAAATATCTCGATAAGACCGAGGTGTTTGACGCGCTGGCCAAAGACGGTCAACTGCTCCGCTATTTGCCGGAATCCCATCTATTTCGGGGCTATGCCATGCTCAAGGCGATGTGCGCCAAATACCCGATCGTTTTTTTGAAGCCGGTCAAGGGCAGTTTGGGAAAAGGGATCATTCGCATTTCAAAGCTCGAAAACGGCACCTATCAAGCGCTTACCGCTCAGGTCGGCGGTACGCGGCGCCATACCTATCCCAGCCTGGCTAAACTTTTCTCCGCCTTAAGCGGCAGAATGAAGACAACAAGATACCAGATCCAGCAAGGGCTGCACCTGATCGAGATCGATCATCGGCCGGTTGATTTCCGCGCGCTTGTCCAGAAAAACTTGTCCGGCAAGTGGAGCACGACCTCGATCGTCGCCCGAATTGCCGGAAACCAGCATTTCGTGTCCAATCTGGCCCGCGGAGGAACGCTCAGCACGGTCAAGGACGCGAGCAGCCGCAGTTCATTGCTGCCGGGAATGAAGAGCAGGATCGGTGCCAGATTGAAAAAGGCAGCGCTGGACATCGCCCAAGGCGTTGATGCCAACTTGCCGGCTCATTTCGGGGAATTCGGCATCGATCTGGCGGTCGACACAAACGGCAGGGTTTGGCTGCTGGAGGTCAACTCCAAACCATCCAAAAACGATAACACCCCGATGGGCTCCGGAAAGATCCGCCCGTCGGTCAAGCGAATTATAGAATACACCCGCTATTTGTCCGGCTTCTAAGGAGGAATCATCCGATGAATCATGCTCTCAAAGGCAGCGTCGGCGTTCTTGTCGCCGAAAGCGAAGGCCCGCTTCCTTTCGCTGAAGCTTCCTTTTGCCGCAAGCTTTGCCAGATCGGCGAAAGGAAGGGCATGTGCGTTTACGTATTTTGTTTGCCCTCGATTTCGGAGGGTAATGCAAACGGGATTCCGGGTTACATGTTTGAGCGGGGCGGCTGGGTCCGCAAACGGCTCCCCAGGCCTGACATCGTTTATGACCGCTGCCTGACCTATGACCGCAAAGGGCAGCTGCGTAAACAGCGCCTGCTGTCCCGGCTGGCCGCCAAGCATCCGTACATCTATCTGACGCGAGGGCTTGCCGGAAAATGGGCGGTGCACCAGGCGCTGAGCAAATACCGGGATCTCGCTCCCTATTTGCCGGAAACCGCATTGTACGAAGGTCCGCTACAGCTTGCCGAATGGCTTGAAGCCCATGACAAGGAGGTTTTTCTGAAACCCCGAAACGGTACGCACGGCAGAAGGACGCTTTACGTCAAGCTCGCGGACTCCGGCGAACAAATCGGCATGATCGGCCGGAGCGGCAGCAATACGTTGTTCAAACGGCGTTTCTCTTCCCGTAAAGCCGGGCTGGAATGGATCGATAAGTTTATCGGAGCCCGCCCCTATCTGATCCAGCCTTATCTGCAGTTAAACAACGCGCAAGGCGAGCCGTTCGATACTCGAGTTCTCATGCAAAAAAACGAAAAAGGGGAATGGAGCTTAACGGGAATGGCGGTGCGGGTCGGTCCAAAGCATTCGCTGACCTCCAATCTTCACGGCGGCGGCACCGCGCATAAAGCGCTGCCTTATCTGATTCGGGAGCTAGGGGAAACCGCCGGAATATCCGCCGTCCAAACCATCCGCCATCTGTCCCTGCGGATACCGGAATACCTGGAGACCTGTTTTGGCCGCCTGGCGGAGCTTGGCCTCGATTTCGGCGTGGACCGCGAAGGCAAAGTCTGGATCCTGGAGGTGAATTCCAAACCGGGACGGACTTCGCTTTTCCGGATCGGTGACCCGATAAGCGCCCGAAAATCGATTGAAAATCCGATTTCCTACGCCCGCTATTTGCTTCTGAGCAAACCCTGATAACGTTTAGGAGGATAAAATCCATGAGTTTGACTTATTGCAACGTCCATTTCACGCAGGAACCCGAGCGGGTCGTCTACTTGTCCGGGGCATTAATGAAGAACCTGAAGCTGTCAGGCAAAAAGTCGGTTCATCTGAGACTCGGCGGGGAACGGGTGCCCGCCGCCGTCAAGCGGATCAATAAAACGGGAAAACACTTGTACTTGGCTAACGGGGTACGCAGGGGTATCAAAATTCCGCAACCGGGCAGCGTTTATCTCCGCAGTCTTCAGGAGGGCGAGGTGCAAATCGGGCCGCTGATCGGCGTGCTGTCCGACGGGCCGGCATCCTCCCGCGCGAACCCGTTTGGTTCGCGCACCGGCTTCATCAGGCAGCTGCTGCGCCAAGGCAGCAAGATGTCATATATTTTTGCCTTTACCCCGCGCGACATTAACTGGGAACACGATACCATCAACGGGTATTTCCTGAACGAAGCCGGACGTTTCGTAAGAAAACGCGTGCCGCTGCCCGATGTCGTGTACAACCGGCTGCCCAGCCGCCGGGCGGAAACATCGCCCATGATCAATCAGCTGCGGGACCGGTTTGTCCGCCGGAGAATCCCTTTTTTCAACTGGAGCTTCTTCAACAAATCCGACATTTACCGTCTCCTGGAAAGGGACCCCACGGTCAGCCGCTATGTGCCCGAATCGATCATGAGCCCAACCCCGGAGCAAATCAAGGATATGCTCGACCGCCATTCGCTTGTTTATTACAAGCCGAACAGCGGAAGCCTGGGCAACGGGATCTATCGTCTCTCCTATATACCGAAAAGCGGCTATTACGCCCGTTACCGCAAAAACGGCCATAACGCCCTGCTCAGGTTCAACTCCTTCGCCAGCCTGATGCGAACGCTGCAGGCCAGACACGGCCGCTCGCTGCGGGGCTACGTCGCCCAGCAGGGCATCCGCCTGATCGAGATCGACGGCTGTCCGATCGATTTCCGTTTTCATATGCACAAAAACGGCAAAAACCAGTGGGTTGTCGTCGGCATCGGGGCCAAAAAAGCCGGCAAAGGCAGCGTAACGACCCATTTGAAAAACGGCGGCAGCCTGTTGACGCCGGACCAGGCGCTCAACCGGGCCTTCGGCGCACGCGCCGACGAGGTGCTGAGGCACGCGAAAAACGCCGCCATTACGCTGGCGGAGGCGATCGAGTCGCATCATCAGCATCTGATCGGTGAAATCGGCTTCGACATCGGGATCGACCGGGACGAACGAGTCTGGATGTTTGAAGCCAACGCCAAACCTGGGCGCTCGATTTTCAAGCATCCCTCGCTCCGCGCCGAAGGGAAGGCCTCGATCGATCATATCCTCGAACATTGCCTGTATTTAAGCAAATTCCGGAGGAGGGACGGCTCATGAGCAGTCCGCTTTTGAGCGAAAAAAAACCGGTAGTCGCCGTGCTGACGGTCGATGACGAATTCAAACTATTCCGGGGCAACCGCGCCAATTTCCGGGATATCGTAAAAACGGGCCTGGAGCTCGATTTCCCGGTTTACGTTGTCACCGCCCGGGACCTCAAGCTTGGCGCCAAAAAAGTGCAGGGGTACGTGTTCCATCCGGAGGATAAAACGTGGAAAAAGCACTGGGTTCCCCTGCCCGACGTCATCTACAACCGGGTCCCGCTGCGCGAGGATGAACGGAAAGCGGAGGTGCGGCGGAAAATCGACGAGTGTCTCCGGCATGAGTCAATCCACTTGTACAATCCTTTTTTCTTCAATAAGTGGCGCCTGTTCGATTGGCTGAAAAAGGGCCGGACGACCCGGACGCTCGTGCCGGATACGAAAAAAATGGTCGGCCCCAATACGCTGGATGCGATGCTGCAAAAATACGGCAGCCTTTATTTAAAACCGGTGAGCGGCAAGGCCGGGAAGGGGATTATGCTGGTAAAGCTTTACGAAAATGAGGAGAAGCGGTATCGGCTGACGCTTCAGGGCAAAAGAAGCAGGAACGTTGTGTTCAAAACGGCCGATCTGCCGACCCTTTGGAAGCGGGTCAAGTTCGAAGCGGGCAAGAAGCCGTACATTATGCAGGAAAGCATCTCCCTCGCCTCATACCGCGGCCGCCACTTCGATATGCGCGTGCTTGTGCAGAAGACGGGCAAGGGCGCCTGGACCGTCACCGGTGTCGGCGCCCGCCTCGCCGGGCCGAAGCGAATTACGACCCATGTGCCGCAAGGGGGGAGCATTGAGGATCCGGAGAAGCTGCTGACCCCGACGTTCGGCGCGGACATGACGGATTTCCTGATCAGCCGCGTAAAATCGCACGCCCTGCTCATCGCCAAGCAAATCGAAAAGGAGTGCGGTCATACACTGGGGGAAATGTCCATGGATTTAGGGATAGATACGGAAGGACAAATCTGGTTTTTTGAAGCCAATGCCAAGCCGATGAAATTCGATGAGCCGCATATTCGCAAAAAATCGCTGGAACGCATATTTCAATACAGCCAATATTTATCCCGGCAGCCGAAGCACAAGTAGCGAGGGGATGAAGAGCGATGGAAATTCGAAAACTAAACCTCGACGACGGGGCGGGTTGGAACCAACAGCACGGGGATGTGCTGGCCTTTGTGCGCAGGTATGGGGCGGGACGTATCCCGCCCGCCGCCTTCCGGGCGCTGATGAAGCTGTCGCCGGGAGAGCTCGGCTTCCCGGGGAGCTCGCTGCTTGTAGCCCGGATTCAAGCTGACGACGGTTCCCGCATTGCCGGCGTCTCCTGCGTCACGGATTACGGCCGCGGACTTTGCCTCGTCGTGGTCCATCCGCTGTATCGGGGACGGGGACTCGGCTCCAGGCTGCTTGCTGAGCAGCTTTCCATTTTGCGGCAATTGTCGTGCCTGGTGGCCTGCGACCAGATCTCCAGCCTGCAGATGTGTTTCCGCGCAGGCTTTTATGCCCGCCGGCTGGTCAAGATTCACGGCGGAAAACCGCAGCTGCTCCTCGAGAACAGCCTTTCGCGCACAGCAAGCGGGGGCGCCGCCGCCCATTTCAACGAAGAAGGTGATTCTCTTTGTCTCAACCCGTTTTAGGGATCTTGACCTTATACTTAAATGACAAGAAACGGTTGGAGGAGCCGCATATTTACCAAAAAATGATCTCCGAGGGACAGCGGCTTGGGCTGGACGTTTTTGTCTTCACCCCTGCGGATGTCTATGAGAAAAAAAAGCTGATTTATGCGCTCGTTTACGATCCGAAACAAAAAAAATGGTCCCGTAAATGGCGGCGGTTTCCGAACCTGATTTTCGACCGCTGCCGGATCCAGCGCAGCAAAAGGTTCGAACAACTCAAGCGCTTCCGGGCGCGCTACGGCAGCCTGACCTTCCTCAACCGCCCGCTGCGCAACAAATGGACCATCTACCAAACGTTGTCCCGCATCGAGAGGTTCAAGGAGCATCTCCCCGAAACCATGCTGTTTCAGCATAGCGGGGATGTGCTTGGGCTGCTGAAAAAATATCCGGCCGTTTACGTCAAGCCGATCAACGGTACCGGTGGCCGGGGAATCCTGCGGATCGAGCGGCTTGGAGCGGATCAGTTCTTAATTCAAGGGCGGAAACAAAACCGCAGCATCGTTTCTCCGCAGAAAATCCATAAATCCCGGCTGAGCCCCTACCTGCTCGGCTGGAAGGGCGGCGCCCAATTTCTCGCCCAGCAGGGGATTCAAATCAAGCTGCCGAACGGCCGGGTTCACGATTACCGGATGCTGGTGCAGAAAAACGGGCAGGGCCGCTGGGAAGCGACCGGTTGCGCCGGGCGCGTCGGCCCGCCCCGCAGCGTAACCTCCAATCTGCACGGCGGCGGGCATGCGGTGGCGATGAACACGCTCCTTAAGCAGTGGATTCCCGGGGAGGAACGGCGCGCCGAAGTCCGCAAAACCGCTGAGCGGCTAAGCCTGGACATCGCGGAATATCTGGAAAAAACCTTCGGTTCCCTGTGCGAGTTGGCTCTTGATTTAGCCATCAACAAGCAAGGGCATATCTACGTCCTCGAGGTGAACCCCAAGCCGGCGCGAGAGGTCTTCATGAAATCCGGCGACCCCGACGCCTACCGGAAAGCGATCGTACGGCCGCTCGAATACGCCATGTGGGTGCACAAACAAAAATCCGCCCCTTCCTGACAGGAAGGAGCGGCTTCGCTTTATTGGGTCCGCTTATTTGGTCCGCAACAACTTTATGGTTGCTCGCCTTTAAGGTATACCGGAGCCGATTGGTTGCCGGCATAATCCTCCATAACGACATACACTTCTTTCGCCGCCGAGGTGAAACTGAGGCACGCCTTGGTCGTCCTGCCCCGAATGATCCGGTCCTTGTCCCCCACACTATAGGTGGCCGGGAATTTTTTCAGGACCCCGTCCTCGTATACATACATGTACCGCCAGTCTCTGGTGTTTGGCATCGGCAAATTCAATTTATCGCCGTCCCATGACCAATTCTCGGCGTACGGCTCGGAAATTTTATCGATAAACCGGCCGCTGATCGAAACCGGCGTGGCGTCTTCCGAAGAAACCGTCACCAGATAATCGTCCCCGTTTATTGGCATGCCGCTAAACAACGCGGATGTGGCCCCCTTCGGAACCGTTATTTTGGCGGAGACGGGTTCCGGAGTGGTGATCCAGTGAAGGGACTGCACGCTGACCGTAATGTCGCCCGCCGGCTTCTGCGGATTGGTCCAGGTTACCCGGAAGTCGCCGTTTTCCTGCGAATTCGCTTCGATATCCGAGACCGAATGGGTCAGATTGAAGTTGATTTTCGCGGCCTGTCCTTCCCTTCCATCCGCCCCTACGGCAGCGACTTTAATCGTGCCCGATTTCGCCGGCAAATTTTTGATGTAATAGATGCCGTCGTATTTGCCGCCAACGTAAACATCGTTTACGTATACATTGTATTGTTTAACCTTGGAGTAATCCGGATCCATCTCCCATTTGACCGTCATCTCCCCGGTATTTGGGTAGGCTTCGGCAATCGTTAACCCCGCAGGCGCGGACGGCTTGGCCGCCGAACCGTCATCCATGCGGATTTGCCCGATATTGATCTGATAGTCGTCCACCGGTTTTTTCCCCGGATCAAACACGAGGCCGAAAGCGGCAATGGATTTTCCGCTGTAGGCGCCGAGGTCAAGCTCCGCCGTGACCCAATCTTTCGTGCGTTTCCCGCTGTCCGGAACGGCAATTTTCACCACGTGCTCCGGATCGTCCGCCAGGATCAGGCCGGCATACATCGTCGAACCGTCATTGGCCGAGCTTTTGTTGTAGGTTAGCGAAAGCTTCGAGCTTTTATTTACGTCAATATCCGTCTTGTACAAGCGCAAGAAATTCTCCGCATTCAAATCGCCGTTCACAACCAGCGAGCTGCCGCCTTGGTAAGCGCCGATTTGCTTATAGTCGTACCGATCCGTATCCGCGATGTTATATTCCGGGCCATAGTCGAAATCGACGGTAAGCTTGTTGCCGGCCGTGTCCTGCCACCATTGCCAGGTCACCGGAACGTCCTGCAAGCTCATGTTGGACCATTCGTCCGCGCTTGACACCTTGCCGTCCACGTAATAGGACAGTCCGTGTCCTGTGTTGAAATTCGTATAAAAGTCCGGGCTGCCGATGACGGAACGCTCGGCGATCACGGACGCTATGCCCGGCCAATACCGGTTGTCCGCGTAGACGTCACCGGCTGTGTTCGTCCCGGATACCTGCGTGTTTTGCGGATCGATGTTCGGCCCCGACCACCACAATTGTTCGCGGACCTTCGTCATCCATTGGTATTCGTTTTCCTGACGATGCCGGACCGGCCACGCTTGATTCATATCCTCGTCGAGCCCGGCATGAACGAAATCGGCGCCAAGCGTGGCGATGCTAAGCAGCGGCAGGCCGTTGTTCAGTTTATTTTTCAGCGCCGTTCCTTGAACGCTCTTAAACCGGTCGCGACCGGCCTCAAGCCCGGCGAAACCGACATCGTAAATATCGAAGTTCGTTCCCCGGGAATCGTTCAGCTTGTTCAAATAGCTGTTGGCTGCCGCAATTTGGCTCGCGCCCATGCCGTAATCAAAGAAGAAGGATTGGGCCACCTGCTTGCTGTCGCTTTTGTCGTACAGGAACGAAATATTGTTATCGTTGAACGTTCTGGCAAAGGTGTTCGCACCGGTGCGGGTATCCAGCGAATCATACCACTGAACGTAGAGCCCGCCTTTTTGCAGCGTTTTCATAAAGGCGAGATAGTCGGGAATGTCCTTGGTGTCGACATTGGGGCCGATTTCCTCCTGGTTGATAAAGTAGCCGTCATACCCGAAATAATTGGCCATTTCAATCAGCTTGTCGGCGACCGGAAAATGGCCGCGCTCATCCTTGACGATCATCTGCTTATACGTCTGCTGCCCGCGGTCGTTGTTGGAGAAAAATATCCCCGCCAATGACAGCACGCCGTTTTTATGGGCCGCGTCGGTATACGTCGGATTCGGAATGTTCAGCATGCCGAATTCAAACCATTTTTGCTGCCAGTCCTTTTGCGCCAGTTCGTCGTAATATTCCGGCGGGGTGTAGGCCGTCGCCGTTCCGTGCCAATAGGAGTAATAATCGATGTACTGCCAAAAATTAAAATGATATTGGGCAAATTTGTTCGTGTATGGCGCATTTTCGATAAAAGCGTTTCCATAATCGCCCGCCACGTTCATCATTTTAACGTCCGCGTTCAGCTTGGGATTGGCTTGGGTGGCCGGGAACGGGTCGATTCTTTTTTGCAGCGGCACATGGGATCTGAGCAGTTCGGCGTCGGGGTCCGTCTCCGGGCTCCAATTCATAATATGGCCGCTGGTATACCCGTGTACGCTGGGCTGGTTTTGCCCGTGCGCGCCCCCGCCCTCAAAAGGCCAGGTGTCCCCCGCCTGCGCCACAAGCGGAAAACCCGTGACAACCAAGGTGAACACCATGGCGATCGAAGTGATTTTGGCGATCGTTTTTCTTCCGGTCTGCACAATCATTATTTCCCCTCCGTTTTCTATAACATGATGTTTGCCCCAATCCGGATTGGTCATTTACGTTTATCACTCTATCCGATGAAAACCCTTCCAACAATGGGATAAATTAAAGATTCCATGGTCGATTTAAAGAAAAAGCAGACCTCTCCCGTGGGGGAAAGATCTGCTTTGCCTTCATTATTTGTTATTTGCCGCTTCGTCATATAATTCGAGCAGCTCCTCGAAAGCGCCGATCAACACGTCGGCCCCCGCCAATTCCCGGTCATTCCCGAAACCCGCGTAAGCGCAGCCGATGACGGTCTGCCCGTTTTTGCTGCCTGCTTCCACATCGGAGGAGCGATCGCCAACCATCCAGGCGGTGCGGATGCCGTGGTTGTCCAGCAGCAGCTTGACCAAATCCACTTTGGACGCCGTCCGGTATTCGCCGGCGCTGTATAATCCTTCAAACAACGGAAGGATGCCGTGCGTGTCGGCCACGCCCTTTACGTAATGCTCCAGCCCGTTGCTGGCCACAAACAGTCTGACGCCCCGCTCTTTCAGCTGCGTTAAAGTTTCGCGCACCTGCGGGTACAGCTCGGAGGGGAGCTCCTTCAGTCCGGCCAGTTCTAGCTCAAGCAACAGCTCGTCGGCCCGTTGGCGCACCTTTTCGCTTTGATCCGGCAGCACCCTTTTCCAGATTTCCGGCAGCAGCATGCCCAGACAGCTTAAAATCAGCTCCTCCGGGGGCGTTTCGCCTTCATACAGCCGCTCCTCGCGCAGCCGGTCAAACACTTGGTGAAACACGGGAACAAGCAGCGTTTCCGTCTTGAACAACGTTCCGTCCATGTCAAAAATCATCGCATCGGGTTTCGTCAGCTTAGGTTTTGCATTCTCCATCCCCACAATCCTTCCCTCTATTGTATAGCCCCATAATAAGTCAAAACCGTGCCCGTTGTAAACCTTGCCTGAACTGCGTTGTTTTGTTGATACAAAAAAACGCCGCTCTTTCCTGACGGAAGGAGCGGCCCAAACTAAGGCGCACGATTTATCTTGTTTGTCTGTCCAATCTTGACTTCGTATTATCATCGTAAACATAACCCTCGATATCATAATCGGGATATTCACGGTCCAGATCAGTCAGCATATTGGACAGAAGCTTCGTCTGATAAGAGGAAGAGAGGTCGTCCCAGTCCCTCTTAACGATGTAAACTTCCACCGTAACTTCTTCACGATCCTTATCAACCTCCAACTGGATCGATAACGGAATACCGCGATAGGTCGAGTAATCTCTCTTCAATTGACTAAGCATTGTAGATTGGCTTGGTACGTTGCTGCTGCTACTTCCTATAGAAAGCGTTCCGGAGCGGCTGACGGAGAATGTCGTCAGTTTGGAAGAATTTTTGTTTTTCACGGTTCCGTCGATCTTCGCATCTTTGAATTCACGTCTAATATCGTCAGCGATGTCTTGCAGGAATGTTTTCTGTCTTGAAGAAGACAGATTATTCCATGTTTTCTCATCCACCTTGATCGTTACGCTTATGTCATCCTTATCCCCCGACAAAGAAAACGAGGCATCCAAATCGTAATCATTCTCGTGATCATCATCGAGGTCGTCTTCCAAACTGCTCAGGCTGCCGCTTTTGTTATCCTTTTTCAGCGAATTGATTTCGGATTGCAAGGAAGTGATCGTGGAGTCCTTCGACGCAATCGTCGAATTCGCCGTGGTTAATTCCGTTTTTGCACTGTTTAACTGATTGTTTAAGTCCGTAATTTGATTGCGAAGCATCTCGATGACCTGTGCATCCGAAGAAGACGTATCCGAAATGTTAACGATCTTATTCGTGCCATCCCAGACTAACGATTTGCCAAGCGCTTCCCCCGCCATCCGGATCGGCACGTAGGTGGTTCCGTTTACCATAAATGGTTCCTGGCCGGAGCTGGACGAAATCGTTTGACCGTTATATACAAGTTTAATATTGCTATAAACCGCCTTCAATGTTTTCGTTGCATTCGCCGCAAAAACGTCGTTGGTCAGCAGCGTCCCGGAAATCAATACGGATGACAAAGCTACGATGCCGATCATTTTCTTGTTTAACTTCATTGTTTCTAACATTCTCCTTTTCCCTTTTATTGCCCTGCCGTTCTAATGATTGGAATTGGTGACAACCACTCTATTAAAATTAAATAGCAGGTAATTTAAGCTTACCATATTTTTCACCCGCAGGCCAATTTCATTTTGGTAACAAACTGGTATTTCTAAAGAAAAAAATGGCGAACCTGCTATTTCAAACGGATTCCCTTCACCGTGCCGCCATCAAAATCCTTCACAAGGAATTCATCTCCGGCAAGAATCCCGTAGGAATGAGGATAATTGTCCTTCGGCAAGGCAATCGAACCCGGATTCAGCACAAATACCCCGCCTTTGCGGTCGGCGACAGGGATATGGGTATGCCCCTGAATAAACACGTCGTTTTCTTCCAGCGGCGGCAGCTGATCGATATTAAAGCCGTGGCCGTGCGTTGCATAGATGCGGCGGCCCTCATGCAAAATCACGGCGTAGTCCGCCATCATCGGAAACTCCAGCAGCATCTGGTCGACTTCCGCGTCGCAATTGCCGCGAACGGCGGCAATTTTGTGCTTGTGCCGGTTCAGCGTCTCTGCGACCCGTTTCGGATCGTAGCCGTCCGGAAGCGGATTACGCGGCCCATGGTAGAGGAAATCCCCCAGCATGACGAGCTGGTCGGGCCGCTCCTCCTCCATCTTCTCCAGCGTCCGGTCCAGCCAATGGCTGGACCCGTGGATGTCCGAAATAAACATTAATTTCATCGCTTACTCTCCGTTCAGCCGGTACCCCGCATGGTACACCGGTCCGACATATTCATTAAAGCGATATCCGGAAGCGATGGCGGCGGTAACGAATTTTTTCGCCTTAGTCACCGCTTCCTTGACCGTTAAGCCGTTCGCCAAACCGCCGGTAATGGCCGCCGCAAACGTACAGCCGGCGCCGTGATTATAGGCCGGTTCGATTTTCGGCGACTCCAACACGACATACTCTGCGCCGTCATAGAACAGGTCGATCGCCATATCCCCGTCCAGCGCTTTGCCGCCTTTAATGACGACGTTTTTGGCACCGCGCCCATAAATCGCTTGAGCCGCCGCCTTCATCTCATCCAGCGTGGTCAGACGCCCAAGCCCCGACAATACCCCGGCTTCGAACAAATTGGGCGTTGTCACCGTAGCCAGCGGCAGCAGCAGATCGCGGATCGCGTCCGCGCTTTCCGGATTCAACACTTCATCCTCGCCTTTGCAGACCATCACCGGGTCGATGACGACATTGGGCTGATCGTATTTGCGGATGTAGGACTCCACGACTTCGATAATCGGCACACTGCCCAGCATCCCGGTTTTCATCGCGTCGACGGGGCCGCCGGCATAGACGGTTTTGAGCTGCTCGGCGACCAAGGCGGCTTCCATCGGATAGACGTTATGGTGCCAGCCCTGATCCGGATCCATCGTGACGATCGTCGTCAAGGCGCTGAAGCCGTAAGTACCGTACTCTTCGAATGTTTTCAAATCGGCCTGAATCCCGGCCCCCCCGCTGGAATCACTGCCGGCAATCGTTAAAGTTTTGAAGATCTTTGACATGTTGAGTTGCTCCTTTACGATGAACTTCCTAGCTTCCGAATCTTGGCGGAAACTAATTACATTTATTTTAGCACTATTTTTAAAAAGTTCAGACTACCGATTGCAAAAAAAAGCTTTTGTCTATTTGCGCCCCGGCAAAGTATTCCATGCCAAATGTTGAGGGTTGTCCTCCTTTGTGGGCCCACCATACAATGGGTAGCATGGGAGGAGGTGATCCGCAGTGAAGATATTCCGGGGATTGATACTGGTTATGGTCATGACCTTGGGATTAGGATTCTACGGTGAAACCACGCAAGCCGCGGCCAGCACGCAAAAAGTGGGCAGTACCGGCGGCGATGTATGGGATCTCCAATACCGGTTGAAGGCGCTTGGCCTATTTAACCAACAGTTAACCGGCTACTATGGAACGCACACAAAAAACGCGGTGCAAAGCTTCCAGCGAAATTACGGGCTTCAGGTTGATGGGAAGGCAGGTTTGCATACCTGGCAAGCGCTCAAAAAATACTCGCTGAATCAAAGCGAAATGGACATTATGGCAAGAGTGATCTACAGTGAAGCCAGGGGAGAACCTTACGTGGGTCAGGTAGCTGTCGGCGCTGTCGTCATGAATCGGATCCAATCCGCTAAGTTCCCCGACAATATACGTGATGTTGTATTCCAGCCCGGTGCGTTTACGGCCGTAGATGACGGCCAGTTCTGGCTTTCGCCGGATAAAACGGCTTATCTGGCTGCCCAGGATGCCGTCCGCGGATGGGACCCGACGTACAATTCGCTGTTTTATTTTAATCCGAAAACGGCGACAAGCTCCTGGATTTGGACGCGTCCGCAAAACGTTACCATAGGCAATCATATATTCACCGATTAATTCGAAAAAACCCGGGACAGAAACTGCAGTGGTGCTGCAGCCTGTCCTTTTTTATTTAAATGTTTGACAGCAAGAGGTAAAATGCCGCAATATCGAATCAATAGAATTCGCATTAACTAAGGATTTAAGCCGGAACGGAGGGCTATGCATTGAGAAGCAAGGAGGAAATGATGGACTTGTTTTTGGATTTCGCCGCGAAAGAGGACAGAATCCGCTTAGTGACTATGGAAGGGTCGCGCACCAACGTAAACATTCCCCCCGATTCATTCCAGGATTACGACATTTCTTATTTTGTTACGGATATGGATTTTTTCAAGCAAAACGATGAATGGCTCGGCGTTTTTGGAAAACGCATCATGATGCAAAAACCCGAGGATATGGAGCTTTTCCCTTCGGAACTGGGCAACTGGTTCTCCTATATCATGCTTTTTGAGGACGGCAATAAATTGGATTTGACCCTGATTCCCATGAACGAGTTGGAGCTCTATTTTGCCGAAAGCGACGGTTTGGTGAAGGTATTGCTTGATAAAGACCGTCTCATCAACAATGAAGTGACCGCAAGCGACCGCGGATATTGGATTAAAAAGCCGACCGCCAGGGAATTCGATGATTGCTGCAACGAATTCTGGATGGTTTCGACTTACGTCGTTAAAGCACTGGCGCGACAAGAAATCCTGTTTGCCATCGATCATTTGAACGAAATCGCCCGGCCCAATCTGCTGCGGATGATGGCCTGGCACATCGGCTCGGTGCAAGGGTATACGTTTAGCGTGGGAAAAAACTATAAATTTATCAACCGCTATCTTCCGCGCGAGGATTGGGAAACATTGCTGTCCACCTATGGCGGAACCGGCTATCCGGAGATGTGGCGGTCTTTATTTACTTGTTACGAACTGTTCAGAAAATACTCCAAAGCGGTAGCGGAAAGCTTAGGATATACATACCCGGATTATGATGCAGCCATTACAAAATATACCGGGACGATCTATGATTCGTTGGCGGAAACGAGATAAACTCTTGGCATGCTGCCCCTTTGGCAAGTGAAAACCGCCGGAGAACTTGCTCCGGCGGTGTTTTGGATGGGCGGATTTAGCCATAGCCTCCCCCGCTGAACACGTGATCTATGAATATAGAGGTAAATTATGGCGTTATTTTTGAAATGTTGCTTTCAGCGTGCAAAATAGCGGAACTTTTCGGCCTTATTTGGGGACAAAGCTCGAAAAAAAGCTCCTCTTTCTCCCCATTCCCAAAAATAGCAGTAAAAAATTCCTTTATTTGTGCTAACCTCCCTGTCTTGGCAAAAATAACGCCCTTTTTTATCGCTGTTTTCTCGGCCGGATGTTTACATCATGGCTCTAAATCAATCTCAAGCGTCTTATCCACATGAACGGGATCCGTCTCCCGCATCATGCGAATTTCGTAGGTATCCTGTTTGGGAACCAAAAAGGACAATTCGTATTCCTCTTTCCCCTTGGACGGAATGATCAGTTCCTTCCTTAAGTCCGCTTTCTCCCCGTAATACTCCTCCCAAAGCTCCGGAGACTTCTCTTTATTCGGACGCAACGAAGGAATTTCAAAATGGATTTTCATGCGTTCCTCCGCTTTTTGCAGCACCTTAAGCTTTAAGAACCCATCTTCATAACGAGCTTCCGTAATCGTCATTTCCTTGCCTTTAAAATGGATCAGCTTCGGCAGCTCTTCGTTCAGGTTGAGCGTAAACGTATCGCTCCCTGTCCAGTCCGATATTTCCACAGCGTCGACACGAAGCGTTAAGCTTTTCACCGTCTCGTCAAAAAAACGGTGAGGAGTTAAACGTCAGCTCGATTACGCCAGGCTGAAACTTATCGTTTACGGGCTGATATTTGGTCCGATAGGTTTCCAGCGGATACACCTTGCCGTTGTTATCCGTCAATCGTATAACATCCTGCCCTCCGTCTCCGGCCAAATCAAGATCGAGCCCATAGTCTTTGCTGTTATCCAGCCGCAGTTCGGCGTAGGTATTCAGAGGAGTAATCTTGATATTGTCCAGCACCAGTCCCCCGATATCCGGGTCTCGATATATAGGCGCAGCCCGTTTTGCACAGGTTCATTTTTGCTCTATTTTCAGCAGAAAAAAAGAATAACGCCTCCTCTGGATTTACCCGGCTCCAAAGAAGGCGTTTTGCAGGATACGAAACACTGGGGCACGGCAATTCGTTAGCCGTCACTGCCGGCAGACTTTTGGGGCAAAGGACGGGGAAGAATGTTGTCCAAACCAGCGGCGATCCGCAAACGGTCCCGCGCTTCGATCCATTCCTTCGGAATGATCAGATGTCCGCAGGCGCTGCTCTGCAGATAGCTGTAGATGATCTGTGCTTCGTCAATTTCGTCGCGGGCAAGCGGGCTGGCCGGCAGCGTCTTCTCCGCTCCGAAACCGCCGAGGATCGCCTCCGTGATCTTATCTCGCAGTTCCCCAGGCGGCCCGCCGGCAACATGATATTTTTCACCGAAAATTACGCGATTCCGCTTCACCAGAAACAGCTTGAATGTCTGATCGTCCAACACTTCCACGATGGCGAGGCTAAGGTTCTGCTCGGTGAAATGAATCATAGCTTCCTTATTTACCAGCAGGTTCACCGCTTGAAGCGAGTCTCTGCACCTGGCCGCAGCAGCAAAATCATACCGTTCGGCAGCTGCCGCCATCTCTTGTTCCATAACCTCGTATAAACTGCGGTCTCTCCCCGCCAAAAGCTCGATAAAGCGGTCGATGATCCCTTCGTATTCCCGGACCGCCTCGCCCCCGAGACACATGCCGCGGCATAACCCAAGCGAATAATTCAAACAGGGGGTTTGGCTGACGGAAGTTCGGGCGCAGGCGATTTGCAAGCACTCCTGAATCCCCCGCACCGCCTTCAGGACGGTATTTTTGCTGGCCGTATAGGGGCCAAAGCAGGCCGTGCCGGCTTCCCCGTTGCCTGGTTGATGGGTGACTTCAATGCGGCGGTAGCCATTCCCCGGCCGGATGATGATATAAACATAAGCGAGCGGGTTTTTCATTTTTTTGTTGTATACCGGCTTCCATTCGCGGATTAACCGGCATTCCAGCATAAACGCTTCGAATTCGGTATCGGTCACCCTGATCTCCAAATCGCGTACGTTATTGACCAGCCTTTTGATTTTATTGGAATGGGGCGCGGAAGGATGAAAATAAGACCGGACCCGCTGCTGCAAATTTTTCGACTTGCCGACGTACAAAATCCCTCCGTTCCCATCTTTCATCAAGTAGACTCCCGGCGATGACGGCAGATTTCCAAGCTTGTCCTTCATCTGCGTGCTTCCCCCTCTTTTAACCGATCTCGACTCTTTGAAATTACCATAAAAACCGGACTCATCAAAGAGGCAGTCCTCCCGCAGCTTCATATATCGGTCCCCGGAGCTAATTTGTGCAAAATGTAACAAACTAGATTGACAATTTTGCTTTCAAAGTGGGAGCATGTAAGAAGAAATATTTTTCAATATTTTTCTATTGCATCCATAAACAAGATGTCTATTAAAACAAGGGTGATGTGAAATGAACTGGAATCCCCAACACACAGAAGCCATTATACGTTACCGCGACGGGACCGTCACTGCGGCGGAAGATGCCGTCGTATCCGAACAGCCGGTTACGATCAAAATCAACGGCGAGGAATTCGTGACCCTCGTCTGCACGCCGGAATACATCGAAGACATGGTGATCGGCTATCTGGCTTCGGAAGGCATCATCGAAGGCATGGACGATGTCCGGGAAATGTGGGTGGAGGAGGCGGGCGGCTTCGTTCATGTGACGTTAAAAGAGTGGAACCCCCTGCACCGCAAGCTGTTCGCCAAGCGTTATGTCACCTCGTGCTGCGGGGCAAGCCGGCACGGGTTTGTGTACGTCAACGACGCGCGGACGGCCAAGGTTTTGCTGGACCGGCAAGTGCAGCTCAGTTTTGCCGACTGTTTTCGGCTCATGGAGGAACTGCAGCGAGGGGCCGAATTGTTTCGCTGCACCGGCGGCGTACACAGCGCGGCTCTTTGCGATGCCGCCGGGATCCTGCTCGCCCGCAGCGACATCGGGCGCCATAACGCGCTTGATAAAATTTACGGCCACCGCCTGAGGCACGGCATGAGCCCGGACGGGCAAATCATCGCCTTCAGCGGCCGGATCTCCTCGGAAATCCTGCTCAAGGCGGCGAAGATCGGCTGTGCGGTCGTGCTGTCCAAATCCGCCCCCACGGCGCTGGCCCTGGAGCTCGCCGAACATCTCGGGATTACGACGGTCGGGTTTATCCGCGGTCATTCCTGCAACGTATACACCCATCCGGAGCGGATCAGCGGGTGCGGCCCGGAAACGCCGTTGCATTGATTTCATTTTCAGGATAGGAGGAAAACGCGACGAGTCAAATCCATTCACCCCAAGTCGGAACGTTATTGGACCGGCTGCATGCCGAGGCCGTCTTAAACCGTCAGGAGCTTCTTGACGTTCTGTGCCACCTGAACCCAGAGACCCGGGCACAGCTGCGCGCGCTTGCGCACCAAAAACGGCTCCGCATGTACGGAACCAAAGTGTATTTACGCGGACTGATTGAATTTTCGAACATCTGTAAACAAAACTGCCTGTATTGCGGACTGCGCTCTGCAAACCGATCGCTGGAGCGCTATCGGCTGACCCTGGAAGAAATTGCGGATTGCTGCCGGGAAGGCTACGAACTGGGCTATCGTACATTTGTGCTGCAGAGTGGGGAAGACGACTGGTATACGGCGGATAAGCTGGTGCGCCTCGTCAGCGGGATTAAACGGCGGTTCCCGGATGCGGCGGTCACCTTGTCGATCGGGGAACGGGATGACGAAACGTACGCTCGCCTATATGCCGCCGGAGCGGACCGGTTTTTGCTGCGCCACGAAACCGCCTCTTCCCGCCTGTATCGGGCGCTGCACCCGACCATGTCGTTTGAGAACCGGCGCGACCGGCTGGCGGCGTTGCAGCGGATCGGCTACCAGGTGGGAGCCGGGTTCATGGTCGGTCTGCCGGGTCAAACCGCCGAGGATTTGGCCGAGGATCTGCTGTATCTTAAACGGCTTGACCCCGATATGGTCGGAATCGGCCCGTTCCTGCCCCATCATGCGACACCGCTGAAAGATTACCCTGCCGGGACGTTGGAAGCGACGCTCGACATGATTGCTCTGACCCGGCTTTTGCTCCCGGCCGCCCTGATTCCGGCCACGACCGCGATGGGAACGGCCCATCCTTACGGCCGGGAGATGGCGCTGCAAGCCGGAGCCAATGTAGTCATGCCGAATTTGTCGCCATTGACCGTACGCCCAAAATACGCGCTTTACGACAACAAAATTTGTATGGGCGACGAATCCGCGCAGTGCCGTTTTTGCCTGGAACGGCGGATAACCTCTGTCGGCCTGGAAGTCGACATGGGCCGCGGCGACAGCCTAAAATCGCTGTCCGGAGCGATTTGAAATTTTACTATATAAATGTTCAGAAGGAGTGGATCATTGTGAGTCGAGTTAGCGAAAGCGAACCTGCCCGTTTTATTCAGGATGAGGAGATTGCCGCAGCATTGGACTATGGAAGGGAGGCGGCGAAAGACCGCGGCGCGGTCGAGGCGATTTTGGAAAAAGCGATGGACTGCAAGGGGCTGACCGCCCTCGAAGCGGCCGTTTTGTTATATGTTGACGACGATGACATTCTGCAGCGGTTGTTCGCGGCTTCCAGACAGATCAAAGAGCGGATTTACGGCAACCGGATCGTGCTGTTCGCCCCGCTCTATGTTAGCGACTACTGCGTTAATCATTGCGTTTACTGCGGATATAAACATTCCAACACCGAGTTTGAGCGCCATCGCCTAACGATGGAGGAGATCGCCAGGGAAGTGAGCGTGCTGGAGTCGCTGGGCCACAAGCGCCTCGTGATTGAAGCGGGTGAAGATTCCCGCTACTGCGACATCGACTATATTCTCGATTGCATCCATACCGCCTACGCGACCAAAACGGGCAACGGCAGCATCCGCCGGATCAACATCAACATCGCGGCCACGACGGAAGAGGAATACCGCCTGCTTGCGGGGGCCGGCATCGGCACTTATATTTTGTTTCAGGAAACCTATCATCGTCCCAGCTACCTCCATTACCATCCCCGCGGACCCAAAAGAGACTATGACTGGCACACCACCGCCATGGATAGAGCCATGCGCGCCGGAATCGACGATGTCGGCATCGGCGTGCTTTACGGTCTTTACGACTATCATTTCGAAACGGTCGCCATGCTGAAGCATGCCGAGCATTTGGAAGAAACCTTCGGCTGCGGTCCGCACACCATTTCCGTTCCGCGTCTGCGTGCGGCGGAAAATGTGCATCTCGACAACTACCCCTACCTCGTCAGCGATCGGGATTTCATGAAAGTGGTGGCTGTATTGCGTCTGGCAGTGCCTTATACCGGCATGATCCTGTCCACGCGCGAAGACCCGGAACTGCGGGACGAGATCATTAAACTCGGCATCTCCCAAATCAGCGCGGGTTCCGCCACCGGTGTCGGCGGATACGCGGTCAACAAGGGGAAGGACGACAACCCGCAATTTCAGGTTGGTGACCATCGTTCGCCGCAGGAAATCATCAAGTGTTTATGCCAGGACGGTTACGTCCCCAGCTACTGCACCGCTTGCTATCGCGAGGGCCGGACGGGCGACCGGTTTATGCAGCTCGCCAAGTCCGGGCAAATCCATAACATCTGCCAGCCCAACTCCCTGCTTACCTTTCAGGAATATTTGCTGGACTATGCGGACGATGAAATGCGCGAGCTCGGGGAACGTACAATTGCGGAAAATCTCGAACGCATCCCCCGCGAATCGACGCGCAAGCTGACGATGAAGCGCCTGGAGCGCGTTCGTAACGGCGAAAGGGATTTGAGATTTTAATGCACTTAGCAATAACGCCTGTGGAAGTGTCGCTTCCGCAGGCGTTTTTTGGTGATCCAGGTAAATAGGAAAGAATAGAAGGGCACAAAGGTGCAGAAAAAATAGCGGTATTTTAGGGCGTTATTCCGAACTTTCTGTCATGAACTTCATAGATAGCGGTAATTTGGGGCCCTATCCCCTGGGAAACTTCCCAAAAGGCGGCCTTCATCACCTTTCGGACGAAAATAAGGCCATTCAATTCCGCTATTTCCCGATACGCCCGTAACTCAGAAGAATAGGGCCTTTTTTTTCCGCTATCCCAGTATCATCGCTTCAACTGTTTCAGGCTAACGGGCGGCCCCGCCAAACAGCAGCAAAGCCTGAGCCGTGGCCGTGCGTTTACCGGCGACGGATTCCTGAACGCGCGCTGGGACGATGAGCTGCAGCGCATTGGTCGGACAGACGTTGACGCATGCCGGCCCGCCGGAGTTACCCTCGCACAGGTCGCATTTGCTGGCCACGATTTTTTCCTTGGGAATCCAAGTTCCGTATGCGTTAAAGCGCAATCCCGCTTGCAGCTGTTTCTCTCCATCGCGAAACAACGGCACCATCTCGATCGCTCCGTACGGGCAAGCCAACATGCAGGTCTTGCAGCCGATGCAGGTGTCCTGATTGATGCAAATCCCGTCGCCGCTGCTGGTGATCGAACCGTTTGGGCACACATTGGCGCACGGCGCATCCTCGCAATGCCGGCATTGCACCGGGGCCGTTATATTTCCCGTCTTCACAACGGTAAGCCTCGGGTAGAACTCCGTTTCTTCGGGCGTCTGCCGAAAAAAATCTTGGTCCGAATGAGCCACCGCGCAGGCCGCTTCGCAAGTATGACAGCCGATGCATTTATCGGGATCGGCAAGCACAAAGCTGTTCATAGTTTGACCTCCTCAAAGTTTTTGTGAGCGTTACATCTTAGCTATACTTCGAACAAAAACTCGCTGCGGAAGCATTAACTTTAAGGCTTACTTCCTCAGACTTCCGCCGGGACTGAAAATGGGTATGCAGCAAATGGTGCGAAACGCTGCCCAGCGGCTCGCCCAAGACATCTTCGTACAGTTTTTTAATCGCCGGGTTTTCATGCGCCTTGCGTACAGGCAACCCGGCGTCATGCCGGTAAACCGCACTTTTCCGGGCGCGATGAGCAAGCTCGCGCATTTGCTCTGTCAACAGCTTCGGCTGTCCCCCGCCGCTGATGCAGCCCGCCGGGCAAGCCATCACTTCAATGAAATGATACGGACAAGTCCCGTCCACCACCGACTGCAGCACGGGACCGACATGCTGCAGCCCGGCAACTACCGCCACTTTGAGCTCCAGTTCGCCAACCTGCACGTCAGCGGTGCGTACACCTTCCTCGCCGCGCACGAAGTCGAGCTGCAGCCGGGGAATTTCCTGCTGCGTCAGCAGCTCGTAGCCGGTGCGGATCGCGGCTTCCATGACGCCGCCGGTGACGCCAAAAATCGTGCCTGCGCCCGAATATTCCCCGAGCGGCCCGTCGAACGGTTCGTCGGGCAAACCGGCAAAATCGATCCCCTGGTCCTTAATAAGATAGGCCAGTTCACGGGTCGTAATGACCGCGTCCACGTCGCGATATCCGCTGGCCTGCATCTCCGGGCGGGCGCATTCAAATTTTTTGCAGGTGCAGGGCATGACCGCCACGCTGTAAATGTCCGCCGGGTTCACTCCGGCCAGCTCCGCGCCGTAGGTTTTAAACAAAGCTCCGGCCATCTGCATCGGCGATTTGCAGCTGGACAAATGGTCGAGCAGCTCCGGGGCCGCCGTCTCGGCGTGCTTCACCCAAGCCGGGCAGCAGGAGGTGAACATCGGCAAGCGCTCCCCGTCCAGCACTCGCCGGATTAGCTCCGTTCCTTCCTCCATCACCGTTAAATCGGCGCCAAAGTTCGTATCGTAGATTCTGTCGAATCCAAGCCGCCGCAGCGCGGCCGCCATTTTGCCCGGCGTCAGCGTCCCCAGCGGAAGGCCGAACTCCTCCGCCAGCGACACGCGAATGGCCGGCGCGCATTGCACGACCTTGTGAAGCCCCGGACGGCCCAGCATTTGCCGGACCTCAAGCGCGTGCCCGGTGGAATAAGCGGCAAACAGCGGCTCCCGCACACTGGCGGGCATTCCCCGGAGCGTACGTTTCGCCCCCAGCCGCTCCCGCTCCTCGAACCCGCCGGCAAGCCCGCTTCCCGCCGACTCCCCGCCCGATACGGCGGCGTAATCTTCGGAATAGTCTGCGGCAAACGCGGTGCACACCTGAACACATTGCCCGCAGATCACGCAGCGGTCGGCGTCGATCGTCTGGGGACTCCCGGCGTCGCCAAGAATCGCGCCGACCGGACAAACGGAGGCGCACCGCCTGCAGCCGGTGCATAATTGTTCATCGATATGAATAATTGGATCATCATAGCTGGAACTTGGCATAACTCTACCTTCTTTGCCATTCATTTGGTTTGCTTATAAAAGCGGAACTGCCTTTAATTCCGGAAATGGCCGTACTGTCCGCTCCGGCTTCCCCGTTACCAGGGACAGCGCGCCGACCGGACAGGCGGCGACGCAAGCGGGAGACGCTGCGGCGTCCGCAGGCTCGGACTCCAACGACCGGCCTGCAGGCTGCGATTCCGCCTCCTTGGCGCCGCCCTGTACTTTGCCCGCCACCTCGGCCCATGTATGCAGCGGCGCGCAGCTTTGGCAGAGGTCGCATTTGCTGGCGACCAGCCTTGGTTTAGGCTCCGCGCCGCGTTCAGTATGCTCCGAAAGTCCGCTCTGCAACACTTCCTGGCCGTGCGAGAACGATTTGACCAGCGCGATCGCTCCAAACGGACAAGCCAGCGCACAAGCCTTGCAGCCGATGCAGCGCTCCTCGGCGATCAGGATCGCACCGTTTTCCTGGCGGATCGCCCCTACCGGGCAAGCCGCCGCGCAAGGCGCATTTTCACAATGCCGGCATTGCACCGGCGCCGCGGAGCGCCCCGCCTTCGTTACGTATAACCGCGGGATTACCGGAATGGTAATCGTTCCAACGGCGGCGCTCACTCCGTTCTCCCGGTTATGCACCGCAAAGCAGGCCAACTCGCAGGCTTTGCAGCCGATACATTTGCCGGCATCCGCTATGACGAACGGGTTCGTCCCCATTTTCCCGGTGCTCATATGCTTCTCTCCTTTCCCAAAATGCAAGCGCGGCCGCTTTTCATCGCATGGCGGCCCGCGCTTGCGCACTTATACCGTGACGTGCATTTGCTTGCGGAGCTCCTCATATTGCTGCCGGACCTCCTGCTCGGCCCGTTCCTGATCGGCGATCCGCTCCAGCTTAATGGCGCAGAATTTATACTCCGGCGTTTTGGATACCGGGTCCAGGAAATCGGCGGTCAACTCATTGCATGCCCCGATCCAATAATGGTAGGTCATGTACGTGGCTCCGGGCTTGACCCGGTCGCTGATCTGCGCCCTGGACACGACCCGCCCGCGCCGGGACACCACCCGCACTAGTTCTCCGTCACGCACCTGAAGCGCCGCTCCGTCCTCCGGACTGATTTGGATGAGACCCGGTTCATCGGACAGCCGGCTGAGGGCGCGGCAGTTTCCGGTCATCGTGCGCACCGAATAATGTCCTACTTCGCGCACCGTGGACAAAGTGAGCGGGTAGTCCGCATCCGGCAGTTCCTGCGGGGCCCGCCATTCGCAGGCGAACAGCCGTCCTTTGCCGTTGGGTGTGCTGAAGCGGTTGCCTTCGTACAGGAACGGAGTCCCCGGATGATCGTCAGACGGGCAAGGCCACTGCACGCTCCCCTGCTCCTCCATCTTCCGGTAACTGGCGCCGGCAAATTTCGGGCACAAGCCGCGCATTTCATCCCAAATTTCCTCCGTATTGCGGTAAGACATCGGATAGCCCATCGCTGTGGCCACTTCGCAAATGATTTGCCAATCCGGCTTGGCTTCCCCCTGCGGCTCCACCGCTTTGCGAATCCGCTGAAAACCGCGGTCCGCCGAAGAATACACCCCATCATGCTCGCCCCAGGAGGTGGCCGGCAGGACGACATCCGCGTGCAGCGCCGTCTTGTTCATGAAAATGTCCTGCACGATCACCAGCTCCATTTCGTCCAGCGCTTCGCGCAGCTCGGCCGCGTTCGGGTCGCTCTGCACCGGATCTTCGCCGAAAATATAATAAGCTTTCAGCTTGTTTTCCTTGAGCACCCACCGGGGCACTTCCGTTAAATAGTAGCCGACTTTATCCGGCAGACTCACACCCCACGCCTTCTCGAATTTTTGCCTGATCTTCTTGTCCGTCACTGACTGATATCCCGGGTAAACATTCGGTAAAGCGCCCATATCGCACGACCCTTGAACATTGTTCTGCCCGCGCACCGGTCCGATCCCTACGCCGCGCCGTCCGAAATTTCCGGTCAGCAGGGCCAAGGAAGCCAGTCCTTTCACGACGTCCACCGCCTGCGAGAACTGACAGACTCCCATCCCGTACAAAATGAACGCCTTATCCGCCCGCGCGTACTCCCGCACCGCCCGGCGAATGTCGGCGGGATCGACGCCGGTAATCGCCGCGGCGTATTCCGGGGAATACTTTTCGATCTCCTTAGCATACTCGTCGAAGCCTTCCACGTAGCGGGAGACATAGTCCCGGTCGTATAAACCCTCGTGCACCAGCACATGCCCAAACGCGTTGACCAGGGCCATGTTGGTGCCGCCTTTGAGCGGCAGCCATAAATCGGCGATGCGGGCCGATTCCGTTTTGCGTGGGTCCACGACGATCACGGTCGCCCCTTTTTGCTTGGCATTGACGATTCTTCTGGCAACGATCGGGTGAGTGTCCGCCGCGTTGTAGCCAAAAACCAGCACAAGGCTCGCTTCCTCAATCTCCGGAATCGAGTTGGACATCGCCCCGTCGCCCAGCGAATAGCTCAGCCCCGCTACCGATGGGCCGTGGCACACTCTGGCGCAATGGTCGATGTTGTTGGTGCCGATGCATGCGCGCATAAATTTTTGCATCACGTAATTCGCTTCATTGCCCGGTCCCCGGGCCGACCCGGTCCCCATAATCGCGTCGGGTCCGTACTTCTCCTTAATGGCCGTAAGACGTTCGGCCGTAAACCGGATTGCTTCCTCCCAGGGCACCTCCCTTAGCTGCCCCTCCTTGCGGATCATCGGCTTGCGCAGCCTTGCCGTCAAAAGCTGCGGATCGTTCAAAAAATCCCAGCCATAATGCCCCTTCAGGCATAACTTGCCTTCGTTGGTTCTCCCGTTCGCGGGTTCGGCGCCAACCACCTGCCCGTCCTCCACCTTTAAATACAGCTGACAACCGCTCCCGCAATACGGACAAACCGTAAGCACTTGGTTTCCCATCGCTCTAACGCCACCCCTTTTGTGAATTTTTGCACAAGCGATTAAACAAAAAAGCCAATACAAAGGCATGCTTGTCACACCGTGTATTGGCTTATTAAACAGCGAAAAGGCAGGCGCCTCCTTCTCTTTAATCAAACCGTCTTATTCAGTTCAATGATGATGGCCCGTTCCCCTTGCCGATCATGACTAATGGTCCATGAATAGGTAAAGGGACCGCCTACCGTATCCGCCGCTTCCTGCATAAATTCGCGTTCCAAATAAGGCTGCAACACATTCCAGTATTGCTTGACGAGGTCGGTGGCACCTTCTTTCACTAAAATTTCCGATAAGTTGGATAAGATCCCCCTGATTTCGACGGTCACCTTGCCTGCGCCGTCCAAGTTCACCTTTACGTTCTCCGGCCCTTTTCCCCGATAGTGTTTGACGATTTTGATCGCCAGCCTTCTAATCTTCTCCTGAACTTCTAATACCGTGGCAGTAGACATACTGAGAACCTCGACAAACAAATGCCTTATTTTGGAAAATATTTCACAATTTAAATGTACCCCCGTCAGAAATGTTTTGTCAATCCAAAAAAAGGCTTATATCCACCCATTTCCATGAAATTTCCGCAACTTCTCCGCCAAAACAATGTGATTTCAGCAAAATAATCGTCGTCATGCGGACAGGAGGGCAGCGTACCAGAAAAGGAAGCGGGGCTGCCCCCGCTTCCTCTCAATTTCCTATCCGTTTGTCCGGGTTATTGCAATTGCCACAAAGCTGGCACATTCGCCGGCTCCCAACCGGCAAGCGAAGTGTGCGCCTGAAGGCACAAGTAGATGCTGCCGTTGTAGGACACGCGGTCATTTACTTTGTAGGCCACTCCCGCTTCCCACGGACGAGCCTCACCATCGCCCGGATTTTCCTCCGCCGTCGTCTTCCCTTGAACGGAAGCGGCCGCGGATACATTGCCTGCGGCGTCTCTTGCGGTTACCTTGAAGGTGTAAGCCGTATCCGGCGACAGACCGGTAATGGTTGCGGATGTTTCGGTTACATTTATGCTGCCGGTGCCATAAGCAACGGTGTACCCGGCAACACCCACGTTATCCTTGGAAGCATCCCAGGCCAGGCTGATGCTTGTTGGCGCGGCTCCCGTCACGCGCAGCTGCCCTGGAGCTGTCGGCGGCGTGGTATCCTTCCCCGGTTCAGGCTCGGGCTGCGGATCGATTGACCCATTCGGGCAATCCCCAATATATTTCCACGTGCCATCCGCACCGCTTTGATCAGGGCGATCCCCCTGGGTCCACCATTTGGCTTCATATATTTTGCCGTTGTAAACTACACGCTGGCCGCCGGTATATACCGTGTTGCTATCCCAGGCTGCGTACGGACAGTCGCTTCCCTCGGCAGTCTTCGCCTTGATCGAGGCGGCTGCGGACAGGTTGCCGGCCGCATCTTTCGCCTTGACCGTAAAGGTATATTCCGTATTCGGCGAAAGGCCGCCGACCGTAGCCGTGGTGCCTGTTACATTCAGGCTGCCCGCGCCATAAGCGACAGTGTATCCGGTCACGCCCACATTATCCTTGGAAGCGTCCCAGGCCAGCGTCACGCTGGTGGCTGATTGGGCCGTCGCACGGAGATTGCCGGGGACGGTAGGCGGAGTTTGATCGTCGCTTCCTCCACCGCCGCCGTCAACGGCCAAATCGCCGGCCAGCTTGTTCAGCAGCGTTTTGTTCCGGTCGCCGCTAAACTCCCAGAACATGGCGCCGCCCAAATGGTTTGCTTTTATGAAATCGCTCTTGTAACCAATCGATTCTTGATCGTCATAGCTGATAAAGGTTCCGTTACTCGGATTGAACAGATAAGGCACCTTGGCGGTATCGTTCCAATAACGGGTATAACCGTTTTTGCCGATATAGTTTTTCTCCAAATCGCTATAGTCGAAAACACCCTTTTCCCAGGTTCCTACCGAAAGGCCGGCGTTTTTTTGATATTGGCCGTTGCCGGCAGCCGCTGCCCCGGTCCAGCCCCGTCCGTAGAACGGAACTCCAAGCACGAGCTTACCCGCCGGTACGCCCGCATTCAGATGCCCGCGTACGCCCGCTTCCACATAAAAGCTTTCCGAGTCCGGAACACCGGCCTTCACCGCCGCCGGATCCAGATACAAGGGAGCGTTGTGGGCGGTGATGTTCTGCCAGCCGCCATTGAAGTCATAAGTCATGATGTTGATCCAGTCGACAATTTCGGAGATCTTGGCCAGCTCGGTGTTCTGAGGATACGCGGGGGATGCGCCCGAGGCGATCGTCAGCAGATAACGCTTGCCATCCTTGGCTCCCGCGGCGTCCAGCTTCTCCCGGGTTTTCTGCAGCAGCAGCGTGAAGTTTTGCTTGTCCTCCGCACGTTTGCTGTTGCCCTCAAGCCCTCCGCTTACCGGATACTCCCAGTCTAAATCGACGCCGTCAAATTGATATTTGCGGAGAAAATCGACGGCGGAATTGGCGAAATTTTCGCGTAACGCCGGATCAGCGGCCACGTCCGAAAACCGGTTGGACCACGACCAGCCGCCGACGGAAATAAGCGTTTTCAGGTGTGGGTACTGCTGCTTCAGCTTGATCAGCTGATTGAAATTGCCGCGCAGCGGTTGGTCCCAGGTATCTCCGGAATAACTTTTTTGCCCGTCAATCCACGGATCGCCCATCACGATCGTGCCGTTTGGCACATTGATGACCCCGACCTCATCCTGCGTAGTCCAGGTTTGCGGGTTGGGACCGGTCGGGTCCGGATTGCCGTGGATGCCGTTCCAGGCGATATCGGCAAATGCGTAATTGATATGCGTAACTTTGGAAGCATCGATATCCGAAACTAAATAATTTCTCGCATAAGCCCCCCAGGAAGGATAATAGCCTACAATCTTGTAATCTGTCGTGCCGGCGGCTGCCGCACGATTCTCACCAAACGGGGAAAGCGAAAATAACGGAACGATAAGCGCGGCAACGAGCAGCCATAACCCCGGTTTCTTGAATCCTTTTGCATGCTTCAACATGTTTCTCCTCCTCATACCGTAAAAATAAAATGTTGAACTTCAAGCCAACCTCCAGCCGAACTGCTGAATTTACCTATCATATGCCCCCTCCCTGAATATGGTTAATCTCCTAAATCGAAATAAAAAAGAGATTACCAAATAGACTAATTTTACATATTCAGCCAAAATTCCTCCTGTTTTTTCAATATTTACTTTGATTTGATAGGTATGAGTGCGATTTTTCCCTAATAATTGTCGAAAATAGCCGATGGTTAAAGGGTTTGGGGAAATTATGACAAAAAAGGGAACTTTCAAAAAAAAAGATTCATAACTCAACTTTCGCAGAGCAAAAATCAGCTTGAGACCTTGAGCAGAAGATTTTCAAAGAGTTAAGATAGCCGGCTGGCAAAATAGAAAAATACTGCTTCGTTTGGTAAAGCGGGAGTGACGAGCTTCTACGATCAGACAGAAGAGGTGTCTTTCGTTGTTATAGACATCGGCCCGACCTAAATCAACTGCCAAGGGCGTTGAAAGCTTGAGGATAGGGAAGTGGGGTGGGGTGAGCGGTAGATCAACACTCGCTGTCCAGACGCTTTGCACGATTAACCCGTTTGATCAGGTAGCAGAGAAACAGACAAGCTCGGGAGAAGAAAATATTTGGTGGAGAAGCAGATAGGTTCGAGATAATTTGGACGGGCTTAGGAGAAGAAATCAGGTTTAGGAGAGGTGAAACAGAACGGACAAGAGATCAAGACAGGAGATCAAGGACAAGACGCGAGGGAAACGAAAAGACCGTGATTTTGCTGTAGCCTTAACCCTTCCATTTGCAGCAACGCCCGGACTGTTCATACTAACCCCTACCCATTAAGTTGATCTGCGTCAAACACCTCCCACCGTTCCAGCGTCTCGATTAGGCCGCAGCCGCAAGGGGCTGGTTCGGTTGGCGTGCGATCAGCTGGCGGTAAGGGATCGCCGGAATCGCCACACACATGCGCAGTAATTTCTGCTGCATCGTTTCTTTCGCTTCGGGTAGGTGCAGCCCGCGGCGTCCGGTGTACTCGTTGAGGTACGCCTGCAGATGCTTCAGTCCCAAGGCTATATATGTACTCTTCAGCGATTCCCATGCCTCTCTCACTACTTTCCGTAAGGGAGCATACAGCCGGTAGGCTAGAGGGAACGACTGTACCGCCGATGTACGGACATCCACATACTCGTTGATGAACGCGGCCAGTTCGTGACGGTTTGCCCTTTGTCCGTCTCCTCTCTTATGCGGCACCAGGCGGATTTTGACCTGCTTCGGCTCGCCCGACTCCGTCACCGTGCATCCCGCTACGACCGCCGAGGCAAACGGATGCGGAAATTGACACCGGGACGGGTTACGCCCATACAGATCACTGTTCACCTTCACTTCTCCGCAGGGCAGTTCCCGGGCATCGAACTCTAGGGCGGTATGGCGTATTTTGTGCAGCAACAACCAGGCGGTTTTGTAGGTGACTCGGGTCACCTGGCTCAGTCGCATCGCCGAGATGCCGCCCTCAAGCAGGAACAACTCCAGCGCCTTAAACCATTTGAGCAGGGGCAGATGCGTTCCTTCAAAAATCGTGCCGACCAAAGCCGACGTTTGATGCTTGCAATTTGCGCACTCGAACAAGGGGATATGCCGAGAGGTCAAACGACTGAACCGGGTGTGAGCGCAGCGCGGGCAGACAAAGCCGTTCGGCCACTTCATCGCGATTACCGCCTCCATGCAGGCCTGCTCGCTGTCATAACGGCTGCTGAATGATTGAAGTTCCGTTCCCGCATTGACCTCCATGTTCGCTCGCCCCCGAATCAAGAAATTACGAAAGTGCGTTCGATTTATTTCATTATACCAAACATACGTTCCCTTATCAAGCCGAAAATCTCACCTGAACCCTCATTTTTTCCCCCTCTCCTTTCCTTTCACTTTTTTGGAATCCTTGCTCTAGCCCCCCCCCTGCTCCCTGCTCTCTGAACGAAAGGGATAATCGTGCAAAGGCAAGCAGCAGGCAGGGACACCAAGACACGAACCCTTTAGACAGCCCCCTCACCTGGCGTCGATTTGAGACACTGCTCGAGGGCGGCTACGCTGCAAAAGGTTGATGCGCTGATCTCGGCGGATCGTGACGCCCTCTTCATCGTTGGCGCTTCCATGCTTCCATGTTTGAGCGGAATCGCAGCAAAGCGCTCGAGTTGCTTGCCCGGTTTAGGGAAGACACTGTAAGTTTATATTTGTCTGCCGATTTTTTGCTGTGAAAGTTGAGCTATAAGTTCAAGGAAATCTTCTCTAAGAACATAACAAGCCCGCGCCGTTTCCGGCACCGGGCTTGTTATGACGCTCCAGAGCGAACTAACTTAATTGGAGAGTTGTGATGCAAGTGTTGTCGCTGTCAAACGTGGAAATCTCCGACTCGGCCGTTTTCCCGTCGTGACCGACCGTTATTCGGTACGTTTTGTCCCGCGGCAGCCACAGGTCGATAAATCCGTTGGCCTGAGACTTCATTTTTTGATCCAAAATGGTGTTGCCCTCCAGATCGGCGATGGATACATCAAACTCTTTATCCGCCAGTTCCCCTTGGCAGCCTGTCAAGCTGTGGATATCGCATGGATGCGTTTGCTCGAGATACGGCGCGATGGACACAAAAAACTCGTCTTCCGGCAGATCATAGGCCGTGGAGCCTTTCCCTTCATCGGTCACCATAAGCTGACGCGCTGTGATCGAAGCTGATTGGGCTTGCAGTTTGTCCGTGCTGTAATCGTGCACCAACTGCTTCACACTTTGCGGATCCAGCTTGACGGTTGCACCTTCTTTTTCAGCGCTTCCCGTAAAAATATAGTAGGTTCCTAACGCCGCCACCACAATAACTCCGGCCGCCAGCAAAACATTGCTCCGTTTCATTCCTTGCACCCTTTCTATTTAATAAGTTATTTTATGTAGGTTGAACGCTTCCTCATTCTGCCTAATTATACCATACATACGTATAGTATTGAGCAAAAAGAGGACGTTCATCCCTGAACGTCCTATGCGTGGCCTGCCTAGTTTACCTGCTCTATTTTTATGGAAGAGGCCTTGTCATTAAAATCGTCGCCGACATAGGAAGTGTCCGCAAGCAATACTTTGCTTGCTCCCTGGAAATCCTTATGTTCGTAGAGTGTAACCTTGTAGCCGCTCGGCACTTTCACCGAAGAAATCGAATCGTTAGCAATCCCTTTGGCGATTAAATCAGCGTCATTATAACTGCCTGCTTCGAGGCTGACCGAGTTCCCTTTGTAATTAGCATCCACGTAAAAAGCCGGGATTCTTTCGACTTTGAGGGAAGATGTCTTATCGTTAAAGTTGCCGACATTAGCGGTGTCCGAGGTGATGACCATTTGCGCGCCGCCGAAATTCGCGTTTTCATAGAGTGTAACTTTAATGCCCGGAGTCACCTTCACCGAGGAGATCTTATCGTTGGGAATGCCGGCCGCGATCATGTCATTGTAGTTGTAGGTGCCAACCCCCAGCGCCACGGCAAAACCGCCATAGTTGGCGTCTCCATAAAAAACAGCCCCCTCCGGGATCGTTACGTCTCCTCCGTAAGTGATTTGCGGAAATTCTTGGCGCGCTTTCTGATATTGGTTTTCGTATTCGTTCGTCCAGCCGAAAGCCCCGGACGCCAGCGATTTCAAATCGGCTTTTGCCGCGCCGCTCATGAAATGTACATATTCGCCCATGTTCATATCTCTCGTGAAATATCCGGCGGAATTTCTCGGGAAATATTGAGCAACCAACTTGAAGAAGCGCGTAAGCGCTTGATTGTTCCCATAGTTGTCATATACCGGATAGTACCAGTTCTTAAACCAGTAGGTTCCCGCCCGCGGGAAGCTATCCGATTGGCTTTTGAAGCTGTCATAAACTCGCTGCGCTTCGCTATTGTATCCCAATGCTTTGTATACGTCATATAGGTAAATTTCCGCCCATTTGCTGTCGCCCCACAGCCGGAAAGCCGGGGAGCCCTTGGCGCCATTTGTTGTGGATTCCACAATATGAGCGATTTCATGGACAAGGATATCCATATTCCATCCGCTTGGGCTGCTGAAGTCGGAGCCGCCGATATCAATCACGTTGCGGTTATCATGGTCGGCATTATAATAATAGCCCGGATGACCGCCGCTGTATTTTTTGTTGTGGACCACAACGTAAAGCCGGCCGTCGCCGCCCATGGAGCCGTAGGTTTGCTTCGTATATTTCCACACGTCGGCCGCCGTAGAGTAAATCCAGCTGGCTTGATTCGGGTTAATATCATTGTCAAAATACACGGCCACCTGATCATCATAATAGGCGAGTTTGAGCAGCTCCTTATGCTCGAACCAATGCTCTTGCCAGGTCGAAGGCGGAGCGCTTGCCGCGTTTGCCGAAGTTTGCGGAAGAAAACCGCAGATCATCATCAACACCATCAGAAAAGCAAACGATTTTTTCATTATTCATACCTCCTCAAAATGATTAAAATGATTAATGATAATTTCGCCGCACCACCATCCTTAAATTTTGATATTTTACTATAAAATTACAATATATGACATGATTAGAATAGTTAATTTTTGTAGAAAAAGCAATATGAAAATAGAAATTATGTATGGACTACCCCCTGAATTGTAACTCGATTTCATATATTTCTGCACTAACACTTGAACCCCTACGTTAATTTAAAATTATTAGTTATAAATTTTAACTTATAGGTTCAAATTAACTTTGTATGCATGTATTACCCATGGAAGGATTGTTAAAATTTAGGCAGGTGATGACATGGGTTACGATTATTCGCAAATTGGCAAAAGAATTAAGCGGGTCAGAGAGAATCGAGGGTTGACGCAAGAAGTGTTGGCCGAGAAATTGGAAGTCTCCAACGCCTATATAAGCAAAATTGAACGTGGAAAAACGGCGATCAATCTGGACAGACTGTCCCAGCTTTGCGTTGTGCTTGAAGAATCGCCCGAATATATTTTGAGCGGCACCAACATTCAGGGAAAGGATTATCTCCGGCACGAGATTCTCGAACTGCTGGAGGATTGCTCTCCCGAAAAGATTAATTTGATTATGCAGGTGATCAAGCCGATCGTGGACTTTAAGGAAAACGCCACGTCCGACGGCTATGATACCTAGAAGCGCCGCTCCTCGTTCATAAACGGAAGAAACCCCAAAACCCGCAATTCCTGCGGTTTTTGAGGTTTCTTTTTTTCTGCTCACAGACCATTGACTATTGAACATCTTTCCCCGTAAAAAGCGACACTCTTGCTTTAACAAGCTCCGAATATTCCTTCTCCATTTTCTCGGCGCCGGCCTTGTTCAATTCATCGATGAAGGCGTCGTATACTTTGTCAAAGTCGGCCGGTTTGACCAAAATGGCTTCCGGAATCCGCTTGCGGACGATATCCTGCGTTTTTTGATAAATGATTTGGTAATTTCCGTCCGTCGGCACCTGCATGTTGTACAAGGCCCCCCATTCTTTGACGGGAAAATCTTTTTCACTGGGGAACAGGTCTTTCCAGGTTGTTGCTTGGTAGGCGGCCAGAGTTTCCTTTTCGGCATCCGAATAGCTGGCGATGATTTGTTCCGGGAATCTGGTCGTGTAGTAGTTGCCTGTGGAATCTTTAACGCCATCGCCGTAGCGGACTCCAAAAACGGCATAAAGTTCAATACCGGTTTGTTTCGAGAAATTGGCCGCATCGTTGACTTTTTTGTCGAGGACATCGGCAGGAATGACGCGCTTGCCATCCTCTACGTTGTAATGTTTGCCTTCAATCCCCCAGTTTCTCAGCACCTGGCCTTCTTCGGAAGACAACCAGTCCATGAATTTGATGGCCCGGACCGGATCTTGGCAAGCGGTCGTGATGCTGATGCCGTAGCCGTCAACCCCGATATTGGTCGGAATGGCGTAAATCGCCGGGTCGTCCTTGCTGTATTTCATACGGTTCGTATTTTTGCCCATGATCTTTTTAATATTGGGCGCATATTTATCGATGAGTTCCGTCAGATCAATAAACGCTCCGGCATCCACCAGCTTGCCGAGCTCCCCTTTGGCGTAAATCAGATCCGGAAATTGCCCGCTGGCCGCCATCAATGCGATTTTGCTTTGCCCTCCGCCGCTGCCCACATCATATTCCGCGTGAAGAGTGACGCCGGTTTGGGCGGTGATTTCTTTGCCCACATCGTCCTGCATATGGTTCCAGTTTGGACTTGCGTCAGCGCCGAAAAAGGTAAACGTGATCGGCCCCGTACTATCCTCGTTAAACTCGCTTGCCGAATCGGCGGATTCGCTTCCCGGACTGCCGCAGCCCGCGATAAGCAGCATACTTGCCAGAAGCAGCGTTCCAAGCTTTTGGAATTTGATTCCTATCATGTCATAACCCCCTTTGTCTTTTTGCCAACCTGTGTTTATTCATCATTTTAATTTACGGATCGGTAAGCATACCTTGATTTTTAAGTCATGCCTATAGCATGATATAGACATCAACCAATCGCTGTCAGGTGGGGAATGATTTGAGCAACGTATATTTAAATTGGTTCACGGCGGATGAGCAGTTTCCTTTTTTTATTCAATACGGCGGGCACGAAGAAGATACGTCCCTTCATCGGCATGTTGACTTTTCCGAGCTGGTCATTGTGCTGAACGGAAATGCTACGCACATCGTTAATGACGATGCGTCATTCATCAAGAAGGGGAATGTTTTTGTCATCAACGGCGAAACCCCGCATGCTTATAAAGCCCCTCACGATCTTAAAAGTTCCCCTCCAGATTAAACGGCTCTCCGCCAGCATTTCCCCTGTCTTGGGGTCGATTTCGCATTGATAAATACCGCTTCCCTGATCGCCGGTGCGGGTGGATTGAAAATATACACAGCCGTCATCAGTGAACAAAAGGGACGGATCTATGCCGTCCTGTATAACCGGGATCGGATCTGACCAAGGACCTTCCGGTATCATGCTTTTTACATAGAAATTTCCGCCCCCGCCCAGGTTGGTCGTTACCATATAGAACCAGCCCTTGTGGTAGCGAAGGGTCGGTGCGTAGATCCCGCCTGATGTCCACGCGTTGGAGAGGGGCAGTTGTTCTTTTGTCGTGAGACAATGTCCAATCTGACGCCAATGAACAAGATCCTTGCTATGAAAAATAGGAACTCCGGGAAAATACTCAAACGAACTGGTGACCAGATAGTAGTCTTCGCCAACCCGGCAGATACTGGGGTCGGGGTAAAAGCCGGGGATTATGGGGTTGGTATACTGCATCAAGCTGCACTCCTATTCGTTCCGAAATTTTATCGATCCTTATCCATCATTGTAGTTCGCGAACAGAAGGCAAACCTTGATATTCAAGTCATGAATGTAGGAGGATATGGACATTTTTCAGGGAGATGACGGCTCCGAAGACGCAGAAGATACTGCCAGCAACAGCGATGACGGCGTGATTATAATCAGCAATTAGTTCCTAAAGAGTGCCGACAAATCGAACTGGGAGGTGCTGCAGATGAATGAGCCAAACTTGAAGAAAGCGATGGAAATTGCCAAGAACATGCTAGCTATGGGGCTCGAGGTTTCCGTCATCGTTAAAGTGAGCGGGTTATCAGAGGACGAAGTTAAATCCTTGAAGTCCACTCACTAGTAGACGATTCTGGAAATAACGTTAGCATGATGGCAAGTGAAGACATGAGAAAGCGGCAAAATTAGCCTATTGAAGATCTCGAGTGCCAACATAAAGGAAAAAAAGGGCGCTATTTCAGCCGATGTCCCCATGTTGCATGAAATAGAGGAATTTTATGGCGCTATTTTCACGTTTTAGTGGTGAAAGGCCGCCTTTCGACCTGCTCATCGAAAAATAAGACCCAATAGTTCCCCTATCGTGATGAATAGGCTCAAATTCGGAAAATAAGGCCCTAAAGTTCCTCTATTTTATGGGGACGATGCTGAGCACCGGATCATTCTACTAGTTTTTTAAAAATAATCGCCTTGCCGATCTGATTAACGGCAAGGCGATTATTTTTTACAGCAACATTAGAACCCCTCTTATGTCTTCTCCACCGTCCCGGCTCGCTCCCAATTCGGTTTGATCAACAGCTGGAACAGCTTCTTCCATAATATCTTGAGGATCATATATACCGGGACGATCAGCAGCATGCCGATGATGCCGAATATTTTGCCGCTGCCAAGGATAAGTAAGATGGTCGTGACCGGATGAATATCCAGCGTTTTGCCAAACACGTAAGGCGAGATCAGGTTGTCTTGAATTTGCTGAGCCGCCAGGATGATCACCAGCGACCAGATCCCGATGTACGGCGATTCGATCAAACCGATCAGCACGATGGGAATGGCAGAGATGATAGCCCCGAAAATCGGGATGAAGTTCATAATGACCGCGATGACCGTCAGCAGCAGGGCGTAAGGAAGCCCCAAGATCCAGAATCCGATTAGCATCAAAATTCCCAGCGCCACGTTGACGATAACCCGGCCGACGATATAATTGTTTAATACATTATCGATCTCGCGGACCGTTCTCAGCGCTTCACCGCGATAGCGCCGCGGAAACAATTTCGCCAAAGTGATTCCGAAGCGTTGACCATCTTTGAGCATATAATACAGGATGATCGGAAACGTGAACAAGGCGATCGCGAAATTGGAGAGCAGCGAAACAAGACCGGAAATGGAATTGGCCAGCATGGTGACGCCTGTGCTCAGGTATTCGGTCAATTTGGAAAAATTAATCCCTTCCAGCGGCAAAAAGGATAACTGCTGATTCTCCGCCAGTTCACTCAGCTTGACATTCAGCATGTCGAGCAAGGTCGGAATATTTTGCAGCAGATTGATCATTTGGGCCTGCAAAGGCGGCCATACCCCTACGATAAACGCGACGGCAATGATCAGCATAACCAGATACAGCAGCAGGATAGCCAACGTCCGCTTGACTTTATGCCGCTCCAGAAAGTCCACTGCCGGCCGCAGCAAATAGTAAAAAAATCCGGCAAGCAGCAGCGGAATCAGAACCGCGCTTATCATGACTTGTATAGGGATATAAATAAAATCCAGCTTGGAGCCCAAATAAACAATGGCAATGATGATCAGCAGCAAGGTGCCGTAACGAATGGACTTATCTAACAGCTTTCCCAACCTCCTCTTGTTTACGGATGAAGAATTCCCCGTTCCAGAGCCGTGACTACCGCTTGCGACCGCGAGTCGACTCCCAATTTATTATAGATGTTCGTTAAATACGCCTTGACTGTCCGCTCGGAAATCCCCATATCAAAGGCGATCTCCTTGCTTTTGTACCCCCGGGCGACGAACTGCAGGACCTGGACTTCCTTCTCGGTAAGCGAAGAAGCCTGCTCCTTCCGCGGAGTGTCCTCCCGGTGCTCTTTCGTAGCCAGCGCTTTGGCCAAAATATCGGCCTGCAGCAGCGTCTCTCCCCGCATCGCCGATTCGATCGTACGGAATAGATGATCCCGGCCTGTATCTTTGAGCAGATAGCCTTTCGCCCCCAAAGCGAGGCCGCTGGCGATAAGATCGTCTTCGTTATAAGTCGTCAAAATAATGACTGGAATGCGGCTACCGCTGTTCTTCAACAGCTTCATGGCTTCCAGCCCGCTCATGACGGGCATATTCAGATCCATTAAAATCACATCCGGGTTAAGCTCATGAGCAAGCTGAACGGCAATCTCCCCGTTCTCCGCTTCACCGATGACCTCGAATCGCTCATCGGTTTCCAGAATCAGCTTCAACCCTTCCCTCACGACGAAATGATCGTCGACAATCAGCACTTTATACCGGTTCATACTGTTTCTCCTTCAAGCAGTGAAGCTTCCATTTGAACTTTTGTGCCTTCCGCACCGCTAAAAATATTAAGCTCTCCCCCAATCAACCTGGCACGCTCTTGCATCCCCAGTATGCCATAGCGCCCTGGTTGCTTGCCGAGCATATCCGTATTAAAACCTGTCCCGTTATCCCTGATTTCAATAAACACCCAGTTGTTCGTATCGGACACCGTAATCCAAACTTTATCGGCCTTTGCATGTTTGGTCACATTGGTCAGACACTCGCTAATAATTTGCAGACTATGCTCCGTCAACTTTCCGGACAGGCGCCGGGTAACTTTAATATCCAAAAATGTCTGAATCCCTGTAGCTTGGATAAAACGCCGGACCTCATCAGCCACCGCTTCTTTAAAATCGACGTCAGGGCCCGATTTGACCCGCAAGTCGTCGATCGCCCGGCGGGCATCGGCCAGCGTTCGCCGCGCCTGCTCCATCGCCTTCTTGACGATATCCCGCGACCGGTCCATATTTCCCTGCGTCATAAAAGCGTCGACGGCCTCCAACTGCATGATCAAGCCGGCCAGGCCCTGGGCAAGTGTATCATGGAGATCGCGAGCCATACGCTGCCGTTCATTGGCGAGGGTTAATTCTTCAACTTTCCGATGTGCGTTCTCCAGGTCGCGTAAAAAATTTTGTGTTCTAAGGCGCGCATGAACCTGCCTAAAAAAGAGCAGCGCGTATGCCATAACGATGATCGTCATTAAAACGAACATTAGAATCAGACCAAAGATTTCATCCTTTTTGCTTACATACAGAGTGCAATAAAAAAACAGCAGCATGCTGAACAGGGCTGTAAGGAGTATTTTTCGTTTTTGATTATACAAACCTACGCTCTGGCCGACCAATACGGGAAACAAACCTATTAAGACGGGAAAACAGCCGTCCGGCATCAAGAAGGCGCACGCCGCAATCAACAAGCCCTGCACTAAAAAATACAGCCAAGGCTGTCTTTTGGCAAAGCGGTACGAATTCCAGTGCAGGCAGATATGGGCTGCAATGACCCCGGTAAATAACAGAGCGTTAAGAATGCGAGGTTCAGCTAGATATTGCAATGTCAACGTGCCGATAGATACCATCAACGCCCAAAGCAAAATCGGGAACCTGGATACGAACAATTCATTAATCGAGTCTGTCAGAGGCGACACTATATCTTCCGAATTTTTTTTGCCGAACATCCGGCCCCCTCCTTTTTCTCTATTATAAGGCTTAACCACTCCTTTTTAATCGTACTTTCGTACATGTACCTTTTTGTTCAAAAGCTAACCGGTCCAGTAGATTTTTAATCTTGCCTCGATTACAATAAATTTAGCCACATATGATCAGGAATTTAACCAAATTTATCTTAGGAGAATCAACATATGATCAAATCGCAACGAATTAATCAAATCAAAGAATATGTCTTTGAGCATGAATCGGTATCTTTGGAGGAGCTGGTTGAGCATTTTGGCGTTTCCAAGAACACGATCCGCAGGGATATCCAAACGCTTGTCGAATCGGGGATTCTGAAGAAGGTATACGGTGGAGTATCCGTCAACCACTCTACACTCGTTGTCTTTAACGAGCGAAGGGACCAAAACTTAACCAAAAAACAGGAGATTGGAAAGCTGGCCTCGCAATTTGTGGAGGATGGAGAGGTGATCTTTGTCGACTCAGGGACTACAACACTCGAGCTACTTCCTTACATTCAACACAAGCAGCTTACGATAATTTCCAACAATTTTGACTTCATTCACCAAGCCAAGGCGTTTCCTTCCTTGACCATCTTCTCTACAGGCGGCATGCTTGAACGCAAGACGAACTCTTTTGTCGGCTTTCAAAGCATTGATTTCCTTAAAAAGTATAATATTAACAAGGCTTTCCTCGCTTCCACCGGCATCACCCTCACCAACGGAGTGACAAATTCGTCGCCGCTGGAAACCGAGGTAAAAAGTACGATCGTGGAAAAAAGTTCAAAGGTTTACTTAATGATTGACGACAGCAAATTTGATAATTATGGGATCACCACGTACTGCTCTTTGAGCGACATTGATTACCTGATCACCAACAGCATACCAAATGAGAGCTATCAGCAATACGCTTTCGAACATGGCATCACTATTGTCACGCCGTAAAATCCTCGCTCCAAACGCAAACGGCACGATCCGGCCTTCTTAAATTGGCCAGATCGTGCCGTCTCAATAGGTTAACTATTGATAATATATTGGTTATGTTTTATATTAAATGTATTCAAATTCACAGGAGGAAAACAACATGCCGTTATTACGATTTGACGTTATTGAAGGCCGCAGCCCGGAGGAATTGAAAAAACTGTTGGATGCGGCTCATGATGCAATGATCGATGCCTTCCAGGTCCCTGATTCCGACCGGTATCAGATTGTGCATCAGCACCCTGCTCATGAGATGATGATTGAAGATACAGGTTTAGGCTTTAAACGTACCGATCAGGTTGTCGTCATCAGCATCGTAAGCAAAGAGCGGACGCCGGAACAGAAAAAACGATTGTACAAGCTGCTGGTTGAACGTCTCAAGCAGGAATGCGGTATCGAGCCAACCGACGTGATCATCTCGCTTGTACAGAATGGACCGGCGGATTGGAGCTTCGGCATGGGGGAAGCCCAGTTTCTAACGGGAAAACTGTAAGTATAAGTTAAAAAGCTATAGTTCCATGGGAGTATACGTAAATAAAAAACGGCACGCGTTGTCTAAGGGCGACGCGTGCCGTTTTCGTTTGCTAATATTTTATTGAATATTAAGTCACAAGGAAGAAACCTGTTCCCAGGCGGGAATTTCCACCGGAAACTGCTTTTTGGGAAGAAAGTGCACACTGCGTATATAGCGGATCGTGCGGCTCTGCGCGCGCATGATGACGGAATGCGTCTCCGCATGATCGGAACCGATAAAGCGGACACCGTTCAGAAATTCTCCGGTAGTCACGCCGGTGGCGGCGAACAAAACATCACCGGAGCCGACCATATCCTGCATGTAAAGCACCCGGGTGGGATCGGCAATGCCCATTTGCAGGCAGCGCTGGACCTCCTGCGGAGTACTCGGAAGCAAAATGCCCTGCATCTCGCCGCCGAGGCATTTCAAGGCGGCCGCTGCCAGCACGCCTTCCGGGGCGCCGCCGGAACCAAGGTAAAGGTCGACGTCGTTGTCCGGCAGCGCGGCCGCAATCGCGCCGGCGACATCGCCATGAAGAAGCAGTTTGATCCGCACGCCGGCTTTTCGCAACGCGGAGATCAGGCCCGCATGGCGTTCCCGGTCAAGAACCATGACGGTCAGTTCGGAAAGCGATTTGCCCGTAATTTGGGAGGCTTTGTTTAAGGTGACGTCCACCGGATCCATAATACTCAATTTACCGGCCAGTTCCGGGCCGCAGGCCAGCTTCTCCATGTAAATGTCAGGGGCGTGCAGCAGGCTGCCCTTGTCGGCGACGGCGATAACAGCTTGCGCGTTGCTGAGACCCGCAGCCACCACTTCCGTGCCTTCAAGCGGATCAACGGCAACGTCTGCGGTCGGTCCCAAGCCATTGCCTACTTTTTCCCCAATATACAGCATCGGCGCTTCATCCATTTCCCCTTCGCCAATGACCACGGTTCCGTCGATCGAAACGGAATCGAACATGGAACGAATCGCGGCAGTGGCCGCCTCGTCGGCGGCGTTTTTATCGCCTCTGCCGACCCAGCGGGCGGCGGCCAGCGCGCCCAGCTCTGTCACCCTTACAATTTCCAATGTCAGTTCTCGTTCCATATAAAATCCCCCCAGTAGCGTTATAATCGAATTTTTAAATATATCCCATGATGATGCCGGCTGTCTCTTCGATCGCTTTATCGGTAATGTCGATCACCGGACATTTCAGCCGGGAATACAGCGCCAAGGCATAATCCGTTTCTTCCTGGATGCGGGCCAGACTGGTGTATTGCGTGTCCAGCGGCAGGCCCAGCATTTTCAGCCGCTCCGAGCGGATTTTGAGCATATGCTCCGGTTCCATCGTCAGGCCGATGAGGCGGCTCGAAGGCAGGCTCAGCAGATGCGGCGGCGGCCCTACCTCGGGCACGAGCGGATAGTTCACTACTTTTTTGCCGCGATGGGCAAGGAAGATGCTTAAGGGCGTCTTGGAGGTGCGCGATATGCCCATCACCACAATGTCCGCTTCGAACATGGCTTCGAGATTGCGCCCGCCGTCGCTGGCCACCGTAAAATCGATGGCTTCTACACGCCGGAAATAATTTTCATTAAGCTGATGCAGCAGGCCGGGGCGTGCTTGCGGCGCATCGTCAAACGTGTCGATGAACGCCTGCATCATCGGGCCCATAATATCGACAATGCGCAAGTCGAGCCTGACGGCTTCCTCGCGGATCGCTTCGCGGAGCTCCGGCTGTACAAGCGTGTAGGCCACAAAACCTTGGTGGCGTGCGGCTTCTTCCAGCAGCTTCCGCAGTTCATCTTCATGGCGAATGTTGCCGTAACGCTTAATCTTGACTCGTTGATTCTCAAATTGGTGGATGACCGCCTGCACAACCGCCTCAGCCGTATCTCCCAATGAATCCGAGCAGATCGTGATCAAATGTGATGTTTCCATGCTCTCTCGATTCCTCCTGTTTTCCTATCAATGGGTCTCTTTGTCAAGAAGCAGCTTTAAGATCGAAGTTTTCGTCAAACGGCCAACCACCGTAAGCCTTGCGCCGCTCTCTTCTTCGTTAGCCGGAACGACTACCGGCAGGCTGTCTACCTCGTGTAAAATCATTTTTTGCGCCGCGTCGAGCACCGTATCTTCAGGAAATACCGTAACCACCTTGGGTTGGCGTGTCATGACCATACTGACCGGCATGGACGTTGCGCCAGGGTTGCCGAGCGTAACCTTAAGGAAATCTTTGCGCGAAGCAACCCCGGCAAGCTTGCCGTCATCATCACAAACGAAAAGCGTGCCCACATCCTGCAGGAAAAGCGTAACGACGGCATCTTGTATGGTGGTGATTTCCCTGATAATGATCGGCATGCCCTGAATATCTTTGACCTTGCTATTTTGCAGCAGGTAACCGTTGCGCAGATCGGAAGAAGCCTTGCCTCCCGGGAAATAACCGACCTTGGGCTTGGCGTTGATATAATCGAGCATAACAAGCAGCGACAGGTCCGAGCGGATCGTCGGTTTGCTTAAATGCAAGCTTTCAGCAATCTGTTCTCCGCTAATCGGTGCGTTTTTTTGGACGATATCGATAATTTGCAGTTGACGTGCTGTCAGTTCGATCACGGTTTACCTCCACTTCATAGTTGAACTTGCACACTCTTTAAGCGTGAACCGGATATATAATCCGCATTTATGTTTGAATAATACACAATATTTCAGATGAAATCAATATATAGAACGTCCTATATTTTATTTTTTTTAAATAAAAAGACCTCCCGGCCGACTTGGCCAACAGGTCCCCATGGGTACAATTTATTGTTTATTTAAAATTTGTATAGCGCTTTCATATGCGCGCGGTGTTGCGAATACTCCCTTTATCGATTCCAGCCAGCCCAATGAGCCGCCTTCTATAGTAGAACATCGAATTCCCACGGTTTCGCACAAAATCCTCCCGGCTGCGTAATCCCAGGGCGCCAGCTTGGAAACGTAAACCGACTGTTTTCCCAATAGCAGGTGAATAAATTCCGTACCCGCACAGCTCTGTATCCGGACCCCGCAGCTTCCCCAGGCCAGAGCTTTGACGTTGGAAACATTGTCGGCAAACATTTGCCAGTTGATCGCCACTAGGCTGTCCTTTAATTCTTGATCCTGCCATGGCGGCAGCGGATGACCGTTATAATATACGCCGATTTCCGGCCCGCCCCAAATGAGCCGGCTACGCATGACATCATAAATGAAACCGCATTTGCCCACTCCATTTTCCACAACAGCGATCATGACGGCAAAGTTTTCTTTTTGTTTGATGAAGTTCATCGTTCCGTCAATGGGGTCCAGTATCCATACACGGCCGGCCAGATCCTCCACCCGGTCCCCCGTGCCTTCTTCACCTAAGATGCGGTCGCCGGGGTAGAACTCCCTGATATTGCGAACCAGAAACTGTTCAATCCGCCGGTCCATATCGGTCACCAAATCAAGGGCCCCGGTCTTCTGGGATATTTCTCTTTCTTCCTGAAGCGAGTCGCGCAGCATTTGCGCCGCCTCCTCGAGCCAGCCCAACACCCGTTCAACATCCATGCCGTTCATCTTTTGCTCCTCCTTACCTTTACAAAATCGCGCCCAAGGCCAACACGCAGAGCAGTCCCGTCACCGAAAGCACGGTTGTCAGCGTAGTCCACGTACCGAATGTCTCCTTCAGCGTCAGTCCAAAATACTCCTTGATCATCCAGAAGCCGGCATCGTTCACATGGCAGGCTATTACGCTGCCCGCTCCCGTAGCCAGCACCATCAGCGCCGGATTCACGTCTCCGCCTGCGATCAGCGGCGCCACCAGACCGGCTGTCGTCAGCGCGGCCACCGTGGCGGAGCCAAGGCACAACCGCAAAATGGCGGCGATCATCCAGGCGACAAGCAGCGGCGACAGATTCGTTGCCGAGAACAATTGGGAAACGTAATCGCCGATCCCGCCGTCGACCAGCACCTGCTTAAAGGCTCCGCCGCCGCCGATCACGAGCAGCATCATGGAAATTTGCGAGATAGCGCTTACCAAAGTGTTGCTGATTTGCTTCATCGCGATCCCTCTGGCTATACCCATAGTATACATGGCCACCAGCAAAGAGATAAGCATCGCGGTGCCGGGCGTTCCGATAAAATTCAGCACTTTGAGCACGCCCGAATTTTCGGGCATCACCATTTTGGCGGCCGCGGCAACGCCCATAAAAATCACGGGAAGCATGGAAGTCAGCACGCTGATGCCGAAACCAGGGGTTTCGTTCAGTACAAAGCTTTTTTGATCGCCGACGACAACGGAAGCGTTCGTTTCCCGCTCGTACACCCGGGGATACACTTTCATCAGCACTTTGTTGAACAAGGGGCCGGCCACAATCGTCGTCGGAATGGCGATGATCATGCCGTACAATAGAACCTGTCCCAAATCCGCGCCGTAGGCCGCCGAGATCGCGGTCGGTGCGGGATGAGGCGGCAGAAAGCCGTGGGTTACGTTCAGCGCGGCGGCCATCGGAATACCAAGATACAGGAAGGGGATCTTCAATTCCTTCGCGATCACGAAAACAATTGGGATCAAGAGCACCAGACCCACTTCGAAAAACAAGGCAATTCCGACGATAAAAGAAGCCACCACAACCGCCCACTGAATCCGCTTACGGCCAAACTTGTCGATTAGCGTAATGGCGATTCGGTAACCGCCCCCAGCGTCGGATACCAGCCGGCCGAGCATGGCGCCGAAACCGAACACTAGCGCCAAATGCCCCAACTGGCCGCCGATACCGCTTTCAATGGTGGTAACAATGGTCGCCGGATCCATGCCGAGCAGCAGGGCTACAACAAAAGCGGTAATCGTAAGCGATACAAACGTATTCAGCTTTGCTTTCATAATCAGAACAAGCAGCAGCGCAACCCCAAAGCAAACAATCAATATCGGCATAAACTAACTTCCCCCGCTTCAATTATAAAGTAATCACCAGATGTTAATAGTAATCAAATTTATTGGCTTTGCGCGGCAATGAGCTGCTCGATTTCGGCCACCGTCGGCATCGCTTCCGAAGAACTGTGCTTGCTGACGACGATCGCAGCCGAAGCGCTGGCATATTTCAGGGCTTCATCAAGCTCTTTTCCTCTCATTAAGGCGTACAGGAAAGCGGCCGCATAGGAATCACCGGCTCCGAACGTTTTAAGTACTTTGGATTTAAAGGCATGCCCCCTATGCACCTTGCCATCCCGGGTATAAGCGTAAGAACCTTGCACGCCATGCTTGATGACCACGAGCTCCGGATGATAACGGAACAATCGCCCAACGGTCGCCTCATTATTCCCGCCTTCTCTTCCTTCAAGCACATCAAACTCGTCCCGGGTTCCGATCACAACATCCGCCTGTTCGGCAATGGCCGAATAATAAATCGACGTTTCCTGCGGGGATTTCCAGGTATAACCCCGATAATCCAATTCAAAGATAACTTTGGTATCGTTGTTCCGGGCATATGAAATCGCTTTAAAAACGGCTTCCCGCGAAGGGCTGGCGGCCAGCGCCGTACCGGAGATCAGCAAGGCCGAAGCGGCGGCAATATATTCTTCCTCAATCTCATCCGGCCGTAAAAACAGATCGGCGACATTATCACGGTACATCAGGATGCTGCACTCCTCCGGACTTTTAATCTCCGTAAAAGCCAGGCCCGCCTTGCGCCCTTCCGTGTCATCAATCATATATGAGACATCGACACCGCTCTTCTTCATGGAATGCCGAATAAAGCGACCGTGCTGATCGGCGGGAACTTTTCCGATAAATCCGACCTTCAAGCCAAGTTTGGCGGCACCGATCGCAATGTTTGCGGGCGATCCGCCCACATATTTAGAAAATGTCAACGTTTCTTCCATGGGCCGGTTGTACTCCACCGCGTTTAAATCAATACAAGCTCTCCCCAACGTGATAAGGTCAAATTTTCGTTGCTTTTCGTTTTGCAGCATGCCAATCTCTCCTAACATCAGTTTGCCTGTGTGCCTGGCCCATGGCGTAGGTAGGCCACAAGCCAGACACACAGGAATTAATAATTTGTTAATCCGCTAGCCGATGCTTACCGCTACGCTTTTCCTGCGGAACCAAACTCCCGGATTTTGCCTCTGACAATTTCCTTGATCGCCTCGGTTCCCGGGGACAAAATCGCGCGCGGATCGTACACACCGGCGTCGGTGTCAAGCGTCCGGCGGAGTGCCGACGCCCAGGCCTGGATACATTCCGTGTTGACATTGATTTTGGCATGGCCCAAAGCGATCGCCCGCCGAATCTGATGTTCGGGAATGCCCGAAGCACCGTGCAGCACCAGCGGAATCCCGACAAGCCCGGAGATTTGCTCCATTTCCGCAAAGCCCAGTACCGGCTCTCCCCGGTAAGGACCATGGACGGAACCAAGCGCCGCGGCGAGCGCATCGATCCCCGTTTCCTTGACCAGCGCGGCGCATTCACCAGGGTCCGCATACCGAATGCCGCCGATCAAGCCGTCCTCCATCCCGCCGACCGTGCCTACCTCCGCTTCAACCGACACTCCACGGGGGTGCGCGTAGTTCACGACCTCGGCGGTCATCGCTATATTCTGCCCGATCGGATCATGGGAACCGTCGATCATCACGGAGCTAAAGCCGGCGTCTACGGCCTTTTTACAATTCTCCGGTGTTTTCCCGTGATCCAGATGAAGCACCACCGGAATGGTGACCTTCATCTCTTTAACAAGCTCCTCCACCATCACCGCGATCACATTATAGCCGCCCAAAAAGGGCACCAGCCGGTCCGAAGCCGCCAGAATGACGGGAGAACGCTCTTCTTCAGCGGCCAGCAAGATGGCCTGCGCCCACTGCAAGCCGTTCAAATTGAACTGTCCGACCGCATATTGCTCCGCTTTGGCTTTTTGCAGCATTTCTTTGAATGATACCAGCGTCAATAGTCCCTTACCTCCCAACTACCATGAACATGATGATTATTCAAAAATCGGCGCTGCATATCGAGCGGTCACGACCTTTTTATGCGTATAGAAGTCCACACTGTCTTTGCCGTTGGCGTGCAACGTGCCGAAGAAGGAGGATTTCCAGCCCGAGAACGGGAAGAAGGCCATCGGCGCAGGCACACCCAGGTTTACGCCCAGCATCCCGGCATCGATATTTTCCCGGAAATACCGGATGGCGGATGCATTGGAGGTAAAAATGCAGGCTCCATTGGCGAATTCCGACCGGTTGGCGATCTCCACCGCCTCCTTAAGGTTTTTCACGCGGATCACGGACAGCACCGGCGCAAAAATTTCCTCCTTCCAAATCGTCATATCCGTCGTTACATTTTCAAAAATCGTTGGCCCGACAAAATAACCTTGATCCGGCCACTAGCCATGCGTAAAATCTAACATGAAACGTTAGAAATTAAAGGGAACGAAAAAGTTCAAACACTTTCCAGGATTTGGTCTTCCCAAGTAAAAAAAATTCTCCTAATGTGGAAGTGTGGCACACG
>NZ_JAMBOE010000018.1 GCF_023715465.1 Paenibacillus macerans
CGTGTGCCACACTTCCACATTAGGAGAATTTTTTTTACTTGGGAAGACCAAATCCTGGAAAGTGTTTGAACTTTTTCGTTCCCTTTAATTTCTAACGTTTCATGTTAGATTTTACGCATGGCTAGTGCCAAACCAGACGATTTTTGGGTGGTTTGACGCAAATAACGTCACCTCGGTCCGTTACAATTTTGCCGCGCCCATTTTGAGCCTTTTAGCGTCTCTGAGGTCCGTTAGCGCGCGGGTAGCCGTACGAGGTAGCATACGGGTGGCCATACTTGTGAGAGCATACGGGTTCGTTCAGTTATCGTGCAGTCAATGTGTAGTTAGCATAGAGTTATCGTGCAACCGGTGTGCAGTCAACGTACAGTCCACGTACAGTCCACATACAAGTCAACGTGCAGCCAGCATACGGTTAGGATGCAACTAGCGCACGAATCGTCAGCGCACGATTCACATCCAGCCAGCGCACAAATCCCCCGCCATCCCGGCGGGGGACCCTACACCAATATTAGTGCTTCTCCTAAGCACTAAGCAAAAATCTGCAAATGCTGCGGCAAAATCTCGAACACGCCCGGCAGCTCGCCGCCCAGCTCCCCGTCGAGGTTGAGCTGCACGCGGGCGGGCGAGGTGACTTCCATCCGCCGCGTCTTGAAGTACAGCACGTGCGGATCGCTGAAATGATCGCCGCGCAGCGCCATCGTCACCAGGCGGATGAACTCCGCCAGGTTGCATTTCTTGAGGGCGATGACGTCTAGCAGCCCGTCGTCGATACGCGCATCCGGCGCCAGCTTCTCGAAGCCGCCGACCGAATTGCTGTTGGCGATCAGGAACAGCATGAACTCGCCTTCGATGACCTCGTACCCCTCGGCCTGAAAAATCAGCTCCGTCGGCGACAGGCTGGCCATCTTTTCAATGCCCTTCATATAATAAGCGAGCTGCCCGATCAGCGTCTTCAGCCGGCTGGGGACCTCATACGTCAGTTCCGTCAGCTTCCCGCCCCCGGCGATGTTGATAAAATGCCGGCCGTTGACTTTGCCGATGTCGATCGGTCTCGTCTTATTCTCGATGACCAGGTCGCAATAATCCTCCCAGCGCCTCGGTATTCCCATCGCCCGGGCGAAATCGTTGGTCGTCCCCAGCGGGAAAATGCCGAGCGGCGGCAGATTGCTTTTCCCGGCCATGCCGTTTACGACCTCATTTAGCGTACCGTCGCCGCCGGCCGCGATGATGATGTCGTATCCACGCCCCACCGCCTCGGCGGCTTCGCGCGTAGCATCCCCCGCCCCTGCCGTCGCGTGACAGGACGTTTCGATGCCGTGGCGATCCAGACGCTCCAGTACATCCGGCAAAATGCGCCGCATTTCTTCTCTTCCCGAGGTGGGATTATAAATCAACCTAGCTCTTTTCATCCTAACGCCACCTGATTTTCATATTGTCAGTGATCCCATTATATGCAAAATATGCTGCGACATCCAGCGGGACAGGAGCGGATGCGGCAGCAGGGCATCCCCCGAATACCGGTACGATAGCCCGTTTAACCGGGAAGGAATCATCGTTTTGGTAAAATACCCGGCGCTTAAAAACAACGGGGCCACGATGACGTCATATCCCTGCTCTACCGTCCAATAGCCGACTTTGCGCCGCACGCTGTCCGGATTAAGCAGAGCGTAGTCGGCGGCCGCCAGCCCGCTGATTTGCCCCACCCGCGCGGCCAGCGAGGAAATCCCCCGCTCCCAGCGTTGCAGAAATGCCTCATGGATGCTGCCATGGCCCACGAGCAGCAGCACCTCGCGATCCGGACGCGCCGACAGCCCCTTCACCTTGTCCCAGACCATCTCGGCGACCAGTGGATCATCATCTATAGGATCGCCAAAAAACACGCGGGCGGATACCCGGAATCTTTCCAGATCGGTTTCCTTCTCCGGCGTATCCTTTACGCCCAGCGCGTAAGCGATCTCATCGATATGCGTGCTGCCCGAAGATACAAATAAAGGAATGACAAGCAAATCTGTCACTCCTTGCGCTTCCAGCTCGTTTATCCCGTCCTGAATGAGGCGGCCCTCGACGATTTCCAGGAATGCCGACACCACGGGTAGGTCCGCAGGCAAACAAGCTGCCGCTTCCGCGACGGCCTCGTCCACCAGAGCTATCCAATGATCGTCGGGAGACCCGTGGCTGATCACCAGTACTCCCGGTTTTGAAGCAAGCGAATCCAAAGGCGGCGAATCCTGAAACGGCCAAACCTTTGCCGCCCGCCCCTTGTCCGCCTTCCGCATCTTTTCCTGCATCGGCTTACCGCCCCAAACGGTCCAGCGTCATCTTGTACCCGTCGTTGCCGTAATTCAGGCAGCGCTTCACGCGGGAGATCGTCGCCGTGCTGGCTCCGGTTTCCGCCTCGATCTGGTTGTAGGTGCTGCCTTTACCGAGCATCCGCGCAACCTCCAGCCGCTGGGACATCGATTGGATTTCATTTATGGTACACAGATCGTCGAAAAAAGTATAACATTCCTCAATGTCTTTTAACGTTAAAATAGCTTCAAATAATTGATCGATCGTTTTGTCATTCAATTTCTTCAGCTGCACTGGATAATCATCCCCTACCGTTACTTAACCACACCCCCATTGTACCCGAGCGGAGTCCCCCTTTTCAAGCATTAACGGTTTCACGCATCACAGAAAGAACGCCCAAAATCCGCAAACACCCACCGGAACCGGGACATTCGTCCATACGCCACGCGCCCGGGTCTCATAAAGTATAGTATTACAAACGCCTATATCCCCAAAAAAAGGCGTTCCGATAAAATACCCTAAAAAGGACAGTGATACCATGCCACATCATCATGCTTACCGGCAAAGCACCGCGCCCACGGCATTTCCGTATAGCGACTATTACCCGGGGGTAACGTCCCCCTCCGATTCTACGGCGCTCACGCCCTACACTCCGCCGTCCATCGAACCGTTCGATGGCGCTTCGGGCGCGGCGGCGGGCGGTTCCGCGGGATCGGCGGGCGGCCTTTCCATCCCCAATCTGGGCGATCTGAAAGGCATCGTCGACAAGCTTGGCGGCGTTGACGGAATACTGGCCACTGTGGGCAAAGTGCAAAAGGTGATGGAAACCGTTCAACAATTCGCCCCGATGGCCAAAATGATTGCGAGCCTCCTTCCGTTCGGCAAAAAACGGCAAGGCGGAGGTTCTGGAGGACGGTACGATGAACACCGGCCCCGCCGCCGCAGAAAAAGCCGCAGCGGCTCGCGCAGACGCGGTAATGGCCGCAAGCGCAGCGGCAAGTCAGGCAAGCCGGCCAAACGCCGCCGTTAATCCGGCGGCGTTTGCCCTACCCTATTTAAACCAGCCCCGCTTGCCGAACCAGAGAATCATCCACCCTACGAGCGCCAGCATCAGGGCTATGACGGCAAAATAACCGTATTTCCACGACAACTCGGGCATATAGACAAAATTCATCCCGTAGATGCCGGTGATCAGCGTCAGCGGCATAAACACTGTCGTAATGACGGTCAATGTTTTCATGATCCCGTTCATCCGGTTGGAATTCAGCGAAATGTAGGAGTCGCGCAAATCCGCAGTCATTTCCCGGTCGGCCTCAACCATTTCGGACAGCTTCAGCAGATGGTCGTGAATGTCCGCATAATAGGCGCGCGGCTCCTTATCGCCCTGCACATGCTGCGAATTCAAGATGCGGTACATCAAGTCGCGCATCGGCACGATCGTCCGCCGCAGCTTGAGCAGCCGGCTCCGCAGATCGAACACCTGGTTCATCAGCAGCTCCACCGATTCATGGCTCCCCTTTTTCTCCAGCTCGTCCAGCTCATCCTCAATCGCATACACACAAGGGAAATACTGATCCACCAGGCTGTCGATCACCATATATGCCGCGGAATAAGGCCCGTGCACCCAAACCTTCCGGTCATGGGCCCGCTTCAGCATGTTTTCCCACGCCTCGTCCATTTCCCGCAGACTGCGCTGATGGAACGACACCAAATATTTGTCCCCGATAAACAGGTTCACTTCCACCGTGCCCAAAGTGTCCGGGTCCAGGGCGTGCAGCACCAGAAACTGATAATCCTCGTAATAGTCCATTTTGGGGCGCTGCAATACATGCAGAGAATCCTCGATCGCGAGCGGATGAAAGTGAAAAAAAGAACCCAGCAACTCGGCTTCCTCCGGCACCGGCTCGTTAAAATCGGCCCAGATCCATACGTATTTCTCGTCAAATGACCGCTCCAGCGGAAGGTCCGAAACGACTTTATGGTCGTGCGTCATCCCCATTACTCTGATCAAGCCGTCTTCTCCCCTTTCTCCGTGCCGCTTCTACTAATGATTTTAGCGTACGCGAAAACGCCCCTTTTCGCAATTTGTCTCCGGCGCCCTATTTGGCTTTCCGCGCCCCCAGCTTGCCGCGGATCCAAGCCGTCGAGAAAAGGAGCAGCGCCAACTGCCCCAGGGTAATCGTTCCCTTTTCCACCATTTACAGCACCTCATCAACTTATTAAGCCGGAAAGCGGCCGGTACAGCCAATCGATCAACATAAGCGGTCCCGGTATTTTCGGAAATAGAATGATCAGCAAGGCAGAGACCCAGCCTATGGCCATCACGGCGACGAGCGCCGCTCGTTCCCGGGTGCTGCCTTCGTTCAGACGGAGCCACTCGAACCTGACGATCAAAGCGGCGATCAGCGATATGCCCGCAATTTTCAGCCAGATCATTGCTTCTTTTCCTCCTGCTGCGTCATCCCGACGGGAATGCTGTTCATGCCGATGCGGCGCAAGTCCGTCTCAACCTCTACCTTGACGGCCATCTGGGGAAAGAAACGATCCCAACGGGGCGCAAGCTTTTTCCATTCGCGGGGATTTCGGCGGTTGATCGCTTCCCCGAATCCAAAAATATCGGTACGCATGCGCTGCGCCTCTTTTACAGTCTGTTCGACCCGCTCCCGCATATGTTCAGCCATTGCCGTTTCAAGCTTCCGGGCATGTTGCGGGGCGGCCATGGGCAGACGGGTTGTGTTTTGGATCATGCTTAGTTCCGAACCGATGCGGATTTCCATTTGCCATTCCCCTTCCTTACGGGACGGAATCAAGCGGGAGTTCGAAGCGGTGATCACCAGCGTTACGCGGGAGGGGGAACCGCTCCCCACGTTTACGGTTTGGACATCGTTTTTCAATTGATTCATCACCCATTTCGCGGCGAGAAAAGAGTCCCCCGTCATTGTTCCGACCATCCGCCCCTGGTTTAAGACCGCGAACCCCTTGATGTACGGATCCCCGCCATTCCCCCCTCCTTCTTGCGGAACATCTATGAAGGGCAGGATCGCTCCATTCTGATCACCGCTAAAACGCTGAACCAGTTGACTTATCGTCAACGGCTTATGAAAAACGCGTGCGGCTTCGCTCTGCAGAAAGTCGGCTTTCGTCTGTTCCAGCAAATAAGGCGATTCGAAAAAGTCCCGGACCTTTCCGCGCGTGACGAAAGGCATAACCCGCAGGCGGATTTCATTGTCGCGCACCAAGTAATCCAGCTGCTCGCGCAACCCGTCCCTCGCGAGCGTTTCCCCGACCACCATTACTTGCAATTGTCCCCAATAAATCGTACGCGGCAGCATCATTTGCAGCCGGCCCTGCGCATCTGCCGCCGTTTTACCGGTCGCGGTGCGTATGATCGTTTTCCCGTTCTTTTGCTTTTGATCCCCGCTTGGCGGCTTGCCGCTTTCCCCCTGCTGCGGAGCGGCGATTTCCAAAGTCAGTTCGATGGTTCCGTCCTCCGCCCGGTCAAAGCCCGCGCTCGTGACGATCGCAAGTCCGTTCACTTCCTCCCTGTCCCAGCAGCCGGTCAAGGACAGAAACACCGCTCCCGCCAATATAGGCAAAAGCCGTTTGCCGAGCAGAAACATGGCGGATATCGTTTTACTTTTTCGCATATCGCTTCAATTTTCCCCGCCTTTCCCCGGATTCGGCCGCTGCCCCGGCGCAAGGCGCCGGCGGTTTCTTGTTCCTGAAAAGCTCGGACGCGTAAGCATTTTCCACCACGGGACCCGAACCGCCGCATCCTTCATCTCGCTCGCCACAAAGGGCGCGATCGGGGACAAATAAGGCACTCCGTAAGAACGCAGCGTGCACAGATGGATCGCAATGGCGATCAGACCGTACATGACGCCAAGAATCCCGAGCGTCCCTCCGGCCAGGATGAGCAGGAGGCGCAGCAGACGGACAGAGAACTCCAGCGAATAATGCGGGGCCGTAAATCCCGCGATGCCCGTAAAGGCGATGATAATGACGATCGGCGCCGATACGAGGCCGGCGGATACCGCCGCTTCGCCCACAACGAGCGCGCCGACAATCGTCACCGCCGAACCGATTTGCCGCGGAAGTCGAAGCCCCGCTTCCCGCAACACCTCAAACGCCAGCTGCATCATCAACACTTCCACGATGGTCGGAAACGGGATTTCCTCCCGCGAGGAAGCGATGCTCATCAACAGTTTGCTCGGAACCATCTCCTGATGGAAAGTCAGCAGCGCGACGTACACCGCCGGAAGCGTCAGCGAAATAAACAGCGTGCAGTAGCGAAGAACGCGCAGCAAGCTTGAGTATAACGAGCGGTTGTAATAGTCGTCCGCCGCCTGCAGCAGCGTAACGAGCGTTACGGGAACGATCAGCACGTCGGGCGTACCATCGACCAGGATGACGATACGGCCTTCAAGCAAGCCGGCTGCGGCGATATCGACCCGTTCCGTAAACTGGTGTTGAGGAAACGGAGAAAACGGATCGTCCTCCGTAAGCTCTTCAATGTATCCGGATTCCAGCATGCTGTCGATATCGATGCGATTCAGGCGGTTCTCCACCTCCCGGATTAAGGCCGGCTTCGCAATGCCTTCCAGATAAGCAAGATAAACCTCAGTTTCGGTATAGCGGCCAAAGCGGAACGATTTTAATTTCAGCTTGACGCTTTGGACTTTTCGCCGCAGGAGCGACAAATTGGTCGAAATCGATTCGGTAAATCCTTCGCGGGGGCCACGCAGCGACGGCTCGGTCTGCGGTTCTTCCACCGACCGTTTATCCCACTTGGCGATCTTGAGCAGCAGGGCCCGGTCGCTGTCCTCGAGCAGCAGTAAAGGGTAACCTTTAATCAACTGTCTGACGCATTCGTGGGCATCAGCGACTTCCTCGATCGACCCGACGGGCAAAACCCGGTTTTTAATCGCAGACAAATCCCTGGGTTCCGCATCGGTCATCACCATAAGCGGCTTCAGGACGTTATTGTCGATTTCCAGTCTGTCCGACATATCGGGAATGTACACGAGCTGCGCCGCCAGCTCTCCGCCTATCCGGAAGGAGCGGAACATCACATCGTCGGCCTCGCCCAAAATGTTTTTCAGCGTTTCGATATTCCGGTCAAGCGATGGAACCAGCGCCGTAGCATCGGCTGAGGTGTTTTCTCCGGACTTTTTTGGGGGAAGCGAAGATCGTTTTTTCATTGCGGGCCACCTTACCTATCCTGTCAAGTCAATTCGGTCATGATTTACATATGTTTTCCTCTTTCCGTTATTTTCACCAAAAAGTCCAATTTCATTTCCCGGTATTTGGGCTTTTGTAAGAAAAACGCCTGACGGCGTCCTTTAGTGGTTCTGAATGGCTCTGACTTCTACGTCAGAGCCATTCCACGTCTTTCATGAGCCGAAGCACCGAGGACTTTGCCCTTTCCAATCTTTGTACGCTGCTCTAACGGACACCAGCGACCTTATCCGCCCATTTCCCGGGTATTTCCCAGCCTAACGGACACCGGCGAACCTATTTCGCTCTAAACCCGTTCATCCAGGCTGATTTGAGGTGAATAAGGTCTTTTGTGTCCGTTACATTTTGCAATCCTCCGTTTTTCCTCAAATAACGGCTCTGGTGTCCCTTAGCCCCCCCAGATTCCTCTTCTCCTCCCCTCTCTGCCTGCGCATCACCCTCTACCATGACCGAAATTTTGTTAAAAAAAGAACCACCGGAGCAATTCGCTCCGGCGGTTCTTTGGTATCGCTAGCAATAAAACGAGACTCTAACGGCTGCCACAACCGCTAGAGTTCCGGCGGGCGATAGTTCCGGCGGGCGATAGTTCCGCTTCAAAAACCTAGGCTTTTTCCGGGAAATCCGAAACCGTTAAAACAGCAGCAAATAAATGCCGCCGGCCATCACGGCCACGATCGGAATCGTGATTACCCAGGCGACGACGATCCGCCCGGCCATCGACCAGCGTACGGCGGAGAAGCGCTTCGCCGAACCGACGCCCAAAATCGCCGATGTGATGGCGTGCGTCGTACTTACCGGCAGGTGAAACAGCGTGGCGCCGAAAATGACGGATGCGGCGGACATGTCCGCGGCGAAACCGTTAATCGGTTCGATTTTGAAAATTTTCGTGCCCATCGTTTTGATGATTTTCCAGCCGCCGATCGAGGTGCCCATCGCCATCGCCGTCGCTGCGGCGATTTTGACCCACAGCGGCACTTCCATGTGATCCTGGAACTTCGCCGTAACCAGGGCAAAAGTGATGATCCCCATCGCCTTCTGCGCATCGTTAGTGCCGTGCGTGAAGCTTTGCAGCGCCGCCGTAACGATTTGCATCGAGCGGAAGCCTTTATTCACCGCATGCGGGCTGCGGTGCGCAAAAATCCACTTCAAAATCAGCATGACGATATAGCCGATCACAAAAGCGATCAGCGGAGAAAAAAGCAGCCCTTCGACAATTGTCCGAAAACCGCTCCAGTTCAGCTTGTCCGGCCCCGCGCCGACATACACCGCGCCGGCCAAAGCGCCGATCAGGGCGTGGGATGAAGATGAAGGGATGCCGAACCACCATGTAATCAGATTCCATATAATTGCCGCCAGCAGCGTCGCAATCAGAACCTCAAGGCCATTGTCCAGCGATGCCGGATCCGCCACGCTGCCCCCAATAGTCTTGGCGACGCCGGTGAACATGATTGCTCCGAGGAAGTTCATAACCGCCGCCATCAAAATCGCCGTGCGCGGCTTAAGCGCCCGCGTGGACACCGATGTCGCAATCGCGTTCGCCGTGTCGTGGAAACCGTTGATGAAGTCAAATCCGAGCGCCAGTATGATAACGATGATAATGATCAGTAAACTCGTATCCATATCTATTCTTTTGCACAGATCGTTTATCTATATGTGTAACCCGCGCAATTCCACCCTCCCGAATATCAAGTGTTAAGCGAAGTTCTCAAGAATTACGCATGATGATGGATTCCAGCATGTTGGCTACCTTCTCGCAGGCATCCGTCGTCGTTTCCAGACGCTCGTAAATTTCCTTCTTCTTGATCAGTTCGATCGGGTCCGTCACCTTCAGGAACAGCTCGTTGATGCAAATCCGCAACAACTCGTCCCCCTGGTTCTCAAGGTCGTTCAAGCGGATCGTGTATTCGCGGATCGCGAGAAGTTTTTTCTGGGAAAGCAAATGAACCGCTTTTTGGATCTCGTATGCCGAAATACGCAAGATTTCCGCAAAGCGGGCGATGTATTCGTCCGGCTGGGAGAGGTGGTACATGAAGAACCGGGATGTCGACGCCTCCAAACCGTCTATGACATCGTCCAGCGCCGTGATGAGGTTCATGATGTCGTCACGTTCGATCGGGGTGATAAACGTTTTGTTCAACTCTACGATAATGGTATGTGTGTATTCATCGCATTTGGATTCGAATTCCTTCATCTTTTTGGCGAACTGTTCCACATCCTTGAACTCCGCTACCTGCTGGGCGAAATAATCCGCCGAATGCACGATCGTGTCCGCCATGTTCTCTAACGTCTGGAAAAAGATGTCCTTCTTCTTCACTCGCATCAGTATCCCCTTTTCTCTGCATGAGGTATTTCTATCGGACTGCGCTTTTACACGGTTTTAACACAGCCCTGATTATCTTAACACAATCGGTCGAAAGATGGTTAATAATGTCGCAAACATTTCATGACCTTTAGCTTAAAGTTGCCTGAATAAGCCAGAAATATCCTTTATCCTCCACAAAAATACAGACTTCCCCAGTGCGTCCGCCTGCTATTCCACGGCAACATGGCTGTCGAAATCCGGCGAAACGGGCACGACATGAATAAACGTATTGCCGGGAACAAATGGCAGCTCTTGATTGTCCACAATGAAGCGAATGATGTCGCCCTTTTTATGTATCCATTCTGCACGGATCATTTTGCCCTTTTCGAAAACGATCGCGTCTCCGCCCAGCTCCAAACCGACGTCCAGGCGCCCCACATCATCCAGCACCCGGTGTTCGGCGCCCAGAACTGCGACATTGGCGGCCGTCAGCTGTTCACCGGTCTCCAGATCAGTGTGCGGTTCGCCATTAATGAAACGTTTATATCGTCCGCTCGCCGCGTCATATTCATAACTCACCCGGTAATTGTCCAGTTGAAACTTGATCTCTACCCGGTTTGCCGCCTGTCCGGAAACGGGTTCTTCTCCTTCACGGTAAAACGTATATCCCGGCGCGTTCGTATCTTCGGTGGCAAACCCGCGTTTCTCCGTCCCTTCGAGCAATTTTTCCGGATTCGAGTATAGGTTGTGCGGCGCCTTCCGGGACTTGTCCCGCCAGAAGTAAGCCCCCGCGTTCGTAATCTCGTCGAGATCCTCTTTATGCTGCCGCTGCAAAATGGCGAACGCGTCGTTGCTCGCCCCCGCGTGGACCAATACGCCGTGATGGCTTTCCCCCAGCTCGATCATGTACGGGCGAATGCTGCGGATCGGGCCGATTTTGGCGCTGTCCGCCTTGCTTTGGTAAATCGTCACCAAGCGGGTTACCCCGCCTTCGGCCAGCACTTCATACACCAGATCGGCGTCCATCAGGCCTGACTGGGGGCGTGCGGCCGGCGCATTGTTGATCATGACCGCCAGCGGGCGGCGGGTTACCGGCGCTTCAGCCGGCAAGCCTGTAAGCGGAGCCGTATAAGCGGGTACCTCCGGTTGGGGCGGCTCCGTCTCCTCCGGTACGGTTTCGGGAGGAGCGATAACCTCCCGGGTGGCCGCCTCCTTCACTCCTCCGCAGCCGGAGATAAGCAGCAGAAAAACCGACAAGATCAGTAGTATCCCGAATTTAGATCGTATTAAGTTCATCGTACCTCCGTCATCCCATGCGTTTTTTTTTACATTATACGTCGAATTAAAGCGCTTGGTAAACGCCAAGGATCACATCTAAATTTTGAAAAATGATAATTTTAGATTTTCATATTTTCAGCTAACCTGTACAATAGACATGTTCCTTGAAAGCTAATTGAAAAGAAGAGGAGAGTGAATTATGATCGTTTCTTGGTTACGCGGCAGCGTGTCAGCCTCCTGGCTGCTCCTGCTTATCCGGCTTTACGTCGGATACCAGTGGCTAACGTCCGGATGGGGCAAAGTGACGGGAGGATTCGACGCCGCCGGCTTCCTGAACGGCGCCATCGAGAAAAGCACGGGAGAACATCCCGCCGTTCAGGGATGGTGGGCGGCCTTCCTGGAGCATTTCGCCTTGCCCAATGTCGGATTATTTAACGTACTTATACCTTATGGGGAAATGCTTGTCGGAATCGGGCTTATTCTGGGGACATTCACCTGGGCCGCCGCGTTTTTCGGCATGGTGATGAATTTCGCCTTCTTATTTTCCGGGACGGTCAGTACGAATCCGCTGTTGCTTCTGCTTGAAATCTTCATCGTCGTTGCCGGAGCCAATGCCGGACGCATCGGTCTGGATCGCTACATACTTCCTTTTTTCCGAAGATCCTTCGGCCGCCGTTAGGCGAACAACAACAAAAGCGCAGCAACCGAAAAAATCGGTTCTGCGCTTTAATTATGTTCTATCGGTCTTCATCCCTCGGCGCCGAATTTCCAGCAGTTGAGACTTAAGCAGCCGTACTGGTAGTCCTGGAATAGCTTGACGGCCTGCCGGTCGTCATCGGCGGCGCCCATCGCATAGAGCAGCGGCACAAAATGCTCCCTGCCGTAGGGAGGAATGGCGTTTCGGACATGGGGGGCCTTTTTGTCGTAATCGAACAGCATACGCAAATTCCAGTCGTGAAGCTGCTCCCCGATCCAGGCGTCAAATTCGACAGCCCATGGCAACGGCTCGCTCTCCTTGTCTCCAACCATGCGCAAATTGTGGACCAAACCGCCGCTGCCGATGATGAGAACGTTTTGCCGCCGAAGTTCGGTCAGCATTTTGCCGATCGCATACTGCTCCTCGGGCGAGCGCTTGGAGTCGACAGACAACGCCACCACCGGGATGTTACCTTCCGGAAATAGCGCGCGCAGCACTACCCACGCTCCATGATCCAGCCCTCTCCCTTCGGAAAGCCGGTATTGCAGATTGTGGGCATGAAACATGGCGCCGATCTCTTCACTGAGCTCCGGATCACCCGGGGCGGGGTAGCGAATTTGGTACATTTCCTCGGGAAAACCGTAAAAATCATGCAGTGTTTCATGTTTGCGGTCCGTCGTCAGCCATTGATCGGGCGAATCCCAATGTGCGGAGAAGATAACAACGGCTCTGGGCGTCTTCAACGCCGCTTGCCCCAGTTGCCGGAGAAAGCTCGTGTACGCATTTTGCTCGATTGCCAGAGTCGGCGATCCATGTGCGATAAACAATGCAGGTTGAGTCATCACTCTCAAACCTCCCTGCGCCAAATTGGTGATATCTATCTTCATTGTATCCCTACAGGAAGTTATTTACCAGTTCGGCATGATTTTATCGCCACATCACCTCGCTATCGCTCGCTCCAACGCTCGAAACTTAGATCATCCAGTGCTGCCAATCCGTCTGGATCGCCTCCAGGCTGTCAAGCCACTCCTTCGTTTTGCCGATGAGCTGGGCTTGATGTTCCCCAGAGGAATACGTATGGTTGGCCTGAAAAATAATCTCCTTATCGCAGCGCCCTTCCGCACGCATCCAAAACACCTTCTGGTACAAAAAAGCATAATCGACCGGAATCGTATCGTCCGAAGTTCCGTGCACCACCAGCACATTTCCGGGAAATTTGAGCGCTTCCTGGTAGGGCTGCGACGAGCCCAGCGAATCGAAAAACTGCGGCGTCAAACCGTAGCCAAGGTAATCGGCGGCCCCGTGTTTGACGGCCTCGTCATATACCTCACGCCCGGTAATCTTTACGATATCATTAAAAGGATATCCGACGGAGGACCATAGGACGAGATTTTTGATGCGGCGGTCCCTGACGGCGGCCAGCAGCGCAACGGTCCCGCCCAGGCTGTGTCCAATCAACGTGATCCGCTGCGGATCGATATCAAAGGATTCGAGACCGTAATCCAGCACGGAGCGGGTTTGGGCGATCAGGGAATCAACGTCCTGTTCCCCGTAGCTCCCGCTGCTTTCGCCGCAGCCGACGTAATCAAACCGGACTACGAGAAATCCAGCCGCCGCCAGCACTCTGGCCGCTTTGAGAAACAGCCGGTCCACGCCGATCCGGTTGCCGACAAAGCCGTGGCAAATCAAGACCAGCGGAGCGCGCTGGCACCGCCCTTCCCGTTTGTTTTCCGACGGATAATGGATATTCGCCGCAATTTCTTCTGTCCCATATTTGATCGTAATTTGTCTTTCCATACAACCGCCTCCCGCCCGTGGATATCCGGAAAATTTCTATCCATTAAATTCCGATAAGTTTAATGAGTTTTATAAAACTTATCTTATCACCGGCCGGAAAACGTGTCAATCAGGCTCACTGGTTATTCATAAGATTGCCTAAAATAGGCATGGGTTTGCACTCGTCCTTCCCACTCTTTCATGAACTGCTGATTGCCTAAGCGCTCTTCATCGCCGCAATCGTCCCCGCACAGAAAATCCGCGTTTTCTTCCGAGTTGGCCTCGTTCGAAGCCACCTCTTCCAAACTGCCCCGAGCGCTTTCGTTAAGCAAATACCTCCGGGTCAGCTCCGAATCATATTTTCCCACTGTTTCCGCCTCCCGATCAAAAGATGACTTTTTGAACTGCTTCTTTTAAAGTAGTCTTTGGAGGGATGGGGTGTTTTTATACTCGTTCACCAAATGTCCATTTTTACCTGGTCCACCCTACTCCCTCCTGAGGACCCTTGCGGAACGGACAAATTTTGCAGTATACTACGAAAGAAAATTAGTAATTTTTTGGCAGAACGTCGTATGTTCGAGAGAGACTTGTACGGACCTGGGAGGAGAGATACTTTCATGTACATCCATGAAATGATCGGAGAGACCAAAAAATTAAGGCAGCAGATGACAGCAGAGAACGAAAGTTATTTCGGGGAAATGGTGATGTATTTCCGCTCCGGAGCCAGTTCGCTGACCGAAGCCAAAGGGGAGGAGATTTTGCTTAACCTGGCCCGGCAAATTGTCAAAAATCAGGACAAAGGCGTGTCCGCCATGGAGCTGTTTGGCGATGATCCCAAGGCTTATTGCGCTGAGCTGGCGGACGATGTCCTGACGGGCACACCCCGCAGCCTGAAAGATAAAATCATCTATTATACGATGATTCCCTGGGTCGCTCTAACCTGGGTTTTCTTTATTTATATGATCACCGGCTTTTTCAGCAAATGGTTTGGCGGAGAGCTGGAATACACGCTGATCAGCAGTTCGTCGCTGCTCATCATCGCCGGGTTGTCGATTGTGCTGGTCGAACTGGTCACCCGCTTTCTCGGCCCCGGCCGCACACGGGCCGGAGGTTCCCCCGAACCCGCGGAATCCCCGGAGCCTTCGGGTCCCCGCCGGTTTGATCTGAAGGCGCTGGGCATATACATCGGCGGCGCGGTGCTGCTCATCGCTTTGGGAACGCTGCTTAACCGGATAATGCCGGCATTCACCGTATCCCCTTGGAACAGCCTGATCATTTTTGTGATCGGCCTGGCCGGGCAAATCGTTTTGCTACGGGTGCGCTCCAAAGCGTGATTGGAAAGGGGCCATAAGCAGCCCTATGGCTGCTTATGGCCCCGCTTTGTTTTTACTGGCTGGTCTTTGATTCCTCAGAGGAGGGCACAGGCGTTGGAGCTTTCACCTTGTCGATGATGATAATTCCGTCGTACTGCTCCTTCGGGATAAAGCGCATTACGTTCGGCAGCACCTGGTCCGTGGTCATGCCGTCCTCAGAAGCGTAGAGCGGCCGGAACATCCAGGCATTCTGCCCATTCTTCACTTTATACTGGCTCAAATCAATAAAAGAATTGGCGTAACCGCTTTGCATGATCAGGTGCTCCAGGCTTCCTTTTGTCGCCGGCTGGATGGTGAATGGCTTGCCCGAAGTAATCGTTACCGATGAACCGCGATTCATGTAGAGCCCGATCACATACATTTTATCCTCGAGCTTCCGGTGCATCAGTTCGCCCATGCTCGTAAAGCTGTAAATCCATTTACCGTCTTCCTTCACCCGCATTTTCGAGGTGTTTTTGGCCAGATGGTCATTGTGGGCCCACAAAATTATCTTTTTCCCCGGATACAACGTCTGCATCACCCATTCCAGATTTTCCGTCATCAACTCATCCCGGGAAGAATACATATCCTTCACATCCTTCAATCCGCTCTCCAGAAAGGCGACATGGTCGCTTAAGGATTTCAGGATGATAGCGTCAAAATGCGGCTGGCTGGGATAAAAAACTTTCAGCTTGGCATTTAATTCGTCACGGTGCTGCTCAACATACTTGATCACCTCTTGATACTGAGGCAGATATTTGTCGACAACGGCCTGCATTTCCTTTTCGTAAGCCGGATCCTTGCTGAAAGGAGCGTCCGGAAACTTATTAAAAACATCATAAACATCCGGGATCGCCTGATATTCCATTTGCACGAAGGCCTTTCCCTTCTCGGAGTCCAGCTTGCCGATCGCCGCCCCTATAAACTGGGTCAAAAAGTAGTCCGTAAATTGATTGTCATATCCCGCCAAATACAGCGGTTTGTCGCCCTTTCCCTGCTCTTTGATATAATCGAATAGCTCCAGCGTTTCCTCGGAATGCCAGATCGGAAAAATGGAAGCCTCCATCATCTCCTCCGGGGTAAGGGAATCCCGGTTTTCGTATACGACCGCGGCGTCTCCCATCCCCGATTCAAAAGCGATCACGTCAAAATCCATCTCTTCATGCAAAAATTTGATCAGCCTGGTTTTGATGCTGCTGTATTCGGCCACCTGGTGAAAATTTTCCCCCAGGCTGACGACGGTTTTGTCCTTTAGCAGCGGCTTTAAAAAGGCCAGATCGCTATAATCCTCGGACTCCAGCGACGTCAGCGGATGGGCGTTTTGCCGCAGCCATTCCTTTTGGCTTCCGGAGGCCGCCGCCGCAGCGCTTGCGGGTGCCGGCAACATGGAACAGACTACTGCTAAAGATAACACGGCTCCGGCCAGTTTATTTAATCCCTTTTTCATCATTATCTTATCTCCCTAATTGGTTCTACTAGATCTCCATTTTTTTGCTCAACAAATAAATCGTGGCATAGAACATCAACCCCGCAAACACTGCTTCAAACAAGAACTGGGCAATGCTCAGAAACTGAATGCCGCCCGTTGCCACCGTAAGCGCATCATTCGTGCTCCCGCGGAAAACCCCAAGGCTTAAAACGGAAGAGTCGCTGTTCCCAAACAACAGGTTTTCCAGCCAGCTCATCACGTTAATGATCACGAAGAAAGAGACGATTCCGATCCAGGTTCCCGCTTTTCCCCGGATGCTGATGCTCGCACCGATGGTGATCGCCGTAAAAATGGTCAATAACAGCAAGGTATATCCCCACACCGCCGCCAAGATGATCTCGAGCCAATCTTTCACGCTTGCCAGCCCTAAAGACAGATCGTACGGAATCCCCTTAAAATGGAGATATAACAAAGCATGGATGAACGCAACCGCCGCGAACACAGCCGCCGTAATCAGGCCGAGCAGCAGTGATGACAGCACGGTCCAGGCCGGGTGAACCGGCAGCAGTCTGCGGTTGTATGCCTTGATATTGGCCTCGAAGGTTTTACATACAAGCACCAGCATAATAATGCCCGCCGACACGTACAAAATGATGTTGAAAGCTATAATCAGCCCATCGTCCCATCCCTTGACATTGCCGACGATCGACAACACGGCTTGCACAATCACCAGAATCGCCGCCATCCCCAAAAAGGTATTGGCATTCCGTTTCAAGTCATATTTCAGCAGTTTCATCATTCCGCAAACACCTCTTTAAACATGTCGTCTACGCTTTTACCGTATTTGATCCGCAAGTTTTCGACTTCCTCCTGCAGCACGATCTCCCCGTCACGAATAAACAACACCTCATCGAAAATCCGCTCGATGTCCCGCACCAAATGCGTAGAAACGATCAAGCTGCTGTCCTCGCTGTAAAACTCCACGATCGCATCCAAAATTTTGGCCCGCGCTACCGGGTCTACGCCTCCAATCGGTTCATCCAGCAAATACAGCTTGGCGTTCCGCGACAGCGTTAGCGTAAGCTGCAGCCGCTCATTCATCCCTTTGGACAGCGAGCTGATTTTATCCCCTTCATTCAGCTGCATAAACTTCAGCATCGCCCGGGCCTTCTCTTCGTCAAAATCGCTGTAAAAATCCCGGTAAAACCCTACCGCGTCACGCACCTTCATCCATGACTCCGTCAGCGGCCGGTCCGGCATAAAAGCGACGAGCGACTTGGTCGCCAGTCCCACCGGCGTGCCGTCTACCGTCACCTGTCCGTTAGAAGCCGGTATCAAACCGGCGGCAATCTTCATCAACGTGCTTTTGCCGCTGCCGTTCGTACCGAGCAGGCCGGCGATTTTCCCCTTGCCGATGCCGAAGGAAACGCCGCGCAGCGCTTTTTTGCTGCCATAAGACTTGGACACGCCTTTCAGCTCCAATAGTTGGCCCGTCTGAACTGTCTGACCTTTCCAATCTATTTGATCCATTCTATCGCTTCTATCCATATGATCTATCTTATCCTTCTGATTCTTCTGATCCATCCGATCCATCGTCCTCCCTCCTATTCCCGTTTTTCGCCTTGCACGGCTTCCGCGACAATCGCCGCGATGTCCTGATTGCTGAAGCCAAGCTCCTGCATGCCGCCGATAAAGCGGTCGAGCAAATCGCCGGCCATTTCTTTTTTGATCGTCATAATTTTCGATTCCTCGCTTGTCACATATCTTCCGAGTCCGCGTTTCGTTTCCACGACGGCTTCACGCTCCAATTCCTGAAAAGTCCGCTGTACGGTATTCGGGTTGATTTGCAGTTCGGCTGCCAATTCTCGCACGGAAGGGATTTTGTCCCCGGCCTTCAATTTGCCGGTCACGATCTCCTTTTTCAAATAGTTCATGATTTGCAAATAAATCGGCAGATTATTATCGAATTCGATGCTCACGTTCGGGTCAGCTCCTTTCCGCCATTACGCCGCCAGCAGCGCCTTGATTTGATGGGACGGCATCCCGTTGATCTTTAAACCCAACCATGCCGGCTTCGGGAATTTCGCTCCCCGCATTAGCTGCCGCACATAACCACTCCTTTGATGTATCTGTGTTATAGTTAAATAGTACACTAGTGATTTGGTATTGTAAAGCTCTTTTTCAAATGCGTGTTCAAAAAGTTGGGTTTTCAGGACCGAGAAGGTTGGATGAAGCTAGGAACTGAGTAGCGGAGCGTACGTTTTGGGTACGTGAGCAACGGAAGGCCCGGCTGAATTCAAGATTCGACGTCGAATCTTCTTCATGAACGGCTTCGTCATGGAAAGATGACTTTTTGAACAACCTCTAAAAAAATAAAAAAACCTTCCCCGACTATTAGTCAGAGAAGGCTGGATGCCGCGTTATAACGGCCACGTTACATTACTTTTGCTCAAGATTCCCCGTCAAAAAGCTGCCTGGAAATCTAACGGTTGTATCAGCGGCTATTTTCCGAAAAAAGCCCTTTTCAAAATTCTAACGGTTGTGAGCGCCGTTATTTGCCTGAATCTAAGCAAAAATAGCCTGGTTTAAGTGAAATAAGCACCATGGCAACCGTTACAATTTGAAATCAACGTTTTTAGGACAAATAGCGCTTGTGGCATCCGTTAGAGTATAAGTGCAGTTGAAAAAGGTATCTTGTCAAATCAGCAAATTAAACAGGTTCAAATCCCGGTTGAGCTCGGTATAGGCGATGCCTTTCGAGGCCATTCTGCCGATCAGCGCTTCGTAATCCGCCTTGTCGCTCAGCTCGATGCCGACCAAGGCCGGGCCGTTTTCCTTGTTGTGCTTTTTCGTGTATTCGAACCGCGTGATGTCGTCGTTCGGGCCCAGCACCTGCTCGAGGAATTCGCGCAAGGCGCCGGCGCGCTGCGGGAAGTTGATCAGGAAATAATGCTTTAGCCCCTCGTAGATCAACGAGCGCTCCTTCATTTCCTGCATCCGGTCGATGTCGTTGTTCCCGCCGCTGATGATACAGACGACGTTTTTGCCGCGGATTTGGTCGCGGTACATGTCAAGCGCGGACACCGGCAGCGCCCCGGCCGGTTCCACGACGATGGCGCTGTCGTTGTACAGCTCCAAAATCGTCGTGCACGCCTTGCCCTCCGGCACCTGAACGATATCGTCGAGGATTTTCGCGGAGATTTCGTAGTTCAGATCCCCCACGCGTTTGACCGCCGCACCGTCCACAAACTTGTCGATCGCTTCCAGGGTCACCACTTGCTGCTGTTTTAACGCTTCCGTCATCGAAGCCGCGCCCGCCGGTTCAACCCCGATCAATTTCGTCTGCGGACTGACCGTTTTCAAATACGTACCCACGCCCGACACCAGTCCCCCGCCGCCGATCGTCACAAACACATAGTCGGCCGGCACATTGAGGTTCTCCATGATTTCCATACCAATCGTCCCGTTGCCGGCAACGATTTTCGGGTCATCAAACGGGTGGATGAACGTCATCCCGCCCTCAGTGCACGCCTTCATCGCTTCTTCATAAGCATCGTCGTACGTGTCGCCGGTCAGCACCACCTCGACATGCTCGCCGCCAAAGCGTTTTACTTGCCTAACTTTCTGGTTTGGCGTCGTGCTCGGCATAAAAATTTTGCCTCGGATTCCCAGCGCGTTGCAGGAAAAAGCCACGCCCTGCGCATGATTGCCGGCGCTCGCGCAAACGATGCCCCGCTGCAAATCCTCCGGCTGGAGGCTGCGGATCATATTGTAGGCCCCGCGGATTTTAAATGAACGCACGACCTGGAGATCTTCCCTTTTTAAATATACATTACAGCCGTATCTTAACGATAACGTCGCATCCAGCTGCAGCGGAGTCCGCACCACAACCTCGCTCAGCACATGATGCGCTTTGACGATATCTTCCATCCCTACCGTTTGGCGTTCCGCCTGCTTCATCGCTTTCTCCTCACTTTGGCTCTATTTCTCTCATTCTTATAAAAGTACACCTAAAACCGCTTTCCGTTCAAGTCATTTTCCGATGCAAACGAGGAAATCCCCACCAACGTGCAGGCTCGCAAAAAAGCCTCCCCGGCAGATCCGGCGCATAGGCCGGCAACCGGAGAGGCTTCGAGTGAGCGGATCAGTCTTTTTTCGGAATCAAACGGTCATCGGTATGCCCCTTGGAGTTTTTCTCCTGAGCAAGCTCTTTAAGCTCCCACTCCATCGTCCCGTACACCGGATCGGACGGAAACTCCTCACCCTTCCGCAAGTACTCCTCGCGCCCCAGCTCGTCCCGGTACACGCCGCTCACTTCCACTTGTTCGCGCGATACCGGAAGCATTTCCTTCATTTTGTCGCTCATAATGATGCCGCCTCCCGCAATCAGAGAATGACAGGGATTAATCTCCCCATTCTCCCTTAACATGTGCGAAAAAAGAGCGGATTATCCTCGCATGTCCCGAAAGCCGGAGCCCCGTCCGAACCGCTGCTAAACGAGCGCCTTGGCGGCGATATCCGTACGGTTTTGTTTACCCTCAAATGTTATGCGCTCTGCGGCTTGATAAGCTTTGTCCCGCGCTTCCGCGATCGACTGCCCGAGCCCGACGACGCCCAGGACACGGCCGCCGTTCGTAACCCACTCGCCGGCTTCGTTCCTGGCCGTACCGGCATGGAACACAAGAGCCTCCCGCACCTCGTCCAAGCCTGCAATCGGCAGGCCTTTCGGATAGGAAGCCGGATAACCGCCAGAAGCGAGTACGACGCAGACGGCTGCTTCGTCACTCCACTCGATTTCCGCCTGATCCAAGGTGCCGTTCACCGCCGCCAGGAAAATATCAAGCAGATCGCTTTTCAGCCGCGGCAGCACGACCTGGGTTTCCGGATCGCCGAAGCGGGCGTTGAATTCGATCGTTTTCGGCTTGCCGTCCGGCGCAATCATCAGCCCGGCGAACAACACGCCGCGAAAAGGCCGGCCTTCGGCCACCATCGCCTTGGCCGTCGGTTTGATGATCGTTTCGATTGCTTCTTCAATGATGCCGGGGGCGATATGCGGCAGTGGGGAATAGGTACCCATGCCGCCCGTGTTCGGGCCTTTGTCGCCGTCGTAAACCTGCTTGTGATCCTGCGCCGCCGCCATCGGCCGCACCGTTTCCCCGTCGACGAACGAAAGGATCGACATTTCCTGGCCTTCAAGGTATTCCTCAATGACAACCTGGCTCCCGGACTCGCCAAACACCTTCTCGATCATAATGTCCTTCAAAGCCGCTTCCGCCTGTTCGCGGGTGAAGGCGACCGTCACGCCTTTGCCTGCCGCCAGCCCGTCCGCCTTAATGACGATCGGCACCGGCCGGCTGCGCAAATACGCCAAAGCCGGCTCATAGCTGTCGAACTTCTCGTAAGCCGCTGTCGGAATGCCGTATTTTTTCAGCAAATCCTTCATAAACGTTTTGCTGCCCTCGATATGGGCTGCGTTTTTGCGCGGGCCGAACACTGGAATATTCTTAGCCTCGAATACGTCGACAATGCCGTCGGCCAGCGGATCGTCAGGCCCGACCACGACCAGGCCCACGCCCTTCTCCTCGGCAAACGCGGCCAGCTTGTCGAATTCATGCACCTGAATCGGAACCAGTTCAGCCACCTGGCCGATCCCCGCGTTGCCCGGGGCGCAATAAAGCTTGCCGGCTTTGGGGCTTTTCGCCAAACTCCAGCAAATCGCGTGCTCGCGCCCGCCCCCGCCAATCACCAATATATCCATTTGTCGTCTCCTCCTTGATAGCCCGCAAGCGGACCGTAATGACGTTATTCACTCATTTCCCCGCCCGCGTATAATCCGAAAAACGGCAGACCGCCGCACGCCGCAGCGGTCTGCCGATTGGAGCAGTGGCTTAATGTTTGAAATGGCGGACGCCGGTGAATACCATAGCGATGCCGTATTCGTTCGCGACTTTGATCGACTCTTCGTCCTTCACGGAGCCGCCCGGTTGGATAACCGCCGTAATGCCGGCCTTAGCCGCCGCTTCCAGCGTATCGCCCATCGGGAAAAACGCATCCGAGGCCAACACGCTGCCTTTCGACTTCTCACCAGCCTGCTCGATGGCGATTTTCGCCGCGCCCACGCGGTTCATCTGACCAGCGCCGACGCCAATCGTCATATCGTCCTTGGCCAGCACGATCGCATTGGATTTCACATGCTTAACTACTTTCCAGCCAAACAGCAGTTGCTTGAGTTCTTCCTCCGTCGGCTTGCGGTCCGTGACCACTTGCAGGTCCGATTCCTTCAGCACATGAACATCGCTCTCCTGAACGATCATGCCGCCGTCGATCGAGGTAACGACAAACTGGCTGCTCCGTTTGCTGCCCAGCTCCAAGCCGCCGAGCCTCAAGAGGCGGATGTTTTTCTTTTTCGTCAAAATGTCCAACGCTTCCTCAGTAAAGCCCGGCGCCAAAATGATCTCCAGAAAAATTTCCTTAAGCAGTGTCGCGGTATCGGCATCAATGATGCGATTGGCAGCGACGATGCCGCCGAAGATCGACACCGGATCGGCCTCATACGCCTTTTGATAGGCCTCCAAAATGCTGCTGCCTACGCCTACCCCGCAAGGGTTCATATGCTTCACCGCAACGACGGCCGGCTCCTCGAATTCTTTCACGATTTGCAGCGCCGCGTTGGCGTCATTGATGTTGTTATAGGACAATTCCTTGCCGTGCAGCTGCTCCGCATTGGTCAGCGTATCCGCTGCGGCCAGCGGTTTGCGATAGAACGCCGCTTGTTGGTGCGGATTTTCGCCGTAGCGCAAATCCTGGATTTTCTCGTAAGTGACGGTGTAGCGCTCCGGCAGCGGATCGCCGGTCACCTTCGACAAATAATCGGAAATCAGGGCATCGTAAGCCGCCGTATGGCGGAAAACTTTGGCCGCAAGCCGTTTGCGCGTGTCCAGCGTCGTATCCCCGCCCTCGCGGATTTCCGCAAGAACCGTGCCGTAATCGGCCGCATCGACAACCACGCTGACGAAGGCGTGGTTTTTGGCCGCGGAACGCAGCATGGTCGGCCCGCCGATGTCGATATTTTCAATCGCATCCTCATAGCTCACATCCGGCTTGGCGATCGTTTCCTGGAACGGATACAGGTTTACGACAACCAGGTCGATGTAATCCAGACCCAGCTCCTTCATTTGCGCTTGATGCTCTTCGCTGTCGCGGATCGCCAGCAGACCGCTGTGGACGGCCGGGTGCAGTGTTTTGACACGTCCGTCCAAAATTTCCGGAAAACCAGTCACATCGGAAATGCCGATCACCGCCACTCCTTCCTTCGACAGCAGGTTTTTCGTTCCCCCCGTCGAAATGATCTCCACGCCCAACTGCGACAGCTCGCGGCAAAAATCCACGATCCCCGTTTTATCCGACACGCTTACCAGCGCTCTTTTGATACTCAAAATCGGCCCCTCCTTTAATTTGGCGAATCATGCCCGTTATTTCTCGGGAAATATCGAAACCCCTGCGCACTTTATGTCCTATAAAAGTATGCCCTATTGTGCCTCATCCGACAGGATCGTCACTTTCCGGCCGTCTGCCTTAATCCGGCTTTTGGCAAACCACGACACGACTTGCGGGTACAACTGCTGTTCTGCAGTATGAATCCTGGCCTCCAGCGACTCCAGGGTATCCGAGGCGAAAATTTCCACCGGTTTTTGGGCGATCACAGCGCCGCTATCCATTCCCCCGTCGACCAAATGCACCGTTATCCCGGTCACTTTGACGCCGTAGTCCCACGCTTGCCCGATCGCATTTTTGCCCGGAAAAGCCGGAAGCAGCGAAGGGTGGATGTTGATCATTTTTCCCGCGTAAGGTTCCACCAGCACCGGGGTCAACAGCCGCATATACCCGGCCAAAACGACCAGGTCGATCTGCCGCTTGTCCAGCTCGGCGGCGATTTCCGCCTCATAATCTTCCCGCCGCGCGTAGTCCTTGGGGTGAAAAAGAAAGCAGTCAACGCCGGCCTTGCGGGCCCGTTCGACGACGGGCGCCTGCGGTTTGTCGCACACCAGCAGCACGATGTCCGCATCAAGCGTTCCCGCCCGGGAAGCATCCAGCAAATTTTGAAAATTGCTGCCCTGCCCGGAGGCGAACACCGCGATCCGAAAACCCGCCGCCATTACACGTCCGCCCCCGCAAACGTCACTTCCCGGCTGCCTGCGGTCACTTTGCCGATGACGTATGGGCTTTCGCCGGCTTCGCGCAGCGTTTGCAGGGCTGCCTCCGCCTGATCGGCGGCAACGATAATGACCAGCCCGATTCCCATGTTGAAGGTGGTAAACATGTCGCGGTTGCTGACGCCGCCCTTTTGCTGCAAAAGATCAAAGATCGGCAAAATCGGCCACGAGCTGTGTTCGATCTCCACATTTACGCCTTCCGGCAGCACGCGCGGGATATTTTCGATAAATCCGCCGCCCGTAATGTGGGCCATGCCTTTGACGTCGGCCTGCTCAAGCAGGGAGAGCACCGGCTTCACGTACAGCTTGGTCGGCGTCAAGAGCACGTCCCCAAGCTTCTGTCCGCCCAGCTCCGGCAGCGTATCCTGCAGGCTGTATCCGGCCTGCTCCAGCAGCAGCTTGCGCACCAGCGAAAAGCCATTGCTGTGCACGCCGCTGGAAGCGAGGCCAATCACCGTGTCGCCGGGAGCGATGGTGCTGCCGTTGACGATTTTGCGCTTGTCGACGACGCCGACGGTGAAGCCGGCGATGTCGTATTCGCCTTCGCTGTACATGCCCGGCATTTCGGCGGTTTCGCCGCCGATCAGCGCACAGCCCGACTGGCTACAGCCTTCGGCGATGCCGGCAACGATCGCCTCGATTTTCTCAGGAACGACCTTGTCGCAAGCGAGGTAATCGAGGAAAAACAGCGGCTCCGCGCCCTGCACGACGATGTCGTTGACGCACATCGCCACCGCGTCGATCCCGATCGTATCGTGCTTGTCCATCGCAAACGCGATTTTCAGCTTGGTGCCCACGCCGTCCGTCCCGGAGACCAGAACCGGCTCCTCATATTTGGCTTTGTTCAATCCGAACAAAGCCCCGAAGCCGCCCAGATCCGTCATCACTTCCGGACGAAACGTCCGTTTGACGTGTTTCTTCATCCGCTCCACGGCTTCATTCCCGGCCGCAATATCGACACCGGCGTTTTTGTATGCTTCTGACACGAGAAGGACACACTCCTTAGGTTTATTTTTTGGCGGACATGCGTTTCTTTGTAACGCTGCCTGCTCTAATTGGAAAAAATCCAATAGATCGCCGGAAATCGAACGCCATTTTGGACCCTCATTGGAAAATATCCAATAGATTTCGTTCAAACCGCCTGTTTTGCACCCTTTCAGACCTCATCTATTGGAAATATCCAATCGTACCGCTGTATTTACCACTTAATTTCCAATTCTATTGGATATATCCAATCACTATGTGGTGTTAGCGCAGAAACCTGTCACTCGACTATAACGGCTTGTAAGCTGGCTAAATCGAAATCGGCTTGTAACTCGCCACCTACCCACCAGTACTGCCTCGTACCCTATGCCCGAGTTCCCCGCTATCACCTCGAAAATTTTTAATCATGTAAAATAAAGCTGCCTAACACGTACACCCGTACTTCTCTTCCCCGTCAAAATCCGTCCGCGTCGGGTAATCGTTGTCGAAGCAGGCCATGCAGAGGCCGCCTTTGTAATCCCCGGCGTTGTCGCCGCCTACCGCCCGGATTAAGCCCTCCGGGCTCAAAAACTCCAGCGTGTCCGCATTGATCTCCCGGCAAATTTCCTCGACGGATTTGTACGAAGCGATCAGCTCGCCGCGGTCCGGGGTGTCGATCCCGTAGAAACACGGGTTCTTAAATGGCGGCGAAGTGATGCGCACATGCACCTCCGTCGCCCCGGCCTCCCGCAGCAGATTGACGATCCGCCGCGAGGTCGTGCCGCGGACGATCGAATCGTCGATCATCACCACGCGTTTGCCTTCCACGACCCGGCGCACGGCGCTCAGCTTCATCTTCACGCCCTGCTCGCGCAGCTCCTGGCTTGGCTGGATGAACGTCCGGCCGGTGTATTTGTTTTTGATCAGACCAAGCTCGTAAGGGATGCCGGTCTGCTCCGCGTAGCCGATGGCGGCGGAGATGCTGGAGTCGGGCACGCCGGTCACGACGTCCGCGTCGACAAACGACTCCTGCGCCATCACCTGCCCCATCCGCTTGCGGCTCGCGTGCAAATTCGAGCCGTTCATATCGCTGTCCGGGCGTGCGAAGTAGATGTATTCCATCGCGCACAACGCCTTGCGCTGCGGTTCAGTATAACGGTCTTCGCGCAGACCGTTGCCGTCCAGCACCAGCATTTCGCCCGGCTGGATCTCGCGGATCGTCTCCGCGCCGACCACCTCAAATGCGCACGTCTCGGACGAGAACAGGTACGCGTCGCCGAGCCGGCCCATCGTCAGCGGCCGCAGCCCATTGGGATCGCTGGCGGCGATCAGCTTGTCGTTGGTCAGCAGCAGGAAGGCGAAGCCGCCGACCAGTTGCCCCAGCGCGTCTTTCGCCGCCTCGACAAAATCCTTCGGCGAGCGCGCGATCAAATGCGCGATCACCTCTGTGTCGCTGGTCGTCTGAAAGATCGAGCCGCTCTGCTCCAGCTCGCGGCGGATTTTCGGCGCATTGACGATGTTCCCGTTCGTCGCCACCGCCAAATCCCCGTCGCGGTATTTGAAAATCAGCGGCTGCGCGTTCGTCAGCCGGCTGTCCCCGCTCGTCGAATAACGCACATGGCCGATCGAGCGGTCGCCGACCAGCGAAGCGAGCTTGTCCCGGTCGAACACTTCCTTGACGAGCCCCATGCCGCGATGGTAATTGAACTCCGATCCGTCCGTCACGCACATCCCCGCGCTTTCTTCGCCCCGGTGCTGGAGCGCATGCAGGCCGTAATAAGAAAGGGAAGCAGCATCGGGATGACCGAATACGCCGAACACACCGCACTCCTCCCGTAACGTGTCGAACGGATCCACACGTCCCGCGCCTTCGTTGTAATATGCTCCTGTCCAAAGCCCACGCGGCATTATTTCATCAGACATGGAATGACATCCTCCCAGATGCGTTTCAACTGCTCGACCGGCTTGTTCAGCACGGAAGCACCATCCACCACAACGGCCAGCTCTGCCCCAGCGGCAGCCGCGCCTGCAACGGACCCGATCCGCACCACCGGCACGCCGCGCTCTCCAACGAGCCGCTCCAATTCATCCGCCTGCTCAGGCGATGCCGACAGCAAAATCCGCGACTGCGACTCGCTGAACAGCAAAACATCCGTACGCAGCCCGCCGCTCACCACATCGACCTTCGCGCCCAAACCGCCGCTGATGCATGATTCCGCCAGCGCCGCGGCCAGCCCGCCTTCGGACAGGTCGTGCGCCGAGCGGACCAGCCCGCCTTGAATCGCTTCAAGCACAGCGCCCAGCAGCTTTTTCTCGACTGCCAGATCCAACTCTGGCGGACGCCCTTCAACCACGCCATGCACAACCGCTTGGAACTCGCTGCCGCCAAGCTCCGCTTTCGTTTCGCCGAGCAGGAAAATCACGTCACCCTCGGATTTGAAGCCCTGGGTCGTAATGTGGTCCACATCGTGCACGAGCCCCACCATGCCGACGACCGGCGTCGGGTAAATCGCGCCTTTGGCGTTTTCGTTGTACAAGCTGACGTTTCCGCCGATGACCGGCGTATCCAACTCGCGGCAAGCTTCCGCCATGCCGTCTACGGCCTTTTCCATCTGCCAGAAAATATCCGGTTTCTCCGGGCTGCCGAAATTCAGGTTGTCCGTGATCGCCAGCGGCTCAGCGCCGGAGCATACGATGTTGCGCGCCGCTTCGCTGACCGCGATGCGTCCGCCCACCTCCGGATCGAGGTATACGAACCGGCCGTTGCAGTCGGTCGTCATCGCCAGCGCCTTGCGCGTGCCGTGGATCGTCACGACCGCCGCGTCCGAACCCGGGCGAACCGCCGTGCTGGTACGCACCATGTAGTCGTACTGATCGTAGACCCACGCTTTGTTTGCAAGCGAAGGCGAAGACAACACTTGCTCAAGCGCCCCGCCCAGATCGCGCACTTCTTCATACCGCTGCGTATCCACCGCAGCGTTCTGCTCATAATAAGCCGGTACCGCCGAAGGCTTGTCATAAATCGGGCATTCGTCCACAAGCGCCTTCACCGGCATATCGCCGACCACTTCCCCATGATGGAACAGCTTCAACCGCCCGTCGTCCGTCACCTTGCCGACCTTCGCGCAGATCACGCCCCAGCGCTCAAAAATCTCCCGCGCCTGCGCCTCATCCTTCGGCTCAACGACGAACAACATCCGTTCCTGCGATTCCGACAGCATCATTTCGTAGGCGGTCATGCCCTCTTCGCGCTGCGGCACCTGATCGAGATACAGCTCCAGGCCGTTGCCGGCCTTGCTCGCCATCTCGGCGCTGGAGCACGTCAGCCCGGCCGCGCCCATATCCTGAATCCCCAGCACGATGCCGGTGTCGATCAGTTCGAGGCAGGCTTCCATCACCAGCTTCTCCATAAACGGATCGCCAACCTGCACCGCCGTCCGCTTCGCTTCCGACTCCTCCGTCAGCTCCTCCGACGCAAACGTCGCGCCGTGGATGCCGTCGCGCCCCGTTGGCGGACCAACGTAAAACACCGGATTGCCCACGCCCTTGGCGACGCCGCGCTGGATTTTATCGTGGTCAATCAGCCCGACGCACATCGCGTTGACAAGCGGGTTCCCTTCATAGCTTTCGTCGAACACCACTTCCCCGCCGACCGTCGGGATGCCGATGCAGTTGCCGTACCCGGCGATCCCGGACACAACGTGCTCGAACAAATATTTCACGCGCTCGCTCTCCAGCTTGCCGAAACGCAAAGAGTTGAGCAGCGCAACCGGTCTGGCCCCCATCGAAAAAATATCGCGGATAATCCCGCCCACACCCGTCGCGGCCCCCTGGTAAGGCTCCACCGCGGAAGGGTGGTTATGGCTTTCGATTTTGAACACAACCGCTTGGTTGTCGCCGATATCGACGATCCCCGCGCCTTCCCCCGGGCCCATCAGGACGCGCGGTCCGCTGGTCGGGAAGCGGCGCAACAGCGGCTTCGAATTTTTGTAGGCGCAGTGCTCGGACCACATGACGCTAAACACGCCGATTTCCGTGTAGTTCGGCTTGCGGCCCAAAAACCCGCAGATCAGCTCGTATTCGCTATCCGAAACGCCCATCTGTTTGTAAATTTTCTGCTCCGCAATTTGCTCTGCATTCGGTTCCTTAGCGGACACTTGCTGACTCATGCCGATCCCTCCAAGCCTTTAAAATGGATGTAAACATTTTTTTGCCGTCTTCCGAACCAAGCAGGGCGTTTACCGCACGCTCCGGATGGGGCATCATGCCAACCACGTTGCCGCGTTCATTGGAAATGCCGGCGATATCGTCCACAGACCCGTTCGGATTGTCCACATACCGGAAAATTATCTGGTTGTTTTGCCGCAGCCGGGCCAAGGTTTCTTCATCACAATAGTAATTGCCTTCGCCGTGCGCGATCGGAATCGTAATCTCTTCGCCCGGCGCATACAGCGACGTAAACGGATTTGCGTTGTTTTCGACCCGCAGTACCGTATCATGACAGCGGAATTTCAGCGACATGTTGCGGCGCAGCGTCCCCGGGAGCAGCCCGGCTTCCGTCAAAATTTGAAACCCGTTGCAGATGCCAAGAATATATTTGCCTTCCTCTGCGGCTTTGGCCACCTCGGCCATCACCGGCGCGAACCGGGAAATGGCCCCGCAGCGCAAGTAATCGCCATAGGAAAAGCCCCCGGGAACCAGGATGCAGTCGTACGCGGAAAGATCGGTCGCCGTATGCCACACGTAATCGACGGGTTCGCCCAAAGCTTCCTCCACCGCTTTATAACAGTCGATATCACAGTTGGAACCGGGAAATACGAGTACCGCGAATTTCATCGATTCAGCCCTCCAATTCAAAACGGTAATCTTCAACCACCGTATTGGCCAAAAGCTTCTCGCACATCGCCTTGACGCGGGCTTCCGCCTCAAAGCGGTCGTTCGTGTCCAGCGTAAGCTCCATATATTTGCCGATGCGCACGCTCTCCACTTCCTTGAAACCCATGGAATGAAGCGCTCCCTGCACAGCTACTCCCTGCGGATCAAGTACGCTTTGCTTGATCGTGACATAAACGTTCGCTTTAATCATGTTACTCGTATTCCTCCTATTGTTTGGACTTATGCAGCGGTTTGGACTTATGCGCCCCGCCGCGTGTGTGTCTTTTCCGCCTGCCTGCTCCCTACTCCAACTCGTGCCCGGTCAGCCGCCGGTAAATATCGCGGTAACGCCGGGTCGTCTCTTCAACCACATGCCCCGGCAGCGGATCGGGCTGGCTATTCTTGTCCCAATCCGAACCGGTCAGGTAAACGCGCACCGGCTCTTTGTCCATGCTGTCGATTTCGATGTCCAGGGCGTAGTTCTCTTTAGCCCAAAACCGCGATGCATCCGGCGTAAAAATCTCGTCGATCAAAATCAGTTTGCCCTCCACCAGCCCAAATTCCAGCTTGCAGTCGGCGAGAATGATGCCGCGTTCTTCGCAGGTATCGCGGGCAAAAGCGTAAAGCTCCAGGCTGCGGCTGCGCAGCTGCTCAGCCAAGTCCGCGCCGACCTTGTCCGCCATCTCCGCAAAGGAGATGTCTTCGTCGTGGCCGACGTCGTTTTTCGCCGCCGGCGTAAAAATCGGTTCCGCCAGCTTGGCGTTTTTGCGCAGGCCCTCCGGCAGCTTGATGCCGTTGATCTCGCCGCTATGCTCATACTGGCGCCAGCCGCCGCCGGTGACGTAGCCGCGCACCACGCATTCGATATCGATGCGCTCGGCTTTGCGGGTGACCATCACGCGGTTTTTCAGCAGCGGCTTGTGTGCTTCGGGAACGACATCCTCCAAAAGCTCCACATCCGCATGAATCACGTGGTTCTCCAGCAAATGCTGCGTCTTGTCGAACCAGAACGCGCTCAAGCGGTTCAGCACATTGCCTTTGTCCGGCACCGCCGGCTCAAGCACATAGTCGAAAGCGGAAATACGGTCGGTCACGACGATCAAATAATGCTCGCCAAGATCGTACAGCTCCCGCACTTTGCCTTTATACAACAGCGGGGCGTTCACCAACTCCGCCGCCGTGGAAATTGCCGGTGATGACATGTCCCTGTCCTCCTCAAATTGCGCTTAATGATTGCAATAACGGTAAAAAAAGCAGCTATCCTTCCGCGATTCAGCAAAATTCGCAGTATAGCGGTAAAATGGGGCGCTATTTCTTTCTACTCTGGCTGCAAAAGTCCATTTTGATCACTTTCTCCGAAAATAACGCCTTTTTGTTCCGCTATTTGGCGGTGCTGCCGCAAAACTGGATAAATAGCGGTATTTCTTACCGCTATCATCCGAGGTCGCGCCCTTCCTACTCCACCAAACCAAGCTTGCGGAAAATCGTGTCCACATGCTTCAAATGCCAGGCCGGGTTAAACGCATCGTCGATCTCTTCCTTGCTCAGCACGGCGGTGATTTCCGGCGTTTCCTCGATGATGTCGCGGAACTGCCGCTGTGTTTCCCAGGCCTGCATCGCCCGCGGCTGCACCGTGTCGTACGCCTGCTCGCGGCTGAAGCCTTTGTCGATCAGCTTCGTCATGACGCGGCCGGAGAACGGTACGCCAAACGTACGGCCCATGTTGCGTTTCATGTTTTCCGGGAACACCGTCAAGTTTTTCACGATGTTTCCGAAACGGTTCAACATGTAGTTCAGCAGCATCGTCGCATCAGGCAAAATCACCCGCTCCACCGAAGAATGCGAGATGTCGCGTTCATGCCACAACGTCACGTTTTCGTAGGCTGAAACCATATGGCCGCGGATCACGCGCGACAGGCCGGAAATGTTCTCACAGCCGATCGGATTGCGCTTGTGCGGCATCGCCGACGAGCCTTTTTGCCCTTTGGCGAACGCTTCCTCCACCTCGCGGAATTCGCTTTTTTGCAGGGCGCGGATTTCCGTGGCGAATTTGTCGAGCGAAGTAGCGATCAGCGCCAGCGTGGCCATATACTCAGCGTGGCGGTCGCGCTGCAGCGTTTGCGTGGAAATCGGCGCGGCCGTTGTGCCCAGCTTCTCGCACACAAACTGCTCAACGGACGGATCGATGTTCGCGTACGTCCCTACCGCACCGGAGATTTTGCCAAATTGCACTCCGTCCGCCGCACGGCGGAAACGCTCCAGATTGCGCTTCATTTCTTCATGCCAAAGCGCCATCTTCAGCCCAAACGTCGTCGGCTCGGCATGCACGCCATGCGTCCGGCCCATCATTGGCGTGTCTTTGTAGGCGATAGCTTTTTCCTGCAAAATATCGATAAAGTTCAAAATATCCCGCTCGAGAATTTCGTTGGCCTGCTTCAGCAAATATCCCAGCGCCGTGTCCACCACGTCCGTCGAGGTTAAGCCGTAGTGCACCCATTTCCGCTCCGGGCCCAGGCTTTCCGAAACCGCCCGGGTAAAGGCGATCACGTCATGGCGCGTCTCCTGCTCGATTTCGTAGATCCGGTCGATGTCGAACGAGGCGTTTTGGCGCAGCAGGGCCACGTCCTCCTTCGGAATGATGCCCAGCTCGGCCCAAGCCTCGCAGGCGCAAAGCTCGACTTCGAGCCAAGCCTTGAATTTGTTTTCCTCCGTCCAGATCGCTCTCATTTCCGGTCTGCTGTAGCGTTCGATCATTTGCGTTCATTCCTCCAAATATTGGTTTGCTCTATCCAACGAAGTCCGTCCTCCACATCCCGGCAGAGCAGATTGATATGCCCCATTTTCCGCTTCGGCGCGGCTCCGTTCTTTCCATATAAGTGTACTTTGGGAATGACCGGGAATCCAGCTTGCCGTCCGGCCTTTTTCCCATCCACCGGGGTGGAGTCCAGCAACGGCCGCCCGGCCGGCGAACCGTCTTCCTGCGCCGCCATTTCCTTCCCGCTCCCTTCGCTCGGCCAACCCCCGCTTACCATCGCCTCGCACACGGCCTCCAAATGCTCGCCGAGCACGTTCACCATCACGACCGGCGTCAACAGCTCCGCCTTGCCAAGCGGCAAATTGCAGATGGCCCGGACGTGCTGCTCAAACTGCGAGGTTGTGCAGGCCTCCATCGTATAGTGGCCGGAATTGTGCGGCCGCGGCGCCAGCTCGTTGACGAACAGTTCGCCGCCCTCGGTCAAAAACATCTCCACGGCCAGCAGCCCCACCGCTTCCATGCCTTCCGCGATGCGGGCGGCCAACCGTTCTGCCTCCCGCTGCACCCGCGCTTCCACGCGGGCCGGCACGATCGATAGATGCAAAATATTATCGACATGGATGTTTTCCGCCACCGGGAACGTTTGGATTTCCCCGCGCGGACTGCGCGCCGCAATCACCGACAGCTCCTTCACGAACGGAATAAACTGCTCCAGCACAAGCTCGGTGCCGGCTTTGCTCAGCTCGGCGTAGGCCGGGGCGATTTCCGCTTCCGAGCGGATGACCCATTGCCCTTTGCCATCATAACCGCCGGTGGCCGTTTTCAACACCGCTGGAATGCCAAGCCGTCGAACCGCCGCTTGCAGGTCCTCTTCGCTGCCGATCTCCGCATACGGAGCCACTTTCACGCCCGCCGCCTCGATTGCGCGTTTCTCGCGCAGCCGGTGCTGGGTCGTGTACAGCAGCTTGCTCCCCTGCGGCACGTACGACAGCTCCTCAAGCAGCGCGGCCACACCCGCGTCCACGTTCTCGAACTCGTACGTGATCACGTCCGAGCGCTCGGCGAGCTGGCGGGCGGCCGCTTGATCGTCGTAGCGGGCGACGATTTGCCCGGCCACCTGGCCGCACGGGGAGTCCGGCGCCGGATCCAGCGTCACGAAGCGGTAGCCGAGGTTACTGCCGGCCAGCGCCATCATCCGCCCCAGTTGCCCGCCGCCGAGCACGCCGATCGTCGCGCCCGGAGCGATCACTCTCGTTTCGTCCCTCATTCCGCCGCCTCCAGCTCCGCGCCGCTCGCCAGCACCTCTTCGCGAATCCGGTCGCGGCGCTCCTGCACGCGGCGCATCAGTTCGGGATCAAACGCGCCGAGAATCTGCGCGGCCAGCAGCCCGGCATTGATCGCGCCGGCTTTGCCGATCGCCACCGTCCCGACCGGGATACCGCCCGGCATCTGCACGATCGACAGCAGCGAATCGAGGCCGTTCAACGCGGCCGACTTCACCGGCACGCCGATGACCGGCAGCGTCGTTTTCGCCGCCACCATGCCCGGCAAATGGGCGGCGCCCCCGGCGCCCGCGATGATCACTTTAAGCCCGCGCTCCGCGGCCTGCTCCGCAAACTCGAACATTAAATCGGGCGTGCGGTGTGCGGAGACGACATTTTTTTCATATGGAACTCCCAATTCATCCAAAACGGCGCAGGCGTGGGACATCGTCTCCCAATCCGATTTACTGCCCATGATCACTGCAACTTGTGCTGCCATCCCTCATCCCACTTTCTATCATTATTCTATGGTTCCAAAAAGGCTCAAAACCAAAAACGGCGCTGACATTAGAAGGCGTAGTACGTTAGGCGAAGCCCCTTACCTTAGGCGAAGCACCTTAGGCAAAGCCCCTTCAAGCGATGACGTCATTCTAACGGTTGTGAGTGCCGTTATTTCGGTAAAATGCAGGTGAAACCAAATTTAACGGTTGCTACAGAGCTTATTTTGCCTTTTTTCTGCGGATTCGAGCCTTTTCCATCCAAATAAGCGCGCTTGCAACCGTTAGAAGTTGAACTCCCGGCTTTTCAGCTGAATAAGTTCGTGTACAACCGTTAGCGAAAGACTGGAGCCCCGCGAGGCCAAACAATTGGATGGATCAACTATCCCTGTAGTCAAGCGCCGATTCTCTAGGTAAAGCCTTCAAAAAGGCCGGATACTTAAAAAGGCCCGCACCTCTGAAAATAACGAAGTATTTTCGAGAAATTCGCGGACCATGAGAGAATACGGTGGACGAGGCCTGAAGGTAAGAGTTAGGCGAGCGGCGCTGCATGACGGCGGCCGGTCCATCCGGCCGTTCAAGACCGGGCTAACTCGAGCCGCTTAAGCGGCGCTGCGAATCTGCGCAGCCCATCGTGCCGCCACCCTTACGCAGAGGCGAAAATCTTTCGCCCAGGGAACATAAAGCCCGGTGCATGACGCCCAGGCCTTATAAGGAAATTCCCCTCCGATATCTTAAAAAGGCTTCCCGTGCGGAGCCGCCTTACCTTCATCACGTATTCGCTCGTAGTCCGAAAATTTACGGTTCTCGGGTAGAAACTTCCGGGCCTTATCCCCGGTATTATACGAGTTTAAGAGGTAACCCTCACTCTATTATGTTCGACAGAGAACTGCCGTTGCTCTACTAGTTTACCAATGGCGGACACGACATGTCAACTCAAACACGAACATTAATGGAATGTAAAATGCGAATGTTCGTTTTTAGAATCTCATTTCTCTAATCCCCTTACCTTATCACCCGAGTCCAGTTATCAGGGTTACAGTCTGCGAAATACTGCAAAATTGCACCAAATGCAAAAGTGCAGGCGATTTCCGCCCAAACGCCCCAATACCGCCTGATCAAGTGCAAAAGTGCATTTCATTCTTCAATAATCAACTAAAATTTACCGTTTTCCCCTTTATAAGATGCACTTTTGCACGCCAACGGCCACGGAATCGGCATTTTGCCCTATACGAGATGCATTTTTGCCGTTGCTTCATTTATTCTACTTGCAGCCGGAAAACAGATAATCCATCGTCTAAAAAAGCTCTGCAAGACGATATATCAAGATCTTAATCCGCAAGAACACCTATTGAATAAGTACAAAAAATGGCGCTATTCCAGCGATATCCGTTCAATTTAAGTGAAATAAGGGAAATTTATGTCGCTATTTTCTCGAAGTGCGAGGAAATGCCTGCGTTCTGGACCATACAGAGGAAAATAAGTACATAAAATTCCCCTAATGGGATAAACAAGCTAGGTCACCGGATATTAAGTACATAAAGTGTCGCTATTTCACCGCAAATGCTGTTGCTTTAGACGGCAAGTGCCACTATTTCACCGCAAGTGCTGCGGCTTTAGACGGCAAGTGCCACTATTTCACCGCAAGTGCTGCGGCTTTAGACGGCAAGTGCCGCTATTCTGAAGCCCACGGTCGGCGTCGTACCAATCTCCACAAAAAAAGCCGCAAAAGCAGCGGCGAACTATCCGTTCATCTGCTCCTGCAGCTCGATATACAGCACCTGCAAAAACTTTTTGATGTTGACCTTCACCTTACCACCACCGCCCCCGGTCTCCCGGCCCTCTTCGATCTCCTTCATCTTCAGCCGCACATCCTCGAAATCGAAATATAGCGGGGCATAGTACTCGAACCGGGGGTTGCCGTAGTCGGTCAGGCCAAGCGAAGCCAGGTTGGTCAGCCCCGCCGCCAGCGTGCGGCGCAACCGCTGCTCGATCGCCTTGACTTCCTTGGCGATCTCTTCCGGCTTATCCTTGTACGTCGCCGCCGCCTGGCGGTACAGCTCCTTCAGCGGCGGCATGTTCGCGCCGACTCCGCGTTCAATCAGCAGCTCCATGATCGTGATCATGTCGCGGCTGCCGCTTTCCCCGATCAGCCCCATATTCATCAGGATCGGCTGAATCGCTTCGCGCACGGCCCGTTTTCCGGCCGTTACGTGAGGCACAGGCCGAAGTCCCTCCAGTTTTTTCAGGCTGGAGCGGATTTCCTCCAAATAATGCCCCATGGCGTAACGTTCGTTCACCTTTCGCAGCACGGTTTCCACCTCGATCCGGTTGATCGGCTTACGAATAAAAAACTCGATGCCGCTCCGGTACGCCCGTCCGACCATATCCTGATTTTCAATCTGCGAGATCATCACGAATTTGGCGCTGCAGCCTTGGGCGCGCAGTGAATCGATCGCCTCGATGCCGTCCTGATCGGGCATCAAAAGATCCATCAGCACGATGTCCGGGGCCTCGCTCAGGATTTGCCGCACTCCTTCCTGCCCGCTGCCTGCCGTTCCCGCCACTTCGCCGAGCCCGCCGTCTTCAATGATATGCTGCAGCATTCTTCTCGCGCTAATATCATCGTCTACGATACAGAAAGAAAGCGCCATGCATGACCCCTCCCCAAAGTTTTGTGAGCACTACTGCAATGTTTTGTGAGCACTACTGCAATGAATTGCCTCGAACAAAACTTACTTCGGAAGCGTAGGCTTACGCAGCTTTTCCGTCGGAATGCGGACCTGGAACATCGCTCCCCCGAGCGTGGGAGACGTTCCGACTTCAACCTCCCCCGCAAACATGCTCACGATGTCGCGCACATGGGACAGCCCGATGCCCGTGGCCGCCACCCCCTCCTGGTTAAACTTAGTCGTAAAACCCGGCTCAAACAGCAAATCGCGATCGCGCTCCGCCACGCCGCCGCCGCTGTCAGCTACAATAACCAATGTATACTCCTCACGCTCGCCTACCTCCAGGTGAATCATGCCCTTCCCCTCGATCGCCTCAACGGCATTGGCGGTCAAATTGTTCATGAGCGTCAGCAGCGGAACATAGCTTGCGGTCACATAATCGGTACGGATATCGTACGAAAAAGAAATCGTTTTTTCCAACATTTCGGCGTATTTGCCATTGCTTTTCAAGGTAAAATGAACGAGTGCGGACAGCGGCATATCCCCCGGCGCTTCCCGGTCGGTCAGCTTGACCAGCCCGGCCAAAATCCGCTGCGAATCCTTTTTGACCTCATGGATCTGTTGCGTAACGCGCAGCACCTGCTGCCGGTTCTCCTGCCGCCCCTCCTCGCTCAAGCGCCGGTACAGCTCGTAACTGCTCAGGGTGACATCCTCCAGCGTGCCGATCGATTTTTTCAGATAAAAAACTTCCCCATACAGCCCCGAGCTGAAACTGAGCATCTGCTCGATCCGGCGGTTTTGCTCCTTTTGAATGATCCGCATCCGGCTGACCGCAATGCTGCTGTAGATGCCCGTAACGAAATACGTCCGCAGCATGGCGATCGCCATCAGAAACGTCCACTCGTTCAGCTTGAACGTGGCCGTGCCCGTAACCAGCAGCCGGGTCAGCAGCTCCGCTTCATTGGACAGCAGATCGATGACCGCCGTCACCGCGCCCAACATAAGCGGGTAAAAACGATCCACCCTCGCCCTGATGAATTGCATCCCACAGGCAAACACAATGTAATAGACGCCCGCCGAACAATGCCGGCTGAGGCTGTCCACAACCGTCACCCCGCCTGCCATCACCTGGTCCAGCCCCATCCGAAACACCAGCACAACGGCGCCGGTGATGACGCCGGCCATGATGTAAGGCAGCTTCCTCATGAGCAGCAAAAACAGCAGAAACGCGCTGCTGCCCAGCCCAACCCTGAAAATATCACCGTCAAACGGGTTGATCTTCAATTCCCCGGCCACAGCCGTCCCGGCCGCAACAAGGCCAAGCTGCACGTATTTCGATTTGAAAAGAGCTGTCCCCATGCCCCTCTCACCCGGCTCCCGCAAGTAGATATTGCCCATTATACTACCATATTTCGGGCTGGGCGCCTATACCTTCCATGCCACGCCGTGTCAGGGTTAAGCTTAAACGTGCCGGGCCTCCAAACGTCTGGAAACGAGAGACAGTAAAAAGTTGACCGTAAAATAAATCAGCGCGACCAGCAGCAGGATCGGGATCGTGTAGGCGAAGCTGTGCCCGATTACAATGCCGGCGTGGTGCATCAGCTCCGGCAGGGAGATGACGACCGCAAGCGATGTGTCTTTCAGCAAGGATATGAACTGGCTGACGAGCGGCGGGACCATCCGCCGCAAGCCCTGCGGCAGCACGATGTGCCACAGCGTCTGCAGCGAGCTTAAGCCCGACGAGCGGGCCGCTTCGATTTGCCCTTTGTCGATGGAGGCCAGTCCCCCGCGCACGATCTCCGCGATCATCGCCGCTTCAAATATCGTCAGCCCCGTAATCGTGGCGGTCACCAGCCCCAGCTTGATGCCGATCTCCGGCAGGGCAAACCGCATAAAAAAGATGATCAACAGCAGCGGCAAATTGCGGATCAGCTCCACAGCGACCAGCAAAACCGGCGACAGCACCGGCAGCCGCGTATAACGAATAATGCCGACGATGCAGCCGAACAGGAAGCTAAGCACAATCGAAGCCACCGCCACCAGCAGCGTAAAATACAACCCTTCCAGCAAAAAATGCAGATTCTCCGCGGAATACGCCCCGGCAAAGTCCATCAGGATTACCTCCTTTCAGCCGCAAAGCCCCCTCAATATTTACGTGCCAGCTTGCGCTCCCAGACCCGCACGCCGTAGCTGAGCGGCAAGGTAAGCGCCAAATAAAACAAAGCGACAAAAACATAGGTATCGAACGTTTGGAACGTATCGGTATTGACGATGTCGGCAAAATACATCAGATCCAGACCGGCGACGATCGACAGGACGGACGAGTTTTTGATCAGGTTGATAAACTGGTTGCCCAGCGGCGGGATAACCAGCCGGATCGCCTGCGGCAGCACGATGTGGACCATCGTCTGCGCGTAGCTGAGCCCCGAAGAGCGGGCCGCCTCCGTCTGGCCTTTCGGGATCGACATAATGCCGGCGCGGATAGCCTCGGCGATGAAGGACGACGTGTAAACCGCCAGCCCGATCGTCCCGGCGGTAAAACCGTCAAGCGGCAGCCCCAGCGCCGCAGGACCGTAATAAAAAATATATACGACGAGCAGCAGCGGAATATTGCGGATAAATTCGACGTACCCCGTACCAAACCAGCGCAGCCCGCGAATGGGCGCGATCCGGAATACGGCGATGAGCGTCCCCAGCGCAAAGCTTCCGACGAGCGCAAGCAAGCTGGAAGCGACCGTCCCGCGAAATCCTTCCATAAAGGTGCCGAAGTAGTCGGTTAAAACTGAAAAGTCCATGCTCCCATCACCTTCCCCTGACCGGCAAAAACGCTCTCAACTCACAGCGCCCCGGTGCAACGTTGACAGCCGCGGCCCGCATACCCGCATTATTGCGCCGGCTTTTTGCCGATCCATTTTTCGTACAGTTTGTCGTATTCCCCGCTCTCATGCAGCTCCTTCAACGTATCGTTGATGGCCTGCACGACATCGGCGTTGCCCTTCTGCACCGCGATACCGTACGGCTCATCGGTGAACGGCTCGCCGACCACCTCGAAATTGGAATCCTGGGCGGCCATGCCGTATAGAATGGAATCGTCCGTCGTCAGCGTGTCGCCTTGGCCGGCTTTAAGCGCGTTGAACGCATCCTGGTAGTTGTCGAATTCCAACACTTTGACCCCGGACACCTTGTCGCGGATATTTTTTACCGAGGTGGAGCCTTTCGTTCCCAGCACGGTTGTGTCGGCCGTGACGTCCTCGATGCCCTTAATCGGGCTTCCTTTCTTCACCAGCAGCGATTGGCCGGCTTGAAAGTAAACGTCGGAGAAATCGACCTCCTTCTTGCGTTCCTCCGTAATGGTCATCGTGGCGACGATCATGTCGATCTCGCCGTTGTTCAGCATCGGAATCCGCGTCTTGGAGGTAACCTCCTTCAGCTCAAGCGCATTTTCATCGCCGAGGATATGTTTGGCAATCGCCTTTGACATGTCGATGTCGAAGCCCTCAACGTTGCCGGAGGCCGGGTCCTTCAAGCCAAACAGCTTCGTATCGAACTTCACGCCGACCACAAGCTTTCCGCGCTCCTTGATTTTGTCCAGCGCGCCGGAGCCGCCCTCCGTCGCTGCGGCATTGCCGCCGTTTCCTCCCGCACCGGTGGATGCACTGCCTCCGCCCGCGTTATTGCCGCCGCAGCCCGCAAGCACGAACAAAGCGCATACGATCGCGATCCCGGCCAATTTCCATCTCTTCTTTTTTGCCATTGTAAAAACCCCCTCGTTTTTAATGACTTAACAAACGACTAAGAAATGTTCGCGTCCGCTCTTCGCGCGGATTGGAAAAAAACTGCTCAGGCTGGGCCTCCTCCACGATTTGCCCCTGATCCATAAAAATAATCCGGTCAGCGACCTCCCGGGCGAACCCCATTTCGTGCGTGACCACCACCATCGTCATCCCTTCGCGGGCCAGCGTGCGCATCACGTCCAACACCTCCCCGACCATCTCGGGGTCGAGCGCCGATGTCGGCTCATCGAACAGCATGATTTTCGGCTTCATCGCCAGCCCTCGCGCGATAGCCACGCGCTGCTGCTGTCCACCTGACAGCTGGGACGGGTAGGCGTGGGCCTTTTCCGCGATACCGACCTTTTCCAAATAAAACATCGCCGTTTGCTCGGCTTCGGCCTTCGAGTTGCGCAGCACCTTGATCGGAGCAAGCGTAATATTGTCGATTACTTTTTTGTGCGGATACAGGTTGAAATGCTGAAAAACCATGCCGATATCGCGCCGGACCTTGTTGATGTCCGTTTTGCGGTCGTTCACCGGGACGCCGTTCACCGTCAGTTCGCCGCTTGTGATCGTTTCCAGACGGTTGACGCAGCGCAGCATCGTGCTTTTGCCGGAGCCGGACGGGCCGACGACAACTACGACTTCGCCCTCCTGAACATGGAGATTAATCCCCTTCAGAACATGGAAACTCCCGTAATGTTTATCCACCTCGTGAAACTGGATCAATCGCAGCCCTCCTTTGTTTGTCAGATCGTTTTTTACGACACTACGCAGGCCTTATGTAAGTAATCGTAACATTTGAATTCAACCTTACTTTAGAGACTATAAAAAACTACATGATCCTACGGAAAATGAATTTACCGTTTTAAATTTAATTTTATTTAAGCGTTTTCTTGGTAGCTTGTTTCGTCTGCCCATTGGACAAGCGTCACCTTATCTGACACCGATCTCCCTCCCTTCTGATTATAAACCCGCACAAAAAAAGAAGACCGTCCATCAGGTCATTCATCGACCTAAAGGACAGCCTTCTAGCCTGCTGTTAATCTGGTTATTTAACGACCAGCACCGGGATTTGCGCGTGCTGAACGACGTTATGGCTGACGCTCCCGAGCACAAACTCGCGAATGCCGCCCAGCCCGCGGCTGCCGATGACGATCAGATCGGCTCCGTTTTTGCCCGCATATTCGAGAATCGTCTCCGCCGCCGGGCCTTGCACAAGCTCCATCTTAGCGCTTAACCCGGCTTCTTTGATCCGCTTTTCCGCCTCATCCGCCGTTTTCGACGCCAGATTGAAATAATCCTGATTCATCGAAGCCGGGACCGGAGCAAATCCCTCGGCCACGTAAAACCGCGGAAAATCGTAAACATGAAGCACCACAAGCTCCGTATCCGGCGACAGCTTGGCCAGTTCGATCGCCTTGTCCAACGCTTTGTTCGCCGCCTTCGAACCGTCATACGCAGCAACGATTTTGTTAAACAACATGCGTGACACCTCTCTTTTGTTATATTAGGAAATATCCGAAGAGTACGGCGTTGAGAAGCAGCAGCAGCGGAATGCCTAGCCTGAAGCTCAAATGTTTCGTCTTATGCCGCTTCGTATTCATCGCCAGCAGCACGCCAAGTGCCCCTCCGATCGCGGCCAGCAGAAACAAGGTTTTCTCGGGAATCCGTTCCCGCCTCTGCTTCGCGCGCTTTTTATCATCGGACATCACCAAATAGGCCACAACATTAATAAACAAAAACCAAAACAGCAAAACCGTTCGCGTATGCGCCGCCTCCTTCCTGCTTGAGAGCATTCTAAGCGCTTGCCTTAAGTCCATTATAACTTTATAGCCTGCATAAGCAAAAACGGCTTTAAACAAGGCATACCCTCAAAAGCTGACAGACAGGCGGAAGTGATGGGCCGTCTTTACATTCCGGCATCATGTGACTCTATTTTAAACACATAATATTCTTTCATAGGCACAATAAACTTATCATAGGTCATCCGAAAATAAATGGTTGCTCCATTCGGAACATAAAGACCTTTCATGGTAATTCCTTGCTTCCTACAGGAACGATGAACCGTCGGCCTTCAAAATAGCGGAATTTTATGTTCTTATTATCCTGAGCCAGCGTGTTCATCGCCATTAGCGGAATTTATTGTACTTATTTTCCTGTGAATGGTCCAAAACGACGACATTTCCTTACGATTCGGGATGATAGCGACATAAATTTCCTCTATTTCTCCCAACTAGACGGATATCGCCGGAATAACGACCTTTTTTGTCCTTATGTTTTTCGCTGGAATTTCTTAGGCTCAGGCAGCCTGATTTTTTGTAACTGGGCGAAGCGGCTATCAAGATCCAAAGCTGACATTGGATCAAAGAAGATAGTTTTCCCGGTTTTCGAGGCGACTTTGATGCGACTTTATGGTGAGATCCGGCAGTTTTGTGGTAAAGCGATCGTCTCACCTGAGCGTACCTGCTATCTACTCCAGTTTTTTGGTTCATAAGTTGAATGGAATAGTTGCAAAAAGTGCAGTTACTTACCCGGAAATGCTGCCACAGCGCTTGATTAAGTGTAAAACCTGCAATTACTCCGCTATCTTTCGAAAAATGAAGCTAAAAGTGAAGAAATAAATGTACGAAATGCAATTAAACGAAAGATTGGGCAAATAGATGCAAGGTTAGTTGTAGGTTTTGCAATTAACGGTCCCAAACGCAAAGATTTTATTCGTACTCCGCCCGTACACCATCAGCGATTAAGCCGATTTAAGTTCTATGAAAATTGAATTATAAATTTATAATTTAAAAAAAGCTCCCCGCCAAGGGAGCCGACATCGTTTAAATCAAGTTTCGTTTTTTGCAATTTCGTTCAGATTAGGGGGATAGTCCGCCTGTTTTTTCGGTTTAGCGGCGACGGTCTTCTCCAAAATGCTCGATTTGTTCTGCCGGTTTTCAGTATCTCGCGCTTTATGATGCGGCACCCTCATCACCTCCAGTACGTAGCGTCCCGTAAAAGCGGCAGTTTTATGCGGCAATCCTTAGGTTGGGGCGCTCCCCTATGAATCTACGCTGCGTGAAACCCCTGCGCCTCCTCGGCCGGCAAATGGTTTACGAATTGTTCTTTTTCTCCATCGCCGCTTTCAGCAAATCGCCCAAATTGGAGCCGATCGATTCCGGTTTGGAGTATTGCTTGACGAGCTTCTGCTGTTCGCGTTTGTTCACATGCTTGTTGTCCTTGTCTTTGCCGAGCACCTCGGTAATTCCGCAAGACAGGCACTGTACGTACATTCCGGCTTTGCCTTCCTTCAGCTCCATCTTCTTGTGGCACTGTGGACAACGGCGGTTCGAAAGCCGCTTCTCCCCGGACCGGCGGTAGCCGCAATCCTCGGCCGGACAGACGAGCAGCAAGCCGCGCTTGGTTTTCTTCTCCAGCAGTCTCGTTCCGCAATCGGGACAATGACTGTTCGAGACATTATGCAGCTTGTAGGTCGCGTCGCTGTTTTTCACTCCTTGCACCAGCCCCACGGCCATCTCGCGGATTCCTTGCAGGAACGGTTCCGGCTTGCCTTTGCCGCGGGCGATGCGTTCCAGCTCCGCCTCCCACCTGGCGGTTAATTCCGGTGTGCGCAGATCCGAAGGAGCCAGCTCGATCAGTTGCTTGCCTTTGCCGGTCGGGTGCAGGGAATTGCCCTGCCGCTCGATCGTGTCGGAGTTGACCAGCTTTTCGATGATATCCGCCCGCGTCGCCGGCGTTCCCAGGCCGTGCTTCTCCATTTGGGTCAGCAGGGCCGCTTCGGTGTAACGCTTCGGCGGCTGAGTCCGGCCGGGTGTTACCCGGCAGCGGGTCACCGTTATCGTCTCGCCCTGGCTTAGCTCCGGCAGCGCGCTGCTACCGTCCTCTTCGCGGTCGTCTTCGTCCTCGTCCACCGCTTCGCCGTCGTACACCGCACGCCAGCCGCTGTCTTTGATCGTCGTTCCCTTCGCGTGAAGCGTCTCCCCACCTGCCTCCACCGTAACACTGACTTGGTCGAAACGGGCCGGCGGATAAAACAAGCTGATAAATCGCCGCACGATCAAATCGTACAGCTTCCGCTCCTCCGTGCTTAACGCGTTCAGCAGCACGGTCTGCTCGGTCGGGATAATGGCGTGGTGATCCGTCACCTTGCTGTCGTCAACGATGCGTTTGCTAATCGGCAGTGATTTCCGCAGCAGCGGACGCGCCAGCTGCGCGTAAGGCCCGACGGCGACGCTGGTCAGCCGCTCCTTCAGCGTATCCGCCATATCCGCGGTCAAATAACGCGAATCGGTCCGCGGATACGTGACCAGCTTGTGCTGTTCGTATAGCCGCTGCAGCACGTTCGACGTTTGCTTGGCCGAGAAGCCGAGCAGCCGGTTGGCGTCCCGCTGCAGTTCGGTTAAGTCGTAGGCGAGCGGATGCGGCACTGTTTTTTCATTTTTCACAAGCTTGACGATTTTGCCGGTCTTGCCTTCGAGTTTGCTTTTGAGGCCGGCCAACTGATCCGCGGCAAAAATGCGCGAATCTCCGCCTGTCCCCCGCCACACCGCTTCAAACTTGCCAAAATCGGCGTGCAGGACACTGTACTCCTCGGAGCGGAAATGCATAATTTCGTTTTCCCGCTGCATGATCATGCCAAGCGTCGGCGTTTGCACGCGTCCGGCGGACAGCGGGGCGCCAAATTTGCAGGTCAGGGCCCGCGTCACGTTTAGCCCCACCATCCAGTCAGCCTCGGCCCGGCAGCGCGCCGATTGGTACAACCGCTCGTATTCGCTGCCCGGCTTCAGCGAAGCAAAACCTTCCTTGATCGCCTTATCCGTTTGCGAGGAGATCCACAGCCGCTTAAACGGCTTGTTCCATTTCACCATATCCATAATCCAGCGGGCCAGCAGTTCGCCTTCCCGGGCCGCGTCGGTCGCCACAACCAGCTCGCCGACATCCTGACGGCGCATGAGCTGCTGCACCGCCTTAAACTGGTGGCTGCTTTCCCGCAGCACCTTCAGCTTCATTTTTCCCGGCAGGATCGGCAAATCCTCTAAGGACCAGGTCCCGAATTTCCCGTCGTAATCCTCCGGTTCGGCCAAGCCCACCAAATGCCCCAGCGCCCAGGTAACCACGTACTTCGGTCCTTCAAAATGGCTCTTATGCTTATCGCGGCTGCCGATCACCCGGGCGATTTCCCGCGCGACCGACGGTTTTTCCGCCAATACCAACGTTTTCATGAGTTCTTTAGAAACACTCCTTTCCTCACTACATTATACCATTACCTATCTTCCGCGGAATCCACCGTTTCAAGCGGCTTCGTATTCCCATATCCACACCGCTTCGCACTTGCCGAAATCGGCGTGCAGGACGCCGTACTCCTCCGAGCGGAAACATGAAATATGCGGGGCCCATAAGCTTTATCACTTACATAGCCGATAAAAATATGAGAAAACCTTTTATCGATTTGGAATTGAATTCCACGAATCTAATGTGAGGTATATAAAAATATGGATAAATCGGGTTTGACGCTCCCGAAAGGTGGTTCGAGTTTCAAATGACCATCTGGGAACGATTAGGTATCGGCCGGACGGAAGATATCAAAGTCATTAAACGGGCCTATGCCAAACAGCTTAAAATATATCACCCGGAGGACGATCCTACAGGTTATCAGGCTTTACGCGAGGCCTTCGACGCCGCCACGTCCTATGCCAAGAGACAGGCTTCCATGGTAGAAAAGGAACCGGCGGGAGAACGGCAAGCGGAACCGCTTCATACAGAATGGACGGAAACAGGGCATCCTGATGCTGCACCGGAGCCGGACGAGCCGGGGCCGCTTCTCCCGCCTCCCCGAATCCCGTTCGGCTCTCTTTGGAATGAGCTGGAGCCGGATGCAAGCGAACAAAGCGAAACGAACCGGCCGGCCCCGCCGGAATCTGCCCCAGAGTCCATTCCTGATTCCGCTCCGGTAAATGCGATCCGAACGGTTGAAGCGTTCCTGGAGCAAGCCGCCGCGCTGTATGACGATTTCCCGTCGCGAATTTCCCCGGAGAAGTGGGTGGAGCTTCTGGATGCCGACGTGATGTGGAACATGGACGCCAAAGCGGTCATCGGGTTTCAGCTTCTGAAGTTCATGCAATCACACCGGTATCTGCCCGCCGAAATTTGGCGGCTGCTTGAAAACAGTTTTGGCTGGCTGTATCTTTTGCAAGAATCGGAGCAATCCGACCATGATCCTGCCATCGTTTCGTTTCTGATTTATTACAAGAGGCAGCTTGCCGACCCGGGCCTCCGCTATCGCTTTTTACTGGGTGCGGAGGGCATCGATACCGATAGATTTCTGCATGACCGGGATCAGGGACAGCTGGCCTTGGTTCGCAACGATTTAAAGAAGGCGATGGAGTTTTTAAAACAGGCTTACGCGATGTTCCCGGATGATCCCGATCTGCTTCGCCTGCTCGGCGAGCTCTATCTTCGCGAAGGCGATAAAGAGAAGGCGCTTGCTATGTTCGAGCGTTTGGTCGTGCTGGCGCCTGGGGAAATCGACGGATATCTGTACCGAGTGCGGATTTGGCGAGATCTGGGGCAACCCGAACGGACGGCAGAAGAATGTCGGCTTATCTTGTCTCGCTGGCCGAACCGGAGCGAAATCGCCATTTTAATGGCGCAAGCCTTAGAAAGGCTAAGCAATCGCGATGAAGCAGAGAAATACCTGAAGCAAGCGATACAACCCGGCGCTTCCGACGCCCCGGCGGACCGCTCTCTCGGCACTCCTGCTCCTTCCGGCGAAGGTAAGCGGTGGAAGCTGTTTTTTAACTGGCCTATTCTCCTGCATTTGTCGCTTTCGCTTGTCCTTGCTTTATCTCTGATCGTATGCCTGTACTACTATAGGGAGAATATCCATACCCGTACGCCGGAAACGATTGCCGGAGCGCAAGAACTGATCGGCATGGACGAGCAGCGTTATGCTGAACTAACCATTAAGAATGTCACGGACATACACCTGGGCAAATATTTAACCAGCGATGGTAAGGTTGTCTTTCAAAATGAAGACTACGCCTTTATCCATGCTGACTACTATGAAAACCTGTTAGGACATGTTTTTCTCGGGGAGTTTTCCGAAAAACAACTGATCGTTCTGGCGGATTACACACTTGGCCTGCTAGATGACCGGAAGGAGATAAACATTAAAGGCTATGTTCATCCCCTAGATACGGACATGAAAACGTCAGTGAGCAGAATGCTGCAGTGGGAACCGGCATATCCCGCCGATTCTACCGAAAGACTTCTGGAAGCTTACCAACACGACTTAAATAAAGTTTCGAGCTCCCAATCGGAGGAATCCACCGTATCCGTCCCGGAATTTCAGCCCGTATACTTTGAAGTCGCCAAACCGCAGGTAAAATCGGAATTCACAATACCGAACCTGCTGCTCTTCGGATTTCTGTTGGCACTGTGGATTTACAGTCTGTATCGGCTTGCTTTCGAATACCGAAAGGTACGCCTGCTAATCACAATCTTAGACTTGAGGGGACAAAACGATGCGGGTTAAATCTTTACTGAAACAACCCACCTTCTATCATTGGATGACCGCACCGCTGTTTAATGCGGGAACGGTTCACTTCGGGAAACTCCGCAGTTATCATACGCTGGATACCTGCCCGAAATCCGGGCTCAAGGCTTGGCTGATATTTCAGGGAGTGCGCGATGGTAACAGTTATCATAACCAACGAAGGTGGCTGCTGTATGAAGGATATCGCAAGGAGTTTAACGAACTTTCCGAAACGTTATCTTCCTTGTCGTTTGAGGCCCGAGTACGGCACCTGTCGTCAGCCGAAGCGCAGGGCAAGAACGAAGCGCCAACGCTGGCTTGCGTACATCAATTAATGAATGTTGTTCCTCCGGCCACGATCGCGGCCTTTGATTTCGCCCTGCTGGTAGCCTTAAATAAAGCGGGGGAGCGGTTAAATCTGCTGGACGGGAAAGAGGCGGCTTTCTCCAACATGGACGCCGTCAAAATCGTCCAATCCAAATACGCCAGCTGGTATGAATTTTATAGCGGATGTATCGCGGGAGTCTACTTCCGGAACCCGCCCAAGGATACGGCCACATTGCTGCCCGCCTATGCCCAAAGCCTGCTGGAATTTTCCCGGATTCCCCCCTCCATACGCTGGGATTATCCGTTTTAAATGAACAAAGCCAACCCCCGATCAGGCCGTTAGTTAGGCTTCGGGGCGTTGGCTTCGTTATTTAGGAAAGTACATAATATCCGGATGTCTGAGACGGTATTCATCCCAAATCGTGCCTTCGCCATCTCCGTATACCGCAAATTTGATTTGTACGTTCTGGACATATTCGTCCAACTCGTCAAATCCTAACCTCCGAAACGTCGGAAAAATACCGTAATTCACGAACTCTTCCTCTACCTGCTCGATGAGCTGCTCCTTTTCCTTGTAATACTCAATAGCTTCAGGCGAGGACAACCTTCCAGGGTCAATAGATTGGTAATAAACTTGCTGTGCCAAAGGATATAACTCCTCGATCATTTGGGTTATACCCTTCGACTTTACGTCCTCCCCATTTTGCAGAGCTGTCAGGATTCGATCCTGTCTTGCCTTCAAGTCCAACAATTGCTCTATGTAGGGGGCTAAGCTGGTTTGCAGCTGGGCCATTTCAAAAACGCCCAAGTTCCTTTCATAGCCGTCATCAGGGTTGTAGGGGTAGAACTCCCGGGCCAGTTGAAAATAATCGTAGGCCACTTCTAACTGTTTGTCCGTGATCGCCTCGTCCCCTTTGCGGATCAGCGCATTCGCCACCTCGACCGCTTTCAGCGCCTTTTCTTTTTTCCACCAGGCCTCCGCATCTTGGGGGCTTCTCTCCAGAAGCAGCTCGTATTTATAGATGGCACCGTCGAAGTTACGCTCCCCCAATAAACTATCGCCTTGCGTCATAAGCTCCGGTTTTTCGCTGTTCGCTTGTTCTCCCCGGTCGGCACGCCCCCAAGCGAATATCAGTAAAACGCAAGCACAAGCTATAAAAAAGATTCTCCTCTTCGATCTCCGAAACATAGGTCTTCAAAATCCTTTCGGCATGGCGATTCAACTCAAGTCAGTTGCATATACAATGTATGTCGGCAAAAGCCGGGGGAAATTTTATCCACACTCGATACTAATTTCAGCTCAAACCGGACTTTTTGTATTCAAACGGCGTTTTCCCCATCACTTCCTTAAAGGCCTTGCGAAAAGACTTTACGTTGGGGAACCCCGTTTCATAAGATATTTCCGTAAGCGACTTGTTCGTGGTTTCCAATAAATCGATGGCCTTCTCCAAACAAAGAATCTGCTTATATTCGGTAAACGTCTGGCCGGTGTATTTATGAAACATGCGGGACAAATAAGCCTCGGAGTAGCCGCAGATGCGGGCGGTTTCGGCCAGGCTGATATTTTCGGCGTAATGCTCTTTCATGTAGTCCATAATGGTCTTGATTTTTTGTTGCTTTTCGCTGAATATTTCCAGAGAAATGTCCGCGGCCTGGCCAAAATGATGGACCAGCCGGTATTTCAGCTCAATAATCCGGCTTTGCTCCAGGATGTAGTCGTATTTGCCCGCAGAAAAATGCAGCTCGTATATTTCCATCAGCAGCTCTCTTAATTTAGCGAGGATAATTTCTTCAGCCTGATTCTCATGCGTATTTAATTGGATGATGACTTGTTCATTGGCAAAAAAAGTTTCCGGAAATTGCAGCACAAGAACGCGGTTTTCCGTAATGCTCTGGGTGGAATGCGGAACATTGCTGTTCATGAACAACATGTCCTTGTCCGTTAAAATCGTAATTTTTCCTTCATGCCACACCTTTAGGCTTCCACTCATACAGTAGATCAGCTCCATATTGCTGTGAAAATGCATCGGAATGACCCGCTCCGTATCTCTTGCTTGGAACATGAACAGGTTGATCATTTTTTTACGGTCGATTTCGATATGTTCATATATTTTTTTCATCGGACACCTCACCTGCCAGTCATGAGCAATCGTCAGCTAGTTACTACTATACTGATGGTAAATTACCCGGACAAGCCGTAATTCATCCCGTAGGCCCCAGACAAAAAGAAGGCCGCTCTTTCCCACGCAAGCGGAAAAATGAACGGCCTTTCTCTCTTTAATCTAAAAATTCTTGCAACCGATAAATGCTGACTTCTCCTTCATTGCCGCCGGCCTCGATCCGGACGCTTCGCTGCTCGGCATCTTCCGTGAAATAACGCAGAGAAAATACTTCCTCTCCCCCGTTCACAAAGATCTCCAGACTTGAGCTTTCCAGAAATAACCGCATTTCAGCGAGTGTGTGAGTTAACGTTGCCTTTCTATACTCTCTCTGCTTGGTCGCCCAGTTGGTTCTCCAGACGGTCAGACTGTTTTGTTCCCGATTATAGTCAATTTGCACGGCATCCCTGATCATCATCCGGAAATTTTCGCTGAGCTTGGAAAAATTAATGATAAGTTCCGCTTGCAAAGCGGGCAGCTCCCATACTTCATTGTTGCCGATATTCCCCTGCATGCCGTCCTGTCTTATCCCTTGCAATTCCCGGATTGGCTTCTGGTAAAGCCTGCCGTCCGCCAGCACGATTTCCCGGGGAAGGGTCAGCGCGTGGATCCAGCCTTCCTGAACGGTCGGAACGGCCTTCTCCGTTTCCTCATTCATGGCGCTCATCCAGCCAAACATGATGATTCGATCGCCAACCTTAAACGATTGCGGCGCATAAAAATCAAATCCGCGATCAAGCTCTTGAAAATCGGCCAGCTCACCGTGGAATTTGCCTGTCTCCGCTATTTTCCCAACAATATATCCCGATTGATTAGGATTTCTAAAGTTTTCTCCTTGTTCCGGCAATCCTTGAGGACAAAACACAAATACATCATTTTCGGGAAATTGCAGGACATCCGGGCATTCCCACATGTAACCGAATTTATGATCATGTTCCAAAAACGATCCTTCACAGGTCCAAGCGCTCAAGTCCGCGGATTTGTAGACCAGCGCGTCACCCCTTAAATCGTCCGTTTGTGCGCCGACAATGAGCCGCCAGATTCCGCTTTGATCTCTCCATATTTTAGGGTCCCGAACATGTCTCGTATAGCCGGAGGGATGTTCAAACAACGGGCCGATTTTGCGGAAATACTCGCCGTCTTCGGAAACGGCCGCGCACTGATAACTTTCCTTCACCCCGTCGTCCCGGATTACATTTCCCGTGTAAAAGAGGTACAGCTTGCCATCATGAACAACACTCCCGCCGGAATAAATGCCGTCCTTGTCATACCATTCCGAAGGCTCCAGCGCGGCGTTTTTCCTGCGCCAATTCACCAGGTCGTCCGAAACCATATGGCCCCAGCATTTATTTTTATGTTCGGTACCGTGTGGATTCCATTGATAAAACACATGATATTGACCGTTGAAAAAAGCAAGTCCATTCGGGTCGTTTAATAACCCGTGAGGCGGGGTGATATGATATTTCAAGTCATAGGCATCGCTTCTATTCATGTTCTTCCTCCGGCAATAAAACAAAACTAAAACTCAAGGAAATGTCCTGCGAGCTTGCCCCAATATAAACTTCAAACTCGCCCGGTTCGCTTTGGTACTCCATGTTGTTTCCGCAAAATTTAAGCATCTCTTCGCCAATCGTAAAGTGAACCGTTTCGGTCTCGCCGCTGCGCAGGAAGATCTTTTGGAAGTCTTTCAATACCTTCACCGGCCTTGCCACACTTGCAAACTTATCGCGAATATACAACTGGACCGTTTCTTTCCCGTCATATCTCCCGGTATTGGAGACAGCGACGCTGATCTCGATCAACTCATTTTTTTTCATTTCCTTCCGGCTGACAGACAAAAGGCTGTACGCGAACGAGGTGTAGGATTTGCCGTAACCAAACGGATACAACGGTTCATTCACTTCATCGATATAGCGGGACGCGAACCGGTAAGAGCCGTTTTCCGGCAAATTCGGTCTGCCTGTATTGAGCTCGTTGTAATGCACCGGAATTTGTCCGACGCTGCGTGGAAAAGTCATCGTTAATTTCCCGGACGGATTTGCTTTTCCGTACAAAATATTGGCCAGCGCTTTCCCGCCCATCGTTCCCGGATACCAGGCCTGAATCAAGGCATCGGCTGTCTCAGCAACTTCGGTGAGAATCAAAGGTCTGCCGCTATAAACGATCACGACGAGCGGCTTGCCCAGCCCGCTTAATTCGCGAAGCAGTTTCAACTGCGGTTCGGGAAACGCCGGGTTTGTGCGCGAGCCCCCCTCCCCGCTCTGATAAATACTTTCCCCTAAGGCGAGGATGATGACGTCCGCTTCGTGCGCATTCCGGATCGCTTCCTGCAGCAATTCCTCCTCGCCGGCCGTTTCGGCAGACAGCTTGTCCGCATATTTGCCAAGGGCTTCCCGTTCGTCAAGGGGCACCATATACGCCCCGCGGCAGACCGAAAGCCGGGCGGGATCGGCATGCTTAAGCAACCCGGTTTTCAAGTTGACGGTATCCGCCTCGTTCCCTTTAATCGCCCATATGCCCAAGGTGGAGTTTTCTTCCGCGTAAGGACCGATTAAAGCGATCTTAGTCTGAGGCGGCAGCGGCAACAGTTCATGTTCATTTTTCAGCAGAACGATAGATTCTTCCGCCAAAGACAGCGCGGCCTCTTTATGTTCATCCGCCAGAATGCTGCTGCTCCCCCGCCGCACGGTGTCCTGCAAACCGCGGAACGGGTCCTCGAACAACCCCAGATCGTTTTTCAGTTTTAAAACGCGGTATACAGCCTCATTCAAAAGCTCCAGCATATGCTCGTTGCCGGAAATGACCTGCTCCAGTTGATTGGCGTATACCGCCGTCTTCATATCCACATCGACGCCGGCCAGCAGGGCCAGTCTGGCGGCGGCAGCCTCATCTTCGGCATAACCGTGCATGATCAGTTCCTCGATCGCGGCATAATCCGAGATCAACACACCGCCAAAATTCATCTCCCGCCGGAGAACATCGCGATTAAGCCATTCGTTCCCGGTTGCAGGGACGCCGTTCAAGGTGTTAAAAGCGGTCATCACCAGCTTGGCCCCCGCTTCGATGGCGGCTTGATAACCCGGCAAATAATATTCCCTGAGCGTATGCTCGGACATGTCCACCGCATTGTACTCCCGCCCGGCGACAGGCGCTCCGTAAGCAGCAAAATGCTTGACGCAAGCGGCGATTTTATCCGCCGGGACAGCGCCGCCGCTCCGCGCATTTCTTCCCTGGATTCCCAGCACCGTGCTTTCCGCATATTTCCGCGCCAGTAAAGTATCCTCGCCGGGCGATTCCATCACCCGCCCCCAGCGGGGGTCTCTGACGATATCCACCATAGGCGAAAAGGTCACGTGAGTGCCTTCTTCGTAACACTCCCGGGCAGAGATCGCAGCAGCGCGCTCGATTTGCGCAAAGTTCCAGCTGCACGCTTGAGCCAGCGGAATCGGGAAAATGGTCCGGTATCCGTAGATAATATCAGCCATAAACAGCAGCGGAATTTGATGGGCCGAATGTTCCAAATACTTCGTTTGCAGCCGGATCATTTTTTCCGGATCGGTGACGTTCAAGATGGAGCCCGTATTGTAAACATTGTAACTTGGATGCAGCCCCAATTTTTTCAGCGGCCCTGTTACGACCGTATCGATATCGCCTTCAAAAAAGTCGCCGGTCAGTTGGACCAATTGGCCGATTTTCTCTTGAACCGAAAGACTGTCCAGTTTTTCGCGCAGTAATTTGTCATCCATTGTTTCTCTCCACAAAAGTTTTATTTGTTGTCCGTTTTCTCTTTAAACCCAAAGAACCAAGTAAGGCCAAAGGCCACCGCAAAGCCGATAATGCAGACGGCGATATACGGAATGATTTGATTGTTCAGATACAATAACATCCCCGGGATGGCCGTAATCGACATGCCTGTCGCTTGGACGTTGAATATCCGGGCGAAAAATCCGCCAACCGCTCCGCCGATCAACGCCATCAGGAACGGCTTGCCGTAACGGATATTGACCCCGAAGATAGCCGGTTCCGTTATGCCCAATAACGCGGATAAGGAGGATGGATAGGCGATGGATTTGGTTTTTAAACTTTTGGCTTTCAGACCGACAGCCAAGGCCGCCCCAGCTTGCGCACAAATCGACGCCGAGCTGATCGGGTTAACGATATTCCAGCCGCTGTCCACCAGCATCTGGATTTCTATCAAGTTCAAAGCGTGGTGCAGTCCGGTAATGACAATAAGCTGATTGATGCCGCCGTAAATCAAGCCGCCGATGCCAAACGGCAATTTCAAAATCGCCGTAACCCCCGCCAAAATAAGCACCTCAACCTCGTGAAAAACAGGGCCGATCACGAACAAGCCCAGCACCAAACTGACCAGCAAGGTTAAAAACGGCGTTAAAATCAGATCCAAGGCTTCGGGGACCCATTTTCTGATCCTCTTTTCCAGCAGCGCCCCTACGACCCCCAGGATGAAGGCCGGAAGTACCGAGCCCTGATAGCCGGCGACTTTAATGAATCCGAAAAACACCATCGGCTCCTTTACATGCTGGGCGACATCCCAGGACGTTGGCAGTGAAGGGCTGACCAGCATTAATCCTAGCAATATCCCTAACAGCGGCGATCCGCCAAACACCCTAAAGGCCGACCAGCAGACCAGCACGGGTAAAAAGGCAAAGGCGGTATCGGTCAATATTTGCGTAATTAACAAGAAATCCGCCGAAATACTCTCAGGGGTAAGACCAAATAATTGAAGCAGCGCAGGCTGAGTGACCAACCCTCTGACCCCCATGAACAACCCTGTAGCCACCAATGCCGGGATAATCGGGACAAATACGTCTCCGAATATCCGAAGCATTCTTTTGAAAAAGTTATCATCCTGGGCCGAGGCCTTTTCCTTCAACTCCGCTTTGGAGGTGGCGGATACGTTCTGTCCGATCATCGCCTCGTAAACCCTATTCACAATACCGGTTCCGAAAATAATCTGATATTGCCCGGATGTAAAAAACACACCCTTGGCCTTGTCGATATTTTCAATGAACTCATCGTCGATAATGTCCCTGTCTTTGACGATCAGGCGCAACCGTGTGGCACAATGGGCCATGGAAATAATATTGTCTTCTCCTCCAAGCCCTTTAATCACGTCCTGGGCTATTTTAACGTATTCTTTGTCGGAACTCATCAGGCTCTCCCTTTCCTCTCAACTGGTTGTAGTATTGACCGGTTTGCTTCTCAAGCATATCATGAGCGCGCTTACAAACAGCGGGATTATTTTACTTCATTAAGGTCAAATTTTGACCTTTTTATACCGCCGTGCAAACACGGAAATACTATAATCCGAGCACATGGACAGCAAAACGATTGGAAAATGAAAAGAAACCTGCTATACTCAATTTAATACCTGGTACTAATACTTGATACTAAAACTATGGAAGCCACATCTCGAAGGAGTGATTCGTTTGTCAATCGTATCGAAGGCCCGCATTACCGCGTTTGGTTCGTATGTTCCAGAGCGGATTCTAACCAATGAAGACATGGAGCGGATCGTGGACACCAGCGATGAATGGATCGTGCAACGCACGGGCATCAAGGAGCGCCATATCGCCGCCGACGAGGTGTTCACCTCGCATTTGTGCATTCGCGCCGCCGAACGGCTGCGGGAAACTTACGGTGCGTCTTTGGACGATGTCGATTTCATCATCGCCGCCACGACGACGCCCGATTACTCGTTCCCGACAGTCTCCTGCCGGGTTCAGAAGCACTTCGGCATGGAAGGCGCCGGGGCTATCGACCTCAACGCAACCTGCGCCGGCTTCACCTACGCCCTGCATATAGCCAATGGCTTGATCAGCTCGGGCTTGCATAAAAAAATCCTTGTCGTCGCCGGAGAAACGATGTCCAAAATTACCGACTACAGCGACCGCACAACCTGCATTTTGTTCGGAGACGGCGCCGGCGCCGCCCTCGTGGAATACGACCCGGAGCAGCCCGGATTCGAGGCGTTCGTCATGGGCACAAACGGAGCCGGCGGCATCCACGTATACCGCTCAGCGCTGGCTGACGAAATGGATGGCATGGCGCTTGCGGGGAACGGGAAACTCGTGCAAAACGGCCGGGAAGTGTTCAAATGGGCAGTGCGCACCGTTTCCGCCGGGATCGAACAGATCCTGGAGCAGGCCGGCTTAGACCGCGACGATATCGACTGGTTCGTTCCGCACAGTGCCAACCTGCGCATGATCGAATCGATCTGCGAGAAATCCTCGCTGCCGCTCGGCCAAACGCTGCAAAGCGTACGGGACATGGGCAATACGTCCTCCGCTTCCATTCCGCTCGCGCTGCAGGCCGGCCTGGATGCAGGGCAGTTGAAATACGGCGACCGCGTGCTCCTGTACGGCTTTGGCGGCGGCTTGACCCATGCCGGTCTGATTTTGCGCTGGGGCGTACCCAACTTGCGTTCCTAAATTACAAAATTTCAGGGTGTATGGAATGAAGCAAACGGCCTGCGATTTGTGGAGATCCTGGAGATAACGGTAAAATTGGTCCTTATTTTCACCCAAGAAGGAAGTACAACAGAGATAGAGGAATTTTTTACCTCTATTTCGGAAATATGAGGGCACACAGCCTCTTTTTCCCGGACTAGTTTCAAAATAACGGAAAAATTTTCTCTTAATTTGCGTTAGAGGAAGGAAATCTCAAAATAACGACATAAATTACCTCTATTTTCGGCAGAGGTTCAGTTTACACATAAGAGGGCCGCCCGGAAATCCGGACGGCCCTCCAATTTTAGATGAAAAACTTCCCCTTAACCAGCGGGCTGTCTTTAAAATTCAGCAATCTTCTTAGACGCCCCATGCCCTCGATTACGTAATTGGAGGGATCCGGATCAATGGAAACGAATTCCAGCCCAACAGCAAAGCCGATGCAATAGTCATGCCAGTTGGAATAATGCTCCCGGGTCAGGCTTACGCTCTCCTGCACGTACATCCGCGCTTCATCGGCGGTTAACCAGCCCAACCGCTCGCCGGCCACACATTTCAATACGTTGACGGCAAAATCGTACGATCCCACTCCGCCGGACGGCATACGCCGCAAGTAATAATCGGCTACGGTCAGCTTATGCCGCACGTATGGACTGGCCTCGGCTTCAATTCTGCGGGCACGCTCCGTTTCAGGCAGCAGACACAGCTCCCGGTACATCCGTTTAAATTCATCGCGAATCCCTTTGGAGGCTTGCCATTCCAAACTCATCTTAAGCTGCTCCGGGTTTTCCACCCCATGCGGAGCTAAAGTCCTCTTCAAATAGAGCTCGCCTCGATACGTTTTCTCCGGATTGTTAATATAGTAATCCGCCGCTGCCCCTACGGGGATCACAGCCAGCATGGTGTATGCGTCAGCTTTCCAGCTTTCCATATTAATTGTTGGCCGCAATTGCCACGGCACTTCCTCCGTTTCTCAGCTTATTTATACATTAGGAAACGCTTGCTTCGGTACAGCAGTATGATAAACCGGCAATATAATAAACATAAAATAGCAGCGAGCCAATGGAACATTACCGGGAATTTCTCGTTATCGCCGCCTAGACCGTCCCTGGCATTCACATAAAGAACGAGCGAAGACGAGGAATCCGCACTTCCTTGCTTCCCTTCCCAATAATCACGTAATGACTGTAATGCCGGGCCGGAAAAATCCTGGACAATCCCCTGAAGTTCAATCTCATGGTTTTCGTAGATCCGCTTGCTCTCGTCATAGCCGGTCAAAGCAAGAACGGTGATATCCCCCGCCTTACCCTGGCTAATGTATCCCGTCATATGGTCCATCAAGTTCCTTTGGGTCGCTGCACTTTGCAGCATATAAGAGGCGGTCGCTCTCCCCTCGGCATCCTCCTGTTCAATCTCAAGAATGCCTGTAAAAAACGCGTTCGTCAGCTTCAGCCGAACCGCGCTTCCGGGAGGAACGCTTTGCAGTTCTTCCGCCGTCGTGACTAAAGGCGGTTCGGCCGGAAAGACCTCCTGCTTCACATACTCCGGGAAGGAAACTTCCATATTGGAGTACCAGACAATCGGCAACATAATGTGCAGCAAAACGATGCAGAAAAAGAGCCCTTTTCTCAGCCACAAAAAACTTGCCAGCTTCTTTAAAAAACCCGTCAGCGAATGCTTGCCCCATTCTTTTTGGAGCTGCCGCATTTGCTTGCGGCGGTCTTTGCCGAACCGCGGCAGCCCGCTTATGTATGCATCGATTTTGGCTAGGCCCATGGACGCTTCGCTATCCCTCGGATTAATTCGCAGCATCCGGTCGTATGCCTCCCGGGCTGAGTCCATGCGCTCCAGCCGAATATAACACCGCCCCAACAACGACAGAACTTCCGCGTCATCGGGCCTTGCGGGCCTGATCCGTTCAAGCTCATCCCGCGCTTCATCCGTACGTCCTATATTCAGCAGTATGGTGGCGCGAACGATCATCACTTCCTCATCTTCGCCAAATTGGCGAACCCGCAGGTCGCAGGCAGACAACGCCTGCTCCAATTCACCATTTTGCCGGTAAAACTCGATTTGCAGGCGAAGGAGATTTGGATCTCGTTCAAAAATGCCAAACGCCCGCTGCAGCGCTGCCCGCGCTTTCTCCGTTTCGCTTCCCAGCATCGCCTGGATAAAATCTTCGCGGGCATGCAGATAGGCTTCAACATCGATCCCTTCCGCTCCGCTCAGGACGGAATATCCCAATGCTGCCGCAGGCGAGCTCCTAAAGGCATATTCGCATACCTTAGGGTATTGCTCCTTGAAGCCGGAAGGATCGTTAGTGAACCTCTCCTCCAGCCCGAAGGCATTATCCAGCAACTCCCACACCGCTTCGGGCAAAAAATAGTGCTCATTCAAGTATTCAAGCATCCGGTTAGCCAACAAACTCTGGTTCCCCAGCTCCCAAATAATGTCGCCGTTCAGCAGTTCCGCCCACAAGGAAGCATTGCAGCGGGAAGCGAAATTCAAATATAAATTGTCCAGCTCCTCTATAAATTCCGCCACCAGCTCTTCAGGCGACTGCCTCAATGGTGGGCCTTCTCTCCGGCTGTCTTCCAAATTCCAAACCTCTTCAAACGCCGGAAATTCCAAAGACTCCGCATTGGGCTCCTCTTCCGCAGTTTCACCCTTCTCTTCGGCGCCTTCCTCTTCAAAGGCTTCGACTTCCTCTTCCGCCGTTTCCTCTCCATCAAGGAAAACGTCCAGGAAAACTTCGCCCTGTTTAGCCAGCTTCATCGCCTCGTCAAAAGCTTCCCGAAGCCGTTGATAACCCTCCGGGTCATCCTCCGGATGGTATTTTTTAAGCATCCGGGCATATGCCTTACGAATTTGCGATTGATCCTGTGTCGGATCAATCCCAAGGATTTTCCATATGTTCAAACCGTCATTTCACCGCCGGGTATCTTAATTTTCATCTGTCTTTACTGACAGCAACTAGTAGAATGATCCGGAAATAATCTGGCTTATCTGCGGACAGGGGCCATGGATCACTTTGTTCTATTTTAGTCTTGTACTCAGTATCGTCTGTCCCCATAAAATAGCGGAACTTTGGGGTCTTATTTTCCGAACTTGAGCCTATTCATCACCATAGGGGAACTTTTGGGTCTTATTTTTCGATGAACACGTCGAAAGACGGCCTTTCGCCACTAAATCGTAAAAATAGCGCCATAAAATTCCTCTATTTCCGCAACATGGGGGATATCGCCGAAATAGCGCCCTTTTTTTTCCTTTATGTTGTCACCCGAGATCTTCAATAGACTATTTTGCCGTTTTCTCAAGTCCAGAATCGTCTACTAGTTTATTATCGACATAGATTTTCCCCGGGTTAACAGTTATTCGTTATTTGTATAATGAAATTTTCAACAATTTCAAAATCAGCCGCTTTTATCCGATAAACTTAATATATAAAACGAACTACGAGGTACATAACTATGGCAAAAATCGGTATCGACCTGGGAACATCGAATTCCCTTGCAGCTTATTGGACGGAGCATGGTCCGGTCATTATTCCAAACTCGCTCGGCAAGCATTTAACGCCTTCCGTGGTCAGTTTGGACGACAACAACGAAGTTTTGGTAGGCCAAATCGCCAAGGAGCGAATGATTACACACCCCCATCTTACAGCCGCCACTTTTAAACGTTATATGGGAACGGACAAGATGTACCGGCTTGGGGAGCACGAGTTTTCTCCCGAGGATTTATCCTCTTTTATACTGCGGGCCTTAAAGGAAGACGCCGAAGCCTACTTGGGCGAAGAGGTGGAAGAGGCCGTCATCAGCGTGCCCGCCTATTTTAACGATGCGCAGCGGAAAGCGACGTTGCGCGCGGCGGCTTTGGCCGGACTGCATGTGGAGCGGCTCATCAGTGAGCCTACCGCGGCGGCGGTGTCTTACGGCCTGCACCAGCAGGAAGCGGACACCAGGTTCCTTGTTTTTGACTTGGGCGGCGGTACGTTTGACGTATCCGTGCTCGAATTGTTTGAAGGCGTGATGCAGGTGCAGTCGATCGCCGGGGACAATTACCTTGGCGGGGAGGATTTTACCGGGGTGCTGCTGTCGCATTTCGCGGAAACTCACGGAATTGATTACGCCAACCTGGCCACCAAAGAAAAGACGGCGCTCATTAAACAAGCGGAAATGTGCAAGCTCGTTCTGGGGAACGAAAATGCGGGGGAAATGGTGTTTGTGCACGAAGGCCAAACCCTGCAGCTGACGGTGAACCGCAGCCAATACGAACAACTGGCCGCGCAGCTTCTCCTGCGGCTGCGGAGCCCGATTGAACGCACGCTTCGCGATGCGTCGCTAACGCCGCATGACCTCGACGCCGTCATCCTCATCGGAGGAGCCACCCGGATGCCGATCATCAAATCGATCGTCAGCAAAATGTTCGGAAGACTTCCCTTTTCACAGATTAATCCGGACGAAGCGGTCGCTTTGGGCGCCGCCATCCAGGTGGCCTTGAAAGACCGTGACGCCAGCCTGCAGGAAATGATCCTGACCGATGTATGCCCATTTACGCTGGGAACAAGCATAGTCAAAGAGATTAAAGAAGACGTTTATGAAAGCGGCCATTTTCTCCCCATTATCGAACGCAACACGCCGATTCCGGTCAGTAAAGTGGATCGCGTATATACGATTCGGGACAATCAGACATTCGTTCGCGTCGACATCTATCAAGGCGAAAGCCGCAGAGTGGAAAATAACGTCCGGCTGGGCAGTCTCGATATCCAGGTGCCTGCCGCTCCCGGAGGCGAACAGAGCATCGACATTCGGTACACCTACGACATCAATGGCGTGCTTGAGGTTGAAGTTACGGTAGTAAGCACCGGCGAGAAAAAAACGATGATTATCGAGAAAAACCCGGGCCAAACTTCCCCGGAACAGATCAAAGCCCGGCTGGAAGAGCTGAAGCATCTGAAAATCCATCCGCGCGACCGCAACGAAAACCGCCTGCTGCTCGCCCGCGGAGAACGCCTATACGAGGAATCCCTGAGCGAAAAACGAGATTACATCGCCAGTCTGATCCTGGATTTCGAACGGATTCTCACCTCGCAGAACGAACAGGAAATCAAGAAGAAGAGCGTCATCTTCAAGCAGAAGCTCGACTCGCTGGAAAGGTGGACCGAGTTTTAAAAGTTTCAAAAGCCGCCCCTGAATAAACTCGGGGGATCGGCTTTTTGTTTGTTGACACGGAAAATGGAACCTGATATAGTTCTTTTAGAATTTTGATAATGATTATCATTATTGATTTAACGAAAATAAAAATACTAGATTACATATGGGGGAGGTTTATCATGTTTAAGAGAAAATCCGTACTTTCCGTTGCGGTCTGCGTCTTTACGCTGATCCTGGTCTTAAGCGCTTGCGGCGGCGGCGCCAATCAGGCGGGCGGGAGTACGAACACCACCGCACAAAATACGGGCACTAAAGCCGCTGCCGAGGCGAACGGCAATACCGAGGCGACTGCCGCCGGGACTCGTACTTACGATACGGTCAAGGGGCCGGTCGAAATTCCGGTGAAGCCGAAACGGATCGTGACCGACTTCTACGCCGGAGAGCTGCTGGCCGTGGGAGGCAACGTGGTGGGCGCCGAACCGGACGCCTTCAACAATCCGTTCCTCAAGGATCTGCTGGCGAATACTGAGGATGTCGGGGCAAATCCCGTCAATTTGGAAAAAACGCTTGAGCTTGCGCCCGATTTAATCGTGGTGATGTACGACGAAAATTACGACGAGCTGTCCAAAATCGCGCCGACACTGTACCTGCCTTACGGTACGACCACCGACATCCACAACACCGTGGAAACGTTCGGTGACATCGTAGGCGAGCCCGAGAAAGCCAAAGCCTTCCTGGCCGACTATGACCAAAAAGCCGCCGAAGGCCGGGAAAAGCTAAAAAGCGTCGTGAAAGACGCCGACACGTTTGGGATCTATGAGCTGACCAATAAAGGTGAGCTGTGGATTTTTGGGGACAACGCCGGGCGCGGAGGCCAGGTGCTATATAACGCGCTGAAGCTTAAGGGGCCGGAAAAATGGGATCCGAAGGAATCCACCTTCCAGCTATCGCTGGAGGCGCTGCCGGAATATGCCGCCGATTACATGTTCCTGACGACCTACGATCCGGACAAAACCGGCGAAGCACTGAACAACCTGAAAGCCTCCCCGGTTTGGAGAAACATCGACGCGATCAAAAACAACAAAGTCTTTTACAATGACTTCGACACGTTTTACCGCTACGACCCGATCGCCATCAAGGAACAAATCGGCCTGTTCGTCGATATGATTATCGCCAGCAACAAAGGAAAATAAAAGCGGGGGTGCGTCCAGGCGTCCCTTTCCCCTTCAGGCGCCATCGACATAAAGCCGCTTCCCCGGCCGCGCTTTTGGGGCATCGTTTTTGGACTGCAGCAGGCCGGCGTACCCTCAAAATTCCGGCATAACATCCCGTTCATATTTTAAGGCAGCTTCCTGACCGGTTTTTTAGGCTGCCGGGGCTTCCAGGCCACAAGCAGCCCGGCCTCGCCGCAAGCTTGATTAACGGAGTCAAGCCGTGCCTTCCCTACTTCCCACATCCACTGATCATTGCTGATCCGGGTCAACAAGCCGCGTTCTTGGCTGCCGGTAATCCAATCCCCCAGCCTCACGCCATCTATCACCATGTTTAAATGCCGGCTATTCAACAGATTGCACGGATATATCATCCGCAGCATTTGATCTACATAACGGCCTTCTCCGTTATACAGACCCGGCGTTTCATGTTTAAACGCAAAACCGTTCTCGTACGGGAACAATGCCGTGCCGTTGTCTCCGCCCGCATAGTAATACGTATTCGTCATTTTGCCCGCCGCGTATAATATCCCATAGGGAACTTGGGCCCGCTCCGCCACATCTTTAAGCCAGTCCGTCAATTTTATGTATACGCTGTCGGCCGGAAACTCGCACAAGGCGGCAAGATGCGGGAAGCTTCCGAACCCGCCGGTTTGGCGGCCAAGGCACGGAACCTTTTCTTTCACAGTAAAGCCAGAAAGAATCGGCCTCCCCTGCGAAAATCTTCTCTTTTAACCGGTCCAGGGGCACTTCCACGATATCGTGGTCCCCTTCATGGTCGCCTGGAATTAAATACTCATAGTAGCTTCCCCCAGTCACAGGTACGCCGATGGCTTCAAAAAAAGACCTGCCAATTTCAAAGGCAACGGTCGGGGAAATATGCTCCGTGTCATACAAGGCTATACCGGTACACAATGCTGCCACCTCCATAGAAGACCTGATTCCGCCACAGAATCCGCCGATCGGTTTCCAAAATGGCGGCCGTGCTGATGCTATGATATTCTCCGCTTCACCTCAATCATACATTGGTAAACCGCGGAATCGGTAGGTACTAACGGACTGAACCCTGCCCCGCTCAGCTCGCTTTTCTCCCGTCCCCTGCCCCCGATAAAGCCTTCGGGCTTTTGCCCCCGGAGTTCGTGGTCTCTTTTCCGTACCTGATAAAAATCCACACCCCGCATAGGATCAGCACGCCCGCCGAAAGCTGCAGCGCAGTCAGACTTTCCTTCAACAACAGCCAGGCGAGCAGCGAAGCAAACACCGGTTCGCCGAGCACAGCCATCGACACGGCCGAGGCGCTGAGATATTTCATCAGCCAGTTAAACAGATAATGTCCAAACAAGGTGGGGACGATAGCAAGCAGCAGGAAAATCCCCCACTCGCGTGAAGCATACCCGGTAAACGGCTGCCCGCAGATAACGTTATATACCGCCAACGAAGTCGCCGCGACAGCGAACACCAGAAAATTGTAGACAAAAGCGCTGATATGCTTTAGGAGCTGCTTGCCGGCCAGCATGTGGATGGCGACGGCGACCGTCCCTAGCAGGGACAGTAAATCGCCGGTCACCGCTTGCCCGGACAGCGAAAAATCCCCGGAACCGATGGCGATTGAACCGATGAGCGCCATGCCAATGCCAAGCATCATCGCCTTGTTGATTTTTGCCCCAAACAGGAAAAAGGAACCGAACATGACCAGGATCGGCTCCAACGTCAAGATGACGGTAGAACTGGCTACGGTGGTCAAACGGAGCGACTGCATCCACAGTAAAAAATGAAGTCCCAGCATACAGCCGGAGAACAGCAGCTGGGCCCACTGCTTGGCACTAAGCCGGAATATTTCCTCGCGGTATTTCCAAAGCAGCGGGAGCATCAGCAAATTGGTTAAATATAAGCGGTACATCGCGATCACCGACACTTCCGCGCTCGACCAGCGGACAAAAATCGAAGAGAAAGAAATGGCGATGATCCCGATGATGTAGAGGATTTCGTATTTCGCCGATAGTTTGGCACTCGAATTCATACTGGCAAGTCCCTGCTTCCGTGGTTAGTCTATATCCGTTCATAATGCGAATCGCAAACCCCTATATTATAGCGAAACCGCGAAATATCCTCAATCAAATTTGGCAGCGGAAAATGGTGAAATTCCGGTCCGGCTTTCCCCGGCAGGCAGATCGGGTTACAATGAAGATACAAACGATTCCCCGCTTAAAAGGAGCCTTACATATGCCAATAACAAGAGAGTTGTTTACGGACGCCGACTTACAGGAAGCCCTTGACCGCAAGCAGCGCGTTCGTGTTTTCCGGGACGACCATCTTATCGAAAATAACACGCAGATCATTCGTTTTACCGAAGAGACGATTATTACCCAATCCGGTGTCAGCGACATTACTTACCATCCGCGCCGGGAATGCCAGTTTTTCGAGATTCGCAAATAAGGGAGGTTATTCGAGATGAATCCAACGCCTTTGCTCCAACCGATCGTATCCAAATCATGGGTCCTTGCCCGCATGTACGAACCCGACCTTGTCATTGTCGATTGCCGCTTTGAGCTCGGCCATCCGGAGGCGGGGCGCGAAGCTTACGCCGCCGCCCATATTCCCGGTGCCGTCTTTCTCGATCTCGAGGAAGATCTCTCGGCACCGGTAGACGTGCACGGCGGGCGCCATCCGCTGCCCGCCCCGGAAATGCTCGCGCAGCGGCTGGGCCGGGCGGGAATCGGCAATGCCTCCCGGGTCGTCGCGTACGACGACCAAGGGGGCATAAACGCCGCCCGGTTGTGGTGGCTGCTGCGCTGGTTGGGCCATGACGAAGTCTACGTCATGGATGAGGGCTTTGCCGCCTGGCAGACCGGCGGCTACCCGGTCACCGATGAGCGGCGGACCGTCGTGCCCGCCGCCTTCAACCCTTCCCTCCGGCCGGACATGCTGGCCGGCGTGGAGGACGTTCGCCGGGCGCTCGGCGATTCCGGCACCGTGCTCGTCGACTCGCGCGCCGCGGAACGCTACGCCGGCCTTACCGAGCCGCTGGACGCCAAGGCCGGGCATATCCCCGGCGCGCTCAACCGCTTCTGGAAAGAGCTGCTCGACGAGCGCGGAGCCTGGAAAAGCGGCGAACAGCTCAAGGCGCAGCTCGCCCCGGTAACCGATGCGCTGGAGGCCGGACGCGAGGTCATCGTGTACTGCGGCTCCGGCGTCAGCTCCTGTCCCAACGTGCTCGCCTTGCACAAGCTCGGCTATCCGCAGGTGAAGCTGTACGCGGGAAGCTGGAGCGACTGGATCTCATACAGTGAGAATCCAATCGCGACGGGAGAAGAGTAAGAGCCGAGGGCCGTGTCGGACGCGGCTAGGGGGCTTTGACAGGTTAGGGGCAAGTGACCTATTTGGGCCCTTTTTGGCGTTCTCGTTCAACAGTTTGCAACAAGAAGAAGAAAAAAGTTTTTCTCCGATGGTAATTGCTGTATCAATTCACTTGTTTATGCGATACCGCATATGTTAAAATCACGATAGAAAGACCGAGTGCAGCGAACACTCGGCCTATACAATTGGCTTGGATGGATTTCCCTTCTAAGCTGAAAAGGACAAAAACCCACCTTTGGCCACTAAACCTTGGGGTGGGTTTTACTTTCTCTTGTAGTTATTCGCGATGTATGTTAGAAGAGCAATGACAAATGTTGAAAAAGCGATCATGATGAGAATTGCATCTTTTATTTCCATGGCTTCACCTCCTTTCGAAGGGAAACCACGCCCACCCAAGGTTCAATTGTACAACTCTATCTTAACGTTAGAAACATATAAATTGGATGCTCGTTGGTTTTCAGGCCGATGCCTAGGCAGGATTTTGTTACAGTCGTGTTTTTTCCGGTTCAACCTAATCATCAGTGCTTGACAGTCAAGCCGACAACAGACCGTGGCTTGGAGCGAGACTCGCTATCCGGAGGCTTTGCACGATTATCCCGTTTGATCGGGTGACTTGGCTTCCTGAACCAAAGGGATGATCGTGCAAAGTGGTTTGGAGAGAACACCCCCTCCCCCATCTCCGTCATCATTTATTTTGTCAAGCACTGATTTTGGTCTTGAGCCATTTTTCGTTCCATCCACCATCCCCCCTTCAGTTTTGTTTCATATGATAGTTTTACTGTAGATTCCACCCCCGTCTTGTCCTTGACAGACGGACAAATCGATTTCACGGTGAAACAAATCCCCGGCTATACAAAAAGTTATTCTGATCCTCCATTTGAAGACGCGGAGGAAGAAAACTACTCGGACTACATCGACAGCCCCGATCAAATCGTGTATCTGGCTTACATAGAGAATAGAACAGCCGGCCGGATCGTATTGAAACGGAACTGGAATAACTATGCTCTTGTGGAAGACATCGTGGTAGACAAAAATTATAGAGGGTACGGAATTGGCCGCAAACTGATCGAACAGGCTAAGCGGTGGGCACACGACGGCGGAATGGCCGGAATCATGCTGGAGACGCAGAGTAACAACGTAAAAGCATGCGAATTTTACCGGAACTGCGGCTTTGTAATAGGCGGGTTTGATTTTCTTCTATATCGTGGCATTCATAAACACAGTGACGAAATTGCGATATTCTGGTATCTGATATTTGATTAAGTATAGTCGGGTGACATATTTTCAAGGTTTGACGCAAGCGTTCTGATTGGAAATATACAATAGATTAGAAATCGGGTGGTATATGCAGTAGCCTGATTGGATTTTTCCAATTGAGAGATAGAGGGCGAAGCCGCACCAGCTTATAGAGCACAAAACCCACCTTCAGCGGCCAAGCTTGAGGTGGGGGTTTCCTGTCTTCTGTCCGATCACCCCAGCCGTACTTTCGTTTTATGGCTAATGGCGACCATGCTTGCCTGGGGCTGAATCGAAACTTGATTCGATATCATGTACGGTGAGTAGGACCATTGGTATGGATCATATTTTTGGATCGGTTCCCCGGTGGAGTAAGTTCTGAGCTGTACGACGGGGGAATCGTAGATCCACAGTTCATCCTGTTCTTCATTAACATAGATCCCGTCCACATCATTGATATCCTGATCAAGCAGCACCTCCATCCCTTCCGAACCGCTCTGAACTCTGACAATACGTGAAGAGGTATGATCTGCATATTGAGCGAAAATCACGCGATCTTGCGAATCCAGGCAGAGTGCGCAGCATACGTGGTTCTGCGGCATCGGAATGTCTTCTGTACGGTTTCCTTCGGCCTCGCCCAAATGAATGATTCGAACGGCCTGGCGTGCCGCATACGCCAACCTTTTGCTGTCCTGGCCAAACGAAATCGTTTGCGTCATGCCCACCCGGGACGGCAAACCCAGCCAGACGAAGATGTTCCCCTCATACACGGTTCGACATGAAGCCATATCCCACACCGTTATTTCCTGACCAAAACACCCGACAGCCAGCAACCTTTCATCCGGACTTATTTGAATCGCCGCGATTTTGCTGTTCTCGCCAAAAGTATGCTGAAGCACAACCTTTCCGCTCGCAAACTCCATGCAATAAAAGGTCCGATACGGCTCAGGGATACCGTAACCATCATCGCCTTGGGGATCATAGCTACCTGCGGTTGGAACAATGATCAAATATCGGCCGGTCGCGCTAAACGTGACATAAGTGTATTCCTCGTAGTATGCGTTCCGCTCCAATTGCTCCCAATCCAATCCGGGACAACCGTATTCCTTGCATAAGCTTTTCTCCAAAAGATCATATACTTTAACCATGCCTACGCCCAACCCAACCACGAGATACCGGGAATCCGGACTAAAAGCCAGCCCTGCTTCATAGGCCTTCTCTTCCTTAAAAAGCTCCCTATTGTCCGAAAAAGAACAACCCTCTTTCCCGTCATCCGTACGAATCACCTTAAGCCCGCCGTCACTATACATCACCGCCAACAGAGTGGCGTCCGGGTTCAAAGCGACCTGTACGACCCACTCCTCAGAATCTCCTAATTCGATAAAAGCCTGATGCCTCTCTCTTAAGCGTTTAAAATCTAGACGGCTGCGCTCTTCAACTTTATGACGAAGCTCACCGATCGGGCCGGCAAAACACGCCGCCTCTTCGGTAGTAATTTCGGATAATTTACGCCTTGCGTCAATTACGTTGTAGTCCAGATAATCCGCAAACGCCAGGAAATATTTGATCCTGGAAGTCCATGCCGGCTGTAGTTTTCCATACTCCAACGATCCGCCGAAACTGCGCAGACAAGCCTCTTTCTCCCGCTCCTTTGTATATAAGAAGGCCATGTCTTGCAGCATATTCTTCATATGCACGGTGTCCCCTATTCTCTCCTGTGTATCGTTTGCGATCGGGTATATCTCCCCAAATTGCCGGGCGGCCTGCGTGGCCTTGGCACAATCGCCCAGCAGAATCGCGGCCTCTACGTAAAAATACAAGCTATGCAGGATATCCGCTTCGTGTTCTGGTGTGCTCTGTGAATGAACATTTTGCAATAACGGTTCCAATAATTTTAGCGTCTCCGCATACCTTCCCGTTCTATTGAATTCCTCAGCTTTATCCCGTAAAATTCCCACCGTCTTACAACCCCCGCTAATCATTTGATGAGGCCTTGATCATCTTCAAAAAGCCGTACACCTGCTTCATAGAGATTCCGAGCCGATCGGCCATTTCTTTAAGTGGTGTCCCTTGTCCATTCATCGCCCGGATTTGCCAAATCATTTCCTCTTCATACGCCTTGGCCGATTCGTATGCCGGGTCAAGCAGCATCTTCCAGGTTTCCGCATCAGCATAGTCCATCTCCGCGATTTCGGCGACCAGGGCATCCAACTCGGCACACGTGACCGGCAGTTTCCGATTCGCCTGCGGCCTAATTTGGCCTGTCATCCATTGATTGATTTTTTTGGCAGCCTCTCTCAAAAGCTGCATTGAACCGGCGATATAGCTGCCCGCACCCCACTCGCCCATGCCGTGCATCAGATAGGAGACCGGCTGTCCGGCTTCGCCGAGGTCGACAATAATCGGATCACCGACCAGCAGCGTATGGCCGATAACGATCCATTCCTCCTGCCAGGCTCCTTCCTCGTTTGAAACCAATGAACGGCCTGCCGGATCCACCCGGTAGCCTACCTGCTGATTCTCCAATTCATCGGGTGCAAAAATGGCAAAATCAAGCCATTCCTCAGCCTGCTCACACTCCCGTTTAAGCCGTTTCAGTTCTTCTTCAAACCCGGTATTCAAACTTTTACCTGCCATATTGTTTATACGTCCTCTCTCTTATTGCCATCAGAGAATTGGCGATAATTGGATTGTACGCATTACGCTAATACGTTGGCAAGTATTCCGGCGACGGAATAGAGGTACGAAAGCATGCGCAAGGCCGGATCAGTTACCTTTAGCACATTGAGCGTCACCGCCGCTGCAAAGTATACTAGTGGATAGCATTGGCATTCATATTTCATGATTTATCAGGATGGGGGCGCATGGAGTGACGGCATTGTCTCGTTCGGAATGGAAGTCTACAAGCAAGTTTGAAAAAGAACGCATGATGCGTGAACTGGAGGAGAGGCTGCCGGAGGGCTTCACTTTTCAGCGGATCGAACGGTTTGAGCGGTACGGGCAAAGCCTCGAAACGGGTGTTTTCACGTATAACGGAAGTGAATTCGTCTGGATTCCGGGCGACCGGGTTACGCTGGGCTGGGACCCCAATCCATGGCCGGGCGATATGGACCGGATCACGTTTGATGATATGGTGGAAGGCTTAAACGATATGGGGATAGATGCAGCGGATGCGGAAAAAGTACTGCGGGAGCAGATGTCCCCGCCCCGCGAGGCGGTCATCGGACCGCTGCTGGTGGAGCGCCGTCCGCGTTCCGCCGGCTGGACCGAGGTAACGGAACAAGAGCTGGACCCCCAGGAAGACGCGGATATTTTGAAGCAACTGGCCATTTTCAAAGATTCGGCGTCCAGAGGTTATGAAGTATATCAGTCCTACCGTTTGGATCGTGACGGGGAGCGGATTCGGATTTACCTGTTCGAAAGCACCGGAGATTTCGCGGAATGGTCCGGAGGCAAACTGGGGGAGCATTTTAGCATCTTGACTGAAGAGGAATGGGAATACCTGTACGGTGGCGGAAGCCGCACGCTGTTTCCTTGGGGCGACAGCTTTGATTATACGATGAAGGTCGCTCATTTTGGCGAACTAGATCAACCCGAGCCTTCCGAAATTAATTTGGAAGAAGCGGGCTGCGAGAGGCCCTATGACCTTGAACTTCCGAATGCGTTTGGCCTCTGTTTTCTTGGTGACCCTTACCAAATGGAGCTTGTCGTATCGCCGGAAAGTATCGTTTCAAGCAAAGGTGGAGACGGCGGCTGCAACATTTGCGGCGGGATGGGTATCTTCTGGGGTTATCTGCCGGTCGCGACGTATTATAGATATCCGGAAGAGCACGAATTGACGTGGGAAGACCGGCTTGACCATGTGCATTACCGGCGGGTTTTTCGCTTTTAGATAACTACCATGTAAGCAGAGGCAAGAGCCCGCGTATGAACGCAGGCTCTTGCCTTCCCCCGGCCGGCTCGGCTTATTCCAACAACGCAACATTTAAAGCGAGAGCAGCTGTTCCAGTCCTTCCTTTAGCGGCGGCTGGGCTTTTCGGGCCGCTCCGGCCAGTTTTTTCACGCTCCCGAAGATCCGGCACAGAACGAGCTCGCGTTCATGAGCTTCCTTGCCTTTCAGTGCCTCAAAGAGGGCTGCGGCAAGTTCGGGGCGGTCAATGACCGCATTTTTAACCGGTCTTCCCTCCTCGTTGCCTCCCAGCAAAATAGACACGAGCACCGGCATATGTTCCTCTTTCATGCCATGCGCCTCAATAAATGCCTCCGCATAGCCGTCCTGCACCAGTTGATGCTCCGTATCTACGAGTTCCATATAGCGGCAGACCAACGGAAAGTAGGACTCGCTGTACAAGCCGAGGCCCAATACGGAATAGGTGCCCGGCATCACCGATTTCTCGCCCGGTTCCACATCCCGGTACCAAGCGAACTCTTCCATCGCGGCATCCGCATATTCCGCCAGCTTGGGGAACAGGGCCGGGTAACCAAGCGCATTAGCAAAAAATTGATGTTGCTTGGATTTCGCCAGCTTTTTTATCGGCAGAAAATGCTTCCGGCTGCTCTTCAGCTTGAGTTCATAGCTTTTAGGAAAACCCTGCCGCAGAAGGCCGATGATGTAATCCAGCGCTTCTTCGTAAGCAGGCTCCTCTTCGGATAAGATTCGAATCTCGATCGTCTGCGTAACGTCGTTATTCCTGCCTTCGACCCGCGCCCCCTTATAGGTACTCGCAAATTTTCCGCTGCCCGCTTTCAAGTAACCGGCTGCCTGTTCCGAACCCAATTGGACCGCAAGCTCCAGGTATTTCTGCCGGGTATCCGGTTCGGTGAAACCGATCTGCAGAGCCGCATATAAGAAAAATTCCATTTCGCCGCCATCCAGGGACGGCCTGTTCGGCTCGCCCTTCAAAATCCACTCGTTTCCGTAATCATCGGTACAATCAAAATACCGCGGTAAAAAACGATCCTGCGCCCAGCCCTTAAAAGCCGAAGTATAATGCCGGATCCACTCGTTTTTGCGGTTCTGGTTCTTATGCAGCTTGCCGGAAAGACGGCGGATCAACGGATCGATCTCTCCCGCTTCCTGCTTCATCAGATCAGGATTGACCAAATGTTGGGCGAAAAAGAACATGTCCTGCTCATCCGGCTGCACGGGCGGATCGGGGAGAATCTTGGTTTGGATAAACTGTTCCAGCGACTTTTGCAGTTGGCTCCGCTTGGGCTCATTAAACAACTGGCGGTTCAGCGTTAGATTCGATCTTTCCCGTTCAAACTCAAATACAATTTCAAACTTGTAATCAAAAAAACGGGAACCAAGCTCCTCCGAGCGGAACAGGCCGTCTACAAGCCCGCACAAGGCAGGAAAGAACTCCTCAGTCAGCAGTTCATCGCTCAACTCCGTTATATAAGCACCTGCTGTAGTTTTGTAGGAACTGTCGCTCCAAGAGAACGGCTCATAGACATCGATGTGAATTTTCCCCGCTTCCCAGGTATGCTTGCCTTTTCTCCAGGCTACTTGAAGGTAATCCATGATTCCTGCCTGCAGTCTGCTTTGATTTTTAAGTTCATCGATCCGCTTGCTTTCTTTGGCGTATATCGCGGTGACTTCTTTCCATACCTCATTCAAAAAAGCTTCCACGGCCTGGTTCATTGTCTGTCCTCCTGTTTCACTAAAGCGATGACGATATTTGCAACTATTTCAACGATAGGCCATGAGACATGACTTCTTCTTTATCCCAGCATCCCCCGGATCGGAGTTGCTTTCGTTTCCCCAAAGGATACATTGATTCCGCTGCGGATTTCAATCCCCTGATCTAAAAGCTCAACTTCAACGCTCAGCGTAAACGGTGTTTCAATCCGCCGAATCGTCAGGAGCAGCGTTTCCGCGTTCTTCCAGGTAAAAGAGGCGGCGATCCGTTCCTCCGGTCCGGACAGGGATGACCGCCCGATGATCCATTCGCCCTGGCCCAACTCAAGGACATGCTCCCCTTGCTTGTTTTGGATCAGCAGGCTGGCCTTATTTTCGTTAAAGTCCACGCGGAAGCTTGTCAGACCCAGCTCATTTTCTTCAAGGCTATAGTTTTGCCCGTTCATCCGGTTTTCGGTGTCAGAGCAACGCTCCAGCCGCGGCGGTTCCAGGCGAAGCTCCCGCAGCCGGCGCTCCAGTTCTCCGGACGAACCATCTGGGACAGCCGGGATCGGCCCAAAGGCCCTACGCAAATGATCCCACACCCCGTTCAGCACGCCCTGAAGGTCGTTTGTGCCCGCGGTCATCGCAATCACCGCATCCTGCTCCGGCAAAACGATGCAAAACTGTCCGAACGCCCCATCCCCCCGATAAACGCCGTGACGGCAGCGCCAAAACTGATAACCGTACCCTTGCGCCCAGTCGCTGTCCCCGCCGTCCCCGTTGGAAATCTGCTTCGAGGTCGCCGCTTCAATCCAGCTTTCTTCCACCAGCCGCCGGCCATACCATAACCCTTTTTGCAGATACAGTTGGCCGAATTTGGCGATATCCTCGGTCGTAACTTTTAAGCCGTAACCCCCGGTATGGATGCCGCGCGGACAGGTTTCCCAGGCCGGATGTTCAATGCCAAGCGGCTCAAACAACCGGGGCTGCAAAAACTCAAGCAGTGTTTGACCGGACGCCTGCTGCAAAATCGCCGGCAGCATATAAGTGGCCCCGGTGTTATACAGGAAAAACGTTCCGGGCTCATGTTCCACCGGCTGCTTTAAAAAGGCTTTGACCCAGTTGCCGTCCTCCGCTTCGTGCAGCGCTTCCGTCGTATCGGCGGCATGGCCGGTGCCCATCATCAGCAAATGGCGGATTTGCATCGCGGCCAGATTGGGTGAAACCTCGTCAGGCAGATCATCCGGAAAAAGGAGATCACCGGGTCGTCCAGCTTCAGCACCCCTTCCTGCACTGCCATGCCGATCGCGGTCGAGGTGAAGCTTTTGCTCAACGAAAACAGCATGTGAGGAAGCTCAGGTCCATAGGGTGCCCACCAGCCTTCCGCCGCCACATGTCCGTGGCGCACCAGCATAAAACTGTGCAGCTCGATTGATTGCGTTTTCATTTTGTCCAGAAAATCGATGACCTGGCGAGCCGAAACTCCCAGCTCCTCCAAACTTTTTCTCGGCAGCATTTTTCCCAAGGTGTTCATGTTTCCATCTCCCCTATTTGGAAATTTTGGAACTTGAAACGGACTGATTCAATTATAGATAAAAAACGGCGGCTTATGTTACGATATTTACAGAAAAAAAACAGGAGATTACGACCATGCGCAAAAAAATTGTAGCCATCGATATGGACGATACGATCTGCCATCTCGTGCCCAAAGCGATACACTATCACAATTTGCTGTACCCCGGCCAGCCGCTGACCATGGAGAAGATGACCAGCTTTGACATGACGAAAATTTGGCATCCCGATTGCAATGAGGACATTTTTTTCGGACGGCCGGGTTTGTATGAAGAGCTTGAAATTTTTGACGAGCACACGGTTGAAGAAGTGCGGAAAATCACGCTCGAACATGACGTCATCATCGTGACGGCCGCCAGACCATCCGCGGTTCCGGAAAAATGGAACTGGCTGCAGCGGTATATGCCCTTTATTCCGTACGAGAACTTTTTTATCGCCAGACGCAAGTCCCTGGTCAATTTCGACCTGCTGATCGATGACGGACCGCATAACCTGCTCCCCGCCAAGGAAGCCGGCAAATTAACGATCGGCATTCCCCGCCCCTGGAACGCGCCGATTCAGGACCGGTTCCTGATGAAGGATTCCTGGGATGGCATGAGCGAGTTGGTTAACCGCCTGCTGGCCGAAGGTTCATGAAAATGAACGTTCGGCCTCGCTTCTTTTATTTTCCCTCTGTTTGAAAAAGTGGACGTTCGCGGCGAAACGGCACACCCGCTTTTTCAATATTTGACCGGGCAGGCGCCTTTTCATGGATTTGATCCGGAAAGTGCGGACGGCCGGTGGATGAGGGATTTTTTGCGGCAAAAATATCCGGACATCTACGCGGGCAACGGGGTGAAGTGGAATTTCTCGAAGTTTTTAATCGATCGTGACGGCCAAGTGAAAGCAAGATTCGAGCCCACGATACAGCCGGAAGACATCCACCCTTTCATTGAACGGGCCTTCGGATAGTTCACGGCTCACTCTTGAAAATGTTTCCTACCTCCTGTATTTTTGTTGTACATACAAAATAAATTTGGAATAGATTCGCAGCTTCGATCCGATAAGGAGGAACTTTCATGCCGCAGGAACCAAACAGCCCCACAGAGCCGGCCTCTGAACAAGAGGGCTCTTTTTTGCACACCTGTATGTATTTCACCACCAACCGCTTGAGCCGGGCGATTACGCGCCTCGCCGACGAGGCGTTTGCCATGACGGGGCTCGCCCCGGCTTACGGTTACCTGGTGCGGCTCGTCATCGCCAACCCCGGCATCACCCAAAAGGAGCTTTCCGAGAAGCTGTACATTACCCCCTCCACGCTGACCCGTTTCATCGACAAGCTGGCGGGAAAGCAGCTGGTGGAGCGCAAGGTCCAGGGAAAAACCGTACTTGTGTACCCGACGGACAAAGGGATCGCCATGAAGGAATCGCTGCTTGAAGCTTCCAAAAAGCTGAAGGCCTCCTACGAGGCTATCCTCGGCAAAGAATTGGCCGATGTGCTGACCCGTCAGCAGGAATCCGCAAGCGAGATGTTCGAGCGCTAAAGTGTGATGTACGAGGCATAACCACGGCGCCGGCGTGCAGAGCAGAGCACAGTGCGCAGTACGCGCCAGGAAAAGAACCAAGGGCTTTTTTATTTTCAATAATTTTGTATGTACAAACAAAATAAAACAAAAAGGGAGAACCATACGATGAGCTTAACAAAGGAACAAGGCCAACTCAGGCCCAAATCGAAGATTTATTACGGCTGGATTATCGTCCTGCTGACCTTTGCGACTTTGCTCGTATCGGCGGGCATCCGCTCGCTGCCCAGCGTTTTGCTCGTTCCGTTTGAGCATGAATTCGGCTGGAGCCGCGGCAGCATTTCCAGCGTCATCTCGTTAGGCATTTTTCTATACGGGCTGGTCGGCCCCTTCTCGGCAGCCCTGCTGCTGAAGTTCGGATTCCGCAAAGTCATCGTATGTTCGCTGGCCATTTTAGGACTTAGCCTGGCCGTTACTCCTTTTATCCGCTCCTTGTGGCAATTCGAGCTGCTGTGGGGGCTAGTCTCCGGGCTGGCGACAGGCATGATGGCCAATGTGCTGGGCGTGACGGTCAGCAATCAGTGGTTCGTGAAGCGCAGAGGGCTTGTCGTCGGCCTGTTGACGGCCAGCGCCGCCACCGGCCAACTGCTGTTTCTGCCGCTGTTCGCCAAATTGACATCCGATTTCGGCTGGAGATACGCGGTTTATATCGCCGTGGCGAGCATCGTAATCGTGCTTGCGGCCGTAGCCGTCTGGATGCGCAATCACCCGTATGACGTGGGCGCCGCACCGTACGGTTCGAGTGAACCGGTGAAGCCGGCCCCTTTCCAAGGGAATATTTTTCTCGCGCCGCTGCAAAATTTACGGTTGGCTTTGGGGAGCGCGACGTTTTGGCTGCTCGCCGGTACCTTCTTTTTTTGCGGCTTGTCTACAAACGGGCTCATCGGCACGCACCTGATCGCCGCCTGCGGAGATCACGGGATCCTAGAGGTGGCGGCTGCCGGGCTGCTTGCGATGATGGGGGTGTTCGATTTGTTCGGCACCACGATTTCGGGCTGGTTGTCCGACCGGTTCGACAGCCGTAAGCTGCTGTTCTGTTATTACGGGCTGCGCGGGTTGTCCCTGCTGTTTCTGCCCCTTGCGCTGAATAGCGCCTCACCTTACATGCTTGTTGTCTTCTCCGTATTTTACGGCCTCGATTGGATCGCGACCGTTCCGCCAACCGTCAAGCTTGCGGGCGAAGCGTTCGGGAAGGAGAAATCCGGCATGATCTTCGGTTGGGTCGTCGTCGCCCACCAGATCGGCGCTTCGGCAGCGGCTTACGGCGCAGGTGCTCTGCGCGACGCACTCGGCAGCTACTCCCAGGCTTTTGTCGTCGCCGGCTTCTTATGCTTCGTCGCCTCGGTGATGGCGGTGCAAATCCGCAAAAACCAAACCGGCAGCGCCCGGGCGGCGGCTTAATCCGCCGTAAGAAAAACTTCTATAGAGTAAGTGAGTTTGCGTCAGAACTTCAGGCAGAATTGTAGTTGGGAAGCTCCGTTAGTGAGTTTGCGGTGGTAGCCACTACCTAGCGATAGCGGTAATTTTTACCGCTATTTCGATATTCTCCCCCTTGTCAGCGGAATAGAGGAAATTTTGGGTCTTATTTTGATAAAAACCTTGGGTAGAACCCCCAACTGCCCCCATTTTCCAATAATAGCGGTAAAAAGTTCCTCTATTTCGAATAAGCACCCTGCTTTGGCAAAAATAAAGCCTTTTTTTACCGCTATTTCCGCAGACAAGGTACGCCTACTCCCAAATAAACTAACTCCCTTGACCATTCAAGGGAGTTTAACCGGTTTCCCATACTTCACCAGCACATGCCACAGCAGCTTAAGCTCCTGCAGCACTTCCGCATAGGTGCCCCGGTCGCTCCAGGCCGCTGGGCCGCGTTTCAAGTCCATAGCCGCCTCGCCGATCATGCGAACATCCACGCGCCCCTGACGGGCAATACGCTTTGCCAGGGAAGGCATCGCCGGCCCCCGAAAATCGCTGGGCACCTCCTCCACCGGAAGCGCAAAGCCTTGATGCCAATATAGCTTAATCGAATACCGGCGGCACAGCTGTTCCAGCGTTTCTCCCACCGGGGCGTTTTTGAACGAAGGGTCGGCCACCAGCGCCTCGACGTCTTTTTCCAATGAAATGTCGCCGTGTACCTGGGCTTCGATATAATGGTTCAAGTTGCGCTGCGGCTCCCTCCCCGCCGGGTCGGGAAACGGCTGATCCAACCGGGCCAGCAAATGCTCGAAAAATTTCCGCGGTGTCAGCTCCTTTTCGCCAAGCGCGGAATCCCTGAGAAAAATCTCCTTCAGCAGAGCCGCCAAAATCATCTCAAACTCCGCCAACGTCCCTTTTTCCCTCGGGTCATCGTGGGAATCCATATACGTAAAGGTAGCCCGGCGGGTAACTTCCGGCGCCAGCAGGAAATAACACGACCCGAACCGTGGCGCCGGCCCGTCCGGATGAAGCATCAGGTTTAGGGCGCCGTATTTGGGCCGTTCGCCTGGCGCGGTGCTTTCCGATGGATAGGCTCCGCCGAATAGGCGTTGCTCCCAAAGATCCCGCGCCCCACCGGGGTAGGCCGTCACGCTGCCGCTGGACAGCAGCGTCTCGAACTGGCTTTTATATAAGCCCTGCTCGACCATCGCCTCCGCAACACTGCGCATCATCGGATCCGGCCTGTCCGGATGAAAATGCATCGCGATCCGCGCATGCGCCTTCAGTTTATCCATGGCCGCCTCGCATGTACCGGGAGCAATATTCGCCATATGCAAAATCTCCTCGATTTCTTGCCGCGCACCCTCCTTATGTTTTGCCGCGTAATCCGTAACATGCTCTAATGCCAAGCTTTGCGAATGCGTTAGATTCATATACAAGTACCTGCACTTTCCTCGTTTAGCTTCTCAACATAAACTTTTAATTTATTAGTATAGGCCCAATCTTTAGAATGCGAAATGATGTTGATCTTATAGACATTAAGCTTCCCACGAAATTTCAGGATTGACAAACCGCCTTTCTTTGTAATAAATTGGTGCCTTGTTGAAAAATCAATGTGATGCAAAGGAGCGATACAGGAATGATTCGTATTGGATTGATCGGAGATTATAACCCGCAAGTTAAAGCTCATGTCGCCATTCCGGAAGCGATCCGGCTGGCGGCCACGGATTTGGGAGGCGAAGCGCAGTTTGAATGGATACCAACGCCTTCGCTGGAGCACGATGCAACACGGAAGCTGGCCGGTTACCATGCGTTATGGACCGTTCCTGCCAGCCCCTACGCCAGTACGTTGGGCGCGTTAAACGGAATCGAATACGCCCGGACGCAGCAAGTCCCCTTTTTGGGAACATGCGGCGGCTTTCAGCATATGGTGCTTGAGTTTGCCAGAAACGTGCTGGGCGTGAAAGAAGCCGATCACGCGGAAATGAACCCGGAGGCCTCCAAACTGTTCATTACTCCGCTTACCTGTTCGGTTAGTGAAACCACCCATACCTTCCGCCTGAAGGATGGTTCAAAAGCTGCGGCTATTTACGGGGCCCAAGAAATCAGCGAGCAGTATGGCATATGCAACTACGGGATAAATCATGAATATGCCCCTTTGCTTGAAAAAGCGGGTCTGCGGGCCGTTGGCGTGGATATCGAAGGGGAAACCCGGATCATGGAGCTGGAGCAGCATCCTTTTTACATGGGGACGTTGTTTCAGCCCGAGCGATCGGCGTTTAAAGGCATCGTTCATCCGTTGATCAAGGCATTTGTGCAGGCGGCGGTGATCGTTAAATAACACCAAAATTCGCGGCTCCTTTATCTATGCGATGGACTGATTTATGATAGAATAATCATGTTTAACGAAATGAATTAGAGAAAGGGACGTCTTGGATTGGCACAGTTATTTTTCAAATACGGGGCAATGAACAGCGGCAAATCGATCGAAATTTTGAAGGTTGCCCACAATTACGAAGAACAGAACAAACCCGTGCTTATTTTTACTTCAGGCATCGACAACCGCGATGAAGTCGGTTTCGTCTCGTCCCGGATCGGCTTGCGGCGGGAAGCCATCCCAATTTACGAGGATACCGATATTTTCGAAATCGTCCGAACCCATATCCCCAAACTGTACTGCGTGCTGGTGGACGAATGCCAGTTCCTGAGCGAAGGCAGCATTAAGCAATTGGTCCGGATCGTCGATGAGCTGGATATTCCGGTGATGGCATTCGGGCTGAAAAACGACTTCCAAAACCACTTGTTCGAAGGAAGCCGGCTCCTGCTCATCTACGCCGACAAAATCGAAGAAATGAAGACAATTTGCTGGTTCTGCGCACGCAAAGCAACGATGAACCTGCGGGTGGAAAACGGCAAACCCGTCTACACGGGAGAGCAAATCCAAATCGGCGGCAATGAATCGTATTACCCGGTCTGCCGCAAGTGTCACACGAATCCGCCGTTGTAATTGTATAAAGTGAGTAAGAGAAACGCCTGACGGCGTCCTTTAATGGCTCTGACTTCTACTTCGGAGCGATTACACGACTTTAATGGCGGGCCGAACAGTAGGCGTCGAGTACCTCGGCCCTTTCCAATCTGTGGACGCTGCTCTAACGGACACCAGCGACCTTATCCGCCCATTTCCCGGGTATTTCCCAGCCTAACGGACCCACATGCTTCTATTTCGCTCTAAACCAGTTCATCCAGGCCGATTTGAGGTAAATAAGGTCGTCTGTGTCCGTTTACATTTTGCAAACCTCCGTTTTTCCGAAAATAACGGCTCTGGTGTCCCTTAGCCCCCTCCAGGTCCCTCTTCTCCTCCCCTCTCTACCTGAGCATCGCCATCTACCATGCCCGAAATTTTATAAATTCTAGAAGGTAAAAAAAGGACGAGGGGCATCCCCCTGCCTTCTTGCGTTAAACGGACAAGCCGGAACCGTTACACCGTAGATTGCTCATCGGCCCGTATTCCCCGCTCCCCTACAATCACGAATACCCCCATCCTTTTCAGAAACGGCAGGTAAAACTGGTAAGGAGGCTGGTTTACGGGGACGATCCGATTTAGGAACGCTTCCGCTCCCGCAGGGAACCGCGAACCGTGCTGCCCGTAGAAGTCGGCCGCGTCCTCGCGGGATACAAAAGGCTGGCCAAATTCCAGCGCCGCCTCTTGCCGGGAATAGCGAACTCCACTTTCGCGCAGACGCTCCTCGAGCTTGCCCGCCGTGAGCCGCATCCGGCCCGCCCCGGCCCCGCTTTGTCCCGTCAAGTTGCTGCCTTCATCCAAATCGACAATAACAATCAGCTTGCGGCAATACGGTAAAAAGCGTTCGGCCGACTGGCTGCCGAAATAGGACAGCAAAATGACGTCGCACCATGGTTCGCTTTCTAAGCCGTCGTTAAGCCGCACTTCGATATTGCCGATTTGCTTGGCGGCTATATCTTCGGTCAGCGAAGCCAGGGCGGCTTCGTTGATATCCACGCACACGATTTTGCCCACACTGTCATGCCACTGCTGCGACAGGAGCCCGAGGCCGCAGCCGATGTCAAACAAAGTTTCGCTGCCCGCAATGAGGGGGCGCAACTGCTCCGCCAGCTTTTCGTGAAATCCGGTGTAGGCACTGGCTGCCTTAAACCAGCCGATCGTATTCGCATTCCAGGTAAACTGCATCGTTATCCCCCTATTCATGATTGAAATCTCAGGCTTGTTTTCTGAGCCGACGCGTAAATTTTGCCGCTTTCCTGGCCGCAGCAGATGCGCCGGGCCCGCTCGCCGTCCTTGATCATGATCCCGGACAGATCGGAGACGCCAAACTGCTCAAGCACTGGCGCCATAGGCGTCGAGGGACCGACGATGACCACCTTGGCCCCCCGGGACAACTCCAAAAGGCGTGGCATCGCTTTATTGGTCAGAGCGGCGCTGGTGATGACGACAAATTCGGCCTCCGGCATAATATATTCGGCAGCGGTATACGGAAAATCGCCCTCCTTCGGCTCGAATTCCAGAACCGACAGGTCGCACACCGGCCGGAACAGCTGATCCAGATAATGAAAATGCCCCACCACCGCCACTTTTTTGTCTCTGATGGCCGCTTGGTAGGAGATGAACGGATCGTATATCCGATCCTCCGTAAAGCGGGCGCCCAAAACGGGGACCCCGTTGGCCACGGCGACGGGCAAAGCATTGTAATAGGCGTTGATCGCCGCCTGGCCGATGCCGGCTTCCTGCAGATTCCACGACTTCACGCATGCGGCAAGATCCCGAAGCTTCATTCCCGGATTTTTATGTCTGAGAGTGGTCGGTCTAGTCCTTCCCGTCGGCGCTCCGCTGAAGCCGCAGCCCACATTGCTGCGTACGAATGCCGTGCCGGGTCCGCACACCAAATCCTCTACCGTACAGGAATCGTCAATCCCTTCAATTAACGCGTCGTATAGTTCCCACATACCCACTTCTCCCGTCTATAAAAGAGGTATCAAAGCCTGACTTTTTGAACTCGCACTTAAAGTGCCGGGGCGTTAATCAGCTCGCCCTGGCGCAGCCGGCGGCGCACCTCCATCAGCACCTCGTCAAGCGCTTCGATCCGAACCAGGCTCTCCTGCTCTTCAGCCGTCTTTTCGATCACCTTATGGATGCCGCCGCCCCGGATCACGATCCGTTTGTGGGCACTAAGCGCCAGCAGCGGATCATGAGTGGAAATCAGTACGATTTTATCTTTGCTGGCCAGCAAATTCACCGCCTGTTTCCGGTCAATGCCGGCGTTCTCGATCTCATCGATCAAAACGATCGGCGAAACGCTCATATAAGCCGTATCGGCAATCATCAAAGCCCGCGATTGACCGCCGGAAAGCTGGGTTACCTTCGTGTCCAGGCCAAACTTCTCTCCCGCCAGCCGGTTGGCGCAGTCGAAGCACTGCTGAATCACCGCTTCTTTGTCCGCACATAGGCGGCTTTGGGCATGCATATCCAGGAACTCCCCGACACTAAGGTCTACCACAAAGTTCATATTCTGCGAAAGCTGCGCCACCAGCTTCCCCTCCATCCCAAACCGCTCCTCATCCTCCAGCGGCTTGTCATTGACCAGAATTCGCCTCCGCGTAGGCGTATCGCCTTGGGCAACGCATTCGATGTCGGCAAGCAGCCGGCTTTTGCCTGAGCCCGTAGGCCCTACGATGCCGATGATTTCCCCGGTTCGGATCGTCAGGCTGATTTGCTCGGGATTGCCGCTTTTATCCCGGCCCCCAAGCAGGGTAATCGAACGGATTTCGCTTTCAAGCGTTTCGCTCTCCAGCATCGTCTCCAAAAAAGCGGCAAACTGAAAAGGGACTTCCACACGGGTGCAGCCGAACTCCAGCAGGCGTTCCTCATTCACTTGTTCCAACGCGGCGAACAGCGTTTGCTCCCAAGGCAGGTCATCCAGGCCGAAATTAAGCAAAAAATCGCGTGCAATCGGGTACAACTCCACAATCCTAGCGATTGGGCTTGTTTCGATCAGCTGTTGAAATTTCATCACCATCCATCATCACCTGAACTCCATTTTTTTCATCATGCCCATCTGATAGCTCTCGCCAATGCGCATTTCCCCCGTACAGTAGGAGCATACCGAGGCTGGCGTCGTAAACCGCAGCCTGGCATCCCTTAGCGTCATAGTCTCGGCAGCCTTGGCCACATGCTTGCCAAGCATAAAAGCGCCCTGGCCGGTAATGCCGTTGACAAACAGAATTGCGGCCCGGCCGTTCACCTGGCGGACATTGAAACGAAATACTTCGCGCTCCGCCTGCGAGACGATGTCTCCCTTCGTAATCACAATCACATCCGCCAGTTTGAGCATGCCGATTTTGCGCGGCGTCTGCACGCCCGATAAACAGTCGATGACGCAAACTCCCAACACACCGCGGATATAAGGGGAACAGCGATTGCACAGGCCGGCGCTCTCCGTTATCAGCACATCCAGCCCGATGCCTCTCCCCCACTCCACACTGTCCTCGATGTTGCTGACGAAAAAATGATCGGGACAAACTTTGCCGGAGTACCCTACCTGTACGGGCAGGCCCGCTTCCTTGTACCGAAGCTGGTCGAAGGTCGTAAGGCAGTCGAATTTAATCACGCCAAGCGTTTGTTTCTGCTCCCGCAAGCTCTCGGCAAGCTGTAAAATCACCGATGTCTTCCCCGATGAAGGCGGGCCCGCTACAGTAACCAACTTCATGCTTCACCCTCCGAAAAATTTATTATCTTTAAATTTACAGAAAAAAACTGCTAATCGGCAGTGTTGTTGATCACTAATTATAACTAAATATATTTATTTATATCTAATTATAATTTTCAATTGACAACATATGCAGCCGATTGCTACAATGGGCGACAAAAATGAGCATACCGGAGGTGGGGAAACCGCTTGAATAGTTTACGATCTCGATGGACGCTGCCGGCTCTGGTGTTGCTGCTCTTGCTCATCATCCTGATTTCCTTGAACCTGGGCCGTTATCCAATTACGCCCGGCGAGGTGCTGAAGCTGATATTAGCGGCGGTTCATCCCGCCGAGGGCAACGTCGATGCGCAGCAGCAAGCGATTTTTTACAACGTCAGACTTCCGCGCATCATCCTGGCCTGCCTTGTCGGCTGCTGCCTTTCCGCGGCGGGAGCCGCCTATCAAGGGATCTTTCAAAACCCGATGGCGGCTCCGGACGTGCTTGGCGCCTCGGCAGGGGCCGCTTTTGGAGCGGCGCTGGCTATTTTGCTCGGAGGCGGCAAGCGGGAAATCACGTTCAGCGCGTTTTTGTTCAGCATCCTTTGCGTCCTCCTTGTTCTTGCCATAAGCAGAAGGACGAAGGGCAGGCAGGTGCTCGGCTTGATTTTGTCCGGCATCATGGTCGGCTCGTTGTTTTCCGCCTGCACCTCCTTTATTAAGCTGGTGGCGGATCCCAACGAACAGCTTCCGGCTATTACATACTGGCTTATGGGGAGTCTTGCGGGTACGAAAAAAGAGGAGGTCCTTTTCATTGTCATTCCAATGGTCTTGGGACTGGTGCCGCTGTTGCTGTTGCGCTGGCGCGTCAACGTGCTGACCCTGGGCGATGCCGAGGCCCGTACGATGGGCGTCAACGCCGGAGCTGTCCGGCTTGCCGTCATCGTGTGCGCCACGCTCATCACGGCCTCCAGTGTGGCGGTCAGCGGTATGATCGGCTGGGTTGGCCTCGTGATTCCGCACCTCACCCGCTTCCTGGTCGGCAACAACTATCAGCGCCTGCTGCCTGCCTCCATGCTGGCCGGAGCGGTGTTTCTCCTGATCGTGGACAACTTTTCCCGCAATTTGTGGACGAGTGAAGTACCGATCGGCATCCTCACCGCGATTATCGGCGCTCCGTTTTTCATCAGCCTGATTCTGAAAGCGGGTGATGCCGCTTGAGTCTTTGCGTGGAACGGCTTAGCTTCTCCTATAAAAAAGATCGGGTGCTGGACAATGTCACTTTCACCCAACAGGACAGCAGCCTCTTATGCCTGCTCGGGCCCAACGGTGTGGGCAAAAGCACGTTATTCCGCTGCATCCTTGGCTTGCTTCCCGGTTATACCGGGGAAATCGTCATCGACGGCATAAACGCCCGTTCTATGCCGCCGCGCGAATTAGCCCGCCATATTGCCTTTGTTCCCCAATCCCACGCTCCTGTCTTTGGCTATTCGGTGATGGATATGGTGCTGATGGGAACGTCGGCAAGCTTTTCGGTATTTTCCGTCCCCGGTAAACAAGAACGGCTGATCGCGGAGCAAGCCCTGGAGCAAGTGGGGATCTCCCGGCTGGGCGGCAGAGCGTTCATGGAGCTAAGCGGCGGAGAACGCCAGCTCGTGCTGATCGCGAGAGCTTTGGCGCAGCAGGCCCGCATCCTGATGATGGATGAGCCTACGGCCAATCTCGATTACGGCAATCAACTGCGGGTGCTAAGCACAGTTAAGCAGTTGACGCAATCGGGTTACACGGTTATTCAGTCCACCCATAACCCCGATCAGGCCCTGCTGTTTGCCGATACGGTAATGACGCTGCAAGACGGCCGGGTGACCGCCTTTGGCCCCCCTCGCGATGTGCTGAACGAAGAAAGGCTCCATTCGCTTTACGGCGTGGACATTAACCTGGCCCGCCTGTATGACGGGAAAATCTCCGTTTGCGTCCCCCGCTTTGCAATTTCCGATACATAAAACCCGGGGCGGAAGCGAGGTGCGTTCGTTTTGGAAATTTAAAAAATGGTTTGAGAGAGAGGATGTGTACCGTTTGAAAAGAAAATGGTTTAGTTTATCGAAAATTTCAATTGCGTTGTTGATAACAGTTATGTTGCTGGCTGCCTGCGGGTCCGCTGGGGAGCAGCCATCACCATCGGTCGATCCGGCACAGGCCGCGCCCGGCGCTGCGGAATCGGCGGTGGGCGGGCAAAGTGCAAACCCGTCGCCGGATGGCGCGGAAACCGTGGTGTTCACCGATTCGGCGGGACGAGAGGTGGAAATTCCGAAACATATCGAACGGATCGCCCCTTCGGGATCGCTGGCGCAAATCGTGCTTTTCTCCCTGGCCCCGGATAAGCTTGTGGGCTTGTCCGGCAAATGGAGCGACGAAGCCGGCGCTTATCTCGCTGACAAGTATTTGCAGTTGCCCGTATTCGGCCAATTTTACGGTTCCGGCGATTTGAACATGGAGGCGCTGGCCGCGGCCAAGCCGCAGCTGATCATCGATATCGGTGAGAAAAAAGACAACATCGCGGAAGATCTCGACGCCCTTCAGGAACAGCTTGGCATACCGGTGATTTTCGTGGAGGCAACGCTTAAAACGATGGCCGGCAGCTACAACACGCTTGGCGAGGTGCTCGGCATGCCGGATGAAGCCAAAGTCCTGGCGGATTATTGCGACGAGGTATATACCAACACCGTGGAAGCGATGGAAAAGATCGGCGATCATAAAGTGAAAGTGCTGTATAGTTTAGGCGACACCGGTACCAATATCATTTCCAAGGGTTCTTTTCACGCGGAAATTCTCGATCTGCTCGGGGACAATGTGGCCGTCCTGGACAACCCGTCCAGCAAAGGCAGCGGTAATGAGGTTTCGCTGGAACAAATTGTCCAATGGGACCCTGATGTGATTTTCTTCGCTCCGCAGAGCATTTACGGCAGTGTGGCCTCCGACGGCACGTGGAAGCAAATGAAAGCGATCCGTGGCGGCAATTACTTTGAGGTGCCCGGAGCGCCGTACAGCTGGATGGGTTCTCCGCCTTCCGTTAACCGTTATATCGGGATGATTTGGTTATCCCAAACGCTGTATCCGGATGTTTTCAATTACGATCTCCGGGCCGAAGTGAACCGTTTCTACAAGCTGTTCTACCACACCGGCGATTTGACGGATGAGCAGTACAAAACGTTGACGCAAAATGCGATAAAATCCTGATTATTTTAATCCATATCGTAAATCGTGCCGACCTTTAGCCCGTAAAGCTCATTGTAGATTTTCTCCGCGTAAGCGTCTGTCATCCCGGCGATATAATCGATGATCATATGCTCCCAGGTCCAGATTGGCCGCGTTTTTTGCTGATCCCGGTCAAACCGGCGCAGCCAGTCGCCTGGGATGATCGACTTGGACGTCTGCGGATCGACGAAGGCGTCCCACAGCCGCTTGATGATCCAGGCGCTGCGCTTCTGGAGCCGCTGCACCCGCAGATCGCGGATCATCGTCACCCAGGCGAAGCTTTTCAGCACGCTCACCGTACGCAGCATGTCCTCATCTTCCCGGCCCTCCTTGACGAACGTCACCTTTTTCCAGCTATCGCCGTCGATGACCCCAAGGCTGCCCACAAACAGGCTGACCCAATAGGCCTTGACCTCCCGGCGCGTCCGGGAATAATCATGATCGCAGAGCGGCATCTTCGTATTCCAGATCGTCAGAAACGAACTGAGCACTTCCTTCACCTTGATCAAAATATTGTCCGGCGTCCAGCCGGCCCAGAAAAAGTCGTCAAGGGTCATGATTTTTTCCACAATCAGTCGCTCGATATGCGAATCTTTCAGAAAATGCTCGTGCACTTCGATTTTGCCGGCCTTGATGCCGTCCTCCAAATCGTGGGCCGAATAGGCGATGTCGTCGCACAGGTCCATCAACTGCGCTTCAAACGTCTTTTTGCCTTCGGGAATCGCCCAGCGGTCCCGGATGTAAGAAATGTACTCCCATTCATGCAGGTACAGGCCTTTTTTGTTCACCGTGCCAGGGTAAGGGTATTTGTTCGTGCCCAGGAGAACGGCGTCGGATAAATTCAGTCCGTCGATATTTTCCCGTTTCTCCAAAAACATCATCAGCCGGAAATTGTGCGCATTGCCTTCAAAATGCTCATATTTCCGCCGCATCGCCTCCCGGGTATGCTGCTCCTCTGCGGGAGTGGCGTTCCGGCCCTCCAGCGCCTGCTTCACCTTATCCTCCACCAGCTTCTCCAAAATGCCGTCCAGCACTTCCTCTCCCTTATGGCCAAACGGCGGATGTCCAAAATCATGGCAAATCGCGGCACACTCCACCACCTCAGGATCAATGATCAGCCCCGGATGCTCCGCTTTGTCCGCCGCCACCTCCGGGTACGACCGCAGCAGTCCGCGCGCCGCTTCCCGGGCGATCTGCGCCACCTCCAGCGAATGCGTCAGCCGTGTACGGTAATAATCGCCGGTGCCCGCGCCAAACACCTGGGATTTGCCTTGAAGCCGGCGGAAGGTTGGGGAATGGATCAGCCGCGAATAATCGCGTTCAAACGTCGCGCGGCTTGTTTCTTGTCCGATATTGTCCGGGTACTGCCGGTGTTCTCTTAACTCCTGGATGTTCATGTTCTCGCACTCCTTAAATCTCTTTTTCGCTTGATGTTATTGTAGCCGCGGAAGTACGGAACTTAAAGTCCATTCGGAAATAATTTATGCTTGGGCAGCAAAAAAAGGCCGCTCCCCGGCGGTTTCCGCCAGCAAATGCACATAATCCAGCGATTGCTTAAAATCCAGCTTCTCCTTCGTAATCGTATATTTGCGGTCGTCCAACAGGGCAAAATTTCGATTTGATCCGGCGCTTCGCCAAAAGCGCTGTTCCAAAACACGTTCGTCATATGCGTAAAAGCCCGCACCAGCTCCGGGTGGTCCTCCACCAGAAATTTTTGTACGGTGATCCACGGTTTTTGGTCCTTTGACCGCTGCCAGACGGTTTGAAAAATGACGGACAAATGCAAATCAAGCTCGGCAACCTGGGTGTCCCATTTTTCGTATAACGCTATTGGATGCTCGTAAATCTCTGGCCCCGAGATTCGGATCAGTTGCCCCACGATGTCGTTGTATACTTTCCAATAATGCAGCGGGTCGGGAAAATCGTCCCTGTTCCGCGGCCAGCGCCGGTTAAGGAGCACCTGAATCGGGGTATGTAAGCGAACTGCGGGATCCAGCGTAAAATAGTCGTTGATCGCGTAACTTACGGCGTATTGAACGCGATGCTGCCAGGTTAATTTGGGGCATTCGGGACAACCCGGCGCCTTTTGCGACCGCAGCCACTCCTCCAGCTTATAATCCAACACGCAGCGGGCCATGGCTTAGGTAACGGCGCTCAGGCTGTTGGCGAAATTGGCGCCAAATTCCCGGCACAATGCCTTCTCCTCTTGGCTTGGACCATACTCCACCTTCAGGCTCTCCTGAGGAATAACCGCGCCCCCTTCCTTCAACTTCTCCTCCAGCAAGTCCACGGCTCCGCAGTAAAGCCGATAGCTCGTATCGCCGCTGCCGAATACCGCAGCCATGCGCCCCCGGAGGTCCAATTCCTTCATTTCATCGACAAAATCCTCAAACTCATCCGGCAGTTCTCCGTCTCCCCATGTATATGCCCCCAGCATATAACCGTCATATTCCAGCAAACGCACGGCGTTGCAGTCCTCCACCATTTTTATGTCAGCTGTCGATCCGGCGCTGCGAATCCCCTCAGCAATCAGTTCGGCCATTTCTTCCGTATTGCCCGTCAAGCTGGCATAGACGATAATGATTTTGCTCATGCCTATCCTCCCTAATTCTTATGGCTTGATATTCGAAGTATAATTGATAATGATTATCATTGTCAATTGATGACCTATTGCTGCGTTCATTTACGTTGACCTTCGACCCGATCTCATTCCCGAGACCGAGTTTTATTTCATTCCCGGGAACCTTTGGACGATACCCGAATTTTACTATGATAAAAAGCGACCAATACAAGAGACTGGTTCGAACCTCTCGCCCGGCTTAACCGCCGTTTAAATTCAGTTTAAATATCCGTACTACGATAACTGCACTAAGAACTAAGGAATGGAGAGAATTTTGGAAATGACATTAGTGAAAAACAACAGAAGCCTCGTCCTGCTTGGCCTGCTCATCGGTTTGATTTTCGCCGAACTGGACGAAACCGTCGTCTCGACGGCGATGCCGACCATTATCCGCGAGCTGCACGGACTGTCGCTCTACGGCTGGGTGGCCGGCGTTTACATGCTTGCGGTCACGCTGTTTATGCCCATTCTCGGCAAATTGGCTGATTTATACGGACGCAAGCGCGTATACCTCAGTTGCATGGGACTGTTCATTCTCGGATCGATCGTCAGCGGGATCGCCCCTTCGATGGCCGTACTGCTGCTGGGACGCGGCATTCAGGGGATCGGCGCCGGCGGACTGATGCCGATCGCGCTCGTCATTATCGGCGATGCTTACCCGCTGGAGCAGCGGGCCAAAATCCAGAGCCTGATCGGGCCGATGATGATTTTGCCCCAATTGCTTGGGCCGACGGTCGGCGGGTATTTGGTAGGGCACGTCAACTGGCACTGGGTATTTTTGATCAACATTCCCGTCGGTTTGCTCGCGGCTGTAGTGCTTTCCATCGGCATGCGCGAATCCCGGGGAACCGAAAGCAAAAAAATCGATTGGGCGGGCGCAGTCACGCTCGTACTTGCTCTGCTGTCGCTGCTGCTCGCTCCGGTGCTGATCGACAATCAAGGTTTATCGTGGTCGTCGCCGGTCATTATCGGCCTGCTTGTGTTGTCCGGGCTGTTGATCGCGCTGCTCATCCGCATCGAATCAAGGGTGAAAGAACCGATCATACCGCTGCATTTGTTTCGGAATCGCAATATCGTCGTTTTGTCGCTGATCGTCTTTATTTTGATGCTTGGCGTGATGGGCGGAACCTCGGCATTCCCATTTTTTGCGCAAAATGTGATGGGGTTGACCCCGACAGCGGCCGGCTACCTCATGATGGCCTTTATGGCCGGCGCGGTTCCTTCCAGCATCGTGAACGGGTTCCTGATCACCAAGGTGCCTTACCGCTCCTTGTTTATCGTCTGCTTCACGCTGCCGATCGTCGGATTCTTCCTGCTGTCGCGAATCGGGATTGACACCACCGTGCTGTACGTGGTCGTTACGTTTTTCATTCTCGGTTTGGGGCTCGGCGCATTGTTTGGCGGCGACAATCTGATCGTGCAGGAATCGGTCGATAAGGAGCACAGCGGCGTAGCCCTCGGGACGGTGCAGCTGTTCCAATCGCTTGGTGCCACGATCGGCCTTAGCGTTTTCGGCAGCCTGCTCGCCCGCCATATCTCGGACGGGGTTTCCGGACTGGCCGACCAACTCCCGGCCGGCACGGCAAGCCATATCGCCACCGGCGGAATTCCCCAGGGGCTAAATCCCGAGCTGCTGGTCAAAATTCAGACCGTGTTTGCCGGCGCTTTTCAGAACATTTTTACGATTTCGCTCGGGTTTGTCATCGCCGCCTTTTTTATCTGCTGGTTTCTGAAAAAAGAAGTGCTGGCGAAAAAAGAGCCGGAATCCGCCGCCGCTGCAGCGGGGCCGGCTCTGGAGGCACGGCCTTAAGCAGAGAGAGCGGGAAGCAACGGGACAGCAATGTAGGTGAGGATGTAGGTAAGGATGTAGGTGCGAGAATGGTGAGAGAATAAGACGCGAGAAAGGCGCAGAAAAGGTGCAGTTCGCGGCGGCCATGTAAGAGCTGCCATCCGAATGCAATAGTGTAAAGGGCAATAGTGTAAGGGCAGGAATGCGGGGTAACAATGTAAGAGGCAGTTTGAAGATAGTAATGTGAGGACAGTAGTGTCATTGTAGTAAACGAGTAGTAATGCGATTGGCAATGTGAAGTGCGATGTGGAGGCGGTGAGAGAGCGCAAAGTGGATGCGAAGTGAGCACCAGGACCCCACGAAATGCAAAAGTGCATGCGATTTTCGTCGAGCCCTCCCGAATTGGGTGGATCAAATGCAAAAGTGCAGTCCATTTTAGCTCAAAAACAAATTTTTATAAAATGGGCTCGAATCAACTGCACTTTTGCATGCGAATGGCCTTGGAGAGGGGGATTAGCGGAAAATCAAATGCACTTTTGCAGTTGGTCCGCTAGGAGCCAACAAGGCCGGCTTGCTAACCCCTGACTACTTCGTTAACTCCGACACTTCCAGCGTTACCGGGCAATGGTCGCTGCCCATGATGTGGCAGTCGATGCCGGCGCCGGCCAAATGCGGCTCCAGCCGGGACGAGGCCAGGAAGTAGTCGATCCGCCAGCCGATATTGCGCTCGCGCACCTTCGGCATGTACGACCACCAGCTGTACACCCCTTCGCGGTCGGGATAAAAATAACGGAACGTGTCCGTAAATCCCGCCGCCAGCAGGTCGGTCATTTTGCCGCGTTCTTCGGGAGTAAAGCCGGAGTTGCCTTCGTTCGACTTCGCGTTTTTGATGTCGATTTCCTTGTGGGCGACGTTCATGTCGCCGCATACGATGACCGGCTTGACCGCGTCAAGCTGCTTCAGGTATACGCGGAACCGATCCTCCCACTCCACCCGATAGTCAAGGCGAGAGAGATCCCTTTTGGCATTCGGCGTATACACGGTAACCAGATAAAACGTCTCGAACTCCAAAGTAATGATCCGCCCCTCCGGCTCAGCGTCCTCCTCCATGCCGTAACGCACCAACAGCGGCTTGATCCGCGTAAACACGGCGGTGCCGGAGTATCCTTTTTTCTCCGCATAATTCCAGTACTGCTCATAGCCCTCACCGAGATCAAGCTCGATTTGCCCTTCCTGCAGCTTCGTTTCCTGAAGGCAGAAAATATCCGCGCCCGCCTCGTTAAAATAATCCATAAACCCTTTATTCACGCAGGCTCTTAAACCATTGACGTTCCACGATACCAGTTTCATATCCATCTCCTTGATTTATAAACTCCTTGTCTTTAGTGTACCATTATCCGTTCAAAAACGCCTTTCCTTTCTTCACCACCTGGGTGTCATAAAGGTTCACCGTCGTGCTGACAATATAGGCTGGCGGCTGCTGGCCTTTGCTGTTCCGGTGCCCCTGAATATGCGCGTCGCTTTTCTCCCAGTTTTTCCAGGCCTCCTGCGATTCCCAGCGGATCACGACCACCACCTCTTCCTGCTCCTCCTGGTTTTTTCGGTTGACCATGACGCTGATATCGATCAGACCGTCCATTTGGTCCATCGGGCCTTCCTTGCTGAAGCGCTCCACCACTTTATCGCTGTTTCCTTTTTCAACGACTATCGTTCTTGTCATCACGAACAAATTAACCGCCTCCTTCTATATTGGAAAATCTATTAAATTGTCCCGGCTTAATGATAATGATTCTCAGTTAATATACCATGTTCCGCTCCAGTTCACAAACGCTGCAAAATTCTCCATTGTCAAAATGGATTCCTATGCTATCATAGTAAATATGCAAAGATTCAGAGATATGAATATTCAAAATTTAAGGAGTTTATTTCGATGGACGTGAACCTGCAGCAGTTTAAAGCCGAATTTTTCAAAGCTCTCGCCCATCCGATGCGAATCCGTATTTTGGAGGTGCTGAGCGAAGGCGAACGGAACGTCAATGAACTGCAAACGATACTCGGTTCGGAAGGCTCCGCCGTGTCACAGCAATTAGCCGTTTTGCGCGCCAAAAATCTGGTCAACACGGTCAAGGAAGGCACGACGGTCATTTATTCCCTGCGCGATCCGCTGATTAAGGATTTGCTCGCGGTCGCCCGGCAAATTTTCGATAACCATTTGGTGGAATCGATCTCCTTGCTGAAAGGAATCCGCAAACAATAATAATACGGCCCCATGCAAGTTTCCCCGCCGGACCGCGGGGGATCTTTTTTGTGTCCGGGAATGCGCGGGCTTGGGGGCAACAGAAATATAATCAGAAAAAGAAGGGTTATAGGATGAAGTGGACAGGACGTTTTAAAAATTACGGGATGGCGGCTTTGCGCAAAGATTTGATCTCGGGGTGCATCGTTGGCATTGTGGCGATCCCGCTGGGCATGGCGTTTGCCATCGCTTCGGGAGTGAAGCCGGAATACGGCCTTTACACCACGATAGTAGCGGGGATTCTGATCTCTTTGCTCGGAGGTTCCCGGTTTCAAATCGGCGGACCGACGGGAGCGTTTATCCCGATTTTGCTGGCGATTGTCATGCAATACGGTTACGAGAACCTGCTGATCGCTGGCTTTCTCGCCGGCATTTTTCTCGTGTTGATGGGGCTGCTGCGGCTCGGTGCGCTGATCAAATTCATTCCGCGGCCGGTGACGATCGGGTTTACGGCCGGCATCGCGGTGACGATTTTTAGCGGTCAGATCGGAAACTTCCTCGGACTTCGCGGGGTGGAGCGGCATGAATTTTTCTATGAAAATATGAAAGAGATCGTCCTGCGGCTGCATAGCTTAAATATCTACAGCGTGCTGACGGCCGGCATCTGCCTCGCCGCCCTGCTGTTTACGCCCAAATATTTGCCGAAGGTGCCGGGTTCACTCGTCGGCATCATCGTATCCACGCTGGCGGCGGCCTGGCTGTTCCCCGGCAAGGTGACGACGATCGGCTCCGCATACGGCGCCATTCCCGGCGGTTTGCCGGGCCTTCACCCGATATCGCTCACCTGGGACAGCATCCGGCCGATGCTGCAGCCGGCCTTGATCATCGCCCTGCTCGGCAGCATCGAATCGCTGCTCTCGGCCGTGGTCGCCGACGGCATGACCGGGACCCGCCACAACAGCAATCGCGAGCTGATCGGGCAGGGCATCGCCAACATCGCCGCGCCGCTGTTCGGCGGCATACCGGCAACGGGGGCGATCGCGCGCACGGCGACAAACATCAAAAACGGGGCGGTTTCCCCTTTTTCCGGGGTCATTCACGGCGTGGTCGTTCTGCTGATCGTCGCCTTGTTCGCCCCTTACGCCTCCAATATTCCGCTCGCCAGCATGGCGCCGATCCTGATGCTGGTGGCGTGGAACATGAGCGAGCGCAAAGCGTTTGCTCATATGCTCAAAACGCGGACCGGAGACTCCCTCGTCCTGCTCGTCACCTTCTTGCTGACGGTGTTCACGACGCTGACGACAGCCGTCGAGGTCGGCTTGATCCTCGCAGTCGTGCTGTTCGTCAAAAGAATGAGCGAACTGCTGACCGTGGACAAAGTGCTGCCTGATCCTTCCTCCGCCAACGCAAAGGTCAAAGCGCATGTGGTAACGGAGGATCACGACTGCCCGCAGGTGTCCATATTTACCGTGGACGGGCCGTTGTTTTTTGGCGCATCGCAGGCGTTTGACCGCTTCGCTTCGCAAATCGAAGGCGGTTTGCAACGGGTTGTGCTGATTCGGATGGGCAAGGTGCCGTTTATGGATACGACCGGCGAAGCCAACTTCGCAAGCCTGGTCAAACAGCTTCACAATGCGGAAATCACGGTGCTCGTCTCCGGCCTGCGTTCCCAGCCGCGCAAGCTGCTGGCCAAAACCGGATGTTTGTATAGGATCGGGGAAGAGCACTTTTTTGAAAATACTGGGGATGCGTTGAATTACGCGCTTGGCCAAATCAACAACGACAAGTGCCGTGGTTGCAAGCATTTCGCTTTCCGGGAATGCGCTGGGCTGTGCGGGGCGGCGGAAGGCGCGGGGTCCGAGGCCATGCCGCCGGCAGCTTCGCGTCACGTACTGCCGGAACGGCCGGGAGCGCTTGTCCGGGAAGGCAAAGCTACGGTTTAGGCGGGCTGTTTGTCCGCTCCGCGCCCGGAATACTAGCGCGTAAGCACAACTTCGTCCAGTTTGTTGCCGTCTGCGTCATAAGCTTCGTAGCGGAGCGAACGCTCGCTGACGGTGATGCCGGCGAACATTTGTTTATCATTTTGAAAATGAACCGCATGATAAAATTTATCCTTCTTTACCTTGTTAAATTTGGGGCCGACGGTGTTGGTCACGACATACACGGTCCCTTCCCCTGCGGGGACGATTTCCCCGTCCCGCAAAGGATAGGACCTGGAGTATTCGTGGTTATGTCCCTGCAGCACCAAATCCACGCCATATTCGTCGAAGACCTTGATCCATTCCTCCGCTTTTTCGTACTGGTTGCCGCCGTAGGCCGGACGGTGCATCGCCACGATCGTCCACGGCTTGCCGTTCTTTTGCAAATCGTCCCGCAGCCAGTCCGCCTGCCGCTTCAAATTCGACTCCGTGTCGAGCATCACAAAATGTGCGTAGCCGTAATCAAACGAATACGTCGTCCCTGGAGCCGATCCTTTCGCCCCGTTATCCGGCAAATTAAAGTGGGAGGTAAAACGCTCCGCTTCTCCTGCTATTTCATCGTGATTGCCCGTCACCGGCAGCAGCGGAACCCGGTTCAGCCACTGGCCAGCTTGGCCAAAAAAAGCATCCCACCCTTGCTCATTCTCCGGTTCTTCCGTTAAATCCCCATTATGCACAATAAAACGGGCGTCCGGGAAAACCGCAAAAGCTTTGTCCAGCGTCCGCCCCCACAGTTTGAAATCCGCTTCGGTTACGCCCTGTGAATCCGCTACGTTGATAAATGAAAACGTCTCAGAATTCGCAGCCTCCGTGACAAATCCGGCCGGTTCGCTCCAGCCCCCGTCCCTCCCGCTGCCTAACCGGTACACATAGGCCGTCCCGGGGATGAGGCCAGTCGCCTCCGCTTTATGAACGCCTTGCCGCTTTCCGTTCCCGGTGACCATCTCCGCCGATTCCGCCGCGAAGTTGAGTATCCGCTCCCCTTCCCAGGAATCGGGCGGCTGCGTCCCTTCGGCAACCTGCACAATGCCCTGTAATCCCGGGGTTTCGGTGTACCAGGTAAACGCCAGGGAATTGCGCGCATCCCCCTTGAATGTCAGGGCGACCGATTTCGGCTGCGCGGCCTGATGCCGCTCTATTTTTTGCAAACCGAAAATTGCCGCCGCCAGCAGTAAACCCACGATAACAATCCACACCATATCTCTACGACCTCTCATGCAAATGACTCCTTCCGATTCTCCTAAAGATAAAGCCCCTCCTTCGCCACTGTCAAGAATCAAATTCCCTAATTTTTACATTTATTAACGCTTTGTAAAAACATTCAGTTGATTTTCAGGTTTCCTTAAGTCAATTATCAGTCAGCGCTGGTAGGATAAGTCAAGTAACAAGCATCACATGAAAACGAGGTGCAATTTATGAAGCAAAAGCTGAAATTCCGCCACGAACTAAAATTCATGATCAACCGCCACCAATATTTTGTGATTCGCCAAAGGTTAAGGGGCTTGGCGCAGCATGACGAGCATGCGGGCAAAAACGGCGAATACCATATTCGCAGCCTCTATTTTGACGATATTGACAATTCGGCGCTTCACGAGAAATTGGGCGGCGTCCATGGCCGGCGCAAATACCGGATCCGCATCTACAATGGCCGGGACAACCTGATTCATTTCGAGAAAAAAATCAAGCAAGGCGACTACATCGCCAAAGTAAAGGAACCTTTAACCCGGGAGATGTACGACGAGATCATGGCCGGCCGGATCGAGGCGCTCCACATCCCCGATAAACCGCTGCTGATGGAGCTGTATCATGAAATGAAGGATCGTCTCCTCGCCCCCAAGGTCATCGTCGATTACGTGCGCGAACCGTTCGTCTGCCAAACCGGCAACGTGCGGATCACGTTTGACAAGGAACTCAGGACAGGCCTGAGCGCCGTTGATATTTTTGACACCGACCTGCGGGCCATTCCGGCAATTGACGACAATTTGATTATCCTCGAGGTGAAATACGACGAGTACATCCCGGAATACCTCCGGGCGGCCCTGCAGCTGGAAGGGCTGCGTCAGCAGTCGGCGTCCAAGTACGTCATTTGCCGCAAATATTCGAAAACCAACGCATGGGAGGATTATTGATTTATGAATACGACAAACAATACGGGAACAACCAATTTTAGCGACATCATTAAAAATTCGATTTTGGACAATTTCGCTTCAGACATCAGCATCTCCAAAATCATCATTACGCTGGGCGTTTCATTCCTGATCGGCTTGTTCATTTACATTTTGTACAGGCGGGTATTCAGCGGGGTGCTGTACTCGAAAAGCTTTAACATCTCGCTCATCGGCATGACGATGGTGACCGCGATGGTGATCATCGCCGTCAACTCTAACCTGGTACTGTCTCTCGGGATGGTCGGCGCGCTGTCGATCGTTCGTTTCAGAACCCCGATCAAGGACCCGACCGATCTGATTTTCCTGTTCTGGGCCGCTGCAGCCGGGATCGTCGCCGGGGCCGGATTTTACACGCTGGCCGCGCTCGGTTCGGCAATCGTCGGCTTGATCCTGTTCCTGTTTATCAAGAGCAGTTCGCTGGAAACGCCGTATTTGCTGGTGGTCAATTGCGAAAACGACGAAAGCGAGCAGCTCCTTCATACACAGATGGGCAATCTGGTGAAGCGGTATAATGTGAAGCAAAAAACAGTGACTCCCGGCAACATCGAAATGACGCTGGAGGTGCGCCTGCGCGACCAGGAAGGGAAGTTCGTCAACCGGATTTCCGAGCTTGGCGGGGTCAAAAATGCCGTCTTAATCAGCTATAACGGCGACTACGTGGCGTAGGCGGAAAGCGAGGTGAAGAAGATGAAGCGCAAAGGGACCCGGCTTCTGGCCTGGATCGGCGCCGCACTTCTGTTCTTCGGCTTGATCGCGGGCGAGGCTGTTTATAACGCCGGTGTATTCGCGAGCGGTTCCGGCGGTCAAGCCGACGGCGGGAAAACGGCGGTCTCGGAGGTCTCGGCGGAGGAGCAGAAGCTGGATGAAGAAGTGTTTCCGAAAGATAAGGTTGTCGATGTGAAGATCACGATCGATGAGGACGATTTTCAGGATATGCTGGACAACGCCAGCGCCGAAGAGTTCAAGACGGCTTCCGTCGACTACAACGGGCTGCATTTCGATAACGTCGGCATCCGCACCAAAGGCAATCTTAGCTTGCGCAGCGTCGTGCAAATGGACGATTCCGACCGCTACAGCTTTAAGCTTTCTTTTGACGAATATGTCAATCAAACGCTGGACGGCATTCAAAAAATCAATCTGAACAACAACTACAGCGACGCTTCTTATATGCGGGAGTTCCTGACCTATGAGCTGGCCGAGGAGATGGGGCTGCCGATGCCGAAGCATTCGTTCGTGAACATCTATATCAACGGCAAGCTGTGGGGATTTTACCTGGCCGTGGAGCAGGTCGGCGACGCATACCTTGAGCGGAATTTCGGGAATTCTTATGGCGCTCTGTATAAAGGGGTAATGACCGGCAGCGGCAGCGATCTGCTGTGGCTCGGCGACGATCCCGATGCCTACACTGGGCTTGAGCGGAAGTCGAAAACGACGAATGGCGATATTCTGATCAAAATGCTGGATGAGCTGAACAACGGCACCGATTATGAAAAATACATCGATGTGCAGGAAGCTTTGGGCTACATCGCGCTGAATGTGCTGACGAACAATATGGACAGCTACATCGGCGGCAACAAGCAAAACTATTACTTGTACGAAGATGACGGCGTCTTCTCCGTTCTGCCTTGGGATTATAACATGGCGTTTGGTGGCATGGGCGGCGGTATGGGCGGTGGCATGGGCCGCCCTGGCGGCAGAGCGACCGGCGGGGATGGCGGTGCGAATACGCCGGCGGGCGCAGAGGGCGCGGCGGGCGGCAACACCGGAGGCACGGCTGCCGACGAGGGCGGCAAATCAGCCCAAGCAGGGGCTAGCGCTAGCCGGAGCAGAACCAGCCTGCTGATCGATGAGCCGACCCAAGGCGCCGTTTCCGAACGGCCCCTGGTAGCTAAGCTCCTTGCGGTGGATAAGTATAAGACCTATTACCATGAAATTCTCCAGCAGGCGGTGGACGGCTTTTTGGCCAACGAAGCATTTAGCCAGCGCGTAACGGCACTGTCCAAAATGATTGCGCCATATGTCAAAGCCGATCCTACGGCGTTCTATACGTATGACGAATTCGAACAAGCCGTCCCGCAATTAATCGCCACAAACGCCAGTCAAGTAGAGAACATCTCGCAGCAACTGGACGGAACGATCCCCTCGTCCGGGGACGGCTCCGGCAGCGGCGGCGGCATGGGCGGTATGCCTATGGGTAACGGCGGCATGCCCGAGGCGGGCGGCAATCCCGACGCTGGCCAAAATGTGCCGGGCAACGGAAATGCGCAGAGTGACCAGCAGGGCAATCAGCAGGTCTACCAGCAGGTCTATCAGCAGGGCGAAACCCAAAGCGGGCAAGTTGAGCAAAGCAAAACTGGCACATACGCGGCCGCTCTAACCGGCAACTACAGCTCTAACGTTCAGAGCTGGCAAAGCGTAGAGCCCGTGGCAGCCGCAGCCAGCGCGCAGAGCGGGCAATCCGCCGATAACTCTACTCAAGATGCGCTGACGGATGGACAACCGGCGCAAAGCGCTCAGGATGAAGCCCCGCAGCAAGGTAACGGCGCCGCCGGCAATCAGGGGCAAGACGGCCGGAACATGGGCGGAGACCGCGGGCAAGGTCAAGACGGTTTTTCCGAAGGTGGCGGCCCAGTGGACGGCGACGGTGACGGTCCGATGGGTGGCAGAGGCCTGATGGGCGATGGCGGTGGAGATCCAATGGGTGGCAGGGGCCTGATGGACGGTGGCAATGGTCCAATGGGTGGAAGAGGCCCGATGGGCGGTGACGGTAGAGGCCCCATGGGCGGCGAACCAGGCGGCTTTGGCCAAGGGGCCGGAAACGGAAACGAAGCCGCCAACCGCACCGAGGCGATCCTCACCGGTGTTTCTCTGCTGGTGCTAATCCTGTCCGCCACATTTATCGCCTTCTACCGGAGAAAACGGCTATGAGAAAACGTCAGCCAACGTAGCAACTTAAAGAAAATCGGCACGGGCTAACCCACGCCATAAAGTTAAAAGGCAGCCTTTATCCTGATCATTCAGGTAGGGTTGCCTTTTTCACGCGTTAGATTGCAGGCGTTAGGGTCGCAGCATTCGCACTCATATTGGAATAAATCCAACAGATTGCCGGAAATCGAACAATATCGGAAGCTCTCATTGGAAAATATCCAATAGAATTCGCTCAAAGCGCCCGTTTACCACCTAGCCGAACCCATCTATTGGATAATATCCAATCAAGCTACTGTATTTGCCATTTTATTTCCAATTCTATTGGATATATCCAATGACAATGCCGATATCCAGCTTCAGGCGCTATGTTCCTCTCCCATGCCTTTACGCACTATTCCCCAAATCCCCTTAGGCCCCTAAGCCCCCGCCTCCCGGAACTCGGTCGGCGTCATGCCGGCGACTTTTTTGAACACTTGCGTGAAGTAGCGCGGGTCCTGATAACCAACCATCGGCGCGACCTGGTACACTTTGACATGGCTGTTCTTGAGGATGAACTTCGCTTTCTCGATGCGGCATTGGGTCAGGTATTCCAGGAACGTATAGCCGCTTACCTGCTTAAACAGCAAGCAAAAATGACTGATGCTGAGGCCGGCCAGCTCGGCGACCTCGTCGATGCTGAGATCCTTATGGTAGTTGCTCAATATGTACTCCTGGGTTTTGCCGATCACATTCTGGATATTTTCCTTGGACGGGTTCTCCCGGCTGTCGGTGATCCACTTGCCGAAATTGCTTTTCAGCAGTCCGATCATTTCATGCAGGGTACCCAAAGAATGCAGCTCCTGCAGCAGTCCTTCCAGGGGCCATTCCATCGACAGATTCAGATGCTCAAACTGGCGGTACAGCACCACCGTCAATTCCACGATCATCCGCTCGGCCATCTCCTTGGAGAACGCCTGATCCTCGATATACCGCTTCGTCTCGTCAAAAGTACCCAGCAGCCGCTCCTTGTTCAGCGTGCGAATGCTCTCGAGCATCGCCGCCTCCAGATGCTTCGGATATTTCGCTTCCCGGCCCGCCCCCAACTCGGAAACCGCAGCGGAATCGAGAAACACGCCTTCCCGGTCGCTGTAAAACCGCTGGTACAGCGCTTTGGCCGCGCTTTGATAAGCCTCGCTTAACTGCTCCATCCCCGCCGCCAGCTGGCTGAACCCGATTGAACAGGACAATTTTGTGTTCAGCTTGATTTGGCGGATGACGTCGCTGCCAAGCTCCTCCTTCTTCGCGCTGAGCGAACCCGGAAACAGCAGCACCCACTCCCCGCCATGAAAAGGAAATACCGTCAGCGCGCCGTTTGCCAGCGACCATTCCCCCAAAATGTTGCGGATCGCAAACAGCCACAACCGCCGCTCTTCCGGAGTCCACTGCTCATTTAATTTCATATAGTGGTCCAACTGGATGACCGCCATAAAATAATCCTGTGCGAGCTCGCTGTTTTCCAGCCAGCGCATATGCTGAATCGGGCTCTGCCCTTGATTGCCTTCGATAAACTCCGCGAACAGCCGCTCGCGCGCGAGCACCGACAAAACCTGGACGGAATGCAGCAGCTTATCGTTCTCCATCTGTTTTTCCAGGTTTTTTTTCGCCCGCTGGATCATTTCAATCAGCTCATCATGATCGATCGGTTTCAGCAAATAGTCGAAGGCCCCTTCGCGCAGCGCCTCGCGGGCGTATTCGAACTCCCCGTACCCGCTGATGAATATAAACAGCCGCTTGTCATTTTCGGCCAGCACCTTTTTCATCAAAGCGATCCCGTCGATGCCCGGCATGCGGATATCGCTGATAATCATGTGCGGGGACAACTCCCGGACGAGCTGCAGCGCTTTTTCCCCGTTCCGCGCTTCCCCGACGATTTCCAAATTCAGCTCCTCCCAAGGCACGGCCACCTTCAAGCTGCGTAAAATGACCGGTTCGTCATCGACCAAAATAACCCGGTACTTCTCCGCTTTACCCTCCACTTGCTTCACCTCCAAGCCGATTCTTCGGGGACGGAGCTCCTGCGCAGCCGCCAATACTGTTCCGAAGTCTGTTCAATTTGCTCCAGCGCCTCTTCCGGAGAGCTCCCCCTGTCGATCATTTCCTCCAGCACCTTCAGGAACGTTTTATTCACCTCTGGAGAGAGGACATTATCGTAAGGCACAAAACTCGGCGGGCTCTGTTCCATTAATCGGGTGACCTGCGCGAATACCGGCCCCGTTTTTTTCGAATCGTAAGAAATTTTCATCGAGGGAATCCGCAGCGCTTCGTAAACGATCCGCCGTTGAACTTCATCCGTGTAAAAAGCCCGCAGCAGTTCCAATGCCGGCTGCAACTTGGCTTCATCCAGATTGGAGGACAACCCGATGCCGATCGTGTATCCCCCGGCGATGGATTTCTCTCCGTCCGGCGTCAAGGCAGGAAACGGGAGAACACCGACCTGGTTTTGGAATTCGACCGGAGCCTTCCCGTTATGAAACAGGTTGATGTCCCAGTTCCCGTTGAGATACATGGCCGCTTTTCCACTGGTAAAAAGCTCGATAGCCTCTTCGGTCGACATATCGTTGGCCGGGATGCTGAACGCGTTTTGATCAATCCATTCCTCCAAATGCGTAAACGCTTGCACATAACCTGGATTAACGAAGCTTTGCTTCTCCTTACCCTGCGCCAGCTCATTGATCAGCTCGGGGCCAGCATACCGGTCCATCAAATAATGGGCAAAAATCGCCGCCGGCCATCTTTCCTCATTGCCCAACGCAAACGGCGTAATTCCGCTCGCCGCGATGACCCGGACCGCCCGGTTCAACTGGTCCAGCGTTTGCGGCGGATCCAGATGCAGCTCGCGGAAAATCTCCTTATTGTAAAACAGCGGCTCCGCGTTTCCTTCGATTGGCAGCCCGTATATGCGATCGTTAAACGTCCACAGATGCAGATCCTGAAACTCTCCCTGCAGCCCGTTTTCGTCCACGAATTCGGTCAAATCCATCAAGCGGTTGGAGCGGACGTACGGCTCGATTTCGGCGCCGCCAAACAACACGAACATATCCGGCGGTGTCCCCGTCACCATTTCGCTTTTCAGCTTCTGCTCGCGATGAACGGTCTGATCCATCCCTTCAAAATTCACCTTGACGTTCGGATGCGACTGCTGGAACTCATTCACGACGTCCTCGACGATACTCAGCATCTGACGGTCATGCTCCTTGATCCAAAAATGACGGAACGTCAGCGTAATTTTGTCCGCCTGGCTCTCCTCAATCGGCTCATGCCCGTCGGCGGCGATCACCAGCACCGAACCGGCAAGCACCAACCCGTAAACCACAATCCAGCCCCAATTCAAAAACCATCTTCGCATAGCGGCTCCCCCTTCATCGTTTGACTTTCGCCTAAATCTCATGGAAGTATCTTCGGAATGCGGATGCGAATAATCGATCCGAATCCGGGAGAGGAACAAATCATAATGCCGTAATAACCACCAAACCGGATACGCAGCCGTTCGTGGACATTTTTCAATCCGACGCCGTTTTCCCGGTACTTTTTCAAGTTGCCCCAGTCCTTGCTCCATAAATGCATCAGCGTATCCGAGTCAAAGCCCGGACCGTTGTCCATGACGTCGATCAAAATATCCCGCTCGTCTTCCCTGGCGGTAATGGAAATGATCCCGTTCTCTTCCATCGGCTCAATCGCGTGATACAGCGCATTTTCCACAATCGGCTGAACGATCAGCTTCTGGGTTTTGTAGTATTTCAGCGATTCGGGGATTTCGATATGGTAGGCGAATTTGTCCTCAAAGCGGAATTTCTGGATATCCAGATAATGCCGCACATGCTCCATTTCCATCGAAAGCGGGATCAGCTGCTGATTTTCGCTAATGCTGATGCGCAGCAGCTTCCCCAAGGAAACGACCATTTTGCTAATATCCCTGTTCCCCTGCAAAACCGCCAGCGAATTGATCGATTCCAGCGAATTGTAAATAAAATGCGGATTGATCTGGGCGACCAAGGCCTGCAGTTCAACTTCCTTTTTTCTCGCCTGCTCCGTTTGCACCTGATCGATCAGCTCGCTGATTTGCGTGCTCATCCGGTTGAACCCGTCGACCAGCAGATCCGTTTCATCTCCGGTGCTCACCTTGGACGTGATTGGCACGAAGATGCCCTGCTGCACCCGTTTCATCCCGTTGACCGCGCCGATGATGCTGCGCACGAGCCGGCGGACGAAAAAGCGGTCGAACAAAAACGCGGAGATCAAAGAGACGAGCACCAGCACGATGGCGATGTTGCGAATGGACAGTGATTCCGACGCGATCAGCTTGCTGGGGGTGATTGCCACCAGAAACCAATCCTTGTTATGGGAAGGCAAATAAGTGATCAGCGACTTCTCGCCCTGATATCTGTCCGTGTAATAGCCTTTACCGCCGGAATCCTCCCGGGTCAAAAAAGGAAACTCCGTTTGTTCCCCAATATGCGCGCCGGATTTGTCAAAGACGATATTCCCCTGCTTGTTGACCAGCAGAATATCCCCCTGCTTTAACGTGGCGGCATCCCAAAATACTTGATCCAGAATATCGGGTTTGACGTAAATAACAACCGCGCCGATATCCTCCAGCGAATAGTAATCTTTGATCAAACGCGCCTGAATCAAAACCGGTTTCCCCGCTGAGGCCGAGCCGTTTTCGCCGGGACCGACCCACACCGGGCGGCCTTCGGCCGCTACCATCGCCCCATACCAGCTTTGTTGCGTTAAGTCTTCAAACGACATCGCTTCATTTAATTGATATTTAAGCTTGTCTTTCGAATACAGGCCAAAGGAGGTAATCATCGGATGGTTAATCAAATTGTTGATATCCTGTTTCTGCTCATACGTTACAGCAAAATCCGGCTGTTTCAGCAGCTTTTGAATGACCGGCTGCGCGATCGCCGAATTGGACACGGTCGTAACCTCGTTCAGCGCAAACTTCAATTTGCGATCGGTCTCCAGCAGCGAAACCCAGTAGAAATTGCTTGATTTATTCTCCATAGCGTTCGAAAAGCTGTAATACGAAATGGAGCCCATCAAGATCACGGGAATAAACACAAGAAGAATAATAGCCAGCAAGATTTTTCGACGGAGCTTCATGTTTGGTGTCCCCCTAAGCCTCTCCTTACTCTATTATTCTTCATCGTGTTATATATTCCTTGCCAAGTTAGCAAACTCTCGGCCCGTTAACTTTTGATCGCCCCCGAGGTCAACCCGGCGATAACCCAGCGGCTGAACAGCAGGAACACGATCAATAACGGCAATGTCGCGGTAAAGGTCGCGGACATAATCATCCCGAAATCGAGGCCGTCCTTGTTGGTAAAGAGCTGCTGCAGCGCCAGCTGGAGCGTATAGTTTTCTTTGTTTTTCAGCACGACCAGCGGCCAAAAGAAGTCGTTCCACACGTTCATGAAGTTCAAAATCCCCAGCGTAGCCATAGCGGGCGTGACGACCGGCATCGCGATGCTCCAGAAAATGCGGAAATGCCCGCCTCCGTCGATCCGCCCCGCTTCGATCAATTCCGAATGGACGGCGGAAGTGATGTATTGCCGCATCCAAAATATCCCGAAGGCGTTGACCATAGCCGGAACGATCAGCGCTTTATAGCTGTCGATCCAATGCAGCTTGGCCATAATAACGTACTGCGGCAGCACGCTGAGCTGCACGGGAACAAGCATCGTGGCGATGACGAACACGAACAGCGTTTTTTTCAGCGGAAACTCATATTTAGCAAAAGCATATCCCGCCAAAGTGCTCAAAAAGACGACGGACACCGTCACTGCGGTCGAGACGACAACCGAGTTGAACATCGCGCGGAAAAATTCCGTCCGCTCCAGCACGCGGTCGAAGTTGTTGAAAAACTCCAGCCCCGGCGTAAGCAGCGGGGGGATGTGGAAAGCCGCATCCTTTTCGTTGGTGGCGACGACAAACATCCAGTAGAAAGGGAAAACGGACAAGACGGCCCCGATGATCATGACGATATAAAACAAGGTTTTGGCCAAAATGCCCGGATCGTCAGGTTTGCGTTTTTTGATGGCAGTAGTACTCATGCCTATTTCCCTCCCGTATCTCCGCCCATGCGGCTAGACACCATCATGTTAAGGAGCGAAAAAATAATCGTGGCGATAAACAGCAGCACCGCCGTGGCGGCCGCCGTTCCGAAGAACCCGTTCTTAAACGCCTCGCTATACAAATACGTAACCATTGTAACGCCTTCCTGGCGTGTGGAGCCGGTGCCGCCTTGGCCAAGGAACACATACGGTTCGGTAAAAAGCTGCAGTGCTCCGATCGTGGACACCAGCGTGACGAAGAGGATAAACGGCCGGAGGAGCGGCAGCGTAATGTTGATCAGCTGCTGCCAGCGGCTCGCCCCGTCAATTCGCGCGGCCTCGTAAATATCGGTCGGAATGCTTTGCAGCCCGGACAGGAAAATAATCGCGTTATAGCCCATCCAACGCCACATGACCATTGTGGAGATGGCGATTTTAACGCCCCACCAGCCCGAGTTGAACGGGACGCTTTCCAGGCCAAAGCTGTTCAATAACCAATTCACCATCCCGTTGTTGCCGAACATCGTGCTGAACACCAGCGTAACGGCGACGATCGAAGTGATGTTGGGCATGAAATACAAAACGCGGAACGTGTTTTTGTATTTGTTGAGCGCCGAGTTGAGCATCACGGCGACGAGCAGCGCAACGATCAGCTGCGGCACCGTCCCCATGATGCCCATGAGGAGCGTATTGCTGAAGGAAATCCAAAACGTCGGATCGGACGTGATCAGCTCGTAGTTTTTGAAGCCGACATATTTCATCGGGCCCAGGGCGTCCCATTTAAAGAAGGACAAATAGATGGTGAAAAAGATCGGATATAACCCGAAGATCGAAAATAAAATAAAGAACGGCGATATAAACGTGTATGCCGTAAGCCGGCTCCGTCTCGTTTCGTTCCAGAACGTTTTTTTTCCGGGAGCGGGCTGGAGCGGGCTTGCGGTAGCTGCTGTGTCAGCCATGGACGCACCTCCAAGGTGTGAATTAAAGGTAAATCCAAATTCGCAAGAGGGTATGTTCCCCCTTGCGAATCGGGATGAGTGAATGGATTTCGTTACTACGAATTGTTCATATTAGCTGCGGTCAACCAGCGTTTTCGCTTGTTTCATCGCATCGTCCCATTCTTTTTGCGGGTCCGCTTTTTTCTCCAGCACGTTTTTGAGCGCGTTTTTGATGATCGTGTCGACCTGGTCATGCAGCGGTCCGTAGTAGACCGGTTTTACGCGTTCTGCCGACTTGGCGTACGCCTCGGCAATGACTTGGCCGCTGAAGAATTCGTCCGGTTTCGAACTGAAATCCGGTTCATCATATACGGCCGGAATCGACGGGAACAAGCCGCTTTCTGTGAACGATTTCAACTGATTGTCTTTGTTCACGAGCCAGGAAATGAATTCGTAAGCTTCCTTCGGATGTTTGCCTTCTTTCGGCAGCGTCAGGAAGGAACCACCCCAGTTGCCCGCGCCTTCCGGCAGCTGAGCGATTTCCCATTTGCCTGCGGAGTCTTTGGCGTTGCGGATCGTACCTGCAATCCAAGCCGGGCCGAGCATAACGCCGAAATCGCCTTTGTTGATCGCATTTTGCCACTCCGGCGACCACAGAATCCAGTTGCCGATCCAACCTTCTTGAATGCCCTTCACCGTGAAATCGTAAGCTTTCTTCACTTGCGGGTTTGTGTCACCGATGAAAGCACCGTCCGCTTTATTGAAGTAAATTTGGTCCGGCGATTGGTCGCGCAAACCGTTATATACGAGATCCGTCAAATCAGCAAATGGTTTGCCGGTTTTTTCCTTGAACTGCTTCGCCACCGTAGCGAATTTATCCCATGAGTCGATCGCGGCGCTAAAGCCGTCCGGGTCGGTCGGCAGGCCAGCTTGCTCAGCCAGGTCCGTCCGGTAGTAAACAACCGTCGGCCCGATATCCGTAGGCAGCCCCAATTGGAAAGACCCATCAACCGAAGTCGCTTGTTTCCATTTCCAGTCGAGATAGTTGCTTTCGATGTCTTTCGCGCCCAGATCATATAGGTTGTGGAACTTGTCTTTGGCGCTGATGAAACGTTCCATGAAGGCGATTTCCAACATAAAGATGTCAGGTGCGCCCGAACCGGCGGACAACGCTGTGGTCAGGTTGTTATGGTGCGCCGTTTGGTCGGACGTGTTTTGGAACTTAACCGTAATGTTCGGATGCTCTGCCGTGTATTCCTTGGCCAGATCCTCGTAGTTTGTCGTACCCAGCGACCAGAAGGTCAGTTCGATTTTTTCCCCGCTGTCGGTTCCGGAGTTTGTCGAACCTCCGCCTTCATTCGTGGTTGCCGGAGCGCTGGCGTTGCCGTTGCTTGTCTTGTTGCCCCCGCCTCCGCCGCAAGCGGCCAGCAAGGACATCATCATGACCGCAACGAGCAGGATGGCCCACGGTTTTGATCTCTTCATTTCATGTACCCCTTTCTTCGGTTTCCGGATTTTTCATTACCAGTCTAACGAAAACGGATACATTTTTTGAGGAGGCAATATTGCGATTTGAGGTTTGAATTTTTCTGATTGAAGAAAATTGGAGAAAAAAAGACCGATGGACTTGGGTTGTCCTCGGTCTTTGTCTTTTTTCCTGTGTACTTGTCAAAAAAAATCCAATAAAGCCGTCGCGTTAACCGGGATCAGCCGCTCCAGCGTCTCCACATCCCGTTGCGGGCCAGTGAGGCGGCCGTAAGCATACATCTCGCGTGGTCTTTTATAACCCAGCAGCATGGCCGTCAAGGTTTGGATATCACAGGTCAGTCCGGTATCCTCGCCGGACGGTTCTGCCTTGGCCAGCTGCCCATGCCCCTCGGCATCCACTTCAAGCATCCATGAGCCGTCATTCCATGGAGCAACCCCGTCGATGATGCGAAGATTCAGCCGAGCCGTTTGGGTATGCGGGGCCTGGGCAACAAACGAATACTGACCGACAAAAGCGCCGGCGTTTACGATGCGGGCCATAAAATAAGGGGCGATTTCCTGCTTGCAGCGGGGGTCGTGCAGCATAAACGGCAGCAAATCGTCCGCAGGAACATGATCGACAACGGCCTGGGTCACCATCGAATCGTGATTGGCCAAATACGTCCACAAACCTTTTCTCGCTGTATCATTTAGAAATACGAATTCGTCAATCAGCAGCTCCCTGTTTTTAACCTGGTATATTGCATAACCTTCCGGTTCGCCCGCTTCGGAAAAATAAACGGCGGTATGATCATCGGTGCCGATGACCATTCTCTCCCACCAGTCGGTATCGCGAACTAGGGTGCCGTTATATTTAAGGGCAAACTTGTGGTAAATCCGGTTCAGCAGCTCGATATCTTTAATGTCGCGTTTTACCGAACCGCCAACTTGCGTTTTGACCGGGAAATTACTTGGGTTGATCGTATATTTTTTGTGATCGGTATACACTTCCCAGCCGAATTTGCGGTAAAAAGGAATGGAGAAGGGATGCAGGCAGGACAACACCTGACCTTCCTCGTTCATTTGCACCAGCGCCCTGGACAACAACTTGCTGACGAGCCCGCCCCGGCGACTCTCCGGCCAGGTGGCGACACCGGCGATGCCTCCCATCGGCAAAGCTCTCCCTTGTATGTATATTTGCAGCGGAAGCAAGGTCAGCTTGGCCAGTAATTCTCCACCCTCAAAAGCCCCCCAGGTCTGCTCGGGGTTAAACCGGGCTTTTTGCTTCTCCCGATCCTCCGGCGGTAATTTGTACTGGAAGGCATACTCGGATAAATTCAAGCTGTCATCAAACTCGTCTGCGGTTAACTGTCTGATTTCCACAAACCCACCTCTTTTCCTCAAGTTTGATTCCGCCGGTTTAGCGGCAATCCTATGATGAGTTTGTCAGAAATATCTATAAGTGTCAATCGCTCTAAAGCTGTTGTTTATCCGCTGGTTATCGCACCGATAACGCTTACAATTTGGTGAGTTAGATCATAGGCGCCGGTCTTAAGAACATGATATGAATAAAAGGCAAATATTTAATTTTTATAGGGGGATATGTAATCATGTTTGTGAAAAAAATCTCATTATTGCTGATTAGTCTGGGACTGGTCGCCGTTTTTGCCGGATGCTCCAGCAACAGTCAAGCGCAAGGCGGTTCCACCAAAGCTGCCGATGACTCAACAACGGCGGCAGCCACAACCACCGCTGCGGACTCGGCTCCCATCAAAATGGGACGTGTCGAATACGCCGCACACGGTACCAAATGCTTTACGGTTGCCGTTGTGGCCATGCAGGGCGACAAAATCGTCGGCGCATCCTTGGACGATTACCAGTTTATGAGCACCGATGTAGCCAAGGGCGTTCCTAATTCGGACCAAGATTTTGGGCAAAACTACAAAGACCCGAAAATGGTGCTTGCCTCCAAAAAAGCCAATGCCGAGTATTACAGCGAGCATATGAAAGAGGAAGCCGGCGCAACTACGCCTGTCGATGAGTCGCTGGCAGCGATTGAACAATACGTGACCGGCAAAACCGTCGCCGAACTCGAAGACGAACTGTCCAACAAAAGCGCGGAACAATGGGTTGACGCCGTCAGCGGAGCAACTTTGGTGGATACCCAAGGATATGTCAAAGCGCTGGTTGAAGCGGCCAAGATCGTGAAATAATTCACTAAATTTTAACGGATTACCATTGAACTGGAGAGACTCCCCCTTGTTGGGAGAAGCCTCTCCGGTTTTTTTGGCGTATGGTCAGCAGCTTATGGTCAACCTCTATAATAAACCGGCCACTTCCCCATTCTCGTCTAGATGGATTTGTTCCGCCGCCGGAGATTTGGGCAAGCCGGGCATCGTGACGATATTTCCGGTATGCGCGACGATAAAACCTGCTCCGGCGGACAGCGTTACGTCACGCACCTGGACGACAAAGTTTTCCGGCGCTCCAAGCAAAGCCGCCTGATCCGAGAAAGAATACGGGGTCTTGGCCATGCACACCGGCAAGCGGCCGAATCCGAAACGCTCGAATTCCTGAATTCTCGCTTCCGTTTTGGCGGGCAGCTTGATGCCGGCGCCGCGGTAGATTTCCCGTACAATGGTTTCGATTTTCGCCCGAAGATCAAGCTCCTCCGGATACAACGGCATATACCGCGAAGGCTGCTCCCGCAAAATATCGCACAGTGCCCGGGCCATTTCCAGACCTCCCGCACTGCCTTGAGCCCAGACGTCGGACAGTTCGGCCCGAACACCCAAGCGGCGGCATGCTTCAATGACCAGTTGGACCTCGTCCTGCGCATCACCCGCAAAATGGTTGATGGCCACCATCACGGGAACGCCGAATTTTCCGATGTTTTCCAAATGCCGTTTCATGTTGGCAAGGCCTGCCTCCAGCGCTACCGGATTCGGTTTATCCAGTTCCGCCTTGGGGACGCCGCCATTATATTTCAGCGCCTTTACGGTAACGACGAGCACCGCGGCGTCCGGCGTTAATCCGGCCTGGCGGCACTTGATATCAAAAAACTTCTCCGCGCCCAGATCCGCTCCGAAACCGGCTTCCGTCACCACGATGTTCGCCAGCTTCAGGGCGGTCTTCGTTCCGATGACACTGCTGCATCCGTGGGCAATATTGGCGAACGGGCCTCCGTGCACAATGGCCGGAGTTCCTTCCACCGTCTGCACCAAATTGGGCTTAATCGCTTCCTTGAGCAAAACGGTCATCGCATCGACCGCACCGATTTGCAGCGCGGTCACCGCTTCCCCGGACATGTTGTAGGCCACCACCATCCTGCCGAGACGCCGCTTCAAATCGTCCGCGCTTTCGCTGAGGCACAGCACCGCCATGACCTCCGATGCCGCCGTGATGATAAAGCCGGAGTCATGCACCCTGCCATTTCCGTCACCCAATCCGACAACGATTTGCCGCAGGCTCCGGTCGTTCATGTCCATCGTACGCTTCCACACAATGCGGCCCGTGTCGATTTGCAGCGCATTCCCCTGAAAAATATGATTGTCGATCATCGCCGCGAGCAGGTTATGCGCGGAAGTGATGGCGTGCAGGTCACCGGTAAAATGCAAATTGATATCTTCGGACGGTAAAATTTGCGCCTTGCCTCCGCCGGTCGCTCCGCCCTTCATGCCTAAGCACGGCCCCAGCGACGGCTCCCGCAGCGCAGCGATCGTCGGCTCCCCAATCGCATTCAGCGCCTGCGTCAGGCCGATCGTCGTGAGCGTTTTTCCTTCCCCGGCCGGCGTAGGATTCATGGCCGTCACCAGCACTAATTTCCCGTCGGGGCGGTCATGCATATCGTTTAGCAGATTAAGATCCAGTTTGCTCTTATAACGGCCGTACAATTCCAGATATTTGTCCGCAATCCCAAACGATGCGGCTACTTCCATAATCGGCTTCATTCCCGTAAGTTACCTCCAGCAATATGATCGTGAATAATAAGGCGAACTACAAAACGCACAATCATATTGTACATGAAAACAATCGGGAAAAGCGTGACGGAATTGGCAGGCTTGCGTTATTTTAAAGAACCAAACGGATTGGCGCCTTTCGGGAGCAGCTCGTTCCAGGCAAAGCCAAATTCCGGAAAACCTGCGGCATATGCCGTGTATTCATACAATTGGAAAAAAATCTGTACGCGACCCGGCAGCAAATAAAAATCCGGTTGCTCTTTCAGCCCTTTAAAGCCTCCCAGGTAACCAGGGTTTGCTTTTAGCTCCTTGCCTAGCCGTGTGTTTAGTTGTTTTTTATAATTTTTATTCGCACCCAAAAGATCATTTAACCCCAGGGCTTTGCCATTTTTCAGCGAAAAAGTGTATCCTGTGCGATACGTCATGCCATGGGCTCCGCCGGTATACTCCGTGTATTCAAGCAGCAGGCTGAGCACGCCGTTTTGATTATAGGTGAGGAGATACGAGCTGCCAAAAGTATACGGATCCGTTGCGCTCTGATCGCCAACTTCCTTCATGACCTTGGCGATATGCTCCTTGTAGTAACCGATCTGTTTTTCAAAAACCGCATTGATCGCCTTCTCCGCCTCAGCATTCCCCGTGCCGCTCAGTTGCGGATATTGGAGATGAACCGAAGCCTGCTTGCTCTCCTGGTCATAGCTTGAGGTGGTCACTGTCACTTTATTCTCCCGGCTTTTCATGACGTTCAACTGCATGGCGGCCTTATTCCATACCGCATCATAACCAAGATAGTCCTTCACCCATTGAAAAGGAATGTAGTGCTTTCCGTTTATGAGCTTGGCCTCTCCTACATAGAAACCATTAATGGAAGATATCACGCTTCCTCCAACTGTCTCGAGAGTTAACTGCCGGTAACCTTGACCGATCTTATAAGTCTTTGATTTGGAATCATAGCTCGTGGGAATTTTTAATGCATCTCGAAAAAAAGCGGCCGGAACGAACGTTTTTCCGTCCAGCATCAGCCCCTGTAGACCCGTTTTTTCGCCGTTTACTAGAATAGCAATCGTATTGGAGGCGGTATTTTTACTCTTGGTTGCAGCCGCATTGGCATTCCCATTTTGAACTTTTTGAACCGCTTGAGGCTTCAGGGTCGCTGCAGTCGCATGGCCCGGATCAACCGGGAGCAGTATTCCACCGCATAGCAAGCTTGCCCCCATGGCAATAGCTCCTAAACGCATCATTTTGTTCATGTTAGTCTCCTCCTGATGATCATTTCTGTTATATGTACAGAGCCGCTATTCGTCCTCCGTCACTTTTATCATTATAGCTGCTGCTTCGGCAGAATTGATAACAACCAAGCTTACAGTTTCTTTTCCCTTTCGACTAAAAGTTGACGTTTTTTTCACCGCTTTTTAACCGGTTGAACGATAGAGGCCCCTCACTGGATGGATTATCCCTGGACCGGTCGATAAGCGATCCTGGCTGCGATCTCATGTTTAAACGATTTTCATCCCCCATATACCTGTAACGGACAGGAAAGACCTTATCCCCCCATTTCCCGGGTATTTCTCGTTCTAACGGACTCAGATGACGCTATTGGGCCAAAAATACGGACTTTGACGCCAATTTGAAGGAAATAAGGCCCGCTCAGTCCGTTAGAATTTCTAACCCCTCGTTTTCGACCAAATAACGTCGCTCAGGTCCGTTAGCCTCGTCCGTTAAGTTAAGTTTCACCTCTCCATCCCCCAGTGTCCGCAATAACGTTGCTATCCGTTTCATCACGCCGTTTCGTTTCATTACGCTGCAAACACTTCAACAACGCTGTAAATCTTTCAACAAGCTGAAACCTTTCAACAATGCAAAAAACACCGCCGAGTTATCAGCGGTGCTCTTCTCTCTTGCTTGGCGGCGTCCTACTCTCCCAGGACCCTTCGGTCCAAGTACCATCGGCGCTGGAGGGCTTAACGGTCGTGTTCGGGATGGGTACGCGTGGAACCCCTCCGCCATCG
>NZ_JAMBOE010000019.1 GCF_023715465.1 Paenibacillus macerans
GTCAAGCAACTGAAGGAAGAAGATCAAGCCAAATTCCATAGAACGCTGTAATTTGTTGAAAAAGTGAGCAATCGTACGACACACATTATTTTGACGGTGTAGACTCCGGAATTAGGGGGCCGAGCCGAAAGTACATCTCATTTGGGGCTATCTGATAAAAAAGTAACTTTTGACCGGAAATGAACTGCATTTTTGCATTTGAACCAGCGGTTTAGAGGGGTTTCGACAAAAACCGCCTGTACTTTTGCATTTCGTGGGATTTGCCACCTGCTTTAAATTGATTTTCGTTCTGCGAAAATTGAGTTGCGTTTTCTTACACAATTCTGAGAAAGCGAGTGCTGCGTTATGGAAGAGCGAACGTTTACGTTCGGAAACGCCGCCGGCCAAGACGTGTTCGTCTATCGCTGGAGCGCGGAGGAAGCAGTTCCCGCGCCGCGAGGCGTGCTGCAAATCGCCCACGGCATGGCGGAAACCGCCAAAAGATACGAGCGCCTCGCCCGGGTGCTGACCGCCCGCGGCTTTGTCGTTTACGCCAACGATCATCGCGGCCACGGCCGCACCGCCAGAGACCCTGAGGAACTGGGCTGGCCCGGCGAAAACGGCTTTAACGGCATGGTGCAGGACCTCAGCACACTTGCCGGAATCATCCAGGGCGAGCACCCGGAGCTGCCGCTGTTTTTGCTCGGCCACAGCATGGGTTCTTTTTTGACGCAAAAAGTGATGTACGCCGGCTATGAGCCTTATCACGGGTTCGTCCTTACGGGAACGAACGGACCGCGCGCGCTGCTCGGCATCGGCAAAAACCTGGCCCGCCTGCAGGCGAGATTCCAAGGAGACGATCACCCCAGTTTCCTGATAAACGCGCTCACCTTCGGCGGCTTCAACCGGAAGTTTCTGCCCGCCAGAACCCCGTTTGACTGGTTGTCCCGCGACGAGCGCGAGGTCGATAAATACATAAACGATCCTCATTGCGGTTTTTTGTGCAGCGCCGGTTTTTTTCAGGATTTTTTCGATCTGCTCCAGGAAATCCATCAACCGGAGCAAATGCAGTATATCCCGAAGCATACACCGGTTTATATTTTCGCCGGCGACCAGGACCCTGTCGGCTTGCACGGTGAAGGCATCCGGCGGCTGAGCGCGATGTATTCCTGGCTGGGCCTGCAGGATGTCGAGGTAAAGCTGTACCCCGGCGGGCGCCATGAAATGCTGAACGAAATCAACCGCGACGAAGTGATGAACGATCTTGCAGATTGGCTAGAGCGCCATTTGCCTATCAGCGCGGCGGCTGAGGGCAGTTCATAGCATAGCAATCAAGCCGCTGAACAGGTCAACGGCTTGATTTTGGTGCTTGCGCAGGTTGATCGGCAGCTGGCTTCCCGCCGAATGTTCGTCTATATTCGATGGGATGCACAATAGCAGTACTTTTTGTCCTTATTTTCGTCATTCGGCCACTTTTCGCAGGAATAACGACATTTTTTTCCTCTATTTCCACGGCGGGCTCCCGTTTCTCCCCCATTTAAGCCGGTCAGCGGAAAATAAGGCCCTTTTATGTCGCTAATTGCCTCATACCCCTGATCGGGAAGAAAATAACGGCATTTTTTCCCTCTATTTCGAGCCGGTGATCACTAGCGTTGCATAAACTCTTGCAATAGGCAAGTTGTAGCCCTGATACTTTCCAGGTTTCCCGCAATTGCTCAGGTTTTCGAATCGAAACTATCGTCCGCCGGAAATCTAACGGTTGTAACAGCGGCTATTTTCCCAAAAAAGGCCTTTTGTAAATGCTAACGGTTGTGATCACCGTTATTTGTCTGAATCTAAGCAGAATTAGCCGAGTTTAAGTGAAATAAGCGCCATGGCAACCGTTAGAATTTGAAATCAACGTTTTTGGGACAAATAGCGACTGTGGCAACCGTTAGAAAAGTTTGTGGTTAATGCAACGCTAGCGGCCGGTGATAGAAGGTGCCAAAGATAGCGGAATTGCCAGCGGCGCATGGAAAAATACTGGTCGTTCGTCCTCGTTCTGCTGGTACAACACGATCAGCAGGGTCGCCTCCGAAGCGGCGGAAAGCTGATCGGCAACTGCCCCTGCTCCGGCTGTGGCTATGGTTATGGCTGTGATTGTATCTGTGACTGTGACTGCGATTGTATCTGTGGCTATGGTTTTGTCTGTAGCTGAGTCTGTGTCTACAACTGTAGCTGTATCCGCAACTGTAGCTGTATCCGCAACTGTAGCTGTATCTACGGCTATGGCTGTGTCTGCGCCCCCGCTTTGCGCCGCAGGCCCTGTCGGAACTTCCTTCCCTGCAAGCACGTCGCCCAGCCGAAACGGCAGCACCTCCAGGCAGGCGTATTTCTGCAGGCCGCGCTCGTCCAGACCATAGGCCGCGAAGCCGGCGGACAACGCCGACGGATGCTCCGCCAGCGCCTTGAAATAGCCGCTGCGGCGGTCCTTGTCCAGCCGGTCCTCCCACCAAATTTTGCGCGGCCTGTATTTATGCCCAAGCAAATAATCGAGCTTCATCAAGCCGAGCGCCACCTCCGGCCGTTTTAACCCGCGATAGATGAGAAATTCGTGCAGCCGAGCGAACAAATCCTCGAGCTGATGGCCGATCCGCTGCCAGCCCCGCTCTTCCCAGTAGTTGCCGAATTCCTGAAAGAAATCAAACGGCGAGTCAAACTCGCGGCTCACCAAATATTCCAGCGTGTGATCCATCCGATGCGCGTTCCAGTACTTCTCCAGCACATCCTCCAGCCGTTTCAGGCGCACGACGTCCGAAAACGGCAATACATCGTTGCCCAAAATCTCGTAAGGAGCATGGTCCATATACACGTAATTGTATTTGGCCGCGTCGTTTCGCAGCCCGGTTCCGCGCAGCATTTTCAGGAAGCCGAGCTGCAGCTCCTCGGGGCGCAGCGCAAACACGTCGTTAAACGTTTTGCGGAACGTCGCGTAATCCTCCTCCGGCAACCCGGCGATCAGATCGAGATGCTGGTCGATTTTACCGCTCTCTTTGATTTTGGTCACTGTACGGGTCAGCTTCGTAAAATTCTGCCGCCGCTTGACAAGCTCATTGGTCGGATCGTTGGTCGACTGCACGCCGATTTCGAAGCGGAAGATCCCCGGCGGCGCGTTTTCCGCCAGAAAATCCAGCACCTCGGGCCGCATAATGTCCGCCGTGATTTCGAACTGGAAAACGCAGCCCTGATGGTTGTCGATCAGAAATTGGAACATTTCCATCGCATAGCTGCGGTTGATGTTAAACGTACGATCGAGAAATTTGATCGTTTTCGCCCCATGCTCGATCAGACACAGGATATCGGACTTCACGCGTTCTATATCGTAATAGCGCACCCCCACCTCGATGCTGGACAGGCAAAATTGACAGCTGAACGGACAACCCCGGCTCGTTTCAAAATAAATGATCCGCTTACCGATGTTCGGAATATCCTCGGGAAAACGGTGCGGCGAAGGCAGCGTGTTCAGATCGGATTTTGGCCGCGGCGGGTTGATCATAACCTCCTCGCCTTTACGATAAGCTGCGCCAAACACGAAGTGGAACTTCCGATCGCCGGACAGTTCCTGCAGCAAATGATGGAACGTCTCCTCACCGTCGCCCATAACGATGAAGTCGACTTCCCGGACACGCTCCATCCAATGCTGCGAATCGTAAGACACCTCTGGCCCACCCAAAACGACCGTCGTTTCCGGCAGCACCTTTTTCAGCAGCTTGATCACTTTGATCGTCTCTTCGATGTTCCAGATGTAACAAGAGAAGCCGACCACGTCGGGCCGGCGCTGAAACAGGTCGGAAACGATGTTCATCACGGGATCCTTGATCGTATATTCGGCCAAATCGATGTCGAACTCGTTCCCGCTGTAGGCCTTAAGCAGCCGGATGGCCAGCGAAGTGTGGATAAATTTTGCGTTTAAAGTCGCCAGTATGACCTTCATGTTTCACAACCCTATTCCATATTTTGAAAAAGATCCAAAAACGGTTTCCCATACTTCCGGTATTTGACTTCCCCCACGCCTTTAATCCTCAGCATATCCGCTTCGCTCGTAGGGCAGACGACGCTCATTTCGCGCAGGGTCGCATCGTTGAAAATGATATAAGAAGGAACATGCTCCTTCTCGGCCAGATCGCGCCGGATGAGGCGCAGTTGCTCGAAAATCGTCTCGTTGACCGCGGACGGGCCGTCGTCGTAGCCTCTGCGGCGCGAACCGCCGCCTGAAGCGGCCTGTTTGCCGGCGGCCGGCTCCGGCGCGCGCAGCATCACCTGATGGCGGCTTTTCAGCACCTCCACGGCCAGCGGCTGCAGGCGTACGACCGGGTACTGCCCTTCGGACAGGGCCAAATAACCCTCGGCGATAAACACGTTGATCAGCTCGGAAATTTCTTTTTCCGCGCGCGTCCGCATCATTCCATAGGTTGGCAGTGAGTCGAAACCGTACTGCAGCACCTTTTTGTTCTGCGAGCCTTTGAGGACGGAGGAGACCAGCGACACGCCAAACCGCTCCCGCATCCGGTGGATGCAGGAGAAGACGATCTGCGCGTCCCGGGTCATGTCGACCAGCTCGCGTTCGTCCCGGCAGGAGCTGCAGATGCCGCACGGCGTGTGGTCATGCTCCTCGCCGAAGTAATCGAGCATCGCCCAGCGCAGGCACTTGGTCTGATAGCAATATTCCACCATCTGCTGCAGCTTGCGGTATTCGTTGCGCTTACGGCTCTCGTCCTGCGGATTTTGCTCGATCAGAAATTTTTGCGTCATAATGTCCTGCGGGCTGAACAGCAAAATGCATTCGCTCGGCTCGCCGTCGCGGCCGGCCCGGCCGGCTTCCTGGACATACGCTTCCATATTTTTCGGCATATTGAAGTGGATGACGTACCGCACGTTCGACTTGTCGATCCCCATGCCAAACGCATTGGTGGCGACCATCACGCGGATATCGTCATACAGGAACGCCTCCTGGTTTTCCTCCCGCTCCTTGTCGGACAAGCCGGCGTGATAGCGGCCCGCCGGAATGCCGGAGCGGCGCAGACGGTCGTACAGGTCGTCGACCTCCTTGCGGGTCGCCGCATACACGATGCCGGGCTGATGCGCGTGCGTGTTCGCATAGTTCATCACGAATTCGCGTTTATTTTCGCCGCGCAGCACCGACATCGCCAGGTTGTCCCGGCCGAGACCGGTGACAAAGACAGCCGGCTCCGCGAGCCGCAGCAGCGACACCATGTCGTCCATAACCTCCGGCGTCGCCGTCGCGGTAAAGGCCGCGATGATCGGACGCTGCGGCAACCCCTGCACAAACGGCGAAACCGCCAGGTAACTCGTCCGGAAGTCGTGCCCCCATTGCGAAACGCAGTGCGCTTCGTCCACGGCGACACAGGAGATAGTCAGCCCGCTCATCTCCTCGCGGAACCAGTCCAGCTCCAGCCGCTCCGGGGCCACGTACAGCAGCTTCAGCTCGCCGCGCCGGGCGGCGCGGATGCGCTCGTTCACCTCTTTGCCGGTGAGCGTGCTGTTGATGTAAGCGGCGGAGATCCCCATCGCGGTAAGCGCGTCCACCTGATCCTTCATCAAAGAAATGAGCGGCGACACAACCAGCGTGAGTCCCGGCAGCAAAAGCGCCGGAATCTGGTAGCAGATCGATTTGCCGCCGCCGGTCGGCATAATGCCAAGCGTATCCGCGCCCAACAGCACGCTTTCCACGATTTTTCGCTGTCCTTCGCGGAAATCGGGGTAACCGTAATATTTTTGCAGCAATTGCCGCGCTTGTTCCATGTTTGCTGTTTGTGAAATCATTTGTTCCTCACTCTTCTCCTCAACTCCATATACTTTAAGTTTACCGGGCTTGGCCGCACCTTGGCAACCACGATTCGAGGAACGCACCGCCCGCGTCTTAGGTTAGACCGAAATCGCCCTCTCGATCGAGGGGTTTGCCGAAGGGGCCCTCTGTGGTGCTCCCCCGGTCCCGCGTGGTATATTGGGACTGTACCTATTTCGGAAATGGAGATTTTGGATCAATGAAGGATAACAAACAACAGCGTTTCAATACATCGCGTCCTCCGGGGAAAACCCGGGATTCGAAGCCGCGTTTGGGGCCGGTTGCAAAGCCGTCCGCCGCCAGCCGCGAGCAGGCCGACCGGCTGAAGTCCGGCGACAGGATTATCGTTACGGTCAAGCGGCTCGGGATCAACGGCGAAGGGGTCGGCTACTACCGCCGCAAAGCGGTGTTTATCGAAGGCGCCATTCCCGGGGAAGTCGTTAAGGCGGAAGTCACCAGTGTATCGGACAAGTTTATTTCCGCTACCATCAAGGAGATCGAAAAACGCTCCCCTTACCGCGTGGATGCGCCATGTCCGGTTTTCGGCATATGCGGCGGCTGCCAAATCCAGCATCTGTCTTATGAAGGCCAGCTCGCCGGCAAAGAGGACATGGTGCGCGAGGCTTTCTCCCGTTATGCTGGGCTGCAGGACGTGCGAATCAAGCCGATGCTGGGCATGGATCATCCCTGGGGCTATCGCAACAAAGCGCAGTTGCAGCTCGGCATGGCCCAGGAAGGCGTGATCGCCGGACTGTACGCGGCCGACTCACACAAGCTGATCGACATCACCGGCTGCCCGATTCAGCATCCGAAGATCAATGAAGCGGTGGACCGGACGCGCAACGTCCTGCAGCAGCTGCAAATCCCCGTCTACCGGGAAAAAAGCAATCAGGGGCTCGTCCGTACGATCGTTGTTCGCTGGGGGTTCCAATCGGAGCAGCTCCAGGTCACGCTCGTGACGGCGAATGACAAGCTGCCGCGCCAGGCCGAGCTGATCAAGGGACTGCGGCTGGCGATGCCCGATTTGACAAGCATTGCGATGAACGTCAACCCGAAAAATACTTCGCTTGTGTTCGGCAACAAGACGGTGATTCTTTGGGGCGAAGACAGCATCCGGGAGTCGCTTGGCGACCTGGAGTTTACGTTATCGCCGCGCGCCTTTTTTCAGCTAAACCCGATTCAGACGGTCAAGCTGTACGAGACGGTGCGCGCCGCCGCCGGGTTGACCGGCCGGGAAACGGTCGTCGACGCCTACTGCGGCACCGGCACGATCGGCCTGTGGTTGGCGCCTTACGCGCGGGAGGTGCGCGGGATCGAGTCGATCCCCGAGGCCGTGGAGGACGCGAAGGCGAACGCCGCTCGCAACGGGCGCGGCAATGCCTCCTTTTACAACGGCTACGCTGAGGAGCTTCTACCCCGCTGGGTGAAGAGCGGCTTCGCGCCTGACGTCATCGTCGCCGACCCGCCGCGCACCGGCCTCGATCCCCGCTTCCTCGAAGCGGTGCTGCGCACGAAGCCGAAGCGCTTTGTCTACGTCTCCTGCAACCCTTCCACCCTGGCCAAGGACTGCAAGATGCTGCTGGACGGCGGCTATACCCTCGACTGGGTGCAGCCGGTCGACATGTTCCCGCAGACGAGCCATGTGGAGTGTACAGTGTTACTTAAATTAAAAGGGGCTTCCGATTAAGCCCCTTGCAATAGTTCGCTCATTTCCTGAGGGTGAGCAATATTGTAATGAATCTTGATAGAGCCATCTTGATGGACTTCTATCTTTTCAATTACCTGATGGAGCAATTGTTTTAGAACTTGTTCATCATCAATGTCAAGCTGTGCAAACAACGCAATTTTCTTTTGAAAGGAACGGAATTGTTCTTCCTGATTGCGTTGATTTTGGGCATTAAACTGCTCAAGGGTAAGAGCCTGATTTGAGAAGAGGGTTATTAGTCCCTGAACATTCTTCTCTAACTGTTCTTGTTGTTTAAGAATTTGTTGTACGCACAAGGTCCTTTCTTAAAGTTACGGGCAGGATAGTTCAAAAGTTTTCGCGAATACCCTACATATGGGATTATTTACGAAGTTCGTGAATAAGACGTTATGCGCCATTACCGGTAAATATTAAAGATAATATTTAAGGAGATAATTTATGAAAGGTAAAATACTCTTATTATTTTTTATTACGATAATGTTTTCATCTTGTCAAAATATTAGTCAATCGACTACTTTGAACGGCGAAACTAAATCAATAATGAATTCTGAACTGCCTCCTGATGTAGTGAGTACAGGTAATGGAACAGAATCGAAAGAAATAACTGAAGGTCGATCAGATCCTTCTAACAATGAAGTGTTATCCATGAACATAGGGAACTATGATTTGACTGGAGAATTTTATGATGAAATGCTTCGAAATCCTATAGATCATGATTATGAAGTGGAATTTAATGAATTTCAAAATTCCAAAGAGATTATTACAACATTGGGATGGGGGGCTTTGGAAAGCAAATATACAGAGATTTGGGATAAAGAGTTGAATCAAATATATAAAAAGCTTCTTTCTAAGTTGGATAGAGAACCAAGAGAAGCACTAATTGAATCGCAGAAAGAATGGTTACAGTATCACTTAAGGGAAACAAAATTTGTAGAGAAGACATTTATTAATAATGGTTACCTTGGATCACAAGGATCGGTAAGCCTAGGCACGGTTATACGGGAGAGAATTAGGGAAAGAACAATGCAATTATTTGAATATCGATATTTGCTAGATGGTGAAGTTGAGTTTTTATACCAAAGTAAAAAATAGAGTTGGAATCTTGATCAAAGGTTTTTAGGTGATGCTTCGAAGACAGTAACGGCGCATAACACTGTATTCACGCTGCGGGGCTACCACCCCTTGGTTGTCAGATGTATAATCTAGGAAGAAGCTCAGACAACAAACGGCCCAGCCTAAGATAAGAGCTATCACGAGTGTTATTTATCCGATCATTATGCCAAGCTGGTAAAGCAAGGTGGCAGTTTGGTCTTGTGAATCCCGGTCTTTCGAGGGAGAGCCGCTACAGAAATGTGGCGGCTGTTCCTGTTCCCCATTAGGTCCGGAAGGAAGAAGGAATCTATGATAAAGGAGAGGATTAACCCATCTGGTGGCGAAGTAATCCATAACGCAGCCACCAACATCCTTTGTGCCCCGTTCTCCCAAAGAATCAAACGGTGCATATTTTGCATGCTAGAATGCTATATTGATAGTAATAATGCAGGATCAGTTTAATTCTCGGATAAATAATCCTTACGAACGATTAGGAAAAAGGCTATGGTAAACCAAACTTTGTTGATTCTTTTGCAGGAAGAGATGAAGATGGGGCTTAATACAATTCCAACCGTATTGAGGGCAGCAAACTGTCGGAGGATCAGACTCGTTACATTTTTGAAACGAATACGCTTAAATCTATCAAGAATGAGGATTGAACATGCATGAAACCATGAGATAAGCTGATCCTGAAGTTCGTTAGGTAATCTTTTCTAAGATATAAAAAAACCTTCAGTTTGATTTTATTTTATATCACCCTGAAGGTTACACAAACTTATTTACGCTCTCATATTTTTATAATTATTGGAGAGAATAGGACTTTTTAAATCAATTTTCCCAAATAAATTGGAATCGCTGTTTCCCATGATACTATTTGTGCTATAAATTGCTCTTCTGAGAGATGGCTCAATATGTATTGGGTCCCGGCCGCAGTAAGCGCAGTATGAACATATTTCACCGTGCATTCAGTATCTTCACTTAATTGTCTGGTTGTTATGTTTATGACTGATACCAGCTGTCCGGGGGTAATTCTTACATATTCGACCTCCCTGCCGACGTCGTAAACGGAACATACCCAAACGGTTTCAGGCATATTTTGCTGCGTGGTTGTAAATACACAATTCTTTTCAGCTATTCCCGATTTAGAATAAAGCATTGTGCTCTCCCAGTCGGAAATCCACTTCTTTTCTGCTTCAGGGCAAAAGGCTTTAAAGACTGCCTGACAATCCCCCTTTACAAGGATAGTATGCGTGAACTTTTTTCGCAGTGCGTTTTTCATATGATTCTCCTTTCATGTTTTATATACTGAATATAAAACTATGAAGCTATAAACAGGTCAATATACATTTTGTTGAAAGGAGATTCAATTTGTTAAGAATAAGTGATTTATGCAAAATGTACAAAATATCAAGGAGCACCTTGCTCTATTATGATTCAATCGGATTACTCAAACCTGCGGAAAGAACAGGAGCAAATTATCGACTGTATTCAGACAGTGATTCATTGCGGCTTGAGAGGATATTAAATTTCAGAAAAGCCGGAATACCATTGGAAGAAATTAAACATTTACTCGAATATGAAGAGATTGGCTATTATAAAATTCTTGTGGACAGATTTAACCAAATCAATAATGAAATCGAAAAATTAAAAGCACAGCAAAATTATATAGCAAGCATGTTAAAGAATAATGATCTCCTAAGAACCTCCGAACTGATAAATATGAGTACATGGATGATGCTCATGCGTTCATCCGGTTTTGATGAAGACCAATCAAAAAAATGGCACATGCTTTTTGAGCAGATTTCGCCCTCGGAGCATACAATTTTCCTTGAAACATTGGGGTTGTCAAAGGGTGAGATTAATGAAATTAAAACATGGTCCAAAGGGCCACGCTTGACATAAGGACGAGTTAATAAATGAGTATTTTTTAATAAAACTACAAGCTTTTCAACTCAAGTTTGGATGGAAACGTCAGGAGGGCCATCGACTTCCACAAGGGAGACGAGGAGGCGCTTAAGGAGCTAATCAGCGCTGCTGTTGCCTTAAATAAGTCCAGCCGCAAGACTTCCCGCAAGGGGTGAGCTTCTCTGTAACAAGGGTTCGTGCCCGCTCGGGTTGAAAGACACGGAATTGTTCTTCCATGTCTTTTTGCGTTTCGGGAATTGACAACCCGCCCTCATTCGACTAGTATCTAATTTAATAAATATCTAATTTCATATTCGTTAAATTTGTTGATTGAGGAGGACAAACATTTTGGATAATAATCATACGCGATTTAGAGACTCTGTCGTTAAAAATTTCTTTACATCCGAAGGACGGTTAAAAAGTATTCCCGTGCAACTTAAGAAGAAGCTTGTTGTACTGGAACAGCTAGTATCAAAGCTAGAGCCGGGACGAAAGTACAGCGAGAAGGAAATGAATGATTTTATTAAGGATTATCATGATGACTTTGCGACAATACGCAGGGAATTTATTATTCACCAGTTCATGTTTCGGGAAAACCAAATTTACGAGCTAAACCCGCAAGAAATGTGGGTAAAATGGGATGAGCTTTCATGACGGCGTTAGGCACTAAACCGGTACTCATTTATGATCAGCGGCGAAGATAACTCCGGCCGATTCTCTCGCCGCTTGCACGATCTCCATGACTCTCCGGCTGTGCTCCAGCAATGACTCTGCGGCCTGCGTGTCCTGCTGGGCTATAATCCGCTCAAATTCCACGAACTCGTCATACATCCGATGCGCGTGATTTTTATGGTCTACTTTTTCCGGCTCTTGACGCTGGAGGGTATAGGTATACGAATCGCAGATATTGGCCGGACTGTTCATCTGAATGCTGCCCTTGTCTCCTTGGATGCTGTAGAAGGCGGGAGTCGAGCTATCTTTGGCGCCGACGCATACGGCCTTAAAATGTCCGTAATCCAGCAGCAATACACCGGAAGTGTCGATACCCCGCTCTATATTGGCCATATATTGCACACGCTCCGGGCTGCCAAACAATCCGGTCACCCAGTGGATATTGTAAATGTTGATATCCATCAGCGCCCCGCCGGACATGGCCGGATCAAACGCGGGCAGCGTATTCCCTGCTTTAAATGCGTCATAACGGGAAGAATACTGGGAGAAGTTGCACTGCACTATTTTAATATCGCCAAGTAGTCCCACACGTTCTTTTAGCGATTGGTAATTCGGCAGATGAATCGTTGTGACCGCCTCCAGCAGCATCAAACCGCGCTCACGAGCCAGCTTGTCCAACTCCAGAAACTCCCGCAAGTTAGATGTAAAAGGCTTTTCGCAAATCACATGTTTGCCCTGCAGCAATGCCTTTCTGGCAAAAGAATAATGCAGATGATTGGGCAGTCCGATATAAACCGTATCCAAATCATCCTCCAGCATTTTGTCGTAATCCGTGTAAATCGCCGGAATCCGGTACTGCTGCTGTAAATGCTCCAGTTTCTCATAGCTTCTCGATGTGCCGCAGAGGGCGATGACGGAAAGGTTAGGAATCTCATGAATAAAACTCAACAAATCCAACACGATCTTACCCGCGCCCGCTATCCCCAGTTTCATCTTGTCCGCACACTCCTTATCCTTTTAATTTAATGACTCCATTATAGGAACATAAACTCCCGCTCGTATAGAGACTGCCGCCAGAATGGTACATATGTTCAGCCGTGCCGATGGCGTTCCCCCTAATGCTGAACCAAAAGTTCATTTTCTATACTTCTGAGCGATGCCTTTGGTACAATAAATCTTGAGGTGGGTCTGGTGAAAATACTAACATCGTTGAAAGAAATGCGAGGTTTTACCCCTAACGAACAGAGCATTGCCGCCTATGTTCTGCTGCATCCGGAGAACTGCCTGTCCTTAAGCATCCATGAGCTTGCCCGGGCCGCTTTTACCTCTCATTCCGCCGTGGTTCGTCTAACGCAAAAGCTCGGCTTAGCCGGATTTAAGGAATTCAAAATCAAACTTGCCCAGGAGCTGCAGCAGTCCCTTCAGCATATTTCCGGCGTAGATCCGAACTTGCCTTTCCTGGTTCATGAGTCTTCCATCCAGGTAGCCAAAGGTATGGCCGAACTGATGAAGGAGACCATAGAGAAAACATTTGTTTTGCTGGACAATGAGTTGTTGAACCGGTCTGCCGAAATGCTGAACCGGGCGAAGCGGATTTTTATGTTTGCCTTGGGAGATTCTCAGATTCGTGCCCAAAGCTTTCAAAATAAACTGATTAAAATCAACAAATATGCCATTATTGCCACCGAACTGGCGGAATGGGCCCATCATACCGTGAATATGACTCCGGAGGATTGCGCCGTTTTTCTGACGTATCACAGTAAATCGCCCATTTATTTGAAAGCCGCCCGGCATCTCCAAAATTCCGGAATCCCCATGCTGGCCATCACCTCTTCCGCCCGGAGTGAACTGGCCAAACTCAGTACGATTTGTATTCAGGTACCAAACGACGAGTTGTCCTATGCCAAAATCGGTACTTTCTCTTCCCAGATCGCTTTTGAATATGTACTAAACGTGCTGTATTCCTGCATTTACAAAATCGACTATCCAACAAACAGACAAACCGCACTCCAGTCGTTAACTGCATTTCGGGCGTTTGACATGATGCAGGATATTTGAAACAGTGCGTTCCTCGCATAACAGCTGTCAGTTGTCGACAGACCACTAGGTTTGTGCTATGGTAAATCACAAGGCATTTCACTCCCGCCGGAGCGAGGTGCCTTTATTACTATCATTCGATGAACCAAGGCGGTGATGTCATGGTGCTCTTTTTATCCCCCTGGCTGGGGGACGAAATCAATGTTCGCTGACGGATAGAGATTTTGGGAGCACAAAATATTATTGTAGAACAACAAGGAGTGTTGTAATGATGAGAGCATGTTTTGCAGCGGAACAAAGATCACCCATGAACAGGTCGGGCCTAAAGCGCATGCGCCAAAGCGGACGCCTTCCGGGCGTAGTTATGGGATTGAACCAAGAAAGCGACATGATTCATATTTCATCGCAGGAATTTCAACGTTGGATCAGAGGCGGAGGATCAGGGATGTTGGAGATTCAAATGGAAGGCTCCGAAACCATTCCTGTGCTGCTCGAAGGATTGCAGCGGGATGCTGTGACACGCGAATATATTCATGTGGATTTTCTCCGCGTAAAGACGGATGAACTCGTTCGTGCGAAAGTAACGCTTGATTACACCGGTATCCCAAAAGGGACGAAACTGGGCGGTATCTTGCAGACGCAGAGCACATTCATCGAGGTCGAAGCATTGCCGCATCAGTTGCCGTCATCCATCAGCGTCGATATTAGCGAGCTGAATATTGGCGATTCACTTCTAGTCGGAAATGTAAAGCTTCCGCCCGAAGTAACGCTGCTGTCTTCGGAAAACGAACTGCTCCTTTCGATTGTCACTCCAAGGGTCCAGTCCGAGGAGACCGATGGCGAATCGGCGGGAAAATAACGATAGATAAGAAGATCAGGACACCGATGTCCTGATCTTCTTTTTGCCCTTTAATCATCGAGCAACAACTTCTTCCGCCGCGCAGGCGATATCCTTTGCTGTGAGCTTATAGAACTCCTTCAAGTATTCGAGCTTGCCGACCTGGCCAAATTGTTCCCTGACGCCGATCCGCCGCATTCGGGTAGGGCAATGTTCGCTGAGCACCTCGGCCACGGCGCTTCCCAGTCCGCCGATCACGTTATGGTTTTCCGCCGTAACGACCGCTTTGGTTTTTTCGGCGTACTTCACGATTAAATCTTGATCAATTGGTTTAATCGAGAACATATCGATCACTGACGCTTCGATGCCCTGCTCTTGCAGCAGGTCAGCCGCTTTTAAGGATTCCGCCACCATAATACCGCTGGCAATAATGGTGACATCGCCTCCTTCACGCAGAACCTTGCCTTTCCCTGCTTCAAAGACCTCATTTTCAGGATACAGCTTTACTGCGTTTTTGCGGATCGTTCGGATGTAATGAATCCCGTGCTCTTTTTCAATCTTGCGAAGCAAGTAACGCAGCATGGTGGAATCGCTCACTTCATATACATGAGCGCCGGGAATCAGACGAACAAGGCCGAGATCTTCGAATGCCATATGTGTACCGCCGTTATGCTCAGCGGTTACTCCGGCATCAGACCCTAATATTTTTATATTCGTTTTTGCGTAACCGCCTGAAATGAAAAGCTGGTCAAAGGTGCGGCGGGTAGCGAACTGGCCGAATGTATGGACATAAGGGATTCTTCCTGTAAGCGACAGGCCGGCTGCAACCCCCATCATATTCGCTTCCATAATCCCGGTATTGATGATTTGCTCCGGAATCTCTTTGATAATTTTATTCGTGGAGATCGCGCTCATTAAATCAGCTTCCAAGCCGATGACATTGGGATTTGCCTTCGCCAGCTCCAATAACGTATTGGCATACATTTGACGCATTTCCACATTCTCTAATTCATAGTTTTTGGCACTTGCGTTCATCATGACTCCACAGCCTTTCCAAGTTTAGTTTCCAATTCCGCAATTGCACTTAAAATAGCGGCTTCATCTGCTTCACTGGGACGAATATGATGGTTATCGGCCTTTTCTTCCAAATAAGGAACGCCTTGCCCTTTGACCGTATCTAAAATTATCGCAATCGGCTTATCTTTTTGCGCTTTTCCTTTTTCAATGGCTTCATAGATTTCCTGTAATGAACTGCCGTCTACCTTCATCGTGTAAAAACCAAAGGCATTAAACTTCTCCGCAAAATCCAGCGGATCAATAATATCCTTCGTCAAACCGTCCAGCTGCTTTTTATTGTCATCCACAAATACAAAGAGGTGATTCAGCTTATGATGTGCCGCGAATTGGAAAGCCTCCCAGCACTGCCCTTCGTTTAATTCGCCATCACCGACAATACAATAGGTGTAATTCTCTTTATTTGATAGTTTATGAGACAGAGCTACCCCAACAGCCGCCGAAATACCTTGACCTAACGATCCTGTTGTCATATCAACGCCTGGTGTTAAATTTTTATCGGGATGCGAAGGGAGCTTCGTGCCATTCTGATTTAACGTATACAGAACTTCTTCGGGAAAATAGCCTTTAGCCGCCAAAGTGGCATACAGCCCCGGTCCGCCATGGCCTTTGGAGAGAATGAAATAATCACGGTCCTCCCATTTCGGGTTGGCCGGGTCCAGCTTCATCACCTCGCCATATAATACAGCCAGGGCCTCAACAATGGACAAGCTGCCGCCATAATGGCCAAAACCAAGGTGATGCAGCTCTTTTAATGTTTTTAAACGGACCTCATCACGAAACAATTCTAATTTTTGCAAATCCAAGCTCATTATAATTTCCTCCCTTTTGTATACCCGCGATACTGTCAACAAGACTGGAAGTACTTCCTGAAGCAATCATATATTAAATCGTTTTCAACATGATAAGTGATTGGGAACAAACGATGTTCAGAATAGAATGACAAAGTTGTGCTAAAGCTAGTTTTGGACAAAATCTTGTTCCTGACCAACGAAAACGGACATCCCATTGGCAATAACCAAACCATCTACTTCTAAATCATGGGGCCATACGTCTCTGACTTCTTTCAACGTCCTTCCCGTTGCATTCTCACCTTTCTAATTCAAATTAATGCTGCACTTAAAATTCAAGGGGTTGCTTCAGCGTTAACTGAAACACCCCCCTGTGGGCTTAATCATTAAGCTTCATCGGCCAGCGAATCATGGTTCGCCTTGTTTTTCTTAAAGAAACCGAATACGACTGCCAATAGTACCAATCCAACAACCATTACAGTAACACCTGTAGCTCCAAACGATTTGGCGATATTTCCAAGCAGAATTCCGGAAGCCGCAAAGTCGGCATCAGAGAACGTTGTACTTGCAAAACCGAGATTGCCGAGAACCGGCATTAAGAATACTGGCAGAAAGGTAATCAACAATCCATTTACAAAGGAGCCCAGGGTAGCGCCGCGAACACCGCCTGTTGCATTACCGAATACCCCAGCGGTCGCCCCCGTAAAGAAATGGGGAACTACGCCCGGCAGAATGATCACGGATCCTGTAGCGGCAAGAATCACCATTCCCACAATCCCGCCAAGGAAACTGCTAAAGAATCCAATTAACACCGCATTTGGCGCATATGGAAAAACAACCGGACAATCGAGAGCAGGCTTTGAGTTGGGAACAAGCTTTGTAGAGATCCCTTTGAAAGCGGGTACAATTTCAGCCAATACAAGCCGAACCCCGGAAAGAATGACGAACACCCCTGCTGCAAAGGTAACACCCTGAATAACGGAGAAAACAAGGTAATGCGTACCGCCGCTGAGTTCTGTCTCAACATAGGATGGACCAGCAAAGAAAGCAATGATGATATAAAGAACTACCATCGTTAACGAGATGGTCACGGAACTATCACGCAAAAATCCCAACCCTTTAGGAAAGTTAATCTCCTCTGTTGAACGGGAGCCTTTTCCGACAAGCTTCCCTACAAGCCCGGAAGCAACATAACCCAAGCTGGAAAAGTGCCCGAACCCTACGCTGTCGTTACCCGTGATTTTCCGCATAAATGGTTGGCAAATGGCCGGAAAGACCGCCATGATCAGACCTAAAGCAAGGGAACCGACAATAATCAGCGGGACTCCTTTAAGACCTGAGACAACTAGAATAACAGCAAGCATACAAGCCATATATAGGGTATGATGACCTGTTAGGAATATATATTTTAGCTTCGTAAAGCGCGCAATCAAGATATTCGCAATCATGCCAAAAAACATAATAAAGGCGGTGACACTGCCAAATTCATTTAGAGCCATGGCCACAATGGCCTCGTTATTCGGAACAACGCCTGTTACGTGAAAGGCGCTTTGGAACATTTTCCCGAATGGATCCAGCGACTTAACAATGATTCCAGCCCCTGCGGAAATGACCAGAAAGCCCAGGAACGTTTTGGTTGTTCCTTTAACGATTTCACTTATTGGCTTTTTCTGAATAATGAGCCCCACTAGAGAAATTAACGCAACCAAGACGGCTGGCTGGCTCAAAATATCCATCATCAATTTGAGTATTCTTTCGCCCATAGTATATATCCCCTTTTATTTTCCTTAGAATAGAGCTTTCTTCTGTGATTAAAGCAATCCCTTTTCCTGGAATACTTCCTTAAGCTTCGCGCGAAGACCGTCCATATCTATGATGCTATCAATAACAATAACCTCCCCTAAATGCCCCATTCCTGTGGCAATATCCTTTGCGGCGATAAAAAGATCCGCTGAATCCGGAGTTGCCGAGCTAAGATCGGAATGATCTACTTCGATACCGCTTAAACCAAACTCCGACAGGATTTGTTGAACATTCATCTCTAACATGAAGCTGCTTCCTAGACCTGTACCGCAGATTGCCAATATTTTCATGATAATTCCTCCAATTTTAATTTTGACAGCTTATGAAGACCATGGCGTATTACACCGTGGCAGAATATAGCTTAAATAAGTCAAGAATTTTTTCGATGGACTCTTCTTCTTTTAAAAGCTCGATGTTCTTGGTATCGCTAAGAAGTTTGGTTAATTGAGTTAGCGCCTTAAGATGTGTCTTATTATCATTGGCCGCAACGCAGAATAATAGCCGGACGGGGTACTTTTCGTCATTTAAAAAATATACCGGCTTATTTAGCTTTAAAAAGCTCATCCCTACTTGATTCACTCCCATTTTAGGACGTGCATGCGGGATAGCGACTTCATTGCCAATGACTACATACGGGCCTAAGGTCTTAATATTTGAAATCATTGCATCAATATAGGAAGGCTCAATCGCTCCTTTTTCCAGCAACGGCTTTGCCGCTGCTTTTATGGCCTCTTCCCAATCGAGGAGTTGTTCCATAACTTGAATCGTTTCTTCTTTTAATAAATCGCTTAGCACAGGTTGGTTCCTCCTCTGTATATCTATTTTTTTATGAAAAGTCAGTTGACTTAAAGCATCCGTTAATCCTTTCTCATCATAAATATTTGCATAACGCTCAATCGTCTGGATCAGTTCTTTTAAGGATATGTCATGGTACTGGGTACCAAAAAGCTGCTGATACACTTCATTAACTAATCTGTTTTTTTCATTTGGCGTCATGATTGGTTTTACATAAAAGCATGGAAGCGTTGACTCAAGTTCTACCGTCGAAAAGATAAGATCATATTGAGCGATATTCTCGTTTTGGTATCCCTGTAAAGACAGTGTTTGTTCTACGGTGATTTCTGAGAAAAGCGACTCGATCAGGTGTTTCACCATCAGAGAAGAGCTTACTCCGCTTGGACAAACGACAATCGCTCTTTTCTTTTTCGGCATGGCTTGCTGCGGTTGAGCCAACAGTGCGCCAAAATGCATCGTAATAAAGCCGATTTCTTCCTCCGGAATATTGATGCTTAGCAGTGATCCAATGGGCTGAAGCAGCTCTTTTACAATGGTATACAGCTCATTGTGTTCACTTTTAATTTGATCGAGAAGCGGATTATTGATAGGAATCCGATATTTCATTCGAAAATAAGCCGGCTTCAAATGCTGATATAAGGTGTGAATGACTTCGTCTTTTTTTTCGAAAACAATGGCCGCTTTATATTCAAAATCAACTACGAGCTGTTCGCATAAGTTAAAGAGCAGGTCCCGGCCCCCGTCTTGAACAGAGCGGCTTCCTAAAGACAAACCTAACAATTGGGTGGTGAAATAGCATAGCTCATTTTCATCTTCCTCAAAACCCAGATGATGAAATAATGCTTTTGCCACTGACCACATCTGATCTTTTCTTAATAGCTCGATTTCATCACTATGAAACCGCACGAATTTTCTTTCCCGATGGCGGTAAGCATAGACAATGAGAAAATAGGCAAATTGATTAACACGTTCCTCTACAAAATAGAGATGAAAGTGCTTCTCCACTTGCACAAGAGCACTGTGAATAGAATCTAACGGGATTGGTTCTTTTCGATCACGCACTAGATAGTTGATTAATTTTCCGAAATAGGGAATTTGCATCAGCTGTGCTAAATGGTGCTGAACAAGTGTCCTCTTATCCGACTCTGTACCCCGAAGATGATAACCTCCCTGCCTGGAATACCGAATTTCGACCAAGAAAGGCTGATTCATTTCATTTGCCTTTTTCACATCGGAAATCACTGTGTTCTTACTTACCTGCAGAAGCTGTGTTAAATGAACCGATGAAATGTGTTCTTGCCGTATAAAGAGGTACAGGTAAATGAAAATCAATCGTTCCTCTTCCGTTAAAAATAGATCTTGTTTTTGGTTCTCCGATTGTTGTTTCCGATAAAAGTCCACCACCTCTTCCGGCACCATGATGTAATTCATTCCTTTGTACGGAATAGCAGGAAGTGCTCTCTCTTTCAACCAATAATTGATTTTATCCAAATCATAGGCAATTTGCCTTTTGGTTAATTGAGAGTGCTCCATGAGCTGATTCATGGTTGTATTCTTTACTTTTAAAAGGTGCTTCAGCAGAAATGCAGGTCGCTTATCAATCATCATTGAAAACACCTCCTGAAATAATCATATAATAAACCGCTTTCATTTTGGTGAGTCATTGAGAACAAACGATGGTGAGGAGTGATGAACAAAATTGGGCTGAAGTTCGGTTTGGGTAAAACACTGTATGTGTGCAGAGGGAGTATAATAAGGGCGTAACAAAAAATGGTGAAGGATATCGAGACATTAACTAGAAGAGGAAGCATCTCGAGCTGCGTGAAAATCTTGTGGCCGCAGAGGAAGGCAGGCTGAAAGTACATCCCTGCCATTCTATTGCGATAAAGTCGAATTGGCGTTCTAACGGTTGCAAACGCCGTTATTTCAATAAAATGTAAGGGATACCAGACTTAACGGTTGTAACAGAGCTTATTTAGCCTTTTTTCTGCGAATTCGAGGCCTTTTTCGCCAAATAAGCTCGCCTGCAACCGTTAAAAATTGAATTCCCGTCTTTTCGGCTAAATAAGCGTACTTACAACCGTTAGCGAAAGACTAGGCCTGCAGATGTAAATAAAGATGTAGATGTAAATAGACCACTTTGGCCTACGCGAATGTGGTCTTTATGCCATCAATATTTCGTCCAATAATCTATATTACCGCTCGAGGCGCTGAATTTTGAACGTTGAGGCTGATCCCGTTCCCACGCCTCCAGGATGACTAGCGTATCCAATTCGGGATTGTCCGGCCAGAAGATATATCGCTGCTCTACCAACCCACGCAATCCGGCAAATATATCCTGCTTGTTCCTGCCGGTCTTAATCTCCAACTCATCGATCGTAGGCATCCGTTTCCGCTGCGTCGAATAGCTGTATAGGATACGAAGCAATTTCCGTTCAAGGTCTGGAAGCAATTTAAACACTCCTTTTGATTAAGAACATATGTTTGTATTATATACGAATATTCGTTCTGTATTCAATCAGAAAAAACTGTAATTCTCCTCTAAAAGTATCTAATCCGAAAAGAAATTCACGCCTAAAGTTATCCTATTTGTACATTTTTTTGTTGACAGTGAAAGTCATAGATTGCATAATAAGTTCAAATTACAATATTTTACATAAACAAAATTTTTAATTTCTCAAAATTGATATTTTTGTCGGAAAGGAGGGAGATAGCGACGGTTAAGAGGCTTTTGGTAATTGCGGCGTGTCTGCTCTGCCTGATTGGCTTCTTCGCGTTTCGTTTTTATTCGGACGGCACTCCCGCAGAATGGCCGGTTGACGCCGATGAAGCGGCTTCCGCCGGCGATATTTCGTTGCTGGCCGCGTATAAGCTAGCATTGCCCGATGCCAAGAAATGGCGCCCGGAGGCGCAATTGTTTTTGATCACCAGCGTGGATGACGATGAGAAAGAATTCGCCGGAACCGCAGGGAAACGTAAAAAGTGGAATCTGTTATTTGCCAATGTGTCCACGGAAGAAACGCTCCATGTTTCTATCGAAAACGGTACGGTCATAAGCACGGCGGAGAACAAGGAAAAAACGCTGGAAAATACTTTGATCCGGCCGGACAACATGAAAGTCGATTCTACCGATCTCATAGAAACGGCGATCCGTGACTTTACGCTAAAGCCCGGCGTCGATTGGGCGAACGGCTACCATTTTTCCCTGATGAACAACGGCGAGAGAACGGCATTGATCATTACGGGCCTTACCGGAGACGGCCGGTTTACGCAGGTTTATTATGATTCCCGCACCGGGGCGTATATCGGTTCCAAGTAAAAACGCAATAAAGCAGTTTTAATCTTAATAAAAAGGATGTGTATTTATGTTTGAAAAATGGTTTTCAAAAAAAGGATTGACCTTTGCCCTGGCCGCTATAATCACGGTGGCGTCGGCTGGAATATTCCACCCTGCACAGGCTTCAGCGGATCCGATCGTGTCCGGGCAGGTGTACAAGCTGATTAACGTAAACAGCGGCAAAGCTTTGGATGTGGAAGGATCGGGCACCAGCAATTATACGAATGTCATTATTTACACCGACAACGGCACCGGCGCGCAGAGATGGCGCATCATCGCCAATTCGGACGGTACGTACAAATTGATCAATACGAACAGCAACAAAGCTCTTGATGTGTACTCCTCCGGAACCGACGATTATACGAATGTCGATATTTATGACGATAATGGCACCGGCGCGCAAAAGTGGAATATCATAGCGAACGGCGACGGCAGCTACAAATTAATCAATCCCAACAGCAACATGGCTTTGGACGTATACGCCGCCGGGACGGCCGATTATACGAACGTCGATATATATACCGATAACGGGACCGGCGCGCAAAAATGGAATATTATCCGGGTCGATGACAATTCCGGCAATCCGGGCAACCCCGGCGGACAGGTATACTCCTATCAGGACTTTACGGCCTATACTTCTCCTGTCGGCGGCCTGACGGCTTCGGGGATATCTCCTGTTCCGTATACGAGCGCCGCGGTTCATCCATCCGACCGGTACAATCCTTATTCGGCGCCCGTGTTCCCGTTCGGTTCCATCATTACTACGACCCAACCGCTTTATCTTCCCGGCTACGGCGCCAAGAGCACCTTTGTCGTGCACGATAAAGGCGATTTGGCCTTTCAGAAATCCGAATATTGGGTAGATATCCTCTTCGATTTTGAAAATAACCCTAATGCGGTGCCAAACGCCATCAACTTCGGCAATCAAAAAGTCAGCTACACGGTGAGCCGGTAAGCAAGGGCCGGCCTTGTTTCAACACAAAAATAACGGGACAAAAGGCTAACCATTTACCGGAGCCTGCGTCCCGTTTTTTTATTTTTCTTGCCGCTACCGTTAAATTAATTTTCCTTACTCCTACCCCAATGGAATAATCAAATTTGCATTTGATTATAAACAGGATTTGTCATATAATAATCAAACCATCATTTGATTGTAGGGGTGAAGATATGAACGAGCAAGAAAAGGACACATGTGAAATTTATTGTTACGACGAGCCTAAAGTCCGTAAGGTACAACTTGCCATTGAAGGACAAAATATTCAAGGCATGGTCAAAATGTTCAAGGTACTGGCGGATGAAACAAGAATGAAAATTGCTTTCGCCCTTTGCGAGGAAGATGAACTATGTGTTTGTGACGTGGCCAACATCATCGGTTCCTCGATGGCAACCGCTTCTCATCATCTCCGGACTTTAAAACAGCTCGGTTTAGCGAAATATCGCAAGGAAGGTAAATTAGTTTTTTATTCGCTGGAAGACGACCAAGTTCGTCAATTGGTACAGCTTGCTTCCACTCATTCAGGGGAGTTGATCACAAATGGAAAAACAACTTGAACAAACCGAAGATAAGAACGTCTACAGAGTTCAAGGCTTTACGTGTACGAATTGCGCAGGTATTTTCGAGAAAAACGTAAAAAATCTGCCTGGCGTCCGTGATGCGCAGGTCAATTTCGGGGCATCGAAAATTACCGTCTACGGTAATACGACAATTGAGGATTTGGAAAAAGCAGGGGCATTTGAAAGCCTGAAAGTCACCCCTGAAAAACAACGGACGATTGAAAAGAAAAAGCCCTTTTTGCAAGAGCATTGGAACGTGGCGCTTTCTGCCGTATTGCTCGTAGCGGGTTACGTTCTGGGCGAAGGAAGCATTTTGGCCGATCTTACTTTTGCAGCTTCTATAATCATTGGCGGCTACAAGCTCTTCGAAAAAGGGCTTAAAAATCTTTTCCGGTTTCAGTTCGATATGAACGCCCTTATGACAGTCGCTATTATCGGTGCCGCGGCAATCGGTCAATGGGGTGAAGGTGCGACTGTTGTGATCCTGTTTGCGATTAGTGAAGTGTTGGAGCGTTACTCCATGGAAAAAGCCCGGCAATCCATTCGCTCCCTTATGGATATTGCACCAAAGGAAGCGCTGATCCGGCGTGGTTCTGAAGAAATGACGGTAAATGTCGATGATATACAAATTAGCGATATCATGATTGTAAAGCCCGGCCAGAAGCTTGCAATGGACGGCGTCGTTTTGAAAGGGACATCAACGATTAACCAAGCTGCGATAACCGGCGAATCGGTCCCTGTGGCAAAAACCATTGACGATGAAGTATTTGCTGGCACCTTGAACGAAGAAGGCTTGCTTGAAGTTAAAGTAACGAAACGAGTCGAGGACACCACGATTTCCAAAATAATCCACTTAGTTGAAGAAGCACAAGCGGAACGCGCGCCGTCTCAAGCTTTTATTGATCGGTTTGCAAAATATTATACCCCTGCCATTATGATCCTGGCGTTTGGGATCGCGGTTGTTCCTCCGCTTTTTGCGGGAGCCGATTGGGGGGATTGGATTTATAGAGGGCTGGCATTACTCGTTGTAGGCTGCCCTTGCGCATTGGTTATTTCAACACCAGTTTCTATTGTTACGGCGATTGGCAATGCGGCGAAAAACGGTGTTCTCATCAAAGGGGGCATTCACCTTGAAGAAGCCGGCAGATTATCGGCCATTGCGTTTGATAAAACAGGCACGCTAACAAAAGGGTTTCCAGAGGTTACAAATTTCATTTCTTTCGGCAAAAATGAAAATGAGCTGCTGTCCGTCGCGGCGGTTATCGAAAAAGGCTCCCAGCATCCGCTTGCGTCAGCGATTATCCGGAAAGCCGGGCAAGATGGTGCGGATTTATCGCTCAATGTTACAGAATTCCAATCCATTACAGGAAAAGGCGTAAAAGCGAAAGTAAACGATGAGCTGTTCTATATCGGCAATCCCAAACTTTTTAACGAGCTGCATGGCAGCATAAATCAAGATACTGCAAGCGAAATCGAGGAATTGCAAAAACAAGGTAAAACCGTAATGGTCTTAGGCACCGACCAACAAATCCTTGCACTTATTGCGGTAGCGGACGATGTTCGTGATTCCAGCAAGAACGTTATTAAGGAACTGCACGAGATCGGTATTAAGAAAACCATCATGCTTACAGGTGACAACCAAGCGACGGCGAACGCAATTGGAAAGCAACTGAATGTCGCAGAAGTAAAAGCTGAATTATTGCCGCAGGATAAATTGGATTACATTAAGCAGCTTCGGCAGGATTACGGTAAGGTAGCGATGATCGGCGACGGTGTAAACGATGCCCCTGCCCTCGCTGCTTCAACCGTTGGTATCGCAATGGGCGGCGCGGGTACGGATACAGCCCTCGAAACCGCAGACATTGCTCTGATGGCTGACGATTTAAGAAAACTGCCCTATACCATTCGTTTAAGCCGAAAAACCCTTGCGATTATTAAGCAAAACATTACGTTCTCGCTTGGTATTAAACTGGTTGCATTAGCTCTGATTGTCCCTGGATGGCTCACGTTATGGATGGCTATTTTTGCAGACATGGGAGCGACCCTGATTGTTACGTTGAACAGCCTTCGTTTGCTTAAAATCAAAGGTAAAAAAATCGGCAATGAATAATTCTGGGAATTATGATCTTCTCTTTAATTCCGGGCCTTTTCTCAAGGCCCGGGCAGACTTGATCTGTCGTTCCCAATCCGGACCAGTGTTTTCATGAAATGATTCGGGTTACTCGACCTGAGGGACGTATCGTGATATTCGATAAATTCGCATGTATCAACCGGAATCCCTACGTCCCGTTTTTTATCCTCTCACCACTCTCTCGCATCTTCCCATACTCACTCACACTCCACCAGCAGTTCACCAACGGAAATATCGAGCGCCTTGTTAATGGCAACGACTTCGTAATCTTGAACGTGAGAGATTTATTTTTTTTACTGCGAATGTCGAATTAAAACAAACCGATTCCGAGTTAAGATGAAGAGGAAAGTCCCTAACGGTTACGCTAGAACATGTGCACGGGAGGAGAAAAACAATGGAATTTCCAGTATGGATTCAAGACGCGATTCAGCAAAGGCTGGACTACGTTTCGGCTCGAATCGAGCGTCATCCCGAACTGCGTGAACTTCGGTCCGAAGAACGCTCTGCTTTTGAGGCAATGTTTTCCGGTAGGGATAAAACAAAGCTCCCGGGGTTTATGGACTGGGAGGACAAGCATCACTTCAGGCGGGGTTTAGAAAATGAACGTTTGTACATGCAAGGGATGATGGACGGTGTACAACTTGCAATTGCGTTGTTTGATGATCCTCTTTTCGGTTCCGCAAAACCAAATACAACGTCAAATCCGGTAAAACCGGATACAGGGAGCGAACTGTAGGATATGCTCTTCATGAAATAAAAACTTTATAAATTCATATTCAAAAAACAGGCCCCCGGCACAAGTGCTGGGGGCCTGGCTTTAAGGACCGGATGAAACTTTACTCACCGGCAAGTGTGAGCGATTTTAGCATGATGACCGCCGCCTCGGCTCTTGTTGCCGTTTGCTTCGGTGCAAATTTGTTGCTGCCGATGCCTTGAACGAGGCCGTTCTCCACCGTTGCCGCAACCGCCGCTCTTGCCCATGCAGGGATCTCCGCGTCATCCGCAAACGCGGTTGACTCCTTGTCGTTCTTGGCGATGCTAAGCGCATTCGCGATCATGGTTACCATCTCGGCGCGGCTGATCTTCGCATTCGGCCTGAAGCTGCCGTCCCCGTAGCCGTTCACGATTCCGGCCTGCACGGCTTGTGCGACGCCTTGCTTCGCCCACTCGCCGATGCTTGCCTGATCGGTAAACTCCAGGGAAGCTCCGTTTCCTTGCAGCTTCAACATGCGGGCCAGCATGACCGCAAACTCAGCGCGGGTAACCTCGCCCTTCGGCTTGAACGTACCGTCGGCATAGCCGCCGACAATGCTCTTCATAGCCGCCTCCTGAATGCTTGCTTCCGCCCAGTGGCCTGCAATGTCGCTAAACTTCACTTCCACGTTCTCTTCAGGCTTGGTTTCAGGATTTTCTTCAACTTTCTTATCTACGGCGAATACCGCGAACTTCGTGAAATGATCGACTTCAGCCGTAATCCGGTCGCCGCTCACCTTGCCACCGATTTCCACCCAACCCTTTTTCACCTCATCATAGTAGAAGAGAGATGCGGTTTGATTCGCGCCGACCATTTTCGGATCGAACGTTAATGTGATCGTGATCGGCTTCAAGAATTTTTCCGTGAAGTTTTTCAAAATTTCATACACCGGGCTAAGAAGAACGTCTTTATTCGTTACGAGCTGCGAAGTATTGGGCACCTTCTCAACTGTAATCGTTAATGGTTTCTCTGATGCTCCAGCAGGAACCGCAATGGTAACGGCGTTATTCGCAAACTGGGCCGTGCCGCCGGTGCCGGCAGGCAGCGTTTGTTTGTTGTCGTCCGAAGGCGTTACAGTACTTCCGCCTCCGTTGCCACTACTATTGCCAGTGCCTCCGTTATTTCCGCCGCCTCCTGAAGCGGCCGCACGTTTGACGATAATCGTGTAAACTTTCGTTGCCACTCCATCCTCTGCTGTTACGGTAACCGTTACGGTATTGTCTCCTACAACCAGATTGTCGCCGCCTGCAATTGCGACAGCAGCTTTCGCATCAGCCACAATTGCCGCAACCGTCACGGAAGATTTGCTGTTCGGCACATTCACCGTGTAGCTCGTCGTGTCGGCGCTAAATCCGCTTACTGTCGTTCCGTCCACCGTTAGGTCGCGCAAATCCACGGCGGAGTAATTCTTATCTTCCACGATCAAAGGTATCGTGTATTCAGAAGAGTTAAGGTCGTCAAAAGTGATAACAAGATCGTATGTTCCTGCAACTAACTGATCATATTCAGGAAGCTTCATGATGTCGTCATAAGCAATTTCAAGCCGTTCCTCGGGTGCGCCGTAACCTGTGCTCGGGAACCAGTAGCAACCTGCCGCATCAAGAACCAGCGCATGATCTTTCATGATCTTCACGCTTTTTACCGCTTTTCGCCGGTTTTCCGGTTGAATGCCCAAAGCCCCGCTCCCGAAGTCCACCGTAACCCAAATGTGCGCTGCATTGGCCCTGTTGTAATATGCGCTTGTTGAAACAAGGCTTGGAACCGTGCCGGATGTGGCATCGGCAAGCTTGAAGGTGACGTTGATCGTGTGCACCTCATTCACAGTATCAAAAGTATACTCGCCTGCCGCAGCCGCCGCCGGGTTCTCCACTCCGTCAACTTTTACGGTATCTATTTCAAAATATTGGTTTGGCGTGAAGGTAAACTTTTGGCTTTGTCCTCGCTCGACCAAAACGTATCCATCTGGAGAAATTGCTCCGCCCGAACCGGCCGATGCAATAATGGTTACGAAGTTATCTTCATCTCCGCCTACATCAAGAACTCTAGGTACCGGAATGTTTCTAGTCCCGTCCCAATCCCAAGCGTTGGCAAAGTCCCATCCTAAAGCTTCGAAAGTTGCTTTTTGCGCAAAATCAGCGGCCGTCTTTCCTGCAAAAACCGCAGCGATTCCCGTGGGCAGTCCGCTTGTGCTCAACTTGTCTCCGTCATAGTAGTTCAATTGATTTGGGTCGATGATCGGCCTGCTGCCGGACCAATAGCCTGCTAATTTACCAGGTGCGGCCTCATATACTGCGTTGGTCACCGCATTGCCATTAAAGGTTTGAAGCAGGCTGCCTGAAGAACCGCCCATATCGCCGATAACAGCACCGTAATATTGCCCTCCGTCCGTTCCAGTAATCGTACCCGCCACATAGTTATTAAGAACGACTTTGCCCGTTGTCGTATCTTTTTGGGTAAGCGGCGAACCTGAATTGTTCCAGTTGCTTCCTCCGATCAAGCCTCCGCCGGTTTTGCCATAAACATCTGCGGTGACTGAGGAATTTTGCAAAGTACCCGCATGGAGCAGCCCTACTATACCGCCCGTATAGCCGCCACCGGTTATTTTGCCGTCCACATAACTGTTCTCAATCGTACCGATGGAAGTCCCCGCAATGGCTCCCGTGCTGTTGCCGCCGGTAATATCCGCATTCACCAATTTAACATTTACCGCTCTTCCGCCGCTGCCTATATAAGCAAAGAGGCCCGTGTTATTGTTGCTGCTCTCTATGGTCAAATTGCTGATTGTATAACCATTTCCGTTAAATGTGCCTAAGAATGGAGCTGGCGTAGTACCGCCCCCGATCGCGGAGAAAGCCACATCTTGCATATCGATATCGGCCGTCAACTCATATTTTCCGCCAATCGGGTAGGCGGCTGTGCCGAACTGTTCGGAAAATGCCGCCAATTCGCCGGCTGTTCCAATCTTTACAACGGCTGTGCCGCTGCCGGCAAGAGGCGTGGCCTTGGCTGTAGGCGAGCTTGTGGCGATTCCGTTATAAAAACCCGTTCCCGAGGCCACGGCGCGCAAATACATCCCTACATCCGCCGCTTTGATCCTATAATTTGCCGAGGTTTCTCCTTCAATGGCCGTCCACTCCGCGCCGTCCGCCGAACGCTCCCATCTGAAAGCGGCGGTAGCACCCGCTGGAGTCAGGGATGCCTTCAACGTTTGCCCTTCTTTGGCAATCCCGGAAATGGCAACATCCGTTAGGGTCAACTCGCCTACGTCCTGCGGAACCGCCGGATAGCTCCATGCCGATAAATCGGGCATACGCGGGGTATCGGTGACAAGCACGTCGCTTTCCCCGGTCACCAAGGTTCCACTGGCATCGAATCCTTTACTTGTCACTCGGATTTCAGTCGGTGAAATGGAAATATTCGAGAAACCCGGCCCTATGGCTCTTACATCTACATAAGCATAGTTGGCAGGGTTATTTTTGGCAGGATCGTAATAGGTTCCCCGTCTGTCGTTATTTCCGGAATAGTTTGTAATATAGGTTGTTCCATTGCCGTAAGTCTGTGGATCAATCACGGCGCCATTCGCATACAGGTTGGTGCGTGCATAGAGATGGTCATGACCCATGAGCACCACATCAATTCCCGCTTCATCAAAAGCGTTGGTCCAGGATGCCACAGGATTGGCCATACGATATCCGAAAAGAGATTTGTGCATAATGGCAACACGCCACTTGGTCGGGTTTTGCTTCACGACGGATTTCATCCAGTCCTGCTGCGCTTTGATTTGCGAGGTGTCATTCTGATCCTGATAATCCATCATCAAGAATAGCGTATCGCCATAAACAAAATAGTAGTTGCTGGACTCAAACTGCAGTTTGTCCATACCCGCAACCATTCGTTGAGTACCGTCGCCGCCGCCGTAAAATGACGCGCCGTTTTTAGGCGGGTTGTAGCGCCCCAGTAGGTTTTGCAACGTCGGGTCCACCGGGTCCCAACTGCTGTTCGGAGCCCAACTGTTGCCCGCGCCGTCGTACTCATGATTTCCTGTCCCCATATACAGCGGCACGCGCGCAAATGTATCGGCATTGGAGTCAAAGAAACCATCCCATTCAGAGGTGTCAAAGCCATAAGTGACCTGGTCACCCGAGCTCAGAATAAACGAGGCATTCGGGAAATCAGCAAATGCTTGATTGAGAGCTTTGTCATTATGACTATCATTATTGTTACTAGCTGCATGTACGTCGGTAACCCAGACAAAGTTGAACGTATCGAGATCGCCGGCAGGCGTCGTGAAACTGGCCGGCGATACCACGCTGGTAACATCCTTTGCACCGTCACCAACGCTGTATACATATTCCGTACCGGGATCAAGCACGGCCGTTTCCGCCTTATGGCTTTGTACCGGCGCAACGGAGTACTCGGTCCCCGCACTGTTGTAATTCGCTTTTGAGATGGCGCTTGAAAGGTCTACTGTGTTATTGGTTCCCACAGCAATATTCGTAAACTTCCCTCCATTGCTCTCAAAGTCTGATTTTTTTGCATAATAGAGCTGCGTTGTCTTCGCTGTTACTGGCGTTATCCAGTTAAAGCGGGCAATATACTTGCCTGATTCTTGATTAAAGGAGTCGAATAAGAAGGTTACGGAGGTAGGCGCTTTACCGCCGCCTGTCGGCTGGGTGATCTTATCCCCTGATTTGCTAATGGTGAATGTATCGATGACACGGAAAGGATTTTCAGAGCCTGTGGCTTTATAGTACGCTTTATAGATTATCGCATTGCTCGTAACCTCCACCTTGCTGTACACGCCGGGTGAATAAATGGCTCCGCCGCCGGTACCCGTTTTGTTGATGCGCAGGTCGTAAAAATAATCGTTCCACGAAGTGTCGCGGCTGTCCAGACTATATGCGTAATTGTAGACCGATCCGCCAATGACATAGGTAGGCGCTTCGCCGAAACCAGCCTTTTGGATACTTCCTGTCCCGGAAGAAGCGGAGGTTGTCTTTAAAGTCGATCTGGCATAGGCATGTTCATGACCGGAGAGTACCAGATCAATGCCGGCATCGGTAAATTTTTTCCCTGTCACATTATCGATTTGATAGTGACTTGCACCCGGGTCATAAGGGGAAACATGAATATTTACGATTTTCCACGTTTTAGAAGTTCTTGCGGTTTCGTCCGCCAGAAATTGCCATTGGATGTTGTCGTCCGCCGAGAAAGCAAACGAATTCAGCGAAACAAACAAGGCGTCTCCATATTCAAAGGAATATACGGTTCCATCCGCAGCCGGAGACAAACCGCTAGGTTTCCTTAACGATGAATAGTCGAATCTGGCTTTATACTGCACGAAGTTACTGTCATAAGAGGTGCTGTCATGATTGCCTGGGGTTGCCATAATCGGCAGCGTATTCAACAGGTTTTGAGCCGCATCGAAGAAATACTGCCAGTGGTCGGAATAACTTGCATCCTCTACCACATCGCCATTATGGATAAGAAATGCAGCATCCGGCTCATTCGCCTTAATATAGTCGTATAACGTGCCTGTGTTGGCATAAGTACTTACGGATGTTCCTTGTGTATCGGGACTGATCACAAAAGAAAACGGCTTATTACCGGCAGGATCCGCAGGAGCGGTAAAGCTGGCGATAGCGCTGTATCCGCTGCCGGCATTGCCAACCTTGTAATAATACGTAGTTTCAGGAACAAGATCCTGAATAATCACATTAAAGGAATGAATCGCTTTAAAGTTAGCCAGCTTATTGTCCGGAATACTATTTGTGGCAACCGGAGCAGTCATTGTGGCAGTTTTTTTCACACCACCAGCCAGGTCAGGTGATGTACCATAAATAATTTCTGAAGTATTCACTGCCGGATCCGTTACCCAATTAAAGCTCATCGCCGATTTACCTGCTGCTGCGCCTCCGGCTATACTCATTGCAATTTGTGACGGGATTGCCGCAGGTACTGCTGCCAATGCTGTCATAGGCGGTGCAAGTCCAGTAATAACTAAAATTACGACTAAAAGGGTTGAGATTAATTTCGACGTTGATGTTTTTGTTCTGTGCACTCGAAGTAAGTCCCCTCTCATTATGATATAAGGATATTATGTTGGTAATATTTTAAATTTGATATATTTTTACGTTAAGGTTATGCAAATTTTGTCGACTTTTGGCCGTGAAAACGGATTGGCGAAATCGAATTTCGGCAAAGTCGGTTGCAGGGAGCTAACTGTAGGGTTAATTTTGAAGGAGTAAAGATAGATTGACGGAGGGGAACCATGGGACAAAGAGCAAATCTGATTATAGTTAGAAATGATTATTACGAGTTGTATTATAGCCACTGGTGCGCAAACACACTGCCTAAAGATTTGTTTTGGGGGGAGCAACATGCCATCAAATTTATTGAAATGCAAAAGCAGGTGGATGAATCCGGATGGTTGGATGACGTTTGGGCCGAGGGCGGAGCTATTGTGGACTTAGATAAAAAGAAGCTGGTATTTTATGGCGGCGAGGATATACTTTACCATGTTCCACTCAGGAATCTCTACTTAAAGCTGATGAGAACTATTTGGTCCGGCTGGGAAATCGCATGGGCTTACGAAGGCATTTTAGATTTGGCCAACTACGTCGGTTATCCAAAGGAAAAAATATTGACGTACGGTGAAGACGATTTAAAAGATGCAAGCTTAGAACCTCCCGAAGAGAAAGATTGGGTAGACACAATAGCGAGTGTCATATTCCCTCAAAACGAACTGCTATTGTTCCCATTAAGCGGAGGTGTTGAAGTTTATTTAGCCCATGGCCTTAATATGATTCAAAAGATCAATAAATCCTATGGATATAAAAGCATTGCCTTGCGTGAATGGTCTAAGGAATTCCCTGTCGGAGGCTTCCATATTGATATAGAACGCAGGAGATTGGAATTTTGGCATGCTAATGATATCCCCAACATATCCCATGAACTTAAATCGAAATGGTCCAGCTGGGAAGTTGTTCATCATTATGGCAATTATGAATCACATTTAAAAAGTACTGCCGGACAACTGCAATTCCAGAACATTGACCAAAATCAATTATTGGAAGATTTAAAGAGCCAGTTGCTTTGGGAATCGTCGAATCCGGTAGATACAATAACCTACATTGCCAAAAAAGAAGCCGAGGCAGGAAGAAACGTAGAAATAAACCCGCACGCTTTGCGATACGATACATATGAACTGTCCAAGGAAATTAAAGCGGAAATTCTACAACGAGCTATAGATCGCTTGCGTTAAATTTCTGGAACTGCCGCCGCAAGCTGTGCAGCCGGTCCGCCGACGGCTGCAGGTCCCCGGGGCTGCGCATCTCCAGCACCCAGGCTCCCCGATAATCGCAGGCCGCCAGCCAGGCGGCAATCGCTTCGATCGGGACGGTGCCGGCGCCTCCATTCCCGGGGAGCGCGCCACATCCGTCTTCTTGTCTACTTGATGCCGGAATGAATAAAGCTGTCGATAAACTGGCGTTGGAACGCCAGAAAAATGATCAGGAGCGGCACGATCACCAGCAGCGTCGCCGCGCTGACCTCCGTCCACTGCACGCCAACTTCGAACGATTGGGCGAAAATGGAAAGCCCGACCGTCAGCGGCCGGTTTTCCACGGAATTGGTCACGATCAGGGGCCACAAAAAATTGTTCCACTGATAGCTGATGGACACCAGCGCAAACGCGACATAGGTTGGCCTGGACAAGGGAAAATACACCTTCCACAGTACCTGCCAACGGTTTGCCCCCTCCACATGCGCCGCTTCGTCAAGCTCGTAAGGGAGCGTCTTGAATACCTGCCGCAGCAGGAAAATGCCGAAGGAGGAGGCCAGATAAGGCAGCATAATCCCAAGCTTCGTGTCGAGCAGCGAGAACTGCTTCAAAATGTTATAGTTCGGAAAAATCAGCACGTCCGCAGGAATCATGATCTGCGCCAGGAATAACAGGAACACAAGACTGCTCCCGACAAACGGAACGCGGGCAAACGCGAAGGCCGCCATGGTTGCGGTCAGCATCTGTACCGCAAATACGCAAAACACAATGAGCAGCGTGTTCAAGTAATACACCGCAAAGGGGGCGGCGGACCAAACCGTCGCGAAGTTATCCAAGGTAAAATCCGCCGACCAAAAGCCGGACAGCGCCGCCTGCCGCGGGCGAAACGCCGTCACCGTCATCCAGACGAGCGGCACCAGCCAGATGACGGCCAAGAGCAGCATGAGAACATTGCCGATTTTCGGCGCAAATTTCTGCAGCATGAAATACGCCTTTCTTCCCGGATGATCATCCGGGATCAGTTATAATGAATTCGCTTGTCGAGTCCGAAAAACTGCGCCGCCGCAAACAACAGCATCAGCCCGATCATAATGACGGTCAGCGCGGAAGCAAGCCCCTGGTCCCAGAAGCTGAACGCCGTCTCGTAAATGTAATACAGCAGCAAATTGCTGGAATTGTTGGGACCCCCGCGGGTCATGATCATCAGATGATCAACAAGCTTGAACGCATTCGTCAAGGCGATAATACTGACGAACAGCGTCGTTGGCATCAGCAGCGGGAACGTGATTTTGCGGAACACCGTAAAGGCACCGACCCCATCCATCTGAGCGGCCTCGTAGAGGTCGCGCGGGATATTTTGCAGACCGGCCAGATAAAAAATCATCAGGTACCCCGATTCCTTCCAGATAATCATGATAATCATCGCCCACATCACCAGCCCCGGCGAACCCAGCCAGTTTAGTTCGGGCCGATCCGTCCAGGACAACAGCCTGCTCACCAGGCCGTATTCCGGCGTGTAAATAAACAGCCAGATGTTCGCTGCCGCAATCATCGGAATCAGCGTCGGGTAAAAAAAGCCCGTCCGCATCAGCGCTTTTCCCCGGATCGCCTTGTTGGCAAAAACCGCCATCAGCAGGGCGAGGGCGATTCCCGCAGGAACCGTCCCCACCGCAAACAGGGCATTGTTGCGCATCACCTTCCAGAACACCTCGTCCTCCGCCAGCCGGCGGAAGTTGTCCAGCCCCGCGAAAATCGGCTCCGGCGTAGCCAGGTCGGCCTGGAATAAGCTCAGGCGCAGGGTCAGAAAGATCGGGTAAAACGTGAACAGCGCCAGAATCGCCAGCGACGGCAGCAGCAGCAGCCAGGCGAATCCGTTGTTTCCAAGTCTGATTCCTTTCATGGCTATTTGTTAAAGGACGCCAGCGCCTGGTCCGCCTCCGCCTGCGCTTTCTTCAGCGCGTCGGCCGGGGTCAAATCGCCCGTCAAAGCGGCCTGCACGGAATCATTCAAAATTTTCATCACCTTGCCGTTGTTATGCGTGGACAACTCAGCCGCCGCGTATTCCAACTGATCGCGGGCCACAACCGCCGCCGGGAACCCAGCCGCATACTCCTTCATCCGCTCCGTTTCGTATGCGGACTTGCGCACGGCCACATAACCGGTGTCGATGCTCCACTGGGCGGCGCGCTCGGGTTCGGTCATAAACTTGACGAATTCCCAGGCGGCCTGCTGCTTCTCGGGCGCGATATCCTTGAAAATATAGAAGTTGCCGCCGCCTGTCGGGCTGCCGTACTGCTTCTTCGCGGGCAGGAAGCTGACGCCGAAGTCAAAGGTGGCGTTCTTTTTCACGTTCGACAGGTTGCCGGTCGTATGATACATCATCGCCGTTTTGCCTTCCAGGAAATCGGACGGTACGGTACTCCAATCGGTGACGCCCTCCGGCATCGCCTTGTGCTTCGCGGCCAGGTCCACCCAATACTGCAGCCCTTCCACGTTCTCCGGCGTATCGAACATGACCTTCTTGCCGTCCGGAGTCATCAGATTGTCGCCGTTTTGCAGGGCAAAGGTCTGCATCATCCAGTAGGCGAAGCCCGTGACCGGGATTTCCAGGCCGTAGCGCCCGTCTTTTTTCAGCTTAACCGCGTATTCCTGCATTTGCTCCCAGGTTTCCGGCCCTTTCTCCGGATCGAGCCCGGCTTCCTTGAACATCTCCTTGTTATAGTAAAGCACGATGGTGCTGCGCTGAAACGGAATGCTGTAAGTATGGCCGTCCGTTTGCGAGTTGGCCATAAACGCCGGATAGAAATCCGCCAGATAGTCGCCCTCTTCCTTTGCAATAAAATCGTCCAGCGGAATAACCGCGTTCATATCCAACAGGCTGAACAGCTCGGTCGACTGCAGCACCGCCACATCCGGCGGCTGCTTGGCCTGGACGCCGGCTTGCGTCTTGACCGCAGTGTCGGCGTAGCTGCCGGTGTACACCGGGGTCACATCGATATTAGGATGCTCCGCTTCAAAATCCGCCGCCATCGCCTCGATCGTCGCGGTCAGCGGCCCGCCGACCGCGATCGGATAATAGAACGTAAGCTCGGTCTTTTTCCCTGCGGACGCATTCGCCGTCCCCGCCCCGTTCGTGGCCGCATTCGCCCCGGCACCGCTGCCGCCGCTGCCGTTTCCGCCTCCGCATCCCGCCAAAAGCGACAATCCCAGCGCAACCGCCAGCACTTTCGTACTCCATTTTTGCATCACGTCAATCTCCTCCATAATTTCATATATTGGTGCGGAAGAATCGCCTTTTTTAGAGGTTGTTCAAAAAGTCATCTTTTGATCACGAAGCAAGTCAGGAAGTGATCTCGACGTCGAATCTTGAATTCAGCCGGGCCTTCCGTTGCTCACGTAGGTTCGCCTACGCTCCGCTACTCAGTCCCTAGCTTCATCCAACCTTCTCGGTGCTGAAAAGCCGACTTTTTTAACTCGAACTTTTAGGAACCGGCATCTTCTTCCACTGTAGCAAACTCGTTTATAACCATGATTAGCACCGGGTAAAAACGCGGTTAAATTCGGGCCGGCAGATTCAAGTCCGCTCGGCCTGCCCCAGCAGTTCGTCCAGCGTGGTCCAAACATAGTCCGGCATGACCGGAAACTGTTCCAGATCTCCAAGCGAGGCGACCCCGGTCAACACAAGCGCGGTCCGCATGCCGTGGCTGGCCCCAAACACGATGTCAGTGTCCAGCCGGTCCCCGACCATGAGACAGCGGTCACCGCTCGTACCGCTCCATTCCAACACCTTGGCCGCAAAATAGGCGGATGGCTTGCCGATGACCTCGCCCACCGCCCCCATGCTCGCGGCTTCGATCGCCTTGACCATGGACCAGGTGTCGGGAATTAAATCCCCGGCCACCGGGCAGTTGGGATCCGGATTGGCGGCGATCAGGCGCGCGCCGTTTCGCACCGCCTTCATCGCGCGGTGCAGCTTGCCGTAGTCGAACTCCCGGTCCATGCCGACCAGCACATGCGACGCCTGTACCGGATCGTCCGTCATTTCTACTCCGACTGCTGCGAGTTCATCGCGCAGCGCCTGCTCCCCGGCAACGAGCACCCGCACGGCCCCACGCGATTCCAGAAAGTAAGCGGCGGACATGAACCCCGCCGTCACGATTTCTTCCTCATGCGCGGCAAGGCCAAGCTGCAGCAGCCGGTCCCGGCATTCCCTGCGGGTGCGGATGGTCGTATTGCTCAAAAACCTCACTTGTTTGTTCAAGCTTCTTAAATGGCACAGCGTTTCCTGCACGCCGGGCAGCAGGATATCACCCAGAAAAATGGTGCCGTCCAAATCGAAAAAGTACGTTTCAAATGACAGCGTGTCCGGCAATGAATGAACAGCCTCCTTTGGTGCGGACAACACAAAAAAGCCCGTTATGCGGCGCACGGAAACAGGTTTGGCAAACAGGCCATTCCTTCCGGTACCGCATAAGGGCTTTCTCCTCGTCTCCGACCCTTAAATGATGAAATTTATGAAAAAAACAAACTTCTTACCTTAAGATAAACCTTCCGTGTTATCCCGGTATTAACGTTATGTTAACGGTTTGCAAAAGAGTGCGCAGGATTCACGCCCGTCCATAACCTTATTCCAGAAACCCGGCCGCTTCGAGGAAGCGGTCCAGTATGACCGCCGACTGCGCGCGCGACGACGGGCTTGCTGGCGCCAGCTTGTTCCCGGATATGCCGTTAAACAAGCCCGCCTCAAGAACCAGACTCCATTCCGCTTGTCCCCATTTCACCTCAGAGGCGTCGCGGAACCGCTCAAGCGCGCCGGAGCCTCCCGCTGCCGCAGCCTCACCGCCAAAACCGGCCAGCTTCATGGCCCTGGCCATCATGGCCGCCTGTTCGCCGCGGGTTACGGGAGCTCCCGGGCGGAAGGTTCCATCGGCATAGCCGCTCACAAGCCCGGCCTCAGAAGCTGCCCGTACATACGGAGCGAACCAATCGTCCGCGCCGACATCGGACAGCGCCGGGGTCGCAGCGCCCTGCTCCGCAGCGGCCGTGCTTGCGCTATCGCTTAGCCCCAACGCGCGCACCAGCATCGCTGCAAATTCCGCCCGGGTCACGGCGCGGTCGGGTTCGAACGCTCCGCCGCCGGTACCGCTCAAGAGCAGCCGGTTCGCCAGCTTCTCGGCGGCGGCTTCGGCCCAGTGACCGTTCATGTCGGCGAAGTCCTTATTCATGGCGACGGCCGTGTAAATCCCGCTGCCGCCATGGGTCAGGACGACTTCCGAAGCTTCCGCCGCATACCGGCCCGGCGTGAAGGCCAGCGCCTTCTGTGCCGTGTCGTACCGTACGCCGGCGATTTCCATGACGTTTCCGTTCCCTTTGAGGCCGATATACTTGATGCTGCCAAGGAGCGTGAACGGTACGGCGGACTTGGACGAACTATCCGCCGCCTGCAGGCCGAACTCCACTACAGGCCCGGCCAACGTTCCGCCCGCACGATCGGCGGCGTTCCGTACGGCTTCCGCCTCAGCGCCGTCCAGCCCGCGAACGGTGACGATCAGCTCCAGCGCATCCGCGTTAACGCCGAGCGCCCTGGCCGCCTGTGCGGTATCGAGCTGCCGCAGCGGCAGTCTGTAGCCCGCGTTGAGGTCGGTGTTTACCACCGTCAGCTCCGCTCCGCTCGTTCCGGCCGCTTCGGCCAGCACGGACAACGGCAGCGTCAGACGCTCGCCCGTAAACTTGACCTCGACCCGCCGGCCGTCCCGGAACGCCTGCTCCAGCTCCGCGGCCGAAACCGCGCCCCCGGCAGCTTCCACTACGCCTGGCTGCTCAGCTTGGCCTGACTGCGAAACGCCGCCGGTCCCGGGCGCTCCGTTATTTCCGCTGTTCGTTCCGCCAGCGCTGCTGTTGCCGGACGAACCACCGCCGCTGCTGCCGCCATTCCCACTGCCCCCGCCGTTGTTGCCATTGTTGCCACCCCCTCCGTTGCTTCCTCCGCCGTTATCGCCGCCTCCCGGCGATTCTCCGCCGTTGTCTCCACCGCCGTTAACGGCGATTTCCACGGGCTCGGAGTACAGGTCGTAGGTGCCGCCACCGTCGATCGCAGCGGAGTAGCGCAGCAGCGCGTAGGCTTTACCGGCTCCGACCGCCTTTACCGTTGCCCCGTCCGCCTGTACCGCGTCAGCTCCGGCAATCAGCACAACTTCAGGCTCGACCTCCGTCCTGTCGCCTTTGTACGTTTCCACCTGGGCGCTTAAAGTCCGGCTCTCCCCCTTGTCCAGGGTAATGACCGGCTCCCGGGCGGCAAGCGCAGCGGCCCAATCGGAAGCATAATACGTATAATCCGTCGTAATGCCAAACGCGCCCATTTTAAAATACTTGATGATATCCTCGCGCTTATTTAGCGTCCACGGGGAAATCAGAAGCCCGCGGTGCTTGGCCGCTTCCATAAATTTCGGACCCAGCCCGTTATAATCGGTATTATAAGTCCAGTTCTGCTTGGATAACGCTTTGAGCGTGTCGCGCAGCGAACCCTCCACATTGTTTTCGCTGGCGATATAGCCGGTCAGCAGACCGGCGTTCATTTCCGGCATCAAAACCGCCAGCCGGTCCAATTGCGCCGGATAAAAGGACATGACATTGACGATATCCTCGGCGTTATGTTTTTTCACGGTGCTGACAAAAGCATCCACCGCCGCCGGCGTCTCTGTTTTGATCTCGGCGTACACCATCCGCCCTCTGGCGCGGGCCAGCTCCAGCTGTTCGTCCAGCGTCGGCATCCGGACCACCGGAAAACCCTGCGGATAAGGCTTGTTGGCGTTAAACGCCCTAAGCTCGGCCAGCGTATAGTTCTCCACAGGTCCATGGCCATCCGTCGTCGTTTCCAGCACGGAAGAGTGCGAAATAATCAGGTAGCCGTCTTTGGTCAGGAACATATCGTTTTCAATGTAGTCGGCTCCGGCGTCCAAAGCCAAAGTATTGCTTTCGATCGTGTTTTCCGGCGATACGGAAGGCATGCCGCGGTGCCCGATCATATAGACTTTCCGCACCAGTGTCGTATCCCGTCCGTACTGCTTCAACGCTTCATGCGCCTCGGCCGGTTCGGCGGCCACCAGCCCGTTGACCCCGGCCGTAATCATGCGATGCAGCGGCAAAGCGCCGCCGGTGGAGTCCGGCGCTTCTTTGCTCCAGACCATGATCGCCAGCTTCTGCAGGTAGGATACATTCTCGCGGGTCGCCGCGCTTTGCGGCAGCAGCGCGATCCGAGCCTGGCTCGCGGCCGTCTGCCTGCGGATGTCCAGCAGTTCCTCCCGGGAAGGATCGGCGGTAGCGGTGAAATCCAGAATGCCGCGGATCATCGGGTAAGCGATGCGGGCTCTTTTTACCAGATCCGCCCGGTCCGAAACGATAAACACATCCTCCAGCCCGCGAGCGCGCAGTTCATGAACCAGCCGATCCACGGTCAGCTCTTCGGTGACGTAAAAGGCCGGAATGACCTTATCGCCGGCCGCAGCCAGCGCCTCTTCCAGACTCGCCATTTGCTGGCCGCCGCCCGGCTCCGTCACGCTCAGCTCCGCGTTCAGATGAAAAATCGCCGTGGCCGGCAATTGGCTCCCCGTCAGCTTAGCCAGGTCGCCTTGACTCACAATATCTGTCACAATTGTCGGCGCCATAGCAATCCGGGTGTCCGGCTCCGCCACCTTAATGAACGGTTCGATCGCCGGAGCGGGCAGCGGCTGTTCCAGCAGCGTCACCCGGATGTTGTCGATTCTTATGTCGCTGCCGTCCGCCTGGAAGCCGATACCGCCTTTGTCGTAGGCGGTTGCCTTGAGCGAATCGATAATCATTAACTCGTCCACCCATTCCTGGACCCGGTTCCCAAAGGCTTTCACCGTATAATGCAGCGCCTGCCCTTCCTGCATCGGCTCCGTATAGGAGCCCCGCTCCATCACGTTCCACTGGTTCGACGCCGTGCGTTCGGCAAATTCAACACCGTTGTATACGGACGGGTCTTTGCGGACGGCCATCTGATAATAAGGATTGTTCCCGTCTTGAATCCGGAACATGATCGAATTCCAGCGCGCGCTGTTATTCGCGGCCGTATTCGTGATGTCCGCCTCGATCGTATAGTTGCCGAACAGCTTCAGATAATCCGGCAGCAGCACCCGGGACGGGTTGTCCGGAGAAGCGGACGCCTGCATCTCAAACGCTCCGCCGCGCACGCCCGCTTTGCCCTCGGATGCTCCCTGAAGGCGAGTCCAAGCCTCGGGAAAAGCCCCATCCCCAAGCTGATCGAAGTTTTCTTCATACAGGACGTATTCTTCGTCGTCCACGGCCTTGGCCACAACGATCAGGCTGAGCTCGGCGTTGTCCTTACGGACCTTCACCTTGTATACGCCGGGATGCTCCACCGTCAACTCCCCGCCATCTACACAGATCGCCCCGCCGCTTTCGGCGGACCATTCCACAACGTCACCGCTTAGCTCCGCAGTAGAATAATCACTGGATTCCGCCGTAAACCGGACTGACGCCAGCTTAACCGGAGTTCCGGCATCCGCCAGCAGGTAGCCGGTATCATGCGCCAGCTTCAGCACCTTTGCCCCGGTCAGCGACGGCGTCACCCGAACGGCCTGGCTCGCTTCCGCCTGATGGTACACCGCGGTTATGGTCGCCTCGCCTTCCTTCAACGGAACAGGCTGATTATCAACGATCTTGACCACGCTCTCGTCCGAAGAATAAAACTTGAGTTCCTCCCCCGTTACAGGCTCCTCCAAGCCGTCGGAATAGTACACGGTCCCGGTCACCGTCAGCGGTCCGGCCAGCGCTTCCGCCGCAGCCGGCAGGTTCAGCTCAAGCCGGTCCGCCATGATGCGCGTAACCTTCAGGTTGTCGAAGGAGACCGTCATCTGGTCGGCCTGAAAACCCACTTTCCCCCGCTCCAGCAGGTCGCTCTCCAGCGTCCTGTCCATCAACAAGGTAAAATCCGCGTCGTCCTTAGCCTTGATGTATTCCTTGACGTTATTGCCGAACACCCGAACCTTCATCGTATAATCCTCGCCCAGCTCAAGCGGCCGCCATGTTCCGTTCGCCGGGACGGACCAGTTGTTGTCGGGCTTGCGGTAGGCGAACTCGTACGTGCCGTTCTGGCGTACGGCCATTTGATTATAGGGGGCTTTGCCGCTTGCGGGAACCCGGAACATCAAGGCCGCCCAGCGTGCCCCGTTCAGCACGCTTTCAATGCGGACATCCGCCTCCACCGTATAATTATCGCTTTGAACCGGCGCCGTAATCCGCGCCTGCAGCCCTGCCCCATTGCCGTCAAAACGCAGTCTGCCGTTCTGATACGTTTGATACACCGCGTCCGTTACGCTGTAAGTATCTCCGGTGACGGTAGCCGTTTCGTGAACCACCCGGAACGCCGGGCTGCCCGCATTGACATCGGATATCCATCCGGGCGGCACGATCCCTTCCTGCAAATCATCGAAATTTTCTTGAAATAGCACCGGATCAACGCTTCCGGACACCGGACTATTGTAGTCCAGGTTTACCACCCCGTAGCCCGAGGTATCGTTCCAAAAGCTCATCGTATTGTAGGCGCTCCAGTAACTTGACCGCTGTTTGGCCGTATCGGCGGCATCATAACGGTTGGTGACGCCCACCTCGAGGCCGAGCTGCCGGTTCAAGCGAGGATTCGTATTCAGCATATCCCACGGCACGGCAAGCTCCGCGGTCCATCCTTCCGGTGTGTCCTGGATGGCACGAAGCACCCGCTTCTCGTCTTTCCCCGCGTGATTGTTTAAGGCCGCGCCGAACCGGAACTCCGGCGTGCTTGAGCCCTCCGCGTACAAGAGCCCGATCTGCATATCGTCCTGAGCAAACGGCGACGACCGGTGCAGCGCCGGATCGAAGAACAGGTGAAGGCTGTCCTGATCGAACCAATACCCGGACGCTCCGCTAATCGGCGTGTCATCCTCAATCCGCACACCTATGTATAAATAAGTGTCGTCCCACAGCAGGCCAAACCGGCTGTCGTCGCTTGCAGACGGATCGGTATGCGCCGCGAGCGGCTCGCTCACGTTCCAGAACGATTCGTCGAGTCTCCCGTCGATCACGGGAGCCGTCAGGGTCCGAGCGGCTCGTATCTCCGCCCTCCCCAGTTCTGCCGCCGCCGCAATCTGCGAGGGCCTAAGTCCAACATCCGCGAGTCCGGCCAGGAGCGACAGAACGGCAATCATATTCAACAGCTTTGTTGCTTTGTACATTCGCGTATCCCTCCTTGTAATAGTGCGAGTTCAAATAGGTTGAAAGATGCGGCGCGAACGTCCGTCGTCCAGCGAAAGCGGCGCGGCCCCAAGCTTTTTGGGCAGCACAAAAAAACCCTTCTTTTCCGCTCCCGCGAGGCCATGAACCAATCCGGTCCAATTTGTCTTGCGGATAACGTAAAGAGGGTTTTCTCCTTGTCTCTACCCGATATTCAATTGCTTTGAAAAGCTTTAGGGGCCGCCTTCTGCCTGGCCGAACACGAGGTTCTCCAACATCTGACGTTACCTTCACTTTAACGCGGATTTATTAACGCTGTATCATTGCCGGGTAAACGCATTGTCAATTCATCTCAGGTGACGTCGGAGTTCATCATGGAATTTTTTTAGCAGGTAATACTGACAGTAGCTGTCAGTGTAAATGATTTATAATGACGAAAGCTTCGAAAAAATGCTTGACCAATTATACGAGGAGGAATAACCATGACGAAATACATTGGAGCAACCGGAAACTATACAAAAAATGGAGTACCTAACGGATTTACATCAATAACACCGTTTATCGTAGTGAATCATCCTGCTGAAGCCATCGAGTTTTATAAATCTGTTTTTCACGCAAGGGTTAAGGATATTACGGAGTTTTCGGATGAAAACGGCAATAAAATAGTGGTTCATGCGGAATTGGATTTTGGAAACGGATTTTTGCAGTTGGGAGCACCGAATCCGTCCTTTAATCTGGTTTTGCCGCCAGGTGAGGATAATGCCTGTTATTCCTTGGGCATTTATGTCGCTGACGTGGATCAGGTGTTTGAACAAGCAGTGGCAAAAGGTGCGCGAGTCAGAGAAGCCGTTACTAACTTTGTTTCAGGTGACCGGTTCGGAAGTATTTGGGATCCTTTTGGGGTGAGATGGAGCATTATGACCAGGGTTGAGGATTTATCCGAAGAAGAGAGCACCCGGAGAGTGAGAGAATGGGCTGAAAGTTTGAGTGGTCATTGAAAATTCAGGGGCAATACTTAAGAAGGCTCTTATGACAGAGCCTTTTTTTTGCCTTGGTTATGTTACTGCCGCATATAATTTACTGCAAACTCTCTCGTCAATTGCCGATCGAAAACAAGCGTAAGGGAAACCGGATCATTGCCAAAATCGCCGAGGAGACCAACGTCATCGGCGTAACCTGCATTAATCAGGGAGAACTGGCCTCCCATAATGCATTATGAAGCCGGCGCCGAAACGGTCTGGCCGGCAATTCGCGGAGCACAGATTCCTTTGCAGGATTTCGTTGATTATGTTGAAAAATCTCAGCGGAGAACATAACGGAAAAAAATGTCGCTATTTGGTCGATATCCCCCATGTAAAATCAAATAGAGGAAATTTATGGCGCTATATTCTTGAATCGCAGGGAAATGACCGTTTTCCGCACCGTTCAATGGGCAATAAGACCATAAAATACCGCTAATGCTGATGAACATTCTCCATTGTGAAAAATAAGACCATAAAGTTCCGTTATTTTCATAACTGATAATTAGTCGTTCCAATAGCCAGCCGTCAAACACCGATTTCTAGGTTGCGCCTGATTTTACGGGTTATTTTTTGACCGCCACCCACACGGTCCAGCGGTCCTGCTCCACAATGGGGGCCGCGGATTCCGGCAATCTGCCGATGATATAATCGATAAGTTCGGACAGTTCTTTATCGTCGAGTTCAAAAAGCAGGGAGCGCCCTGTCCGGGCGCGCAAATCCTCGCTTAACTCACCGATATCGTCATAGATGCGCCTCGTCTCCCACAAGGAAACGGCTTTTTTCAAATGAAACCCGTTTCGCTCCAGCGCTTGCCGTACTTTGGATGAGGCATGGCGGCGCGCCGTTTCCGCTAGAATCAGCCGGGGGTATTTTTCAAAAAAATATCCCCGAATATGCCGACTGTCCCCGGGAAGCATGCAATCTTCAGGCGTGCGGTCCTGGACGATCAATTCCCCGCCGGGTTTCAGAATCCGCTCTGCTTCTTTGAAGCAGGCGTCCAAATCGCCCAAATGATGAATCAGCGCCCGTTCCAGCACCATGTCAAATTCACTTTCGGGCAAACCCGTGCAGTACGCATTTCCTTGCACCAGAGAAATCCCCTTTATCCCCGAGCAATTCTCCGCCGCTCCTTGTAACATGGCCTCGGAGTAATCCACACCAACGACGCCGGCCGCTCCCAAGCCGAGTAAAGCCCTGCTGTAAATTCCGCCTCCGCAGCCAATATCGGCAACGCGCCGATTCGTGACCCCGACCGTTTCCCGCATAAAACCGGTCCAAGATTCGTCTGCATTTCTGCCGGCGTAGATCCTTTGGTTTCCGGGATCGTTAAAGTTGATGGGCATTGGAGACCACTCCTCGCTGAAGTTTACTCTCATTGCACTTAGTTTCATTAAATGAAACTAAGTTTTATTTTTATTATATCAGAAAAGGGCCGGGTACTTCAATTTGCAAAAATGTTATATAGGTAAGTGCAAAACATACAATTATTTTTGGACTATTTTTTGCTATATCCGGTTTAATTGCAAAACCTGCAGTTAAAGCTGAGCAAAATTCCGCTTATTCCTCTGTCCCTTGTTTTTAGTTGTACTTTTTACAACTATAGCTCCCTTTCGGATCAAGCGCTCTATGTAAGTGTAAGAAATGCAATTATTTATGATTAACTCCTATTCGCCATGTATCGGGGCTTATTCGGCAGCCGGCTCGTGGAAACTTCCTGCAAGAACAGCAAGCCCCCGCGGGTTTGCTGCCGGATGTATATCCGGCCCGTTCCTCGCGAGGGCCCTTAATGAAACGTGTTAACGGCACTTCAAAGCTAGTTTTTCGCGGTCTCCCTATTTAAAACTCTCGATAAACCGGCGGGCCGCTTGCGAAAGCGGCATATTCCGCATGTTCATGATGCCGACCTGGGACGGCGGCAGCTTGACGTCCAAGCTAATTTCGAACAGCGAGCCTTCCTCCAGCTCCTTGGACACGAATTCCCGCGCCACGTAAGAAATCCCCAGTCCCCTGCGCGCCATCTCGATCAGCAGCCCCACGCTGCCGACTTCGATTTCGGGTTTCAGCTCAAAGCCATAGTCTTGAAACAGCTCCGTGATGGCCATCCGCGCCCGGCTGTTGCGCGAAAACAGAATGAGCGGATACTTTATCAGTTCCTCCAGCGTCAGCACCTTGTCCCTGAGCTCCTCATAAAAACGGCAGCCCGCCACAAAGCAATCCTGCAGCTCGATCCCCTGGCGAACCTCAATCTGCGAATCCACAATCGGCATCCGGGCGACCCCCAAATCGATTTTCCCCTCTTTCAGAAACGTCATAATCTCCGGTGTTGTTCCGTGCAGCAGATGAATGCCGATCCCCGGGTACCGGACATGGAATCCCTCCACAAAGGGCAGCAAATAATGCTTAAACAGCGAGTCGCTGCCGCCGATCCGCAGTTCGCCGCTGTCGAGGTTTTTCAGTTCGGCCATTTTCTGCTCGGCTGTCGTCATTAAAATATGGGACTGCTCGATATACGAAAAAAGAACGGCTCCCTCCTGTGTTAAAGAAACTCCCTTGGAATTCCGGTAAAACAAAGTCAGCCCGAAGCTTTCCTCCAGCTGTTTGATCGCATGGCTTACGCTCGGCTGAGTCAGATACAAGGCGTTGGCGGCTTGCGTCAAACTGCCTGTTTTGGCGGCCCAATAAAACACTTTGTACAATTCATAATTAATGCTCATAGATGTGATCTATATCTCCTGTCAAATATATTAATTACATATATGAAGTCTATTCGTATTATAGTGGATTATGAAAAAAGATACCATAGCTTACAGATAGGAGATGGGGTTATTAGATCCCGTCTTCCGTGCATCTTATATGACGTTAGAGAAGCTATGCGAGAGGAGAGAAACGTATGGAAGCCAGCACCTTTGTTTTGTTTGGGGCGACAGGAGATTTGGCCAAACGAAAAATTTACCCTGCCCTGTTTAATCTATTTCTCGACGGCAAACTGCCGCAAACTTTTTCCTTGATTGGCCTGGGCCGGAGAGAATGGTCCGATGACACCTTCCGGGCGAACATCGAACAATCTCTGCGCAGCTTTTCCAGACGGGAAGCGGCTGATTCCGGGGCCTTAAACCGGTTTCTGAGCGCGTTCCATTATCAGGTGCTTGACGTGGGCCGCAAAGAGGATTACCTGACATTGCTGCGGTTGATCGAGCAGCGGGAGCAAGCCTTGGGAGCCGCCCCGAACCGGCTGTTTTATTTGTCGGTGGCGCCCGAGCTGTTCGAAACGATTTGCACGAACATTCAGGAAAGCGGACTCGGCTCCGCCAAGGGCTGGAAGCGGCTGATCATCGAAAAGCCGTTTGGACGCGATTTGGCATCCGCCCGCCAATTTAACGCACAGCTGAGCAAGGCTTTTACCGAAGAAGAAATTTTCCGGATCGACCATTATCTCGGCAAACCGATGGTTCAAAAGCTGGAGGTTCTGCAGCAGACGAATCCGGTGCTGCAAGCGGCCTGGAACAACCGCTACATCGCCAATGTGCAAATCACCGCCAGCGAAACGGTCGGCGTCGAGGAACGGGCCGGTTATTACGATAAGTCCGGCGCCGTCAGGGATATGTTCCAAAACCATATGCTCCAGCTCCTGATGATGCTGGCCAGCCATCTGCCGAGCAGCAACAGCCTTGAACAGGTGCGCCAAAACAAAAAGCTGGTGATGGAATCCCTTGAACCGTTATCGGCTGAAACTGTAGGAGTAAATGTGGTGCGCGGGCAATATACTAATGGAGAAATTCAAGGCAAACCCGTCGTCGGCTATACTTCCGAACCCGGCATTGCCCCAGGCTCCGCCAACGAGACGTTTATCGCCGCCAAGCTGCAGATCGACGATGTCTTTTGGCGCGGAATCCCGTTTTATATCCGGACCGGGAAGCGAATGAAGGAGAAATCGACGAGGATCGTGATCGAATTCAAAGAGCCGATCAAACAGTCCGCCGCAAAAAAAGACGGTCAGGCGCCCAATCTTCTGGTGTTTGAAATCAGCCCGAACGAAGGCATTTACCTGCAATTGAACTCGGGGGGAATTTCCCATAGACAGGATCTTACCCCGGTGTTGATCGGTCCCGGACAAAGCGGAAGCGCGGTGCCTGAAGCTTATGAAAACTTGATTTTCGATGCCTTGCGCGGGGATTCCACTTATTTTGCCCATTGGGACGAAGTCGAATTGTCCTGGAAATGGGTTCAGCCGATTCTGGACGCATTCGCGGCAGGCCGAGTTCCCTTGCATGATTATCCGGCGGGATCTTTCGGTCCGGAAGCGTCAAACGAATTGCTAGCTGAAGACGGGTATCGTTGGTGGTTCGACGAGGAAACGGACGCCGGCGCCGCAGCTCCATCCGCCGCAAACGACGTTCGGGAAGCCTTGTCGATCAAATAAAGCCAAAATCTATAATTTGGAGGTAAGGACGATGAAATTTTTTATCGACACAGCGAATGTAGAAGACATCAAAAAAGCTTACAAAATTGGTGTTTTGTCCGGAGTGACGACCAATCCTTCCCTCGTCGCCAAGGAAGGCGTGAAATTCGAGGACCGGATCGCCGAAATCCTGCAGACTGTACCCGAAGTCGAATCCGTCTCCGCCGAAGTGACGCCTGGCGCTTTAACCGCTGAAGATATGATCGCTGAAGCGAACGAGCTGATCAAAATCAACAACAACGATTCCAAGATTACGATCAAGCTACCGATGACGCTCGCCGGGCTGGAAGCCTGCCGTTATCTTTCCCAAAAAGGCGTAAAAACCAACGTGACGCTCATCTTCACCGTCAACCAGGCGCTGCTTGCCGCACGCGCGGGCGCCACATACGTATCGCCGTTTCTCGGCCGCCTGGACGATATTTCGGAAGACGGCGTGCAGCTTGTTTCGAAAGTGGCCGAAGTATTCCGCATTCACGGGCTGGAATCGCAAATCATCGCCGCTTCCGTACGCCACCCGGACCACGTGACCCGCGTCGCGCTGGCCGGCGCGCATATCGCCACGATTCCGTTTAGCGTGATCGAACAGTTGACCAAACACCCATTAACCGATCAGGGATTGGAAAAGTTCGCCGCAGACTGGAAAAAATCGCTGTAACACCCGGATTTCCGGGTTCCTCCTTATGGACCGCCGTCTCGGCCTCGCCGAGGCGCGGTCTTTTTGCGTATCGAAGCATGCCCCCGGCCAGGATAACTTGGACACTTTCTCTCCGGCAAGGCAGGAACTTTACGGAACTTTGTCGAAATTTAACCTTAACAAACTAGCAGACGGTTGCTGGAATAACGTGAGTATGCCCGGCGGGCGGCGGCTCCTCTTGAGGAACGAAACATAAGGGCAAAAAATTCCGCTAATGAAGATGAACATGGCCGTTCTGGAAAATAAGGCCGTAAAGTTCCGCTATTTTTATGAGGTGGGTGGGTGCCCAGCCGCTGATTTGCCGGGTTCTTTCCAGGATCGTTCCGCTAGATTCAAACTCGAGGTGACCTTGTTTTGACTATTCTGAAAAACGATTGGGCCCCGTTCCTGGAGGCCGAATTCGCGAAACCGTACTATTTGCAGCTGCGCAAATTCCTGGCGAACGAATATAAAACGAAAACGATTTATCCGGACATGTACGATATTTTTAACGCGCTTCATTATACCTCTTTCGCTGACACGAAGGTCGTTATTTTAGGGCAGGACCCTTATCATGGACCGGGGCAAGCCCATGGGCTAAGCTTTTCCGTGAAACCGGGAATTAAGCCCCCTCCTTCCCTGCAAAATATTTTCAAAGAACTGCAGGACGATTTGGGCTGCTCCATCCCCAATAACGGCCACCTCGTACCGTGGGCCAAGCAGGGCGTGCTGCTGCTCAACACGGTGCTGACCGTGCGCGCGGACACGCCGAATTCCCACAAGGATATGGGCTGGGAGAACTTCACCGACAAAGTGATCGAGACGTTGAACCAGAAGGAGGAGCCGGTTGTGTTCCTGCTGTGGGGCAGCCATGCCCAGAAAAAAGCGGCGCTTATCCATAACAGCAACCATCACCAGATCCGAACGCCGCACCCGAGCCCCTTGTCCGCCCATCGCGGATTTTTGGGCAGCCGGGCTTTTTCGCGGGCAAACCAGTTTTTGCGGGACAAGGGGCTCCCTGAAATCGATTGGCAGCTTCCGAATTTGTAACTCAACTTAGAATACGCTGCGGACCAATCCTCCGTCGATCCGCAGCGCGGCGCCGTTGATCGCCGAGGATAACGGGCTGCTCAAGTAAGTCACGAAATGGGCGATTTCCTCCGGACGGATCAGCCGCTGGATGATCGATGTCGGGCGGTTTTCCGCCATGAATTTCTTTTCCGCCTCTTCGATCGTCAGCTGCTCGTTCGGGTACAGCGTGTCCAGCATCTTCTCCACCCCTTCGGTCAACGTCGAGCCGGGCATGACCGTGTTGACCGTGACCCCGGTCCCTTTCGTCAGTTCGGCCAAGCTGCGGGATACCGAGAGCTGCATTGTTTTCGTTGCGCTGTAATGCGCCATTTCCAGCGACGGCATCACCGCGGCTTCGCTGGCGACGAAGATGACCCGCCCCGTCTTTTTTTCCAGCATCCGTTTTAAATACCCGCGGGTCAACCGGACGCCGCTCATCACATTGACTTCAAAAAACTTGAACCATTGCTCGTCAGGGATATCGAAATATTCGGCCGGCTCAAAAATCCCGAGATTGTTGATCAAAATGTCCAGGTCCGGATAATCGTCCATCACCTTGTTGCATCCATCCTCCGTGCCCAAATCGGCAGCCGCCGTTTTCAGCACCGCCGCAGGATATTGCGCTTGAATCTCCGCGATGGCCTGGTTAACCTTCTCCTCGCTTCGGCCGTTCACAAGCACGGTCACGCCTTCCGCCGCCAGTGAAGCGGCAATCGCTTTGCCGATGCCGGCCGTGGACCCGGTAACGAGCGCCGTTTTCCCTTGAAGTTGCAAATCCATGATCCATCCCTCCATAACTCTCCTGATATTTCCTGATCCATTATGTTATTATGCACTCAGAGACCGGGAAATTAACAGTACGCACTTAGCGGTAACATAGGCACCAAAAAGTGCCTTTGGCGACCGCGCCATCGCCCCTGGAATGAGTGCTCCGATGAACCGATACAAACTTTTACTCCTGCTTCTCCAAGGCATCGGCCAAAGACACAAGCTTGTTTACCGTCTTCCAGTTGCGAACGGTGACGGATTCGTCCAGCTTCTGCAGATTCGCCGCCAGCTTGGAGTTGCGGACGCTATCGGAGAACAGCAGATAAACCTCCCTGCCAGCCGTGCGGAATTGCTCCTTGTCGTTCGCGTAAACGGCAAATCGCTCCAGCGCCTCCGCCGAAGGCTCGCCCGGCAAAAACGCCACGTACAAGCATTCTCCCACCGCAGTCGATTCCGCCGCGGATACTTCCTCTGCCGTAAACGGGCAGCCTGCCGCTGCGCCTTGCAGCTCCGCAGCCGTTCTTAAGACGACAGGAACGTCCAAGCCGAAGTCCTGGCGGATAATCTGTTCGATCCGTACGGCCAGCGCCCCCTCTCCCTCATCCGCTGCGAACAGCACATTTCCGCTTTGAATATAGGTTTGCACCTCTTTTAAACCGTTGTCCGTTAATGATCGTTTCAAATCCGCCATCTTGATCTTGTTTTTGCCGCCGACGTTAATGCCCCGCAGCAGCGCAATATAAACTGTCATGTTCCATCCTCCCTGAACTTGTACTCGGGCAACCGCCATAAATCCACTATACACCAAACCACAGATTAACCTATAAATGAGTGTTCAAAAATCCGGCTTTTCAGCATTGAGAAGGTTAAGGGTAACAGGCGCCCAGCTTTCGCATAGTGTATAGGAAAACCGTTCATAGAAAGGAGAACGTTTCCTTGTTCAATTACTACTATCGGCACTGCCCCGCTGAGCACTATCCTTATACGATTCAGCCCGGAGACACGCTGAATTACATCGCGTTCCGGCTGGAATCGAGCGTGTCGCGCATTCTCGCGGCCAATCCGGGGATCGACCCGAACACTCTCCAGGTCGGCCAGGTGATCTGCATCCCGTCCTGTCCGCCCAATCACTTCTCGAAAATCATTGAGCCCGGGGATACACTGTATGCCATCGCACAGGCCTACGGAGTCAGCGTTTCCAGCATTTTGGAGGCCAACCCGGGAACGGATCCGAATTCTTTGCGGGTCGGCCAGCGCCTCTGCATCCCCGCCATCGGGGCCGGAGGAGCGGCCGATATCTCGGGGATTCGCGAGACGCTCACTGCAATGCAAAGCGACATCAACATGCTGAAGGCCGAAAGCAGCGTGCAGCAGACGGAGGAAGCCAACTACGGCTCTTCCAAACTAACGACCCGCGTGCTTAGCGTAACGCCGCGCGAAATCCGGTTTGAAGCCGTTCCCGTCACGTTCGCCGGCTCCTACCGCGGCCATTACACCGGAGGCAAAAGCTATCCCTACTACCTGGATGCCGCCATGGGTGGACGGCGGGGAATCACGGTCAAAGACAATTTCGGGGTGTGGCATTCCTTCAATTACACGGTAGAAACAGAGGCGCAATAGATGTTGTATGACACGTCTACGGAAAGGTATAATAGTAAGGATCACACTTGCATTGGAGTGACTTTAGAATCATGATCCATTACATTCGCTTGCGTTAATGAAAGGTACGGATGGCGTAAACTCGGCTTTTTTTGAATTGTAGCAGCCGGGTTTATTTATCTGTGCCTTTTTTCATTCACGTAAATACGAATGAGAATGGGGTGTTTCTATGTCCGCCAATGGAAAAATTACCGCATGGCAATCCTTTTTTGCCGAATATGAGCAGCTGTTTATTTGTCCGATCTGTTCCGGCCGCATGGCCGTTGACCATTTAAAAAGCCTGATCTGTTCGCAGGGACATTGTTTTGATTTGGCCAAGCCCGGTTATGTTCATCTACTGCCGCGCGCCGCCAAAGCGACTAAATACGACGGGCGGCTGTTTGAAGCACGCCAGCTTCTGCATGAGCGCGGTTATTTCGAACCGCTGATCTCCGCCCTTTGCGCCGAAATCGCCAACCGGCTGCCCGCCTTGGCTCCCGATAAACCTGTAATCATGGATGCGGGCTGCGGTGAAGGCTCCCATCTGTCCGCCATTTTGCACAAGTTGGGGGCCGGTCCGCTGGGTGCTCCACTAGGAATCGGCATCGACATATCCAAGGAAGGCATCCGCCTGGCAGCCAAACATGCCGCAGCAGCCGTCCAAAACGGCCGCAAGGAGCGTCCCGATATCCTATGGTGTGTCTCCGATTTGGCCAACAGCCCTTTTGCGGACGGGCGAATGCACTGCATTCTCAACCTGCTGTCTCCTTCCAATTATGCGGAGTTTAAACGCCTGCTTGCGCCTGGCGGGTTACTGATCAAGGTTGTTCCTGAGACGGAGTATCTGCAGCCTTTGCGCGCACGGTTTTACGGGGATGGTGCGAAAAAATCGTATTCGAATGCCCGCACCATCGAACGTTTTGCGGAGCATTTTGAGCTCCTCCTTTCCCGGCGGATTCAGTATCCCGTCACGCTGCGGCATGACGAGATCGGGCATTTGGTGGCGATGACCCCCTTGCTTTGGAATCTGCCGGCGGAGCAGGCGGCCCGGGTCACCTGGCAGCAACAGCTGACCGTAATGTTCGATTTCCGCATTTTAATCGGAACAAAGAAGCATTGATTGTGAATGATACACGCTGGACGCGAGTACCCGGGGTTAAAACCCGGCTGCTCGCGTTTTTTTCGTGCCAGAATGGGAATAAAAATTAGGGTACATCTAATCTGGAGGAGATTCCCTGATGAAGCTGACGCCGGAACAGCACGTTCAACTGCATGGATTCAACAATCTGACCAAAACGCTAAGCTTTAATATGTACGATATTTGTTACACCCGGACGAAGGAAGAACGCGAAGCCTACATCTCCTATATTGACGACGAGTACAATTCGGATCGTCTGACGAACATTCTCAGCAACGTGGCGAACATCATCGGCGCCCATGTGCTGAACATCGCCAACCAGGATTATGTCCCCCAGGGGGCCAGCGTCACGATGCTCGTCTCCGAAGGCCCAGTAGTGGAGGTGCCTACCGAATCTTTTGCCGAATCTCCCGGCCCGCTTCCCGAATCCGTCGTCATGCAGCTCGACAAAAGCCATATCACCGTCCACACCTACCCGGAATACGATCCGAACGAAGGCATCAGCACCTTCCGGGCCGATATCGACGTCTCCACCTGCGGCGAAATTTCTCCACTGAAGGCGCTCAACTACCTGATCCATTCGTTTGATTCGGACATTATGACGATCGATTACCGGGTCAGGGGGTTCACCCGGAATATTAACGGCCAGAAGCTGTTTATCGATCACGATATCAGCTCGATTCAGAATTATATTCCCGATGAAGCGATCGAACTTTACCAAATGATCGACGTCAACGTGTATCAGGAGCATATTTTTCATACGAAATGCAAGCTGAAGCAGTTTGATTTAAACAATTATTTGTTCGGTTACACAAAAGAGACGCTGACGCCCGAGGAGCAAAAGGAAATGACGGAAAGGCTCATTGCGGAAATGGATGAAATCTTCTACGGCAAAAATATCGAGCCGGCTCGGGTGGAGGATCCCCATTAACCAAAAGGCTGCCCCTGACCAGATCAGGTTACGGGCAGCCTCTTCTATGCATGGAAGTGCGAATGCCTTAAATTTTATAAATGATAGTTCGAAAGTAATATTTTGTAGATTTTTGATAAATATTAGGCTCTAATTATAGAATTCTATTACATCTTTTGGTATATTATGGATAGGTCGGATAACTTATCCTCTCGCAAGTCTGCTACTCCCCCCTTATATTGAAACTGAAAGTGAGGTGAACGGATCGTTTTATTGGTTTAGACGTTACTCCGGCCAGCATAATTTCGGATTTTAGGAGAAACGAGAGCTGTTTCGGCCAGTTAGCGCCGCATCTTTTGTTTTCTCGTAGAATCTCTTAAGAAGGAGGATGGAATCTGCAAATGGGCAAAAGGATCAGGAAAGGTGGTATGGTGTCATTCAGCCTCATGATAGCGCTTACAGGATATTCGGGATGGGGCGCTTTCTCTCCTGCAGCAAATGCGGCGGCATCCGATTATAACTATGCCGAAGCGCTGCAAAAAACGATGTATTTCTATGAAGCGCAGCGGTCGGGCAAGCTTCCGGAGAACAACCGTGTGGAATGGCGCGGCGATTCGGGGCTTCAGGACGGTGCGGATGTCGGCCACGACCTGACAGGTGGATGGTACGATGCCGGGGATCACGTGAAATTCGGGTTTCCCATGGCCTCTACCACCACCATGCTCGCCTGGTCTGTTTATGAGTACCGGGATGGGTACGAACAGTCCGGCCAGCTTGATGAAATTTTGGATAATATCCGCTGGGCGACGGATTACTTCATGAAAGCCCATACGGCTCCAAATGAACTGTGGGGCCAGATTGGCGACGGCAACGCGGACCACAAATGGTGGGGACCGGCGGAAGTGATGCCGATGGCACGGCCCGCCTACAAAATCGATGCCGCTCATCCCGGCTCCGATCTGGCCGGAGAAACGGCGGCGGCGCTTGCCGCCAGTTCGATCGTTTTTCGGGACAGCGACCCGGCTTACGCGGACAAGCTGTTAACCCACGCTAAGGAGCTGTATAACTTCGCCGACCAATACCGGGGCAAATATTCCGACAGCATTACCGGTGTAAAGGAGTTCTACAACTCCTGGAGCGGATATGCCGATGAACTGAGCTGGGGTGCGGTGTGGCTGTATTTGGCTACCGATGACGAAACGTATCTCGATAAGGCGATCGCCGCCAGCAAGGAATGGGGCACCAACCAGCAGGGCGATTGGGACTACAAATGGACGCATGGCTGGGACGACAAGCACTACGGCGCACAGCTGCTGCTGGCTCGGATCACCGGCGATCCCAAGTTCGTCCGCTCGACGGAAAAGAACATGGAATTCTGGACGACCGGCGTTGCGGGTACCGGCGAACGCGTCGCGTATACACCGGGGGGACTGGCCCATCTCGATCAATGGGGCGCCCTGCGCTATTCGGCTAACCAAGCTTTCCTCGCCTTTGTCTATTCCGACTGGGAGAGCGATCCCGCGAAGAAAATAAACGCGCGTTCATTCGCGGAACGGCAAATTCTTTACATGCTTGGTGATAATCCGCGCCAAAGCAGCTATGTCGTCGGCTACGGCAACAATCCGCCGGAGCATCCGCACCATCGTACTTCGCAAGGCTCCTGGGCCGACAATATGAATGTGCCGGAGAACCATCGTCATACTCTGTACGGCGCACTCGTCGGGGGACCTAACAAGGACGATACCTACAAGGATTCGGTCAACGATTATGTCTCCAATGAAGTGGCGACCGATTATAATGCAGGCTTCACCGGCGCTTTGGCGAAAATGATGCTCCTTCACGGCCAAGGCCAGCAGCCGCTTCCCTCCTTCCCCGCTCCGGAAGAGCGCGAGGACGAAATGTTCGTCGAGGCTGGGGTCAATGTCAGCGGCAACAACTTTGTGGAAATCCGCGCGCTGCTGAACAATCGCTCGGCCTGGCCGGCACGCGCCAGCAAGGACATGTCCTTCCGCTACTACGTCGATCTCAGCGAAGTCATCGACGCCGGATACGGTCCGGAGGACATCAAGGTTACGGTGGGAGGCTACAATCAGGGAGCGACGGTATCCCAGCTTCAGCCGTATGACGAGAACAATCATATATACTACACGACGGTCGATTTTTCGGGAACCCGCATTTATCCCGGCGGCCAATCGGATTTCCGGAAGGAAGTGCAATTCCGCATCGCCGCGCCGGAGAATACGAATTTTTGGGACAACACCAATGACTTCTCGTTCCAGGGAATCGCCAGCAGCGGAACCGCTCCGGTCAAAACCCCGTACATTCCCGTGTTTGACGCCGGCCGGCACGTGTTCGGCGAGTTGCCTGCCGGAGGCGGGAATCCGGGAGAACCGACGGCACCGGCCGCACCACGCAATGTTCGCGCCCTCCCGGGCGACGGTTTCGTCCAATTGTCCTGGAATGACGTAAGCGGCGCTGAAACGTATTTGGTGAAAAAATCGCTGAACAGTGAAGGGCCGTTTGAGACGGTAGGAACGGTAACCACAGCCACCTATACCGATTCCGCGGTGATCAACGATACAACTTATTATTACGTCATCACCGCGACAAACGCCATCGGAGAGAGCCTCCCTTCAGTCCAGGTCAGCGCCAAGCCGCACGAAGCGCAGACGCCGGTGGAAGGGGATTTGAAGGTTCAATACCGCAACAATGATGCAAATGCCGGAGACAACCAGCTGCGGCCGCACTTCCGCATCGTCAACACCGGCGATGAGGCGGTTCCGCTCAGTGAGCTCACTCTGCGCTACTATTACACGATCGACGGAGACAAGTCCCAGCAGTTCAATTGCGACTATGCCTTCATAGGCAGCGGCAACGTGAGCGGCCGGTTCGTGAAATTGGATAGCGCAGCGGACGGCAGCGACTACTACATGGAGGTTTCCTTTGCTCCCGGCGCAGGCAATCTGGCCTCCGGGAAAGACAGCGGAGAAATTCAAACCCGCATCAACAAAACCGACTGGAGCAATTATAACGAATCCGACGATTATTCCTATAGCGGAACCCAGCAGCAGTTTGGCGACTGGGATAAAGTGACGCTTTACCGGAACGGAACGCTCGTCTGGGGTTTAGAACCTTGAGCCGTAAAATCTCGCTAATTTCTCCATTCGGCGGAACCGATTTAAATTTAAGACTAATTTCATGGAAAAGGATGATAAAATGATGGCGCATTGGACACGATGCAAGAAACCTGCATCAATCCTGATGACCGCAGTGTTATTTTTAGGCGTGGGAACCGGGATGTTCGGTTCCGGTTCGGCAAGAGCCGCTGCAGAAGCCGCTGCCGATACCGCAACAAAAACCGCGGCAGAAACAGTTGCCGATCAAACCGGGGCCGCTTCTGCGGAAAGAACCCGCTTCCTGCAGCTTTACGATCAGATCAAGGACCCGGCTAACGGGTATTTCTCGGCCGAAGGCATTCCCTACCACTCCGTGGAAACGCTGATGAGCGAAGCGCCCAATTACGGGCATATGACAACCTCGGAAGCATACAGCTACTGGATGTGGCTCGAGGTGCTGTACGGTTACTATACGGAGGATTGGAGCGCGCTCGAAGAGGCTTGGGATAATATGGAGAAATATATTATTCCGGTCAACGAAGGCGACGGCAAGGAAGAACAGCCGACGATGAACTATTACAACCCGAGCAGCCCGGCTACTTACGCGGCGGAATATCCGCAGCCCGACCGTTATCCTTCGGAGCTTACCGGCCAATACGCAGGCGGTAAAGACCCGTTGGACGCCGAGCTGAAGAAAACTTACGGGAACAACCAGACTTACCTGATGCACTGGCTACTCGACGTGGACAACTGGTACGGCTTCGGGAATCTGCTGAATCCAAAACATACGGCAGCGTATGTGAACACCTTCCAACGCGGTGAGCAGGAATCGGTGTGGGAAGCAATTCCCCATCCTTCGCAGGACGACAAATCGTTTGGCAAATCCGGCGAAGGCTTCATGTCCCTGTTCACGAAGGAGCCTCAAGCTCCGGCGGCACAATGGCGCTACACCAATGCCACGGACGCCGATGCCCGGGCCGTTCAGGCCATGTACTGGGCAAAAGAGCTGGGCTACGATAACGAAGAGTATTTGGACAAAGCCAAAAAGATGGGCGATTATCTCCGCTACGGCATGTATGATAAATACTTCCAGGAAGTCGGCAGCGCAGCGGACGGCAGCCCGACTCCCGGCAACGGCAAAAATGCCAGCCATTATCTGATGGCCTGGTATACGTCCTGGGGCGGCGGTCTCGGAAACAATGCCAACTGGGCTTGGCGGATCGGGGCCAGCCACGCCCATCAAGGGTATCAAAACGTTGTGGCGTCCTACGCCCTCTCCAACCCGGATGGCGGCCTGATTCCCGAATCCCCGACGGCCGGACAGGATTGGGACACTTCGCTGAAGCGCCAGCTTGAATTCTACACCTGGCTGCAATCCGCCGAAGGAGCGATCGCCGGCGGCGCGACAAACAGCTGGGAAGGCGCCTACAAAGCGTATCCGGCCGGAACGAGCACGTTCTACGGAATGGCTTACGACGGCGCGCCCGTCTATCACGACCCGCCATCCAACAACTGGTTTGGCATGCAGGCATGGCCGGTGGAACGGATCGCGGAATTGTATTATATCCTCGCTTCGAATGGGGACACTTCGTCGGAAAACTTCCAGATGACCAAACAAGTGCTCGATAAGTGGATCGATTGGTCGATGGATTACATGTTCGTGGACAGCCGTCCGGTTTCCGACGCGGAAGGATATTATCTCGATGAGCAAGGCCAACGGGTGCTCGGCGGACAGGATCCGCAAATCGCTACCGTTGAAGCGCCGGGCGAGCTCTGGATTCCGGGCAATCTGGAATGGCAAGGCCAACCGGAAACCTGGGACGGGTTCGACAATTACACCGGCAATCCCGACCTGCACGTTGTGACGAAAGACCCAGGTCAGGACTTCGGCGTGGTCGGCAGCTATATTAAGGCTTTGACTTTCTACGCAGCCGGAACGAAGGCTGAAAACGGCAAATATACCGAGCTTGGCGAACAAGCCGAGAAGCTCGCTAAAAATTTGCTGGATGCTTCTTGGAATTACAATGACGGCATCGGCATTACGAAGCCGGAGCCGCGCAACGATTATTACCGCTACTTCAACAAGGAAATTTATTTCCCGGCAGGCTGGAGCGGCAAATACGGACAAGGCAACACGATTCCGGGGACGAATACGGTTCCGTCCGATCCGTCCAAAGGCGGCAATGGCGTATACATCGGTTATTCCGATCTTCTTCCGGAGATCAAAAACGATCCCGACTGGAAATACCTTGAGGAAAAATACAATACGTCCTGGAATCCGCAAACCAAAAAATGGGAAGACGGTGCGCCGGAATTCACTTACCACCGCTTCTGGTCGCAAGTCGATATGGCCACGGCTTATGCCGAATACGACCGCTTGATCAACGGCGGCGGCGGTCCGGGCGAACCGACCGCTCCGAAAGCGCCGACGAAGCTGAAGGCCGAAGCGGGCGACACCCAAGTATCGTTGTCCTGGAGCAAACCGGCCGGAGCGGACAACTTTACGGTAAAGCGCGCGACGGTAAGCGGCGGACCTTACACGGAAATCGCCACGGTCACGAGTGCAGTTTACTTGGATCTTGATGTCATCAATGACCAAACGTATTATTATGTCGTCAGCGCATCCAATGAAATCGGCGTGAGCCCGGATTCCGCCGAAGTCAGCGCCACCCCGACGGAAAAGCCAAAACCGGTGGAAGGCGATCTGAAACTGAAGTACCAAACGAACGATTCGAATCCGAACGACAATCATATCCGGGCGCAATTTAAGATCGTCAATAATGGAAAGGAAACCATCAACCTCAGCGATGTGAAGTTCCGTTACTACTTTACGATTGATGGAGACAAAGCGCAGGAGTTCCACTGCGACTACGCGGTAGTCGGCAGCGGGAACGTAAATGGCACCTTCGTGAAGCTGGACGAAAGCGCGGAGGGAGCGGACTACTATTTGGAAATTTCCTTTGGCCCCGGCGCGGGAACTCTTGCGCCTGGAGCGGATAGCGGCGAAATCCAGGTCCGCTTTAACAAGTCGGACTGGTCCAACTACAGCGAAACGGATGACTTCTCCTACGATGCGGCGAAAACATCCTACACCGAATGGGAGCGCGTTCCGCTTTATGTCAACGACTCACTCGTGTGGGGGCTTGAGCCGTAAGGCGTACCCCCGCGCACTGTAATCGATTTGCTTTCTCCTTCTCATCTTCTCATAAGTCAAGGCGTGGCCCGGGCAAATTTGCTCGGCCGCGCCTTGTTTGTTATTCACTCGGCCGGAATCCAAGGAAGTGGATTCGGAAAGGCCGCCCAATCCAGGGTCATTTCCTGCTCGCTTAGCAGGCAGGCGTCAAGCTCCCGTTCAATCGTGCTCCGGTCCATCTCGATGCCGATGAACACGAGCTCATTGATCCGGTCGCCCCAGACGGGATCCCACTTTCGCCGCATGTCGGGCTCCTGCGCGAGCACCTCCTGCTGCTGCTGCTCCGGCAGCGCCGCTAGCCAGTACCCCGCAGGGCCGAACTGGATTGACGGCCCGGCCTGGCTTAAACTGGCCGCCAAATCGGAATCGGCCGCGATCCAGGCCAGCCCTTTGGCCCTCACGACTTCTTCCGGCCAGTCCGCCATAAAGCGGGCGAGCCGTTCCGGATGAAAAGGCCTTACCCGCCGGTACACAAACGAGCCAATCCCGTACTCCTCGGTTTCCGGCGTATGATTTTCCCGCTCCAGCTCTTTGATCCAGCCGGCCGCCAGGCTCGCCTTGGCAAAATCAAACCGCCCGGTGTTCAAAATCTGTTCCGGCTCCACCCGGCCGTTCACCGCGCGGATGAATTGGGCTGTCGGCTGCAGCTTGCGCAGCACGCCTTCCAGCTCATTCAGATCATCCTCACCTACTAAATCGCATTTGTTAAGAATCAGCACGTCGCAGGTTTCGATTTGGTCGATCAAAAGGTCAACGACATCGCGGGTATCCCCCTCCCCCGCAGCCTGTCCGCGTTCCAGCAGCGTTTCGCCGGAGGAAAAATCATGCCAGAACCGGTACGCGTCCACGACCGTAACCATGCAGTCCAGCTTCGCCACGGCCGTCAAGTCGATGCCGGTATCCGGGTCCGCATAAGTGAACGTCTGGGCGATCGGCACCGGCTCGCTGATCCCGGTCGACTCGATCAGGATGTAATCAAACCGTCCCTCCGCCGCCAGCTTCTGCACCTCCTGGAGCAAATCGTCGCGCAAGGTGCAGCATATGCAGCCGTTGGACATCTCTACCAGCTTCTCCTCCGTACGCGATAAATTGCCCCCCGCGTTCACCAAATCGGCATCGATGTTGATTTCGCTCATGTCGTTGACGATCACCGCGACCTTCATCCCTTTGCGGTTGTTTAATACATGATTCAACAACGTCGTTTTGCCCGACCCCAAATAACCGCACAGCACCGTGACCGGAATCGGTTTATGATGTTCATTTTTCAAACGTCAACATCCCCTTTTCTGAAGAAGATTATTTTAATCGTAATTATTACGATTAAGCTTTTCATAATATAGCTTCCCCTGTGCCCTTTTGTCAACCGGGAGAATTGAATTATGGATGGATTCTGCAAGTTCGGTTCTGAATTCCCGCGCAAGTTAATAGTAATGATTATGATTTGGCCAAGCCGTTTTCAAGCCATTATCCGGCATTAAATTAGAATCCGCGTTGAAGGAGATCGACATGAACAAAATCGCTCTGCCCCGCCGTCTTCTGCCGCTTCTGGTTCCGCTTGCTTTTGCGCTGGCCTGTCTGACGGTCCTTGGACCGGCTCTCCTAAAGCAGGTCCCGCTGAACGAGGTGCAAACGTTCAAAACGAGCTTTATCGGCATTTTACTGGAGGCGCTGCCCTTCGTGCTGATCGGAGCGCTGCTCTCCTCGCTGCTTCACCTGTTCGTGTCCGAGAAGACCCTCAGCCGCTTTATGCCTAAAAACCCAGCGTTTGGCATCCTGTGCGCCTGCCTGCTCGGCCTGATCTTCCCCGTATGCGAATGCGGGATGATTCCGCTCATTCGCCGGTTGATCCAGAAAGGGATGCCCGTTTATATGGCGGTCGTGTTTATTTTGTCCGGCCCGATCCTGAATCCGGTCGTGTTCAGCGCCACCTACATGGCTTTTCGCTTATATCCTGAAATGGTGTACGCCCGGATGGGGCTGGCTTTTGCCGTCTCCGCGGCGATCGGCGCCATCGTCTGTCTCACTTGGAAAGACGCCCCGCTGAAGCTCACCTTTTCCCGAGGAATGGATGAAGGTGGAGGGCATACGCCCGGGCATGGCGGTGGCAAGCTGACGGCCGTGTTCGTGCACGCCGCGGACGAAGTGTTCGAAATGGGCAAATATTTGCTGATCGGCTGCATGTTGACGGCGGGCATCCAAGCTTTTGTCGCCAAGGAAAACCTCGCGGAAATCGGGGGCGGGCCGGTTAGCGCCTATGTGTTTATGATGGGGTTTGCTTTTCTGCTGTCCTTATGTTCCACATCCGATGCTTTCGTGGCCGCCACATTTCTGCAGACATTTTCCGGGGGTTCGCTGCTCGCTTTTCTTGTGTTCGGACCAATGCTTGATTTAAAAAACGGGTTAATGCTGCTCTCCGTCTTTAAAACTAAATTCGTCCTTTACCTGGCCTTTCTCATCTGTACGATCGTGTTTACGGGGGCGGTGCTGACGGATGCGCTGTGGTTAAGCCCTTGACGAAAAAGAAAACCAAGGAGGTGCCAAACCGTATGAACCACCCCCGCGTGATTCGAGCCCACTATTTCGCCAGATCGCTGATCCTGCTCGGGTTCGCCCTGTTCATCGCCCATCTGTCCAAATCGGGAGCGCTGAAATATTACATCGCCCCGTCCATGGAACCATATATCCGCTACTGCCCGATCGCATTAATTTTGATGGCCGTCAGCCTTGCTTATCAAGCGTTGTTTCAAAAAGCCGCCGTCCTCTGCGACTGCGAGCGCCCGCTGTCTGCGTCAAGCTGGAAAAACGCCGCTGTCTACGGTCTGTTCCTGCTCCCGCTGCTGCTGGGGGCGCTGCTTCCCGATCAAGCGCTCGGCAGCTCCGCCGCCGCCAAACGGGGGATGAGCCTGACCTCTCCCCTCTCTGCCGCGGAACAGCTGGAAGCGATGTTTAAAGCGCCCGATCCGTACAACGCCGAATTTGCCGAGCTGGCCAAACGGCTGTACCCGGAGGAGATCATTGAGATCCGGCCGGAGATTTTCTCGGAAACGGTTGGAGCGATCGAGCTGTTCCAGGATCAATTTCGCGGAAAAAAAGTCAAACTGAGCGGGTTCGTGTATCAATCGCCGAACGTCCATGAATTTATTCTTGGCCGCTTTCTGGTGATGTGCTGCACGGCGGATGCGGCTCCGTTCGGCATTGTGGTGACATCGTCCGAGCCGCTGGGGAATATTCGGACGGATGCCTGGCTGGAAGTGGAAGGAACGATCGAGCCGCAGATCCGCCAGGGCAAAAACATCATCACCATCGCCGCCGAACGGATCAGGGAAATCCCCAGGCCGGACACGCCTTACGTGTACCCGAGCGGGGATTCGGTGCAGGTTTGGGAGAGCGGACAAGAGGAATAATGAAGGTCCGGCAAGGAGCGTTACCGGACGTAAGCGTCGATTCCGTCGTCAACCTGTTCCCCGCCCCCGGTGCTCACGATCTCCACGTACACCCGGTTGGGAACGCATATAATCGTTTCACCCGGGCGGGAGATAAACCCCATCTGCATCGAAATTTTTTTGGGGCAATCCGCGTAAATCATCTGGATTCCCTGGTCAAACACCTTTAACGTATTGTGGCCGTATTCCGTTTGGATATCGACCGTCTGCTCCGGACCGTCCAAAGGCACGTTTGCGTAAGGCTTCCCATCCACCGTTATAACCGCGCTCAGGATGGACGGATCCACCGTTTGCCGGTTTTCCGCCGCCTCCCGCAGCAGCAGCCACGCGGAACCGACCAGCACCAGAACCGCCAGCAGCAGTATATCGCCGCGCTTTAGTTTTAACATAACCTCATTCCATTCTTGCGAATTTAAACGTAATCGTTACGAATAAACATATATTAGGAGCATGCCTCCCGTTTGTCAATGACATGTTCCCGAAAGGAGCTTGCAGGATGCACTCTAACGGTAAAACGCCTGGCACGCCGGTCGTCATTTTAAGCGGATTTTTGGGCAGCGGCAAAACGACGCTGCTGCTGAAATTGCTTGAGGAAGCAGCCAAACGCGGGCTGCGGCCCGGCGTATTAATGAATGAGCTCGGGCGGCTCGATATCGACGGCGATCTCGTGTCCCGCGCATCCGGCAAAGTTTTTCCGCTGGAAAAGCTGCTGGACGGCTGCATCTGCTGCACGAAAAAAGACGAAATCCAAGGAGCGATCGGCAACCTGCTGCGGCAATCGCCCGACTTGCTGCTGCTGGAGCTCACCGGCGTGGCCAACCCGGAAGAAATCGTCTGGCAGCTGACCGAGCCGGAGTTGGTCGGCCGGGTCCATCTCCACCGCGTCATTACAGTCGTCGATGCCGAGCATGCGCTTAAATACAACAGCATATTCGCCTCCGACAAACAGCTCGTGCGAACGCTGCGCGGTCAGATCGCCGCAGCCGATGACCTGATCATCAACAAAACCGATCTCGTCTCCCCTTCCCAGCGCGCCAAAGTGGCGGACATGGCCCGCAAGCACAACGCCGCGGCGCGGATTCATTACGCCGTCAGCGCCGACGTCCCGCTTGACCCGTTCTTTTCGGGAGTGCAGCCGGTCCCCGGCAAAACGGCCGCCCCGTTGAAGCACTCCCCTTTCCGGGTGATCGTGTCGGGTCACACTCATTCTCCTTCCTTCAGCAGAATCCGCACCGTCGTGCTGACTTTGCCCGAGCCCTTAAACCTTCCGGCCGGCATACTGGAACGATTCATCAAACAATGGGGCAGCAGCGTGCTTCGGGCGAAAGGCTACATCCGGTTTTCCCCCCAGAAGCAAACCTATCTCCTCCAATTCGCCGGCAAACGGTTCCACTGGGAGCCCGTTGCCAACAGCGGGCCGCATTACCTTGTATTGATCGGCTATGAACTGGAAGAAAATGCGATCAACAAGGAATGGGCTCTGCTCGTTTAGCGACCGCTCGCGGCCTACCGCATACCAAAAAGCCGCTCCCATCAGTCCTAATCAACTGAAGGAGCGGCTTCTTAACGCAAACAAATGCGATTATTTCTGATTTTGGCTTACGACCAGATTGACGAGAATATCCAGCTGTTTCTCCAGGTTCAGCCCGTCAACCATCCAAAATTCCTTGTTGTCCAGCTTATACACATGATTGTTTTTGACCGCCGGGAGGTTTTTCCAGATCGAACCGTTCATGACCTCTTGCGCGCGTTCCGCCCCGCCGTCCGGCTCATACACCGTAACGAACATGTGATCCGCCGCATATTCGGGCAGCACCTCCAGCGAAATGTCTGCCCCTGTCGTCGGGAACACTTCTTTTGCGATTTTATCGAGTGGCTTCAGGCCAAACATTTCGTACAGATTGTAGCCGGCATCCCGCGTTTTCGGCCATACCCAGAAGTTTTTCGCCCAAATCGAATACGTTCCGACGGTTTCGTCCGGGCCGATGACTTCCTGCAGCTTAGCCTTGGCTTCTTCCGCCTTTTGCTTGTAGCGGGTAATGAACGCTTCCGCCTCTTTCTCCCGGCCCAGCAAGGCGCCGACCGTTTTCACCTCTTCGAGCGGATCAATGCCCTCCCAGCCTGTTGTGGCCAGGGTGACGACCGGAGCGATTTTTTTGAGCTGCTCCACGTTCTCGGCCGGCAGATAAGTAGGCACGATAATGAGGTCAGGTTGAAGCTCCAGCACTTTTTCCACGGAAACGTCGCCGACGTTCTCGACACCTTCCAGTTCCTTCTTCAGCAAAACCGAATTTTCCAGCGCCAGCGAACCGGCGCCGACCGGCTTTACGCCCAAGGCCGCCAGGTCGCCCAAATGGGTGATCGACACGATCCGCTGCGGATTCGTTGGAATTTCCACTTGCTCCCCTTTATAGTCTTTGTAAACTTTTGTCCCGGCTTGTCCTTCCTGTGCCCCGGCGTTCCCACCCTGCGCATTGCCCGCAGCTCCACCGTTCGCGGCTCCATTTGCGGGAGCGCCGTTTGCCCCATTCGCTCCGGAGTTTCCGCCTTGACCGCCGCAGGCGGCAAGCACAACGGTCATCAACACGATTGTAGCCAAAGTAAAAAAGCGATATTTAAAAGCGTGCATGTTTCTAATTGATCCCCCATTCATATTCCCGCTGATAATGATTATCATTATATAGAGGAACGGGGATTTTATCAATAGGAAGCGGGGATAAACGTAACGGATAAGGGCTACGCCGACTCCTACGAAATGTAAAAATGCAGTTCGATAAAAAAATTGCCCCCGCCACCCAAAGTGACAGGGACAATCCATAGCCTAAAACTTCAACTAAACGTCATTTTAATTCCGTTCCAAAGTGATCCATCCTTCGGCGTCGACTTCAACCGTCGCTCCCAGCGCTTCCGCCAGGAAGCGCAGCGGCACGTAGGTCGATCCGTCCTTGTGCACGAACACCGGCCCGCTCAACTGAACGGTCTTACCGCCCACCTCTGCTTGTTTGGATCCGATCGTCAGGACGATTTCCTCCCCGGTGAGATCATTGACGACAACGAGCCGCTTCGAGCCTTCCGTCCACTTCACTTCGGCGTCAAACTGCTCCGACAAGTAGCGAAGCGGCACGAAAGCAGTGCCCTTTTTATTGATGACTCCGTAATACTCGTTTTGCGAATCGATCATCACATACTTATGGCCGATCCCCATCTGGTCCTTAAGCAGATTATAAAGCGGCGTCACTTCTTGGAAATTGCGCAAAATTTGCCCTGGCGTTACCTCTCCGTTCGTCGCATCAAGCACGCCCGCGGAGGTATCCACCTGATCGATGGCCACCTGGCCGCCAATGTTCCAGACTTCGTTTTCGCTGTGAACCTTGATCGCCGAAATCGGGAGATCTTCGGAGCTAGGGAGCGCTACGTTCAGATCCATCGTTTGCTTGCGGATGTTCAGATTACTGTCGAGATACAGGTCCAGCTTAAGCACCGTATCTTTGCCAAGAACGGTGGACAATTCCGGCGTATCGTTCAGCAGGACGGCAATATCTTTATCAAAGTCATTGATGAACTCTTCCAGTCCCTTTTTGATTTCCGGGTAAAGTTCTTCTACAACTTCCGCTTTGGACTGCTGGTCCATTGATGCTCCCATGTCCCCGGCACCAAACTCGTTAACGGCGTTAACAACGGGAAGTACCATATCATAAAACTCGCCGATCAGCTCTTTCAAACCTTGCTCATCCTGGGACAAGCTGACGAGGAACGGCTTGATCATGCCGACCAGCTCGTCGCCGCGGATCTCGGCGTGCAGATTGGTCAGGTTTAACGATTCGCCGTTGACCTGTTCCTGCGTTTGTTTTACGGTGAGGACCGACGGATTCGGGAAATGCTTGAAAATAAGCTCCGCTGTCTTCAACGTTAAATTTTGCACGCCTTCTTCATTCATGCCCATTTCTTTGGACAGCGCGTTATCCAGCGATATGTACAGTGGCTGCTTAGCTCCTTCGATCTGGAACGCAATCCCTTTAGCGGCATCCATCGACATCAGAAACGGGATGTTTCCTCCCTGGAATCCGACCGAGCCTTTGATGGACGCATGATCTTTATCCTGCACCTTGGCGCTATCAATATTGAAAGATAAAGAATTGATCAGTTCGATAGCAGCTTTGTCCTCGGCGGACAAGTTTCCGGAAGACGGCACGAGTTCCACCGTAAGCGTCTGCTTAGATTCGCTCGACATCACCTTCATACTGCCGGCCAACGCCTTGCTGACGTCAAAGCCGCCCACGGCCTGGCATCCGGTCAGCACCGCCAATAGCAAAATGACGGGAATGGCCAGCCATTTCATTTTTTTCATCGTTCACCCTCCTCTATATTGATCTATAAATGATCTACTCCATTATCGACGATATCCCCGGTTTTGTGAACAGCTAAATAACATATCACTTCCAAAGAACTACCTGAATTCGATCGGTCCCCCCCTTTCCCGGGAAAAAAATTATGTTATAATGAAGTTTGTGCCTAATGCCCCCCGCATGAAAGCACCCAATTGAAGAAGAATCCATGCTGGCTGAATGCGGCTGCAGCACGGGAGAGGTTCGAGAACTCCCTCTATAAAAAACTATAAAACGCCCTGTCTTATGGGGGGTTGATTTTGGCGTTCCGTTCATCAGCGCGAAAGTGCGAAGAGAGCGGCCGAAACACCCGCCGGAACCGGGCTTGTTTTTTTGTGACCAGTTCAAGAACTCTCTTTCTTCTACGAGCGAAGCTAAGGCTTGTCGCTTTCAAATCCAAAAGAAGATGGAGGGTTTTTTTATGCTCAAAAACGAAAAAGCGGTCGTCGTCTTTAGCGGCGGTCAAGACAGCACCACCTGTCTGTTCTGGGCGAAAAAGCAGTTCGGCGAAGTGGAGGCCGTGACTTTCGATTACGGCCAGCGCCACGCCCGCGAAATCGAATGCGCCAAGGACATCGCCCAGGAGCTTGACATCAAGCACACGATTCTCGACATGAGCCTGCTCGGCCAGTTGACGCAAAACGCGCTGACCCGCAGCGACATCGCCATCGCGCAAAAGGACGGGGAGCTCCCCAGCACGTTCGTGGACGGGCGCAATCACCTGTTCCTCAGCTTTGCGGCCGTCCTGGCCAAAGGGATCGGCGCCAAGCATATCGTGACCGGCGTCTGCGAGACCGATTTCAGCGGCTATCCCGACTGTCGCGATGTGTTCGTCAAATCGCTGAACGTGACGCTCAATTTGGCGATGGATTACGAGTTCGTCATTCATACGCCGCTGATGTGGATCGACAAGGCCGAGACGTGGAAGCTGGCCGGCGAGCTGGGAGCGTTCGACTTCGTCCGCGAGCGGACGCTCACCTGCTATAACGGCATCATCGGCGACGGGTGCGGCGAATGCCCGGCCTGCAAGCTGCGCAAAGCCGGCCTGGATAAATACCTGCTGGAGCTGGAGCGTCAGGAGGCGGTCAAACCATGAGCCGGACGCCGGGCGAATTTCGAATCGTCGAATCGCTGCAGAAGCTGGGGCGGGACATCGGCAAGGAGCAACTGCGCTATCACCGGCGCCGCGTCCTTGTCAGCAAGGAGTTCACCTTCGACGCCGCCCACCATCTGCACGCCTATGAAGGCAAATGCAAAAATCTGCACGGCCACACGTATAAAGCCGTGTTTGGCATCAGCGCCCTGCCGAACGAGATCGGCATCACCGCCGACTTCGGCACGATCAAGGAAATTTGGAAAAACGAGATCGAAGGTTATCTCGACCACCGGTATTTAAACGAAACACTGCCGCCGATGAATACGACGGCAGAAAACATGGTCGTATGGCTGTTTGAGCAGATGGAGACCGCCCTTGGGTCGGAAACCTACAAGAATGCCGTGCTGGATGGCCGGACGGAGTTCGTCCGCCTGTACGAAACGCCGACCAGCTATGCCGAAGCCAGACGGGAGTGGATGTACAATGAATAACCCGCCGATTCCCGTGCTGGAGATTTTCGGGCCGACCGTTCAGGGCGAAGGCATGGTCATCGGGCAAAAAACGATGTTCGTCCGCACCGCCGGCTGCGATTATCGCTGCGCCTGGTGCGACTCCGCCTTCACCTGGGACGGCAGCGCCAAAGACGCGATCCGCCGCATGGCGCCGGCGGAGATTTGGGAGGAGCTGCGCGCGATCGGCGGCGATCGCTTCTCGCACGTCACGCTGTCGGGCGGCAACCCGGCCCTTCTGCCGCAGCTCGCCGGCCTGGCGGATTTGCTGCACGAGAGTGGCGTGACCATCGCCGTCGAGACGCAAGGCTCGCGCTGGCAGGACTGGCTGGCCGAGATCGAGCAGGTCACGTTGTCGCCGAAGCCGCCGAGCTCGGGAATGGAAACCGACTGGGTCGTCCTGGACGACATCGTAACCAAGCTTTCCCGCCGCCCCCATCCTATGGCCGTCAGCCTGAAGGTTGTCGTGTTTAACGAGGTTGATCTCGCCTACGCCAAACAAGTGCATGCCCGCTACCCGGATGTAGCCATGTATGTGCAGGTCGGTAATCCCGACGTGCGGCGGATGGATATCCGGGAGCATGCCAGCGATCTGCTGCAGCGCTATGAAGCGCTGATCGACAAGGTCGTGGCCTCGTCCGAGTTGAACGACGTACGCGTCCTGCCGCAGCTGCATGCCCTCGTATGGGGCAACAAACGCGGTGTATAGTTTTGGACTATTATTTTTTTCTAAATAGATAAAATCACTTTGCAAAGGAGGGCCAACTATGGCCGGAAGAAAACCTGAAGAAATGCAAGACGTCACGCTGCTGGGCAACCAGGGCGTAAAATATCCGTTTGATTACGCACCGGAAGTGCTTGAATCGTTTGACAATAAACACCCTTACCGCGACTATTTCGTGAAATTCAACTGTCCCGAGTTTACGAGCCTTTGTCCGATTACCGGGCAGCCGGATTTCGCCACCATCTACATCAGCTACATTCCCGACGTAAAAATGGTGGAGAGCAAATCGCTGAAGCTGTACCTGTTCAGCTTCCGCAATCACGGCGATTTCCACGAGGATTGCGTCAACATCATCATGAACGACCTGATCAAGCTAATGGATCCGAAGTACATCGAGGTATGGGGCAAATTTACACCGCGCGGCGGCATTTCCATCGATCCGTACTGCAACTACGGACGCCCCGGCACCAAATACGAGGCGATGGCCGAACACCGCTTGCTCAATCACGACATGTACCCGGAAAAGGTTGACAATCGCTAACGCCTTCCCCCTCCTTTTTCTGGTATGATAAAGGTAAGTTTAAGAGTTTGTACGATACCATAGAAAAGGGAGAGGAGAACCGTGAAGCCACACGTATTTATCGCCAGACCCGTGCCTCCGGAGGTGGAGGCTTACCTCGCCGAACACTGCTTTTGCAGCAAGTGGGACGGCGGCGGACCGATTCCGCGCGAGCGGCTGCTCGCAAGCCTGGCCGAAGCGGATGGCCTGCTGACGTCCGGCACCCGGATCGACGCGGAACTGCTGGAGCATGCTCCCCGGTTGAAGGCCGTCAGCAATATCAGCGTCGGCTATAACAACTTTGACCTGGACGCGATGAAAGCCCGCGGCATGATCGGCACGAACACGCCGGCAGTGCTGAACGATACGGTCGCGGACCTGATTTTTGCCTTGATGCTGGCGGTCGCCCGCCGTGTTGCGGAGCTGGACCAGTATGTGAAGCAAGGAAATTGGAAACGCGGTGACGACGAAAAACTGTTTGGGCTCGATGTGCATCACAAGACGCTGGGCATCATCGGCATGGGGGAAATCGGGGAAGCCGTCGCCCGCCGGGGCCATTTGGGCTTCGGCATGGACGTGCTGTACCATAACCGCAGCCGCAAGCCCGGGTCCGAGGCTGAACTGGGCGCTGTGTACTGCTCTATGGAAGAACTGCTGCGGAAATCCGACTTCGTCGTCCTGATGACGCCGCTGACCCCGGAAACGCGGGGACTGATCGGCGAACGCGAGCTCGCCTGGATGAAGCCGACGGCCGTGTTCGTCAATGCCTCCAGGGGAGCGACGGTCGACGAAGCCGCGTTGACCGAAGCGCTGCAGCAGGGACGCATCTACGGCGCCGGGCTCGACGTTTTCGAGCGCGAACCGCTCACGCCGGACCATCCGCTGCTGAGCTTGCCGAACGTCGTCACTCTACCGCATATCGGCTCCTCCACCGCGCAGACCCGCCATCAAATGGCGATGCTGGCTGCGGAGAACCTGGTAGCGGCTTTGACCGGCGGCACTCCGCCGAATGTGGTCAAGGAGCTGCGCCCCTAAAGCCGGCGCCCTACAATTTGCAAGAAGCCGCTCCCTGGCATGGATCTGAACGTCCATGTTTCGGGAGCGGCTTTTTTTAAGATTATAGAATTTCCTTTTTTATCGGATAGCCTCAAATAGGATGTACTTTTGCAGTTGATCCCAGCGGACCGCCCTTCTTCCCACGGAAAACGATAAACTCGGCTTTCAGCGAAAAACATAAGGACAAAAAATGGCGCTATTTCGGCGGTATCCATCCATTTGAGAAAAATAGCGGAAATTTATGTCGCTATTCTCCCCGCTCGCTAGGAAATGTCCTCATTCTGGACCATTCATAGGAAAATAAGTACATTAAATGGTGCTAATGGGGATGAACATGCTAGGCTCCGGATAATAAGCACATAAAGTTCCGCTATATTGCAGGCCGACGGTCAACCGACGGTTTGCCGTTCCAGTAGCCAGCTGTTAAGCGCCGATCTCCATGTTTAGCCCACTTTTAACAAGTCAATAGCCTACATCAAAAACACAACCGCACGCTCCTTCTCCCCATCCTGGTCATCGTATACTTTGCAACCATTCAGCCCTGCTGCTTGGAAGGCTTGGCCGCCGCGCTGCGGAGAATCCGGTCCTTGGGCATGGCGATGACAACCAGGACGGAGCAAACAGCCGGAATTAAAGCCCACATAAAGGTGTGCGCGATCGAGCTGGATAAGGCGTCCGTAATTTTGTCCAAAATTTCCGGCGGGATCATAGCCCGCTTGTCCGAGCTCAACGCCTCCTGAGCATTGCCGAAAGACGCCCCTGCTTGTCCCGTTCCGGCAAATGCCGCGGACATCTTGTCCGCCAGCAGATTGCGCTGCACGATCCCAAAGATCGTAATCCCGAGCGTCATGCCGAGTGAGCGCAGAAAAGAATTGGTCGACGTCGCCGCGCCGCGCTGCCGCATATCGAAATGATGGACGGACGCCATGCTGAGCACCGAAAAGGAGAAGCCGACGCCAAAACCCGTCAAAATGCTGTAGACGGTAAGCAACAGGCGCGAGGTATCGTTCGTTAGCGTGCTTAAGGCGAAAACGCCGCAAACGAAACAGACGACCGAGATCGCCATGACCGCGCGGTACGATATCCGGGAGGTCAGCATTCCCCCCATCATGCTGCCGATAACCGAACCGATCATCATCGGCATCAAAATAATACCGGAGTTCGTGGCCGAGCCGCCGAAGACGCCCTGCACGAAAATCGGGATATACACCGTCGCCACGATAAACACGCTGCCGTACAGCAACGCGAGCAAACAGCTTGTCGCGTAAAGCCGTATTTTGAACATGCCGAACGAAATGATCGGCTCCCGCGCTTTGGTTTCCGCCAGCAAAAAGGCGATAAACAGCACGGCAAAGCCGGCAAACAAAGCGATGATCACCGCCGAACCCCAAGCGTATTTCTCGCCGCCAAGCTCCAGCGCAAACATCAGGCAGATCACCGCACCGACAAGGGTAACCGCCCCGCTCCAATCGATCTGCTGCTTCTTATGCGTGAGCGATTCCCGGTAATAAGCAGTGATCAGCAGCAGAGAGACGATCCCAATCGGCACATTGATGTAAAAAACCCAGTGCCATCCCAGCGAATCGGTAATAAACGCGCCAAGCAGCGGGCCGAAAATGCTGGAGGTGCCGAATACCGCTCCGAGCAGGCCGGTCATTTTGCCGCGTTGCTCCACGGGGAAAATATCGTAAATGATCGTAAACGCGATCGGCATCAGCGCCCCGCCGCCGATCCCTTGGATCGCCCGGTAAATGCTGAGCTGCATAATGCTTCCGGCCAGCCCGCACAGGATCGATCCGAGCAAAAACGTGATGACCCCAAACAGGAAAAAGCGTTTCCGCCCATACATATCGGACAGTTTGCCGAAGATCGGCGTCCCCGCCATCACCGCCACCATATAAGCGGAGGTTACCCAGACGAACTGTTCCATACCGCCGAGATCGGCGACGATCGTCCCCATCGCCGTCGTTACGATCGTGTTGTCCATGGCAGACATCAAGATCGCCAGCATCAGGCCGACCAGGATGAGTGGGGTTTGATTCTTTTTTTCCGCTGTCAACGTCGTCTCTCCTTTCAGCCAATTGATTCAAATTTTACATAACATAGCTTCTTCCCATTCTATTGAAATTTCCGCAAATGTAAACCATTATTCCGTTAAATTTTGCGCCTGCTCCTAACTATCCCTTTTCCAGTTATTAGCCTATAATGTTATTTGAAACTGTTTGCGAAAGGAAGTATTTTCTAATGAATATGAAATGGACTGAGCTAGACCGAAAAATGCGCGAATCCGGGATCAGCACGCTGCTGATTACCGATCCGAAACATGTATACTATCTCACCGGGTTCCTAAGCAATCCGCACGAGCGTTTTCTTGGCGCTGTCCTTCAATCAGGGAGCGAACCGTTTCTCGTTGTGCCCGCGTTGGACGAGGAAGCGGCCCGGGCGGCGGCGGACGTCGATGAAATCATCACCCATCTGGACACGGACGATCCATATCTCCTGCTGAAGCAGCGTTTGAAGGGGACGCTTGGTACGATCGGATTCGAAAAAGAGCAGGTAACCGTGGCCAGGTTTGAGCAAATGCAGGAAACGCTTGGTTTTTCCCGCTATTTGGACGTTGGCCCGTGGCTGCGCGAGCTTCGTTTCCGCAAAAACGCGGACGAGGTCGCCAAAATCAAGCACGCCGTAAACCTGATCGAGCAGGTGCTGACGGAATCGGTGCGCCAGGTCAAAGAAGGGATCAGCGAAAACGAGCTTGTGGCCGAAGTGGAATATCAAATCCGTAAGCTGGGCGCGGACGGCCCTTCCTTCGATTCCATGGTGCTGTCCGGGGAAAAGACGGCTTTGCCGCACGGCGTACCCGGAACGCGGCAAATTCGCCGCGGCGATCTTGTCATGTTTGACATCGGGGTTTACGCAGACGGGTACGCTTCGGACATCACGCGCACGTTTGCTGTAGGGGAGTTGTCTGACGAACTGGTCAAAATATACGAAACCGTGCTGGCCGCCAACATGGCCGCCATCCAGGCGATCAAACCCGGGGTTGCCTTCGCCTCAATCGACAAAGCCGCGCGCGACGTGATCGAAGCCGCCGGTTACGGCTCATATTTTATTCACCGGTTAGGCCACGGGCTGGGCATTGACGTCCATGAATTCCCTTCCGTCCACGGCAAAAACGAACAATTGCTGACGGAGGGCAACGTATTTACAGTAGAGCCCGGCATTTATGTGCCCGGAGTCGGCGGTGTCCGCATCGAAGACGACGTGCTAGTGACCGCCTCCGGTGTGGAAGTGCTGACGACTTATCCAAAGCAGTTGGTTTATATCTAACATTGAATGTAAGAAATCAGAGTTTTTTATTCCTTTTGGGATAGGGAAAACTCTGATTTTTTTCTTTTTTAACAAGTTATTCATTTTCAAAGGGCATTTTTTCCTATAAAATAATGCTTATGAACCAGTGGTTAAAAAAGAGAATCCACGGTTTCGGATAGGCTTAGAGACATAGATTACTTATTTTATGGGAGATTGGGGAGGATTCCGTGCTTAGAGTCAAGAGCTCTATCAGCCGCAAATTCATGCTTACGTTTGCGGTGCTAATCATTTTGTCTTCACTTTTGTTTAGTGTTAGTTTTTATTACATCTCCATGGGGATCATTACCCAAAACGTGCTTCCGCAATTTGACAAGGTGCTGCTGACCAGTACGCAAGACATTTATAAAAGGCTGGACACGAATCAAGCGCAGCAGTTAATGAGCGGAAAGGAAAACTCCCGTTTTGCGGTTGAATCCTATTTGACGAAAAGCGCCAAGGAGTTTCATTTAAACAACGCTTACCTGATCCAGCTTCAGGAAAATGGAGCCGCCGTCATCGCCGCCAATGAAAATTCCGGCATGAAAGCCGGCGACCCGTTGGAGATTCAAACGGCCATGACCAAGACTTCCGATGGGGGAGTACATATCAGCGAGCTGTATTCGGACCGGTTCGGCTCACACAAAACGGCGTTCATCGCGATCCCCGGAAGCAAAGCGCTGCTGGCCATCGGGCTGGACGCCACCTTTATCGATGAGAAGCGGGCGGAAATTTTACAAATTTGCATCGGCATTACCGCTCTCGTGATCGTGGTTGGGCTGTTGGTCGCGTATTTTGTTAGCCGGCGCATCACCAAATCGATCAAAAATCTGGTTGCCGTTACGGAAAAAATGGCCGGCGGCGATTTCCGGCAAACGATCGAGGCATCCGGCCATGACGAAGTCGCTCAGCTTGCTTCAAGCTTCCGTACGATGACGAATCAGCTCAAAGAGATGTTCGCCAAAGTGCTGGACACGTCGCAAACCGTCGTAAATGGGTCGGAGCATTTATCGCGGTCGGTGGACACGTTTGGAGACCTGATCTCCCGTTCCGACGCGGCAACCCGGGAAATCGAATCCGGCAGCCTGACGATCGCCACGGCCGCCGCCGAAAATGCCCGGGCGATGGAGGAAATTTCGCAGGGCATCCAGTATATCGCTTCCTCTTCCGCCGAGGTCACCGAACGGATCGGACAAGCCACCGAGGAAGCCGGCGCCGGCAACGAGCTGGCGCAAACGGCCGTCGAGCAGATGCAGCATGTCGAGGAAGCGGCCGGCCGCACGCTGGAGCATATCCGCATTCTGAACGAACGTTCCGAATCGATCGCCACCGTCGTTGGAACGATCACCGAAATCACGAAGCAAATTAATATCCTGGCGTTAAATGCGGCCATCGAAGCTTCGCGCGCCGGAGAACACGGCAAAGGCTTCGCCGTCGTCGCCGAGGAGGTACGCAAGCTGGCCGAGCAGTCCCGTGAGGCCATGGATGAAATCGGCGAATATTTGCTGAGTATCCGCGAGGAAGCGGAAAATTCCGTCAGCGCGATGCAGCACGCCAGTGAGGAGATCGTCTCCGGCACCGACCGCGTAAAACAAGCCGGCCGCGCCTTCGGGCAACTGACCGAACTGATCCAAAACATCAATTTGACGATCCAATCCGTGTCCTCTTCCACCCAGCAAGTTTCCGCCGGTACGGAGGAAGTCACCGCCTCCGTTGAGGAGTCCGCCAACATTACGAGCAAATCGCTGGCGAGCATGGAGCAAATCGCCCAATATTCGCAGCAGCAGCTGACCGAAATGGAAAGCCACGCCCAAACGGTCCGCTCCCTCCACGAACAGGCCCTGTCGCTGCGCGAATCGGTGGAGAAGTTCCGCATCTAGTGGGCGGAGATGCTTCTACCGCATGGGGGAGCTTCAACGGTATGGAAGAACTTCAACTGCAGGGGAGAGCTTCAACTGCATGGGAGAGCTTCAAACCATATGGGTGAAACTCCATCGGTATGTGAGATGCTCCAATTGTCTGGGAGAAGTTCTAACTTTATGGGAAAGCCCACCCGCCTGGGAGATGCTCCAACCGCCTGAAGGCTAACGGACCTGACAGCCCTTATTTGCCTGAAAAAACGCCGTTTTCGTTTCTAACGGACTGAGGAGCCGCTATTTGCTCGAAAAAGGCCGGATACTGGATGTAGACTAAAAAGTAGACACGCTGTAACAGCCACCTGGTACAATAGAAAACAACATAAAGAGGTCGAGGTGTATCATGGGAGAACAGCGTCAACATTTTGATGAAACCTTTAAACGCAATA
>NZ_JAMBOE010000001.1 GCF_023715465.1 Paenibacillus macerans
GAGTCTGGGCCGTGTCTCAGTCCCAGTGTGGCCGTTCACCCTCTCAGGTCGGCTACGCATCGTCGCCTTGGTGAGCCGTTACCCCACCAACTAGCTAATGCGCCGCAGGCCCATCCGTAAGTGACAGCCCTGAATAAATTCAGAACCGCCTTTCCCAAGCCCCTCATGCGAGAGGCTTGATTATCCGGTATTAGCTACCGTTTCCGGTAGTTATCCCAGTCTTACGGGCAGGTTGCCTACGTGTTACTCACCCGTCCGCCGCTAACCATCAGGAGTGCAAGCACTCCATCAAGTCCGCTCGACTTGCATGTATTAGGCACGCCGCCAGCGTTCGTCCTGAGCCAGGATCAAACTCTCCAATAAAGATTTTTCGAGCGGATCTTCCCGAATGACTTCGAGAAAAAATCCGACCTCTAAAATCGAATATTCGAAAAAGCGATTAGCTCAATCAGTTACTGACGAGAAAGGATCGAATTTCAATGCCGGCGTAAACCGGATTGGAATTCATCCATATAATTCTCATTTAATACTCACTCGTTGTTCAGTTTTCAAAGATCAACTCTTTTTTCGTTCCGGCTCTATCAAAAGCGCCGGAAAACTAATATATCATATCGATAAGCTTCACTGCAAGAAGTAAATTCTGCCATTTCACTTACCACCATACCGGTTTATCCGGCAGGATGATTAATGTAACATATCATCCATGCTTGTTTCAAGGCGTAAGTTTTTCCAACATTCCGCCGTTTATCGTTTGCTCCTCTCTGCAACCTCTCGCCGTGGCCGGCATAGCGCCGACACAACTTAAAGGGCAGGAGATTCAATATATCACATCAGGAAGCTCTACGGCAAGAAGTAAATCCTGCCATTCCCTTATCGCCTGGCCATTTTCACGGCCGGAGAAATAATATAACATGTTTTGTTGCGTATAAACAAGCTAAACTATCTTCCAATATTGGAAAACAATACGTTCCCATGCATTAGCAGTTTGCTGATAAATCGGACGGAAATTGCAAGAACTTTGCCAATCAAACACATTTATCCAGCGGATCGAAACACGTTCTTTACTATAAAGCGGAACGTTGCCTAGGCCATGGAGAGACGCGATGGGATCAACTACAAAAGTGCATTCCATTCTCCGTAAATTTCCATTTTAGAGCGGTTGAAATGCAAAAATGTATCTCTTTTGAGGCTGTACGATAAAAAAGTAGCTTTTGACCCGAAATGAACTGCACTTTCGGCTTTTACATCTGAACCATTTGTTTCGAGGAATTTCGACGAAAACCGCCTGCACTTTTGCATTTCGTGGGATTTCCCCCGCTTTCTTATACCGCAACGTGGCGGGAGTGGCATATAGTTTCTCCCATGCTCCCCCTGCTTTTAAGTTGGTTTTTGTTCTGCGAAAGTTGAGTTATAAGTACATGCAAAAAGACAACACGCCTATTAGCCGGATCTGTAAAGGGTTGAGGCCGCAATCTTTTTTGCTGCAGCCTCAATGGAAAATAATTTTTTTTCTATTCCGTTCCTGCTTTTAAGGCTTCACTCATAGATACGGCACTGACTTTTTTCCTGCACAGCAGCTTCGACAGCTCATAGCAGAGCATGATAACGACAAATCCAACTCCGATGTAAAGCGGATCAATGATCACGGGCATGGCAAAAGGAGCGCTGTTTTCAATGGCTTTCATCCAGCCTCCCATGGCCGCAAAACTGAGCAGTATACCCAACCACGACGATCATCGTCGAACTGTTAAGCACCAGGGAATTGACTTCCTTTTTCCGGTATCCGAAAACCTTCATCAGCGATATCGTACTCTTGTTTTCTTCAATGATCATGGAGGTTACAACATAAATAATCATCATTCCGATGAGAAACGCCACCGCCGCAACGAACACGACCATGGACGCCAAAGGCGCCATTAACTCTTTTACCGCTGCGATCTTATCTTCGATCGACAATACGTAATACCGCTCGTTGTCAGGGATATTAAGCCGCTCATTGCTGAAAAGCTCGTTATAACTTCCTTCCGGCATTCCGAACTTCTCGTTGTCCGCCAGCGGCATGTAGACGGCCATGTTAAAGACATCTGCAATCCCCCCGACCTTTAGCGCAAATACCTGATAGTCCGTTCTGCGGACGATGTTGATCGTGTCTCCCAGCTTGGCCCTCAGTTTATCGGCGATCGGCTTTGTAATAATGACCTGATCCAAACTCAGCCGCTTGCCGGATTCGTCTTTGACCGTGGATATATTAGAATCCGGCAGGACGCCCGCTACGTTAAAAACCTTATTCTCGTCACCCTCCAGCTGAAATTTGGATACCGCGAAAGGTTCGGAGCCCGCCGGTGCCGGCTCGGTTTGCAGGTTTTCGAATACATACTCGTACGTATAATTTTTCGGGTTCTCCACCTCGTTCTTAAGGAAATAATTCATCCCGCTTTTCAGGAAAAATCCGAAGAGCAGAAACAAAGTGGCTATGGCGCAACCGGCAAGCAGCAGGACGAGCCGGGGCAGACTGCGGAGCTGTTCCCGGATTTTGAACTTCAAAGCGAATTTGAGCTTTTCGAGCTTCAATCTGCGCTCCAGGATATTAACTTTGCCCTTTTCTTTATTCCCTTTCATCAACTCGGCGGGCGAATGTTTCAGTTCCTTCCTGATGATAAACCAGCCGCTTGCGCCAAGGAATAAAACGGGAAGGAGCAGGCTTATGATGATGATGGCCGGGCTGTAGCCGATTCCGGTCAGCGGGATGTCGAATAACTCAAGGTAGACAGACAGCATCATACGTACGAAAAATATACCGAGGGCGGTTCCGAGGACGCCTCCGACGATAGCAATTCCAAGCGGAAATTTCAAATAATGGCGATAAAGTTCCTTTCTTCTATACCCTAACGCATACAATGCACCGGCGATCACGGATTCACGCTTGATCAACCGTCCAATCACGTTGCCCAGTAAAACAGCGGTCAACAATAAAACTGCAGTAGGTATTACCTTCCCCATTAGACTGGCGGAGTCAAGCTTCGCGGCGACGCCTTTGACCCTTGCGTTGATGCCGATGTCTGTCCATTGGACGATATCAATGCCGCGGCTTTTCAGCAGCTCCATGAATTTCGTGGACTGGGCGCGAAGGCTCTCTTCAGGATGGTTGAATTTCACCGCGTAGAAACGGCTTCCTTCCGTCAGCGCGGTGAAGTCCTCCTTACTGATGACGGCAATGCCGAAGTTCCGCGGCGAATACAAGATGTCCGTTTGCGTTTTCAGCGGATAAATATAATTCGGCATCCCCATAAATCCGGCAACTGTAAACGGCTTATTCAAGATAGTCAACACATCGCCGATTTTAAGCCCGTGGGCGGCAGCAAAGGCCGGATTGAGCAGTATACCGCCGCTGCCGCTTAGTTCGCTGCCTTCGATGATGGCTGGAATATTGATCTTATCGTTTTTGGTGAAGAGACGTAGTGTACTTCCTTCTGAAAGCGTATAGTCGAAGGTAGTGCCTTCTTCAATCACTGCGTCTGCAGCCAGCTCAAGCTCCCGTAAATGGTCAATGCTTTTGTCTGTTATAAAGGAGGCATCTTCCTGCACATAACCTTTTTCATACTCATGCATCAGCCGCTGTAAATTGCCGCCTACCAGAACCAAGTTTGTAAACAGAAAACAGCTGAAAACAATCAGTAAAATGGAGCCGATATATTGCGCTTTGTTCCCCAGGAAAACACGTTTGATTCGCTTATTGATCACCATTACCATTCAATCCTTTCCGCCGGAACAGGATACGGATTAACCGAATCCTCCACGATCTCCCCGCTGCGCAGCTTAAATACCCTGTTCGCCATATCGGAGATGGCCGCATTGTGGGTGATCATCAAAATGGTGGTCCCGTAGGTTTGGTTCACCTGCTGCAGAAGCTGCAAGATGCTGCGGGACGTATCAAAATCCAGCGCGCCGGTCGGCTCGTCGCAAAGCAAGAGCTGCGGATTTTTGACGATCGCCCTGGCAATGGAGACCCTCTGCTGCTCGCCGCCGGAGAGCTCCCTGGGGAAGCGGTGTTTCTTATCCTTCATACCAACCGCCGCCAAAACCTCGTCCGTATTCAGAGGGGATTTGCTGATGTTGGAAACCACTTCAATGTTTTCTGCAACGGTAAGATTGGGCACCAGGTTGTAAAAACTGGAAGACAAAACCGATATCCCCACGCCTGTAATCGGTCAACTTGTCGTCAGTCAAACGGCTTATATCCGTCTCTCCAACGATAACCCTGCCGCTGTCGCCGCGATCAATACCGCCGAGGATATTCATCAGCGTGGATTTCCCTGAGCCTGACGGCCCAAGGATAACGCCGACTTCTCCCTTTTCCAGCTTCATCCCGATTCCCTTTAAAACTTCGGTTCTGACCACGCCCGTGGTATAGCTTTTCTTTAGGTTGGCAACATCAATAAACATAATGGGGTTCCTCCCTTTATCGGTACAAAGCTTTGCGGAGAAGTTGCAGATACTCCTCAAGTCCTTTGACCAGTTCATCAGAATGCGCTTTGTAGGCGGCCAGATCATCGCCATACCGGAATTGACTGTCGAGGAGACCGTTTATCGTCCATATGATGATGTTTTGCGCTTTTTGCTCATCAATGCCTTCCTTAAATAGCGTTCTGTCATTATTGGATCTTTGACAGACTTGCTGTATCGCCAGCAGGGGCGAATTCAACAAATCTCCGGGCAGCCCCTCGGGAAATACTTCTTTCATGGCGGCATATGCTTTTGTCAGAACGCTGAATTCAAGCGGGTATTGAAAGGCCAGCTCTACCTTACGCTTTGATACCCTCCTGATATTTTCAAGAAAGTCACAGCTTTCTGAAACAACCTTTTCATACTCCGCAATAATAATGTCCGAAGCATATTTAATGAGAAACAGGAAAAGTCCCCTCTTGGACCCAAAGTAATGAAACAGCAATCCTTTGGATATCCCCGCCTCCTTCACAATGACATCGGTGTTCGCCGCCGTATAACCGTTTGAAAACTCCTTAAGCGCCGCATCGATAATACGCTTGCGTTTTTCTTCTTCCATCGTCATAAATTTGTGTTCCTTAACGTCGTACTCTTTGACAAACTCGGAATCATCCGTTCTTCTAGCCAGCTTCCTCACCTCATTCAGAAGTTGCATTGACTACAAGTCAATCTATAGATATAGAATAGCCCCACATTGACTTGAAGTCAATGTGGGGCTCGATACAATTTGCGAGTATTGGATTAGAAAAGTTAGTGCGTCTATGCGGAGGTTTCCGATAACGGCGGTTTCCCCGCATCGAGCAACACTTGGTTTCGTCCCAAAAAGGCCGAAAGAATAAGCATGAGCAGACCGGTGCCAATCAGCAGCCACTCGATTTGAATGACATCGGCGATCGGGCCAAAAATCAGCATGCTGATCGGCATCATCGAAGTCGATATCATACCGATCACACCAAATACGCGGCCCAAGAAGTTCTCATCCACTTTTTCCTGGATCAGCACGTTGGTCGGGGTGTTGAAAATCGGCATCGCCACGCCGAAAACGGCCATAAAGAACAAGTAGATCCAAAAGGACGGAACGACACCGAGCAAAAACGTGCAAGCACCCATCAGAAGGCTCGCGACGGTCATCGTGTGAATTTTGTTGCGAAATCCGCCCCATGCGGCGATTAGTCCGCCTCCCGCCATCATGCCGACAGAAAAGGCGATTTCAATCGCCGTGAGCCGCCACACCTCATCTCCGAAGGTACGCGTTACCTGGAGCGGCGTCAAAAAAGCGGCGGGCGCCATCATCAACATAAATACGGCAAAATACACAAAAAACGTTTTCAAGAAAACATGGTTTTTGATGTAAGTCAAACCTTGCTTCATGTCGCTGAAATGCCCGGTTGCTTGCCCGCTCGCGGCTTTTTGATGAACCGGAATTTTGAAGAACAGCAACAGCGTCAAAATGGCGATGGCGGCGGTCACGACGTCGATGAAAAAAATCATCTCGATGGACGCTACGGTCAACAGCGCGGCACTTACGATCGGAGAAACGAACATGATCACCGCCTGCAAACTTCCGTTGGTTCCATTGACCTTCGTCAGCTTATCGCCCGGAACGATCTGCGGCAAAATCGCCCCCACGGCCGGAGTCTGAACTCCGGTCCCCAACGCGCGCACCGCGGCAATCACAAACAGCAGCCAGGTTGCGTCATAGCCCAGCAAAAACAGCAGCGCTAGCACCAGCGTTACCATCGCGATCATTCCATCCGCCAGCATAATCAGCAGTTTCCGGTTGTAACGATCAGCCCATACGCCGGCAATCGGGGACAGAATAAACGTCGGAATGAATCCGCAAAGGATATAGAGCGTCATCATCATTCCGGATTTCGTATTCAGCGTAATATACCACATGATGGCATACTGCACCAAAGATGAACCGAATAGTGAGATCGTCTGGCTGCTTAAAAAAAGAATGATGTTTCTTTTCCAGTGATTCATTGGCGGATTGTTGCTTGACCTGTCTACGTAGCTCACGGTCATCCCCTCTCTGTTACTTCGATTTTTTTATTATAAGTATATCATTGGGTTTTGATAAACATTTCTTCTCGATTGCTCACTCATTGCCGGGAGCCGCATCAAAGCCCCATCATATTATGCTTGGCTGTTCAATAAAATTTTGAGGGGAACAATATCTAAAATTGAGTATCAGGGGAGGCTTATTGTTATGCAAACGACAAAATCGTATGCGGCACTTGCCGATCGGGGCACTTATGAAACCTTTCGTGCGCTTGTGAAAGCGATCATCCCGGGCACGCCGGTTCTGGGGCCGCTGCAAGCGCCGGGCGCCGCCGAACTGTACGTTCACGAATACCTGATTTGGGAGCTCGACCATACCCTGGCACTTATGTTCGGTATTAGCCGGACCGATTTCCCGCTGTCCGCCTCCACCGCACGGATGCTGAACACGGGAGCGGTTCAGTTCGTCGCCGGCGGTGGTGCGCCGGATGCACCGCAGGTTCCCGTTTGGGCCGTGAGTCCGTTCTCCGCCCTCGCTCCCGCCGACCGAATCCGGGTCCTCGCCTTGCTGGAGCAGCTCCGGTTCGATCTCGGCCTGCTGCCTCCTCCCTACCGGGACGACGGCGGGTTCCTCAAATTTATCATCGATTATTTGAACCGGGGGACGATGTTCGGGAACTACTCGGAATGGTCCGCCTACGGTACGACGCGGCTCGATACCCCGACCCGCCGCAAGCTGGAGCATTTTCCCATCGGTTGGCGGCAGGCCGGATATCCGAGCGTTTCCTCCGGTTACCGCGCATTCCGCGGATTTATGCTGTTCATCGCCAGGCATGAAGGAGGATACGAAATTGTACGACGCTGATGTCATCGTTATCGGATCCGGGGGCGGCGGTGCGGTCGCGGCCAAGGAGCTCGGGGAAAAAGGTCTGAACGTGCTTGTGCTGGAGGCCGGTCCTTTTTACGGGAATAAAAAATGGCCCGAACCGAACAGCGATCGCGGCGGAGAGTGGAGTTCCAGCTTCGGCGATCTCGACGTGGGGATTTATAAAAAAATCTATAATCGCTACGAAAACAACATGAACGATGTGGTGTCGGGCGTTTTCCGCTTCGGACCGGCCGATCGGCGGCGCGCGCCGTGGCACCGGGTAATGCGCCAAAAAGGCGATATCTGGCAGTTAGCGGGAGTCGGGGGAACGACGCAGCATTACTGGAGCCAATCGCCGCGGGCATTCCCGCTGGCCGTGGACAACGTCTGGCCGATCAGCTACGCGGAACTGATTCCATATTACGAGAAGGTCGAAGCAACCTTGCCCGTCAATTTCTCGCCGACGACGCCTAAAGAGGAATTGTTTTATTATGGGGTGAAAAAAGCAGGCTGGCAGCTCAACCCGACGCTCGATGTGGTAACTCCCGGTTACCGCCCAAACCCCAATGCGATCCTGCCTCCGAACGCGAATTTGATGAATCCCGACTATACGCTGGAACAGCTCAACGAGCTGGAAGGGTGCAATCTGCAGGGGCATTGCGTCAACGGATGCACGGCCGGGCCATCGGTCGACCGGATTGCCAAACGGGGAACGCTCGTCAGCTACATCCCGCTCGCGCTCAAAACTGGACGCGTTGCCATACGGCCCAATTCTTTCACGACCAAAATATTGACCGATCACGATCCACAGGGCGGACTGCGGGCTATCGGCGTACGCTTCCGCGACACATGGACCGGCGAAGTCGGGGAGCTTACGGCCGGTGCGGTGGTCATGGCGGCTGGGTGCATCGAATCGCCGCGGCTTTGGTTGAACTCGTCGCTGCCCTATAATGCGTGGGTGGGCCGAGGACTGACGAATCATTGCTTCGATTGGGTTGGGGGTGTATTCGACGAAAAAGATCTGTTGAGCATCATGGGATTACCAGCCGTCTATCCATATATGGGGCATACGTCCGGCGCCAGAGTCGATATTCCCGGCACCGGGTGTTTTCAGGTCTCTTGCCTCAGTCCGGGGTTAATGTCCTTCCTGACTTACGGTTTCAGTGAAGCCGGTTACGACGCATTGAGGCTGCCGGAACAAGAAGTCCCTTGGAATATACGCGGACGAGTAGTTGGACCGGAACTAAAAGAATTGATGGCAAATTATAGCCGGACGATGACCTATTTGCTGTTAACGGATGACGAAACGCTTTACCGCAATCGGGTCGAAGTAGATCCGCTGTTAAAGGACGAGAACGGACCAGTCCCGGTCGTGTATTACACCCCGAGTACAAAAACGCTGCAAAGGCGCGACCGGCTGGCCAGATACGCCTGCGAATCCTTGAAAGCGGCCGGTGCCAAAAAAATCATCCGCTCCGACACCCCTTTCGCCTTTCAGCTTCATTTGGAAAGCACCATGCGGATGGGCTTCGTCGTGGACACGAACTGCGAAGCTTATCAGGTCAAACGGCTATATATTGGCGACAACAGCGTCCACTTCAACGGAATTGGAGGTCCGAATCCGACGCTAACGACCCAGGCGCTGGCCACCCGGACGGCCGAAAAGCTTGCGGCCAAATATTTCGCCTAGTCCGGAGGCAGGGTCACGGATAAATACAGGACAACGCCCGATAGTGCGACTATACCCAAAAAAACGATCGCCTTGCTGAAGCTTTTCATCTCCTGTTTCCCGCCTCTTTTCCAAAATCTTATGGTTGAAGTATGCATGCCTCACAGAAAATTTATTCCCGCTTCTCCGGCCGTGTCTTTTGGCACCGGCCGTTTGCTTTGTTCCTGAATAAACTGGAAGAAGCAGGATACCCTACTATCTAAGCATGAACCTATTGGAGTGAAGCTTGTTGAAAAACACACGTCTATCGAAGCGCCTGACAAAAAAGCTGTCAGGGATCGGCCCGACTCCCGACGTGCCGCTTTCGGACAGTCTCGTCCTCAACGAAGCGACAATCAGACAGAATTTTATGCATTGCGCCGATCTGGTCACGCGGAAATTTTATATTGTACATTCACTTCCCTGCTTGGCGGTGTATCTCAAAGTGTTGGTCGATCATACGCTTTGGGACGAAGGGTTGTTAATGCCGTTAATGAAGCTGGATCCCAAAGAAGCTGAATCCCCGGAGCAGTTGATTGAACGCTTGAAACATCACCTGCCATCGATTGTCGCAATGAATACGATATCGAATCTGAAGGAAGCCGTCGGAAGTATCGTCAATGGCGAGGTCGTCTTATTTTTCGAGTCTTCCAGGCAGGCATTATCCATCAAGATCAGGGACAAACTGCAGCGGCAACTGGAAGAACCTAGCACAGAATCGGTAATTCGCGGCCCGCGGCTCGGCTTTATCGAGAGAATCGATGTCAACATGGCCCTGCTTCGCCATACTGTTCGGACGCCGCAGCTTAAGATGGAGAACATCGTCTTGGGAACGACAACGCAAACCGAAGTAGCGATCGTCTATATCGACGGCCTGGCAGCTCAAAACATAGTAGAAGAGGTCCGGCGGCGGTTGGCCAAAATCGAGATGAACAGTGTCATGACCTCCGGGTATATTGAAGAGTTAATCAGCGATCATCCCCTGTCTCCGTTTCCGTTGATTCAGTCGACCCAACGGCCCGATGCCGTGTCGGCCTCGCTGATCGAAGGCAAAGTAGCCCTGCTTGTAAACGGCTCGCCCTTTGCGCTGATCCTGCCCGTGACGTTCTGGTTCGCATTCCAGACGGTTGAGGATTACTACATCAATTTCCTGTTCGGTTCCATGCTGCGTATGTTGAGATATTTGTTTGCTTTCTTGGCTCTTGCCCTGCCTTCCATCTTCGTAGCAGTCACAACTTATCATTCCGAAATGATCCCGTCCTCGTTGACGATGACTCTTGCGGCATCGCGGGAAGTTGTTCCGTTCCCGGCACTTATGGAGTCGCTCATGATGGAGGTCACGTTCGAGGCGCTTCGCGAGGGCGGTGTCCGCCTGCCTCGTCCCGTAGGGCAGACCATCAGCATCGTAGGCGCGCTGGTCATCGGACAAGCAGCCGTACAGGCCGGTATTATATCGGCGCCCATCGTTATTGTAGTGTCGCTGACGGGGATCGCCTCGTTTCTGATTCCCAATCCGACTTTAAACCAGGCGGTCAGCCTTTTGCGTTTTCCGCTGCTGATTTGCGCCGGGACATTCGGGCTTTACGGATTCGGGGCCGGTTTGATCGCCATTTTGATTCACTTGACCAATCTGCGGTCCTTCGGCGTCCCTTACCTGTCCCCTGTTGCTCCGGTTCATTGGGCTGGTTTACTCGATGTTTTCTTTAGAGCCCCCTGGCAGGTACTTAATAAGCGGCAACGCCGCATCGGGCAGGAATTGGAGCTGAAGAAGAAATGAATTTCCGCCGAATCGCCTTGACGTTCGCGGCTTTATGGTGCTGTCTCGCCATGCTTACGGGATGCTGGGACCGCAAGGAAATGGACGAGCTTGCTTTTGTTATGGCTTCCGGTCTCGATCTGGCGGAAAACGGGGAACTGGTTACTTCCTTGCAAATCGCCTTGCCGATCGGACTTCCAACTCCCGTGCAATCCAAAGGAAAAAAGTCGTTTGTAGTTCTTTCGGAGGAGGGACAGGACGGCATCGATACCCTGAACAAAGAGCAGCAGCAATTGTCGCGGACCATCAAGCTGGGGCTCCGAAGAGTGATCGTCATCGGCGAAAGCCTCGGCAGACACGGATTAAACCAGGTGTTGGATACGTTGATGCGCTCCCCGGAAAGCAGGTATAACAGTTATATCGTAACCGCTTATGGAACGACGGCCAAAGAGGTCCTCAGCACCCCTTACCTGCTCGAGGAAATTCCCGCCGACGGCATAAACAACATTTTGAAAAACGATTCTACCCTGGCCGTCAAAGCCGATGAGTTTTTGGATGCGCTTGCCGCTCACGGGAAATCTCCGGTAACGGCGGGCATCCAGCTAACAAAGGACGCAACCGGAAATCCGACCTTCAAACTAGACAAGATTGCCGCTTACCGCGGTAACAAGCTGGTCGGATTTCTTTCCGGAGACGAGCAGAAAGCGTTTCGGCTGTTTCGGGAAAATATCCATGCGCTAAGCTGGGCGGTACAGTTCGAGCCCCCGAACCCCGAATACAAAGGAACCGTGAATATGAACGTCTTAAAGGTGAAGCGGGACATTCACACCCGAATGATCGAGGAGAAACCCGCCATCACGGTTCACATCACGGTAACGGGCATAATCAATGCCAATGATACGGAACTCGACATGACCAATTCGGAGGTACATAATCGCCTGGAAAGGAAATATGAAGACGAGCTGAAAAAAGCGATGGAAAGCGCCGTCTCGATTTCACAGCGGGAATTCAAATCGGATATATTCGGGTTCGGCCGGAAGGTCCATACCGATCACCCTTATGCCTGGAAGAAACTGAAGGAGCAATGGGATGCGATGTACTCAACGATTCCGGTAGAAGTGAACATCGATGTCCGAATCGAGCGGTTCGGAAGAACGCAGGCTGCCGGACATCTTATCAAACGCGATTAACAATAAAATTGAGGATGGTTGGCATGAAGGTAACCGGCATGCAGGTTTTCTGGATGATTACTTTGATGGCTATGGGAATGACCTTAATCATGACGTTAACCCCCAGCATAACTGCGGCCAGGCAGGATATATGGATGTCCATTATCGTTGCCGGCTGCATTACGTTTGTAGTTACCTTGATAACCACACGAACGACACTGCTGTACCCGGACCAGAATTTAATTCAAATGTCCCAGACCCTCTTGGGAAAATGGCTGGGCAAAGCGGTTATTCTGATTTACTTCATTCAATGGTACACCATTCTCCCGATCGTTTTGCGGCAGTTTAACGACGTCATCCATGTCATGATGTTGCCGATGACACCGAGTTGGGCAATTATGTTGATTATGCTTGCCCTGATCATCTATGCGACTTATTCCGGGGGGATTGAATCGATCGCCCGCTGCAGCGAGATTCTCGGCCCCATCGTCATCATCATGGTATTCCTTACCTTGCTCGCCAGCATCAACAACGTGCACCTAGATTCCCTGCTCCCCGTGTACGCGGACAGCGGCATCGCGGCGATATTCAAAGGCTCGCTTGCTCCAGCCTCCTATCTTGGGCACTCCGTAGAGTATCTTATGCTTGCTTGCTTTTTGACCACCCCGCGCAAAGGGGGGCGGTACGCCTTCGCAGCGGTGATTGTGGCCGTGTTTGTCGTCCTGATCGCCATGACGATAGCTACGACGACGATCGGAGTGACGCTCACCTCCAAAATGTGGTACCCTTTTTTTGAAATGTCCCGAAAAATATCGATATTCGGATTTATCGAAAATCTCGATCCGCTGCCGATTATCGTTTGGTTCGCCAGCGTATTCATCAAACTGGCGATCTATTTGTTCATAACCAGCTACGGGACGGCGCAATTTCTGAATATTGAAAATTGGCGAATCATGATCTGGTTCATCGCGCCGGTTGTCCTTCTTTTCGCCTTGATTCCGCAGAACGTCGCCGAAGCGGTCAACCATTACTTACTCAATTATTGGATTCCCGTCGCGCTTCCCGTCAACATGTTGGGCCTTCCCCTACTGCTGCTGACCGTGGGAAAGATCAGACAAGGGCTGAGCCGCTCGAAAAAATAACCCCGGCAAAAACCAGGGGTTGATATGCGGGCTTCCCTCTGTGATAGAATATTATGTATTACTTAAGAAAAAGGGGGGCAGCAACTTATGAAAAAGCAGTTGGATAAATTGTAACGTTTTTTCAGGAGAGCGCTTTATTCCTATCGAATCCGCGGACCGCCCTCCTTCTTATTAACAACATCCAAATAAAAAAACAGGAGGTTGGGTCTAAGATGAGAAGCGAACAAGAAATGATGCAATTGATTCTGGACTACGCAAGAAATGATGACCGGGTCCGTGCGGTCGGGATGAACGGATCGCGAACGAATCCAAATGCCCCGAAAGATAGGTTTCAGGATTACGATATTGTGTTTCTGGTTACGGACATGAATTCTTTTATCAGGGACAAACATTGGGTCGACTGCTTCGGAAGCCGGATCATCATGCAAACGCCGGAAGACATGAAGCTGATTCCGCCCGATTTGGATGGGAACTACTCTTATCTTATGTTGTTTTCGGATGGCAACCGGATCGATCTTACCCTTTGTCCTGTCGAGAAAAAAGAAACCTGGAATAATGGTGACAAATTATCCTTAGTGCTGCTGGATAAGGATCATGCTTTGCCGCATCTGCCGGAGCCAACCGATCTAGATTACTGGGTGAAGCGCCCGTCAGCCGCTCTTTACGCAGATTGCTGCAACGAATTTTGGTGGGTTTCCACCTATGTGGCCAAAGGCTTGTGGAGACGGGAAATGACATACGCAATGGACCACTTGAACATGTATGTAAGACCAATGCTGATCAAAATGCTGGAATGGAAGGTTGGTCTGGACACCGGTTTCTCTCTCAGTGCAGGGAAAAACGGCAAGTATTTGGAAAAATATCTGCTGCACCAGGGCTGGCTGGCATTGATGGCCACTTATCCGGAGGGGACGTATGGAGCAGTCTGGCGCGCCTTGTTTGCCGCATTGGATTTGTTTCGCAGCACGGCAAAAGAGGTGGCGGAACGGTTGAATTACGAGTATCCGCTTAATGATGACAGAAACGTCACTGCATATTTGAAACAGGTGCAACAGTTGGAGCCGTGAGTCGGCGTAATGTAGCGCAATAAACAAGCGGTAAACTAACATTTAATTAAAAAAACAACCGCCGTCAGCTTCATAGGCCGACAGCGGTTGTTGTATATATCGTCATTTACGCTTTCGGGCGACCACCGCCAACCGGCCATTGTCGGCCGAGTACTCGCACGTGGACAGTACAATAAGCTTGTCGCCATAGCGGGCTGTCACGCCCGTGTCGTAAAGAGCGAGTTTTTTGATGTTCCGTACATACGAATCGAACTCGGCGGGCGTACTTACGTTGTCAATCTGATAGTACTTAAAAACGTCGTCCGATTTGCGATAAACTTTTGACAGAATTACAGCAATAATCTCATACTCTTCCTTTTCGTAAAGCGTATTGAACTGGAACGTTGCATGCTCCTTATAAAAGCTTTCTTTCTTGTACTTCATCAAGTCTTTAAACATCCAGCCGCTTTTCATGTGATGTCCGTGAATCAGCATAATGCCCGAACCGTTGATCCGGCTGTGCTCGTCCAAAAAGGGCAGGCCGTCTTTGTTTTTCTTTTTATCGAAATCATGATTGAGATAGAACTGCGCATCCTGTGGATTCTGCATGACCGGGTACTCAATTCGGGTCCCGTCAATCTTCAGCCATCCGACGATGTCCGGGTTCCTCTCGTAAAGCTCGCGAAATTCGGGAAGCATGACCGCCCCATCCGTCTTCATGATCAAAGGGGAGGGGAATGCCTCCCCTCCGCCCTTGTCCGACTCTTCTCCCCAAACTTTTGTCAGTTCTTCGATTTTCTGCCGTTCAGCATAATCCTGCAGGAAAGTTCTCGCCATTTCGAACAGAGAAAACACCAACAGAAGCAAGGAAAAGGCGATAAGAAATTTTTTAGTTTTACTCATTTTCTTACCGCCTTTCCGGTTTACTGGATGTGTTTTTTCTTCTTGCTGCTGAGCAGACAAAGTCCGATCGTAATCAAGGACATCAGCGCCAAAGCCATATAGAAGATTGGCGGTGCGCTGTTATCCCCGGTTTGCGGAACATCGTCCAGCTCGTTGTTGCCGTTGTCGGTTGGAATGTCGACGCTGCCGACTTCGGTGTTGCTGCTGTCGGCCGGATTGTCGACGTTACCAACTTCGGTGTTGCTGTTGTCGGTCGGAATGTCGACGTTGCCGACTTCGGTGTTGCTGTTGTCGGTCGGAATGTCGACGTTGCCGTCGCCGGTTGGGATATCAACGTTGCCGGTTGTGGTGTTGCTGTCGTCAACTGGAGTGTCGACGTTGTCAGCTCCATCGACGTCATTGTCGCTTCTACTATCGCCGTTGCCAGGCACAGGATTTTGCGGCTGAGGCTTGCCCGGTTCAGGCTCTGGTTCGGGTCCAGTTCCGCCGCCGCCACCGCCACCACTACTGCCACCGCCGCCGGATCTAATCGGCTTCATCGGTACGTTGTGATGTACAACGTCAAAATCGACAGAAATCCTATCGCTCCTGTACGTCTCGTATCCGTCCTTCGTTACGATCAGATAGTAATCCGCTTCAGGAAACACCATGTACGCATAGAAGCCATTTGCGTCGCTATCCTGCTCCGGGCTCGCGTTGTCGTGCGGTGGAAAATTCGGAAACGGAGGGAGCGTTACTTTCGTATCCGGAATGCGCCCGTTATCTATGTTCCGTTGCGTATTCGCATAATACAGTGTAACTTTGGCTCCCTCAATTTTCTTGCCGGTGATGGCATCTCCTGTCGTCTCATCATAAACCGTACCGTAAGGGTCGACCAATGCCTCGGAAATATTCAGTTCTCCGTTAGCCTTGACGTCCAGCTGCGTCACCTTGAAGAGCAGTTCCTGACCGTCCTCAGCTTGATAGCGAACTTCCATGGTGTACTGCTGCGCGCTCAGCTCTTCGTCTTCTATGGAGAAGGTACCGTTCGAAGCCATCGGAAATGCCTTGGGATTGTCGTTCCCCCCGACATAATTGCCGAGTTCATCCTTCAAATAGATATGCATCTGGCTGGTAAGCGAATCGTTAAATAACACTGTTGTTCCATCCAGTTGCTTGAATAGAACGATCCCTACTGCCGTAATGTCCGCCGGAACGGTTTCGTCTTTCACGCTGCCGTCCACATTTGCTTTTTGCGTGAACTCGACTGGAACGTCCTTTCCGCCTACCTGATACATCTTCGTATACGTGATCGTATAGTCGGTATCCGCCTTGGCAGGAACGAAATATTCACCTTTCTCATCTGTCCGGATCTTCTGCGTTTCGTTGGTCTTCTTGTTAGTCACAATGATTTCCGCATTCGGAATGATTTCTCCTGTGTTGTTGTCACGCAGCACACCTTCCAGATACGGACGGGTATTGACAAATTTCGCTTCTGCCACTGTCTTCTCCGGAATGGTGCCTGTGTGTTCGAGACTCTCAGGATCCGTCACATAGCCATCCTTCGAATAATCGTCCTGGGTCACCGTATACTTGAGATACGTCGGAAGTCCTTCTATAACGAGTTTCTGGCCGTCGGTAAGCTCGAATGTGTCTCCGCTCGTGATCGTGCCCTTGCTGCCGTCCGACTTCTCATAGGCGTAGGATTCGTTTGCTCCCTCGCCAGTGAAGATGACTGTGTACGTGAACGGCTTCTTCTTGTCGTCGTCCTTGCCATTAACCGTGTTGCTGATGATCAGGCCGCCCTCCAAGACTCGAACGTTCGTGAACGGAGCATTTTTATCTTCGCCCTTCATGACATCGGTATAATTCCGTTCCTCAGGAATGGTCTCGTATTCGTCGGCTTTGTAGTCCTTCTGGGTAACTGTGTACTTCAGATCCTTAGGCAGACCCAAAATATCCAGTGTCTCTCCGTCCTTGAGCTGGAAGGTACCGCCGGACTTGATCGTGCCCGTGCTGCCGTCCGACTTCTCGTAAGAGTAGCTTCCATCCTTGCCCGCATCCTCAAAGCTGACGGTGTACTCGAACTCCTTCGTCTTGTCGCCGCCGTTGCCCATGACCGAATTGCTGATGGTCAGCTTGTTGACGGTCCGTTCATTGATGAAGTCCGCCTTGTGATCGCCTTTATCCGCAATTGTGCCGGACCGTTCTCGCGTCTCCGGCATGGTCGTGTAACCGTCAACGGTCGTATAATCGGCCTCGGTTACGGTATAAACCAGATTTGCAGGCAATATCGGCAGCGTCACAGTTTGTCCGTGCTTGAGGGTAATCTTGTCACCGCTCTTGATCTTGCCATACGTATTATCCGGCTTCGTATAGGTGTACTCTCCGTCCTTGCCTTCGCCGGTGAAGGTCACGGTGTACTCGAACTCTTTGTTCGGATCGCTGCCGTTTCCTTCCACCTTATTGCTGATGGTCAGCTTTCCTTGTGCCGGCGTAGGCACGACCAGCGGATTGTCAGAGGTTACTGTCACGCCGTCTACCCAGATGGGCTTTCCTGGCGTATTTCCTACATATACCTGATAAATTCTTGTCGTTGGCAGCCATGTATTGGTATCAATATAGGTTTCCTTCAGCTCATAATACCCCGGATTCGGGAATAGCAGATTGAGCTTGCCGTCATTCCCGGTAGTTCCTTTGGCTGTTTGCGTTCCGTCGTCTTTCTTATACAACGTAAACTCTACGTCTTTTAACGGATTGCCATTGGGATCTACCTTTTTCAGGGGCAGCAGGGCATTGGAGCTTGAACTGCCGGCTACGTCTGAACTGTCCAGCGTGCTTTCACTTCTGGCACTGACAGATTTCAGCTTATCATCGCCCATCAGCTTTACCTCGTTGCCCATTTTGTCGCCAGCTTTCGCTTTAGAAGGATCAACCTCAGTTTGATACACAAATTGGTAAAACTTATTGGGGTACTCCATTTTGAATTTTAGAACTGTAGTGCCTCCTGCGCCTGGTGCAACTTCTACCTGAACTTCACTATTCGGGTCGCTGAGGTTCAGCGCTGCGCCCTCTCTTTCCAGAGCACCGCTGGCCGTCAGTTTAGCAGGATAAACCGCCATACTAGGCGCTGTCAGCACAAGCTTTCCGTTTTCTTCATAGCGCAGATTCATACCTGCACCTAGGGTATCCTGCAAATAAACGCCCTGCTCCATGTTGAATGGCGGAGTATAGTTCACCGTCCATTCCAGCACCCCTGGAACCGGCTTAGTTACCGACTTGCCCAGGGTCTGAATAGGTACAATAACTTTGCGCTGTTCGGTGAGGACCTTCTCCACTCCGCCCCATGTCATATGCAGGTCGGCTTTGTTATACAGCACCTGTCTGTCTGTTCCGTTGGTGGTGTATTCCTCCAAATATTTCTCCAGAGCCGCATTGGAAGGTCTTGCCTTTACCAGAATGACATAAGGGCTTTCCAACTTGGAGAAAGCGAAGGTTCCTTCGTTGCCGCTATGGGAGAAACTCACCACATGAGCAGGGTCGTTCGGCTCGATGATTGACACAGCGTTGTTGCGAACCCCATAGCCGGTGCCGCTGCTATTGTCCGAATAACCTTTCCAAAGCTCAAAATCCTTCTCCTCGGAAAACGGAACGAACTCCCAACCCTCCGGCAAGGTGTCCACCAGCTTCACATTGGTGATGACCCGACTTCCGCCATCTTTCGCCATTTCGACCGTGTTGTAGCCTGGCATATTGACGCCTAGACGGAAGGTAACCGTCTTGGTTGTCCGGTCATAACCAGCCAAGGTGTATTCGTCGCCGCTTAATGAGCTGTCATAACCGATATAGCGGCTAACGTTGTTCGGGGTATACCATGTGTCAGCCGTCCCGTCCTTCTTAATCGGATAGGATGCCGTAAGCATATCCTTGTTCAGCATACGCAGGTGAAGATTTATACTGCTTTGCGCTTGTTTTACGGTTTCGCCGTCAAAGAGTAAAGCGCGATTCCAGCTTGTTTTCCCTGCGTTAATATCCTGCCTGAAGAGGACGTCCGGGTTGGTCTCAAGTGCACGGAAACTGAAGGATGCAGCTTGGTCCGTGTATCCGGTCACTTTGATCAAATCCGCCACCACTTCACCGTTCACGGTTAAAGGAATATCCTTCATGGTCAAGCCGGTTGCATTGGTCACACCCTTCAAGGTTCCCACCCGATACTTCTTCCAAAGCTGCGCAGAATTTACATTTGCTTTGATTTTCGCAATTGTTTCCTTGCTCACCTCGCCGGTTTCATCCACAGCGTTGTCCAAGACGTTCAAATCTCCGCCATGCACCAGCACATCGTATACCGCCGCATTTGGCAGGGCATACTGTGGTGTTAGATTAACGGTCCACGTGATGCCGCCCAGATTATAATCTTCCATCACAATAGAGCCTGTTTTTGTAAAAGTGTGAGCCCCGATGGTGACAATTGCCTCGTCAGTCACTGCAGCAGGATATTTTCCGGAAGTTACATCATTGTTCTGAATACCGCCTGGTGTATCCAAATTCCAGTTGGCACGAGGATCGATTCTGAAACTGGAACCGCTTGTTACCTTGCTCTTAATCACTAATTCTACTTTACCATTAATATCCCCAAAGGAATAAACGCTGTTCGTATCTGGTGTAATTGGTGTTACTCCAGATGCAACGCCATCCACCCATGTCTGCCATGTAGCTGATTCAAAATCAAGCCCAGTAGGCAGTACATTTGTGATAGTAAAGTCCTTTAACCCTTTTTTGTTATATTGGTTAACAGTGACTTTCCATGTAATGGTTTCATTCGGATGGTCATAAGAGGCGGCAGCTTGAATCCAGTCAGGTTTGATGCCAACACCCCACCCATTGTCTTCGGGAAAGGCTTTCTTACTATTCACCAATTCTTGATCTGAACTATCATACAGTTGTGCAAAGTTGAAGATCCCTTGACGATAGCCCCAATCGGTATCCCTATACTCGTAGTAGTACGTCTTCTTAGGAATCCAAGTCTTGAAGGTGATCGTTGCCTTGTCACCAATGCCGGTAGGGAAAGAGTAGCTCAACTTGCCTCCACTGTAAATCGGCGTTGCCAATACAGGATTCCCTCCAGAATCCAGCACCTGAAAGGAGTTTTCCACATAAACGCCAACGTTGGTTAAATCATTAGAAAACTTCGTCCCTTCAAGCGACACTGGGATTGTAACATCATCTCTGTCGCTAGCGGAGACGTCCGCCTTCCATTGAATAACCCCCTCTACAAAGTCCGCACTCTTAATCTCCGTATTGCCCCGGCTATATCTCCAGTAGTCGGTCTGGTTGTTACTCATCGATCTCAAATTAATGGCGTATGCTGGTGTAATGTTTGGGTTCTCTAGCTGATAAGCACCACCAAAGATATTGATAGGCTTTGTTTCGTTATACCCCATTCCATTTACATCGGCATTGGCAGTTGTTTCAAAGCCGAAGGTAACCGCTCGTCCAACACCATTGAAAAACCAATCGTCGCCATTAAATACAATCTTGATGCTATCCGGGGTGAAATAGGCGATGCCAAGCTGTTTCGGACCAAATTCAGTTGTTGCCATCAAGGTTTTGGTAGCTGTTGGCAACGCCACTTCCTTGAAGTGGTCATCCCTTTTCAGCTCGATCGAGTCACCCTGCTGAATGTACTTGGTAGTGTCATTCTCATCCGGCGTATTTGCATAATCGCCCTTCACCGGCACCTTGAGACCATCCGATTTGAGCGTAAATGGCTGTCTGCCCTGGATGGTGCCGCCTGGGGCAATGTCAGCAGGGGGAGTTCCCTGTGTCACCTTCAGCGGAAAGGTTGAATTAGCTTCCATAAACACCGCCGTTTTGTCCTTCAGGTCTGCCGCCATCAGTGCAAAATTGACCGGCGGAGCGTACACCGCATCAGGTACTGACGGTTCGTCCGGCGAAGCGTACACCGCATCAGAAACCGACGACGGTTCGGCCGCCGTCCCGAAACCGTCTGACGCGTTCTCAGCATAGGCTGCAGCAGAGAACGTCACTGACTGCAAGGCGATCACTACCGCCAAGCAGAAAGATAGTAAAGATGTTCTTACACGACCTCTTCGTTTCATCTCAAAGCTCTCCTTACGCTATTTGCTTGCCCCAGCACCCCTTTCGCATCGTCGATACTTATGCCCTTACAGATGAGCGAATAAGGGCCGCGGGTGTGCGGGACGCTGATCAATGCTTAGTCGTCTCCCCTCCTTCGAGCATCTTTACTATTACACACTGTGTATATGGAAGAATGCGCCAATCCTACACAGTGCGTATTTCCAACATATCACTGCAAACTCGACAAAAACTCGACAAAGAATAGACACAATTCGATGTTCTATATAGCAAAAAACGGACGGAATATCATTCCGCCCGTTTTACCGGTCTTCTTTAACGAAACCACGTTTTCGCTTCCGAACTGTACAATCTCCAGATGACGATGACCGGCAGGATAACGCCCAGAAATGTTCATCAATGAACGCAAAAAAGCGCCCGTCCGCAAGGGACGAGCGCTAAATGATTCACCTATTACATGCGGAACCGCTGCGAATCCTGCTTGAGCTGGCTCCAGGTATAGCGAAGCAGCCATACATCCCAATCCGTGATCTTCGCTGAGTTGCCCGCCCACATAATCGTCGGTACCGGGAATCCTCCCGGCGGACGATCATTCTCTCCATAGAAGTCCGGCATACCGAATCCATGGCCGATCTCATGCTCCGTAATCTGAATCTCGTTGTTGTTGACCGTGCTTAAAATATAATCGTCCGACATACGCTGTCCCCAGTCGCCTCCAGCACCGCCGCCAAAATTGGTCGTACCCCACAAATACATGTCAAACCGTTTGTCCAAGCCTCCGGGATATGCATAATTCGGGTCGGTAAAGTGATCGAATCGCGACAACGCGCTTGGAGCGACAGGCAGAGCCGCCGGAATACGCGGATCGGTTCTGCTAAGCTCATCCACGATCGTTTGATTGTAAACGATTTCATTTGATTGTTTGTTAAGAATTTGCGCGGGATTGGCGACGGTCCAGCCCACCACTTTAACCGGGATATCACCATAAGGCCATCCATCGTACCCCTTAAGATGTTTTGTCCAGTTGTTCAACTGGCGTCCCAGCATCCTTTCGATATCCTGACGTTGCTGAAGCGTCAAATTTTTGGCCGACTGCCAGCGGACCACATAATTGATCGTTCCCTTGCCGGCAAAGATTTGGTCAAAAATCAAATTTTTGCGGCCTACGGAATTTTCCTTCAACATGCGGTTCTTGTACACCCATTCAATGGAGGGCCTCAGTGACGCAGGCATGTCGGACAATGAGGCTTGGATAGACACTTCGCTTTGCGTGTTCGCCGAACTACTCTTCGGCGTCTCGGCCAAGGCCGTGGCGGTTCCGGCCAGGGAGACCGTTAACATTGCGGACAGAAGAGCTAACAACCATTTTCGCCGTGTGGACATCATCAAATCATCCTTTCTTTTTCAAAAGTGATAGATTAACCGGCTTGAAATCTCGCTCCCCCCTTTATATGAAATTGATGGTTCACATTCTATTATTTAACATATAATAGAATATAAAGGAATGTACTTTTATACCTGTTTTAAAAAATAGTTTTATATGAACAATTTCATTAGCTTATTGTATAACGGATGGATGATATAACCGGCCGGGTTGATCGCATATCGTTTTCCCGTATCGAGCCCGGGAAACTTCTCCATGTCCTCGCCGGTCAGTGCAAAGTCGAAGATTTCGCTGTTCCCGCGGATTCTTTGCGGATTGGATGATTTCGGAACAACGATGATTCCCCGCTGCAGATGCCAGCGCAAAATGACCTGGGCCACGGATTTTTGGTGCCGGCTCGCGATTTGTTGCAAGACCGGATGTTCCAGTAACGCTTTATTCCCTTGACCAAGCGGCCCCCAGGCCTCGTGCAAAATCCGGTGTTTCAGCATATACTCGTGCAGTTCGTTTTGTGCAAACTCCGGGTGGGTTTCGATCTGATTAATCATCGGCGGGATTTCCGCGTGACTCAGCAAATGCTCGAGATGCCCGATCTCAAAATTGGCCACACCGATCACCTTGATTTTCCCTTCCGCGTATAACTCCTCCATCGCCCGCCACATTTCCAGAGCCAGTTGAGGGATTTTCACGCCATTCACCGCTTCTACCGTCTTTGTCTCCAAAGTCATCTTACTCATCTTCTTACTCCACCTTCCCAAAATTTAAAATATACTTAATATTCTAAATATAAATTATATATAGTTATGAGCAAAAAAAGGACGGAATTCTCATTCCGCTTGGCCGTCCTTGTTTATTCCACCAAATCGATTAATCTCACTTCACCGAGCGATTGCCGCAGCGCCTGCTCCGCCGCTTGAAGGCGGCTGCTCAGCTTTTGCTGGATCGCGGCGACTTCGGCATCTTTGCCTTGCACCGCCACATCCGTATGAAGCTTGAATAAAGGCTTGCCCGGTTCCACCGCCAAAAACACGTCCAGCAGAGTGATTTCCGCTAAAGGCTTGGCCAGCATAATGCCGCCTTTTGCCCCCTCCTTGGTCACCGTAAGCTTGGCATTGCTCAAGTTCCGGATCACTTTGACCGTGGTCGGCGCCGGAATGTTCAATTGCTCGGAAATGACCTTGGTCGATAAAAATTTCGCGCAGGGCTCCTCCGAGATCCCGTGAATATAAAGCAATATGGAAACCGCCTGCGACAACGCCGTGGAATAAGCCATGGAATCCATCCTATCTTGTATTTTCTAAACATACTATATATTAATTATATTTAGTTTTCAATTATTTTTCTCACGCACTTCTTCAGCGATCCGGGCAATGATCTCCTGAATGCTTGACATGCCCAGATCGCCTTCGCCGCGTTTTCTGACGGCCACCGTACCGGAGTTTGCTTCGTTGTCACCGAGCACAAACATATAAGGAACCTTATCGAGCTGGGCTTCGCGGATTTTGTACCCCAGCTTTTCATTACGTCCGTCGACCTGGGCGCGTATGCCGGCACCCGCAAGCGCGTTTTTCACTTGCAGCGCATAATCGAGATAGTGATCTGATACCGGCAATAGCTTCACCTGAACGGGCGCCAGCCATACCGGAAACGCTCCGCTGTAATGTTCGGTTAAAATCCCGATAAAACGGTCAATGGAGCCGTAAACCGCACGGTGAATGACGACCGGACGATATTTCCGGTTATCCTCGCCGATATAGGATAAGTCAAACTTATCCGGCATTTGGAAATCGACTTGAATGGTCCCGCATTGCCAGCTCCGTTTCAGCGCGTCGAGAATGTGAAAATCGATTTTCGGCCCGTAAAAAGCCCCATCGCCTTCATTAATCCGGTAATCGATAGACCTGCGGTCCAGCACGTTTCGAAGCGCGTCCTCCGCCTGGTTCCAAAGCTCTTCGGAACCCAGCGATTTTTCCGGACGGGTGGAAAGCTCGATTCTGTACTCGAAACCGAAAACTTCATAAGCTTTGTCGATCATCTCGATAACACGTCCGATTTCATCTTCAATCTGATCGGGCCGGACAAAGATGTGGGCATCATCCTGGCAAAAAGTCCGCACACGCATCATCCCGTTCAAAGCGCCCGAAAACTCATGGCGATGGACCTGTCCCAGCTCGGAAATCCGGATTGGAAGTTCGCGGTAGGAATGCAAGTTGTTTTTGAAAATAAGCATATGGCCCGGACAATTCATCGGTTTCAGCGCGAATTTCGTTTCGTCCACCTCTGTAAAGTACATATTTTCATGGTAATGATCCCAGTGCCCGGATTGCTCCCATAAACGCTGGTTCATCATCAGCGGAGTGCGGACTTCTTCATAATCCTGCTTGATCTGAAGCCCGCGCGAGAAATTTTCCAGCTCGGTCCGAATGACCATCCCTTTGGGCAAATAAAACGGCATCCCCGGCGCTTCCTCGGAAAACATGAACAAACCCAGCTCTTTACCCAGCTTCCGGTGGTCCCGCTTTTTTGCTTCTTCCAGCAACCGTAAATGTTCATCAAGCTGCCCTTTTTTCGGGAAAGAAGTTCCGTAAATTCGCTGCAGCATCTTATTGTTTGCATCCCCGCGCCAATAAGCTCCGGCCACACTCATCAGTTTGAACGCTTTGATCAGGCCCGTGGAAGGAAGATGCGGTCCCCGGCAAAGATCGGCAAACTCGCCCTGACGATATACAGTGATGACGGCGTCCTCGGGCAAATCGCGAATCAGCTCCAGTTTCAGTGGTTCCCCAAGCGCTTCAAACATGTTCATGGCACCCTCGCGGCTCACGACGTGCCTGATGATCGGCAGGTCCTCTTGAATAATCTTCTCCATTTCTTGTTCGATCGCGATTAAGTCTTCGCTGGAGAACGGTCTCTCCGTGTCGATATCATAATAAAATCCATCTTCGATCACCGGGCCAATCCCGAGTTTGACAGCTTCATTCCCATACACGCGCTTAATCGCTTGGGCCATTAAATGGGCTGTGCTGTGACGATACACCTCCAAGCCCTCTTTGCTGCCATACGTAACAATTTCGACTCGGCTGTCCTCTTCAATCGGCCGATGCAAATCGACCAGCTGACCATTGATTTTTCCGGCCACGGCCTCTTTTTTCAATTTGGGGCTTATCGACTCCGCCACCTGTTCTATCGTCGCGCCGCGGCTGTATTCCCGGACGGCACCATTGGATAACGTTACTTTTATGTCCATTGGGAACTCCTCCATTCTTAAACTAAAATTTTTATTTTGAACGCAAAAAAGCACCCATCCGCAAGGGACGAGTGCGCTCGTGGTTCCACCCTAATTCGATCCGCCGGAAGCAGTAAAGCAGCGAATCCTTGATATTTCTGTAACGGGAACTCCCGGCGAAATTTACTCTCAGGGTTAGATTAGACTCCTGATTTCCATATCGCAGCTGCAAGGTGGTAAATCTTTAGGTTCACCGAAGAGGATTTCAGCCTAGGTCCTCTCTCTCTGGGCGGCTCCCGCTAAAGATTGTTGTCCTTGATCATCGCTTTTTTCATATTAAATTTACAAAACGCAAAAAGCGCACTCATCCGCAAGGGACGAGCGCGCTCGTGGTTCCACCCTAATTCGATCCGCTAAACACTGAGCAGCAGCGAATCCTTGATTGGTTTCTGTAACGGGAATTCCCGGCGAAATTTACTCTCAGGAACAGACTAGACTCCTGATTTCCATATCGCAGCTGCAAGGTGGTAAATCCTTAGGTTCACCGAAGAGGATTTCAGCCTGGGTCCTCTCTCTCTGGACGACTCCCGCTAAAGATTGTTGTCCTTGATCATCGCTTTTAGTAGTTCCAATTATAGGTATGGGGGTGAGCCGTGTCAAGTCTTACCTTTAGAAGCCCCCAATTCATCTAACGCGTTTGCCGCTTTCTTTGGGGACAATAAAGGAGACGACCGTTCCCTGTCCGGGCGAGCCCTGAATTTGCAGGCCTCTCCCGAACAATTGCTTCAAGCGGCGATCGGTGTTGGCCAGGCCGACGCCTGGATTTCCAACGAGCTCCTCCCCTTGGTGAAGCCCCCTCTGCAGTGCGCCTTGTTCTATGCCGACGCCGTCATCCTCAATGGATATTTCCGCACGGTCCCCCAAGTCGAGCACCCGAATCCGGACCGTGCCTCCCTGGGTACGGCTAAGCACGCCGTGCCGGACAGCGTTCTCCACCAAGGGCTGAACGGATAGCGGAGGAACCTGCAGCTCGAGATGGTCGTCCACCTCCCACTCCACCTGCACACGGTCTCCAAACCGCTCCTGCTCGATGTATAGATAAGCCCGCACCAGCTCCATCTCTTTCCGCAGCGGCACCAACCGTTCCAGGTTGGCGAAGTCGAAGCTGGCCCGCAGATAATCTCCGAAGGCAAGCAATAGGCTCTGCATGCGGCCGGTATCGACTTCGACAAGCGAAGCCAAGGAATTCAGCGTATTAAACAGAAAATGCGGCTGAATTTGCGCCTGCAGCCACGCCGCCTCCAAGCGCGATTGCTCGCGCGCGGCCCGCGCAACATCCGTGAGCGCCTTAACCCGCGCTCTCAGCTCGTGGGAGTCGACAGGCTTAACGAGGTAGTCGTTGGCCCCTGCGCGGAAACCCGCTTCAATATCCTCCGTCCGGTAGCGGGCCGTTAGCAGCAGAATCGGCAACTCGGAATGGGAGAAAAGAGAACGGACGGTCCGGGTGACTTCGTAGCCGGAGATTTCCGGCATCATCACGTCTGCGACGAGCAAATCCCACGCTCCCGAATTCAGCAGCGACAATGCCTCGGAGCCGCTGGTTGCCGTCACGATTTCGTAATGATCCGGGGCCAGCGCATTCGTCAGAACGCGCAGATTCACCGGATCATCGTCAACGGCGAGAATGCGGGGCCAGTCTTCACGTACGGGAGCTTCCTCCGGCACGGAAGCGGCGACCGTCTCGACGAAGGTAAGAATCTCAACGTCTTCGATCGTCCTGTCTACGGCGGACGCATTAGCCGCCGGTCCGGCCTCACCCGAATCCGCCACGGGCAAAGTAAACCGGAACACAGAGCCGGCGTTCGGCGCCGAACTGACCGTCAGCTCTCCGCCATGAAGCTCAACCAGACGTTTGGTGATCGTAAGCCCCAGCCCAAATCCCGCCGCGTTCGTTTCCGCCTGCGCCGCGCTTTGTTCGTAAGGCTGGAAGATCCGGCTCACCGTCGCCCCGTTCATACCGATCCCGGTATCCGAAATGCGGATCACCACCCTGCCGCCTGCAACCTCAGCTTCGACCGAGACTCGCCCTTCGTTCGTAAATTTAACCGCATTATGCAGTAGGTTGAACATGATTTGCACCAGCCGGTTCTCATCCGCCAGTACCGGCGGCAGCGAATCCGGAATCCGGTTCTCAAGCCTGATCGGCTTTCCATCCGTCATGAACCGGACCATGTCCAGCACGCCGGCGGCCTCCGCTTGCAGCCGGAGAGGGACCGGATTCAGCCGGATCCGGTTCTCTCGCAGCCGGGTCAGATCGATCAGATCATTCAAGAGGAAGGACATGCGTCTGCCCACCGAAACGAGCAGTTTCAAGCGCTCCCGATTGGCCTCCTCTTCCGCTCGCCCGCCGTTGTCAAGGACGGTCTGGGCCATATTCAAAATGCCGTGAAGCGGATTTCTCAGCTCGTGCGAGGTTTGGACCAGGAACTCGTCCTTGAGCTTGTCGGCCGCCCGCAACCGTTCCGCCAGTCTGGCCGTCTCGGCGGCATTGCGGAAATACTGCCTAAACCAGTACAATGCAAAAGTGGTAAACAAAGCCAGCATATCGAAAGGATAATAGCCGATATCGAGAAAAAACGAGTAACTCGCGATTCCCCAAATTACATTCCCCGCGATCGCCACCACCCCGAGCAGCATATAGATCGTGTCCGGAACGCCTCTTCGGACCGCCAAATAGAGGAAGATCGGGGCAGTTACGAAAGAAACCAGCATCAGCGCGGTATGCAGCCCGTCGGCATAGGTGTACAGCCTGACCGGCAGCGCCAAAACAAGCCCACCGAAGACAACGCATGCGGTCAAGTGCCAGCGGGAATGGCGAAGGATCGGGAACTCCGGCAGCAAGCCTCTTATATATTGCAGCAGCAGCGCGGCCGTACCTAAGTAGGATAGATAGTAAACCTTATGAGCAGATTCGTAATCGAGCCCAAACCAGGCGGACAAAATCCGGTCTTGGTCAACCGAGATGGCGGCCGCCCCGAAAATCGCCAGCAGGGAGAAAATCAGGAGCGGCTTCTGCCGGGCGCCGATGAAATAAAGGACGAAGGCGTATAGGGCATGCATGATCATCAGCAGGCACATGGCCGCTTGCGATCCGGCGGAGAACCAATAAGCACGGTTTATCGCCTCGGCCGTTCCGAGCTTGATCGGCTCCGTCAGGCCGCCCATGACGCGGTCGTCGTAATTGGCCGTTTGCAGCACGATATCCAGAACGCCGCGATCGGCGGTGAAGGTGACGGAATAAGGCACATTACCAGCCATGTAGGACGAAGCACTGTCCGCCGGATGCCCGGATCCGCCCAGCAACCGCCCGTTCACATACAATTCCGAGGATGAGGAAAGTCTCGGCACGCGAACAGTCAATTTCGGCAAGGCTTCGGAAGGCATTAGAACACGCAAACGATACGTCCCGTATCCGAAAGTCGACCTACGCGGCGGAGAAAGGTCCCGCTGCCAGCTTCCGGGGACCGTTGCCGTTTTGGCGATGCTTCCTTCCGAATCGAACGCACCGTCTGGACCGGGCGTCACCAGCTGCGACGGATAAAATTCCCATTGTCCGACAAGGGAAAGTATCGGTTTGGAAGAGGGGGACCATTCGCGCAGATCCAAGACTCCCACTTCGGCTTCGACTCGGGTCGAAGTTGTCTGTACGTTAATCCAAGCAAGGCGAACCAAGGTCAGCGCAAGCAGGAACAAGCCGACAATGGCAGCGATTTTTCTTCTTTTCATCATAAGGATACTGATTCGACAAAATCTTCGGAATTCCTTCGCCTATAAAGTGGAGACCCTGTCAGCTATTTGTCAGGGATTTAATCCACCACTTGGAACCAGCCCGGTGTATTGGTGATCATTCCCCAAAAAACATCCGGGATCATCAGCTCTTGTTGCGCGGAACGGGAAAGCGTTGTTTTAATTTCCTGTTCACGGCCGCTTTGCACCAAGGCAACCCATTCCGGATTCATAACCATCGCATGGCCAAGCGAGATTAAAGGAACGCCGGTTTCCAGGGCTTGAACGACATCCTCCGGAGTCAACAATCCACCGACGCCGATCACGGGGACGCGGTCGCCCACTCGTTCCTGTATCATGACGATTCTTGATTTTTTAATGCTGTCGTCCCGTCTCGGGCCAGCCCAGAAACGATCTACGGAAATATGAATGTAGTCCAGGTTTTGTTCAGCTAGCACATCTACAAAATGAAGTGTATCCGTCATAGTGATTCCAGGAGTCTCGTTTTCCTCCGGCGAGATTCGATATCCAACGGCAAATGGAGACGTTGCATACGCGGCAACCGTTTCTTTTACACGTCTTACGACTTCTAGAGGAAAGGTCATGCGTTTCTCCAACGTTCCGCCCCACTTGTCTTCCCTTCGGTTGGAGTGCGGGGAGAAAAATTGCTGAACCAGGAATCCGTTGGCACCGTGAATTTCAACGCCGTCAAAACCGGCCTCGATCGCCCGCCGCGTCGCCTGAGCGTACTCTTCGATCACGGTTTCAATTTCCGCGTCAGTCATTGCCTTAGGAGCGGCTGCTCCTTGGCGCTCTGCCGCGACAGGACTTGCGCCCAGCACATGACCGCCCGGGACCAGGGCCGGATTGCTCAAGCGTCCGCCATGATAAAGCTGAACAATCGCTTTGGCTCCATTTTCCCGTATAGCAGCCGTCAGCTTTTGCAATCCAGGCAGCAGCGTATCGTTATCGATACCAATACCGTGTTCAATCAGCTTCCCGTTTGGCGACACCAGTGCGCCAGTCACTACAGCCCCAACTCCCTGAGCGCGTACTTTATAAAAAGCTAACTCTACATCCGTCAATTCTCCATTTGCGCCGGATGCCGTCATGCTCATGGGAGCCATAAGCACCCGGTTTTTCAGTTGCACACCTGAAGGCAGAGTAAACGATTTGAAAAGGGATTCATACTTTTGATTCACGTTCCATTCCTCATTTCTGTATATATTCTTATTAAGGACCTATTGGTCCATAATAGACAATAGAATAGGGGTCTCGCCTATGTTACGAACCGATCGGTCCATAACGTTGAAAAAAGAAAGCGAGCAGCTCGCTTCGGTTATTTCAACTTTTCCAAAATCACGGATATTGAATCCTCGATTCTTTCCCGTTTGGATTGTGCTCGCACCATCACGTTGATTCCTTGCAAAGAAACGGTGAGGAAACGGGCTAACTTCAACGACTCGATTTGGGTCTCTAGCGAGCCATTGCTTTTCCCTCTTTCAATCGCATTCAGATACGCCTGCTCGACATCATCAAAATCGCTTTCGACCATCTTGCGAAACTGCTCGTCATGAGGAGCCAGTTCGATCGCTTCATTGGAAGTCATGCAGCCCAGTTGACTGCCCTCACCGTCAAGCAGCGTATGAAAAGAGGTTTCAATCCCCCGGTACACATTCTCGCCGCTCAAGCAATCGATTAACCCAGCCATGCGTTTAATCCGGTACAATTCAAATGCTCGGATAAAGAGATCGTGTTTGCTGCCAAACGTCTCATAAAGACTGCTTTTGCTAAGCCCTGTTGCCTGCAGCAAATCACTCAGGGACGCGGCTTCATACCCTTTGGTTCTAAAAAGTGTCATTGCTTTTTTTAACACATCGTCTTCATCGAAGTTACGCGGGCGTACCATATTGTGCCACCTCCCGAACAAAGTATATACCATTCCGGACCGATATGTCCAGAACGAAAGTGTAAATGACCGCCCATGATGGACGGCCTTCATTAAGAATTAACTAGGGAATCAAAAATCCGTTCCGCTCGCCAGGGCTTCCCAGGCTGCCATGTCCGCGTTAAGCTTGGCCAGTTTGTCGCGGGTCCGCTTAAGCGCATCGGGCCCCAGCACCAAGTGCAGCGGAGGTGTGGTGCTTGCGATGGCCTCCCAAATCGCCGCGGCCGCTTTGGCGGGATCTCCCTTCTGCTGGCCAGCCGTCGCTTTGAGCGCACCTGCTTTAGCGTAAACGCCGGGTTCATAATCGCGGATGGTCTGCGCACTTTGCCGGATGGAATGATCGGACAGGAAGTCCGTGCGGAAGGCGCCCGGCTCCACCACCGTTACCTTGATTCCCAACTCGGCCACTTCCTGGGCCAGCGATTCCGACAACCCGATCACCGCGCTTTTGGCGGCGGCGTAGATCCCCGATCCGGCCCCCGGCGCCAATCCGGCGATGGAAGATATATTGACGATATGGCCGCTTCGCTGCTCTCGCAGCATCGGCAGGGCCGCCTGAATGACGTTCAGCACTCCGAAAAAATTCACGCCAAAAACCCGTTCGCTTTCCGGTTCCGAGGCATTTTCAACGGCGCCCAAAAGACCGTACCCGGCATTGTTGACCACAACATCCAACCGTCCGTAAATGCTTTTGGCCTGCTGCACCGTGCTCACGACCTGGGCCTTATCGGTAACCTCCAGCGGAAAAACGTGAAAATCCCCCCGCTCCCGCAGCGACTCATCGGCCCCACCGTCCCGTGCCGTACCAATCACCTTGTCTCCTTGGGACAGCGCATGTTCCGCCAGCAGCTTGCCTAACCCTCTCGATACCCCCGTAATAAACCAAACCTTCGACACGTTCGTCATAAGGTGGTCACCTCCTGTTCTCCTTTATTTTTCCCTGATAAAAATCATCCCGGCGTGATACAGCACATCGCCAGCAAATTCTCCGTCCGCGGTAAACCCGGTGTCATCCACATATTCGATGCGGTTGCCGATGATCGTATAGCTGCCCGTATAGGCGCTTTTCCGGCTGCCGCGCGCCTCGTCGTAACGTCCTTCGGGCAGAAGCTCCTGACGGATGTATCCGTCTTTAGTCACCCACATGCCTATATAAGGATGCGGCTGTTGGATTGTACTCTTTGCCATTACGAATCCTCCCCTTTCCTGCAGCTTCATTATGAAGCAAACGCAGCCGAGGAGATAGCATGATGCTTGCAAATGATTGCCTGATCCTCTCACATTGCTTTTTAAGATAGAGGAAAAAAGGTATAATGGCCACAACAAATAAAAGGAGGGAAACCGGATGTTTCATTCATCGGACTCGCCGGACTCGCTAGTCGCATACCAAACCGAGCTGGCCCGGCTGATCGAAAAAAACACAAGTGAAAACGGAACCCACCCGACCGCGATCCCATCGCTGTTCCTGCTGCGCAGCTCGACTACGGCGTTTCCTTCGTTTTCCGTCCATGAACCGGCCATTTGCATCATCGCTCAAGGGGCCAAGGTGGTGATGCTGGGAGAAGAGAGCTATACATATGGTCCTTCCAGTTATCTGGTCGTATCCCTGGATCTGCCCGTTTCCGCGCAGGTGACCCAGGCCTCTTTGGATTCGCCTTATCTATGTATCCGGCTGAACTTCGATCCGAACGAGGTGCTGGACTTGATCAATGAGGCCGGGATGTCAGACCTGCCCAGAGGGGACTCGCAGCGGGGGATGTTCGTCGATCAAACAAGTTCGGACCTGCTGGACGCCGCTATCAGGCTGGTGAAGCTGACGGAGCGGCCGGAGGATGCGCCAGTGCTGGCGCCGATGGTGGTCCGGGAGATTTTGTACAGGGTCCTGCGCGGCGCCCAGGGCAATGCTTTACGGCAAATCGCCGTCAGCGGCAGCACGGCCAACCGGATTGCCCGGGTCGTTCGGCGGATTAAAGAGGACTACGACAAACCGCTGCGCATCGAGGAGCTGGCCGCGATCGCCCACATGGCTCCCTCTTCCCTGCATCGTCATTTCAAAGAGGTCACGGCCATGAGCCCGCTCCAATACCAGAAGCAGCTGCGGCTCCAGGAGGCCCGCCGCATCCTGCTGTCCGCATCGGCCGACGCCGCCGACGTCGCCTTCCAGGTCGGCTACGAAAGCCCCTCCCAATTTAGCCGGGAATACGCCCGCCTGTTCGGCCTGCCGCCGATCAGTGATTTGAAGAGATTGCGGAAACCGTTGGGATAAACGCCTAGGCAGAACGATCCGGAAATCGAAATTCAATTCTAACGGACACCAGCGCCGTTATTTTGGTGAAAACAGCCGTTTTCAAAATGTAACGGACACCACAGTCCTTATTTGGCATTTAGGGGTACGTTTCCGGCCTTTTTCTAGTAAATAACGTCCCCCCCTGTCCGTTAGAAATTAAAACGGTGTCTTTTCAGGAAAATAAGGTCGTTCAGGTCCGTTAGCCCTCCATGCTGCCGGATCTCCCGTTTAGCGCGTATGAATTTAGAGTGAAATAAAATGATAGCTATCCAGGTCAGATATTAAGCGATTGCGGCGGAAACCGGGTAGGTTCCCCCTGTTCCGCCGCTGCTTTTCCCTCCTCGGCTTATAGACTCTCCCTCGTGTACATATTCTGATCCTGCAAGCGAATCAGCACCTTGCCAAAGCGTCCGCCCTGCCGGATTTCCACCTTATCCGCCGGATAAGTCCGTTCCAAATACTCGGCGACGATGTTCCGGGACCGATCGTCTGCAGGCAGATTAAACATTTTCAGCCAATTCATCACTTCCTGGAGCGCCGCTTCCTTGGAGACCTCCGTCGTTTTCATCTCCTTGGTTACGAGCGACTCATAAGAATAGCCTTTGAGATAGAGTAAATGAAGCAGGTAGGCCATCTCCAGATGTTCGTTTTTCATGGGCTGATCCGTGACCAGCGGCCAGATCTCGTTCACCAGACTGTGTTCCCTGGAACCGGCGGTCATACTGATGTAGCAGAACTTTCGCGCGCAGCTCAGCACCTTCTCCACACTCTCCCAATCGGTAATCACCGGACACATGGAGACGAATGCGAAATCAAAGGCTTTCTCCCAACCTCTAGCTTGGATATCGATGTCTTCAAACGGCTCAGCTACAACATCAACCTTCCCGTTCGTCATTCCCGCAATATTTTCGCGCAGCAACTCCCCCAATGAAAGATTAGGCTCCACCGAGGTAACCTGGGCCCCTCGCTCCGCAAACGGCACCGAAAATCCGCCCGAGGCGGCTCCAATGTCCAAAATGGAGGTGCCTTTGAAGGTAACGCCCTGCCCTTCCAGCCAATTCATAATCCGCTTTGCTCTTTGTCTGCCTTCTTCGTTAAACGCTTGCTCGTTGAATGACTTTGCCTTATCGTCAAACGTGCGGACTGGATCAATACCGGCATTTTTCATCTTGTTCACCGCGGTATGCATATCTTCCTTCCACGCTTGCTCCCAAGCGGCTTCATTAAAAAAATCGTTCCTCATACTGCAAATCCCCTTTCATCTTCACAATGGATTTTAAAGACTTTTTATATCTACAATAAATCCAAAAAAACAGTTGTTCCTTAAAGAACAACCGTTATTTTTTTGGCAAGCTCAGCCATTTTTTGGTTTCTTAAATAATCCTCCATCTGCTCTTCGGCCGATACCATCACCTTCTGAATCAAACAATCCGGTCCATGATGCAATTCACATTCAAATAAGGAGGCTGTGCCTTCAATGGCGTGAATAATATCCAGGAACGAAATGTCCTCCCAATTCCGCTTTAACCGGTATCCCCCATTGGCGCCTGAAGTGGATTCGATCATCCCCGCCTTGACCAGCTTGGTTAGGATTTTGGACAAATACGTAGGTGAAACCTCCTGCCGCTCCGCCAATTGCTGCACACCGATCAATCTATCCGGAGTCGCTGCGGCAAGAAAGAGCATGGTATGAAGGGCATAGTTCGTCGCTTTGGAAAATTTCATCGCTTGTGTTCACCTCAATCAAGGACTTTATTTATCCAAAATAACTTTTAAACGGTGTGATGTCAAGTCATTGTGATTGGCCCTAAATATGTTCGTTAAAGCGATGCCTGACGGCTCTGCGTCACTTGCGGCTGAGATGAAGCAAACGGGATGAAGAAGGTAAGCAAAAATCCAACCGCAGCAATCGCAGTTAATGTCCAAAACGCAGTATGAATCCCTTCGAGCATATTCACAGGAAAAGCGACTAAGCTGGCATCTGCCGTAAAAGTCATCATAGTGATCAGCAAAGCCCCGCCCATGGACATCCCTAAGAAACGTATGGCCGTCGTCATAGGCGAAGCATACGTACTAATGGGACTGGGAAGACTCGCGATGGCAAAAGCGGTGATCGGTGTCAACATAAAGCCCATCCCGGCCATAAGGAGGGCATAAATAACAACCAATAGACTATAAGACATATGAACCGTTAACGTGATGGTTAAAAGCAAGGTAACGGCAACAATAAAGAGAAAACCGATCCGAATCAACAAGCGAAGGCCAAAACGGTCGTAAACTTTTCCCGATAGCCATCCGAACAATCCCATAAGCAAAGCGCCCGGAAAAAGCAGGAGCCCCGACTCTCTCGGCATCAGCCCTCTGACATTCTGGGCATAAATCGGAAGCAGCAGTTCCGCCCCAGCCATGACGATATACAGAATTACGCCTATGATTGAAGGATAAGTAAATCTCGGATATCGAAACACATTGAAATCAAGCATGGGTACGGCCAGCTTGAATTGACGCTTCACAAACAAGAACACCATGATGAGCCCAACCGCAATAATGGACCACGAGAGACCGGCGCTTACCCCTTGTTCGCCAACGATGCTGAATCCGTACAACAGGCCGCCGAATCCCAAAGTAGAATAAAGGATCGACCTACGGTCCAACTTCGCTTTTTCGATCTCCCCTACATTTTTCAAACAAAAATAGGCGACAACCAAGTTTGCGAGCGTAATGGGCGCAACCCAGTAAAACAAGACTCTCCAGGAATGATGTTGAATAACCAAACCGGATATCGTCGGGCCAAGCGCCGGAGCGAGTCCTACGATGAGACTGGCTAGTCCCATCGCAGTGCCGATTTTTTCTTTTGGAAACACCAAGATCATCGTATTCATAAACAGCGGTACCAACAGTCCGGTGCCCACTCCCTGAATAGCGCGTCCAGCCAGGATAAAGGCAAAGTCAGAGGAAAATCCGGCAATCATCGTCCCGGTTGTGAACGCCCCAACGGAGGCGAAAAACAGGGTTCTTGTTGTATAACTTCGGATTAAAAAACCAGTCACAGGTATCGTAATACCTGTGACAAGAAGGTAGACGGTAATCAACCACTGTGCTCTATTGGCGCTGATCCCGAGGTCATGCATCATTTGCGGCAGCGCCGTGTTAAGCATCGTTTGCATCAATTGTGCCATAAAATTCGCGACGATCAGCGAGGCAATGATCAATCCGGATTTTCTTTTCATCATGCAATCATCACTTTCTGTTTATTATGCAGTAAGCTGCTGCAAGACACCTTTCGGCAATATGCCCACTTCTTTAAGGAAGAGCTTTCCGTCTTTGAAGATCAGAGTGGTCGGAATGCTCATAATCTGAAATTGGGAAGAAGTTACCGGATTTTCGTCCACATTCACTTTAACCACTTTAACGGAATCTTTTGCTTCCCTTGCAAACTCCTCCAGAATAGGTGCAAACATCTTGCACGGACCACACCAAGCAGCCCAAAAATTCACAACGGTTACCCCCTCCGTTTGCACCATATCCTTAAAATTGGAATCCGTTGCGTGCACAATAGCCATCATAATCACCCTTTCAAATATATATATTATAGATACTTCATATCCGTAATGTGGTCAAAAAAAATCGCCCCCGCTACCGAGTGAACTTTCACACAACTTATTACGGATTTTATATGTCTATAATATATTTGATTTATACATTTGTCAACAAGTAAGTCACTCCAGCAGTCGAACCAAAGGGAAAACATGCCCCGGCTATGGTACTACCTGACTTCATTAGCCTGGCCCATGTTTTTCACACTCCGATAATCCGGCTTTAACTAGTTAATTGCCTCATGAAGCAATTCATTTCTCAATTTCGTTTCTACTTCGCATGCTACACTGATTTCATTCTGAGTTGTCCAAATAGTATTTTCAAACCTTTTGCTAACTATCTGACGATCATTTTTCCATTTCCTCAAAAAATCAATGGCGGTATTTCGGGCAACCTGACTAACCCAACCTGGAATATTTTCATCAGAACACAGTTTTGACCCTTGTTCTGATGCTTTCATAAAGGCTTCTTGAATGATGTCTTCAGTAAGTTCATGATCATGCTTGCTTCTTTTCAAACCAAAGCATAACTGAGAAAAACCCTCGTTAATAAAAATAGAGAACGAGGGTTTTTCATAATCGTTGACAAATTTATCGATCCAATATAATCCTCAAGTAATACGATCTAAATAATTTCACAATTCAAGATTACTAATAAATATTTTATGCTTATCTTGATAGTCTTTTGATTGTTTTTCAATTATTTTATTTAAAAGTCTGAGTATTTCTTCTTTCTTGGACAGTGATACCAAATTAAGTACGTCTATAAAAGGTTGTATTAAATCCCTTGAGTCAATAATACTTTTAAATAATCTCTCCATACATTTTTGCGCATCTGGCCTCATGGTTTCCATTCCTTCAATTACTTTTAATAATCCTTCCTTGATTCCGTGACGCTTAGCAATATAGAATATAGTTTCCATTAAATCGCTAATAATTGCTGGCTCAAATATATCATCATGGAAAAGGTCACACAATGCAATAATGGAATTATTATCAGCTGACTCCCCTACCTCATTTAACAAAATTACTATGTCTTCAATCTCATAATCTTCATGATCTAAAAATCGTAATTTCTTAATCGTCAAAATTTTATTTTCGATAATATTCACGCTATTTCTCCTTCTTTTTTTCAGGCCCCTTAAATGCTTCACCTGACTGCATAATTTACACCTCATCTAGAATATGTGTAGTTTAAACTCAGTCTTTAGTTCTTTTAATACTATTTTCTCCATATCCACTGATTACACTATAAACATGATCTCTCCTTAAGTTGTATATTGCAGCTCCTGATTTCCGCAATAGCTCAGGTTTTCGCATCGTAACTATCGTCCGCCGGAGATCTAACGGTTGTAGCAGCGGCTATTTTACGAAAAAAGACCTTTTCTGGATTCTAACGGTTGTCAGCGACGTTATTTGCCCGAATCCAAGCAAAATTGGCTGGTTTTAGTGAAATAAGCGCCATGGCAACCGTTACAATTTTAAATCAACGTTTTGGGAACAAATAGCGGTTGTGGCAACCGTTAGAATAGTTGTGGTGGTGCAAACGCTATTGCCATCTATCCCTATTATTTCGGAAATAACTCTGGGTAAATGAACCCGGCCCCATACAAATAGCCCCAACTCGCAAAAAATCACCCTAACCTCGAGCTTCCGTCCCAGGGTCAGGGTGATTTGCATTTTCTATATTTGACTATCCCGCCGATGCTCAGCTTTTCAAATTTTTCGCCTTTCCCCGGCTTCGCTCCATTTCAGTTTTTTAGCGTAATATTTCTTTCCTTTCGCCTCCGCTTTGAGCTCCTTTAGCATATCTTGATACGGTTCGCTAAGAAAATGGTAATATGGAGGCACGATTTATTCAGACTGAAAATAATATCTCCTTCCGGGAGCCATTCCGGCTGTTTTAATTCCGGCGCTTTGTACTTGGTCAACAGCTTCGTATATTCGTCGTAATCCGAACTGGTTATGGCGCGATAGTAAAATGAAAGCGAACTGTCAGTCCCATCATACAACACGGCACCAGCAGGATGCTTGCAGCGGCGATGATCGTTTTTTTCTCAAAATGCGCACTTATTCCGTACCCGCCTTAAGCGCCTCGCCCATGGATATGCGGTCGATCTTCCTGCGGCTCATCAGCTTGGCAATCTCAAAGGTCAGCATTACGATCACAAATCCCAGCAAAATGTACCCGGTGTTCAGCTTTGCCGGAATAACGATCTGCAAGCTTGCGGCCAGCGATCGGTACAAAGCGCTGATCGAGCCTACAAGGGCGGGAACGCCCAAGATATAACCGACAATGACAATCCAGGTATTGCTGTTCAGAATCAGCCTGTTAATTTCCTTTCTCTTGTATCCCAGTACCTTGAACAGCGAAATCGTTCCTTTATTCTCGTCAACCACAAGACCGGTGACAATGTAAAGGATCACCAACCCCATAACAAAAGCCGATGCGGTCAGACCGTATATCATCCCGCCCATTTGGTCGAGTAAGGAGCCAAAGCCCGCTTTAATCGCCTCGATCGATTTTGTGCTTTTGAGCTCATCTTTGGAGAAGCTCAGCGGCGTATCGCTAAAAATGCCGACATAGGCGTCCGAAGGCAAGTCCAGCATAGTGTTCAGCTTTTTAAGCGGCATAAAGATAAACTCACCCGCATAGGTATCCGCGATTTCGTCAATCTTCAACGAGTATTTTTTGCCGTCGTCATAATTATAGAAGCTTATCGTGTCACCGATAGCAAGACCAAGCTTTTGCACCAGCGGCATGGTTACGATCACTTTGTCGGGAGCCAGTCTGTTGCCTTGCAAATCGTTCATGACAATGCGGGTGGAATTTTCGGGAAGACCGGTGATGTAGAAGCTGGTTTCCGCTTCATCGTCCATGACCGCATAAATCGTATTGAACTGCTCCGTCCCCTCGGGGGGCGCTCCCTTCCGATGCTCCGTAAAGACGTATTCGTATTTCAAATTATACAATTTGCTTATGCCTTCGTTCAGCAAATAATCGACCGAGCTTTTCATGGTCAGCCCGTATTGCAGCAGCATGGTCGCCACCATAACGCCAAACAGCAGAAATACCGTTCTTGAAATACTTCTGGCTTGCTGACGGATTTGAAACTTCATCCCGAATTTGAGCGTATCCAAGCGAAGCGAGCGTTCAATAACGTTCAGTTTGCTGGTCTTGCCGCCTTTCATCAATTGTGCCGGATCGGTTTTCAGCACCTTGTTGATGACCATAAACGTGCAGATGCCAAGCGCTGCAAGCGGCAGCAACAAACTGCACAGAAATACCCCCGGACGATATAAAGCCGGCTCCTTGGGCATCGGGAACGCCGCAAGCAAAAAATCGAACATCGGGTTCGCCAACAATGCTCCCAGAGCCGTGCCCGTCACCGCTCCGGTTCCCGCCACAATCAGGGGAAATACGAGATAGTGCCGCAAAAGCTCTTTTTTTCGATAACCCAATGCATACAACGTGCCGATGATGACCGACTCGCGCTGGATCAACCGCCACATCAGAATCCCCGTTAACACACAGGTGAGCAGCAAAATCACAGAAGGGACCAGGGCGCTTAAATTGCCGAGCAGTTTGATTTCCATCGGCACATAAGACACCTTGTAATTTTTCGCGGTGTTTTCCCAGTTTACGATCTTAATGCCTTGCTCCCGAAGGGCGTTTTTCATTGTCGTTTCTTGAGCCTTGATGCCCGCGGAGTCGTTAAACTTGACGGCATAAAAGGAAGCCGCCTTGGGAACATCCGCAAAATCGCCTTTCCCCACTACGGCCAGTCCGAAGGTTTTGGGATCCCGGATCAACTCCTCCTTGGACTTGGCGGTGTAGATATAGTTAGGAAGCATCATATTTCCGGCATATCTGTACTCTTTGTCACCGATACGCAAAATGTCGCCGATTTCATAGCCGTTGGTCTTGGCAAAAAGCGCGTCAAGCAGAATTTCTCCCTTGCCGGGCGCTTTGCCGCTTGCGATAGCCGGGATATTGACCTTGTTGTTGAAGCTGTAAATCCTTAAAGTTTGCCCGGGCAGAAACTCGTTGTCCGCAACGCCGCTTTGCTCAATTTTCGCATGGAAGCGGCTTTCCATACTGGCCATGTCAAAATCGCCGTCAAGGTAAACTTCGGCATCGCTCATCACATGGTTGGACTTAAACGCAGAAAATGTTCGGTCCAAATTAGCGGACACCAGGTTCATCATGACCATAATCATGCAGCTAACCGCAATCAGAAACATAGAGCCTACGTATTGTGCCTTGTTTTCGGAAATCGTGCGAAGCGCTTTTTTGACAAGCATCATCACCACTCCACCCTTTCCGCCGAAACCGGGGACGCATTAACCGACTCTTCAACGATTTCTCCGCTCCGCAGCTTAAACACCTTGTTCGCCATATCCGCAATCGCCGTGTTGTGGGTGATCATCAAAATCGTCGTTCCGTATTGCGCATTGACCTTCTGCAGCAGTTGCAGGATACTGCGGGACGTATCGTAGTCGAGTGCGCCGGTCGGCTCGTCGCACAGCAGCAGCTGCGGATTTTTGACAATCGCCCGCGCGATCGACACCCGCTGCTGCTCGCCGCCGCTTAGCTCTCGCGGAAAACGGCGTTTTTTGTCCCGCAGCCCAACCGCCGTTAACACTTCGTCGATATTGAGCGCCGACCGGCTAATATTGGAAACGGCTTCGATGTTCTCCGCCACCGTCAGATTGGGGACGAGGTTGTAGAACTGAAACACAAAACCGATCTGCTCGCGCCGGTAATCGGTCAGCTTGCCGTCGTTCAAGCCATGCACCATGGTTCCGCCGACGATGACGCTGCCACTGTCGCCGCGGTCAATGCCGCCGAGAATGTTCATCAAGGTCGATTTCCCGGAACCGGACGGCCCGAGAATGACGCCGATTTCTCCTTTGTCCATCCGCATCCCGATCCCCTTCAATACTTCGGTCTTCACTGTTCCCGACGTGTAGCTTTTTCTCAGATTGTCAATTTCCATAAACATACGGGTTCACCGTACCCTTTCCGGATTGTTCCTTACACAATCCACCTTGTAGGTTCGATCATTATTCCTCCGCCTTGAGCCAGAACTTTCCCGCAGATGTGTCCAATCGGTACAGCGCTTGTGGGGGCGCGCCCAACACACGTTCGATCGCCTCCATATAGGCGGAATGCGTGCCTATGATGCATTCGATTACGCTCTGCTGATCTGGTTCCTCTTCGAGTGAAAACAGCAGCTTGGCATGGGTGTTGCCCATCCCCTCCAGCAGCGACAAAATCACTTCACCGGCCTGATCGGGGTAAGCCGTTGTGAAGATGCCTTCCCGGACACCCTGATGAACGATTTCCGCAAGCAGCGGCGCGCGCTGCCCGCGAACCGCCTCTCCCACCTTCTGCCGGACAATGGCGTTTTCGTCGGCGTACCATACCCGTCCGAGCTTTTCGACATCGTCCTTGTGCTCGGACCTCAGCCGATCGATCGTATCGAAAAAGCCTTGCAACTTCTGGAGGGCAGTTAGCTTGTCGTCGTGGATGATCGGGAGAAGCGGCCGCTCCGTCATTTCCCGAATCCGTTCGATGAACGCGTCCAGCACCGCCGGTTTCGAGCCGAAATAGTGATAAAATGCCCCGCTGGAAATTTGCAGCTCGTTCAAAATATCCTGGATCGTCATCCGTTCATAGCCTTTGGTATGAATGAGCTGCTGCGCCGCATCGAGAATATCGTTCCTTTTCTTGACGTATTCCTGTTCCTTGACGGTTCGTGCCATATTTCATCGCTCCTTAAAAATTAATAAACCGAGACTCTCTCTATTAATTTAACGTCAGTATAACTCTTTTTGCCTCTGGTGTCGAGAGGGCACTTTCGCCCTGGAGATGCTGTAACGCATTTTTCCACAAACTCCATAAAGCTGCCCCTCTATCTAATGTATAACACTTAAGCATCCATTAAAGGGACACTTAAAAAAAAGAACAAGCCCCCCGGGAAGCTTCTTTCCTCAAGGACTTGTTCCGTTCCTATAACCTTTACACGGCAATCGCCTTCAAATGCGGTGAAACCATCAGCTCAGCCTCGGTAACCTTTTGCACGTCTTCCACCGTCAAACCCGGAGCAATTTCTTTCAGCATCAGCCCTTTGCCCGGAATCACATCGATGACAGCCATTTCGGTTACTATAGTTTTTACGACATTTACAGCGGTCAGGGGCAGCTTGCATTGCTTCAGGATTTTCGGCGCCCCTTCTTTGTTCACATGCTCCATGGCCACAATCACCCGTTTGGCTCCGACCACCAAGTCCATGGCTCCACCCATGCCCGGCACCTTTTTCCCCGGAATCATCCAACTGGCAAGGTTGCCCTTCTCGTCAACCTCCAGAGCGCCCAATACAGTGATGTCCACATGGCCGCCGCGGATGATGGAAAAAGAAAGCGCACTGTCAATAAAACAAGCTCCTTTCACGGTTGTAACGTAGTTCCCGCCCGCGTCGATGCAATCGAGTCTTTCTTTTCCCTGAGCCGCTTTAGGTCCTACGCCGACGATTCCGTCCTCAGCCTGCAGCGTAATATGCACGTTATCCGGAATATAGTCCACCGCCATGGTCGGCATGCCGATTCCAAGGTTGACCACGTCGCCGTTTTTGAATTCCTGGGCTATTCTTCTAACGATTAATTCGCGGTTATTCATACGTTTTCTCCCACCTTTACAATCGCGTCGACAAATATTCCGGGAACGTTGACATGATTGGGATCAATGTCCCCCGCCTTTACGTATTCGTCCGTCTGTGCAATGACATACTCGGCCGCCGTAGCCATAATCAGATTGAAATTACGCGAAGAGCCGTTGATGACCAAATTCCCCGCTTCATCCGCCTTATGGGCTCGAATTAGCGCCACATCCGCTTTGAGCGGCAGTTCGAGCAAATAATCTCTGCCATCAATTTCCAGCTTCTGTTTTCCTTCCTCGACAACGGTACCCACGCCTACAGGGGTTAAGATACCGCCCAAGCCCGCTCCTCCTGCGCGGATTTTCTCTGCGAGCGTGCCTTGCGGGAAGAGCCTCACATCCGCTTCTTTCGTCATCAGGAGTCTCCCCGTTTCCGGATTGGCGCCGATGTAGGAGGCAAAAATCCGCTTTACTCGGCTGCTTTTTACAAGCTCATAGATAGATAATTCCGCTGTGCCCGTGTCATTGGAAATAAGGGTAAGATTGCCGGCGGAATTGCTGTCGACCAGCGCACGCACCAGATCCTCCGGGTAACCCCCGGCCAGAAAACCGCCGACCATCACCGTGTCTCCGTCTTTCACCTTCTTAACGGCTTCTTCCGCGGAGATAACTTTGTTTAACATGTTTCTCCCACCTTGTCTATTTTTTAGGAAAAGCAAACTTTATTGAAGATAATCGTGGATGACTCTTGCATACGGCAGCGTTAAGTCGGCGATAAAATGTTTCCCGCCAACATAAGCTTTCACCGGCAAGTCGGCTACAGGCGCGTTCACATGGGGGGTCAGGCTTAATCTGGCCGGCCCTGACCAGGCTCCTTTTACCGTGATGTCTTCGAGATTATACGCCGCTAACTGAGCAATTTTCGGGGTACCGTCAACATCGGGAATTAATTTTAAATTAACCTGGGTTTTGGCGATGGATTTAGCCGTTTCCTCTGCATCAAGAACGTGATATTTGAAAGGCATCGTTCCCATGGCTACCAGGGCGTTATTATAATGCAATGTTCCCGTCAGCGTCTCGGTATCTTCAACTCTGAGGTGAGGTTTCGCCCATTTTTTCGGAAATCCCCAGATTTCCCGACCCCCGAGAATAGCAGGCGCGTTATCCAAATACATTTGGGCGACAAAATTGCATAGTTCTCCATGAAAAGTACACGGAATGACAATACCGCTTTCCTCATAACTGCCCAAACCGGATGAATCGGGCATCTTGATCCATTCATACGAAACGGTATTACTGCCATCCGGCTCAAGCGGTTCCGGGACCGCCTGTCTAATCGCAGCGGGATCGGATTCATAGGTAATAATGAAAAATTCCCGGTTGATGAAACGGCATGGCGGACGCCCATAACTGGCACTGGCCGCAGGCATCGATTGCAGGGAAAGGACTTCTTTTGGATTCATCGTGATCTCTCCTTTTTTAGAGGTGGGCTTTTTTAGCTGAGGGCATTTTCAACCAGCATCGCGATTCCCATTCCCGCCCCGATGCATAATGAGGCTATGCCGTAACGCGAAGATCTTCGCACCATTTCATGAACCAGCGTAACCAATACCCTGGCCCCGCTTGCTCCGACAGGATGCCCGATCGCGATGGCACCGCCATTGACATTCACTTTCTCCGGACTCACCCCAAGCTCTTTTAATACCGCTAATGATTGTGAGGCGAAGGCTTCATTAATTTCAAAAAGATCAATAGCATCGAGGGATAATTTCTGGCGTTTAAGAAGTGAGGAAATAGCTTTTACCGGACCGATTCCCATATAGGCCGGGTCAACGCCAACCAGCGAATAACCTTTGATATAGGCCAGCGGTTTTAACGCGTGTTCCCTGCATTTGTCCTCGGACATCACCAGCGCAGCCGCCGCGCCATCATTGATTCCTGAAGCATTTCCGGCGGTAACCGTACCGTTTTCCTTAAACGCAGGTTTTAATTGAGCAAGTTTTTCTGGGGTGGTATCGGCTCTTACGTGTTCATCCTCCGTGAAATAAATTGTTTCTTTTTTGTTTTGGATCTTGACCGGAACGATCTGTTCGGCAAAAAGCTTCTTGTTTTTTGCCTCTGCGGCCTTGATTTGGCTTTCATAGGCAAACTTATCCTGCTCCAGTCTGGAAATTCCGTATTTCTCGGCAACATTCTCCGCGGTAATTCCCATATGGTATTTATTGACCGGGCACGTAAGGCCGTCGGCCACCAGGGCGTCCACCAATTCACTGTGGCCAAGTTTATAGCCGTTTCTTGCCTTCCTTAGCAGGTAAGGAGCATTCGACATGCTCTCCATGCCACCGGCCAAAACGATGCTGCTTTGTTCCGCCAATATGGAATCGTAGGCTAAAGCGATGGCATGAAGTCCTGAGCCGCAAACCGTGTTTATCGTTGTTGCGGGTATATCAATGGGGATCCCGGCTTTTAGCGCCGCCTGTCTCGCAGGATTTTGGCCAACGCCCGCCTGAAGAACATTCCCCATAAAAATTTGATCAATGAAAGCAGGTTCTACTTTGCTTTGCTGAAGGCATGCTGTCATCACGTTGGCTCCCAGCTCGGGAGCGCTTAAAGGCGCAAGGGTTTTGTTAAAGGAGCCGACCGCCGTTCTCAATGGGCTTACTAATGCAACTTTTTTCACGAAAACTCACATTCCTTTCGCTGTTTTTAAAACTCAAAACAACCATGGCTGCACTTCAATTCGTGATTTCTGCGGATTACGCTTTTAAGATGTAGGGCTTGCGGGCAGATCACAGCGCGTGGAATGGTGAGCATGACGACCTTGCGTTGTTCATCATATTCGATAGCCTTCTTTCTTCCTATAAATGGTATTAATAGCAGTTTTATCTTAGTCCTAATAACGATTTTACTCAACTTTCAAATACCTAAATTCAGATATGTATCATGGCATATTCGCCAATATAAATTAGCTTTTCTAATAATTACTATTTATTTCTGAATTTTTCTACTTCTTTCTAAATTTTTCTGATATTTTCTGGAATTTTCGGTAAATCAGGGGCGTATAACGAGGAGGAAGCTTGTCGAATTGTTGGACATACAATCTGCTATCGGCCAAGGCTTTGCTGACATGTCTATGAAAAAGGTTCATGACGTTAACCAACGCCATGAACCTTTTTTAGAACGACGAATATTACAAACCCTAATAGCATCATTCGCAAAATTCCCGAATAATCTGTGCCTTGATCTCTTCAATAGGGAACTGCTCCGGATAGGTCGAGATCATCAACATAATGCCTTGAAGCACAGAGGAAAAATACAATGACCGTTTTCTCGGCTCTTTGACCCCCAGGTTTTGGAACATCTCGCATTGCAAGTTGAACTGTCTGGCGCTTTCCTCGATCAATCGTTTACTGTATTTTACCAACACTGCGTCGGATTCAGGTTGTGTCTGTAAATGAAGATAAAACCGGAATACCTCCGGTTTTTCCTTGACATTATCGAGTGCTCCTTCAGCAATCTGCTTAAGCTGCTCGGAAGGCGTCTCCTTAGAAGCCGCAGCATCCATGACCTCAACCAATTCACTGATTCTGGCCTCCACCATGGTCGCAAGCAGCTCTTCTTTCCCTTTGTAATAATTATAAAGCAGACCTTTGGATACGCCCGCATGTTTGGCTACATCGTCAATGGACGTAGCATGATATCCCCGCTTCATGAACAACTCCATAGCGGTCATAAGAATTTTCTCTTTGGAAAACTTACGAATACGCTCATTTTCCTCCGGTGTGCGCGGCATGACTCTCCCCTCCCAAAAAACGGATGATTTGGCGGCACAGTTCATCAGGATGGGTTAATGTAACCATATGATCCGCACCGGGGATCGTAATCTTGTGAAAATCGGGGATTTCCCCGTAGCATTCAGCCACACGAAGGTTATCCGGCAGTTCTTCGTCGCCGATCACAAGCATTGTCCTCCCCCTCATGTCCCCCAACCTTTCAATAGCCGGCGGCTTTGGCCATACCGATTCAAAACTGCCCCATTCCGTCATTTTCTGCAAATGGTGCCGGAACATGTCAAGCATCAATTCCCAATGCGGGCTGGATTTAATGATGCGATATGACGGAGCATCGAATGAAAGCTCAATGACCTTATCAAGGTCCGGAAAGGCCGCATTGATCCGCATCATCCATTCCTGAAATTCCTGAGATAATTGATAACCCGACAGTGAGGGACCGACAAGAACGAGTTCCGATACCCGATCGGGATGTTCCAGCGCAAAATCTGCGGCGATCTGACCGCCCATCGAATGACCGACCAACGCTGCTTGCCGGATCTCCAGATGATCGAGCAGAGCCAGCAAGTCTGCAACATAGTTAGCCGGTTCCGCGGGCGATGGAGACTTTCCGGCGCCGCGACCGTCAAAAGCAACTACCATATAATGCTTTGCCAGAAGAGACGCGACATAAGTCCAATCCCGTAAATCCGCACCGCCACTGTGAAGGAGTACAACCGGCTTTCCACTCCCGCTGATCTCGTAATATAAATCCATTTGCCATCCCTCCATCTCCAAATGAGGCTACCTTACAAAGTGATTTTATTATAGGATGACCGTTCAGTCAATATAAAAATCATGGCGCGCTGCCAAACGCACAAAAAACTCCCAGGACGGTGTTCCTGCGAGTTTTTGGGGATTGCATCGTTTCGGACCGGTTGCGGCCAACCCTTCCCTTTCACAATTGAACAATTTCCTAACTTTAGTACAATAGAAAAGTAGGCTGCTTTTGGGAAAGCTGTAGGGATTGAGGAGCGCCTATTAAACTTTCATGAATGGGAGAGTGCGGCATATGTATACAACTGTCAAAGGGTTTCTTAACGATTGGGAGCGGGAAGCATCACTTACGCTGCAGGTATTGGACAAACTGACAGATGCTTCGTTGAATCAGGCGGTGTCGGAGGTACAGCCGCGTACGCTTGGCGAAATCGCCTGGCATGTCGCTCAGAGCGTCGGCGTATTTTTTAACCAAGTCGGGCTGCAGCAGGAGATTCCCACGGTAGAAAGCGGGTCCGCGTCGGCTATCGCAGAGGCCTACCGCCGTGCAAGCGAGTCGGCAATTGCGGAAATAAGCGCAAACTGGGCGGATAAGGACGACAAGCTGCAAGAGCCGATTAAGCTGTTCGGCTTCATGGACACCACCGTTGCCGGTGTATTGAATACGCTCGTTCGCCACCAGATTCACCACCGCGCTCAAATCACGATATTGATGCGTCAGGCAGGATTGGCGGCACCGGGCGTATACGGGCCTAATGAGGAAGAAACAGCGGCGATGAAGGCGGCACGCGCCAAGTCTTAACAAGCTAAAATAAACCCTCGTTCCTGGAAATGGAGAACGAGGGTTTTCAAGTTGCGGGTCCCTACGCATTCAGGAAATAAAATGGATGCACGGCAACCAAAGTAAAGCTGCTGCCATACATCTTCGCTTGCGGCTGCTCTGTAATAATGAGAGTAATTCCCGAAACTATAATATATTATCGCAGCCTCTTCAAGCGAGCCCGTCATTCTAACGGTTGTCACAACCGCTATTTGTTGCAAAAACGTTGATTTCAAATTCTAACGGTTGCCATGGCGCTTATTTCACATAAACCCGGCCAATTTTGCTCAGATTCAGGCAAATAACGGCGCTCACAACCATTAGAATTTAGAAAAGGGCTTTTTTCGTATAATAGCAGCTGCTACAACCGTTAGAGTTCCGACGAACGATAAGATCGGTTCGAAAACTTGAGCTTTGGCGGGAAAGCTGGAAAGGATCAGAATTACAAGTTGTCTTGTGCAAGCGTTAACTCCAAATGAATGTGCTCCCTCATATTACTTCGGCGTTCGTTGTTTAATAGGTTAACTCTTCCAAATACCCCAGGATAATGGCTCCGATTAGAATTATAATCATTCCATAAGCAATGCCCCAACCGGAGGTTCCACCCTTTTGTTGAACTAGATTACGGCGAATTTCCGGATTTGCATGCAATAAGTCGTACTTATACGCTGTCCGCGTGAAGAACAATACCTTGCTTCCAAATAAATTCTTCTTCCTCCGCCATTATGATTCCAGTTCACCAGTTCATATTCCTAACAAACTTTTTATTAGAAATAGTCTATATGAACTACAGCCATATTCTACTGCAAAATGGAATAGTGTCACTATGAATTATAGCAGTTGGTCCATTGTTGAATGGAATAGTTGCAAAATGTACGGTTACTATCCGAGAATGCTGCCGCAGCGCTTGTTTAAGTGTAAAACCTGCAATTACTCCGCCATCTTTCAAAAAAGAGGCAAAGAAACGAGGAGATAGTTGTATGAAATGCAATTAAACGAATGATTGGGTAAATGGATATAAAGTTAGTTGTATGATTTGCAATTAATGGTCAGAGTAGGGCCAATTAAAGCACATTTTTGTCCGCCATTCGACTAGCCTATTAGAGTCGATGATATAATGATTGCTGAAACAACTTAAGGAGCCTATAAACATTATGGATACGACAAACCAAGCTTACTACCGAGCCATTCTGGCTGCTTATCCGCTGCCCTCCATCCTGCGGATCGAAGAGCGCGACAGCGGCATGAACAACACCACCCGCTACGTCGTCCTGGAGGACGGACAGGTTCAGGTTCTGCGCATTTATGAGAACCATCGGTCGACCCTGAAGCTCGCGGCCGAACACGAGCTGCTGCTCCTGCTGGCACGGCAAAAGCTGCCGTTTCAAATCCCTTGCCCGCTTTACACCGGACAAGGTGGGACCTGGACGGCCGCGCCGGACGGAAAGCTGGCGGCCGCGTTCACTTACTTGCCCGGCGTGAAACCGGCGGCCGGCCGCCACGACCTGTCTTACGCCTACGGGCGTGCCGTAGGCCAGCTCACGTTGGCCATGGAGTGGCTGCAGCTTAAAGCCGCCCCCGCTTATCCGCCATATGACGAGTTGCTTGGCCCGGACACGGAAGAAGCGGCGGTGAACGCCCGCCACCTCTATAAGACAGATCCGGAGCTCTCCGCGCTGGCGGAAGAGGCCGGCTTTCTGCTGGGCGTGCTCGATTCGTTGTCCAGTCAGGCCGAATCCATCCGCCGCTTGGAGCGGCAATGGATTCATGGCGACTTCTCGCACTCCAATGTCCTGGTGGACGATGGGGAAATCCGCGCCGTGCTCGACTTCGAATTCGCCACCCGCGACGTCCGGACGATGGAACTCGCCGTCTGCCTGGCCGAACAGCTCTCCGCTCCCGGCGGCCTCTCGAGAGCCGTCGTGAAGGAAATGCTGGCCGGCTACCGCAGCGTACGCCCGCTGGAGGCAGAGGAGCTGGAACGGCTGCCCGAGCTGCTCCAGCTTCGCAAGCTGGACGTGTTCCTGCACTTCCTGCACCGCTATCAGGCCGGGCTCGATCCGGCTTCGGTCCTTCAGGACCAGACGCGAAAATCCGCGGCCGTATGCCGTTTTATCAGCTCGCAAGCCAATTGGATACGCAGCCTATGAACCGGAAATATGAAAAAAGAAACCTTTGGACTTTACGATCCACAGGTTTCTTTTTTGTTATTCTACTTTTTTTCCCGGATAACTAATAAAACACCAACTAAAATCAACATTGAACCGGCCCAAAAGGTTCCGCCTATGCTTTCTCCTAACAATAGCCATCCAAGCCATATTATTACTATCAGCTAAAAAAAGAAAAACAACCCTCCGCTTGAAGCCTTCAGCATTTGTAAGCCGCGATTCCAAAGCACAAACGCACAGGCAGTTGAAATAATCCCCAAATGGTCGGATGAGTCAGTTGCGAGAAATCAACTTCGCCTAAGTTCATCCAGACAAAAGGAGTCAAGATGATGATGGCAACCAAGATGGAGTAAGTGGTCACCACAATGGGGGAGTAATCGCTTGGAACACGCTTTAAAGTATCACTTCTATAACAATTGCTTCAAATAACCCTGATCGTTTTCCCACTTGGGGTTAAGAATACCACATTCCAATTCGTGGAATATCCTCTCCTCCATCCTCTTGCTTAGCTGCAAATACTTGTCCGAAAGCGGATGATTATATCCGAGGTAATGGCTGATTCGTCCCGTTAGCGAATCAGCCCGGTGCTTGGTGCTCCATTCAAACAACTGGGTGTATAGTTGCGGTAATTCCTCTTGAGCTCCATGAACAAACCGAAGCGGGCTTAGTGGACTGCTCAGCTTAAGCTCGAGCAAATCATGCAGTACGAGCAGTTTATGCTCTATAAGTTGCTTATCCTCTCCCCTTTCACGATTCTCATGTTCCAGCGGGGCGGCTCTCTTAATATCCGAGATAAGTTCATGGAAGGACAGCTTCACCATCTGCATGGATACGTAAGCCCACCAATGACTCCCGGTCCCGATACTGTAAAGCTCCCATCCCGGGTTCCACAAGATCTGTTTAATACACTCCCGCTGACTTTCCCCATACGCGGCAATGCCTATCAGGAGTCCGGCATTACAATCCGTTGAAGCCCGATCTCCCCAAGTAAGCAGCCTCGGAACGATGTCAGAACCACTGAACTTAAAGCAAAACGCCGGCAAAAATTCAGGGAATAACGGCTGCGAGTATACTTTCTCCAGTTCATTTCTCAACCGTTCCTCATGATGCTGTCCCGTAGGAAGGTGCATTAGCCCAAGACATGCATCCTTGGATAGATACCAGTTGTCTATCCCGATGTTGTCTACCATATAGTCTGTGTATTTCTCATAGCCCATATAGCCCAACACGTGTAAAATATCGCTAGGCATATCTGGCTTAAGTTTATTTTGCTCAAAACAATAATAGTCTATCTCTTCAGCAAGCTCCAGATCGCCGCATCTCATCACGGGGTCGAGCAGCATAACATATCTATAATTTCCGGGATGCTCCTGAAAAAGCCTGAAAAGTGCCGCAGCGTCTTCACGGCCACCATATAACGCAATAACTTTACAATAGGAAGCCAGTATAGCTGCAGAAACTCTTGGCTGGCTGCCGAAAAGACGGCCAAGTTGTTCCGAGTATGGAAGCATCGTACTCTCCTCATTTCTAATACAGGTAATTCCCAAGTCAGCCCGCCTTAGCAGCTAATGAATCCCAGACGCTCATCAGTTCTGTGATGGCTGCGTCAATGACCTCGTAGGAAACACCGTCCCGGGCTTGCGTCGAAATTCCTCGAAGAAAGGTTTCAAATAAAATAACCACCATGGAAATATCCGTGGATACAGGCAACTCCCCATTGGCTACGGCCCGTACTATACAATCATTCAGCCAACCGCGGACCCTCTCCCGTTCCTTGGCCAGCATCTCCATGATGTGCTTTTGCTCGGGAGAACAATTTACGGCGGACAAAACCAGCAGACAACCTAAAGGATGGGAGCTCTCCGTCTGCATCTGCGCCGATTGCCGCAATCCCAGTTCCATGGCCTCTTTCGCTGATATGCTCGTATCCCTGAAAATTTCCGAAACATGTCCATAAGTCGATATATATCGATCCACCGCTTCGCGGAATAGCGCTTCCTTGGACTCGAACGCCGCGTAAAAACTCGCCGCCGATATATTCCCCATCCCCGCCCGCAACTGAGCCAGTGAAGTGGATTCATAGCCGTATTCCCAGAACAGAAGCATGGCGGCAGCCACTGCCTCGTCACGATTAAATGCGCGTGGACGTCCCGTTCGTGGCATAAGATGACCTCCCTTATTATTTTTATACTAATTGATCCACAACTCCTTGACAAGGGAGCATGCTTCAACTTAATATATGGAATGATCAATCCGTAATTAAATTAAGCTTAAGGAAGAAATTTTACTTCAATACTTCTGAAAAGGATGTGTTGATAGATGATCAACTTTAGAAACGAAACTTATCGCTGTACCTCGGAAATTGTGCTCGGCTTAATCAGCGGGAAATGGAAAATCGCCATTTTAAACCACTTAGCCAAAGGCCCGGTACGGTATAATGAACTACGGCGGCTGCTCCCTGAAGCGACCCAACGCATGCTTACGATGCAGCTCAGAATGCTGGAAAGCGATCGACTCATTATCCGCAAGGTTTATCCGGTTTCACCGCCAAAAGTAGAATATGATTTGTCCGAGCTCGGCAAACAATTGGCTCCCATGCTTTTGATGTTATGCGATTTTGGCACCACCTATATCGAAAGCTTTCCCGATGAAGTATCGTACACCAATCATAAGCATGCTTAAAGAAAATTAGTCAAGAGATACCCTGACAGGGCACCTCTTGACTGTCTATCCTGCTTTTTAGACTCACAGTACCAAAAACTGCGTTCCAAACCCCTTGCCGGAAACATAAGCCGATTCAAGCTCTTCCTGATCCCCTGTGTCCAGTAAAACCACATTTTCGGGATACAGCTTCCCAAGCAAAGCCCATAACACAAGCTCATTTCCGCCGGTCGGAATAAAGTGGATGCCGTCCGTATTCGTCACCAATCCGGAATGCGAGAGTATGTCTATCGCCCGATGCAAGCCGATGGATGTTCGTTTTACAATTGCGGCTCCGGCATCGTCGCTTTTTTGCGGCCGATATAAAAACCGATGCCCCCGAAAAAGCTGACCGAGGTCTACCGTATACTCGCGGCCTTCCATTTCCAGGCTGAACCGTAGAGTTGTTCGGTCGTCCTCCCTATTTGGCAGCAACCGGGCGATGGATGGTTCATCATAAAGCTCTCCGGAAACAGGAAGCGCGGCCTTGTCCACCGGCGCACCCTTTCCCGCCTCGTTTCGCGGCGCGGCATAATAGTCGTCATATTCATAAGCGAAAGAAATCGCGGCCAACGCTTGTGTGTCTTCTGTCTGTATCGTTTGAACCGGATGCCACTTCAGCAGATAACGCACCGCCGTACCGGCCGGCTCCCCCAGACCCGCCGGCAAGACGGTTCCCAGACGGTATTGGAAGCCGTAACCGGCTTTGGTTAACCCTGAACTGACCACACTTTGCGCATACTGGACGATCGCTTTGTGGGTCAACTTTTTCCCGAGCAATTGCGTTAAAAAGCTCTCCCGGGCCGGCTCCAGAAAACGCAGCCCTTTGAACTCCGTATATTCCCTGACTTCAAACGGAACTTCTTCCCAATTGGCGAACGGAAGCAAGGCATCCCGCAGCAAAACGAATTGATGCAGGTACTCATTATAAATCTGCATGACCCGCGGGCCGCCAAATGGTCCCCAAACCTGAGCAATCGCCTCCGGGATCAGGGCATGACCATAACAGTGGCTGCGAAATTCCAACTTGCCTAGCGTTTCCGGCCCATACTTAGCCAGCGTCTTCTTCTCGGCATTAATCTCCCGGGCCCAGCTTACCAATTGCTCCCCGATGCGCACTGCCTGAGCCGTAATCTCGGCGCCAGCTTGATCCTCAAGAGCCAATGGCCCCAACGGCAAAGAGGACACGCGTCCGGAAATCGCCAAATTGGCCTGAAGGCTGTCCAAGAGCACCGCCGGATCGCTGTTCACCGGTTCGCCAAGCTGTACCAGCATCGCCTCGAGCATCTTATCGAGCTCCATAACAACCTCTTTTGCCCGATATACACCGGCAGGCAAATTCCAATCCAAGGCCGCGTTTACGCCTTGTCTGATGGAGTCGCTGGGATATTTGCCGATGAGCGGCTCAATATCGATTGCCTTCCTCCATACGATTCGCTTATCTTTCAAAGTAAGTTGATATTCCTGCATACCTTCGCACCTCACCTAAGTGTTTTTGAACGAACGTCCCGCTCGGTGAAATCTGGATCGATCGTTCTGTATGTAGGTTATCAGGTACACCAACGCTTGAACAGTACGCACTTTTTTGTATGATCGGATCATTTCTGTAAGGTAGGATACATTTTGATACCGGGGTTATGGGAGCATCAATCTTGTGATACTGCTCCCGATAAGCTTGGAGGGTTATCTATCTTCGCAATTAAGCTCCATCCGGTAAAACAAAAAAAGCCGCCCAGGAATGAGCGACTTAGAGTGTTCTTATTTATAGAAAGTTCCCGTTTTTACTAGAATAGGAGAATTCAAAATGTCAGAAGGTAAGATATATGTAAGTGGATCTAGACTTTTACTATCAAAGACAAGCTCTTTATTTATTCCAAAATAGTATGCCTGCCAAACAAATTTCGAACAGTAATTGCCTCCAACATTCGTTGGAATTGGATTAAAAAAGTACTGATTTACTTTACTTATATTAGCCTTAGCCCATTCAGCAGCTTCAGGGCCCCCACCGTCTCTAATTCGAAAAATTGTAAATTTATCCCCAGAGCTAAATCGACTTACATATGAGTCAATAGATTCCACAATTCCCGGACCATTGGGATGAACGTGGTAGATTCTCAAGTCCGGTCCAACAATTGCAACATGACCTACAAAAAAAGTAGAAAAGGACTTAGGGTTGTGTATTACATCTCCTGGTTTCATAGTAATATTAGTTCCAGGATAGGTTGGCTGAATTTCGGCCAATGGTTTAACTTCATTCTCTAATAAAGCTTCATCCATAGTAGTATAGGTAGATTGAGTTACTGATGTCACAAAGGTTATAGGCTGAGAGGTATTATTACTGTCTGCACTTGCTGCATTTGCGAACATAAAAACTAATCCCAAACCCAAAAATAGACTAGTTAATAATTTCCTCACAAGAAACACTTCCTTCATATGGTATTTATGCTTATAATAAGGTTAATTTCAGTATTTTTCAATACATTATTTTACATTAATTAGGAGGATTATATGAATTATATAAAATATATAATTTATTTCACTATCATACTGATAGTATTATCAATCATAGTATTTACTCAATATTCAACAAGGAATTTAGAATCTGAAGTTTTTAATCATTTATTGAACGAAGGGTACCAAAAGGAAGAAATATTAAGTGTTAAATCAGAATTAGGAAAAGCTCCTGTTTTTAGTGCTACTGTAATTTTTAAAGACGAACCTAATGCAAGATATTTTTATAAAAAAGAAAACGGAGCTATTATTCAATATAGTAGAGCCCCAGTTAAAGGTATAGACTTCGATTATCAGTATAAACATCAGGATGATATAAAATAATAAAAACGAAAAAAGGTACAGCCACCTTACATCGGTTGATCCCAAGGATCATGCAGTACATAGATTGGAAAATATCGAGGTGTCATAGTCAAACTAATAAATTGACCGTTCTTCCCTTTGTACGTAACAAAATAATCTCCGAAATGTGCATCATACTCTACTCTTTCGAATTTTAAATCTTGGTTATGATATTTCACATTAACGTATACTGATGAGGAAACTTTTGCGACACTTTCTTTAAACCATTCAAATTGTGACAGCCATAATATCAAAACTATAATTAATAGCAATATAAGCCGCACTCTTGTAATTTTCATGCTTTCACCTCTATGCTCATTTAAACAACTCAAGATATTCTTTGGCCGCTTTGGACAAGTAACCGCTGCTGCGGTAAAAGACGAACGGCTCGGAGCAAAGCGGACAGTCGGTGATTTGCAAAACCTTGTAATTGCCCGGCGGACTTAAGTCCAAAACGGATTTAGGAAGCAACGCCGCCCCGAATCCGCTGGTAACCATGCTGAGCAGCATCGCCGAATCATGACATTCACATAAAATGCGCGGAACCTCACCCAGATCGGCAAAACACTTCATAATTCGCCCGTACATCCCTTCACTGCAGGCAGAGCGCAGCACAACCAGCGGCAGGTCGGCAATTCGTTGGAACCAAACCGATTCCCGCTCACGGTCCGTCAAACTCCATTGCTTGGGAATCACCAGCACAAAAGGGTCCGGCGCCAAGCGAAACGAGCTCAGGCCCTTTACCGGAAGCGGACTGCTGCTAATCGCAAGGTCTATCTCCCTGTTCTCCATCAATTCTCCCAGGCGGACCGGGTCCCCTTCCCAGACTTTATACTGCATATCGGGGTATTTTACGCGCATGCGCCTCATATTGGACAGCATTAACGACGCACAGTACAGACTTGAACCGACAGAAATGAATCCGTGCGCCTCCTTGTTCATTTCCTGCATTTCCGTTACCAGCTCGGAGAAACTGGCGAGCAAAAGCTTGGCGTTTTTATAGAGCACTTCCCCTTCGGGAGTCAGACTCACCTTCCGCTTATGCCGTTCAACCAACATTACGCCGAGTTCGTCCTCCATCCCCTTAAGCTGCTTGCTGAGCGGCGGCTGCGCCATATGCAGCCTTCTTGCCGCCGCCGTGATTTTGCCTTCTTCCGCGATCGCCACAAAGTATTTCAACTGTCTGATATCCATAGAGGGGCCGCCTCCAATCCATATATAGCCAAAAAGTATGTACAACATAGCCAACAGATATTTTAACTATATTAACTCTCGCTCTACACTGTATGTAAGAATTTTAATAAACAACCAATTTATGAAGGAGGGGTACCGCTCTATGGCGTATCAGGATCTTAGAGAATTTCTAAGTGTACTTGAACAGGAAGGACAGTTGCTGAACATTGAAGAAGAGGTTAAACCCGAACCCGACATTGGAGCGGCCGGACGCGCAGTGGCTAATTTAGGGGAAAGCTCGCCGGCGCTTTTGTTCAACAACATTTACGGATATCAAAACGCGCGCATAGCGATGAACATGATCGGCTCCTGGGAGAATCATGCGCTGATGCTCGGACTGCCGAAAAACGCGCCGGTCAAAGAGCAGTTTTTTGAATTTGCCCGCAGATTTGCCAAGTTTCCGGTTGCCGTAAAACGTGAGACCAAGGCGCCTTTTCAGGAAAACCAAATCACCGAGGATATCAATCTGTTTGAGCTTTTTCCTTTGTTCCGGCTGAACCGGGGAGACGGCGGATTTTACATCGATAAAGCCGTCGTAGTCTCGCGGGACCAATACGACCCTGAACATTTCGGCAAGCAAAATGCCGGTGTTTACCGCCTTCAGGTGAAAAACAAGGATACCTTGGGCATTCAGCCGGTGTCTCAGCACGACATTGCCGTTCACCTTCGCCAGGCGGAAGAAACAGGGCAAAATCTCAAAGTGGCGATCGCGTTGGGTTGTGAACCGGTGATTACTACCGTGGCAGGCTCGCCGATTCTGTACGACCAGTCCGAATACGAAATGGCCGGAGCGATCCAGGAGGCGCCTTATCCGATTGTCCGTCTGGAGCACGGAAACCTGGACGTCCCTTGGGGAGCCGAGATTGTGCTGGAAGGGGAAATCGTCTCCCGCTACCGGGAGTTTGAAGGTCCGTTCGGCGAATTCACCGGGCATTATTCCGGAGGCCGCGCGATGCCGATCATCAAAATCTCCAAGGTTTACCACCGCACTGATCCGATTTTTGAACATCTGTATCTCGGCATGCCCTGGACGGAAATTGATTACATGATGGCGATCAATACCTGCGTTCCTCTGTACCAGCAGCTGAAAGACGCCTATCCCGAGGAGATCGAGGCGGTAAATGCAATGTACACGCACGGGCTGTTGGCCGTGATTTCCACCAAAACCCGTTACGGCGGATTTGCCAAAGCCGTGGGTATGCGCGCACTGACAACACCCCACGGACTCGGTTACTGCAAAGTCATCATCGTCGTTGATGAGGATGTCGATCCGTTTAATCTGCCCCAGGTCATGTGGGCTATCTCCACGAAAATGAACCCGAAATATGACGTCGTTGTCATACCGAACTTATCCGTGCTGCCGCTTGATCCGGGTTCCGACCCTGCCGGCATCACCGATAAACTGATTATCGATGCAACCACGCCGAAAGCGCCGGAAACGCGGGGCCATTATTCGCAGCCGCTCGACTCTCCGCTAGATACGGATGTATGGGAGAAAAAGCTGGCTGAATTGCTCAGACAGAAATAACCGTGCATGCAACCTATTTTCATTTAACAAAGGAGTGTATATCTATGAAAACCTGTCCGCGCTGCAATACAGAAAAAGCGTCCGTCCTAGCGAGTTCGCCGGTAAAAGGAGCCTGGGAGCTTTATCATTGCCCGGTATGCCTGTTTATCTGGCGGTCTTCAGAACCGGAGTCGATCACGGACCCGCAAAAATACAACCCGTCATTTAAAGTCGATCCTGCCGATATCCCCAAAGCCGCTCATGTTCCGGTGATTCCGCCTCTGAGAAGAAAGTAGGATTATATAATAGGTTAAATATCTCTATTGAAAAATATGGCAGATCACTTACACTTAATCAAGTGTTGTGGCAGTTTTTCCGATAAGTAATTGTACATTTTGCAACTATTGCATTCAACAAAGGACCAACGCTTATTTGCCAATTTCATGCTGTGAAAATTGAGCTATAAGCCTGAAGGCTGGAAGATTCAAAACCCTGTTTGGCGTATACACGTTCAGGCTGCCCGGCGAAGCGGGCAGCCTGAGTTTTTCACGAGAGGTCAGATCCATCTCATCACCGGGTCATTGCGATCGACACCCCGAGGCGAACAGCTCACCTGGGCAGGTGCGAGGCAAAAAGAGTCATTTCTGTCCGTTACATTTTGCAAACCGCTGTTTTTCAGGTGGCTTCGTATTTTCTGTGATGGCCTAATGCGGCTTCCCGCTCCCCACAAGTAACCAACCCCTTGGATGGATCGCGGATAAAAATGTAGGTTAACCTTTGTCATACCGTAACAGCTATTCCATATTACTATGGCGTTGAAATGCTTGTTCATGATCGATCTTTTTTAGCTTGGAATAGATCAGGCAAATCGTATCAAACATAATATGGATACTTTGATCAAACAGGGAGCCAAGCGGTTGAATTGATGCCTGTTCATGTTCGGTACGATATTTTGTGGCAGCCGGTACAACGGCCACCAGAGAGGCGTGGGAGGCAAGTTCCGAATCGGGATTGACAGTTATGGCAACGACTTGGCATGGAATGGACTTTGCTTTTTCCGCTGTCCAAATGACGCTTTTGGTCTTTCCTGAACCTGATACAGCAACTAACACATCCCCTTTTTCAATCGACGGCGTGATGGTCTCGCCTACAACATAAACGGTCGCTCCCAAATGCATTAATCTCATGGCAAAGGATTTCGCCATTAACCCCGATCGCCCCTCACCCGTTACAAATATTCTTTTTCCATCAAACAAAATAGCGGCGATTTCGTCCAAGCATTTTTCATCGATCTTATTGATAACGCCCTGAATTTCCTTTAAGACCAGTTCTGTTGTTTTCATTTTCTCACACCTCTTTTAATGCTTCGCTAAATGCTTTCGCTGCCATATGCGGATCAATGGCCTTGGTAATCGCTGAACCGATGATGACAACGGCAGGCCGACTTACAGCGAACTTCGGTAAAGAATCCATGTTAATTCCCCCTGCAACTGCAAGCTTTATCCGCGATCCATAATTGAGCGGCACAAGATCATTACTTTTCCCAAGTACTTCTTGCTCGTCTTTACTGACATGCTCACAAAAATAAATATCATCTTGGGCAAGTTGAAATAGTTGCTCCTTTTGATCCTTGTTTGTATTCAAAAGATCAATCATTGTCCCTTTGCTAAAGTTTTTCGCAACATCTACGCATGCATTTACTGTAGCAAGCGGTGATACTCCCATAACCGTTGCTATGTCGGCTCCTGCCTTAAAACAGATTTCAAATTCATATTTAGCGTTGTCCATGGTTTTTATATCGGCAATAACCGTTTTGGAAGGAAATTGTTCCTTCACTCTTTCCACACTTGCCATACCATATTCCTTGATCAATGAAGTGCCGACTTCAATCCAATCAACGTAATCCTCCGTCATTTTCCCCAGTTCAATAGCCTCATCTATGGTCAGGCGATCCAATGCCAATTGAATGATCACTTCCGTTACCTCACTCCTCAACTAAATCGATTTATAAAAATTGCAGAAAAATACTTCATAAAACATTAAAATTAGCTTCTTATCATGATTGAAGATTCTTTGATTAAAAGCTCACAACTATATACAACATCCTGAATATCCGTTTCTTCCTTTTTAATAAGTTTTAAAAGCATTTCAGCCGCTTTTTTCCCCATTTCATAGGAGGGCTGCGCAATCGTCGTTACAGGCGGATCAACCAAATCAGCAAACGGAATATTATCAAAAACAGCTAATGAAAAATTGCTTCCAACCTTTAATCCATGATCTTTGGCAAATTTCAGCACTTCCAAAAAAGCGAGATCATTCCCCGCCAATAGAGCTGTCGGAGGTTGTTCTCCAAAGAAAAGCTTCTCGAGCTCCGACTTCATTTGTTGAACTTCCGTACTGATGATATATTGCGGTTCCTTCCCGTTGGCAAGCATCGCGCTCTTATAACCTTCAACCCGGTCAATCCGGGTAGAAGTCGTCAAAGGCTGTGTAACTATAGCAATCCGTTCATGCCCGTAATCAATAAAATGTTGAATGATGGAATACGCAGATTCAAAGTTATTGACTTTTACTGCAGGAATAAGGATATCCTTGACTTTTCGGTCCATAAATACAACCGGATAACCGCTTTTAAGCATATTTTCGTAAAGCTCTACATTTTGCCCCGTCGGAAAAATAATTAATCCGTCCACCTGCTTCGCCCGAAGCATATCGATATATTTTTTTTCTTTAAGCGGGTCATTGTCCGTATTGCAAAAAATGGTATGAATGTCATGTTCATTGAAGTAATCTTCGATTGCCCTGCTTACCTCTGTAGAAAAACGGTGCATGATGTTTGCAATTATAATCCCTATCATGGAAGTCCGCTTTTGTTTTAAGCTTCTTGCAATATAATTAGGCTGGTAGCCAAGCTGATTGATGGCCTCCTCGATCTTCTTCTTGGTTTCATCACTCATGTATTCATAACGTTTATTTAGAAATTGTGAAACCGTACTCTTGGAAATGCCAGCTTTCTTTGCAACATCAGCCATGGTTACTTTATCCATTAGATCTACCTCTCTTCTTGATCACTCCTTGTATTGTATCTTTTATTTTCCCCTTTATCTAGTTGTCCCCAATATCGCGCCCTTTAACAAATCCCGGTCCGCCGCCAGCCATAAATCCCTGGCTATGGCCCTCTTCGTCAGGCGAAATCCAAAACGAATAAATGGTTGCATTTTCTAAATAAAAACGAATTTTTATTACTTTCGTATTTAAATCCTCAATTCGCTTATTTCTCCACTTTATTTCCATTTTTGTCCGATCAGCACAAACAGGGATGCATTCCGACTTTTCAAATCCAGCGATAACATTGGAATCCTCATCCAGTATCTCCGCATAAATACGGCCCGCTTCACATGATGCATTTACAAAAAGATGCTTCCCGGTAAAGGCTAGTTTGGTCGTTTGCACCTCTCCGCCTTTTCCTTGATCGGTCAAAGAAGCGAATCCGTCCCTCCGTAGTGTTGCCAGTCCCAGATTCCCTCCAGCGTACTTGTGAGATCCGAATTTTGGAGAATTCCCCGAAAAGCAAGAATAGTAAAAGTAAATTTTGTCCTCAACAACCAAACAAACCCCGTTTACCGCATGGGCATATCCATAATCCCAGGATCCTTTTTTTCGTGATGAAGAAATAAAATTATCATAGGTTGGTCTAAACCAGTGGAATCCGTCTCTGCTGTATCCCAGTTTCAAATCATTAATTTTGGGTGTCCCATTTTTTCCGCTAATATTGTTGGGAGGTCCCATAAAAACGCTGAACACTCCCAGCATTAAGCTTTCATAGGGTGTCGCATCCAAATTGTACAATTGAGTATAGTACCCCATATCCGGATCGGGCATGTCATATATATCTGTTCTGGACCAAAACTTGATATCTTCCGCCTTCCAGTTCGTTCCGCCAAAGAAATCTTCCGTTTCGAAATATCCTCTTGTCCGTATTCTGCTATCCAGAGAAGAAAATGTACGCAAGCTAAACACCCATTTTTTTGTAAATGGATTATAAAAGAATGTTGTATTATCTCCACACGGGCCTATATTCCCCGCTTCCTTCCAATCGATGCCGTTCGCGGATTTATATAAAACGGCTTTTTCAAGCGGTGGAACAGAGCCCGGAATATCATGAGCATGTTTCGGCTTATTGTGGTAATATTTTACATCGAAATCGTATTTTCTGAAGAATATAAGCATCTTATATTTTTCATCCGGATGTTTAGCATCATAATCAATCCAAACCGCCGAACCATCTCTAAGCGCTCCAAATTCCCGGGGGATTACCCTCTCCGAAGTTCTTTCCGGGTATATTTCAGTCAGCCTCTTCCAATGGATTCCATCGTCGCTTTCCGCGTAACCTACACCATCAAACCAACCGGCATGATACCACATTTTAAACTTTTGATCTTCATCGTCATAAAAAATCCCATCATTAAACGGACAAGCACAAGGACAATAACCATCATTCATCTCTAAGGGACTTGTCGGTTCAAAGATCGGCTCCGCACAAAGATTAGGCTGATGATATTCCCGCATCAAATTGCTTTTTTCGATCAGAAAATCATCAACAAACAGCTGCCTTCCTATATCGATATTAATAACATCCGGCTTATTTTTTAAGTACGGGACTTCCAATGGCTGGTCCAGAGTGGTTTCCTTATACACAGGAGGCCAGGGCTCAGGTAAGGTTAAATTATTATATAAACGAAACATATGGTTTCTCTCCCCTTCTATATAAATGTCCTATTTATTTCATCACTTTTATTCATTGTGCTTGAAGAAAAGGTACGTCAAAGTGAACGCCACGCCAAGACCAATTAAATTCGCAATAATGTACATCGGAATTTGCCCGTTCAAATATAATAAAGCCCCTGGAATAACCGTTATTGCCAAACCGGTACCTTTTAAACCTACGAGCGAAGAGAATACCCCTGCAACACCGCCCCCCAGACAACCAAACACAAATGGTTTCACTAATCTCAGATTGATACCAAAAATGGCCGGTTCCGTAATTCCTAAAAACGCTGGAATCGTTGAGGAAAAATAAAGCGATCTTTTCTTGATATCTTTAGTCTTAAAGGCCACCGCCAAAGCTGCCCCGCCTTGTGCGGCAATAGCTCCCGAAACGAGGGCGTTGAATGGATTTGCCCCTGTCTTCGCCAACAATTCAATCTCTAATGCTTTGAAAATATGATGCACTCCTGTTGTTACAATCAGTTGATCCAGAGCTCCTATAATTAATCCCCCGATACCGAACGGCCATGTGATCAATGATCTGAATCCGTTAAGGATTAATTGTTCCACCCCATGCATAAGCGGTCCAATAATAAGCAAACCGCAAAAAATACTAATTAAAAGAGTGGCGAATGGCGTTACGATCAAAGATAAAGAATCCGGAACGACTTTCTTTAATGACTTTTCCACCTTTGCGGCCAAAATGGCGATCATTAATGCGGGAAGCACCGAACCTTGATATCCCGTAATGGGAATGGACAACCCGAAAAGCGACAGCAAAATAGGTTCTGCCGTGCCGCTTGCAACAGCGTTAGCATTGGGAAGCTGAGGTGCAACCAGCATTAATCCGATTACGATACCCAATATTGGAGAACCTCCGAATTTCCGCATGACCGAAAATCCGACAAGAGCCGGTAAAAAAGCGAAGGCTGTATCCGTTAACACTTGGGTAAACGTTAAAAAGGTAGGATTCATCTCAAGGCCAAGGTTCGTTAAAAGCCCTCTTAATCCCATAAATAATCCGGTCGCTACCAGTACAGGAATTATCGGAATAAACACATCGCCTAATGTTCTGGAGATTTTCTGAACCCAGGACATGTTTTTATAAGCTTCCGCTTTATTATCGTTTTGAATTGTAGTATCCCCGTTCACAAATGCATCGTAAACCTTATTTACAAATCCTGTGCCGAGGATGATTTGGTATTGCCCCGCGGAAAAAAACTGCCCCTTAACACCATCAATATTTTCAATCGCTTTTTCATCTATTTTGGACTTATCTTTTAAGATTAGTCTTAGCCGTGTTGCACAATGTTCTACAGAAGTAACATTCTCTTTGTCTCCAATATATTGAAGAATTTGTTTGGCTACCTCTTGCTCTTTCATGCCTGGTGACCTCCTTGTGTATTTGCCTTGATCGTTTTTTGATTTTGCATAAATTGCTGTAATTGTTTTCTGGTAGGGTAGCCGTCGTAATCCCCGGGGAATTGCACGGCCAGCGAACCCATCGCATTCCCGCGCTGTACCGCTTCCACGATCGAACGCTTTTCCATCAAAGCACTAATGACTCCTACAGCAAACCCATCACCGGCACCTACCGTATCTACTGTCTTTTCTACTGGAAAAGCACTCACTTTGCCTTCCTCATAAGGAGTCTTATAATAAGCGCCCGCTTCTCCCAGTTTAACGATCACCAGTTCGACACCCTTTTCCAAATAAAAGGAAGCAATATCACTTGGCTCTGTGTAACCGGTTAATATATATCCTTCACCTATTCCTGGAAGGACATAATTCGCTTTAAAAGCAAACTTATTGACCACATCGATCATTTCTTCTTTTGATTTCCAGAGAGCAGGACGTAAATTGGGGTCAAAGGATATGGATCGGCCATGACTCTTCATGCAATGAAGTACACAACCGGCAAATTCCCTGGTGTGTTCCGAAATAGCCAGAGGGATTCCGGTCATATGAACATGGGCCGCACCTAGGAAATAGTCTTTCGAAAAGTCCTCCCTCCCCATAAAGCTCGCTGCAGATCCTTTCCTAAAGTACTGAATCTCAGGGTCACCATCCAAAACTTTTGATTTCAATTGAAAACCTGTTGGAACACTCTCATCGATCTGAACCTCGTTAATGTCAACCCCCTCTTTTTCGAGACGCCGCAGGATCAAATCTCCAAAGGAATCACTTCCAACTTTACTCACCCATCCGGATCTTAGGCCCAGCCTTGCAAGACCGATAGCGACGTTCATTTCAGCTCCGGCTAATCCTGAGGTATAATGGATAACCTCATGGAATGGGCCTGGCTCATCTGCTGTAAACATCACCATTGCCTCGCCAAAAGTAACAACATCCAAATTACCCAAATCAATTCTCGCCTTTCTTTGAATTTCTAGTCGTACGAAGTGAAAACAATCTCTGCTTTTCTTATTTATGCTTCCTCCCTCTTTTACTAAATCGGTTTATTAAACCGGTTTAGTATATCGGTTTAGTAAATCGGTTTATATTGATTATAGTTTATATGTAAGCGTTTTTCAATACAGAAAGCAAATTTATTTTTGGTTTATAGAATCATCGTTGCGGCAACTAATTTTATACTAATCGATCCAGAAGTCCTTGACAAAGGAATAGGGTTCACCTTAACATATGGAATGATCAATCCAGAATTCAATTCAGCTTAAGGAGGAACTACCTTGTCTCAATATTCATCATCATCCACGGCTACGGTCCAATCGGCCAGCCTCCCTGCCAGACTTCCCTGGCTTGCCCTGCTCGCGCTGGCGATGACCGGATTTATCTGTATTCTTACCGAAACCATTCCAGCCGGGCTGCTGCCGTTAATCGGGGAAGGACTTCATGTAACAAAAGCGATGGCCGGACAGCTCGTCACTCTTTATGCAATTGGCTCGCTGGTGGCGGCCATTCCGTTCGCCATGTTTACCGGCGGAGTTCGGCGGCGTCCGCTGCTGCTCGCTATTATTGCTGGATTCCTGGTCTTCAACACCATTACCGCCTTGTCGACCAGCTATGCTTTAACGCTGGCCGCTCGATTTTTTGCCGGTGTGGCGGCCGGCGCGGCCTGGGGGATGATCGCCGGTTACGCGCGGCGTATGGTCCCGGATGCCTTAAAAGGACGCGCCCTGGCCGTCGCGATGGCAGGAACGCCGATCGCTCTTACCTTCGGCGTGCCGGTTGGCACCTTACTCGGTGACCTGATCGGTTGGCGCGCCGTATTTGGACTCTTGTCTTTGCTCACGCTTGTTTTAATCGGTTGGGTGCTGTGGAAAGTGCCGGATTATCCCGGGCAACCTGCAAATCAAAGAATGACCGCCCGTCAGGTGTTTGTTATGCCCGGCTTGCGTCCAATTCTCATGGTGGTGTTCACCTGGATGTTGGCACACAATATTTTATATACGTATATCGCGCCGTTTCTCGAGCGGTCCGGACTTGCAGGACGTGTCGATCTGGTCTTGCTGGTCTTTGGATTAGCCGCCCTTGTCTCCATCTGGATGGTTGGCCTGCTAATCGACCGCATGCTGCGCCTGCTGGTATTGATCAGCCTGCTTGGCTTCGCGCTGGCTTCTGTTGCCCTATGGGTAGGCGGCACATCAGCACCGGTAGTTTATGCGGCCGTGGCGTTATGGGGCCTGACTTTCGGCGGCGCCGCCACCCTGCTGCAAACCGCTCAAGCCAATGCAAGCGGTGAAGAAGGCGTGGATATCGCCATGCCCATTAACACCACGGTATGGAATCTGGCCATCGCAAGCGGCGGCATTGTAGGTGGTGCCTTGCTGGAGCTGGTAGGGGTGCAGTCTTTTCCGGGAGTGTTGTTGATACTGCTGCTGGTTGCGCTGATTATAGCGTGGAGGGCGAAAAAGTATGGGTTTCCGGCGAACGGATCCGAAAAGAAATCGGAGTCTTAAGAAAAGCGTCTATCGACTGCTTTCAACGACGGCAGACCGCGTTTAGCTGTAGTTTTTCCCCACGATTACAGAATTGCTCAGCTCCGCTGAGAACATATAACTCAACTTTCGTAGCATAAAATTGGCAAGTAAGCCTTGATGTAGTTGAGGAAAGCCAACTTCAAGCTCCGCATTCCATCGCTGTCACCCCCATGCTCTCCCTGCTTTTAATTTGGTTTTCGTTCTGTGAACGTCGAGTTATAAATTATATCATTTTAAGAAAAACAAACGAGCCCATGGTATAGCCATGGGACTCGCTTGGCTAAAAAACTACCGGTAACCCGATAAACTGCGAAGAACAATCGTAACCAACTTGTTGGACGGCATCGTCAATATGTATAAATTGCAAATAAATAACTTGAGCAATATGTTGCTTAAACAATGACAAATCAGCCTAAAATATTAATGATAATAAAACATGTCGCATAATGATAATTATCCGACAAAAGACATGGGTAAAAATGTAGAAAAAGATAGAATTTTGCGGAGTACTCAATCAAATTATAGGCCAAATTGCATGCTTTTGCATAGTGCGTCAGTAAATAAATTCCTTTAAGCAGTCCTGTACATAATCCGGAGCTGCTTTTTTCATTTGGTCTACAGTATGCAAATATCGCTGAGTCGTGTTGATATGCGCATGCCCGAGCGTTTCCTGCACTTGCTGAAGCGATGCTCCTCCCAGCAAGGCCAAGGTTGCGTTGGTATGCCGCAGCCAGTGGGGCGTAAGCTTTTTTGTAATCCCGCTTTTTTCCCCGGCTTTACGGATGATACGTTCAATTTGTCTTGTAGAAATTGGAAACAGCCTGAGTGCTTCGGATGGTTCCGCGTCACCGACAAGCCCCTTCGCGTATTCTACAAATAATTCCCATAAATACTGGGGCACCTTGATTTCCCTTGTCCTCCCTCCTTTTGTATAGTGAAGCGTAAGCCAAATACTCGACTCCATAGGATCCGTATGGAAATTTCCCCAGTATACCGAATTCAGTTCAGACACCCGCAGACCAAGCAATACAAGCGAAAGCCCCATCAAATAATTTCTTTGGCTCTGCTGCTGCAGATGGTTTAGCAACAACCCTACTTCCTTTTTGGTTAAAAAGTTCCGGTGGCTAGTCACCTGAATTACCGGCAAACGCACATTCGATGTAGGGTTCCTTGCAAAAAAACCTATGTTGCTGTCGCTCCCCCACTTATACAGCGATTTTAACGGAGCAATGGAAGCGGCGATGCTGGCCGGTGCCAATGCGCGTTTGGAGGTTACTTTCTCACGTTGCTGAAGGTACAGCTTAAAGGCCTCAATCTCTCTCCATGTTACCGAATCAAGCTTCTTGAACCCGATGAATTCGCGAAAACAATGAATTGCCCTCAAGTAACTCCTCCTCGTATTGTCTGCCGTGCAGCAGGCACTTATAAACATGTTCACGATTTTATCATCGCTATAGTTGTTCGAACTCGTGTGCAGCAAAGTCAACTGATTTGCCGAATTCATGTTGCTATTGGTAGTCATTATCCATCCTCCCCAAATTTTGTCGGATAATTATCATTATACGACCTGCTATGGACTTTTGTTGACTAGCCCTCGGACCAGCGCAGGAGGAAAGACATTCACCGGTCTGCCGGAGGTTATGTATTTAAAGGAAAGGAGGTCTTTTGGGCCAAAGCCAGCACCTTAACTTGAATCGCTTCTATTTTCAAATATGTCACAAAAAAAGGAGAGAACACCATGAGCTCCTTGCAAAAATTTATTGACAATCAGGCTATAGCACAGCAAGATTCAACATTGCTAATTCAGTTGATCGATTTTATGCGCGAAAAACGTCCTGAAGTCTATCGGCATAGCATACGGGTAGCTATGCTGGCAGAACGTATAGCCACCGAGATGAATCTGGAGGCATGCGAAAAAGAAAACTTGCTGCGCGGCTGCTTTCTTCACGATCTGGGGAAAATCATGCTGCCTTTGGATGTGCTGGAACAGGCTGCCCCCCTTACCCCGCACCAATGGAAAATCATCAAACTCCATCCGCAGGTAGGGGCCGACCTTTTGCATAACATATCCGAATTTGAAGAACCGGTCATCGAAGTGATTCTTCATCATCATGAACGTTGGGATGGGCATGGTTACCCCCATGGTTTGAGAGAACAGGACATTCCATTATTGGCCCGCATCTGCTCTGTAGCCGATGCCTTTGACGCCATGATGTGCGTGCGGCCATACCGTCAAAGCTTGCCATTGGAACAGGTCAAACAGGAGCTATGGCGGAACAGAGCCATCCAGTTCGATCCTGTGATCACCCGCCTGACGCTTGAACTGCTCGAGTCAGACACGTCTTATTTCGGATTTATTCAAGAAAGGTAGGGAAACCGCGCATGCAATCAACGGACAAACAACAGTACATCGAGTTTTGTGTGGATGATGAGAATTACGCTATCTCCATCTCCGAGATTCATGAAATTATCAAAATGCAGGAAATAACCGATATCCCCAACACTTATTCTTATGTTCAGGGTGTCATTAATTTACGCGGCCATATTGTACCTGTCATCAGCCTAAGAAGCTTACTTATGCTAGAGCCGGACGAGTACACAAAAACCACGCGTATCGTTGTCGTCAACCACAAACAGGAAGCGGTCGGAATCATTGTGGACAAGGTTAGCAAAGTAACTACCTTCGGGGACATTCAACCTCCTCCGGACAAGATCGCCAATGTAAGCGGCAGTTATTTTACGGGTATTGGATTAGCGTCGGATGAAAGCCTGGTGGGAATTCTAAAACTTGATGAAGTGCTTATCGGAAACAGCTAGGAGGTTGAACCGGTGACGGATTTATCGGGATACCGCGAATTATATTTGGAAGAGCTGGATGAACAACTTCAATATATTGAAGAAGAAGTCTTGCGTCTTGAGAATGAAGGAGCTACCGACACGGCCGTTGATCGGCTGTTTCGGGCTGCGCACACTTTGAAAGGCTCCTCGGCAGCCATGGGTTATCACAAAATGAAGGAAGTGACCCATCAAATTGAGCACCTGCTCCATCAAGTGCGAAACGGTGAACGAACGGTCACCAAACCATTGATCAACTTAATGTTCACGGGACTGGATGTCATGAAAAGGCTCCAAGAGGAAATTGCCCAAACCGACGCTGAAACATCGGATATTTCCCCTCTTCTGCAGCAACTTCAGCAGTTCAGCATGCATGTTGCCTCGGAATCAGTTATTCCTTCGCAGCGAGCCGTATATCCGGAGACAAAAAGCAAATCGCAAACGATCCGAGTCAATATTGAACGGCTGGATCATCTGATGAATTTGGCGGGTGAACTGGTTATTGATCAGACGCGGGTCCAACAGGTCAAAGCATTATTTAGACAAAGATTGGGTGCTGATGACCTTGTAGAAGAGCTGTTTCAGCTTTCTGATCATTTAAGCCTGCTCATCGGTGAACTGCAGGACGGTGTGATGAAAGCCCGAATGCTTCCGATTGAGCAGTTGTATAATCGTTTTCCGCGCATGATTAGAGATTTGGCCGAATCTTTGGGCAAGCAGGTAGACCTTATTTTGCAGGGCAAGGATACTGAGCTGGATCGCACTTTAATTGAAGAAATCGGCGATCCTTTGATCCATTTGCTGCGCAATGCCGTTGATCACGGCATTGAAGTGCCGGAGCAACGACGGCTGAGCGGCAAAAGCGAGCGCGGCACGGTCACCTTGTCCGCTGCACATCAGGACAATCATGTCGTGATCTCCATCCGGGACGACGGCGCTGGCATCGATGCGGACAAGCTTCGCGGATCCGCAGTAAGCAAAGGGCTGCTATCGCAAAACGAAGCCCGGCGCTTAAGCGATGATGAAGCACTGCAGCTCATATTCAAGCCTGGTTTTTCCACCGCTTCCCAGGTCAGTGATGTCTCTGGGCGCGGGGTCGGCATGGACATCGTCCGCAACAATATCGAACGAATGAGCGGCATGATCGACGTTGAGACCGTTAAGGGACAAGGTACTCTGTTTCGTATCCGCCTCCCTCTTACTTTAGCCATTGTTACGGGACTGCTCGTGAATATCAGCGGGCGGGTCTTTATTATTCCCATGAGCAGTGTGGCGGAAATTACCCGGATCGAAGCCAAAGAAATCAAAAGATTGCGCGGAGAACCTGTGATTAAGATTCGCCACCAAGTCATTCCTGTCGTCTGGCTGCACGATCATTTTCATTACCCGCGTCCCCCGGTTCGGCGCTATTTACCCACGGTCATTATCGGAAGAGGCGAAAAACGAGTCGCGCTGATGGTGGACGAGCTGATGGGCAATCAGGAGATCGTCATCAAGAGTCTCGGCAGCTTTATCGGAAAAATCGGCGGCGTTTCAGGGGCAACCATATTAGGAAGCGGAAATGTGGCCCTGATCCTGGACGTAGACGGAGTTATTAAGCTATCAGGCAACGCACAGACAAATTCAGCGATTTAGGAGGCATCATACAATGAAATTTTTCTATAATCTGAAGTCAAGCGTAAAGCTGATTTCCGCATTTTTGCTAGTATCTCTGATACTCGCTTTTGTTGGATTTTATAGTCTCAATAATTTGAACAAAATGAATGGTTCTGTGAAGTCCATGTACGAATATGGCCTTGTTCCATTACAATCCGTACAATCGGCGCAGATCAGCTACACCCGCATGCGGGTACTGATTCGCAACGTCTATATGGCGGAGGATAGAGCCGCGCAAGAGAGTAACATAGAACTCCTGGAAACAGAGAAAAAAGAATTGATAAAGCACATGAATGATTTTCGCAATACTGTCCTGAGCGATAAATCCGTTACTGCTTTGGAGCCGTTTGACGGACTATGGAACGAATATGTGTCTTTGGTTGATGAAACGGTGCAACTAGGATTAAATGGACGCAGTGACGAGATGAAGACGCTGATTAACAACGATTTGACCAATGTCGGCAATAAAATCAGAGACTTGTTGAATACTTTAAGCGATATCAATATGGCGGAGGCTGACGAGACCAAAGATGCGGGCGAAGCCTTGTACGTTTCCTCCCGGAATGTATCCATAATTGTTATTGCAGCTTCTGTGGCGATATCTATTCTGCTTGGATACATAATCTCGCAGATTATATCCAGACCTCTCGCCCGCGTCGCTCAGCTCGTCCAGCAAGTAGCAGGCGGAAATCTGCAAAACACACTGGATATATCCACCAAGGATGAAATCGGACAGCTCGCGCAAGGCATGAACAACATGGTGGTCAGCTTGCGGGAAACCGTCAGCAACATTTTAGGCCACTCGCAAAGCCTGGCCGCGGCATCCCAGCAAATTTCGGCCAGCACGGAGGAAATTGCCAGCGGGAATGCAAGCCAGGCCAATGATGCCCAAACCATCAGCGAGTTGTTCAAAGAACTGTCCTCGGCCATTCATGCGATAGCTCAAAATACCGAACAGGCCTCGGAATTGTCCAGCGAAACGGTACGCATCGCCGAAGAAGGAAGCGGAGTCATTCAGTCATCCAGCGAAAGCATGAAATCGGTAAGCCTGCAGATGACAAGACTGGAAGATGACTCGCAAAAAGTCGGCGATATTATCGGGGTTATTGAAGATATTGCGGATCAAACCAATCTGCTGGCATTAAATGCCGCTATTGAAGCCGCGCGGGCCGGAGATCAAGGACGAGGGTTTGCGGTAGTCGCCGACGAAGTGCGGAAATTAGCCGAACGAAGCGGCGAAGCCACGAAACAAATTACAAGCATCATTAAAGGGATGCAGGAAAATACACGCGCCAGTGTAAAATCCGTACAGGAAAGTGCGGAATTGTCCGAACGTACCGGAGAATCTTTCGGGCACATCGTCAGCTATGTCAATGATGCCGGTCAAAAGGTGGTGGAGATTGCTGCCGCCAGCGAGCAGCAGGCTGCGCAAACCGCCACCGTCCTGTCCGCGGTTGAGAATATCTCGGCTACAACACAGGAAGCGGCCGCAAGCAGTGAAGAAACGGCCGCCACCGCCCAATCGCTGGCCCAACTGGCGGAAGAACTGCAGCGTTCCGTTTCCGTGTTCAAGCTTTGAGATTAAGCTGTATCATTTTTATTAATGAAGAAGCCTTTTCGAGAATCAGCATTCTACGAAAAGGCTTCTTCATTGAACTCAAAAGCTGCTCTTCTGATTTTGATTCTATTTTATCAGAAAAAAGACATGGGTTTCTCAAGATGAAATTTATTAGACTATAAATATAGTCTTTCTTCCGACCGATATATCTTTTAACTAAACTAGCGTATCTCGGGAAAAGAGGGATTCCTTTGAGAAAAAAAGTACAGAGCATCAGCCCTTCCGAACTGGTCGTCATGAAGGTGTTGTGGAAGGAAAGCAGATGCACCGCCAGTGTCATCATTGATCAGGTGTCCAAGGAAGCCGAATGGCATTTTCGCACGATCAAGACGCTGCTGCGAAATTTGGTAAGGAAACAATTCGTAGGTTTTAAGGTGGATGAACACGACAGTCGTATCTATTATTACTTTCCTCTCATCGAAGAGGAAGCTTATTTGCGGCAGGAGCGGCAGCAATTTCTGGATATGTATTATAACGGGAACAGGCACTCCCTTCTGGCAGGATTCCTTCAGGACGGAAGGTTGTCCCCGCGCGAGGCGGAAATGCTCAAACGGCTGCTGTCCCAAAATGACGAGTCCCGCGGGGATGAGCGTCCCTGATGGATATACTGCTGCCTTTGCTCGCCTTGAAAGGAATCGAATTGACACTGGCGGCATCCGTTATCGCGCTCCTCGTGCTGATGCTTCGCCGGTTCGGGCGCAAACTGCTGGGGCCTCGAACGATTTGCTGGATTTGGCTCCTATTCCTGATCAAGCTATGCCTGCCTATCTCGATCCCGAGTCCTACCAGTATTGAAAACTGGACTGACGCCTATTTATACGAGCGGCAATTCAGCGTCGGCGCCGCGTTCTCTTCCGTAGGAAGGGGCTGGAGTGAAGTCAGGGAGGTTGTATTGGGACCATCCGTCTCTTCATCCCCTTCCCGGGAAACGCGTATGTACCGTGACGGTGAAGAAACATGGATTCCCCTGCCTCCGTTGGAGCGCCCATTGATCGAATCCACCCGCATCCAATCGAGCCTGACGGAGGTGGTTATTGCGGCCGCATGCGTATGGGGTGGCGGAATTTGCATTTATGCGGCCATCGATTGGACACGAAGACGCCGGACGCGCCGGCTTGTCCGCTCTGCACTTCCATGCGAGGACCGGGAGCTGCTTGAGTTGTTCGACAAATGCCGAGAGGAAGCCGGCATACGCGGGCATGTCCGTCTAATGAGATCGGGGATTCTCTTCCCTGCGCTTTACGGATTACGCCGGCCGGTCATTTTGCTGCCATACGATTATGACACGAACTATTCGGCGGAAGAATTGCGGTTTATTCTGTTGCACGAGCTGATGCATTCCAAACAGAAAGACATCCTCTTACTCGGTTTGTCCCGTGCCTTGCAGATCGCCCATTGGATAAATCCGCTCGTGCACTTGGCCGTACATAAGTATCGCGACGATCTGGAAATACGCTGCGATTCGCGTGTGTTGCGGCTGCTCAGCCGGGAGGAACAAACGCGCTACGGAATGCTTCTCATCAGACAAGGGGAGTTGAACAGCATGCCTCCTCTTCCCGGAATCGGAGCGAACTTGGTGGCCCGGCGCACTCCATTGGCGGAACGGATCAGAACGATCGCCAATTTCCGAACCGAGCGCCAGGGCAAACTCAAAGCTATCTCGGGTGTCTGCCTGTTTGTTTTCCTATGTTTTTGCCTGCTGCCCTCAAATAATATGTACGCTGCTCTATATGCGGATAATTCACCAAAACTATACGCGTTTTGGTTGGACGAACGTACCGATCCGCGCAGCCAGCAGACCTTATCCAGCATCGCGGAGCTAATGAGCGGCCTCACGTCCGACAACCCGAGCGTCTCCACGCTGCTCAAGTCAGACTTCGACAACTTACCGCTTGGGCAGCTCCGGACCCGCATAAGGATGCTTTCGGAGACCGAAAGGGATTGTCCGATCTATGTGGATACGCGGCCGATTCGCGACTCGATCCGGCAACAAGGATTACAGGAAGGATATGTATTGGTGATGGTGCAATATCCTTACCATTACGTCAAGTATTGGGGCTTTGGTGTCGGCAAAAGCGTGCTGACGGACCTGTCCAGTCTCGAGCGATTGGAACAGCTGGCATTGTACTGACAAGCAATGATGCAGGTAGGGTTTTGTTCGGTAAAAGGACTATAATTATAGTCTTTTTATAAATCAGATGAATGAAAGGATGATCGTGAATGCAAGTCGCTTTATCGGGAGACCATGTGTGCCGCTGCATGGAATCCCCGGTCCAAAAGCTTGAAGCGGAGAACGGAGCGGTGCCTTTTTCAAGTTACCTGACTTCGATGTTATCGGAAGCATCGTCCCTAAATTCCTATCCGTATGTTGGGCTTTCTGCGATGGGGCTGGGCAATTACCCGCAATCGCCCTACTCTATGCTGTTCCCGCTAATTGCCGGATTGGGCAGCCGGAACAAAGAACTGTTGAGCCTAGCGCTTTTGTCAAACGCCGGGCGAGGACTCATGTCTCCGAGCTACGGTTATGCGACGGGCTGGGGAACGGACCGCATGTTAAACAGCGCTTCCGGCTTCGATCTCAGGCTATAGCAACCATTCGCGTCCAGCAACCGGCCGCTCCGATTCATGGCCGGTTGCTGGACCTTATAGCCCATTGCGATACTGCCTCAGACCGTTCATTACAAAAGGACGAACTATATCTACAAGTAATGCACTCCAATTTTACTTTTTAATAGGGACCGATAATATGCCATTGTTTATTGCAATGAAGGTTAACCATCGCGCAAATAATTATTGTTGTTTCAACCTATTGATCTCAAGTTCATTAAGGGAGGTTTTATGATATGTAAACTCGACATCTCGTTTTACTTCATCTAGTTTTCTGTTAAGCAACTCAAGCATGGACTCATTTCCAGAATCGTCTATCAGGCAGTCTTCTGAACTTTCAAAGACTTTTTGTTCGAATGATCGGATCGAAGGTTACTGCTAACAATCCCGACTAGGATAATGATCACCCCAATCCACTGAGGCAAGCTTATTGGTTCTGCCAGCACTAAAGCGGACATTGTAACAACAACCGGCAATTCGGATGATGTAAGAATGGTTCCTAGTCCCGAACCAACATGCGGCATTCCAATCGAAAACAAAAGTGGCGGAAGGACGACTCCAAATACACCCAGAGCTAATCCGTAGGGAATCAACCCCATTAAAATATCCAAGTCAAACAAAAACGTTGGCGGAAATACGATAAATACGGTTATTACTCCTCCCGTGGACAGAAGTGCGCTTTTTAAAATGGGAGGGGTTGCTTTTTCAACGGAGCTGCTCAAAAAAACGAATGTGGAAAAGGTGAATGCCGCCAGCATTCCCCAAATGCTTCCCTGCCATGACAACGCCAGGCGTTCCTGAAACATGACATTGGCCGCCAAAACGGAACCGACTAGCAGCAACCCAATGGAAATAAGTTTACGCTTAGTTGGCTTTTTCTTATGGAACACCCACTCCAACAGGGCTCCGATCCAAACAAATTGGAACAGAAAAACAATGGCCAGAGAAGCGTTTAAGGTTTGTAAGGCCTGATAATAAAATATACCGGTTAACCCGAACGGAACTCCAGATACAATAAGCTTTGAAATTTGCATACGAGTTAGTTTTTTCTTTTTGGTAAATAAGACGACAAGCCAAGCAAGCACAACTCCAAAGAAATACTGTCCTCCGGTTACTGCTGACACTGTGAACCCTGCTGCATACGCCAATTTAACAAAAGTGGACAAGATCCCATAACAGCAGCCTCCTAAAAAAACAGTCAATGCATAATGCCAAAATTTCATCATTTTCCTCCTTTGTGAACGCAAAAAAACCACACAAATGACCAGCAAGGCCTTTGTGTGGCGAAAATAGAGACAAGTCTCCAGAAAAGTCCACATCATCCAAAATAGGTTTTAGGTATTCCGTTCCTGTAACATTATAAAAGCATCCTTTGAACGTTGTCAATTGCAGCATGGTGTTATTGAACGGCCGAGAACTTGCGTGAGTTCGTCCGATACGTTGTCGGCGACATCCCTCTTTTGGATGTAAATTGTTTGATGAAGTAAGTATCATACTCGAATCCAGTGGCACGTGCGATATCATTAAGGTTCATATCCGTATGCGTTAAAAGATCACCCGCTACCTTTAAGCGATGCAAAAGCAGGTAGCCGATTGCGGTAGTTCCGCATCTTTCCTGAAACATCTTATTCAGCGTCACACGGTTCAAATGAGCGCAATTCGTCAACTCTTCCAAAGAAATCTTTCGGGGATAATTCGTGTGTATATATTCCAACACCACATCAACAGGTGATTGTTCGCTATTGCGATTCAAATCCTCAAGCAAACCCATAATTTGAATAAAGTACTTTTTTATTCTGCACGCCCACCGTTCATCGCTTTGCGCCTGCACTTCCGTGCCAAGTACAAAAAACCATTCAAATAAAAGCGGATATGCTTTCTCGGTTATACGAGGCACGCCTCTATTGGGATGATCACTTTGAAAAAGGGAAAGCCCTGTTTGTATTCTCGGAACGGACGGAAAGTAACCCTGTGTTTCGGACAGAGTTACGGTGTTCAGAAACTCGGGATGAAAACTAAAGGATTGTGCAGCGACGTTTTGCTTCTCAATGACTTTCATCTCATCAGCTTCAGCCAAGCAAAGGACACCAGGAGCGGCAATAGATATCGGACGATCGTTTAATATCCCGCTCATGCTTCCGGACGTTATGAAAATCAGAGTAAGACGTTCAGGATATGGAAGATTACTAAAATCCTCCACGGCGACAAATTCGATGTTCACGGTACGGTTTTTGTAACGATCCATTTGCGGCATAGCAGTCACCTATCAAATAGTATAGTTAAATGCTTCATTTATGCCAGTGTACCACACAAGTTTGACGGATATAATAACGATGTAACAACTAAACCCATGCTTTTGAAGCAAATCTTGTTCGAAGTTGACTCAGGAAGTAAAGCTCACCAAACTTTTAGGAGGGAAATCGTGATGGCTATTGAACGTTTTCATATTCACGTTTCCGATGAGATCCTTGACGATCTGCAATACAGACTGCATCACATCCGTTGGCCTGATCAAATAGAAAATTCCGGTTGGGAACGAGGTACAGAATTAAGTTACTTAAAATCGCTAGTTTCGTATTGGCGGGACCATTATGATTGGCGCGCACAAGAATCCGAGTTGAACCGTTTTTCCCAGTTTCGCTGCAATATCGACGGGATCGACGTGCACTTCGTACATGAGCGTGGTAAAGGACCTAACCCTTTGCCCCTTATTCTTACTCACGGCTGGCCCGACAGCTACCTTCGTTACCAAAAAATCATCCCGCTTCTTACGGACCCAGCCAGCTATGGCGGCAACCCTGAGGACTCTTTTGACGTCATTGTCCCTTCAGTACCTGGATTTGGGTTTTCTAGTCGCCCTAAACATCCCGGGGTCAACCATTTTCGTGTCTCCGAAATGTGGGCTGAGCTAATGACCAAAGCATTAGGCTACAAAAAATTTGTTGCCTCAGGCGGGGATGTTGGCTCCGGTGTGACAAGATACCTGGCGGCAAACCATCCCGAGCTGTTATTCGGCATCCACCTAACCGATATCGGGATTATAAGAGATCTCATGAATTCATCGGATCAGGCCAAGCTTTCGGAAGAAGAACTGCGATACAAGAAAAACGCGGCGGAATGGATTGCTCAGGAGGGAGGCTATATGTCCATTCAATCGACACGCCCGCAAACCCTAGCTTATGGACTATCCGACTCGCCGGCAGGTTTAGCAAGTTGGATACTAGAGAAATTCCGGACATGGAGCGATTGTAATGGCAACCTCAAGCAAAAATTCAGTGAGGATGAGCTCATCACACATATTATGATTTATTGGGTGACGAACACCATTGGATCGACAGCACATATGTACTATGAAAATGCGCATTCTTTGCCGCCACTGGGCTACATCAAGGTCCCGACAGGTCTTGCCTTATTCTCGGCAGATATATTGTTACCGCCCAAAGCATGGGCAACGCGCAACCTGAATGTAACTCGCTGGACTTCGCTGCCCCGCGGCGGACATTTTACCGCTATGGAAGAACCGGAGCTTTTCGCCGATGATATTCGCGCATTTTGCAGGCCTTTTAGAACATCACGGCCATTTTGACGACACGAAAAAGGCTAACCGCTTGGTTAGCCTTTTGGGGTTGATAGGTTATCCTTTATGGCTTGCCCTAAAAATATCTTCTATAACATTCATGACTTTGCGGACTTCATGATTTTTCACGATAGGCTCCGCGCCTTCGCGAACGACCTCATAAAAGTTTTGATAAAAAGGAACAAAATCCGCTTTGGGCTCCGGGAAGGCGATTCTTTCGGTTGCCTCTTCCGAAGGCGGCGCCATCGTTTTGGTGAGTCCCACCCCCGCTTGGATCGGCGCTGGAGCCGGGACATCCTTACGGCCGGTAGCGCCAATGATCTCGCCGGACAAATCCCAATCGTCAATTTTTGCGGTTCCTTCCAGGCCTTTTACGTACCAGCGAGGAAGTTTGGTATAGTTGGTAGTGCCCACCTCAACCAAGGCCTTCACGCCATTTTCAAAGGTAATGTAGCTCATAAATCCATCATCAACTTCATCGCCCAAGATATAGCTTAAATCCGACTGCACGCTCTTAATTGGACTGTCTACCAGCCATAGCAGTTGATCCAGCAAATGGACCCCCCAATCCAACAGCATGCCGCCCCCATGTTTCTGCAAATGACGCCAATCTCCCGGAATGCCGTTGGCACCTTGGACGCGAGATTCAATTTGGAATATATCGCCAATCGTCTTTTTTTGATACAACTCACGAATGATGAGGAAATCCGGGTCCCAACGACGATTCTGGTGAACCATAAAGACGTTTCCGGTCGCTTCGGCAACCGCCAAAATCTCATCGAGTTCCCGGGTGTTCATCGCCACCGGCTTTTCGCAAACCACATGCTTGCCCGCCCGCAGGGCTTTAATCGCTATTTCTTTATGAGAATCGTTGGGTGTTGCGATAAGAATGGCTTCGATGTTTCCGTCATTCAACACTTCTTCCAGGCTTTCATAAATCCGCAGGCCCTTGCCTTGGGATATTTGCTGTCTTTCTCCGGAAATATCATAGGTCCCCGCAACATGAACTCGATTACTTTCCGCAGGTATAAGATTGTGGGCATGGTAGGAACCCATGCCGCCATAGCCGATTACGGCAAAATTAATGATTGACATCCTTCATGCTCCTTTACGCCCACCACATCGCCGTGGGTTGTTCATGAATCATGATCGATTTTAAGTTGGTAATGGCACGAGTCAATCCTTCGTCAATAGACATTATCGGATCTTCATGCTCAATGCTTAAGACATAGTCATAGCCGTAAACGCGCAATGCGGAGATGATGTCCGACCATACCTTCAAGTCATGGCCGCAGCCTACGGAGCGGAAGGTCCATGCGCGAGTCTTCACATTGCCGTAGGGCTGCATGTCCGTTAATCCATACATATTGATGTTGTCCTGATCCAAATAGGTATCTTTGGCGTGGAAATGGTGGATCGCGCCGGCCTCTCCAAGAATCTTGACGGCAGCCACCGGATCGATCCCCTGCCACCATAAATGGCTGGGATCCAGGTTGCAGCCGATGGCTTTGCCGGTCGCTTCCCGCAATTTCAACATGGTATAAGGCGTATGGGCCAAGAAGCCGCCATGAAGCTCAATTCCGATCTTCACACCTGCCGCTTCCGCTTCCGTGTTAATCCCCTTCCAGTAGGGAATCAATTTTTGTTCCCATTGATAAGCATAGCTGTCATCATATTCGGTTGGCCAAGGCAATACAGGCCAGTTCACCTGGGTATCCGATGCATTCCCGCCCGATACGCCGGAGAAACCATTCACAACCGGAACGTTCAGCAAGCTTGCCAATTTGATGGTCTTGCGCAGTAATTCATCCGCTTCCGCAGCCACTTCTTTCACCGGTGAAATCGGGTTGTTATGGCAGCTAAGCGCGGAAATTTCCAAGCCTTTGTCCGCTAATTTGGCCAAATATTCTTTTCTTGCCTCACTGCTTGCCAGCAATTGATCAATATCCAAATGAGCGTTGCCCGGATAGCCCCCGGTACCGATTTCAACCGTTTGCAACCCTTTATTGGCCACTTCCTTAATCATCTCTTCAAAGCTTAAATCGTTAAACAATGGCGTAAATACACCTAGTTTCACTGACGATCACTCCTTTCTATTTTTCACGCGCTTCATAGTGGCCATAGGCAGGGTACAGGTTCTGGGTTGGCGCGCACCAACGAATGCCGTTTTTAATGACCTTTTGCACCTTTTCGTTGTAATAGCTCGGATAGGTTTCATGGCCGGGTTGGAAATAGAAGATTTTGCCGTTCCCTCGGCGGTAAGTAGAACCGCTGCGGAAGACTTCTCCTCCGGGGAACCAACTGACAAAGATTAATTCGTCCGGCGCCGGAATATCAAAATGCTCGCCATACATCTCTTCTTGTTCCAATTCGATGAAATCGCCAATCCCCTCAACAATCGGATGACTCGGATTGACATTCCAAATGCGGCAAGGTTTGCCGTCTTCCCGCCACTTCAAATCGCAAGAAGTGCCCATTAATTTTTTGAAAATTTTCGAGAAATGTCCCGAGTGCAGCACAACTAGCCCCATGCCTTCAAGAACACGCTTATGCACGCGTTCCACGATTTCATCCTGAACTTCATCATGGGCCATATGTCCCCACCAAATCAAGACGTCGGTCTCCTCTAATGTCTCTTCCGTCAAACCATGCTCCGGTTCATCTAAAGTCGCTGTTTTTACCATAAACTGATCTTCGGACAAGAACTTTGCCAGTTGTCCATGAATCCCCTCCGGGTACATCTCCTGGACGGCTTTGTCGGTTTTCTCATGACGAAATTCATTCCATACGGTGACTTGTATCACTGATATACCTCCTCCTAGAGATATACCGGCTCGCCGGTCTTCGAAGATTTATAAATCGCTTCTAAAATTTCAGTAACCACCAAGGCTTCCTCCGGTTTCACTACAGGTTCGGTATCATGGAGGATGGCACTTACCCAAGATTTCGCTTCAAGAATTTCCGGTTTCTCGCCGGCGCCATCGTAGAAGTCGACACCGCCCGTTTGCAATTCGATTTTCTTCTCATAGAGCAAGCTGTGGTCTTCGCCATTGATGGTCAAACCATTGTTCATATCGGCGCCCGCTTTGGTTCCGCACAGGGTGGTTTTGGCTTCTTTCACATCCAAGCTATTTAAGGCCCAGCTTGATTCCAGGAAGATCGTTGCGCCGTTTTCCATCACAACAAAACCGAAAGCGGAGTCTTCTACGGTGAATTTTTCAGGATCCCATGGTCCCCAAGCGTTGGCGGCATTTGGAGTTTGGGACAAGGCATGATAGGTTTTCCCAACCACGTATTTAGGCTTGTAATTGTTCATCATCCAGAGCGTCAGGTCTAAAGCGTGCGTGCCGATATCAATCAACGGACCTCCGCCTTGGGCTTCTTCGTCCAGGAAAACGCCCCATGTCGGCACCGCACGGCGGCGAATCGCATGCGCTTTTCCGAAATAAATCTCTCCCAATCCGCCTTCTTTACAAACCTCATGCAAATATCTCGAATCGGTCCGGAACCGGTTTTGATAACCGATCGTCAACTTTTTGCCGGTGCGCTTGGACGCTTCAATCATGCTTCTGGCTTCTTCGGAGGTTTTCGCCATCGGTTTTTCACACATCACATGACAATCCGCTTCCATGGCGGCAATGGACAACTCGGCATGAGAAGAGTTAGGGGTACAAACATGAACAACATCCAAATCGGTATTCGCTAACATTTTCTTGTAATCATCAAAAACCTGCGCATCTTTGGTGCCGAATTTTTCTTTTGCTTCTTCTGCGCGTTCCACGATGATATCGCAAAATGCCACTATTTCTGCTTCTTCAACCTTTGAAAGCGCTGGCAAATGCTTGCCATTGGCAATCCCGCCGCATCCGATAATTCCAACTTTTAATTTCATAATCTGCCTCCTGAAAACGTTTCTAATTGTCGAATTCATTATAGCCAAATCCGCAGCCTCTTTCTTCCCGCTTTTCCCGCAAAAAACTCCCGAATATTGCGCTTTCATAGAGAACCAAAAAAGGGCTTTAAACGAGAATGCCTCGTCTAAGCCCATGTTTCTTAATGGTTATTCAAATTCTTCCGGTACTGCAGCGGCGATTGTCCTACCGTTTCCTTAAACACATGATGGAAGGTTTTCACGCTGGCAAAGCCGGCCTTTTCGGCAACTTCAACCATCGGTATCTTTTCGTTCGCTAAAATAAACTTGGCTTGATTAATACGATATTCCGTCAAGAACTGCATAAACGTTTGTCCCGTATTGGTTTTGAAGAAACGAGTGAAATAGTAAGGACTGAAGCCCACGAATTTGGCAACATCCTCCAACGCAATGACTTCCCGGTATCGATCTTCCACATATTCAAATACTTGATTGAGCAGATCTAAAGTTTCTTTATGTTGAATGGCAGATCGTTTGGCCGGCACTTTTCTTTCTTTGCGCCGAGGCAAATGCAAATAGAATTCTCCAATCAATTGATACAGATAACCTAGTGTCAAATAATTCATGCCAGCGGGTTTACTCTGTTCGATCCCATAAAGATGAACCAACAGCTCCGTGGCCTTCCGAGCCAGCGTCTTAGGCCAATTGCGGCTATGCGGTTCCCCCGATTCAAAGAGACTTAACAAAGAATCTTCGGAAGTCCGCAAAATTTTCTCATCAAACACCTTCAGGTTAAACTGAAAGACATAACGTTCACTTTCCGGGGAAGCCAAGAAATAATGCGCTTCTCCGCTTGGGAAGAAGAAGATTTCCCCTTCCTCTAGTTGAATGATATCTTCATCAATGCCTATGTTTACCTTGCCTTTTCGGGAATAGATGATTTCAATTTCTTTATGCCAATGAGGATATACGATAGTCATACCGTCGTTTAGGAACGTTCTGAACGGGATGGAATCCTCGAACTCCGGAAATTCCAGATAATAACTCATAACCAATTGACTCCCTATATGTCGGATAAACTGCTGCCTCTTTTATAATAACGGGAAAAGCGAATAAATGCAGCAGCGGAGTCTGTGTTTTATTGCCACCAATTTCATATTGTGCGAGATTCAAAGATATTATAACGTGACCAATCCCAAAACATGCGTTCTCCCTCATTTCATGCCAGAAAATTCATCCAATCTTGTTCATAATAAACAGGTTTCGCATCCATACTAAAAAAAAGTTAAGGAGCTGTCAGCAAAATGAGTATATTTACGGAAGTTGCCCCAGCAAATCAATTACCGGAAGGAACCGAAATTCAAAAAGTTGCGGATGTGATCACCCGGCAACTGCAATTGTGGGGCGTCAAGCGGATTTACGGGGTGATCGGGGACGCTATTTTTGGCCTGATGGATGGTCTCTCCCGCCAGAATGATTTGGAATGGATTGGCGTAAAACACGAGTCCGTCGCTGCCATGATGGCCTCTGCCGAAGCCAAATTAACCGGTCGCATCGGAGTGTGCGCCGCGCAAATGGGACCAGGACTGACCAATCTAATAACCGGCCTTGGAGATGCCTACTTAGATGGCGTTCCCGTCTTGGCGATATCCGGTCAAGCACCTACCCGCAAAATCGGAACGGCGTACAAGCAGTTTATCAATCAACAGGGCCTGGTTCAGTCAATCACCGGGTTCAGCCAGATTGTCATCCACCCCGATGCAGTCGTTGACACATTAACACAGGCCATGTTTACGGCAATGGAACAGACAACTCCCGTTCATCTCTCCATACCTTCCGATTTATGGACACTCCCCTGCGGGGCAAAACCACGCGAACCGATGCAAATCGCAAATCAGATCGCTGGACAGAGCCAAATCCGGCAGGCGGCGAATCTTATGCTGAAAGCGAAACGCCCCGTAATCCTTGCCGGCAACCGGGCAAGACCTGCCAGCGATGCGATCCGGAAATTGGCTGACCGCTGGGGATGCGCAATTGTTATGAGTTACGGAGCAACGGGGATGATAGCGGATTCACACCCTTATCTGCTCGGCGGTTTGGGCGAAGGCGGCAATCCATTTGTGAGCGAGTTATGCAAACAAGCGGATGTCGTCCTTGCCGCCGGAACCTCCTGGTGGCCGGAACATCATGTCCCTGAACAAGCGCAAGTGATCCATATCGAAGAACGGATTTCCGCGATCGGAGAAGTTATTCCAGCACAATTCGGGATCGTAGGCAATATCGCCGAGATCATCCAAGCACTAACAGAAGGCATGACAGACTACCGTCCAAACCCCGATTGGCTAGGGCTCGTAAACCAATGTAAACAAGCCTGGAATGAACAAAATAATCTGGAACGTGTCACCTCCTCGTCACCGCTCCATCCCGCAGCGATTGTCAGCGTCGTTGAACAAAACATTGACAAGGACGCCATTATTGCGTTGGATGAAGGAGATGTCACCTTATGGCTTCTGAGAAACTTCAGGGGAACAGCCCATCAGTTAGTGTTGTCGGAGCGTTGGAGAACAATGGGGTTTGGACTGCCGGCCGCCATGGCAGCGAAATGTTCATACCCGAACCGGCAAGTCGTTTGTATTACGGGGGACGGCGGATTAGGAATGGTACAGGCCGATTTGATTACAGCCGCACGTTACGGACTGGCCTTAACCGTCATCGTTTTCAATAATGGAACCTTACAAATGGAACAGGACAAAATGATGATGAAACATCTCCGTCCGTTTGCGACGGACATCTCGAACCCGGATTTCGTCCAAATTGCCGAAGCGTCCGGATGGGTGGGCAAACGGGTAGAAACGAATGAGGAACTGCGCATCGCCCTGAATGAAGCGAAATCAACCTCGAAACCTTTCCTGATTGATGTAGTGACGGCAAACATAACGCACCCGGATTTTCAAATCCAAAATAGCTGAGGGGGGCTGCTGGCCGGTGGTGAAAATATGGAAACAACCGCTGAGTTCATTCCCTTTTTGACCCAGCATGCCCTAGATTTCCTCACCCCCGACCCACTTCATCTGATGGGTATAGACGTTTACCAAGTCTTAATACATTTCCTGCCCCATGGATTTAGCGACTCTTCCCCGAACCTCGTATGCCAATTGTGAAGCCCGAACTGTCGCATCCCAAACAGCCGGCTCCACTATAGATCGGCAGATTGTCAAAGCTTGTTGGGTCGGCGGAACCATCTGCCTTAAAGTATGCTCGGCTTGATCAAGAGCATCCGCATAACGCTGGCCCGCTGCACGCCGTAGATTGGCAATGGCTTCCGGAAACGTTTGCCACAATCGGATAATCGAGAGCATGCATCCGACGGCCAATGGAAAATGTGAATATCGGCCACGTCCAACTGCCAAAAGTTCTGCTGCTCCCAATGCGGAATAAAGATGGTAACTTAATGGCGTGAGATAACGAGAGTGTACAATGTGCAGTTCAGGAAGTCCCCACGCTTCAGGAAGGTATCGGAATTCTGAACTCATTCCACATCCCAACGCAAGAGCTTTACTTACGATCTGGAGATGTTGAAGTACAGAACTCATGGCCTGTCGAAATGAAGGGGAAGCCAAGGGGATTTGTTGAAGTACAGGCTGCAATCTGCTCATTTCCGCATTGGCATCACTCAAATTGGGTTGCGGCATAGTCTCATAAACGTAGTTATGAATTGAATAATCATTTTGTGAAAATGACATTTGAAAGCTCCTCTCAGAGATAAGTACATTATCAGGGTATGAGCCTATAAGATTATCCGGCATCGGACATTCGCCCATTTCATGGGCAGTCATCGCCGTTTTTATCAAATGATCCCGAAACCATTGGAGAATATGATCAAGCCGGACCACCCGGTGCCAAGGTGCTCCTTCGCGGGATAACTCGTGGGTTTCGGTCAGAAATCGAACCATGCGGACTTTACGTTGCAAAAACTTTAAAGCTGTGTAAAATTGTTCCCCTTGCTCGATGGGAACCCGGAAATCACGGTCGCTATGAATAAGCAGCAACGGGGTTTTAACCTTGTCAACAAAGCTGATCGGGGAGCGCCTTAGATAACTCTCTGGAAGTTCCCAGGGTGGACCTCCGTATTCCTCGGCACGTAAGTATCCTCCGTCCGAAGTACCGAAGAAACTATAAAGGTTACTAATTCCCCGCATGGATACCGCTGCCTTGAACCGGTGGGTTTGGGTCACAATCCAATTGGTCATGTACCCGCCATAACTTCCGCCTGCCACTCCTAAACGCCCTGGATCTAGGGTTCCCCGTGATAAGGCGGTGTCCACTGCTGCCATCAGATCGGCATAATCATGATTTCCCCAATCCCCCCGGATCGCATCAGCAAGTTCCTGACCGTACCCCATACTTCCCCGAGGATTCACAAAGATAACTGCAAATCCATTCGATGCAAGCAATTGAAACTCAAAGAAGAAGACATAACCATACATGGCCGTTGGTCCGCCATGAATTTGTAAGATGCCTGGATGCTTTTCCCCCGTAGAATAAGGCGGTTGAAGAATCCAACCTTCTTCTTCCGGGCCGCCTGGCGAGCGGAAAGTAAACCGAGTCGGCCGCGCAAGCTTGACATGCTCCAGCCAATCACGGTTCACTCTCGTAAGTCGCCGCTGGTTAACGGACTCCTCAGTGATCTCGCCCACCCAAATATCGTTAGGAAGCGTAGAGGCGGTCACGGCCATGGCTGCCCTGCGGGCGCCTAAACTGAAACTAAGGTTATAGATAACCAGTTCACCGTGTGTGAGTTGTTTCCCCTGCCCATCCGGAACGGAAAAACGCCAGAGGTGAACCGTCCCATTTGCACTGACATTCATGAAGATCGATCTCCCGTCCAGGGACCAGTGAGGCGTTACGCCTGGCTGCTCAATCCCGAGGAAATCTTTAATCGCATAGTCGCCAACCGGATACTTGAACCCTTCGGTAAGTTCCCTGGGCTCTCCCCCTTCCAACGGAATAATCCATATCCCCCGGTTTGTATAGTATCCCGATTTTCGGTCATGACCTATATAGGCAATCATCCTCCCATCCGGCGACCACGACAGATAATTGGCGGGCCCTGCACTTCGAGTCAGACGGCGTGCCCCCCCTCCATCGGAGGGGATGACCCAAATATCATTGACTAAATCCAATTCAGTCCTTTCCGAGATTCGGTTGCCGGCTACCGCTATAAAACGACCGTCAGGAGACCACGCCGGGGAAGAAAAATTATAGTTGCCAAAAGTCAATTGCTTAAATACGCCTCTCTCTGGACCCATGACTTGAACAGTGAACAAATGCCAGTTCTTATTTACGAGAAATCCTACGCTATCCAACTTGTACCGAAGTTGGTCTATGACCAATACATTTTGGGAAAATCGTTCTCTGGGATTAAGCGCTTGCTCCTCCTCTCTTTCCTTGTCGCCCGCGCTTAGACGAATGATACAGGCGATTGTTCGGCCATCAGGACTCCATACCGGTACACCGGCAACGTTTCCTAAATGGGAAAACAGCTGCTGATCTTCTCCGGTGTTGTGCATGATCCATAGTTGCCGCGATCCAGAGCGGCTGGAGATGAAAGAAATCAATTGTCCGTCGGGAGACCAACGTGGGGCATAGTCTAACTCTAACCCTGAAGTAAGGGGGCGGGGTTCATCGTTACCGGCGGTGCTTACGACCCAGATGCGACTCTTATACTTGTTCGTGTGGCGATCCATGATCGTTTCTACGTAGGCAATTCTCGAACCGTCCGGCGAGATTTGCGGATCATTCACGGCCCGCAGGTTGAAAAGATCCTCTGAAATCAAGCGTCTTCCATATCTCATATAAATCCTCAATTCGAGACTTTTATTAGTTTTGCCTCAGCATATGCCTAACTGAGAGTAGGGGTTCGGGAAGAGATATGCTCCGCCTGTTCAAAGACAAGTATACGGACTGGATATCAAGATCAAATGCAGATCCTATGCAGCGAGGACGAAAAAGTAAAAAAGTGCAGAACCGAAGTTCTACACTTTCGTTTATTGTCACAAAAAACCTCACCGGAATACCGGTGAGGGAAATGGGTAAACTTACGCTTTGTAAACCAGATTGATGTGGTCGAGGCTCGTGCTGTTGTTGAAGATAAATTCGAGCTGATAAGCTCCGCGGATATAAACGATTTTCTTCTGCTTGATGCTGCCTGTTTTGAAAACGGTGGAGGAATGAGGCGCCCCCCATTGCTGTACGAGCATCTTCACCGTAATGCCGCCGATATTAGCCTCACGTTCCACATTTGTCCCGAAGTAGCGCATTTCCTGGATTTTGTTCCCCTTATAGGAGATGGCATATCCGGGGTGGCCCATCTCTGCGTGGTAGAAATCGAATGCATTCGAAGCTTTGGCAGGCATTTCAGGCTCGCCGATGGCTTTGATTACGTCCTCGTGCGTGCTTTTTCCTAACGTCAATCCCTCAAGACCGGGAAATTGACCTTGGAGTGCCGGTTTGTAGAATCTGTTCAGCGTCTGTAATGCCTGCTTATAGTAATCCGACGCTGCAGACGATGCGGACGCAGATGCTGCGGCTGCTTTTGCAGGCAAGAGTTCATTCGCAATTCCAGCGGCGCTTAGCGTTAAGGCTCCTATGGCCATAATTGCAACGGTTGCTTTTTTAATTCGTTTCATCCGATTCGTCTCCTTCTTTTGCTGTCTTGTAGTAATTGACGTCCCCTCCTTGAATATTGTTACATTAAATTTTGGGAAGCTAAGCTGAGATTGCCTGTCAGGCTCAGTTGTTAACGACCGAATGCAAAAAAGAACTGCGCAACAACAGCCGCACAGTCCATATCTTCACGTATTCCTTACGATATTTTAGTAATGATTCAATATCTAATTGCTTCTGATATTCTGCCCATGAAGCGAGCTTCCTTACTTTTTTCTTCATGCCTCTTGTCTTCTTATGTATTGAAGTCAGCTTCATGATTCACCTCCAAAATAGACTTTTTGGCAAAGGCAGACTAATTCATATACTTGAATATTATTTCGGAATATCCTCTCTTTGCCTTTAAAATTCCTAATATCCCCTTCATTATTATCATCATATCTCAATTCTTCCTCTGATGTTTCAAAACCGCCAAGGAACCTTCCTTCTGCATACATCTTTGTTAAACTATTCATAATCATCTTTCCTGCTTCTTGAGAACTTATTACTCAACTTTCGCAGAGCAAAAATCAGCTTGAGTCCTTGAACTGAAGATTTTCAAAGAATTAAGATAGGCGGATTGCAAAATAGAAAGACACCGCTTCGTTTGGTAAAGCGAGAGTGACGAGCTTCTACGCATTGTTTTAGGCCATCAGCCCGATCTAAAACAACTGCCAAGTGAATTAAAGTATTCTTTTCTTGGGGTGCGCGGCAGATCAATACTCGCTGTCCGGAGACTTTGCACGATTATCCCATTTGAACAGGTAGCAGAGAAATAGACAAGCTTGGGAGAAGAAACTATTTGGTGGAGAAGAAGATAGGTTCGAGATAATTTTGACATGCAGGCCTGCTCGCTGTTATAACGGCTGGTGAATGGTTGAAGTTCCGTTCCTGCATTGACCTCCATGTGCGCTCGCCCCCCCAAATCAAGAATTTACAAATGTGGGTTCTATTCACTTTGTTATCTCAAACGTACGTTCCCTTATCAAGCCGAAAATCTCACCTGAACCGCCTCATTTTCCCCCTCTCTTTTCTTTCTCTCTTTTTTTTGGAACCCTTGCTCTAGCCCCCCTCCTGATCCCCGCTCCCTGAACGAATGGGATAATCGTGCAAAGGCAAGCAACAGGCAGGAACACCAAGACACGAACCCTTTAGACTGCCCTCTCACCTGGCGGCAATTTGTGACACTGCTCGAAACGGCTACGGTGCTGACCTCGGCGGATCGTGGCGCCCTCTCATCGTTGACGCGCTGGCCTGAAAGCATCGGCAAAGTGCAACGCACGTTCCTTCGGCGGCTTGTTTTATTTGCTGTGCGACGAAGTCGGCGCACTCGATTGGCTGATTGCCCTACAACAGTTGCTCGACTTGATCAACGAAGTAGCCAAAAAGCCGGGAAGACACTGTCCGCCTCTGATTCAGCTTCAACTCCGACAATGGATTGCTGCTTTACCCAGCTACATCAAGGCTTGCCTGCCAATTTTTTGCTGCGAAAGTTGAGTTATTAATTTTGTATCTAAAATATAGCCATAATAATTCATAGCCCAAATCAGCTCTGAATTAAAGTACACCACTTCTTGACCAATGAAGTCTTGGTCACCAAAATAACTGTCATGGTAAGACCACTCATGATCTACAAACTGTATATCTTTCGACGCTAATCTATAAGGTAATAGCTTTTCAACTCCTCCCACATACGTTTTACTCTTTGCGGCAACTATGAATTGCTCAAGATTGGTTATTGAATATGTATTTTTCATTTGTTTGCTCCTTTCTTCATTAGAAAGCACCTTTTATATGAAATAAAACATGTTTGCTTAAAGGGCTATACTCGTCAACTGTCGGGTGCAGGAACATTTTAACAAAGCTCATACCGATTTTTATCATCACTTTTTTTGAAGATTCATTAATATCTGCCGTAAAACTATAAATTTCATCAAAACCTAAGGTGTTGAATCCGTATTGTAAACAGGCTGCTGCCCCCTCAGTTGCATAGCCTTTCCCCCATGCCTCCTTTTTGAGTCGCCATCCAATTTCGATACATGGAGTGAAATCGGTCTCAAATGTTGCCTTGTGAAATCCTATAAACCCTATAAAGTCATTATTTTCCTTTACTTCGACAGCATATCGCCCAAAGCCATATTCCATAAATTCGGATTCAATTGATTTATAAAATAGATCTGTTTCTTCAGCCGATAAGGTTTTAGGAAAATACTTCATAACTTGCTCATCTGCATTTAGTCGACTAAATGGTTCTATATCGGCCTCTTTCCAATCACGAAAACGCAATCTCGGTGTTTCAAAATAAATCATTTTTCTCCCACCTTTATTGAAATTCACTCATTATAATATTGGGTTTAATTTAATAGATGAACAGATATCAGAAAAAATATCTAACTCCGTACTTCCCTTTTCCATTTCCCCACTTATTAACAACAAAGAAAACTAACTTGGCGAGCTTTCTGATTATTTATAATAACTTGTTTATCATCCACAATATTCGATTCTTCTTCTGTTTCATCATTTAATAGTCTTTGAATAAATTCCATATCTTTTGGTTTGCTCCCATAGAATAACACGGTTGAAGGATGTGTAAACCCCTTTTCTTCCTTAGATAAAGACACTAAAAAGTTGCCCTCAGCAGTGTTGTCCCTTATGTACCATTCCTTTGGATACTTAAAAGTTATTCCAAATTCAGAATAACTATATGTTGCATCTCATTCGAATTACAGCCCGCAGCGTTGGTGTTATACGACTTAATTGAATCTCAAATCATTTTATAAAATGCGCTCTTTCTTCTTGACTTGAACTGAATATGTAATCTGGGTACTTGTTTACGATCGGCGGTATTTGGTCTTCGGGAAAGAACTTGAGTTCCTTCATCTCTTCATTATTTGAGTTTAACTGTCCATCCTTAATCTTGCATTCAAATACAATAGCTAAGTATTCGACTTGGTGACCGTTACCATAAGTAAATCTTTGCTCTTCCCCACCGTATACTCCTATGATTCGCTCCGGTTCAATATCAAGCCCTGTCTCTTCTGATGCTTCTCTGACTATAGCTTGAGCAGGAGTTTCTCCAAGCTCAATTGCGCCAGCAATTAAGCCCCAGTTCTCTTCATTGTGTTTTCTTCCGAAAAGGATCTCACCTTGTTCATTTCTAATAACGCCAGCTACACACGGCATTAAGATAAGTTGATTTCCAATTTTCTCTCGAAGGTTTTTATAATATTCTGACATCCCCATGTAAACCGCCTCCTTCATCCTCAATTATGTCGTATATTCACGAAACAACCCAACCTTAGATAGCTTCTATCCAAGGCTGGGTCATTTGTTGTCTGAGCTTCTTCCATGATTATACACCTGACAACCAAAGTGCGGTAGCCACGTGAATACGTTGTTATATGATAGGCAGGCCTTCTCTTAGTTACTTAAACTCTCGTATAATTTATGTATAATCGTTTTAATGATAATCCAATCCAAAACATAAAACTTGGAATGAGATTCAAAAGCAACATGATTATATAATACCTCAAAAAGTGAGTATAAAAAGTCTCTTGGTACAAACTTCCTCGGTTAAACCACAAATATCCGAGATTTTCTTATTTATGTGATGTATACCGGCATCTAAGTCTCAATAACCTTTGAATAATATCTTTTGAATATAACTTCACTACTTTCATCAGTATCTTCTTCCGTTATTCCCTCTTTGATTTGTAATCCATTATATAATGCGTTTTCAGCAAACCATTTCACCAGATCATTTAACTCATAACGTTCTTCATCATCTTGATTCTCATAAAAAGACGTCACTAGTTAATGTAAATCCAGGGATTCCAATATCCCCATAAATGATGAATTCGAAATCTTTATTCTTATATATATTTTTTAAGTATTCCTCTACCTTACCTTCTAAAAAGATGAATGATTACGTGACATCATCTAAACTTATAGTCCCTTTCCTTAATAAACGAGTAAAGCCGTGAATATATCTATAGTTAGTTTACGCTTCTAAAGATGTTAGAGCTCTGTCATTTGAGAAAAGAAAGTCTGGTTGTTCTATAATATGCAGAATTTCTTTATAAGCTTTTTGAGCATGTTTGCTTAAATAAGCAAGCATGTCGATCAAGTCCTTTATTATAGTCTCACCTCAAATTGAATTAGTCCATTTATGATTTCTCAAAAATATACATATCCTCTTCTTCCCTGACTTTAGTAAACCCGCATTTAGTATAAAAATGGTGATTTCTCACACTCCATTTTGGTGTGTCTAACCACCATTTAGGGTTGTCTAAATAAATGGTTTCTATCTCTTTCATTACTTTCATTCCAATCCCCTGATTCTGATATTTCGGATCTATAAAAATCCTTCCTAAATTAAGAACTCCGTTAGTTCCTAAGAGAATTATTGCCCCTCCAATTATTTCTCCATCTTTGAGAACTTTATAGTAGTCCCCGTATACCATCATATCCTCTTGCCAGCTTGTGGAATCATATCCAGGAGGTCCACCTATTTCACTATTATTAAATTGCTTAGATTCTTCATCGAAACTTGCCTTCTGAATTTCAGCCAGTTTTCTAGCATCAGCCTTTAATGCCTTTTCAATTATCATCATAGAACTTTCTCCCAATTTGCTTTTTTAGTTTTGCACTGACCCAGCTTCCCTGAAATGCCTAAGGGGCTAAGGCTTTCTTGCCAAATATAAATCAATAGTATCGTTCAAATTAATCTGTCCACCGTAATAGTTAATTGTTTCTATCAATTCTGCTTCAAAAAGTATTCGTTTATCTTCCTGTAATACCCTATGGTCTGAATAAGTTCTAAGAAGTGAAACGTAGTTCTGAGCATCAAATGTTCTTGTTTGATGGTATAGCTTATAATTCACGTCAATAAAACCGTACCGTTTAATTGTATTGACCATTTCCAAACAGTGTTCTTCGCTGTGTGCTTCTGGTAGTTTTTTAGATAATGGTCTATATTTGTCATAGATTTTTTGCATTGCTATATGGAGGTCATTTTCTTTGGCTGGAAACGGACGATTCCAAAATAGTGCCAATACTCCACCATTTCTCAAAAGTTGATAGACTTTTGTATATCCTATTTCTTCAGGTATCCAATGAAAAGCGGTTGCAGAATAAATTAAATCAAAGTGATTCTTTTCAAGAACAACGCTTTCAAAATCATGATTTATAACATTGAAATCAGCAAATTTTGAAAATTTCTGATTTGAAAATTTCGCCAAATCTTCACCAAGTTCTATGGCCGTAACCTTACATCCAGTATTCAAAAAAGGTAAAGTCGCTTGGCCTGTCCCTATACCTATTTCAAGAGCTGCTTTACTATTATCTAAGTTTGAAAACTGAATCACATCATGAAACAATTCTTCTACATATGTTGGTCGCATTTTATCATAATTCAACACATCTTCATTAAACGTTAGGCGTAAATCCATCTTTTACCCCCCTAGAAATATAAATTTAATTTCTGATAACGTTCTTGTATTCGCGAAACAACCCAGCCCTAGATTGCTTATCTTGGGCTGGGCCGTTTGATGACCGAGCTTCTTCCATGATTATACATCTATCAACCAAGGGGTGATAGTCCCGTAGTGTGAATACGGTGTTATATGATAAGGATACCTTCTCTGAGCTACTTAACCTCTCGCCTATAGTTTATGTATAATCGTTATAAAAAAATTGCATCTCCAATGAGCTGTACAAATATATATGTGAAAACAGATAGAGCATTATTGCTTCCTATGTGATCTGTACGATTCATATGCTTCCCTTTCATAATAAGGTTCTTTCCACGAAATCCCCCAAACCTCGAATCGAGTGAATCTCCTGCGTTCATATAATCTTCCATAAAGCTATATTAGACGCAGTGTCCCCTAATCCCTTTTTGCCAATGATGGCCTTTTTATAATTCGGTCCATGGCTTATGTTTTTGGGGTAGGCGACGAGGGTGTGCTATCAATTCGAAATTAGAAATGGTTAATCCTGCTTTTTCCTAAACGAGGCGTCCCAGTATCTCCTATTTCTCAAAACAATATAATTTTTATAAATGAAATACAAAGAACGGGGTGAATTTTAAATGCAGTGGCAAGAGGTCCGTACGATCTTTCCAGATCAATATGTTCTGCTTGAAATTCTCGATTCTCAGACTGAAGATAACATACAAAATGCAAAGATAACAACATCGTTTACCATACGGGCCAAGAGAAAATTACTATTGAGCTGAGAAAACCTCCATTCTATAGAGGCCGATAACATGCTGATAATATATCGATAACCTGCTGCAGACCTCTATGACGATTCGCTATAAAGGACGCTCTCTAACTGTCGATCATTTAGTCATTGATACCGGAGCTGCCCATTCTCTCCTCTCTTCCGATATTGCGGCACAAATCGGGATTCACTTTGAAAATGGAGACAAGCTTGTGCACAGTATTGGAATCAGCGGAGGCGAGTACTCTTTCCGGAAGCTTATCGATCAAGTTCAATTAGGTGATTACATTATGAACAATGCCCATATTGATTTTGGTGTTTTTCATGAGGATATCGATCAAATCAATGGCCATTCAAGAATTATTTTATCAGACCATTAGGAAATGCTAGCCTCTATCGATATTCAGTTTAGACCTCATTTAACTTCTTAATGATCACCTCAGCCAATTGAACAGGAATTTAATCTTTAGCTTCCAAGTAACCATATCTGTCCGTAATTCTCGGAATTGATGTCTGATCCAAACAAATGGGTAATATGTATTCGCCATAACTTCAACAACTAATAAATTTTCGGCAAAATTTCTTCGATGAACTATAATATCAGGATAGACTGAGTTATCGATCTTTCATGAGAATTGTTAGAGATAATTTCATGATCAAAATAGTAAAGTCTTTTTAGTGCATTTTTCAGTCTATTCTCAATGAATGTTTTATTCATCTTCTCACCTCTAATTGAATTCCGGCTAACCTCTTTGTTCAAAAAACTAACTCGTCTTTACAATAATATACCTTAACGCGTACTCCTTTATTTGGTTATCTTTGTAACATAATGTCTCTATTGTTGATCCTGTTTCAATAATATCAAACTCTACAAAATGTCTCCGTAAATCCTCTTCACTAAAGAAATGTGCATATTTATTAGTCTTATATTCGTAGGTGCCTTCTTCCAATTGTCTGCCTATCCCATTATTTCGGTCTTCATCCGAGAAACAAGTAAAGTACATTAGTCCTGGATGGTTCAATTGTTTCATGCAATTCTGTATTAATTTATTTCGATCTTGCTGTAAAAATAGATGTAACAAATCAAAGCAATAGATTGCATCATATTTCTTGCTAACTTCTAAATCACTCAAAATAGATCCTTGAATAAAATTTGTGTTCTGATCCCAATTTAATGCAATTTGAATCGCATCATTCGATAATTCAATTCCATCTACTTGAAAAATCGAGGAAAAAGCTTTTGTGTTTCTTCCGTAGCCTGACCCAGGAACTAAAAGAGTTTTAACATTTTGTTTCCTAAATATATCGAGAGCATGGTATGCTGTGGGGCTTGGTTCCCTCCCCCATATCATACCTTCATCTCGATACCTCTTCTCCCAATAATCTTCCACATCGATCACCCTTAATTAATTTATTTTGATCGTCCTTAAGATGATTTTTATGTACTTCAAGCAATTTCAGGTAAGGCTTCTTACATTCACGACCTCCGATGGGGTTGTACGCTGAATCCGCATACTCTGCTGGCCGTGGGCTGGCAGGACCGCCTTGTGAATGCTCTTTGTACAAGTCTTTTATTGCTATTCCTGGTTTTCATTAACCTTTAGATATGGTATCATTTGTATAAGAAAACCGAGTGCGGCTAACACTCGCCTATACAATTGGCTTGGATGGGGTTACCCTCTTAAGTCAATAAAGTGATAAAACCCACCTACGGCCGGTAAACCTTAGGGTGGGTTTTTTACTTTCTCTTGTAGTTATTCCCGATGTATGTTAAAAGAGCCACAACAAATGTTGCAAACAGAATCATTATAGTAATTGCGTCTTTCAGCTCCATGGTCTCACCTCCTTTCGAAGGGAAACCATGCCCACCCAAGATTCGTACTCCCTCATTCTACCATAATATCTCAACAATTGATAGAATGTTTGTTCGCTTTTCTCTCTATACAAGCCCCGAATTGAGTGAATCTCTGAATTCCCATAATATTCCATAATGGTATATTAGACGCATTGTCCCCTGATCCTTTTCGCCGATGAGAGTCTTTTTGATGCGGCCCATGGACTTATGCGTGTGAGATCGCCTAGGCGACGAGGTGTAAATCAATTCGAGATTAGAAATGGTTAATCCTGTTTCTTCTTCAAGCAGGCCGTTCCGTAATCTCATATACTTTTTCATTCTGAAGTGACCTTAATGGTCTCATTATCTTGAGTTGTACCATCGCTGCCTAAGGCTTGAACAGTAATACGATCGTGAAAAGTCCGATTGCCAAAGTTCCATGTCAAAGACCAGCCCTCACTTCCATCTGTGTCGTACCCAATGAGCTCTCTTTCCTCCCAAGTTTCCGTACCTGTCGGAGTAATCCAAAATAGAACGGTATCGATGTTTTTAGCCTTCACATTAATGGTCAGCGTATTCACATCTTCCGGGACAATCCACCAACCGGCATTCTTCGGCAAATCCGTAGATACTTGCAATATCTCTGCTTTCTCGTCCACGGTTTGAGATTCTTCTGATACGGTTTGATGATTGTTACATGCGGATAACAGTAAGGTGAATAAAAGACATATACCAGTGATGTTCATTCTCGTCATATTTTCCCTCCATTAAATTTTTAAGAACCGTACAATTATGATATCATGGAAAAACCGTCAAACCTTATAAAAGCGTTTGACGGCTCGCTACAGATAATAACCTGAAATATTCATAGCACGATTCTGGAATGCTGGTTTATTGAACTCGTTCTCCGTTTAGTTGAACAACGGATTGTATTGCATGGCAAATTTTCATCTCAAATTACTTAGTTAGTATAATCTGATATCCATCCAGCGTCTGCATACTCCGAATATTTGTTCAAGACAACGTCCTTACTCTTTACTGAACTCCTCGAATACCCTTGTAGACAGATTCGCACAGCTCCGTTGTAAACCTGCCTGACATTCCTTCAAGCGCCGTATTGGTGAACGCTACAACACTAAGCTCCTCACTCGGATCAACAAACCAGGAGTGACCATAGGTGCCGCCCATCCGCCACGTTCCCGGCGATTCAGGTGTATTGGCATCCGCTGGGTCTTTAAGCAGCGTGAAACCAAGTCCAAAGCCTCTCCCCGGCCAATAGGGCATCTCAAGGTTACCAATTTGATTGGTTGTCATTTCTGTGACAAGAGCCCTCGGCAGAATCGGATTTCCTCCTTGCCGCAAAGCTTCCAGCAGTTTAAGAAAGTCTCCTGCACTGCCAATCATGCCGGCTCCCCCGGAAGGATAGGCTGTCTTGTCGGTAAACCTGTTGGGTGAAAGAAGGAATCCTGCCGTCCCCTCCACGAAAGGAACGGTATCAAAATCGTGCAAACGCCGGGGCTCTCCAGCGCTGTCTGCATAAGCTGCGGTCAATCTGTCCGTGTCCACGGCCTTGAAATCCGTGTCCATCATGGAAAGCGGACGAGTTACAAGCATCCGTACAGCTTCATTTAGCGGCATTCCAGTAACCTTTTCGATGACCGCTCCGAGCACGTCTGTTGCTATGGAATACCTCCACATTTTCCCCGGCTCATATAGAAGCGGGACAGAAGCGAGTCTTTGCAGATTCTCTTCAAGTGTAATTCCCGCCAGATCCATGCCGTCCGATACCCCGGCAAGCTCATAAGTTCCCTTTTCTTCCTGGAAGAAACGGTAGGTTAAGCCGGCGGTATGCGTCATCAGATGGTGAACGGTCATGGAGGCATACTGTCCATTTGGCAGTTTGGGACGAAAGGCGGGCAACCATTTTTCCACCAGATCGTTTAACTGCAATCTCCCTTGCGAAATTAATACTAAGGCTGCCGTTGACACGACCGGCTTGGTTACCGAAGCATATCTAAACAAAGCATTTTCCTGCATCGGCCGTTTCTGCTCGCGGTCGGCCCAACCAGCAGGCCTGCTGTAAACAAGGTTTCCGCCTAATGCAATTTGGACGACGGTACCCACGATCCTTTTTTCCTCAAGTGTGCGGTCAATTACCTCATTGACGCTTTTATGCAGCAATTCCAGATCTATATTTCTCATGTTTCTCATCCTCTCCTGCTGTAATTTACTTGATTATTTATAGCAAGTGTGTTTATTATATAAATAATTTCTGCTTCCTTACATAAAACAAACAAGTTAGATAAAGAAATTTCCGATGATTCTAAAGGTATTTAAAAGAAATAACTTTTAAATTAAAGGGGGCGATTTTCTTGGACGAAATCGATAAAAACATCCTGCTCCATTTGCAGAACCAGGCGAGATTATCAATGACAGATTTAGGAAAGCTGGTGGGACTGTCTCAGCCAGCCGTAACTGAACGTGTAAAACGCATGGAAGAAAAGGGTGTTATCGAGGAATACCGAACCGTCATTTCTTCGCAAAAAGTGGGCAAGCAATGCACCGCCTATATGCTTGTTCGGACCCGGAATTGCTATCCTTTCCTTGATTTTTGTCGTTCATCGCCAGAGGTCACGGAATGTTATCGGATAAGCGGTGAGCATAATTATTTATTGAAGGTCCTCACGGAAACCACCCAGGAGCTGGAGGAGTTTGAAAACCGGTGCGATCAATACGGAACCTATACAACTCTGATCGTAATGTCTTCACCGATCGCTTATAAAAATCTCATTGGAGAAACGAATTTGCTCGCATAAGAGGTAATTCTATAATCCCAAAAAAATGAATCCGCCTTTGCAGCGGATTCATTTTTTGCTTATGTTACATATACTCGTGGATTCCTTTAAGAAGGAAAGCCGTGCTTTTTAGCTAGCCAAGCTGCAAGCAAGGAGGGAAGCAGCAAGATGATTAATGAGCCCGGAAGGAATCCGGCTCCAAGCAGTTCGAGAAGAAACCCGCCGATAATGCCTCCTCCGCCGATTGCCACATTCCACGCGGTGACCAGCATCGATTGGGCTATATCTGCGCTATTCCCCCCAGCTTGTGCTATTGCTGTTTGCAGTAAAGTGGCTGCCCCGCCAAACGTAAGCCCCCACGCCGTAACACCAAGAATGATGATTGCGGGCTGATCCATTCCGATTCCCAAGGCTGCAGAAGCCAAAGCAAACCCCGTGATGCTGATTAAAACCAGTATTCTTAGAAAACGGTCAATCAGCATGCCTACCACCCAAATGCCGGCAACCGAGGTAATTCCGAAAATTAGAAGAACCAAATCCACTCGCTGAGCAAACGCGGTTTCCGCAAGATACGGTGCAATATAAGTGTACAAAATATTATGAGCTAGTACCCAGGCCAAAACGACGAACAGAATCGGCCGTACTCCGGGAATCAGGAGAACCTTGTGAAAAGGGAGCTGATCACCGGCAGGCTCGCCGGCATAATCCGGCACCTTCCAGAGCACCCAGCCAATAAGGGCTGCAGTCAGTAATGAGACAGCTCCGAAAATGAGACGCCACCCTGTATATGTTCCGAAAAACGTACCAAGCGGAACGCCCAGCGCCAATGCCAGCGGGGTGCCAACCATGGCTACGGCCATCGCTCTTCCTTTTAGCGAATCAGGCACCATGCGCCGCGCATAACCGGCCGTCATCCCCCACAGAACACCTGCCGAGACACCTGCGAAAAAACGCGCGACAAGCGTCAGCACATAAGCAGAAGATAACGCGGTGATGGTGTTAAATACAAGAAAGCCGATGATGCACAGCAGCAGAAGCGGCCGGCGCCTCCACCCGCGGGTAGCCGTTGTCAAAGGAATGGCGGCCAGAAGAGATCCAACCGCATAGAGAGTGACCAATTGTCCGGCAAGAGCTTCTGTGACCCCAAGATCCTGTGCAATTTGCGGCAGTAATCCAGCAGGCAGGCCTTCCGTAAGAATGCAGATGAATCCCGCCATGGCTAAGGCCAGCAGCCCGACCCACGGAAGACGTTTGGAAGACGGCACTTTTGCTCCGCCTTTCCTTATAAGAGCAGTGTTTGAGTTCACGAAAAAATCTCCTTTATTTATTTTTTGCCGCTTAAAAAGCTTTGGCTTTCGTATAAGCATATATAAATAAAACATTTTTTTACATGGATGATTAAAGGAGGATGAAGCGAATTAATAGGAAAATACTTTTATTTTTATTAAAATCCCATGATTTTAAAGGCAAAAAGGCAGCATCGTTAGATGCCGCCTAATGATAAATCGTAATCGATGAGCTTCCACATGGAGAATTTCATCAAGGAAGCCAAACCGGATGGAGACGCTGCGCACTAAGCTCATTAAGATAGCGGGCAAGCTGATCAGCTCCGGTCGTTACTGGACGTGGAAGCTGTACAGTTCCTGCATATACCGTAATGCGTTCATTCAAGCTCTATGTTTTGGGTGCTCATCATTAAAAACATAGAGCATACCATATGAGCCGGGTGCAATAATCCCTATATTCTTCATTATTTCCGCTGGACTAAATTTTGATGAAGGCTCATGATTCCATAATCCCGTCATCCAAAGATGATATTGTCCATTTATCGCCTTTATGTCTAACACATCTACATTCGGCTGCAAATCTTCAATATACTTTTTAACTGTTTCAAAAATATTTATTTCTCTTTCATTATTTGCCTCATCACCAGTACTTTCTAAAACGACCGCCCAACCATGGTATTGATACATACTTTCACCTCTTTAGTCCTTCGTTAAAATGGCGAGATATCAATAATAATCTCAACGTCGTATCTCTTCTCATATGCTCTTAATTGTCTAATTACATTATCAACAGGTGCTGTCTCAAAGTGAAAGTATGCCTTTCGACCTGTTTCAATAGCAGCCTCAATGGTTGCTTTTGCCTGTTCCCTGTAGTCGTCTTAACCTCGCAATAAGATGCGATCAATTCCTTCCGCCGTAACTATCGTTGTAGATACTCAACTAGTTGCGATTTTTTTGATAAACCGGAAGAAAACGAAGATAACAAAAAGCAGGTCAATCATAGTGGTATCTGACCATAATTAACCTGCTAGATGTATCGGAATAGCGTTATCAGGGTATAAAATTAAAGCATGATGTGCGTACAACCGAAATGAAGAAATCTTTATACGGCTATTATAAGGGTTAGATGTGTTATTGGTTGAGTGGTGGGTTCATTGGGCACTGGGTAGCCCCCTCAGTCTCTTCCTCTCCCAAGCATGGTAGTTGGCTAAATATAGCGGAGATTGAACTTAGCGTGTTGACCAGCCAATGTCTGGGACGACGAATCCCTTCCATCTCCGAATTGGCTCACGAACTATCGACATGGGAGTGCGCCCGTAACCAGAGACAAAAGGGCGTGGACTGGCAGTTTACGACCGCCGATGCAGAATAAAACTCAGACGCCTCACCCACAATTTAAAGCTTGATGCGATACTAGTTACTTAGATGTTAGATTCAAACCTTAAAATGTAATTTTTAACTTTTTCTAAATGTGAAACTCTATTGATTATTTCTGCATCATTTACCTCTTCTTTTATCCAAAAGTTCACTAATTTCTTATCGTTTATAATATTAAGTGCCTCTATCTTAATCTCATCTCTCAAACACTCATACTTTACACCTATCTCTGCTAGTAAAACTGTAAACATCCACCTAACATCCTCATAGTCATCTGTTTGGTTTTCATATTCGTTGATTAATCTTGAAATAGCTTGATTTGAAGATAATCCATCGGATACAAACTTATCAAAATCATTTGGAACATACTCCATTAATTCCTCGTAAGTAATTTTTTCAAACATTCAAATTCACCTTCCATTATCTTTTTAACTCTTTAACAAAGTACACAAATACCTCAATATTAGGGTATTTCGCTTTAAATTGCTCAATTATCGGGCTACAACTCGCACAAGGCTCACGGTCAGTGTATAAGTCAATCCTTCCTTTACGCTGTTCAGATTTCAATTTATTTAGCTCGTTAGTAATATCATCTAAAATCTTAAATTCAGTATCCCATTTCCTTGGGTAAGCACCTGCTCCATCAACGATATCTTCAGGGTTTACATCACGTGGAGTATAGTTCCATTCGCTTTCGGGTTTCAATAAAGAATATCCTTTTGCATCTCCCGCATCAACAACATCGTTAACTCGGCTACTAGATTTGAATTCACTTCTGAGTCCATCAATCTTAACTTCAGCTATACCAAAATTGCCCAGTTTTCGAATTTCTTTTGGTAACTCTTTCCTTAATTCTTTACTTCTTCTTGCTAAATCTCCACCTATCCCTGTTGAATTAAAATCTACCTTTTCTAAAGTGTAGCTCATAGATTTATTATTACTATTTCCCGTCTCCTCAGCTACCTTACTCGGTACCGGCGTCTCCAACTTTCTTTGCATTGCCGGCACATCATCCACTTCCGAACGCTTCAACCACTCGGTCAGCTTTTGTCCCGCGGTGCTCTTGAGCGCGCTGGAAACGAGCTTAAACGCATAAGTGAAGGTCACGTCCCCGGCTCCGGCCATAGCGGTATCCAGAGCGATATTTTGGGCGCGGTCAATGAGGTCTTGGTCGCCGTCATGCTTGAAGTCGGTTACCGCGTCAGACGCTTCGGTGGCCGTGCCGAAGATCGCTCCCGCCGTCATGGATCTGACAAGTGTGGGTGACAGCTTGGAAAGGGCCGCCGGGGTTTTCACTGCCTTCAAATATTTAAAGGGCAAAAAGAACCCGACTACATTTCCGGCAGCTTCGCCAACTCCTTTGCCGTACGGATCATCCAGGGGATTTACGTAACCTTCCGGTTCCGGTCCCATAATCCATTCGGCAAGCAGCTCCGGCAATCCTGCCGAGGCTGTGTTGATTGCGTTCACCACAGCATTCGATCCGCCAACCATTAGGTTCGCTAGAAACGGATCTCCGATACCGCTTTGTTTTTGCCGCATCTCGTTTTCTTCTTTTTTCTCAAGCTCCTTCAGTTCGTTATATATCCTGTCTTGTTCTTCCTTGGACAAATCTGCCCAACAGGTCTGTTTCAGCCGCTCCTGAACTTCCGGATCATCGCGGTTTAGCACATCGTCCAGCGAATAGCTACGTGGATCATCCGCCATAATAAAGTATTGCGGCTCGTTCTTGGCCTCCTCAACCAGTTCCACTTTAGGAATGTTAAACAGCGCCTGCCAGGTTGCCGGCCCAATAACGCCCTCCAGCCCGTCTTGATCCTTCTCGTAAACCTCCCGGAACCCTTCCAACGCGCGTACGGTAGCTTCATCAAAATAGCCGTTCGCCTCGACCTCAAACCCCAGCTCTTGCAACCGCAGCTGGGCCATTTTCACCGACTCGGAGTAGGTCTGACCATGCATTTGCACCGTCAGCAGCCCGCTTAACGTCCCGAACAAGGTTCGCCACACATTTTCATCCACGATTCCTTGCCGATCGCCGGCATTGTCCAGTCCGTATTTTTCTTTGTACCGATTAACTGCTGCCAGCGTGGCCGAGTCAAAATAACCGTTTACTTCTAACTCGTACCCCAGTTCCTGCAATCTTTCCTGCAGTTTTAGCACTTCATCGCTTTTATGCTCCGGGTCCAGGGTCAGTTCTTTCGTAAGCGGCTCCACCGTGATAGGGAGGTAAACCGCCGCCCGGGAGAATAAGGAAAACGCCGAAAACGTCAAAGGAAAGACGCTCGTTTTATTCCCTGAAGGCGTGGGGAACGCGGCAAATTGGTTTAAGGTAACCGGAAGTTTTAACTGCTTCGCCTTCAAAAAGGACTCCTGCTCTTGGCGAGTATACTCGTCCGCCGCCCAGCGCAGCGTTTTCTCTTTCGTGCGCAATTCGTCGCCGATCTCCCGGGACAGCTGCCTAATCCGCTCCATCCGCCGCTCCACTTCAGATACCGCAGAGCGGACTCCCGACTCAGAATAAGCGGAGCTTGTTCTACTGGTTAACTCCGATACTCTTTTCAGCGTAACTGTGACATGATCTCCGAACTGTTGCTCCAACCGGCGTACTTCGTCTGCGAGCCCGTTAATGCGGGCCGGATCGACCTTCAGTTCCAAGACGTTCCCCTCCTTTCCCCAACATACTTGGAAACGCAAAAAGTTGTTCAAGGGCGGAAAGCGGTTTGCGCCGAAACAAAAGGGCCTGACTTCGCTCCGGCATCATCCCCAGCATCCAGGTTCCTTTTTCTGTTCGCGCACAGGTAAACAGCGCTTCGGCCTCCTCTCCAGAAGCCAAGTGGTATCCGGCAATGACCCGGCAATGGATAAATTCCATGGAGACTGCCCCGTTTTTTTCCACCAAGCAAGCAAACACCTGGTCCGGGAAAGACAAAATTTCCGCAATCGCGGCATAATCACGCTTTATGTATAGTTGATCCTCATCTTCTTCCGTCAAAATATGTTTGCTCTTCAGCCGGCCGGACACCATCTCCCATCGTTGGCGGACCTCCTGCAAATCAAGGTCATCCAGCACATTTTCCAAACCGAACAAGGTAGTGGCACCGGAAAGCAAGCATAGGTAAAACCACTCATCTTGCAACAGCACATAGTTTGTCCTATTCATTCCAATACTCCCGGGATATAGGTATTTATGAAAAAAACAGCTCACTACATTTTATCAACCCGCCGCCGGCCTCACAATTCCTTAGTTGGCATAATATCCCACAAATGATCCGTTTCACCTATATAAATGAACAAAAAGTCCGGAGCAGCATGGGGCTGCCCCGGACACATTTATGCGGATAATTTACTAATCTAGGTTAAGAAGCATCCAGTGATAAAGTTAGATGCTTCAAATCGATAACGGCATTTAATTTCATAAGAAGATCAAGTCCGAGCAGTCCGTTGATATGCCCCTGAGGGTCAATAACGCCAAAATCCAGCTTTACATCGTTCAAGCCTACTGCCCCTAGCCTTACCCCGTCAACCTGTTTCATGTAAAAGTTATGCAAACTTCCACCAATACCATAGGAAGAATGGATATAATCATCAAGTTCAGCAGCGATACCGATTGTTTCGACCGCGTCGGGGGAAATGATCGTTTCAGCAGCTCCAGTATCTAAAACAATCCGGTCGATCACCGTAGATCTTCCTCGAAATAAAATCTCTACTGACGTGAACAAAAGGCCGTTTTCAGACACGACGTTTATCATAGCTAACCCCTTAGTCCGAACAATTGTTTGATAGGGACTTCAATTTTCTCTTTACCCGTATGGTAGACGAGAATGTCGTCTTTTGCTCGAACTAACTCTCGTGTGGCTTCTACATTATCATCAAAAGCCTGAATGATTGCCATATCGTCAACATATCGCACTTGATTTTCAATGCGCCCCTCCAAGATACGGAGTTTAACAAAACAGTTTGGGTACAGCCTACGAACTTCCTCCCACTTCAACGTCTACACCTCCAACCAACTTATTTCGTATCTCCATGATAACACTTCCCCCTAAAGCATGCTATGCAGTATGAACAGTTGAAAAACTACTAACCTAGGTTAAGAAGCATCATGGCCCCGGTGTTTAACCGGAACATAAGCCAAAATCCGATCCAGCCCAAAAGCCAGGGGTTCGCCGGAAGCAAGGCGAGTTACCCGCACTAGACGATGTGGGGTTCAAAGGAAATAGATCGCCCTTTATTACAAGCACAACTTTTATAATCAGCGCAAAACCAACGGAATCATTAAAATACAGATTAACAGCTGAGAATCATTTATTTATCGATGAAGGTTCCGATAACGTTCTTGGATTCACGAACTTGAGAGGCTTAAAATCCGGATTGGTCAAAATGCGCATCGTCCCAACTTAATCCTTCCTCGATCTTCATGCGCCGCCTCTCTATTTATTATAAATCACCGGAGTTTTGAATTCCCAACATTTCCACAGACTTTCATCTATCGCTAGTTCAGCCATAAAATAACTTACATTTATTCTGCTTGTTTTACCCGCATTGAATATGGGGCTTATTACCGGAGATTCACAAACTTCATATGGACTCTCTTCATCATGATTGACTAAGGTATCCGGCCGTACGGCAACCCATCCGACATTTCCGTCTTCTTTACCCATTTTGGCAATCAAATAATTGGCTGCCTTAACATTATCTCGATGAGGAGGAAGCAACAGCTTTAGTAAGGATAAGATGATTTTTTCTCCCAGTGAATTTGTCTCTCCCGATAACGTGTTTGTGTAACCTGCTGTACTCATCAGGATGAGTTTCACCCTTTTGTCGGCCCTTTTCGGGACGGTCTCACAGATTCTTTTGATTGCATCAAATACCAAATAACGAGGTTTGCCGAACATCCCTTTGAGTGTAAGATTGTGACCAAGACAGGAGATAATGACATCACAATCACATAGAAGCTGATTCATTTCAGCGTCATTTAATTCGTTGATATTCCCCTTTACGATTTCCACTAATGGATGTTCTTGTACGTCATGGGGAACAACAGCACTTTTTCGGATGAGAATCCGAGTATGGATTTGTCTTTTGATAAATTGCCTGACGACATGTTTACCGGTAGCGCCGCTTGCTCCAAGCACTAATACTCTCATACCCCATCTCCGTTTTCATTAGATTTATTTTAGAGGTGGTTCAAAAAGTCGTCTTTTGATCACGAAGCAGGTCAGGAAGCAGATTCGGCATCGAATCTTGAATTCAGCCGGGCCTTCCGGTGCTCACGTACCCAAAACGTACGCTCCGCTCCTCAGTCCCTAGCTTCATCCAACCTTCTCGGTGCTGAAAAGCCGACTTTTTGAACTCACACTTTAATTTGATTGAATCCTTTGAATATTAGATGTACAGCGAGAAACATCTCGCAAATAGCTATCGGCGCATTTAGGATAAAGTAGACCGGGCTCGCTAATTTGATGATGTTCAACATCAACAGTAATGTAGCCAGAAGAGTCAAGGTAGAGCCGATCATCCCCCATATCGAGAACCACCTTGGGATAAGTCTAATTTTATATAGGCCATAATAGAGGATCAAGCCGCCAATACTCCATGGCAATATCATCCCTATATGATTCAGAATATCTCTGCCTTGTCTGAGCAATTCAGCGATAACTTCAAAATACGATGAGTCAGCTTGGCCGGCAGTTGCAAAACTCTGACTCAAACCTAATAAAAGAAGCAGAGAGCCTATACCGGCAAAGAGAAAGCCGGAGCCAATCATCCTGAAACCAAAATATCCCACCGCCAGACTTTTGTTGTATTTTTTAATGATTGGATATAACAATACGGTTATCGTGACATACACTACAGCCATTGCCGCTTGAAAAAAGGTTGCAACCAAAACTTGCATTTCGATCTCCGACAACTTTACAAGGTAATTGGAACGTTCTAATGCAGGAACAGAGCTAAATATTCCAAAAACAAAACTGAAGATGAGCAGCAGCCCAAGATAGACTGCCGTTTTTCTGTTGGTTTGCATGACGACTCCCCCTTTTACCTGATGATCAGCCAGAGTGTTTTACGAATAGTATATTGGCTGCAAGGCTTGACTGAGTAGATACTAAAGTAGGGTTCGAACTAAAAAAGGCCCAAGCCTTGCCTTTAGGCATTGCTTAAGACCGGAGTAAGTTATATCAGTCCGAGCTCTCTGGCACGTGCGATCGCTTCGGTTCGCCGTTTGACCTGCAATTTGTCAAAAATATTGCGATTATACCCCTTCACTGTACTTAAGGCCAGGAAAAGCCGATCACCTATTTCTTGATTGGAGAGGCCTTGGGCGATCAGTTGCAAAACTTCCAGTTCACGCTCGCTTAAGGCATCGATTAAAGGTTCGAAGCGGATGGGGGGACTGTGAACAGCGAAATCATTGAGCTTCTGTTCATTATGCATGTTGGACAGTAAAAACCCGGTATAATCCGGCTGGATCCGACGGGCAGCCGCTTCCGTTAATAAATCAAACATGGGCTTACCCTCGTCAACAAAAAGACGAACGAAGCCCTCATCCTCTGCCAGTGTCAAAGCATCATTTAAGCTTTCAAGCGCCCTTTCCATATTGCCTTGGACCTGAAACGCCAATGCTTGGAGTACAAGAAGCTTAAGCTGTTCGTTCTTCCATTGCTTCGCTTTCGCTTGGTCATACAAAGTACCCAGTATGGCAAGGGCCGCCCTTGCGTTCCCTTGGATCATATGGATTCTTGACTGCAGAACAGGCCATTCACTAGTTTCCAGATGCTTTACGGCTTCCGGAAAGTTGCCGTGATGAAGAGAAATAAGAAGTTCCAAGTGTTGAACTTCGCCCAAAAGGTGAGTAAAGGATCGTTCTTGCACTTCATGACGAGCTTTAGTTAACAAAGCTTCCGATACAGAAATATCTTGTCTGGTGAGTTTCAATTTTGCCGCAAATAATTCACTATCGGATAGCCTATCCGTATTCTCGATCTGCCTGGCCAACAGGATACTCTGCCCTATATGCTGTTCGGCTGCCTCCAAATCATTCCATTCATAGAAGATTCGAGCCATGCCTAAGTATGCCTCACAAGCGGCCGGCAGTGGCGGTTCGCCAGCTAGTTCAATCACTTGTTTATAGGTTTGCACGGCCAGGTGCAACTGATTGTCGAGCTCCTGGATCTGGCCTGTACCTAAAGTTGCCATAAGCGTAATAATCAGGTGTCCCATTCGCTTGCTTATCGATAATGCTTCGGTATAAGCTCGTCTGGCGGCTGCGCGATCGCCCTGCAGCTGGTAGGCAACGCCTAACGTCCAGGTAGTCGCTGCGCGCACAGGCAGATTATTCGGATGCAGATGATCCAGCGCGAGGAGTGATTGGGCAATAATGGTATCCGTCTCGTTCCGAATGACTCCAAGCGTGGCCCGGATCGATGCCATATGCCCGATTAGATCATGATCTACCTCATCGGGATCGATAGGTTTCATGGCCGCTTCGGCAGCGGATAGTTTTTGTTCGATTCCGTCCACTTGGCCGATCATCAATAAGGCGGAGGCATAAATCACCCAAAGCGACGGCCGTTCGTTAAGCGTGGACTCGTCCTGGTGCTTTAACCAATTTAGTACAGGCTGAGCGGCGCCGCGAAAATGTATAGGCATTCCCCTTCCTTCGATTAAAGTTGCGGCCCGATCCACATCTTGAGCCGCCGCAGCGTGCTGAAAGGCTTCGATCTCAAGGTCATTCTCTTCAAACCAATGGCTTGCCCTGGTATGTAGAACGGCAATCTCCTCGGCCTTGTCCTTGTTGGCATGATACAAACGCTGTCGCAACAAATCGGCAAAAAGATGATGGTAACGGTACCAATGACGCTCGCTATCCAACGGGATGATGAAGAGATTGGAACGCTCAAGATACGCCAGGATTTCATCTCCTCCCACACCATTCTGTAGAACCGCATCACAGAGGGAGCCGCAAAATCGATCAAAAATGGAGGTATGAAGCAAAAAGGTCTGAACCTTTTCGGATTGCTGCATAAGGACTTCCTCCATTAAATAGTCCAACACAAAACGGTGGCTGCCGGTAAAGGACGAGATGAATTGGGTCGTATTTGAATTGCCCTGCATAGAGATAGCGGCTAATTGCAACCCGACAATCCACCCTTCTGTGCGTGCCTTCAGAGCAAACACCTCTTCAGATGATAAATTAAGCCCCATGATTTGGTTGAAAAATAACGCCGCTTCTTGCCGGGTGAAACACAGGTCGTTTCCACGCAGTTCGGTCAATTGGTTCCTTGCCCGCAATTTGGCGATCGGCAGCTGCGGCTCTTCGCGCGTCATGATGATCAAATGCATCTGTAAGGGTTGATGATCGATCAGAAAAGACAGGGCATCATGCACGGTTTGGGATTCAATGACGTGATAGTCATCAAGAACGAGAATAAATGGATCTGAACCGGATGATATTTCATTGACTAAAGTAGTAAGGATGTATTGGATCGGCAACGGTTGCGGAGATTGTAACGCTTTCCATACACCTTGGTCGTTAACATCAACGATGTTCTTTATTGCAGCGATAAGATGAAGGAGAAACCGCACAGGATCATTGTCACCTTCATCCAGCGATAACCAAGCGGCCCGATGTCTGCAGTCAGCCAGCCACTCGCTGAGCAACGTGGTTTTACCATAGCCTGCAGAAGCGGAGATTAGCGTTAGTTTTCCTTGCTGCCCCTCAGACAAGCGTTGGAACAAATGTGAGCGTTGAACCACTTTCGTTCGCGCTGGAGGAATATGCAGCTTTGTGGCTAATATAGGTATGTTCATAAAATTTCTACACCACGCTTTTCATTTTTACGCACAAACGAAGCAGCTTCTCAGCAGAAACACCTTGTGATGCCATTCAATGCCATCTCCGCCTCCGCCGCCCTCACCGTCCGGGCAATATCCAATTCAACCCCTTGCTTTTTCAGCGAATACGAGAGCTCATCAATGTAGGCTCAAATCATCCTCCAGCAGCAGGAGCTTGTTCATTTTTCCACTTCCCCTTGTTTATCTTAGGTCTATTATGATTCGAGATGATGGGAGAATTCAGGGAAGGTGTCAAAGGTAGCGGATAATTCCGGGAAGCATGGAACACAAGAAACTGTAGGAGGCAGGTATTCATTTTGCCCCGCATACTTCCGACTCTTGGAACTTTTAATAAACGAATGTTGCGCCTACTGGTATGGACCAAGCTGCCGGCTTTGCACTTGTTAAAACTTCCAGAAAAACATCCCCAGCGTATTATATAAGAAATGAGGATTCAACTGAGCCTGGATCGCTTTCAACTCGGCTTCTTTTTCACTAATTTTACGTTCATACACTTCATAGATGAGCTTCTCCCGCACACGCTTCATGCCGCGCACCAGGTTTCCCAGCGAACGCAGCAACATGCGGCTAATCCCGGTAATAATGATCGCCAAACAAATTAGACTGGCCAGCGCCGAAACCACCGCCACCTTGAGGATCACTTGGCTTTTGCTTTGGATCGGCGCTAAAGACACTTTACTAACCAGGGTAAAACCAACCTTTTCCGACTTCTGCCTGGTGTACATATAGGAAACTCCGTTCTCTTTACGAACCGAACTACCGATGCCTGGCATCGTCGACAAATCCTGGATCTGCCCGCTAGATCCATTTAACGAATACAAAGGTTTCCCCTCTTGATCATACAAAAACACTTCCACTTGCGTCTCGGTTCGCAGATCCTTCAAATGCGCTTCAAACAAGGAGGTATTGAACAAAATCAACATCATGCCATAGGTATCCAGATCCATCGACCGCATGAGCCGCCCCGCCAACACCCAATTGGAATTTTCCTGTTGCCGGTAGTCCTCCTGGCCAGGCTGGCTCCAAACATATTCCCCGCCCGTCCCCTCCAGCTTCCGGAGCATTTGCCCGAGATATTCGGGCTTAAGACTATGAAACGAGCCGGCAAAAGAACCAAGATTAATGATATTTCCTTTCAAATCATAAATCCGAATACCAATCATCTCCCGCGCATCCAGCCGATTATAGAACTAATGTCAGACATTCAGATTCACCTTCAATTGTTAATTATGCGGGGATTTCTTATAATGTTCTTGCATTCACGAACCCGAGAGTTTTAACCGCCAGCGCCGGGGCGGAGATTTACGCTCGTAGGGTTGATCGTCTGCTCCCGTTCCCTGGCTTCTTATTTCCTGGCGATCTCAGGGCCAACGGCCGCAGCGTGAATACGACGTTAGTCGATGTAAATGCCATCTTTGAGTTTTCTTTAACTTAAGATAAGTCTCACCAAAATCACGAATAATGTTTATTTCATTAGTAATTCTAAGTACTATTTCAGGCCAAATTCGAACTCATACTAATAATCCATGGCTTTGGATCCCAATAATAGTAGTTGCTTTGTATACTTTCTGGTATTTCAATAAATTAGTCTTAAAAATTCAAGCAGAAAAATACGGATCCTGGGAACACTTCCAGGAAATAAGGTATGCGTATTTATTAGATGTCCTAAAATCAAACGATATTTATAATGAAAATGATTTATTAAAAACGAGAGATCGAATCAATGTATTAATTGGTATTTTAAATAATAAATTGAATAACGAAAAATTAGTACACGCTTCTATAGCTTTATGGGAACTCTAATTGTTATTGTATTTAATTCATTAATCAACTTATAAACGCTAAAATAGGTCCGATACCCCATGATACTTTGTATCTAATTATTGTTCCCTGCATACAAATATTCGGTATATTATTGGATCTACTTCCAATTATTTTTGAATTTTTAGATAGAAATCATGAAAAAATGTATGAAATGAGAAGTATGCTATATGGGGTTTTGCTTAAAAGATTGTAAATCAACATGAACTTTTAAACTATTGCATTTATTTCGACAACGTTTAGGATTCACGAAATGACCCAACCTTAGATAGCTCTTAGGCTGGGTCATTTGTTGTCTTAACTTCTCTATGGACAACAACCAAAGGTTGACGGTTTAACACTTGGAGACATAAAAATATAATATGCCAATTGCTATTCAGTACGTCACGCTTTCCGGCCAATTTTATGGCCCAAATGAATGACAACCTAGGATTCTTCATCACAGACAACAAGCTCTGTAAGGAGCATTACCACAAAAGTTAGCGCTTTTGGGTGGAAGATGCATTTAATTCTAGTAGAACCAAAGGAAAGCAAATTTTTAACCTCATCGCTGCCAGGTTCATCAACTCGTTATCTCTGGTTATCGAATATTCTCGGAAGCCTTGTTCTGCCTGGTTTTATAGGCTTTGTATTATTTCTGATTATCTGTAATTTTGGCTCATTATCGGCATTTTTACACCAAATTGTTACCACTTTGTTACCGGAATTAAGGAGACATTTATGTTCTAATTTTTGATTGTAGCTCCCTCAACAACAACATTCGCCTAAAATTTTTATAGGAAACTTCAGTGAAATTACTAAATTGATCATCAAACATTTTAAACAATGAAGGTATCTGTGCCGGTCTAATAACTTTTTTCTCAAATCTTGTAAAGGGACCATCTGTTTCAAAAAGTAATAGCTCTTGAGGAATTTTCTTAATAATATTTTGCCCTTTTTTGGATAACAACATATTGATATTAACAGAAAACATGTACTTTCTTTCAGCGATACGTTCTAACGTAGATATATTACCCGTATACCAGTGAAAAACAGCATATTTGACATCATTCTCAATCAGTATATTTAGTACCTCGTCTTCTGCACCTCTAGAATGGATAGAATAAATTTTATCCTTGTTATATTTCCTCTGGGTTACAAAAGAAAAATTCTCAATTTGTTTATGGAGATTAGTCGATTGATTTCCACTGATATCAATTCCTACTTCTCCAATATATGATGTCTTACTTACTAATTTATCAAATAAATCCTGATTCAGAGGAAACTCATCTGTAAGATCCGGATGGTATCCTAATGCAAGACGTACATATTTGAAGCCTTGATACGAAAGATACTGCTTTTCGAACAATTCTGGCAAATTCGTCACAAAAAGAGCATAAATCTTATTGGACTCATACTCTTTGGCTAACTTATTAGGATTTGGATAGTGATCGATATGTACATGAAAATCAAAATATGTCATACTTGTCGAGGAACCTTTCAACTTCTTCACTAAATCGTCTTAGCATTCTACTCGTTTTCCAATAATAATCGTCATCTGCATAGAATGTCTTCTTTAGACCAAGAGTTAAAAGAATCGAGTTATCATCGATTTCCTTTTTACACTCTCTAAAATATTCTATAGACGACTTTAAATCTTCCACTTGTTCAAGGGTTATAGTTCTATTTTTCCCGTCATAACCAACATCATACAGATGCTCATCATATTTTTCATTATCATGCGCTGCTAAAGATATTTTTCTAAGGACACAAGGTATACAAGTACCACATTGCTTTTTCTTATCCAATAAGTGAAGGTATTGCCTACTTTTAGAGCAAGTATGCGTATTTTTTATTTGTTCCTTAAATTCTTCGCTCAGTCGATGTATTATGTCACCTTTTGTCTCGAAAATAAAAGGGTTGGATACATGTTGCATTAGACCTAGTAAAGCAAGAATTGAATTAAACAAATAAATTGTTTTTGGATGCGTTGTCTTAGTAGTGAATCTTCCATTTTTAAATGGATTTAAAGATAAAAATCCATTCTCATATATTAAAATATCTGTTACCTTATGTTCATACGCCACAGCAGTTGCCAAACTCAAAAACAAAAGTGATCGAGTAGCTTGTGTAGGCTCCGCTTTGTTACAATTGATTTTATCAAAGAAATATCCTATCGAATTTATATGTTTATCCATAACAAAGCTTGCAATTAACTCTTGTTTACTCTGTTCAAATGTATTAAGTTTATATCCTACATAAATTGAGCTAATTCCCGATGTTATATTTTGAAACGCGCCGCTGAACGAATCCAAGCCGCCTGATAATAATGAAACATTATTAAATGTCCCGAAATCCAATTCTAGTGAAGCTCCAATATATTTCTTTTCAACTAAGGTGAAATTGAAATCAACATTATCTCTACTTACAAACCTAATGAGTTTTTTTAGCGAAGGTTCGATTTGCTCCCACAGATCTGGATTGGTCACAGGTACCGTTATTGAATATGTCCTACCCTCATCGTTATTCCTTTTGGTCATAATATCCATAAAAAATATAGTTGAAAAAACATCAACCAAGTCTAAGATCATGCCATCTTGGGCACTCTCATATCTAGTTAAATTTTTCAGGAACATTTCATGTGGATATGCCCCAAACTCTTTAATAAAGGGATTTTCCATTCATTAAAACTCCCCAAATTCAATTGCTTCTGCTCTCTTAACGACAAACATAACAAGTTCCTTAAGAGTAAGTCGAGCGTTCAGGTAATTTTTAATTAAACTGGTTAATTCCGTTGTAACAATCTTTCTAGCTTGCAATCTAATTAATGAATTGATTTCTTCATGAGGAATTTCAAGATAAGCATCACTAAAAACCTCTATTATTTCATTTTGTACTATTAGATAGATCAAAAAATATGTAAATTCAGAGATGAATTCATCAATACTTCTATTTTCTTTAATAATTTCAGTTATTGCGAGTCTAAATGCTTGAAGCAGTAACTCGGAAAACTCATCCTGATATTCTTCTTCGGCAAGCTCAATAAGCTTTTCAAGAAATTCATTAAAAACACTTTCATCATCTTTAATTTCATCATAAGTGATACCACCAAATTGTCCACCAGACATCATTCCATTGATACCATTGATACCATATTGTAAAAGAATCTTGAATGATTCTTTGCTTATTTCTTTCGTAATACGTTGTTCATCCAACACTAGTGAGGTTGCTTGCGGTATCGATTTCTTAATATCCTGTTTTCCAAGTTGCTGGAGAAGCTTTTTAACATCTTTATTTGTATTTTTTTTCGAAGTCCCCATGTCCCAACGTTCCCTTCCAGTTTAGCTAATAGTAAGTATATCAGGATTCCAATTGGGTTTCTATACCAATCCCCCTTAAATAACTACAAAAAATACAGAGGATCAGCTAACCTCTTGTATTTCATGTCTCTATAATATTTTAAATCTCAATGATGAACTATTTCGATCTTAACCTTTTTATATTCAGGATCCATCTTATGTAATTCATCCCTGACCCTCTGGCGTAATTCTACAGCCGGTTTTAAACAATATGCAATGAAATCATCGTCACTAACTTTCATATCAGGGAAAATTATTTTGAGAAAGCCTGTTGCGAGTCTCTGGATTGCTTTAAAGTCACGCAAATCTTTACAATTTGTTAAATTCATAAAACCACTTACATAATCTGAGTAGTCCACTTTTCCACGTAGATTATGTAGTATCTCAGAAAAGAAGTCACCTTTAAATCCAAGTGTTTTCGAAGGAGTATCATTTGAAACTCTGGGCATTTTCCAACCTGGAATAATTCCATGTAAACGGTCAATAAATGCTGTTTCTTGCAAAAAGTTTGGTATTTCCTTCAAAATACCCTCCTCAAGGTACAGAGGATTCCGACTTTCATCGAGTGCAATATTACCTAACATTACAAAACCTGCCTCAGAAGTAGCTTCCGTATTACCACGGCTAAACTTTCCGCTCTCCAGATATGTTTTTAGTCCGGCAGCCAATTCTGGGTCAGCTTGTATGCTCTGAATTTCGTCAAGCACAACCGCGTCATACTTAGCAATTAATCCTGGCGTATTTTTAGTCTGATGAAAAAACATTACTGCTGGTGTAACTTTACCGCCACGCACTACACGTGCATATCTCGAGAAGTTATCATAAACGTAAGACTTACCTGTCCCTTTAGGCGCAAGTTCAATTAAATTCACGCGCGGCTCAACAAAAGGAATAATTCGTGTAATCAAAATCATTTTCTGTTCAAGCGTGTATATGTCAGGATTAAACCCCATACTTGATATAACAAGATTTATCCATTCATCAAATGTAAACTGCTCACGACATTCGATAAAATAATCCAAATCAACAGCATTAATTTGAAATGGTTTGAATGTTCGAAGAATTACACTCCCTCGATTATTTTCACTATCCGGTGGTGCGTAGAATAACTCGCCAACTCCCCAGACTCCACTCGCCAACATTAAATCATTATCTTCCACTATTTGTGGAGAAATCATAGCATCATTAATGTCCAGAAATGGTATTCTCAAATTCCGATTCCCTGTCTTCAAATTCACAGAAACACTATAATCATCAAGCAATTTCACACTTTCCATATTTAATAATTGGTTTTTTATTTGTTCCTTCTGTGCTTTTTGGGGTAGGAACTTATTAATAAAGTCGGCAATTCTCTTTCTCGAATCATCAGTTAATATCCCATTTTCGAGAAAGTTAAAAAGTATCCATTCCCCAACATAGGTAGGAATTGAACGTGCCGTAAAACCAGCCTGATGTACCAGATTCTTATTGATTACAACTTCTCCATAAGTATCAATGGCTTTTTGTTCGAATTGTTCGATCATTACTCTCCCCCTAAAAATCAAAGTCAAACGTATTCTCTTGCATGGTTTTTATAATAATTGGCAACCTTTTGTCTGAATTATACTGTTTTGAAGCAAAGTCATAACGAATACTAATACTCAATTCGGATGGAACAGTGTTCCCCTTACGCATGATTCTAACGTTATCGATTTTGATATCTGCCTTAGTCATAGCATCGATTTTATCAATGTTTACGGTATCATTATCGACAGATACAAAGGGGCTTAAAATCGTGAGTTGCAAATTTTCAATAGGCATTTGATTAGTATTCTCAATAATGAAAGTTAATTGGCTCTTCACATTAAATCTGAATGTATTGTCCTTTATGAATACATTGGGTTGAATAACTTTGTGAGACGACCTGTGAAAATGTAATAATGGCACTAGTAATTCTTCAGCAGATATTCCACCATGAATATACTGATCCATCATATTTTTTTTATACGAATAATTACCTTTAATTATTACATAATTCGCATCAAGGTTAAATCGATGCTTTTCAAAGATATATCCGACCGTTTCGAGGTGGCTGCGGAATCGATCTAATTGGTCATCAGTTACACAAATATATCGTTCCGTACTGTCAACAATTTCATCTCCAAACAACATTTCTTCTACATCTATTACTCTTTCACTAGTTATTTTAACAGCTCCATGGTCAGACACTACGAAGATATCGATTTCAGGTCTATGTTGCAAGCTCTTGCAAACCAAGTCAATTAATTCATTCAACTCATTAGAAATAACATCAAACTTCGGACTTGCCATCTTATTCTGATCCATATGCATATATTCATCAATCATCAAATAATTAAGTATTGCAAAATCGGCATTATTGGGTAGCTCTTTTAAATCTGAAACCTTTGTTGTATAAAATAGCTTCTTACTTTGAAATTGTTCACTGGTTTTTTGTTCAGTCAACTTCCGATAATCTTGTTCATTTTTTGAAAATATATAGTTAGCGGATAGTAAGGCTGTTTTTGAAATTCTAGTCTCAGTAGGAATAGCAGCAACGAAGTTTTCTTTTTTTAACAAATTCATGCCATTCTTCATAAATGAACTAATAAGATGATCGTTCCATCGCAAACCAATATTATCGATGATTAATAATAAAGTGAACACTTGCTTATCTATCTTTTGTTTGATACTAGGTAATAAATTCATGACCGTATTAGGGTACGAATATTTAATTTCAAGATAGTTTTTTGCAATCCAATCGGAAAACAAGTTACCGTAAGCGTCTAATAATTCGTTATTTTCGTTCCGCGTTTCTTGCCAGCGCCGATATGGAAGATACTCTAATTCAGCCCAAGTAATCCATTCATTCGTTGTACCGAAATTAGGTTCAGTAGGAAATGACGGGGATACTAGTGATTCTAATTCAGCTAATAAATTAAGTCGCTTCGTTAACAACTGATTATAATGCGATTTAACTTCATTAATCAATATATTACGGTCAAAATGAACGGAAGAGTTTATGAACTTAATTAGAATTTCAAACTCACCCTCTAAAAATCCGCTTGTACATCGAATGATTTCTAATACTTCCTCTAAGGCTTGAGAACTGTTTAATAAGCTATTTAATTCAACTTTAATAGCGTTTGTTACATCAACGGGTATAAAGTCAGTATTCGGAATAAACTGCTTAATGCTCAAATTCGAAAGTTCGGAATTATATTCTTCTAAAAATCTGTTTCTTAACTCTTTTGGATATCCTTTCAAAGCGGCAAAGCTTGATACTATCTTCACAAAGATTTCAGGAGATTCAAAAAGTATCTCAACTAGTAAAGAGACATTCCTATTATTCTTTATTGCCTTTTCTTTTTGATGGTTAAGAATCGTTCTTATACAGTTAATTTGTGATTTATTTTTATATTCAGCAAAATTAGCAGTGTTGCAAATTTCTTCAATCGTTATAACAGTGAGCTCATTGACTTCAAATGAATACTGAAAGTAATGTTCCAATACACTCTTCTCAAAATTGTTTTTATCTTTTAAAACTGGAAAAATACCAATGATATCTTTCAACTCATCATCATTTAGATAAGAAGGGGGAATAATCCCCCAAGTATTTCTTATATATTGCCTTAGAGACATTTCGTGAATTTCTAGCATATCATTAGGTTCAAACTCGTTTAATTCTTTAATCCAAGTTAAAAGTTGCTTGTTCTGTACAATTATATCCGAATGAGGAATTTTATTAGCTAACATTGCCCGTACTGTTTGATAGAGCTTGGGATATTCGTTAATCTTACTGAAAGTATACTCGGAATCAGATAGATGCCTATTTAGGTCAGCAAAAATTCGAATGCCGCTCAATGCTTACTCCCCCAGACTTCGAAGCATATTTAATAAAGTTTCTCTTATTGCATCATTTGAAATATTCTTTTTAGCTACTGCCGTCTGTATGATGCTGTTCATACATATTTCTAGAGAATTGTTATCATAAGGAATACTAGGAATCATAATTGACTCTTCTGGTTCTTGTTCTGCGTTAGCAGTAGAAGATCCAAAATTCATTACTGCTTGATGTTCTTTAATAATTGGTCTTGCTTGAAACCTTAATTTTTCTGCCCTGAATTTATATTTTCGTACGAATCCGTTTCTATTCTGGTCATCAACACTAACTAATTGCAAGATAAATTCATCAAGAAATGGAGTATAGCTCATCTCGTCTTTTATCTCATTAGGGGTGCTACTTAATGGGTTACTACCATCATCCGTGTAAAGTATAGTGTAATTATCATTCGGACACTTAATTGTTATAGAACCCTTCTGAAAATAATAAATATCTTGATTACCCTCTGGGACTTTTATCCAGGTATCAGGGATAAGCAATATTGGATCTTCAACATCAATTACATTTTGTTCGACAAATAATTTTGCATATTTAATCTTATGAATTAAGTCAGCGGTCTTATCTGTAGACCAATCGAGCACTTTTTGTTGTACAAGCTGTTCTGGCATATCTAGTGCCAATGTTTGTCCAGCGTTGATACACGAGGAAGCATTATTAACAACTATTTTACTATCAGGGATATGCTTTTGAAATTCAGTATCCTTCTGTATCTCAGTAAGGGAATCATACCAATTGATTAGGCTCTTTCTAGCTGCTTCTTCAGTATATTTACCACTATAGCTTGGATTAAAAAGATTAGTGACTTGTTTGAAAATATTATCCAAAATTTTCTGGTATGTATTAGTCATTTCAATCTTGGCTGACCTTAGAAAATCTAAGACACCTTCAACAGTAGAGTCCGTCAACAAGTCATTCTCCGCACGCCCAATTATGGTTTGCAGCTTACAAATAATAAAGTTAGGCATTGAATTGTTTTTCATACTTGAGAAAACATTAATAAGATTATGAAAGCGTGTATCAGTGTAAACAGAACTTATTTTGGATACATTAGGTAGCGATTCGTACCATTTCATTAATTGCGAATAACATTGGTCTATAGTAATGTTCTTTGTTACTGGTATTGTCTCATAAATTTGATATATCGAATTCACAAAATTCTTTTCAATCTCTGTTAACTGCAAAATATCAATTACTGCATTCGGATATTTCCTCTTTACTATTAAATCCTCAAGTTCGGAATAAGAATTAATCTTCAAAATATCAGGTGAATTCGGCGTTGATTTCAAATATAGTGCATTGTCGTAGTATCGTAAGATTACAGAAAAATAAAGTAAGAACGCATATCGCCCGACTCCATATTCTTGCGCTATTTTTATGATATTCGAAAAAGGAATACTCTTTTGTTTATCTTCAATTTCTAAAAACATTGCAGTCAATGCCGGTAGTGAATCACGATAGGACGCAAAATCAGTATTGAATTTACCTTTATAGATATTCTTGTTCTGTTCTACTGTTACTAGCACATTTTTCGCAGCTAACACGGAGTGAAATACCCTCATATCTGATGTATCTTGAGCTTTAGAGGTATCCCACGATAATTCATGTTCAAAATCCAATAACCTATCAACAGCGTCTTTCAGCGCATTTTGACCATTTTTTTCAATACTATGATTTTTGTTTAGGTCAGGGTGTTTAATTCTGGAGCGTTTATTTTCATATAATTTTTGTAAAACAATGCTTACAGCAGAGTGTTCATCTTTAGAAACTTGAACAACATTTCCTTCTTTCTCAGACCAAATAATATTTTTCTGATCAGAATATTGGTTCAATTGATCTGCGATAAGTTTTGCTTGATAGTTCTTCTTATCTTGAACTAGTGCAAATTCTTGTTCCGAAATCGACGAATTTGATATATGCTCTAAGGCAATATATTTCGCCACATGTTCTTTTACAAGAATATCGTTTCGAGGTACTCCTATTAGGATGCGAGAGTTTTTATTATGCATCGCTATGGATCTCGCCTTATCCCTCTCTTCTAATGACTCACAAATCACGACAATTGAAATACCTTCATATGATTTTGTATAATCTTGTTCCTCAAACATTTTTTTGAGGATTTTCTCAAAGAAATTCTTACCTTCTAGCTCTTTAACAGTTGCAAAGACACGTAAAAACCGTTTGTCTTCAGTCCAGTCTAAATTGTATGCCTTTCCATAGTAGAAATCATCCCGGAAAATCTGATACAATTCGGAATGATCTCTAATCTTACCTATGCGAGTAAATTCATCTACTACATTGAAATTGTAGTGTTCTTCCTTAGAAACATAATCTTCAACTAACCCATCAATATCTAATAAATCATTTTTCTTAAACTCATAAGCATCAGACTGTTTATTGTAAAACAAAATATGCTTGTCTGCTAAATACTTTAAGATGGATTTAATCTTAGCTGCAAGTTCAGGAAACAGATTAGCATTCGCATTTAATCCAAATAAAATATTAGTCGCATTTGGGACAACATTGGCTAAATGATAAAGAACCAAAGTTTGTAGAATTCGCTCTGCCCAAAGTTCATTTTCGTCAACAATTAATGTTTTCTCTTTGGCGTGGACTTTTTTCCATTCTCTCAAAGATGCTTCAAAATTTCTGATTATCGTTTTTTTGCTGTCTGGAAGTTCAAGGTTATCAGAACTAATTAACTGGCTGAAGTATCTAAATAAATAGTCAACCGTATAAAAATTCAGATTTCCTTTATCGTCCAATATTTCATGTGTATGAGTATACCAGTTATAAGAACCCTCATCGCTACTATTACGATAAGCCTTAGTGAAGAAGGTAAATACGGAACGATTATTAGACGCAATATCTTTTGACAGCTCGAGAAGAACGTGAGTAGCCATTGGATGCATCGGATAAATATTTTCAATAATTTTTTCCCTGAGCTTTTTCCCTGAACCGGACAGGTGTGAAAAGATTTCATGTTCTCTGCACGATTGTGTCAGAGAATCAAAGACATTACGGTTTGGGCGAATATATTGCTTCCATGTTTCAGAGTTTTTATCTGGAATTACTATCGCTGAAATAATGTCTTCAAACCCTTCAGTTTTCAGGGAAACTTCCTCTACACGATTATTTACAACTGAAAAATCATCTTCGTTATAACGGGACTTATAGCTGATAAACGATCTATGTCCAGTAGCCAACATAAACACGGGTGTCCCATTGATAAATGACTTAGAACAATATTCTCCAAATGCTTGGAATACATTCAAATTAGAACCAAACCGTTGTTTTTCTTTTAATATGTAGTCAAATTCGTCAAAAAGAATTGCGATTCCCTGGAAATTCTCTAAGAATAAGGGACTCTGCACTAAATCCTTCACAATCTCTACTAAATTATTTTTATCCATCATGAAATCGACGGTAGTAATTTCTTTGTGAATCCGTCTAAATATTACCAGTTTTTCTGAATCAAGGTCCTTATCTAGGGCTTTAATGAATTGATTAGGAGTTGTTCCAGGGAGTTTATTCGTCAGTGAGCGTTCAAAATCAGAATAGAAGTTTTTCAAGCCCTCATCTGATAGCCTTTTCCATTCTTCAATTTTCCTAACGGCTTCTCTGTATGGTGTAGCTAACTGAGAACTATCAATACCTTCCCTTTCTAATGCGGTTATAATGGACTTAAGAATGATCTCCATGAAGGAATTATCGCTATCATAATCACAAATACAAACAAGAAACTTACCATTTTTTCTTTTAATTTTCCATTTGTCAATATCATTTACTGATTCTCCATCTTGGTCTGACATTTGAGCAAAATTTTCGAAAAAGGTTTCAATTTCTGGCGCGGTAGAAGGGTGTGTCAAATAATTGGCTAGCATTAGACTTAAATGGGACTTACCAGTACCATAGCTACCTGTCAAAAGAAAAAATCTTTTACTGTCACGATCCAATAAAGCTCTAGTGATTTTCTCAAATGCTGCTCTATGGGAACGAATAGGCATATAACGCTCCATACGTTCTAAATTGACTTTATAATCATCGTATTCTTCCCTTAAGTTTACTTGCGTTGAATAAGCACTCTTAATTTCAATAATATTAGAAATCTTGTCCATCTTGAGGTCCTCCTAGTAGGATATCGTTGATGTCAACCACTCTGGGCGAGTGATTGGCATCATTCTTCCAGTCACACTTCATTAATTGATCATCTTTTAAACACAAAAAAATAAATACAGTGTGTTTATAAGGTGAAATTGTATCCATCTCTAACATTTTAAGAAACCGATTGCGCGTTGAAGGAGACCAAACACTCCAAAGCATATCTATACCTTCAACAACCACAACTTCTTCGGTTGAGGTTACAATATTCCTGAGCATTTTTTTTAAGTCATCTGGGTCGAACGTGTCGATGCAAGCACTCCGCAAGTCAGTTTGTACGAATTCATCTACGGTTGAAATATACCCAGCATTTAACGAATTGGCAATTATACTTCCAATATTGGGAGATAGCGAATGAATATTCCCCAAGATTAGTAATGCTTTATATCGTTCTGTTTTTTGAACGTTGACGAGCTTGGATAGATTTAATGTATTAGTCATAATTACCTCTATAATACATCCTAATAGCATCTAGAAATGTATGGTTATGAACAAACCTAATCTGGTCTAAATCCGCTCTTGATTCTAATTGTATCAATTTCTTTTTATGCAATTCCTCAATCATGCGTCTAACATTTAATGAAGAGTATAAAACTACACTTCCTGGACTGTTTTGCTCATTGGTAAGAAAAGATACATCCATTGTGGATGCACCTTCATAATTATTTTCTTTATAATACAAAATCAGAGCATAAAATATCATGGGGGACATTGGTTGGTTCTTATAAGAGTGAATTCCATCACTTGTCTTCGAAATAATTCCCAGTTTCGAAAACTGTTGTTCACAGTATGCATTAAGCAGACTATTTAACTCACTCGGAACATTCGTTTTTAAAGTTGACGCTGTGAAACTCTCATGCAAATCATCAAAATAATGATAAAGTTCATTACTTTCGTGACAATTTGGCATTTCATGAAGAATAGTATTAAATAACCGATTCCAGATAATAAGCTCTGAGTTAGAAGCCGCGATATAATGCATTAACCATAGCGTCCCGCTGTCACCAACAAATGGATCGTACTCACTTACGAGCTCACCAAATAATGTTGGTTTATAAACTTTAGGTCTTAATAATCCAGTTGCACTGCAATAATTCGCTATGCACTTTACCATTCTGGATGATACGCCCATATTACTTGTAACCCACTCTTTAGAGTGGGTTGGCATACTAGAACCATTGACTAATTGTAACATGGAAGCAACAGTATCAAATTTCATATGGTAGCCTTCGGACAGATAAAGTTTAGGCTTATTCAGTTTCATCACCTTCTTCTCCCATTCTAAAGCGGTAATCATAGTTTCGGATAAATGAAAGTTCTTCATCATTAAGCCCGTAATACTCAGCAAGATAACCATCAATTTTATCAATTATCGGCTTAGATAGCTGATGCTCAACCGAATCTAATGTTACTTGTCCAAGGTTACCTCCAAGATTCATAACAATTTGCTTTTTATTGGTTTTGAAATTTTCCATTAATTCAATAAACACATCGTTCAGTTTATTGATCATTTCTTCAGAAAGACTCTCCCAATTAAAGTTAAACTCCATCACCTCTCTCTTGGTAAGGTGTCTACAATCAGACACTACATTCCACCACCAATAAAACAGAGCGCTATTGACAACACATCCAAATACACTTTTCTTTGAATCATCATTAAAAGAAAGTGTTTTATATTCAGTTGATTGTTTTTGCCCTTGTTTTTCGCTAAAGAAACCCGAAACATAATCCATTGCCTTATTCCAGTACCTAGGAGTTCCGTGATAGTAAAGATAGATTTCTCCATCCTTATCAGTAAGTGATTCCAATTTATTCGAAACCGATTTAATTTTACTAAATATATTATTCTCAATATAATCACCGATTTTTGGTATGATTCCATCCATAATATTTTCTTTATAACAACGTGTATATTGCACCATTTCCGTAAAAAGTTTCTTTCTCTCGTAGGAATACCATTTCATATAGGAAGTAGTATAAAGTTCAATATCTGACTCCGTATCCTCATTCTTAACTCCCATGATAATAGATAGTCTTTGTTCCACTTTTTGAAATAATTTTGAAGGTCTAGTTGAATAGTTACTGATATATAGCTTACTCATGTTAGACAATAAGCATTTTTGGAGTGGAATCATAGTCTCTCCTGCTACTGATGAAATAGGAACGATTACACCAAAATGCCCTTCAACTTTACTATGTTTTATGGCTCTTTCCATCATATATGAAAATAAGTTATTTGTTTGTAAAGTCCCTATTATACTTTGTTTATATGGTTTAGTATCTGTTACAACAACGTATGGAGGATTGCCGATAACAATATCAAATCCTCCGCTCTCCATTATATCAGGGAACTCTAAATCCCAATGGAAATATTGAAACTTCTGAGCATTTATCAAATATTCTTCATATTCATCTATATTATTGTGAAGTTCCGATTCACTATAGTTCAATAATTTCAAAAATGATTCTTCCTGTACTTTACCGTCAATTTGAATCATACCTAGGTACACATCAAATTTTTTCTTAAGTAACACAACTTCACTATTAATTTCATCATAAAGGTCTTTCTTTGCATGGACTTGATCTCTTGTTTCTTCGGGCATTTGTGATATTTTACTGTATTTATTCAGTATATTTTCAATAACGCTGTTATAAGTAGCTGTAAAGATATCGTACTCACCGTTTGTCCAATCATTAATTTGTTTTTCTACTTTTCTTTTATCTATACCGATTAAGCTATTTCCTACTTTTAAATGGTGATCCATGAAGGACAAAGGCTTATTTTTAGCAGCTGAGACTAGCCATAGTGACAATTTCCCAAGATGTAGGGCAAGTGGATTTATATCGATTCCGAAAATACAATGACTTACTACTTGGATCTTCCAGTACGAAAGTTCACCGTTCAAATACTCACTTTCCCATTCAGTTGTATGAACTAATTCCATAATAAAATTGGCAATATAATGTGCTGTATTTACAAGGAAGTGACCACTTCCCATTGAGTTATCAAGGACACTTAGAGTTAGTATGTTCTTCTGAATAAATTCATTTACCTTTTGGTCAATACTGTTATGAATCGCTTGTTTCTCTGCGAAACTGATTGCAGTAAGTAGTCTGCTTTCCTCGCTCTTAAGTAATTGAGTAAATTGAGTTCTTACTTCCTCTAGCTTTTTACCCACAGTATTTTCGATAATGTAATTTACAACATCTTCAGGAGTATAATAACTACCGGTTTCTTTGCGTTCTAATGCATCTTGTGAAAGGTAAATTTCGCCCTTTGAAATAATGCTGTTTCTTTCAGTTTGTTTAACCGTGGTTTCAGAAGTCGGAATATATGCAACTTTTCCCTTGGTGGATCTTCTTACTAGTTCCTCTTCAGCAATAAAGAGATTGAATTCAAGCAAACCTTCATACACCCCACCTAAACTCCTTACCGATAAATCTTTATATTCAATCCGATCACCAAATTTTCCATTCTTATCTTTAATGAAAGACAGCTCACATAAGACTTCCGCAAAGTAAGTATCAGGAATAGAATAACTATTAAGAATATCATGGTGCTCGTTGTCAAAAAGACCACCATTGTATGCCTTCATGTCTATGTCATCCCAGCCGGAATTGATATAGCCGCGCAATAAATCTAACTGTCTCCAAAGCTCATAAGAATCATTGTAGTTAGCTAAATTACCCGAATGATACAACTCTTTCGCAGACTGTGCCAAAGACTCGAAGCTTTGCTTCACGTACGTTTCATTATCCATTGGAAATAATGCTCTTGATTCTGCATACTGAATAAACAACATGCGATATAAAAGAATGATTGAGTCTTCGAATATCTTTCTTCTCTCAATATCAGAATAATATTCTTTTCCTATACTTTGAATAAATCCATAACTAATATCAGTTACAATTTGTTCTATCTTACTCTTCAAAACACTTTCCAGCTTTTCCATTTCTTTTTCGCTGTTTTCAAAATATGCCTCAATTTGCGATTTAACTTCAATTGAATCAGCGTAGTATGATCTAGCTTGACAGAATAATGAAAATAATTTTGCATCATCATTTATGTCAGTTGTAGAAAACAATACATCAGTTAGATTCATTTCCAAATAAGTTTCGTACGGACTTAAAGCATTGACATCGTAAATACGCCAGATTAATCCGTTTGTTAAGAAAGCCCATCTCATTTTCTCCTTGCGGGCTAACTTAACAGCTGAATAACCGAAATTTCTTCCTTTAGTTTCTGATGATATATCGTCAGAGTAGTGTAGAGTATACAAAGTACCTATTGGCTGTTCTCTCACGGAGTCTGCGTATAGCTTAAAAATGCTATCACTATCCTCGAGCTGATTGAAATTAAAAAGAGTCCCCACACAAGAAATAATAAAATCATCAATATATGCCTCTAATGAATACTCTTCTTTACTAATATCTTTTTCAATGTATGTTTTTACATCTTGAAAAAACATACGAATGCCTTCTATCGATGTTTTAACTTTTTCATTTTTGATTTTTGAAATAACTGATTTAAGATAACTCTGTGATATAAATCCGTTGTTAAGCATTTTCTATTACTCCTCATCAATCAATATCTTGGTCAAATTTTTCGTCGAAGTATCAACTCAAAACATTCGACAAATGACTTCCAAATCCCTGCTTACATAGGAAAAAAGCCCCGCATCAGCGGAGCAAATTCTTTAACTCAACCTAAAAATTGTTTATAATACCATTGGTCCAAATTCTCATCCTTTCTAAAATTCGGCACGCTGCCCTCGAAGGATCGTCTCCAACTCTTGTCGAACTCCATAGCGGTCGCCACTCGAAAAGTCATGACATTCCCCGTGCTTCGTCCTAAAAAATCTTGTATCAAGATTTCCCCCTCAAAGCCTCTCCCTCGATTTGTATCAAAGAATTGGGCTCTTTTTGTACCATCAACTTCATGAACCCCGACATCCAATGCAAGCATATAAATTTTCTGCATGTTCACATTCACAAAATACAATTTCCTGTCAGTTTTCTAGATTGAATAGGCTCATCAAATAATCTATAAAGACCTCTGACAATACGTTCCTAATCATTATACGTCACAGCATGGTTGGCGGAAGCATTCACACAGCAACGTGATGTAATATGCGTTCAGATGATTAAGGCGTTAAATCTCGGGTTATTACCTAACATAAATTCTACTATTTCGCCGACCTCAAACTCATTTACGTTCTTCCGTTTGACGATTTCACGTACAGCGGCTAAAATATTATCCCGATAATTTAACTTTCTGGTATTCTGAACCATCATAGTTCACCAGCTTTATATGAATCGTTACTGATACTCCTCGTCACGATGCCTATCAAAGGATTGTCTAATTAAGCTCATTACATATTCGATTTCATCTACTGAATCAATAGGGACTTCAACATCCCCATTACCCCATCTGCCTAAATTGGTGATATCTTTACAAATTCCTTTGGGATCATGGATCTTATTGAATGACATATTCAAACTTAATCGTAATTTGCTCTTTTGCGGAACAATATCTACAAAATTAGTGGTTGTTTTATAAGCGATATACAGTTTTTTGAACTCTTCTCTAACGGAACTATCGAGGTTGCAAATTCGTTTTCTCAGTTGTTCAAATAGAACTAGCATTTCTCCTTGCAAATCGGGATGATCTGAGATCGTATATGAAACTGATTCCGAATCCGAATTTGTTTTATTGTATTGTGTAAGGATTTCGTCGGGAAGCACAGGATATTCCCAAATATTCAATGATTGTTCTGCAAGTAGTTTTGCCCGCGTGATTATTTTAGCTTCATTCCAGGTATTCAGCTTCCCAAGTCCTTTGTTTAGACGCAAAGGGCTATCCGCAAAGCCGCCGTCCATATCTCGTTTCTCATGAAAGGGTCTATCGCTTAACTCAGAATTGTACCTCGTTAACGTGAGATTCCCCAAAGTATGCATATATGTATTATGCACTTCCTCCCACTTCTCACCTAGGTCTTTTCTCCATTCAGATGACAAATTTTTGTTTTGCGGCATGATATGTTCGATCGTATAGGTTTCTATATCTACAATTTCTTTTCGATTATGGTTCTCCAATTTTCGCAACAGGTAGTTTCGATTTCTAAAGTTATAAACATCCTTGATGACCAATTCACGAATAAATTCATCATTGTTTGGAAAACGCTTGTACGAATCTTTTAACAAGAATGCTGCTCGAACACTTTCCAAATACTTCTCTTTTTTGATCTCTTTACTGAACGTAGAGAACGTTTTATTTAGCGAATTCGTCGGAACTCCACAAATAGCTCTACGAAATACATAGGACTCAACCAGTTTCAAGACAGCAATGAACTCAGACTTTTCAAGTCTTTGTTTATCGTAATCATCGTATAGTTCCAACAAGAACGGATACGATACATCCACTTTTAATGTATTGATATCTTTGAGAATCTGATTGATCTCCTTATCAGATTCTGACTGAAAGGCTAACTTCACAAAGTATTTGGAAAACTTATATATATCTTCGACAATTACCTCAATCGCAATTTCCTTCAAACCATACACATATTCCTTGAAACTCGAATAAACATCGTTGATGTTAGGTATGCGACCGGTTTTCACAGTTAAGTAATCCCTCATGAATCGATCAAAAACACTAGTGTCATTTAAATTTCCAAAGCTTTTCTCCATTGGATACCAATAATCGGTATATAATTGCGCTTGTTCCTTCGGCTCTAGTCTCATCAGTACGTAGTTTCGGATCAGATCGGCTTGGGAGAGGTCTAATCCCGTCGAGTTAAGACTTTCAAATATTAATTGCGGATTATCATGATCCCGATCCAGTGCAACATCAACAACAATTAATTTTGATAGTCCTTGGTAAATTTTGTTAAGACTAATCCCGCTTTTCTTTATCGCATCAATGAAGAAGTTATAGTTTTCAAATATCTTTTGCGAATAATCATCCGGCAATTTCTTCTCGGATAGAAGGCTCACAAGCGTATCTTTATCACTCTGAGTCAGGATAAGCTTATAAAACAGCTCTTCATCTTCTTCACTATTCACCAAATAATAATTCTTGATTTTTTTCTTGGTTATATCAACCGACTGATCACTTTCCTCAATCACTTTCCCTAATGCCAATAAAAACAAGGTTAGAGTCGTCATCCGTTGTTGTCCATCGATAACCAGCAGTTGTGGAACTGACGAAATCTGATATAAACTTTTTTCAATGTATACAATAGATCCAACGAAATGACCCTTTAATTGCTCATCTTCCGCCGCTCGTAATATATCATTCCAAAGTTGACGGCATTGATGAAGTGTCCAGCTATATTTTCTTTGGTAAATCGGAATAATGAACTGCTTTGTACCTTGCAAAAATTTTAGAAAATTTGTTTCTGAAGCTTTCAAATTAGTCAAGCTCCTTTCATTTATCACACGTATTCTAACTGGAGGCGCCATATTACGATACACGACTTCTGCGACATTAGATTGTCAGAAGCATATGTTCTTATAACTTGAATTATTGGTTTTCTCGGTTCGTGTCTAAAATTTAAAAAAGCGATCTCAAAAATGGAAACCGCTTTACCATCTTCTCGGAGCATAAACTTGTCTCAATACACCTGTCATGTTGATCCGGTACTGCAAAAGCTCCATGCTGACTTGAAATTGATCGGCAATATTCTCTTTCTTCATTCCCTTTTTAAGTAGATGCAATAATGCAACACGCGGCAAGTGCAAACTACCTACCAGCCAGTCTGCTGCATCTTCTTTGACGGATCGTAAGTACGAACTGGAAATGCCAAATTCACAATTTTTGTTATGTTTGCAAATTAAATGTGCATTGGAATTTTATTTATTGTTCCAATCTTCAAAGAACAACTTATCATTTGAGGAAATTGGAACGTTAGTTCTAATATTAAATAGACCTGTTGTTTTAGTTTTTTTAAGTAATTATAGAAATTATATATTGTATGTCTTATTGGATCGTCGTTTCTTAAAAATGTATTAGCTTTAAAACTTGACTTCAATAAATAAATCATCACCTTTATTTACCCTGACATCGGCATCACATTCAACCCCTACATAACCATTCGGAAATTCTGATATACTGACTAGTTTAATAGTTGATAGCAAAACCCTGCTATAGAGTGCTTTACATCAGTTAAACTCATCATAATTCCTGTCTTCTTATTATTTTCTACCAATAGCTACTATTGAATATCGTAAAGCAACTTCAAAATAATATTCCCTAGAGAACCATTTGTACCCACCCAAAAGTCGCAATTTAAAATAAAAAATTTAACTATAGAACTAATTCATTAGACAAATTCGATAAATAATTACATTTTTCCTCCAGAACAAACGTTCTAAGTTTATCCCATTTTTATAGAAAATAGTCATATAATATACCCCTGATATCTATGCATGATAGGTAATCCTTGATTACGCCAGACACGATTAATGTGTTCGGTGTTTTTTATTTTCAAACTATAATCAGGAGGCAGATAACATGAATGATTATCGCAATGAGAAACTTAAAAGACTGCTTTCAGAATGTTTGCATGAGCGTCCCGTCAGTTATCCGATCCATCAGCTATTCGAACAGTTTCCAACAACTACCGAACTAATGGATGTGTAAGAGTAGCAATTAACCAGCATCAAAGGAATTGGCATTGGCAAAGCTCGGCAATTAACCGCGATAATAAAGTTTGTAAAGACACTATCTATACCCTCATACGATCATCAAATCATTCGAAGCCCTAAGGATGCCTTTGATTTACTCGAACCAGATTTCAGGTATTCAACAAGGAACATTTCACATGCTTATTCCTCAATATCCAAAACAGATGAATCCTTAAGGAGGTCATTTCCATTGGCTCATTAAATGCAGCTATCGTTCATCCAAGAGAAGTCTTCCGAGCCATATCCCTGATACCTATAATGAAAGGTTGACCTTCCGAGTCTTATAAAAAGTAATCTTTGGGTCTGTGGCCTTATTTGCAATAAAAATTGATCAAAAAGACGAACAAATAATTTTTTGCTCCCAAAATAAAAAACTCCCGCTAAAATTAGCGAAAGTTTGAATCTATATCCTAATCACATAACTGCAAGTACATACAGTTTCCCATATTCATTCTTCAAACCTAGTCTCCCCATTAATCTCACTCTTTAAACCCCTTCCCCTCCCCACAAAACACCTCCACCATCACCAAAGCCCCCATCCTAAACCCCTGTACAAATGACTCACTTGTAAGCATAGAACTAGTTTCCCCGTTCAAATCCAAGATTTCCTCAAGGGCTGCAAAATCGTTTTCCGAAAAGCTTCGCTTGGCTTCTTCCATCAAATCGGAAATTTTTCTATTGAGCGGGCGATATTCGGGATCTGTGGGGACTATAAACCCTTCGGGATGCAGGTTGCCGTAATATAATTCTTCTATAATATTCTTCACTGGCTCACCCTCTTAATTTTTGTTGGGGTAATGTGTTAACTTAACTACACTCCCCTCAAGGACGAGTTTACCTCAGATGATTCCAGCAAGTTGAATTTTATGCGATATTCGCATATTTTATTTCCGCCCTTTTGATAAGCGATTTGTCCCCACCACAGGCATCCATTCGTTAAATTTCCAAACTCAAAGTTCCGATGATACAATAAAATATGGAAATCAATGGAGGTGATCCCCCACGCCCCTATTAAAAAGAACCACCCTTTGGCTCTCTATCATAAGCGTTCTAATATGCTTAAGCGACTACTTAGGAAGCGGCCTAGCCAATATCTTATTAATAAAATTCAATCCGCTGATCGATTCTATTAAGTTTACCGAGCCTTTCGCAAGTTGAATTATCGATACCAATAATCCAAAATGGGTGACGAATAGTGCTTTAATCCCGCTTCGTTTTCCGGCTTATTTGATACACTTTGGGAGCTTCTTATTGGTGGAGCTTGTAGAGGATTATCTGATTCATATAATAGCGAAACGCCCTTAATTAAGCGAAAAAAGACAAGCCCAAGCTAATTTGCAATGGGCTTGTCTTGTACTCCCTCTCCTACTTCTCCACCAACGACCCCTGCAAATTCGCCGCATTAAATCCCGGATCGGCTTCAATCGTGGTATCCCCCGCCGCTTTAGCTTTCTCAAGCGCAGCATTATAGCGGGTGTTCAAATCGCTCAATATCTTGTCCAGGCCCTGGCCGTCGAAGATGAATTTGTTGAAGACGTCGACTTTTTTGGTGCCTTCGACGCGGCCTTCGGTGGCGACCAGCGGGGTGGCGGGGTAGATGCCGTCCAGCGAGGTCGGCAGGAAGTTTTCGATGCCGGCGATGTCCGGGGCTTTGGCTTTGGCCGACACGGACGGGATGACGGAGATGCCGTATCCTCCCTCTTGATAAGCGATCCGTACCTCGTCGCTGTACATCCATTCGATAAATTTCCAAGCTTCTTCTTTATGCTCGGAATTTCTGCTCAAGGCCAGGTAACTGCCGGCAAGGACTTGAACGGCCCCGTTTTGCTGACCGTCGATCGTCGGCGGCATGGCCGCGGCCCAGCGGATGTCCGTCGGAAATTGCGTTTTGTACACGCTTGGTTCCGCGGAGTGATTGAAATACATGCCGATCTTGCCTTGCGCGAACTGGGCCCGCAGCGGATCGATGTCAAGCGATTCGGAGCCGGGCAGCATGCTGCCGTCCGCTTTGATTTGATGCAGGGCCTGCAGCACTTCTTTATACACGGTAAAATCGAACTGTCCGGTTTGGAAATTGAAGCCCTCGTTCCCCGTGTTTGTGCTCAGCGACACGATCGGATAAGCGATCCGCTCAAAGCCGCTGGCGCTCTTGAAGTTCCCGGCAAACCCGTAAGCACCGGTATCCTTGCCCGCTTCCGTGATCTTCTTGGCGTCCTCGACCATTTCCGCAATCGTCGCCGGCGGCCCGTCAATGCCCGCTTGTTCAAACAGATCGACGTTGTAGATCAGTCTCCAGAATTGCCCCGTACTCGGCAGGGTATATATTTTGCCGTCAACCATGTTTTTCTCCTCGATCAGGACGTTTTTGAAGTTCTCCTTCATTTCGGCCGAGAGGTAATCATCAAACGGTTCCAGGTAACCTCGCTCCACCCAAATCGGCATTTTTCCCGTGATGCGAAAGATGTCCGGCGCCTGATTGCTGGCAAAGGCGATTTCTACGGATTGTTCATAGTTTTCCGCCATCACCTTCATTTCAATCTCGACATCAGGATTGCTTTCTTCGTATTCCTTGATTTTTTGCTCGATAAAATCGGTGTCGTGACGGTCAATCGTCCAATACGTAAGCTTCGTCTTCATGTCTTCTGCGCCGGCGTTTGCCTTTGAATCACCGCTGTTGCCCGCCGGTGAGCAGGCCGCCAAAACTCCCGCCAACAACAAGATCATTCCCGACACAAACCGCCTTCTAACACTCATGAATATGCCCCCTCAGAACAATGTAATCGCATTCATTTCCACTTAAAATATAAATCATCCGCCGTCCGCCTCGTGAAGGATAAAACAACTCTCCGGGGGTGAGAAAACGACTCTTTCAGAGGTTGTTCAAAAAGTCGTCTTCCCATGACGAAGCAGTTCAAGGGGTTGATTCGACGTCGAATCTTGAATTCAGCCGGGCCTTCCGTTGCTCACGTAGGCTCACCTACGCTCCGCTACTCAGTCCCTAGCTTCATCCAATCTTCTCGGTCCTGGAAACCCGAATTTTTGAACTCGCACTTTCACGCCTCGGCACACGCGGCATATTTCATCCGAAACTCCGTCGGCGTCATGCCGGTGTGCTTTTTGAACAATTCGGTAAAATAAGGACGATCCTCATAACCAAGCGATCCGGCGATATCCTGCACCTGCATCCCTTCAAGCACCAGTTCCTTCGCTTTCTCCATCCGGCAATGGGTAATATACTGGGCCAGGGTGACGCCCATTTCTTTTTTGAACAAGTTGGAAAAATAGCTCGGGCTCAAATGCACCGCTTTGGCGCAGTCCGCCACGGACAAATTTTGCTGCAGATGGTTCTGAATGTAGGTTGCGCCCCGCTCGACCAGCCGCCGCGATTCGCTCACCTGCCGTTTCCGCAATTGGGCGCAGCCCTGCCGGCAGAAATCCCGGATCAAGCCGCACAGCGCTTCAAACGTGGCCGCCTTGTTCATCTCCGCCAGCTGGCTCTCCAGCTCCTGAATCTCCTCGGACGAACCTTTTTCCGCAAACACCCGGTGCATCGAATGCGCCAGCTCCAGGCATAACGTTTGCAAAAGCGCAGGGTTCGGATGCTTGCTGGCCGCAAGCCATTCGTCCCAGATGCTGTGGAGCTGCTCCTCCGCCTTGTCCACATTCGCCGAACGCAAGCAAAATAGCAGCTCCTTCTCCTTGTCATAGGAATACTGCGGCCAGGCCGCGCCCCGGCTGTCCCCCTCCTCGTACTGATATACGCTGTTGCCGCCGGACAAAAAGGTGTTGGCCAACGCGGCCAGCGCTTGCGCGTACGCAGCGGATAACTGCGCAGTCTCAATCACTTCGCCGCCCAAGCCGATCGACACGGTGTAGTAGGTATGTTTACGGACATTTTCGCGGCATTTCTCCGCCAGCTGCCCGGCATCCAGGGAGGCCGCCGGATTGGCGACGATGACAAATTGGTTGATATTTTCGCGGAACACAATGCCCCTGGTATAGGAAGTGACGGTCTCCTCCAAAATATTCTGCACGGCAAACCGGATCAGCTCCACCTCGTTCACCGGCAAATCCGCCGTCCGCTGTGAAAACCCGTCCATTTCCGCCACCATCACCCAGAAACCGTTTGGCTCCATCGTAATCCCGTAAAAATCCCACTGCTGGCTTTGGCTCTGCTGCCGGGTGCCGTAACGGATGAGCAGACGCATGAACTCCTGACGCAGATAGGGCAGACTTTCCCTTAATTTCCGCTCCATGCCCTGCATATACTCGGTTTTGCTGTGCTCCCGCTCCAGCGCTTCCTTCGCTTTCAGCACCACATCCAGCACGTTCGCGGGGGTAAAGGGCTTGACGATAAAATCGAAGGCGCCTAATTTGACCGCCTCCTGGGCATAGGCAAAATCGGTATACGCGGTAAAAAAGATCACTTTGACCTCCGGCAGCTCCGGCACAATCGTCCGCATCATCTCCAGCCCGTCCATCAGCGGCATGCGGATATCCGTCAGCACGATGTCGGGACGCTCCCGGCGCAGGCACTCCAGCCCCTCTAAGCCATTGGCGGCCGTTGCCGCGACCGTCAGGCCGTGCTCCTCCCAGGGAATCCGTGTGGACAGTCCGCGCACGACCGCCGGAATATCGTCAATAATGCAGATTTTCATCGGTTCGTTTCGATTCATGGCTTAACCCGCTTTCCATTGGAATGGTAATGACGGCCACCGTTTCTTCGGGGCGGCTGGCAAAGCGCAGCCCGGCCTCCTTGCCGTAGTACAGATTTAACCGATTGCAAATATTGAATAACGCATACCCTTTGCCGCCCGCGGGGAGCTGCAGTTTCTCGTTCATTTGCTCGGCATCAAATCCAACCCCGTTATCCGTCACCGTAATGATTAAGCTGCCGCCCCTCGCCTCCGCCGCGATCCGGATCATGCCGGAGTCCCGTTTATCCTGCAAGCCGTGCAGGATGGAGTTTTCCACGAGCGGCTGAATGATGATTTTTAACACGGGCAAGTTAAGCAGTTCGGGCGGCGCATGGATGGCATATTGAAACAATCCCTCATAACATTGCTGCTGCAGGTTCAAATATTGGCGGGCATGCTCCAGCTCCCGGCCCAGCGTCGTAATTTCCTGCCCCTGGTTCAGACCCAATTTGAACAACGCGGATAACGAAAGCACCATCTCCTTTACATCCTCGTATTCGTCCATCTCGCATTTCCAGAAAATCGTATTTAACGTGTTATATAAAAAATGCGGGTCGATTTGCGCCTGCAGCGCTTTAATTTCCGCTTTCCGTTTCTCTTTCTCCGTCTCCTTCACTTCGGTGATGAGCTGCCCGATACGGTCGAGCATCTGATTGAACTTCCGTCCGGCCTCGCCGATCTCATCCTGGAACGGACTCACGAAACGCGCCCGCAAATCCTCCTGCTCCACCCGTTTCATCGTTCTTTGCAGTTTCAGCAGCGGGGATAGCAGCAGTCTCGACAAGTACCGGGCCAGCAGCAGCGCCATCAGGATGCAGCAGGCCATGATCGCCAGCACCAGCCACTTGATCTGGAGCACGGGGCCAAGCAGATCCGTTTTCGACAAATAGCTGACCAAAATCCAGTCCGTGGCAAACGCGGAGGAAGCGTAACTGACCAGCATCGTGCCTTCCGAACTTTTATATTCGAAGTTTCCGGCTTTATTTTCCCGCAGTAGATCGATAAATTCCGGCGAGCGCGTCCATTCCGGCCGTCCCTGATCCCCCAGCACGCTGGCCCCTGCGGTGTTGATCAGCAAAAAATGCGCCGCGCCGGGATTCAGCCCTTCCCGGACCACTTGGCCCAGCATCTTCTCATCGACATTGACGATCAGGAACACGTCCGGAACATTACTCTCTGTTAGCGGTTGCAAAACCAAAGTGACGACCCGGTGTTTTCCGGCAAACAACTCATCCTCATGGCTCTCGATCCACCGGGTATCGGGATGTTCTTTGATCCGCTGGTAAATGGCGGTGGAGGTAAACGGCACGCCGGATTTGCGGATTTTGCCGCTGGAATAGAAGTCGCCGCCGGGCGTGGTGATCAGGATCGAATCGATCGAGTTTTCCGTCAGCTCGGCTTGTGAAAAAGGGCCTTGAAGCAGCGAAAAATTCGCGAAATACCGGCTGAGGTTGTCAGCCTGAATATCGCGAATCGTTTGCTTGTAAGTTTCGCTTAGAGTCATCGTGGACGAAGCCACGACGATCTGCTTCAGCTTCTGGTCCAGCACGTTGACAGACTGGTTGAGCACGCTGCGGTTCAGCTCCACGGAATTGCGCTCCATCGCGCGGGCCGCGATCAAATAGGAACACAGGCCCGTCACCGCGATACAAAGCACCGTCAGCACGGCAAAAGAGATCCATATCCTTTTTTGCAGCGAAGTTCGGTAGATCCAGGATTTCAATGCTGTCACGCTCCTCGTAATGTCTGCCCGCCACGATAAAAGTTGAACTAATAATGGTACCGGAATGGGGGCAGCCGACGGTCAGCCCTTCACCGAACCCGCCGTCATTTGCATAAACGATTTATTGGCGAACACGTACACCACCAGCATCGGCAGGATGGACAAGCAGGCGCCGGCCAACATCAGCTGCGGTTGCGCGGCGTCGCCCACGCCGTATTTCAGGCTGGCCAGCCCCACCGTCAAGGTTTGCAATTCGGGCTGGGTCATCGTAAACACCAATGGCAAAATATATTCGTTCCACGCCCCGCGGAAGCTCCAAAGTCCGGCCACGCCCAACGCCGGGGCCAGCAATGGCAGTACAATTCTATAATACGTGCTGTAAAAATTGCAACCGTCAATGTAAGCGGCTTCATCCAATTCCTTCGGAATAGCGCGCACAAATCCGATCAGCATAAAAAAGACTGTGGCATGGGCACTGATCAGCAAGATAATGACGCCCCAAAGTGATTTTTGCAGGTGCAGCGCCACCATCAGATCGAATTGCGGCCTGAGGACCACCGCGCCGATGGAAATAAACAACGTGCCGGATTGCAGCAGCACATAAAACTTTTTCCCGATAAAATCGATTCTCGCCACGGCATAGGCGGCCATGGTCCCGATCAGCAGCGTGCCGACCGTCGTAAAAAAGCTGGTAAACACGCTGTTCCAGGTAAACCGGGCGAAATTGGCGACCTCCCAGGCCTGCGCGTAATTGCTGAATTTCCACTCTTTTGGAAGTAGCGTAGCGCCCGTGGTCAGCTCCAAATTCGACTTTAAGGAGCCGAAGAAAGCAAGCAAGATCGGAAATAAGGTAAATACGGCGACGACCAAAAGAAATAACCATAATAAAACGCTTGATATCTTATTCATCGGCCTATCTCCCCTCTGTCAGTAGATTTCGTTCAGTTTTTTGGAAAGACGGAAGTAAAGCAAAGTGATCACCCCGACGATGACCGCCGTGGCAAAACCGACCGCGCTCCCGTATCCGAATTGCTGGGCGCTTGCTCCCCCGCTGGATACCGGGAAAAATAATTTATACAAATAGAGGTACATGACATTTGTCTTGCCGTAAGGTCCGCCTTCCGTTAGCACCATGATGCTCTCGTACCCTTTTAACGAGACGATTATCGCCAGCATCACGATCATTTGCAGCACCGGTCCAAGCATCGGCACGGTAATGCTCCACATTTTGCGGACGGGTCCGGCTCCATCCAGGGATGCAGCTTCGTACAGATCTTCGGGAATATTTTGCAGCCCGGCCAGGAACAGCAGCATATAGTTGCCGATCGCTCCCCAAATCGCCACAATAATGGAAGTTAGCAAGGCATACTTGGGCCCTAACCAGTCTATGGGCGCCGAAATGATGCCGGAGGCGAGTAGCATCTGATTGATCATCCCGTTGTAGGAGTTGAACACGACATAGAATACAATCGCCATCACGGAAGAACTTACGATAGTAGGGAGGAAATATACCGCCCGCAATAGCTGCCTTCCCGCGAAAGCCCGGTTCAAAATGACCGCCAGCACAAAGGACAAAGGAATCGTCACCAGCAGCTTCCCGCCAGCATACACGAACGTATTCAACACCGACTGCCAAAACTCCGTATCCCGGAACAACCGCCCGAAGTTATTCAGTCCGATAAACAAAGGTTCACCATACCCCTGATAATCGTAAAACATGTACTTGAGCGCCCAAATAATCGGATACACCCCAAACACCAGCGTCAAAATCAAACTCGGCGCGACGAACGTCCAGGCATGGATTTGGCGTTTTGCGTTGTTCACTGTTTTTCCTCCTGTCATCAAGCGTTGCTTTTCTTAATCCTAAGATAAAAGCCCTCAGGCGGAAGCGGTTAGGGAGAAACCCACTGTGTTAAGGGGGGAAAATCACTTTTCAGTCGATTTGTCCCCTGCCCTTCGCTTGTTTCTCCATCCCGGCGGCAGCCTGTATTCAATTAGAATTAGGACGAGAGATGATTATCGTTGAACTGGAACTTCAACTTTTAGGAAGGTGACGAGGACGATGAAACCTATGAACGGCGAAGGGGCAGCAGCCTCTTACGGCTTGTACGATGCGGGTGAACTGGAGGCTGTGCGAAACCGCATCAGGACAAATCCCGCGCTGCAGGAGGAGTATCTACGGCAAAAAGAGCTCTCGCAGCGTTATGCCGCCCGGGCCATAACCGCTCCGCTTAGAGAGCAAGCCAATTTTCGTACGTATCCGTTTGTGTTTAAGGTGCCTGAAGGAGTCCGATATGCGCTCATTTCCATTCATATCGCCGGAAAAGGGACGGCCCGCATCAGCGGCATGAGGCTGACGTTTTCCCAGCGCGGGCTGCCCGTGGAGCTGGAGAACGCGAATTTTGCGCAGGATTTAGCCCACTGGGAGGCCGAAGTGGCGGATGGAAGCGAGCTTCGGCTTCAACCCCTGCCCTTAGGCGCGGCGGCCATGCAGCCTTCCGGGGTAACACCGGCCAGCGGCGCGGACACCATGGGAAGCGGTGTGGACACTGCGGCAAAAGCACAGTGCGTTTTCGTGGCCAATGCCTTCACGGATGCGGACACTGTGCTGCATTACGGCGCGCTGATTCCCATGCGGGCGGGCGAACACTACAGCGTCCAGATTACGCTGAGTTTGGAAGTTCCCTTAACCGTTGGCGTTTATACGGAGGTTCGTTTCCGGAGCAGCGAAGGCCCGCTGGAGCGCGAAATTCCCCTATGTTCGCCTCCCTTCAACCGGCCCACGCCAAGCCCTTGGCCTTATTTTCTTGAAGCGGCCGGAGCGGACGCCAACCGGTTCATGGTAGAAGGCGATTTCGCCAGCGCCGAGCGCTGTAAGCAAAAATTACTGTACATGCTGCGCGATATGATCCAGGGCATGGACATTTTTAAAGCCACGGGTTGGCATGACGACGATGTTTACGGTGCGGTCCATATCGGCAGAGGTTTGGCGGTCATCTCGGTGATCTATCGTCAGATCGCCCCTTCCGGTGTGTTCGACCGGGATGAGACAGCAGCGCTATTGGCGCACTTCCGCTATATTTCCAATTTAATGATGGATACGGGGTATTACCGTTATGACCTCGCAGAATTCCCTGATGAAAAAGGCGGGATGCGCAGCAACTGGAACGCGGACCGGGCCACAGGCCTGGGAGTGTATGCTCTGCTGTTCCCGCAGGAGCCGAAGGCGGGGGAATATCTAGAGCATGCCTTGGCGGTGGTGGATTGGCAGCTCGATCACGTTGTGGACGATTGCGGAGCCTGGCCGGAAAATATCAGATACCATTGCGCGGTGCTCCATCGTTATTTTCTACTTTTTGTCCTGCTGAAACGGATCAAGGGAGTCGATTATTTTCAGCGTGAGAAGGTCAAAGGCATGTACCGTTTTTTGATCGGAACGGCCGTGCCGGCGGACCGGATTCAAGTCGGGCCGGACAGCCCCGCCGTCATGCTGACGCCAGCGGTCGGCGATGCCAATGTGCAGGAGCACTGGTTCCGGCTGCTGGGTTATGCGGCTCCTTTTTACATGGAGAATGACCCCAAGTTGGCCAAGGAAATGATGTGGGCTTGGCGGCGCGGGGGTGCGCCCGTCCGGGATTCCGGCGCTTCTCCCTACCCGCTCGCGGCCCTGCTGTTTCCCGAGCCGGATTTGCCGGAAGAAGCTCCCGAATTAGGTTCGATTCATTATCCCGGCATGGGCTACGTGATTTTCCGCAATCCGCAGGGCCCGAACCGGTACGAGCATTATGCAATTTACGAGGCTTCCCCGCTTACCTACCATGCCCATCACGATGAGGGGCATTTCTCGATCTGGAGCCATCAGGTGCCTTTGACGCTCGACTCTGGAACCGGCGGTTACTACAATGGCGACAGGCATTGGTACGTGTCCAGCGCGGCCCATAATGTCGTGCAGTTTACCGGCCTTTCGGGAGAATGGCAGGAAGTCCCGCTGCGCAGCCAATGCGAGCAGGCGGTTTTCTCCGCGGAACTGGATTATGTCCGAAGCCGGATCCCCGATCCGAACATCCGCGAATATCATCGGCATTTTGTTTTTATCAAAGCCGGATTGGAAGTTTACCTGGTCTGGGACCACATCAACGGCGAGTCGGGACGCGTATGGAACCTGCACACGCTGAGCACCGAAGCGGATATTGGGGAACAGCACATCGACGCGTATTGTCTGGGCGGCATGCAATTAAGCGCCGTCATCGCCGAACCGAAGCGGCCTGTGATCGTCACGGACCAAGGTGCCGTCGCCGGCAACTACCCTCTGCCGGTGCAGCAGCATTTTAAAGTATACGGCCGGGCAAGCGATGATTATTTGGTGCTGCTGCATCCTCATGAAGAAGGGGAACTAAGCGCTCGTATCGAAGCTATCCAATTGGACAATCCGGCTCGAACCGAAGTCGCTCCATTGGTTGATCAGCTGCCAGCCCAAGCTGCCCATTTGGATAACCGGCCGTCGAACCAAGCCGATGCCCCCCATTCCGATTTTCGGCCGCCGCAAGTGCGCTGCTACAAAATCACCAAACCCGACGGGGCATGGTGTATCGTTGTAATGAATGGGTCGAAGCGAACGCAAACTTTAAATCTAGCAGCCTTGGGATCATTGAGATTATTGGGCGGGCAGAATCAGGCGAATAGCGGAAACGGCGGCGAACTAATCGGACAATCGCTGCAAATAGAAGCCAACCGCCTTTGCGTCCTGCTGCCGCAATCCAATTACGGGAGGAGTTAAATCTATGAGCAATATTGGAGTATGGGAAAATGCCGAACCGGGCGTGAAACGCTGCATTTTAAGAGCCGAGGACAGTCTGATGATGATGGAAGTGCATTTTGCCAAAGGGGCCGAGGGTTACGAGCACAGCCATCCCCACCAGCAAATGAGCTACTGCCTGCGCGGAAGCTTTATTTTCCGCATCGATGGCCGGGAATACTGCATCGGGACTGGAGATACGATCAATATTCCCGGAAACGCAAAACATGGCGTAACCGCGCTGGAGGAAGACTCCGCCCTGCTGGACGTCTTTACGCCGATTCGCGAGGATTTAGTGAAGAGATAAAATTTTATTGAACAAACTACAAAAAATGACCCATACAAAGTGGCTTGTATGGGTCATTTATGTACATTGCGTCGTGAACCAATTGTTACGACATATACAACTAAAAGATTTTCTAATATTGTAGAGAATGCGACAAGTCCCTACTCTTAAACGATAAAGGTTCGTTTTCCCTTGCAGCTTTTTTATATCGAGTTCAGGATGCCTGGGATTTTCAGCGAGTATGTTTAAGCCCAACAATTATCCTTACCTCGCCCGATCTGGCGGAGGTCCAAAGGATTAGCGACTGGATTAAATCACCTCCCACTTTCTTCCCGCTTTCCTCCCAAAAAGCTCCTGAATAATGCGCTTGAAATAAAATAAGGCTACAACAAGAATTCCTTATTGTAGCCGGAAAAACTTTATTATTTTAAAAGTTTTTGGCTGCCGATACGGCTTGCCGGATCGCTTGTTCCATGATGTTCTGCGCCTTGTCCGGATGCTCACTGGTGCCCTCAACAAAAATCGCTCGTACATCTTCTATCCCGAGGAAATTCATCGCGGTTTTGATATAACGATGACTAAATTCTACATCTTCAAATTTTCCATGAGAAAGCACCGTACCGGAAGCCTGAATGTGCATTACCTTCTTACCTTGCTGCGTTCCCATCAGACCGGATAACCCCCGCAATCCATTATTGGCTCGTGTAAACGTTTTACCCGGAACCAAAACGGCGTCAAGGTACATTTTCAGGATTGACGGGAAAGAATAGTTCCATACCGGATTGACAATGACGATTTTATCCGCCGCCATGAATTGATCTACAATTTCGCTCATCCGTACCGTTTTTTTCTTTGACTCTTCGCTAAGCTCATCAAAGGAGGATCCGCTTGCCGGTTGACCCCAACGTCTCAATAGATCCTCGTCGATTTGCGGAAGATCCATGCGATACAGATCCAGATGAATTACTTCATCACCGGGGTTGGCTTCCTGATAAGTTTCGATAAAATGTCTGCCCACGCGCAAGCTGTGAGAATCGTCTTGGAAAGGATGTGCTGTCACGTACAACACAGTTGCCATAATAATTCCGCTCCTTATTTTTCTTATTGGAACAATTGAGGATACACGGCTTGTATGCCGCCAGCAAAATCACGCTGCACTTTGCGGCTCCAATCATCGGCTATAATTTCATAGCTATCAGCTGCAATCCCATCGATCGCGATTCTGGCTATATCAGCAGGACTAGCTTTAGGTGCTTTAACATTTGCTGTCATATCCGTGTCCATATATGCCACATGCAGCCCGGCCACTCTGATATTTTTCTCAGCCAGAGCCAAACGAAGCGTATTCGTCATATTCCATTCAGCCGATTTTGCGGCAGGATATGCAGTTACACCCACACTAAACCAGGACAGGGTGGAGAGGATATTTAGAATGGACCCGCCGCCATTTTTTTCAATAATCGGTGCAAAAGCACGAATCATCGATAATGTGCCGAAGAAGTGAGTATCCATATCCAAGCGAATCTGATCGATATCCCCATCAAGCAATGATGCTCCCGTATGTGATCCTGCATTGTTGATCAGCAAAGTCAGATCGGGAACCGCCCGTGCCGCTTCAGCTACCGATTGGGGATCCGTAATATCCAGTTGTACCGGGATCACTCCCGGCAATTGAATTGTTTTTGGGTCTCTCGCTCCGGCATAAACCATGGCTCCTCTAGAGAGAAGCTCATTTGCAAGGTGGTGGCCAAGCCCTCGGTTAGCACCAGTAACCAACGCAACTTGTTTTGAAATATCCATAGTTAACAGCTCCTTTTCACAAATTTGGGATCTATTCGATTCGGCTTTTTTCTTGAACGATCGTTCTTTAATGATCAAAAAAAATATTACACCTATGAAGTTGCTGCTCCCCCCTCCACTATGTCAATTTCATTTCTAGAATGATCGTTCTCGCAAATGTTCAGGAAGTTCAACCTCCAGAGCTATCATACACGATTTAAGAACGATTAGTCAACTATAATCGTGTCTTCCCTCTGCTAGCTGATTCCCTAAAACCCTAAGATCACAAGATAATGGACATGGCTACTTTAGCGGCATCCTCCAATACTTTACGATCCGTGGCTGTTTTAGCGAGTACATAAAGCCCGTGCCTCGTCCCCACAAGAAATCTGGCCGTCTCACGAACGTTCAGCTTTGCCTTTAATTTACCCAACTGCTGAGCGCGCATCAGAAATTTATAAAAAGCGATCTCCATATCCAACGTATAAGCTTCGATCCGAGAGGAGATCGCCGAATCCACTGCGCCCAGTTCCATTGCTGTATTTGCGATAAAGCAGCCTCGGCGTCCCGTTTCGTTGCTTAGAGCCACATCAATCAATGTATCGAAAAAACGACGTAACAATTCTTTGGGTTCCCCGTCCTCCTCAAGGATGCGAAAGGCTCGATCTTTCGTCACTTCCCTGAATCGATCCAAGCAGGTGAGAAACAATTGATTTTTATCGCCAAACGTATCGTACAGGCTCCCCCTATGAACTCCGGTGCGTTCGACCAAATCCTGAATGGATGTTCTCTCATACCCTTTCTCCCAGAACAATTCCATGGCTTTGTTCAATGCGGTCTCCTGATCAAATTCTCTGGGTCTTGCCATTTACAGCCTCCTCCTTCCTTCACTTATCATACAAGTTTAAGAACGATTAGTAAACAATGATCCCTTAACTAATGGTTTTCTTTCAAATACCTATAACTCGAGTTAACTAACATACAACATGCAAACTATTCGCTTGCTCCTCGGTTATTTCGTCATAATCCCAATCTTCACCTATAAAGATCCTGCTTTGCTCCGGATCAGGTTTCCAGGTAACCCCCACGGGGTCGTACCTCTCAAAGTTCCCATTGATGAACCGGTATAAACGTCGTACGGTATTATGCTTAGAATCAATCCATAAGCAAAATATAAAGGTTCGCTTAAAAATCCAACTTCTTATTCGTGGGGCTTGTTGTGGATTACCTGATTCACATCTTTAAAGCCAAGAGAAAAGCAATTACCGAATAAGCGAAGCTCCTTTGATTTAACGAAAAAAGACAAGCCCAAGTTCAATACTCAATGGGCTTGACCTCGTATTCTTTGATTTTTTGCTCGATAAAATCGGTGTCGTGACGATCGATCGTTCAATACGTCAGCTTCGTCTTGTTTCCATCGGCCCCGGCATACCCGTCCGCAGAAAAGCAAGTCTCTAAATCAGGCGCCGGCAGGCAGGAGGATCAGTTTGCCGCGGGCGTGTCCGCCCTGGCTAATGTCGAGTGCGCTACGCCAGTCCTCGAGGGCGAAAGTCTGGGCGACCGGAACGGTGAACTTACCGTCTGCGGCGTACTGGGCGAACTCCCTGAGAACATCATAGCGGAAGGTCTGGTGTTCTCCGGTGCTGGCGCGGACGCCGAGTTCGGCGGCTGCGGCGAAGTCGCTGATGGTTAGAACACGGCGGGGATCACCACCGGCGATCCGGATAAGATCGGGTATTATGCCGCTGACCGGTGCCGTGTCCAGGACCAGGTCCACCGGCTGTCCGGCGAGCTCGGTTACTCGCTCGACCATTCCGTCACCGTACGAAGTCACTGCCGCTCCCAGCGAACGGAGCCGGTCGGCGTAAGTGTTACCGGCGGTAGCGATCACGCTGGCGCCGCGCATGAGGGCGATCTGGACGGCAGCGAAACCCATCATTGTGCCTGCTCCGTGCACCAGCAGGGTGTGGCCCGGCTTAACACCTAGGGCTTTAAGGTGGTTGTATGCAATTGTGACCGCCATCGGAAGCGCCGCAGCTTGCTCGAACTCGAGTCCTGCAGGGATGCGGACCCAATGGTCCAGGATCGCCCGATCCGACGCGCCGGCGCTCGGGGCGCCGGCAAAGTCGGTGGTGCCCAGGACGGCGTCACCGATGACGACATCGGTGACGTCCTCACCAACCGCCTCCACAATCCCGGACAGTTCCAGCCCGATACCGCGGGGCAGATTACCGGGAAATAGCCCTTTGCATATGGCCCAGTCGACCGGATTCAGCCCGCAAGCTTGCACCGTCACGCGAATGCGTCCCGGGCCTGGGTCAGGGACCGCGACCTGCTCCATGCGCAGGACTTCGGCCGGTTCGCCGTAGTTGTGGAAGCGGATCGTCCGCATAGTAGCAGGGCTGGATGCTTGATAGTTCACATCTTTGCTCGACGTATCTAAATTCTCCAATTCGATAACCTCCAATTTTTTGTTTTCCAGCATACGTTTGGCAACCTGCCACGTTCCATTCCTTCCTTGCACGACAAGCGGTATGGAACGCTCATCATAGGTGTGACTTGGTCTTATGATCGAAATCAGGAAGCTTTCTTCACGGTAAATCGTCATCAAATACCGGGGCCGGCGCGAGCGCATACTTCACTTGTGTCATTTCCTCGGAAACCGTCCACAACCGCCGCGCGACTGCTTCGTCATGCGAGCGCGCACTCGATTCGACCTTCTTGGGGTAGCCGCGCAATTCGAGACTGCTTGGCCCAAAGTAATCTCCACCTCGGACGTCTGACGCAGTGGCCGCATAAAGGGTCGGCAAAACACCCATTTTCGAGGTCTGCGCAAAAATCGGATTCAAGCGTCGCATCATGCTGGAATGCCGCAGCGCATTGGTCGCTGTCCAGCCCGGATGCACAGCTACTGCCAGTGTTGATTGGCCTGCCGCAACAAGCCGGCGCTGCAGCTCGTAGGTGAACAGCAGATTCGCCAGCTTGCTCTGAGCATAGGCGCGCGCTGGCTTGTAATTCCGCTCCAAGTTCAGGTCATCAAAGTGAATGATTCCCGACCGATGCGACAAGCTGCTTACTGTCACAATGCGTGCGCCCGGCGTCGCGTCAAGCCGATCCAGCAGCAAACCGGTCAGCGCAAAATGCCCCAGGTGATTGATCCCAAATTGCTGCTCGAAGCCCTGCGCTGTCTTCCCGTAAGGCGGCTTCGCCACGCCGCCGTTGTTGATCAGGAGATCAAGCCGCTGGTAGTCCTGGCGAAAGGCCGCCGCAAAAGTGCGGACGCTCGCCAGATCGCCTAGATCGAGCGCCATTCCTACGACCTTGCCCGACGGCTTAAGTGCTTTAATCCGGTCAGCGGCAAGGTTGGCTTTGGCGATACTGCGGCAGGCCATAATGACCGTCGCCCCTTTGTTGGCTAGCGCCCGCGCCGCTTCCCAACCAATCCCGCTGTTTGATCCGGTGATAATAGCCACTCGTCCGGTCTGATCTGGCATGTGGTCTTCTGTCCATGGTGTTGTCATGTGGTTTCGTCCTTCCTCCCGAACTTAGATCTGAGAGCCGCCTCCGTCCACGGGGAACTCGGCTCCGGTTGTGTAAGTCGCGTCGAATGCAAGAAATGCGACTGCTTTGGCAACCTCGAGGGGGTCACCGAAACGCAGCATTGGGATCTGCTGTCTCATCTGTTCCTTGGTCTGTTCTGCAGCTTCCTTTGGCATCGACTTGTCCATGATGCCGGTGTCGATGGGGCCGGGGCTGACCGCGTTGACGCGAATCTTCCGCGGCAACAGCTCGCGGGCCAGACTGCGAGTCATGGAGCGCAGCGCTGCTTTACTGGACGCGTACGCACTGATCATCGGGACACCCAATACGTTCGTGATAGAGGTGGTGAGCACCACGCCGCTGCCTGCGTTTAGCAATGGGGCGAGTTTCTGCACGGTGAAGTACGGACCTTTGGCGTTGACTGTAAGTAACTCGTCGTACACTTCCTCGGTCATCGACTCGAAGGGGACAAAGCGCGTGATACCGGCGTTTACGAACAGGGCATCGATCGTTCCGAACTCGGCCTTTACCCGGTCGGCCAACTCGTCGATATCCGTTAACGACGCGGCGTCGCTTTGCACTGCGACCGCGTTGTTGCCAAGTTGTTCACGAGCTGAGTCAAGCTTAGCCTGGGTACGGCCGGTGATCAGAACGCGTGCTCCTTCATCCGCCAGCAGCTTCGCTGTCGCGAGGCCGAGCCCGCTGCTGCCTCCCGTGATCACTACCTTCTTGCCTGCGTATTTACTTACTGGATTGTTTTCCATTTTCATCTTCCTCCCTTGGTTTATCCGGTATATAATCTTGCTAAACTAACGGGTCAATTGTTGGATAAGAAGCCCGCAGGTAAATTGCACAAACAAGCACCATAATGGGTATTTACTGCTTTCACAGAACCCATTCTTTCTAGTTTTCTTGTTTTACTTTTGACAGGCGATTGACCCGACAATGTAGTAAAATCTGCACTGTCTGTGCTAATCTTATCTTAGCGGTTTGGGCTGTACAACCAGTAAACAAGCGCATTTGTAGCTTATACAACACATGAACTTATTTGTTGTCCTTTAGCTTTCCTATAAACGCACGCTAACCAATATAACCTGAGGGAGAGGAAGAAGCGTAACATGCCCACTAATACAAACGATCCACGTGTGAAACGGACACGTCAACTATTGATGCAAGCTTTTATGGAATTGCTTGAGCAGAGGAAGAAGAATGTCTCTTCCATTACCGTACAAGATATTACGGCCTACGCGACCGTAAACCGCTCCACGTTCTATGCGCATTTTGAAGACAAATTCGCATTTCTTGAGAGCTGGATGAGGGAGAAATTCCTAGAGAAGCTAAAGGATGAGCTGCCGAATGCTGCTTTATCCGATATAGGGAGCTTGCGAACGCTTATTTTAATCGTTTTCGATTTTCTTTTCTGTACTCGTCCGTATATGACTTTTGCTGATCGTCAGTATGAAACGCTGTTTGAGGTTGCCATGCAAAAGGAACTATATGACCTATTATTTACCTGGTTAAGCGAACAAGCGGAACCATCCGTTTCACGAGAGACGGTGGAGACTACCGCCCTGATAGCAAGCTGGGGCATATTTGGCTCGGCCGTCGAGTGGAGCAGACATCCGCAATCTAAGTCGGCGGAAGACATGGCGCGAGATGTTTTGGTCGTCGTTGCTGCTGCTTTAGCACCCGTAATAGGGTAATACATTGATGGCCGGGAATACCCGATCAAAGCCGGAGAAACAATCAATATCCCCAGAAACGCGAATCATGGCGTCACCGCGTTGGAGGAAAACTCCGCCCTGCTGGACGTCTTTACGCCGATTCGCGAGGATTTGGTGAAGCGGTAGTTTCCATTTAATTAAAAAACGCCCGGGACCGATGATACTTGGCCCGGGCGATACTTCTTAGTTCTTATGCCAGGATAGACGTTCAAACTCTTCATTGGCTTGTTCAACTCCAAATCTGGATAGCCGCCTCGTCCGGTTACAACAGCGTTTACTTGCCAATTTCATGTTTTGCGTTTATAACTTTTTTTCAAAAGTGTTATTGAGAAATCGAGGCTGTTAAAAAATCCGTAAAACTCACTGGAGATCGGCCAATCAGGTCTTCCAAAGCGGGATTGGTTTGCGAGAAATCCCCCTGGCGGCTTGCCTGAAACATCCCCGTAAGCATGGCGACCATCGCTTCCGGCAGTCCTCGGGACATCAAGTGTTGCCGATATTCATCATCCGACACGACGATTCGCCGAATCGGCCGATCCAAGACCTTGGAAGCAATCGATGCGATTCTATCCATGTCAATCGCTTCGGAAGCCGTAAGGTAAGGAGTCATACCATCATATCTCTGCTCTGTCAGGATGACCGCTGTGGCTTCAGCCAGGTCGGAATGAGTGGTCCAGGCAACAGGACCATCTTCCGGAGCAATCAATTCCCCTGTTTTCAAGGCATCCCCCATCCACATGATCGCTGATGCGGCATAAAAGCCGTTTCGCAGCGACGTAAAAGCCATTCCTGAAGATTTTAGCATCTCTTCTGTAGCGGCATGAACGTTCATGGGAGGAAAATGCGACGTTGCGGATGAAAACATTTGGCTAGTGTACAGCAGTCGGCTAACACCAGCTTTCTTTGCCGCGTCTATAGCGGTTTGATGCTGACGAACAGCAACTTCTCCCAAGGAGTGGGACGAGACAATGAGAACTTGAGACGCTTCCTCAAAAGCGTGAAGAAGACTTTCGGAATCATCGAAACTTCCTTCCCGAACACGAACTCCGCGTTCTTTTAGATCCTGTGCCTTGTTCACATCACGGACACTTACACCAATATCCCCGGCAGGAACACGCTTGAGAAGTTCCTCTACGACCTTCCGGCCTAATTTTCCATTCGCTCCTGTAACAACAATCATTTCTACACTCATCCTTTCGGTCGCAAATCAGAGAAAGAGTTTCTTGTCATACGATTTTGTTTGTGCAATCATAATCGTAAGTAAAGGATAAAAGGATTGTGCCCATGCGAACAACCTGCAAAAAGCTGTTTTTGTTGTGTTCCCAACATTTTTGTCCTTTTGTCTGTTATTTGAGTTCAAGAGAAAGAGGGGGGTAAAATGTCGGTAAATCCCGAGGATCCTCGTGTTAAAAGAACCCGTCAATTATTCGTGCAGGCTTTTAACGATTTGGTTGGAAAAAAAAGAAACATCTATTCCATTTCTGTGCATGATATCACGAATCAAGCAACCGTAAATCGAACAACATTTTATGCGCATTTTCAGGATAAATATGATTTTCTTAAATATTGGATGACGGAAAAATTCCAAATGACCATAAGGGATAAACTGCCGGAAGAAACAAGATGCAATGCGGACAATCTGCGAATCCTTATTCAAACCATATTCGATTTTCTTTTGCGGTTTCAACAAAATAGTACGCCGGGAGACAAGCCGTTTGAAGCGATGTTTGAAAATGCCATGCATCAGGATCTTCATCGGCTCCTGCTTAAACGGGTAAATGAAGTGGATACACAGGGATTTTCGCAAGAAAAATTGGAAGCCATGGCGCTCGTTATCAGTTGGGGCATATTCGGATCGGCTTTACAGTGGAGCCGGAACCCTCAAGATCGCTCAGTGGAAACGATGTTTGACGAAGTCATTGAGGTTCTATCGGTCAATTTGGCCCCTTTTTGGGAGCAAACAACCAGCTAAAGACACGCCTAATTGATGAAACTACAAAAAATGACCCATACAAAGTGACTTGTATGGGTCATTTATATACATCGCCGCGTGAACCAATTGTTACGACTTATTCTTGTTGGTTTGTCAAGCTTGCGAAGGTACTTTGCTGATTCTGTACTTAACTCAATTTCGTAATTCATGATCAAGATCCTTGAGGCGAATTGTTTTCCCCTGTTTGAATTCCAGTTCTGCTTGTTCAACTGCCTTTAGGTCATCTTCTGTTAATTCTTCATCATCGTAGGGGATATGGGCATCAAGGGGATTACTTATGAGACGCTTTAAGAAATCAGCTACGAGCGGGATATCTTTATCTGGTAATTGTTGAATTAAATTAGCAAGATCTTTCTTGGATACAGCCATTTCAACAACCCCTTTCACTACGAATGTAACCAATGAAAATCAAGGCTATACATTGATGATAACATATTTTAAAGGGATAAATTAATTTTTTGCTCCTTGCATCATAATATAGAATCCCGGGACCAATGATACTTGGCCCGTGCGATACTTCTTAGTTCTTATGCCAGTATAGACGTTCAAACTCTTCATTAGCTTGTTTTATACGATTATCATAGGCCTCTTGACCAATTTCTTCAATAAGGTCCAAACGGGCTTTTCTCATCTCTTGGTCGATTTGAGGGCGCAATTTCTCGGATGGTAGAACAGTGAGTTAAAGTATTCTTTTCTTGGGGTGCGCGGCAGATCAATACTCGCTGTCCGGAGACTTTGCACGATTATCCCATTTGAACAGGTAGCAGAGAAATAGACAAGCTCGGGAGAAGAAAATATTTGGTGGAGAAGCAGATAGGTTCGAGTTAATTTTAGACATGCAGGCCTGCTCGCTGTTATAACGGCTGGTGAATGGTTGAAGTTCCGTTCCCGCATTGACCTCCATGTGCCGCTCGCCCCCCAAATCAAGAATTTACGAACGTGAGTTTTATTCACTTTGCTGTATCAAACGTACGTTCCCTTGTCAAGCTGAAAATCTCACCTGAACCGCCTCATTTTCCCCCTCTCTTTTTCTTCTCTCTTTTTTTGGAACCCTTGCTCTAGCCCCCCTGATCCCAGCTCCCTGAACGAATGGGATAATCGTGCAAAGGCAAGCAACAGGCAGGAACACCAAGACACGAACCCTTTAGACTGCCCTCTTACCTGGCGTCGATTTGTGACGCTTGTTTGCCTATTTTTTGCTGTGAAAGTTGAGTTATTATTTATTACTTCACAAACTACTGAATGTCCAAAGAGCAATTCTAATGAACATATTCATTGCACCAGCAAATTCTTTTGTGGTAATTGTCTGTTATGGGGGATTATCAAATCAAAGGAATTGGGAGCGGAATGCAAATGGTGTACCCACAAAATGCCTCGGCTATTGAAAAATACGCTGTTCTCGTTTCCGGAGCAGGCAAAACTACGTTGCTTCGCCTGATGAACGGGTTGTTACTCCTCCTTGTTGCAATTGGACTCAGCGCTCGACAATAAGGTTGCTACCTACTCAAAGGGTATGAAAAGAAAGCTCTCCTTGCTGATTACATTGCTTAGAAATACACCGATTCTGATGCTGGATGAGTTGACCTCCGGCGTTGATCCCGAATCCAGACGGGTGATGCGCAGCATGTTGAGCCAACTGAAGGAAGAAAGCCGTACGGTCATCCTTACCTCGCACGATCTGGCCGAGGTTCAAAAGATCAGCGACTGGATTACAATTTTGAACGGTGGTACGGTTGTGGAAACTATCAATAATCAGGAGTTTAATGGGGATCTGGAGAACAGATTTTTTGCTGTTTTGGAGGAGATCAAATGGTCGGCATTCACCCGATAAATAAACTCAATTTCAGAGATGTTCTTAAAAGTCCTTCCTTACGCATGTACCTGTCTAATAAGCTGAGCAATGAGATCGTTATCTTATCCTATAAACAGTAGCTTTCAATTGAAAAAAGGTTCATGACGTTTCAGAAACGCCATGAACCTTTTTAACACTCAATTATCCATTCCGGGTTTTGCCTACTTCACAAATTCCAGGAGTTTCACAACTAGCGTTACGGCTTCCGCCCGGGTGGCAACTTGCTTAGGAGCAAAGCGATTGTTGCCGACTCCGTCTACAAGTCCGGCATCAACCGCTGCTGCCACATACGGCATAGCCCAAGCCGGAATATCCTTCGCATCGCTAAAGGCAAGCTTGACTTGCGAAGCGGGACGGATCCCGCCGGCGCGGACAATCATCGCTGTCAGCTCCGCCCGGTTGAGCGGCTTATACGGACCGAAAGAGCCGTCCTTGTAGCCGCTGATAATGCCTGCCTTCACGGCCTCAGCTACTGCATCCTTCGCCCATGAAGGAATTTTGCTTGCATCCGTAAATGAAAGCTGCGTGCCGTCCGCGTTCAGTTCGAATGCGCGTCCCAGCAAGGTAACGAATTCCGCGCGCGTAACTTGTTGATTCGGCCGGAAGGTCCCGTCAGCGTAGCCGTTCACGAAGCCTGCCGCCACGGCCTGATCGATGGCCGTTTTGGCCCAATGCTCTTGAATATCCTTAAGCACCGGTGAATTCTCAATGCCCGATCCGGTACCCGGATTGCTTCCGGGCTTCGCTCCTGCATCTGCCCCACTATCCGGATTTGTCCCATTCCCTGAATCCGCATTTTTCTCCGAGCCCGCTCCTGATCCGCTTCCTGAACCGGGACTCGAAACCGGGTTATTCTCTTTTCCTGAACCGGAATTTCCCGAACCCGAATTTCCCGAACCAGGGTTTGGCGTTGCGGCATCCTTCTTCACGATGCCGAATTGATCAATAATAAATGGCTGCGCTCCATTCAGGTTCTGATCAATTTCATACGTAACGGCTGTCAGCTTGCCGCCGTCAATCGTAATGCCGACGAAATTTTGCACCTGACTGCGTTTCGGACGCCGATTATCTTTCGGATCCGGACCGTATTTGGCCGCATGATTTTCTTCCGCACGTTCGAACAAACTGTAATACGCATCCCCAAGATCGGGGCTTGGGTTTTTATAATAAACCTTGGGACCTGCGGTCGCCGGGATCAAATAGATCGTACCGTCCGGGTTTACCGAGTATTCCAGTTTCTCCCCATTCAGCATTTCCGTAATTTTGACGGGCCCTGTTGCTTTGCCGTCCGCTTTGATCGGTTTAGTACGCGCATAAATATGATCATGACCCTGCAAAACAAGATCGATATCCAGTTCCGCCATGATCGGAGCGATTTTGTTGCGAACACCATTCGCGCCAATAATATCGGAATCTGTTGCATGATTCGAAGTAGTGTACGGACCTTTGTGAATATTCACGATTATCCACTGAGCCCCTGCCTTTTTGGCTTGCTGAACATCTTGTTTGAGCCACTCTACCTGCTCTACCGAGAAATTATCATACGTATCCGAATCCTCGTTGGAATTCAAAATAATGAAATGCGTTTTGCTGTAATCGTATGAATAATAAGCGCCGGTCTCGGTTGCCGAGTTTTCCGGAACTTTCAAATTAAAGTGCTCAATAAACGCGTAGTTCTCATCCTCGTGATTGCCCGCGGAAGGCGCCAGCGTCGTATGGAGCAGGCTTTCCTGCGAGTGTCCAAGCAGCCAATTCCACTGTTCTTCCTTGACGCCTGTATCGACAATATCGCCATTGTGCACGACAAATTGCGCTTCCGGCACGGTAACCAACGCTTTGGCCAGCGTCTCGGAGGAAAGCACAGCTTCCTCTTCATCCTTCGCCTGCGTGTCGGCCAGATCGATAAACGTGAACGCGCCCTTCTCCGGTGCGGTCCGGAAAGTTCCCGTTTCGCTCCAAACGCCAAGCGCCGCATCGCCTACCCGGAAATAATAAGACTTACCTGGCTTAAGCCCTGCTGCCTCCGCTTTATGCACAAGTTCTGCCGGCGAATTCGTGGAAGACGCGGAGCGCCCTTGGAACGAGATCGCCTTCGTAAAATCAGGGGCGGTGGCGGACTTCTCCACAACCTGAAGATCGCTGCCGGTTACCTGCTGGGAAGTATACCAGGTGAAGCCCTTGGAGGTTGTGGCATCCCCGTGGAACGTAACCGTCACTTTGCTCACTTTTTCCTGAACAGGATCCGGCTTTGTCTTTTTCATAATCCCGAATTGATCCACAATAAACGGCTGGGCGTTGCTTTGATTCTGATCGATTTCATACGTCACGGCCGTCAGCTTGCCACCGTCAATCGTAATGCCGACAAAGTTCTGAACCTGGCCTCTGGCCAAGCTGGTTGTATCCCCGTACTTACGGGCATGGTTCTCTTCCGCGCGCTCGAATAAATTGAAATACGCGTCACCTAGTGCAGGCTTCGTGTTCTTGAAATACACCTTGGCGCCTGCGGTAGCGGGAATCAAGTAGATCGTTCCATCCGGTTTGACCGCATATTCGATACTCTGGCCATTCAGCGTCTCGGTAATTTTAGTAACGTCTTCTGCGGTTCCGTCTTGTTTGATCGGCTTCGTCCGGGCATAGATGTGGTCATGGCCCTGCAGCACCAGATCAATCCCAAGCTCGTTCATCAGCGGAGCGATTTTGTTCCTTACCCCGTTCGCGCCGATGATGTCGCTGTCGGTTGCGTGATTTGAAGTCGTATACGGACCTTTATGGATATTGACGATGATCCATTCCGCTCCCGCAGCCTTCGCCTGCTCCACATCCTGTTTCATCCAGGCCACTTGCGCTTCGGAGAAGTCGGCGTACTCCGCCGAATTCTCATTGGAGTTGAGCACGAGGAAGTGCGCATTGCTGTAATCGTAAGAGTAATAAGCGCCGGTAATCGTCGCTGCGTTGTCCGGCTGCTTTACATTGAAATGCTCGTAGAAGGCATAATTATCGTCCTCGTGGTTACCTGCTGCCGGCACAAGCGTGGTATTCAAAAGACTAGGCTGCGAATGGCCCAGCAGCCAGTTCCATTCCTGCTCCGCAGTGCCGTGCTCCACCACATCTCCGTTATGAACGACAAATTTAGCGTCAGGGATGGTGGCAAGCGCCTTGGACAAAGTGGCTGCGGACAGCACCGCCTCGCTTTCGTCCTTCGCTTGCGTGTCTGTTAAATCAATGAATGTAAAAGCTCCATCCGCCGGCGCTGTCCGGAACGTGCCCGTTTCGCTCCAGAGGTTCAAGCTGGAATCGCCGACTCTAAAATAGTAGGAGGTATCCGCCACTAAACCTGTCGCCTCCGCTTTATGAACATGCTCTCCCGGGGAATTCGAAGAGACGGAAGTACGTCCGCTAAATGTTTGGGCCTGACTGAAATCCGGCGTTCCGCCGCGATTTTCCACAATCTGCACATCGCTCTGGGAGGAGCCCAGCGGCGTATACCATGTAAATCCTTTCGCACTGGTGGCATCACCATAGAAAGTTACAGTCACCTTGCTGATTTCAAGCACCGGAGCTTGAACTAACGCTTTCAGCTCCATATCGAAATAGAGGTCCGAACTGCTGTCGCTTTGTTGATGAACCTCGACCGCAATTTCGTTGTCCCCGTCATTCAAGTAGGACTTCAGCGGCGCGGTCAGATCCACATCTTCATACAATACGGGAAGATCTTGGCTTGAGGCGGCTTTGGTAGAATATGTGATCTCGCCTGCCGGCATACCAAACCGGACCGCCTCATGTCCATTCACATAAATAACGGCTCCGTCGTCTATGGCGAATGTGCCGAGCAGTTGTCCGTACCCGTCGATTTCATCCTTATTGACTTGCAGATGCGTACGGAAATACGTGGTGCGATGCTTGAGCTTTTTATCCGGACCATAATCAACCTCTGTATTGAGCGGTCCAAAGGTAGAGGTGGCAATACCGCTGCCGTTATCCTTGTATCCAAAAGGAGCAAGCCCCGATTCCCAAGAGGAATCATCGTACGTGGCTCTCCATACGGACATTAAATCTTGACCCTGATCTAAATATTTCCACTCGCTGTTTCGCTGCAGCAGAATCGTGGGCTCGTCTGGCTCGGCCGCTTTGGCCACGGGTGAGGCTCCGAATCCTCCCCATAAACCAAACGTCAGCGCTGTACATAACAACATGGATAATAGCTTTCTAGACACGTAGTTGATCATCTCCTTCGATTTTGTTGGATATGTACCCACACTCCAAACAGGTTTAACATAACAAAAGGAGATTAATCGCTTGTCATCCCAGCGTTAAACTTATGTAAAAATGATTGCACCATTTATCGCATGTAAAAAAAATTTCTTTTTTGCACATGACGCCTCCTTGGTTATTAGGGAAATTCTTCCTCCCCTATTAAAGCCGCCTATGTTATATTTAAGAGAATAGTCCTATGATTTTGAAACCAATTACATAAAGGAGATGTCATGAAAAAATTAGTTTACTTAACGCTTATGGGGTGCCTCGCTGCATTTATCGGTCTTTTCGCTTTCACAGCCCCAACTTCAGCCGCCGCCCCCGCTTCTTACACGCTTTATGTGGACGGCAAACTTTCATCGGCCAAATTCTCGACGGTTGTAGAAAAAAATGTCACCCTCATTCCGTTGAAACCGGTGCTTACCGATCTAGGTTATACCACGACCGTCGATAGCAAGACGAAGGCTATTACGGCCAAAAATGCAGACGGCTCTTCTATCACCGTCAAGACGGGAAGCAAAAAAGCTCAAATCAACGGGGCCGATGTTACTCTGCCCGCCGTGGTCAAGACGATGAACGGAACTACGTATCTTCCTTTATCGGCTATCAAGCAGTTAACCGGAAAACCAATCGGACTGGACGCCTCAAAGGCCATAGCCTGGATCGGGGACAAGCCGGCGAAAACCGTCGCGATTCCGCCATGGGGAGCAACCCCGAAACAAATGAAGGCGATCTTCAGCCATAAGCAGCTGATCGAGGAAGGACAAGAGGGCGATATTTATGCCCTATGGTACCAGGAAGCGCCCGATTACACGGATGAAATATACGTGTTTTATAAAAATAAACTGGCCAAATGGATGTATGACCTGCCAGTTCCCAACTATGACGAGGCCGGGTTAATCAGTTATTACGATGGCATGCTCGAAAGCTTAGTTGACAAATACGGGGAACCGGAAACCAATATCGCGGCTGCCGATAAGAACAACCAGCCAATACCTCTGGCTGACGGAGGTTACTTCATGAGCGAGTGGATCATCGGAGGCACAAAAATCACTCTTTTCTTGAAACCGGCAGACGCTGGATACGTCATGAACATGCAATATGTGGATACATCCGTAGAATCAAAAGTAAAAGACGCCTTGGATGCGATTTAATAAAACACTAAAAAAACGCTGCTGACACCCATTTGTCAGCAGCGTTTTTTATTTATCGCTTAATGCGAGGGATGCACCGCCCCGTGCGACACGATAACGCGGCGGATAAACAGCGCCATCACCAACCCGATCAGCGTTACGATCATGGCGAATTGGAACACGCCGTGCGAACCCAATGTCATTGCTTTCGCTACTTCGGTGACTTCGCCCGGGGCCGCGGACGCGCCGAGATAACGCTCCATGCCGTGCGTCAGGATGCTGATCGCAACGGCGGTGCCGACCGCGCCCGCCACCTGCTGCAGCGTGTTCATCACCGCGGTGCCGTGCGGGTACAGCTCTGGCGGCAGCTGGTTGAGACCATTCGTCTGCGCCGGCATGAACACCATCGAGATGCCGATCATCAGGCAAATATGCAGCGCAACGATGAAGAACACCGATGTTACCGGAGTAACGCCGGAGAAAAACCATAACGCAGCCGCCACAACGGCAAGTCCGGGCAAGACGAGCCACTTCGGACCGTACTTGTCGAACAGCTTGCCCATCCGCGGCGACAGGAAGCCGTTCAGCGCGCTGCCCGGCAGCAGCATCAGACCGGCGGCAAACGGCGAAAGCTTCATCCCCTGCTGCAAGTACATCGGCAAAACAATCATGCTGGACAAGATGATCATCATACAGGTGAGCACCAGCAGCAGCCCGACGATGAACATCGGATACTTAAACACGCGCAAATTCATCATCGGCTCGCGCATGAGCAACTGACGCAGCACGAACAGCACAAGGGCAGCGAGACCAACGGCGACCGATGCGATGACGACCGGACTTGTCCATCCCGCGTCTCCTTCCCCCGCCTTGCTGAAGCCAAACACGACGCCTCCAAAGCCAAGCGTTGACAGGATAACGGATAGCAGGTCGATGCGCGGTTTCGTCACTTCGGTGACGTTTTCCAGGTACTTCAGACCAACGAGTAAGCCGAGTACCAGGAACGGCAACGACAGCCAGAAGATGAAATGCCAAGTCAAATATTCAATCAAAAGCCCCGCCACGGTCGGCCCGGTCGCCGGCGCAAACATGATCACGAGACCGACGAAGCCCATCGCCGCGCCGCGTTTTTCCGGCGGATAAACGACCAGAATCGTATTGAACATCAGCGGAATCAAAAGCCCCATGCCGATCGCCTGCAGGACGCGCGCGGCCATCAGCATCTCGAAATTGAACGCAAGCGCCGCGATCAAGGTGCCGATGATCGAGCTCGTCACCGAGCCGACGAACAGCTGCCGCGTCGTGAACCATTGCAGCAGCAAACCGGACAGCGGCATGAGAATACCTAAAGTCAGCAGAAAGCCCGTCGTCAACCACTGCGCCGTCGCCGCCGAAATTTGGAACACTTCCATCAGATTGCTGATGGCGATGTTGAGCGCCGTCTCGCTGAACATGCCGATAAAACCGCAGATAAGCAGGGACGCCATAATGGCGCGTGTATTATACTGCTTCATAACTCCTCCTCTTCAATATCCGTAGGTGTCAATAACACGAGGAGTTTTTGTGCCTCCGCTATCTGCTTATTATACATGAAATGCGCAGGTGACATTTCTTATGGATTGCGGAATTAGAGCAATTTTGCGCTAACGGTTGTAATCGCCGCTATTTAGCCGAAAAGGCAGGGTTTCAAGTTTTAACGGTTGTAGACGCGCTTATTGGGCTGAAAAAGGCTCGAATCCACAGAAAAAGAACTAGCGTTGCATTAACTTTTGCTCAAGGTTTCTTTACAAGCGTTGGCTTTCGAATCGATACTGTCCGCCCGCCGGAAATCTAACGGTTGCGAGTGCCGTTATTTGCATGAATCCAAGCAAAAATTATCGGTTTTCAGCGAAATAAGCTCCATGGCAACTGTTACAATTTGAAATCAACGGAATTAGAACAAATAGCGCTTGTGGCAACCGTTAGAATATTGGTGTGCCCAGAAAATGTATTTTTGAGGATCGTATACACCTTGAATCCCTCTTCTTTCCCCTCCGAGCAAACCTGTCTTATCACTATACCGAACTTTTTTCCTAGCTTCTATATAAAATGAAGCCAAAAATGCCGACATGGTATAGGTAGAAAAATAGAATGCTGGAGTGAGACTACCATGAAACAGTTACTGGGAATAGGTGGCGTATTGCTGATCGCCGGCTTGCTGCTGGGGGCGTGCGGCGGCCGGGCGGATGTGCCTGGGAACAAAACTCAGGCGGACGAAGATGCCGCGCTGAAGACAAATTTCAATGCCGCGTCTTCCGATACTAAAGGGGCGGCCGATACCGATATCGTGTTGGATGACGAGGGGCCAACGGTCATACTAAAGGCCGAGGACGGCACTCGAACGGAATACGGGATATCCGGTGCGGCAATGAACGCAAGCGTGGAAGCTTTGAAGAAGCTTAAGGCCTGCGGGGTGAACTTGAACACGCCGGACGAGCAAGGAGAAACGGCCTTGATGTTGGCCGTTGGAAACAAATCGTTTGCATCTGATAGTCAAGAAGCGGCCAAGTACGACGAGGTTGTGGATTACTTGCTGGAGCAGAAGGTGAACGTAAATGCCAAATCGAAAGCCGGCAAAACCGCCTACACGATCGCTTATGTCAACCAGGATCAAAGAAACGTAGAGAGATTGGAGTCCTATGCAACAGGTGAAGAACGCGCCACGGCAAAATTGTACACCGAGCTCGACAAATTGACCCTAGAAGAGGTAACTCGGTTGGTGGAGCAGGATCACGCCGACGTGAATGCGGGATTCGGCCAACTGGAATATCCGTCCATTTTCGTTGCCGTGGAGCATGGCCGGACGGATATTGCGGCTTATCTGATCCAGCATGGGGCCGATTTGTCCTTGCGGCCGGGTGAAGAAGGCGGAATATCGATTTTGCAATATGCGGTGACATATGGAAACCTGCCGCTAACCAAGCTGCTGCTGGAAGGAGATTACGGCTTTGATGCCAATGAGACGGATGGCTTGGGAATTCCCCTGTTATCCCGGGCCGTAAGCCAGTCGGATTATGAGATGGCAGGCTATCTGATTGAGCAAGGGGCCGAAGCTAACGTGACGTATTGGGATTTTGGCGAAGAGCTTACGATTCTGCAAGATGTCGACGAAAAAGATCCAAACGGCCTCAAAATCAAGCAACTCTTGATCAAGCATGGCGCCAAATAAATGAGAGGCCGCTCCGCAAATCTAAAACAGACTTGCGGAGCGGCTTTCCCTGTATCTATCAAGACTGCGAAAATGACGGATAACGTGCTCCCGCTGCGGCCCCTTTCGGCGAAATGCGTTCGATTTCCGCTAGTTCCTCCGCGCTAAGGGTTACCTCCAGGGCGCCGAGATTTTCCCGGACTCGGTCCAGCCGCTTCGTACCGGGAATCGGCACGATCTGCTCTCCCTGCGCAAGCAGCCAGGCGAGCGCCAGTTGAGACGCCGTACAGCCTTTGCTTGCGGCAAACTTTTCGATGAGAGCCACGACCTCCAGGTTTTTATTGAAGTTTTCGCCCTGAAATCTCGGGAAATAGCGGCGATAATCATCTTCGGGCAGATCGTCGAAGGAGCGGATCTGTCCGGTCAGGAACCCGCGGCCAAGCGGGCTATACGGAACAAAACCGATGCCGAGTTCACGCAGAACGGGCAGCACCTCATCCTCCACTTCGCGGCTCCAAAGCGAATATTCCGTTTCCACCGCGGTTAGCGGATGAACCGCATGCGCGCGGCGAATCTGGTCGGCCGTTGCTTCCGACAAACCGATATAGCGTATTTTGCCGGCCTCGACCAGCTCCGCCATGGCGCCCACCGTCTCCTCGATCGGCGTATGCGGATCGATACGGTGCTGGTAATACAGGTCGATATAATCCACGCCAAGCGCCAGCAGGCTGGCGTCTACCGATTTTTTTACATAGGCGGGGTGTCCGTGTGCTTTCAGATCCGGCGATACAATGCCAAATTTGGTCGCAATTACGGCCTTGTCCCGGCGTCCTTTCAAGGCGCGGCCAACCAGCCGCTCATTGCCGCCGAACTTTCCCTTCATAAATTCCTCGCCGTAAATATCCGCCGTATCGAACATCGTAACGCCAAGATCAAGCGCGCCGTGTATGGTACGAACCGACTCTTCGTTGTCCGGCATCATCATCGTGCCCAGGCCAAGGGCCGACACTTCAAGCCCAAGGCTTCCGAGTTTCCTTTGTGTTATCGTATTTCCCAGCTTAATCCCCTCTTTTCCGCAGCTTTAAAAATGGATCGTTAAAACATGATCTTATTCTAAAACGCGGTTCAAAGCGCAGCCACAGTACGCTTTTACTGGTAATGGCATTAACAGGCTGACACCGGGGTATAAATGCAAAGGTGCAGATCAGGATGATCCGTCGTAAACGATAGCGAATTGATATCGTAAGCAAAAACTTGATTTTCGTTAGATCCGCGGTAAAAAGCCCGGATTACTTTTTTTACTTCCACACGATGCAACTGCCAAAGGGCCGCAAATTCAGCGCTTTCCCTGGATAGCTCGGCTACGAACTGCGCGAACCACGGGTCATGCGCGTATTTGTCATAGGAGGTGCGGAAAATGGCAACCGAATGCGCCGCCATTTCTTCCCAGTTGATCAGGCTCTTCCGCATCTCCGGATCGGTGAACAGCAGGGTCATCATATTCCGCTGCCCCTGCGGCCGCGCCAAAAAATCCGCCAGGCGTTCATCGACCGCACGGTTCCAGACCAGCAGTTCGGCCCGATCATTGCTGATAAAGCAAGGGAAAGCCATCGCGCCTACGATCTCTCTCCACTGCGGTTTTACTTCCGTCGTAATCGTCGTCACCGCTTCGGGCTCGTTGGCATTCCACAGCTCAAGCAAATGCATATGCTCGTCCCGGCTCAGCCTAAGCGCCTTGCCGATGCTTTCGATTACATCCCGGGATACGGCAACTTCCCTTCCTTGCTCCAGCCACGTGTAATAGGTTGCGCTAACGCCCGCCAAAATCGCGACCTCTTCACGCCGCAAGCCCGGTGTCCGGCGCTGGCTGTGCGATCTTGGCAAGCCCGCCTGTTCCGGCTGCAGCCGGGCCCGGCGTGATTTCAAATAATCGCCCAACGTTTTGGCGCGGGTGCTATTCATGTCCGTTCTTACGAGATTACCGTTAATCCCGTTTTGGTCGAGCATGGGATCCACCTCTTTCTCTTGACTTGGTTTGTAAACCAAATTGTATCATGGCTTTATGCACCGACAACAGCGTTAAAGAGAAGGAGGTCACGATGAAAGCGCTATTAAAAATCCCATTTTCAAAAAATTCTCCTATATCTTTCGGCGGCCCGCCTCCTGAATAATGAAGAAAAGCGCTGCAGAACGCTAATTTTGTACGTGCAAAGGAGGATGAACATCATGCCGCAATCCTTTAAAACCATCAGCGAAGCTTTGGCGCAGCCCAAAAGCCGTTATTTTGGCGTCGTCTACGAGAACGGGCAGTTTGCCGCAAATGACGAGTTGAGTTTTTTTGGGCGCAAGCTGCCCGACCCTGAACTGACTTTCGACATTTCCAATAACAAAACACTCGTGAACGTGAACATGAACGGTTCGATCAAATACGTTACCGTTTACAACGGACAATATGCCAGCGATAATATTCCGGGTGTATGGATGTGCAAAGACTTCCGCAAAACTGGACCATACGCTTTTGCGTTGAAGCTGGGTGAACAGCGGGTTGACCTGGGCCGGGACGATCTTTCTTACGCTACCTCGCTGCTCGATAATTTGTTCCCCGTTACCGAATATCGTCTTGGGGGCGTTAAGGCAACGCTGCTCGTCTACGCCCCCATTACCGCCGATGGTACGGCGCGCCTGCGGGGAGCGGTTTACGGCCTGCATGTGGAAAACCGGTCCGGGCAGGATGTGGATGGCGAAGTGACACTGCCGCGCCCGGATACCGAAGAGGACCGGTTATTTACCGGGCCGGACCTCTGCATTCATCCTTTGGAAATGGATGCTTGGAACGCAGCTAGCGGAGCAGTTTCCTTTCATCTTGCTCCAGGGCAAAGCATCTGGGTACCGACGGTGATTTGCCCTCCCGGGGAAGAGACGCTCCGGCTTGTCGGCGAGAAAGGTACGCTCTATTGGCTCAACGAAACCTGGGCGTATTTCCGCAGCCTGCTCGGGCGGCTGGAGATGAGAGACGACCCGTTCGCGGCAGAATTTCATGAACGGGCGATGCTGCAATGCTTTGGCTCGATCGCCATGGACCGCCAAGGCGCCATCGTCGGATCGAACTGGGGAACGTATCCGACGACGGAGTTCACCTGGAACAAAGATATGTACTATTCCTTCCTCCCCTTTCATACGGCCGAACCGAAGCTATTCAAGCAAGGCATGCTGTGGTTTCTGGAACATGGGGTACGGCCGCCCGGCAACCGCTATCCCGGCGGCGTTTCCCACTCGCTTAGCAACTCCCTGTCTTCCGCAGTCATGGCCGGCCTTTACTACCGAACTACTGGGGATAAGCAGTTTTTTCTGGACCATCCGGATATCGACTTAAGCATACGCAGGCTGTTGGAGGAGACGCTTCGGTCCCGCAAGCAAGACGGCCCATGGCTGTTTCCCTCGGTTTGGCTGTCGGACGCCTATTCGCTCGGCGATTATCATACAGGCTCAAACGTCGTGACCTGGGCCGCTTTCCACCATTATGCCCGCATCGTCCGCGAGGTGTTCGGGGATACGGAAACCGCCAAGCAATACCAGACTATCGCCGCGCGGATCAAGGAGGATTTGCAGCGGATCAATACGGTGGAGGGCCCTTTTGGCCTTCAGTATACGGAAGGAACGAGTGCCGGTGATGGCGATGCATTAAAAGAGAATGCGAGCAGATACGCTGGGGATTACGCGGATTTCGGCATGCAGTTCATCGGCCATTTGACGAAAGGCGGCTCCATCGACTTGTTCCATCATGACGGAGAGGAATCGGATACGATTCTCATGCCGCTGTACGGATATGCCGCCTATGACGATCCGGCGTACCGGCATTATATGCAATTTTCACTAAGCACCCACAATCCGACCTATAATCCGGAGTCCAGAGGCATTCAGTGGGGCGATCACGCTGCCTGCACGTTTCCGGGTTACATGAGCGGGATGGGGATGATTACGGACTTTGCCTCCCTGTCCGGGGCGAACGGCTATTTTACGGAAATCCGCAAGCTGACCGATGCCGACGGCTCGCTCTGGTGGTGGCCTTATCTTAACGGCGCCCGGTACGGGGATGTGGTCCGGCACCACAACTGCGGCAAATGCGGCTGGGCGTCGGGGGTATTTTCCGGTCTGTTCGTCTCGCAAATTCTGGGGATGGCCTATGATGCTCCCGCGCGCCGCTTGTCTTTTCTCCCTCTTCGCGCCGCCGGCTCCTTCGCCTGGGATGGCGTCAGGCTCGGCAGCGGCGTGTTTAACCTATCCTATCGCCAGGAGGGGAACGTTGCGGAAGCGATCGCGGCCAACTTCGGCGCACAGGCGGTGACCGTGCTAGTGGAGCTTCCCTGCGAACAAGCCGCGTGCGCCCAGGCGTTCGTAAACGGCAAGCCGGCTAACGGAAGCGTAGAAAAAGGCTATCACAACGGCAGCGAGACCGTCATTTTTCAAGACACGCTGCAGCCCGGGGAAAACAAGTCGTTTATCATAACGGCCTACGTTCCTTACGATACATTGAATGACCAAAGTTTGGCTTAAAACAGAAAACGGCACCGGACGGCCATTTAGGCGAAACCAATCCATCGTGTCATCATTCTAACGGTTGTCAGCGCCGCTATTTAGGCAAAAACAAGGGGATTCGAAATGTAACGGTTGTACTGGAGCTTATTTTGCCTTTGTACGGGGGTTACCCCCTTTTTTCTGCGGAATAAGCACGCTCACAACCGTTAGAAATGAAATCCCCACCATTTCGGCCAAATAAGCACGACTACAACCGTTAGCGCGGATACGGCCGGACCAAAGAAAGCTGATCATCGGGCCCCCCGCTCGACAAGCACCATTTTCTAAGTTGAGCTCAAAGTTTGCTCTCACTCCGACACACCAGCGGCGTCGGCACATACCGAAAAAACAGCGGCAAGTCGGGAATTTCCCGGCTTGCCGCTGCTTTTAACTGTTTAACTTAGAACGTGCGGTAGAACAACCTGGCGCTTTCCTTCTCCGGAATCGGCAGGCGCTGCGAGACGGGCAGCATCTGCGGAAACGCCTTGTGCGGCTCGCGCTGATACCAGTAAGCGACCGACGCATAGTCGTTCGATTGGGAATTTCCGTGCCCGTGCTCGATGCTGAAGCGCAGCGACTTGCGGAAGATGACGGGATCGACGATATGAAAGCGGTATTGCGTCATTTTGCCGGAATAATCGTTAAACGAAATCGTGTTGCTCTCTTTCCACGCATCGCCGTTTTCCCGGATTGGCGCGTACAGCGACAGGCCGTGATATGGAGCATAATACTTTCCGGCGGGATACCCCCAAGCGGCGCAGAAGTAATCTTCCGTTCCCGTCCCGTGCAGGCGGGGCGGCCACGGTTCGCCGTCGATGAAGAACATGTCGTCCCCCTCCCCCGGCCAACTAAAGCCCGGCATCGGATTGAGGTGGTCGATGCTTAAGTTGCAGCCCACGTAATGGCCTTCGCCCACCGCATCCAGCAGCACGTAATTGTCATCCCCGGTCAGATTTTTCAGCTCATATACTTTCTGGTCGGCATAATTGGCCTTGTCCTGCTGATCGTGTTCCACTTTCAGCGCGGCCAAGTCCACCAATCCCTGCGTCGGATTCTCCCTGCGCCACGAAGCGTGAAAATAAAAGCTGTCGTCCGGCACCTCTTTTTCCACATAGTCCACGTAAAAGTACAAGACCATTTCGTCCTCGCACTCATTGACAATTTCGATCCGGGCTCCCTTGCGGAACGGCATTTCAAAAAAGCAGTTCATCGCCGCTTTATCTTCGATCACACCCTGGGTCGTGATCATATTGAGCGGCGCGGACACATAGTGGCTGGCCACGCCGTGCCCAACCCCGAAAAAGTCACCGACCGGTGAGTCCACGCTGGGTTCCTGTTCGTCATCCCAAAACATACGGATCAATACTTTGCGGAACGCGTATTTGTTTTTCGCCGCGATGGTCGTCCAAATATGCTGAATCACGCCCGAACCGGCGATTTCCGCAATCGCCGCCGTTTGCCCGGCCCCAATCACAATGAAGTCCCTGTTGCCTCCCGTTTGATCCCAGCTCGATAATCTCCGGGATGTCCCTTCCTTACGCAAATATAACTGGTTCATTTCGCTTCCTCCCACTCATTTAAAATCAAATCAAGCCTTAATCCCCGTTAACGTAATCCCTTCGATGAAATATCGCTGCCCGATGAAAAATACGATAATCGCCGGCAGCAGCACCACGGTGGCCGCCGCCATCATCAGATGCCACTCCGCCGAATACATGCCTTTGAACTGCTGCAGACCGAGAGCCAGCGTATATTTGGTTTCGTCGTTCAAATAAACGAGCGGACCGAGAAAATCGTTCCACGCCGCCAAAAACGAAAACAAACCGACGACAATCAGCGCGGGTTTGGTGAGCGGCAGGATGATCGACCAGAAAATCCGCAAATGGCCGGCACCGTCCACGTAAGCCGCTTCATCGAGATCCCGGGGGATGCTGAGGTAGAACTGGCGCAGCAGAAAAATGTTGAACGCGCCGCCGCCAAACCACGCCGGAGCGATCAGCGGGATAAAGGAATTGGTTAATCCCACTTTGCTCCAGCCGATAAACGTCGGGATCAGGGTAACCGCGTACGGCAGCATCATGCTGGACAGCAGCAGGCTGAACACCAGATTCCTGCCTTTCCAGTTCATCCGCGCGAAGCTGTAGGCGCTGATCGAACTGGTTACGATGACGCCCAGCACCGAAAAGACGACGATGATCGCGGTGTTCACGAAATACCGGCCAAAAGGCAGGATGGTCAGCGCCTCACTGTAATTGGAAAATTGCACGGGGTTTGGAATCCACACCGGCGGCAGCTCGAAAATTTGCCCCATATTCATCAGCGAACTGCGGACGAGCCACACCAGCGGCAGCAGGCTAAAGGTTCCCCCGGCCGCCAGCACCAGGTAGATCAGTCCTTTTTCAAACCAAGCCTTGGCTCTCATCGCGCCCCATCCCCCTCGTAATAAACCCATTTGTTCGAAGACCTGAACACGACGTAGGTCAAAATCATAATGATGGCGAACAGCACCCAGGCGATCGCGCTGGCGCTGCCCATCCGCGAGAACTGAAACGCTTCCCTATACAAATAAAACACGTAAAACAAGCTGGCGTTATTAGGGCCGCCGTTCGTCATGACATAAGCCTGCGAGAACACCTGAAAGCCGTTGATGATGCCCATGATCAGGTTGAAAAAAATCGTCGGCGTCATCAGCGGGATCGTAATATGCCGCAGCTTATCGAGCCGTGTTCCGCCGTCCATCTCGATCGCTTCGTACAGCGATCTGGGAATGTCCTGCAGGCCCGCCAGAAAAATAATCATCGTCCCGCCCGTCGTCCACAGGTTCATTAAAGCCAGCGAAGGCACGACCGTTTTCTCGCCGAAAATCCATTGGCTTCCCGGCAGGCCCAGCGAGCGAAGCAGCTCGTTGGCGAGGCCGAGATCGGGATTAAGCAGCCACAGCCAAATAAACGAGATCGCGATGATCGGCACGATCGACGGCAAATAAAAGATCGTGCGGAAGACCGCCTTCCCCTTCACGTTCTGATTCAGGAGTATCGCCAGCAAAAAGGAGTAGATGATGCCGGTCGGTACGCTAAGGATCACGAAATAAAAAGTAACGGCCAGCGACTTGTAAAAATATTGATCCTCGCCGCTGAACATTCGTCTATAATTGTCGAGACCCGTAAAGGTCGGCGAATTCGATCCGGTGTAGTCGGTAAAGCTCATATACAGGCTGTAAAGCATCGGGCCCAGCGTGAAGATCAGCAGGCCCAGAATCGCCGGCATGGCAAACAGCCAGCCGTAAAGGTCTCTTCGGTTTGCGCGCACAAGCAAGTCCCCCTCCGTCGAAACGCTTCCGAAGGCCGCCGCCGCTAGCAACGTGCTTTACGTCGACGGCGCTTCGGGGCAGCGCTTCGTTATTTCAAGTAGGTGCCCTGTACCAGCGGCTTCACTTTCGTCTCTACTTCTTTCATCGCCGCTTCGGCCGTTTTCTCGCCAAGCCACACTTGATCTAGCGCGGCGGATACCGCGGCGTCGATTTCGACGAAGTTTTTGACGTTGTTTTCCGGCGACGGCTCGGCATGTTCATAGGTGGAGCGCATCACGGCATCCTGGAAGCCGGCCGGTCTTCCGGGCAGCTTCTCGTTGGCCCACTCGTCGATCAGCTGCGGATCCTCGTACCATTTTTTAAGCTGCGGCATCCATAAACCTTGATGCAAATCGAGCACGTTTTGCGGATCGGTGAGGAATTTGGAGAACTCCCACGCTTCCTTAGGGTGCTGCGAGCTTTTGAAGATGATGAGGGAACCGCCAAGGAAAAACGTTTTGTAGTCCTTGATGACCGGAAGAACGCCAACGCCCCAGTTAATGTTGGTTTTGCTCAAATCAAGGTGGTTCCAGCTGCCGTCGATGACCATCGCCACTTTTTTGGACTGCAGCGCGGTCGCCGGAGCGGGAATGCTGCTGGCCTGGACCGGCGATGGCGAGACGTGGTGCACGTTAATCAGATCGGCTATTCTCTGCAGCGCTTCGGTCGCCTCCGGTTTGGACAACCCGAATTCCTTGCCGTCCGCCGTCAGATAATCCCCACCGTTGGAGAGAACCATCGGCATATAAGACGACCAACCGAGGCTGAGTTTAACGCCGTATTGCTTGATGTTCTTCGGATCGAAGCCCGGATCGTCCGGATGTTTGCCGTTCCGGTCGAGCGTCAGCTTCTTGGCCGCGTCCACGAACTCGTCCCAGGTCCACGCTTCCTCCGCCTTGGTAGGCGGCAGTTCCACTCCCGCTTCCTTGAACATATCCGCGTTATACATCAGGGAAGGGACGACGGACGCCTGATACGGCCCGGCGCTTTTATCCTTGTCCCAGTTCCACCAGGCATACTCCAGGTAATCCTCTTTTTTGATGCTCGGATCATCTTTCATTAAATCAAAGAAGTTGTAAATCAGACCCTCCTCGCCCATTTTCAGCTTCCAGGCGGCCGAATAGCTGATATCCGGCGCTTCGTTGCCGGCGACCATGGCGTTAAGCTTCTGCAGAAAATCCGTGCCCGGAATGTGGATCGGGTTGATGGTGATGTTCGGATGTTTCTGCTCAAAGGCTTTGATCGCCGATTCCACCGCTTTCTTTTCCTCCGGACTGCCCCAGAACGTGAACTTCAGCGTTACTTTTTCCCCGCCATTGGTCGCGGCCCCGGCGTTTTCCCCGCCTTGTTGTCCCTTATTCGCTTGCGAACCGCTCCCCCCAGTTCCGCAAGCGGTTACAAATAACGCCAGAATGGTTAGGAAAACAAACATCACTTTTAATTTGCCGGATTTTGCTTTCATGTGCTGATCCCCCCGCTTAGAAATGTAAGCGCTGCAGTCGCTTGTTTTTATTGTAGAATCGCCGCTCCCGAAAACCTATTGAACGTTTTTTCGTTTCCTGGACGATTTTTCGATCAATTCGTTTTCTTTAAGTGCAAGTTCAAAAAGTCGGGTTTCCAGGTCCGAGAAGGTTGGATGAAGCTAGGGACTGAGGAGCGCAGCGTACGTTTTGGGTACGTGAGCACCTGAAATGTTTCCGGAGGAAACATGCTTCGAAAGCATATGCTTGGCCCGACTGAATTCAAGATTCGACGTCGATTCCGCTCCCTGAAACTACTTCGTCATGGGAAGACGACTTTTTGAACATCCTCTTTAAGGCTTTCGGTACGGGATAACCAGCATTACCCGCGTCCCCAGCTCCGGAACGGATTCAATGCTAATGCCGTAACGATTGCCGTAGAGCAGTTTGATCCGTTTATCGACGTTTTTGATCCCGATGTTGGCGGAGTTTTCCGCCAGCACCTCCTTGAGGCGCTCCGGCGTGATCCCGCAGCCGTTGTCCTCCACGCAGAACTCAATATCGTCCCCCTGCCGGCGTCCGTAGATCGTAATCAGTCCGCCGCTCTCCATATCCCCAAACCCGTGAATGATCGCATTTTCCACCAGCGGTTGCAGAAACAGCTTCGGCACGCTGGCTTCCATCAGCTCCGGCGCGATGTCGAAGTCGACCCGGAAACGGTGTTCGTAACGGTTGGACATGATGACGATATAATCCTTCAGCCACCCGATATCCGCGGAAAGCGGCATCGAATCCTTGCGGTTATCCGTCGTATAATGCAGCATCCGCGACAAACTGACCAGCATTTTGCTGACCTGCTCTTTCTCCCCGTAAACAGCCATCCAGTTAATGATATTCAGCGTATTGTACAAAAAATGGGGGTTAAGCTGGACATTAAGCGCCATGATTTCCGTTTCGCGTTCCCTTAGTTTGACTACATAATTTTCTTCGATCAGCTGCTTCACTTTCTCGTTCATGCTGTTGAACTTCATCAGCACATGCCCCAGCTCGTCTTTCCCTTCCACCTTGATTTTGGCGTTGAAGTCGCCGCCCCCAACCCGTTTGATCGCAAGCAGCAGCTTGCTTACTGGCGAGGAAAACCGCATGGAAATCAAATAGGCGAACAAGAGCGAAAGCAGCAGCAGCGAAGCGCCCAACGTGATGATAAAAAAAGTGATCGTTTGTCCGATATCTTTAGTTAGCGCGCCGGGGGGAATCAGTACGACCGAGGTCCAGCCCGTGATCCCGGACACCGCGTAACAGGCGATCATCCGTTTTCCGTCCACCGTAACGTAGGAAGCTCCGCTGCCGCGGCTCCGCACTTCGGCCAGCCAGGGAATGGACAGCTTGTGTCCGACAAGCTCCTTTTTTGCATGGGAAATGATCGTGCCGTCTTGGCTGGCCACCACAAATACAGCGCCATCGATCGGAACGCTATCCCGGAAAATATCGGCATAAACATCGTCCCGGAAATTCATCACGAGGATCGGCTTCTCCGTCCCTTCCCCAGCCCGGACGATCGCGTCATTACGGACGCAGGAAGGATTCATCTGCCTGACGGCGGAAAATAAATAGCGGTAATCGATGTCGGCGCCGGCCAAATCCGGCAATTGGTGCATCCGGCTGTACTCATAGGTTGGAATCCAGGCCAGACGCCCCTTTTGCTCCGCCGCCCGCCTATACAGCTCGGAATCGTAAAAATGATCCGGCGGGTACGTATTGCGCGCCTTGCTACCGTAAACGAAAGCATGGGTCACGAGCTCCACCGAATACAGATCCCGGGATGGCGAAAAATAACGGTTCAAAATTTGCGTGACCCGTTTATTCGTCTGCAGCAGTTCGCTTTCGGCCGGAGCCGGGCCGTCGAAAATTTGAAACAAGTCGCATTCCACCATCAGGGAGAGGCTGTCGTCCTCGATGATTTTCAGCCGTTCGTCGATGATTTGGTTGTTTTTTTGCACGATTTCCGTCACGTTATCCCTGGCCAGCTTCAGCATGATATTTTTGCTTGCGTAATAGGAGCCCGTCCCCAAGGTGGCCAGAGGCAGCGTGATCAATACGATGTAGGATAAAATCAGCTTGTTTTTCAGTCTCATGGCGCCACCTACAGCAGGTCTTTCTTGCGGAATTCCTCCGGTGAAAGGCCGGTTTCCCGCTTGAAGATCCGGGTAAAATAACCTGCGTCCCTGAAGCCCACACTTAGGGCAATCTCGGAAATTTTCCGGCTCCCGTCCTTGAGCATTTCCTTGGCTTTGTCCATTCTGAGCCGCAGCAAATATTCGGTAAACGTCATGGATGTATGCGCTTTAAAGAAGCTGCTGAAATAGGCTGGGCTGAAAAAGAACCGCCTGGCCACCGTTTCGAGCGCGAGATCCTCCATATAATGCTCCGCCAGATAAGCCCGGCACAGCTCGATAATCCGCTCGTTTTTATGGTTTTTCCGGTCCGCAATCCCGTCGATGATCCGGTTCACATAATCGGCCGCTTTCGCCCGGAGTTCATCCAGCGTGGAACAGGCCGGAATCCGAAATTCCATCTCGGACACGATATTGCTCGCCTCCTCCCTCCGCAATGACGTTTCATTGGCCTTAACCAGGTTGACCAGCACATACAAAATGCTGCGCTTGAACTGAGCGGGAGCAGGATAGCCGCCTTCCAGAAGCCGCCGCACCAGCAAGTCCAACGCCTCCCGCGCCTTGTCCCGATTCCCGCCCGCCACCGCGTCCGCGATGCCGAAATCGTCGGGAACCCATGGCAAAGACGGCTTTTGCGAATTGTAAGCGATTTCAGCATTGATGACAAGTTTTCCGCTCCCGCAGTAAAACGTAAAGGCCAGCGCATTCAACGCTTGTGCGAAGGAACGGGGCGCTTCGCGGCGCAGATCATTAACCCCGTCGCCTACGCCAATGGATACGGTAAGACCGAATTCCATCCGAACCTGCTCGATAAATTGAGATAGCCGCTCAATGTCCTTTTTCATCAGCCATTCCAAGGAATGGGCAGGAGTAATGACAGAAACGAGCATATGCTCGTCCCCTTCCAAGTAGAAAGAAATAGCCGGGCCGAGCGGTTCGGTGACCTGGCGCATCCAGCTCTTGAAGCTGGTTTTGACTTCGGCGAATTCCTCGCCCAGATACATCTGTTCGACCTCGGATTTGGAAAACTTGGAGATCCATACAAATCCGACCTGTCCCTGCGGGATCAAACGTTCAATTTCCCGCAGCTCGTCTTCATTCGCCGCCGCCCGTACCCAGCGGCTAAGCAAATGCTGTTCGTACACAGGAATGGCCGAGATCAGCTGCTCCTTCAGGCTCGCTCTATCTTGAAGGCGCATCCGCTCTTGCTCGATGGCGGCGTCCAGCTTGTCCAGCATCTCTGCCATATCTTTGACTTCCAGCGGTTTAAGCAGATAATCGAACGCGCCGAGCTTCAGGGCCTGTCTGGCATAATCGAAGTGTCCGTACACGCTCAGGATAACGATTTTCATCGACTCGCAATGCTTCTTCAAATGCTCGATCATCGTCAGACCGTCCATGTTGGGCATGCGAATATCCGTAAATATCATATCAATCCGGTTATTTGTAGCGATACGCAGGGCCTCCTCTCCATCCTTGGCCATAAAGATTCGGTAGTCCGGCCGCAGCGTCTTGATCATGTCGGCAATCCCGCGGCGATGCCGCGGCTCGTCATCCGCTACCAGCACATGGAACATCGTATTCCTCCCCTAGAACTGTAAGTGCTTTCACATTTATTTTACTATTTTGACAAACGTTTTACCATACCGATTTTCATATCCTGATAGCCATTTATATAATCACTGTTCATTTGGTGGATGTAAACGTTGACAATTCAAAAACTTATGTTATCATGATTTTGTAAAACGTTTTACCAAATGGAGATGACACGATGAAAAAAGTATTTTACAAACCGCAAGACGGATGGGTCGGCGACGTGATCCCGTTCTATGACAATGGAGAGTACAAACTCTACTATCTCCATGACCAAAGAGCCGGCGGCGATTATGGGAACCATACTACGTGGAACCTGATCACCACCAAAAACGGCCTGGATTTCAAAGATTACGGCGTGGCTCTGCCGAACGGCGGCGAAGCCGAGCTGGACCGCAACGCCTATACCGGTTCCGTAATCAAGGACCAAGACGGCACGTATCACCTGTTTTACACCGGGCATAATCCCAACCCTGAGTTTTGTGTGGACGGCAAGCCCTTGCAAGTTGTATTAAAGGCCACCGGAACCGACGGAATCAACTGGACCAAGGACACGAATTTCAAGCTTTATGGAGACGGAGTGATTTACGAGAAGTTCGATTGGCGCGATCCGTTCGTGTTTTTCAACGAAGAACGGCAAGAGTACTGGATGCTGGTCACCTCGAGACAAATGAATTCCTCCGAAAAGAAAGGCGGGTGCATTGCCCTGCTCACTTCCGGCGATCTCGTGCACTGGCAATACCGGGAGCCGTTTTACAATCCGGACAAGTACATTACCATGGAATGTCCCGATTATTTTCAAATGGGAGACTGGCATTATCTGGTCTACTCGACATTCAGCGAAAAGTTCGTAACGCATTACAAAAAAAGCAAAACTACCGAAGGCGTATATACTTCTCCGATCCCGGACACCTTTGACGGCAGAGGATTTTACGCAGCGAAAACGGCCTCGGACGGCCGGCAAAGATACGCTTTCGGCTGGGTGCCTTCCAAACGGGGGGCAAGCGATTACGGCGATTGGGAATGGGCCGGTACCCTGGTTGTGCACGAGGTTTATCAAAGCGATAACGGCGATTTGCTGGTGAGGATGCCGCAAGCGATCTATGAGCATTTTAATAGTGAGACGAATCTCATCCCTGAAGCGGAGAAAAACTGCCGCCACGCCGAAAGCCAAAGCCGCTTTGAACTGGAATCTCCCGACGGGCTGGCTTACCGCGTTTTCAATGAACTGCCCTCTCAAGTCCTGATCGAAGCCGAGTTTACAGACTGGAATCAGGTGAAAGACTTCGGCATCGCGCTGCGCACCGACAATGCGCTGGACACGGGTTATTTTATTAAATTCGATCCGTTCCATAACCGGATCGCCTTCGATATGTGGCCGAGAACCCAGCCCGGTTTCTTTCAATGGCAAATTGCCGGCGACAAGCCGCAAATGATCGAACTGGAGCGTCCTTTCCGCTTCGCGGAGCACGATCGGATCAGCATCAAGCTGATTTTGGAGGACGATATTTTGTGCCTTTACGTCAACGACATGGTCGCGATGACCACACGAATTTATAACTTCAAAACCGGACATCTCGGTTTTTTTGCGAACGAAGGCGCGGTTAAAATTCAAAACGTTAGGCTCAAGACCAAAATCAATGCTTGACAAAATAAATGATGACGGAGATAAGGGGGTGTTGTCTCTCCAAACCACTTTGCACGATTATCCCTCTGGTTCAGGAAGCCAAGTCACCCGATCAAACGGGATAATCGTGCAAAGCCCCCGGATAACGAGTCTCGCTCCAGGCCACGGTCTGTTGCCGGCTTGACTGTCAAGCACTGATGATTAGGTTGAACCAAATTAAAAATGGAGGGGTTTTGAAATGGCAAGTAACAGAAATAGGTTAAAGGTCTTCTCTCTTATCGTTATCTCCGCATTGCTTGCAACCGCTCTCGCCGGCTGCGGCGGCTCGGCGGGCAAGAACGCCGGGAGCGGCGCGCAGAATCAGGGAAATTCATCCGAGGCGGCCTCAGGCAAAACGATCACCTGGCTGACGGCCCGGCCGGAAAACGGGGCGATCATTCAAACCGTTCGGGAGCTGGCGGACCGCTATGCGGAAGATCATCCCGGGTTCAAACTGGATATTCAAGTGACGGCGGACAGACCTTCCTATCTGACCAAGCTGAGAACGCTCATCGCGTCCGGTGAAGTACCGGAATTTATCGATACGGACGCCGATCCGTACGCCCAGGAACTGGCGGATGCCGGCATGCTGGTCGATATGAAGCAGTTTCTGGAGGAGCAAGGCTTGTACGATCAGTTCTACGAACCGGCGCTGAAATACCAGGAGCTGCCCGATGGGCGTCTGTACCTTCTCCCCTTGGAATACCATCTGGAGATGACTTGGTACAACAAGAAAATTTTCACGGAAAATAACCTGGCCGTGCCAAAAACGATCAACGAAATGCTTGCGGTCAGCAAGGCGCTTAAAGATAAAGGCATTACCCCGATCGCCGTAGACGGCGTCGATGTTTGGCCCGTGCTGCGTTATGCGGCGATGATTCCATTCCGCTCCACCGGAAACGAATTTGCCCGCAATCTGAGCCAGGGCAAGGCCAAAATGAGTGACGAAACCGGCATGCAGGCGGCGAATTTCGTCGCCAATATCGGCCAATACTTCCAGCAAGGGTTCGCCACAACGGATTACACAACCGCCAAAAACATGTTCCTTAACGGCGAAGCAGCTATGTACCGGATGGGCACCTGGGAAATTCCGTCCTTCGTGGACGAAAATCTGCCGGATAACATGAAGGGCAATGTCGACTATTTCTATTTGCCGACCATCGCGGGCGCCAAAACGCCGGACAACGAGTTTTTCGGAAACAGCGGCATTGGCCTGGCCGCCACGGCCAGCAAGTTCGACGGGACCGCCAAGGATTTCCTAAGTTACGTCCTGAAAAATTACAGCGACGTCTACGTGGCTAAACAGCAAATGTCTCCGCTCAAATTTACGATTGAAGACGAGTCCAAGTTCTCCGAACTGTTCCTGCGCATCAAAAAGGATATGGACAACTACGGTTCGGAATTTGCCAAACCTTGGGATACGCTGCTGGACGCCAACACGAACTCCGTTATGAGCGATTTGATCATGAAATTGGCCATGGGAGCCATGACGCCAGAGGAGTTCGCCAAACAAGTCGACGACACCATCGCTCAAAACGCAAGCAACTAGACGCCTGCGTGCAGACAAACTGTCCCCGCCCGGCCCGCTAAAGGTCCGGGTGGGCACCTTTCATCCTAAGTTTATCAATCTAAACTAACGGGGAGATTCTACATGAATGTACTCAAGGACAAAAAGGCATGGTTGGTATTTATCACGCCCGCCCTGCTGTTTTATTTGGGAACCGTCTTTGTCCCGATCATTCAGTCGCTGAACTACGGGTTTCAAGATTGGAACGGAATCAAGGACGCCAAGTATATTGGGCTGGGCAATTATATCAAGATGTTCCATGACCCTTACTTTTGGAATTCCGTGCAAAACAACCTGGTCTACGTCGTGATCGTCGTGCTGATGCAAGTGTTCATCGGGCTGTTTTTCGCGCTGCTGCTCTCTTACGTCAAAAAAGGAGCCGGTATTTTCAGAACGTTGTATTATTTGCCGGCCGTTGTGGTCACCGTCGCCATCGCCCAGATGTTCCGCAACTTCTATTCCCTGCAGCCGCTGGGCCTGCTCAACATGTTCCTGGGATGGATCGGCCTCGGCCATCTGCAAAACGCCTGGTTATCCGATCCGCACACCGCGCTGATCGCCGTATCCATTCCCGAAGGCTGGCGCTTTACGGGGATGTACATGGTTATCTTTTACGCGGCGCTGATCGCGATTCCAAAAGAAGTCGAAGAGGCCGCCACCATCGATGGCGTAAGCGGCTGGCAGTTGATCCGTTATATCAAATTGCCGAGCATCAAGCATGTGCTGAGCCTGGCCCTCATCATGTGTACCACCGGGGCGCTGCGCGGTTTCGATATTCCTTATATCATCGGTGTCCCGGGTTCGACGACAGAACTGGTCACAACTTATATGTACAAAAAAGCGTTCTCCACCATCCAATACGGTTACGGCAGCGCAATCGCCGTATTTATCGTCATCGAAAGCCTGCTTGCCGTGCTGATTATCCGGGCTATATTCAATTCCAGGAAAGGAGAAGCGTAACCCATGAAATCCAAAAAGACGGCTTTGTCCTTCCTCCTGTATTTTATTGTAATCGCAATCCTGATCGTGCAAATCTATCCGGTGGTCTGGCTGATGTTGTCCAGCTTCAAATCGAGCATTGAATTGACGACAAAGCCGTTTTCGCTGCCGACGGTATGGTCGTTCGCCAACTATGCCGACGTATTCCGGGAAAGCGATCTGCTGCTATATATCAAAAACACCGCCATCGTCACCTTCAGCTGCCTGGTGCTGATCATCTTCCTCAGCGCAACGGCGGGCTTTGCCCTCGTCAAAATGAATTTCAAGCTGAATTCGAAACTGTTGTTGTTCTTTACGATCGGAATCATGATTCCGATTCAGGTTACCTTAATACCGTTGTTTATTATGTACAAAGACTTTGGGCTGTTGAATTCCTATCTGGCGCTAATCCTGCCGCAAGTCGGGTTTGCCCTGCCGCTGTCGATTTTGATTTTCACCAGTTTTTACAGCTATGTGCCGAATGAATTGATCGAAGCCGCCGTCATCGACGGATGCAACATCTATCAGGTGTTTTATAAAATCATTTCACCGCTGACCATCAACACGACGGTTACGGTCGCCTCGATCAATTTCATTTTCATTTGGAACGATTTTATTTTTTCTAACACCTTTACGAACGACAAACAATACAAAACGATCGCTGTTGGGCTTCAGGAATTCATCGGGGCGTTTGGCGCGACGGATTGGGGCCAGACGTTTGCGGCCATCTGCATCAGCATCATCCCGATCATCATCACGTACTTGTTCCTGAACAAATATGTGATGGCCGGCGTGTCCGACGGAGCGGTTAAAGGATAAGAGGATAGTAGGATAAGGAGAGATCAAATCATGCAATCGATGAACCAATTGTTTGGCAGAATCAAAGGACAAAGCAGAGCGATCACGGCGGAAAATCCCTGCGGCCTGAAAGGTGAAGGCGGGCAAGCCGCCGGTCCCCTCGGCGTCGCCCGGAAAGGCAAAGCCTTTATCCCGCTGGCTCAGGGCGAAACCGCCACGCTTGTTGATATCGAAGGCCCCGGCATCATCCAGCACATCTGGATGACCGTAACCGACCAGACCGAAGCCGGCTGGTTCGTGTTGCGCGACCTGGTGCTGCGAATGTATTGGGACGGTGAAGAATCCCCGTCCGTGGAAGTTCCGTTGGGTGATTTTTTCTGCAATGGCTTCGGGGCCAGAGCGGTCGTCAACTCCATGCCGATCGTGGTCAACCCGGTCGGCGGCATGAACAGTTACTTTGCGATGCCTTTCCAAAAATCCGCCAAAGTAACGGTAACGAATGAGCATCCTCAAGAAATCGAGGCGTTTTTCTACCAATTTGATTATATGCTGGTCGATGAGCTTCCGGAGGATACGGAATATTTTCACGCCCAGTTCCGCCGGGAAAATCCGACCAAGCTCAAGCAGGATTATACGATTGTAGATGGAATTAAAGGAAGAGGGAAATACGTCGGCACCTATATGGCCTGGACCTCGCTGTCCCGGTACTGGTACGGCGAAGGAGAAGTGAAATTTTACCTCGATGGCGACCGCGATTGGCCGACGATCTGCGGCACGGGAACCGAGGATTACTTCGGCGGCGCCTGGGGTTTCGTGAAATATGACAACGGCAACCCGGTTGAGGAGCAGACGTACTCCACCCCATTTATGGGTTTCCCGTATTTTGCGGTAAAAGATACGACAAGAGCGCATATTTACGATGGAGCGGCTTGTCCGATGCGCGGCTTCTATCGTTGGCATATACTTGACCCCATTTTGTTTGAAGAGGATTTGCGGATCACCGTTCAACAGATCGGTCATGACGGCAAGGCGTTGTTCGAAAGAAGCGATGACATAAGCTCCGTATGTTACTGGTACCAGACCGAGCCGCATCAAGCGTTTCCCGCCCTGCCCGGCGTATTGGAAAGACGTCCGCGCTAATCTGGGCGAAATCTTCGTAATTCCTATAGAAGCAGAGGTTTAAAAATGGCAAAAAAAAGGGTAACTTTAGTTCAAGTCGCAAAAGACGCGGGCGTATCGCCCGCGACGGTCTCCCATTTTCTAAACGGCAACTTTCAGAAGATGGGCGCGGAGACGAAGGAAAAAATCAGTCTCTCCATCGAGAAATTAGGTTACCAAGTGAACCCGGTTGCCAAAAGTCTAATTACCGGCAGAATGCATACCATTGGGCTTGTTTTATCCGATAGCACCTATGACGGAGACGGTTACTTTGAGGACTTATACTTCCTCCATTTTGCCAAAGTCATCAAGCAGCAGTTAAAGGCCTTGGGATATAAAATTATTCTGCTGGACTTTGAAGAAATTTTTATGAATGTCCAGATGGTCGACGGAATCATCGTCAAAGCAACTCTGGAAACAGAAAAATTCATGCCCAAATTAATGGACCTCAACGTGCCGGTCATTACGGTAGGACGCCACAACTTATCCTACGGAGCACACGTGCTGCGCGTCAACGACTATCAGAGCGGCCAGACCGGGGTGAACCATTTGTTATCCCGCGGCTATGACAAGCTGGTCATTTTGACTTATCCGCACGGCCATGTTCCCGGTTTCGACGACCGGCTGAACGGAGCCAGCGAAACCTTGCAGCAGAACGGCAAGCTGCCAACCGTGATCACCGGCGATATGACGGAAACTTTTGGATACGAGACGGTGATGAACCTGGCCAAAAGCAACCAACTGCCGCAAGCGTTGTTTTGTTTGAATGATATCTCCGCCATCGGGGCGTTAAAGGCTTGCAAGGATTTGGGTCTTTCCGTTCCGGAGGAGCTTGCCGTGCTGGGCGTGGACGATATGCCGACCGTTTCCGAACTGCTGAGTCTATCGACAATCCGGCACCCCATCAACGAATTGGCCGAGGCCGCTTCCAAGCTGATGATCGAATCCATTGAATCCGACAGCCAGCGCCTCGATCCTGTCGAAGAAGTGTTCCCGACGGAGTTGATGGTTCGGCGCACCAGTTGATTTTTGATACATCTCGGCCAGATCATTCAAAAAAATCGAGCAGGGGATTCAGTTATCCCCTGCTCGATTTTTTACCAGAATTGTATTTCGACAAATATTCGATTGCCAAAATCAACGCTAAACGGAACCATTCAGTAAATAGCTGACCGCGATCGTATTCGGACCGGTATGCGAACCTATCGCACATCCCCCTTCAATTACAGCCACTTCCTTGAAATGAATATGGTCGAGCAAATGAGAGCGAACCCTTTCTGCCATTTTCTCCGCCAGCGTCTGACCGATGATCACCAGGTTCGGACAAATCCGGTTTTTTTGACTGACTACTTTTTGCAAAATCGGCTCCAGCGCCTTTTCCATTTTACCACGGTATTTTTGAACGGAACGAACCTCGCCCTTAACGATGTTTAAGACTGGACGCACTTTCAGCACATTGCCGATGAGATGTTGTAAACTGGTAACGCGACCTCCCTTATGCAGATAATCCAACCTATTCACCAGGATTTCGATCTTGACCTTCTCTCTCACATTCTCTATATCCCCGATTACTTCATTTAGGGGCTGCCCGGCTTCAAGCGCACGTGCGGCACGAATAACCAACAAGGCATAGCTGGCTGATAGGTGCATGGAATCCACGATGTGTACCCGTCCGGCCGGGAATTCTCTGGCTGCTATATGTGCGTTTTGATTGGTGGAAGATACCTTGGAAGACATGCTGATATATAAAATATTTTTTCCGGCACTGATCTCTGGCTCGAAAGTCCGGTAAAAATCCGCTGGGGACGGAGCAGCAGTTTTGGGAATAGTTCCTTCTTCCTCAACGCGACGGTATAATTCGACTGTTGTTATCTCCAGGGTATCTTTATAGGTTTGGCCCCCCAGGGTCACATAAAGCGGGACGATCCCAATATCGTATTGTTTGATCCAATGATTTGGAAGATCCGATGTGCTGTCGGCTATTAATTTTATGACATTCTTTACGCTCATTACATTCTCCCCTTTCGATACTCGGTCCATACCATCCTCGACCCTTGTATGCTCATTGTACTCTCGGACGGATAATGATACATCGTCCAAAAGGGTAGGCTCATTCCGTACTTTCGGGCATTAATTCATCATATACCATCAGAAAATCCATGTTATGCTCCCTTCAGCCAAGCTTCTTGACGCAAACCAGCCCGGATCGATTATTTATCGATCCGGGCCGGTTTTACCTTACCATTCTGGCATCAATCCGCACTTCGTCGAATCGGGCATGCCCCTGACTAACAAACAAGCCAAGCTTGCCTCGGGGGATGTCATACATTCTTGCACTCAACGCTATGCTCTCATCCACGTAAATTTCGCAGATCGATCCGTCGATAAACACTTTGATCTCGTAAGGACGACCTTGAACCAGCTCTATCGGACGCTCCAGCTCAACCTCATACGGGAACGTCTTTCCGCCTTCTTCCGATTGCATGATCTTCCCGCGGAAAGTGAGGCGATTCCGCTGCGGTTCCAGGGTAACGTAATAGGCCTCATCTAACTTATCTTCCGTTCGCAGCATTAACCCTACACCCTGCGTTTGCTCGGAGAATAAGAAGCTGACGGAAATCTTGCATTGATCCGGCAATTCCTCCCGAGTCGTGCAGCCGGCAAAGCCGTACGGGGACTCGCAGGAGAGATTGCGTTCCGCAGCGAGCCAATCCCCCGTAATGCCTTGGAAATTTACCGGAAGTGGATTCTTGAATGCCGCATCGACCGTGTCGGGCACTTTTACGGCAAGGGTACCGTCCGGCCGCTGAACGATTTCATGGACGATCAGGTTCCCGCCCCAATCCCACGTATTGTAGTCCTTGCCTCGGGATTTCGGAGGATTCCAACCGAATAAATCGTCGTTTTTCGTTGGGTTCCACCCGAATAAATAGCGTTTTTTCCCGTCGGACACGGATTTGGCCGCATAGAAAGCCCGACCGTCGAAGGTGTCCTCCCGGGGAGTCAGCCAAGGACCTTCCAGGGAACGGCTCATCCGGTAAAAGGTTGCAAATCTCCCGGTATAGGAGGAATAAATCAAATACCACCAATCCCCGATCCGAAACAAATCGGGACATTCGTGGGCCCCCACGTGCAAATTCGGCGCGTAAAGAGGCTCGCGGTACTCCCAAGTTGTAAGGTCTTTGGATGACAGCAGCGCGGTGCAACCTTTCCGGTTGATCGGCCCTTTCGCCATCGCCGCAAGCAGCATCCAGTATCGGCCTTCCTCTTCATTCCAGAACACGAAAGGGTCACGCCAATCGGACAGCTCATAGATGCGGTCGTCAGCGGCAAAGGTATCTTCGGGAATGGGCTCCCAGGTCTTCAAGTCACTGCTGACCGCATGGCATACCAACTGCTTGCCGGGAGGAAATATACAGTAGAACATATGATAAATACCGTCCACTTTCAGAACATGGCCGGTTCCGCCTTCGATCTTGCAGGCTCCATCTTCCCGATAATCGATGAAATCCTTCGTTCCGACAAGATACCAGCCATGGTCAAGCCCCTCCCGGTAATTCTCCCGCCAACCGTGCAAGTAGAATAGCTTGAATTCCCCGTCCTCATAATAGGGAATTACATCTCCGACCCAAGCGTTTTCCGGCCGATAGAAAAATTCTCTCATCTTCCTTCCTCCCCAAGTTTCAAGTGATCAAAAGGCGCTGTTGGATTCATGTCAGGCGCTCCCTTCTTCCCAGATCGGTTTCATATCCCATACTTCCAGCGAGGTGACAGTCAGCTTGCCGTCACCCCAGACCTCAAGCCCCATGGCATCCTTACGGCTCGGATACACCCGGGTCGTCAGGCTTTTCAATCCGTTGGCATAGGCTTCGACCATGGAACGGTCCAAAAAAAGGTGCAGCTTCAGATTCTCACCCGGCAGTTCCAGCTTGCCGCCCTGGATCCCTCCGCATCTTTCTTCCGGATGCAGCGTCGTTTTCGTCCGGTCGACCAAGAGCATCGATTGCTTCGAATCATAATACAGCAGCGTTTCTTCTTCCCCGTCCGGGGTGCGCCGGACCTTGATTCCGAATTGCCGGGCGCTGCCCGCCTCGATTTCCAATCGAATCTCAAGCATGTCGCCTTGAACCTCTCGGAGCTGTGCATTCGCCTCGGCGAGTGACTTGTCCCGAAGCGATAGCCGTTTCTCTCCGCGCAGCGATTGCAATTCCTTGATCGGCTCGATTCCCAACCGTCCATCATCCCGCAAATATACGCTCAGCGGCAAGCCGCCGTTATGGGCCCAACCTGACTGATATTCCAGCTCGGGCGTCCGCTCTCCTTGGGCAATCGTAAAAATGATCTTGCGCCCGGTTTTCGGATCCACCATTCCGCTCGGGCCGGTAAAGTGGAAATCGCCGACGTCGATCAATTGCGGCTCCTCCTGATCGGGAACGAAGGTAAGATTTTGCTTGTCAAGCTGCCCGATCCAATAGAACACCTCGACATCCGCCCCCTTTCCCACCGGGCTGACCAGCAGAAGATGTTTGTTCACCCCTTGCTTGTCGGCACCAAGAGGAAGAAAGACGGGAAGCTCCCATATAGGGCCAAGATAAGGAAACTTCTGCAGATCCGCTTGATAAAACGGCCCTTTGTACGTCCACTTCAACATATCCTTTGAAGCAAACGCCAAGGCCGCTCCGCCTTCACCTTCGATTCCCGATCCGACCAAAGCATACCAGCCGTCATCGTCCTTCCAAACAAAGGGATCCCGGAAATCGCCGAATGCGCCAATGCCCTTCTTCTGCACGATGAGCGGCTCAGGATGTTTGACCCAGCGAACCAGATCCGTGTCTCCATCCCGGGAATAGGTGCTTCGGGCCAGCGCCACGCTCTGATTTGGCGAAGCGCTGTCATTGCCCGCCGTAAAGAACAAGACCGGCAGACCGTCCGCGTCATAGGCCGCGCTTCCCGACCAGATCCCGTCCGGTGCAAGCCGATCCTTCTCCGGCGCGAGCGCCACAGGAAGGTCGCGCCAATGCACCAGATCTTCACTTACCCAATGTCCCCAATGGATATGATGAAAGAAAGGTCCAAGCGGATTATGCTGATAGAATAGATGATATTTCCCTTCAAAATAGATCGGCGCATGCGGTTCGTTCATCCAATGGGCCGGCGGGCTGACATGGTATTGCGGTCTGTGCCGGTCCGCCAGCAAAGGTATCCGATCCAGCTTGATCTCATCGTATTTTAAGGACGGATGGACTCCTCCGTGGGTAGTATCCAACACTTCCCGATAAGCGGCAGCTACCTCCTCCGCGCTTAGGACCCGATTATAGATCTTAAGCTCATCGATGATTCCGCTAAACATGTGCAAGCTGAATACTCTCGCCAGCCGGCTGCTGTGATTGTTTTTGCCGATGAGCAGGTTCGTGTCCACAGCCTCGGCCAGACGGGAACCTCGCGGCACGGGAGCCGAAACGATTTCGCGGCCGTTTAAATAAAGCTTCATTTCACCCTGGTTTCCATCAAACACCGCACTAACGTAAGACCATTCATTTTTGGGCAGTTCATAGCCGTCAGGGGACCAAAGTTCTTTCCATTCGCCGCCTTCCAGCCCGAGTTGAAAGGACCAAGAACCGTGACGGAACATGCCAAGCAGATATCCCTGATTGCTCTCCCTATTGTAGCGGTTTACGATCGCGGCCAGCTTGCCTCCTTCCCCCCATTCGTAAGTACGTGGCGCCACCCATACTCCGATACTCAGCTCCGACAAATTTTCTGTCGCCTCTCTCTCTTTGAAAGAATGGGCAACATAAGTCGAGTAACCGTCGAACAGGAGTCCGCTGCCCAACACGCCCTGTCTCCACTGTGGATCACGCGGTTCGGTAAACTCCGCTTGCTTAAATACGTATTGAATATCATCCTGAATTTGGGATACGCTCTCCAAAGCTTTTACTCCGGTTCCTTCGTCGAAAGCCCAATACATCATCAGCCCCTGGTTGTCGGGTACTTGGCTCACGCGTCATTCCCCCTTGAAGGCTGCTCGACGGCACCATTAGGAAAAGGAACGGATTTAAGCGAATGAATATGGAATGAGTTCAATACAACCCGCCCCGAATTCGTGCTTATCCCAACACTCTCGATCGGAGCATCAGGGAAAAGTTGATCCGTCAGCGCAACGAGCCCTTCATTCGCATATACCTCAACCGAATTGCGATCCAGCCAGATATGAAGCTTGATCTTTCCATTGTCCGGTGCCAGTCTGGCCCCATGCTCGCAAGCGAACGACGGATGGAAATCGGTCAGGCCCGAGTTCGAGCGGTCAATAAATAGCCACTCGCGCTCAGCATCGTAGCCGATCCTCGTTTCGCTTTTCCCGGAGGATTTCAATTGGACATGGACTCCGTTCCCGGACCGGATATCGATGTCCGCTTCAATTTCCAGTAAATCGTTATCCGTCTGCTGCGTAAACGGCGCATCCGGCATCACCGTGACATCCTCCCGGCTCATCGATGCTTTGCGCAGCTGTTCGACTTCCCGTACCGGCATTTGCATCAGCACCACCCCCTCGTCACGGTTCGTCAACGTCAAGACCCGAGGCAACGTCATTGCGCCTCTCCAGGCTCCGGTGGGAGTCTCGTTGGCATATTTCCAGTTGCTCATCCATCCGATGAACACGCGGCGCCCGTCTTGCTCAGGCATATCCGACCAGGTCACCCCTGCATAGTTGTCTCGTCCATAATCCAGCCACAAGATCCGATCCGCAGGATTGTCATTGATGAACGTATTTCCGTCGAACTCGCCGATAAAATACTGCGTTCGCGATCCTTCCGGAACGGAAGGATTTTCCCCAATGCTGATGATCAGCACCCATTTGGACCGCCCGCTGTCACCCACCGGCAATTCAAAGAGATCCGGGCATTCCCATACTCCGTCATGCGATCCCTCACCTTTGCCGAATTCGCCGGTCAGCGTCCATTCGAGTAAATTTTTCGACCCATAAAAACGAGCATGGTCTCCCGCCACAAGCACCATCACCCACCGCTCGCTTTGCGGATGCCAGAACACTTTCGGATCTCGAAAGTCAATTAGTTCATCCTCGGCGAGAACCGGGTTCCCCTCATACTTGTGCCAAGTACGGCCCTTATCGCTGCTGTAAGCCAGGCTTTGCCGCTGGCGCGGCTGTCCGGTCTTCGGACAGGTATCCGCATGGGTAAAGATAGCGACCAAGCCATGCGAACCATCAAACAATCCGCTGCTGTTATTCCAGTCCACCACGCAGCAGCCGGAAAAAATAGCCCCGTGTTCATCCGGGAACAAAGCGATCGGCCTATGCTCCCAATGGATCAAATCCGGACTTACCGCATGTCCCCAATGCATCGGCCCCCATTTGTTGCTAAAGGGATGATGCTGATAAAACAGATGATATTCTCCTTCGTAATAGACCAATCCGTTCGGATCGTTCATCCAATGGGATGGAGGTGAAAAATGAAACCCCGGTCTGAATCTATCCTCATGATGCTGTCTATTTGACTCGATCATCGCATTCATTTCGTCTATTGTCGGCATAGTTTCTCCCCACCTATCGATTGTTTAATTACTTTGCAACTGTGCGTTATAGCGGTCCAGCCCCGTTTGATAGATCTCCATCAATTCGTTCAAGCCCATCTTCTCCAGTGTCTTCACATAGCTGTCCCACTGCTCGTCGACGCCGCCATCTACGATAAACTTGCCTCTTTGGGTGTTCACAAACTTGATCAATTCAGGCTCGATCTTGTTGATCCTGTCCAATTCTTCCGGATTGAAGAAAATGCTCGGATAGTTTTCCTTTTCCATATACGAATCATAGTACTTCTCCAAATCTTTCACGCGCTGCTGGGCCCGCGGCTCCAAATCAACGACCTTCCCCAAGTCTTCAATGGTAATGACGCCGGGGCCGCCTGCGCCGGGAGCCACTTTTTGCCGGAATTCGCCGGCGGAAGTTCCCTCAGGAAGCGGCAGGTTCACCAATTTTCCGTTTTCGTCTTTCTTGAAAACGACGTCTAGCGGGCCCCAGTGAATTTGCGCCGCCATATAAGGTTCGTACTGCTGATCGATCCATCTCATCGTGATTTCCGGATAGCGGTTTGCTTTGGTAATCACGAAGGCGCCGCGTGCCGGACCACCGCCATTGCCGCGGCCGATCAATTGATCCCCGTTCGGTCCCTTAAGCGGAGACAACAAAGCATAATCCTGGCCTCGCTCCGATCCGACAACCTCTTCGACTTCCCACCAGATGTAGGAACCAAGCGTTTCGTCCGTAGTTTTGCCTTTGGCCAGATACTGCGCAGCATCCTGAGTGAACGATTCGGGGTCGATCAGGCCCTGCTTATACCATTTCTCATGAAAATACTTCAAAGCTTCCTTATATTCGGGTTGCGTAGCGGTAAAGATCACTTTTCCGTCGCGGACGATCCGATGCTCCATGTTATCCGGCAGTCCGAAAGCTCCGAAGATGCCGCCAATGTCCATACACCACTGCATGTGCATAAAGCTTAACGGGATTTCATCGGCCTTGCCGTTGCCGTTTGGATCCTTCGTTTTAAAGGCAACCAAGGCTTCCGTGTATTCATCCAGCGTTTGCGGCATGTTTAGGCCGAGTTTATCAAGCCACGTTTTATTGATCACGTGAAAGAAGGGATTGGTTCCGAGGTTATTCTCCTCCCACGACGGCAGCCCGTAGATGTGTCCATCCGGCGCCGTAATCGCGGACTTGATATCAGGTCTGCGTTCAAAAAGCGCTTTCAAATTGGGGGCATATTGATCGATTAAATTCTCCAGCGGAATGATTGTTCCGTCTTTCCCGTAGTTGATCAACTCGTAATCAGAAAATCCGGCGGCGTAAAAGGCATCCGGCAGATTTCCGCTGGCCAGCAGCAAATTTTTCTTCTCGGCGTAGTCGGTGTCCGGAATGTTCTCCCACTTGATCTTTACGTTGGTTTGCTCTTCGAGACGCTTGAAAATTTCCATCTCGGAATACACTGGTGCCAATGCCGCTTTCGGAGACACCATTCTTAGCGACACCGCTTCTTTAACAATCGGGAGACCCGTCTCGTTAAAATTCGCATCCGGTCCCGGATTTTCCGCCTGATTGTTGGCACCGCCCCCGCCCGAACATCCGCTAAATGCAAATGCTCCGGCCAACAGAAGAATCCCCGCGCTTTTGAATAAAGATTTCATCGTTTACATAACCTCCCTTTTGAACTTTCACCAATTGAATTTCTTTCATGAAACGTCTCCCGGATTGGTCTTATGATGCCTTGCATCGATTTCGCTGCACATCCCCCCTTTCAAGAGCGTGATCCACATCACCCCTTGATCGAACCGATCATCACGCCTTTGACAAAGTACTTTTGCAGGAAGGGATACAACATGAGCAGCGGCAGGCTGGATACGATGATCACACCGTATTTGATCAACTCCGTCACCCGCATTTTCGCCGCGTAGGATTCCACATCCACCATCATCCCGGAGTTAACCTGATTTTGTACGAGAATATTGCGCAGCACTAGCTGTAGCGGGTATTTGGTCTCATCGTTCAAATAAATCAAAGCGTCGAAAAAACCGTTCCAGAAACCGACGACATGATACAGCACCATGACGGCAATGATGGATTTGGACAGAGGCAACACAATGCTCCAGAAAAACCGGGTATTGGAACAACCGTCGATCGAAGCGGCTTCCCACATTTCATCCGGAATGGACGACTGAAAAAAAGTTCTTACGATAATGACATTAAATAACCCGCCGGCCCCGGGAATGACTAGCGCCCAGATGGTGTTCAGCATATGCAGGTCTTTGATTAACAAATAGGTAGGAATCAACCCGCCGCTAAAAAACATGGTGATCAGCAAAAACCACATGATAGCCGATCTCCCAACCAAATCCTTGCGGGCTAACGGATAAGCCGCAAACACGGTGACGGCTACGCCGATCAAGGTTCCTAACCCCGCGTAAAGCAGTGAGTTGGCATACCCGATCCAGATGGAGGAATCATTGAATATCCGTTCATAGCCATCAAGCGTAAACCCCTTCGGGTATAACCAGATTTCCCCCGAATAAATCAGATTAGGATCGCTAAATGAAGCAATCAGCACAAAATACAGCGGAAATAATACAAGCAGCATCACTAAGGTCAACACCGAATAATTAATGACGTCAAACCAGACGTCCCCTCTGCTTTTTCTTTTCAATAATTGGTTCAAAGTGATCCCCCCTACCACAAGCTGGTTTCCGTCATTTTTTTGGCGACCCGGTTGACGGTGACAATCAGGATGATATTGATCACGGAATTAAATAGTCCGACCGCCGTTGAAAAGCTGTATTGCGCCTTCTGAATCCCCAACTCGTATACATAGGTCGGAATAATATTGGATGTGGCATAGTTCAGATCGCTTTGCATTAGAAACGCCTTTTCGAAACCGATGCCCATGATGTTCCCGAGCGCAAGAATCAGCAAGATGACGATCGTCGGCATAATGCTAGGAATATCGACGTACCATACCCGCTTCCATTTGCTTGCCCCATCCATGATCGCGGCTTCATGCAGTTCGGGATTGACCCCCGCGAGCGCGGCCAGGTAAATGATCGTGGAGAACCCGGTTTCTTGCCATATCCCCGACAAAATGTATAAAGGACGGAACCAGCCTTCGTCGGCCATAAACAGAATGGGTTCGCCTCCGAACAAGGTGATGATGTGGTTCACAATTCCGCTATTTGGCGATAAGAAAACATTAAGCATACCGACGAGCACAACGGTAGAGATAAAGTGCGGCGCATAAATGACGGTTTGGATAAATTTCTTGTACCGCTTTCCCAGCATCTGGTTCAGCATGATCGCGATGATCACCGGGGCGGGAAAGCCAAATACCAGCGACAGGAAACTGAGCGATAATGTATTTGTGATGATCGTCCAGAAGTTATAGGAATCGAAAAAATCTATGAAGTGTTTGAACCCTACCCATTCGCTGCCCCAAATCCCCTGGCTCGGCGAGAAATCCTTAAAGGCGATTTGCACGCCGTACATCGGATAATACTTGAACACGAGATAGACCAGAATGATGGGCAGCAAAAACAAATACAATTCGTAGTTGCGTTTGACCTGAACCCAAGTCTTGCGTTTCACCTTGACTATGGATTGATCTACCCCGGAATCACTTGAATTCACCTTTATGCACCCTTTCTACGCAGAAAATGTGAGTTGAAACGTTTCCAATTTTATTTGAAACGTTTCCAATTTATCAGAAGAAAAACGTCAACCGGCAAATCCACAACGTGAAACTGCCGTGCAAATGATGTTTTTCTCATAACCTAGAACCGCAATCAAGTCGTTTCGCCTTGTCTAAATATAACCGGAAGACGATAAACCTCCAGATCCAAACTTTCACCTTCAATCTTTTTGAAGAGCAGCCTGATCGTCGTACGCGCCATCTCCTCTACAGGCTGCCTGATCGTTGACAATATCGGGTGAAAATAAGGATGATCCTGAATGCCGTCATATCCGATGACTTTTACATCCTCCGGAACGCGAATCCCCCGCCTGCCCGCTCTTTCTATATATTTGGCAGCAAACATATCGGTAATGGCAAAAATGCCGTCCACATCGCGAAACTCATCCAGAAATTGTTCAAAATAGGCATCGTCGTCTACAACGGGGTCCGGCTTCTGATAGACAACATAGTCAACGCCCATTGTTTTCGCCTCATGAACGAAACCCTCTCTCCGATTCATCGTTTCGCTGAAAACGGATGTGACGCTGCCCAGAAAAGCCGGTTTTCGGACTCCCGCTTTGATCAGCTCCTTTAGTGCCAGACGTCCCCCTTCAAAATTGTCCGAGGTGACGCAGGTGATTTTCTTATTGAAATGTCTGTCGATGCTGACAATCGGAATGTCATTGCTTACATTATTTTCGATATCGTTGTAAGTAATGCCGACAATGCCCGCCACTTTGTTTTGCTGCAGCATATCCAGATAATACAATTCCTTTTCGGGTTTCCCGCCGCTGTTGCACAACATGAGCTTATAACCTTCCCGATCCAACTCATCTTCAATATAAAAAGCCAGTTCGGAAAAAAAGGGATGCCAAATGCTCGGGAGCAGCAGGGCGACCATCTTGGATTTCCGCATTTTAAAATTTCGGGCAATTTCATTGGGGATATAATTCAGCTCCTGGATAGCTTCTTCTACTTTTCTGCGTGTCGCGGGTTTCACGGCGCCCGAATTATTAATGACGCGAGACACGGTGCCCACGGCTACGCCGGCTAAGTTAGCCACATCTTTAATGCTTGACATCTAACCCCCCACCTATCTCTCTTTTATCGTAATCATCATAGCACCAAATTGGAAACGTTTCAATATGTTTTTTGGAAGCGCTTTTTAATCTTGTTTTCGCTGAATACCAAACGGGAGCAGTACCAATACCATACAAATTCCGGGTATGCGAAAAGCTCCTGAATCTCCACAAGGGAAAACTCAAGAGCCCGTTAAAAAGATTGTTTGGAGATCAACCGGATCAATTACGAAATCTGACTTTACTGGTTTTTCGTGCTGGTTGACTATGAATCGTTTTGAAGAAAACAAGGTCGGCTTCAATAATTCTAAACATTTCGCTTAAACTTAAAATAAACATAGTCCCCTCATACGAGCATTTTAGCCATTCTAAATAACGAAAAAGCCGGCTTGTTGATTTCCCCTGTAATTTGATAGCCTACACGCTTGTACAATTTAAAGGCCCGTTCGTTTTCCTTTCTTACGGTCAGGGAACATTTCGTGAAGCCTTGCAAAACGGCTTGTTCCTCCGCAAACGCCAGAAGCCGCGAACCTATCCCGAGGCCTCTGCTTTCCGGCAGGGCGGCGATGGTACCAATATGGAATTCGTCATCTTCCCCTTCTTTCATAGTGATCATTGAATAAAACGATTTAACATGCCGAAGATGGTACCCAATAAGTCCCAACCTCCGATGGGCAAAAAGTTGTTTAATGGTTGGCCACTCCAGGCGTTTTAACACCGGAACCGGATAACAGGTGATCAGGCCCAGTGTCTGTCCGTTCGCTTTGGCCTCAAAGGCATATTGATGACTAAAGCGGTTCCCCCGCCCCTTCCACAGCTTGCGAAACGTGCTGGAAACAATGCTCTTCTTATCGGATCCGGCTAGTGGGTATACCAAATAATCCAATGCCATTTGATTTAGTCTTGCTCCAACCGCGGACCCGGCATCAGCCTTTATGATGGTGATTGCTTCATTTGAAATGTTGCCCATCGCATTTTGATTAAACATGAGCATTCCCCGCTTTTCGTATGATATCTAATTTACAATTGATACACTATTATATCTTTTGATATAAAATTATATCATTTTTAGGCAATAGTCAACTTTCAATCATAAACCAAGAGCCTATCCGATTTTTCGAACAGGCTCTGGCAAGCTTTATAATTAGTTCTTCGCTTTAAAACCGTGGTAATACGTATCCACAACTAACGCGGCCGCGGATTTTCTGGCGATATTCCCTTCTACGACCTGCTGCCATGTGAGGAACAGAAGTGAATACAGGACATTGACAATCCAGTTCTTATCTGCATCCTGGCGAAAATACCCTTTCTGCTGCAGTAAACCGACCGTACGCAGTACCGGCTCTTGCAGTTTCCAATACTCTTCTTCGATCTCCGGATGATAATTGATGGTGGTGTCATGGGCGAGGAAATAAATTTTGTCACCGAGCGGAATAAGGGCTTCAATCAGCTCCGGGATATAACGCTCACAGTTCTCCTCATCCAACCGAATGTCTTTCATCGTCTCGCTGACGACCTTAATCGCGCGAAATCCCAAGTAGATCATCAATTGCTCCCGGCTCTCCACATACCGATGCAGCGTTGCGACGCCGATCCCGGCCGATTCGGCAATTTCCTGCATGGAAGCGTTCGGCTTCTCGACCAAGAGCTTGGTCGCTTCATCCAAAATGGTGTTCAGCCGCGTTTGTTTGATTGATGTCAGTTCCTTTTTCATCCTATTACACCTCTTAATGAGCTATGGAATACCATTTGATATTGTGATCAATCACATGATAGTATACCATATCGTCCGGGCGCTGCTTTTTACCTTATGATTTTACGAGACGCCGCAATAAATCCGCTCAAAAACACGCCGCACATCACCGCCATGAAGCCATACCCGCCGAACACGTCATACCGGACGGACAAGTAGCCAAACCCAAGTCCCGCCAATATCGTGACCAGCTTCTCCCCCAGCGATTGGAACGAATCCATCGTCGCGCGTTTGCCGGAATCGATCCGATGGTGCAGGTAACCGGAGGCAAGCGGCTCCATGATGCCGGCGAACAGGCAGATGACGAGCATCGCCGCAAGTCCGGTATAGTCCTGATTGACGGCGGCATAGGCAAAGCCGGTCGCTTGAACCGCCAGCACGATTATGATCAGCGTTTTCGGGCCGAAGCGGGCAATCAGCGTATGAGCCAGCAGACTGCCGGGCAGTTGTAGCAGCATGATCGCGGCGGACAATGCGCCGAAGTAAGCAAGCGGCATCCCTAAGCGGTCCACATACAATTGCCAAAATTCATAGATGTACACCATGGCGGTCCCTGTAACCATCCCGGAGCAAATGACCAGGCAGACGCCCGGATTTTGCCGGAAGAATCGCAGGGAATCCGTGATGTACCTATTAAATGGGATCGCCTCACCCACCGATTCGGCATCGTCTGTCACGGGTTGGCTATTCACTGCCGGTTCAACCAGCAGCAAAGTAAGCAACAGCGCGGCCAGCGCGCTTCCGAGCGAAATCCAGTAGTTCAGCTCCAGGCCAAACCTCCCGGCAAGCAGGCTGCCGCACAAGGCGGCCAGCATGGCGGAAACGAAGTCGCAGGCGTTCAGGCGGCCAAGCCGTTTTTCGAACGAAGCGGCCTCCCCTTGCCGCAGCAAGGAATCATACAGCAGAGCGTTCTCCGAACCGCTGCTGGCCGAACGGGCGATCCCCGCCAGGAACACGGCCACCGCGAAATGCCAAAACTCCGTGGCGAACAGCAGGATTAGAAATTCACAGCAGACCAGGATGGCGCTTGTCACGAGCATTTTTTTGCGGCCCCATCTATCGGACAGCACGCCTGACGGAACCTCCAGCAGAACGACCGTCAAAGCATAGACGATTTCGGCATAAATCACCATGGAAATGGTCATGCCGCGTTGTTCCCAATACAGCCGTTCGATCACATAAGCCGGAATGAGGCCGAAAAAAAATCGAACCGCATAAAGTACTTTCAGATTCACCGTGTAATTCACCTCGAAGCACCTCTTTCGTATCTAATGGGTATCGGTTTGATCCATTAGATTGGAGGCGCCCGGGGCGGCCGGGCAAATGCGGATTAACAAGGAGGTCTTGCGATTGCCGTCATATCATTCCTCTCCTTTTCCCTCGATTTGATGGTTCTATCTTAAATCAGGGGCAAGGCCCGGTCAAATTTGCCGCCCCGCTTGACCATTCCCATTTCCCGCTTTACATCGGCTGTGCCGTAGGTCTGACCACGATCTCGTTCACCGACGTATCGTCAGGTTGGCCGATGGCGTAGGCGATCGCTTTGGCGATCCGGCCCGGGGGAATGCTCATGCTGCGAACCATGTCGCCCATTTGCTTCGCATCCGGGCTGGTAACGGTGTTCAGCAATTCCGTTTCGACCATCCCCGGAGCAATGATGGTGGAGCGAATCCCCGATTCCGGCGATTCCTCCTGGCGCAGCCCCTCCGCGATCGCCCGTACGGCGAATTTGGTCGCGCTGTAGACGGCCGAGGTCGGACTAACCACATAACCTACGACCGAAGACACGTTGATGATGTGACCCGACTTCTGTTCCCGCATGATCGGCAGCACCGCGGCAATGCCGTAGAGTACGCCTTTTACGTTCACGTCGATCATCCGGTCCCAATCCTCGACGCGCAGCTCGCTAAGCCGCGACACCGGCATGATGCCGGCGTTGTTTACCAGCACGTCCACCCGGCCGTACCGTTCGATTGCAAACTGGGCCAGCTTCTTCATGTCCTCGGAAGAGGCCACGTCCGCTTGGAAAGAAGACGCTTCTCCTCCCGCCTGGCGAATTTCTCCCGCGATTTGCCGCAACCGTTCCTCCCTTCTCGCGGCCAACACCACTTTAGCGCCGTTTGCGGCCAACAGCTTGGCCGTCGCTTCCCCTATGCCACTGGAAGCTCCTGTAATGATGACAACTTTCGATGCTATGTTTTCCATGGTGATGCACTCCTTATAATAAGAATAAGCACGCTATTTTATTTAACTCGTGTTGATTATTTAACGTGCGTTGATTATTATTATATTGAGCTTAAATCAGAGTTCAATCGTTAATCTGCGCGGGTTTGTGGCTTACGCAACATTCTGCGCGAAATTGTCTATAATCCGGAAGGGGCTATGGAAGTATGGGAACTGCACCAAAAATCGACCGGCGCGTCGTGAAGACCAAAGAAGCGATCACCAAAGCGTTTCTCGAGCTTTTCGCCGACAAAGACCTCGAGCAAATCACCATCAACGACATCGCGGATCGGGCCAATGTGAACCGGGGGACCGTCTACTTGCATTACAGCGATAAATATGACTTGCTGGATAAGCTGATCGACGACCACTTGAACCGGCTCATTGCCTTTTGCGATCCCAGCGGCGATACGCCCATCGTTGGCGAGCTTTTGCCGGTGTTCGTGTACATTAGGGATCACTTCCGCTTCTTCTCCGCCATGCTGTCCACGACAAGAGCGGCGGTATTCCGCAGCCGCCTGATGAAATTCGTCTCGTTCCACGTCAAAGACAAACTGGATCGGCGCAACCCGCAATCGTTGATCGACGCCGAGTTGAACGCGCAGTTCATGGCTTCGGCTTTCGTCGGCATCGTCGAGTGGTGGATTCAGCACAACATGCCGCACCCGCCGGAGTTTATGGCCGATCAATTATGGAAGCTGTTTGAGAAAAACGAAGTGTATCCACGATCTACTTGATATTCGCCATATATTCCCTGGCCGTTATGCCGTATACACGTTTAAAATGCTTGTTTAAATGCGATAAATCCACAAACCCGCACGCAGTGACCGCGGCGTAGATATCCTTGTTTCTTTCAATGATACGTTTGGCGTGCTCCAATTTGCTGTTCAAAAAAAACCGGTACGGGGAAATGCCCGTGTTCGCTTTAAACGCCCGGATAAACCGGAATTTGGTCATCCCCAGCTCTCCGCATAACTCATCGAGTTTCAGCACATGGTCCAAATTGGCGTAGATCATTTCCTTGGCCCGGGTTATCAAGCTATCCTGTTTACCGTACATAGGGCTCATTTCAATTTCGGAAAAATGCTCCGCAAGTGCTGCAAGCAGCTCATAACACAGCGATTCGTCTTTATGGGCAAAAACCGCCTGGACCAGGTTCAATATGCCTTGCTTCAGCCTGCGGTTATATACGATCGGGGAGGAAAACTTGACGATCTCCTTCACCCCGGCTAGCTCCATAAATAATTTCGGATGGATGTACACCATGACATAATCAATGCCCGTCCTATCTTGGGATCTTCCATCATGCACCTGCTCCGGATGAAAAAGCATCACTCCGTCCCGATAGGACGACTGAAAGTTTCCATCCAAATTGTACTGCTGGACGCCGCGCAAAGTAACACCCATCGCGTATTCTTCATGGCTGTGCTTCACATATTCGAAATCGGACATACTTGCGGACAGCGCGGTGATCCCCGCCGCTTTCTTATATACGAATGTGTCCATCCCCAATCACCTCGTTTTATCTCCATATCCCCAATATCTCTATCGCCGAAAAAACCAATAATACCGCTAAAGTGATGTTGGCAACCTTTTGATATTTTTGCAAAAAACGATGAAGTATTCTGCCAAAAAACGCCCATGTGACGAATGCCAAAAAAGCAATCACCGTGATCGCCAGGACAAAGGCAAATATCATCAGCGAAGACTTGTAATAGGGCATAACATAGCTCGGAATCACCGTCATTGTAAATAACCAAGTCTTGGGATTTACGAATTGCATCACAAATCCGGACCTGAATGTAGCCGCTTGTGTGACTGAATCTTCCGACAGATTCATTTTGTACACTTGATAGGCAAGATAAAGCATATACATGCACCCTATAATCTGCATCACCAGCAAAATCTTCGGTACGATGTTTGCAATTAAGCCGTTTAAAACGGCGGAAGCGGCAAGCAGCATGCAAAAGGCGACAGTCGCCCCCCATATATATCGAAAGGACTCTTTTAGTCTAGCATGATGGGCTATCGATAAGATAGCAATATTCGTCGGCCCCGGCGTAAAAGTAGCAATAACGCAATACGTCAGAAAAGAAATGAAGCTCATCAAGATACCTCCATGCATTTAATACATGCATGTTACACTCTCCGCTTCATGCCGGTATAGTACGATATTGCAGGGTTAGTAACGCCTCCGCCATTCTGTCTCCCCCGCCCGCTATGTCGCTGGCAAACAGGTCTTCGCCAAATTTTCGCCTGGCAGATCATGCAACTATTCTATCCGAACGCGCTGGGGCGACAACTACGGCAACCGCGTGGACCGTTTTCTCGCCGGCGTAGCTTATCTGGACGGCGTCCATCCGAGCATCATTATGGCGCGCGGTTATTACACGCGTACGGTCGTGGTCGCGTTCAACTGGAACGGCAGCACTTTGACGCGGAAATGGACGTTCGACAGCAATAGCTCCACCAATCCGGGAACGGCCGGCCAGGGCAACCACAGCTTAAGCGTGGCCGACGTGGACGGCGACGGCAAGGATGAAATCGTCTACGGCGCCTTAACCATCGACGATAACGGAGCCAGGCTGTACAACACGGGACTGGGGCATGGAGACGCGCTGCATGTGGGAGATTTAAATCCGAATCGTTCCGGGCTGGAGGTTTTTAAGGTCATGGAAAATACCAGCTCCCCTTACGGTGCCGCCGTGTGGGATGCCGCGACCGGGCAAGTGCTGTGGGGCGTTCATACCGGCAAAGATACCGGGCGGGGCATGTCCGCCGACATCGATCCGAATTACCCCGGAGAAGAAGTATGGGCCAGCGGCGGAATTGGCTTATATTCCATAACAGGCAGCAAAATCAGCAGTTCAACGCCTTCGATTAACTTCGGCATCTGGTGGGACGGCGATCTGTCCCGGGAACTGCTCGACGGCGTCAAGATCGACAAATGGAATTACTCCAGCAACTCCATGTACAATCTGCTAACCGGATCCGGCGTTGCTTCCAACAAGGGCACCAAGGCCACACCAACCCTGCAGGCCGATCTGCTTGGCGACTGGCGTGAGGAAGTGATCTGGCGTAAATCCGACAACACCGCGCTGCGGATTTATACCACCACGGATGTCACCAGCCACAAAATTTACACCCTGATGCACGATCCGGTGTACCGGCTCAGCATCGCCTGGCAAAATGTCGCCTACAACCAGCCGCCGCATCCCGGATTTTTCCTCGGTAACGGCATGGGCCCCGTCACGAAACCGAATATTTATGTTGTGCCGTAAATAGGCAAAAAGCCGGGGCGCCACGCGCTCCGGCTTACATTAAAGTTGATTTCCTTATGAAGGGGACAAGGAAATTGCCGCCGGTTCTTGAGCAGCCAGCTCCGGCCGCTTGGCAGGCAACAAATTTTCCGTCGCCAAGATTTGATCAAAAAGGCCAAAAACTTCTTCCGGATCGTAAAGATTTTCGAGGACGCTGACTTCCGCCATTAAACGCCCCGAAAACGTAGCCATGGTGAGCAGCAGAGACTGATTTTTAATCGAAAAATACATGGAATCCATCCATTCCTCCATCAGCGGATCGGCGATCACCCCCAGGTTGGACAAGGTGATGGAAAAGTCCCACAGAGGGTACCTTTCAGGCATCGGTTTCAAGGTCAGCTCCAGGCACTGTTTTTTATATTTCCGATAGGAATGGGTCAGCGAAGCCACGGACAACGCCAGCGCATAAGGAACTCCCCTTTTGAACCATTTGAACGTTGATTTCACCTGTTTCTCCAAATTACCGCCCCGGAAAAATTGCATGGGCAGGCTGGCAACGTGGTTGCCGCACATCGTCTCCGGCGAATAGTTGTTCAGCGGCTGCAGGTCCATCGGCATAGAGACCAGCACACGCCGTTTTCCGGGGGCATGCTGCAAAAAACCGTCGGTTAATCGGCAGCAGATATATTCGGTTAATGTCATTTTTTTACTTTTGCATTGCCGTAAAATTTCCCCGGTCTCTTCCGGGCTGAAGCAATACGCCTTTTTGACGTGTCTTCCGCCTGGCTCCGGCTTTCTGCCGTGACTCAGATCCACGGTTTTGCCGCGGCCTTCCGCTTTGCTCATCACCTTGAACAGAAGACCTATCACAAAAACCGGCATCCATAAAAAAGCGGACATCCGTTTTTTGATCCGCAGCAGCCGGTCTCTATGGCCCGAGCTCTCCGCCGCCCTTTCGAGCGGCTTGGGCTCCGTCTCCGCCGCCCCGGCATAATATTCCAGCCAGCGCTTAATCCAATAAACCAGGCTCCGCCCGTTGGCCAACGCATGGTTCATCGCGAAGATCAACCTAAATTCATCGAGGCGGAAAATACGAAACGGCAGCCTGGTATTGGTAGGATCGTATTGGGCCAGCGCCTCTTCCTCCGTAAAAAAACGGGAAAGCCTCATCTTTTCGAGCAACAGCAAACACTCCAGTTCTTCCGGCGAAAAACGTCCCCATTCAAACATGTCTTTTTCGGATGATTCCACCCTTTTGGATTGCAGCAAAGGATGATTCATAATCAGCAAACGGTAGCTGGAACTCAGCTTTTCGGCGTCGATTTTCCGCTTAAACGCGACCGTTGCGATCATGCTGTTGGCTGACATAAATTGCTCCGTTCCGAAAAAGTAAGTACTGGCCAATTTGATGACATCCATCTTTCCGGTTCCTCCCCTACTGCCTTTTCTCTAGATAAACCCTACCTTTTTGCTATGCTCCATCATCAGCCTCACTTTTTGTACGTCCAGCCTGGACCAGGAAAACCCAAGCGCCTGCAAAAGACCGTCGGTTTTGCGGTTCATCAGCATAAACGACGTTTTGCTGGCCCCTTCAAAGAAAATGTTGGAGTGGACAAGAACCCGGGCAACCTCCTGCTGCGTCTCCGGTTCCTCGTATTTTTCAAACATGTATTCGCTAAAGTCGGCCACCGGCATCGTCCCGACACGGACATCCGCTTGCTGCAACAGCTTGGCGAAGGCCGCCATACTCACCTGGTGACTGTTAAACAGATGATAGGTTTCATTGGCAAGATGTTTCCGGTCAAACAGCAGGACAACCGCTTGGGCTACCTCATCCGCAAAGGAAAAGTTCATCGTTTTATCATGAATGGCCGGGAGCTGTCCAAGCTTGATCAGCGCTTTAATCAAGGAGTAAAACCCGTTATCCTCGATATTTTCTTGGAAAATCCCTGACTTGGAATCAAAAACGAGATTCCCGACTCTGAACACATTGGCTTCGATCCCTTGTTCCCTCGCGCTTAGAATCTCTTTCTCGGCTTCGAGCTTGGTCATCACGTAATAGTTGTCCGAGCTTTGGCCGACGTTGCAATCGTATTCGGTGAACAAGGCGCTGCTTTGGCCTTCAATCCATCCGCTCCCCACACTGGTCGTGGAAATGAAATTGTAAGCCTTCTTCTTCCCGGTGCCGGCAAATTGGAGCAGCCGTTCATTGCCCTCCACATTAACCGCATGAAAATCCGCGTAATTTCCAAAATGCTTCACGTTTGCCGCCGAGTTAATGATGACATCGATTTCGCCCGCCAAATGTTCATAGCGCTCCAGGCTTAGTCCAAAGCGGTCCTGGGTTAAATCTCCCGAAAATGCACAGACTCTGTCCTCCCAGACGGGCTGCCCGCCACGATCAAGGCCAAAATGGAATTCCAGCTTCGCCCGCAGTCTTTCCAGCGCATTGCCGTCACACGTTGCCCGCACAGGCACATAAACCTTAAGGTCCGTATTTTGCAGCAGTTGATGCAAAATGTGAATTCCCAGATACCCGGTTCCGCCGGCCAGAAGCACATGACGGTAGTTCGCCCGCTTGGAAAGATCAATCGTTTCGTATGCCTGATTTTTCATCCGGTATTCTCTTAGCCTGCTGCGTATTTTGGCGTCAAAAACCGCGGTGCTTCTTTCCCGGGCCGTTGCCGCTTCATTTACGGCGTTCACGATTTGTCGTAATCTGTCTTTGGAGTGTTTGATGTGATCCGCCAAGGCACGTATCGTCGGATATTGAAAAATATCGTTGATGCCTACTTCAAAATCGAGCGCCAGCCGCGAGACGGCCTGAATCGCCTTAATCGAATTGCCGCCAAGCCTGAAGAAATGCTCATCGATTGCAATCGGTTCAATGCCGAGAATCTCCTGCCAAACCTGCTGGATTTTCAGCTCAGTTTCATTTCTTGGGCTGCCGCCCACCCCGCCTTCTCTCTGCCATTCGGGTTCGGGCAGCGCTTTGCGGTCGATCTTTCCGCTCGGCGACAGCGGCATGGACTCCAGCCGCATAAAGCTCGCCGGCACCATGTATTCGGGCAACTCCTGCAGCAGCAACTCCCGCAGTTCTTCCGCTCCCGGTTCGCCCTCCGCCGTATAATACGCCGCCAGATATTTCTCGCCGCGCTTATCTTCCCGGGCGATCACCACCGCCTCCCGCACCCGCGGATGCTTCAGCAGCCCTGCCTCGATCTCGCCCAGCTCAATCCGGAAGCCGCGGATTTTCACCTGATCGTCGATCCGGCCGAGGAATTCAAAGTTCCCGTCCGCCAGCCAACGCACCAAATCGCCCGTCCGGTACAGCTTCTCCCCCGCTTCATAGGGATTCGGCACGAACTTCTCCGCCGTCAGCTCCGGCCGGTGCAAATACCCTCGGGCCAGCCCGTCTCCGGCAATGCACATTTCCCCCGCCGCGCCCAGCGGCAGCAGCTTTTGCCGGCCGTCCAAAACATAGACCCGCGTATTGTCGATCGGTTTGCCGATCGGTACCGACGGATAGTTCATCTCCTCGTCCCGGTAGGTCCATGCGGTGGCGATGACGCTCGACTCGCTCGGCCCGTAAGCGTTCATATACTCCACCCGGTCCTTCCACCGCGCGACCAGCGGTTTGGTGATCGCCGATCCCCCGGTCACCAGTTTTTTCAGCGCCGGCAGCGCGTCCGGCTCCAGCCCCGCCAGATACGTCGGCGGAAGCAGGGCGATCGTAATTTCGTTTTCGTTCACGAAGGCGGCGAAATCATTCAGGTTGTTGATGATATCCCGCGATACGAGATACAGCGTTCCCCCTCCCAGCAGGATCGTGAACATTTCCCACACCGAAGCGTCAAACGAACTGCTGGCAAACTGCAGCATCCGGTCCGCACTGTCCACGCCCCATTTTTCCTGGAAAAAGTGTTGAAGGTTGATCACGCCCCGGTGTCCGACCATGACTCCTTTCGGTTTCCCGGTCGAGCCCGAGGTATAGATGATATAGGCCAAATCCTCCGGCTTGTTGACCGGCTGCGGATTGGCGGCGCGATCGGCTCCGCCGTTCTGGCCGCTATCCCCACTGGCCCCGTCCAAATTCACGCTCTGCCCCCGATAGGCGCTAAGCTTGTCCCGCAGATGCTGATGGGTCAGCAGAATCGAAGCCCCGCTGTCCTCCAACATATACTGAATCCGTTCCTCCGGGTAATTCGGGTCTACGGGCAGGTAAGCGCCCCCGGCCTTCAGCGTGCCCAAAATGCCGATGACCATGTCCATGGAGCGCTCTGCCATGATAGCGACGATATCGTCCGGCTTCACGCCCCGCTCCCGGAGCGTTTTCGCCAGCCGGTTCGCCCGTTCGTTCAGCTCCCGGTAGGTCAGGGTTTGCCCGCCGAAGACTAGGGCCGGATGATTAGACCTTTGTTCGACCCGTTTCTCAAACAGCCCGTGGATCGTTTGCTCCTTCGCGTATTCCGTCTCCGTGCGGTTGAAATCGCCAAGCAGCACGCGGCGTTCTTCCTCCGGCACGATTTCAATTTGCGAAATAAGAGCTTCACTTTGGTCCAACGCCTGAGCAAATAAATATTCAAAATGGCGAATGACGTTCTCAATGGGGATGAATTTCTCAAAAGCCTGTATCCGATAGTCAAAATTTACGGTTACGTCGGCTTCACCTTCCTGCCCCCATATCAGCAGGGTAAGCGCGTTCCGTTCATGATGATGCGTCATGCTTACACTACGGGTTGCCGTCCCGGTAAAGGTTTTTCTCATTTCCTGTTCTTCGAAAGAAAGCGAGATATCAAACAGATTGCCTTTCTCACGGTTATTTTCGTAAACGGCCCTGTAGATTTCGCCGAAAGACATTTTTTGATGCCGGTAGCATTGCATAAGCTCACGTTTGATCAGCTTTATCAGCTCTTTGAAGCTTACATCCTGCCCGGGGCTGATCCGCAGCGGAAGCACATTGGCGAAATGCCCCAGAGTCCGCTTATATTGCGCTTTGCTCCGATTGAAAACCGGGACCCCGATCACCATTTCGTCCCGCTGGCAAACCCGGCTGAAATAAAGGAACAGGGTGCCTAAAAAATAATGGAACGATGAGCAGCCTTCCGCTTTGCAAAACTCCATCATGCGTTCGTATAACGCCTTGTTTATCGTTAAAGTGCGCCGATCGCTCCAAACAGTATCGGCATCTCCCTCTGCGTTGTCCACCCCTTCGCTCATGAGAGGCTCCGGAACGGTCCGGTATTTGTCCTGCCAGAACTCCCTGTCTTTAATAAAGGCCGGAGAATGCAAATAATTTTGATTATCGGCAATGAAATCGGTATAGGAATAAGCGGCCTTGCTTAATTCGCCGGTTCCTAGCATCAATTCGTTGTAATTGTCAATGAGTCCACTGACGAGGAGAGCAAACCCCCAGCCATCAATCACGAGATGATACACTTTCAGCAAAATAAAATATGTATTCGAGTCGCCTTTCAAAATAGCAAACTGAAAATAATCGTCTTCCGGTTGAAAAGGTTTGAGAAATTCCGTTTTCATCCAATGCATGCAATAAGCGTTTGGATTTTCCTTGAGCGAAAAATCATGAACGGGAACCTCATATTTAACGTCCGGCTGAATGGTTAAAAAGGGTTCCCCTTTCTTCTCGATGACACGCGTTCTGAGAGAATCGTGTTGTCCGATCAATAGTTGCAAAGACTCCTTAATGACAGAACAATCCGGATTTCCTTTTATCTCAATATACCCGCCTAGATTATAAATCGGTTTGCCGGGGTACATGCACTGTTCGAACCAAATGTCTTTCTGATAGGAGCTTAACGGATACTCAGTGATACGATCCGTACTTGTTTTCATCATTCATTCCCCCTTGTCGTTTAGCATGTCAAGCTCCCGATTTTCCCGCTGAAAATAAAGAAAGCCTATCCCCGTATAAAGGCACAGGAACAGACTTAGACTCCATCTTGTTTCCTTCGGCAACCTGGCAATCATGGCTGTTATACACAACTTTAGACCCATGGCTTTGTGTCCACCACTTTCGAGGTGTTTACGATTAAACGGGAAAATAAGTAAATTGCTATTCATTTTTGAGCGTGTGCCGATTGGATACTTCTAAGATATATTACCTATAACCCCCTCACATCCCTAAAACTATTTTCATTTCCTAAAACACCCTATTATAACTAGTTTTACAAGTATTTTTCTACTTTTTTCTACCTTTTTCTACTTTTTTCTATTCAATCTCGGTCAAACGTACCGGAAAACTATTTTTCTCAGGTTATTTCATTTTCAGCACCTGTTTGGAAACACGACTAACCAGCTCAAGCTCACCAGCCGTCAAAGTAAACCGCATCGCCTTCGCATTTCCTAAAGCATGATGCACTTTTGATGCCCCTGGAATCGCAAATACGTTCTCTTCGTGAGCGTTAATCAACCAATTCAAAGCAATCTGCGTTGGCGATACGTCATACTGCCGAGCCAACTGGGCAAGTGTCTCAATCAGTGGTCTTGATCTTTGCAGGCCCGATTCCCTAAACGCTGCAGTCCACTTGCGCGGACCCGTGATCGCCTTGACCAGAGACGGATTTTCATGGAATTTCCCGCTTAAGATCCCCTGCTCCAGCGGAGAGTAAGCAATGATCGCCACACCGAGCTCTTTGGCCGTATCCAGAATTCCGTTCTGTTCGATTCTCCGGTCGAGAAGGCTGTATTTCACCTGATTTGAAGTCAGGCGAAGACCATGCTCTCGCAGGACCTGATCGGCTTCCCGCATTTGTGCCGCGGAAAAGTTGCTGACACCCACATGCTTAATTTTTCCCAGCTCGACTAATTTAGCCATTGCCTTCATCACGGCGCCGACCGATGAAAAGGAATAAGGCGAATGCACCTGATAAAGGTGAATCGTCCGCTGATGCAGCCGGCGGATTCGTTCATCAATCGTCGCGGGAATGCTGCTTGCGGTACGCAAGGCCGGCCACCATTTCGTAGCGATATGCGCCTGCTGCGCGAGCGGCCCGCCGAGCTCCCCGAGCGCGCCGGCCAGCAGTTCTTCAGACTGTCCCCCACCATATGCTTCGGCGGTATCAAACCAATTGATCCCGCCTTCCAAGCTGGTCTGTATGATTTGCCGCATTTCCTCCTTGCTTAGCGCCGGCCAAAATTTGCCAACCACTCCCTTTCCGTTGCTGAACTGCCAGCAGCCAAGCCCAAGCGGCGACAGCATTAAATCGGAGTTGCCCAGCTTGCGCAACCGCAGTGAATCTGTCATCGTTATCAGCCCTTCCAAAAAAAAGTTTACATCCAAATAATTTCCTGTTTGTTTAATTATATAGTAAAACCTGTTATTACTTCCTGGTTTTACTTGACATTTGTATACTTCGAGACAACGATAGGTGCTCGCCAGCCCCCGTTCGGGACTTTTCACCCTAGAGATGGGAACCCTGCTGAGCGAACTGCGAAAAGCCGGTGCGCAACCAAGTCGCGCACCGGCTTTTCGTTTTAGAAACAATCAATCCGCCCTCTCAGGCAATCTTAATTCCACCTTGTCCAAGTCCACAATAAAACCATTCGTCTTCAAAATATCCAAACCAAGCTCCTCCTTGTTGAAATAAAGCTCAGTTAAAACTGTCTTGCATTAACGGTTAGATCGTATATGGCCCCAGTTCTATTATAAGTGTAAATCTTCCAATCTCCGCTTAAGCCGTCGGCAGCGAGCTCTTGATAACTGACCGTTTGTTGTTTACCCGGCCCTAATTCATAATCGGATAGCAACTCGACCCCATTGCGGCTGATTTCTAAGTAAACGGATGAAGCGGAGTTGTTTTTCACCCAAACCTCCATGTTTTTACCGGATTCCGGTACGGTTGTAAACGAGCCGGTATACCCACTGCCGCCCGATTGACGAACACCATCGATCAGAATTACATCCGTCGGATCACTTGCAACCTGATCATCCGTATCCTTGATAGCAGATGCTGACGCCACGAAAGTAAGAAACAACATAGCTGCTGTGAGAAATAATGCAGAAACTTTTAATTTTTTCATGCTCTCAATCTCCCTAGTTTTCAAAATAAGATATGTAATAATCATGTTGCTCTTCATTATACAAAATTTCCTCGCACAAAATATAGTTCAATCCAGAAACCGGAGCCCATCAACACTCACCTTTCGGTAAGTAGCTGTACTAAAAGTGCATACTTACATATTTGCAGCGCGCACATTATACTCAGAAAATAAATCATCCTTAAGGAGGACAAAGCTAGGCGATAAATTAAAGAAACGCAAAATTGCCTTAGCTGTGTCCGCCGGAATCAGAAAGGAAGATTACAGTAAAGAGGGGAGATATCGTTACACCCTTGAGCAATTACTAGCTCCATTTGAAACGACCTTCCTATACTGCAGCGCGGACTATCGTTCGTTTTTTGCATACTATGGCAAAGAAAATGAACCCGGCGGAAATGAGCCCGGTGCAGAACATGCGATACTGGTAGACGAGTTGAAAAATAGCGCGCGCGACTACCTGAATTTTATCGATGGCCTATGAGAAAAGACCGCCGGGGAAGTTCGTACCGGCGGTCTTGTTTAGAATTTTTACCCTCTATACGGGCCAGCGAAAAACATAAGGACAAAAAATGTCGCTATTTCGGCGATATCATCCATTTTGAGCGCAATAGAGACATTTTATGTCGCTATTTTCCCCCATCGCCAGGGAATGCCGGCGTTCTGGGCCATTCACAGGAAAATAAGGACAAAAAATGCCGCTAATGAGGATGAACACGCCTGGTCTCTGGATCATAAGTACATAAAGTTCCGCTATTTTGAATACCCAACCGGCACGTTTATCGTTCCGGTAGCCGGTAAGCCGTTCAAGCTGTTCTCCTCCCCCCATTCGCACATCATATTTAACAGCGGGAGGAGAGAATGACCGCGTTCGGTTAAGGAATATTCAACTTTAGGCGGCACTTGGGGAAATTCCTCGCGCTGGATCAGGCCGTCGGCCTCCATCTCTTTTAGCATAACGCTCAGCGTTTTAAAGGGAATGTTCCCGATACTTCGTTTCAGTTCGTTATGCCGCATGACCTTGTTTTCGGCCAGCCAGTACAGGATGATCATTTTATATTTACCGCCTATTACGGACAAAGTGTATCCAAAGCCGGTGTCTTTTAGCGCCACGCCGGATGGAACGCAGGTTTCGCGCATCAATTACACTCTCCTTCAGGTTAAGCTTCCGCTCTAGCTTCGCCTTTGATGTTAACGCGGTGGATGTTCGGTTTGTACGCCAAGCGTTCCTAGCCCGCCGGAGTGCACGGAAATGCGCCGCAACCTCCGCTCACCGCATCGCGCGCGCCAGCTCCGTGAAGATGACGCCGAGCGCATACGCCCCTGCATCCGGGTACCCGAGGCTGCGCTCGCCAACGGCGCCGGCCCGGCCCATGCGGGCGACGATCGTCTCGGTGTGCTTCGCGCCCTCCACGGCCGCTTCCGCCGCCTTGGCCGCCGCGCTTTTCAGATCGTCGCCGGCCCCCGCGCTGCGCTCCCACGAATCCGCGAACGGAACCAGCGCGTCGATCAGCGTCTTGTCGCCAACGACCGCACCGCGGCCAAAGGAGCGTTCGCCGGTGGCCTGAATGCCTTCCACGGCTGCCTGCATCATGGCCGCGAACTCCGCAGCCGAGAGGGTTGTGCGGTCGCCGGCGTATTTGCCCGCCGCGCGGAACGCCGAGCCCCAGATCGGGCCGGACGCTCCTCCGCAATGCTCCATAATCACCAGCGAGCAAGCCTCCAGGAAGCCGCCAATCGTGCCGGCGTGATGCTCGATAATCTCCGGCCATTCCCGCTTCAATTGCTTGAAGCCTTTGGCCATGCTCATGCCAAAGTCGCCGTCGCCGGCATGCGCATCGAGCTCGCAGAACGCGACTTCATGTTCAATAATAATTTCGCTCATTTTATCCGTCAGATAAATGATATTGCGCAGCGTAAACGCGCCGTTCCCGACCTCTGCATCCGCCGGATCGGTCTCACAGCGGAAAAACGGCTCACGCTGTTCCGCCACGTCCGTCGCCTCTTCGGCCGGCAGCGGCGCGAATGATCCGCGCACCTGCAGCGCCGGCGTATCGCATTCCGCTTCCAGATACCGCTTCAACTCTTCGTCCAGCCTCATAAGCGTGACCGAAGCGCCGGCCATATCGATGCTGGTCATATAGTTGCCGGCAAACAATTTAAAAATCGACTGGCCTCGGCCGCGAATCTCGCACACAACCGCGTTCGCCAGCATATAAAGCTCCTGCAGCGGCGAAGCGCCAAATCCGTTCACGAGCACCGCCAGCTCCTCCTTGCCGGAACCGCCATCCAGGTTCATGTCGCGGTACAAATCGTCAACCATCTTGCGCGCCAATTCGTCCGCCGAAACGATTTTCTCCCGGCGAATGCCCGGCTCGCCGTGAATGCCGACGCCATATTCAATTTCATCCTCGCCGAGTTCAAAGGTCGGCGTACCCTTAGCCGGCACCGTGCATGACGTCAAGGCGAAGCCGATGGTGCGCGTGCGCTCTATCGCCTTTTGCGCGGCCGCCTTCACTTCGGCCAGCTCCAGCCCCGCTTCGGCAGCGGCGCCGGCGATTTTGTGCACAAGCACGGTTCCGGCCACACCCCGGCGGCCGACCGTGTACAGGCTGTCCTCGACCGCAATATCGTCATCCACCTTCACATAATCAACCTGGATGCCATCTTCAGCCGCGAGATGAGCCGCATTTTTAAAATTCATCATATCGCCGCTGTAATTTTTAATGATCAGTAGAACGCCTTTACTCCCCGCGGAAGCTTTGATCGCCTGATAAACCTGAATCTGCGACGGGGAAGCGAACACATCGCCGCAAACCGCCACATCGAGCATCCCCCGCCCGACAAATCCGGCATGGGCCGGTTCATGCCCGCTGCCCCCGCCGCTAATCAAAGTGACTTTGTCCTGGTTCTGTTGTTTTCTTTTCACAATTTTGTACTTGCTGTCGAATTCCAGTTCGGGATGGGCAAGCGCGAGACCCCGCCCCATTTCCCGGACCAGCGTTTCCGGCTTGTTAATGATCTTCTTCACGTTTCAATCACCCTCTATGCTTGATTTTCTACCGCTACTCAATGATCAATGAACGACCTGAAAAAATGGAAAAATCTGTGGGCCTCGCTTCATTATACAATATATGGCGTGCACTCAAAAGTTATCTTCGAACGCCGCTGTCGCCACGGTGAACACCGCCCCGTCATATTTGTAACGCAGCCGGATCGACACCGGGAATTCGGCCGGCGACACCTGGATCGGCACCAACGCATACAGGGTATTTCCTTCTACGGAATATCGGACAATTCTGCCAAGTGCCGGCTGGTCCAGCCACAATCCGGCATCCTCTTCCTTGTAATCGAAAGTGCGTGTATCGCTGCCCAACGTAAATCGATACGTGCGCTTGCCCGCTTCTGCCGTCATGCTTGATTCCAGCTTGGATTTCGCCACCAGCACCGGATCCGCTGCAGATACTTCCGTTAAATCGCTTCTGAGCAGCTTCAGTGCCGATTCGTATACCCCGGTTCCGTATCCGGTCGTCAAGATGACGGCCAGCACCTGCCCTTCCCTGCCTTCAGCCGGCAGTAGCGCCACTTCCGGAAAATAGGATTCATTGCTCACGTTGCTCCAGCCGCCAAACGTTTTGTCCGCATTGCCATACTGGACACGGATCGAACGAATCATCCCCTCATCCTTATGCAAGGTTCCCGTAATCTTCAAACCAAGTGCGGAATCCTTTTTCAACAAGACGGTTTCTCCTCCGCCATGGTCAGCCTTTCCTTTATCCAGCGGCGTCCCGGTTTCATCCGTAATTACTTGCTCGATGCGCGAGATTTTTTGCGTATCGGCGCGGATGTAAACGTCAATCGTTTCTTGATAAACCGTGGGAATCGAATCCCGCAGCCCCAGCCGGAGCGAATACACGGTTTGTGCATCCGTGGTGCTGATCGAATCGACATACACTTCATATACCCAAGGACTGGAAACGTCGTAACGTTCCAGCGCCTGGTTGACCTCCGGATTTTCCCAAATGTCTGGCGTCGGGCCGCCCCACACGCCAAGCTGCCGCTGCAAAAGCGCTTTGGCCAGCGTCACGAGCGTGCGGTCGCTATCCAGCTTGGCCGCATTTTCCGCGGAATTCCACCAGTCGAAATCCCCACCTTGCCCTGGCTCAAAACTGGAGCGAAACGCCCCTCCTCCCTGGGTAACTGAACCCGGGCCATTGCCGGAAGGAAGCGGTACAGGCTCCGACCTGCTGCCGAACCAAATGCCGCCGCCCAGCACCAGAAACAGGGCCGGAACGATCACCACGACCGCTTGAATCCATGCTTTCCGGGAGCGTTTCTTTTCCGCAGCTTGCAGCGTTCTCTCGACCCGCTCCATCATGTCGGTCCTAAAACGCCGCTGCTTAAAAGGCGCTCTGGCCAATCTTTGATCCCATTCCTGCTTCCATTCATGCATCCTCGTTCGCTCCTTTCCATGCGGCGGCAAGCTTCTTTTTGGCCCTGTGAATCCTTGACTTCACCGTACCCGGCGAAAGGCCCGTAATTGCGGATATTTCATCCATGGACAACTGGTGGTGCACACTCAACACCAGCGGGTCGCGAAACTTGCCGGGCAGCTTCAATACTTGCCGCCACAATTCGTCCGCCGCTTCCCGCTCCAAATATTGCGATTCGGCGGATGGCGAAGACAGTGAAGACACTGTCACGCTTGGCCCATCACCCGGCGAACGCTCGCCAAACAGCACCACTTTACGCAAAAAAGCCCGCTTTTGATAGGATAAGGCGGTATTGCGCGCGATTTTCAGCAGCCAGGTTTTGACGGAAGCCTCCCCGCGAAAAGAGGCATAATGTTGATATACTTTAATAAACACATCCTGCGCGACATCATCCGCCGTATGCGTATTCCCGGTGATGACATAAGCATAATTCCACACGTCCTCCCCGTACGTTTCCATCAGCATCCGAATGCCAGGTACGCTCATCTCCGCAAGATGCTCTAGCTGCATCTCCCTCAAGCTGTTCTCCTCCCCTTTACCCAAACAGACTCCTTCCAGGCAGGGAAAGTTCCCAAATTGGCACAAAAATTACTCCTTCACCTTAAACCCTTCCACAAATTCCGGCAAAATCAAATTCTGCTCCAGGATCAGCAGCAACTGCTCAACCATTTCTTCCGGAGTGTAGGGCATCGCTTGGACCATCCACCACTCCATCAAACCGGCGGTGGCAACAGCCAGAAACTGGACGAGAATCTCCGGTTTGATCCCCGCGCCGATGCCGCAGTTTGTGATGATCTCTCCAATTCCCCGCTCCATCATCGCCTGCATCCGGTTGCGGAATACGGGAACCCCTTTGCTCGTCATGAGCGTGGAATAGATGGAGGCGTTGCGCTGCAAAAATTCAAACGTACGCAGCAGTAAAGCTTCTACCGACACCTCATTTGGCTCCCCGTCGGGCAGACAGGTTTCATTCAAAAGCTGCAAATACGTTTCGATGCATTGATCAAGCAGGGCATATTTATCCGTGAAATGCAAATAGACGGTCCCCCGGTTCACGTCGGCCCTGTCCGCGATTTCCTGAATCGTGATCTTTTCAAAGCTTTTTTCCCCCATCAACATGACAAAAGCTTCCATAATGGCCTGCCTCGTTTTTGCGATTCGTCTGTCCATCACTCTTTTTGCTCCTCTTTTTTAGACATTTGCGAGTGCATTTGTTGAATTCTCAACAGAATCAAAAATATTACCGATTGATACGGTATTTCAAGGGATGTTAAGGTGATTGTAATCAACAAACGTTATTTTTTCAACAAATGTTCATTCATTTTGAAGGTGAGGAGAGAAATATGAGAGTATTGGTTTACGGAGCTGGCGTTTTAGGGAGTTATTTGGCCCATGTTCTTGTGCGCGGGGGCAATCAGGTCACCGTATTGGCGAGAGGGAAACGGGCAGAGGAATTGGAGCGGGATGGCCTCGTCATCCGCCATTACTTTCAGCGGAAAACGACGGTGGATCAGGTGCGCGTCATTCGGACGCTGGAAGCGGGCGATATTTACGATCTCATTTTTGTCGTTATGAAATATTCCGATTTTCCGGCGGTCATGCCGATTTTGGCCAATAACCGGAGCAGTAACATCATTATCGTTGGTAATAACACGGACGCCCGCGACATGCAAAATTTCCTAAAGGAGCATAGCGAAACTCCCAAAAATATCGCTTTTGGATTTCAACTTAGCGCTGGAACCAGAGAAAACGGCCAAACCATCTGTATCCGCGGCGGCGGCGGGCAGATGGTGCTTGGCGGATTGGACGGTCCGATCCCCTTTAAGGCCGAACTTGACCTGGCGTTTGCGAATGTGAAATACAAACTAACCTATCACGATAACATCGACGCTTGGCTGAAAAACCATATCGTCCCCATTCTGGCACTCACTTACGCCGTAACCATCCATGAGCGCCGGATGAGGAAGATCGCCGGAGACAGCAAGCTGCTGCGGCAGATCGTCGCGGCCATGGACGAAGGCTTTCGCGTGCTGGAAGCCCAGGGTTATCCCCTGGTACCGGCCGGGCAAGCTTCATTTATCCGGAAACATCCTGTGCTGTTGCGCCTGCTTTTAAAAATATATCACCTGCTGCCGGCCAGTCGGCTGGTCGATGGCTCCACTAACGAAATCGCCGCTTTAAGCAGCGTGTTCCGCGAGTGGAAAAACCGGTCCAACGCCGCTACTCCCAACTGGGATATCCTTGAGGAGCGGTTTCTAGCGAAAGGCCCTTTTTAAAATTAGCTATTTCCATTGATAATCTCCGGATAATTAGCTAAAATAAATCTATAAAATAGCTAATTTGAGGTGAGCCTTATGCGTATTTCTTCCACCGATATGCAAAACAATTTCGGAAAGTATTTAAAGTTTGCGGAGGCGGGCGAGGAAATCATCGTGACAAAGAACGGCAAGGATGTAGCCAAATTGACGACGTTCGCCGGGGAGGTTGATGATCCCTTCCTTAAGGAGGAGGCGGCCAGATACGAGAGCGGCGATTGGGTGACTTATGAGGAGTTTCTCGATCTGACTGAGATGGCTGAACAACGTTTCGAACTTATCGACGGCGTCGTCTATAACCTTGCCTCTCCTTCTTACAAGCACCAACAGGCGGTAAATGAACTACACGGTACGTTTTATCTTTGGTTTAAAGGAAAATCCTGTACACCGCTGACCTCCCCTTTTGACATCACGCTGAAGAAGTCAAAAACGAATATTTGTGTCGTACAGCCGGATTTGGTTGTCATTTGCAACAAAGATCAAATCAACGAGCGCGGCAAATATATGGGTACGCCGGAACTTGCTGTTGAGGTGCTGTCTCCTTCCACGCGAAGCAAAGATTTGATCCGGAAGCTCGAATTATACCGAAAATGCGGCGTGAAGGAATATTGGATCGTCGATCCGATGAAGGAGCAAGTGACGGTGTTCACTCTGACTGACGGCGAGATCGCGGATGTAACCTATTATTCGAAACCCGGCAACCAATATGCGGAATCCCTGCTTTATGAAGGCTTACGCGTTTCGCTGCAGGATCTGTTCGCCTAATCCCCGGCTTGTCTCAACAAAAAGCAGGGCCAGCCTAGGCTCCTGCTTTTTTGTCCAGATATTTGCCCATTGTCTTCATGCCTTCTTTGCGTTTTTGGGCATATTCCGCCGCTGCCGTGAACAGCACATCGGAGGATGAATTGAGCGCCGTTTCGAAAGAGTCTTGCAATACACCGATGATGAAACCTACACCAACGACTTGCATGGCAATATCGTTCGAAATGCCGAACAAGCTGCAGGCCAGAGGTACAAGCAAAAGCGACCCGCCGGCCACGCCAGAAGCGCCTGCTGCAGATATGGCGGAGAGTACGCTAAGGATCAGCGCCGTGCCAAAATCCACTTTTACGCCCAACGTGTGAACAGCCGCGAGCGTTAAGACGGAAATCGTCACCGCCGCCCCCGCCATATTAATCGTCGCGCCCAAGGGAATGGACACCGAATACGTGTCTTTATCCAGCCCCAATTTTTCGCATAATCTCATATTGACCGGAATGTTGGCCGCGGAACTTCTCGTGAAAAATGCCGTAATCCCGCTTTCCTTTAAGCAACTGAACACGAGCGGATACGGATTCCTGCGGATGTTCAGATAGACGATCAGCGGATTCACCACTAGCGCCATAAACAGCATGCATCCAATCAGTACGAGAAGCAGCTTCCCGTAATTGAGCAAGGACGAAAGACCGTTTGCGGTAATGGTGTCAAACACAAGCCCCATGATCCCGAACGGTGCTAATTGAATGACCCATCTGACGATTTGCGATACGGCGTCCGAAAATTGGGTGAGCAGGTTTTTCGTAGGATCACCAGCGCTTTTTAGCGCCACGCCAAGCAGGATCGCCCAGGCCAGGATGCCGATATAGTTTGCTTCGATCAAGGCTTTTACCGGGTTGTCCACCACCTGGAACAGCAGGTCCTTCAGCACTTCGACAATACCGCCGGGCGGAGTCAGGTCTCCGCTGCCGCTAGCGAGCGACAAACTTACCGGAAAAATAAAACTGGCCATAACCGCGATCAATCCGGCCAAAAATGTGCTTAATCCATAAAGGACAAGAATCGATTTCATGTTCGTTTGACTGCCCTTTTTATGGTTCGCAATGGCAGCCATGACTAGGAGCAAAACCAATACAGGAGCAACCGCCTTCAAGGCGGATACGAATAAGGTACCGAAAATAGCAATCCCCGTTGCACCTGGTACGGACAGAGCCAAACCAATCCCCACGAGAATTCCCAGAAAAATTCGACTTACAAGACTCATTTGATTCCACTTGAGTATTAATGTTTTCATTTTCTCCTCCGGATTCCGATCTGAAAAGTATAACCGAACACTACCTCGACGCTGTAGCGAGACATAGCGTTAGTTTATCACGAAATTTGGCGGTTGTGCGTGGGAGAAAATATCTATTCCGTTAATTTTCGCAAAATTTTCAATTCTTGGCAACCCGATTACTTACCGCCAAGGGCCCCCTCCACTTTGTAATTCGCCAAGTCGATGTCGATATCTATTCCAAGCACCAGCTTGGCCAGTTGAAACCCGATATACGGTCCCATCGTTAGCCCCGATGCCCCTAAGCCATTGGCCACGTAAATGCCTGTCCAACCGGGCAAAGCGCCGATCACCGGAAGAAAGCCCGGAGTGAACGGGCGAAAGCCGACTCTCGCCTCCAAAAAGCTGCCTTCCGCAAGCCCGGGAGCATGCTCCAACCCCTTATTCAGAACCTCCTGCAAACCGCCCGCCGTAACGCGCGTATCGAAACCTTGCGGATCATTCTCATGGGTGGCGCCGATTACAATCCGCTGGCCGTCGAAGGCCAATATATACTGATCGCCGGGAGGCATAACAACAGTCCCATGCCCCGTGTCCGCATCCGGCAAAACCAAATGAACGATTTGTGCTTTTTGATAGGTCACTTTAAAATCCACACCCAATGGCTTCAGCAGTGGATTGGCCCATGCCCCTGCGCAGACCAGGACCGCATCAGCTTCGATCTTTTGGTCCTCAACTTGTACCCCGGTAACGGTAGTATCGGCGAATCGGAGTGCGGCATCCCCGTTCAGCAGCGTGGCGCCATGTCCGATCGCGGCGCGCAGCAGCGCATCCCGCAGGGCGCGCCCATCAACACGGGCGGCCCCGCTGATATGCAGAGCGGCATAGTCGTCCGCCAACGGAGGAAACAGCCGCTTCACTTCACCGGGATTCAACAGCGTGATCTCGCCGATTTCCGGGGCATCCTGCCGACGTTTTACAGCAAGCTTTTCCAGTTGGACAAGCTTTTCAAGCTCCTTATGTAAACGAAGCGCTCCCACACGAGCATAACCGGTTTCGGTCTCCCCGCCCTGCTCCAGTTCTGCGATCAAGGGCGGGTAAAACCGTGCCCCCTCCTTGGCCAACCGATACCAGGCTTGGTTGCGCCGCTGCGATATCCACGGGCAAATGATCCCGGCAGCGGCAGCGGTCGCCTGTCCCGGGTCTTTCCGGTCGACAATGACCACTTCCGCTCCCCTTTTAGCCAATTGATAGGCCGTAGAAGCGCCTAAAATACCCGCGCCAATGACAATAAACTTTTGCATGGTTCAGCATCCTTTTTTTGTCTTAAGTCATGTTGTATTTTTCCTTACGCTGGCTGACCGCAAATAAGACGAACGATAATATCTGTAAAAGTAACATAGGAATCGCCAGCCAGAGGAAAAAAAGCGATACGATCGGTGTCAAAAGCATCACAACGGCTTCCACGCTCCGAACGTAATTAAACGGAACCATTCCTGAATGGCCTTCCATCAACAAAGAAATAATAGCGGCCACCAGCATCATGCTAAATAGAAGTGAAATATAGGCGGCGGTAACGGCCATTCGGCTTAACGTGGTGTCCTGCACCAGAAACGTCACCAAGTAAAAAAATGCTACCACACTCACAGCAAACATGAAAATAATCGGTTTCAGCGGGCTGAACAGTTTGGAGACCGTCTCGACCACATCCGTTGGCATCGTTAATGGAGACAGTTTTTCCTTGACTCTGTCTAAACGATCGATCTCTTTTTGGACAAGGGACAGCAGAGTATCAAGGACAAAAGCATCTTCTCTCGAATAATAATCTCTCAGGATTTGGCGAGTCTCCCTCGTAAAATACGAGCTTGCTTCCCCTAACTTTATGTACAAATGCTGCTTGGCTTGCGAATCTTCCGGTTTGTTGATCGCCTGCGCGATCGCAGCCTCAACCCCGGCGTACAAGTCCATCCGCTTTTGAATCAGCGACAACTTGGTCCGATTGCTTTCTTCCATCATGCCTTTAAATTCTTTATAAAGCCAAACTAGGGCCGTAAATGCAATAGCCATAGCCAATGACCAAACGGGAGAAAGCTTTAAATATTCTATTAATTTGTCCAACACGAACCAAACACCTCATAACCAGAGTTCTTTTGCCACTTTAGCCATTATACTATAATCTGGAAACCTGTCGAACTGAACTTTTTTTGCCGCGAAAAAAATAAAAAGGGCAACTCAGAACTGAGTCGCCTTTGATTTATCATTTCGGCTATTCTATTTATTTCAGCTTTGCTACCGTGACGGCGACCTGCTCGAGCTGTGCCTTGCTTAAGGTATGATCCGGCGAACTTAGCGTGACGAAACGGTCGTCCAGCTTGAAGCTTAGGAAAGCCGTCTCATCCGGCGTATACCATTTCGCTTCAATCCCGCCCTCCAAGGTTACTGTTTTGCCTTCGTAAAGATAAGCATAATCCCGGGGAGAAACATTTACCGTCATGTGGTTGAAGATGAGGTTCACCCCGTCATCCGAGGCGAGGGCCGCTTTGAAAGCATCCCCTTTAACCATTTGCATAGGTGCATAAGGCGTCTCGAAGGATTCGAATTTCGCGAACGCATCGGTGATCGCCTTGAGTTGAGCTTTCGTGTAATTCACTTCGGTCAGGCTTAAGTTTGTGCCGCTTTCTCCGGAATTTCCGCTACCAATCAGTACCTGATGCTTTTGCGCGTTATAAGAAACCGGGACATTCAGCACCTCGGCGATTGCCCGTACCGGCAAATACGTTGTGTTGTTATAGGTAATCGGCGTTAATTTGCGGCCTTGTTGGTCGGTCAGGGAATAGGCTTTGCCATCCACCTGGATGCCGATTTGGTGATTCAGATATGCCGTAATTTTCTGTAGCTGCGTTCCCGCGTATACGCCGGCTGCTCCCGTAACGGTCATGCCCAGCACGGCCATAGCTATGATTGATTTTTTCATGTTGTTCATTGTATCCATTCCTCTCTGTTTGGTTTATTTAAAATCGATAACCTGTGTAACAATAAGCGATTTCGGGTCGTCCACCGTAATCCCCAACCGTTGGCCGGACGGGCTCCAGGTTAACGGGTACACGGGATGGGGAACCGGTTCGGCAGACGCATAATACGGTGTGAGCGGCGAAACCATACCCGAATGAGTGTCGAAAATATACACTCCGTTCATACCTGTCGTCTCCTCGGTGTAGACGTCAAACGCCAGCTTCGCGGAATCCGGAGACCAGGAAATATCGGAGATCAGGTCGCCTTTGCCGATGAGCGAGCCCTGGAGAGTCCCGGCAGAATCGTAGATCAGCAGTTCGCTGCCCTGGCCCCCACCCAGTTGGGCGACCGTGGATACGGAAATATATCTGCTGTCCGGCGAGATTTCAAAATTCCAAACATCATGTATCAGGCTAACCGGCGTCGCTTGCCCTGGTTCAAATACCTTCAACACCTGACGGTTGTCGGTATAATAAATCCGGCCATGACTGACGCCAAATTGCGTAAACGTCTCGACATCCCGATCTTCCAGCGGAATCGCAGTCACCTTCCCGTCCGCTGCCGAGATTTGCCGGATTTCTCCGCGTCCTCTCATGGAGCCGGCTGCCAGAATATACGTTTCTTCGTTCAGCCAACCGCCCAGCTCCAAATAGTTGTCGCCTTTGATTTGAATCGTTTGGCCAGTAGCGCGATTTTCTACGAAATTGTCCGCCGTGTATTTGTCCTTCCATTTCTGGATGAAGCTGTACCGGCCGTCGGGCGAAATGATTTCTTTGACAAGCATGTATCCGTCCATCTGTCCTCCCCCCTCTCCGGTATTTTCGCGGCTTTGGCCGGTGTCGATATTCACGATCGAAGCCTTATATTCATATTGCGGCTCCTCCGTGGCGGTTCCCGGTTTCACTAGCTTGGTCGTCTGAATGCTGACCTCGTCCTCCGACAGCCAGGCCTCAATGTTGGCCGCCTCAATCCGGTGGGTGCGAGCTACCGACACCTCCCGGCCGGTCTGCTGAACTGGCGTATCTACGACGGTCAACTCCCGTTTGCCTTCTAAGGAAGGCGCCGCGTCTTGACCCGCCTGCTGTTCGGTCCCGCTTGCGGCGGGATCGACCACGGTCAGCCGGGCTCCAGCCGACTGGCAAGCCGTCAAGGCGAGGGACAACGTCATTGCCGCCAAAAACTTGATGCCATAAGTCCCAATGTTGTGTTTCATCACAGGTACCTCCCGCGTTCCTGCCACAGGTGCTCTGCCCAAAGACCGGTTAAAGTGAATCGGTTCGCTTCGGCTTGCCCTGTTGACCTAAGTATAGAAAGAGAATATCTCCGAAAAATATCCGACTTGTAACGATCCTGTAAACTGCAAAAAAAACAAGCCCAGACTCTATTCCAAGTCTGGACTTACCCCGGCGGTTATAGTCTCCGGCCGTTCCGGCCGCTGCAGCAGCAGCGTGAGCACGAACGTGGAACCCTCCGGCCCCGTTTCGGCGAGTTCGACTGTACCGTGCTGCTTTTCGGCGAGGCCGCGCACGAGCGGCAGTCCCAATCCCGTCCCCCCGTAAGCTCTCGACCGGTCGCTGCTAACCGTATAAAAAGGATCGAAGATTCTGCTACGTTCCTCCGCCGGAATACCGATCCCGGTATCCCGGACCGTGATCTTCATCCGGCCTTGTCCCGCCGCATCCCGCGCCGTCTCGTTGGAAAGAACCACCCTACCGCCCGGCTTGTTGTATTTTATCCCGTTGTCCAGCAAATTCAGCATCATATGCATCAGATTTTCCGGATCGGCCCACACTGTGCCTTCCTCCAGCACCGTTACAAGTTCGATGCCGTATCCCTCCGCCTTGGCTTGCAAGCGGGCGGCCGCCTCTTGCAGCAGCGGCTTTACGTCTACGGATTGCGCATGGGTCTCAAACTCGTACACATCCATCGCGGAAAGTTTCAGCGCCTTCTCGACGAGCCCGTACAGCCGCGCCGCCTCCTGGCTGATTCGCCCCCGCGCTTCCTCCAGAAGCGCCGGGTCGTCCCGATACATTTCCAGCAGATCGGCATAAGCGAGAATCGAGGTCAGCGGGGTTTTTAACTCATGACTGATGTTTCCGATAAACCGCTTTTGCTGCTGCTCCAGCTCGCGCAGGCGGGTAATCGCCTCGAGCAGCTTGCTTTTTTCGGCGGTCAACTGGCTGAGGGACGCGGATATTCTTCCGCTCATCTCGTAAATGCCCTGCGCCAGCTCGCCGAGTTCATCGTTCCTGCGGACCGTGGGGGCAGAAAGAAATTGGCCCTCCCCAATCTGCCGGGCGGCGCCGTTTAACCGGCCGATCACATGGGCCTGCCGCCATACGTAGAGGTAGCCGAGCAGGAAGCCCCCCGCCAGCACCAACACGCCGGTAACCCCAAACAAATTTTTTATCCGATCATAAAAAGCATGCTGCTCCGCCAGCGACACGTGGAACTGGATTGTCCCGGTCCGCTCATTATCGGCAAGGTACAGCGGCGCCAAGTACAGCAACTGATCCCCTTCGGTGATATACGCGGCCTTCCCTTGCGCCGTATAGGCCAAGGCATCCTGCACGTCCGCCTTCGGCTGGAACGGCAGCGAGGTGCCGGCAAGCGTTCCGTCCGCTTTATAAAGAGTCACGGGCAGGCTGCTTTGCGCGCCGAGGTCCACGGCCAGCCGCTGGCCGATTTGCGCCAACAAATCGCCCGGAGCCTTCGCGCCGCTTGTCATCGCCTCCTGGCGTACCCGCAAATTCGCGGCCTCCGCCTCCCCGGCGAGCGACTGCTCCAACCGTAAGCGCTGGTCCTCCCGGATGCCGGCCAGCACCAGCAGGCTGAGCACTGCGATGACGGAAGCCAGCAGCACGGCCAGCAGCACGGCGGCCTTCCACTTTAGGCCAAACCGCCAGGTCCGCCGCTTCATGGGATTTTCTCCGTGCTTTTATAGCCAATACCGTACACGGTCTGGATCACCTCGTGCCAACGGCCCAGCTTCTTGCGCAACCGCTGCACATGCATGTCGACCGTCCGCGTTCCGCCGGCAAAGTCTATGTCCCACACCTGCTCCAGTAATGCCTCCCGGGAATAAACCCGTTCCGGATGCTGCGCCAACAAAGCCAGCAGGTCAAACTCCTTGGGCGTCAGCTCGAACTCCGCCGCCTCACCCTCCGCGTGCACCGTGCGGCTGAGCAGGTTGATCGTTAGGCCAGCCAACCGCACTTGCCCCCCAGCCTCAGCGGACCGCTCCTTCGCCATTGGGCTGCGGCGCGACAATGCTTTGACCCGGGCGATGATTTCCCGCATATCAAATGGCTTGGTCATGTAGTCGTCCGCGCCGAGCTCGAGGCCAAGCACCTTATCGACGATATCGTTTTTTACCGTTAACAGGAGGATCGCCGGCCGCGACTCCCGCCCCTCAAGCTTGCGGCACACCTCGTATCCGCTTACCTTCGGCATCATCACATCAAGCACCATCACGTCCGGATGAAACGTATCGACGCGGTCCAGCGCCTTCTGCCCATCCGCCGCTGTTTCCACCGTATATCCCTCTCGCCTGAGCGCATATGCGACAGCGTCGGAAATGCTCGCTTCATCGTCAACAACTAACACCTTGGTCATGGGAATACTCCTTTATTCTATTTAGGCTTCCTTCTGCCCGCCTGTCTCATACAACTTCAGACTAAGAATCATTTAGAATTTCGCTTATGTATGTCCAAGCGGCTGGCTACGATGGAGAACTCGTTTAAATCTGTTTTTGGGGAATCCAACAGTAGACAGAGCTCGAACAGGCCGGATTCCAGCAGATAAACTTCTTCGTACAGACACAAACTACGGACTGGGTCAGCATCGAAATTAAGCGATTTCACCTCAAAAAAAGTGAGGCGCGTTTCCTTTTCCTTAAAGCATTCTTGGATTACGATCTCAACGCGACGATCCGCGGATGAAGTCATACTTATCAGCTTCGCATCATGAAATCTGATCTTTTCTTTCAAACCTCTAACCGGCATAGGCATGCTTTGCTTTATCGCCTCATAATAGGCTTTATAGTCCTTGCAACGCCTTTCCCATTCTTCATTATAGCTTCGTTTCCACTCACCGATTAAAGCGGCCAAATCCGAATCGGGCAGTTTCGTCGTCATGATGCTCCCATCTTCAACCGCAGCTTGCAACGGACCGGGCAAATATTTGAGCATATACGATTACTGCTCTATGGCCTTTCTTTATTTTAACATTCTAAGAATGTTAATCCGAATTTTTCATCTAATCAGCCTACTCAGCTTCCTTCAGTGGCAAGCCTTTGCGAACAGCCTTCTTGTCGACTTGGATCATGCCAGCGCCCTTTTTCCCGAGCACTTCAATCTCCTATCTTAGCAACATCTATTGGCAAAGGATCAAGCTCTTGTCCTCACTTCGACACAAGAACTTGTTTCCTTCACAAACACAAAGCTTCGGCTTGCTGCTTATTCTTGTTAAGCTAACTGGCAGGATACTTCAAGTGATACATTGAAATATTAGAGCGTTTTGAGAAAATGTATGTTAGGAAGGTGATGAAATGGGGCTATCTAACGAAATATTAAATTCATTTAATCTTTGTGGGGATATTATTCCATTGACTGGTGGGCAGAATACAGCAGTAAGAGTTGGTAATGCTGTATTAAAGCCTGTGGATGACATAAATCATTGTGAATGGTTACTTAATATTATTTACAATTTAAATCCTCAGGGCTATAGGTTATCTAAGCCTATTAAAAGTAAATACGGTACTTTTGTGTATAGAGGATGGGCTTGCACTCAGTATGAAATGGGCAAGGATACGAAAGGTCGAATAGAAGAAAAACTTCATGTATCGAGGTTATTTCACCGAGATTTATCTTCAATTAATTTTCATGACTTCCCTTATACTGAAAATCCTTGGTCAAAGGGTCATCGTATAGCATGGCAAATAGATGAATTGTCAAGGGGCTTGCCAAGAGAGACGCGAGAAATTATTATTTCTATACTTAGAATGGTAAGCCTAAAAGAGCAATATAATATGCAGATTGTTCATGGCGATTTGTCGGGCAATATTCTTTTTGACGAGGCTATGAGTCCTTTAGTAATTGATTTTTCCCCTACAATTGCCCCAGTAGAATATGCAGAAGCCATTTTAGTTTGTGATTGTATAGCACGGCAAGGAAGCAAGGTTTCTGAGATAGATCTGCTACCAAATGATAAACTGTATAGAGAAATGATAATACGAGCTATTATTTTCCGTTTAACGGTTTCTGCAATTTTTTCAAAAGGTAATTTTGATAAATTTTCGAAAGAGTATGAGGCATTCAAACCCATAATTGAGTATATCAAGTAGAGTTTATTATTGGGGGGGACAGGTACGATAGCTTAGAAAACCGCCTTTTCAACAAGACGGTTTTCTTATGGTCAAATATCAACATTAGAATTTAACATAGCCTAAAACAAAAAAAGCCGCGAAATTCTTTTCATTGTCAATATTTCAAGTGGAGTTATCCAATCAATTTAATCGTTTTCAATATTAATACATTCATAACATTGGTCACATATTATGTCATGAAGTTTAGCAAAACCACTAAGAGATACGCGCCCACTCAATTCTTCTGCACGAACAATTAAAGCTACTTTTTCTCTGTCACTAACTTCTCGTCCGCAATTACTACATGTTAGCTTTGATTTATTCAACACTTCCACGCACCTCTAATCTGAATCTTCAAACTAATTTCTTTATTCTATTTGAAAAGGTATATTAACAAATAATAATACACCTTAAAATGTTAATCCATCACGCCTTATAATACACCGTTCATTCCACCAAACATCCGGCCAAGAACATTAAAATATATCATGATAAAAGATAATATCAGGGCTATTGGAAGGATGACCAAAATGTTCATTTTCTTTTTCGGAATGGTAAACAACAAAACAACGATCATAATTAAATATATTCCCATAAGCAATGGTATTAAATAATAATGCTGGTGAATAGGCAAGTAAGCGTTGCGCAATTCAAACCCTTCTGACAGCAATAGTGTGATTGGAAGGGAGGAAACAATATTAGCGAACAATCCGTTTCCACGCGCATACCACATCAAATAAGCACAAACAGGAGATACCACCGCGCAAATCCCCCAAAAAACAATGGCTCTTTGTGGAAAAAAATGCAGCATTATCGTTGTGTAAGTATAATAAACGGCCAGCATCGACCCAAAAAAGGCGAACACTTTTACAGCCGCTAGTTTGGGCGAATTGCTGAAAACCGATAAAAGTGCTGCAACAAATACCCATATACCAAGACGTCCACCGATATCGTCAAAAATCGGATTGATATTCGGACTATCCACAAGTTTTGCTGCTAAACCTAAAATAACCCCGATAATAATTGCAAATATTATTGATAAAACTTTTTGTTTTCTATTTGAAACCTCTATTTAACTCTCCTCCTTTCAGCCCTTGAGCTGAAGGTGTTCAAAGAATTAGTATGGGGGCTGGCAAAATAGAAAAACACCGCCTCGTTTGGTAAAGCGAGAGTGGCGAGCTTCTACGATCAGACAGAAGAGGTGTCCTTCATTGTTATAGACCATCAGCCCCGACCTAAATCAACTGCTAAGGGCGTTGAAAGCTTGAGGATAGGGAAGTGGGGTGAGCGGAAGATCAACACTCGTTGTCCGGAGACTTTGCACGATTATCCCATTTGATCAGGTAGCAGAAAGAAAGACAAGCTCGGGAGAAAAAAATGCCACTTCATCGCGATCAGCGCCTCCATACAGTCCTGCTCGCTGTTATAACGGCTGGTGAATGATTGAAGTTCCGTTCCCGCATTGGCTTCCATGTTCGCTCGCCCCCGAATCAAAAGTTTACGAACGCACGTTCTATTTACCTCATTTTACCAAACGTACGTTCCTTTATCAAGTCTAAAATCTCATCTGAACCGCATCATTTTTTTCCTCATCTTTTTTATTTTTTTCTTCTCTCTTTTGTTGGAACCCTTGCCTAACCTCACCCCCTGCTCTGAACGAAAGGGATAATCGTGCAAAGGCAAGTAGCAGGCAGGGACACCAAGACATGAACCCTTGGGATGGCCCCCTCACCTGGCGTCGATTTGCGACACTGATCGAGGGCGGCTACGGTGCAAAAGGTAGCTGCGCTGACCTCGGCGGATCGTGACGCCCTCTTCATCGTTGACGCTGCCATACTTCCATGTTTGAGCGGAACCGCAGTAAAGCGGTCGAGTTGCTTGCCTGGTTTAGGGAAGACACTGTCCGCCTCTGATTCAGCGTCAACTCCTGCAATGGATTGCTGCTCTGGGACTTAATCGTGGTAACAGTTTTGGTTGTCTTAAACATGGTGGCGTTTTTCAGACTCTCCGTCGGCCAAGAGGCCGATGCCAAACCGAACGCGTAGGAAAAGATTACTTTGCTCAATACACCGGGCATGCTCGGTGACGCTGCCTTCGCCTACGACTTGAACATTGAAATGGAGGGGAAACGGGGCCATAGGAAGAGAGGGGGGAAATCGCATTTTTTATTGTATAGCCCTAAATGAGATGTACTTTTGCAGTTGAATCCATCAAGCCGGCCTCCTTCCCATTGTCTTCATATAAAAAACGAACATCTGCCAAAGCTCTTACGGCGTTCAGCACAATTCCCGGAGCTGATTCATAAAGCCGCCGCGAACGAAAGTTGAGTTATAAATCCTTGCGGACAAAACGGCGTAGCCCAAGGCAAAAGAGCAAAACAGTGTAAAGTAACGAGTAGACCAAAAAGGCTGTCGAGGGAATTTCGCCGATACCGAACGGTCCAGTATCGCCCACCGGTATTAGTCCGCTGATATCCTCGAAGCTGAACAGCACCGCCTGCATTTTCCGCTGCAGCGCGTCGGCCGGCATAATCAGCTGCAGAACACCTGCCACATTGTTCAAGGTTTGCAAAGGCTCAGGCTCCAGACCAAGCGAACTGGTGATTTTACTGATCATGCCGCCAAGCCAGCCTGCCCCATAAAGCATTGTCATCACCACACCGTTCGCAACGGAGGACAAGTAGCCGGAACCGAACATGGACACGGTAACGAGCAAAGGAATAACCGAGGCATAGAGCAGGAATGCCTGAACCAATACAACCGGGTCACGTGGAATTGCGGCATGGATATCGGTAATCCACAAAATCAGGCTATATAAAATCAAGGCATAAAGTACGCCCAGAGAAACGTAACCGAGCCAGCGTCCCGTATACCATTTCCACCTCGGAAGCGGCCGCGGCAGCATCGCCTGCATCACCCCCTGCTCTGCCTCGCCGGCAATCGCGGAAAACGAACTGAATATAGCCAAAAAAGCGAGCACAAAGCTGGCGAAGAAAAAACCGAGCATCAAAATAAACATCCCGACCGTATATTGCTGGATTAGTCCTTCATTATTATTTGTATTTATGGTTCCCCTGTCCCCGATGGCTCCGGCAATAAACCAAAAGCCCAGCAGGAATACGGCTGTTAATAAAAGCGTAAGCAGCAAGACACGTTTACGCAGCAGCTCCTTCCAGGTCATAACCCAAATTATTCTCATTCCTGTTCCCCCCTATGATTGAGCCCGGCAACAGCTTCCATGAACCACTCCTCTAAACGTTCACGGACTTTGGCAACTTCATACAGCGTCATTCCTTGACCGATCAGCAGCGTATTAATCCAACCTGCCTGTTCTTCGCTTTCCAGCTCCGCTTCAAGCCACACGGTATCACCCGCACTTCCGGTGCCGGTCATGCCAGCTTCGCCTTTTTCATCGGCAGCTATCCGAAAGCTGAAGCCTGTCGTCTCATGAAGCCAGGACAGCAAAAAAGGCGAAAATCCGCCGACTTTAAAACGCCAGCAGACTCGCTTCTGAAGTACTTCGGCTACCCGTCCATGACGGAGCACTTGCCCGTTATTCAAGAGCGCCATGCGGTCGCACAGCACTTCTACATCCTCCAGCAGATGGGAGTTCAAGAATATCGTTTTCCCCTGCTGCTTTAATTCTTCAAGGATCGCCCGGACATGCATTCTGCCGACAGGATCCATGGCGGACGACGGCTCGTCCAGGAAAACTACCGCCGGATCGTTTACGAGAGCGCAAGCCAGTCCAAGCCGCTGCTGCATGCCTTTGGAATAGTGCTTAACCCGGTCCTTCCCCCGTTTGCCCACACCCACCCTGTGCAGTAGCTCAGGGATTCTCCGGTTCGCCTCCTGCTTGTCCAAGCCGCATAGTCGCGCGTGCAACCGGACGACCTCATCGCCGGTCAGCCATTCCTGATACCGGTACAGCTCAGGCAAATATCCGATCTGCCGATTCGCCTCAATTGTCCCAATGGGCGCGCCCATGATGCTCGCCTCGCCGGCCGTCGGATGGATCAGTCCGACCAGCATTTTCACGAACGTGCTTTTGCCGGCACCGTTAGGACCGAGGAAGCCAAAGGCTTCCCCTTTTCCTACAGTGATGGTGACATTTCGGCAGCCGCGTCCGTTGCTGTACTCCTTGGTCAACCCGTTAGCGTCGATGGCCGCCTCCGTCATGCCCCAACCAGCTCCTTCAATTTGTTCATGAAATCAGCTTCCGTTGCGTAGGCAGACCCGCCTTGAAAGCAGAACAACTGTCCGTCTTTAATCCAGATAGCCGTACGGTCTGTCAGGCTGCTGTACTCGCGTTCTTCAACAAGCACCTTGGTGCCGCCAATCGTGAGATCATCGGTTTTGGCGTTTTTATCAACGATATACGGCATTGGAATCGATCCTGAAAGGATGCGGGTCTGCTGCAACTGGTCTTTCAGATTGGCAGGCAAAATCGGCAGCTGCAGCACAGCCTCGAGAGCTTCTTCCACATCAACAGACGGATCCACCGTAATTTCCGGCGCCTGCATCTGTGCCAGGGATGCCCAATGCCCCTGATCTGTATTCAAATCGTAATTTACACTTTCATGAAGGGTTAAGGTGATCGCTTTTCCGTCAATCGATTCCGGCAGCACCTTCGTTGCGCCCACACGCTGCATGGCCTGATTCAACTCTTTGACATTCATCTTCATTGTGATTTCGTTTGAAGGGCTAATATAGACTTTCTCTTCGCCGCCTGTCAGATCAGGGGACAGAAGCTGATACCCCAGCCGGGAAGCCGCCTGTTCGCGGGTAAATTCCCCTTGAACGGTTCCTCCCCTGGTTGTAAACTGCCCGAATGTATTGTCCTTGCTGAACGTTTCGCCTGGAGTCAACTGATAAAACAGGCTTTCAAGCGTATCGCTGTCAACCGTTGCGATCTCCTGCACCCGGAATTGGTTCAAAATCGCCGCAAGCGCGTTATTTCCCATAGGGGTGGCAAGAACGGCGCCGAAGATGACGGCTGCCGCTGCGGCCGCTACCCACTTGCGGGCACTGCTTGCCCGGCGGCGGGAGGCTTTTGCCGGAGCCGGAGCTTCAGTTGTCAGCTGAGATGCCTCATTGGAAGCTGCGGCTGAAACTGCTGGCGCCGGAAGAGAATCGACAAGCTTCAAATCGTTCTGCTCACTCTCCGAGCCCCATGTCTCCCATTTGTCGTTTATCGGCTCCGCTGCCAGTTTCTCTTGCAGCCTTTCCCAAGCTTCGCGTGTTCTTTTATCCTCACCAGAGTTATGCGGATTGCTCATCATATTTTTTCAATCCTTTCCGATTATTAATCCTGCCGGGCTATGGCCTTGGTGGCTGTGGCCTGCAGCTTGCGTGTCGCTCTTTGCAGCAGACTGCCGATCAGCGGCTGCCTGACATTAAGCTCCTGTGCGATCTCCGCGTAGCTGTAGCCCGAATAGCGGAGAAGCAGCGCCTGGCGGTCCCGTTCGGGAAGGCTGTCCAGCCAGGCCCGGACTTCTTCCTGATCCATTTGGCGCATAAGCGTCTCTTCTCCGGATTCAGGAGCGGCCTCCCTCTCGTACATCATTTCCTGCTTGTTTTGCAGTTTTCTCTCTCTTGCTTTTTTCTCCAGATAATCGTATCCGATTCTTGTCAGTACCCGGTGCAGCCATGCCCCCAAAGCTTCCGGGTTGTCCGGCGGGTTTCTGTACAGCCTGAGGAATACCTCCTGCGCCAAATCATCGGCCGCGGCTTCATCACGCACCAGGGCGGTCAGTTTTCTGTGTACGGTTGGATAATGCTCATAAAATATGTTGCGGAATGCCGAGGATTCCGGAATACTCATTTCGTATTTGCCTCCTTTCAGCTGCAGCTATTAGAAAGACGAACCCTTTTTATGTTTTGTAGCATGATTTGAAGAATTTTTTCGGACCAATCATATTTTGATTCTACAGGTGCTGTCCCAAAAGTAGCTAATTTATAGAAAAAGGGCAATCCCTGAGCCATTTTCAATGACTCTTATGAGACTACCCCTGTTACCAAAAAAGTTTTTCAATTTTTGTTGGCTGACTTTTTTTTACTTTCGTTATTCTTCTCTATATAGGTCCAAGTATAATATGCAGCCCAAAATAAGAGAGAAACAACTAATGCTAACGGTTTAAATGGTTCAGGTAAATAAATTACAAGGAGTATTCCAACTCCTTTTATTTACTATTTCCTCTATTTTACCACCCAAACTATATAGATATCGAGGCTGCTCTGATCCATACAATTAATAGTTCAACTTATATAGATTTGAATAAGCTTAATCTGCATTATACAATGAATAAAGGTTTATGCTAATTATCTGTTAGGGTTTACTTTGAAACCGAATCGATCATGCAGCGTAACAAACTGGCAAAGGTTCTTTAAGGAGGATGAACGGTATGATTATGACCACAACATCAACGATTGAAGGTTATCCTGTAAGACAGTATCTAGGTATCGTAACCGGCGAAGTAATCATGGGCGCCAATGTGTTCAGAGACTTTCTCGCCTCGATTACTGACGTTGTCGGAGGTCGCTCGGGCGCTTACGAAGGCAAGCTGCAGGAAGCGAGAGAGACCGCGCTCGAAGAAATGAGACAGCAGGCTTCGCGTCTTGGAGCAACGGGCATTATTGGGATAGACATCGATTATGAAGTCGTACGCGAAGGAATGCTTATGGTTTCCGTTAGCGGAACAGCTGTGCTTGTGTAACGAGGGGATTAAAGCAGCCGGTCATGTTAAATGGCCGGCTTATTTCACTTTTGAACAATGATTGTCTTACACCAGTAAGACAGACTTTAGCCCCGATTCTTGAGGCCACAACTCATCTCAGCTAACCAGTAGCGAGGTTTAGGTTTAAAAAGGCGTGTGAAATAGTTAAGGTCCTGGAGACAGCACTGCTCGTCGATTTGAGCATGGCCCAAGCTTAACATAAAGACAAAAAATGTCGCTATTTCGGCCATATCCCCCGTTTTGAGCGAAATAGAGGAATATGATGTCGTTATTTTCTCGAATCACAAGGAAATGCCTGCGTTCCGGACCATTCATAGGAAAATAAGGACAAAAAGTGCCGCTAAAGGGGAAGTACATGCCCGGCTCCAGACAATAAGATCATAAAATGCCGCTATTTTTAAAGCGGGGGCCCAACTAATCACTGCGAAAAAAACGAAAAGCAAACCGCACCATCAAACCTACGGTCTGCTTTTAGAAGATGTTTTATGTTCGCTTTATTTCATCGCCCCAACGATCTCTTCACACGTCCACACCTTACCGAGCCGCGGGAAAATGTACTTGCAGACATAATCATGCTCTTCCTGTGTCGATGCTGTCATGGCATCTTCGGCGAAGATCTGCTGATATCCGTGCTGGAACGCCTCTCTGGCCGTGGTGTCCACGCCGATCGAGGTGGAGATTCCGCACAGCACGATCGTATCGATGCCCCGGCGGCGCAGCTGCAGATCAAGGTCCGTGCCGTAAAACGCGCCCCACTGCCGTTTGGTCACAAGGTGTGCATTTTTCACGCCGGCCAGTTCGGGCACGAGGCGATCCCAGCCCTCGGGATACTGCACCGGGCTCGGGTTCATATCCGTCTGCGGCTTCAACGCATCTCTCCCGTCCGTGAACGACAGCCTGACCAGCACGACAAAACCGCCTTTTTCCGCAAACGCCTGCGCCAGCTTGCTGGCGTTTTGAATCACCTGCCCGCTCGTATAAGGGGCGCTTTGGCGCCCGGAGTGGGCAATGCCCTCCTGCAGGTCGATCACCACCAGCGCCGTTTTCTCAACATGAATTTCCGTCACTTTTGCATCCGCCATATCTAATTTCCACACTCCTATCTTTTGCTTATTTCGGAAGACCCGTCATTTCGGGCCGGTTCATGGTCCGGTACACTTTAAAATATACCCAAACCGCATTGATTAATAGCAAGACGCTCGTCGTGATGAATACGTATTCGGCGCCCAGCCAAGCCGCGATCTGTCCGCCCAACACCGAACCGGCGAACACGCCCAGGTATCCGGCCGCCATGCTGAACCCGAACACCCGGCCCGTCAGGGCATCCGGCGTGATTTTCTTAATAAGCGTATTGACCGACGGGCCTAGCCCTGCCGCCGCGATCCCCAGCAAAAACCGCAGCCCCGTCAGCTGCCAGGGGTTCGTGACGAAGGCTTGGGGGATGAACAGGATACCGGCCGCAATCAGCGCCGCCAGGATCACTTTGTGCGCCCCCACCCGGTCGGACAGCTTGCCGAGCTGCGGCGCGGTCAGGATATTAGCCAGACCCGAAGCGGAAAAAGCGATGCCGGCTATCAGCGCAACGTGGCTGGAACCTTGAGCAATCTGTTCGACGTACACCGTGATGATCGGCTCAACCGAATACAAAGCCACACTTAAGATGAAAAAGGTGACGAACAAGGTCAGCGTCAGGCTTTTTTCGGGAATCCCGCTCCAGATTTCCTTCATCCCCAGGACCTTGTTTTCCGTCCGGACAAAATCCTCTTTGACGAAAAAAAGCGTCAACAAAAAGGCGATCAGCATCAGCATGCCGATGAGAAAAAAGTCGTTTTGCATCCCGAAGTTTTCCCCGATAAATCCGCCGATCGTCGGCCCCAGCAAAGACCCGGCAATATTGGCCGTGGACAGCGTGCCCAAGGCAAACCCCGCATGCTCCTTATCCGTCTGGGTGGCGATCAGCGTCGTACAGGCGGTGCCGTAACCCGTGATCACCCCCTGCAGCAGGCGAAGTCCGATCAGCACGTACACATTCGGCGCAAATCCCATACAACCGATCACGATCGCCATGCCTAGGCTGGCCCGCAGCAGCATCGGCTTGCGTCCGTATTTGTCGGCGGCCAGCCCCCAGATCGGCGAAAAAATCGCCGACACGATAAACGTAATCCCAAAAGCAAGCCCGGAGAATCGCGCGATCTCCCCGGCGTTGCCGACGCCAAGCTGCTTGATGTACAGCGGCAAAATCGGTGCGAGCTGGCTCAAACCAATCCCTGTCACGAACATGCCAAACCAGCACACAAGCAAATTTCTTTTCCAAATCGGCATAAAGTAAAGCCTTCTTTCCGCTCGATAACCTGATGACCCGCACACGTGATCCCGCATACGTGAAATGAACAATCTTGCAGGATTATCTTAACCAAAGAATTCGTCTTTTTCCATGCACAATCTTATAATCCATGGATGATTTTGCCGTGATATTCCGATGGACTGATCCCCTCTGTCCGCTTAAAAATCCGGCTGAAGTAGAATTCATCCGTAAATCCGAGCTCCCGGGCGACTTCCTTCACTTTTTTGTCCCCCTCGGCAAGCAGCTCCTTGGCTTTATCCACTTTGATTTTGTTGAAATATTCGATGACGGAATACCCTGTCATGTTCTTGAACGCCCGCGAAAGGTAATACGTCGACAGATGAACCAGCTCGGCCAATTCCGCCAAGGTCACCCGCTGCCCGATATGCAGATGCATGTATTCGATCACTTTTTCGATTTTCAAGCTGACCGCGTGATTTTCATTTTGCTTCTGCCGATGCTGAGAAATTTCGAACAGCAGTTGGAGAAGATACGCTTTGGAAATAAGCTCGTACCCCGGCCGCTTCGAGTCCCAGCTATCCACCAGCTTTTTGAAGGTATCCGCGATTTGATAGCCGTTTTTGAGATTTTGCGCATCCTGCAGCGGCAGCGGATGGACTTCGTTCCCGACCGACCAGGCGCCGTCATCGAAGCGAACGTTCGCATAGCTAAAATGCACCGTCAAGCAGCTTATCGGTTCACGTGCGTCAACCTCAATCGTATGTAAAACATCGGGACGGATGTAGCACAGCGTGCCTTCCTGCACCGTGTGACTTCTGTTGTCCACGATAAAACGGCCTTTTCCTCCGGTCACCAGAAGCAGTTCGTGATGCTGGAGTGTCCGGGTGATCAGGGTTCGCAGCTTCCGCGGATCGTTCGGGGACCGGCTGTTGCAGTAATGGATATAGGGAAAAACGTTTTTCAGATTCATGGCTCCTCCTTGAATTGCCGCTTCGTAATAAAACTCCCGCCCCATCAGCGGTTCATAGAGGCGGGAGTTTCTTTCATGATATTTAACGGTACAGGTTAAGCTCGGCGATGGACCACCACCACTCCGGCGTATCTTGCGTCAGCTCGATGGTCACGAACCGGGCCGATTGCCCCGGAAAGCTCTCCAGAATCAGCGGTGAGCGCGATTTGTTTTCCCGAATCAGGTCCCAATTCTCCCCGTCTTTGGATACGAGCAGCCGGAAGCCGCGGGCATAATCATTTTTACTGCCGCCGGAATTCATGCTGATTTGGCTGAAGTTTTGCACGCTCCCCAAATCGAGCCGAATCCATTGGCCCGCCGTTTGCCCCGTGGAGGAAGTCCAGCGGCTGTTCTTGTCTCCGTCCAGCATCGCCGCAGCGTCTCCGTACGTTGACGATGTAACGGTCCAGCCCGAACGGTCCAACGCTTCGGGGCCAGCTCCATCCCCCGGCGCCCATGGCTCGTCGTCCGCCGTAAATACGCTCAATTCCGCAACGGACCACCAATGCGAATCCGTTCCGGTCTGAACCACCTTGATGTACCGCGCGGTTTGCAGCGGGAAGGCCGCGGTGACCACCGGCCCCTTGCCTTTGCCGGCAGCGGCAGGAGTGCCCCAGTTTTGTCCGTCTACGGATGTATACACTTCATAACCTTGGGCGTAATCATCCCGGCTATGTGCACTGTCCAACACGATTTGGTCGACCGGCTGCGCCGTTCCCAGATCAAGCAGGATCCATTCGCCGCCCGCCTGTTCACGGCCTGAGGTCCAACGGGTGTCTTTAAGGCCGTCCAGCATGGCCTCCGCGTTTTCGCCGGATGAAGCCGTTACGCTCCAACCGTCCGCAGCAAGCCGCTTCTGCTTGCCGTTGCCGTAATTGTGCACGTACAGCTCCGCTACCGACCACCATTTCGTAGCATCGCCGATTTGCACGATTTTAATGTAACGGGCGGTTTGTACAGGGAACGTGATCGATAGCGTCCCCGGTTCGCCAGCACCGCCCGCAACGGGGCTGCCCCAATTTTCGCCGTCGCCGGAAACATATACCCTGTATTCGCGAGGATAATCGTCCGCCGAATTACCCGGATCGAGCACGATCGTATCAAAGCTGTGCTTCGCGCCCAAATCGACTTTCAGCCATTGGCCGTTCGATTGCTCGCGGCCATTCGTCCAAAGCGTGCCGTAATCGCCGTCCAGCAGGTTGGCCGTTACGTCTCCGCCAAAGGTGGAGGATGCCGTAACTTCCCAGCCCGAGCGGTCGTCCAGCGCACCCAAATTAGGCAGAGGCGTCTTAGCAGCCTGCGAATCGAAGAGGGCCAGCTTTAACTCGGAGATCGACCACCAACTGTCCGCTGGCGCCGTCAAGACGATTTTCACGTATCTGGCCTTCTGTTCAGGCAGCGAGACCGCCAGACTTGGCGAATTTCCCTTGCCGCCGGCTGCCGCCTCGTTCCAATTCTCGCCGTCGGCCGATACGAATACTTCGTACCCGTGTGCATAGTCTCCCCAGTTCGTTCCGGAATTCATGAACAGTGTATCAAAAACCTGCTCAGCGCCCAAATCGATTTGCAGCCAGTCACCGGCCGCTTGGGCTTGTCCCGAAGACCAGCGGGTCGACAGGTCGCCGTCGATCATACGCTCGGCCGGTTCGGAGCTGGAGGATGCCGTAATTACCCAGTCTGTGCGATCCAGATATTGAACGCCCTTCGCGGGGTCCGGACCTTCCACCACCGTGACCTCCAGCGGATTGACGGCAACGAGCGCTTTGGGGTATACCCTGGCGGAACCCAATGCACCGTCTTCATTGAAGAAATGAACGGTTTTGGCCGTGTCCCCCGGATTCCAAATCTGCGCGGTGTAGACGCCTTCTTTTTCATAGACCGTTACCGCCGGATCGTCTGCCCAAATGTCCATCGTTCTTGTGCCCGTCGTCACCATGCTATGAATAAACCAGTAGGCGTTAAACACTTCGTTTTGCTGCATATTGCTGGTATCCCACTTGGCCAGTGTCCCTTCCGGATCGCTGATCGATTGGAACGGCCAGATTATATGCTCCCAGGTGCGTTCCGGCGTGCCGCCGAGGTCCTCGATCAGACCGGCGTACAAATCCACCGTTTTCTGCGGATCGCGGCCGTAATAAGTCATCCATTCCGCCGGCGGAAGCCAGTGGATGCCGTAAATATGCTCTGGATCGCCGGAGAAATAAGTACCGTACAAATAGGCGCTGCCATAGACATGCCCGACCGTTGCGTGCTTGTATCCTTCCACCCAATTGTCATGGTCATAGTTGAACCAATACTGCTCAGCGGCTTTTTCCTCGGTCGTAAAGCCCCAGATGCCCGCATCGCGGTAAGCGTCGTTGCCGGTCACCAGGCCCCACATGTATTCGCCGACCCAGCTGAACAGCGCTTCCCCGGCCGCTTCCTGGTTGTTGCCGCTCCGGTTGTCCGCATAGCCGCCGGCCCAGGAGTGGCCCTCATAAGGATCGAAGTTGCGGAACCAGGGGAATAACTCATCCGTTCTCGACGGATTGGCGTAATCGCGGATCAAAAGCTCCACCATATCCCCATAATCCCGCAAAAATTCCCCGTCATACGTGGCAAGAACAGCAGAGGCAAAAATATAATACCCGTACGTAAAATGATGGTCGGTTAATCCGGTATTCACGCCGAATCCGCTGGCATACGGGAACACGGCCCCCCATGTGTCATCATAATGGAAATAGGTCGAATGCACCTTCTCATCCGGCGAATACGTGTACCAGTCTGTCAAAATCGTCCGCAGCAACGCCAGATAATGATCTTTACGTTCAGTATCGCCCAGCTGATCGCTGATCAAAACCGCCAGAGCGAGCGGGTGCAGCTTTTTCCCCTGCCAATAAGGATCATCGCCCATCGCTCCGTTCGCCACATCCGCGTCCAGTTGATCGAGATAGGCGGTTAATTGCGCGCGGGAGTACGTCGGATCGTTAGGCTCCACAAACTGCGGAATGATGCCGTAAAACCGGTCCTGCGTCGTAAACATATTGCCTTCGCCGACTTTCAGCACACCGCGGATCGAAGGATACGTCAGATCGGTCAGCGGCGTTACGGCGATCTTCCATTGATGCGGCAGCAGCGCCATCAACGTTGTCGCGGAAAATCCCGGCCGTTTCAGCTCGGTGATCGCTTCAAAGCGGGTGGTTACGAGCGATTCCGCCTCATTATATTCGTATTCTACCCTCGTATCCGTGACGAAGGCATACGCATGACGATAGTAATCGCCCAGATCGTCCGCAGTAGGCAGCGCCGCCAAAGATAGGTAGTTTTCACCTTGTCCGAGCTTGATTTTGATCGTGCTTCCAAGCTTCATAAACGTCGTTCCCTCAGGAGCAAACACACCGTAGTTGCGCACGAAGGTTTGCGGCACAGGCGCTCTGTCCTTATTGGTCACTTCGATGCCGATATGGTCGGCCGTCAGCACATCCCCGTCATTCAGCAGGATTGGCTGACCATTATCGTCATATAGCCGGGTGATGACCGGTGATTGGAGAATGACGGCGTCCGGGTTCTCGTAGGTGTTGTACAGGAACGGCGACCCCTTCACAAACGTCGTGGTCATCTTGGCCGTCTCGTCATCGCTCATCACGACGCTCGCGGAAAAATCCCCGTAGCCGGAAATTTTCGTGACCACATCGGCCGGATTGATGTTGGCCTGAGACAATATCAAATCCGGATCGCCGTCGGCGTCGATCGAGCCGCCGTCCGCCGAAGCATAACCGGCCCCAGGGTTCAAAATGTTCAGGCCCTGCTTGGTGTAGCGGTTTTTCAGCGGGAGCGTGATCAGGCTGTTGCCGCCGCCCAGGTTTTCGACCAGGATCGATTGCCACCAGTCGTTGGATGGAATCGGGGCCTTGACGTCCGCGGTGCGGTATTTCGGATTTTTCGGCGCCAGCATCGTCACATCGTTGATTTCGTAGCTGCCCGCTCCGACCTGAACCGAAGAAACCGCCGGAATGTCCGGAATATCGTAGGTTGTTTTCGGATCGCCTTCGCGGTAAGCGTACACCCCGAACTCGTACATCGAGTATCCGTTCGTGGAGCCGCGACCGAGCCCCGCCATTTTGACGTAACGGGCCTTCGCGTAGACGGGAATCGTCTCCGTTCCGCCCGATCCGATCAGCTGCCGGTACACGGTGGTCCAGTTTTGGGCGTCATCCGACACTTGGATGTCGTAAGCTCTGCCGAAGGCGGCTTCCCATTTGAACGACACGCTGCCGATTTCGCTGGATTGGCCCAGGTCCACATAAATCCATTCGTTGTCGGCGTAGATGGACGACCAGCGGGTATCGCCGTTGCCGTCGGTGGCATTCTTGGCCAAATAGTTCCGTTCTTCCATCTTGGCTTTGTCTTCGGGCGATCTGCTAGGCTCGTCGATCTCCAGCGAAGACGTCGTGACCGGTTTGCCCAGTGCCAGGTTGACGGCCTCCGGTTTAGGCGGCGGGTTGACGCCGCCGGTGCCGAATACGCTGAATTCCCAAATCGATACGCCGTAAGCCTTTTGCGCGCGGTCCGTGCTGTAGACGCGGACATACCGGCCCTGCTCGGCCAGTTTATCCACTTCGGTCAGCCCGCCTTCGCCTTTGGTCGTGGCATAGACCGGCTTCCAGTGAATTTCGTCATCCGATACCTGAAGCTCAAACGACGTGGCATATGCGTTTTCCCATTTTACGGAAATCTTCGAGATGGATGCACTCTTGCCCAAATCGACGTAAATCCATTGCGGGTCCTTTTGCCATACGCTCTCCCAACGGGTATTTTCGTTGCCGTCGACCGCCATATCCGGCGTATTGCCGCCCAGCGACGACGAACTATAGACCGGCCTGTTTAGAGAAAGCAAATCATCTTGCTCTTCCGCATAAGCAGCCGGCATGGAAAACATCGGAACGCTGCTGATCAGCAGTATGAGGGTCAACGCAAAATGAATCCAGATCCTGCGAGCCTTCCGCTTGCTCAGGAAAAATATCTTCATGTCCTCTCTCCTTCAATAATTGGTCTATGGAGCAGATGCTGATGGAACCAATCAGATCTCCGCTACTTGTCCTTTTTTTGCGGCCTCCCCTCGCATTTCCAAAATATTTGGTTAGACTCCATATTTTGGATTTTGAATAAATATACAATTGTTTTATCGTCGCACGGTATAACGATTTTAATAGAGTCGTGTGATAGTTTTCATAAAATAGGTAAAAAGAACTATCCGTTTTCACTGATGATGCGAACGCAAAAAACAGGAGAGTCCCTATCCCTAACGGTAATGGACTCCCCTGTTTTTTTTCATATGACCCTGCAGGTCAGTATCTCTATTCATTTGGAATCAATTGGCCTTGCAGCCCGCAGACTCGAATTAAGAAGAAAGATTACTTCCTGTCTCAAACCGGTTGATGCTTGAAAAACTGAACCGGCCCGCCCCGGCCACCGTGACCTCCACAGGATAAAACCGCGCCTTTATCCCGTTGGAAAAAAACCATTCCCGCTGATCCCGGACGACGATCAAAAGCCCCTGCTCATCGCCGACCGGAGTGAATTCTGCGGAAGCCTCCCGCCAGTTGGGCAGTCCGGCCTCATTCAGCTCACTTACCAGCGGCAGGGTTTCCTCGGCCACGATGCCGATCTCGCTAACGCTCATCACGTCACGAGCCGTAAACGCATGATCAATCCCGCTCGCCAAATTGTGCCTGGCGATAAACTCCACGATGTTGCCGGCCGGGTCCTCAAAATAAACCGAATGGGCGTTCCAGGAGGTGAAAAACACCTCGTCATCGCCCTCCTCCTCAATCAAAGGCACTTTGGCAGCCACCCACGATTTCACTTCGGCAAATTTATTCTCCGGCACATTCAATGCGAAATGATAAAACGGCCTCTCTCCCGCAGCCGCCGCTTTAAAGGTCACCGAAGTCGCCCCGGCCCGGATCGTAAACCGCTTCTCCCCCTGCTCCGCAAGCTCAAAACCGAACCGGTCGGCATAAAACGCTTGTGTCTCCCGGAGTTTTGACGGACTGATCTCAAAGACTACGCGCTCAAAAATCATGCTCACATCTCCTTTCACCGAGACAACTCTGCCTTATGCTCGGCCACACATTACAAGCTTTCCAAATACTCTTTGATTTGCCCCGGGGTTTTGGCGAACTTGCTATGCAGATGGGCGAGCTTTTCCCCGTTTTTGTAGACGAGCAGGCTCGGGATGCCCCGAACTTGATTCGCTTCGGCAATCGGCTGGAACTCTTCCGCATCCATGGCATAAAACTCTTTGTCCGGATGCTCCGCGATAATATCGCCGATAAAGCGATCCAGGTTTTTGCAATCCGGGCACCACGTCGTATCGAATTTAATAACGGTAAATTGGTCTCTTTGAGTCAGTTGTTCGAATTGTTCGGCGGATTGTACTCTCTCCATGCGGATCCTCTCCTTATTAAAGCGAAAAATGCTTAAAATTTTATATACGTGTTGTCTCTATTATATACGATTCGGCCGGAATCACCTAGTTTTTGCGGGCAGGGCAGTCATAAGCCATGTTACAATAAGTCAAAAAAGGAATGGGGATGCTCATACGATGATATTCTCGATTATACTATTTGTGGTCGCAGGGTTAGCGGAAATTGGCGGAGGGTATTTGGTCTGGTTATGGCTGCGTGAATCCAGGCCCCTATGGTATGGCATTGTCGGCAGTCTTATTTTGGTGGCGTACGGGATCATTCCTACGCTGCAGAACTTCCCTTCCTTTGGGCGGGTGTATGCGGCGTATGGAGGCGTGTTTGTCGCATTGGCCGTGCTTTGGGGCTGGTGGGTGGATAAAAAAACGCCAGATGTCTACGATTGGGCCGGGGCTGCGATCTGCCTCGTCGGCGTGTCGGTGATGTTGTGGGCGCCGCGCCATGCATGAAAAGCGGTTTTTACCGCACCCTAAAGTTAGATTACATACTGCATCAGCATAAGGAAGGTACCGCATGAATTTATCATCCATCGCTTCGGCCATCGCGCCGGTAAATTTAAGGAGCTGCTTAATCAGCCGGCAAGGCCGGCTGGTGTTCGAACATTACCGGGATCGGCAGACGGCCGGGCAAATCGCCAAAATCAACTCCTGCACCAAAAGCTTCCTGTCTGCGCTAATCTGCATCGCCTTTGATCAGGGGCTGCTACCTTCGGCGGATACGCCGATAAGTGAATTTTTTCCACAGCTTTTGGACGAGGATGACGATCCCCGCAAGCGGCAAATCACTCTGCGGCATCTCCTGACGATGTCGGCCGGGTTCAACTGGACGGAGTTTGGCGGGCATAACTCGTTTCCGCGCATGACCCGGTCCGCGGATTGGGTACGGTTCGCACTTGAGCAGCCAATGTCCGACCACCCCGGCGACCGGATGGAATACAATTCCGGCGCATCGCAGCTGCTCGCGGCTATTCTGGTCCAAGCCGCAGGGCTGCCGGCCGCCCGCTTTGCCGAGCTACACCTGTTCGGTCCGCTTGGTATCGAAGCATACAAATGGGAGCAGGATCCGCAAGGCGTGCATACCGGCGGTTTCGGACTGTGGCTGCGCCCCGGCGACATGCTGAAGTTCGGGCAGCTTTATTTGCAAAGGGGAGTCTGGGAAGGCAAACCGTTGATTTCGACGGAGATGGTCTCGCAGTCCGTCAAGCCGGCGATTGGCGTCGAGGCCCCCCGCCGCGGCTGCTATGCCTGGCATTGGTGGACGGATACCTGGCTGCCGGCCGCAGGCCCGGGGGAGGACAACATGACTTCTGCTTCGGATCCTGCGCGGGATGGCGGCCGCTTCACCGCTTCTTCACCATCCCCCGCCTTCGATTATTTTTACGCTCGCGGCTACGGCGGAAATTTTATTTACGTCATCCCAAGTCTGGAAACGGTCGTGGTGCTGACCGACGACAAGCGCAAAAGAGACCGGCCGCCCGCCGACGTATTCCGGCAGTTAATCGCGCCCCATATTTAAGGACTCGCCTTATATGGTCGGGAGCGTGCCTCCGTCAATGACGTATTCTTGGCCGGTAATCGAGCCCGCTCGCTCGGAAACGAGAAAAGCGACCAGCTCGGCCACCTCTTCCGGCAGGCCGGGACGGCCAAGCGGAATGCCGCCAAGCGACTGCATCAGCTGCTCCAAAGCGCTGTCCCGGCTGCCCGTTTCCGTGGCGATCCGGCCGATCAGCGCGTCAGCGGCTTCCGTTTGGATGAACCCCGGCGCCACCGTATTAATACGGATGCCGCGTGCGGCAAACTCCTTCGACAAGCCTTTGCTGTAGTTCGTCAGCGCAGCCTTCGCCGCAGCGTAGGCTAAAGTCGTTTCATACAAAGGCAGCCGTCTTTGTATCGAGGAAATATGGACGATGGCTCCTTTTCCTTTCTCCAGCAAAAGCGGCAGCAGGCCCCGGTCCAAACGGACCGCCCCCAATAAGTTCCAGTTCAGCGCGTGTAGCCAGTCCGCATCACTTAGCGCTAGCGCCCCGCCGGGCGGCGTATTCGAACCGCCTACACAGTGGACGAGGATATCCAAACCGCCCAATTGTTCCTTGACGCCGCGGATCACCCGATCGGCTCCTTCAGGCGTGCTGAGATCCGCCGCTATGAACAGCTGCGGTTCGTAAGCCGCAGCCGGCGTAGAGCGGGCCGTGGTCATCACCATGGCGCCCGCATCCCTAAGTCTCGCCGCAATGGCTTGACCCATCCCCTTCGTTCCGCCGGTGACAAGCGCTTTTTTGCCTGCAAATTCACTTTGGATGTTTTCAAAAAGATTACTCATCAGTTAATTGCTCCCTTCGGTAAATGGATGGCGACCTCAGCGCCAGGTACAGGCTTATTGTACGATTGACCCGCTTATAACGTCTAATTTATATTAATAATGAAAATAATAAATAAAATTCATATACAAGGTGATATAGTGGAACTTACACAATTGGAATACTTTTTAACTGTCGCCCGGCTTCAGCATATGACGCAGGCTGCCAAAGCGCTGAATCTGACCCAGCCGGCGCTGAGCCATGCGATCGCCAAGCTGGAGAACGAACTCGGCGTCCCCTTGTTCGAACGCAGCGGCCGCAGCCTGGAGCTGAACCGTTACGGAAAAATGTTTGCAAAATGGGGGGAACAGGCCATGCAAAGCCTTGGAAACGGGATGCGGGAGCTGGCGGAATGGACCAATCCGGATACGGGCGTCATCGCCCTCTCCTATCTGAATATTCTAGGTGTGGACCTTGTGCCCTCGCTCGTTAGGGATTACCGGCAAAGCCATCCTCAGGTCCGTTTTGAATTGACCCAGGGGAACCTCGGAGATATTGAAGATCATTTGGACAAAGGGCTTAGCGACCTTATGATCACGTCAAGGGAATCTTTGCTGGAGCTGCATGAATGGATCGTAATCCGCACGCTGCCGCTTTATATCGTCGTATCCGCCCAGCACCGCTTCGCGGATCGCCGTTCATTAAGCTTGACGGAGCTTTCCGGCGAACCGTTCGTCGGCCTGAAAAACAACTGCGGTCTCAAAGCTACCCTCACCGCCCGCTTTCAAAACACCGGCTTCATGCTCGCACCGACTTATGATGCCGAGGATTTGATCACGGTCGCCGGGTTCATCAAGGCCGGACTCGGCGTTTCAGTCCTGCCCAAAACGATGGGCCTGACTCTGGACGGATTGGTCTGGATTCCGATCGAAGAAGAGGGCTGGCAGTGGGAACTTGGCCTAAAATGGCGAAAAGACCGCTACGTATCGCCGGCCGCCAGACGGTTTATCGAATATGTAGAAGCGCTGGGAACGTAGCGGCAACGGCGAATAAGCCCATTTCGTTCTGAAGTGGGCTGCCGATGGTTTCCGAGATTCAGCTCTCCAACGCTTCCTGCGTGATCCGTTTGATATCGATTGGCGACATGCCCCCCTCGTTCACCATGTCGGTTAAAATTTCGCTTAGGAAATAATCGACGCATTTCAGCTTGATGTTTTTGATTTTCACCAGGGCATCGCGGTACATTTTGACAAACTCTTTTTCCGTATTACCCCGCTGCATCTCGGCAAACGCCTCATAAACTTGATCCAGCTTGTCGGCGACCTCCAGAATCAATCCCTCAACCGAATCGTCCTTGCCTTCGCGCAATTGATTGCGGAAAATGCTCTTGAACTCATCGGGGATGTGCTCTTCAATGAAATGATGAACCATGCCCTCTTCAACTTGCAGGATCAGATTGCGCAGTTCCATCGAGTAATGTTTGACCGGGGTTTTGATATCGCCGATAAAAATCTCCCCGTAATCGTGGCTGCTCGTGATCTCATAAAGCTTTTTCCAATCGATTTGCGCGCCATGGCGTTCTTCGATATCGGCCAGTGTTTTGGCGTACTGCACAACTTTCCAGGAGTGCTCGGCAACGCTGTGTTCCTCGAACTTGAATTTTCCCGGACAGCGATAAATTCGCTCCAATTCGTTCAACGACCGAAAATAAGTATGAATGCCCATCTTATCAGCCATCCTTCTTTTTTAGAGATATGTACTCCTAGTATAGACAGGGAATGTTAACGAATAATCAACTCCGGCAGGCAAACCAAAAAAAGAGCTACGCCCCGGGTATAATAGTATCCCCGGAACATAGCCCCGATATGAGAGTATGAACTCGATTATGGCCGCTGCCACCGCAAATAGGGATAGCCGCCAGCGTCAATCGCCCAAATCGAACTGAAATTCCAGCCCACGAAGGTAAACGGCTGCTGCATTTCCGCCGTCGTTTTGGGCGTACCTTTGCCGGTGTCGGTTTGCCCGGTGGTGTCCGAGTCGTAATAAGAGCCTAATACCGAGCCCATGTTGTCCCCGCTGAGTCCGCCAAGAACAACTCCGGCGCTGTTGATGCTTCCGGCAGCATAGGAATTGATGACGATGCCTCTGCTTTGGCCAATCAGACCGCCCACGGCGGAACTTCCTCCCGTAATGTTAACCAGCGAATAAGAGTCGGTGATCAAACCGTAGTTAGTGCCAACCAGCCCGCCTAAGTTTTGGCCGTTTGCCATCACTTCCCCGGTAGAATACGATTCCGATATGAAGGAACTATTATTCGTCGCGCCGACAAGTCCACCCAAATCGAAAGTGGCGTTGAGGTTCACATCGGTGGCCGAGGACCTGTTGAGCGTCCCTCCCTCCAGTCTTCCAAGAAGGCCGCCGGCATACTGTACAAGATTGCTAGCTCCGTTAATGGTTACATGTTCCGCATGAACTCCGCTTAGCGACCCGGATTTCATATAACCGGCCAACCCGCCCACGTTCATAAAACCTAAAACATTTACGTCGCTGAGGTTCAGATTCGTGATGTTAGCCCCATCGATATAACCAAACAATCCGATCATCATACCAGCCTGACGAAGGGAGGTTAAGTGGCGGATCGTATACCCTTGGCCGTCTAATGTCCCCGTAAACGCGGCTCCACTGGTGCCGATCGGCACCCAGCCCTCACCGCTGCTGTAGCCGCTTAGATCGATATCGCCGCCCAAGACAAAATGGCCGTTTAAATGGTTCCTAACGTTATCCAATTGGGCCGCCGAGGTAATCACATACGGCGAACCGGCCGTCCCGTCGCCCGACCAAAAAGCATGGACCGCAATCGGTGTGCTGGAGACCGCAGGCAGCGAACCCGCCGTGAATTGCAGCGTGATTGCGGAGTTGTCCCCGGCCAACTTAAGATCTGTATAGGAGGCGATTCCGTCTACCGTTTGGACGGCCGCTGTCCCCATAAGCGTTGCCGCCCCGTTGCCTACGCTGGCCGTGACGGTCAGGGGCTCGTTCGTCAAATTGCCGAAAGCATCCAGCACACGGATGACGGGCTGAACCCGGAAGATTTCCCCGCTCGCGACAGATTCGCTTGGCTGAGTCACGATCCGAAGCTCTGCCGCAGCCGCAGGTGCAAGCGTGATCGCGAGTTCCGCCGTCGGCTGGGCCACGCCTTCCACCGTAAGCGTCAGCAACTGGGCATCCGCTTTGTTCAGGGTGATGGCGATTTGTGCTTCACCAGACTCGAACTGAACGTCCGCTTCGCCCGTAATGTCGGTCAAAGATGTGCCGGCCAGGCTGCCGTAACTGCCGTCCGGCGCCTGCTTGACCCCTGCGAGCGTCAGCTTCTTCATACCGGAGAAGTCCGTGTCCAAGCTGCCGTCGGATTTTTCCACGCGCAGGGTCACATGAATGTCCGAGCCGGCAACCGGGCCATCCGGCTTGCCGCTCAGTGTTACCCGATATGCCGGAGTAACTTCCGGCACAACCGTCACTTTGACTGGAATCCGTATCGTTAGCCCGCGGTATTCGGCGCCGATCCAGGTTTCGCCTTGGCCTTGCGAGGTGACGGTCCCGCCAGCGACGGTCGCCACCGTTTCATCCTCGGTGAACCAAGCGGACGCTCTAGTCACGTCCATTTCCGTGCCATCGCTCAGCACCGCTTTCAGCGTGACGCCAACCTCTTCGCCGACATCTTCAAACTTCAACTCTCCGGGACTGTATACGAGCTCCGTCACCGTCGGCGTTGGCGTCGACGCTATCTCAACCTTGACCGGAATCCGCATCGTTAACCCGCCGTATTTGGCGCCGATCCACGTTTCACCTGCGCCTTGCGAGGTGACGGTCCCGTTAATTACAGTTGCCACCGCTGTATTCTCGGTGAACCAACTAGCCGCATCAGTAACGTCGATTTCTTTACCATCGGTTAGCATTGCCTTCAGTGTAACGCTGGCATCGACCCGTACGGCATCAAATTTCAACTCCCTGGGACTGTACACCAGTTCCGTCACCGTTGGTTCCGGGTCGGGCGGGTCCGTTGGGTCTGTTGGATCCGTCGGACCGGGGTCTGTCGGCTTAGTCGGCGTAGTTGGCGTGGTAGAACCGCCGCCTCCATGCGACCGTCCGCGATCTACCGGTACACCGTTACCGAATAGCTTTTGCAGAACCTGGCCCGGTCCCTCAAAAGTAACCGCACTATTCAGCTCAGCAACGATCACTTTCGTGCCCTGCGCCAAGTAAATCACATTGCTCACGGCTCCGCTTTCCACTTCAAGCCTGTCGATCTGTCCGGACAGCAGTTCAAAACGAATGCCGGACGCCTCAATACGAACGGTTTCAGCAGTGCCGCGAAGCTGCACCACAGACGACTTCGGTACTTGCGAGGAAACATCGATAAGCACGAAACCTTGCCCTTCCCCGGTCAACTCGCTTTCTTCAAGAATGACTCCCGAGGACAGCACTGCCGTTTCCAAGGTCGTATTGCCAGAGGCAACGATCCGGACTTGGCCATCCTTTTTGTTCACAGTCAGCCGTTTGGCGCCGGTATCTTGCAAATAAACGGTGTTTGGCCCGCCGCCGTTTATCCGAAGTTCTCCCTCAACGGTGACGCCCGCCAAACGGACTTCCCCGGAGCCGATTTCCTCCGTTAAAGTCAGATTGCCTTTAATGATAGTATTTTGCAGCGTAATCCCGTCCGCTTTAATGAACGCATCGCCGGCGATTTCCGCGCTTCCCTCGGCTGGGCCGTAAACGCCGGGCCGGTCCATATCGCCAGATAGGCTTTCATTCTTCGCGGCAAGATTTGCCCCGAACGCCCGATCCAATGTGACAACCGCCTCAGCCCGGGTAAGCGCCTCTGCTCCACGGAACATCCCGTCGGGATAGTCGTTCATCCAGCCGGCACCCACGACGGCTCCGATCTCCCCCTTGCTCCATGCCTGAAGCGCGTCCTTAAAAGACGCCAACTCAGGGAGGGGCTCAAGCATGCCCAACCGACTTAGCATCACAGCCGCTTCGGCTCTCGTTACCGGCGCATTCGGCCGGAGGGTGCCGTCGGCGTAGCCGGTGATGTATCCTGCCTGGGCTGCGGCGGCGGCATCGGCAGCAAACCATGCTGTTGGCTGCACATCTTTGAAGGACGTCGTCCCTCCTTCCGTGTTAAAGCCAAACCGCCCGTTCACCATCGCCATCCACTCCGCGCGCGTCACCGGCTGATCAGGTTTGACCTTCCCGTCCGCATATCCGGAGATGAGCCCCTGTTCAAGCCAGCTGGACAGAGCTTCTTCGGCCCAATGGTCCTTAAGATCCGCCGGGAGTTCCGAAGCCGCAAACGCCCGCCCGGGTCCCGCCAGCGGACTCACGGGGATCAGCAGCAGCACGGCAAGCAAGGCCAATGCCGCCTTATGTTTAATACCTCTACCCATCACTTCTCTCCTTCTAGATAACTTGTATCTATTAATAATGACTATCAATAAGAGTATAAAAAAAGGGGAGTGGCAAAGTAAACCAATCCCTTAAAAATTGAAACATTTTTGAATCATTGTTGTGAACGGTGACCTTCAATTGGAAAAATCCAACTATTCAAAAGCTTTTCGTCTGTACTGCCGGAAGGTAAGCGGAGCAAACACCAGGATGAGCAGCGCCATCCCCGCAAACGCCGGAAGCAGCTCCGTTTGGCTGGCCGTTCCGTGCATCAGCCCCCTGGCAGCCGTAGCCGCGAGGCTGATCGGATTGTAAGCGACGATTCCGCCAAGCCAGCTCGGCATCGTCGATGTGTCCGCAAACACGTTGCTCGTAAACTTCAGGGGGTATAACACAACATAGGTCATGCTGCTGATCGATTCGAGTTTTTTGGCGATGACCCCGATCCAAGCAAAAATCCAGCTTACGCTAAAGGCATACATGACGACCAGGAGCAGAGCCGTTGTTTTGCCCGCCCCGTTCGGACCCAGGACAGCATACACACTTCCCTCCGCCACCTTCAAATCGATTCCGCGCAGCACCTCCACATTCCCGTAGGATTTTTTCAAACCGCCTACTTCAATTGCATTTTTGATCAGTCCCATTGCTTCCTCCCTTTGCCTTTGATACACTCAATCATATTACATTGATGCAAGTGCTAAGGTTATTGTTTCAAAACTCCTGTCATTTCGAGGCTTAAGGAGATATTAGATTTATCAAGTACTTTAAGCTTTTTTGTTAAGGAGGCGAAAGCCCTTGAACATTAGGCCAATCGATATCGCCAAGAAGCTGGAGATCAGCACCAGCGCACTGAGGCATTACGAGGATTGGGGCATTATTCCGCCCGTAGAGCGGGGTCCTAACGGTTACCGGGTTTATACGGAGCTTCATGTGGCGTATTTCGAATGCCTTCGCGCCATGAGCCTCGGGTTTGGCATGGATACAACGAAAGCCGTGCTCAAAAAGCTGCTCAAAAAGGAAGTCGACGAAGCCTTGTGGATGGTAAACGCTGCGCAAGCGGAGCTTCATAAGGAGAGGTTGAAGGCCGAGAAAACGATTCAAATCCTCGACACAAAAGAACTGGATCATCTGGATACCCGGGGAAAAAAACGCTGGATGACGATCGGGGAGATCGCCAAAGAAACGATGATCCCCGCTTCGGCCATCCGCCATTGGGAGAAGCGGGGCCTGATTGAGGTGTCGCGCAACCATGACAACGGATACCGCTCATTCAGCCCCGCGCAGATCCGCCGCATTCTCATTATCGGGACGCTGCGCGCAGCGGTGTGGTCGCTGGACTTCATCAAGGAAGTGATCCGGGAGCTCGATCACAACAATCTGGAACAAGCGCGGCGGATGGCCAGGGATTCGTTGCAGTACCTGGACGGGGTAAATCGTATGCGCATGCGCGGCATCCGGTATTTGGACCTGCTGATCGAGCTGCAGGAAAACGAGGATCGTAAGGGGACTGCGGGCGATCCGCAGAGTCATTAAACCGATCATGCGGATCGCCCCCGGGGCCGGCGCTTATTGCATCACCGCGCTCAGGGCCAATACCCCCAGCAGTCCGCAGACCGCCAGTATGGTCGTATAAACGGATCTTGATTTGATCGCATCCAGCAGCGACAGGTTAAAGTATTCTTTGTACATCCAGAAGCCCGGATCGTTGACATGGGAAAAAATCACACTGCCCGATGTCGTGGCCAGCACCATCAGCTCCGGATTGGCCCCGCTCATGCTGAGCAGCGGCAGCACGATACCGGAAGCCGTCATGACAGTGACCGTGGCCGATCCCAGCGCCAGCCGCAGCACGGCGGCGATAATCCAGGCGAGAATCAGCGGCGAAATGTCAAGACCGGTCATTATATCTTTGATATAATCGGCAACTCCGCTGTCCACCAGCACTTGCTTGAAGGCGCCTCCGCCGCCGATGACGAACATGATGGTGGCGATCGATTTCATCGAGGAGCCGACGCTGCCCATAATATCCTTCATTTTACGGCCGCGGGCAATGCCAAACGTATAGATGGCGATCAGTACCGAAATCAACAGCGCAATTCCTGATTCCCCAAAGAAAGCGATGATTTTAAAGGCACCGGAATCCTGCGGCATCGCCATTTCGGCCACGGCCAGCACCGCCATGAGCGCAATTGGCACGAGCGCAGTGAACAGACTGACGCCAAAGCTTGGCATCTCTTCCTCCGTAAACTCTTTGGCATTGTACAGCCCCTCCGGAATTGCGGGATTCATGCCGCGGATCAATTTTGTTTTCGAGAAAAATATCCCCGCAATAATCGCCGATGGGATCGCGATAACCAGCCCGAGCAGCAGCGTCTTGCCCATGCTGGCGCCAAACACGCTGGCCACGGCCGCCGGTCCCGGATGGGGCGGCAGAAAGCTGTGTGTCGTGGATAAAGCCACCGCCATCGGCAGGCCGATATACATCAGGTTTACTTTCATCCGCGAAACAATCGTAAAGACAATCGGAATAAGCAGGATGAAGCCGATTTCAAAAAACAGGGTAACGCCAAGCACAAAAGCGGTAATCAGAATCGCCCACTGCAGTCTTTTTTCGCCGAATTTGGCGGTCAGCGTCATGGCGATCCGCTGCGCGGCGCCGCAATCGGCCATCAGCTTGCCGAGCATTGCGCCAAAGCCGATAATCAGCGCCAGATGGCCGAGTTGCCCGCCGATCCCTTCTTCCACCGAATTCACCACATCCGAAAACGTCAGGCCGTTCAGCAAACCGACCACAATCGCGACAAGCACCAGCGAAATGAAGCCTTCGAGCTTAAAACCCACCATCAGCACAAGCAGCAGCGCCACCCCTAGCGCAACGATTAACAACGGCATCGTCTATTCCTCCAATCATCCATTCTGTGGTTAAGTGAGTTAATCCGGGTTAAGCATGTAAGCACTTTCCGGTTTCTGAACACAAACGTATCTCCTCCCTATGCCATCATCGAAACATTTCAGCAAGCGCTTTCAATTGGAAGCTTGAGCAATATGCAGATTTATAGCTGCCCCTGGCCTGCGCCTCTTCTTTAGAAAATTGCCGCGATGCGTATACCTCTTAGCGAAATATGTCTTATCATCACTGCTCCAAGATCATCCCGCTCTCCGGTATAGTTAAAATATAACAGTATGTTCCTTGGTTCACATTGTTTGCCCATCCAAAATCGCCGACGTATTTCAACGGGAAAATTGTGCTCCAGAACAAGGGTTGCGGCGCCGCTCAAATCGGACAAGCCGTGGCGAGCCTGGGGCTGTTTCGTTACTCCTGCAGCCGTTCGAAAGTAAGCAGCAGCTTCATTTTGACGAGATCGTTGAATTTGCGATAATCCAGTTGCAGGAGTTGGGATATTTTATCCAGACGGTAAAACAAGGTGTTTCTATGCACATGCAGCAAGCCCGCGGTTTGCTTCACATTCAGGTCACAGTCCAGAAACGTGCGCAACGTCAGCTTATATTCCTCGTTAAGCGTTTGAGGGAACAAGCCGTATTTTTGCAAAAATTCCGTTCTCGCTTCCGGCGGCACCATCTCAAGGTAAGGAACGATTCCCCAATCGTCGATCAAGCTGGCGCTCTGCGGCGGCCGTCCGAATTTTCGGCTCAGGCGTATGCAGCGGCGGGCTTCGCCGTACGATTGCTTGTACCCCGCAAGACCGCTGCGCGGACGTCCGACACCGATACAGTAGCGGTAGCCCCGCCGGCTCAGACAAGCTTCAATTTTGCTGACCAGGGGCTGGAGGAAATCGCTTACGGGAATGGCGATAAAAAAAGCGCCGTCCTCCACATAGGCGTACAGCGCCTGCATACTGACCATCGCCTTGAGATCGCTCAAAAACTGCTCCTTACGCTCACCTGTTTTCTGCAGCATCTCACCGCTTATCGTCTCCTCCGGCCACTTCATCTCTTCGATCTCCACGACCATCACGCTGCGTTCGGCGTTGACGTCGATCTGCAGCGTACGGGCTGTCATCCGCAGCTTCTTTTCGGAAAGTTCATACGGGCTGATCAGCTCCATAATAAAGCTCTCCAGCACCATCTTACGGAAGTGCAGCTGCTTATTCATATGAATCTGCTGCAAGAGCGCCTCCACGTTCATCTTGATGATCCTTCCGAAGCGGTACACTTCGTCGGGATTGCCGGTGATCCCAACAACGCCGACAATGTTCTCCTGAAATTCTATCGGCAGGTTTACTCCGGGTTTGGAGCCCGGCAGACTCAGGCATTCCTCTTCGCCGATCAGCACCTGTTTTCTGGAGCCAAGCACCTGCAGCGCACCTTCATGCAGACTGCCGATCCGCTCTGTTTCCCCGCTGGCGACGATAACCCCTTGGTCGTCCATAATGTTGATATTGAACTCCATGACGGACATCAATTGGACCACAATAGGCAAGGCCAGCTCGGTCGTTATTTTCATCTGAATCTCCTCCAGGCGCAAAAATAGGACAGGCCAACTATTGTTGTTACAATAGCTGGCCCGGCTCCCTGCATGATTCATCATCACGGACAGGTTCCATACCTAAGGCTTTGATTTTTCATTGATCTTGACTTGACCGAATAGCCCCAAGCCCTTCCAAAATCCCCCTGATCTTACCCAGATTCTGCTCCGAGCAAGAGGTATTAGGCAAAATCGGCTTGCCTGCCTGGAGTCCAATCAAATTGACCGCATCCTTGGTCGCTACCGGGAAGCTCCCGAGGTTCCAGGCCATCCGCAGCGGAGCCAGCCTGTACTGCGCCTCCAGAGCGCCCTCGATGTCGCCCGCCATGAACTTGTCGTAAATTTCCACGACCTGCCGCGGCACCACGTTAGCGGTTGACGCCACACAGCCGGCGCCCCCATATACAAGCGTGCTTAGAATCATGATGTCCCTGCCTGCCAGCACCTTAAATCCTTGGGTTCTGGTGCGGCGGATGTATTCGGCGGTCAGCGTCTGATCGCCACTGCTGTCCTTGATCCCCGCAATATTCGGAACTTCAGCCAGCCGCTCCAGCAGGGCGGGGGTAATGTTGTTGCCGACTTTGTCCGGATTGTTGTACAACAATACCGGCAATGAGGTTGCTTCCGCGATTTTCTTGAAATGGTGAAACAGTTCGTCCTGTGTCGGCGAAATAAACATCGGGGGCAGGATCGAGATCGCCCGTGCGCCAAGCTCTTCGTATTTGCGGGCCTGCTTTATGCCTTCCCGTGTTGAGATCGCCGCGATTCCCGCATAGATGGGAATACGCCCTGCACTTTGCTGAACAGTGACCGCCACCACCCGCTGTTGATCCTCCGGGTCCAATGCGAAAAATTCACCGTTGCTGCCAAGCGCCAAAATGCCGTGTACGCCGCCTTCGATAACATGATCCACAATGCGGCGCAGCCCCAGCTCATCGAGCCGCTCTTCGTCGTCGACCGGGGTTACAATCGGGGGAATGACCCCGCGAATAAAGCTGTTATCCATTTCATCGCTCACCTCACTCATTATCGTTTGACTTCAGTATGGGCCATTTTCTCATAATGGCGGATCAGCGCCCCGTGATCGGCGGTCCCGAGGCCGTCGGCTTTGAGCGCATGCATCATTTCCAGCACGGAGGCCGTCAGCGGCAGCGGCACCCCGATTTCATGGGAAGTGTCCAGCGCGTTGGTCAAATCCTTGATATGCAGGTCAATGCGGAAGCCCGGGTCAAACTTGCGGTCCATCACCAGCGGCGCTTTCGCCTCCATCACCGTGCTTCCCGCCAGCCCGCCGCGGATCGCCTGAAATACCTGCTCGGGCTCCACGCCGGCTTTGCTTGCCAGCACAAACGCTTCGGACATGGCGGCGATGTTGAGGGCGACGATCACCTGGTTGGCCAGCTTGGTGATATTGCCAGAGCCGACATTGCCGGTATGCACAACCGAACCGGCCATCGCCTTGAGCAGGTCATAATTTTGCTCGAACACTTTTTTGTCGCCGCCGACCATGACGGACAAGGTGCCGTCGATCGCCTTCGGCTGGCCGCCGCTGACCGGGGCGTCCAGGAAAGGAATACCCCGCTCCGCCAGCGCCGCCGCCACTTCGCGGCTGACCAGCGGCGCGATGGAACTCATGTCGATGACTACGTTCCCGGCTTTAATCCCTTCGACGATGCCGTTTTCCCCAAGCACGACTTCTTTGACGTGCGGAGAATTCGGCAGCATGGTGATAACGACATCCACCTGCCCGGCCACTTCTTTGGGGGAAGCGGCCGCAGTCGCTCCGGCTGCCTGCAGCTCCTTCACCGCCTCTGGGTTGCGGTCCATCACCACCAGGCTGTAGCCCGCTTTGATCAGGTTGAGGCTCATCGGTTTGCCCATGATTCCAAGTCCAATAAATCCGATTGTCTTCATCTTTGTTTCTCCTCCCGTTTTATAGTCAGCCTTCCTATCAGGCAGCCCTTTTTATAATCATCGCACCAGACAAGGACGTTTGTTGTCGAATTTCCAGCCCGGTACAAGGTACTGCATCGCCACGGAATCGTCCCGCGCGTTCAGGCCCATGCTGTTGTACAGGTTGTGGGCCTGCTCGATTTGCTCCATATCGATCTCCACGCCAAGCCCCGGCTTCTCCGGCAGCTCGATCGCTCCGCCGGTGATTTGGAAAGGTTCCTTGGTAAGACGTTCGGCGCCCTCCTGCCAAATCCAATGCGTGTCGATCGCCGTAATTTCCCCCGGAGCCGCCGCGGCCACATGCGTGAACATCGCCAGTGAGATATCGAAGTGGTTATTGGAGTGCGAGCCCCAGGTGAGGCCCCATTCGCGGCACATTTGCGCCACCCGCACCGAGCCCTGCATCGTCCAGAAATGCGGATCGGCCAGCGGGATGTCCACCGACTGCAGCGAGATCGTGTGGGCCATCTGCCGCCAATCCGTGGCGATCATGTTCGTGGCCGTCGGCAGGCCGGTCTGTCTGCGGAATTCGGCCATAATCTCGCGGCCGGAATATTCCCCTTCCGCGCCGCACGGGTCCTCGGCGTAGGCGAGCACATGATGCCGGTCGCGGCACAGGCGCACGGCATCCTTCAGCAGCCAGCCGCCGTTTGGATCAAGCGTGATGCGCGCATCCGGGAACCGCTCCGCCAGCGCGGTGACCGCCTCGATCTCCTCCTCGCCGCGCAGTACGCCGCCCTTGAGCTTAAAATCATTGAAGCCGTATTTATCATAAGCGGCTTCCGCCAGCGTCACGATCGCTTCCGGCGTCAGCGCTTCTTCATGGCGCAGGCGGTACCAGGCCACCTCGCTGTCCGGCTCGGAGGCGTAGGGCAGATCCGTTTTGCTGCGGTCTCCCACATAAAACAGGTAACCGAGCACATCCACCCGCTCGCGCTGCTGGCCTTCGCCGAGCAACGCGGCGACCGGAACGCCCAGGTACTGGCCGAGCAGATCGAGCAGGGCGGCTTCCACGGCGGTAACGGCGTGAATGGCGACGCGCAGGTCAAAGGTTTGCTGACCGCGCCCGCCGGCGTCACGATCCGCAAACGCCGTCCGCATCCGGGCCAGAATCTGGTTATAGGTGCCGATGGACTGCCCGATCACCAGCGTGCGCGAATCCTCCAGCGTTCGGCGGATTTTCTCCCCGCCCGGCACCTCGCCGACCCCGGTATGGCCGGAGCTGTCTTCCAGGATCACGATGTTGCGGGTAAAATAGGGACTGTGCGCACCGCTTAAATTCATCAGCATGCTGTCCCGGCCGGCGACCGGAATCACCCGCATTCCGGTGATGACGGGCGTACCATGCAGTACCGGATTTTCTTGTTTGGCTGTTTGATTCAACATATCGATTCTCCTTTCAAGTGATCAGAGTTCCCCCGAAAGTCACGCTTTCTCCGCCCGGATCCCGGTGCCGTACCGCTGCGGAATGAGCATGGTGCGCAAAACGGAGGAAACGGCGTGGCGGATATTGGCCGGCGCCTGGACGATGGCCTGCTCCAGCGTCATCGGAGCCTGGGTGGCCCCGACCACAACGTCAATGCCGCTGTCGTACATTCCGCGGACTTCCGCGTCAATTCCGCCCGAGACGCAAATTACCGGCTTGTTGTGCAGCTTGGCCAGTTTGGCCACACCGGCAGGCGTTTTGCCGAACGCCGTCTGGGCATCGGTATGCCCTTCGCCCGTCAAGACAAGATCGGCATCGCGGACCTCTTCGGCAAATCGCGCGGCTTCCATCACAATGTCGATTCCCCGGGCCATGCCCGCGTCCAGAAAGGCGATCAGTCCCGCGCCGAGACCGCCCGCCGCTCCGGCGCCGGCAACACAAGCGATATCAACGCCAAGCTGTTGGCGAATGACCCCGGCCAGATGCCTCAGGCCATCGTCAAGCCTCGTGACCATCTCCGGCGTGGCGCCTTTTTGCGGGCCAAAGATGCGCGCGGCTCCCTGTTCCCCGCACAGCGGATTAGTCACATCGCTGGCAATCGTAATTTCGCAGCCGGCGACGCCGGGATGGAGCCCCGCCGTATCGATCGATGCGATCCGGTGCAGTTCGCCGCCGCCAAAGCCGATTTCCGCGCCCGCTGCGTCCAGAAAGCGCACGCCTAGCGCCTGGGCCATGCCGACGCCGCCGTCATTGGTGGCGCTGCCCCCGATGCCGATGATCAACTGCTGGCAGCCGGCGTCAAGCGCGGCCTTGATGAGTTGTCCGGTGCCGTAGGTCGTGGCCGTCAGCGGATTCCTCCGCTCCGCCGGAACCAGCGTCAGCCCCGACGCGGATGCCATTTCAATGACGGCGGCACGCCCCTCGTCGAAGATGCCGTACTCGGCGATCACGGGATCGCCCTGCGGGCCGACTACCTCCAGCTTTCGGCATTCACCGCCGACAGCGCTGAGCATCGCTTCCACCGTGCCTTCGCCGCCGTCGGCGATCGGAATTTTACGGATCACCGCTTCGGGCATCACTTCCAGAACCCCCTGTTCCATACAGTCCGCCACCGCCTTGGAGCTGAGACTGCCTTTATACGAGTCGGGCGCAATCAAAATTTTCATTCCATCACTCCTACCGTCTCTCTTTGCCTGCAACCAAAATCCCCGCAGCGAAAGTAAAGCCCCGCTTGACGGCGCTTTCATTTTTACCGCGAAAACACGTGACAGACGTTATCTAGTTTCGGATTTGCAATATAGCCCCAGTCCACGCCAGCCGAACTTTGCCGGGTGTCCCGCGCTGCCCGGACCAACTAGCTTTATCCGCATGACTTCACTATACACTCTTGTACTGTTTTTCACATTGGTCCGCACTCACAAAGTTTTTTCGCTTTTTCCTGGTAAAATTGGGCGTTCGCACAATGGTTCCACAGGCAAAAAATAGGCCTCCTATCCCGGATAGTCGGCCTTGTTCAGGTGAATAAAGACTCCTGTTCATGTAACGGGGGCAGGATTGAACAGACTTATTGCGTTATGCAGCCCCCACTGCTCGGCCCAAGTTTGCCTGCGCCCGCTGGCTACGTCCAAAATGAATCTGAAGATCTCCCAACCAACACCCTCGATCGTGGCCTCGCCGTCTGCGATCCGCCCCGCGTTGATATCGATCAGGTCATGCCATTGCTCGGCCAATGCATTGCGGCTCGCTACTTTAATGACTGGGGCCATCGCCAAGCCGTATGGAGTGCCCCGGCCGGTCGTAAAGACCTGCACATTGATGCCGGAAGCAAGCTGCAGCGTGCCGCATACAAAATCGCTGGCCGGCGTCGCGGCAAAAATCAGCCCTTTTTGTGCCGCTTTTTCGCCGGGACCCAGAACCGCCGTAATCGGGCTGCTGCCGGATTTGACGATCGAACCCAGCGATTTTTCCACAATGTTCGCCAGACCTCCTTTTTTGTTTCCCGGTGTCGGGTTAGCGCTCCGATCGGCCTGGCCGCGCTGCAAATAGGCATCATACCATTCCATTTCACGGATCAGCGCCCGTCCGACCTCCTCATTCACGGCCCGCGGCGTAAGCAGATGAACGGCATCGCGAACCTCGGTCACTTCGGAGAACAGCACCGTCGCCCCGGCGCGTACCAGCAGATCGGCGGCATAACCGACAGCCGGATTCGCCGTGATGCCGGAGAAGGCGTCGCTTCCCCCGCATTGCAGGCCGACCACCAGAGCGGAAGCGGGACAGGTGACGCGCTTGCGGCGGTTCAATTTTTCCAGCCGTGCTTCCGCCATTTCCATAATCGCTTGAACCATCGGGATAAATCCTTGATAATCCTGCAGCGAAACCACCTTGGAGGCGCTATCTTGATCCGTAATGAGACGATCCGGCTGCAGCTTCTCGCAGCCTAAGCCGACAACCATCAGCTCGCCGCCAAAATTCGGATTAGCCGCGATGTTCCGTATGGTGCGAATCGGGATGACGGCATCGGGGGCCTGGATCGCCACGCCGCAGCCATACGTATGATGGATTGCCACCACATCGTCCACCTGCGGATATTTGGGCAGTAGCTCTTCCTTGATCCGCTTTACCGCATAATCCAGCACACCCGACACGCACTGTACGCTCGTCGTAATCCCGAGGATGTTTTTGCTGCCGACGCTGCCATCCGGATTGAGGTATCCCTCGAACGTAAAGCCTTCAAGCGGCGGCTGAGACGGCGGAACTTTGGTGGCGAGCGGCAGCTCGCGGAGCAACGGCGGCGTTGGAAGTTCGATTAATGACTCGCCCACCCAACTGCCTTGCAGGATGGAGCGTAACGCGTAGCCGATGATTTCACCATAACGAACGACAGCTTCTCCCTGGGCCACATTCGCCAAGGCGACCTTATGCCCCTGCGGAACATGCTCCGTTAGCTTAAGGCCGCATGGAAATACGGTGCCTTCGGGCAAACCTCCCGCATTGACAATGATCGCCACATTATCCTTTTCATGAACCTTAATGTACAAAGGAGCATCATTGCGTAGATTATTCATATGAACGGCCTCCTTACTCTTCCGCATGACCTCACTATACTCCCTTGTACTCTTTTTCACATTGGCGCCCATCCCAAAGTTTTGCGCTTCTGGCCAGAAAAATTTGGACTCCCGCACAACAATTCGCAATCCGCGTCCGCTTAACGTTTATCCCCCCCGCGTCCTGCGTGCCGGCTGTCGAGTTTATCGGTTTTCATGGGAAGAAGGACGGCCCAATAGGATCAACTGCAATCCCCCACGGCAATCAACTGCAAAAGTGCATCTGATTTCCCGCAAATTTACGTTTTTGAGCGATTGAAATGCAAAAGTGCATCTCATTCGGGGCTGTTCGATAAAAAAGGAACTTTGGGCCGGGAATGAAATGCATTTTTGCAGTTGAGCCACCTATTTCGAAGAATTTCGACGAAATTCGTATGCACATTTGCACTTCGTGGGAATCCCCCTCCTCACCCGCCTCTGCATTTTATATCTCAAAAAAAACCGCCTGAGCGGTTTTGTCCGTTCGGCGGTTTTCGTTAAATCATATCTTTCCATTCACTTTGCATGAACCTGTTATACAATCGTCCGCGCTTCAGGCGTCAAGGTTTTTTAGCTAACCTCTCCCTCGTCCCGGACCAGCGGAACAAATCTTCCTTTCACCTGCTCAGCCAGCAAATGCGGCTCAAGCTCCATCTGCAGCCCGATTTTGCCGGCACTGACCAAAATGGTATCCAGGCTTTCGGCCGTGTTGTCCAGGAAGGTGGGATACAGTTTCTTCATCCCTACCGGCGAACAGCCTCCGCGGACGTAGCCGGTCCGCTGCAGCAAGTCCTTCAGCGGCAGCATCTCCACCTTTTTGACCCCGGCGGCTTTGGCCGCCTTTTTTAAATCGAGCTCCGCGGCTACCGGAATGATGAACACAAAAATCGCTTCCCCCTGATGGGCGACCAGCGTTTTATATACCTTCTCCGGCGCTTTGCCGATTTTCTCCGCGACCGCGGTGCCGTGAATCTGTCCGTCTTCCGGATCGTACATGTAAACTTCGTATGGCGTCTTGGATTTGTCGAGCAATCGCAAGGCGTTCGTTTTGACATCTGACATAATTACTTAAAGCGCGTCCTTCCCAAAGGAACCTTCAAACAGCGATTCTTTCAGCGGACGGCGGTCGTTCGGTTGTTCGCGCTCCTGCAGGTTGTCCGGCAGAACTTCTTTTTCGCCTTGGTAACCGATGGCGATGACGGCTTGAATGGTATAATCGTCCGGTACATTCAGCACTTCGCGAGCTTTCCCGGGATCAAATCCTCCCATTGCATGGGTGATCAAACCTTTGTTATGCGCTTCTAAAGCAAGATACCCCCAAGCGGCGCCCGCATCAAAGGCATGCCAGCCGTTGGCTCCCCGTTCGGTCGCCGTTTGGGACAAGATCACGGCCAAGACGGGGGCTTTTGTACACCATACAAGGTTACCCGGCAAAATAAAGGAATGGAATTTCTCCCGATCCTCCTGCGTACGGGCGATAATAAACCGCCATGGCTGCACATTCGATGCCGAAGGAGCCCAACGCGCCGCCTCAAACAGGCTGAGCAGGACATCTTCAGGAATTTCTTTTTCCAAAAAAGAACGCGGCGACCAACGATTTATAAACTGAGACGAAACTTCGAAACCGGGTTTACGCAGATCTGCGGCATTTGCCATTTTAAACACTCCTTAAGTCTACACTAGTTTGTTTTTTAACCTTCCGATGCCTTCAATCATGACTTCCATCTCATCTCCGGCTTTTAACCACGTCTGCCGGTCCGGCGGATAACCAAGGACAACACCTTCAGGCGTTCCCGTAAAAATAACATCACCCGGCTTCAGCGTCATGTACCGGGATATGTAACTGATTAACGTCCTGCAGCCAAAAATCATGTTTTTCGTGTTGCTGGACTGCCTCAACTCTCCGTTCACTCTGCATTCGATCGCTAAGCCCGCCGGGTCCAGTTCATCGCCGGTGACGAGATAAGGTCCGATCGGCGCAAAGGAATCCAGCGTTTTGCCAAGCAGCCATTGGCTCGTTTTTAATTGCAGGTCGCGGGCGGACACATCGTTGCCGGCGCTGTACCCATATACATAGGAAAGGGCATCTTCTTCGGACACATTTCGCGCCTCTTTGCCGATAACGATCACAAGCTCGGCCTCATAGTCCACTTGCTGTGCCGATTGGGGCAAAACGATGTCCTGCTTGTGCCCTGCCAAGGCATTGTTGAATTTACTGAACAGTACGGGCGAATCCGGAATAGCCATATTGGACTCCAGGGCATGCGTCAGGTAGTTCAGCCCCACGCACAAAATTTTCTCCGGATTCAGTACGACGGACGCAAACTCGATTTCATCCTCATCGACGCGAAAATTACTTTGTTTGTCCTTCACGTTCATCGCTCTCAGAACTGCGGCTAATTGCTCTGTCCCTTCGCTTCCGGAACGGATAAGCAAATCCAGCGAAACGGGGAATGGCAAGCCTTCTTTAGCGGCAAAACCGCTTAAATTATAGACGGCATCTTCCGTTTTCCAGCCGATGCATAACCCGCCGCCGTTCCAGAAATGCAGCAATTTCATGTAACGTCCTCCAGTATGTGCGGGATTTTTCAATTCATTGATCACTGCGCGATGTAGACAAGACTAAACTGGTACAATAATATTAAACCAGAAAGAAATAATTTTCCAGTGGTCAAGGAAGAACGGAGATCAAATATGGCTGATGCATTAAAATTAATATATAATGAAGCGTTTTTGCGGGAATTTAGCGAAAAGGTTCACGCGGCGTACGCGCCGTTCGATACGGAGAAATTCATGGCCGATACGATGGATACAACTTGGGACGCGCTGGAGTTGAAAGCCAGAATGCGGCGGATCACGCTGACGCTGGGCAGCCAGTTGCCGCCGCGCTTTGAGGAAGCCGTATCCGTGCTGTTTGCCATCGACGAATCTTGCGTCGGGTTCCCTTACTTGTTTTTCCCGGACTTCGTGGAGGTTTACGGCAGCGCGGAGGAGGATTGGCTGCTGGCCATGCGGGCACTGGAGCGGTTCACGCCGAAATCGTCGGCCGAATTTGCCGTCCGCTCCTTCCTGCTGCGTGATCCAGAACGGATGATGAAGCAGATGGCGGCATGGTCCCAGCATGAGGATGAGCATGTGCGCCGCCTCGCCAGCGAAGGCTGCCGGCCCAGCCTGCCTTGGGGACAAGCTTTGCCGATGTTCAAGCGCGACCCGGCGCCGATTCTGCCGATCCTCGAGCAGTTGAAAGAGGACCCCAGCCTGTACGTGCGCAAAAGCGTGGCCAACAATCTGAACGACATCGCCAAGGATCACCCCGCGCTCGTGCTCGAACTTGCCCGGCGCTGGAAAAGCACGTCGCATCCGTATACCGACTGGATCGTGCGCCACGGCTGCCGCACGCTGATCCGCCAAGGTGGCCCCGAGGTGCTGGAGCTGTTTGGTTACGCCGCGCCGTCAGACACCAAGCCGGTGGTCTCGTCGGCGGCGCTCGCGGTGGAGCCTGGCACACTCCGCATCGGCGACAGCTGTGAGCTCCGCTACGAGTTGACCGTGCGCGAAGGGGAGCCGGTGAAGGTACGCGTCGAATACGGCATCGACTTCGTCAAAGCCGGAGGCAAAACATCACGCAAGCTGTTCCTGCTGGCGGACAAAACCGTCCCCGGCGGCGCGGCCGTCAGCGGAACCCGGCGCCACAGCTGGGCGGATCTTACGACCCGCCGCCACTATCCCGGCGCGCACCGGATCGCCCTGCTCGTCAACGGCGCCGAAGTCGCTAGCGCGTTGCTGCAGCTGGAGGCCGCAGCAGCGAACGGTTAGCCGGTCGGCTGCGTTCAGTCGGCTTCTTTTGCTTCGGGCGCGGCCGAAGCGCTGATCAGCGCGCCTCCAACCTTGTCCAGATGGGCGCTCATAATGTCGGCCCCCCTGCGCCGGTCCTGGTTCCGAATCGCCAGGAGCATTTGATAATGCTCCTGGAACAGGCGGTGCGCCGACTCTTTTTCGCTGAACAACCACAAGCTCCTGCTGTCCCGGATCACTCGCATCATCATCACCGAAATGCTCTCCATCATTTGCAGCAGCAGCGGATTTTGCGTTGCTTTGGCGATCGCGAAATGGAAATTGGCGTCATGCACCCGACTGATTTCCTCATTGCCGATCGCTTCTTCCATATGGCTCACAATCCGGGCGAGCTCGTTTAAGTCCGCTTCACGCCGGTGCTCGGCAGCCAGCTCAATGCACCCGATTTCGAGGATTTTCCGTACCTGCAGCAACTGGATCAGTTCCTGACGATTCGCGATTTGCCGGGCTTCCATCGTCTCGAGCGCCTGGGCCCTGACATAAGTCCCCCCGCCTTGCCTCGTTTCGATCAGCCCGCGGGCTTTCAGATGGCTGATCGCTTCGCGGACGGTGGAGCGGCCGACGTGATAACGCTTTGCCAAGTTTTCGATCGTGTCCAGCTTTTCGCCGGGCTTCACAAGCCCATTTTCAATAATCCGCTGTAGTTCCTCAATCATAATATCGTAATTTTTTCGACCTAAATCCATATTTATTCCCTCTCCAAAATTGACTTGTTCTCCGAAATGCTTGCTAAATAACAGTCTATACAATTATCGTAAATTATGGTAGATTTATTTTAATTTTTAAATTCATCTGAGGACAGGGAGGGCCGGTGGGTTGGTCGGCAGATCAACATCCGCTGTCCAGACGCTTTGCACGATTATCCCGTTTGATCATGAAGCAGAGAAGAAGATAAATTCAGGAGAAGGAGATATCTCTTTTTTCTTTATCCCGTACATTAGCCCCCCTCCCCCTCCTGAACGAAAGGGATAATCGTGCAAGGGAGCATGCAAAGACACCAAGACACGAACACTATAGACAGCCACCTCAACCACTCACATCAGCCACTTCAGTCCTTGCAGATTGTACCTCCACCCCTATATTCTCCTTTTTTTGTCATACCTCAGCTCGTTTTTTAGCATAGATGAGTGCTATAATTTTCCTGAAAATCATTAATGAATGCTATGAATAAAGGGGATGGCTGGATTTGAAAAAGCTCTATTACACTTCTTTTTTCTATGCGATTTTGGGTTTGCTGGCGGGGATTTTTTATCGGGAAGCGACCAGGCATAACGGGTTCACCGGCGAGACCGCGCTGGCTCCGCTGCATACCCACATTCTGGTGCTCGGGTTTTTATTTTTTCTCGTCGTGTTATGTTTGGGCAGGCTGTTCGGCTTGCATGAAGCCAGGTCGTTTGGCGCCTGGTATCTTGTTTACAATCTCGGTTTGCTGATCACCATCGGGACGATGGCCGTTCGGGGCATGCTGGAGGTGAAGGGCAGCGACATTGCTTCCCTGCCCTATATCGCCGGACTTGGCCACATGATACTTGGTGTTGGGGTCATCTGGCTGCTGGTTTTGCTCGGAAAACGAATACAACGGGGTTAAGTGCAACCATAAAGCCAAACCTAACGGACTACAGCGCCGTTATTTCGCCGGAATCTGCAGTTTTTGAAATGTAACGGGCACCACAGACCTTATTCGCCATTTAGGTGCACGTATCCGGCCATTTTCAGGCAAATAAGGTCGTTCATGTCCGTTAGCCTGCGGCTTCACCTTTATCCCGGCAATTCAAACCGGATCTCAACAGGCTCGGCGACGGATGGAGCTTGCGGTATCCCTCCAGTTATCCCCAGCTCCAGCACCGCCGCAATCCGCTCCAGCGGTTTGACGCCAAAGTCCCGGCACCGCTCCGGGTCGTAGATCCACTCGGGTCTGGTCCGGCGTACACCCCAATTTTTCGATTTAGCCAGCAGCTGAAAGTTCTGCACCAGACAGCACGCTGCGGCAAAGTCCTCTTCCCGTTTGTGCGCATCCGCCTCTTCTTTCACCACGACGAGGAGGCAGGCTGGCGTTGGGCCGGAAACAACCGCTTGTGCATGGGCGCCGGTCATCCCGCCGGTCACAAAAATAAACCGCCAAGGCTCTCTTAACCGGTCATTCGGCGCCCAAACAGCATCGTTCAGCACTTCCAGAATGTTCTGCTCGGAAAACGGGGGCTGAAACTCCCTCTCAGGAGGCACGTCACCAAGACGAACGGCGGTCCATTTCTGCTCCGCCGGTGTTCTTTTCCGCGCCCTTGGAGCTTTATCGAAATAACCCATATGTAAAATGCCCGCGAATCTTTCGCCTTCCCGTAAACCTATTTCCGTAAAAAACAGTTCGCTTTGAAACAGCGGATCCGTATCCCACAACATGCCCAAACCGCGCTCCCAGCCCAGCAATTGAAAATTTTGCATGATGCCGCAGGCTGCCGCGTAATTTTCGTCGCTTTCCTGCTCGTCGGCTCCTGGTTCCGCCACGACGATCAGGTGCCCCGGGATATCCGCCACCCTCCTGCTCAGGATATCCAGCATTTTGGGAGGGATCAGCTTGCCGAACATGCTCTCCTTCGTTTTGGCCAGCATGCACTCCACCAGGCGCCGGCGCGACTCCGGTGTTCCGATGTAAACGCAGCGCCACCGGGGATTACCGTCAGATTCATACAGCTCTGCCGCCTGCTTTAAAAGGGACTCCACAAGTTCCCGGGAAACCGGAGAGACGTTGAAATTCCGGATCGTTCTGCGCTCCCGGATCGTTTTTGAAGAAATCATAGTTATACCCCTTTCATATATTGTTTATAGGTAAACAATATTAACACTTTTAATTAGGATGAATAGGCGATAACAATTAATTAATATGGTTTACTTATAAACTAAAATATCACATTTTTCCCGATTCGGCAAAAATCTTCTTACGGTAAGACGCGCATAATCCCAGCGCCCCCCGCTAACACTACTAACGGTTTTTTATCAACATTAATGGTGAGTAAACTACGATGATAAACAAAACATTGTTCATGCGGGCTGCCATTTTGACATGGCTGCTTGGCTTCGCGGCTGCTTGCCATGCCGGACCCGCCGGGGCCGATCCCTCGCTCCCCATCATCAAGGAGGAGGGGGTGTATTCGCTGGAGATCTATCCCCGGCAGCATCGGTTAATCGTCAAAGTCCAAGGCCACAAGTACAAAACTTACCTCGTTGCCGTGGGCAACCCGTCCACGCCGACCCCTGTCGGCGAGTACCGGATTTCGTATAAAGGAAGGGATTGGGGACCGGCATTTGGTCCCAGATGGCTTGGGCTTAACGTTCCTTGGGGATACTACGGGATCCATGGCACGAACCGCCCCGACTCCATCGGCCGCCACCTCAGCCACGGCTGCATCCGGATGCGCAACCGAGACGTGCTCGAGCTTTACGATCTAGTCCCGATCGGGACCAAGGTGACCATTTACGGCCATATCCTGGGGGATGCCTGGGAGAATCCGCGGGATTTGGCGGAAGGTGATGTGGGGGGAGACGTGCAACTGATTCAATCCCGCTTAAAAAGCGCCGGATATTTCCAAGGGGTGTGCAACGGCCGGTTTCGCGCCGACACAGCGGCGGCTTTGCGACAGTTTCAACGGGATCACAACTTGATACAGAACGGCGTTGTTTCCAGGAAGGTATACCAGGCCTTGGGATTATGGGAATAACGGGGACAACCGAGGATAAAAACAAGGCTGCCGCTGGCGTTCCAGGGCAGCCTTTGTAAGTATGCTGGTTTAGATGAATACCTGTTCCAGTTCGATCGACCGTTCTTTAGATAAATCGCGGAAGCGCTCCTCATCGATCCGCACCAGCGGTTTAAAAATGTCCGCCGGATTGTTCCACACGATCGTGACGATCTCTCCGTTGCTCAGCCGGGCTTTTTTGCCGATGAAATTAGGCAGAAGATGGCGGGTTAACGCCTGCACCGCTTTTTCGTTCAGCTTCCCGAAACCAAGCTCGTAAGTTTTGCGCAACACGGTCAGAAGATCTTGCCGCGAGCGGCTTCCGTCCGGCTCGGTCATCCCAACGAACACATCGGCCACGGCCACGATTTCCGCATACGGATGAATTTCCGCTTTTCCAAGTGCTTGAGGATAGCCCGTGCCATCCTCCCGCTCATGGTGCTGAAGCGCTACCAATGCCGTCTTCTCTTCGCCCATCGAATTCCGGATAATCTCATAACCGTACGACGTATGGCGCTGTAATTCCTCCAGATCCTCCCCCGCCAGATCATGCTCGCGGTTGCGAAGCGACTGCCGAACCCGGCTTTTGCCGATATCATGCAGATATCCCGCTCTGCTGATCTCATAACATTCCTCGGCCGAATACCCAAGCCAGGTGGCTATGTAATAGGACAATAAGCCGACCTGCAACGAATGGTTATAAATATTTACATCGTCTTCGGTAAATGCAATAAGCAGCGAAACGACATCTTTATTGCGGTCAAGCACCTCGAGCATCGGCTCCAAATGCTGATCAACCAGCGATTGGTTGAACTTGCCTGTAGTCAGCGCTTCAAGGAAAATCGATTGGAAACCTTTCAGCGTAAAATCAAAATTGTCCTTGATCCGCTCTTTTATATCGGTTTGTTCGCCTTCAGGCTCGGATGCTTCGCTGCCGCGCGTCTCGATATCGACATAGTCGATGCTTTGGCGGATCAGAAGCGCAATTTCCTCCGTACGAATGCTCGTTCCTTTGGGAAGAACATGCAGCCCGGCCCGATTAAACACATCCGTTCTGAGCCGATCGCCTTCCAGAAGCTCCATGACGTGAATTCTCATTTTATTTTATCCCCTTCTTTTCCCCGCGACTCATGAAACGCCGATGAATTAACTTAATTACCTTTAATATCGATCGTGAATAACATTTCATAAATAGTGCTTTAGGAGGGATTTATGAGAAAAGGCTGCTCAGCCTGCGAAAAATAGTTTTCCCCACAGTCCCAGTCGTTTTGGATTTTTTTCCACGCCACGGTGTACTCTTGCTTTAAATGGGTCCCAAGACCGATGACGTCCGACTTATACTCAAGCTGAACTTTTTCCAGCGTGGCCTGCATCATAGCGATCAAATGTTCGGCCGCTTTCCGCTCAGAATATTTTTCCTTTCTCAAGCAAATCTTAATAGGCAAAATCCGGCTTTAGGAAGGAGGAAACATCCATGCCGTTTTGGAGAAAATTCCTGCGCACAATTCACGCCGGGAACGGAAAAACCGCCGGTAACCCGGCAAGAGATCAAGGCGGGCCGGCGGCAAACGGGATAGCTTTAACCGGCAGTCTGGCGGTCCGGCTCGCCTGGCTTAAGGAAGAGCTGAAAAACAGCTCGGATATTATCTACCGTGAGTTCGTGATCAGTACCGGTCAACGCTGCGTGCTCATCTACGTCCGCGGAATGATTGCCCAGGAAACGGCCCAGCACTACATTGTCAGAAGCCTGCAGCGGGAATCTGCGCAATTGCAGGATAGGAACATCTATCAATTCCTGTTCGAAGACGAAGGCCTCACCGTTTCCCAAACCAGTGTTATCAAAGATCTGAACCAAGGCATAAATGCCGTCCTGGACGCCGGGGCACTGCTTTTGATCGATGGAGACGCGCGGATGCTGACCTTTTCCATCTCCTCATACCCCACCCGTTCCATTGAGGAGACGCCCAATGAGTCGGTTATCCGCGGGCCGAGGGAAGCATTTATCGAGGATTTGGAGAAAAATCTGACCTTGCTGCGCAGACGGATCAAGCACAAAAATTTCAAAACACAGGCTATCACTACGGGGCGGTACACGCAAACCGATATCGTGCTTGCCTACGTTGAGGGCGTATGCAAACCCGAACTGGTCAAAGAAGTGCAGCGGCGCCTGTCGTATCTCAAAATGGACGGTGTGCTCAGCTCTTCCTATGTGGAGGAATGTATAGAAGACAATCCCTACTCTCCCTTCCCGCAATTGCAATACACGGAGAGGCCCGACGTCGTCAGCGCCGCGCTGATCGAAGGCCGGATCGCGATTCTCGTCAACGGGTCGCCCATGGTGCTGATGGCCCCGGTCACGTTCCCAATGCTGCTGCAATCGGCCGAAGACTATTACCAGCGGTATGTGGCGGCGAACTGGATTCGCTGGATCCGTTATTTTTTCGTACTAGTGTCTTTGCTGCTTCCGTCGCTTTATATTGCCATTACGACGTTCCACCCGGAGATGATCCCGGCCCAGCTGCTGATTGCCGTAGCCTCCTCCCGGGAAATCGTCCCCTTCCCGGCGCTGCTCGAAGCATTTGCGATGGAACTGGCCTTTGAAGCGTTGCGCGAAGCTTCGATCCGGATCCCGAAATCGATCGGGCAAGCCGTCTCCATTATCGGGGCGCTTATCATCGGCACCGCCGCCGTACAAGCTGGCATCGCCTCCGCGGCCATGGTCATTATCGTCTCTCTTACCGGGATCGCTTCGTTCATCATTCCGCACTTTGATCTGGGGCTCTCTTTCCGGCTGCTTAGGTTCCCCATCATGATCCTGGCCTCGTTGTTCGGGCTTTACGGCATCGCTTGCGGGATGATCCTGATCTACATTCATTTGGTAAACCTGCGATCCTTTGGCATTCCGTACATGTCGTCCATCGCACCGCTGGTTACCGAAGATCTGGCCGATACGCTCCTCAGGGTGCCCTGGTGGAAAATGTACAAACGGCCCGTTCAAATCACGGATCAAGCAGTTCGGCAACAAAACAATTCCCGCGGCTGGGAGACGGAAAAAAGTGAACTGGAGTGAACAAAAATGCGCAGAGCGATATATACCGCCGCGTTGGTGGTCCTGCTTTTGACAGGCGTTGGCGGTTGCTGGTCTTCGCAAGAGCTGAACAACCGCGCGTTTGCGAATGCCGTTCTCATCGATTTGACCGAGGACGGAGAGATCGAGCTGTCCATCGGGTTTCCGCTGCCCAACCGGATGATCCCGGCGCAAGCCGGCGGCTCGGGACAACCCACAGGCAGTCCGTACACTTTTGTCACCAAACGGGCAAACAATATCAGCCAGGCTTTGCGGTTGATTCAGGTCGATCTTTCGCGAAATATTTCCTTCGGCCAAACGCGCTCCATCATCGTCGGCAGGAGACTTGCGGAGCAAGGGCTCGACAGGGTCGTGGAGTTCGTTTTCCGCCAGCCCTCCTTTCGCCTGAGCGCCAATCTGTTCGTAACGCCCAATAAAGTAACGGAGATCACGAGAATTCCGTTGGTGTTTGAAAGAGTCATCGGCGATATTTTGCGAAAATACATCAACAACCATTTCACCTTGGATACGACGGTAAAGGACTATAAGCTCGCGTTGTACCAGGGCGGAGACATTCTTATTCCTTTGCTGACTTTCGGGCAGCAGCCCGAGATCGCCGTGGAGGATCCTAAAAAAGACCGCTGGATGGGTACGGGAGGCGTAGCGATTTTTAGCGGCGGAAAAATGACGAAAACGGAGCTTTCCATAAAAGATTTAAGAGGCGCACTCTGGATCAGTTCACAGCTCAGCACCACCACCATCACCATCGCTTCTCCAAGTGACGGCAAAGAAATCAGCTGTTTCATAGAAGGGATCAAAACAAGCATCAAGCCTAACGTCAAAAACGGGAATGTCTCCTTTCAAATTACCAGCAGCGCGAGAGCTTTCGTGCAGACCTCTTTGTCGGAAATCGATTTGAAGGATCCGGCCGTCGTCCAACAATTGGAGGTCATTTTGCAAAAAGATGTGGAAGAACGGTTGAATAAGGTGCTCGAAAAAACGCGCAAAGCCCGTTCCGATGCGTTTCTAATGAGTCAATATCTCGATTGGAGATACCCGAAAATATGGCAAAGCATGCGGCCGCAGTGGAAAAACTATTACGCGGAAGAACTGCCTATTGAGGTTAATGTTAAAATCCTGCTGAACCGCACCGGCGGTGTGTACCGTTCGGTGGTTCAAGAAACTCATATATAGTGAGGAAACGCGATGATCTGGATCGGAACGATATATGTGATTATTATGCTGTTCGATTGGTTTGGGCAGCGCAAAAAGCAGGTAAAGCTAAAAACCCGCCTGCTTGTGCTGCTCATCTCGCTTTGTTTTTTCGCTTGCGCAGAAGTGTTGTTTCTGTTGAAAGAACGTTGGAATGTGCCGATGTTTATTCAATATATCAGGGAGTCCATCCAACATTGGATGTTTGGATAATCGCTACAGGGGGCTAATCTCATGCTAAAAAACGTAACCTCTTCTCAAGTTTATTCGCTTTATAATTTACAGATTTTCACCACCGTCATCGCTTTTTTCATCGGGATTATGATCGCGGGCAGCAAGTACTCCACTCCCGTTGCCACTTTGATTGGAGGCCTTCTGGCGCTGGTGTTGGTATACCCTGCCTATAAGGTCGGGGCTTCGCGTCCCGGCGAATTCCTCGTGCAATACGGCGGCGAGCTTGTCGGCCGGCCTTTGCATTACTGCTTCATCCTTTACATCGTGCTGATCCATATCCTTCTCGCTGCGCTCAGTCTGAGGGAACTAGCCGACTATTTGCTTTCCGAGTATTTGATCGACACTCCCGGTTGGGCCGTTGTGGGCATCTTTGGCATTTGCGTCGCTTATGCCGTGCGCTGCGGATTATATACGATTTTCCTGGCAGCCGAAGGAATATTCCTCGTCACCGCGCTGGCCTTCCTGTCCATCCCGCTGATCGGGTTTCAGGAAATGGAGGTGGATATGTTCATCGCGCTGGCGACCCATTTAACATTAAAGGATTTGTGGGACGGTATCTATGAGACCGTGTCCATTTTTGGTGAGCTGGCCTTCCTGTTTTTGCTGTTTCCTTATTTGAAAAAACCAAAAAAAGTTTACCGGACCTATTTTTTCGTCACCTGTACGTCACTTGCGATCATCATTACGCATGTTATCCCCGTCCTTCTTACCTTCGGCCCGAGTCTGGGGGCCAATCTGATATACCCCGATATGGAGTTGGTGCGCTTCATCCGCGTTGGATCCTTCATCGACACGATGGACCCGATTCTGATCATTCTTTGGCTGACGAGCATTTTCGTTAAAATCTCGTTTATTGTGTTTACGGCGGTAACCTGCTTGTCTCAGCTGACCGGCGTGAATGACCATAAGCCCTTTACGCTGCCTGTGGTCGCCTTTATTTTGGTGTTCTCCATCTGCATCGTAAGAACCCCGCCCGAATTAACTCGTTTTCTGTCCGACGACTGGCCTGCGCTGATGATCTTCGCCGAATTTCTGATTCCGTTGGTTTATTGGATGGCGGGGATCGCGCGCGGCTCGATCAAGAAAGCAAAAGCCGAAGGGCATTAACCCGGCTTCTATTTTCTCGCCAACCAGGCCCGCTCCTGGTTCCAACTCAAGCTGACCGGAATTTCAAAAAAGTCGGACAAACGGGATTCGGTCAACACGTCCCGGCTGTCGCCTTGCTTAAACACTTCGCCCCGGCGCAGCAGCAGGGTCTTGCTGAAGATTGGCAAAATTTCCTCCGTATGGTGGGTTACATACAGCATATGCGGCGCCTCCGGCTCGGCGGCCAATTGCGTTATGCTCTCCAGCAGTCCTTCCTTGGAAATAAAATCAAGCCCGTTCGTCGCTTCATCCAAAATCAGCAGCTTGGGCGAGGCCATCAGCGCCCGGGCGATGAGCAGTTTCTGCTGCTCGCCCTGGGAGCAGGTTTGGTAAGCGCGGCCGCGCAGATGACTGCAGCGCAGCTGTTCCATGAACGCCGCGGCGCGGTCGTAGTCCTCGGCCCCGGGCTTCTCGTACAGGCCGATCGAGGCATATTTGCCGCTGACGACCAAGTCCTCGGCTTTTTGACCGCCGTGCAGCTTCTCCTGCAGCGATGAGCTCACCCATCCGATCGATTTGCGCAGCTCTCTTAAGTCGACCTCGCCAAACCGCTGCCCCAACACGCTGATCGTTCCGGACGACGGCCACAGGTAACCGCTGATCATGTTAAGCAGCGTCGTTTTCCCCGAGCCGTTTAAGCCCAGCAGAGCCCAATGCTCCCCTTCTCCGATCGTCCAATCCACACCGTTCAAAATCGTTTTCCCTTCCCGCTGCCAGGTCACTTGCTTCATTTCGATGATCGACTTCATATATGAGTTCCTCCCGAGTTGGTTTACAGTACTCTCAAGCTACTCTCGCGCGGAAGGTTTGTCAAGCTCCGCGCCGGCGGGCGGCTGCGGAATACGGATTCGCCGGCGTAGGGAAATTCGGCATTAGTTCGTGCTTATTTTGCTGAAACCAGCTAGAATACTAACGAAGGGAAGTGAGTTTTAATTTGACTCATACATTTACATGGGCCGATGTTGCAGCGCTACAAAAAGCCGTTGAACAGCAAGATGGTATTTCTTTAAAGCTAAACTGGGACACATTGCTTGCGGGCAAAGAAGACGACGGTGTGCACTTGGCCGATTTCAGGGACGGGAAGCTTGTGGCTTTTCTCGGAAAATATTCGTTTGGCGGCAGTCTGGAAATTTGCGGCATGGTGCATCCGGATTACCGCAGGCAAGGCATTTTTACGAGTTTGCTGCAACAAGCCCTGGATACGCCGACACGGCAAGCCCACGCGAAAATTTTGCTCAATGCCCCGGGCGGTTCGGAAACCGGCAAGCGGTTCCCGGACAATGTGAGCTGCCGCCTTGCCTTCAGCGAGTATCAAATGAGGCTGGAAGCCCCCGAATTTGCCGGGGAACACGCCGCTCACACCAATGACGCCGATGTTGTCTCGATCTCGCTCGCGCCGGCCGGAGAAGCCGATAAAGCGGTGTTACAGCGACTTGATAGCGAAGGGTTCAAGATGGAGCCGGAAGAGACCCGGCGCTTTTATGAGGAGATGTCCCCCGCGGAATTGGCCCAAAACGAGTTGATTTTACTGGGCGGAGAGCCGGCCGGGAAAATCCGGGTTTCCCGCCATGATGGGGAAGCGTGGATTTATGGGTTCGTCGTCAAAGCGAAGCTGCGCGGCCAGGGCATCGGCAGCGCAGCCTTGCGCCAGGTCATCAAACGGGAACGGGCTGACGGTTACGATGTTTGGCTCGAGGTTGCCCTGGACAACCCAAACGCCAAAAAGCTCTACGAAAACGTCGGCTTCCGCGCCCAGCGGTCCCAGGATTATTACGAATACGAGACGAGCGTAAATCGCTGAAGTCTGAAAAGCCGCCAAAGCAATTAGCTCTGGCGGCTTTTTGATGAGGTACTATGCCTGCCTGCCGCTGCCTGTCGCTGTCTCTCCCTGTCTCCCCGGAAATAACGGTAAATTGTGGCGCTAATTTTGAGTTTTTGCCCCGCTTTCGCAAAATAGCGGAACTTTTAGTACCTATTTCTGCCAACCGTCAGGGGAATACGCCTCTTTGCTCGCATTTTCAGAACATAGCGGTAAAAAAGTCCTCTATATATAACAAACTTGTCTTTTCAGAGAAAATAAAGCCATTTTTTACCGCTATTTCCGCGGCCTCCGCAAATGCAAGTGCGGCCCCCTGGCAGGGCCGCGCTTCATTTCAGGTCAGCCACGAGAGGCCGCCGAGGCCGAGGCGTTGATCTCCCCGAACTGCGCCCGGTGCAGCCGGCTGTAATGGCCGCCGGAGGCGAGCAGCTCGTCATGGCGCCCTTGCTCCGAAACGCCCTCCTCCGTCACCACGACGATCCGGTCGGCGTTTTTGATCGTCGCCAGCCGGTGCGCGATCACGAGCGTCGTCCGGCCCGCCGACAGTTCGGCCAGCGACTGCTGGATCGCCAGCTCGGTTTCGGTGTCGAGCGCCGATGTTGCCTCGTCGAGGATCAGGATCGGCGGATTTTTTAGGAACATCCGGGCGATCGCGAGCCGCTGTTTTTGTCCGCCGGACAGCTTCACCCCGCGCTCGCCGATTACGGTGTCCATGCCCTCCGGCTGCGTCAAAATAAATTCCTCCAATTGAGCACGCCGGGCCGCCTCCCAAATTTCCTCCTCGCTCGCCCCCAGCTTGCCATAAGCGATATTCTCCCGAATCGTGCCGGAGAACAGGTACACTTCCTGCTGCACGATCCCGATGTTGCGGCGCAGCGAGGCGAGGCTAAGGCTGCGGATATCTTTGCCGTCGACCGTGATCCTCCCTCCGTCCACTTCGTAAAACCGCGGCAGCAGGCTGCAAAGCGTTGTTTTGCCCGCGCCCGACGGCCCGACGAAGGCGATCGTTTCCCCGGCCCGGATGGACAGGCTGATGCCATCCAGCACCTTATCCTTTCCTTCATAGCCAAAGGAGACGCGGTCGAATTCGATATCGCCCCCCAGCTTCCCGGCATCCGCCGCATCCGGGGCGTCCGCCACGTCAGGGGCGGTGTCTATGATTTCCACGTACCGCTTGAAACCGGCGATGCCTTTCGGATAACTTTCGATGATGGCGTTGATTTTTTCGATCGGTCGGATAAATACGTTGGCAAGCAGCAGAAAACCGACGAATTCGCCGTAGGACAGCTCGCCGCGGATGACGAACCAGGTGCCGCAGACCATCACAAACAAAGAAACGAGCCGCATCAGCATATAGTTGACCGACAAGCTGCCGGCCATGATTTTGTAAGCCCGCAGTTTGGTCGCGCGATAAGCCAGGTTGTTACCGTTGAACAGCGCCTTCTCATGCTCTTCGTTGGCAAACGCCTGAACCACGCGGATACCTCCGATATTTTCCTCCACCCGGGAATTGAAATCGGCCAAGGCCGAAAACAACCCGCGGTACGTTTTGGTCATTTTCCCGTTGAAATAAAGCGCCGCCCAAACGAGCACCGGTACGACCAGAAACGTTAGCACCGCCAGCTTCCAGTTGATTGTCAGCATGAGCAGGAACGAGCCGACCAGCGTCATCCCGGCGATAAACAGGTCCTCCGGCCCATGGTGGGCCACTTCCCCGATATTGTCCAGGTCGTTGGAAATACGCGACATGAGGTGCCCGGTTTTATGATTGTCGAAAAAGCGGAAGGATAGCTTTTGCAGGTGGTCGAACATTGTTTTGCGCATATTCGTTTCGATGTTGACCCCGAGCATATGCCCCCAGTACGTCACGATATAGTTCAGCACTGTGTTGAGCACGTAGATCCCTAGCAGCGCTGCGGAAGCCCAGACGATCAGGGACCAGTTTTTCCCCGGAAGCAGCTTGTCGACGAACTGGTTCACGGCGATCGGAAACCCCAGTTCCAGCAGCCCCGCCACAACCGCGCAGGTGAAATCCAGCAGGAACAGCTTTTTATATGGCTTGTAGTACGAAAAAAAACGTCGAAGCATCTTTCTCTCTCCCCTATCCATTTCGGCGCTTGGAAAAAAGACTATCATAAATATCCGCTAAAATGAAGAAGTTTTCATGGATGCTGGCATGCGAACAGAAAAATAAGGTACAATAACTACCGGATCAACACGTAATAAGGACAAGTTTCCCTTGAGGGAAAGCCGCGGAAGCTGGCGGCGGAAGGAAGGATCGTAACCATGTACGTAGCAGATGACTGGAAAGATTACGAAGTGATGGATACCGGGAACGGGGAAAAGCTGGAGCGCTGGGGCGACGTGATTTTGCGCCGTCCCGATCCGCAAATCATTTGGCCGATCGAGAGCGAGGACAAACGATGGCGCGACGTGCACGGCCATTATCACCGCAGCTCCTCGGGCGGCGGCCAATGGGAAATGAAGAAACAAATTCCCGACCGCTGGACCGTTTCCTACGACCGGCTGAAATTTTATATTCGCCCCACCAACTTTAAACATACCGGGCTGTTCCCGGAACAAGCGGCCAACTGGCGCTGGATGATGGACAAGATCGCCGCAGCGGGCCGGCCGATTTCGGTGCTCAACCTGTTTGCTTACACCGGGGGCGCAACGGTCGCGGCCGCTTCCGCCGGCGCGTCGGTCGTGCACGTCGACGCGGCCAAAGGCATGGTGCAGTGGGCCAAGGAAAATCTGGCGCTCTCCGGCCTCGGCGACCGGCCGGTCCGCTTCATGACGGACGACGTGTTCAAGTTCGTGCAGCGGGAGCAGCGGCGCGGCAACCGCTATGACGCAATCATCATGGACCCGCCGTCCTACGGACGAGGCCCCGGCGGCGAGATGTGGAAGCTGGAGCAAAGCTTGTACCCGTTTGTGGAATCGTGCCTGTCGATTTTATCGGACACACCGCTGTTTTTCCTGATTAACTCTTATACGACCGGGATATCGCCAACCGTGCTGTACAACATGTTATCGATGACCGTGAAACGCCGGTTCGGCGAGCGGATTTCCGCCGGGGAGCTGGGCCTGCCGATCACCGCGTCCGGGCTGCATCTGCCCTGCGGCATTCTCGGGCGCTGGGAGGAGTAAACGATGATGGATGGCGGAGCAAAACGGACGACGGGACAGCCGGAGATGGCCATCCTGTTTGAAGACAACCATCTGCTCGGGATCGAAAAGCCGGTGAACGTGCCGACCCAAGAGGATGCCAGCGGCGACCCTGATCTCCTGAACCTGCTGAAGGAGGATCTCAAACAGCGCTACCAGAAGCCCGGCAACGTCTACCTGGGGCTGGTGCACCGGCTGGACCGTCCCGTCGGCGGCGCGATGATCTTCGCCAAGACGTCGAAAGCGGCCTCGCGGCTGGCCGAAGCAGTGCGCAGCCGCCGCTTCAGCAAAACGTACGTGGCCGTCGTCCATGGCGCTCCGCCGCAGCGCCAGGGGCGTCTGACCGACACGCTGCTGAAGGACGAGCGCACCAATACAGTGTCCGTCGTTCCGGCCGGGACGCCGGGCGGCAAAGAGGCGCGGCTCGACTATAAAGTGCTCGGCGTAGCGGCCGAGGAGCGCCTCAGCCTGGTGCAGGTGGAGCTGCACACCGGCAGGCCGCATCAGATCCGCGTGCAGATGAGCCGGATCGGCTGCCCGCTGTACGGCGACCAGAAATACGGCGCGGCCCTGAACAAACCGGGCCAGCAAATCGCCTTGTGGTCGCTGTATGTAGGTTTTCCGCATCCGGTCGGCAAGCAGCCCGTCGACCTGATCTCGCTGCCTCCCCGCCAGTTTCCCTGGCAACTGTGGGAGGAGCGCATATATACCAATCTGGTGGCGATGCTCCAAGCGGGGGAAAACGGTTTTTGAGGTTTGGACGGCAACAACAAGACGGCGGGATGTTTGGATTACCGGAAATCCAAACATCCCGCCTCTATTTAGTTTGCACCTTGGTTTGCTCCTCGGTTTGAGCCTTGGTTTGCGCCCTGATTTGCCGCCGTTACGCCGTTACTTTGTTCCGGCAATTTTCCCCAATAAATAAACAAGCAGTTGCTGATTGTGAGTCGAAATACGGTCAAGCACGCCGCTCAAATATTCGTTCCTTACGGATACGCCGCGCTCTACCTCTTGCTGTCCTTTTTCCGTGATCGAGATCCATACGTTGCGCCGGTCATGTTCATCGCGGTCGCGCCGGATCAATTCGCCCCGTTCCATCCGGTCCAGCAGCATCGTCACCGCCGCCGGCGTCGTTGATAAATGCGGAATCAAATCGGACGGCTTCAGATTGCCCTGCTGCGTGAGCAGCTCCAGCACGTTCAATTGCGACATCGTCAGCGTTGGAGCCAGTTTCTCCTCCATATGGTCCTGATAATCCTTCACGATGAGATCCAGCAATCTGGCAAATTCAGCGGTATGCAATCCTATCCCTCCCTGCTTCGCGTCATTAATCAATTCGCCTTCAAAAGTGGAAATTCCTGCTTGCCCGCACCGATCTTCACGCCAGCGCCAAAAACGGCCATCCGCAGCCGGCGGTTTGCCGGGCGGATGACCGTTTTGACTTGGTTTCTCTATAGATTCGTTTATTTGACGGCATGTCTCCAGCCGTAAGGATCAGGGAGCACTCCGCGCTGAATTCCGGTGAGCTCGTTGTACAATTTCTCGGAAAGCGCTCCCGTCTTGCCCCCGGAAATTTCGATTTCACGATCTTCCCAGCGCATCGAGCCGATCGGAGATATGACCGCCGCCGTCCCTGTGCCAAACGCTTCTTCCAGCTCGCCCCGGCGGCTGGCTTCAAACAGCTCGTCAACGCCAATGCGCCGCTCCTCCACCGGAATCCCCCATTCCCGCAGCAAATGCAGCACCGAATCCCGGGTAATGCCCGCCAAAATGCTTCCGTTCAATTCCGGTGTAATCACCTTCCCGTTCACTTTAAAAAACACGTTCATGCTGCCGACTTCTTCGATGTATTTTTTCTCCACCCCATCAAGCCAGAGCACCTGCGAAAATCCGAATTGCTTGGCGTCCTCCTGGGCTTTGAGTCCGGAGGCGTAATTCCCCGACGTTTTCGCCTCGCCGGTGCCTCCGCGCACGGCCCGCACGTATTGATCCTCCACATAAATCCGTACCGGATGGATCCCTTCCGAATAATAGGCCCCAACCGGTGTTAAAATCACGATAAATTGATATTCCCGGGCTGCCCTGACCCCGAGACCCGCTTCCGTCGCGATCATAAAGGGGCGGATGTACAGCGAATTTCCTTCGCCATCGGGAACCCAAGCCTCGTCCAGCTCAACCAGCTTGCAAATCGCCTCCAGGACCGGGCCGCCGTCAACCTCGGGCATGCCCATGCGGACGCACGAGGTGTTCATCCGCCGCAAATTCATCTCGGGCCGGAACAAAACGACTTTCCCTTCCGGCGTACGGTACGCCTTCATGCCCTCGAACACTTCCTGGCCGTAATGAAACACCATCGCCGACGGGTCCAGCGCAAGCGGACCGTAAGGCACGATTCGCAGGTCGTGCCAGCCCTTTTCTTCCGAATAATCCATAAGCAGCATATGATCGGTAAAATACCGGCCAAAACCAAGCTGATCCCCAGCCGGCTTCGTTTTTGGGGTTGAGCTAAGCGTGATTTTTAACTGATCCATGTTCCGCAGCCTCTTTTCTTCTCCATTTTCTATTGCATTTACTATATCGAAATCCCTTTCATTGATCAATGACATAATATCAATTATAATCATAGAAATTATCTATTAACAGCACAGAAAAATCGGAGGTTGCATCGTGGAGCATCGCTTGTTGGAATACTTTATCGCTTTGGGGGAGGAGCTGCATTTCACTAAAGCCGCGGACCGGCTCAGCATTAGCCAGCCTACGCTCAGCCATCAAATCCGGCTGCTCGAGCAGGAACTGGGCACGCCTTTGTTTCAACGCTCCGGCAAAAAAAATTACTTGACCCAAGCGGGACAAGTTCTAATGGAGCATGCCCGCCGCGTCATTTACGAATTGGAGCAAGCCAAGCTGGAAATCGGCCAGCTGTCGGGGCTTGCGCGCGGGAGGCTGCGGATCGGCTGCTCCGGCAATCATTTGCTGGAAAGCCGGCTGATTTCGTTTTATCGCCAGTTTCCCGGCATTGAGCTGTCCGTGATCGAGCTGGCCACCGAAGAAACGCACGCCGGCCTGCTCAGCAACCAGCTCGATCTCGGCGTCGTGTTTCTGCCGCTCGAGGACGAGCAGCTCGTCAGCCGGCCGCTGTTCGACGAGGAGCTTGTGCTCGTCGTGTCCCGCCGGCATGAATTCGCCGAGCTGCCCGAGGTGCCGCTCGAACGGCTGAGCCGCATCCCGCTCATATTGTTCCCGCCGAAGTTTTTCGTCCGCCAGCTGTTCGACGCGGCCTGCACCGAACGCGGCATCGCGCTGAAGCCGGTCATGGAGCTGTCGACGATGGATTCCCAGGTGCGGATGGTTCGCAGCAATGTCGGCGGCACGATCTTGCCGGCTTCGTACGCCTGGACGCTGGACGGAACGGTGAGGGGAAGATTGGGCGACGGTTTTGACGCTGGGTTTGGCGATATCGCCATCATTCCGCTTGCCGAGCCCGCTCCGCGCAAACAAGTCGGTTTGGTCTACCGCAAAAATATGTTTATGGACGCCACGCTGGAGGCATTTGTCCGCCATCTGAACGGGTAAGCCGAAACGCTTCACGCTCCGTTCACAAAAGGACGATGCTCTCCTTTAAGGACATAATCGGACGCCCCGTCAAAGCCTCCAAATCGCCCGAGATGGACGAAGTGTCCATCTTCCCGAGAAATCCATACACCCAGTGTTGAATTTGAGGGTCCTCGCGGTGAACGACGGGCTTCCCGGCCAGTTCGGATAAAGCCGCAGCCAATTCGCCAAACGTCCACGGTTTTGGTGCGGTCAGTTCATACGTGTGATGGCGGTGCCGCAGACCGGTATCGGACAATACGGCGGCGATCGCCGCCGCCAGATCCTCCCGGGTAACGGTGTTAAACAGCCAATTTCCCGGATAAGTGACCAGTTCCCCCGACCTTATGGCCGCATCAAGCTCAAACAGAGCGGCAATATCCGTGTACAGTGCGTTGCGAAAGAAAGTATACGGAATGCCCGAGGCCAGGATCGCGTACTCTGTAGCCAGATGAAGCTGAGTAGGCGGCACTTGGCCGGATCCGGGAAAAGCGATGCCCGTATACAAAATATGCTCCACGCCCGCTTGTTTGGCCGCTTCGATCACATGGGCGTGCTGGCGGACGCGCACCGTATCATCACGATGAGAGCTGGATATCAGCAACAGCTTCGTTATCCCGGCAAACGCTGAAGCCATTTCCCCCGGCCGGTCGTAATCGCAGCGCCTCACCTCCACTCCCCATTCCGCCAAAAACGCTGCCTCCTCCGGCCGGCGTACGCAGGCAACGACTGGCTCGTTTTTACTTTGTTGACGCAGCCGCTCCATAATCAAACGTCCTAATTTTCCGTTTGCTCCGGTAATCGCAATTGACATAAATCATCCTCCGCATCTCGAAAGTTTATCCATGACATAAAGTTAAGCACTTAACCAAATGACCAATAAGATAGCCAAAAAATCAATCCTGATTTTTTAGCTTGTTTAACAACGATGCCAGCTGCTCCAGTTCCCCATCCGTAAGCACCTGCAGCCGGTCGGCAATGGAACGGCGGTTTCCGGGCAAATGGTTCAGCAGAAACGTTTGACCTTCGCTCGTGATGGAAATGACCGCTTTCCGTCCATCGGTAGGATGGCTGTCCCGGCGGACGAACCCGTCCTTTTCCAGCGGTACGAGCAGAAGGCTGATATTGGCTTTCGTCACGCCGATTTTTTGCGCGAGCAAGGAAGGGAGCAGGCTGCCTCCTTCTTTCATGATTTCGACCAGAATACGGATTCTGGCCCCGTTTTGTCCTGTGGACTGCCAGTATTTTTCCGAAACGTCCACAAGCTTTGCGGTCGCTTCAACCAGAGCAAAGAAAACCTGCGTATGCAGTGGCTGATCCCATACGTATTCCTGCAATTTTTCCATAGAACAGACACTCCGATCAACCATTTGATTAAGCACTTAACTACTTTTTACTACATCGTTGCCTAAAAGTCAAATGAATCCAGCCCGCCGACCCGAGTGGCGACAGCTAACTGCCGGCCGGTTTGCCCTACTGCCAAACCCTAACGGACACCATAAACCTTATTTGGCATCTTTAGTGCAACTTTTCGGCCTTCTTTTGCCAAATAAGAGCGCACCTGTCCTTTAGAATTTGAAACGCTGTCTTTTCGGACCAATAAGGGCGTTCATGTCCGTTAACCGCATAAGGTCTGGATTGGGCAGTGTTGGTTGGAAAAAATCCAATAGATAGACGGAAATCGTACGCCATTCTGAACTCTTATTGGAAAATATCCAATAGATTTCCTCAAATTACGCTATCGCCCCCCCGCCGAGCGTCATCTATTGGAAAATGTCCAATCAAGGTGCTGATTTTACCACTTAATTTCCAATTCTATTGGATAATTCCAATCACACATCCAACTTATGGAGCTCGTCCTTTCCACACCGACTAGTTAGCCGCATCCACACCGCAAAAAAAGCCCCGCGCACGTTGTACAAAGAGTACATCCGCACGCGGAGCTTTTTACCGTTACTCAAAACTTATTGGTCACGTCATTCCTTGACGAAAAGATCGACGATCTCGTCGTTTTTGTCCACATGCGCCAGCGCTTTGCCGATCGATTTCCGTTCGGCCAGCGTCGCGTTTTCCGTGCTGAAGCTGTGCATCCGGCCTTCCTTCGTCACCACCAGCAGCGTCATCGGCTCTTTGCAGTGAACGCCGCCGACCAGCCGGCTGCCGTTCGGCTTGACCCGCTTGCCTTCCTTGAACTCGAACGTCTGCAAGCCCTTGCCGCCCCGGCTCTGGAGCGGGTAATCAAGCAGCAGGGTGCGCTTGCCGTAGCCCAGGTCGGAAACGGCCAGAATCTCCCCTTCCTCGCCTTCCACCCAAAGGGCGGCGACGACCTCGTCGTCCTCCTTCAGGTTGATGCCGCGCACTCCCGCAGCGACGCGGCCCATCGCATTAACTTCGCTTTCGGCAAACCGGATCGCCATCCCCTGCTTCGTCAGCAGCACAATTTCCTGCCGCCCCCGGCTTACCGTCACGCTCAGCACCTCATCGCCATCGCCCAGCTTGCAGGCTGCCACCGCGCCGGACCGCTTCGTTTCGTAATCCTTCAGCTCGGTGCGCTTCACCTGGCCCCGCTTTGTCACGAACACGAGGGTGAGTTCCGGATCTTCTTCAAAGCCGCGCAGCGGCACGACGCTGACGATCCGGTCTTCCTTGGCCAGCGGGATGACGTTGACGAGCGCCGTGCCGTTGTCCTTCCATTTGAACTCTGGAATTTGATGGACCGGCAGCAGGAAATACTGCCCCCGCTGCGTGAAGATCAGCAGATTTTGCAGCGTATCGACTTCAAACAGATGTTTGATGTAGTCGCCTTCCTTCACCCCGGAGCCGTCCCGCTCGCCGCCGGAGCGCGTAAAGGAAAGCATGCTGGTCCGCTTGATATAACCTTCGTTCGAGAGCGTAACGAGCACTTCCTCCTGGGCCACCAGCACCTCCAGGTTGACCTTGAGCTCCTCCACTTCGTCCTGGATCACCGAGCGCCGGTCGATCCCGTATTTCTCGCGGATTTCCAGCAGCTCTTTTTTGATCAGCGCGACCAGCTTTTTGTCGCTCTCCAGAATGCCGCGCAGCACCGTGATTTTCTTCTGGATCTCATCCAGCTCTTTCTGCAGCGAAGTAATTTCCAGATTGGTCAAACGGTACAGCTGCAAGGTCAAAATCGCGTCCGCCTGGCGCTCCGTAAAGCCGAACATCCACTGCAAATTGTTTTGCGCGTCCTGGCGGTTTTTGGAGGCTTTGATCGCTTCGATCACCTCGTCCAAAATGTTCAGCGCTTTGACGAGGCCTTCCAGCACATGAGCGCGATCTTCCAGCTTCTCCAGCTCGTATTGCGTACGATAGGTCACGACCTCGCGCTGATGCGCGATGTACGCTTCCAGCATCGCCTTGAGGCCAAGCTGGCGCGGTGCCCGGTTGACGATTGACACCATGTTGAAATTGTATGTGACCTGCAGGTCGGTTTTTTTCAGCAAATAGGCGAGAATCCCTTGCGCATCCGCGTCTTTCTTCAGCTCCACGACGATGCGCAGCCCGTTCCGGCCGCTTTCGTCGCGGACCTCGGCGATCCCGTCCACCTTTTTCTCCAACCGGATGTTTTCCATCGCCGACACCAGCCGGGATTTCACGACCTGATAAGGGATTTCGGTAATGACGATCTGCTGCTTGCCGCCGCGCAGCGTTTCGATCTCCGTTTTCGAGCGCAGGTAAATCCGGCCTTTCCCGGTCTCGTAGGCCTCGCGGATCCCCTCTTCGCCCATGATGATTCCGCCTGTCGGAAAGTCCGGACCCTTGACGAACAAGCGGATTTCCTCCAGCGTCAGCCCCGGCTTCTCCATCAGAGCGATGCAGGCGTCGATCACCTCGCGCAGGTTATGCGGCGGAATTTCCGTCGCAAACCCGGCCGAAATGCCGCTGACCCCGTTGACCAGCAGGTTCGGAAACCGCGACGGCAGCACTACCGGCTCCTTCGCCGTGTTGTCGAAGTTGTCCTTGAACGGTACCGTGCGTTTTTCGATATCGCGCAGCATTTCCATGGCGATCGGCGACAATCTCGCCTCGGTATAACGCATGGCCGCCGCCGGATCATCGTCCTGGGAGCCCCAGTTGCCGTGGCCGTCGATCAGGACATGGCCCATCTTCCACGGCTGCGCCATCCGCACCATGCCCTCGTAAATCGAAGAGTCCCCGTGCGGATGGTAGTTCCCCATCACGTCCCCGACCGTTTTGGCCGACTTGCGGTACGGCTTATCCGGCGTATTGCCGGCATCGTACATCGCGTACAAAATCCGCCGCTGCACCGGCTTCAGTCCGTCGCGCACATCGGGGATCGCGCGGTCCTGAATAATATATTTGGAATACCGGCCGAAGCGGTCGCCCACAACCTCTTCCAGAAACGCCGGCAAAAAATTTTCCAGCATGCTCACATCAATTCACCTTCTATTCCTCAAACTCCGTGAAATCCACGTTTTCCACGATCCAGCGCTTGCGCGGATCAACTTTGTCCCCCATCAGCGTAGACACGCGTCGTTCCGCTTTGGCGGCGTCTTCGATCTGCACCTGCAGCATAGTCCGCGTTTCCGGGTTCATCGTCGTTTCCCACAGCTGCTCGGGATTCATTTCCCCAAGGCCTTTGTAGCGCTGCAGCTCGAAATTTTTGCCGAACTCCTTCAAGTAATTTTGCAGCTGTTCATCGCTCCAGGCATACCGCATCGTCTCCAGCTTGCCGGAACGGCGGGTGATTTTATACAGCGGCGGCTGGGCGATATACACCCGGCCCGCATCGATCAACGGCTTCATGTACCGGTAAAAGAACGTCAGCAAAAGCACCTGAATATGCGCTCCGTCCGTATCGGCGTCGGTCATGATGATGATCTTGGAATAATTGCTGTCTTCCACGGCAAATTCCGTCCCGATCCCCGCGCCGATCGCGCCTATGATCGCCCGGTATTCGTCGTTTTTCAGGATGTCCGCCAGCTTGGCTTTTTCCGGATTCATCGGCTTGCCCTTGAGCGGCAAAATCGCCTGAATCTTGGAATCACGGCCCTGCTTCGCCGATCCGCCGGCAGAATCCCCTTCGACGATAAACAACTCGGTGCGCGAAAAATCCTTCGACTGCGCCGGCGTCAGCTTGCCGCCGAGGTTTGAGCTCTCGCTTTTTTTCTTGCCCGAGCGCATTTCGTCGCGCGCCTTCCGCGCCGCTTCCCGCGCCTTCGAGGCCTGGACCGCTTTTTTGATCAGCGTCTGGGCGACCTGCGGATTCTCCTCCAGGAACAGCGCCATTTTCTCGCTGACCACCGCGTCGACCGCGCTGCGCGCCGAAGCGCTGCCGAGCTGGTCCTTCGTCTGTCCGACGAACTCGACCTCGGACATCTTTACGCTGATGACGGCCATCATGCCTTCGCGCAAATCATTGCCCTCGAGGTTTTTGTCCTTCTCCTTGAGCAGGCCGTTTTTCCGCGCATACTCGTTCATCACCCGGGTATATGCCGTTTTGAAGCCCGTTTCGTGCGTCCCCCCGCCACGCGTCGGAATCGAGTTAACGAAAGAGGCCAACGTTTCGGTGTAGCCCGAATTATATTGGAGGGCAACCTCCACCTCGATGTCGTCCCGCTCGGCGTAAAAATGCACGACATCGTGCAGCACGTCTTTGCCGTCGTTCAGAAACTGCACGAACTGGCTCGCGCCGCCTTCATAAAAAAACTCGTCGAAACGGTCGGACCGCTCATCTTTTATAGTTACCTTCAGGCCCGAGTTCAGAAAAGCGATCTCCTGTAAACGTTCCGCGAGTGTATCGTAGTTGAGGCCGATCCCGGCGGAGAACACGCGAATATCCGGCTTGAACGTCACCTTTGTCCCGGTTTTGTTCGTATTGCCAATGACCTCAAGTCCGGTAACCGGTTCGCCGACATGTTCAACACCCTTATCGTCGACCCAATATTCAAACCGCATCCGGTGAATTTTGCCCTCCCGGTAAATATGAACTTCAAGCCACTCGGACAACGCGTTGGTGACCGATGCGCCAACCCCGTGCAAACCGCCGGACTTCTTGTAGCCCGCCCCGCCGAATTTGCCGCCGGCATGCAGAATCGTATAAACGACCTGCGGTGTAGGAATGCCGGTTTTGTGCATGCCGGTCGGGATGCCGCGCCCGTTGTCCACAACGGTCACCGAGCCGTCCTTGTGCAGCGTAATGTCGATTTTGGAGCAAAACTTGGCCAGATGCTCGTCGACGGCATTATCCACTATCTCCCATACCAAATGATGAAGACCCGACGAGCTCGTACTGCCAATGTACATACCTGGCCGTTTGCGTACCGCGACAAGCCCTTCGAGCACTTGAATGTCGTCCGCGTCGTATCCCGAAGACGCCTTGGCAGAATCCGGACCGGCAACGTCCTCGAACAAATCGATTTGTTCGGCCATTCATGCTCCCCCTTTAACTTCTTTATGTAATCTTCTTTTTAAAAATAGTGTTCAAACAGTCTTCAAATTAACGTTCAAAAAGTCAGGTTTTCAGCACCGAGAAGGTTGGATGAAGCCAGGGACTGAGGAGCGGAGCGTACGTTTTGGGTACGTGAGCACCGGAAGGCCCGGCTGAATTCAAGATTCGATGTCGATTCCGCTTCTTGACCTGCTTCGTGATCAAAAGATGACTTTTTGAACTACCTCTACTGCATTAAATGCAAACAGATGTTTTGTGGTCCTTGTCCATTTTAATTCAATATATCCTGTTTCGTAAAGACGAGGAATGAAACGACAAGCGATACAGCCCCCCAAACGGCGAGTACAATCAGTGAAAATCCCAGCGTCATCCCTTCGATCGGCGCCGGCGTTCCCGACAAATAATTCGTTAAGCCGAGGTTGACCATAAAAAGATATTTGGCGCTCGTCCAGGCGGAAGCCATGTTCGATAAAATATTCCCGGCGATCAGCGCCGCCATCATGATTACGATGCTCGCCGAGGTGCTGCGGACCAGCACCGACACCATAAACGCTAGACACGCGACAACGATGCTGACGAACCAGATTAATCCGGTTTGCATGAGGATATATTGCCACTGCGGCACCGCGTGTACTCCCGAGATGTCCACCTCCGCGCCGTGGAGCTGAAACCCGGTAAATACGGGCATCGTAAGCCCGGTGTATCCGAAAAACATGCCGGAGATCAGATAGCAGATGACGCACGTTGCTAAGATGATCAGCGACACGAACATCAGCAGGGTAATCAGTTTGCCGAGCAGGATTTTCCAGCGGCGGATCGGGCGGGTGAGCAGCATTTTAATCGTTCCGCTCGTTCGCTCTGAGGACACGATATCCGACCCGACGCCCATAATCAGCAGCGGAATGAACAGGGTTGCGGCGTTGTCCAGAAATTCCCGGGTAAATGTCACGCCGCCGGGTTCCTGCGGATTCACATCATGCTCCAAATAATATTTCATCTGCTGAATATAGATTTGCCGGTATTTTTTCCACTCCTCCGGCACCCGGTCGCTGCCCAGCGAGTTTTGGTTGTCCGTAATCGCCTGCTGCACTTCCCGGCGCCAATCACTGCCGTATTTCTCCCGTTTCTCCACAGACTCGCGCATCTGCGCGTATGCAAACATCGGCACCAAGACGATCAAAACGAGCAAAATGACGTAAAAACGCTTTTTACGGATCATCTTGATCGTTTCATTTTTCACCAAAGGAAAAATGTTATTCAAAGCTCTCACCTTCCGTCATTTGCAAAAACAGCTGCTCCAACGTTGGATTGACCTTCTGCACAGCGCCAACCCGAACCCCTTCCTCCACCAGGAGTGACACCAGTTCATCAACCTGCTCCGGCTGCATCCGGGTGACCAGGGCCGACTTCCCGATTCCCGCGACGATGGTGTCGTCAAGGACGTCCCCGGCCTCCGTGAAAATGCCGATTCCGGCTGCACGCAGCAGCTCCGCTCCCCGCTCGCGCGGCTCAAGCTCCCAGACGACGTAATTGGTGCTTTCCTGGATCAATTCTTCAACTTTGCCGACCGTCAGCACGCGGCCCCGGCTAATGATTGCTACCCGGTCGCACAGCAGCTGAATTTCGCTCAGCAAGTGGCTGGACACGAACACGGCCAGTCCCTCCGCCGCCAACCGCCGGATAAAATCGCGCATCTCTTTAATGCCTTTAGGGTCAAGCCCATTGGTCGGTTCATCCAAAATAAGCAGCTTCGGCCGCCCCAGCAAAGCCTGGGCGATCCCCAGCCGCTGCCGCATCCCCAGCGAATAGGTCTTCACCTTATCGTCGATCCGCCCGTCCAGGCCGACGATGTGAACCACCTCGTCAATCCGCCCTGCGTCAATGCCCGGCAACATCCGGGCAAATTGCTCCAGATTTTCCCGGCCTGTCAAATAGGAATACACCTCCGGATTCTCCACAATGGAGCCGACGTATCGCAGCGCAAGCTCAGGCTCCCGCTGCACGTCGTATCCGCAGATAGAAACCTTGCCTTCGGTCGGACGAATCAGGTCCACCAGCATGCGGATCGTCGTCGTTTTACCGGCGCCGTTGGGGCCGAGAAAGCCAAAAATCTCCCCTTCATGGACGTCGAACGTTACCTCATGAACAATCCATTTGCGGCGGATTTTTTTCTTCAGTCCCCGTACCGACAGGACCACTTGCCGCTCATCCAACGCCGCTTCCTGATGTAGTGCCATCGCAGTAGCCCCCTTTGATGTCCTGTTTTGCTTTATTTTTGTCCAATGCTCTGCACGATCCGTTCGGCGATCGCCTGGTATCCGTCCCCGTTCGGATGAAAATGGTCGCTCGACAAATACCGCGCCGCGTTATGCGTAAATAAATCATAGGTCGGTACAACCAGAGTGCCGTTATAGGGAGCCAACGCTTTTAGAGCCATCTCATTCCAGCGCATGACCGCGTCATCTCCGAGCTCGCGCATCTCCTTCAGATCAGAAAACGGGTTGTACAAGCTGACATAAACCAACGCGGCCTGCGGGTTGATTTCATGCAGCTTCCCTACCGCCTGCCGGAAGTACTCCGACGCTTTCGCGATTGTGGTATCCAGTTCCGCCGGCGTGGGCAGTTGTTCCCCCGAGGTCAGCTGCTCCGCCCCTTTAAACAGATCATTGCCGCCTATGGAGAGCAGGATGATTCCCGACTGTCCCAGCGCGTACCTTACGCCCTGATCGTCCAGCGACGCAAGCAGTTCCTCCGTCGTCATCCCATTGATCCCGAGATTGTTGATCAACATGGAGGAAGTCCCTTGCGCCTTGAGCAATTCCACCGTTCTGCGGGCAAAGCCATTCCCGGTATCGTCACCGGTGCCCTTCGCCAGCGAATCCCCGATGGCCGTCACATCCCAGCTTCCGGCTGCGGCGGGCTGCTCCGTTTTTGGCGGCAAAGCGCTTTCGGCGCCGTTCAACAACGCCGGCTTGGCAATATCCAATACGGCAAAAAGGAAACCGGTTAGCAGCAGCAACGTCGATATAGCGGAAAAAAGTCCGGCAACCCGCCAAATCCGAGAACTCGATCCCATCGTTATCCTTCCTCCCGTTTTCGTCATATTCCGTTATTAACCTATCCAACTTATGTAAATAACATAAAACTTCTTGTTGGAAGATGCAAATGCCGCAGGTTATGTCCCTAACCGCAACCCCTTTTCTTATTTGGTTCCTCCCCCAAAGCTAGATATAAAAAACTGCCGAGAAGTGTCTCGGCAGTTTCAGGCAGCGCCTAACGCACTGCCTTGAATTTTGCTTGCTTATTAGCTGGCTCGAATGACTTTCACATCGGCCGGAATCACTTTGGTTCCTTCATACAGCATAAACCGTCCGTTTTGCCATTCGATGCGCAGCAGCTTCCCGTCATCGGACTGGTACTGCCAGACATGCTGTTCTCCCCCCTGCATAAAAGGGGTTCTGCCGACGACCGCAACGTATCCGCCGTACTCCTCCTCAAGATGATACAGAGTGCCGTCCAGCTCCATTTGCCCCGGAACCTCCGACGGATCGTCGAGGCGTCCGTCAATCGGCTGATAGAGCTGGTATTGCAGCGTCTCGCGCTCCTCGATGAGCAAGTAGCTGATTCGGCTGCCGTCCTGCAGCGTCAAAACAACGGCATTGCGGCTGCGGTTGTTTACCCGTCCAGTTACTTCATACGAAACGAGCGAAACCTCGCAAATGTCTCCCGGAGCCAGCGACAGCATGCTTTTTTCCATAAGCGGCGGCTCCGGCTTGGCGAACAGATTTCCGATTCTCTTCCAAACGCTCATCCTCGGTTAAGCCTCACTTCTTGGGTTCGTCGTCGTTATTTCTTCTCCTCATATTGCTTCATCAAAGCGGCCAATTCAGCTTCAACCTCGCTATCCTTGTTCAGGCTGGCGAATTCCTCGTCCAGGGACTTGTCTTTCGAGGCCAGTTCATTGCTGGCTTCCGCCTGCGCTTCCATTTGCAGCATTTTTTCTTCCATCCGCTTCAGGCCGCTCGCCGCAGTGTCCGAATTGAAGCCGCCCATCGCCTTGTTGATTTCGTTCTGGGCTTTGGCTGCGTTGTAACGCGCTACAAGCGTCTCGCGTTTGTTTTTCATTTCCGTCAGCTGTTTGCGCATTTCGTCCAGCTTGACGCGGAGATTGTCGGCCGCCGCTTTGTTTTGATCATAGCTGGCTTTGTATTCCGCAGCCTTCGCTTCGGCCGCTTTTTTCTCCTCCAGGGCGCGGCGGGCCAAATCGACGTTTTGCGCCTGAGCCGCCGTATGAGCCTGCTGAGTGCGTTTTTCGACGAGCGCCTGCTGCTCTTCATACAAGCCTTTGAATTTCTTTTCAATGGCGATTTGCGCGGCTACCGCTTTTTCCGCGTCCTCCAGATCCTCCTGCATGTCCCGGATATATTGGTCCGTCAATTTGATCGGGTCCTCCGCTTTGTCGATCAGGGCGTTAATATTGGACATCGTCAAGTCGCGCAATCTTTTAAAAATGGACATTGTTTTTTCCTCCCGATAAAAAATTCAGATTATGCTTATGTTTACGCTGCAGCTTTCGAGAGGTTTCAATTTTTAGATATTACTTCCCGAATTACTTCCCGATAAACTCCTGGACCCAGTATCCGTTATAATAACCGACGCCGATCAGCTTATAGTTCGGATTCAGAATATTCGCTTTATGTCCCGGACTGTTCATCCAGTCCTTTACGGCCTCCTTGGCCGATCGCTGCCCCCTGGCTATATTTTCTCCAGCATAAGTGAATGTGATATTGGACGCGTCCATCATGTCGAAGGGCGAGCCATATTTCGGCGAATAATGATCGAAGTAATTGCTTTTGAACATATCGATCGCTTTCGTTTTGGCCATTTTGGTCAGGTTGGTATGTACCACGAGCGGTTTCAGCCCCGCCGCGACTCGTTCTTTATTGACAAGCGCCACGACCTGCGACGCGTTTTCCGTTTGAATGCGGGCATAAACCGCTGCCAATGATTGGGTGTTGGACGCGGCCGCATGAGCCATGTCCACTCCCCCGTGAGCAGGCGCCAGCACCGCGGCCAGAAGGGAGATAAACAGCCCTGCCGTTACGATTTTTTTGCTCCGTTTGCCCATGACAAAAAAAACTCCTTCTCAGCCGAATGGGTTTATCGGCTTTTTTCTCTGTTCTTGTCACATTTTAACATATAGCCGGTCTTGATGCGCGTCCAAAACATGGAAAAACGCAAAAGAAAAACCTCGCCGTTGGGGGTCCATTTATCGTGCTACCCCATACCTGGGAGGCAAAGAGAAGGCTGGGTATGGTGGTTAGGTTATGGAGTTTCATGGTAGAACCTGACTCTAACGCCCCCCTTCCCTCTTTCCTCCCTTTCCACCTGCCAGAAAACAAGGGTAATTTAGAGGCTCAAAACCTTCCAGGGTTGGTATCCTGGTGTCCCTACCTGTTGCCTTTGCACGATTATACCTATCTTTCAGGAAGCAGGGGGTGGAGACTAGAGCAAGGGTTCCCCAAAAAAGAGAGGAGAAAATGAGGCGGTTCAGGTGGGATTTTCGGCTTGATTAGGGAACGTATGTTTGGTATAATGAGGATAAATTAAACAAACGTTCGTAATTTCTCGATTCGGGGGCGAGCGAACATGGAGATCAATGCGGGAACGGAACTTCAACCATTCACCAGCCGTTATAACAGCGAGCAGGCCTGCATGGAGGCGCTGATCGCGATGAAGTGGCTGAACGGCTTCGTCTGCACGGTGAGGCAGAAGTTGCCGCGCATGTGTGTGGCGATTCCGGCGATCCCTTACCGCCGGTTGATCGCACGCCAACCGAATCAGCCCCTTGCGGCTGCAGCCTGATCGTGGCGCTGGAACGGCGGGGGGAGTTTGATGCGGATCAATTGCTTGATGGGGATCAACTTGTCTTGGTGTGGGTTAGCATGAACGGTGCGGGCGTGCTGCAGTGGAAAGGTTCAGGTTATGGCTGCTCCTCCACCAAATATTTTCTTTTCCCGGCCTGTATGTTTCTCAGCTACCTGATCAAACGGGATAATCGTGCAAAGCGTCCGGACAGCGAATGTTAATCTGTCGCCCAACCCCAAGGACGCCAGCGGCGTCCTCAGAGCGTTGAACTATTCAACCGTTACTTCCTGCTTGCGTACTTGCGCATATCGAACGCTACGGCAGCGACGATAATCGCGCCTTTGATAATTTGCTGCCAATAAGGGCCAACGCCAACGAAGGTCAAGCCATAGTTGATGACGGTGAAAATAAGCACCCCGGCCATGATGCCCGGCACGGTACCGATCCCGCCGGTGGTGGAAACGCCGCCGACAACGCAGGCCGCGATCGCGTCAAGCTCGTACATGTTCCCGTAGTTGTTGGTCGCGCCGCCGGTTCTCGCCGCTTCCAACACCCCGGCGAGGCCGTACAGCGCGCCGGCGATCGAGTAGATCAGGATCAGGTTTCTGGCTACGTTGATCCCGGAAACCTTGGCCGCCTGCTCGTTGCCGCCGATGGCATACATGTTTTTGCCGAGCCGCGTTTTATTGAACAGGACCCACACGATAAAGCAGACCGCGATCGCGATCAGGACGATATAAGGAATCGAGAAATCCCCGCTGCCGATGCTTCCCGAACCTAAAAGCGTCGTAAAGTCTTCCCGCAAACCGCCGATCGGCTGCGATTGGTTCGGCTCCGTGTCGAAATACAGCGAGTTGATCCCGTAAATCGCAACCATGGTGCCGAGCGTGGCGATGAACGGCGGAACCTTGAATTTCGAGACGATGATGCCGTTAATAAGGCCAAAAAATAAACCTACCGCAATCGCGATCAAAACCGGAACGAACAGCGGAAGTTCCGGCAAATTCGGGAAAAACCGCCGGGGATAGTCTTGAATCTGCAGCATGGAAGCCGACACGACCGCCGTCAAACCGACCATCCGGCCGGCGGACAGGTCCGTCCCCCCGGTAATGAGAATAAAAGCGACGCCAAGCGCAATAATCACCCGGGTCGAGGACTGAATCAAAATGTCGCGCAGCGTGTTTAATCCGATAAAGCTGGGGTCATACACGGCAATGCCGATCAGCAGCACCGCCAAAACGATATATATCGCGTTTTCGGTCACAAAACCTTGAATTTTTTTCGTATTCATGATTTTCTCCTCCTTCTTTAAGCCTTAATGCTGGGCAGCCAAACGCATAACTTCTTGTTCCGTGGCCTTGTCTCCATCCAAAATCCCGGTCAGGCGGCCTTCGGACATAACCATGACACGGTCGGACATCCCCAGCAGTTCGGGCATCTCGGATGAAATCATGATGATGCTTTTGCCTTGCTGCGCCAAATCCGCAATAATGGTATAAATTTCGTATTTCGCCCCGACATCGATGCCCCGCGTCGGTTCGTCCAGCAGCAGGATATCCGGTTCGGTGAGCAGCCATCTGGCCAGCAGCACCTTCTGCTGATTCCCCCCGGAGAGGTTCATGATGAGCGTTTTGGGCGACGGCGTTTTGGTCCGCAGCTTTTCGACCATTTGGTTGACCTCGCTTTTCTTCCTCCGTTCGTCCAGCAGGCCATAAGGCTTCACGTAACGTCTGAGGTTGGCGATCGCCCCGTTTTCGTGAACGGACAGCACCGGGAAAATCCCCGTCGTGCGGCGTTCCTCGGTCAATAGGGCTATACCGTGCTTTTTGGCTTCACCCGCACTGCGGATTTTCACCTGCTTCCCGTTAATCGAAATCGTGCCCGCTTTGACCTCGCGAAGCCCAAACAACGCTTCGATCAGCTCGGTCCGCTGCGCCCCGACCAATCCTCCGACGCCGAGGATTTCCCCTTTGCGCAGTTCGAACGACACGGCCTTGAACGACCTTGGATCGATCGACGTCAAATTTTCCACTTTCATAACGACGCCATTCGGTACGTTGTGCCGATCCGGGAACCGCTGCGTTAAATCGCGGCCGACCATCTTGGAGATGATCAAATCAGTGGTCATTTCCGCCGCCGGCCAGGTGCCGATCTTTTTCCCGTCGCGCATGATCGTCACATCATCGGAGATCCGCAAAATTTCTTCCATTTTATGTGAAATGTAAATGATGGAAACGCCGCGACTCTTCAGGTCGTTAATGATGCGGAACAGATGCTCCACCTCGACGCTGGTCAAAGATGACGTCGGTTCGTCCATCACGATAATTTGCGAATTGAACGATACGGCCTTGGCAATCTCGATCGATTGCACTTTGGAAACGGACAGCTTGCCGACGATCGTATCGGGTTGCAAATCGATATCGAGTTGCTTAAACAGTTTTTCCGTGTCCTTGTACATCTTCTTGTGATCAATGAATTGCAAAGGCCCCCATCCGATGCGCGGAAAACGGCCGAGCCATATATTTTCCATCACATTGCGAAAAGGCACCGGATGCAGCTCCTGGTGAATCATCGACACGCCAAGCTTTAACGCATCGCTGGAATTGTGGATTTCCGCTTTTTGCCCGCCTATAAAAATCTCTCCGCCGTCCGGCTTGTAAATGCCGAACAGGCATTTCATGAGCGTCGATTTGCCCGCCCCGTTTTCGCCCATCAGCGCGTGCACGGTTCCGGGTCTAACCTGCAGAGTTACGCCGTCCAGCGCTTTAACGCCGGGAAATTCCTTGGAGATGCCCTTCATCTCCAGCAAAAATTTCGGTTCAGACATCCTTTGTCGCCCCTTTCTATGGTCTGTAAACTTAGAGGCCAGCCTCGTTTCCTCCGGTATCCTATCCCTTTAAGAAGAACCGGGAGGCTCGCACCGTTTGGCGCTAGAGCCTCCCATGAACCTTATGAGTATGAGAAGCGCTGCCAGTCATGCTGCCGAAATCTTACTTGAAGTCGGCCGCGTTTTCCTTCGTTACTTTTTGGTATGGAATCCAGACGTATTGATTGTCGGTGATTTCAAAGCCGACGGAGTCCTTGTTCACTTCCTCGCCTTTGGCCAGCAGGGAGGCAAGTGTTACAGCGGCTTTACCTTGGTTTTCGGCATCGTTGAGCACCGTTCCCAGCATCGTGCCTTGCTCAAGCGCCTGAATGGCGGGAGCCGTAGCGTCTACGCCGACAACCGGCATGTACTTGTCGCCCGTAAAGTAACCGGCGGCTTTCAAAGCTTCGATCGCGCCCAGCGCCATGTCGTCGTTGTTGGCCAGCACGGCTTCGATTTTGTCGCCGTTTGCGGCAAGGAATGCGGCCATTTTTTCCTGGCCTTTTACACGGTCCCACATCGCCGTATCTTCGGCGACTTTTTCCACTTTGATGCCGGCATCTTCAATCGCCTGTACGGAATATTGCGTGCGGAGCTCGGCGTCCTGGTGTCCCGGCTCGCCTTTCAGCATGACGTACTGCAGCACGCCGTCGCCGTTTTTGTCGGCTTCAGGATGCGATTTCCAGTAGTCGACAATAATTTGGCCGGACAGGGTGCCGGATTCTTCGGCTTTCGCGCCGACATAATAAACTTTGTCCCATTTCTTCATATCTTCCGGCAGCGGCTCGCGGTTCAGGAACACCACCGGCGTATCCTTCGCTTTCGCCTTGTCGATAATGACGCCTGCCGCCGTCCGGTCCACCGGGTTGACGATCAGCGCGTTTGTCTTTTTCGTCAGGAACAAATCGATCTTGTCGTTTTGCGTCGGCTGCGAGTTTTGACTGTCTACGATATCTACCTTGGCGATGCCGTCCGCGTTTTTCTCGATCGCGTTGCGGACGCCGGTCATAAACGTGTCGTCAAACTTGTAAATTGCCACGCCGACGCTTGGCGTAGAGCTTCCCCCTCCGTTGCTGCCGCCGCTTGCCGAACTCCCGCCGTTGGAGCAGCCCGCCATCGTTGCCCCCAGCATGGCCGCAACCAACATTACCGTAGTCATCTTTTTCATTCGTATTTGACCTCCTGAATCATTTTGGATTTCTGTGAGTTCTCTCTTGGATACGTTTTCATTATGCATTGTTTAGTGCCGAATTCGAATCTAAAATCCTGAGATGTTCTATAAAAATTCTAATGAGGTTGATGTGCAAAACGAAAAACAGCAAGCCGCTCGGAACCTTCCGAACGGCTTGCTGCCGGTTGTTTCAGATGCAAAAGGGCTAACGCATCCCTTCAACGACATATCTTCCCCGCTCCGGGACCGCGAGCTCTTCAAAACGCTCGGCTAGACGCCTCAGTCCGGCGCGCAGAGCTTCCCCGCCAAGCAGCTGCCCATGCCCGGTCACCGCTGTCTCCGGCGAAAGTGCCGCCAAGCGCTCGACCGAACGCCCAGCCGCCGGCCAGTCCGGCGTAAAATACTTCGGCGGCCCGTGCACTTCCAACGTTTGCGCGGCTACGGCCAACGCCGATTCTTGCTTGACGGTGATGAAGGCGTCGCCGGCGATCAGAAAGCGGTCATGCTCGCGGAACAACGAGATATGCCCCGGACTATGCCCGGGCGTATAAATCCACTTCCATGCCGGCATCCCGGGCACCTGGCCATCATCCGGCAAAGCGCGAACACGCCCGCCCAAATCGATCGCCCGGTTGGGATAGAGCGGTGCCACGCCCGCCATAAGGCCGCCGCCAACGGTAGGATCGCCCTCCGGGTAATCTTTTTCCCCCGTTAAATAAGGCAACTCCGCTTGGTGGGCAAATACCGGGACATCCCATTTTTCCGCGAGCTCTTTCACGCCCCCGACATGGTCAAAATGGCCGTGCGTCAAAACGATGCACACCGGCGGCCGTTGAAAAACGGACTCGGCTTCCTCCACTAGCGCTTCCGTCAAAGGCCCGATCCCGGTATCCACCAGCACCCAATCCCCTTGCTTCACATCCCCGACAAAACAGACGTTAACGATGAGCGTGCGGACGCTCCACACATCTTCGGCCGCCCGTACTGTGTCCACCAATCCCGTGGTCAGCAAACTTCTTTCCATCACAGATTTCCTCCCAGGGCTAAAGTTACGCAGGTAAAGCGCAGTTACCCAGTAATATGCCCCGCGTTCGCCGATTCTCCTCATTATATCGAACAAGGAGCTTCACTTGACGAAAGGAAACAGCAGCTTTTGATTTTCCGGCCACAGCATGTTGCCCAGATCAATCAGCTTGGTGTCGGTCGGCATTTTGTCTTCCAGTTTCTCGCCATGCGCCGCCTTCACCGCGGCAGCCACGGCCAAATACCCGTTGTTAAACGGATTTTGCACGACCATCGCCTGCACTTTCTCCTCCTGCAGCAGCTCCAGCATTTCCGGCGGATTGTCAAAAGCGATCATTTTCAAATGATCGTTTCCCGATTCATCCACCGCTTTGCCCGCCCCGATCGAGGACTCCGCGCTTAACGAGACGATGCCATCCAGGCCGGGGAACCGTTTCAGCATATCCACCGTCAAGTTGTACGCCAGCGTTTCGTCCGAGCCGCAATACAGGGTATCGACGACCTTGACCCCGGGAAACCGGGCGACATAGTCGAGAAAACCTTCCTCCCGCTGACCTGCGTTGCGAGCCCCTTTCACGAAATTGATGATACCAATTTCGCTATCCGGACCGGTCAGCTCCACCAGACGTTCCGCCGCCTCCTGCCCTGCCTCGTAATTGTTGGTCCCAACGTACGTTTTCACTTTCGTGGAAGCCACCTCGGAATCGATGGAGATGACCGGAATATTGGCGTAGGATGTCCGGTCCGTTACTTGCCCCAGCGCTTCATAGTCGGTCGCCGCCAGGACGATCGCGTCCGGTTTGCGCTGGATCGATTCCTCCATCAGCCGAATCTGGCCCTCCACATCGTTTTCGTTATCCGGTGCGAGAAAATTCAGCTGGACATTGTACTCTTTCGCGGCAACCTCCGCCCCCAGCTTCGTTGTCTTCCAATAATCGCCGCGGTCCATTTTGACGATCATATCGACAACGACTGGTCGCTCATAATCCGGGGGCAAATTCCCGGAACCGGGGGTGCATGAAGACAACAAAACGGCCAGCACCACCGGCAGCATTCCTGATGCCGCTTTTGCCATACGTCTGCTCATGGTTCCACCCCGTCCTTTTGCGTATTATCCAGGTGGACCGCCGGAATCGTAATCGTTACCAATGTCCCTTCCTCCGGTTCACTGTCAAACTTTAATCCATACCCCGGGCCGTAATACAGCGCGATCCGCTCCTGCACATTGCGCACGCCGACGCCTGAACCGGATTCGCTGCGCACCGCGCCTTTCATCAGCTTCACCACCGTCTCCGGCGGCATGCCGATGCCGTTGTCGCGGATGCGGAATACCAAATGCTCTCCCTCCAAACGGGCCTCCACGCCGATAAAACCCGCGTCCGCCGATTTCTCGATGCCATGATGGATCGCATTTTCCACCAGGGGCTGCAGGATCAGCTTCAACGTCCGGCATTCGAGCGCCATTTCATCGGCTACGATCTCGTACCGAAACTTGTTCTTGAAACGAATCGTCTGGATGATCAGGTAGTGCCGCACATGCTCCAGCTCTTCCTGAACGGAAATGATATGGCTGCCTTGGCTTAAACTGATGCGAAAAAACCGCGACAGCGACGTGATCGTCGTCACGACTTCCTCGTTCCGTCCCAGCTCCGCCAGGCGCGTTGCCGAATTCAGCGTATTATAGAGGAAGTGCGGATTGATTTGCGACTGCAGCACGTCGAGCTCGCTTTTCCGCTTGGCTTCCTGCTCCTGAATGATCTGGTCCATCAGCTCGCGGATCCGCCGCAGCATCAGGTTGAAGCGTTTGGACAGTTGCTCCACCTCATAAGCGCCGCTCACGTATACATTGGTGCCGAAATCGCCGCCTTCGACCATCTGCACCGATTTTTCCAGCCTGCGGATTGGCAGTGAAATGCGTGCGGACACGTAGATGTTGATAGCGAGGATAATGACGATCACCACGGGCAGGAACCAAGACAAAAAGCCGCCGAGCTCCCGCTTCGTCGTCAAAAACTCGTCCGCGTAAGCCACACCGACGATTTTCCAGTTGGCCGGCTTGACCGTCTGAATCGTAATAATGCGCTGCTCCCCGTCGGATTCGTCGAAATACCGGCCGTAAGCGTAGTTAAGCACCGGCTCGATATTTTCGTATTTCAATCCGGCATATATGAGCTGCTGCTGGGGGTGGTATACGATATTTCCGACCGCGTCGATGATGTAAGCGTAACCCTTTTTGCCGAGGCTGACGCGCTGGCTGAGCTGATCGATCGTGCGGAAGTTGATGTCGATGACCAGCAAGCCCTGTTTCAGTGAATCCCGGTCCCAATATTGGACCGTTTTGCTCATCGACACGACCCAGCGGTATTCCCATTTGAATAAATTTTGAATATGGGGCGGTGTAAACTGCAGCTTACCCGGGTGCTCCATCGCGGATTCGAACCATAGCTGCTCCTGAAGCCGCGTATTTTGCCGCATCGGGATCGCCGGCACATTGCGCACCAGCTCGCCTTCTTCGGTAAACAGCGCGATCGAAACCAGATCCTCCCGCGTATTCAGCACCGTACCAAGCTCGTCCCCAAGCCCTTCGTCCGAGGCGGCTTCGGGCGCCGAAGCGATTTTGCGCTCCGTAAGTTCGAACACGTCCTTCATGCCGCTCACGTAGAGCTCCAAATTGGAGTTCACCTGTTCAACGATTTCCCCTAGGCTAAGATACACGTTCTCCTCGGCGGCGCGGGTAAAGCGGTTGTACAGCATCGTGCTGACCAGCAGTACCGTAAGCACCGTAACGGTGATGGAAGATAAGGAAATGAGCACCTGAATATTCCGGATATGAAAGCCGCCAAGCAGCTGTTTGGCCGATTTCCACAGCCTCATGGATTTCTTGCCCCGCCGCGGTATTCTTTCGGGGAGATGCCGAATTTTTTGCGGAAACAAAAGCTGAAATAGTTCGGATCGGAGAATCCGACCCGCTCGGCGATTTCAAACGCCTTCAAATCGGTGGCAGCGAGCAAATGCTGGGCGGCTTCCATCCGCGCCCCCATCAAATAGCTTACAAAGGTCGTTTTCGTTTCTTTTTTGAAAATATTGCTGAAATAACCGGCGCTGATATGCAAATGCCGGCATACTTTGGCGATCGAGAGATCGTGGTCCCCGTAATTTTCCAATATGTATTCCTTCGCCTCCTCCACCAGTTTGTTGTAGCTGGACTGGCGGTCCGAAGCAATCGAATGCTTCAGCTTCATACAGATGTCCAAAAGCCAGGATTCCGCATCATCCGCATGGGCAAAATTGGCAAACTGCCCTAGAAAACCGGGCCCCTCGCCAAACAGCTTGTCCAGATCCGCGCGGCTGTCCTTGGCCACTTTGATGACCGAAGTCAACATTTCCAGCAGGTAAACCTGGAAGTCCTGATAGGATACCTGGTTGTCGGCCAATACGCCAAACATGTCCTCGAGAAGCTGCTTCAGCTCCTGGTCGCTTCCTACTTTCAGGCAGCGGACCAGTTCCTTCTCTTTCAGTTCATCAACCGCCAGCGGAACGTACTCCCGGGACTCCACGTCTTCGATCCAGATCACCTTGTTTCCGCCGAGGATCACCCGATAATCAAGCGCTTTCAGCGCTTCTTCATAGGAGGATACGGCATCGTTCAGACGGGGGGCCGCCCGGCCAGCTCCAATCGTGACCGTCAACTTCAGAAAACGCTCCACGCTGAAGCGGATTTCCTCCAGCAGTTGCAGCGTCCGGCCGGCAAGCTCTTCGCTGCCTTCATGGCGCCGGACGCTCAGTAAAACCACCTCGTCATGATGAATAAACGCTTTATAAGCCGGATACCGCTTGACGATTTCATCGGCGATATTATAGACAGCAAACAGCTGCAGTTGGGTGTCGTTCGTGTCCTGCAAAGATAGCCAACCGCTTGCCTTGCGGTAGTCGGCCTCGCCGCTGCCGGTACTCACGGCTTCCTTGCGACCGGGGGCGGCATCGATGCGAAGAATCGACACCATGTATTCGCTGCCGCTTAAATCAAGCCCGTAATGCTGGCTTTTTTCCTGGATCTCTGTTTCCTTCAGGCGTCTGGATACGAGCGAAGATAGGAACAGGCTTTGGAGCACGGGGAGGTTTTTGCGGTAATGCTCGGTCAGCAGCTGCACATTTTCTTTTTCGGCGAGCTCCGCGTCGATCTGCTTCTTGACCTTGCGCAAAATGTCCGCCAGTTCCGCTGCCGAAAACGGTTTCAAAACATACTCGTCGATGCCGAGCCGGATCGCTTTTTGCGCATACTCAAATTCCTCGTAACCGGTCAGGATTATGATCTTCGTCGCCGGATAATGGCCGCGAATCCACTCGGCCAACTGCAGGCCGTTCATAAATGGCATTTGAATATCGGTAACGACCACGTCGGGCACATGCTTCTCCACCATTTCCGCGGCTTCCTTGCCGTTTTCGGCCGTGTCCGCCACCGTAAAACCGACGTTTTCCCAGTCGATCAGCTGCAGCAGCCCTTCCCGCACATCTTCTTCGTCATCGGCCAAAATCAACTTATACATCGCTGGACCATCCTCTTTCTTCCTCTTTATCCCTGGATTTCCTCCCCGATTTTATCGTATCGCCCGCGAAATGTAAATGACCGCTCAGGTAAGGCGCGGAAGGATGCAAGCAAGACCTTAGTCCAGTTTTATTTCCGCCTCCGGTCTGTTTTTGTATTCCCGCAAACGAAGTACCATGATAATATCAAATGGAACTGTAATCAATTCAAATGGTGGTTAAACAATGTCAAATCAAATGCAAATCTACATCTTATTAAGCAATCCGAAAACCTGGGTCGCCAAAATGATCGGTCTCTACACCAGAGCCCCGTTCAATCATGCATCGATCGCTTTTGACCCTGAACTCCGCGAAGTATACAGCTTCGGGCGAAAGCACCCGCTGATTCCGATGTACGGCGGATTCGTCAAGGAAGACATTCACGGCGGCGTGTTCGAAAAAGCAACCTGCGCCTTATACAGCTGCAAAGTCAGCCAAGAAACCTATCTGCACATGCGAAACTACGTGAAAAAATTCGAAGAGAACGGCGAACAGTATAACTATAATTTTCTTGGCCTTCTGGGCGTCATCCTCAATATGGAGCTGGGCGGGGAAAAATCCTATTTTTGCTCCCAGTTCGTCAGCGCCGTGTTTCAGGAAGCCGGCGTCAAGCTGCTCGACAAATCCGCCGGGTTAACAACCCCCTCCGATCTGTCGACCTGCTCTTTTCTGAAGCTGGTATTCCGCGGAAAGCTGGAAACGTACCGCGAGCTTAACTGCTATTCCCGCAGAACCGCCGCTTCGCTGGAGCAGCATCATCTGTATGCCGCGAATTAATGCTGGTAAGCGAGCACATAAGGGAAAAAAATGCCGTTATTTCGGCCATATCCCCCATTTCGAGTGAAATAGAGGAAAAATATGGCGCTATTTTATCGAATCTCAGGAGGACGGCCGTTTTTGGCACCATTCATCGGACAATAAGGACATAAAATTCCGCTAATGGGGATGAACATGCTTCATTCCGGAAAATAAGACCACAAAGTTCCGCTATTTTTATGAGGTTTTCAGACCAGTCAAACGAAAAGGACTGCCTTCCTCTCCGGCAGCCGGCCACCGGCTGCGCATGCATTGGGGAAACGCAGTCCTTTGTTGTTTTTACGCACTTGCCGTCCGCAGACATTACGGCGGTACGATCGGCTCGCTTTCCTTATCGGGAAGGGCCGGGGAACGCTTGCTTCCCGAAGCCCGGCTATGCAGAATCATGCCGGCGACAACCAGCAGCATTCCGAGCAAAGACGGCAAGGCGGGAAGCGGAACGGGCAGCAGCAAAAGCTCGCCCACGGTCGCAAACACCACTTCCCCCGATTGCGTAGCCTCCACGGCGGCGAGCTTCCGCGCCGAACCTCTCGCCATATCCGTCGCCGCGAAAAACAGCACGGTAGCGATGACCCCCGAGCAAACGGCGACAAGCAGCGCCTGGCCGGCCTGGCTTGAGCTCGGGGGACCGTCCTGCCAGAAGGCTGCAGCGGAGAGCAGCAGCCACAGCGGCAAGGTGGCCAGCGCCATGCCCAGCACGCGCTGATACGCGTCCAGCCGCCCGCCGCAGACGGCCATCATCTTGCGGTTGCCCAGCGGATACGCAAACGCTGCGACTACAACCGGCACGGCGCCGAGCAGCAGCTCGCGCGCCGAAATCGCTTGTACCTGGCTAAACTGCATCATCAAAACGCCAACCAGGATGATCAGCGAGATGCCAAGCCCCCGCCAATGGACCTTTCCCCTCCTGCGGACAGGTCCTGCCGGCGTGTCGACCATCACGGAGAAAGCCGGGGCCACAAGCAAACCCGCCACAATCGTAATTTGCCAGGTTCCCGCAATCAGCCAGCCCGGTTCGTACTCCGCCGCAAAGCACACGGGAACGTACATGATACCGAAGCCGACGAAACTCCAGCCAAGCCAGGTCCACGGCCGTTTCCTCATTTCCGCGAACAACGGGGCAAGCCTCCCGCGAACGCCTACAATCACCAGTAAAAACGGAATCATAAACAAAAAGCGCAGCGAGGCGGTATACAACCAGTTCCCGCCCGACCATTTCATCGTCTGGTTCAGCACAAATGTCGACGAGAAAAACAGGGAGGCTAAAATACCATACAGAATCGGTCGCATCTTTAAGCCAGGTAAGCCTCCTTAACCTGCTCGTTGGACAGCAGCCGGCCGGCTTCATCCTCCAACAAAATTTCCCCGGTCTGCATCACGTAGCCGCGATGGGCAATCTGCAGCGCCTGAAAGGCGTTTTGCTCCACCAGCAGCACAGTCATGCCTTCCCGGTTCAACTCCTGAATGATTTCGAAAATCTGCTCCACAATGATCGGGGCCAGCCCCATCGACGGCTCATCGAGCAGCAGAATTTGTGGCTCCATCATCAGTGCCCTGCCGATGGCCAGCATTTGCTGTTCCCCGCCGCTCATCGTTCCGCCCATTTGCCCCAGGCGCTCCTTCAGCCGCGGAAAATAGGCAAACACCCGCTCCATCCGCTGTTTGACCGCCTTTTTGTCGCGAGTGGAGAACGCCCCCAGCTCCAAATTTTCCTTCACCGTCAGCCGCGGAAAAATACGCCGCCCCTCCGGAACGTGCGCGATCCCTTTCAGGGCCGCCCGATGCGGCGGCAGAGAAGACATCTCGCTCCCGGCAAAGCGGATTTCGCCGGAGGTGTTCACCTGTCCGCATATCGCTTTCAGCGTCGTTGATTTGCCGGCGCCGTTCGAGCCGATCAGCGAGACGATTTCCCCTTCCTCCACCTTGAGGGTGATCCCCTTCAACGCCTCGATGGCGCCGTAATATGCGCGGACCTCACGCAGCTCCAAGAGACTCATAAAATCACCTCAAGCTTGCGTGCTTCCGGAGTAACCGCGCTTTTTCCCAAATACGCTTCAATCACTTTCGGATGGCTGCGGATCGTCTCAGGGCCGCCTTCGGCAATCTTCATCCCGTAATCCAGCACCAGAATATGCTCGGACAACTCCATCACCAGCTTCATATCGTGTTCGATCAAAATAATCGTCATCCCGGTATTCTCCTGGATCTGCCGGATGAGTCCGATCAGCTCCGCCGTTTCCCGCGGGTTCATGCCCGCCGCCGGTTCGTCCAGCAGCAGCACCTTCGGCTCCGCCGCCAGCGCCCGGGCGATCTCCAGCCGTCTTTGCGCGCCATAGGGCAAGCTTCCCGCCTGCTCGTTGAGCAGCTCCGCCAGGCCGACAAATTCCAGCAGCCGGTAAGCCTCAAGCTGGGCCTGCTCCTCTTCCTGACGAAATTTCGGCAAGGATAGCAAAGTCCCGAGCAAACCCGCTTTCAAATGAATATGCCTGCCGACCACCACGTTTTCGAGCACGGTCATGCTGCCGAACAGGCGGATATTTTGGAACGTCCGGGCAATTCCTTGGCTTGCCACCTGATGCGGTTTGACGCCAACGATAGATTTCCCTTCCAATTCGATCGCGCCTTCGTCCGGCGCATAGATGCCCGTAATCATATTGAAAAAAGTCGTTTTACCGGCTCCGTTTGGCCCGATCACGGCGGATATTTTACCGCGGGGGAACGAAAAGTCGACGCCGCCCACCGCCGTCAGTCCGCCGAAGCGTTTCACAAGCCCCTGCACCTTCAAAATGGTCATTTGCCAACACCTCCGCTCTGTTGTTTGCCTTGCTGCCGAAGCGAAAGCACGGGGGAAGAACGCTGACCCCTAAGGCGCTCGCCGTCCACCTTGCGGTTTTTGGCCGAAATCAAGCCATTAGGTCTGAATATCGCGATAAGCACAAGGATGGCACCGAATATGAGCCGCTGCATTTTGGACGGGGAAATCGAGCTCGGGATATTGAGCGCCCCTTGCAGCGTCAGCTGGTTCAGCCAATTGGTCAGCTCTGTCAGCACCTGCAAATTGAGGATCGTCACCAGCGCCGCGCCGAGGATGACCCCCGGCACACTGCCCATGCCGCCCAGCAGCACCATGACCAAAATCGTAATCGATTCCAGCAGCGTAAAGCTGGTCGGATCGATGAACGTCTGCTTGGCGGCGAACACGACGCCCATCATCCCGGAAAACGAAGCCCCGATGGCAAAAGCGGTCAGTTTGGTCCGAATCAGCGGCACGCCCATCGATTGAGCGGCGATTTCATTTTCCCGGATCGCCTTCCAAGCCCGTCCGAGCCGGGAATGCTCCAGTTTCTTAACACTGAAGATGACCAGCGCCAAAATGAACACCACGATAAAATAATACTGGTTCGGAAACGTAAACTTGTAGCCAAACAAGCTGGGCGCCTGAATCGAAGACAACCCCATCGCCCCGTTCGTAATATTCACCGGCTTATCCAAATTGTTGAAAATAATCCGGATGATTTCGCCGAAGCCCAGCGTGACGATCGCCAAGTAATCGCCTTTGACGCGCAGTACCGGCAGGCCAAGCAACAAGCCGAACAACGCAGCCATAAACCCGCCGATCGCGATAAAGATCCAGAAGGCTCCGCCGGACAACGGGAACAGATTGCCGGAAATAAATTCGTTGGCCTGCGGGGTGGCAAAAATCGCGTACGTATAAGCCCCGACGGCGAAAAAAGCGACAAACCCCAGATCGAGCAGACCGGCGAACCCGACCACGATGTTGAGGCCAAGCGCCATCGCGACGTAAATGCCGCACTGCGTCGCGACCTCCATATAGGATTGATGCGAAGGCCCGCCCGAAGTGGCGAACGGAATGACCAGCAGCACCAGAACGGCTCCGACCGTCCATTTAATGGAAACCGGAAACGTAGTGTAATAAAGCAGCAGCAAGGAACCCAGGAGCAGCAAAAACGCAACCACCGATTTATCCGAAAAATAAACGCTTGCGGCCGTAACGATCACAAACAACGAAAAAAGCGCGGCTTGCGCGGCTTTGCTGTGTTCCAGCCATGCACTCAGGCGATTCATGAAGTTTCACCTACACTTTCTCTTTGAGGGCTCTGCCGAACAGCCCCTCCGGTTTGAAAATCAGGACCGCTATCAAAATCAGAAAAGCGACGACATCCTTGTATTCCCCACCCAGCGTTCCGCCGGTTATGACCGACAGGTTGGCCGAGGAGAACATTTCCAGCACGCCGATAAACAATCCGCCGAACATCGCGCCCCGGATATTTCCGATTCCGCCCAGCACCGCCGCGGTGAATGCCTTCATGCCCAAAATAAAACCGATGTAAGGGTCGATCGTTCCGTACTGCTGGGCGAACAGCACGCCGGTGCCGCCGCCAAGCGCGGAGCCGATAAAAAACGTCAAGGCGATCACCTTGTTGACGTTGATTGACATCAGCGCCGCCGTCTCCCGGTCCTGGGCCACGGCGCGCATCGCTTTGCCCCACTTGGTCCGGTTGACGAACAGATCAAGACCGATCATCAAAACGACGGCAACGGCCACGACGATGATCGTGTTTATTTTCAGAAAAGCGTCGTTAAACCCGCCCCACAGTGACGACGCCCCCAGCATGAGGTTATCGCCGTAAAGCGAAATGCCGGTAATGACGAAGTTGCCGGTGCGCAGATCGGCGATAAACCGCACGATATCCTGAAGCAGAAAGGAGACGCCGATCGCGGAGATCAGGGAGATCAATTTGGGAGCATTGCGGAGTGGCCGGTAGGCCACCCGCTCGATCCCGATTCCCATCACCCCCGTGAACACCATCGCCGCGACGAGGATCAGAAAATAAGCCAATCCGGCCGGCAGAGCGCCGAGCCAGCCGGCGGAGCTCATCCCCAGCAGCACCGCCGTCCCTACAAAAGCGCCGGTCATAAATATTTCGCCATGGGCAAAATTAATGAATTCAAGAATGCCGTAAACCATCGTATACCCGATCGCCACCACGGCGTAAACCGCGCCCAAAGTAAGGCCGTCCACCAATACCTGGGGAAGAGTTTGCAGGATCGTATCCATTATGGCCTAACCCCTTTTTTAGAAGTCTGTACGAGCTTATTTGGGCTGTTCAATTTCCGAAACCATCGCGCCCGGGTAGGATTGATTTTCAAACTTATAGATGAACACCTTCGCGTATTTGTTGTCCCCTATGTCATCAAAGCTGACTTTCGTGGCCACCCCATCGAAATCGGTGGTCGCCCGCACGGCGTCGCGCACCTGTTCACGCGCCGGCAGCTTGCCGCCGTTAGCTTCAATCGCCTTTTTCACCCCGTTCAAAATAACGTTCATCGCGTCATAGGAATATGCCGAATAGTTTTCGACCGCTTTGCCGAATTTCTCCTTATATTTGTCCGCCCAGGCCTGGTTCGATTTGGTGATGTCGGTCGATACGGAGCTGTAAGCCACCTCCGTCAATTTATCCCCGGCGATGTCGACCATCCCCGAGGAATCGAGCGCATCCCCGCCCATGATCGGAACGGTAATGCCCTTCTCCCGCGCCTGCTTCACAATGAGTCCGGCTTCCGCATACATTCCGCCGAAGAAGATGAAGTCCGGCTTTTTGCTAAGCACCTGGTTCAGGACGCCGTTGAAGTCTTTTTCACCGACCGTGATTCCTTCGTAACCCGCGATCGTGGCCCCAAGCTGCTCGGCCGCGGTTTTGAAGGCGCCAGCCAGCCCCTGGCCGTAAGCCGTTTTGTCCTGAATCACAAAAATGTTTTTGGCACCCACCGTTTTGACGGCATATTCAGCGCCGGCCGGCCCTTGAAAATCATCGCGGGCGACGACCCGGTTCACCACCTTCAGCTTGCGGTCGGTCAATTCCGTGGCCGTGCTGGCCGGAGATACCATCGGAATGCTGTATTTCTCATATACGACCGAGCTCGGAATGGATACGCCGGAGTTCAAGTGCCCCAGCACCGCCATGACCGCCTGATCGGCGCCGATCAGCTCGGCGTTGGCCACGCCTTTTTTCTGATCGCCTTGATCGTCGTATGGAACATACTGCAGATCGAAGCCAAGTTCCTTGAATTCCGCTTGCCGTTCCTCCAGCGCCATTTGGCCCCCGAGCTTAATCGATTCCCCCTGGATCGCCGATCCGCCGGATAAAGGCGATTGGGAAGCGATCTTGATGACGGTCAAATCACCGCCGGATGAGCCTCCAGCCTCCCCGCTTCCCTTGCCGTCTCCGGCTCCGTTACCGCCGCCCGCGCTTCCTCCCCCGCTGGAACCGCACGCCGAAAGCAAACCAATGATGAGAAAAGAAACCAAAAAAACCGCTAAAGCTTTTTTCACCTTCATCCCTTAACCCTCCCAAAAATTGTATGCGTGCAGGCCACCGGCCTTCATCCTCTTCGGTGGCCTGCACAATGGTTTGCGTTTCTCACTGACCGCCTTTTATTATGTTATGTTCATGTAAGTTATTTTTACGCAAATCAGTATAAAAACCTCTACAACTCCATATTTACACGAGAAAGGCGATTTTTGTCAACTGTTTATTTTACACGTGTTATATATTTGAACAATTTATGATATGTACAATAACTCCATATGGTGTTTTAATTTCTAAAAAGTTAACATTTAAAATTCCAAAGATGCCTCGCTATCCCCAAGAACAGTCGCAGCCGAGCATGAGTTTGCTGTGGTGCGAGGATTGAAAAATGATAAATGGGCGCGAGTTCAGTTGCTGCAGATTGAAGTGCATACGGGTTGAGGCAGGAACGAGACAGAAGTGCGGCATGCGTGAGGCAGGAGTAGGCAGCGGCGAGGTAGGAGTAGGCAGCGGCGAGGTAGGAGTGAGGCAGGAACGAGGCTGGAGTGAGGTAATATCATCTTGCGAAGTAACAGCGTTCTGCGAGGTAATAGATTCCTGCATCAAATGGGCTCTGAACAGATGTACTTTTGCACTTCAACCGCCTCAAAACAAGAATTCACGGCAAATGAACTGCACTTTTGCAGCTGCTCTCCCAACACTCCAAGGCTCAGAACACAAAAAAGCCCCCCCTTCCAAAAAGAAGTGGGGAGCCTATATCAATTAAGAACTATCAGGTCAATTAGTCCGTTCATTTTACAGCAGCGGCTTGCTTAGGCGATAGCCCACGCTTGTGAAGCCCAGGTGCTCGTAAAACGATTTGGCGGACATGTAATTCTCGCGTGCCGTGGACACGATCAGCTCCGAGCTGCTGCGCTGGCGTCCCCAGCTCTCAGCTTCCTCAATCAGGCGTTTCCCAAAACCGCTGCCCCGATGCTTCTCATCTACGATCAGAGCCGTGATCTGCGTTACCGGTCTACTCATATCATGGGTTTGATATTGCTTCAGAAAAGCCGTTCCGACAATAACCCCGTCCAATTCCGCCACCAGACTGCTGAACAACGGATGTTCTTCCAGCATGGATAGACGTTCCTTCAGCACGCTGGGCGTTGTCGGGTAACGAAGCTGGCGCATTAACGGAAGCATGTGCTGACAATCGTCACAGCATCCTTTACGAATGACCAAAGCCGGAGAAAGCACCTGAATACTCAATTGAACCATACCACCTTTAATAGATTTGCCGCTTCCTTCGCGCGGCTGCGAGCTGTTTCCACATCTTCTGCGGCACTCAGTGCGACTGCCATTCGTCTGCCCGGTTTGCATAGCGGTTTTCCAAATATGCGCACCTGCGTCCGCGGCAGGCTTAACGCCTCGCCGATTCCCGCGATCCGAAAGTCCTCGCCTTCCCGGCCCTCTCCGCCTTTCAGCGTCGCCGACGCCCCCGGCGTCAGCAGTTCTACCGAAGGAATCGGGAAGCCCAATATCGCGCGAACATGCAGCGCAAATTCCGACAAATCCTGGGTCACCATCGTGACCATTCCCGTATCATGAGGTCTTGGGGAAACTTCACTGAACACGACGCCGTCCGGAGTGATAAACAGCTCAACCCCAAACAGGCCGTATCCGCCTAGCGCATCGGTGATTTTGCGGGCGATGTCCTGCGCCTCGCGCAGCTGCTCCTCGTTCATAAAATGAGGCTGCCACGACTCCACATAATCGCCGTCCCGCTGAATATGTCCTATCGGCGGGCAAAACACCGTCCCGGAAACCGAACGGACCGTCAGCAACGTAATCTCGCTCGTAAACGGCACAAACGATTCCACAATGACCCTCGCGTTTTTGGCGCGTCCACCCTCCATCGCCATCCGCCAGCACACTTGCACGTCTTCCCGGCTGCGGCAAACGCTTTGCCCTTTGCCGGAAGAGCTCATAAGCGGCTTGACCACGCAGGGCAAACCAAGTTCGGCAACCGCCGTTTCCAGCTCCTCCAAACTGTCCGCAAACCGGTATTCCGCAGTCGGCAAACCCAGCTTCTCCGCAGCCAGGCGCCGGATTCCTTCGCGATCCATCGTCAGCTTCGCCGCCGTGGCCGTTGGAATCACCGTAAAGCCCTCGCTTTCAAGTTCGACCAGCACCTGAGTAGCAATCGCTTCCACCTCCGGAACGATCAAATCCGGCTTCACTTGCAGAATAAGCGATCGCAAAGCCTCCGGATCCAGCATATCGATGACGTGGGCTTCATGGGCCACCCCCATGGCCGGCGCATGCTCGTACCGGTCGACGGCAATCGTGCGAACGCCCAGGCGCTGCGCTTCGATCACGACCTCTTTACCGAGCTCGCCGCTGCCAAGCAGCATGATCGTTTTAGGGCTTCTTGATGCAGGAGCACCCCACATGATACGATAAATCCCCCTTAACGCTGAGTTAACAATAATTTAACACTCTACACCTATTTTCAGGTTTTATGGCCAAGATTGCAATACTTCTAATTAAAATTCGGATTATTTTTCGATAAAAAGTTACAAATAGCGAAACTATGCTTCCACCAAAACGTAATAGACCCTTTTTTAGCCATCCATTCCCGGTGTGTTCCAGATTCCCTGAATTCCCCATGGTTCAATACAGCGATGTTGTGGCAGGTTCGGAGATAAAGCCAACCCTAACGGACACCAGCGACGTTATTCCGATAAAATCAATAGTTTACAAAATGTAACGGACACCACAGACCTTATTCGACATTAATGAACACAATTCCAGTCTTTTTCGGGCAAATAGCGGCACTCCTGTCCGTTAAAAATGAAAACGGCGTTTTTTGGGGCAAATAAGGTCGCTTCAGTCCGTTAGCCTGCATAAAAAGCTTCCATTTCTTCCCGGTATCCGCCTAATTGAGCTTCCGCTTTTTGCCAATGCGCCAATTCTTCCCCGGAAACCTTCAAGCTCTTCAAACTGTCTTCCCATTCCTGCCAAAGGCCCGTGAAATATTCGGCGATTTGCTGCTTGCGTTGCTCGATTTCGCCGGCATAATGGTCGCGGAAAACGCCCTGCATGCGGTGCACAAGCTCCTGAAGCCGCTCCGTAAGCGGGCCTTCCAGTTTGGCGCGCAGCTGCATTTTTCCCTGTCCCTCAAAAAAAGCCTTTGGATTTTTGAAATATGCCCAATAGTCTTCCGGCGAAAAATAAGCCCTGTCCAGCAGTCCTTCCGGAATCTCCGGGGTATTCCATTCCCCGGACGGAGCCGGCGCTTCAAGCGGCATATCGAACCTGGCCCCGTTCCCGCGGCACCAGTTATCCGCTTCTCTCGCCAGCAGCGCCTCCGCCTTCCGCTCCAGACGCAGCGTCGTCGCCAGCAGCTCGCGCTCCAGCTCGCCCGAAATTTGGCTAACCCAACCGCTCATAGCGATGGCGAAGTTCCGCTTCAAAGGACCCGCGCCATCCTGGAGCAGGGACGGGTGAAAATATTCCGCATACGCATCGAGCGCCTGCAGCCTTAACCGCTGTACGACGTGGAACAACAGTTCTTCGTTCTCCTGATTCCATTCCCTGCCGATCTCGACAGCCATGAACTCCTTGACTGCGGCTTCAAAAGCGGCGCGGCTGTCGGTCAGCGCAGCCAGCTTCCGCTCCGCATGTTCCGCGTCGCTATCGGCCGCCGCGATCCATTTCGCCAGCCGCTCCTTCGTCTGCTCCAGCAGCGCGGCGGCTGACGCCGCGGCAAGGCTGCCCAAATCAACCTCCAGGAACTTGGCAAATTGCTGCCGGAACCGGGCAAAGCCCATGTCTCCAGAAGCCCCGCCTTGTTCCTCCCGCAGCGCCTGCAGGCTGGACAGCGCAAACAGATTCGGCTCCCGGATGCCTGCGGTTTGCAGCCCGTCCCTTACGTACTCCACCACTGCCGCGAGTTCATCCTCCGATGCGGCAAGATCCGCCGCGTTGACGACAAAAAACATTTTGTCGAGCGCAAAGCTGCCTTTCATGCGGCCGAGTTGGCTGAGCAGCTGTTTGTCGGCCCGGGAAAAAGCGTGGTTGTAATAGGTCACGAAAATAATCGCGTCGGAATTTTTCATATATTGGAACGTAATTCCCGTATGCCGCGCATGGATCGAATCCGCGCCCGGCGTGTCCACCAGCACGATCCCCTGCTCGGTCAAAGGGCAGGCGTAATAAAAATCGATATCAGCTACAAAGCAGGCCTTCTCTTCCTCCGCCGCAAATCTTCCGAACTCGGCGGCGTCCGCGACAATGCTTTGGCCGAGCAGGGACTCGGCGGCCTCCCAACCGGCCGCCGCCGCTTTCAGGAAGCTGAAATGCGCTCTCCCGGCAGCGGGGATCTCGGCGGCTTCCAGACGTTTGACCGCTTCCAGCCAGCTCTTCTCCTGCCAGCCGCCAAGCCCCAACGCCCCAAAGGAGTACGCTAAATCTTCGGCCATCGCTTCACGGCTTTTGAAGCGGATCCGCGCCGTATTATGGCGCTGTCCGTCCCCAGGCGCCATCACCCGGATGATCGCCGCCGTCGTCGGATGCGGCGACACCGGCAGCACGGCTTCGCCCAGCAGAGCGCTGGCGAAGGAGGATTTGCCGGCGCTGAACGCCCCGAACAGCGCCACGGTAAACGTGCCGCTGCGCAGCTCGGCGGCGCGCCGGGTCAGCTCCCGCACCCCCGTCCCGAAGGCGGGGTGGGGAGCCAGCAGTTCCGCCGCGGCCGCAAGGCGCGCGGCGGCCTGCATCGCGCGCCCGCGGGCCTGCGGCGGGCGCGGCTGCGCCTTGGCCGTCGGGGCATCGCCCCCGGCGGCATCCGCCTGCGGCGGCGGCCCGGCGGACACCGTAGGCGTTGCCGAAGGCGCCGCTGCAGGCGCGAGCGTAGGCGCAGACGCCGCCACAGCCGCAGGCGCGGGCGAAGCCGCGCTGGCGCCGGGCAAGGCCGCGCCGCCGACCGGGCGCGGCGCGGGTTCATGCACCTCCGGCAGCAGCCCGGAGGTGAGCGGCACGGGCGCGCCGAGCAGCGCGCTCAGGCGCGCTTCGCGCGCGGCCTGCGCGGCGGCGAGCTGCGCCAGCGCGCGGGCGGCCGGCAGGCGCGCCGCCAGCTCGGCGCGCCGGGCCACGGCCGCGGCCGCTTCCGCCGCGCGCAGCGGCGACGGCGCCGCCAGCAGCGCGTCCAGCACCGCCGCAGCCGCGCGCTTGTAGCGGCCGGCGACGCCCGCCGCCACCGCCGCGGCGTAGTGCAGCGTCGACTCGCCGGACAACATCGCCCCGCCGGGCAAAACTTCACTGATCCAGGCCTCTTCCGGCTGCGGCAGCAGCGCGTCGAGCCGCTCCTCCCAGGATTCATCCCACAGCTGCAAATGTTGGCCGATCGTCCGCAGTTCCTGGCGGACATGCCAGCCGAGCTGCGCTTCCGTTTGCTCTCCCAGGCCGCTTAGGAACGTCTCCCGGCGTTTGGCTTTTTCCGCTTCCGTTTTTCCGCCTCCGCCAAACCATCCCTTCACCTTGAAGCCCGGTGCCCGGCTTTCGAGGAACAGTCCGGCCTGCTCACGCAGCGCAGGCGTCATCAACTGGGCGGAATCGATCACTTTGCCGATCCGGTTCAGCCATTCCTGCCTGCGCTCTTCCCAGACAGTCTCACCCCCGGAAGCTTCGGCCTGCTTGAGCCTAGCCCATTCCTCTTCCAGTTTTGGCACCTCGGTTTCGCCACCCGCCTGCTCCAGCAGCGCCTCCCGCTGCGGCCGCTCTTTTTCTGCCAGCCGCGCCAGATGGTCGTTTACCGTTTGCGCCGCCGACATGTAAGCTCCGTAGTCCAGCAGCCCGGCCCCCCGCGCCAAAATTTCCTGAATCGTCCTCCTCAGCGCCGGCAACATATTGTCAGGATGTTCTTCCCGCTTCAGAGAAATATAAAAAATTCCCCGCATCCCGATGTTCCATACTTTAAAAGCCTGGCTCACCGATTCCCGGTAGCGGGCGAAGGACAACTCCTCCTCCCGGTGTTTATCGATCTGGTTTACCACCATGTAAACCGGCTTGCCGTAGTCGCTTAACGCCTTGGCAAAGCTTAGGTTCGTCTCCGACGATACGTGATTATAGTCCATCACATAAAAAACGACGTCCGCCAAATGCAAGGCGGAGTGCGTGGCCAGTTCATGCCCGGCATCATTGGAATCGACCCCCGGCGTATCGAGCAGCGCGCCGCCCTGATTCAGCAGCTCAATCTCATCCCACAGCTCCACGCGCGTATAATCTTTGCCGTTGCGGGCGTAGTCGGCGACATGCTCCACGGGCATCTCCACCGGCGGCTGGGCCGGATCGGACGAGCTTAATACCGCGCGGGGCGCCCCGCTGCGAATAAAAACGACATTGGCGCTGGTCGGCAAGGGGCTTGCAGGCATAACCGCTTTGCCGCACAAGCTGTTGATCAGGCTCGATTTGCCGGCCGAAAAATGTCCGCAAAAAGCGATCGTCAGCTCTTTCCGCTCCAGCTTGTCCTGAATCTCCTGAACTTCCCCGGTCCCCTGATCATCCCCGCCTTCACTCAGTACGCCGCGCAGCTCCTCAAGCTTGTTTTGCATATCATCATCGGTTGCAGCCGTAATCGGTTTCATAAAACAATCTCCGCCTTCCACTGTGCGAAATCTAGTTTCATTTTGGAATATCATCATTTTAACATTTCCTCCCCCGCTTGGGGAAGACAGTGGTGTATCAGCAAGTAAAACCGAAAACATGCGAATATTTAGCAAAACAAAAAACCTGTAATTGTGCAGGTTTTAAGTCAACAACTTCCTTTTTATTAAAAAAACAGGCCTCGGCATGAAGGCCTGGCCTGCTTTTTCTTTGCTCTTTTATGCGCAAAGCATTTTATTCAGGACATCGAACACGATCGGCAACGTTGTAAATCCGTCGCTTTCCAAAAAGTGTCCGCCATGTTCAACCTGATAGAAATCGGCATCCATTTGCTCCATCAGTTCTTTACTGTAGGCAAACGGGACGATCGTATCGTCTTTAGCGGCGATGACCGCCCGCCTGCTTGCGGACCGAATTAAGCGGATATAGTCAAGCGGCTGCTCCGTGAATTCATCCAATATCGGCAAATCCGGCAAGGGCTTGGCAAACCCGGATACCAATACGATACCGCCGATTGGCTTAGCGGGATTTTGCCGGAGGAGATATCGCAGCGTAGTAATGCAACCCAGGCTATGCGCCACAAAATAGGTATTGCTGTCGATATCAGGAACTGAGGTGGTCAACTGATTGATCCACGCATTAAAATTCGGCTCCTGCGGGTTTGGCATCGTTAATATGGCGACATCCGCCCCGGCTTCCGTCAGCCGGTCGCGCAGCCAAGGAAACCAGTGACTGTCGGGCGATGCCCCATAGCCGTGAATGATGTAAACTTTTTTTCGGTCCAGTGCAGGTGTATTGGACATATTCTCCCCTCCAGTGCAGATCAGCTTTGATGTTTGCTGCGTAAATAATCGGCATAATTCACCATGGGCTCCCGCTCAATAAGCTGCAGCAAGAGCGCCGCCCGCTTGTCCCATTCCTCTATATTATCATCTTCACGAAGCAGTTCAAGGAATGGCTCGTACAGACAAGGATTCTGCAAGGCACCGGGATGCTGCCGATCCAACAACACGGACCAGCGCACATACTTTTCGCATATTAACAGTGCGGCGGTTCCCGCAAATTCGCGCAGTTTGGGATGAGTCCTGAGCAGTGTCGGCACCAATTGCTCGCCTTCCCAAGCAGGATCATCGCCTACCTCGCCATGATTCGGACTCATTCCAAGCCGAAGCTCCAACCGATTGAATCGGGCTCGCAGCATTTCCGAATTTTCAACGTTGTTTTCAGCGCTTAACCGTCCGAGTCGGGCCGTTTTTTGATCCCATTTGATCCGCCGAATTTCCTCCAAGGCATATTCCTGGTTGCGGTACTTCCAAGCTTGCTCTATCCGTCGGTAGAGATCCTCTATCGGCTCCTTGCCGATCTGATTGCGCCAACTCCCTTGATGGAATGCGCCGCCGCCAACCTCGATGAAGCCATGCTCTTTCATGATATATCCCCCGATACCGTACATCAACAGCAAAGGTTCATAAACGCGGTAAGCCCTTTGGGCTGCTACGCTCCCTTCCCGGGCGCGTTTCATATAAAACAAAGCCATCCGGCTGATGAAGCGCGGAGAAGAATCCCTCATTCTCCGTAGTACTGCGTAATCCTCTTCAACCTGTTCATACTCATCCGGTCTCTCCACCAGCTTTTGAGCATTAAAATATAGAGGATGCGCGTTTATGGAATAGGCGTCGGCAAATAAAGCCATCCGCCGTAAAAATTCCCGGTACAACAAGCCGTCCACCATCTGTTCCGCAGCCGATCTGCTGGGAAGATCGCGACTTTCCATACCGGCGATATGGGATATCAGCTTTAAGATCATTTCGTCTCCCTGCTCCCGCGCATAGCCGATCAAGGTATCGTCATAATCCCCGGTAGGCAGCTCTAGCCCCGGCAGCTGCAACAAAAAGTCTTCTATTAGCCGCTCGACGGGGTAATTTTTCTGTCCGATTAAATACAACCGCATTTCCTTCGTATCCTGCACATGCTCAATCGTTACTTTAGCATAGTCGGCGGTGTTGTACAGCTTGTGGTTAAACAAATACTGCTGCCGGATGTCGTCGGTATACAGAAGCTTTTTTTTCGGGTAATAATAGCAATTAAAAGGAAAGCCTTGGGCGGAATAAACAGCCCCGGAAGTAAGTTGTGAAAGATCAACCGCTTCCGCAGCGTAGGCGGTACCGGTTGCGTCTTTTCCTTTAACCCGTTTAATATGTACATATAACCGTTCGTCCGGGCTTTTCCACCATTGCGATGCTTCTTGATCGCTCGGAGTAAGCAAGACAGGAGCAGGCCCTGCTTTTGAAATCCAGGCCGATACCTGCGATTCATAAACCGTGCTTGTCACCCATTGTTTCTGTTTGCCCAACATGCTGTAAAGAATAGCCTGGTTTTCGATGAACGTTTCTGCACGGTTCTCGAAAAACCTCAGCTCGCCGTTCACCAGCAAAACATACAGCGTTCCATATCTATCCATGTAACAGCTTCTACCCCAATAGATGTCCCTAAAATAGAGGCATTCAACAATTTCCTCATCTCCATTCTTCATAACCTTAGGCAAGCCGCCGCCGGGTAGGGAAGGCCCCATGGCATCGAGCACGAACCTCTGATCCTTAAGCCCACCGAACTCGTGTTGCATTCCCCCGTATTTTTCCTGAAAATCAAGCAGCGCCTCAAACGCGGGAATACCGTTTTGTCTCAGCACTTGAGCAACTTCCGTCCGGTCGCGGACGGTCTCTCGTCTGGGACACAGCCGAATGAATTCCTTAACGATGCCGGAAAGTAGAGATGGATGATTCATTATGTCTAAACTCCATTCATTTTCATATGCACCCTTGCATCAGTACGGCTCTTTAAATTGACATTAAGTAAATAATAACTTATCATCCGCACCATACTACTAGCTTAGTTTACTATATCTTTTGCGAATCTGCTGGAAATTTGGCTCAAAACCGAAATCGGTGCTTAACAGGTGGAGTTGGTCAAGAACACAAAAGAGTGCAAAAAAATCTATCGGTTCTGAGCGGCGTTATTCGGGCAAAAACGGGGATTTCCGAGATGTAATGGTTGCCATCGGCCTTATTTAACGTTTGGGCTGGAGTCAATGGGCAATTTCAAACCAATAAGCGCGCTCAGAACCGTTAGAAAAGGGAACGCCGTCTTTTGGGCCAAATAAGCGTAGGTCACAACCGTTAGCGCAGAAGCCGAAGAGGTTCGGCATGGCTAAACAGATATGAAAAATAGTAAAGGACGGTGAACAAACGATGACTTCTACTCATCTCACTTTCGGCATTTACCCGCTCAGTCCGGCAGGTACCCCGGCCGGCTTGGCCGTCGGTCCCGAGGACGATTACGGCAAAATCGGGGGAGCGCTCCGGGAACTGCGCGGAGCTTCAAATATGCTGTCCCCGCGAACCTATCTCGTGTTTACGAAGCCCGATGCGGAGCCTGGTCTGTTCTCGTTTGCCGACCGGCTTCTCCGCAACGGCTTGCTGGGAGATCTGACCGTCGGTTGGCACCAGATGGGAGAGGCGGACATCGATATGGATGGATGGCTCGCGTTCATTCGCAAAGTCGTTAGAAAATATGGCCCCCATCTCTCCTCCCTGCAAATTACCAACGAACCGAACTTGTCGTTTATGGAAGGCGCAAAGCCTTATGCGCGTAAGGCTTTGGTTGAAGGGGTGGTCGCGGCCAAAAGGGAAGTCATCTCCAGCGGGCTTCGCGTTCCGATCGGATTTGGGTCCGTTCCGGAAAGTTCCGTGTCGGTGCCGCGTTTCTGGGAAGGCCTTGCCCAAGACGGCGGTAAGACGTTCGCCAACTCCGTTGATTTCGTCGGACATAACTTCTATGTGGACGTATTCGACGAGAAGCCGCTCGCTTTAAGCGATATTCCCGCCGCCGTGGAACGGCCGCTTCGACATCTAAGGGAAAAAAGCTTGGTTGCGGCCGGAATTCCCGTCACCGTACCAATTCGGGTAACCGAAAACGGATGGCCAACCGGACAGAACCCATTTACCGGACACGAGAGAACGTACGAGCAGCAGGCGAATATCCTCGAGGCAGTGATTCGCACTGTTTACCGCCTGCGTATGGAACTTCATATTAGTCACTATATACTTTTCGGCCTGCGGGATGCGGACAGCGGCAAGCCGGATCTTTTCCATCAGTTTGGCATCTTGCGGGATGACTATACGCCGAAGCCCGCCTTTGCCGTATACCAGCGCCTGATTCGCGAGTTGGGCCGGACGCATTGATCAAGGCGTATCGGCAATAAGCCGGACTCACTCCAAGGCGGGGATATTGCGTGTATAATTTCTTTGCTTTAAAGATTACGGATCATCCGGCCGATATACATATAAACAAGCATTTTTAATAGAAGGAGGAATTTTCTATAATGAAACTGGAATCTATGTCATCTATGCTGCGATCGGGCACTTCCGCTCAGCAGTCCTCTCCATCCAGACTAGAGCAGCTTATGAAAATTGCCCAAAGCGGCGCGTCCGCGGCGGAGAAACGAATGATGGCCAGAGCGATGCAGATGCAGATGGAGCAGGAGACGGTAGGGACGCTATTCGAACATATCCCTGAGGTTAAAGAGGAAGTTGAGGAAAAGCCGCAGGAGGAGCCGGTGAACGGAGAAGAAACGGCGTCGAATGCGCATGGAGATACGGTCCATATTTCCGATGAGGCCAAACAGCAATTTGAGAGCAGCCGGCCGGAAAGCAGCAACTCGGCCCCCGCTCCATCATCTGCTGATGCTGTAGTATCGTCGCCAACTGCCTAATTTCAGATTGGAAATATCCAATTGAATTGGAAATTCAATAGCAAATACAGCCGCTTGGTTGGAGATTTTCCAATAGATTAGGCTCAGCAGGGCTTAAAACGGGCGGCTTGAGCGAATTCTATTGGATTTTTTCCAATGAGAGTTCAAAATAGCGATCGACTTCCGGCAATCTATTGGATTTTTTCCAATAAGAGGTGAAAGATCGACTTGGCCCAAAGGAGTTCTGGCGTAATGGCATGCGAAATTCAAAAAAAGGCAGTGCTAGGAAGAAATCATTCCTTGCCCGCCATTTTTTGCTTGCGATTGCCAGCCCAATGTGCAGATACCAGCATTCCCCTACGGATTTCTGTGCCTAATCGAACAGCTCGCTGACCACCCTGCCGGTCTGACGGTCCACCGACAACCAATCCACTGTGGCCGTATGCTTGTCGGTCTCGTCATTGCGGACTTCCTCGTAAATATGAATCGTGACCGCCTGCTCGTTCGCATGGTCCACCTCTTGGATGAAGATGGAACCGAAGTTTTGAGCGTCCCGCTGGTTGTTTTTCGCTGCCGTGCTATTTTCAATCCCCATGACGATATAAAAAGCTTCTTCATCGGTTAAATTGGCCGCTCCGTCCAAAAATTCCGTCTGCCCCTGATCAAACCTCTTCATCAATACCTCTTTATAACGATCGGCGTATTCCTTGCGAGTGACTTCATAGACCAGCTCATCATTGATGTTATACATTTTTAATTGCTTCCGTACGCTGTCAAGATGATATGACACTACCTCCCCGATCGGGATGAAGCGGTCTTCTTTAGGGTTATGTATGACGAGGCGTTCGCTGGCCGTAACGGAGCGGTCGACACTGCTTTGAGAACGCAGCAGCAGCAGATTTTGATCATTGTCCAAAGGGTAGGTGTACACATCCGTAAACCCGTTCCGGTAGACCTCCTCCACCCCCGCCTGATCATATAGTCGGGTCAGGAACGGTGTGTCTTCGGTCCCCGAATTTTGCAAAAAGTACGTCCCTCTCGGTTCCGCATTGGCACCGCCGAAACTATCTTCCTCCGGGTAGTCAATCGTCAACGCGTTATCCGTAAACGATAAAGACACGTTGCGATATGATTCATCGGTGAACACCAGACGTTGGCCGTCAACGTGAAAATCGCCATCGATTTCCCCGTTATGATGGCTCAGGCCCCGGACGACCTGTACGTTCAAATGAAATTGCTCCCCGCCGCCAAGCTTCCTCACTTCCGCAATGCCCACATTCGCAGGACCATAATTGCCGATGATATACGTGCCCGGAATAATACGCTGCTGGCCTATGATATTACCGCCGTTCGTCTGAAGCTCCAGAGAACCCGTCGTTGGCGTTGCCCCTGCCTCACCGCTTGAGTTCGGCGTTCGCTCGGCGAAGGTGTCATTCGTCTGCACCGGCGGAGCCGTATTTTTATCCGTGACCTCATCTTTGTTTTGACATCCTGCCAATGCTCCCGCCACCAGCAGAACGAGCAGTGCATTTTTGAAAATTGTTGATTTCCCCTTAGTCATGTATGCGACTTCTGTCCTTCCTGAAAGCAAAATTAATCCGGCCAGCGGCTTACGGCAGCCGGTACACCGAAACTTCAAGCCCGCTTTTTCCCAGACACCGATATTTCATGATCCCCCTCCTGCTTGTCTCCTTTATGCGCTTCATATCATAACCCGGCTTCGCTGCCTGCGATCAGTTGTCCGGTTGCGGACAAATCGTAATCACCCAAGGAAAACAGCACGTCACGAAGGTCCCCTGACAGCAGCGCTTCGCGAAGCAGACCAATCCATTCCCGGTTTTCGGGTTTGTTCAGCACAACCAGGTCAACCCGCTCCGCGATCAGCGGGATAAAGTCCAAGCCGGCGATGCGGGCCGGGCGTTCGCTGCCGACGCCGACATCGGCCTGCCCCAGCGCAATCCTTCCGCCCAGCCCCATATGGGTCGTTTCTTCCTGCTCGTAGCCGTTAACGGACGACGGGACGATGCCTCTAAGCCGCAGCTGCTCGTCAAGCAAAACCCGGGCTCCCGAGCCTTTTTCCCGATTGATCAAACGAATATCCGAGCGCGCCAGGTCTTCCCAGGCCGTAATTCCCAAAGGGTTCCCCTGTTTCACGTAAAATCCAGCTTTGCGCGTCACGAAATGAAACACAAGATAAGGCAGTGATATAAACAATTTGCGGATATACGGAAGGTTGTACTCCCCGGTGTCGCCATCGTACAAATGCGTGCTGACGATATCCGCCCCGCCGTTATACATGGCCACTAGGCTGTCCATGCTGCTGGCGAAGGAGCGCAGCGGCCGGAATTTGGAGCTTCGCTTTTCCAATGCTTTTGCCAACAAATCAAGGCCAGGGTCCTGCCCCGTAATGACCAGCGGTTTTACTCCGTCATTGGCGTCAACGCTGCTTACCGGCTGCGGTACGGGAGACAACAGCGGCAGATGGACATCCGCCGCGCCAAAGCCGGCGGGTCCGCCGCCAAGCCGTCCTGGCGCAGCAGCGCCGGCTGCGCCTCCGCTTTTCGCTTTAAGTTTATACGCTTCGAGATCCGTGGAATCCACCCGCATTTGTTTGCCTACGCGATATGCGGGCAGCTCGCCTTTTTTGATCAGATCATAAACGGTTAGTTTGGATACTTTCAGCAATTTGGCGATTTCTTCGGTCGTGTAAGAGATCGGTTCGGTCATGAGTTTCTCCTTGTACACGTCATCTGTATTTGTTCCAGCTAGACTTATCTTACTGATGTTCCCGCTATTTTTCAATGAACGGTGCGGTTAGGACGATTTTTATTTTTGAAATGTGCGTGAAATCTCTATACACTTCGTTATGTTTAGTATAATCTAGATATAATTTGTTATATCTAGGGAGGAAGATTCATGTTTCAACGAAAAATGATACCTTTGCTGGCCGCGATGATGACCGCGCTTATGCTGATCATCTCCGGCTGCGGAAACGCGGGAAACAATACCGCTTCGACCAATAAGGGAACCGCCGCCCAGGCGGAAGCGTCCGGTGCAAATTCAACCGCTTCCTCAAAAGTCGAGCTGCTCGTTTCCGCTGCAGCCAGCCTTACCGAAAGCATGGACGAGCTAAAAACGATTTACGAAGCCGCACACAACGATGTTAACTTGACCTTTAATTACGGCGCATCCGGGACGCTTCAGCAGCAGATCGAGCAAGGCGCGCCGGCGGATTTGTTTTTGTCGGCCGGAAAGAAGCAAATGGACGCTTTACTGGATAAAGGATTTATCAACTCTGAATTAACGGCAAACCTGCTGACCAACGACCTGGTGCTCATTGTGCCGGAGAACGCCACCGTTCAAATTAACGCGCTGGAGGATCTGGAGCAGGCCGGAAATATCGCCATCGGTACGCCAGAATCCGTGCCTGCCGGCAAATATGCTCAGCAAACTCTTACCTATTTTAAGCTTTGGGACAGTTTGCAGCCCAAGCTGGTTATGACCAAAGATGTGAAGCAGGTGTTGTCCTATGTGGAGACAGGCAATGCGGATGCGGGTTTTGTATATAAAACGGATGCTGCTGTCTCCGACAAAGTGAAGATTGCACTAACCGCAGACCCGGCAAGCCATGACCCGATCGAATATCCGGCCGGCGTACTGACCGGCAGCCAACATCCGGACGAGGCCACAGCATTTTACGAGTTTTTGCAATCCGCTGAGGCGATGGAAGTGTTCAAAAAATACGGATTTAACCCGGCGGAGTAACGGTCCGTAATGGATTCATTATTCGTGTCGGAACATTTTTGGTCGCCGGCCCTGCTGTCGCTTCAGGTATCGCTTGCCGCAACGGTGATTGCGTTTCTCCTCGGACTTGCGGTGGCATGGCGGATGGCGGGCGCGGTTTTTTACGGCAAATCGCTGTTGGAGACGGCGTTCCTGCTGCCGCTTGTGCTGCCGCCCAGCGTCGTCGGCTTTATCCTGCTCGTGCTGCTTGGCCGAAACGGCTGGATTGGTCAGGCGGCCTCCGCCTGGTTTAACTTGTCCTTTGTATTTCAGCCGCTCGGAGCGATCGTCGCCGCCAGCGTTGTCAGCTTTCCGTTGATCTATCAAACGCTGAAAACCGGATTCCTGTCGGTGGACAAAGACGTCAAAGAAGCGGCTCGTGCGCAAGGGGCCAACGAGTGGCAGGTGCTTATTCATATCGTGCTGCCGCTCTCCTTGCGGTCGCTGCAAGCGGCATTTATTCTCGGCTTCGCCCGCGCGCTGGGCGAATTCGGCGCCACCCTGATGGTCGCCGGGAACATTCCCGGCCGAACGCAAACGATTCCGACGGCCATTTATTTCGCCGTTGATGCCGGCAATATGCCGCTCGCCTGGGCGCTGACGGGCTGCACGATCCTGCTGTCGTTTTTGCTGCTGATGCTCTCTTCCAGATTTAAAAGCGACTAAAGTGCTCTTCAAAGCACATGCCAAAAACCCCCTCTCGCTAAGCCGTAAGCTGGTTTACCGAGAGGGGGTTCTAGCTTTCCCGTAAAAGCTAATCGGGATTCTAACGGTTGTAGCAGCGGCTATGTTGCGAAAAAATCCCCTTTCTAGATTCTAACGGTTGCGAGCGTCGCTATTTACCTGAATCTAAGCAAAATAGCCGGATTTAAGCGAAATAAGCGTCAAGGCAACCGTTACAATTTGAAATCAACGTTTTTGGAGCAAATAGCGCTTGTGGCAACCGTTAGAATGTTAGTAGGACCCAGTACAGCTTCTTTACTTCGCCAACTCATCTTTCGCCCACATCCCGATTTCCCGGCTGTCCACCGGGCATTTGCGTTCCCCCGCAGTCCGCCGCAGCCGCTCCAGTAATGTCTCGATAATTCCTTCGCTCACCTTAAGCCCTTCCCCGTCCAGCGCCAGGCGCACCGAGCTGCGCCCCGAATGCTTGCCCAACACGATGACGTGGTCCGCGCCGAGCTCGGAAGGATCGAGCGCCTGGTACGTCCGACTGTCTTTCATCAGGCCGTTCACATGAATTCCGGATTCATGGGCAAAGGCGAGCCGCCCCACCAGCGGCCGGGCATCGGGGATGTCTCTTCCGGCCGCACGGGCGACGAGCTCGGCCAAAGGCTTGAGCTTGTCGGGACACACCGCGCATTCCCCGCGGTATAAGTGCTTCCAGGCCATCACCACTTCCTCCAGCGCGGCGTTGCCCGCGCGTTCGCCGATGCCGAGTACGGTCGTGCTGGCCCACTTGGCTCCCGCCTCGATACCGGCCAGCGTATTCGCCGCCGCCAAGCCAAAATCGTTGTGGCAGTGGATTTCCAGCTCGATGTCGGGCGGGCAGGTGGCCAGCAACGCCGACACCCTCGCGTACAGCGTGCCGGGATGGTGAACGGACAAGGTATCGGCATAACGGAAGCGCCGGATTCCTTCTTTCCGGAAACCGCAAACCAGTTCGCGCAAAAAAGCGAAATCGGCGCGGGAAGCATCCTCGAAACCGATCGATACGGCAAGCCCCTTTTCCAGCGCGTAGAAGGCGCTGCGTTTGCCCAAATCGATAACTTGGGCCGGCCCCGCCCCCAGCTTGGCGCGCATTTGGATCGGCGATACGGGCAGGGCGATGTGAGCCGCATCCACGCCTGCCGAGAGGGAGGCGTCGATATCGGCGCAGCTTGCCCGATTCCAGGCCAGGAGCCGCATGGGCAACCCCAGCGCCGCGATCCGGCGGATAGCCCGGCATTCGTCATCGCCCATGGCCGGGATGCCCACCTCGGCCTGCTCGACTCCGGCGGCGGCGAGACATTTGGCGATTTCCAGTTTTTCCGCAGACGTAAACGCCACTCCAGCCGCCTGTTCCCCATCGCGCAATGTCGTATCGCAAATCCGCAAGTTTTTCATAAAAGGATACCCTCCTCCCGTCCGGCATTTTAATTGATCAAACACGTCAAACGGAAATATTCTGTTTTAAAATTTCCCCGCGCCTGAGACCCTTAAACGTTTTTGCAGCACTCGCACTCGGGATTGGGGCGGAGCGAAACGGTATAATTGCTCATATTCAGCGTGTTGATCCGGTGCATGACATTGATGAACGGACGGCCAACCCCGGTAACCCACTTCACCGCCTCCAAAGCGGCCAGACAACCGGCCAGGCCGGAGGTGGCGCCCAAAACAGGAAATCCAAGGGGTTCCCATTCCTGTGGGCGCTCCGGGTACAGACACGCAAGGCATGGTGTCATTCCCGGGACGATCATCGTCAAGGAAACCTCAAACCCATACATGGCCGCCTCGACCAGCGGTTTCCCGGCGGCGACGCATAGGCGGTTTAATGCGTACCGTTCGGGAAAATCGTACCTCGCGTCGATCACGATATCGGCCGCTCTTACCCAAGGCCCGCTTTCCGCAAGCGTGATCCGGGCATTATACCCTTCAATCTCAACCTCCGGATTGACGCGCTTCAAGCTCTCCACTGCCGCAGTCATCCGCTCCTCGCCCAAGCGGGCGGAATCCATCAGGATTTGCCGGTTCAAATCCGGCAGCCGGATTATCCCTTCATGCGCCAGGATCAGCTTGCCGACCCCTGCGGCCGCCAAGTAAAGCGCCGCCGTTCCGCCCAGCCCGCCGATGCCGGCAACCATCACCACCGCTTCCTTCAGCTTGCGTTGCCCCTCCCGCCCCAGCAGCTTGAGCTGGCGATCATAGCGGAAAAGCTCCTTTACAAGCTGCTGGTTCTCCTCCGCGTTTTGCGGCCTTTCCATCTTCTCCTTCACATATTGCGGGCTTGCCATTTTCTCCACCGCGTTTTGCTCTCTAGTTTCCGGCACGTCGTCCCCCCTCCCTTTTTAAAAACTAAAAGATGTCCACGTCAGCGCGCAGCCGCGACTTCCCCATGCCGGTCCAGCCAGTCCAGCGCCTCCCGCATCTGGTTTAACGCAAATTTCTCCAGCTTCGCCGCGGAAGTAAACGGAAATCTCAGCCCGGCCCGCAGCGTGACCGAGGAGAGGATCAACCGGCCGCTGGACACGATGGCTCTTCCAAACCCCTCCCCGTTCATTTCCACCATGCTTTGCATAAGCTGCTCCGTCTCCACCTCGAGCGTCACCGCCATGGCTTGAAACACATGCTCGACCTGTAACCGCAGCTTGGAGTTGGGCGTGCAATCCTGACTTAGCGCCTGCTTCTCCTCCGGAGTAAATAACAGCAGCCGGGCGATTTTCTCTTCCTCGCTTAGGCCGCTGCCCTTGCCGAAGTAATCGTAAGCATCGATCATTTGACAAAGAGACCGGTTAAAAGCCGATAACAATCGCCGGTCCCGTTCACCCGCAAATTCAGTATTTCGCCCTTCCCATCGTTTGGCTCCTTCCATGCCTCCCCCTCCTTGTTATCCCTCGTTACGGCCCTCCTCTTCTTGCTCCGAAGCGGCCTCCTCCTCGGCAAGCAGCACTTTGCTCAGCCACATCGGGGGCTTGCCGCGCAGCATTTCCAGCAGCCTGCCGATTTGTTCCTCGATCGGAACGCCGGGCGGCACCTTTACCGGCATCATTTTCCGCCGGGTCACGCGCGCCGCGGCCGATGCTCCGATTTGCATCAGGAACACCAAGGTACAATCGCCGATCAGCGAGATGCGCACATCGATTTTGCCCGTTTCATCCGGGGATATTTGCGTGGGAACGGTCCGGTTTTCTATAAGCCTGGCGTCCCCGGGGCGGACTTCATAGACGGCAAACATCGGGCTGTGTCCGAAATGGGCGTTCACATGAACGCCGTCATCCGTGGCAAACGCTACGCGCATACTGGTTCTCCTCCCTTCGGATGAGCCGGTTGCCCGCTTTGTTGATCAGTTCCATCGTTCCGCGATACCCCACCGTCAGGGACATGTAGGCTCCAAGCTCGTCGAGGACCGGAAACCCCATCGCCATAAACGCCGCGCCGCAGCGTTCGGCCCCGCTCTTTCCGTGTGAATTGCTAATCCAGAGGTCCGCCCCGGCCGCCAGCCGCTCGGCATCCTCCAAATCGCCGATCCAGATTTCCTCGTCCCGCCGCTGCAAAAACGGCGTCTCACAGGAGGCGACCAGCCCTTGAAAGCCGACGCCCATCTCTTTCAGCCAGGAGACCATCGAACCTAGGTGATCCGGCTCCAGAGCAACAACCGCCGTCACCCCGGCATAATTGAAGTGGGCGTCCAGCATGCAGTCGAGCAGATTTTCCCGCTGCCAGCGGTAACGCCAAGGGACGGGTTCCGCGCTGAATTCCTGCAGAAAATAAAAAAATTCGTCGCTGGCCGCAAGACCCGATACGCCGTCAAACACCCGGTAAGGAATATCCGCCGCATTTTGCAGTCTCCGGGCGGGACGCTCCATGCTGGAGCCGATGGCGATCGTCAGCTCCGAGCGGAGCATTTGCCGGGCGGAATCCAGCGGCACCCCGCCGCGGGTGAGCGGCGAAAAGCCAGTCAGCAGATGCCCCGATAATGAGGTGGACACATCAGGCAAAGCGATGACCTCCAGGCCGAACGAAGCGATCGTTTCTTTGAGCTCCATCACGTCCGCCGCTGTCAGAAAAGAACCAGGCAGCAGGTTCACTTGGCGTTTTACCGGACGCTGCGGTTTGCGCCCTGTCTGCTCCAGCAGCCCGTCGATGATCGACTCGACCATCGCGCCGTACCCCGACTCCAGGGAGCCGCGGTAATCGGGCAGTGAACAGGTGACCAGCAGCGTGTCGCGGAGATTGCGCTTGCGCTTGAAGGTTTTGATTCTTCCGGCGTAATCCGCGCCCGACGCCTCCGTGAGCGCGGTGCTTATGACACCTACGCAGTCTGGACGATGCTTCGCCAGTACTGTTTCCAGCGCCTCCTCCAAATTCCGGTCGGCATCGAAAATCACGTCCATCTCCTGCAGCGCGGTCGTCTGCACTGCGATTGGCTCGCGGTAATGCCGCGTCAGCAGCGTTTTCGCAAACGCGGTGCAGCCCTGCGCCCCGTGGATGATCGGCAGCGAACGGTAGATGCCCTGCAGCGCCAGCACTCCGCCGAGAGGCTGGCCGATTTTCAAGGGATTGCAGCTGAGCGGCTTGTTTGTTTGGTTAATCGTCATCATGTCCCTCCCTTTCCCAAGGAGCCGGCGTCCGCACCAGGTTCCACACCGGATGCTCAAGAGCAAACGCCACCTGCTTCGCAAGGCGGACTAACCCGTCATAACCCGCAAACGCGGTATGCCGTTCCTGGTTAATGTCCACGAATGGAATTTGCTCCTTTAAGGCCATGTACATGTTGCGTCCGCCGGCGATGACCAAGTCGGCCTTGCGTTCGCGCACCGTTTTGAGGATGCGCCCGGCTCCCCCTTCGGAAATGTATACCGCGTCGTCTCCGACCCGTTCGGCGATCCGGGCGATCTCTCCGTCGGTGCTTTTATTCGTCCCGACGCCAACCACCTTGATCCCGAGCTCCTGCAGCGCGGAGATCACCGACCAGCTTTTGACGCCGCCGGTATACAGCACCGCCCGTTTGCCTTTGAGCTGTTTGCGCAGCGGCGCCAGCTCGCGCATCACGCAGGCTTCCTCATGCTCGACCAGGCGGTCGACGCGCCGCTCCACCTCCCGGCTGCCCAGCAGGTAGGCTAGCTGCCGTAAGGAATAGCTCGTTTCCTTGGCCCCGTAAAACGAGCCCTCGAAATACGGAATCCCGTATTTTCGCTCCATTTTGACCCCAAGGCCCAGCAGCGCCCGGCTGCACACGATCATATTGACTTTGGCCCGGTGCGCTCCGGCAATTTCCTTAAATCTTCCGTCCCCCGTTATTTTGGCATGAATGCGAATGCCAGCCTGATTCAGCAGCTTTTCAATATCCCAGATTTCGCCGGCGATGTTGTATTCGCCGATCAGATTCACGGCTGTGTCTAGCACTGCGGCAGGTTCTGCGGTGCCGATCACATATTGAAGGAGCGCCTCCCCGGCCAGGCGGGTGCCTAAGTTTTTACTGCCGACAAATCCGGGGCTGTTGACGGGAATGCAGGCGATTCCCAGCTCGGCGGCCGCCCGCTTGCATACCGCATCGATGTCTTCTCCCGTAAGCGCCGAGACGCAGGTTGAATATACAAAAACTGCCGGTGGCGAAAAACGCGTCGCGATGTATTCGATTGCCGCGCGCAATTTTTTCTCTCCGCCGAAAATGATGTCATGTTCGCCCAAATCGGTCGTAAAGCCGTACGCCGACAGCCGGGGGCCGCTCGACAAGCTGCCCCTTGTCCCCCAGCTGTTCCCGGCGCATGCGCTGGGACCGTGAACCAGATGCGCCGCGTCCGCGATCGGGACAAGCGTAATTTGCGCTCCGTCAAACGAACAGCCGCCCGCCGCTTCACCGGGTTTTGGCCTTGGACACGGCTTGCTTTGCGGTTCCTCTTTGCCGCAAGAATCACCCATTCCGGCATAACCTGTGATACTCATCGCTTCCATCCGTTCTGATCCCTCCTGCTATCCGAAATGTTCCTGTCCCGGCATCCCGGCGGATAACCGTTTGACCCTGTGCGTTAACGCACAAGGTCAAAGCTGTGGGCCGGGGCGTCTTCATCCAACCGCTCTAGCACCGTATTTACGAATAAGGTCAGCAAATTTAAGGTACCTTGATATCCGATGATCGGATATCGCTGCAGATGATGCCTGTCGAATATCGGAAAGCCCACCCGGAGCAGCGGCACCCCGGCTTCTTTGGCCGCGTATTTCAGATGGCTGCTGCCGATGGCCAGATCGACCGGCTCATTAAACAATAGGGAGCGCAGATGCCAAAGATCGCGGCCGATATGCACTTTACCCTCCGCGCCGTAAGGGCTGGACGACAAAGCCAAGCTTGCCTCCTGTGCGAATTCGGCGTCACCATTGGAGCAAACGATATGAACCGGCTCCATCCCCAGTTCCAGACAAAAGCCGATCAAGCCCAAAAGCAGGTCCGGGTCTCCGGCCATCGCCACCCGCTTACCGTGCAGATAATTGTGGGAATCGGTTATCGCGTCGACGACCCGGGCCCGTTCCTGCAGCAGCGCTTCCGGGACCGGTCTGCCGCTCAATTCGCCGATCGTTTCGAGCAGACGGTCGGTGGCCGCGACCCCCAGCGGCGTGTGCAGCGACTGGACCGGCTGCCCCCAAGCCTCCCCGATATATTCCGCCGTTTTGCGCAGGCTGTATTTTTGCAGCGCCAGCGTTCCCTGCGCATTCGCCGAGGCCGGCACATCGGCCAGCCGGGTTCCGCCGTAATAATACGCATAAGTTCCGTCCGCTCCGGAATCGAAATTGCCGCTGTGATCGCCCAGCACGGTGTAGTCCGCCCCGAACAGCTCCAGAATGCGCCTAAGTTCGGAGAAGTTGCCGGTATACGGCTCGAATCCAAGCAGAACATTCAGCTTGCCGCTGCTGGCCGGATCGACGGCTTGCCCTGAGGAACGTTCGTACAGATAACTAAGAATCGCCTTCAGCATGTTGTCGTAGCCGGTAATATGGGAGCCGGAAAAGCTGGGCGTATTGGCAAAAGGAATCGGCATCCCCTCCGGCAGCACGCCTTCCTTCCGGGCGTTGCCGATAAAGGCCGACAAATCGTCCCCAATCACCTCGGCCATGCAGGTCGTGCTCATTGCGATCATTTCGGGTTTGTAGAGCGCGACGCTTGTCTCCAGCCCGTCGATCAAATTGCGCATCCCGCCGAACACGGCGCCGTCCTCCGTCATCGACGAGGACACCGCGGGAACCGGCTCTTTGAAGTGGCGGGCAAAATGACTGCGAAAATAAGCGGTGCAGCCTTGCGATCCGTGGATGAACGGCAGCGTTTTTTCAAAGCCCAAAGCGGCCATCACCGCGCCGAGCGGCTGGCAAGCTTTCGCCGGGTTCACAACCACCGCTTGACGGGCAAAGTTTTTGTCCATATACTCCTGCGACCTGGTATATGCCGCGGTCTGCAGCACCTCTTCCTCCGGGCAGGCGTTTTCGAACTCGCGTTTCCCTTCCCGCTGCCGGACGTATTTTTCGCTGTCGAACAGCTTGTTATGGTCCAAAATCGTCCTAGGTTCGCTCATGCCGTCACCCCCCTTTTTTGCCGGGTCTTCACCAAATTCCATACCGGGCTGTTTATGGCCATATCCATGTCCCGGGCAAACACCTTAAATCCGTCAAATCCATGATAAGGGCCGCTGTAATCCCAGGAATGCATTTGCCGGAACGGGATGCCCATTTTGTGGTAAACGTATTTTTCCTTCACGCCCGCGCCCATCAGATCGATATCAAGCCGCTGGGCGATCTCCTCCAGTTCGTACGAGCCCGGATCGTCCATCAGGATCGTCGCTTGTTTCAGCTCGGGAATCGTTTTTAAATAATCGTCCTTGTGGGCGAATTCATAACCGGTCGCCACGATTTCCATACCCAGGTCCTCGTAGGCGCCGATTGTATGCCGGGCTCGCAAGCCGCCGATCAAGAGCATGACCTTCTTGCCGTCGAGGCGCGGACGGTATTTGGCGATTACCGCATCCATTTCGTCCTTATAGCGGGCGATTACTTTTTCGCAATTCTCCTGGATCGTCTCATCGAAAAAGGCCGCGATCTTGCGCAAGCTTTCGATCGTTTTGGTCGGACCGAAAAAGTTGTACTCCAAGGACGGGATCCCGTACTCATTCTCCATCACTTCGCACATATAGTTCATCGAGCGGAAGCAATGGATGAGGTTCAGCTTCGCTTTATGCGCGGTCATGATCTCCTGGAGCGTGCCGTCGCCGGACCATTGCCCGATAACGCGCAGACCCATCTCCTCCAGCAAAATCCGCGACGCCCAGGCGTCCCCGCCGATATTGTAATCGCCGATAACGTTGACATCGTAAGGGCCGCACTCCTTCAGCTCCGCCCGGCCCATCAGAAAGTCGCGGATGGCGTCATTGGCGATATGATGCCCGAGCGACTGACTGACGCCGCGGAAGCCTTCACAGCGGACCGGCACGATCGGGATGCCCAGTTCCTTGCTCATTTTTTTGGCCACAGCTTCGATATCGTCGCCGATCAGGCCGACCGGGCATTCCGACTGGATGGTAATTCCTTTGGCCAGCGGAAACATCTCCTTGATTTCCCGGCAAATGAGCTCCAGCTTTTTGTCCCCGCCAAACACGATATCCGTTTCCTGAAAATCGCTGGTCACCTGCATGGCCGTAAAATTGTTGATGCCCAGCATGCCGCTGGCATAATTCCGCCGCGTGCCCCAGCTGTATTGGCCGCAGCCGATCGGCCCATGGCTGATGTGGACCATATCCTTGATCGGCCCCCATACCACGCCTTTGGAGCCGGCGTAGGCGCAGCCGCGGATCGTCATCACGCCCGGACGCGACTTGACGTTGGATTTGATGGCGCATTTACTGCAATCCTGCTTGTTGTCCTCCTCCATGACTTCGTAGTGGCGTTTTCGCTCTTTTTTCGCCTTTTCCGGGAAAATCTCCAGGATCTCCTCGACGAGTTGTTTCTTTTGCATCACGTCCGTCGTTCCCATTCTCCAACCTCCCGCTCCTTTATTTATCTCTTAATCTGGAGTCAGCCGCGCGGCCGTGCTTAAAGCGCGGTTTTCATCCGCTTCATGGCCTCTTCCTCGTTTTCGATGACCCCGAACTCCATCAGCAGGTCTTCCAGCTCCTCCATGCTGATTGGTGTCGGAATCGTCAGCATGTCGTTGTGCAGAATTTTGTCGGCCAGCTTCTCGTATTCGGCGGCTTGGGAATGGTTTTCGTTATACTGGGTGACGGTCATTCTCCGCAACTCGGCATGCTGCACCACGTTATCCCGCGGCACGAAATGGATCATCTGTGTGTTCAGGCGGCGGGCAAGCTCGGTGATCAGCTCATCCTCACGGTCCGTGTTCCGGCTGTTGCAGATTAAGCCCCCGAGACGGACGCCGCCGCTGTTGGCGTATTTCAAAATGCCGCGCGCTATGTTGTTGGCGGCGTACATGGCCATCATTTCGCCGGAGCAGACGATGTAAATTTCCTCCGCTTTCTTTTCCCGGATCGGCATGGCGAAACCGCCGCAAACGACGTCGCCGAGCACATCGTACGAGACGAAATCCAGCCCTTCGTAGGCGCCTTCCTCTTCGAGGAAATTGATCGCCGTTATAATGCCGCGCCCCGCGCAGCCAACGCCTGGTTCCGGACCGCCGCATTCCACGCACTGGATGCCGGCGAACCCTTCCTGGATGACGTCCGCCAGCTCCAAATCCTCAACCGATCCCCGCTCCGCCGCCAAATGCAAAACGGTTTGCTGCGCTTTCGTGTTTAGGATCAGCCGGGTGGAGTCCGCTTTCGGGTCGCAGCCGACAATCATAATTTGTTGATTGAATTTTTTGGCCAACTGGGCCAGCGTGTTTTGCGAAGTCGTCGATTTACCGATTCCGCCTTTTCCGTAAAATGCGATTTGTCTCATAGGAATGACCTCCGTTTAGGTAATTTGTTTTCATATTTGGCATGCTGCAAAATCAGCTCTTCGATATGGCCGGGTTTGACTACTGGGATGATGCCGGCCGCCTTTAGTTTAGCTTCAGGTACTTTGCCGATGCCCGCCGAAAAAAGCACTGAACAATCGCTTAAGCTGGCGATAATTTCCCGCAGCGTCGCCGCCTTGTCCCCGTTGCAGCTCGCTTTGCCGTGACAATAGGCCTGCACTTTGCGAATCCCGAGAAAGGTGACGTTCTGTCCATCGGTCTCATACACCATAAATTCCTTGGCATGGCCGAAATGCAGGTTGACCCGGCCTTCGCCCCGGGAGGCGACCGCAGCGCGCAACCTATAACCAGCAGTTTCTGCAGGCGCTCCCGAAGCGGAGGCCGCCGGGCAAGCACACCTGCTCACGGGTTTTGGTCCGGCAGCCGCTTTCGCCGCCTGGCGTTCCTCCAGACGCTTCACCTTCTCCTCCAGATCGGCTTGCAGTTGCTCCCGCGCTGCCGGATCAATTGGCGGCGCCGACGCAAGCTTTTCCCACGTGAAATCGGCGCTGCGATCCTCGCCAAGCAGGCCGATAGCATCGGCGCGGCACTGCCGGCAATGCCTCATGATCTGCGCTCCCGCCCCGCCGCAAGCTGCTTGGACGGCGTGCAGCAGCTTCGGCGGCGGCGCCTCGCGGCCTTCTTGTTCATAACGGCTGCCTGGGGCAATGATAAGAGGCATAATGTTGTGCATAAAAGCCCCCAGGCGCTTCACCATGCCGGCCAGGACCGGCATATGCTTGTCATTGACGTCCGGGATCAGCACGGAGTTGACTTTGACCAGCACCCCCTTGTCGCTTAAGGCTTTCAGCCCGAGCAGTTGCCGGGTGATAAGCAAGCTTGCCGCTTCCCGGCCTTCATATTGGCGGCCCGATTCTTCGTCATATACCCAGCCGTAAATTTGGCTGCCGATGTCCGGATCGACCGCATTGATCGTGATCGTGACATGGGCAATGCCAAGTTCAACGATTTGATCAAGGTATTTCATCAAGTTCAGGCCGTTGGTGCTAAGGCAAAGCGTGACATCCGGAATGGCGCTGCGGATCCGGCGGAACGTATCGAACGTCTTATCCGGATTGGCCAGAGGATCGCCCGGACCGGCAATGCCGACGACGGACAATTGCAGAAGCTGGGCGGCAACACCCGCCGCTTTGCGGGCCGCTTCCTCCGGAGTCAGCAGTTCGCTGACGACGCCGGGCCTGCTCTCGTTAACGCAGTCAAACTTTCGGTTGCAATAATGGCATCCGATATTGCAAGCCGGGGCCACCGGTACGTGCATCCGCGCGAAATAACGGTGCGCAGCTTCACTGTAGCAGGGGTGCCTGGCGACATCCCCACTGACGGATGGACTTGCGGCTTCACTTATGGAATCCATGCGCTCCTCTCCTTTCTTTTCCTGCATTGTCAGCTTTCCAAATCAACGGGCCCGAATAATTTGAATAAACTGTAAAAATTTATCTATATCATAATTTCACGTCAAAATCGCGTCAATTAACGTATCACCAATTTCTGCAGATTTTGCGTCGAGTTAACAAATCGGTCAAAAATCGCGTCATATTAGTTAACATACGAGTCACATGGATCCGGTTACATTTCATATTCTCAATTGCCGGGAAAACGTTAATTCCCGCAGGTATAAAAAAACCTCGCCGCTGGCGAGGTCCTTTGCCCTAGCAAACCCATACGCCAAAAAAATCCCCTCCGCTTAAACCGGAGGAACGCTCATCGGCTTAAGCAAAGGGGATTCTGTTGATTTGTCGCAGGTCTAGCTTACGATCTCCGCAGCTTCATCGGAAGGAAGCAGAATTTCAAACACTTTTCCGTGCTGCAAAATGGTGATGCCTCTGGTTTTGTCTTTCATCACGACGACTTCCGGTTTGGCGGACATCCGTTCCAAATAGTGCTCAGGCACTTCGCCGGAGTTGCTGACAACTAAACCTTCCACTTCACGTTCGTCATTTTCGCCTAATTGCAGGTCAATCACTTGCTCAAACACATCCGAAAACTGTTCAAAGCTGTCGGTATACACCGAAATGCATTTCATGGGGTCTCTCATCCTCTACTATTTATCTTTGTCTGCTGGGTCATGCTTCTTCTTTATTTTTCCTGCTTCTCGGCTTTTTCATACGTTTCTTGCCTTCCCGGCATACGTCCAGGAGCGGGCAAACTTCGCATTTCGGGTTTTGCGCCTTGCAGTGGTATCTCCCGAAAAAAATGAGCCGATGATGCGTTAATGTCCACTCGTCCCGCGGCACCCGCTTCATTAGCTTTTTTTCGACCTCCAGGACGGAGTCGTCCCACCCTGCAAGCCCAAGCCGCTTGCTGACACGCTCCACATGAGTGTCAACCGCAATCGCCGGGACGCCAAACGCATTGGAAACGACCACATTGGCCGTTTTCCTTCCGACACCGGGCAACTGCACCAGTTCCTCATGTTCGTGCGGCACTTCTCCCCCGTATCGTTCCAGCAAAATCCGGCACAGGTTTTGAATATGCTTCGCTTTGTTGCGGAACAAACCTATTTTGCGAATGTCCTGCTCCAGCTCTTCCAACGGAACCGAAACGTAATCCTCAGGCGTTTTATACTTCCGGAACAAATCCACCGTGACTTTGTTCACGGTCGCATCGGTGCATTGCGCGGACAGGAGCACGGCAATCGTCAACTCAAAAGCGTTGCTATGGTTCAGCTCACAGCGCGCATCCGGAAACATGGCACCGATGGTGTCCAAAATATGACGGACATCTGCAGCATTCATGTCTCCACCCCTTCATCCGAGAAAAAACCGTCTTGAATCCGGGAAACATCCCGCATCAAGACGGTTAATCTCACGAAAAATGATCAATTATTGCTTTTTTGATTTCAACCAGCTTGTCTCCGTTGAAATACAAAACAATTTTATCATTTTCCTGGAGCGATTGCACGGAAATCGTTGTGTCACCTTGGTGAATTTACTCTCTTCACTTTGACCGCCGTCAGGCCTTCAAAATCAATGCTGATCGTATCCCCTTCATGCAAATCGGACAATTTGATGACATTTCCGTTATTATCCAAAAACTGGGCGTCCTTCACATAAATATAGTTGCTGAAGTTGTCTTTGCTTATACCGATGCGGTCACTCGAAGCATTTACATACGCTACTTCAAATTGTTTGGAGATTCTGAGACCAAGCAATTCAACCTTGTCTTGTCTGGAATCCAGAACAGCTACAACCGGATCCCCTTTAGCGAAGTCGTTAAAGGCAGGTTTTGATTTTCCTGAAATCTCCATATCCAAACTCGAATTGTAAGGCAACCTCAGCAACTCCCCCTCCACTTCAATTACGAGCTCTTTGTTGGAAGTGTCCGCCTCCACAAACTTGCCGGCGTATTTGTGAATGACCTTAACGGAAACCACCCGGTCACCCAAATAAGCAATATTAACAATTCGGTTTTTAGTCAGAAGTTCCTCAAGTCCATCCAAACCTAGGTCATCGTAATCGGAATCATAATACGCTTCCGTCTTATCATCCAACGTAAACGCATGCGGTTTTCCTTCCGAGTCCATAACCATCAGGGCCTGCAGTTTAGTATCATAGGAAACGACGGCCGCTTGTTTAAGCTGCTTCACATTGCGTCCGAGGACCTCGATTCCGGTTACAACATCGGTGCTGTTCAGCGTCAGCTTGACTTGGTCCCCATTGTTCAGATCGGCGATCAGATCGCCGATGCCGGGATTGGCAATCCCGGCGATCTTAATCACAGGTTTATCGTCAAGCAGCTTCGTTTCCAGCGCACCGCTGCTTCTTTTGATCGTCAGCATGTTGGCGTCGGAGCCGATTTCCAGCAACGTCCCTTCGAGCGCCCGCTCCGTGCTTCCGGTCACTTTGAGGGAGACGAGAACGCTGTTTTTTACCGTGTATTCAACAGCAGCGCCTTTTTGCAATTCGTTTAAGCTCATCAGTTGATTTTGATACTGGAGCAGCGCATTTTTATCGACTTCAAACTTCCCTGTCGTGCCGTCTTGATCTTTAATGGTAACGGTGTTGCCGTCCGCATAAACCGCTTCGATCACACCGGTTCCATTCTTGCTTAACACGGACGATTGAATGATGATAGGCTTGTGCTGGCCGGAGTAAGTTTCCCGTTTAACGACCACTTTGGTGTCCGGCGGGAGATTAGCCGGTTTGATCGCTTTGCCGCTTTGATCCAGGAAAATCGTGCTGTCGTCATAAGTAATCGTCTCGGGCTCGTTACCGATGAGCAGCAGCAGCCTATTGTCGTCGAGTATCCGCAGCATCGTTCCTTCCGCGCTGTCCAACTGCTCCGCCGGATCGATGATCTCAACGTAAGCGGCCGAACCCGCTTTATCAACCGCCAAAACTTTCGTATACAGCTTCAATTGGCTTTTACCGACTCTGGATTCGGATTCTTTCGTGAAATAGACGGTACGGCTGTCCAAAGCAAAGCTTTTCGTTTGTCCATTCGCGTATAAAGTAAGCCTATTGTCCGTCAAATTGGTAACAATGCCTTCATATGCGTTCTCATAGCTGGCGCTGACATATTCGCTGCCACGGCTTAAAAACGCAGCCATTTGCGCACGCGTCACTTTCCCTTGTGGATCGAACTTTTTGCCTTCAACCCCGGTCGTAAGGTTCAATTGAACCGCCACATTCACGTATCCGCGAGCATTCGCGGAAATGCTCGATTGGTCGGCAAAACCCGTGGACAAGGTCGCTGAAGCTTTCGCTTCCGCGTCTTTGCCCAAGGCCCGAACAAGAATTTTGGCGACCCACTCGCGCGTCGCCTTTTTCTCGCCCCAGGATTCTTTGTCCGCCGTTGCGGCGATTTCTTCGTTCTTATCCAGCAGATTTTTGGACAACGCCAGTCCCAGATAAGGCTTGAAATAGTTGCCGACTTTCAAGTCCGCCGGGACTCCCGAGCCATCGCCCAATTGGGATTCCAGGTTCATCAGCCGAATCGCCATCGTGATCGCTTCCTGCTGCGTTACGACGTCCCCCGGCCGGAATTTTCCGGCATCGCCGAGAATGATCCCTTCAGCTGCAAGCTTGTATATATGTTTTTCCGCCCAAAAACCGTTCGACACGTCACTGAACACCGTAGTTGAGGAAATCGTTTGCGAAGCCCCCGTGGACGTGGAAGACGTCTCATTGGCAAACACCGCCGCGCCTCCGCTGAAGCACATCGCCGTCACGAGCATGGCGGAAACCGCTCTATGGGCATTTCTTCGAGAACTGCGTTTAAATGATGCCATCCAATTCTCCCCTTTAAAAAAGTTCTTTTTATCGTGTTCGACGAAAGGCAAACAAGTTCCTTCAATTTTCCTTAATTTCTTGACAGAGGATGATCTAATTCGACATGCCCCATCAAGGTGTCCACCTTTTCCCCGTCAACGAGCAGCTCGATGGCATTAACTTCCGGGAATTGAAACAGCGTTTTGGTCAGCGCTTCGATCGCCAGCGCCTCACCGCCGGCGCCGAGGTGCGCCTCATCCGGCAGCGACATATCGACCGTCACTACCCCGTCCGCAAGCGTAGCCGAATGAAAAACAGCTTTCTCCCAGAGGGCAAACAAGGATTTTTCGCTGGACTGCAGCGTTTTTAACGCCGCCAAATATTTGTCCTTATCGGATACGAACGAAATTTGCCGGGTTTCCTTCGTTAACTCCAGCATGTTATCGTCCGTGTAATAAGCCTCGATCGATGCCGTTTGCTGCGGCGGTTGTTCCGGCTCCTTTCCGTTATCCGCGCCTTGCGAGCCCTGCGTTTGCCCTTCATTTTGCGGAGCCACCGCCACAGGCTCCCCGACAGCTCCGTTTGAATCAGCGTTTCCCGTTCCGGTAGTCGGAGCGGTCTGCGGTTTTTGGCCGCAGCCGCTGCTCAGCAAGAGCAAAACAACCAGCATCCCCATGATCCATCCTTTTCTGTTCACGGTTGTTCCTCCTTCGCCGCGTTTAGTTTACGCCGAGATATTCTATAATTCCGTCAACGATTCCCTGTGCCACATTGTTCTGGAATTCTTCGGTGTACAGCAGCGCTTCATCGTTTTTGTTGCTTAAATATCCGCATTCCAGCAGTACGGCCGGCATGGTCGTTTCGCGCGTGACATGCAAGCTTTGCGTGCGTACCTTACGGTCCGGAAGACCCGAAGATTCCACGAGATGCTTGTGCATAACCTTCGCCAAACCCGCACTTGCGGAACGGGTGTAATACGTCTCAACCCCAGTCGCCGTAGCCGAGCCGGAATTCGCATGGATGGAAATAAAAATGTCCGCATCGGCATTTTCCGCAATCTTCACCCGATCCTGCAGCGTCGGATATGTATCGCTCTCGCGCGTCATCACGACGTTAATGCTCGGCCCTTGTTCCAAAAGCAGTTGCTGCACTTTTAAAGCAACGGCAAGGTTGAAGTCCTTTTCCTTTTTCTTCGTTATGCTGCTCGCTCCCGGATCTTTTCCCCCGTGCCCGGCATCGATCACCACCGTAGTCAAGCCGTCATCTGCGTCCGTTCCTTCCCATGGAGCAGTTGCTTCGGCATTCAAATCAACGATAATAAGTCCGTCATTTTCGTTTACCAGTGAGTAATTCACCTGTCGATTCAGGTCCAGCACAACGCGTACGGTCCAAGGATCACTGCTGAACAAAGCGAATCTAACCCTGGACACGTCTGGAGAATCGATCACTTCCATCACGCCGCTCTGATTGCTATCCATCGTTTGGCCGGTCGCAAGCGACTCGGCAAAAACGGTTTGCGGCAGATCTACCACCAGCCGGTCGGGGCCATTCATCGTAAAAATGTTCGGCGTCACGTTCTTGTCCACGGCGATCATCAAACGATTGTCAACGAAGCTGATGCCGGTGACGGAAGCCAATTCGCCGCCATTTTCCGGCTCGATCGGCGTTCCCGGCTGCTCCGATTCGTTGCCCGACTCAGGGTTATCGATACTGCCGCTTCCGCTGCCGGAGCTCGGACTTAATAAATAAGCCGCTTTCTTGGAGTTGTCCCAGGATACCGTAAGCCCCATCTGCTCGCCGACGAATCGCAAAGGGACAAGCGTGGTATCTTTAGCCAACATGGGGGCAGCAGTCAGCTTGACATCACTGCCGTTTACCGTTGCGGTCGTCTTGTTGACGGCCAAAGTGAGAATTGTTCCGGGTTGCTGTATGGTTACCGTGCCCGTCTTTTTTTCCCAGTTGACGTCAAAACCTAGCTCCTCCGCGACGACACGAATTGGAATCATCACATTTCCATTTACATTTTGAACTTGTCCATTTTCGGGCAAGGTTAGCGCCCTGCCATCCAGATAAACACTGGTGCTTCCCGCGGCAGCATGTCCCGTTTGCGAAAACGCAAACAAAAAAATCAAAGTGAACAACATTGCCGCCAAATTTTTTTTCCTCATCCGTCACCCCTACCATCCTAGTATTTTTGCCTCATGACGACCGATAAAACTTCACCTGAATCTTCGACATCACCAGACGACATATTAGACGCTTTGAGCCCTGAAAAGTTGCGAAATTATGGCATTTTTCTACGCATAATTTACTACTGCTTCCTATCAAACTACTGAGTTGGCTGATTATTCTTTTTCTACAAAAAAATAAGACTGTCCCTAAAGTCAAATTTATGACCTTTTGAGACAGCCTCGTTTCTGCTTTTAAGTACTTCCTCTATTCCCTGGTGATAGGGTGCTCGAGGTCCGCATGGCCCATAAGCGATTCGACCTTCTCCCCGCCTACCGTGACCTCGATTTGTTTCACCTCGTCGAACTGAAACATCGTCTTTTTCAGCGCTTCGATGGCCAACGCCTCGCCGCCTGCGCCGAGCCGGGCTTCGTCCGGCAGCTCAATATCGAGCGCCAGCTCACCGTTCGCCTCGGAAAAAGCGACGCTGTCGAGCTTCACTTTCTCCCATAAGGAAATCAACCCTTGATCAGCCGACTGCAGAGCCTTAAACGCTTCCTCATATTTGGTATGCCCTTCCGGCACCTCAATCTCCCTTTGAACCGGCTGCAATTCCATGAGATCATCGTCCGTGAAATAAACCTCAACTTTCAGCTTAACTTGCTCCGCTGTTTGCTGCGGGCCGTTTGCATCGCTCTGACCCGCTCCCTCTCCGCCGGAACCCTGGCTGGGATCGACCGCGCCGCCTTCCGCGACGTTCGAAGGATTCCCGGTATCCGCCGGCATAGCTGCGGGCTTTTGTCCGCAGCCTGCCAGCGCCAGCAAAGCGATGATCAGCAAAAGATATCCCATTTTTCTCATGCCGTTACCCCCTTATTTATTGCGTGTTTCCGACAAAATCACAGACCCAAATATTCCTTAATCCCCGCCACGATACCTTCGGCAACGCGTTGTTGTAATTCCTCGGTATACATGAGAGACTCGTCGTTCTTGTTGCTGAGATATCCCACTTCAAGAAGAACGGCGGGCATCGTCGTCTCGCGGGTGACGTGCAGGCTGCTGTAACGCACCTTGCGATCCGCCAGCCCCGTTGCCTGAACGAGATGACTGTGCATCACGTTGGCGAGGGGAATGCTTTCCTCCCGGGTATAATACGTTTCCGAGCCGCTCGGATTCGCCGGCGGATCAATGCTGTTGCCGTGAATGGAAACAAACACATCGGCGCCGATATCATTGGCTATTTTTACCCGATCCTGCAGCGACAACGTTACGTCCGAATCCCGGGTCATTACAAAATCGAGGTCAGGTTCCTGCTCCAGTAAAGCCTGTACCTTTAACGCCACTGCCAGTGTGAAATCCTTCTCCGGCCGCTTCGTTATGCTGGTCGCTCCCGGCTGAGTGCCGCCGTGCCCCGCATCGATGACGACGATCGGCTTACCGTCCGCCCCAACATCCCAGCCTCCATTTACGGCGTCCGCCGTCAGGTCAACGGTAACGAGGCCGTCGCCGTTATTCGTCACATTAAACTGGCTGCTGCGGTTCAAATCGATCACGAAGCGGACCGTCCCCGGTTCTGCGCTGTATAACGAATAACGGATTTTCGACACGTCTGGATATCCGGTGACCGCGAGTTCTCCTTTGTTGCTCTCGTCCAATGGAAATTGCTCCAGAAAAGACTCGGCAAAACCGGAATTCGGAACGTCTACGACGATCCGGTCCGGACCGGTCATCGTAAACACGTTTGGTTCAACGCTGCCGGATACCGCAAACATCAAACGGTTTTCGCCAAAGCTGATCCCTGTAATAAGCGCCGGACCGGTCTTCTCGCTTGCCGTTTCCCCATTCGCCTCTTCTCCCGGCGAAACCGCGGTCACGCCTCCATCATCGGTGGAAGGCGCGTATGTACTGTCTTGCTCCGGCTCATCCGCCGGCACCTTGATTTCATCGTCCGACGCTGTGGCTCCGCTGACATGCCCGGGCAGAACGCCATCGGCCGAACCGCCGACCGGGCTATATAAATACGCGGATTTGGATTCGTTGTTCCAACTTACATTTAACCCCATTTGTTCAACGACGAACCGCAGCGGCACCAAAGTCGTGTCGCCCTGCAGAAAAGGAGCGCCGTTCAGCTTCACCTTGCGTTCGTCCACAACGGCCGTTTCCTCGCCGATCTTCAGCTTCAGGTTGGTCTCTCCCTGCTTGATCGTCAACATACTGTTTGCTTTGTCCCAATTGACGTCGTAGCCAAGCCCTTCGACGATCACGCGGATCGGCACCATCACGCTTCCTCGAACAATCCCGGCCTGCGCGTTTTCCGGCTGCACCAGCTCTTGGCCGTCCAAATAAATGTGCGTGCCGGACGAAGCCGCATGGCTTAAACCCGGTAACCCAAGCAAAAAAAGCCATGCAAACAAGAAAAAGCCGATTTTCTTCATGAACCTCATCCCTACCTCACCCTAATAAAATTTACCGACAAAAAGAACCCTTATCCGCAAAAGGCTGCTAATTACTTCCATAATATCAGAAAATAGCGTCAGCTGATAGACTTATATTTTCATAGAGAGACAAAAATGGACATTCGATTCCGCGCGAGCTGTCCAACGAAAAATATAAGGGCATCCCGCAAACGTGATCGCCGCCGCCTTATGAACGCAAAAACTCCCGGTCCATAAACCGGGAGCTCCTATACTTTGACGGCTAAAGTTTAACCGAATTTTCTTTGCTCGTAAGCTGCGATCAAATCCTCGTGCTGCAGGGTCAGGCCGATATCGTCCAGGCCTTGCAGCAGGAATTGGCGGCGGTGCTCGTCGAGGTCAAAGGCGATGTTCAGGCCATATTCGTCCTTAATCGTCTTTTCTTCCAGATCCACCGTCAGCTTGTAGCCTTCATGGGCCGCCGTGCGCTGGAACAGCTCTTCAACCTGCTCCTCCGACAGCTTGATCGGCAAAATTCCGTTTTTGAAGCAGTTGTTGTAAAAAATATCGGCAAAAGACGGCGCGATGACGCAGCGGAATCCGTAATCAAGGATCGCCCACGGCGCGTGCTCCCGCGAAGAGCCACAGCCGAAATTCGCCCGCGAAATAAGGATCGATGCGCCTTCATAGCGCGATTTGTTTAAAGCAAAATCGGGATTGACGTTGCCTTCGGTGTCAAAGCGCCATTCATAGAACAGAAATTGTCCAAACCCCGTACGTTCGATGCGTTTAAGGAATTGCTTAGGAATAATGGCGTCGGTATCGACATTGACACGGTCCACAGGACCAACGGTACCGGTCAGTTTTTTAAATGCTTCCATCGATCGATTCTCCCCTTTTTACCTTGATTAGCTCAGGACTTCGCTTTTGATTTCCCACTCGCGAACATCGACAAAACGTCCCTTGATCGCAGCCGCGGCCGCCATCGCCGGAGAAACGAGGTGCGTTCTGCCGCCGCGTCCCTGCCGCCCTTCAAAGTTCCGGTTGGAAGTGGAGGCGCAGCGCTGCCCAGGCTGGAGAACGTCCGGGTTCATTGCCAGGCACATGCTGCAGCCAGCATCACGCCATTCGAATCCGGCTTCCGTGAAGATTTTGTCCAGGCCTTCTTTTTCCGCCTGCAATTTCACGCGGCCGGAGCCCGGTACAACAATCGCCGTAACTTTGCCGGAAACCTTGTAGCCTTTGGCGATTTGCGCCGCGGCGCGCAAGTCTTCAATCCGTCCGTTCGTGCAGGAGCCGATAAACACGTAGTCGATCTCGATGTCCGTCATCGGCGTGCCTGGCGTCAGGTCCATGTATTCAAGCGCCTTCTCGGCTGCTTTACGTTCGTTGTCGGTAGTAAAATCGGCCGGATTCGGCACGCGTCCGTCGATGCTGGTGCCCATGCCCGGGCTTGTGCCCCAGGTCACCTGCGGAATCAGCGAATCCACGTCAAAATCGACCACACGGTCATATTCCGCGCCTTCGTCGGTCGCCAGCTTCTTCCATTCGGCTACCGCTTGCTCGAACGCTGCGTCTTGCGGCACATGCTGACGCCCGCGCAAATAATCAAACGTCGTTTCGTCCGGAGCGATCAGCCCCGCTCTGGCGCCGGCTTCGATCGACATATTGCAGACGGTCATCCGCTCTTCCATCGTCAGTTCACGAATCGCTTCGCCCGTATACTCGATGACATACCCGGTCGCAAAATCGGTGCCGTACTTGGCGATCACGCCAAGAATCATGTCCTTGGCCGTTACGCCAGGTTTGCGTCTGCCGATAAACCGCACTTCCAGCGTTTTGGCTTTGGCTTGCTGCAAGCATTGCGTAGCCAGCACGTGCTCCACCTCGCTGGTGCCGATCCCGAAGGCCAAAGCTCCAAACGCGCCGTGCGTCGACGTATGGCTGTCGCCGCAAACAATCGTTTTACCCGGATGCGTAAGGCCAAGCTCCGGACCCATAACGTGAACGACGCCTTGGTCGATCGTGTCCAAATCGTACAAAGTCACGCCGAAATCACGGCAGTTTTGCGAGAGCGTATCGATCTGCTGTTTGGAGATCGGATCGCTGATGTTGTAGCGGTCTTTAGTCGGAACGTTATGGTCCATCGTCGCGAAAGTCAGATCCGGACGGCGAACCTTGCGCCCGCTCAGCCGCAAACCCTCAAACGCCTGAGGCGAAGTAACCTCATGCACGAGTTGCAAATCGATATAAATAATGCTCGGTTTGCCCTCTTCCTGATAAATCACGTGATTATCCCAAATTTTCTCATACATCGTCTTTTTACTGCTCATTTTTTTCACCCCACACAAGGAATCGAACCTGGAACAAAGCGGAATGCCGACGGTTTTACAACCAATTGGGCCAGCGCTTTGTATGTTGAATTCAATATAGCACGTTCCCGTTAATTGTTCCAAGATATAATAACTATAATTGTGATAGGGTCAGCCTATAAGGATGCCTTTATTTTTGAAATGATCCAGTCTATTGCAAGACCAAAAAGCAACCAAAAGGAAAAATGAATCCCATAAAGAACTAACTGCCACAATAGTTCGCTATTCATCGTATAGTGCAATTTCGTCAACTCGGGATTAAACCATAATAACGGTGGGCTTGTAAGAGCGAGCAACAGGTTTTTGTCATCGTATCCCATGAGATTATAAATACAAACAATCAATGAAAGCAGCGGTAGCCAGAAGCTCAGCTTTTTTATTAATTTCATCATGTTAATCCTCCCATCGGCTAAATCCCAACATAAAATGGACAGCTTCTCTTTTTCCGATATAATTATGTTTGCAGCTTTTATCGTTGCACTTTTGACCTATATCGAAAGAAAAAAGAAGTGACCCACTCATTAGGTTGGCACCAGTGAGGGTCACTTCCGTATGCAATATTTGATCTTGGAGGGATGCCCCACTCAAGATGCTGAACCGGGGACGGTCTGCCAACCGTCCTTATTTTCATTCTTATCTTAGCATATCGTGTCGTATACCTCAATTACGAATCTCAACCTCATCAAACCGCGAAGCCGTTGCCACGGACTTTAACCCGATTTTGCCATGAAGGAACGGCCTATCGCTGCGGTCGTCATACTCCAGCACCGGCTTGCTGCCGTTGTCGGCATAGACGGTAATTCGCGTGCCGACGGCGGCAACTTTCAAGTGAATCCATTCCCCTTCAGGCGGCAGAGGGTAAGCGGCATCCGCCAAAGGCACGGTATCGTAATTATGCTTCACGAGATGAAGGCCGGTTCCGTCTGCATACACATAGTACCCGCGCAAGAAATCATCGCGGTTTTGGTTCAATTCCAGCCCGTTCGCCGGGTCCGTGACCCGGATCAAGAGGCCGGTCTGTCCGCCTTTCTCCGGTACGGTAAGATCGGCTTCCACCGAATAATCCGCCCAGCCGTACTCTCCGGTTACGATTTTCGCCGGCTGCAGCGACGATGCGCGTAGCTGGCCATCCTTCACGGACCATTCTCCTTCGTAACGGAACCAGCCGGAGGTGGTTTTACCCTCGAACCCATCCTTGATTCCCGTTACAGGCGTGAATTCGTTGGCCTCCATCCAGGCGAAATCCATGGATCCTTGCTGCACTTCCAGCTTCAGGGCTTGCAGACCGCTTTCCAGCTTCGCTCCGTGGAATGATACCGTCTCCCATTGTCCGGGATTTACGGGCGGATTCACTTCAATCGCCGGTGCCGCCTCCTTGCTTCCGTCCGAAAGGCTGAACTTCACCCCATCCGGTCCGGGAGCCACGCGAAGATGAATGCTGTAGGTCCCGCTGCGGGTTACGTTCACCCGGTAGCTTAAAGTAGTGCCTTTCGCCAGCTTAGTGAGATAATAACCGCCGTTCCCGTCATCGACGGCTGAGGCTTTGGCTTCCACCGCATTTTCCGCATGAATGGCATCCACTGCGCCTGGCATAGGAGCATAGGCCAGGCGATCGCCGCTTCCGTTCACTTTATTGCTGAAGGCAGCATATCCGAAACGGGCCTCGGCGTTTTGAGCGGCGTAACCGATCCGCCCCCCGCCGACGGCTTCCGCCAGTTGGAGCGTAAGCAGGCGCATGCCCGCGGTATACACACGGACCGATTGGTTCTGAACCTCCAGCCGCAAATTTTGCAGGCAACGGATATCGAGACTGTCCGGGATACGCTGTTTTTCCACGTCGACTGCTTTCCCGTCCCTGTATACCTCGGCCGTAATTTCGCGGGACTCCTGGTCGAGCAGAACGATACCGAAGTTCTCATCGTCCGTATAGGAAAACACAACTCCCGCTTTGCCTCCTTGACCTTCCGAACGAAGCTGTACATGAAATTCCGCGGAGTAGCCGGATTCGGCAGCCGGTTCCGCCAGCAGCATGGAACGCCCTTGCTTTCCTTGGGCAGCGGCGCTCAGCCCTCCCTCCGCACTCACGGACCACTCGCCCTCCCCTGATATTTTCCACCCTGCCCCGATTTCATTTCTTTCAAAACGGTCGCTGAAAAACGGCGGATCAGGCGCCGGCTGCGGACCGTCCGTCGGTCCGTAAACCTTGAAGCGGCTGCCGTTCCAGACTAGACGGTCTATGTTCATATGCCGGAGCGGGCCAACGATACCGGGTCCCTCCAGATTGTGATAGATCATATATTGCGTGTCCAAATCAGGTCCGGTCACGATGGAATTGTGGCCCACCCCCACCGTCGGCCCGTCCGCTCGCAAGAGGACAGGATTGCCGTCAAAGCCTGCGAAGCCCGTAAGTGGGGAAGCGCTTACCGCCGCATCCACCCGGTAGCCGCTGCTAAACACATGATTCCCCGTATACGTCATGTAATATTTTCCACCCCGCTTGAACACCGTCGGACCTTCCGTCCATCCGCCCATGTAAGCCCCGGTTTGTGTTTCTTCCGGAGCGACTGTGAGCGGGTCGGCCATAGGTGCGGCTTGAATCCCCTCCGTACCGGCATAGTAAAAATACCACTTCCCATCGTCATCCACAAAAGTCGAACCATCGATCGTGCGGCCGAAATTTTCCGTCGCCACGCGGAACGGCCCGGTCGGCAAATCGCTCTCCAGCACGTAATGCCCTTGGCCAGCCGGAGAGGTGTACATGTAAAACTTTCCGTTCCAGTATCTTACCTCCGGCGCATAGGCGGCCGTCGTTATCGGATCTTCCGTACACAGCCCTTCATACTTCCACTCAAGCAAATCGGCCGAGCGCCAAACTTTGACTCCCGCATCCGTATCTCTCGTACTGACATATAAATAATAATATCCGTTATAGGAGAATATGAACGGATCGCCCAATCCATATTCCTCCCATTCATCCGGCAGCGTTATCGGATTGGCATATGTATCGATTGCGGTGGGCTGAATCACTGCATCCTGCCCCTTAGGATCGCATCCTGCTCCTCCCATCCCCAAACAAATCATCAAAAATCCCGCCCAGCACGCTTTTCTCATGGCTCTCCCCCTTAAACTAAATTAGGCATTCCGAACTCAATAGAAACATATAATTCATTTAAATACAAAATTTTCGTTTGTTTCGAGTTGATTATACGTTTGAAAACTCGTATTGTCAACGCTTTCACTCTGTTTAAATGGAATTGAAAAATAAAAAAGGATTTATATTACAACATTTCTGTAATATAAATCCGAAAATGGATTCTATCCAGTCATAAAGTCGATTATACATTAGATACTGCTATACATAATTACGTGTATGAGTAAGGAGATGATGTCCGATGAAGTTTCGCCTGCTCGCCAAAACTTGCCTAGCTTTTATCCTGTTTGTTCTGGTACTGCTGCCGGGAGCTGCAAATGCCACCACGTCCACCCCAAGCGGGAACTTCTACAACGTGATAATGCAAGACGGAGCTGACCCATGGATTTATAAACATACGGACGGATATTATTACTTCACGAAAACAACGGGCGACAACGTAACGATTTGGAAATCCAGCACTATTACCGGAGTTGACGCAGGTCAAAGAAGCAGCGTTTCCACAGGCTGCTGCGGTGTGTGGGCTCCCGAAATCCATTACCTGAATAACGCCTGGTACATTTATTATGCCAAAGATGACGGCGACAACAGCAATCATCGCATGTACGTGATGGAAAACACGTCCGCCGATCCGATGTCTGGCACCTGGATCAACAAAGGGCAAATTACCGACTCAACGAATAGGTGGGCGATCGATGGCACTGTGCTTCAGGTCAATAACAATCTGTATTTCATTTGGTCTGGATGGGAGGGCACGACAAACGTTCAACAAAAACTATATATCGCCCATATGAGCAATCCGTGGACGATCGATTCGGCCCGGATTGAAATCTCGAGTCCAACCTACTCCTGGGAAACGAACACATCCCCTTCGGTGAACGAAGGGCCGGAAGTCATCATCCATAACGGCCTCATTAATCTGGTCTACTCAGCTAGCGGCAGTTGGACCGACGGATATTGTTTGGGGCTGATTACGGCAAACGCGAGCAGCGACCTTTTGCAGGCTTCGTCCTGGACTAAACGGAGCCAGCCGCTCTTCCAATCCGGGAACGGCTTGTACGGCCCCGGCCACCATTCGTTCACAAAATCGCCCGACGGCACCGAGGATTGGATCGTCTATCACACCGCCAAATACCAGGGCGCCGGATGGAACCGCGAGATCCGTGCGCAGAAATTCACCTGGAACGCAGACAATACGCCGAATCTCGGGACGCCGGCCGCGCCGAACGCACCGATCGCCATCCCGTCGGGGGAACCTCAACGCGTGCGTTACGAGGGAGAATCCGGCACGTTCGGCGGTATCGCTTACGCCTCCTCCAGTCCGAACGGTTCGGGCGGCAGCAAAGCCGGTCACATCGACACAGCGGCCAGCTATGTCGAGTTTGACGTATACGTGGCGACGACGAGGAATTATATATTGTCAGCTCGCACAGCAAACGGTACCTCCGGTGGAGATTGGTCATATTGGATCTTTTCGGTCAATCAGTCAAACGTCGGCAATTTCTATGTTACGAACAAAGGCTGGGAAAACTGGGGAACGTCGACGGCGCGGCTTACGCTAAATGCAGGCTGGAACAAAATCCGCTTTGCCAAAGGCAACGGATACGCCGAACTGGACTTTTTTGATCTGTTCCCGGCAACCTAAGATCACTTCACCAAACCACCGCGCAGCGCCATCACCACAACCTGGGTCCGGTCCTCGCAGCCGAATTTTTGCAGGATCCGGTGAACATGGGATTTGACCGTCCCCTCGGTGATGAACAGTTTTTCGGCGATTTGATCATTGCGGAGCCCGTAGGCCATCTCCTGCAGGATTTCCTGCTCCCGCTCGGTTAGCGTGTCAAGCAAAACGGCCTTTTGGCGGTCTATGGCCGGCGGAGCGGCCGCGGAAACGGCCTCCAGCAGCGCGCCGGAAGCCAGCTTCGTTCTGTAGACAGCTTCCCCGCGGAAAGCGGAACGGATCGCCGCAAGCATGTCCTCCATATCCGCATCTTTTAATAAATACCCGACCGCGCCGGCACGGATTCCCTGAAGAACATACTCCTGATCGTCAAAGGTGGTCAGAATGACGATTTTCACGGCCGGAAGCTGGCGCATGATTTCCCGGGTCGCCTCAATCCCGTTCTTAAAAGGCATCTGAACGTCCATCAGGATGACATCCGGCCGGTATTCCAGGGCCAGCTTCACCGCCTCTTCTCCGTTGCACGCTTCTCCGATCAGCTTCATATCCGCCTGCAAGCCGATCACATATCCGAATCCTTGGCGGATCATCGTCTGGTCGTCGGCAAGCAGCACTTTAATGTTTTGCTCCTCTGTCATGGCTTCCCGTCCTTTTCACCGGATGTATGCATATCCTCCCGGCTTCCCGCCGGAATGTGGGCGACAATCTCGAATCCGTGCGGCTTACGCGCTCCATAATGCAAGCGGCCCCCGCGTTCTTCCAGTCTGGCTTTCATCGCCCGCAAGCCGAATCCTTCGGCGATGCCCTCGCCGTATCGCAGCGCCCCATCGTCGCGGATGGTCATCACGATGTTCCCGGCTTCCCGCCGCAGACCGACCTCCAGTTCGGTTGCCCGCGAATGCCGTACGGCATTGGTAATCGCCTCCTGCAGCACCTTAAACAGCGTTCCGAATTCCAGATCGCCCATATCCTCGTCCCGCAGTTCATTATGAAAAGTATAACGTATCCCCGCCGTGGCCTCCATTCGCGAAAGCAGCACCTGGATCAGCTTTGCTGTGACCGCGCTGTTTCTCGGACGGCTGGTCTTTCGTCTGTACGGATTGACCTTTGGCCCGCAGACCGGCTTGGCCGGAACTGCCCCGCTGGATCAGGCGGCCGCGTTTGGCAGCTCCCAGAACCCGTGGCTATCCGGCTTGGTGCTGATTATGTTCGTTTACTACATCGTCTACAATATCACCCTAATGGTAAAAAGAAATAAGCTCGCATAAGCGAAACTTGGAAAAACAGCATAAGGGAAAAGTGGGAGGCAGGATCGAGCGAGGCCATTTTGTAACGGTTGTGAGCGTTGTTATTTCGATAAAATGTAGGGGAAATCAAATTTAACGGTTGCAGCAGAGCTTATTTTGCCTTATTTTCACGGATTCTAGCCTTTTTACCCAAATAAGCGCAGTTATAACCGTTAGAAATTGAAAGCCCGTCTTTTCAGCTAAATAAGCGCGATTACAACCGTTAGCGAACGACTGGAGATCCCGGATTCCGGCCGTTAACTCCCGGACCTTTCCACTAAACAAGCACAAGCAACACCGGCAGCACGATAAACGAAGCCAGCGTCGTCCACATGATGCACCTCGACACCAGTCCAGGCGCGGCGTCAAACCGTTCGGCCAGAACGACGGCGTTCACGGCGACCGGCATCGAAGCCAAAATGAACAGGACGGAAAAAAGCGTGCCCGTAATGCCCAAAACCGTCAAAGCGACATAAGCGGCAATGGGCGCCGCGGCCAGCCTTACGGCAATGCCTGCCCAAACCGCGGATCGCTTGGCGGCAGCGGCGTCCGGTCTTCCGACCTTCACCATCTGCGCCCCCAGCACCGTCAGCACAACCGGCGAATAAGCGCCCGCCACCATGGAAACGCCTTGGGTGATCTCCGCCGGGAGCTGCAGGTGCGTGATGCGGAGAAAAAACGCCACGGCCGCGGCATAGATCGCCGGCAGGGCAAACACCGACCGGATCGCGCTTTGCACGGAAAACTGCGAACGGGCGGCAAAATACACACCAACCGTATTAACGATGATCATCTGCGTGATGACATAAAGCGAGGCTTTGTCGAGCCCCAGTTGGCCGAAGGCAAGCAATACGAGCGGCAATCCGTAGTTGGCGCTATTCGTCAGCGCCGATATAAGCGTAAGCCCGGCCGCTTCCGGCGCCTCCAGCTTCAGAATCCGTCCCCCCGCCTTGGCAATGCCCCACATCAGCGCCAGGTTCAGCAAAGAAAACCCGATCGTACTGAACACATCGCCCGAGGAAATATGCGCGTTCATTAGCGTATCGAAAATGATCGCCGGACTCAGCACGTATAGATATAAAGTCAGCAGCGGCTTGGTGTCCAAACCGCGAAAACGCGCCAGCAGCGCGCCGGCAATCACCGGAATCGAAAGCGGAACAATTACATGAAGCAGCGTAGATAAAACCGTATGTATCATAGTTGCCAGACCCCTCTGCTCGCTTGATGGTTTGTTTTGCCCTATTGTACCCCTGTCCGCAAAAGACGTCCAAGACCTGAAAACAATATAGCTGATAGCTATTCTCTATAACTTTTCAGCGAGCGAAACGACGAATTCCGCTGTTTTCGGATCTGAGGAAACGGCCTAGCCTGAAAGGTTAGATTTGGGAAAATCTGCGGCAATCGAAAAAAAACAGCGCCACCAGGCAGATTCACCTGGAGGAGCTGTTTTTTCATAGGAATGTTCGTGCACACAGCAGCGGGTTCAACCCGCGGCCTTAAAACGAGTCGATCCCCATCACGTGGTCGAGCGGAATCGGTCCGATGCTGCGGCTGTCGTTGCTATTATTCCGGTTATCGCCCATGACGAACACATCACCGTCCGGAACTTCCCAGACCTGAGCGGCCCCTGCATTCATTTTTTCCTTAATATAAGGCTCGTCTAGCTGCTGTCCGTTACGGAACACGTGCCCGTCCTTCACTTCAATCGTATCTCCGGGCAGGCCGACCACTCTTTTGACATAGAAAAAGTCTTCCTGTCCACTTCCGGATAACCAAGTTATCAAGGGATGCTCCTTGATATCATCCAAAAGCGTACGGCTGCGGTCAACCCGGCTGTCGATAATGACGATATCGTCGTAATCCGGCAGCTTCTCCAGCACATGCGCGAACTTCCAGGCATAAATGCGCTGCTTGTCGTTGAGCGTCGGTTCCATCGAATGGCCGTCCACCCGGTAAGGCTGGATTACAAAAATGCCGATAATCATGCTTAGCACAAATCCAAGCGCGATCGATCCGCCCCATCCGACAACTTCTTTCAACCATTTCTTCAAACGTAAAACCTCCAAAATAATAACTTAAGCTTTTTCATCTATTATAACGGGGAATAGGGACACAAAACAAATTTTCCTGAATATCCCAGACCAATTGTACCGCCGATAACGAGCACCCCTTCCCTATATGTAGTATACTTGTTTATAGGATTTTCTTATAAGAGGGATGATCAAATGGAGCTAAGACAACTTCTATACACGCTGAAAATCGCCGAGGAGAAAAACTTTTCCCGCGCCGCCGACAAGCTGCATATCGCCCAGCCCTCCCTAAGCCAGCAGCTGTCCAAGCTGGAGCAGGAGCTTGGCGTCAAGCTGTTTCAGCGCAATACGAGCACGGTGGAGCTGACCTACGCCGGAGCAAGTTTTATTCAGCACGCGCAAAAAATCATGGACGCTGTGGCCCAACTGCGGCAGGAAATGGACGACATCTCCCAGCTGCGGGCCGGCCGCGTCGTCGTGGGCAGCATGCCGATCACCGGCTCCCATCTGCTGCCTTACGTGCTGCCCGCCTTCAAGGAAGCGTACCCGGACATCGAAATCACCCTGCTGGAGGATACGTCGCTCAACCTGGAGAAACTGACGGCCGGCGGCGGCACCGACCTCAGTTTGCTGTCGCTGCCGCTGCAGGAGCCAACGCTCGCTTACGAGCCGATTGGCGAAGAAATCATCGACCTGGCCGTGCCGCCGAATCACCCCCTCGCCTTTACCGAAGAAGCCAGGACAGGCGTGAAGCTGGAGCAGCTGCGGGACGAGCCGTTTATCGTGCTGAAAAAAGGGCAGGGCTTCCGCAAGCTAACGGTCGACCTTTGCCGCAGCGCGGGCTTTGAACCGAACGTGGTATTCGAGAGCAACAACATCGAAACGGTGCAATCGCTGGTCGCGGCCGGGATGGGCATTACACTCGTTCCGCGCTATATCGCCCGGGCCAAACGCAGCGAGCTGATTCCGGCCTATTTACCGCTCGCTGATCCAGCACCAAGCCGCACGCTGGTCATCGCTTATCGAAAAGGACGTTATTTGTCCAAAGCGGCGGAGGCTTTTATCGACACGTTTAAGGCGACGATGGAGCAACGTTAGCTCACTTATAATTCGTAACAATCCGGGCGGCGGTCGGCGAAAACAGGGATGCGGCCGCGAACCTCATCCACGAGCGAGAGCTCGACGGTTCCGGTGACAATTTCCTCCCCTTCCCCGCCTTCCGCAACGATTTCGCCCCACGGGCCGATGATCATCGAATGCCCGAAAAAGTCCGCTCCGCCCCCGCCGCCTACCCGGTTGCACGCCACAACGTACATCTGATTTTCGATCGCCCGGGCCATTAGCAGCGTGCGCCAGTGGTGCAGCCGGGGATGCGGCCATTCCGCAGGGAGGAACAATACCTTGGCGCCCTGCAGCGCCAGCGTCCGGACCAGCTCCGGAAACCGGATATCGTAGCAGATCGACGCCCCGGCTTTTGTGCCGTCCAATTCAAAGACGACGTTCCGTTCACCGGAGGCCAGATATTTCTCTTCCTCCATCAACCGGAACAGATGGATTTTGGCATAGCGGGCTGTCTCTTTTCCTTCGCGATCAAAAACATAGGTGGTATTGTAAATCTTCCCATCTTGTTTCTCGGCAATGGAGCCACCGACGATATGAATGCGGTGTTTGGCGGCAAACGCCGACAACCACTCCCGCGTCGCCTTGCCTTCGGCATCGGCCAATTCGTGAATCCGGTCCAAGGCATAACCCGTATTCCACATTTCCGGGAGCACGGCAAGATCGAGGTCAGGATGCTCCGCTACCGTCCGCCCCAACAGTTCCTGCATGTGTTTACGGTTTTCCTCCGGTTCCCCCAATCTGATATCGCTCTGAACCAGGGCAACCCGCCATTTTCCTTGCTGCCGTTCCGCCATATTATTCACTCCTTTAGAGCACTATACCAGATATGATAGCTTTCTGATTCACCGGTGGCAATAAGCTAATAAAAAGGAAATGGGGCAGTCCATAACCTGCCCCGGTTTGCGTTACATAGTTTTAATTTCCAGCAGCTTGCCTTTTAGTCCCGGATAGACTCCTAAAGCAATTTTTTCGGTTTGCGTCTCGTGCACCATAAGAAATTTATTTTTCTTGGTCAAAAGTAGATTGCCGCCTTCACTTCCGCCCGCTTCAAGCGGCTGATTCGTGCCTTTCGGCAGCGCGACCAGCGTCAGGTATCCAACATCCGATACTTTACATGGAGCATAATGAAGCGTCGTGGAATATAGTTCAACGACCGTTCCTTTCGGCTGAAAAAACGCTCTCGCGTTGCCGCTGTGGTAGCTATTGTCGTGAATATCCTGGAGCCGGCCAAGGAAATGCACGCAATCCGTCGCAGCCACCACGACCTCACTCCCTTGATGGTATTCCAGGCCCGTAAGCTTCGTATTCCCTCCAGCGCAGAAGCCGATTTGGATCGGCAGTTCGCCGTAAATTTCCTCCTGAATCCGGCGCGCTGCGGCGAACGCTTCCAACTCCGCGGCGGACGGCACATAACGGTTCCCCTCGCCGGGAATTTCAATATGCTCTAGCGCGTAGGCGATCAGTTCATCGGCATGAATGCTGGTCCACACTTTTCCGAACGGACGAAACGCCTCGCTTAAAATATCGTGAATCACTAGCGGTTTATTGATGGAATTAAGCTGTTCCAATGACATGGCAGTAGGCTCCTTCCGTTTCGTTGGGGTAATCTTTTTCTCAATTTTGAGTTATCGTCTTCGCATAGCCCCTAGTGCAGGCTGCTTATCCTTTAACCTCAAGCAACGGATCATGTACCCGCACTTGGCCCATGTTCAGCGTCTTAACTTCCGAATATACCGGTGTATTGGTTACGATCACGGGCGTGGTTGCGTCATAGCCCAGATCTTTAATGGCTTGGACATCGAACTCAACCAGCAGTTGCCCCTTTTCGATCCGCTCGCCTTCGGCAATGTGCATTTTAAAGTGCTGCCCTTTCAACTTGACGGTATCCAGTCCGATATGAACCAGGATTTCCGTCCCGCGGTCCGAGATCAGGCCAATGGCATGACCGGTGCGGAAAGCGTTCGCAACAACTCCCGAAAACGGAGCGATCAGTTTGCCTTCTTCCGGAACGATCGCCACTCCCTTGCCCATCGCTTCGCTCGAAAACGCCTCGTCCGCGACCTCGGATAGCGGTATGATTCGGCCGGACAAAGGACTGCCGATTTCTTTGCTTTGCAAAGCCGGCGTTGCGGATTCCGCGTTTATGGGCTGCTCCTGCGTTTGCTCCTTGGCCGCAATCATTTCCTTCTCCATGGCATCGTTAAATCCGAAGAAATATGTGGCAATGGCCGAGAAGAAATAAGCGACAATGATGGAAATCAGAAATCCGACAAAACCTTGTCCATAGAAAAGCGGAATGGACAACAGCCCCGGAATGCCGGGAGCAATCGCTACCGAGCCGGCTGCGCCCGTAATGGCTCCCCCGATTGCCCCGCCGATCGTCGCCCAGACAAAAGGCTTTTTGTAGCGGATGCTGATCCCGTAAATGATCGGTTCGGTAATTCCGAACAACCCGCTGACCGCCGCCGGACCCGCGATGGCCTTTACTTTCGGGTTTTTCGTTTTGAGCAAAACACCCAGCGCCGCCCCGGATTGAGCAAAGTTGGACGGAGCGAACAGCGGTTTCAACGTATCGCTGCCATAGACCGCGATATTGTTGTACATAATCGGGATGAACGCCCAATGAAGCCCCAGGACAACCAGCAGCTGCCATCCGGCCCCGCAGATGATGCCGGCCATGATCGGACTGAGATTGTATAAGAAGGTGTAGCCTTGGGCGAGTCCCAGGCTGACATAAGTCCCTACCGGCCCAACCGCAATCAGCGTCAGCGGAACAATGACCATAATGCAAATCAGCGGCGTTAAAAAGTTTCTGATGCTGCTGTGAAAAATTTTATTTAAATATTTCTCCAGGATGGACAGGAACCAGACCGCAATGATGATTGGAACCACCGAAGAGGTATAGCTCATCAGAATAACCGGGATATTAAAAAAAGTGACCTCCGCCTTATCGTTGTACAGCGAAATGATGCTCGGATACACCAGAGCCCCGGCGATGGCCAGCGCCACAAACATATTGGCGCCGAATTTGCGGGCCGATGTTACGGCGATGGCCAGCGGCAGGAAATAAAAGATGCTGTCCGCCGCCGCATACCAGATCGTGTAAGTGCCGCTTTCCTTGGAAAGCCAGCCGAGTGTCGTAAGGATGAGCAGCAGGCCTTTTAATATACCGGAAGCCGCCAACGCGCCCAAAAAAGGGGTAAAGATGCCGGAAATAATATCGACGGCTTTATTGAACCAGTTCCCGCCGCTGCCGGAGCTTGACGCATCCCGGCCGGATTCTTCGCCGAGGTTGCCTGCTTTTACAAGCTCTTTGTAGACATCGCCTACCGTGTTGCCGATAACGACTTGATATTGACCGCCGCTTTCCACCACGGTAATGACGCCCGCGATGTTTTTCGTTTGATTTTTGTCGGCCAACTTCGGATCCTTCAGTTTAAAACGCAGCCGGGTCGCGCAATGAACCACGCTGGCCACGTTTTCCGTTCCTCCGACGGAGGTTAGTATTTCCTTTGCCAATTTTTCATTTGACATGATGATCAGCCCCTTTATTTAACTTGCAACGCTATTCATGAAAGATCACGGGCTCCAGGAAACCGTTTTCATATTTTGTAGTTAAAAGACTCTATAAACGATAAAATCGGTATATAGAGTCTGACAGAAAACTTTCCTTACCTGCTTCTGCCCACCATTCTTTTGATCGTGTGTCTTCTTCCTTTGATCGATAAAGCCAGTTGGTATACGTTCTCCGGCAGTGGTGTGCCCGCGTATCCCCCGTCTCCGATCGCATGGATGTCCGCACCTGTCTGCTTCATCATCAAGGCGATCATGGCGATCGTCTGCACATCCGCTCCTTCTACCGAACTGTTTAGAAAGGACAGGGCCAAAGTACCCGGCTTATAGGAATGAACGAATTCCACGCAGCTTCTGACATGTTCTACCGTAATGCCATGTCTGGAACCGGGGGCCGGCAGCGTAATCACGTCGGCGCCGGCATCAATCAGGTCCTTGATGATCTCATTGGAAGGCCTTTCGCTGAGCGGATCGCCCAACACTTTTTCGATCGTGCCATCCTCCCATTTGCCGGCGCAAATCAACATTTGATCTCCTAGCGTTTCTTTGGCCAGTTTCGTGGCCGCGATAATTCGCTCAAAGGTCGTACCGGCCGACGGATTGCCGCCAAGTACGATAAAATCGGCGCCGATTTCCAGCGCGCGCAGGAAGTTCTCTTGGGAAGCCACCCTTCCTTCTTTCGCTTCCACATACCGTTCGCCCGCCACTTTCGCATCGGGGCTGGGGCATTCGAAATAAATGCCGAGTGGGACGCCGACCCATTCTTTTACCTGCTTTAAGCTGTAAGGCTTGTCGGCCATTTTTCCGTGTTCCATCTCCCGGAGCCCGATATTGGCCTGCTCGTTCACCATGTCAAAGCCGTTGAGCATCACCATATCCGCCCCAAATGCGGCTTGAATCTCGGCGTTCGTCACCCCATCGACCAATCCCGTATTGATCTTGACCAGATGCTGTCCCATGATGACCCGGCCTTCGGAAGCAAAAATCGCTTCCTTCAGCTCCATGGCATTCATTTTCATGATATCGCTTTTCTTGCATGCTATCAGTCGTTTGGCCACTGTAATCTCCTCCAAATATCGTTATTTATAAACCATCCGTTAACACAAATATTGCTGCTCAATACCTTCGATCATCGTGATCCGGTCCGCATGGCGTCCGCCCTCGAATTCGGCATCCAGCCACGCCTTCACGATCATTTTCGCCAGTTCGCTGCCGACAACACGGGCGCCAAAAGCCAAAATATTGGTATTGTTGTGCTGCTTGGACAACTGGGCCGAATAAGGTTCGCTGCACACGACCGCCCGGATTCCCCTGACTTTATTGGCGGAGATCGAGATGCCTACGCCCGTCCCGCAGATGAGAATCCCCGCATCCGCTTGCTTCCCGGCTACCGCCTCGGCAACCAGCTTGCCGTATTTGGGATAATCGGTGCGTTCGGCGGTTTGCGGTCCGTAATCGACGACCTCATGCCCCAGTTCTTCGAGATAGGCCGAGATGACCGACTTTAGCTCTACCGCGACATGATCGCTTCCAATGGCAATTTTCATGCAAAATTCCTCCTTCGCTTTGCGGCCTTTAAGCGCCGCTCTTTAATCTGCTGATAATCGTTTTATAAGATTCCTGTTTGCCGAACAGGGTCGACGTCCCCAGGACAAAGCCTTCAACGCCGTATTCGGACAATTCTTCGATTTTCTCTTCCGAAATCGCCCCGTCGACGACAATCGTAAATGGCAACCCCTTTTGCCGTTTCAAGGCGTGCAGCGCTTTGATTTTATCGTTGACAAAAGGTAGATATTTCTGCCCGGCAAATCCCGGGTTCACCGTCATAACGAGCACATAATCGACCAAGCTGAGCAGCGGGTCCACCGTAGCCAGGGAAGTTCCGGGGTTAAGGGCAATACCGGCTTTTACGCCATGAGCCCGAATGCGGTCGATGGTGCGGGTCGGATGCTTATCCGCCTCGGGATGAAAATAAATGATGTCCGCCCCTTTCGCCGAAAACAAATCAATATAGTCGCCGGGGCTGTCGATCATCAGGTGAACATCCACCGTCTTGCCGGTTTGCTTGCGGATCAATTCCAAATCCTGAAGCCCCATGCCGAAGTTGGGAACGAATTTCCCGTCCATGATATCGATGTGATAAATATCCACATTCGCCTCGTCCAATGCGGCCACTTCGTTTTCCAACGAGTTGAAGTTGGCGCACATCATCGAAGGACATAATAGTTTGCCCATAAAAATCACCTTCTCAAGTAGGGTAATCGATTACTCAATGTTCGTGCATTTGTAACTCCCTTTCCTTTAAGGAGGTTACAAATGTCTCTTGTGCAAAAATTAAGTTGTCTTTCTTTCCACCAAATATACCGGAACGCGCGTGTGCTGCCCATGTTTTACGGCGGAACCGTTGATCATGTCCAGCAGGTTCGTGTAGGCATGTTTGGCCAGCGTCGCCTCATCCTGATCAATCGTGGTCAGCGGCGGATTGCAGTACTTGGAAATCTGGTTATTGTCGAAACCGACGATTTTCACTTGCTCAGGGATGTTGTAGCCCTTCTCCTGCAGCATAAGCATCGCTCCCAATGCCAGCCAATCGTTCGTGGCGAAAATGCCGTCAAAAGACAAATTCGCATCCAGCACTTCCTGGATGGCCCTTCTTGCCCCTTCCAGATTATTGCTGTGCTCATCAATATAAACCACGTTTTTTTGATGAATCGGAAAACCGTGCTGCTTTAATGCTTCCTCGTAGCCCTTCAGCCGCTCATTGACGGAAGATAAATTGTTTCTTTTGGTCAGGAGCAGAATGTTTTTGCACCCTTTTTGGATCAATTCCTCCGTAGCAAGCCGTCCGCCTTCAAGATGATTCGATTCGATAAAAGCCACGTTCTGGTTGATTTTGGGTCTGCGGTCAATACAAACAATAGGAACGTTTCTCCGCAAAATGTCGGTCAGAATCTCCTCCTGGCCGGAAATGCAAATGAGCCCGTCCACCATCTTTCCTTCAAGCGTTTTCAAATATTCCTTTTCCTTCTCGGCGCTTTTGGCCGTATTGCATATAATCGTGGAATAACCCTCTTCAAAAAAGAGACGCTCGATTTCCTGAACAATCGAAGCAAAAAATTCGTTGCTGATATCGGGGACCAGCAAACCGATCGTCTGGGATTTGTTCATGCGCAAACTTTTGGCCACGAAATTGGTTTCATAATGGTGCTTGTTGATCACATCCATGACCTTCTTCCGTGTTTCGTCGGAAAAACGGCCGTTATCATTGATGACGCGGGAAACCGTGGCCACCGAAACGCCGCTTAGGCGGGCGATTTCCTTAATTGAAATATGGTTGCCCTTTTTCATTGCTCATCGTTCCTCACTGATATCGAATCTGAGTAATCGATTACTCATTCTGGATATCAATGTAACACGTTTCTCCTTGGAATGTCAATGTTTCGGAGGGCAAGGGTAAGGAACGGCTTTAAGTTTTCCTGACCAAACGTCGCCAATCGGGTAAACGATTACTCAATATATTTAATTACTTTGCGATGGTCCCCCCTCATATAACTTGCTGCAATCCATAAACGAGTAAACGATTACTCATTTATTAATTCGTATCTTACCACCACATCTTAGGGCTGTCAAACCATAAATTCGCGGACATGTTGCGGAAATTTATTCCTGCTTTTATTCCCCCTATACACCTCGAAATTCTCATGATAAATTAACATTATCATTTTTGAACCAGACCGGAGTGATCACAATGAAGGAAGTCAAACCATCTTCCATGGCTTTCCCCCTGCCGGTTGCCGATGTTATGCAGGGGTTGCCAACTCAATTTTTCGCGGGCCTTGTGCAGAATGTCAATCAAGAAATCTCGGCGGGCCACGACGTCATTAACTTGGGACAGGGAAATCCCGACCTGCCTACGCCGCCTCATATCGTTCATGCTCTTCAGCAAGCGGCGGAAAACCCGCTTTACCACAAATATTCCCCCTTTAGAGGTTATGAGTTTCTGAAAGAAGCGGTTGCCCGGCGCTACCTGGAGGATTACGGCGTACAGCTTGATCCGGAACGGGAAGTGGCCATTTTGTTCGGCGGAAAAACCGGACTTGTCCAGCTGCCCCAGGTGCTTTTGAATCCGGGGGACGTCTGCCTGGTACCTGATCCGGGTTACCCGGATTACTGGTCCGGCGTGGCCTTGGCCAAGGCGCGGCTGGCCTTTATGCCTTTGTCGGAGGAAAACGCATTTTTGCCCGATTACAATGCCATCCCGGCCTCCGATTTAAAGCAGGCAAAGCTGATGTACCTGAATTACCCGAACAACCCGACCGCCGCGACCGCTCCGCTCTCTTTTTATGAAGACACCGTGGAATTCGCCAGCCGCAACCGGATCGTCGTCGCCAGCGATTTCGCCTACGGAGCCATCGCTTATGACGGGCACCGTCCGGTCAGCTTCCTGCAGGCCCCCGGCGCCAAAGAAGTCGGGGTCGAATTCTACACCTTGTCCAAAACGTACAACATGGCCGGTTGGCGGGTTGGCTTTGCGCTCGGCAACGCCGAGATCATCTCGCTGATCAACCTGCTGCAGGATCACATTTATGTCAGCCTGTTCGGCGCGGTTCAGGCAGCCGCCGCGGCAGCGCTTACTGAGTCGCAGGATTGCGTAACCGAACTCGTAGCGCGGTATGCGTCACGCCGCAACGCCTTTTTTGAGGTTTTGGAGCAAATCGGCTGGCATGCCTCCAAACCGCGGGGCTCTTTCTTTAGCTGGCTCCCGGTTCCGCAAGGATATACCTCCACCGCGTTTGCCGAACTGCTCCTTCGGGAAGCCAAAGTCGCGGTAGCGCCGGGCATCGGCTTCGGGGAGCACGGCGAAGGGTACGTCCGCATCGGACTGCTCAGCGGCGAAGACCGCCTGCAGGAAGCCGCGCGGCGAATCGGACGGCTTGGCTTGTTTTAAAAGTAAGTTAAACTATAGAAATGGCGGAGTTAGGCAAGAGTACTGAATTGGGGAAACTATTCTAACGGTTGCCACAACCGCTAGATGTCCGGCGGGCGATCGAATCGGTTCGAAAACTTGAGCTTTTGCGGGAATTCTGAATGTATCAGGGCTACAAGTTGTCTTGTGCAAGAAGTTAATGCAATGCTAGTGAACATAAGGGCAAAACAGGGCTTTATTTCGACGATCCCCCCATTTTAAGAGAATATAGAGGTAATTTATGTTGCTATTTTCCCCGTTCGCAAGGAAATGCCCGCGCTTCGGGCTATTCACAGGAAAATAAAGACAAAAAATGCCGCTAATGGGGACGATCATGCCTGGCTCCGGACCTTAAGTACATAAAGTGCCGCTATTCTGCAGGCTGATGCTCGGTCCTTCCAGTAGTCGGCTGTCCAAACGCCTATTTCTAGGTTAGCCCCTTTTGGCTTTTTTCTTTTGCAAAAAAGAAAAGACGATGGTATCCTAACAGTAATCATATTCATATCGGACATCCCTACAAACGCAATGACGGGACCAGTAAGAAAGAACGCGGCGCCCCAGAGAGTAAATTCCAGCGGCTGAGAGAATTTACATGCTTGCCCTTTCCGAACCCTACCCCCGAGCGGCCGGCTCCAAAGCCGGACAGCGCCCCTGTTACCGGGCAATCCGAGTCGGATGAGAACCTCATCAATAAAGGTGGTACCGCGGAAGTCACACTTTCGTCCTTTGCGTGCAAAGGCGGAAGTTTTTTTATTTTGCGCGAGGATGCGGGAAAAGGGAGCTGATTGCCTGGCCATTCGGTACTGGATACCGCTACCGCTGCCGATAGCCGTTCTACTTCGACTTTCTGTGCTGACTGCTGGCCACCTGCCGCTAACGGACACGGAAGCCGCTATTTGAACGTTTTATAGGTATTTCCCAGGCTAACGGACACTTGGAACCTTATTGGCGTGAAAAAGTCCCAAAACCCGCCTGATTGAGCAAAATAGCGGCGCCTGTGTCCGTTAAACGTGGAAAAAGACCGTTTTTGCTTAATTAGCGGCTCTCATGTCCGTTACATCCTGCGGCTCGCGCAACCGTCCGTTACCCGCACGCACACGTTATTATTTCAAGTTTTGGAGGAGTGGTCACCATGCTGCGTCGCATCGTCGTCAAAATCGGAAGCAGTTCGCTGACTTCGTCGGAAGGAGGATTAAACCGGGACGCTGTCCGTTATTTCGCCGCCGAGTTGGCCGGCCTCGTCCGGGCCGGTTTCCAGCCCCTGCTGGTCACCTCCGGCGCCGTGGCTGCCGGCTTCCGCGAAATCGGCTACCCCGAGCGGCCAAAGCTGCTGCATGAGAAACAGGCGGCCGCCGCGGTAGGCCAGGCGCTGCTGATGCAAGCGTACCGCGAAGCGCTCTCCGAGCATCACGTATCCGCCGCCCAAGTGCTGCTTACCCGCTCCGATTTCCAGAACCGCAAACGGACGGGCAACGCGAGCATGGCGATCGAAGAGCTGTTGCGGCAGGGCGTCCTGCCGATCATCAACGAAAACGACACCGTTTCGCTGGACGAGTTGAAATTCGGGGACAACGATACGCTGTCGGCTCTGGTCGCCAATTTGATCAAAGCTGAGCATCTGCTCATTCTGACGGATATGGACGGGCTTTACACCAAAGATCCGCGTCTTGATCCAAATGCGACCCGCATCACCCGCGTCACGGAAATCACAAACGAGCTGTACACAATCGCTGGCGGGGCGGGCTCCGCGGTCGGCACGGGCGGCATGCGCTCGAAAATCGACGCGGCCAAAATCGCCTCGATCGGCGGCGTTCCCGTCTTCGTCGGCAAAGTGGCGGAGACCGGCGGCCTTCAGGCCGCACTGCAGGGCGACGGCCGCGGCACCTACTTCGAAGCGCACGGGGCCGCCCTGCCGCGCAAAAAACAATGGCTTGGCTTCTTCTCCACCCCGTTCGGCACGCTGACGGTTGACGACGGCGCTGAAGAAGCGCTCATTCACGGTGGACGCAGCCTGCTCCCGGTAGGCGTCAAAGCCGCGAACGGTCACTTTCATACGGGTGATGTTGTGGAAGTCGTCAATGCCGGCGGGGAAGTGCTCGGACGCGGGATCGTCAATTACGACGCCGAGCAGCTGCAGGAAATTATCGGGCTGCCCAGCGCCGAGGTTATCAAAAAGCTGGATATTGTCCACCGCCTCGAGGTTATCCACCGGGACGAATGGATTTCGTTAAAGTCATAATTCGAAGAATTATAAGGAGGTCTTAAGCTATGAGTGAAGTCAGACAAAAAGCCGAACGGGCCGCCGGTGCCGTATCCGCACTGAACCGCCTGACGACGGAGCAAAAAAACGAAGCCCTGCTGACCGCCGCCAAAGCGCTTGTGGACGGCAGCGCCGCGATCATCGCGGCCAACGAGGAAGATTTGCGGCGCGGCCGGGAGAACGGCACTTCTTCGGCGATGCTGGACCGGCTTGCTTTAAACGAGCAACGCATTGAAGGGATCGCCGAAGGGCTGCGGCAAATCGTCGCTTTGCCCGACCCGGTCGGAGACGTGCTGGAGACGATCGACCGCCCGAACGGGCTGCATATCGTGAAGAAGCGCGTACCGCTCGGCGTCATCGGGATCATTTATGAAGCCCGCCCCAATGTTACGGTTGATGCAATGGGACTTTGCCTCAAAACCGGCAACGCGGTCGTGCTGCGCGGCGGCTCCTCCGCCCTTGCCTCCAACCGCAAAATCGTCGAGCTCATCCACGAGGCCTTGCGCGGCACCGCCATTCCGGTCGACGCCGTGCAACTTATCGAGGATCCAAGCCGCTCGTCCGTCGACGAAATGCTGAAGCTGAACGGGCTGCTGGATGTCATCATCCCACGCGGCGGCAGCTCGCTGATCCAAACGGTCGTGCAAAACGCCACCGTGCCGGTGATCGAGACGGGAGCAGGTATCTGTCATACGTATCTGGACGCCGCCGCGAACCCGGAAATGGCCGCTTCCATTGCACTCAACGCTAAAGTACAGCGTCCATCGGTATGCAATTCGATGGAAACGCTGCTTGTTCACGAAGACTTCGCATCCCGGCATCTGGCCGAATTGGCGGACCGCTTCAAGGAGGCAGGCGTTGAGTTAAGAGGCTGCGCAGCGACGAGACGCCTTATAGCCTGGGCAAATCCGGCAACCGATGAAGACTATGCGACCGAGTACAATGACTATATTTTGAATGTGAAGGTCGTTCGCAATTTGGAGGAAGCGCTGGATCACATCCGCCGTTTCGGCACCAAACACTCGGAATGCATCGTTACCGAAGACCGGCACGCTGCGGAGCTTTTCCAGCAGGAAATCGATGCCGCCGCCGTGTACCACAATGCGTCCACCCGGTTTACGGACGGCTTTGAATTCGGTTTTGGCGCCGAAATCGGCATCAGCACGCAAAAACTGCATGCCAGAGGGCCGATGGGCCTGCCTGCGCTGACATCCAGCAAATATATCGTTACGGGGAACGGGCAAATCCGGGAGTAAACCGGCAATTAGCCTAAAAAAATCCCCCTTAGCCAATATCCATTCTCTACATCAGGAGGTAATTGACCATGAATCCGAACATATCTCTGGCCTCCGCCTCGATTTGCTTTTACGGCGCCGGTTCGATGGCCGAAGCGATCGTGCGCGGACTGATCCATACAGGCGTCGCCGGCGCGGACCAAATCGCCATGCTGAACCGCTCGAGCCAGGAACGGCTTGCCTATTTATCGCAGACTTACCGCGTGTCGACCGCAAACGAAGAAGCCGCCAAAAACCGGCATCTCCGGGAAGCTTCGATCATCGTCCTGGCGATGAAACCGAAGGATGCCGGCGAAGCGCTTAGCGAACTCGGCCCGATGCTGCGCGAAGGGCAAATGATCGTCTCCCTGATCGCCGGCCTGTCGATCGAAACGATCCAGGCGCTGCTAGGCAGCAACATCCCGATCGCCCGGACGATGCCGAACACGTCCTGCTCCATCGGCCACGGCGCAACCGGGATCTCCTTCTCCGCCGAAATATCAAAGGAGCAAAAAACGCAGGTGTTGTCTATGTTTCAGGCGGTCGGTATGGTTAGCGTGATTCCGGAGGAACGGATGGAAATCCTGACCGGTGTTTCCGGCAGCGGCCCCGCATATATTTATTACATGATGGAAGCGATGATCGAAGCGGGCCTGGAAGGCGGCCTAACCTCCGAACAGGCACGTGAGTTGACGGTGCAAACGGTGCTTGGCGCCGCCCTGATGATGAAGGAAACCGGCGAAAATCCGGCCAAGCTCCGAGCCGACATCACCTCGCCTAACGGCTCGACCCAGGCGGCGCTGGAGGTGCTCGAAGCGGCCGGCTTCCGGCCGAACGTGAAAGCCGCGGTGCACCGGGCCGCCGAGCGGTCTTTGGAAATGGGCGAGGCAGTTCGAAAGTCGCTTCTGTAAGCCATTATTTTGGGTGAAGCACGAAGGAGGACGGCCAACATGAATTTTTCGGACATTCCGTTGGAAGAAAAACAAGCTGCGCTCAGCGAACTGCGCGGCGTCAAGGAACGGCTTACCGCCCGCGGCTGGCTTCCGGGCATGAGCGGCAGCTTGTCCGTTCGGGTCGGCGGCTTCGCGCCGGGCAATTATCACTTTGCGGTGACGTCGGGCATGAAGGGCCAAACGAAGCTTCCGGCCGAGGAGTTTCTGTTTGTGGACGCCGCTGGAACGCCAAGTGAAGCCACAAAGCTGACGCCCGGCGAAGATGTGCCGATTCACGCGAAAATCTACCGGATGACCGGCTGCGGCGCGATTCTCCACGTGCACACCGTGTTTAACAATGTGCTCAGCGAATATTTCGGCGACGAAGGATTCGTCCATATACAGGGCAACGAGCTGATCAAAGCGCTGGGCATCTGGGAGGAGGACGCCGCTGTCCGCATCCCGGTCGTGCCGAATTACGCCGACATCGCCGAGCTGGCGAGGCGGATTCCCGCCGCGCTTGACACCCGCGTTCCCAGCCTATTGCTGCGGGACCATGGCATCTACGCATGGGGCTCCACCGCATTCGATGCCGTATCCCGTTTGGAGGCCTTCGAATTTATGTTCGAGGCGATCTACCGCTCCCTCCTGCTCCCGCCCAAACGTAAATGACCGGACCAAGCAACCTCGCGGCCAGCGAAGCAAAAAGACGCAATGCGATAAGCAAGCCGCATCCTCATCGCTGCCGCGAGGTTATTTTTGCCTGTCACAGGCCCTCTATCTTTCGAGAAACTCCGCGTAAGCTTTAGCATCCATCAACTTGGAAAAAGCGGCGGCGGGATCTTCATGCAGTTGAATCCGCACCATCCAGCCCCCGTCGTAAGGTTCTTCATTCACCAGCTCGGGCGCCGTTTCCAGCTCGTCGTTAATCTCCAGCACCGTTCCGCTGACCGGCGTAAACAAATCCGCCACCGTTTTGACCGATTCGATTGTGCCGATCCCGTCCTGCGCTTCCACTTCCGTTCCAAGGTCCGGCAGCTCCACAAACACGATATCGCCCAAGCGATGCTGGGCCACGTCGGAAATGCCGATTTTTGCCGTTCCGTCCCCCAAATCCAGCACCCATTCATGTTCGTCGCTATACCATAGATTTTCCCTAATATTAGCAGACAAGCTCATTCCTCCTCTTTCCGGATATTTCTCGTTCAGATTATTCCAACCTAGTCAGGATGTCAATATTACTAACATAATTTATAGATTTGCAAAAATGAAAGCGTTACAATATACAAAACCAAAATAAAATTTATATTTTTATGATAAGTTTATTGACATATTTCGCAGTTTTGAGTATTAATGTAGATGTAATCAGCGGTTGAAGGCAGAGGGAGAGATTACAATTCCAGCAAATTGTAACGCCGAAGGAGCAAGCCGCACGGAAGCGGTGAATCTCTCAGGCAAAAGGACTTCTGCCGGACGCGTCTCTGGAGAGAATTCGTCTTTTAGGGTTTAAAGGCGGATCACCCAAGGGGAAACCTGCTTCTTCTTTAAAATGCCGGCGAGCAAGATGCTTGGTGTTTTGCAGCAGGGTAACTCTCAGGTACAAAGGACAGAGCCGGAAATATCCGATTCGTTGCCAGTCGGAATTTCTTGGCCTGTCTTTTTATTTTTTTCATGATATGCGCAGGTAAAAATACGGCCCACTACGGCCAAACGAGGTGATGAGATGTCCGAACCCCTACTGCAACGAACGCCGCTATACTCTTGTTACGGCCGATATGAAGGCGTGCGCTGCATCGATTTCGGCGGCTGGGAGCTGCCGGTGCAATTCAGCGGCATTCAAAAGGAGCACGAGGCCGTGCGCGAGCGGGCCGGCTTGTTTGACGTATCGCATATGGGCGAGTTTTACGCCGAGGGCCCTGGAGCGGAAAGTTTTTTGCAGCGGATGACGACGAACGACGTGAGCCTGCTGGGGCCGGGAAAAGCTCAATACACCCTGCTCTGTTATCCGGACGGCGGTGTCGTCGACGATCTGCTGGTGTATAAACGGGACGAAGGCAAATACATGCTTGTCGTCAACGCCGCAAACATCGACAAGGATTGGGAATGGCTGCGGCGGCATCTGCCCGCCGAAGGCGTCAGCCTGCGCAACGTTTCCGCAGCCACGGCTCTGCTGGCGCTCCAGGGGCCGCTGGCCGCCTCCATCCTCTCCCCGCTGTGCGAAGGACATGATCCCGGCGTTTTGCGCCCCTTCACGTTTTATCCCGAGGCCCGGGTCAGCGGCATTAAAACGCTGCTCTCGCGCACCGGCTATACCGGCGAGGACGGGTATGAGCTTTATGCGGCTGCGGAAGACGCTCCGGCCCTTTGGGACGCGCTGATGCGAGCTGGCGAGGCCCACGGGCTCGTGCCGGCGGGGCTCGGCGCCCGGGATACGCTGCGTTTTGAAGCCGGCCTCCCCCTCTACGGGCAGGAGCTGTCGCAGCGTATTTCGCCGCTGGAAGCCGATCTCGGCCGGTTCGTAAAATGGGACTCTGGCTCATTTATCGGGCGCGAGGCGCTGCTCAAGCAGCGTGAAGAAGGCGTTCCGCGGCGGCTCGCCGGTCTGGAGATGATCGACCGGGGCATCCCGCGCACGCATTATCCGGTTTTTGCGCCTGGCATCGAGGGCCAAATCGGCGAAGTAACCACAGGCACGCAAGCGCCGACGCTCAAAAAAAGCCTCGGACTGGTACTGATCGCCAGCGCCTATGCTGCGGCCGGCACCATACTCGAGGTGGAAATCCGCGGCAAACGGCTGAAAGCTAAAGTCGTCCCCCCGCCATTTTATCGCCGCAACGCACTCGCCAAGCCGTGAAAGGAGAACGAGAAAACCTATGCTAAAACACCGTTATTTGCCGCTGACCGAACAAGACCGGAACGAAATGCTGGAAGCGATCGGCGTCCCTTCGCTCGAAGCGCTGTTTCAGGATATTCCCGGGGAAATCCGTTTTAAAGGCGAGCTGCCGGTTTCCCCACGGCTCGACGAATTCACTTTAACCCGGCACATGTTCGCGCTTGCCGCGCGCAATGCCGACACCGACCGTTACGCCAGCTTCCTCGGCGCGGGTATTTACGATCATCATATTCCTTCCGTCGTCCAACATGTCATTTCCCGTTCCGAATTTTACACGGCTTATACGCCGTACCAGCCGGAGATCAGCCAGGGCGAGCTGCAGGCGATCTTTGAGTTTCAGTCCTATATCTGCGAGCTGACCGGCCTCAAGGTGGCCAACGCCAGCATGTACGACGGGGCGACGGCCCTCGCCGAAGCCGGTTCGCTGGCCGCGGCCGCCACCCGGCGCAAACGGCTGATCGTAGCCCGCACCGTTCATCCCGAGGCCCGCGAAGTGCTGGCGACTTACGCACGCGGCCTGAATCTGGAGATCGCGGAGGTCGGCTGGGATGCGGGCGTTACCGACCGCAAGGCGCTGGAGGCGGCCATCACGGAGGACACCGCCGCCGTGATGGTGCAAAACCCGAATTTCTTCGGTTCCCTTGAAGATATCCGTTCCATCGGCGAGCTAATTCATGCGCGCGGAGGTCTCTTGATCGTCAGCTGCAACCCGCTGTCGCTGGGCCTGCTGGAAGCGCCGGGCAAGCTGGGCGCGGATATCGTCGTTGGCGACGCGCAGCCGCTCGGCATCGCGCCTTCCTTGGGCGGCCCGACCTGCGGATTTTTCGCCGTAGCCGACAGCTATATGCGCCGGATGCCCGGGCGGATCGTCGGGCAGACGACCGACCGGAACGGCAAGCGCGGGTTCGTGCTGACCCTGCAAGCCCGGGAACAGCATATCCGCCGCGAAAAAGCGACCTCCAACATCTGCTCCAATCAGGCGCTGCTCGCTCTCGCCGCGTCCGTGTATATGTCGCTGATGGGCAAACAAGGCATGGCCGAGGTCGCGGAGTTGAACCTGCAAAAAGCGCATTACGCCAAAACGCGCCTGGCTTCCATCCCGGGCGTAAGCCTTCCCTTCCCGGCCCCGGCTTTTAATGAATTCGTCATCCGGCTCCCGGAAGACGCCGATCCGCGGCGGCTGCAGCAAAAGCTGCTCAAGGCCGGATTTATCGGCGGATACGATTTGGGGCGCAGCTATCCTGAGCTCGCCGGACATGTGCTGATCGCCGTGACCGAAAAACGCAGCAAAGCGGAAATCGACCAATTCGTCAGCGTAATGGAGGAATCGATATGCACGAAATAAATGAAACCAAGCCGGAGGAATTGCTTATTTTCGAACGCAGCCGGCACGGAAGGATCGGTTATTCCCTGCCGGAATGCGACGTTCCCGCCGTGCCGAAGGAGGAGTTGGTGCCGCCGGAAATGCTGCGCCGTGACGGGCTTTCGTTCCCGGAAGTGTACGAGGTTGATGTCGTGCGCCATTATACCGCCTTGTCCCGCCGCAATTTTGGCGTTGATAACGGGTTTTACCCGCTCGGTTCCTGCACGATGAAATACAATCCGAAAATCAACGAAGATGTGGCCCGTTACCCCGGTTTCGCCAAAATTCATCCGTATCAGCCGGAGGACAGCCTGCAGGGCGCGCTGGAGCTGATGTACCGGCTGCAGCTGGACTTGGCCGGGATTACCGGTATGGACGAGGTCACCCTGCAGCCGGCCGCCGGGGCCCACGGGGAATGGACGGGCCTGATGATGATCCGCGCTTATCACGAAAGCCGCGGTGAGAAGCGGACGAAAGTGATCGTGCCGGACTCCTCGCACGGCACCAATCCGGCCAGCGCTGCGGTCGCCGGCCTTGAGACGGTGACCATCCCTTCGACCGAACGCGGCATGGTCGATCTGGACGCGCTGCGGGCGGCCGTTGGCGAAGATACCGCTGCCCTCATGCTCACCAACCCGAACACGCTTGGCCTGTTTGAGCAGCAAATCGTGCAGATCGCCGAAATCGTCCATGCCGCCGGCGGCCTGCTGTACTATGACGGCGCCAACTCAAACGCCATCTTGGGGATCACGCGGCCCGGCGACATGGGCTTTGACGTCGTCCACCTCAACCTGCACAAAACGATGAGCACACCGCATGGCGGCGGCGGCCCCGGCGCCGGTCCGGTCGGCGTCAAAAAGCGGCTCGCGCCGTTCCTGCCCGAGCCGACCGTCGTCCTGGACGAATCCGGCCGATACGCCATTCGCGGCCGGCGCGCGGAGGGGACTGGCGAGTTGACCGGAGCGAGCGGTTCGGCAGCCTCCATCGGCCGGGTCAAAGCATTTTACGGCAATTTCGGTATTCTCGTCCGCGCTTATGCCTATATCCGCAGCCTGGGCCCGGAGGGACTCCGCCAGGTGTCGGAAAACGCCGTGCTGAACGCTAACTATATGATGAAACGCCTGGCTCCTTATTACGAGATGCCTTACGAGGATCAGCCGTGCAAACACGAATTCGTCATGTCCGGCAGCGGGCTGGCCCAATACGGCATCCGCACGCTCGACGTCGCCAAGCGGCTGCTGGACTTCGGCTACCACCCGCCGACCATCTATTTTCCGCTGAACGTCGAGGAATGCATCATGATCGAGCCGACGGAAACCGAAAGCAAGGAGACACTGGACGGCTTTATCGATTGTATGATTGCCATCGCCAAGGAAGCGGAGACGAATCCGGACATCCTGCTAAACGCACCGTATACCACACCGGTCACGCGCCTTGACGAAACCGGCGCCGCCCGAAAGCCAGTGCTGAACTGCTCCTGCGGGTAACAGACATCACTGCATACTACACAAAATGGTCGAAGTAGGCGGGCCTTTCTCTTCGGAGATTGTGCCCCTTCCCCCTCACAGATCCGTACATGCGCAATTAATGCATACATCTCCTCACAAAGGTCATTCACAGAGTTATCTAGCCATATCTGCTATTCTTGCCTTGGTTTCCATGTTCGCTTCTGCCTCTGTCGTGTGCAGAAAATGTTTCACAAACCAAATCGACCCGTTGTGTCGCAAACGCCTTCCTTCTATCAATATTACTTTGGCCTCATCAGCACTATGCGGTGATCCAACTCCCTGACTTGCCGTTTGGCTTTTTCGCGTTTCAACGCTTGGTGCCATACTCCCGTAGTCGTTTAAGGAGTACTCTCCTATTTACAAAATATTACTATACAATAATAGGAAAATTGATTAGTGTAATAATAAATAAAGAAAAAATAAGGAATAAAATTGAAATTTTTTCCAAGATTTTTTTTGGTTTTAAGTATTTTTTTAACTTTACTTGTCGTTCCGCCTCAAGGTCATTCTTTAGCTAGTGAAAGTAGTATTGATAGTACAATTAATTTAAGTACCAATAGTATTGAAGCTAGTCTCTTAACAGAAGGTCTAATTGAACCATTTGCAATTTATATGGCAAGCATTTTGGTATGGGGAATTTGCAGATATAACTAATACTGGGCTCAAACCACATCAAAGAGGGTATGTCACTCCTTCTGATTTTAAAAATTCCACTTCTTTCGTTCACTATACTTCATTTATAACTGACTGAATAATTTAAACAGTATGAGTCAATATACATCGATTGTAGGCACACATATTTAACGAAAATATGATGATCGTTGTAAAAAATGGTTACGCCGCTTGAACGCCGTTTACTTTTGTTCAGTTTTCTAGAATTTTCGCACATCTTGCTAGTTGTTGATCACACGATCTCCGGTAAACCATGAATCGACTAAGGTGATTCTTATTTATTTACAGTTTACTGGAAGCGAATTTGCTCATTTTTAGTAGAAATAAAGAATCCAATTTTCGTAAAATGCAGAGTTTTATAGAACAAATTACATCCACGAATCAAGAGGGGGATTGGCTTTGAAACGATTCTTATTAGTTTTGATAGGGATAGTGATTTTGATCATTGGTGGAATTTATGTGGGATTACAAGTTAAATACAACTCACTAGAAAAAAGCTTAAAAGAATATCTAATTTCGGTAGAAGGATATTCGGATTCGGATATACTAAGTATTAAAGCAAAACTTAGTAAAATGCCACAGTTCCCTGTATATGTTAGATTCGCTGATGATCCCAATACAGTTTATGTTTTTACCGATAGAGGATCTTCTGAATGGACTCAGTTAGACCCCTCAACACCTCAACGATTAAGAAAGGAAAATGTTAGGTGAATAATCTATGAGCCTGTTCAAAAAACCGGTAAAATCAGAAAAACAAAAAACGCCCCAAAACCAGGGCGTTTTGCTTTTTTTATAAACCTCGGCTGCCTCCAACGTCGACCCAGCTTGGGGCACGTATAAGGCCCAGTTTAAAAGAAAACCACAAAATAAATCACGATCGCCAGCAAAATCCGGTACACCGCAAACGGCACCAGCTTGACGCGGTTGATCAGCTTAAGGAAAAAGCGGATCGACAGCAAAGCGAACACAAATGCGCTTATAAACCCGACGATGAAAAAGGGCAGGACATCCAGCGTAAAATACTGCAGGTTTTTGACCAGCGAAAGGGCGCTCGCCCCGGCCATAATCGGCACCGCCATGATGAAGGTGAAGTCGGCGGCCGCCCGGTGGCTTAAGCCCAGCAGCACCCCGCCGGAAATCGTCGATCCCGAGCGGGAGAAGCCCGGCCAAATCGACAAGCATTGGAAAAGGCCGATCGCAAACGCCTGCTTGTAAGTAATTTGGTCGACGGTTTCCACCTTGGCCCGCTTTGGCGCAAAGCGGTCGGCCACAATCATGAGCACGGCCCCAACCACCAAACCAATCAATACCGTTGCCGTCGAGAAAAGATACTCATCGATATAATTTTCAAGCAAAACGCCCAAAACTCCGGCCGGAATCAATCCGACAATGACCTGGGCCAGCTTGAGGCGCGAACCGCTGCCATGTTTAAGCTGTCGAGGCTGATACGCCCCGTCCTCCGCCACCATCGTCTCATCGGACCACTCCGAATAGCCCCTTTTTTTTCCAAAAAAACGCGACAATCCAAGCAGTTCCATAAACCGGTTCCAGAACACGACTACCACGGCCAAAATCGAGCCGAGCTGGACCACGACTTTAAACGTGTTGGCTACATATTTGGAGCCCAGCAGGTGTTCGGTCCGCAGCCACATATCGTCCACAATGATCATATGCCCTGTCGACGAGACGGGGGCAAATTCCGTAAGTCCTTCCACCATTCCCAGAATAATTGCTTTGATCAGATGCAAAAAATCAATCATTTCAGCTTCTCCTTTGCTAGTCAATCAATCCATCTGTCATTCTACCATTCGTTCATTCTACCATTTCCTCTATTATTTTGGCTATCAGTCCGCCGACTTCTCCGGCAGCTCGGGCGTCCGGCGGTCGGCGCCTCTTCTTTTGCGCAGCCAAAGCACCAGCACGGCCGCCGCGGCGACGGCAATCACCCCGTAGGCGATATGGGAATAAACGTCCATAAATTCGACGATTTTTTCCCAGGAGCCTCCCACCGCCGCACCGACCAATACGAGGACCACGTTCCAAATCAACGTGCCGATCGTCGTAAACAGCAGGAACAGTCCGAACTTCATTTTGGCCATCCCCGCCGGCACGGAAATCAGACTGCGGATCAGCGGGATCATGCGGCAGAACAGCACCGTCCAGTAGCCGTAGCGTTCAAACCAGGCGTCCGCTCTGCGGATGTCCTCCTTTTTGAGGCGGAGAAAACGCCCGTAGCGGTCAATCCAGCCCTCCAGCCGGTCCACGTTAATCAGCAAACCGATCCCGTAAAGGATCACCGCCCCCAAGATCGAACCCAAGGTGGAGGCGATGATGACCCCGGCCGGAGTCAGGCTGGTGTAAGTGGTCATAAAACCGCCGAACGTCAAAATCACTTCCGACGGAATCGGGGGGAACACATTTTCCAGGGCGATGAGCAGAAAAATACCGAAATACCCGTACTGCTCCATAAAATCCGTAATCCAATTATTTTCCACGTCGTACCTCCAAACGTTTATCGAATCGCTTTTTTCACGTTGCGCAAATAACGGGCCCGAATCATCAGAAAATAGGCGGCTTGCGCAAGCAAAAAGCTGGCCAAAACCACAACCGTCTGCCAGGCCACGGAGAAGCTGAACAAGCTCTGCATCGCCTTAAACGCGAATAAGCTGTGCACGATCGCCAGCGCGATCGGAACGAAAAACAACAAGCCCACCTGCCGGGTGACGATGCCGGCCAGTTCCTTTTCCGTCAGTCCCAGCTTCGCCAACGCCCCGTATTGCCGCCGGTCATACTCCAGATCGCTGTACAGCCGGAAATAAAGGAAGCTTCCCGCCGCGATGAAAAACACCGTTCCGACCAGCAGGGCAAACAGCAGCAGCGCCCGGTACGTCGTCCGCTGCACCTCGTATAATGTGCCGCTTACCGTCAAGGCATAGGGCTTATCCATGTCGTAGCGCATTCTCCCGTGATCCGTCAGCTCAGCCGCTATGCCGAGCGTCGATTCCACTTTATCCACATAGAATCCGGTAAAATGATCGATCCGCTGCGGCGCATCCGCTGCCGTCTCCAGCCGCTCCAGCAGGTTATCGCTTACGACCAGGCCGGAAAAAGAGCCCTCCAGATCGTTCCCCGCCCGCTCGATCAAAGATTCCGGGATGGCTACATGCCGCGTCAGTCCGCTTTCCCGGACCTGGATGCCCGCCCCTCCGGCGAACACATAAACGGCCGGTTTTCGCCGCTCCAGCAGCCGAAACTCCCGCTCCGAGCTCAGCAGCATCAACGCCTCCCCGTCCGCGGGCTCCTTCTCGTCAAAAGCGATCCCCGCCGCCGCCACGGCCCGTTTATAGCCGGAAAACGAAATCAGCGGCATCCACGCTACAGGAAAATCAGAAGTCGAAGATACGACCTTGGCATAATAAATCGGCAAACTTTCCGTACGATAAGGCACTCCTTTAGCGTCCAACTCGCCGCGAATCCGCTGCAGTTGGCTCTCCTCCACGCTGCTTCCCGCCTTGGCGACGTACCCGATATCAGCCGGATAATCCTGCGCAAACCCGTCCGCCAGCCGGTTAATCGAGGCAAAAGTCCCTACCGCGCAAAACGCCATCGTCGCGATGATCGTAACGAGAAAAAACATCCGCGCGTTTTCCTTCATCCGGTAGGCCAGGCTCGACACCGTGACCATATTCGTTTTTTTCCAATAAAAATGCAGCCGTTTTTGCGCCGCCCTGATCAAAAAGACGCTGAGCTGCGTATAGAAAAAATACGTTCCTACGATCGTCATCGCCGTGACCGGAAGCATGCGGACCAGCACGCTTGAGGCCGTCGCCGTCGCCGCCAGCGCATACGCGCCGCCAAGCAGCCCGGCCGCGAGCAGCGATAAGACGGCTGACGTCTGCGGCGGCCCCGCCGGCTTCATCCCGGCCTGAAACAGCTCAATCAGCCGGTGCGAGCCAAGCAGCAGCGTCGTGCAGAGCGAGATCAGCAGAAACAGCAGCAAAAACGCAGCCACCGTCAGCAGCAGGCTGGGCCAGGGGACGAGAAACGGCAGCGGAGATACGCCCAGCAGCTCTGATCCAGCCAGCAAAAACAGCTTGGCCGTCAGCAGCCCGGCCCCGATTCCGCACAATATCGAGCTTGCGCCGATCAGCATATTTTCCAGAAACACGAGCTTCCGCAATTGCCTCTCCGTCATCCCGTGCAGCAGCATAATGCCGAAATCCCGCTTGCGGGAACGCAGGAACGAACCCACGGAATAGATCACGAAGAAAAAAGCGAACACATACATGACGACTTCCGCCGTAGCGAGCACGAGCAGCGCCGAGCTGTACACGACCTGATCGCGCAGGCCGGGATGAAACAGAAACAGCGCGCAGACGAAAAAGATCATCACGGAAAACGAGCTGCTCAGGAAATAAGCGGCATACGTCCGTTTGTTGCGGAGCACGTTGTTAAAGGCGAATTGACGAAAGGTCATGGCTGTCCCCTCCCAGCAGCGACAGCATGTCGATGATTTTCTGAAAAAAAGCCTGCCGGTTGTCCCCGCGGTAGATCTCGTTATACAGCTTGCCGTCTTTGATAAAAATGACCCGGTGACAGTAGCTCGCCGCCAGCGCGTCATGCGTGACCATCATGATCGTCGCTTCGTACGACCCGTTCATGGCGGCGAACGCCTCCATCACATCCCGCGACGCTTTGGAGTCGAGATTTCCCGTCGGCTCGTCGGCCAAAATCAGCGACGGCTCATGGATCAGCGCGCGGGCGATCGCCGTCCGCTGCATTTGCCCGCCCGACATCTCAAAGGTACGCTTGCTTAGGATTTCTTCGATGCCGAGCCGGCGCGCCATCTCCCGCGCCTTCATTTCCGTGACCGGCGCCCCGTCCAGCGTTAAGGGCAGGACAATGTTTTCTTCCGCCGTCAGCGTGTCCAGCAGGTTGAAATGCTGAAAAATAAACCCGAGCTCACGCCGCCGGAACAAAGCCGTCTGCTCCTTGTTCAGCCGGTGCGGATCCTGACCGCTTAGGATCACTTCTCCCGAGGTCGGCTCGTCGATGGTGGCGATGACGTTCAGCAGCGTCGTTTTGCCGCTGCCCGACGGCCCCATAATGCCGACGAATTCGCCCTTATCGATGCGGAACGTGACGCCGTCCAGCGCTTTGGTGGCGATTTTGCCTTCATATATTTTGGATAGTCCATGCACTTCCAGCACCGCCATATGGCCTTAAGCTCCTTTACTCGGTGGGATGTCTCCATTATATAAAGACGGCCGCCCCCGGCTCCATGGCTTAATCTTACAGTTACCTTACAGGGTTGTAAGATTGAAAGACGCCGGAAAACACGATCCGCACCGTCGTTCCATGGCCGGCCCGGGACTCCAGCTCCACCCGGTGCCCCAATTTGCCGCAGATCTGTTTGACAAGGTACAGACCCATCCCGGTGGATTCCTGGAAGCTTCGTCCGTTTTCCCCGGTAAAATAGGCGTCAAACACCCGCGGCAGATCGCTCTCCGGAATGCCCACGCCTTCGTCGGCAATCTCCAGCACCGCCTCGCGCCCCCGGGCAAACCCGCGGAAGCGGATTTTGCCGTTTTCCTCAGTCGTATACCGCACGGCGTTAGTTACGATTTGCGTCAGCACGAACGACAGCCATTTCTCGTCGGATGCGATCGTTAGCTTTTCTTCCATTTCGATGACCGGAAACACTTTGCGCCGGATGAACAGGCGTTTTTGCGCTGAAACCAGCGACCTCACAAGCTGCTCCAAATCAAGCGTTTCGACCAGAAAATCATGCTCAAACGTGTCCAAACGGGCGGTATACAATACCATCTCCAAGCCTTTGCGCAGCCGGTCCACCTCATCGCCGATCGCTACCGCTTTGGGGTCGTCGTCGTTTTGCACCATCAAATGAATCACGGACAAAGGCGTCTTCATCTGATGCACCCACTGGTTGATGAAGTGCCGATGTCCCTCGATTTTGCTCTGCTGCTCACTGATTTCCGCCAAGTAATAACGGTGCTGCGTTTTCAGCAGCTGCTGCAAATTGTCGGACAACGGCGAGCCCGGCTCTACTTCGCCAAACCCGCGTATCGCCGCGCGCGGCTCCTCCAGCCGGCGGTAAAACGTCCGGTTCGTTACATAGCGGAAAACGAGATAAGCGGCCAGCAAGCAAGTGCTCAGCAGCGCGGCGTACAAGCTGATCGTCAAATGGCGGTAACCGTCCAGCCAGTAAACAAGCGTGATCACAATGAGTTGCAGCACATAAACCACAATCAGCGGACGTTGCTCCCGCATAAACAGGCGCATGCCCTATCCCCCCCAGTTCGGCACCAGCCGGTAGCCTTGGCCGCGCACGGTTTGCAGCGCATCGTCGATACCCAACGCGGACAGCTTTTTCCGCACCCGGGTGACGTAAACGTTCAGCGTGTTGTCGTCGACAAAAGCCTGGTCGTCCCATATTTTCTCAAGCAGCCGGTCGCGGCTGACCACCTGTTCGCTTTTGCTCAGCAGTTCATCCAATATTTTCATTTCGGTCAGACTAAGCTCCACCCGGTTCTCGCCCAGGCTGAGTTGAAGCCGGTCGCGGTCCAGGCGCAAGCCGGCCGCCGTTACGTGGCGTTCATTCCCGTTTCCGGCGTACGTTCCGTATGCGCGGCGCAATTGGCTTTTGATTTTGGCGATCACGATGTCGTAATCAAACGGTTTGGTGATATAGTCGTCCCCGCCGTTTTCCAGCGCCATCACCTGATCCATCTTTCCTTCCCTCGCCGATAAAAACACGATCGGGCAGGTGGATAAGTTGCGGATCTGGCGGCACCAGTAATACCCGTCATATTTCGGCAGGTTCACGTCCAGCAGCACGAGATGGGGAGCGTAGCGCTCGAACTCTTCTTTCACCGCGCCGAAATCCGTTACCGCAAAAGTGCTGTAGCCAAACTTGTGCAAATATTGCTCCAGCAAGACTACAAGCTGCTTGTCATCCTCGACGATAAATATTTTAAACATCGATCGATTCTCCTTTTTAGCAAAACCTACTTTTGCATTGTAACAAATTCGCGCTATGAAAAGAAAATAGAGAGATTCCCGCCCCTTGGGCAAAAATCTCTCTCGTCTATCACAAATCTTCACCGCTCCAGATAGGGTCCCGCCGCTTCGGTTTGAGCAGCAGTTTCAATCCGCCGCCGATTAGAAACACGGCCACAAAGAGCGGGCGCAAATATTCGCGAATCCGGCTGTGAAGCCTAAGCTCGGGGAAATGGGCGTCGATTGCCGGTACGATCAGTTCCATGCCGATAAAATAAATCCCCAGCACGATCAGAACGATGCCCAGCAAATGCTGATGATTCCCCCCGGTTTCAATAAGCGGCCGGTCCTCCATCGGCAAAATGCCGTATCGGCTCGTTTGCTGCAGGCCGTCAAAAAAGCAATAAAACCAAATAATCGGAATGAGGAACAGAAATACCGACAACCGCAGTATGTCGATGATGTAGAAGCTCCCCAAGAACAGCACCATCATTTGCAGCCCGCGTTTTTGCAGCCCCAGGTACATTTGGCCGGCGCCAGGGAAAGCGGACAGCAGCGTGGCCAGCACTTTGCTGCGGCGCCCTTCGATCCGCCCGGATTCCCAATCGTCCAGCAAAGTACGGTCCACGAGCATTTCCCCGGCCAGCTTCCGGTGCACCAGCTGCACCGCATCAAACATGGCGTAGAGCCAAATGATCGGCAGTAGGCCCAAAAACAGCAGAAATCCCGATTCATGGGTAACCCCTGAAACGAAAATCAAGACCGTAATCAATCCGAAAAAAGCGACCAGAAACGACAAGCCCCGCTGCATCAGCCCAAGCTGAAAATGCCCCAAGCCCGGCACGAACGACAGCAGGATCGTGAAAAATTTTTCCGACTCCCGCCCCTCTCCGGACATCTGCCGCATATGATCGCGATAAGCCTTCACTTCCGCCGGCTCGCGAACCATGGAAATGAGCAGATCGGCCATCGAAATCAGCCAAAGAACGACCGTCAAAATAAAGGTTACCTGCGCCAAATCCTCAGCACCGGTCATGAGCGCCACTGTAAAACCAAACAGCGATCCTCCAAAAAAGCAAACTGAATAAAAAACTCCCCTCCCCCGGTTCCCCCAATATAAATGACCCAAGCCCGGAATAAAATTCAAAAGCAAACCGAGCAGCCGATTGCGGTCATACGGCATGTTTATTCATCCTTTCATCTGTTTGAATGTTTATCTCTTCCATTTATCAAGCCAGCCCGCGGCGGCATCCATCATTTGCCGGCTGATCGAAGCGTCCTGCGAACGGTTCAAGTCCATCATATGGTTCGCGCTGGCGGCAAGCCGGTCAAAAAAGCCGCCGCTAAGCAGCAACGCGGTAACGGACGCGGCGATCACATAATGAAACAGAGGATGTCTGCTCCAGCGTTTGGCCTGCTTATCCATGTGCGGCTGCGGCTCCGTTTCCGGCAGCGCCGCGAGCACGCTTCGCATAAACATGCGCTCGTCCACAGGTTTCGGCAGCTCCTGTTCGAGGGATGACAAAGCTTCCGCGTAAGCGGCAAAAGCCTCCTCATCGCCGAGCAGCAGCGCCTCCATCCGCTCCGCCTTCCCGGCGCCTACGTTCCCGTGAATATAATCGAGCCACAGCCGGCGATCCATTTCCTTCTCCGCGCTCATCCCCATCCCTCCTTTGTCCAATGCCGGCGTATGTATGCCCTTGCCCGGTACAGCCGTGATTCCACCGTTTTTACCGCAAGACTCAGGTCCGCGGCAATTTGTTCATGGCTTTTTCCCTTCAAATAAAACTCCGTCACGATTTCGCGGTGTCCCGCCGGAAGCTCGGCGATTTTGCGGTGAAGCTCCAGGCTTCGTTCCGCATCCACCAATTTAAGCAAAATCTCGTCATCCTGAACGTGGAGCTTTACAGCCAGGTCGGCCGGATCCCATTGCTCTTCCTTACGGCGGTCGCGGCGCCGCTTCAGATCGATCGCCTTGTTGACGGCGATCCGCGTCATCCAGGTTTTAAGCCCCTGGGACCTGTATTCCGGGAGAGATTTATAGATTTGCAGGAAGGTTTCCTGAGCGGCGTCCTCCGCTTCTTTGGCATCATGCAGCACCGAGTAAGTTACGCGGTAGATGTAGGTTCCATACTCTTGAACCAGCCAGCGGAACACGCTGCGATCCCCCTGCCGGAATCTTAAAATAAACGATGCTTCGTCAATCGCTCTCCCCTCCTCCCTAACAATAGACGTTTGCCGCCCATCCTGCCCCTGCACTCTTTTTTAAATTAACGTTTGCAAACGCTGATTTTCTACAATTTTATTGCATTATTATTTATATGTAAGATTATCTAACGCACAAAACGATCGAACCATATGATTCTTTATGTTTAATCCAAAGAAAATAAATGATAAATGTATGAAAACACGCCGTTTAATCGCTTACATCAAGCTATAAGTGTTTTGGCAAATAATATGACATCAATCTATAATCATTTCAAGTTAACACTAAATACGTCACTTTATATTACATGTTGTTAACTTGACCACACATCTTGGAGGCTGATCAAATGAAGAAATGGAATTACCGCAATTTAAAAACATTTTTGGTTGCCGGACTCGCCGTAACCGCCCTGCTTCCCAATCTGTACCTGTCCCCCGCTTCCGCTGCCGAAGCGGCCGTAAACGGTACGGTGGCAGCCGAAGCCGCCAAAGAGTTGCCCAAAGTCCAGGTGATCGCCACCGGCGGGACGCTCGCCGGATTATCCACGGATAAAACGAGCTTCCAGACCTATAAAGCCGGCTCGCTGCCGATCGCCGATCTGGTATCTTCCCTCCCGAATAAAGACCAAATCGCCGAAGTCTCCACCTATCAATTCGGCAATTCCGGGTCCAGCGCCTATACGATTGAGCAATTATACGATTTGTCCTTAAAAGTTGACGAAGCGCTCAAAACCCAAGACGGTGTTGTAGTAACGAGCGGAACGGATACGATGGAGGAAATCGCTTATTTTCTTGATCTGACCGTACGCAGTCCGAAGCCGGTTGTCGTCACCGGATCAATGAGACCGTGGACCGTGATCGGCACGGACGCGCCGGCCAATCTATATAACGCGATCAAGCTCGCCGCCAGCGGCAAAACGAAATATTTCGGCACCGTGCTGATGCTGAACGACGAATTCCATGCCGCCCGCGATGTAACCAAAACGAACTCCTACCGGACCGACACCTTCGTTACACCGGAGATCGGGGCTCTTGGATATATCGACGAAAACAACATCCGCGTGTACCGCGCCCCCTTCCGGGCGTTGAAATCCGCAGGCGAATGGGCCACCCCGTTTGACCTGGGCAAAATCTCCAAAACGGATCTTGCCAAGGTCGAAATCGCCTACTCCTATCAGGATGCCGGCCCCGGAGCGATCAGTGGTTTTGTGGCGGGTGGAGCCAAAGGAATCGTCACCGCCGGAACAGGCGCAGGCGGCATTTCCAAAGCGATGAGCGAAGAGCGTAAAGCCGCGATCGAAAAAGGCGTCATGTTCGTCACGACGACTCGTACCGGCTCGGGCAGCAACTACTCGAGCGGAGACGGTATCATCGCCGGCGACAACTTGAACGCGGCGCACGCCCGCATCCTGCTCTTGCTTTGCTTGTCCTTCTCAGGCGACTTCGATACGGTCAAAAACTGGTTCACAACGATCGGCTACGGGCAGATCGAACTTCCGGAAAAATAACAAAACCGCCCCGAACAAAAGGCAAGACGTTCGGGGCGGTTTTTGACTATTTAGTAAACAGCTGCTCCGCGTCATCCAAAGCCATATCCTGGCCGAGGGACGAGTAATCCAGCCATTTTTGGCCGTCCAGCACATAAACGTGCTTTTGTTTGACCGCTTTTAAATTTTGCCAAACCGCGTTTTTCTCCAGTTCCGCAAAATTGGCGGCCGCTTCATTGCCTTTGCTGACGATCACAAATATCGCGTCGGCATCAAAATCCGGCAGTACCTCTTTGGAAATCACTTCATAAGGCTCATCAGCGGAAATCTTCTCCACGCCGTCCGCCATGTGGAGCCCCAGATCCTTAAACAGGATCGGGCCAAGCGGTCTGGCGGTGCTCATCACGCGCAATTCCTTGGCGGTCATGCGAATCGCCATGACTTTGGCGTTTTCGCCCAGTTTGGCTTTGATCTTTTCGCTTACCCGCTGCGCTTTGGCATCGTAGCCGGCGATAAAGCTCTCCGCTTCAGCCTCGCGGCCGACGTATCCGGCGATTTGCTTTAAATGATCGCGCCATGTACCCTCGTCCATGTTTATGGAAATCGTAGGCGCAATTTTCTCGAATTTGGCGAGGTCCGCCCCCGAGTATACTGAATCGATAAAAATGTAGTCCGGTTTGCTGGCCAGCAGCGCTTCCATATCCGGGTCGGCAACGGCGCCGTATTTAACCGTCCCTTCCAGCTGCTCCTTCACATGAGGCAGAAAATCCTTCACATCCCCGCCGATGACCGAACCAACCGGCTTAACCCCCAGGGCCAGCAAATTGTTCGTAATATGGATGGACATCGAAGCGATTTTGGCTGTCGCGGGATCGATGACGAGTTCGCCGCCGGACGAAGACTGTCCGTCACCTTCCAAGTTGCCGCTTGCGGCCGGCTGGCCCTCCGTGGACGAAGCCGGCGCGGCAGTACCGCCGCAGGCCGTAAGCACCCCCATGATGAACACCAAAGCAAGCAGTACACTAAACATTTTTTTCATATTCCAAGAAGACCTCCCGATAATCTATTCATGTTTGGAGCGAAACAGCAAATAAAGAAAATAAGGCCCGCCGATCAGCGATACGACCACCCCGGCCGGAATGGAAACAGGCTGGAACAAAGCTCTTCCGACCGTATCCGCACCGGTCAGAACAATGACGCCGATCAGCGCGGCCAATGGCAGGAAATGACGATGCGCCGGACCTGCCAGCCGTTTGGCGATATGCGGGGCGATCAGGCCGATAAAGCCGATGCCGCCTACCGTGGCCACGCTGATGCAGGATAAAGCGACCGCCAGCAGCAGGAGCATCAAACGCTTGGGCGTCAGCTTCGTGCCGACGCCGACCGCCAGTTCGTCTCCCAGCCCAAACGCGTCCATCGTACGGGAATGGAAATAGACGATCGGCGTCAGAATGACGATCCAGGGCAGCAAGGTCCAGACATGCACCCACTCCCTCCCCCAGACGCTTCCCGCCAGCCAGCGCGCCGTAAACGTGTAGGTCGTTTCATCCAGATGAAGCGACAACATCAGCGTCAGAGCGCCGAGCCCCGCACCGATGCATATTCCTACCAATATCAAGCGGATCGGAATGATTCCGCGGTGCCGGTCGTAAGCAAACGCAAAAATGATCAGCGCGGCGATCAGACCGCCAGCGAAGGTGAACAGCGGAATAAGCAAGGATACAGGACCTTCCATCGTCCGAAAAAAAGAAACAAACACGATCAAGCCAAACGCCGCGCCGGAATGAATGCCGAGGATCCCGGGATCGGCCAGCGCATTGCGCGATATCCCCTGCAGAACGGCCCCCGCCACGCTCAAACCCGCTCCTGCCAGGATCGTGATGATGATTCGCGGCAGCCTGTAATCGAAGAGAATCAAATTGTCTTCCGCCGTGCCGTTGCCGAACAGCGTCCGAATCACCGCCACGGGCGACAAACGGATCGTTCCGGTATTGATGCTGATCAGCACCACCGCGGCCGCAATTCCAAGCAAAATAATGCCCGCCGCCACAGCGCGCCGCAAACGTTTTGCCGCCATTTACAGCTCCCTCCTTTCCTGCCGGGCAAGGTATAAAAAGAAAGGAACACCGACTAGAGCTACGAGAATCCCGATCGCCAGCTCGCGCGGCGGATTGATCATACGGGCTCCAAAATCGGCCAACAGCAGCAGCACCGGCCCCAGCAAAGCCGATAACCCGATAATATTGCGGTAGTTTACGCCAACCAGCTTTCTGACGATATGCGGAACCGCCAGGCCGACAAAGCTGATCGATCCCGCCACGGATACGGCGGAACCGGCGAGGATGACGACCGCCGCCATCCCGAGCAGCCGGATTCTTCCGGTCTTCACGCCCAAACTGGATGCGGATTCCTCGCCCAACGCCAAAAAAGACAGGGGTTTGCCTAACGAAACCGACCCCAGCAGCGTTAAGAGAATGACCGGCGTAAGCACTCGAAGATGCTCCCAAGTTACGCCACCCACGCCTCCGGCGTACCAGAAGGCGAGATCCTGATTGAGGTCAAAGTAAATAGCGATGCCGCTGCTGACCGAACTAAGAATCGAGGCCATTACCGTCCCCGCAACTGTCAGGTGCAGCGAGGTCATGCCACCGGCGGAAAAAGAAGCCAGCGCCGTAATGATCAGGCAAGCTCCGGCAGCCCCCGCAAAGGACAACAGCATAAGGCCGCTATAAGAAATCCCTGGCCAAAAGGCAAAGCTTAACGCCACCACGCAAGCCGCCCCTGCGTTGATTCCCAAAATTCCCGTGTCCGCCAGCGGATTGCGGGTAATTCCCTGCATCAGGGCGCCGGCCACCGCCAAAGCCGAGCCTACCAGCGCCGCTCCAAAAACCCGGGGCAGCCGTAAATCGTGGATGATTTGATGCGTGGTCACGGCGGGATCATAATGAAAAATGGCCGAATATACCGTGCCCAGCGTCATCTCTTTAGCCCCATATGATATGGCTAGGAACATCGTAACGAGCAATATCAATACAGCAGCCAGATACCAAAAACCTATGCGCATTACGTTTCCTGGTATTTTCATGTCAAAACCGAATTTTACCCTTTCCCGAGTTTAAAGTTCGAACTGCAGATGCTTAAGCGTAAATCCATGTACATGTAATGATAATGATTATCATGATCAATTATAGCTTGGCTGTCCGGTGACGACAAGCCATTTATTTTTTAGCATCGCACCGCAGCAATGCCGGGTAGTTCCGATTGCTCCCGTATACGCAGTAGAGTAATATAATAGCGAGGTGATCAGTCATGCAAACAATGCTCGTACTTGGGGGAATCATGATGTTTACCGCCGTGGCCCTCGGCGCGTTCGGCGCTCATGCCTTGAAAAATATACTGACCGAGGAACGGCAGAAGACGTACCAAACAGGCGTCCAGTATCATATCGCCCACGGTTTGGGGCTGGTGCTGCTGGGGCTTGCCGCCGCCCAGTCCGCGCACGCTTCGCAGATCGTCCTGGCCGGCTGGTTCCTGTTTGCCGGAATCGTGTTATTCTCCGGCAGTCTGTATGCTTTAAGCCTGACAGGCATCCGCAAGCTCGGCGCAATCACACCGTTCGGCGGCGTTTGCTTCCTGGTGGGGTGGGCCATCTTCGTGGCGGCGGCGGTTCAGGGATAAGCCCGGTAACCGGGAGGCAACAAAGCGCACGAAAAACCGCCGGAAAAATTCACTCCGGCGGTCCTTATATGTGCAAGCTCATGCATTTCGGTGGGAAGGGGATGGCGGTAAAACTTTGCTCCCAGAAATAGCGGTAATTTTTGTCGTTATTGTTGGGATTCTAACTCCTTCGCGCAAATTAGCGGATTTTTCAGGCCCTATTTGGCAACTAACCCTAAAAAAAGTGCCTTTTCAACTCAGTCTTTATAAAGTAGCGGTAAAAAATTCTCCTAATTCTGCCGTACTCCCTTTTTGTCAAATATAACGCCCATTTTTACCGCTATTTCAGCGACTTCCCCAAAAACTCAGGCCCCCCCCTCTTCCCTAGCTGAAATTTAATAACTCAACTTTCGTAGAGCAAAAATCAGCTTGAGACCTTGATCTGAAGGTTTTCAAAGAATTAAGATAAGCGGCCGGAAAAATAATAATCAACTTCCAAACGAAGTAAAGTATTCTTTTCTTGGGGTGGGCGGCAGATCAACACTCACTGTCCGGGCGCTTTGCACGATTATCCCGTTGGATCAGGGTCGCAGAGAAACAGACAAGCTCGGGAGAAGAAAATATTTGGTGGAGAAGCAGATCGGTTCGAGATAATTTAGACGGGCTTAGGAGAAGAAATCAGGTTTAGGGGAGGTAAAACAGAACGGATAGGAGATCAAGACAAGAGATCAAGGACAAGACGCGAGGGAAACGAAAAGACCATGATTTTGCCTGTAGCCTGAACCCTTCCATTTGCAGCAACGCCCACACCGTTCATGCTAACTCACACCAATCAAGTTGGTCTGCATTAAGCTAACCCCTACCCATTAAATTGATCTGCGCCAAACTCCCCCGCCGTTCTAGCGTCTCGATCAGGCCGCAGCCGCAAGGGGCAGATTCGGTTGGCGTGCGATCAGCCGGCGGTAAGGGATCGCCGGAACCGCCACACACATGCGCAGTAATTTCTGCCGCATCGTTTCTTTCGCTCCGGGCCGGTGCAGCGAACGCCGTACGGTGTACTCGTTTAGGTACGCCTGCAGATGCTTCAGTCCTAAGGCTACATACGTACTCTTCAGCGATTCCCACGCCTCTCTCACCACTTTCCGCAAGGGCGTATACAGCCGATAGGCTAGAGGGAACGACTGTACTACCGATGTACGGACATCCACATGCCCGTTGATGAACGCAGCGAGTTCGTGACGGTTTGCCCTTTTCCCGTCTCCTCTCTTATACGGCACCAGGCGGATTTTGACCTGCTCCGGCTCGCCCGACTCCGTGACCGTGCATCCCGCTACGACCGCCGTAGCATATGGATGCGAAAACTGACACCGGGACGGATCGCGCCCGTACAGATCGCTGTTCACCTTCACATCTCCACAGAGCAGTTCCTGGGCATCAAACTCTCCGACGGCATGGCGTATTTTGTGCAGCATCAACCAGGCGGTTTTGTAAGTGACTCGGATCACCTGGCTCAGCCGCATCGCCGAGATGCCGTCCTCAAGCAGGAACAAATCCAGGGCCTCGAACCACTTGAGCAGTGGCAGATGCGTCCGTTCAAAAATCGTGCCGACCAAAGCCGACGTCTGATGTTTGCACTTTCCGCACTCGAACAAGGGGATATGCCGGGAGGTCAAACGACTGCACCGGGTGTGAGTGCAGCGCGGGCAGACGAAGCCGTTCGGCCACTTCATCGCGATCAGCGCCTCCATGCAGGCCTGCTCACTGTTAAAACGGTTGCTGAATGATTGAAGTTCCGTTCCCGCATTGACCTCCATGTTCACTCGCCCCCAAATCAAGAATTTACGAACGTGCGTTCGATTTATTTCATTATACCAAACGTACGTTCCCTAATCAAGCCAAAAATCTCACCTGAACCGCTTCATTTTTTTCTCCTCTCTTTTTCTTCTCTCTTTTTTTGGAACCCTTGCTCTAGCCCTTACCCCCCTGCCCACTGAACGAAAGGGATAATCGTGCAAAGGCTGCATGCAGGGACGCTAAGACACGAAGACACGAAGACACGGAGACACGAACCCCTTAGACAGCCCCTCACCTGGCGTCGATTTGAGACACTGCTCGAGGGCGGCTATGGTGCAAAAGGTAGATGCGCTGACCTCGGCGGATCGTGACGCCCTCTTCATCGTTGGCGCTTCCATGCTTCCACGCTTCCATGTTTAAGCGGATTCGCAGCAAAGCGGTCGAGTTGCTTGCCCGATTTAGAGATCATGCCACTGGCACGTTTTACAAGGGATCTCCTATGCTCTTGATCAACGATGTAGCCCAAAAAGCCGGGAAGACACTGTCCGACTCTGATTCAGCGTCAACTCCGGCAATGGTTTGCTGCTTTATCCAGCTAAATCAAGGCTTACCTGCCGATTTTTTGCTGCGAAAGTTGAGTTATAAATTTCCCCCTACTCAAACACGTTCAACCGCACCCGCAAAAAATTGTAGATCTCCTCGGCGATATTGACCCGGCAGCAGGATTCAAGCCCTTCAAATCCCGGGGAGGAATTGGCTTCGCAAATTTTGTAATGGTCCCCGTCGAACAGCAGGTCGATGCCGGCAATGTCAAGATTCAACAGTCGTGCGGTCTCCAGCGCCAGCCACTCGATTTCCGGGTTGATTTCAAACGGCTCGACCGACCCGCCGCGGGAATAGTTGGCCTTAAAGCTGTCGTTTCCGGACATTCGTTTCATCGCCGCAACGACGCGCCCGCCGATCGTCAGCACGCGCAGATCCATGCCCCGGCTGGACTCGACGAATTCCTGCAGGATCATCGTGGCGTTTTCTTTATAAGCGTTGATCATTTCCAGCAAATCGATAAATTTCGATTTCGTTTCCGCCAAAAACACGCCGCTCCCCTGCGAGCCGGAAATCGTCTTGACGACGACCGGGAAACCCAAATGCTTTTCGACCAGATCCACATCCACTTTCGAGCGGATCAGCATCGTTTTTGGGACGGGCAAATTGTATTCGGCTAGTATTTGCAGGGTGAAGAGCTTGTCTTTGACCGTGTCGATGCTTTGGGACGAATTAAACGTGCGCACCCCCAGCCGCTCCAAGTGGCGGATCAGCGCCAAGGCGAAATAATTCGTTCCCGCACCCATCCTCGGCAGCACGAAATCGGGCAGCTGCAGCACTTCCCCGCCCACCATCACGCTTTTTCGATCGTCCCGGGTAACGATCAACTCGAACTGTTCCGGAGTAAACACCCGCACATTGACCCCTTGCTTTTCAGCCTCTTCCATCAGCCGTTTTATTTCATAGGTTTCCGGCTTTACGTCATTGGTGGAGCTTTTGTATATGATCCAGCCTTGCATGCGAACGACCTCCAGTTAAATTTACAGTCTCCTGATTCAATCATACGCTGATAGATAATTACTAGTATGTTTTTAAATCATGATTCATGTAAAATACAAAAAAAGGACCGCCGCTTCTGTCAAGAAGCGAGCAGTCCTTTTCAATTTATCGCATGCCGCCGCGGAACCGCTGTGTGTAGGCTCTTGCGTCCTCCGCCGTCCGTACGCGGTTGCGGCTCCATTCAAGCAGAATACGGTCAATGTAGCGGAAATGCACTTTCCCGGCAAACACGGCTTCCTTCAAAGCCAGCAAAATGAGTTCTTCCGGATATTGATCCTGATCCACCCAGCCGGAGATCGTTTCGCATTCCATCGGAGACAACGGGCGGGCGAATTCTTTCTCGAAAATGACGAAGAGATTGCGCTCCTGGTCTTCCGGCGGCTCGGACCCGAGGTCTCCCCAAAGCTGGTCCTTTTCCAAGGTGCTTTGCTTTTCCGCGAGAAATTGGCCAAGCCGCTCGTACATCCCCGACAAATTGTAGCGTTCCGACTGAACGCCCGTGGTCTCATCGACCGTTTCATCGATGCTGATCCAACCTTCCTTCAACAGGCGGCGCAAAACGGCGGCAAGCCCTCCGGGGGCAATATCCAGCCGCAGCTCCAATTGCTCCATCGAAGGAAAATCGTTCTGTTCGGCCTGCTGAAACGCCAGCAATTGGATCAGCAGCATCGCTTCCGTATCGCTTAAATGAAGGTCGCGGTAATAGAGCAGCAACGGATAAGGCACATTCACCGATCCGCTGCGCATCCCTGAAGCGATGCCCTTGGCCAACGATTTTTTACTCTCGGTCATCGCCGTTATCCCACCTTCCTTTGCCGCCGTCCGTTATGGATACAAACGATACAGCATACGCGGGAACGGAATCGTTTCCCTCACATGGTCAAGTCCGCAGATCCAGGCGACGGTCCGCTCGAGCCCGAGCCCGAAACCGGAGTGCGGTACCGAGCCGTACTTCCGCAAATCGAGGTACCACTGATAGGTTTCCGGTGACAGGTTGTGCTCCTGGAACCGGGCCTCCATCAATTCCGGATCATCGATCCGCTGGGAGCCCCCGATGACTTCGCCGTATCCTTCCGGCGCGATCATATCGGCGCACAGCACCACTTCCGGCCGGTTCGGGTCCGGCTTCATGTAAAACGCCTTGATCGCCGCCGGATAATGCGTGATAAACACCGGCTTGTCATAACGTTCCGCGATCGCCGTCTCATGCGGCGCTCCGAAATCCTCGCCCCAAGGAATGTCGAAGCCCTGCGTATGCAAATATTCAATCGCTTCATCATAGGTAATCCGCGGGAACGGAGCCTGGATGTTTTCCAGCTTGGAGATGTCGCGGTCGAGGGTTTCCAGCTCGGTGCGGCAGTTTTTCAACACCGACTGCACCACGTAGGTAACGAAGTTCTCCTGAATCACCAGACTCTCCTTGTGATCCGTAAACGCCATTTCCGGTTCAATCATCCAAAATTCGATCAAGTGGCGGCGCGTTTTCGATTTCTCGGCACGGAACGTCGGCCCGAAAGAATACACTTTGCCGAGCGCCATGGCGGCCGCTTCCATGTAAAGCTGTCCGCTTTGCGTCAAATAGGCGTCTTCATCGAAATATTTGGTATGGAACAGGTTGGTCGTTCCCTCCGCGGAGGTCGGCGTTAAAATCGGAGGATCCACCAGCGTAAATCCGTTTTGGTCAAAAAACTGCTGCACGGCGCGGATGATCTCCGCGCGAATCACCATGATCGCCCGCTGTTTGCTGGAACGGAGCCATAAATGACGATGGTCCATCAAGAAATCGACGCCATGTTCCTTCGGCGTTATCGGATAGTTTTCGGTCAAATGAATGATTTCCAGATCCGTTACCGTCATTTCGTAACCGGACGTACTACGGGGCTCCTCGCGTATGACTCCCGTCACATACAGCGAGGATTCCTGGGTTAAGCTTTTGGCCCGGTCCCAGGTTTCCTCCGACACTTCACTTTTCACGACGACCGCCTGGATATATCCGGTGCCGTCGCGCAGCTGCAGAAACTGGATTTTTCCGCTGGAGCGTTTGTTATTCAGCCAGCTGCCGATAACAACCGTCTCCCCGACATGCTCATTCACTTGACGAATCACGGTTTTGACCGCCATGTCTTTATCTCTCCTCTAACGTCACAATATATTTAACCTATAGTCAATTTAATTCGCGGTTCAGCCCTTTGATTCCTGCACGATCCGGAGCGTATCGCGGGCGATCATCAGCTCTTCGTTCGTCGGCACGACCAGAACCTCCACTTTGGAATTCGCCGTAGAGATGCGGCGCGGGTCGCCGGAACGAACCTTGTTCAGCTCTTTGTCGATTTCGACGCCAAGATAAGTGAGGTTTTGGCACACCGCCTCGCGGACGATTGCCGAATTTTCGCCGACCCCGGCGGTAAAGACGATTACGTCGACACCGTCCATCGCTGCGGCGTAAGCGCCGATATATTTGCGCAGGCGGTATTCGTACATTTCAAAAGCGAGCGTTTCATTCGGCTTGCCGGCTTCCCAGCCGTCCGTAATGTCCCGCATGTCGCTGCTGCTGCCGGAAATGGCCAAAAGCCCGCTGTGCTTGTTCAGCATGGAGTTCACTTCATTGATCGTAAGCTCCTCTTTGTTCATCACGTACGGAACGATCGCCGGATCAAGATCTCCGCTTCTCGTGCCCATGATCAGGCCTTCGAGCGGTGTCATCCCCATGGAAGTATCGACGGAAACCCCATCCTTAACCGCGGTCAGGCTGGCACCGTTGCCGATATGGCAAGTAATAATTTTGAGATCTTCGATCGGACGGTTCAAAAATTCGGCGGCTGTCTTGCTCACATAAGCATGCGATGTGCCGTGGAAACCGTAACGGCGGACCTTATGCTTCTTGTAAAGCACTTTCGGAATCGCGTACAGATACGCTTTCTCCGGCATCGTTTGGTGAAACGCCGTATCGAATACGACCGTATGCGGCACGTTCGGCAGGTTCGCTTCAGCCGCGGTAATCCCCATCATGCTTGGCGGATTATGTAACGGAGCCAGATCGAACAGGCGGCGGATTTCCGATTTGACTTCCCCGGTGATCAACGCCGAACTTTTGAAAGCTTCCCCGCCATGAACGACGCGGTGGCCAACGGCATCAATTTCGTCGATGGAATCCAGAACGCCGTGCGTTTTGTCCATAAGTTTGTCCAGCACTTTACGCATCGCCGTGGTGTGCTCCAAAATATCGCTGACTTCGGTCACTTCTTCTTTCCCTGTCGGCTTATGGGTCAAAATGGAGGAATCCATACCGATCCGTTCAACAAGTCCTTTGGCCAATACGGATTCGTCCGCCATGTCGTACAACTGGTATTTAAGCGAGGAACTGCCCGCGTTAATGACTAAAATTTTCACAGCCGGTCACCGTCCTTATCGTATTTGAAAAATCCTTCGCCCGTTTTCACGCCCAGATTGCCGGCGCGAACCATTTTCTTCAGCACAAAGGATGGACGGTATTTCAGTTCGCCGAATTCGCGGAACATCCGTTCCAGCGCGGCCAGCACCGAATCCAGGCCGAAGCGGTCGGCCATTTCCAGCGGCCCGTATTGGAATTGGTACCCCATGTGCATGGCTTTGTCGATTTCTTCCGCGGAGGCGACACCTTCGCCAAGCACGTGCAGCGCTTCGTTGATCATAACGCAAATAATCCGGGATGTAACGAAGCCCGGGGATTCATATACCATGATGCCGTGCTTCTCCACAACTTCCTCCACAAAACGTTTCGTTTCTTCGAATGTGGAATCCGAAGTTTTCAAGCCGCGGATAATTTCAACCAGATCGATTTTGGCAACAGGATAAATAAAGTGCATGCCAATAACCCGTTCCGGATATTTCGTGGAACCGGCAATTTCCGTCAAGCTGAGAGTCGACGTATTGCTTGCCAAAATAATGTGGCTTGGGCAAACCTGATCCAACTGCTTGAACACTTCTTTTTTGGCGTTCACATCTTCCGAAATAGTCTCAATGACCATATCGCAGGTGCCGAGTTCGGCAAAATGAGTTACTTTATGGATTCGGGATAAAATCAGCTTTTTCTCGGCCTGCGTAATCGCCCATTTTTCGAGCTGCTTATCGAGACTCGTCTCAATCATGCTGTAAGCATGGTCCAATTTTTCGTTTGTTTCCTCCACCAGCAGCACATCGAGCCCTTTGCCCGCGAGCATTTCGCTGATGCCCTGACCCATCGTGCCGCCGCCGATGACGCCTATTTTTTTGTAATTCATGGTCCTCTCGCTCCATCCTTTCATGATCTCTGCATAATATTGTTCCCCAGATGTCGAATAATACATCTTTTTATACCCAACATATAATAATATCTTAGCATGACGAAAAAGTAAAAAAAATAACCGGCATCAAGTTTTATGCCGGTAAATGCAGACTGTCACGAAAATGACATCGGAATTGTTCGCCGGAAAGGCGTTCTTCTTTAAATAATACTTCGAGCGATTTGTCGAATACTGTCGAATATTGGATTAGCATTTCTTTTGTCTTTGCGGCCAGCTCATCCAAAATCCGCGTATTTTCGTTCATCAAAACCTCCGTCGTCACCATCTCCATGTTGACGATGCCAAGCGAAGTCAGTCCGGAGGTCATCATCGTATGGACGATTCTCAGCGCTTGTTCAAAGTCGTTGCTCGAGCCCGTGCTGCGCCCGCCGTAATAAATTTCTTCCGCGGCCGCGCCCGCCAGAGCAACCATGATTTGTCCTTCGAGATAGTCTTTCGTGTACAAATACTTTTCGTCCTGTGGGTTGTGCCGTACATAGCCAAGCGCTCTTCCGCGCGGACTAAGCGCGACTTGATTCACACTGCCCGGTGCGACAACCTCAGCGGCGATCGCGTGACCGAGCTCGTGGATCGCCACGCGGCGCTTCTCTTCCTCGTTCGCCTGCCGATCCGTCTTCTCGCCCATCATCACCTTATCGATCGCCATCGACAGATGGGGCTGGAGGATTTCGGCCGCGCCTTCACGCATCGCGTAGATGGCCGCTTCGTTCATGACGCTTTCGAGCTGCGCCCCCGAAAATCCAAACGATTCCTCGGCCACCTTCTCCAGGCTGACGCTCTCGTGCATCGGCTTGTTTTTCGCATGCAGCTCCAGAATGTGAAGCCGGCCCTTTTTATCGGGCAGATCGACCTGAATATGCCGGTCAAAACGGCCCGGCCGGAGCAACGCGCCGTCCAGCATTTCCTTGCGGTTGGTCGCGGCGATCAGGAGAATGCGTGGCGTCTCCGACGAATAGATCCCGTCCATCTCCGTCAGGAGCTGGTTCAGCGTCTGGTCGTATTCGCGCTGCTGTCCGCCTTCCCGTTTGCCGCCGATCACCTCGATCTCATCGATGAAAATGACCGCGTTCTCCTTATTTTCTTTGGCCGCGCGCGTCTTCGCTTCCTTAAACAGCTCGCGGATGCGGCTCGCGCCCACACCGACGTACATCTCCACAAATTCGGAGCCCGAAGCTGCCACGAACACCGCGTTGGTATGCTGTGCGGCTGCTTTCGCCAGCAGCGTTTTCCCGGTCCCGGGAGGACCCGTCAACAAAATCCCTTTGATCGGCCGTATGCCAAATTTGCTGATTTCCTCGTGGCGCACCATAAAATCAAGCGCTTCGCGCAATTCCTGCTTAGCGCTCTCCTGGCCGCCGATTTCCTCAAACGTCAGCTTGGCCGGGCCTCTTTGCTGGCTTGTCCGCTGCTGGGCCGCTCCGATCGCAATTCCGCCCCCGCGCATTTTGATCGCCGCAAACAACACGCCGAACAAAACAAATAGAATCACAAGCGGTACGACGTTATAACCGACGATCGCCATGAACACGAGCAGCACCGGAATAAATCCTACCACCGCCTCTGCCATCCATTTACGCATTTGGCCACGCCCCCAATCGTTCCGGAGTCCGCGGCAAAATGATAAACTTGCTGGCTTGTCCGTCCGTGAGCGTAATGTAGACATTATCCTCGTCCATCTCCGCTTTGGCCGTCACCTTGGCGTTCGCCTGCTCCATCTGCTCCAGTGCTGACGTGATTTCCGTATACTTCTTTGTCTCCATCGCCTGCGCCACACTGAACAGCGCCTTCTGCCACAACTCGTCCAAAACCGGTGAGGAATGATCTTTCACGTCCAGCTTCAGCGTCCGGCTGCCGATTTGCCGCTTTCCGTCTTGTTCTATTTTCTTTACCAGATTGCCGAGATCCGTCCCGGGTGCGAGATCCAGCTTCACGGCAAGTTCATTCGGCTTAATATCCAACTGAACGCCGTTTACGCCATCATAAGTTTTTACGATATTTTCCAGCGGACGCTCAATCGCCCACTGCCGATATATGAACCATCCGCCAAACAGCAATACGGCGGAAATGACAACACTCGATACAATTGGTCCAATACGCAGTTTCACGTGATGTCCCCCTTATCTATATTTCTGATTGGTTACTTTTAGCAAAAACCATTGCTTATCGGATATAATTTTTGATATATCAAACCGTATATCAAATCCACAAATAAGAGTATATCACACGATCTATCAAATATCGAAAAAAAGTATGACTATATTTCAAATTTTAAATGGGTACACTGCTACATATTCTCAAGCATTTACAAAAAAACGGCTTCCACGTTCAAGCAACTGAACATAGAAACCGTATGCTTCAAAACTCTTATTCGGTTAACGCCATGCGGATCAGCGGTTCGGAAGCGTAAATACATCCTCTAACGCCTCGCCGGTGCCGAAATCGTAAAAACGGTAATAGTGATGGTCCTTTTGTTTATAAAACAACTGCCACACCAGCCGTTCATTATAGATGCCGGGCACCAGCCTGACGATATTGATTCCGGGCAGGCTTTTGTTGATGATCCCCCGCACCTGGTCCTCCGACACGCCTTCCGTAAGCAGCCGCACCTCGGGTGTATGCCCTTCCCGCAGCCACACCATCATCTCGCGGCCGGATGCGTCTTTGCCCTGCACCACCCAGCACACTTCGTCCCATACCGATTTCCAGACTTTATCGCCCTGGACCAGGTCCGTCTCCTGTTTCGCCTGCTCTATCACTGCATTCTCGCTTGCCCAAGTATCTTGAAGAACATAGATATAAAAACGGTGAAGGGCAAAAAGCACGATCACTAAAATCAGCAGCGAAAGCAGGAGCCACTTGGTTCTCTTTCTCAACCTTCTCTTCCTTTCCCCTGTAGCCAGTCGTTTAAACCCACCATTCGCACATACTCGCACAATCGCAGAAAATTAACGGTAATTTGAGTCGTTATCGAACAATTTTACCTTGTGTCGGCAAAATAGCGGTAAATTTAGGCCTTATTTCCTCCGAAGACGGCAATATCCACCTTAATCACGGCCAGGGCAGGAAAATAACGACAAAAATGTCCCTTATTGTGGCCGAGACCTCTTCAAATCCGAAAATAACGCCTTTTTTTACCGCTAAATCGGCGCAATCGCAGGCTTAGTCATTAACGCAGCCATTAACGCAGCCATAGGCGCAGCCATAGGCGCAATCATAGGCGCAATCATAGGCGCAATCACAGGCTCAGTCACAACCACTGCTGCAACTGCAACCGCAACACGATCACGACCATAGCCACACTGCCGCAACTGCAGCCTCACGCACCGTTCAGGGCCAAACCTCTAACGGGCCAGCAGCCCTTCGAAGGCCGCCTGCGCCTCATGGCGGATACGCTCCTCGTCGAGGGTAAGGCAAGCCCCGTGTTTGACCACCTGCTCGCCGTTAACCCACACATGCTCTACGTCTTTGGAGCCGGCCGAATAGACGACATGGGAAACGTAATCCGTCTTCGGCAGGAAATGGGCCTGTTCCGTATTGAGGGCGATAAAATCCGCCTTCATGCCGGCCGCGAGTTTCCCCGTATTTGGCAAAAACACCGACTTCGCTCCGTATTCCGTGCCCATTTTGAGGGCTTCCAGCGCCGGAACGGCGGTAGGATCGCCGGAAACGCCTTTGTGGATCAACGCGGCAAGGCGGACCTCCTCCAACATGTCAAGGTTGTTGTTGCTGGCAGCGCCGTCCGTTCCAAGCGACACGACCACGCCTTTGCTTAGCAGTTCCGGTACACGCGCCACGCCGCTGGCCAGCTTCAGGTTGCTGCCGGGATTGTGCGACACCGCCACGTTATGCGCCGCCAAAATCTCGATCTCTTCATCGGTCAAATGCACGGCGTGAGCAAGCAGCGATGGGCGGGAGAACATCCCGAGGTTCAGCAAATGCTGAACCGGTCTGACCCCGTAATCGTTCACGTTTTGCTCCACTTCCGCCCGCGTCTCTGACATATGCGTATGCATCGGCAGATCCAGATCATGAGCCGCTTGCACGAATTTCTCGAAAAATTCCGGCGGACACGTGTACGGCCCATGCGGCGAAATCATCGTCGTGATTCGGCCGTCCGCCCCGCCGTGCCAATTTTTCGCAAACGCGATCGCTTCGTTCAGCTTCTGCTGCTGCACATCCGGCGGGCACAACCCGATAACGCCGCGCATCAGCACAGCCCGAATGCCCGATTCCCGCACGACTTTGGCCACTTCATCCATATGGTCGTACATGTCCAGGAAGGTAGTCGTTCCGCCCTTAAGCATCTCCAGCACAGCCAACGCCGTCCCGGCGTACACGTCGCCGGCGGTGAATTTAGCTTCCATCGGCCACATTTTTTCCTGAAGCCATGTCTGCAGCACCATGTCGTCGCCGTAACCGCGCAATAGCGACATCGCCGCATGGCCATGCGTGTTGATCAGCCCCGGCATAAACAGCAGCCCGTTTCCGTCAAAAGTTTCCGCGTCTGCCGCGCCTTCCGGAAGCTGCTCGCCGATATAGGAGATCGTATCGCCCTCAACGAGCATATAGCCTTTAACAATAGAACGGGCCTGGTCGAACACGACAAAGGTTCCGTTCTTGATTAACCATTTACGACTCATGAGCAGGTTGTTCCTTTCCGTTTCCGTTATCCAAGTAATACGCCAAACTGAGCAAATCGGTCGTGAAATCGGCGGCATGAATGCGGACTTCCGGCGGCACCTTCAGAATTGTAGGGGCAAAGTTCAGAATCGCCCCGATTCCCGCCGCCACCAGTTGATCCGCCACGCGCTGCGCTTCAAAATCAGGCACGGTAATGATCCCGATCCGGATATTTTTCTCCCGCACCGTTTCCGTCAGCTCTTCGATCGGCTGGATTGTGATGTTGTTGATCTGCGTGCCGATCTTCGCCGGAGACGCGTCAAACACCGCCACGATTTTCATGTTGTCCTTCAAATAAGCGTTGTAATTCGAAAGCGCGTGCCCCAAATTACCGGCGCCGACCAGCGCAACGTTGACCTTTTGGTCCAGATTGAGAATTTCCTGGATTTTCTCGATCAAATACGCGACATCGTAGCCGATGCCCTTTCGCCCGAAATCGCCGAAGTAGGCTAGATCTTTGCGGATCTGGGCCGGATTGAGGTCGAGCTTCTGGCCGAGCTCCTGTGAGGATACCGTAGGCACCTCGCGCCGGCTCAGTTCGTTGAGAAAGCGCAAATACACCGGCAGCCGGCGTACTACGGCATCGGAAATTTTTTCGGATTTCATACGTTTATCCCCCTATTCTGACGCAGACTTAGAAACGTCTTCGTCTCCCGGACTTAACCATTCCGATATGCGCGGAACCATCTGAGAGAGCGGCATATGCTCCATCTTCGGCCCGGGCAGTGAATATAAAAAGTATTTCCCATAGTAAGATTCTAAGATGCGGGTATCGTAAACAACCACGATCCCCCGGTCCTGCGAGGAGCGGACGAGCCTGCCGAATCCCTGCTTAAAGCGGATGACCGCCTGGGGCACGGACAGTTTCATGAAAGGATTTTTCTTCTCCTTCTGCAGCCGTTCGCTTTTCGCTTCCACCAGCGGATGGTTGGGGGGCTGGAAAGGCAGGCGGACGATCGCCAAGCTCGTCAAAGCTTCGCCCGGAATGTCCACGCCTTCCCAGAAGCTGCTCGTTCCCAGCAACACGGACGCCGCCTGGCCCTGGAACCGCCTTGTCAGCTTGCTGCGGCTGCCGCTGTCCATGCCTTGGCCGATAACCGTGATCCCCTGCGCCGACAGCAGCTCCTTCAGCGGATCATACACCTGCCGCAGCATCCGGTAAGACGTAAACAGCACCAGCATGCGGCCTTTAGTCGCCACCGCGGTATCAGCGAGCGAATGCACCAGCGTACTGACGAAATGATCGTCGCCCACGCTCCCCTTCACGCTTGGAAAATCGCGCGGAATGACGAGCAGCGCCTGGTTCCGGTAATCAAACGGCGACGGCAGCATCGTCGTGTTCAGCCGGTCTTGCTCGGCCGCTTCCGTCAATCCCAACTGTTCGATCATATATTGGAACGACTTGTCGACCGACAGCGTCGCCGAGGTCATCACCACGCTTTTTTTTCTGTCGAAAAAATATTCCTTGAGCTGCGCGCTAACGTCGATCGGAACGGCATACATCTGCAGGGAGCGGCTGCGGAAATTCCCGTTCGCTTCCATCCAGTAAACCGTCTCCTCGCTCTCCAGCTTCATGAAGAAACGCAGCGCATCCCGCTCGTTGGCCAAATCCTTGAATAAACCGTTGATGTCGGTCATCAGGCTTTCGGAGCCGAAATCCTCCTGATCTTCCCGGATTTGGGCGAGCATGCGGTCGCCCTTGCGAAGCACGTCCCCAAGCGCGACGTAAATCTGGTTCTCCAGCGCCGACAGCTTATCCCATTCCTGCGGTTTCTTTAGCGGAAGCAGTCGGTAAACGAATTGCCCCGGATCGCCGGGCGCGGCGTCACTCCGTTCCGGCATGAGCGCAAACAGCAGTTCGCTGAGCTTGTCCCAGCTCTCCTTCACATCGATCAGCGTCGGGTACATTTCGTCGATGATGGAACACCATTCGCCCGTTTTTTCGCCTCCCGCCGCTTGTAAAGCGATGCGGAGATTCGGCAGTTGGCCGGTCTTGCTGTCCTTGAACAGCCGGGTAAGCGTATGAATGACGGTAAAATACTTCATATGAATGCCCAGATGTTTGCCCGCCACATCCTCCAAATGATGCGCTTCGTCGATGACCAAGCGCTCGTACCCCGGCAGCAGCTGATGCCCGGCCTGGATATCGGTAAACAGCTTGGAGTGGTTCGTAATGACCACATCGGCTACCCCGGCTTCATGTTTGGCCCGGTGGTAAAAGCATTTGCGGAACCACGGGCAGGACCGTCCGAGGCAGGAGTCCGACTCGCTGGCCACCGTTTCCCAGAAATCGCCGCCGCGATTGCCCAAATTGAGCTCTTCATCGTCGCCGTTGACCGTTTGTGTCAGCCACACGATCATTTGCGCCGCCGTCATCACCTCTTCTTTCGGCGTAGCAAAGTCTTTTCTATTTATTTTATGTTCAAATTTGCGCAAGCACAAATAATGCTGCCTTCCTTTGAATACGGCAGCCAGGAAAGGAAACGGCACCACTTCGGTAAGCAGCGGAACATCTCTTTCCCGCAGCTGCTCCTGCAGATTGATGGTATGCGTGCTGACCATCACTTTTTCTTCCCGTTTGACGCTGTGATAGATCGCGGGCAGCAAGTATCCAAGCGATTTCCCCGTTCCGGTGCCCGCTTCGATCAGCAGGTGCTTATCCTCGGCAAAAGCCTGGCTCACTTCCTCCAGCATCTTGTTTTGCGCGTCCCGCTCCTCGTATTGGGGCAGCCTTTCGCGCAAGCGCTCCCTTACCTGTTCCATGAACTGCTCGAAGGACACACCCTCCAGCGGATTCTCCGCCATAACGCCCCGCGGAGATTCGATATCCATCCAATCCTCCGCCTGCAGCGCGAATTGGCGGTAATAGATGTAACCGTCCTCGCTTTGCCCGGCTTCGCGTTCCTTCTCCTGGACCACGGCGTCAAAAAACCAACCGAGATCGCTGTCCTCACCCGCAAACAAGTCCGCCAGGCGCTGCAGCGTCAAAAGCGGCAGCCGCTCGCATTCCTCCAGGCATTTCAGGAAGATCAGCGCCGTCGCCAGGGCGTCGCTGTCCGCCTGGTGCGGCCGGTCGTGCTGGACCTCGAATTCGGCGGCCACGAGTCCAAGCTGATAGGAGGTCAGCGAAGGAAAGAGGATTTTCAGGAAATCCATCGTATCCAGAATCCGCCCCGTGAAGGGCAGATAGCCCGTTTTGTCCAAAGCGCTTTGCAGATAGTTGAAGTCGAAAGCGACATTGTGCCCGACCAGCACCACATCGTTCAGCAGCGGAACCATCTCCATCATCACTTCGTCCAGGTCCGGCGCGTCCTTGACATCGCCTTCCGTAATCCCGGTCAATCCCGTAATGAACGGCGGGATCGGTACTCCCGGTTTGACGAAGGAGTGATACACCTGCGAAATCGACTTATCCGGTTCTATAATGGCAAGTCCCACTTGAATAATTTCATCGGAGGACTGGTTGCCCGTCGTTTCAAAATCGAGCACGGCATATTTCATTGCTTTTTAAGTCCCTTTCGTTCCAGTCTCTTTTACAGCATAACAGAAGAAGAGCGATTTGAAAATTCATGGCGGGCGTTATGTGTAATGAAAATCACAAAATAAAAGAGCGATGCGTCCTCACTCCTAGGCGGACTTACGCATCGCTCAACCGATTGTGCAAAATAAGGTGCGATCATGCCAACGATAAAGACGGTTTACAGCAAAGAAGCCAATTCACTGCCATAATACAATTTGCCCGTACTGTTCAGACAAGCCTCAAGATTCGCCAAAGGCTCGGCGAGGGACGGATCACTGTGGTGAGCCAAAGTAAAGTATTCCTTGGCTTTGGCCAGAATCCCTTTTTGCGCTTCGATGCAGCCCAGCGCATTATAAATGATGGAGCGAAGCCGTTTGTTCCCGGCGTTCTCCAAAACGAGCCAAAACTGCCGCGCGGCCTCCTCGCTTTGCTCCAGATGCAGATGGCACATGCCCAGGAAAGTCCGGCCAAGCACGCTCCCGGGATACTGCTTCAGCACCTGCTCAAACTGTTCCAGCGCCTTGGTAAACATCATCAATTTGTAATAGCCTTGCCCTTTGATAAACGAGCCCGATTCGATCTCGGGGAGCGACAGAACTTCCTCGGCTTCTATGTTGCCCCATCTTTGGCGCAGCGCGGCCATCTTCTCTTCGAAACAAAGCCACTCTTCAATGATCCCATCGCTCATGTGCTTAAGCAGGCGCCATGCTTGCGCGAGTTCCTGCTTTTGGACGCCCTGGGCCAGCGGATATTTACGCGAAATATCATCCAACATCTCATTCATTTCCGCAAAAACATGCTGAAACATCATTCGCATCCCACCCTTAACGAAAATGAAATCAGTCCGAGCCTTAAGATCATTTTTTGTTTCGGGCGGGTTTTTCATTCCCGCAAGCGGCAATTGCATATATTTGCTTTCGATTAGGGGCGTAATTCAAGCGCGCGGGCCGGGCAAATCAACGGATGGCCGCGTGCAGCTCCTGATGCGCTTTTTCCACGGGCCGGTTGTTTTCGTCCACGAAGACGACGGTCGGCTTGTGGCTGCGCACCTCCTCGGGAGACATCATCGCATAGGAAATGATAATGACGTTGTCGCCGGGCTGCACGAGCCGTGCGGCCGCGCCGTTGAGGCAGATAACGCCGCTGCCGCGCGGTCCCGGGATCACATACGTTTCCAGACGCGCGCCATTGTTGTTGTTGACGATCTGGACTTTTTCGTTCTCCAGAATATCGGCGGCCTCCATCAGATCTTCGTCAATCGTAATGCTGCCGACATAGTTCAAATTTGCTTCCGTCACGGTCGCGCGGTGGATTTTCGATTTCATCATCGTTCTGAACAATTAGGCCATCCCCTTTTTGGTCAAAATCACGTTGTCGATCAAGCGCGTCGTACCGAACTTCACGGCCACCGCGATGAGCACGTCGGCTTCGCGGCTCTTTTCGTCAAGCCGCCCCGCCTCAGCGAGCGGTGACAGGCCGGGAAAATTGGTAATTTCCACGTAATCGATAACGGCCAGCGGTTCCGCACCAATGGCCTGGATCACATCCGCGCGGATCTCCCCGGCCGTGACCGGCCCTCCCCCTCGCGCTTTCTCCTGCGCCTGAAGGAGGCTTCTGGACAACACCAGCGCCGCCTTGCGCTCCTCGGGGCTTAAATATACGTTGCGCGAGCTTAGCGCCAGCCCGTCCGGCTCCCGTACGATCGGGCACGGGACGATTTCTACGGCAAAATTCAAATCCTCCGTCATCTGCGCGATCACGGCCACCTGCTGCGCGTCTTTTTGCCCGAAATAAGCGCGGTCCGGCTGCACGATGTGAAACAGCTTGCTCACGACGGTTGTCACACCGTCGAAATGCCCCGGCCGCGTAGCGCCGCAGAGGCGCTCCGTAAGTTCCGCGACTTTGACCTTGGTCCGGGTCGGGCGGGGATACATTTCCTCTACGCTCGGCATAAACACCGCATCCACGCCTTCCCGTTCGGCGAGCGCCAAGTCCTTTTCGGCATCGCGCGGATATCGTTCGAAGTCTTCGTTTGGCCCGAACTGAATCGGATTGACGAACACACTTAGCACAAGAAAATCGTTTTCGGCGCGCGCTTTGCGCAGCAGGCTGGCATGGCCTTCATGCAAATATCCCATCGACGGGACAAGGGCAATCCGCAAGTTTTTCCCTTTTCCCGCCGCCGCCAAACGCTCCGCCTGCAGATGCTCCCTAAGCGCCCGGATTTCCGTAAAGGTCTTCATGCTTTTGTTTCCACCTTTCCTTTGCCGTACAACGTCTCAAGCACGCCGTCTTCCGCGGCGAACACATGCTCCAGGGCCGGGAAGGCGCGGTTTTTGACCTCGCGTACATATTCCGAAATGCCGCTGCGGATTTGCGTTCCGATGTCGGCATATGTTTTGACGAAACGTTTTTCCCGGTAATCCGGGGTATACTTAAGAACATCGTGAAACACGAGCACCTGGCCGTCGCAGCCGCGGCCGGCGCCGATGCCGATCGTGGGAATGGAAAGCTCCTTGGAAATCGCCTCCGCCACCTCCTCGGTGACCAGCTCCAGCACGATCCCAAACGCCCCCGCGCGCTCAAGCGCCTTGGCGTCCTCCAGCAGACGCCGGGCGTCCTTTGCATCCTTGCCTTGAATGCGGTAACCGCCAATTTGGTTGACCGACTGCGGCGTGAGTCCGATATGGCCCAGCACGGGCACCCCGGCCTGCACGATCGCCTGGACGGCCAGGGCGATTTCGGCCCCGCCTTCCATTTTCACGGCATGCGCGTGTCCTTCCTGCATCAGGCGGCGGACGTTCTTCAGCGTCTCTTCAAGGCTTCCGTGATACGTCATAAATGGCATATCCGTGACGATAAACGTATGCTGCGCCCCGCGGGCCACGGTGCGGCTGTGATAGACCATATCGTCCAGCGTCACCGGGATCGTCGTATCGTAGCCCAGCACTACATTGCCGAGCGAATCGCCGACGAGCAGCACATCCGCGCCGGCCTCTTCCGCCAATTGCGCCGACGGATAATCGTAGGCGGTGATCATCGCAATCGGCGTGCCGTCCTGCTTCATCTTTTTCAATTTCACGATGTTTAATGCTTGTTTTCCAGCCAATTTTCCCATCTCCTTCGGTTAGGTTTGCCGCCCCGCGCTAACGCGTACAGCGAAAAAACGCGCACGACAAAAAAACCTTTTAGTTTGGCACTAAAAAGGTCCGAATGCATAGAAGGAGTCACTTGCTTCGTCCCTTCTGTCTCGGTCCTCTTCGGCTCAGAGCAGAATCCAACGCAGGCTTCTTCACATTAACCTACAGCCGCTAAGAGTGCAGTTCGAACGTGTGCCGATACCGCCTCCTGAGCACAGTATAACAAATTACGTCACGTTTTTCATCCGCCAATTTGCACTTCGCCGGAAAAAATAGTCCGTATGTTTCCGTTATCCTCCGCCAGCACCAGCGCCCCGGAAGGATCGAGAGCCTTCGCCAGCCCGCTTACGTCTCCGGCGGGGGTTTTGACGGTGACCCGTTGGCCCAGCGTAACCGACAAAGCTTCCCAAAGATGGGCTATCGGCGCAAAGCCCTCCTGACGGTAAAGCTCGTACAGCTGTTCCAGTTCCGCCAGCACCGCGCCGATCAGCTCAGCCCGGTCGATGCGCCGGCCGCTTTCGATGTGCAGCGACGTCGCGACGTCCTGAAGCTCGGGCGGGATGTCTTTGGCCTCCAGATTGACATCGATTCCGATGCCGGCAATGGCGTAGCGGATCAGCTCGTCCTCGCCGACCGATTCGACGAGGATGCCGCATATCTTGCGGCCGTGAACGAGCAAATCGTTGGGCCATTTAATGCCTGCGTCAACTCCGGCTGACTTGCGCACGGCCCGGCACACGGCTACCGCAATCAGCAGGGTGAGCTGCGGCGCAAAGGACAGCGGCTGCCGCTCCGGGCGCAGCAGCAAACTCATCCACACGCCTTTGCCCGGCGGCGAATACCAGGACCGGCCCTGCCGGCCGCGGCCGCCCGTCTGCTCCTCGGCGACGACCAGGGTACCGGCCGGAGCTCCAGCCTCGGCCAGCTCCCGCACCTCTGCCTGCGTGGAGACCGTTTTTTCGAGCAACCGGATTTGCTGCCCGAAAAAAACGCGGTCCTGCAGCGCCCGCACCAAAGCGGAATGGGTGATTTTATCGGGTTTGCGGATAAGCCGGTATCCCCGGCGCGGGGCGGATTCAAACTCGTAGCCCTCTTCGCGCAGCTTGGCGATTTGCTTCCAGACCGCCGTGCGGCTGATCGAAAGGCGGCGGCTGATCTCCTCCCCGGATATATATTGCCCCGGATGCTCCAGGAGCATGTCGATCAATCGGTTTGCTTCCATGCTTCGCTAACCCCCGCTTTCACGTAATCCAGCAACGCCTGTTTATCATTATGTATCTCCCCGGCGGCCGCCGAAATAAGCAGCCGCTTCATCAGCTCGCCGAGCCATGGGCCGCCTTGTTTGCCGGTCAGCTCCAGCACGTCTTTGCCGCTGATGGCCAGCTCGGACAAGGCGTGCGCCCGCACTTCCCCATGCCAACACCGCGCAAGGGCGAGCCGCTCCCGTTCAGTTATCCGCTGCGCTTCGGGAAGGGACGCTGCGGCCAAAACGGCCGCCTGCCGGCGCAGCCAATGCTCAGCCGCCGCTTGACCAAGCGTCACCTGCAGGACGACCCAGCGGCGGCGAAGCAGCGCCTCGTCGCGTTCCTCGGCCTCAGCCCGCGCCCACGCTTCGTCGAAGCGGACGATCGCCGTCGTCTCCTCGGCGGCCTTGTTCGGAAACGTCCACCCTTTCATCAAAGGGATGACGTCCTCACCGGCGGTGCCAAGCGCCTGCAGCAGCAGCGACCAGCGCAGCGCCTGCGGCTCCGGCGGCAGCTCCGCCAGCGCGGCCAGCAGCTCGCGCCGCGGCTCGGCCGCAAGCAGCTGCCGCGTCAGCCGCGCCTGGCTCCGGTCCGCCGGGTCCGGCTCGGCATTGGCCGCCCCCCCGGCTTCCGGCAGCGCCGCCTTCACGTGCCGCAGCAGCCCGCTGCGTTCAAGCAAGGCCAAGCCGCGCAGCGGACGCGGACCAAGCACGACCTTCTCCAGTTCGGCCCGCACGCGCTCCATGGCGATGTAGGACAGCTTGTCCTGGCCGCGCAGCAGCGCTTTCCACAGGCTTTTGGCCGGACGGAAGCCAAACACCGAGGCAAAGCGGACCGCCCGCAGCATGCGCAGGGCGTCTTCCTCGAACCGCTCCTCGGCCGCGCCAACGCAGCGGATCAAACCGCGTTTGATGTCGCTCCGCCCTTCGAACGGATCGATGAGCGCCCCATGGATATCCCGGGCGATAGCGTTCATCGTAAAATCGCGGCGCAGCAAATCCTCGGTAACGGCGTTCACGAACTCCACCGAGGCCGGGCGGCGATGGTCCTCGTATTGCGACTCCTTGCGGAACGTCGTTACCTCAAACGCATAGGCATCCATCAGCACCGTAACCGTGCCATGCTCCATCCCCGTCGGAACCGTACGCTCAAAAACAGCGATGACGTCCTCCGGTTTGGCCGAGGTGGCGATATCCATGTCGTGAACCGGCCGGCCCATCAGCTCGTCGCGCACGCAGCCGCCGACAAAAAAAGCCTGAAACCCTCGCTCCAGCAAAGTATGCAGCACCTTTTCCCCCTGATTCACCATCAGGGGGTCTACCTGTGTCCAGCGATTCATTTGCCTACCTCCAAACGTATCCCGCTCCCGTCAGTCAAAGCGGGCATACCGCGCCCGTTCCAAGTTAGCTGCAAGCCGGTTTCAACTGCGGAGCCTCAAGGTTCAACACGCGGTAATAAATCTCTTCGTAATTGGCCATGGTTTGCTGGCTGCTGAAGTCGTTTCTCGCCCGGGTCAGGCAAGCTTCCCGCATCTTTGCGCCAAGCTCCGGACTTTTCAGCAGTGTCAGGCCGTATTCGGCCATCCGTTTCGTATCCCCGATCGGGGCAAGAAAACCGGTTTCGCCGTGCTTCACGAGCTCAGGGATGCCCCCGGCAATCGTTCCGATCGTCGGCACACCGCAGGCCATCGCTTCCAAAGCGACCAGTCCGAAGCTTTCCTTCTCCGAAGGCAGCAGCAAAACATCGGCCATCGAAATGACATGCGCGATATCGTCCTGTTTGCCGAGAAAATGCACCCGGTCGCTCAGCCCCATCTCTTTGATTTTCAACTGGATTTTCGGAAGATCCGGTCCTTCACCGACGAACAGCAGCTTCGACGGCACTTCTTCGTTGACGCGATGGAAAATGTCCACGACGTCGCCGACCCGCTTGACCGGACGGAAATTGGAAATATGCATCAGCACTTTTTCGCCAGGCTCGGCGAAATCGGCGCGGCAGCCGGCCGCATCCCGGGGATAATACACCCGTTCGTCGACGAAGTTGTACGTCAAATCGATATTCCGGGTGATGTCCAGCACCTCCCGCGTCTCGCGCGTCAAATCAAGCGAAACCGACGTTACCGCGTCGCTTTCGTTAATCGCCAGCCGGATCAGGTCCTTAAGCGATTCGTCCTGGGCCAGCACGGTGATGTCCGTCCCGTGCAATGTGGTGACGACCTTTAGCGAGTCGCCGACCATCTGTTTGGCCAAAAAAGCGCAAACGGCATGGGGAACCGCGTAATGGACATGCAACACATCCAGGTTCTGCGTTTTGGCGACCTGCGCCATTTTCGTCGCAAGCGACAAATCGTAAGGAGGATAGCGGAACACGTAATAATCGCTGACTTCCACCTCGTGATAAAAAATATTTTTATGGTAACCTCCCAGACGGAAAGGAACGCTATGCGAAATAAAATGCACCTCATGCCCTTTTTCCGCCAGCAGTTTCCCCAGCTCGGTGGCTACAACCCCCGAACCTCCCAATGAAGGGTAACAGGTGATGCCGATTTTCAAAAATGGATCCATATGGCGGGGGCCTCCTTCATGTTCAAGTTCCCTGATTATGATTATGTGCGTCGGGACCCGAATAGATTAACTTGATAAGCCGATTTTACCGCAAAACCTTCGGCGTACGGGATAAGCTTCCGCTGCCCGAGCAGCGCGTCCCGGGCTTTTACGCGTTCGACATACCCCCGGTTCAAAGGCGTCTCAGCGACATCCTCGCCGGGAGCGCCTTGCCCGAATTGGGAACGATAGCAGCCGAGCGCCCGCTCTTTGGCCGCGTAAAAATCGGTAACGTCAACCACAAGGTCTGGCGTTTTCCAATCGTTGATGAAATAAAAGTACAGCTCCGGCTCCGGTACGGACGGCTTGTCCGGCATATAACGGCGCAGCTTGGCGTTAAAAACCGCCTCTTCCACCAACTTGCTGCAGGCGATATGATCCGGATGCCGGTCTTCCCAATAAGGGGCAAACACGATGCGCGGCGCATGTTCGCGAATCGTTTCGGCCACGGCGGCGATCTGTTCCGGCGTACCAAACAGCCCGCGATCCGGCAATCCCAAATTCAGGCGCACGGCCAGACCAAGCTCCTGCGCCGCCGCATCCGCTTCCTGCTTGCGCAGCTCGGGATTGCCGTTGGAGGACAGCTCGGCTTCCGTCAAATCGCAAATGCCGACCCGGTATCCGGCGGCGACATGTTTGGCGATCGTGCCGGCCATTCCGATCTCGGCATCGTCCGCATGCGCGCCGAAAATCAAAATATCCAGCGGCGTGCTCATTGGCCCAGCCCCGGTTTATATTGCTCCACCAGCTCGCGCCAAGCGAAATCGCCGCGGTCCAGCGCCCGCACCAAAATTTCCGCGCTCGCCATGTTCGTGGCAACGGGAATGCCGTGCACGTCGCACAGGCGCAGCAGCGCCGTAATGTCCGGCTCGTGCGGCTGAGCCATCAGCGGGTCGCGCAGGAAAATGACGAGATCCATTTCGTTCTGGGCGATCAGCGAACCGATTTGCTGGTCGCCGCCCAGCGGACCGGACAGGAAACGATGGATTTTCAGGCTCGTATTCTCCATAATTTGTTTACCTGTCGTTCCCGTGGAATAGAGCTTTTTATCCTTAAACACATGTTCATAAGCGATGGCGAAATTGACAATATCTTCTTTTTTACGATCATGAGCAATAAATGCAATGTTTATCATGCGGTCATAATCTCCCCTTATTATTCAACAAAATGGTCGAATCCGTAAATCATGCCTTCATACTCCAGCACTTTTTTGATCGCCAGGTTGACTCCCGGCATATATCCGGCCCGCTCATAGGAGTCGTGGCGGATTTTCAGCGTTTGGCCAAAGCCGCCGAACACGACCTCCTGCTGGGCGAACACGCCCGGCAGCCGGACGCTGTGAATCCGGAAGCCGTTGTAATAGCCGCCGCGCGCACCTTCGATCGTTTCTTCCTCCTGCGGATTGCCCTGCCGCAGCTCCTGCCGGTTTTTCGCAATCAGTTCGGCCGTTTTCACCGCGGTCCCCGAAGGAGCGTCCAGCTTCTGATCCCCATGGTATTCGATAATCTCCAAATGCGGGAAGTATTTCGCCGCCTGGGCCGCGAATTTCATCATCAAGATGGCCCCGATCGAAAAATTCGGAGCGATCAGCCCGCCGATCCCCCGGGCTTGGCAAAGCTTGTCCAACTCTTCGATTTGCTCCGGGGTGAACCCGGTCGTGCCGACAACCGGAGAAACGCCGAGCCGGATTGCCAGTTCGGTATTGGCGTAAGCGGACGCCGGCGTCGTAAAATCGACCAGCACCCGCGGGCGATGCTCCGCCAAAGCCTGCTCCAGGTTGTCTGACAGCGCCACGCCGCATTCCGGCAGGCCGGCCATAACCCCGGCGTCCAGCCCTGCATTCGATACACTAACGGCCGCCACCAGCTGGAGATCGGGGTCCTGGAGCACCATTTTGACGACTTCCTTCCCCATTCTGCCAGCAGCGCCGGCCACGGCTACTTTAATCGGATCCGACATGTACATCTCCTCGCATTCTTTACTATGATGATTGTTTGAGTTTGGACTTGAAACGCTGCTCCAGCTCTTGCAGCTCTTTAGCTATACCGGCGTTTACGGGCAGCGCGGACGCTTCCCTTACCGCGTGCAACGCTTGCTGATACCGTCCCAGTTCCCCATATGCGATCGCCAGCCATACCTGGGCATCCACGGATAGCGGATCGAGCTCGACCGCTCGCTTGAGCATCCGCGAAGCCGGTTCGGCCCCGTTCGTTCCGCCCCCTTGATAACCCTCCAGCTGTTTCTTGGCCATATGAGTCAATTCCATCGACTGCAGCCGGTCATAATGCAGCCTGTATTCTTCCTGGTCCGGAGCAAGCGCCGCGGCTAACCTGGCATGCATCAACGCTTTGTCTAGACGATTGCTTCGGGCACACGTAATCGAGTAACGGTAATGGATATCCGCATGATCCGGCTCGGCGGCCAGCGCCTGTTCAAACCAATGCTGCGCCTGCTCAAAGTCGTTTTCGTAGATGCTCCGGTAAGCTTTATACAGAAATTCCTCCGCCTTCATCTGCCGCCCCCCCTTGTTGTAGGGATGATCATACTAACAGCATATGAAAGTTATGGTTGTTCGGTGTTCTTTTTGGTCCACCTGTCGGCATCGCGGGTTGCGAATTTATGCATCACCCTGTCATGCGCCTCCGTAAGGTCGATGCCCAGGGAATTGGCGAAACAGATCGTAATAAATAAAATATCGCCGAGCTCCAGCTCGATGGAATTTTCGGCTTCTTCCGGCTTTTTCGGCTTCTCTCCATACGTATGGTTTACCTCGCGGGCCAGCTCGCCGACCTCTTCGCTCATGCGGGCCAGCATGGACAACGGGCTGAAATAGCCTTCCTTAAACTGCGATATGTAACGATCCACTTCGCGCTGCATCTCCGCCAGAGTTTTTTCTTTCAACGTCTTCAAGCGCCTATCCCTCCGACAATATTCCCGTTTTTCCCTATGTTATCGTAAAGGCGGGGCGAAAACAAATCCTTTTTTAATCAGGGCAGAAAAAGGTATACTATTATAGGTTAAAAAATACAAAGGGTTATATTTTGGAACAGGTGAGGGATTGAATGTTTTCGAACAAGCTGGCCGGGTTCTTTAAAACGCTTTTGCCGATACTGCTTGGTACCGCGGTATACGCGTTTGGACTTCTTTATTTTATACTGCCGAATCAATTGATGGAAGGCGGCGTTACCGGGATTACGCTGCTGCTCAATTATGCGTTTGGCATTTCACCGTCGCTCTCCAACCTGCTGCTTAACATTCCGCTTTTTCTTCTTGGCTGGAAGGTTTTGGGCGGCCGCTCCATCGTCTGGACCGGAATCGGGATCGGCTCGCTTTCTTTTTTTCTGTGGTTGTTCGAACGGCTGATTGATTACGGCTGGATCCTGCCGTTTGAAACGCACACCGACTATATTCTCGTTTCCTTGTATGCGGGGGTGACGCTGGGGGCCGGCCTTGGCATCGTCTTTCGTTTCGGCGGAACGACCGGAGGCTCGGACATCGTCGCCCGGATTTTGGGGCGCAAATTCGGGTTCAGCATGGGCCAGGTTATCCTGACGCTGGACGTGGTCATCATCGGGATGTCGTTGTTTTATATTAGGAAAGAAAATATTTTGTATACGCTGGTCGCTGTGTTTATCGCTTCCAAAGTGATCGATTTCATTCAGGAAGGCGCGTATTCCGCCAAGGCGTTTACGATCATCAGCGATCACGCGCCGGAAATCGCCGAGATCATCACGAAGGAAATGGAACGCGGTGTCACACTGATTCCGGCAGTCGGCGCCTATTCCAAGCAGGCGAAGCATATGGCCTATTGCGTCGTCTCGCGGCAGGAAATCCGCCGGCTCCAGCGCATCGCCAAATCGGTCGATCCGCGGGCGTTCATCATTATCAGCGATGTGCATGATGTGCACGGGGAAGGGTTTAAAGAAGACTGAGGCGAGAAAAAATCGCGGCTACCGCGCGCCAACGAGACCCAAAATAGCCAGTGGCAAAGGATTGGCAATGATCCCTTACCACTGGCTATTTCGCTGGTGTTAAAAGCGGTACCGGTACGAATCCTCATCCGTTCTGCCCACCCCCGTAATCGCCTGGGCGGCCCGGTATTTGCGCAAACCCGCGTATCCTAAAGCGAGTACGATCCATAATCCGATCAGGCCGCTCCAATACCACGGGTTCTCGTATCCGGCGATCGGCAGGAAGACGGGTTCCTCGCCTTTACGTCCGAACAGCGCCTTCAGCGCGCTTTCCCCCTGGCGAATCGCCTGTTTAAGCGCCGCTTCGTCCACCGGCTTGTCACTGCTCAACCTTTCGGCGTAAGACATCCACGAATCAAACCGGTTGACTGTGGATGGATCGCGGCGAATGGCAGCGGCCGGACGGATGGTTTCATAATGCTGCTGTAAATTTTGAAAAGCCGCGCGCAGTTTCTCCGCTTGTCCCCCCACGCGAGCATTGCTCATCTGCTGTATGTCATCGGCCATCACTTTATAATATTGCAGCCACAGCCCTTTGTCCTTATGAAGCAGGCTGTTTACGGCCAGCCGCAGTACGGCGGAAGAACGCGTCCATTCTTCGGGGACGATCTCGGCCCTTGCCAGCGTCTCCCTCACGTCCATAATGCTTTCCGCAAGCGCATGAATGCCTTCCACCGACGTCAAGCCTTTGAAGGAAACACCTTCAAGCGCGGCGATCAACCTTTCCATCTCAGCATGAGCTTCCTCGGCGTGCCCTTGCTGCATATGGCTGTACAGCGCTTCCGCCGCCGCTTCCAGCTGCTGCAGTTTATCGCCGCGCTCCTCATCGGACAGTTGTGAAACCGGAGCCGGGCCGCTTGACTGCTTCTCTACCGGTGAGGCCGCAGCCATCGCACCATCCGCCAGCAACAGCAGCGGCAACAGCACAAGCAGCCACCCAAGCTTTCCTTTCGCTTTCACGGACATCCCTCCCTACCATCATCGTATGGCAGGCTGTCCATGCGTAGAACCTTGAACGCTTAAGTACATGTTCAAAGATTCGATGTCGAGTCCGCTTCGTGACCTGTTTCGTGATTAAAATTTGACTAGGCTCTTTTTGCGCCTTTCAGCGCCAGCCACCCGGCAATAACGCTGGCGGCGGTCAAAGCGACGGTAAACACCGTAACCGCAGGTACATCGTCCCACAACGTTTCCGGCAGCCACGGATACACTTCATATGTATAATCGACCGTATCGTTCAACAGCGTCCAGGCTCCGGCGCCGAGCAGCATGATCGGCCCAAACCGGTACAGGCGCACGTACAGCAGCGCTTCCACGGCCATCGCCAAATGCGATGCGACCAGCATCCAGTCCTGCCAAACCAACGGTCCGCCTTGATAGGCGCCGGCAAAGATCATCGACACCGCCCATACGCCGTATTTCACGCTCGTTACGACAGCCAGTCCTTCGAGCAGCGTGCGTATCGCCGTGAACCTCCCCAGCGCCTGCGGAAACAGAAGAAACAGCAGCGTTAACGTGAAAAAGAGGCTTGCCGTAGGGCTGTCGGGCACAAATATAATCTGCCAATGCGGATGGTTCTCCCACGTAAACCGCAGCTGCGAATCGTACCAAATATACCCGTAAATCGTGCCCAGCAAGTTGCATACGAATAAGGCCCACAAAATCGGACGGGACGACAAAAAGGCCCGGCTCCAGAAATACGATAATTTCAACGGACTGCTCCTTCCTCAAAAAAACCAAACCTGATCGAATCAACGATCAGGTTTTCGCATACTTTCTATTTTACTGTTCCGTTTTTTGTTTCGCAAGCCATTCGGCCAGGTGGTCGAGTTCCTCGTCCGTAACGCCGGCGCCGATCGCCGTGTCGTACATGGCCGGCATTTTGCCGTTGTAGCCTTCTTTGATGATCGACATGATTTCTTCCTTGCCGTGTTTGTCGCCTACACCGCGCAAGGAAGGACCGGCAGCCCCTTTCAGGTCAGCCGCGTGGCAGGAAACGCAAGTCGCTTTCTTGTAGGTTTCCATCGCCGGGTCATCCTTATCCACGATCGCAACTTCCTGCTGTTTGGGCGCATTGGAAGTCGGCAAGCCTTGCTCCCGCTTTTCTCGCGCCTCTTCTTCCCGCTGAATATGCTCCGGAACTTGCCCCGTAGCTTTCAGTTCTTCCTGGTAATGCGTCCAAGCGAAGTTCGTCAAATAGACGATCGACGCCAGCGAAAGGAACATCAGCGAGGAAGCGATCGGACGTTTGTAGAAGCGGCGCTCCTTGCCGCGGTCCAAAAACGGCGCCAGCAGCAGGCTGCCGAAAGCAACCCCGGGAATCCCGAGCGTGCCGAGCACGACATAATCGCCCGATGCGTACGGATATTTCAGGAATTGATACAGGAACAGGAAATACCAGTCCGGCATCGGAATGACCGATGCGGTCGGATTAGCCGGATAACCCAGCGGGGCCGGTTCGGCGATCGTCAGCACCAAAAAGCCGACCAGCACCACGACGCCTACCATCCATTCCTTCAGCAAGAAGTTAGGGATAAACGCTTCGGATTTACCCGGGTATGCCGTGTAATCCGGAGGCGTGATAAATCCGTTGCCTTTACGTACACGCGAATCTCCGACGTATACGATCTTTTCCTTCGAATTGTTGTGGGCCATAACCTCTATGCCCTCCCTTCTCCATTTTTAGTTAGAGGTAGCTTATAGCGGGCCGGAAATCCCTTGACGGCGGATCATGATGAAATGCCCCACCAGAAGGATCAACAGCACGGCCGGAAGGAAGAACACGTGAATCGCGAAGAAACGGGTCAGCGTTTCCGCGCCGACAATCGTACCGCCCTGCAGCAGTTCTTTAATGACCGGACCGAGTACCGGAACGGAGTTGGCGATTTCCAAAGTAACTTTTGTCGCAAAGTATGCTTTGTTATCCCACGGCAGCAAATATCCCGTCAAGCCGAGACCGATCATGACGAAGAAAATCAGCATGCCCACAACCCAGTTCATTTCGCGCGGCGCTTTGTAGGAACCGGTAAAGAACACACGAAGGGTATGTAAGAACATCATAACGATAACCAAGCTCGCTCCCCAGTGGTGCATCCCACGGACGATCTGGCCAAAAGCGACCTGCGTCTGCAAATATTCGACACTGGCGTAAGCGTTAATGATATCGGGAACGTAATACATCGTAAGAAACATCCCCGACAAAATCTGGATGACCGTGATAAAAAACGTCAAACCGCCGAAGCAATAAACAAAAGCGGAAAAATGATGCGCCGGGTTGACGTGCTCCGGAACCTCGTGATCGGCGACATCCCGCCAAATCGGCGTGATATCCAGACGTTCGTCAATCCAGTTGTATACGTTTTTAAACATCCGTATCTACGCCTCCTTATTTCACGATCGTATTCGGGACCGTTTGACCCAAATACACCCAATTGTCTTTCACCATGACCTTGTACTCGTCAAGCGGCTTTGGCGCAACCGCCAGCTGCTTGCCTTCGATCGTGTAATGAGCTCCATGGCATGGGCAATGATATTCGTTTGGAAAGCTTTTGTCATTGTTCCAGCCAACCGTGCAACCCAAATGTTTACAGATCGGTGAAAGCGCATAAATTTTTCCACTCTCGTCTTTACGGATCCACGCCGTAAGCGATGCCGTACTTTGATACCATCCATCCTGCTGCTGCAATTCAAAGGAAAATTCCTGCGGCTCATTTGTAATTTTGCTGACTTCGACCACTTTTACAAAAGTGCCTTCGCCTTTCTTGTGCAGAATTGGATCTACGGCAAACCGAACCATGGGAAGCGTTACACCACCCACCATAAATGCAGTGGCGCCCCCAAGGGTGTATGTAAGAAATTGCCGACGGGACATTTCTTTGCGAATGGGCGGTTTATGCGATGATTCATGCTGGTCGTGCTGATTGCTCATATGTCTTCAACCCCCTTTGCAACCAATTATTCCTGACTTTCAATGACAATAATCACAATATCGTCTAAGACATATTAATAATATATTAGCGTTTTAAGAGCGTCAAGAATTTGTCACATCTTTTTACGGGTGAAAAACCTTGTCATCCTTGAAAATGTCAATAATTTGTCACATTCAAACTCTTGACCCGGTTGTCCACAAATGCTGGACTTTTTCTTTAACCCTTCCAGCCGCAGTCCCGCCATCGGGATCGGAAAAACGCCCAGGTGTTACGATGAGATCGGCGTTCGGCAGCTCCTTGTCAGCCCAATCGAGGTCGGCGGATATAACGATCGCATAGGCAAATCCGCTCCGCTTGACATTTTCGCAAACCTCATTGATCGTTTGAGACAAACGATCGCCAGTATATTGAAACGAGGGATATGTGACGACTCTGCCCTTAAAAGGGATTTCCACCCAATCCATGACACCCTTAAGTCTTTCCAATTTTCCCGTCACTTCATACGGTTGCTCCAGACCGGTTAACCCTGTGACCGGGATGAGGCAGGTGTCCAAATACGGGCGCAGCTCCTCCCACCCGGAAGCTTCTACTTCACTGAACTTCATAAGACCTTATCCCCTTTCCTGATGATTTCCTTCCCAATTATAAACACGAACGATTGACAATACCATCCTTCCGTCCTGATATCTAAAAAAAGATCGAGCAGCGCTTTTCGTCGCTGCTCGATCTTTTTCTACATTATATATTGCTGCGGATGATCCAATCTCAACGTTATTCCAATGTCTTCAGTTCATCCGTCAGGAGCCGGAAGGCAACCTCATCGCCGTTCGCCAAGGCGGTATCAATTTCACTGTAGATTTGTTCCGAGCGATGCTTCCGGAGCGCGTCGTCCCATACCATTTCGGCCGCCAAACTAAGCATTGCTTCATAAGTAACCTTCATCTGATCCATAGGATGCACCTCCAAACCATGGTTTTAAAACGAGTTCAACTGGGTTCAACTGCCTCTTTAAGAGATCCTATATTCTTTTCCTTTCGCCACGTAGCTTTCCGTTGTCAGCTTCATGCGCTGCAAATCTTCTTCCGTCAGTTCGCGTACGACTCTGGCCGGCGAGCCCAGAGAAAGTGTATAGGGTGGTATTTTTTTGTTTTCCGTAACCACCGAACCTGCTCCTATTAAAGCATATTCACCGATGTCGGCGCCGTTTAGGACGATCGCCCCCATCCCGATTAATGTGCCATGGCCTATACGGCATCCGTGAATGATCGCAGAATGCCCCACGGATACATCGTTTCCTACGATTAACGGCTGGGAAGTATTGACGTGTCCAACCACACCGTCCTGGATGTTCGTCCGATCTCCGATCACAATTTCCGCCAAATCCCCGCGCAGCACGGCATTGTACCAAATGCTGGCCCAACTCCCCACCGTTACATCGCCGATCAGTTTGGCGCCATCGGCAACAAATACGTTTGCCTCCACGACCGGCAGCTTTCCTTGATAACGAATCAGCACGCTGCTCACGCTCCCCTTTAGCTTAGAATTTGGGAGTGATTGTAGCAGTACCTTCAGGCGTTGTCAAACCTATTTTTCCTGCAGTTTCGCCACCGCCGTATGGCCAAAGGGCGTCGCCTGAACGTAACGTTCATGCTGCTCGTCCTCCCCGATGCGCACCATGCCGAGATGCAGCATCATGAACAGGATGCGCTCCTCAAATATCGCTGCGGGAGCATCATAATAAAACGGCTTGATCAGCGATTCTATTCTGCCGTACAGCGAGGACACCGTCACCCACTGGTTGGAACAGCGTTCGATCCAATAGACAAGCGACAGCAAATTGGGAATGGGACCTTTGTACAGCCTTAACCAAAAACGGACGAACTGGATTGCCGGCTCTTTTTTACCTTCCGCCAGATACGCTTGTCCGGTCTCCGTCAACTCTAGCTGGCTGCCATTCTCTTGAATGAAACGGGAATGGTAGGCATAATCGTACAGCAAAGCAAACCGGTTGGGATAATCCTTGAACCGCCTTCCATACCCAAACCGCCAGCCCTTGCCGGCCAGCGCCTCGGACACGTGCAGTGACTCCATGATTTGCAGCTGGTTGCGCCGGTACATCACGCCTTCATTGTTCAGCGGAACGTCATGATTGCATACATACCGCAAAAACAGCAGCAGATCGGTTGCCAGCATGTCCGGCTCCTCACGGTAGACCGGAGGCTCGGCCGGCGCGGATCTCATTTCAGACTTAAACCGGATCTCCAGCGCTTCCCTAAACCGCCGCTTTAAGTCTTCGGGGACTTCAAACAGGTAACGGGTCTGGTGAGTGCTTCCGTTAAACAACCAGCCGCGCTGCCGGAACCTGGCGATCATTTCCCGCGGGCTCTCGCGGTCCTTGGCATCCTGCGTAAACCGCGACGCTTGCGCGCAAGCGATGAGCTCCTCCAGGCTGAACTGACGGCGCCCGCTAAATAGCAGCGTATTCAAGAAACGCAAATCCTCCATACTCATTCCGCTGACGTGCCGATCGATAAAATCACGGCGTCCCACGGTTTGCAGGATGGACTGGATCAGTTCATGCTTGGAATGACCGCTGCACTCGCACCTGTAATGATCCGCTATTCTGCTAAGCTGTCCGATATCGGCAAAAGAAAGCATATCCGCCAGATTCATAGTTTACCGCCTCGCCGTTTTAATTCCATTATGGGATTATTTACCGGCGTTTATTCCGCGGCAAGCGAATTTATACAGAAAAAAATAACCCGGCCTCAGCCGGGTTACTTCTTTTTTTCGATCGCTTCTTCCAAATGACGGGTGCAATTGTACAACCGCATTTGCCAATCCTCGTCGTTTTTCTCCAAAATCGTCAACGACAAATTGCCGATCCGCTCGCTGTATTTATTTTGGTACAAGGCAACATACAGTTGAGCAAGCAATCCGCCGTGCGAAACGACAAGGACGTTATTGTCCGGGTACCGTTCCGCCAAATCCTTCATAAAAGCGAGCGCGCGTTTGCGAATATCCGCGTCTTTTTCCTGCCCCAGTTCCAGTTCATCCCAGTTTTTGCCCCATAACGTCTCCCGCTCTTCCGACGTCAGTCCTTCGGCCTGACCGAACGCACGCTCCATCAGCCGCGAATCGGGATCGTACAGCGGAATGCCAAGCGCCTCGGCAATGATGGAGCCTGTCTCCTGCGCCCGCGACAGCCCGCTCGTAATAACAAAATCCCAGCGGTATTCCTGCTCCTCCTGCAATCTATGCGCCAGCCGCTTCGCTTGCCTTCTTCCTTCCTCATTTAGCGGGATATCGCTTTGCCCCTGGATTTTTCCCGCTGCATTCCAATCGGTAAGTCCATGGCGTACTAACCCAACGAGCATAATCATCCTCCTTATGTGTGCTTCACATTCCCGTATACGGCTTTATCGAGTATTACTTTATTATAAGAAAAATTTATATCGGCGTACACCCTATGAAGACAGACCGCATTTAACATATATCAAATCCTATTTTCCATTATTAGGTTGGTCATCTGTGAAAACCTAACGTATACTAAATCTATAAGACTAATTTTTCTTATACATAGGTTGTGATTAGGTCTTTTTACCCGCGCAATGCGGCAAAAGGGCTCGGCTTAAAAAAAACGCTTGACGATGACCTTTGAGAGAGCCACGGTCGTCGAACTTCGGCTAACGGACTGAGACGCTCTTATTTACGCTAAAAACAGGAGTTTTATTTTCTAACGGACCGCAAAGACTTTATTGGCCCAAAAATGACTACAAACCGGCAGTTTCAGGTAAAATAGCGGCTCTGGTGTCCGTTAACTTCCGAAATCTCCCGATTTTTCCGGAATAGCGGCTTTACAGTCCGTTAGAAATTGAAGTGTGTCTCCTGCTTTATCCATCGATGGGTTAAGCGCATTTTTTTGGTTGAGCCCTTATTTCACTGCTTATGACAAACCACATTTGGGAAAAGGGGTAGTAACAGAAGATGAAACCATGGAAAAAAAGTTTAGCCGTAATGATGACATCAATCCTCATGCTTTCCGCATTAGCGGCCTGCGGCGGGGGAAAAGGCGATAGCAGCGAGCCTGCCAACACCGCTCCCGCAAACACTTCCGTCAAGGAGACCTCCGGAAATACTGCAGAAAAAGCGGAAGAGCAAGAAGACGAAAGCCAAGGCAAGGATTTGCTGGATTCCAAAGGTTTGGAAGGCATGGATGCCAGTGATTGGGAAAAAGTACATCTATCGCACAAAGATTTCAAGACATTTCTCGATGAACTCGCTAAACCCACAGAAGACGGAGAAGAGACACCTTTTAAAAGCGTAACGATGGTTGATGATCAAACCATTGAATTTGTTCTCGACCCGGCCGAATCCGGCGGAGAACTGGGAGTAGGAATTATGACTGCCTTGTTTGATCCTATTATCCGTCAAATGTACGAACACTCCGATTACTATAAAAACGATAAACAACCGCTCATCCGTTTTCTCGATACGGACGGAAATGTTCTTAGTGAAAATAGCGAACCGCTGCAAACCGGACAAGCGGAATAATGATCAGCTGTCGAGCTCTCTCGACAGTTCTTCTTTTTCCACTCTAAGGTGACCCCCGTGCAGGAGTATACGAAAAAACGCCCCGTCCGCTTTTGTAGCGAAAGAAGCGTTTTAAACCCGGTTGTTATCTTTTGGAACGTCGGATGCCTTTCCAGGAAATCAAAGCAAGCAGCATGCCCGCCATCGAAAGCAGCATCCAGTATTGCGGATAGGCCGGTCCCATTTGAACGGCAAACGGCTCAACGATCCCGGGAGAAATGCTCGGCAGAGCGAATGACAATTTCTCGGATGTCTCTGCATCGGCAACAGCTGTCGGAAGGATACCGGTCACCGGTTCCGAAGCCTCGCGCTGGGCGGAGTGATCCACAAGCAGAAAAATAAAGCTGCACAGGAACACTAACAAAAAGCTGGCGGCCCAACCGATAATACGCCGACGGAAGCCTCGGGTCACGCCGGCCTTGACATCCGGGGCCAGCCACGGCGATTCCGCATAGATACGGTCCATGACATTGCGGTTCACGGCCTCAGCCTGCTCCTCGGTCACTTCTATGGGTATGTATTGCAGCATGTCCATGCTTTCCTGCCAGCACCGGTATTCAGCATTGCAAGACTCGCAGCCCAAAAGATGCCACTCCAGCTCTTTGCGCTGGGGATGTTGTTCGGGCAGGTCTTGCATCAAACCGAACAGTTCTTGGGCCTCTCTACAATTCATCTGCTTTTCATCCCTTCGTAATGCTCGTAGACCGGTTCGTAAAAGTAGGGTTCAAGCTGGCTTTTTACGCTGCTTCTGGCGCGGAACAAAAGCGATTTTACGGCGCTGACGCTCTGTCCCAAAATACTGGCGATCTCCTGGTAGTCCAATTGATCGTATTCGCGCAATATCAAAGCAGACCTTTGTTTCTCCGGTAATTTGTTGATCGCTTCGCGCACCATGCCAACCTTCTCGCTGCGCAGAACGGCTTGTTCCGGGACGACCTCGGTCGGGGCCACAGGAACATACCCGCTTTCTTCGAGCGGGACATTTCCGCTGCGCTGCTTGCGCAGCTCGCTGAGCACCGTATTCCGGGCAATCGTGTAAAGCCAGGTAGAGAAAGACGCGTCCACCTCCCGGAAGGAATGCAAGCTGCGAAATGCTTTGTAGAACGTCTCCGAGCATAAATCTTCGGCAAGCTGCTCCAATTGAGCGCTTTTCAACATGTGATAAACGAAGGCCAGTATCTTTCGCTGATACCTTCGCATCAGCTCCGAATACAGTTCCGTGTTGCCTTCCTTAATCTCACGTATCATCTGGGAATCGGTCATTTCGGGGCGAAACCTCCTCGCAGTTCCAAATGCTTCTTCCCGTTCGATTCTTCCATTAATTATTACCGAACAGGAGCAAAAAAGTTGCGGTCGTTTATGTAAACTTCTATCCGAAATCATTTGCGCGATATACGCTATAGCCAAAATCAAATCATATTATACCACAGAAACCGGGATTAAAAAAATAAACCGATGGTCATTTGTTGAAAAATATTAAAGGCTGTCCGTGTTATGGACAGCCCTGCTTTGCTTTTTGGTCAGTTCATCCGCGCCCGAAAGCCACCGCTGCGTGAAGCTCCTCCACCGCTTTGCGGACATCGGCGGCCTGTGTAACTGCGGATATGACCGCGATTCCGTCCGCCCCGGCGCGGATCACTTCGCCCGCTCTTGCGGCCGTAATCCCGCCGATTGCGACGAGCGGCTCTCTGATTCCGCATTCGCGCAGCCGCCGGATGAAGCTGGGGCCCTGCGGCTCGCGGGCATCGGCCTTGGATGCGGTCGGATAGACCGGCCCGATCCCGAGGTAGTCCCCGCCGCTGTATATGGCCAGTTGGGCTTCTTCCACGGTATGCGCGGATACGCCCAGAATCCGGCCCTCGACCCGCTCGCGGACCTGGCTTGCCGATTCGTCCTCCTGGCCGACATGGATTCCGTCCGCATCGATCGCCAAGGCAAGTTCAACATCGTCGTTGACGATAAAAGGAACGCCCGCCCGCCGGCAAACGGCCTGCAGCTTTTCGGCGAGCCTCAGCTTTGGCTCCCCGGTCAGCGCGCCGGGCCCCTTTTCCCGGAATTGAATCATCGTTGCGCCTCCGGCCAGCGCCTCCTCGGCCACCTGCAGCGGTTCCTGCCGGCAGTCTACGCTGCCGATCACCAGATACAGTCCGAGAAATTTGCGCATAGCCGCAGCGGAAATACGCTCGCTCATGGCCGCGCCCCCTGTACCTTCCTGCGCCGGTACGCCCAATGATTCGTTGGGCCGTGTCCCAGCCCCAGGGCAAGCTCGTCCTCAATCGCCGCCTGAATAAATGCCCGCGCGGTAGATATCGCTTCCGCAGCCGCCGCTCCCTTCGCCAGCTCCGCCGCGATCGCCGCAGAGAAGGTGCAGCCCGTACCGTGCGTATGCCGCGTCATGATCCGCTGCCCGCTAAACTCGGTAAAACCGTTGCCGTCATACAGCAGGTCGACGATCCGCTCGCCGCTGCCGCTCTCGTCATGCCCGCCTTTGATGACAACGTGTTTCGCCCCGAGGCTATGGATGCGTTTGGCCGCCTCGCGCCGGTCGGTCATGCCGCGGATCAGGATACCGGATAACGCCTCGGCCTCCGGGATATTCGGCGTCACCACCTGCGCCAGCGGCAGCAGCTCCTCCTGCAGCGCCGCGACCGCTTCGGGCTGCAATAGCGTGGCGCCGCCTTTGGCGATCATAACCGGGTCGACGACGACCCGGGCCCAGCCGAAGGCGCGGATTTGCCCCGCCACGGCACGGATGATCCCGGCGCTGAACAGCATGCCGGTTTTCAGCGCGTCCGGGGCCAAGTCCGAGCCGACCGCCTCGATTTGCTCCGCCGCGGCCTCCGGCGGCAGCGGATATACGTTCCGGACGCCCAGCGTGTTTTGGACGGTGATGGCGGTGACCGCCGACATGCCAAACACGCCAAGCTCCTGGAACGTTTTGAGGTCGGCCTGGATGCCGGCCCCGCCGCCGCTGTCCGACCCGGCGATCGTCAGCGCCTTCCGGACCGCGCCGCTCATCCGAGCCACCACCCGCCGGCAGCGGAGACTTCCCGCTCGCTGACCGCCGCGTGGCCCTTCAGCGAGTGCGGGTGCAGCTTGGCCAACTCGTCGAGGAAGGCGATCTGGAAGCTGCCGGGGCCGGCGGACGCGGTGCGCTCCGCGGCGCGGGACGCGGCGGCGCCGTAAAACGCCAGCCCGGCGGTGCCGGCCAGCAGCACGTTGTCGCGTTCCACCGCGGCAAAGGCGCCCAGGACCGACGTCAGCAGGCAGCCCGTGCCGGTTACCTGCGTCAGCAGCGCATCCCCGCCGCTGACGATCCGGCACAGCTGCCCGTCAGTGATCACGTCCTCGCGCCCGGTGACGGCGACGACGGTGTTCAGCTTCCGCGCCGCCCGCACGGCCAGCTCCGCCTGATCCTCACCGCTGCTTTCCCCGGCGTCCACGCCCTTGATGTCGCGGCTTTCCCCAAGCAGGTGGGCGATTTCCGCCGCATTCCCCCGCAAGAGTGACACTTTGACCTCGCGCAGGATGCGCAGCGCCGATTCCGTCCGGAAACGCGTCGCGCCCGCCCCGACCGGATCCAGCAGCACTGGCACCTCATGGGCGTTCGCCGACAAACCGGCGACGATCATCGCCTCGACCTGGGCGCTGGACAGCGTCCCCAGATTCAGCACGAGGGCCCCGGCGATCCCGGCCATATCGGCCACTTCCTCCGGTGCGTAAGCCATCACCGGGGAAGCACCAAGCGCGTACAGGCCGTTGGCCGTAAAATTGGTCACGACGACGTTGGTCATGTTGTGCACAAGCGGCTTCGTGTTTTGCACTTTCGTAAGCAGAGCGGACAGTTCATTTTCCAAGATGCTCATTGAAGTTCAGCCCCTTTCGTTAATGCACCTGCGATTGGTTCATCATTCCGCCGCCCCGTCCGAACCGGCCATTCCTCCAGCTTGTAAGCCATGTCCCAGAACAGGTACTCCAACTGGCAGCTTTGCATGAAATGATCCGCCATCCTCCGGCGCTCCGCTTCCGCCGCGGTTTCCGCCCATTGGTCGAGGGCGTCCTGGAATTTCTGCGTCACACCGGTCACCCGCCCGCCGTAAAATTGCATCCAATCGTAAAAAGGATGGTCCGGGGCCGGGCGGACTTCGTCCAGCAGTCTGCGGCCGATTTCCAAATACGTCCAGGGGCAGGGCAGCAGCACAGCCAAGATTTCACCCAGGCTGCCTTCATGCGCCACAGTCAGCATGTGGCGGATGTAATGATGCGCGGACGGCGCCAGGGGAAAGCCCTGCAGCTCCTCAAAACGGACCCCGGCAACAGCGCAAAAATTGTGGTGCGGATGGATTTCACTGTTCAGAATAAAGGAGATCTGTTCGTTGAACAGGGCGATATCGCCGCGGCTTTCGCATTTCGATATGGCGATCCCGTAGATCCGCATGTACGCGTTCAAGTACTCGTAATCCTGTTTGACGTAATGAATCAATTGCTCTTTTTGCAGATTGCCGTTGGCGATTCCCCGCACAAAAGGATGCTGAAAAATCGCTTCAAAAACCTCGTCCGCCTGCTCGCGCAGCGTTTGCGCAAAACTCATCGTCCTCCACCTCCGGGTAAAATGTGAACTACGATACAGGAGCATCCATGGGACGACGAGCGGCAGAACTTTACGAAGCAGCAAAAAAGCCGCCCCGTAGAGGGAGCGGCTTGAACGCGCGAGGGCCAGTCACATCATATCGTGATTACTTGCGGACGGCGCGGTACCGGCTCCACTTTCCTACGCTAGTACGAACTAGATCAGGTTCAAAGGGTCCAAGATACGCTCTTGTCTCAGCCGAATACGGCGCCCCTAGTGGAATTTCCTATTCGATTCACTATCACTACTTTACCTGCATCTTCCTGGAGTGTCAATTCCGCGTTGCCATGCGCGCCGGAATTTCCCCGCGGCCTCAGCGGAGCGCGAGCCGAACCGTTTTAATCTCATACGGCGAAATCTGCAGCTCGGCAGTACCTTGCTTGGCCTCCCCGGCCGGCCGTTCCATCAGGTTGGTTTCTTGCCAGGAGACAAGCGTGAGATCGCTCTCCAAGCGAATCGAACCCCGGCCGCCTTTATATTCGTGGAAGCGGACGATCAAGGCGTCGTCGTCCTCTGCTTTTTTGACCGCGTCGATTACCACTTCGCCGCTGCCGCTGACGCGCACAGCCCGCAGCAAGGAGAAAGCGGATGCCGCTGTCTGGCCGCGTGTGGCATACACCGGCTGATTCAGCAGCGCGGCGGCCTGCACGGTCTCGCCCTCGGACCAATGCCCCTCGTGCGGATACAGGGCATAAGTAAACGTATGCTCTCCACGGTCGGCCTCCGGATCGGGATAGGTCGCCGATTTCAGCAGCGACAGCCTGATCACGTTGTTTTTGATGTCATGACCGTATTTGCAATCGTTGAGCAGGCTGACGCCGTAACCATGCTCCGACAGGTCGGCCCACTGGTGTCCAACCGTCTCAAACCGCGCAAGATCCCAGGAGGTGTTCCAATGCGTCGGTCGTTTGACGTTGCCGAACTGGATGTCGTAGGTGGCCTCCGTTGCCCGCACATCCACCGGAAAAGCGACCTTTAAGAGCTGCTGGCGCTCCTGCCAATCCACCTGCGTGCGGAACTCGATCCGCCGGTCATCGGCATATAGGATCATTTGCTGGCTGATCGTGGAGTTCATATACATCCAGGTGAAAGCGACCTCCGCCCGCAGCTTGCCGGCCGTAACCCGGCACTCCTTAAGCTCCGAAACCTCGTGCATCTTCTCCTGATAAAAAATATCAATATCCCAAGCCTCGAACATTTTCGGCTTATCTTCAAACACCTGGAGAACGTTGCCGCGTTCTCCGGGAGCGAGCACCTCGCGGCCGGCGGCCCGGTCGTAAACCGAAGTCAATTGGCCGCGCTCGTTCCAGACGATCCGATACAGCGGAGTCTCGATGCCGTTCGGCAAAACTCTAAACGGCGCCTTAGCAGCGTCACTGCTTCCCGCTGACGCTCCTTGCGAATCGGACATCGCCTCCTCCCCATTCAAGCTGCGGCTTATCGTCTTAAATCCCAACGGCGGGACGTTTTCCACCTTCACCCAAACGATGCTTCCGTCAAATTCGGCGTCAAGCTCGCGGCCGTCGTGACCGCTCCAACGTCCGCCGGGACCGGCGCCATGGATGGCAACGAGGCCGCTATACGTCCAGGAGGACGGATTCCAAACGGTATAGGTCACTTCGCCTTCCGGATCACCGTTCACAACATCGCCGGTCACGGCATCGCCTATCGAGGCGGTACCGTTTGCTGTATCGCCAGCCAGGGCGCTTAGGGTCAACCCGCGGATCGCCTGACTGCGGCATTCCTGCAGCAGCGCTGCGGCTTGCTCGTACTCCAGTTTGGAATCGCGGTACACTTCGGGAATCGACGAGCCTGGAATGATGTCGTGGAACTGATTGCGCAAAATCGTTTTCCAGCTTTCGTCGAGCTTCGCTTTCGGGTAGGAGGCCCAGCCTCCGCCAGCCAGCAGCGCCTCCAGGCTAAGCAGCCATTCGGCGTCACGAGAGAGCAATTCGAGCTTGCGGTTCATTTTTTTGTTATAAGCCTGACTCGTATAAGTTCCCCGGTGGTACTCGAGATACAGCTCGCCGTCCCATGTATGGACATAACGGTCCGCCGCTTCCACCGTCTCATGCAGTTTGGCGAAATATTCGTCCGCCCGCCCGGTGACGACGTTCGGCAGCCCCGGCATCGCTTCGAGACGGCGCCGCAGCTCCAGATGCTCTCGGTTGACGCCGCCGCCCCCGTCCCCGTAGCCGTAAGACAACAGCAGCTCCTTGTTGATTTCCTTGTCCCGGTACGTTTCCCAGATGCCCTGCACGCTGGACGCTTCGATGTTGCCGTTGTAGGTATACCACCAGAAGCTGCCGTCCTGCGGGGTGGTGATGAAATGGGTCAGCACTTCGCTGCCGTCGATCCCGCGCCATTTAAACGTGTCGTGCGGCATCCGGTTGTATTGGTTCCAACTGATTTTGGTCGTCATGAACGTATCGAAACCCGACTTGCGCAGGATTTGCGGCAATGCCCAGCTGTAGCCGAAAACGTCGGGCAGCCACAAATATGTGCACTCCGCACCAAACTCTTCGCGCAGAAAACGGGTGCCGTACAGCAACTGCCGCACCAGCGATTCGCCGCTCGTCAAATTGCAGTCGGCTTCCAGCCACATCCCCCCGGCCGCCTCCCAGCGGCCTTCCTTGATCCGTTCCTTGATTTGCTCGTAAAGCTCCGGATAATCCTGCTTCAAGTACTCATACAGTTGGGGCTGCGTTTGCAAAAAAACGTACTCCGGGAACATTTCCATCAACCGCAGCACAGTGCTGAAGGAGCGGGCCGCTTTTTCCCGGGTATGCTTAAGGCGCCATAGCCAGGCCACGTCGATGTGCGTATGCCCGATGCAGCGGACCGTAACCGGCGACGATTTGGGCAGCGCCGAAATCGCCTGCGACAGCTGCTCTTCCGCAGCCGCCAACGAGTCATAAAACGCCTCGGAGCCCGGCTGCGACCAATCGACCCGCAAAAACGCCCGATCCAGCGCCATCAGCAGGTCGGTCCGCTCGGGAGCGTGTTTATGTAGCACTTCCACGGTCTGCATCACGGCCCGGGCCGTATAATACAGACGGTCGACCGTCCCGTCGAGCCAGGCGATTTCCGCCCGTTTCAGCCGATGCTCCTGGACCTGCGGTTTACCTCCGCCCTCCAGACCTGACCAAAGCCGAAATTGCAGCAACACGGAAGTACCGGCGGCTTCTTCGGGAAAAAACACCTCCTGATGGTTGGAGTCCACCCCTTGAAACGGCTCTCCGTTGACATACAGCAAAGACTCGAAACCGGAGTTGTTCCCACCGCCCGTCTTACCGAAATCAAACACGCCGACAACCCGGCGGCCTTTCCAGGCCTGCGGAATTTCCGCCTCAGCTTCCAGCCATAAGTAAAGATCGCGGCCTTCCCAGCGTTCACCAGCCGGCATCGCACTCCATTCCCCACCCTTTGGCGGTCTGGCTCCGATTGGCCCTTCCTCGTCGACCTGCGCGCGGAATTCGGCGATCGGCATCGCATCGCGGTAACGATAAGCTTCAACCTCGCGAATCCGCGCGTTTAATTTTTCTTCCGTCCAAAACATGAACTGTGTTCCTCCCTTGGAGCAAGTATCGGCTTCCCCCTCATTTTGCGTTCCGGGGCGTATGAAGTAAATTACTAATCCTCATCAATTTTTGTCCTATTATGATATGATTGGGACAAAAGGACAAAAGGAGCCAATCCGATGGATGTGAAAAAATGGCGGCAGGAGCTGTCCTCCGTACTGAATGGATTATGCCGCGAAATCCGCGTTGATGACTCCGTAATTGACTGGGTCGATATCGTGATTGAACAAAACGGAGGCGGCGGAAAATGCCCGCCCCATGCCCACACCTGGTACGAATTTAACTGCGTGTTGTCCGGCCGCATGCAAACCCGGTTTATGGACAAGGACGTCATGGTCCGCGAAGGCGAGTTTTTTCTGATTCCTCCAGGCATGACCCACTCCCATGTTTACTACCGTGATGCTCCGCACGAGGGCGTGTGCTTTCGCTGGCGGTTCAGGCCGTTGCCCGGCGGGAGCCCGGAAGAAGCGGCCGGGCAAGGGTTGTTCGGACGGCTGAGCCGCCTGAAAGATTGGCCTCCCGGCGCTTACCGCGACGATTACGGAATTCGGCCGCTGCTGATCCAGTTGTTTCATGAAGCAGAGGCCGGACGGACACCGCTTTTTTTGCAGCTCCTGCTCGTGCAGTTCCTGGAAATTTTAACTTCGATTCCGGGCACCGGACGCCTTTCCTTGGCGGAGCTAGGCGGAACCAAGGATGCCCTCGTTCGCAAGGTGGAAATTTATTTGGAGGATTTTCGCGGTGACCGCCTGAACGTAGAGGAATTGGCCGCTTCCCTGCATATGAGCTATGGCCATCTTTCCCGGCTTTACAAGCAGAAGACTGGGCGGACTCTCATCGAGGAAATGAACCGGATCCGCTTGGCCAAAGCCTGCGAGCTGCTGCTTAAACCCGAGCTGCTGGTTAAAGAGGTTGCCGAGCAGTCCGGCTTCCCGGATATTTACTATTTCAGCAAGGCGTTTAAGAAAAAGCACGGCCTCAGCCCGCAGGCGTACCGCAAGCGGCATTTGGGCCGGGAGGAACCTCGACTATAACGGCCGCAGGCTGTAGGGCATACGACTGTAGGTAACACGACTGTAGGGGTAATGGCTATGGGGGCAACGTCTGTAAGGGTAACGCCTGTGGGGGCGCGACTATAGGGGTGTGACTGTAGGGGGACAACTATTTGGTACACTCTGCTATAGATACAACTGTTCGGACCACATTCAAATGAACATAAAGCTCTATGCGTGACGCGCCCTGGCTAACGGACCACAGAGCCGTTATTTGCTCATTTCCCGGGTATTTCCCGGCCTAACGGACACCATTGACCTTATTCCGGGCATTTCCCCGGCGAATCCGGTAAATCCGGCCAAATAAGTGCACCTGAGTCCGTTACGATTTCAAAGTGGCTGTTTTTTTCCGAATAAGGTCTTCTCGGTCCGTTAGCCTCACCCAAAATCTCCGTTCAGCCATCAAAAGGCCGCCAACACAAAAAAAAGACCGCTTCTTTCGAAGCGGCCCTTTGCTCACGCTGGAGCAAAAGATATTGGATAGGAGTGGAGAGAAACCATACTGTAGTCTTAGTATATTGTATCCGTTTTCATTTTGTCAACAACTTTTTTTAACGCTTTCATAATTTGTGCGCAAAGCCAGGTCGGCTTTGCGCACAGTGAATAGTACTAGATACCCTATTAAGGTCCTTCTTACGCGATTACAGTCTATCTTAACACGGCTTTTCCCGGGCGCTGCTCTCCCGCTCCATCTCACGCGGGCTACCATACAAACTAATTTGACAGACTTTCTCCCGGCTTAAACATACACCGTATAGCCAAGCCCCTGCAGCAGCTCTTTGGCGCGCTCCATTTCCCCTTCCTGCCGAAAAGAAAGGCGCATCACACCCGGCACATCCTCCCGGCTTTCGATAATTTGCATATTGCTCAAATTGATGTGGCGCGTTCCCAACTCCGTGGCGATTTGTCCGATAATGCCCGGATGGTCGGGCACGTCGATGTAGATATCGAACAAGGAAGTGATCGTGCCTTTGCGCCGTTCCGGCAGTTCGCTGCGGAAGCGGTTCGCTTTCTGGAACGCTTCCTCGATCCCAGCCCCGTTTTCGTTCTCGAGCAGTTTGACAAAGCCTTCAATCTCCCGGTTCCAATCCTTCAGCAAATCCAGCAGCACCTTACGGTTGCTGAGCAAAATATCCCGCCAGATGACTGGTTCGCTGGAGGCGATCCGGGTAATGTCCCGGAACCCTCCCGCCGCCAGCATCCGATACAGTCCGTTTGAGCTATTGTAATCGCACACCTGGTTGACCAGCGCGACCGCAATAATATGCGGCAAATGGCTGATCGCACCAACGATTTCATCGTGCAATTCCGGATCAACGCGGACGATTTGCGCCTTCGTATACGATAGAAGCCGCTCAAGGCGTATGTATGCCTCCCCCGGAACGTCCGGAGACGGAGTCAGCACATAATAGGCATTCTCGAACAGCAAGGAAGAGGCCGCTTCCACGCCGGAACGTTCGGACCCGGCCATCGGATGGCCGCCGATAAAATGCACGTCCGGACGCGAAATGGCCGCGGCACAGGCCGCCACCGCCGCTTTGGTGCTGCCTACGTCGGTCACGATGCAGCCCGGCTTGAGCGGAAGCTGGTTCAGCTTCACCAGGTACTCCTCCAAGTTTCCGACCGGTACGCACAAAAAAATAAAGTCGGCATCCGCGGCCGCCTCTTCCATGGAAAGCGTCGCGGCGTCCACGACACCGCGCTCCATGATGCGTTTTAGCGATTCGGGACGATGCGCATGCCCCACGACGGTGATGCCGGGCTTGCCTTTAAGGCAAAGCGCCAGCGATCCCCCGATTAAACCTACCCCAAATACGGCAATTTTCGTTGTCATGTAATCTCACTCGTTTTCTGCGAATATGCGAACCAAAGATTGAATTATACCTCTGCGGCCGACTTGTTCAGCACCTGCTCCAAAGCGTCTATAAATTTCGCGTTTTGTTCCGCCGAACCGACGGTAACCCGAATCGAATTCGGATATTTAGAAAAACCGGCGCGAATGATAATGCCGAGCTTTAACAACGATTGGAACATGTCCGCAGCCGGGCGTTTAACGTCGACCATGATGAAATTCCCGTGCGCCGGAAAATAAGACAAGCCCAAGCGATCAAACTGCTCGGATAAATACTGGATCCCGCTGCGGTTTTTCTCGCGGCAACCCTGCACGTAGTCCTGATCGGCCAAGGCCGCTTTGGCCGCCGCCTGCCCGAAGCGGGACGTGTTGAACGGCTCGCGCACCTGGTTGATCAGCTTGATCACGGCCGGCTGACCGACGCCGTAACCGATTCGCAGCGAGGCGAGCCCGTAAATTTTCGAGAACGTCCGCAGTACGATCAAGTTCGGATATTTGTCGAGCAGGCCGATTCCATCGGAATAAGCAGCATCGGTCACATACTCGTTATAAGCTTCGTCCAGAACAACCAGCACCTGGCCGGGAACCCGATCCAAAAAAGAAACCAGCTGCTCGCGCGGAACGATCGTTCCGGTCGGATTGTTCGGGTTGCAGACCCAAACGATCTTCGTTTTTGTGCCGATACGGGCGAGCATTGCCTCCAGGTCATGCGTGCCGTCCTTTAACGGCACCTCGATGCTAACCGCGCCTTCGATATCGGCGTTGCTTTTGTAGACGCTGAACGTCTGGTCGGCCATCACCGTTTCATCACCCGGCAGGAAAAACGCACGGGCAATCAGCGCGATAATTTCGTCCGAACCGCAGCCGAAAATAATTTGCTCCCGATTGACGCCAAGATGCCCCGCCAGCGCCTCCGTCAATTCCGCGGCACTGCCGTCCGGATACAAGCTGATGTTCATGATCTCCTGTTCAATGGCGGCGCGAACGCGCGGAGAGCAACCAAACGGATTTTCGTTCGAAGCCAGCTTGATCACTTCATCAAGGCCAAGCTCTTTTTTCACTTCTTCGATCGGTTTACCCGGCTGATATACCGGCAGACCCACGATCTGAGGTTTGGGCAACATGCATTTTTCCTCCCTTTGAAACTTTCTCCCTGCTAAATCAGTTGAACTAATGAAAAACTGTGAGTTAGGCAAGAGGGTTCAATATTCTAAAAAATACACATTTTAGAATATTGAACCTAGGTGAAATGATTTTGAAGAAACTAAAAGCTTTCTGGAAGAAAGCTGCTTCGGAAGCATACGCTTGGTCGCCTTTGTGAGCGGATTTCTACCTTGTTTGAATTTATAAAATCGAAAGAAATCTGCGAACAACAGCGATCGTAAGAACATTTCACACGGCTGCCCTATATCACGTACAGTAATGGTTCAACTTATATAGCTACTATACCCTCAATTGTGCCACAAAGTCGCTAATTTGCAACAATCCCTGTTCCTTGGATGATTCGTTCGCCAGCAGCGGAAGCGTTTCTTCGATCTTGCGCACGATTGCGCTGCCGACGACGGCTCCGTCGCAAATGCCCGCAAACCGCTCGACCTGCTCCCGGTTGGAGATGCCGAAGCCGACGGCCACGGGCAGATCGGTCTCGGCTTTCACCGAAGTGATGAACTCATCGACGCTGGCGTGAAAAGAAGCTCTCTCCCCGGTAACCCCAAGCGAAGATACGCAGTACACGAAACCGCGGGCGCGGGTCAGAATCTGCGTGATCCGGCCGCTGGACGTCGGAGCCACGAGCGGGATCAGCTTGACATTTGCGGCATCCGCCAACGCCAGCACCTCCGCCGCTTCTTCGTATGGCAAATCGGGAATGATCAACCCGCTGATGCCCGCTTCCTGCAGCAGGTCAAAAAAGCGCGGCAAACCTATCTGCAAAACGGGATTGTAGTACGTAAACAGCACGAACGGCAGGCTGACGCCGCGCGCTTTGGCCTTGACCGCCGTTTGGATGCATGTCTCAATCGTAATTTGATGCGCCAGCGCCCGCTCGGAGGCGCGCTGGATGACCGGACCGTCGGCAAGCGGGTCGGAATAAGGAACGCCCAATTCGACGATATCGGCTCCGGCCTGCTCCAGCACGGCCAGAATGTCCAGCGTCGTTTCCGGATCGGGATCCCCGACGGTAATGAACGGAATGAGCGCCGTTTTTCCCGACGACTTCAGCTTCGCAAACGTCTCATCCAGCAAATTGACCAGCGCCGTACTCATAACGATTCCCCGCCTTCCGTATATGCCATGATCGATTCAACATCCTTGTCGCCGCGGCCGGACAAGCAAATGACGACGATCTCACCCGGGCTCATCCCGGGCGCCATCTTCACCACCTGCGCCACGGCATGCGCCGATTCCAGCGCGGGGATAATGCCCTCCGTCCGGCTGAGCAATTGCAGCGCCTCCAGCGCCTCCCGGTCGGTAATCGGGTAATAATTGGAGCGGGAGGTATCCTTCAAATAAGAATGCTCCGGCCCGATGCCCGGATAGTCCAGCCCGGCCGAAATCGAATGCGCCGGCTGCACCTGGCCGTATTCGTCCTGCAGCAAATAGCTCATCGAGCCCTGGAACACGCCTCTTTTGCCCTTGGTCATCGTAGCCGCGTGGAATTCGGTATCCACGCCTTTCCCGGCCGCTTCGACGCCGACGAGCCGAACGTCCTTGTCCTCGATAAACGGGTAAAACATCCCGATCGCATTGCTCCCGCCGCCGACCGCGGCCACCAGCATGTCCGGCAGCCGTCCTTCAGTCTCCAGCATTTGCTGTCTCGTCTCGTCGCCGATAATGCGCTGGAAGTTGCGCACCATCATCGGATACGGATGCGGCCCGGTCGCCGAACCGAGAATGTAAAATGTGTCGTGCACGTTGCTGACCCAATAGCGCAGCGCCTCATTGCAGGCGTCCTTCAGCGTCCGCGTACCCGACATGACGGGGATAACCTCGGCGCCCAGCAGCTTCATCCGAAACACGTTGAGCTGCTGGCGTTTCGTATCCTCTTCGCCCATAAACACCTTGCACTCCAGACCGAGCAAGGCGGCGACGGTGGCGGTAGCAACGCCATGCTGCCCGGCGCCGGTTTCGGCGATCACTTTTTTCTTGCCCATGCGTTTGGCCAAAATCCCCTGACCGATCGCGTTGTTGATTTTGTGGGCTCCGGTGTGGTTTAAATCCTCGCGTTTCAAATAAATTTTTGCCCCGCCCAAATGCTCGGTCAGGCGCTCCGCGAAATACAGCGGCGTCTCCCGGCCGGAATATTGCTTCAGCAAATAAGCGATCTCCTGCTGAAAATCAGCATCGTCTTTATATTTTAAATAGGACTCTTCCAGTTCAATCAGCGCGTTCATCAACGTTTCCGGCACATAACGGCCGCCAAACGGACCAAAGCGCCCATGCTCATCCGGCACCTGTACTTGCGTCATTTTATGCTTCACCCTCCCTACGAAGGCGGCAACCTTCGCGATATCTTTAACCCCATCTGTCTCCACGCCGCTTGATACATCGACCCCGTCGGGGCCAAGTGCATCAAGCAGATCCTCTACGTTTCCGGGATGCAGCCCTCCGGCGGCGAGAAAAGGGATGCCCTGGGCTTTAGCCCAACGCTGGTACGGAGCTGCGGCGCTCCAATGAAATGTCACACCCGATCCCCCGCCGTATTTCGGGTCGTAAGTATCGAGCAAAATCCCATCCAATATGCCGTTATATGCTTCCAAGGACCGTTCGCCATGAACCGATCCGTCTTGTTTTACGGAAAATGCTTTGAAAATTTTCACACCAGAAGCCGACTTAACTGCCCGGCAAAACTCCGGGCTTTCCGTGCCGTGCAGCTGCAAAATATCCAGCGGCGCCAGCCGCAGCACGTCCTCCAGTTCCTCGATCGAGGGATTGACGAATACGCCGACGCTTTGCGGACGTTTCCCCCCGCTCCACTCACGAAGCACCGGAAGAAGCTCCGCCGCCCGTTCGCCGCTGATTTGCCGCTTGCTTGGCGCAAACACGAATCCGACGTAATCCACGGGCAAGTTCACCATTGATTTTAGCACTTCAACGCTTTGAAGTCCACAAATTTTTACCGCCGTTTCCCGCTGTTTAACCGCTGCTGCATCACTCATGAGCAGCCCTTCTTTCTGCGGTAACCCCGGGCTCAGCCGCTTGCGGTAAAGGCCCCATCAACTCATGAACGGCCTTTCCTACATCCGTCTGGCGCATAAAGGTTTCGCCGATCAGCACGCCTTTGGCCCCGTTCGCCGCCAAATATGCAATATCTTCCCGCGTCCGAATGCCGCTTTCGCTGATCAGCGTCACTTCGGGCGGCACCAGCTCGGCAAGCGCGGCCGTCGTCTCCAAGGATACCTCAAACGTCCGCAAATTCCGGTTGTTGATGCCAATTAACCCGGCCGAGCCTAAAGCCAGCACCCGCTCCATTTCCTCACGGTCATGCACTTCCACGAGCGCGTCGAGCCCAAGCGCCGACGCCGTCTTAAGATAATCGCGCAACTGCGCATCGTTGAGAATGGCTGCGATCAGCAGCACGGCATCCGCGCCAAGCAGCCGCGCTTCGTAGATTTGCCGCTCGTCGATGACGAAATCCTTCCGCAGCAGCGGCGCCTTTACCGCCTCGCGGATGGCGGTCAAATAGGCGCCGCTCCCTTGAAAATACTTCTCGTCCGTCAGCACGGAAATACAGTCCGTTCCTGCCGCTTCATAGCTTTTCGCCAGTTCCACCGGATGGAAATCGGGACGGATCAGGCCTTTGGACGGCGAAGCCTTTTTCACCTCGGCGATCAAGCCCATTTCCCGCCTGCGTCCGGAAGCCAGCGCGCGGTGAAATCCCCGCGCCGGCGCCATCTCCCCAATACGCCGCTCGGCGTCGGCCAGCGAGAAAGAAGCGGCCAGCTGCCCGACTTCACTTTTTTTGGTCTCCACAATCCGCTCAAGATACATAACTTAATTCCCCCGTTGTCCGAATTAGCTGCTCCAGCTTGCCGTACGCCTTGCCCGAATCGATCGCCGCCGCGGCGATGGCGACCCCTTCACGGATGCTGTCCGCCAGCCCGGCGACGTAGATGCAAGCGCCGGCGTTCGCCAGCACGATATCCCGGTAGGCGCCTTTTTCTCCGCTTAGCACCCGTTCCACAATCGCCGCGTTCGTTTGCGGATCGCCGCCGATCATTTCGCCGAGCGGATACTTGCCAAGGCCCAGATCCTCCGGCTGCAGTTCATACGTGGTCACGGCGCCGTCCTTAAGCTCGGATACCCGCGTAGCCGACGAGAGGCTGATTTCGTCCAGCCCTTCCTCGCTGCTGACGACCAGCGCCCGCTTGGAGCCCAGCTCACGCAGCACCACGGCGATCGTTTCCGTTTTCGTGCGGTCGTAAATGCCTAGCACCTGGCGATCCGCGCCCGCCGGATTGGTGAGCGGCCCGAGCATATTGAATACGGTCCGGATGCCAAGCTCTTTGCGCGGGCCGGCCGCATGTTTCATCGAAGGATGATAAAGCTGCGAGAACATAAAGCAGAGGCCGATTTCGTCCAGGCACCGCTTGGCCTGCTCGGCATCGAGCTGAATGTTGACGCCCAGCGCTTCCAGCACATCGGCGCTGCCCGATCGGCCCGAGGCCGAACGGTTGCCATGCTTCGCCACCCGCACCGATTCCGACGCGGCCACGATCGCCGCTGTCGTCGAGATATTGATTTTATGAATTCCCGATCCGCCCGTACCGCAAGTATCGAGCAGCCGGCTCGTCTCCGTCACAATCCGGCTCGACGCCCCGCGCATCGCTTCCGCAAACCCGGTGATCTCCTCAACCGTCTCGCCTTTGATGCGCAGCGCTGTCAGCAGTCCGCCGATTTGCGCCGGCGTCGATTCGCCGTTCATGATCGCCTGCATCACGCCGCGCGCTTCCTCCCGTCCCAAATTTTCACCTTGAATCAGGCGGTTGATCCCATCCTGCACCGCTTGCTGTCCTGCCATCGCCATTCGCTCCTTTCTTTATTTTCCCGGGATATATTCGTATAAATAGTCTTGGTTCAGCACATCGCCGTCCTTGGGCGCGGGCGGAAACATTTGCTCCGCCGTGCGAATCGCCGTCAGCAGCGCTTTGGCTTTATTCACCGACTCTTGATATTCATTTTCCGGCACGGAATCCCAGACGATCCCGCCGCCGGCCTGCACGTAAGCTTTCCCGTGTTTAAATACGATCGTCCGGATCGTGATGCACGAATCCATGTTGCCGGAAAATCCGAGATACCCGATCGCTCCCGCATACGTGCCCCGGGCTTCGTTCTCCAGCTCGGCGATGATCTCCATCGCCCGCAGTTTCGGCGCGCCCGATACGGTACCGGCCGGGAGGCAGGACAGAAAAGCGTCGAAAAAGTCCTTGTCGCCGCGCAGCTCACCGGAAACTTTCGAGACCATGTGCATCACGTGCGAATACCGTTCGATGTCCATATACGACTCGCATTTGACGCTGCCGAACTCCGAAACCCGGCCCAAATCGTTACGGCCCAGGTCGACCAGCATCAGATGCTCGGCGCGCTCTTTTTCGTCCGCAAGCAGCTCTACTTCCAACGCGAGATCGGCCTCCTCCGTCGCCCCGCGCGGCCGGGTACCGGCGATCGGCCGCGTTTCGACCCGCCCGTTTTCCACCTTCACCAGCGCCTCCGGCGACGTTCCGACGATGATCTCGTCGTCCAGCTTGAGGTAGTACATGTACGGGGAAGGGTTCAAGGTGCGCAGCACCCGGTAAACATGCAGCGGATCAACCTCGGTTTCGATATGGAACCGCTGCGACAGCACCACTTGAAAAATATCTCCGGCGCGGATGTACTCCTTGCCTTTCTCCACATTGGCTATAAACTGCTCCTTCGTGAGGTTGGAGCGGACATCGCCCAAATCGGTGACGACCGGCATCGGCCGGCGGTTGAAGCTTTCGCTCGGCCCCTCCTGGTGCAGCAAGTCGGCTGCTTCGTCCAGCTTCCGCTCCGCCAGTTCGTAGGACCGCCGGATATCCTCGTCGCGGTCGCCTTCCTTGACGTGCACGTTGGCGACCAGCAAAATCCGCTGCTTGACGTGGTCGAACACAATCACTTGATCGCAGAACATAAACTGCATATCGTCCATATTCAGATCGTCCACCCGGTGGGCGGGCAGCTTTTCGTAATACTGCAGCAAGTCGTAACCGAAAAAACCGATCGCCCCGCCGGTAAACGGCGGCATTTCCGGAAGCTTTGGACTGCGGTAACCCCGCAGGATCGCCTTCAGCTCATCGAGCGGTTTCGCCGAACGCAGCGTTTCTTTGCCGCTCGCACGGTCCAGCACCACTTCTCCTTTTTTCGTCGAAATCGTCAGAAACGGGTTGGTACCGATAAAGGAGTAACGCGCCCACTGGCTCCCGCCCTCCACGCTCTCCAGCAAAAATGCCCGCTCCCGCTGGGCGACGCGGCGGAAAATCCGGATCGGCGTTTCCAAATCGGCGAGCAGCGTCCGGGTAATCGGGATCAGATTGTAATCTTTAGCCAAAGCAATGACCTGTTCTACTTGCGGGGTTGCCATGTCTCTCACTTCCTTATCGGGATTTAAAAAACCAAATAAAAAAACCTCTACCGAAGTAGAGGTTGTAGGATTTGCGGTTTAGGAAAAGCCACTCCGCCCAAGTACGCCACTCCGCAAATGTTAGAGGCTGCCGGGTGCCATCAAAACACGGGTTCCAAACGAAATGGACAGTCATCCATCTGCGTTCCTTCTCCTGTTTGATAAACGGCAAACTATAACGTACGTGACCGCTTATGGTGCGTATTGGCTATCACTCAACTAAACTCGACTCATCTCATCTATACTCTACTCGGCTCTAAACTAACTAAACATTCAAAACTCGCTCATGAAAAATCTTAAATTCACTATACCTTATTTTGCGCCCATTTGGCAACAGCAGTTTTCAGTTGCTCGGGCGCCTTAGGAATTGGACGTGCTCAAATCCGGACGCAGGCTTTTCGCTTCGTTCAAATAGACGTGTTTCATTTCCCGCTGTCCTTTGGTCGTGTTCACGTGAATCAACAGGCGGATGCATTTCGGCAGACCGCCTTTCACCGGAATTTCCGTTGAGCACATCAGCGGCACCATATCCCAGCCGCTCAGGCCGCGGATGGCCCGGGCGGGAAAGGTGGCGTCCAGGTCGGGGGTTACCGTAATCCAGACGCTGGCGATATCCTCGGGTACGATTTCGTTCCGGTTCACAATTTCTTTCAACAATTCAGCTGTCGCCTGCAAAATATCCTGCTCTTCATTGCGGGTCACGGTCGTCGCCCCGCGAATTCCTCGGTTATACATGCGGTTCCTCCTCTTTCAATTCCGCGATCACCCGCCGCACCTCGTCCAGCGCCACATCGCTGACGATTTCCACCTTGCCGATGGTGACAGGCAAAATAAACACCAGCTGCTGTTCCTTAAACTTCTTGTCGTGCATCATCGCCCCGATCAGCTTCTCCTCGTCCAAATGGCGCGGCATTGCCGTCGGCAGCTCAAAGCGCTTCAGCAAAGCGACGGTTTCTTGATACAGGGCGGCATCCCGGCCCCGGTTCACCGCAAGCTTCGCGGCCGCTGCCATCCCGATCGATATCGCTTCTCCGTGCAAAAATTCGCCGTACCCGCCGAGCGCCTCGATCGCATGGCCCAACGTATGCCCCAAATTCAGGATCGCCCTGAGGCCCTGCTCCCGTTCGTCCACGGACACGACCTTCGCCTTGATGGCGCAGCCCTGCGTCAGCCCATAGCCGAGCGCCTCCGGGTCAAGGGCGAGCAGTTCTGACGCGTGCTCGCGGCACCAGGCGGCGAACTCGGCGTCCCAGATCAACCCGTGCTTCACCATCTCCGACAAGCCGGCGCGCACGTCCCGGGGCGGCAAGCTTTGCAGGCTGTCCACGTCGTAGAGCACCATTTCCGGCTGATGGAAGGCGCCGATCATGTTTTTGGCCAGCCGGTGGTTGACGGCGACTTTGCCGCCCGCGCTGCTGTCATGCGCCAGAATCGTCGTCGGCATCTGCACGAACGATACGCCGCGCATGTAGGAGGCCGCCACGAAGCCGGCCAAATCGCCGATGACACCGCCGCCGAGGGCCACTACAACCGAGCGGCGGTCCAGGCCGCCTTCGATCGCCGTCGTCATCACGTCTTCGAAAACGTCCAGCGACTTCGATTTTTCCCCGGCTTTCACCACTTTGCTCACCGTCGTGTACCCGCTTGCCTGCAGCGAGGATTCCACCGTCTCCAAATACAAAGGGGCCACATGCTCATCGGTTACAAGCAGCACCGGGCTTTTTTTGGACAACTGATGTTTCTCGAAATACTCTCCCGCTTTCCCCAGCAAACCGCCGCCGATATAGATCGGATACGAACGTTCTCCCAAATCGACCTGCAGCGTTCTCATCAGTAACTCTCCAATTGGTTCAGGTAACCCTGATAGTTCCGTTCAATTTCTTCGATGGAGTCGCCGCCGAATTTCTCCAAGAACGCCTTGGCGATTTCCCAAGCCACGACATGCTCCAGCACGACGCTGGCCGCCGGAACGGCGCAGGCATCAGAGCGTTCCACCTGAGCCGCAAACGGCTCGCGCGTGTCTATATCCACGCTTTGCAGCGGCTTGTAAAGCGTCGGAATCGGCTTCATCACCCCGCGCACCACGACCGGCATGCCGTTGGTCATGCCGCCTTCAAAACCTCCCAGGCGATTGGTCGCCCGGTAATATCCGCACTCCTCGCTGTAGAGGATCTCATCATGCACCTGCGAGCCGGGAATCGTTCCGGCTTCGAAGCCAATGCCGATCTCCACACCCTTGAAGGCGTTGATTGACACGACTGCCTGGGCGATCCGGCCGTCCAGTTTGCGGTCGTATTGCACATGGCTGCCGAGCCCGACCGGCACGCCCTCCACGATGCATTCGACGATCCCGCCAATGGAGTCGCCTTCCTCCTTGATTTTGTCGATGTAGGCCTCCATCCTCTTCTCCGTCTCCGGATCGGCTACGCGAACCGACGACGCTTCGGTAACCCGCGCCAGCTCATCCAGCGGCAAGTTATGCGGCGGCGCTTCGATCTCTCCGATGCGGATGACATGCCCGGCGATCCGCATGCCAAAGCGCTCAAGCAGCTGTTTGGCCACGGCGCCGACGGCCACCCGCACCGCGGTCTCCCGCGCGCTGGAGCGTTCCAGCACGTTGCGCAGGTCTTTCAGGTTGTATTTCAAGCCCCCGTTCAAATCCGCATGTCCGGGACGGGGCCGGTGCACTCTCCGCTTCTCTTCGTCCGTCCCTTCGATCGGCCAGGTGTTCATAATTTTTTGCCAATGCTTCCAGTCGTTGTTTTCCACCACCAGCGCTACAGGGGCCCCGGTCGTAAATCCGTGCCGGACGCCGCCGGCGATTTGCGCCGTATCCTTCTCGATCTGCATCCGCCGGCCGCGGCCATACCCTTTCTGGCGGCGGGCCAATTCAAAATTAAGCGCATCGGGATCCAGCTGAAGATTGCTCGGCAATCCCTCGATAATCGCAGTCAACTGGGGTCCATGCGTCTCCCCGGCGGTTAAATAACGTAAACTCATGATGATGCGTTCCCCCTTTAAACTGTTAAACTGTAAAGAACTAAAATCCGATAATTTCTTTGCTCATTATAATATTTATCACCGGGTATGTCACGCGAGTGATTCAACATTGCGGCAATTTCTTGTTTATTTCCGTCTCTTCATTAGCGGACGAGACATGAAATAATGATGGTGACTGAGTAGCTCCAGCGCAAACATAAGTACAAAAAAAGGCGCTATTCCGGCGATATCCCCCACTCCAGGAGAAATAGCGAAAAATGATGTCCCTATTTACTCAAACCGTTAGCGATATGCCCGCGGGTGTGCACCATCCAAGGAATATAGGGACAAAAAATTCCGCTAACGGGGATGAACATGCTCATATCCGGATAATAAGACCATAAAGTTCCGCTATTTTTGCAGGCACCCCATAGTTATCCGAGCCACTTTTTCCCCAGCTAAGAAAAATGCCTGCCGGCGTCCTTTAGTGGCTCTGACTTCTACTTTGGACGTTGCTCTAACGGACACCAGCGGCCTTATCCGCCCATTTCCCGGGTATTTCCCAGCCTAACGGACACAGGCGGCCCTATTTCGTTCTAAACCCGTTCATCCAGGCCGATTTGAGGTAAATAACGCCATCTGTGTCCGTCTACATTTTGCAAACCTCCGTTTTTCCGCAGATAACGGTTCTAGTGTCCCCTAGCCCCCAGTTTCCTCATCTTCTCCCCTCGCTACCTGCGCACCGCCCTCTACCATGCCCGCCCGAAATTTCATAAATTCTATAAGGTGCAAAAAGGCATAACCTGTCATCTCCCGAGGGTCTTCCCAGAGAGCGCAGGCTATGCCTTAAAAATTCACGTACCGCGAGTTTAACGCTATTCCCGTGTTTCGCGGACATTACCCCGAAGCCGGGTGGTTGTCCAAAGCGGCAGGCCGCCGTGGATCCGCCGGAAAATCCTCAAGCATCCGCTTCAGGTGGGAGCCTTCGATGCCCAGCACCTGGGCGCATTCCTGCAGCGTCAAAAACCCCCGTCTGTAAGCTTCGATCACTTTTCTTTTGTCCATGGCCTGTCCTCCAATGCCAAATGACCTTATGGTTACAAGTATTGGAAAATACAAGCTGGAATATACAGTCGGCTTTTGATGGCGAAGTATCTCGCAGTAGCAGATTCGACAGCGAATCTTGAATTCAGCCGGTCGCTCCGTTGCTCACGTAGGATTTACCAGCCAATGCTTACGAGGCCGTTTTCTACGAAAACGTTTAGCTCCGCTACTCAATCCCTGGCTTCATCCGACCTAAAGCGTTTTGAAAAAACGCACTTCGAAAGCATCTGCCTCGACCCTCAAAAGCCGACTCGACCTTGATGGCGTCAGGAATTCAAGCCTTTTTCCGATAAAAGAACGTTTCGGTCGCTTCCAGGCCGTATTGGCCCGGCGAAAAAATCTGCTCCGTGCTGCCGACGAACAAAACGCCGCCCGGGCGGAGTGCTCCGGAAAACTTATGGTAAAGGCTCTGTTTGGCCTCCTCCGTAAAATAAATCATCACGTTCCGGCAGACGATGAGGTCGAAACCTTCCTCAAACCGGTCCAGCAGCAGGTTTTGCTTCTTGAATGTCACGGCTTTCTTCAGTTTGGCGTCAAACCGGTACATCGCACCTTCCGGCGAAAAATAACGCTGCGCTACGTCCTTAGGCACATCCTTGAGCGAACGCTCCAGATACATCCCCTCCTGCGCTTTAGCCAGCGCTCCGTCGTCGATGTCCGAAGCCAGCAGGTAGGTGCGGGGCAACAGGCCCAAATCCGCCAATATCATCGTCAGCGTATACGGCTCTTCCCCTGTGGAGCAAGCGGCGCTCCACACCCGGAGCTTGCCTCCGTCCTTGGAGATCTCGGGCAAAATCTTGTCCCGCAGCACTTCCCAGCGGTTCGGATTACGCCAAAACTCCGAGACGTTGATCGTCATCTTGTCGAGAAATTCGTAAAAAAGCACCTTGTTTCCCATCATCGCCGCATAGAAATCAGCGAACGCTTGAAAGCCGTTTTTGTTGCGGAGCGTAGTCAAACGGCGCTTCATTTGCGCTTCCTTATACTGGGCCAGATCGATGCCCGTGCTCTTCTTGATGCTTTCAATAAAGCCGAGGTAATCCGGATCCGGTGCCGTATCTGCGTTGTCTGCCCGATCAAAATCGGGGATGATCCGGTTCATATCCATTGGCTTACACTTCTCGAATAATTAATGAGTTCTTGCGGGGCGAAAAAATTGGCAATCTCGCGTTCCGCGCTTGCTGCTCCGTCGGAACCATGGATCAGGTTAAACGGCGTATGGGCGGCAAAGTCGCCGCGAATCGTGCCGGGGAGCGCCTCCGTCACTTTCGTCTTGCCGATGACCATCCGGGATAATGCGATGATATCGTCGCCTTCCCACACCATGGCAAATACCGGCCCGGACGTAATAAAGCCGACCAGTTCATCAAAAAAAGGCTTTCCCTCGTGCTCCGCATAATGCTTTTTGGCTTGGGCTTCGGATACTTGCACCAGCTTGCCGGCGATCATTTGAAAGCCCTTATCCTCAAACCGGCTAATAATCCGGCCGACCAGACCGCGTTGTACCCCGTCCGGCTTAACCATCAAAAATGTTCGTTCCATGGGTTCCCTCCCGAATAATCGCATCGTCGTAGTGAACACCGCCTCGAAGAAGGCGGTTTCACCTGCATTTTACCAAAAAAAAGCGAAACCCGTAAAGCGTAAAGCTAAATAATTCGTGTTCAAAAAGTCAGGTTTCTAGCACCAAGAACTACCGCTAATAGGAGCGTTTGTTGACAAAGTGCGCAATATCCTGCAAATGAGCCCGGGATTTATTGTCGGGAAGGCCGCTTAACGCGTCCAGCGCTTTCCGGATGAAGCGGTCAGCCAGTTCCTCGGCCCGGTGAATTCCCGGACTCGTCCGGATCATTTCGATGGCCCGGGACACGTCCCCGCTGCCGTCGCCCGCCTGAATGCCGCGGATTTCCCGCAGCAGCGGTTCCCGAAGCCCCGGCTCCTGCAGGGCGTAAAGGACCGGAAGCGTGATGTTTCCTTGCCGCATATCGCTGCCGGGCGGTTTGCCGATCACTTTTTCCGTGCCGAACAGATCAAGCAGATCATCGCGGATTTGAAAAGCCATTCCGACATTGTAACCATAACGATAAAGCGATAAGTTCACTTGGGCCGGGGCCTCGGCCGCCATCGCGCCAAGCTGGCAGCTGATGGCGATCAGCAGCGCGGTTTTACGGCGGATGCGCAGCAAATAATTGCGGACGCTTTGCTCGGTATTGAAGAAATCGCGGATTTGCTCCATTTCCCCGATCGACATCTGCACCATCGCTTTGGCCAATGTCCGGTGTATGTATGGGTTGCCCAGCTGCGTAACCTGCATCAGCGCTTTGGCGTAAATATAATCTCCGGTATACATCGCGATCCGGTTGTCCCATTTCGACTTCACGGTCGGCTTCCCGCGCCGGGTTTCGGCATCGTCGATCACATCGTCATGAACGAGCGATGCGGAGTGGATCAGCTCCAGCGGAACGGCGATATATTGCAGCCGCTGCAGGTCGTAATTGCCGAACTTGCCGCTGAGCAGCACGAACACCGGCCGCAGCCGCTTCCCTCCCGCCTTCAGCAGATGCAGGGACGTTTCGCTCAGGATGCCGTCATCGCCGTCGATGCTCCGGTACAGCTGCTGCTCGATAAAATCCATATCCTTTTTGAGTGCGCCGAAAATATCCATCATCTTCATTTCTTCACCCGCGTCAACGAATTGTCACTCCATATCTCCATTTCCACCCGATGGTCAAGCAAGCCCATCTCGTAGGCGTACCTAAAATATAAAGCCAGGCCGGTCCGGCGCTGTTCGCTGAAATCATAACGGATATGGCTGCCGAAATACCGGGTCCAGTACTCCGGCGTTCCGCCGATTTCGCGACAGGCCCGTGCGGCGAGCGGCGTCAAATCGCCCAGGCTTTTCCGCTTGCTCGCCTCAAACGCCTCGCATACCTCAGCCAGATATTCGCCGTTCGCTTCCGCAAACGTCTTTTGCACGGCCCATACCGCAAAGGTCATTCCGTAACCAGTCCATTTTTTCCAGACTTCCCCTAAATCGGTCACGATATAACCGTGGTCCCGCCAGGAAGCCTCGATGGCATGATCTCCGATCAGCAGGGCAGCGTCGCTCTCGGCCATCATGTCATCGAGAACGGGCTCGCTGTCCCAATAGGTCGGATGCCCGCCGTAAGCTTTTTCCATAATGATTTTGAGCAGGTTCACCGAAGTTGCCGACGTATTCGTCAGCGCGATCGTTCCGTTTGCAATCTGTTCCGGGGATTTACGCGAAAACAGCAAAATCGATTTGACCGGGCCGTCCGAGCTGACGGAAAGATCGGGAAGCAGCAAAAACCGCTCCGAACCGTAACCGAAGGCAAAAGAAGACACCGGGGATATATCCAGCGCGCCGCTTAGCATTTTGCGGTTCAGCGCCGAAGGCACCTCGGTGACCAGACGGCTGCTTTGCGGCAAGCGCGAAACGTCAAAATGATGAAACACGGGCCATACGTTGCTGTATTTGATTTTTCCGATGAGGATGTCGTTATTCTCCCGGTTGTTCATGGTCATCCCCCCATCTTTTGAACAGAGCATGCTCAATGCCCAAATTATCCAGCACTTTGCCGACCAAAAATTTAACCAGATCGTCGATCGTTTGCGGTCCAAAATAAAACGCTGGCATCGCCGGAATGATGCGTACGCCCAACCTGGCCAGCTTGAGCATATTTTCCAGATGGATCGCATGGAGCGGCGTTTCGCGCGGAACGAGCACGAGCGGCCGGCCTTCCTTCAGCATAACGTCCGCGGCCCGGGCCATTAAATTATCGGATGCGCCGCTGGCGATCGACGAGAGCGTCCCCATGGAACACGGTATCACGATCATGCCGTAAGTGAGAAAGGAGCCGCTGGCAATCGACGCACCGATGTCGGCCACGTTGTGGTACACGAGCTTTCCGGGCAAATGCCCGAACTTCCCCTGCAGCATTTCCTCCCGGCTGGCAGTATTCCAGCCGAGTTCCTCCTTTAGCACACGCCAGCCTGCCCCCGAAACGACCAGGTGCACCGTAAATTCCATCCGCAGCAGCGTTTCGACGAGCGTGACGCCATAAATCGAGCCGCTGGCCCCCGTGATCCCGACAACGATAGCCTTTTGTTTATCCATCAGTAATGCCGCACCACCAAATCAATCAAAGTAAAGGAAAAGACGACGATGCTCAGCACGCCGTTCATCGTAAAAAAAGCGGTTTGCAACCGGCTGAGATCGCCCGGCGACACGATATGATGCTCGTAGAACAAAATTAAATAAGCGATGATCATGCCCGCGATATACCACCAGCCGAGATCGGTCATGAGCAGCAGGGCGATAAAGCCGAGCGCCGTGATGATATGGAAGGCCTGAGCGATTTTCAGGGACTTGGCGACGCCGAAGCGAACCGGGATCGAATGCAGCCCTTCCTTGATGTCAAACTCGACGTCTTGACAAGCGTAAATGACATCAAAGCCGGCAATCCAAAACGTGATCGTCACGAAAAATACCATGGCCGCCCAGTTCACCGTGCCGGTCACGGCCGCCCAGCCGCCGAGCGGCGCAAGCGCGATCGTCAGCCCAAGGACGATGTGACAGAGCCAGGTGAAACGTTTGGTGAAGGAGTAGAACACGAGCATAAAGACCGCGATCGGCAGCAGCTTCAAAGCCAGCGGATTAAGCTCCGCGGCGGCCCAGAACAGCAGCACGAACGAAATGATGACGAAGACGACCACTTCCCCGATTTTCAAAAGCCCCGCGGGGATGGCCCGATTTTTCGTGCGCGGATTTTTGGCGTCACTGACCCGGTCAATCAGCCGGTTCAGCCCCATCGCCGCGCTCCGGGCCCCGAACATCGCCAGCAGCACCCAGCCGATCTGGGACCAGGACGGAAGGTGGTTGTTCATCGTCTGGGACCCAAGCAGCGCGCCCATAAAGGCGAAAGGCAATGCGAATACCGTATGTTCGAATTTGATCATTTGCAGGAAAATTGCGAGTTTTCTAAACATGATGCGTCTCCTTTGTTCCAAGATGCAAGGCGGCAACCCCGCCGGTTAAAGGATACGCTTCGACCTTCGTTAAGCCGGTCTCCCGGAAAATTTGCGCGAGTTCCTCGCGGCCGGGAAATTGCATCAGGGACTCCGGCAGCCATTTGTATTGTTCGTAGCGATTGGCTACCAGCTTGCCCAGCATCGGAAGTACTTTTTGAAAATAAACATAATAAATGCTCTTAAACGGCTGCCAGGTAGGCTTGGACGCCTCCAGACAAACGACCAGCCCGCCCGGCTTAACAACCCGTTTCATTTCCCGCAGCACCTGGCGCAGGTCCGGCACGTTGCGAAGGCCGAAGCCGATCGTGGCATAGTCAAACGAATCATCGGCAAACGGCAGCTCCATCGCATTGCCTTGAACCAGGTCAATCGTATGCTCCAAACGGCGCTCCTTAACTTTGCGGCGGCCGAATTCCAGCATATGGTCGCTGAAATCAAGCCCGGTAATCTTCCCGCCGCTCGTCTCGGCCATGCTGATCGTCCAGTCGCAAGTACCGCAGCACAAATCAATGGCCGTAGCCCCCGGCGGCATGTTCATTTTGGCCATCGTAAATTTGCGCCAAGCCTTATGACGTCCGAAGCTGATCAAATCGTTCATCATGTCATATTTCGGCGCAATATTCTCAAACACTTCATGTACGTATTGTTCCTTCGAGTCGGGTGACATCTGTCTCATCAATAATACCTACCCTTCTTGCACGGAACGGCGCGCCGGGGATGAAGCGGCGATAAAAGGCTCAAGAATCGCTTTCAGCTCGCTTTGCGCCGTTTCCGTCCTGCATTCATGAAGCAGCGCCTGGACGCGTTCCACCGATTGGCGAAGCATGGACATCAGCTGTTCCTTCACGTTGTACTTGACGAGCAGAAGCGACCATTCCCGCTCCCCGACCTTCCGCTCGGCAACCGATTCAAGTTCCTCGGCGCCACCGGTCTCCATGATTCGCAAAAAGGCGTACCCCTGATGGTCCCGCGGAAGCTCGCCGCTCGCTTTCATCTCGTCCAGCATCACTTCGCAGCGGCTTAATTCGGCCAGCAGGAGCCGCCATAAATTTTGCGCCGACTTGTCCAGCAGATGGGAGAAAGAAAGAAACAGCCCCATTTTGACATGGACGCATTCTTTCAAATACTCTTCCGCGGACAGCAGTTTTCGCTTGAGTTTGCTGTACAATTCGACCTTCAGGCGGTTCACCTCGCAGATCGCCGTGCTCATGGACGAAACCATGCCGATTTCCCCGGCCTGAGCCAGCAGATCGTAAAACACGCCGCTGAAATAATCGCCCGCCAGCACTTTGAGCTGACGCGAACGCATGGCGGAGGTTTCCTTCCCCGAGCGTTCCTCCAAATCGATCAGGTCGTGCGTATCCATGCCGAGCTGCACGAGAAAAGCGGCAAGCGCGCAGGTTTCGGCCGCATCCGCCGCCTGGCTCTGCCGGTCGTTTAAAAAGGCATAAAGCAAACGAACACGGGGCACCGGGAATTCCGGAAGCGCCGTGTGTGCTAAGATCATGTCATAGGAGACGTATTTTTTTGCCAATTCTGTTATGCGATAAGGTTTCATCCTTTGCCTCCGTCCGAGCCGCTTGTTCTTTCCACGTTTCAAATTAAAAACAGGTCGCAATCTTGTATATTATATCACATGTTAATTCCCTGCGCACAGAGGTTGGACGCGTAAATCCCGCCAACCTGCTGAAGCGGCAATCCCGTCTTGGAAGCAAGCCGCCGGCGGAATGCGGCGGACGGTTAACGGACCGCCGGTTCGCGGAGGAAGCGCGACATCCACAGCTGCGTTTCCGTAACCTTTAGACGCTGCCTCAGGGCCGCGGACAGCTGACGGTCGCCCGTCTGCCGCAGTTCGGCCAAATCGGCCGTCCGCCAATCGCTGCGGCGGACATCGGCGGCGAGAAGCAAATATTTCGTGCCGAGCCAGCGGTCTTCGGCATACAGCCGCAGCAGCAGTTGGTCGACGTTGCTCGTCCGCTCGAACGAAAACGCGAGCATTTCCGCTAGCCCTTGGTAAATACGGTCGGCGCTGAAATCATCCTCGGTGACTTTAAGGTCCACGGATAAAATGCCTCCGGTCAAATCCACCTTGCCGAGCGGCACCGGAAGATCCAGCGAAGAGAGACCATCCACCAAATTGTCGTTCGTTAATTCGGCCGGCTTCTGCCCGGCGAATACGGCGGCCGTATGCGAAGGCGCTCCGCTTCGTTCACTTAACCACGAGACGGAAGCCAGCGCCGCCGCGCAGCCGAGCGTCAGCAGAGCCATTTTCATGAGCGGTGTATACTTCATGGGGCATCCCCCTTTGATATGCTCGGCCATTCGGCGCGAGGTTATCCGAGAACTCCTATACCCCATTGTACATAGAAAAAAAGCAGGCTATGCCTGCCGAAAGAAATTTCACTCTTCCGTATCGATCGTACCGTACTTCGTATAAACGATGGCCTTGCCGCGAATCTTCACCGCAGAGGTGTGATCCGTGAACTGGGCAATTAGCACTTCGCCCTTATCCAGTTTCTCGGTATGGTGGAAACGCGTATCTTTTCCCCGGGTCAGCCCGATTACGGTAACTCCCTGCTCCTTGGCTTTAATCACCCAATAATCCCCGCTGGCCGCGCCGTATTCATTTCCGCCTGCTTGCCCATGGTTATCCATATTTGCCGCGCCTCTCCCTTCAACTTATCTTTGTGCAATGCTTTGATTCATGTGAAAAGAAAAAGCCGTGAACGAGAAGCCCACGGTCTTTTTGTGCACGGAAGATATGTAGAAATCTTTATTTAATTCCGTCTTTGAGCGCTTTACCCGGCTTGAACGCAGGGATTTTGCTCGCAGGGATTTCGATTTCCTCTCCGGTTTGCGGGTTGCGGCCTTTACGCGCGGAACGTTCACGGACTTCAAAGTTGCCGAAGCCTACCAGCTGAACTTTGTCTCCGTTCTGAAGCGCCGTAGAAATCGCTTCGAAAACAGCATCCACCGCTTTCGTCACATCTTTCTTGGACAACTCCGTGCTTTCTGCTACTTGAGAAATCAAATCGGATTTGTTCATATTTGATTCACCTCCCACTGTAGGAAAATAATACCTCTTGCTATTTGTGTTTCCGTTTTACCGCAGAATATACGTAATTTTCGTATCCTATGCGTACAAATTCCCCTAAAAATGCCGAAATGGCACGCTCCAGAGGCGTTCGGAACAAATTTATAGTAATACAGCCCATGCATAATTTCAAGTGATTTCAAGGCGCGTAGGCGAATTTTCCGTTAACGGCCGGCATTTTCTCCCATTTTACACGACAAAAAGCCTCTGAAGCATCCCGATTTGCGGTCTGACTTCAGAGGCTTTTTTCGAAAACAAGGTCATTTCCCGAGCCACATCTGTTCCATCTGTTCCAGTGATCTTCCCTTGGTTTCGGGAACCTTTCGCCATATGAAGATCACGACAAAAAGCGAGATGGCCCCGAATGTCCAGAAGGTAGTGGATGGACCGGCTGAACTAAGTAGAGGCGGGAACAACTGGGATACCAGATAGTCGCCGGCCCACAAAGCCATCGAAGCGATGGCGACCGCTTTGCCGCGAATGCGGTTCGGAAAAATCTCCGAGATCATCACCCATACGATCGGACCAAGCGATATAGCATAGGCGGCCACGTAGATCAAAATCATAATCAGCACGAGCGGTCCGGTGGTCAAATCCATTTTGAAAGCGGCACCTATAATGATCAGGCACAAAGTCATTAACGAGGTGCCGATCAGCAGCAGGACTTTTCGTCCCGCTTTGTCGATCAGCCATACGGATACGATGGTAAACATCACATTGATCAACCCGATCCAGATGGTCTGGGTCAAGGAGGCGTCCGTACCGAGTCCCATTCCTTTAAAAATAACCGGCGCGTAATACAAAATGGCGTTAATGCCGGTAATATGCTGCATAATAGCGAGCATGACACCGATAAAAAGAGCGGCCCGAATCCCGGGAGCAAACAATTGTTTGAATGAATCGCTTTCATTTTTAAACGATTCCTTGATTTCAAGCACTTCCTGTTTAGCGGCTTCTTCACCGTGAATTTTCAGCAGAATCGGCAGCGCCTCATAGGGCCGGTTCTGTTTGATAAGCCATCTCGGGCTTTCAGGGATGAAGAACATCAAGAGCATAAAGACCAGTCCGGGAACGGCTCCCACGCCAAACATCCAGCGCCAGGCCGTTGCCACGCCCCAGGCTTCATCCCCCAGGCTGACGATCCACGAATTCTGAAAATAAACGAGGAAAATGCCCGTTACGATCGCCAGCTGATTTAAAGCGACCAAACGGCCCCGGTATTTGGCGGGAGCGATCTCCGCGTTGTACACCGGGCAAATGGTGGAGGTGATGCCTATGCCGACGCCGCCGATCATGCGAAAGATAATATACCCGGTAAATGTGTCTTGAAGCGCCGAGCCGATCGAGCCGACGACGAACAAAAATCCGGCGGCCAGCAATACCTTTTTTCTGCCGATCTTTTCGCTCAGATAACCGGACAAAGCCGCTCCCGTGACACTCCCGACAATCAGGCTTGACACCGCCCAGCCCACCTGAAACTCATTCAGCGAAAAACGCTGCTGCAGGAAGTCAATGGCTCCCGAAACAACCGCGATATCAAACCCGAACAGGATGCCTCCGAGCGCGGCTACGATGGATACCAGCGTAACAAAAAGCATACTCTGTTTCTTCGGTTGAAGCGCTTTCTGCTCAGCGCTTTCAGACTTAATGACTACTGCCATTTTATCTCTCCCCTCCCGATTTCTAAAACCTAAGTCCATTCTTCAAGGAAAAGTGTAGCATGCACTTAGGTAAGGAAGGGGGGTTATCGTCTGCACTAAACAGACCTTTTCATGTACAATTTTGGCTATGACTCCGGAATTGCAGACGCAGAGGCTGAACCTAGCATTACTTTCACACTCTAGCTTAAAAAAATCCATGCCGGCGGCCGGCATGGATGCATCGGTTTACTGCTTCTGGGCTTTGAATTCGGTAGGCGGGACGCCCGTAATCTTCTTAAACACGCGGCTAAAATAGTTTGGGTCCTTATAACCTACATCAAAGCAGACTTCCTTAAGGGTAAGGCTGCCGGCCTGAATCAGCGAAATGGCTTTATCAATCCGCAGCCGGGTTACGAAGTCGATGAACGTTTCCCCGTATTCCTGTTTAAAAATTTTGCTGAAGTAGTGTGGATTCAGATGGACGAAATCAGCCACTTCTTCCAGCGAAAGATCAGTGGTGAACCGTTCCTCGATATACATTTTCGCCCTGCCCAGCACAGTCAGTGTTTGGACCTCCCGCTGTTCACGCAACCGTTGCAGCGCCGACATGACGTAAGTCTGCTGATGGGTTCCTTTCGCCGCTTTGACGGGAAGCAAAGAAGCGTTTCCGGCCTCTGACGGCTGCAGTTCGTCAAAGTGGCAATAACCCTCGCCCTGCTTGTGCAGGGTGGAGGCAAAAACGGCTTCGAAATAGGACTTGCGGAACCCTTCCTCGCCGCTATGCAGCGATCCGATGCCAACGGCTGTCTGTATGCCAAACTGCTGCCGGGCAAGCTCGAGGAGCTGCTGGACAAGGCGCACGACCAACTGCCGCCAGCCATTTTCGCCGGTGGCAGGCGGCTTTCGTAAAAAAATGGCGATATGATGGTCGATCAAGGAGCTTATAAGGGAATTCGGGCCGTGTGTTTTTACATAGCTGCGGAAATGATCGTAAATTTTCTTTTTGTCCTGCTCGTCCGTATAGCTGTCAAAGGCGGCAACAATAGCACTTCCCCGGTCAAGCGGAAAGTCCAGCCATTCCGACAACTGGGAAGCGCTGGAGTCCGCCGTCTGGTCGACCATAAGCATTAAAGCCAACTCGTTTTCCGCGAGCGGCAGCAGCTGTGAGACTTTGTGCCTAAGCTCCAATTTTTCTTTACGTTCCTGCTTCTCACGCTCGATTTCTTCAATCAGCCGTTTTAGCGTACCGATGACTATTTCCCGCTTCGCCGGCTTCAGGATATATTCCTTTACGCCCAAAGAGAGCGCCTCCCGGGCATAGGCAAAATAATCATATGCGGTGACGAGCACAAATCGGGTATCCGGAAGACGCTCCTTTAATTCGCGAAGCGCTTCAAGTCCGCCGATTCCGGGCATATTGATATCCAGCAGGGCAATATGGGGACGGTATTCTTCCGCGCATTCGATCGCCAAGCGGCCATTGCCGGCATGAAAAAACCGGAATACCCCCGGCATGGCCCGTTCCACGGTCAATTCCAGGCCCTCCCTTTCCAAGGCCTCGTCATCCGCGATCAACAACCGATACATCAGTCTGCTCACTCTCCATCCTGGCCGGAATTCGTATTGTTATGGCCGTGCCTTGTCCGGCATGACTGCTGATCTCAACCATTCCTTCCTTTCCGTAGAACAACTGCAGCCGCTTAAACACGTTTTGCATTCCCAGTCCCGTTGAACTGCCGCTTTCGGCTCCGCCTTCGAGACGGAGCACGGACAAGCGGGTTTCCTCCGGTATGCCCTTTCCGTTGTCCGAAATTTCAATTTGCACCTCCGCCCCCGCTCTCGATAACGCCAGCGTGATGACGGCTCCGGCCTCCATATCCTTTACACCGTGAAGAAAAGCGTTCTCAATGAGCGGCTGGATCGTCAGGGCCGGAATTTGCTGCTGCAGCACGGAAGCGTCATAGTGAAAATCAAAGCGAATTCTGTCCCGGAAGCGTGCCTGCTGGATGGTCACGTATTCGCGGATATGATCCAGTTCCTCCTGGAGAGTGACGGGCTTGTCCAGCTTTTGCAAACTGTACCGAAGCAGATTGGACAGCGAAACGGTCAGGTCGCTGGTCTTCTCCGCCCCTTCCAGGATCGCCAGTTGTGAGAGCGCATTTAAGGAATTGAACAGAAAGTGCGGATTAATTTGATTTTGCAGAGCTCTAAGCTCCAACTCCTTCACTAGCCGCCGCATTTCCAGACTCTGTTTGTCCTTCTCGATGAGGATGCTCAAATCGGCGGACATTTGCAAAATGGCGTCCGACAATACGCCCAATTCGTCACCCCGCCGCGGCTGGGGCTGGATATTCAGATCGCCTGTGGCGATCCGTTTCGCCAGTCCGACAAGCCGGCCGACAGGGCCGGTAATGCTGCGCGAGACCCAGATTGCAAGCATTCCCCCCATCAGTGCGTTCATGCCGAACAACGCCGCTCCAAGCCCGTTCATTCGCTCATTCTGCTTGCGGATGTTCTCGATGATCGGCCGGTAATAAGCCAGTTCGGCATCGATCAGCCGCTGACCCTCCTCGTGGATATAGCCGACGGTTTTCTCCGCTTCAATATAGTGTTCAAAAGCCGCCCCGGGGTCCTGCGTATTTGCGTCCGCAACTGCGGCTTGTTTCTGTTCGAGAAATGTGGCCAGCAAATTTATGTAATCCTCCTCGGAGAAAGAAGAATCGGCCGTACCGGAGACCTCCTGGATTCTGCCTTTCAACTGCATCAATTGGCGTTCTGCCGAGCCTTGTACAGCCTTATCGTCGCTCGGGTTAAGCAGATAAGCGTATAGGAGCTTTAAGTTGCTCCCCGCCGCTTCCGAGGTTTGCTCGATGAGCAAAATGCGGCCAAGCATTTCGTCGTAGCTCTGTTGTACGACCTTTCCGCTTTGAAAAACAAAATAAGCGATGAAATTGGCGAACACAACCAGGAGCGGGATGAACAGAAGCAGCTTCATTCTGATCGTCATCGTCCGCCATCTCCGGACGTTTTGTCGGAAGAATCCGCATGTACTTCATATACCCTGGTGTATGTTAATTTCTGGGGTTCTTTCCCCTCTAAATAATCATTCAGCCGTTTTATGGCCATTGCCCCCATTTCCACGGGCTGCTGGACAATCGTCAGTTCAATTTGGTTATCTCCGACGGCTTTCAGCGTCTCGGCCATATCGTCGAAAGCGAAAATGTGCAGATTCCTCGAGCCGATCCGCTCCGAGGCTTCCAGAATACCAGGGCCGTCCAACGCGCTGAATCCAACCATGTAGCCGATCTCCGGATAGCGGACGAGCATGTTCTGAGCTTGCTGGGTTGCCTGAAGCCGCGAAATATCCGAGGAACGGATCTCCACAATGCGCAGCCCGGGATAACGGCCGATCACGGAACGAAAGCCGGCAAGCCTGAGCCGCTGGTTCTCGACCCGCTCGTTGCTGATCACAACTCCAATGTCGCCACGCTCCCCGGAAGCCTTCGCCACCAGCTCGCCCATCCGCCTTCCGGCCCCTTCGTTATCCGTTCCAACGTAAGCCAGCCTTCGGGAGTCCGGCTCATCCGTATCGATCGTGATGACAGGTATGCCAAGTCCCGCCGCTTTGTCGATTAATTGGCGATACTCCGGATCATTTATGCCTTGAACCAGGATGGCGTCCGCCTTGGCGGCGATCGCTTTATCCAGCAGTTTGATCTGCTCGGACGGATTAATGCGGCCCGGTCCGATATAATCGAGCCGCATCCTGTACTGTTCCGCTTCCTTTCGGGCTCCTTGTTCGATGGATCGCCAGAAAAAATTGTCCAATTCCTGCGATATCAAGACCACTTTTGTTTCCGAACCTCCCCCTTTAGGTGAAACCGCCTTCAATTGTTCGGCAAATTGGTGAATTTGCAGAGAAGACAACGTGAATTGCAACAGCAGCCAGGCAAATGGCAGGAAGACGGGGATCAGGATAAATGTCCATTTACGGTTTGACATGTCTTGCTCCTTTGGAAATTATAGGCTCAATTCATTATATAAGTTTAATATATAAACGCCTGTCGCGATATAAAAAATCCTTATTATCCCAATTTTCGCAGAATGAAAACCCACTTAAAAGCAGGGGGAGCATGGAAGCGTCAACGATGAAGCGGCCGTCCCGATCCGCCGAAGTCGGCGCATCTTCCTTTTGCACCATAGCCGTTTCGAGCAGCGCCACAAATCGACACCAGGTGAGGGGGCTGACCAGAGGGTTCGTGTCTTGGTGTCTTGGTGTCTTGGTGTCTTGGTGTCCCTGCCTGCTGCTTGCCTTTGCACGATTATCCCTTTCGTTCAGAGAGCAGGGGGGGCTAGAGCAAGGGTTCCAAAAAAAGAGAGAAGAAGCAAAGATGAGGAAAAAATGAGGCAGTTCAGGTGAGATTTTCAGCTTGATATAAGAACGTGTGTTTGGTATAATATTGTTAATCGAACACATGTTCTTAAATTCTTGATTCGGGGGCGAGCAAACATGAAGGTCAATGCGGGAACGGAGCTTCAATCATTCAGCAACCGTTTTAACAGCGAGCAGGACTGCATGGAGGCGCTGATCGCGATGAAGTGGCCGAACGGCTTCGTCTGCCCGCGCTGCGCTCACACCCAGTGCAGTCGTCTGACCTGCCGGCATATCCCCTTGTTCGAGTGCAGAAAGTGCAAGCATCAAACGTCGGCTTTGGTCGGTACGATTTTTGAAGGAACGCATCTGCCCCTGCTCAAGTGGTTCGAGGCCCTGGATTTGTTCCTGCTTGAGGGCGGCATCTCGGCGATGCGGCTGAGACAGGTGATCCGAGTCACCTACAAAACCGCCTGGTTGATGCTGCACAAAATACGCCATGCCGCCCTAGAGTTCGATGCCCAGGATCTGCTCTGCGGAGACGTGAAGGTGAACAGCGATCTGTACGGGCGCGATCCGTCCCGGTGTCAGTTTTCGCATCCATACGCCACGGCGGTCGTAACGGGATGCACGGTCACGGAGTCGGGCGAGCCGGAGCAGGTCAAAATCCGCTTGGTGCCGTATAAGAGAGGAGGCGGACAAAGAGCAAACCGTCACGAACTCGCCGCGTTCATCAATGGGCATGTGGATGTCCATACATCGGCGGTGCAGTCGTTTCCTCTAGCCTTTCGTCTGTATGCGCCCTTGCGGAAAGTGGTGAGAGAGGCGTGGGAATCGCTGAAGAGTACATATGGAGCCTTGGGACTGAAGCATCTGCAGACGTACCTCAACGAGTACACTGGACGCCGCCAGTTGCACCTGCCCGGAGCGAAAGAAACGATGCGGCAGAAGTTACTGCAGATGTGTGTGGCGATTCCGGCGATCCCTTACCGCCGGCTGATCGCGCGCCAACCGAACCAGCCCCTTGCGACTGCGGCCTGATCGACACGCTGAAACGGTGGGGGGGAGTTTGATGCAGATCAACTTAATGGGTAGGGGTTAGCTTAATGCGGATCGACTTGATTGGTGTGGGTTAGCATGAACGGTGCGGGCGTTGCTGCAAACGGAAGGGTTTAAGCTACAGCAAAATCACGGTCTTTTCGTTTCCCTCACGTCTTGTCCTTGATCTCCTGTCTTGATGTCCTGTCTCGATTTCTTGTTCGGTCTGTTTCACCTCCCCTAAATCTGATTCCTGCTCCTAAGCCCGTCTAAATTATCTCGAACCTATCTGCTTCTCCACAAATATTTTCTTCTCCTGAGCTTGGCTGTTTCTCTGCTACCCTGATCTAACGGGATAATCGTGCAAAGCGTCCGGACAGGACAGTGAGTGTTGATCTGCCGCCCACCCCAAGAAAAGAATACTTTTAATTCGTTTGGCAGTTAATTTAGATCGTGCTGATGGTCTACAACAATGAACGACACCTCTTTTGTCTGACAGTAGAAGCTCGCGTTCTTCTTCCCGTGAAAAACGATAAACCCGGCTTTTAACGTCAACGCTATTATATTAACTCCACCCGGAGCGAACCTGACGCAACAAAACAACCGCACGCAGCTGCTCTCAGCCTACGCGCGGTTGTTGAGGAGGAATTACAGGTTTTTTATTAGATATGTGTTAAAAAGCCGCCTTTTTAACTACCCATACCTACAAGATGATGGCGATGAGGCCGCCGGAGCCCTCGTTAATAATCCGGCCCAGCGTTTCTTGCAGCTTGTAACGGGCGTTGTCCGGCATCATGGCGATTTTGCCCTGAATGCCTTCGCGTACGATCGAGTGCAGGGAACGGCCGAAAATGTCCGACTCCCAAATTTTGATTGGGTCGTTTTCAAAGTCCTGCATCAGGTAGCGGACCAGTTCCTCACTTTGCTTTTCGGTACCGATAATCGGTGCGAATTCCGATTCGACATCGACGCGGATCATGTGAATCGACGGAGCCGTCGCTTTCAGTCTGACCCCGAATCTGGAGCCCTGACGGATCAATTCCGGCTCGTCGAGCATCATTTCGGCCAGCGATGGAGCGGCTATGCCGTAACCGGTCGTTTTGACCATTTCCAGCGCTTCGGCAAACCGGTCGTATTCCCGCTTGGCATGCGTAAATTCCTGCATCAGCTGCAGCAGATGGTCTTTGCCGCGGATTTCCACGCCGACCACTTCCACCAAGATGCGGTCGTACAGATCATCCGGGGCGTACAAATCGATTTCCGCAACGCCCTGGCCCATGTTGAGCCCGCTGAGGCCGGCCCGGTCGATGAAATCGTATTCCATGAAGTTCCCGACGACCCGGTCGACATCCCGCAAGCGGCGGATGTCCTTCACCGTATCGCGGACGGAATTTTCATAATTGCTGCGCAGCCAGTGGTTTTCGTTCAGCACCATAACCCAGCTGGGCAGGTTGACGTTGACTTCGTGAACCGGGAACTCGTACAGAACTTCGCGAAGCACGCCGGTCACGTCTTCTTCCGTCATCGTCGCGGCGCTGAGCGAGATGACGGGGATATCGTATTTGGCCGCCAGCTCGCCGCGCAGCTGCTGGGCTTCTTCGCTGTTCGGGCGCGTCGAGTTGATGACGAGCACAAAAGGTTTGCCTACCTCTTTCAATTCGGCGACGACCCTTTCCTCCGATTCGACGTAGGAATACCGCGGAATGTCGGCGATCGTCCCGTCCGTCGTAACGACAACCCCCAGTGTGGAGTGTTCCTGAATCACCTTGCGCGTTCCGATTTCCGCCGCTTCCTGGAACGGAATCGGATCTTCGAACCATGGCGTGGAGATCATTCTCGGTCCGTTTTCATCCTCGTAGCCTTTTGCGCCTTCCACGGCGTATCCGACGCAATCAACGAGCCTTACATTAACCTCGAGACCTTCCGCCACTTTGATCTGAACCGCGTTGTTGGGCACGAATTTCGGTTCGGTCGTCATGATCGTTTTGCCGGCGGCGCTTTGCGGAAGTTCATCCACGGCGCGAACCCGGTCCGCTTCATTTGCGATGTTCGGAAGCACGACGGTTTCCATAAAACGTTTGATAAACGTCGACTTTCCGGTGCGGACGGCTCCAACGACGCCCAGATAAATATCGCCTCCGGTTCGTTCGGCAATGTCCTTAAAAATGTCCACTTTCTCCAATACCAATGATATCCCCTCCTCAAATTTCGCCGAAGGAAAAATGCTCCCCGAGCATCCGCTTCGTTGATTTACCATTATTTTCGGGCTTCACTGTTACGGCAGGAGCGGCAGCTCCTCTTGCCCATGTCCGCCGCCGTAAACTAAGCTTGGATCGAAGCTGAACGAAGCGGCGTAAACTCGTACCTGCATTTGGACTAGTAACAGCATATGTACCAGATGCGGAAATATGACGGCAATCACCGTCCAAGCCTACTTTTTTAATCATCCGATTCGCGCCGAACAAGACGGGCACTTATCCGCCATGCTCCATTTGTATGATTCTAGTGAAAAAAATATGACTGTATAAACTAAATAGCAAAAAGGCCGTCCGGAAAATTTTCCGAACGGCCGTGCAACCCAGCGATACGCCTGGCTGGCTGTTACTCACTCTGAGGCTAATACCGGGACCGGCGCCCCATCGATAAACCGATAGGGCAGCGATTTGACTGGCACAAAATACGAATTGTCCGTTAGTCTCGTTCTTAAGTCCTCTTCTCGCTCTGGAGCCGCCTGGGTCTTGTCAATGATTTGCATAATATCAAAGGCATAGTCCACATATACGGTTCCTTGGGAATCCATAATGTAAGGCAGCGTTTCGCCGGAGTATACGCTGACCGGTTCATCGCCCTCTGCCCCGATGAGCGAAAGATCGACCGTGTACAACCCCGGATACGTCTCCCCCGCCTCCGCTCCCGGCAGCTTGCCGCTGTAGGAGGAACGATAGGCGTTTACGCTCCGCTGCACGTCGTTGACCTTTTGCATGGTGGGGAGATCCATCACTTTTACGGCAGGGTCCACCTCTTCATCGATGACGAGAAAATAAACGTTGCCCCCCTTTTCAAAGGCGGCCGACGGGATTTCGTCGAGATACCCCATCCGCTTAAGGCGGTCCAGGTCGATCCGGTATTTCTCATATCGCGGCGTCTCCTGCCCGGCGGTGATGATCGGCAGGATCCCTTCCTGCTCCTGAAATCGGTCCAGCGCCCGCTGAATGCGGTCCACGCTATCCATATAGGAGACTGGCCCGGCATGCTGCTCTCCGCGATACATACACCCGGACAGCAGCGATATAAGGGCAAGCAGCAGCAAGCCCAAAGCGATTTGCCGCGCCATGGCGTCAACGAATCTACGAATCTTCCGATTTCCCAGCATTCTTTAATTCCATCCTTTTCATACTTTCTTAAGGTGTAATTACCACAAACTGTCCTCGTCCGTCTGCTGCATCAACTGTTTACGTACAGCCGCCTTTAACGGGTCCTCTGGGAGATGGATTTCAGCATTTCCGATCACTTTGGCCTGACAGGCGAGCCGGATGCCTTCCTCCGTCAACGGGCCCAGTTTGCGCGCTTCCGCCGGAGTGAGCGGGGATAACGCGCCCGCGCAGCCCTTTTCCACCCGGACCTTGCACATCAGGCAAGCGGCTTGGCCGCCGCAGCGGGTTGCGATGTGGAGTCTGGCCCTTTGAGCTGCCCTCAGCACGCTCGTTCCCGGACGTACCTTTACCTTTTTGCCCTGAGGCCAAAACTGGACTTGAACCTCCACCGCCGCGCCTCCTTAAGCTTGTCCGCCGCCGTATTCTCCCCATGGTCCGGACAACAGCGGGCGATCCAGCACCTCGGCCATTTTTCCGACGATACCGGCCGTCCATTGATTTCTCCCCAGCAGTTCACTGAGCAGTGGCAGATGCCGGTCAGCCTCGCCGCGGATGACTTCCGCAATCGCCAAATACCGGTCCGGCCGCTCGCGCAGCACGTTAAAAACAAACTCATGAGCCAGCGGCATCAAGCGAAGTTCCGCCCCATCCAAACGGACAAGGGGAGCATTCTCCTCCAGAATCCCCGCAATTTCGGTCCGGTAAAATGCGCTGTCCGTTTTTACCTCAAATCCGCCCACCAGTTCAACCGTCACGCCGTCAAGGCGGTAATGGCTAAGCAGCGATGCGTACGAGCCGGTCCGGTCTTGTCGCGGGACATCGGTAGCAAACTGGCGCAATCGTTCATGCACAAGCCGCGCGTCCGCTTCATCGGCATACACGTCAATATCCCGGGGCTGCGTATCGAGCCTGACGCCCTGCAGCCACAAGCCGCAGCTGCCTCCGAGCAGCCACTTGGCTTCAGCCCCCTCGCACAGCCCGGCCATTTGCCCGATAGCCGCGGTTAATCCCGGAAAAACATGGCTCCGATCTCCATTCATGTTAACTCCCTCTTCTCTTTCCTGCCTGATTTTTACGTTGTTTCCTAACGGAAATTATGTGATGGAAACAAGCCCGGTGAGGAAGCCCGCCAGCATGATGACAAAAGCCAGCAGCGAGAGGATTCCCTTAACGATGCCTTTCGTTTTCGCCCGTGCAAACGTAATCAAAAACACGGATAATCCCATAATCAAAACGGCAGCGATCGATAGCCACATTTTCGTCATTGCATCCATCGGTTTGATTCTCCTATTTCGTTTGGATTGATATGATCCATATTATAGCATTTTGCGACTTTATAGGCTACGCGCCGGCGGGACATGAAAAAGAAAACGCCCTGCAGCTTCCACGCCGCAGAGCCAGTGTTTGGGGATGACCCCAAATAACTATTTTTTCATCATCATTTTCATCATGGCTTCCATATTGGACGGATTCATCCCGGATTTTTTCACGGCGCTGACGATTTCTGACACGGTGCTTTCCGAAACGGGGATTTTCGCCATCGCGGACACCTGCTTGATTAATTTCCGCAGCTCCGCTTCGTTTTGCATCGTCGACGGTTTAACGGTGCTGGCCAGTTTTCTCACCGAACCCTCGGTAATTTTTTTGCCCGTTTTTTTGTTGATGGTATCCAGCGCTTCTTTGGATATTTTGCTCATGCATTCGCCTCCTCCGCTGTCCTCTTCACCAATGTATGAGGACACCTTCGGAAAGGTGAAGCTGTCTACGCAAAACGGGCTCTAGGAGTGCCATTGCTCCCAGGTTTCCAGCGACATGACCTCCATTTCGGTCTTCCGGTCACGCCCCATGAGCGCTTCCACCGCTGTCCGCGGGTCCAGCCCTTCGAACAAGACATGATGCAGTTGCGCGGCTATCGGCATCTGCACCTGGTATTTCAGCGAAATGGCATGGGCGGCTTTCGTTGTCCTGATCCCTTCCACCACCATGCCCATCGAGCTCAACACTTCCGGGAGCGGCTTGCCCTGCCCAAGCATATATCCGGCCCGCCAATTGCGGCTGTGCTGGCTCGTCGCCGTCACGACCAGGTCGCCAATGCCGGCCAGCCCAGCAAACGTTAGCGGATTGGCGCCCATTTCCACGCCGATCCGGGTGATTTCCGCAAGCCCGCGGGTTAGCAGCGCCGCTTTGGCGTTGTCTCCATAGCCGAGCCCGTCGGACATCCCGGCCCCAAGCGCGATGATGTTCTTTAGCGCCCCGGCCAGCTCGACCCCGATCATATCACGGTTCGTATAGACGCGGAAGTAGGAATTCATGAACAAGTCCTGGGCCAAATCGGCTTGTTCCTCCACCAGCGAAGCAACCACAACCGTGGTCGGGCTGCGCTTGACGACCTCCTCCGCATGGCTTGGTCCGGACAACACGACGATCCGGCCCTCCTCGCAGCCAAGCTCCTCCGCGATGACCGTCGACATACGCTTGAGGGTTTCGATTTCAAAGCCTTTGGTGGCATGGACCACCAGCATGTCCTCGCGCCAATACGGTTTTAGCGAACGGGCCACCTCACGCACGGCCGAGGAAGGGGCGACCATGACCACCGCTTTGGCGCCGTTGACGGCGGCTTCCAAATCGGTCGTGGCCTTCAGGTTGCCCGGCAACGCCACTCCCGGCAAAAAGCGTTCATTGCGGTGCAAAGCGTTGATCTCTTCCTTTTGCGCTTCGTTTCGCGTCCATAGGGACACTTCCATATTTTTGTCGGCGAGCACGCTGGCTAGTGCCGTCCCCCAACTGCCCGCCACCAGCACGGCGGCTTTCTCAGACAACTCGTTTTCCTCCTTTGGAGCCCAGCTTGTTTTCTTTCCCTTGAACGATTTTTACGATATTCGTGCGATGTCTCCAGAAGGCGAACACGCCAATAATCAGACTCGTCCAAAAATAGGGACCGAATTCGCCGGAAACCGCAAGAAAAATCGGCGTCAAAAACACAAAGATCAAGGAACCCAAGGATACGTAACGGGTAAACACAATCGAGAGAATAGCGATGATGCCGGCATATAAGGACGGAAAGAAAAAGAGCGTAGCCATAACGCCGATCGTGGTGGCGATCCCTTTTCCCCCGCGAAAGCGAAAATAAAGCGGCCAATTGTGGCCGATGATCGCCGCAATGCCGCATAGCGCCGCCGTCCACTCATCGCCGCCTCCCAGCCAGCGTCCGAGCCATACGGCGGCGATCCCTTTCAATACGTCCAGCGCAAGCACCAAAATTGCCGGACCTTTGCCGAGCACGCGCAGGGTATTGGTCGCTCCGGCGTTGCCGCTGCCGTGCTGGCGGATGTCGATCCCTTTCAAGAGCTTCGACAGGACTACGCTGAAGCTGACCGAGCCCAGCAAATAACAAACAATTACTGCTATGATGGGTAAAATCACCTTATTCTCCCCTAACCTTCATCTGACTTGCGCCGCGTAAAGAGCCGGATCGGTGTACCTTCAAAATCGAACGCCGCCCGGATTTTGTTCTCCAGATACCGTTCGTAGGAGAAATGCATCAGCTCCGGATCGTTCACAAACACCACGACCGTCGGCGGCTTCACGGCTACCTGGGTCACGTAATTGATACGCAAACGACGGCCTTTGTCCGTTGGCGGCGGATTGATCGCAATGGCATCGGAAACGACGTCGTTCAGCAAATGCGTTTGCACCCGTTTGGTATGCTGATCGGCGACATGCTGTACGACCGGCAGCAGCTTGTGGAGACGCTGCTTCGTTTTGGCCGACAGGAAAACGACCGGCGCATAAGTCATGAACAGGAAATGGTCGCGGATTTTTTGCTCGAACTGGTGCATCGTTTTATCGTCCTTCTCGACCACATCCCATTTGTTGACGACGAAGATGGAAGCTTTGCCGGCCTCGTAGGCGTAACCGGCGATATGCTTATCCTGCTCGATGATGCCTTCCTCGCCGTTGATCAGCACCAGCACCACGTCCGCGCGCTCGATCGCTTTCATCGCCCGCATGACGCTGTATTTTTCGGTCGTCTCATAAACCTTGCCGCGCTTGCGCATTCCGGCCGTGTCAATGAGGACGTAACGCTGACCATCCTTCTCGAAGGGGGTATCGATCGCATCGCGAGTCGTACCGGCAATATCGCTGACAATTACCCGTTCTTCTCCCAAAATGGCGTTCACCAGCGAAGATTTTCCCACGTTAGGCCGTCCGATCAGGGCTACGCGAATGACATCGTCGTCGTATTCTTCCTCCGCCTCTTCCGGAAGATTGTCCGTAATCGCGTCGAGCAAATCGCCGATGCCTGTTCCGTGGCTGCCGGAGACGCCGATCGGTTCACCGAAGCCCAAATTGTAAAACTCGTAGATGTTGTCCATCCGCCCGATATTATCCACCTTGTTGACGGCTACGATGATCGGTTTGCCGGAGCGGTACAGTAAGGTCGCCACCTCTTCGTCCGAAGAGGTAACCCCCGCTTTGCCATCGCACATAAAGACGATAACGTCCGCTTCTTCAATAGCGAGCTCCGCCTGCATCCGAATCGACTTCAAAATCGGTTCTTCGTCATCCAGCTCAATACCGCCCGTATCGATGATGCTGAAGGGTTTGCCGTTCCATTCCGAAACCCCGTATATCCGGTCGCGCGTAATTCCCGGCTTATCTTCTACAATGGCGAGGCGGTCGCCGATAATACGGTTGAAAATCGTAGATTTCCCCACGTTCGGCCTCCCGACGATAGCCACTACGGGTCTTGCCATAGACATTCCTCCTAGGTTCGTAAGCGTTTCATCTTATATGATTAAAATCACCTTGTTTCGTCCCAATACACGTATTTCATCATAGCAAAAAAAACATAAAATAGCTAACATTGGCGCCCTCAGGCGGCTACGAGCGGCTACAAACAAAATCGGCGAACCCGCTTCTTCAGGGTCCGCCGATGATCGAGCCTGCTACATAGAGCTTATTTCAATTTGCTCAGTTTGTCGCCAAAGCGCTCTCCGAGCGTAATGCTAAGACCTTGGTTGTTCAGCGAAACATTCGGGTTATCACCCAAATCTTCTTTTCTCACGCCGCTGCCCTTGGACGGTTTGTCGCTTCTCGGAGCTGGAGCCGGAGCTTCTTCGGTTTCCTTGATGCTGAGGCTAACCCGTTTTTCGACCGGATTGACATCAAGCACTTTGACTTGTACCGTTTGGCCTTCCTTCAGCACTTCATGCGGGGTACCGATATGTTTATGCGAGATTTGAGAGATATGAACGAGTCCTTCCACGCCCGGCGCGATTTCCACAAATGCGCCGAAATTGACGAGGCGCTTCACTTCGCCGCTTACGATATCGCCAGTATGGAACTTCTCGGCTGCCGAATCCCAAGGACCTGGAAGAGCGGCTTTGATGCTGAGGCTGATTTTGCCTTTTTCCGGATCGACTTTCAGCACTTTCACTTTGACCTTTTCGCCTTCGCTCAGAACATCAGCCGGTTTATCGACGTGGCTCCAGGCGATTTCGGACACGTGAACCAGGCCGTCTACGCCGCCTACATCAACAAACGCGCCGAATTGCGTCAAACGCTGAACCGTTCCTTCCAGTACTTGCCCTTCATGCAGTTCGCTCATAACCTTTTGCTTGTTGGCTTCGAATTCCTCGTCGAGCACGTCTTTTTGCGAAAGGATGACCTTATTGTTCTCGTTGTCCAGTTCCTTCACCTTAACGCGCAGCGTACGGCCTTTGTAATCGCTGAAGTCTTCCACGAAGTGGCGCTCCACCATCGATGCCGGAATGAACCCGCGAACCCCTACGTCGGCCACAATGCCGCCTTTTACGACGTCGGCCACCGTAACTTCGAATGTCTCCTGGCTTGCGAATTTCTTCTCCAGCTCTTCCCAGGCGTTTTCGCTGTCGATCGCGCGTTTGGAAAGAACGAGGCGTTCTTTCTCGTCGTCGATGCTCACGACTTTGGTTTCGACTTCCTGGCCGACTTGAACGGCGTCCGCCGCATTGTCCAAGTGAACGGAGGACAATTCGCGGATAGGAATAACACCGTCATATTTATATCCAATGCTTACGTAAGCTTGGTTATCCTCGATTTTGACGATCGTCCCTTTGACGGTGTCCCCCTTTTTCAAGGAAACGATTTGTTCCATTTCATCCTGGTTTGCCACTTCCGCAGCTTCCTGAACATTTTTTGTTTCTTCCGACATGTCAATAACCTCCTCAATTCAAAAACCCATTTATTTAAACCCGCATGAAGCGAAGTTCAAAACATTTCTAAAATATAGCTTCCCAAAAGTCCCCCACCTTCATGCATAACTCCGGCAAGGGTGACCACCTCACAGTTTTTTGAGCGCTGTGATCGCGGACATGATTCTCTCCGTGGCTTTTTCAGCCGCATCCGGGACATCCTTCTCCTTAAATTCGGACAGATCGACGGGCGGACCATACACCACCTTCAAGCGATGAAACAGTTTATAATTGCCTACGATAGCTACCGGAATCACGGCCGCATCGCTGCGAAGGGCGAACGTTGCCGCGCCTTTCTTGCCGATTCCGCCGCCTTCCCCGTTTTTAACCCGGCGGCCTTCGGGGAAGATCCCCATCACATGCCCCGAACGCAGCAGCGTTAACGCTGTCTTGATCGATTCCTTGCTCACGCCTCCCCTTTTGACGGGAAAAGCGCCAAGCTGTGTGATCAGCCAACCGAAGCCAATGATTTGAAACAATTCCTGTTTGGCCATAAAATGCACTTTGCGTTTCACCATGATGCCGATGGTCGGCGGATCCAGCAACGTAAGATGATTGGAGCAAAGAAGAACGCCGCCCTCTTGCGGAATATGCTCCACCCCGGTGACTTCAAAGCGAAACAGCAGCTTGTATATTGCGCGAAGTACAGCGCGACAGAAGCGGTAAATCATCTTGTTCCTCTCTCACTTCCATAATTTCTGCACAAGGAAACGATCCGGTCCGCGACATCTTCCAAACTCATCTCGGTCGTATCCAGATATGTCGCGTCGGGCGCTTGCCGCAGAGGGGATACCTCCCGTTCCTGATCCAGACGGTCGCGTTCGGCGATGGAACTAACCAGCTCTTCAAACGAAACCCGGTCCTGCTCTTTCATTTCCTTGTATCTCCGGCGCGCCCGTTCCTCAACGCTGGCCGTCATGTAGATCTTGACTTCCGCGTCGGGAAGTACGGTGGTGCCGATATCGCGCCCGTCCATGACGACGCCTTTGCGCAAAGCCATTTGCCGCTGCAGCGAGACAAGCCTGGTTCGCAGCCCCTCGATTTGCGCATATCGGGACACCTTCGCATTTACCGCCATAGAACGGATTTCTTCCGTCACGTCCTGGCCGTCCACGATCACCTGCTGCCCCTGCTCGCCGGGCAACAATTCAATCACCAGATCGGGGACGATTTGCAGTACTTTGTCCACCTCATCCGGCCCAATGCCCTGCTGCAGAAAATACCATGTCGCCGCCCGGTACATTGCGCCGGTATCGACGTATACATAGGACAATCTGCCGGCAACCATACGGGCTATCGTGCTTTTTCCTGCCCCAGCAGGACCGTCGATCGCGATGTTGATCTTAGCCTGTGATGTTGACGCCTCGCTTGCCAAAGGGGCATTCCTCCTCAAAAACTGATCCTCAAGAAAAAAGCAGGCATTGCCTGCGACGTGAAAATTATACCACAGATAGCAAAGGGATGCAAAAGAAACAACAGGCTTAACCGCCCAATTTATCCTGCCAGCTTTTCATCACGAAGTAGGTCACGAAGCGGATTCGACGTCGAATCTTGAATTCAGCCGGGCCTTCCGTTGCTCACGTACCCAAAACGTACGCTCCGCTACTCAGTCCCTAGCTTCATCCAACCTTCTCGGTGCTGAAAACCTGGCTTATCATCACTCGCCTCTATGGAGCGGGGTTCCTTCGAATTGATCCGCCGAAGCGAGGAAGGGCCTGAGCTCCGGAATCCGCAGCAGCCCCTGGAACAGGCAAAGCGCCGCAAGCAGCGCGATCACCGCCTTCTTCAGCGTTTTTTCGACCTTGCCGGAGAACTCTAAAAACAGCGTTGTGTATGCTTCGTCATCGGTTGTTTTCCGCATCTTCATTTCCTCCTTGCAGCATCTCATGATAAGCCATCCAAAGATAGCTTTTCCAAATACGGAAAGGAGAAAACCCGCCGGCCTAACGATTTTTAAAATCAAACTGGCGCTCAAAGCAGTAGCGGATCAGCTTTTGCCGCTCCATATCGGAGATGCTGACGAATTTGATCATGACCATCGTTTTTCCGGTTTCCAGCTTTTTCGTGCGTACCACTTCGGCCTCAAAAGGAACGTGATCGATCGACCCGTTCTTGAACGAAAGCAGCAGCCAACAAAACAACTGGTCGCCTTGAACGAGCTTGTATGTACCATCGCAAACAAAGGAAACACCGCCGCCGCTGACATCTTCGGTATAACTAACGAAGCGGATATTGTTTTTCGTTTTGACGGCGATTTCCAGCGCGGCGACAACCCGCAAAAAATTGCGGCGCTGAATTTTGGTGATCGTCTCCGGTTCCGGTTTGCGGATGCGCACCAGCTGTACGACCTCGTCGGCAAAGCCCAGCACGTATGTATTAAAATAATGTTTAACTCCTTCATCGGTCAAAAAATAAATGGAAAGCTCGTCCCCGATGTAAAGCTTCTTGATGCGCCCGCTTCCGCTCTCGATCGGAACCTCGATCAGAAACGATTCTTCTTCCACGTCCGCGATCCGTGATTTACATTCTTTATCCGTATCATGTTTGTCTGTCGAGGCGACCTGAATGTATACGAGATCGTTCACTTTAGGAAACAAGTTTTCCCACCGTCCTATTTCAGTTGTTTACTTCCCCCTGATTATATCACGCCTGGACGGGATTGTAGCGGAAATCTTCCGAAATCTGAAGCGAATAACAATAAAACGCGAGCACGGGAAGGTTAAATTTCCTCCACATACTCGCGTACTCAAGCTTTACGATCGAGCGGCCCCTTTTTTCGTTCTGACTTCTTCCACGGTCTCCTCATTGCCGTTATCCGCATTGATGTAAATCCGGTAATTCGAACCGTTGATCGCTCCGCCGAACTCGTAAGTAAGCACTTTTTCCGCTTGATCGTTTTCGATCAACGCCAGCCGGTGATAAGTTTCCTTATACTCCGGATTCAAATATTTGCGGGCTTGCTGCAGCGTTAATTTCGGCGGTTTGATCGCAGTTTTGTTCTCGCGCTCGTACACATAGTCGCTGGCTTGAAGCCCCGTTACCTGGCCGTTGTCGAGCGCGACGCGGAGCGTGACTTTCTCGGGGTAAATCAGCACGTCCCCATCTTTGCTTACATACGTGAAGTTCCCCTCGTTGCCGTATTCGTCATAGGAAACCGGCGTTAAACCGGAATAACCTTTGCTTTCTAAAAATTCGTCGGCGCGGGCTCTGGCCGTTTTCGCGTTCACCGACTTCTGGCCGACGGGCCGGTTGTGGGTGTAGGAAATCAAATGCCCGCCGTTTTTCGTAAAATCAAGCGACCAGGCTTCCCCGTTTCCTCCCTGAACGTTAGCCGTATATGAAGCCCATTCCGTACCGCGGCCGTTTTCCAGCACCTGTACAGCCGACGGATCCTTCATCCCGATGAAATCAGCGGCCTTGCGCTGGATATCTTTAATCGTAACCGGCCCCCCGCCAAGCTTTTTGACCGACCGTTTGTTGTACATGCTGGAAATGGACGGCCCCCAATCAAGCTCGGGGTATTCGCCGACTCTTTTGTCCACCGTTTTAAAGCCGTCGATAATCGTGTTGTCGCGAGGTTCCTTCTCGCTGGCCAACGCCGTCTCCACGTCCATCCACCGCAAACGTTTGGAGATGACTTTGTTCTGAACGCCCTGCAGATCCTGGGAAATTTTCGCCGAGCTTTTATACAGTTCCTTGAGGTTTTTCATCTCGTTTTCGGTCAAAGGCTGCTTGGTTAAATCGCGGACAGCCGTTTGATAGGAAAATTTCGAAATCCGGGACAAAAACTCCTCCGTTTTGTTAAAGGGCAAAAGCGTTAGCGGAAGCTGGTTGATTTCGTTTTGCGCCTCGCTCGTAATACGCCATACATTTACCAGGCCTTTACGATGCGATCCGGTGGACGCCGAATGGACCGCTAGCGTATTGCCCAGTTCGGTATGCAGCTTGTCCACATGATAGGACAGATCGTGAAATGCTCGCTGATACTGGTTTTCCGCTTTGATCAAGATCGAATTCTTTTCCTGGTTTTCCTGGTAACCCCATACTAAGGCGCCGATTAATAAAATCGCCGTAACCGGAAATAATATCGCACTCAGACGTTTATACATTGGGCTAGTGCTCTCTCCCTTCTTTAACTGGTTGAAATTAGTTTGACAAGAAGGAAGGAACTTTATGCATGACCATCCTATAATGGCGCTTCTTCTTCAATTTCGAAGTCGTGCCGATTATTGCACAAGCATTGCTTGAATCCGGTTTCGATATGGCCCCGTTCTTTTTTGCCGCGCAGCACAAAACGCTCCCCGCATGATTTGCATGTGATTTTCACCTTAACTCGCACGAAAAAGGCACCCCTTTCCAGTTCATAAAAGCCGCAAATCCGCGGCTATTCCTGGAAATAGGATGCCCTATTCTTCCTGAAATTAATCTTGTCCCTTGGCCCCCGTCGTCAACCGAAACGGCGAGCGGCTGTTCGCCCGGGTCATCTTCCCCAGTCCGCCATACCATAAAAAGGCCATCAGCGGAACGATATACCAAAGCCAAAATTGAGTCGTATTGTTAATAACCCAATCGTACACCCCGTGGTAAAAAATCGGCAACAACAGGGAAAAAAGCAAAAACTTCCGGCTGGCAAATCCCTCCGAGAATTTGGCCCGGCCCAAATAGTAACCCATCATAACGCCGAACATCGCATGCCCGGAAACCGGGAGCAGCGCCCGAACCAATAAAGCTCCAATTGAAGCATGGCTGGCAAAGGCGTAAATGACATTTTCGACCGTGGCAAAGCCGAGCGAGATCGCCGCCGCATACAAAATGCCGTCATAGGGTTCGTCAAATTCCGTATGATTGTAGATCATATGAAACAGGACAAACCATTTAAACGCTTCCTCGACGCCGGCCGAGATCCCGAATGCGGATACCCATGGATTGTCGCCAAGCCACAGCGTCAGGCCACGCTGAATGATCATGACCGGCAAAACGATCAAAAAGCCAAGCAAAAATACTTTGATGACCATATGCAGCGGTTCCGTATCATACTTGTCCTTAAGATAAAAATAAGTAAGCAAGGCCAGACCGGGAGCTACCGCTGCAGTTGCTATCGAGAAAAAGAGCAACGGTTATCCCCCCTTGTCTGCCGTTCGCTGTTCCTTATCCCTCTCATGACGAATCCGAACTGTTTTACTCCTGGCACGCCGATTAATCCTGACGTTTGAAATGGCTGCAAATGACTTCGATCGCGTTTTCGGCCATCACCAAGTTTCCATATTCCTCAAGCATCGCCGTAGTAACCGACGTTGCTTCGCCAAACTCAGCCAAAACCGCGATTAAAGCCGGATGTTTGCCTTCATCCAACTCGTCAGGCTCCAGCTGAAGAACCCATTTCCCATTATATTTATACAGTCTGCCAGCATTTTGGAGCATAGGCTGCAAAACGTGAGCTGCTTCGATCAAGTTTTCGAAATCGTCAAACGAATACAGAATCGTATCGCTTTGTTCCAGCGTTACTTCCATTTCATAAACTTCTTCCGGCAGTTCATCCTCATAGGGCGATCCGATCCCGTGATGATGGTGATCGTATTTACCGCGCGTTACGATGACGACCATCCCTTGAGCGGGGAGGGCGAATACTTCCACTGCGAGAGGGCCCGTGGCGTCAAAGCCTACTTCGTTATAAGCCTGATCCATCATTTCGGTGAACAGGTCATGGACCTTCGGAATTTCCTGCCACATGTCCTCTTTCTGAATTCCGCGTTCGCTCAAGTCGTCAAACGTGAGGAAAATCCGTATCTTATCCTGGCCAAGTCTTTCTATCTTCATACAGGATCCTCCTCTCTTTATACCGTGTAATAACAGATTATGAAACCTGCTGTAATGTGTGCTGGAAATGGTTCTTTGATATGTATGTTATCATTTATTCACCTTAAATGCACGCAATAAAATAGACAAAAAAGAATCATTTTCCGCCGAACTTCACCGCAGCGGAAAATGATTCCGTCCTTTTGGGGATTATAGTCCCGGAATGGCCATATTCGTCTCCTTTAGGATTGCTTCCACTTCCCGGCGCACACCCGCGTCGCTTTTAATAAAATCGGTGATTTGCTTCAAATTGTATTCCTTCGAATGTTTCGCATCGGACGCAGAAACCGAACTGGGATACACCTGGGCGTTTCCTGCCCCGATTGGATGTTCTCCGGTTACCTTCGAAGCATGCCCCGAACGATGCGATTCGGAACCTTCCGAACCATGACGTCCTTGGCTGCCTCCCAGGAAATCGGATTTCAGACCCGCAAACTTCAGGGCCGTTCCCGCCCCGTTCATAATGGACATCATTCCGCCTTTGCGCCGCGAAGCCCAAACCGCCGCGACGGCCCCGACCAACACTCCGCCTAAAAATGAGGAAGATCTCACCATAAATACCTCCTTAGATATGTTAAAATCATTTGTAGTGTTCGCGGTTTACAACAAACTCATGCGGCATAAATACAGGAAAGCGAGATGACCCGTTTGTTCCACAAAAAAATCCTGCTGGTCGCTGCAGCTTGCGTTCTGCTCAGCTCTTGCGGCCAGCCCGATTCATCCACCGGCCAGTCCGATTCGAACGCTCGGGGCGAAGGAAATGCGGCAAATGCCGCCGTGTCCGCGCCCGAGTCTCAAGAAACCGCCAGCTCGCCGGAAGGAAACGGAATCCAGACGGCGCCGGAGGCGCCGCAGGACGGTATTTCCGGTTCCGGATCGGAGGAAGCCGCCGACACTGTGGAGAAGCCGGAGCTGCTGTATCACATCAACAAAGCTTACAATGTCGTACCCAACGAGGAAGGCACCGATAAAAAAGTGGTTCTGCTGACATTTGATGACGGTCCGAAAGAACAGGAAATGATCGAGGGATTGATCGACACGCTGGATAAGCACGGCGCCAAAGCGATCTTTTTCGTCAATGGCTACCGGGTCAAAGCGCATCCCGAACTTCTCCAGCTCATTCACGATCGTGGTCAAATCGTCGGCAACCACAGCTGGGACCACATCGATCTCAAAAAAGAGAAAGAAGCAAACATGCGCCAGCAAATTGAGGACGTGCAAGCCATCGTGAAGGAGACGATCGGTGAGACTCCGAGATTTTTCCGCCCTCCGTTCGGTTCCGGAAACGACGTTACGCATCAAATCGCCGATGATAACGGCTTGATCTACATGACATGGTCCAACGGGTCTTTGGATTGGGACAGCAAAAACAAAAACAAGCCGGACGCCGTTATTCAAAATGTGCTGGAGCAGCTGCATGCCGGAAGCAACATCCTGATGCATGAACTGCCCTGGACCGTGGAGGCGCTGGACGAGTTGTTAACGAAGCTGGAAGACAAAGGCTACGGGTTCGTGGATCCCGCAAGCATCGGGCCCGATCCGGCGGCAGATTAGACAGAGATCAGGCAGACCCCGGGCGGCAGAAAGCGAAGTAACTCGGACGAAAAAGATGACAAAAGCCGCCCAAACGGGCGGCTTTTAGCATCGCTAAGGGACATCAGAAACCCTAATCAGCCTCAAAACAGAGGTTCCTAAATTGTAACGGACTCAGAAGCTCTTATTACGCTCAAATCTGCTCGAATGGTCTCCATTTAAGCTGAATAAGGCCTTCAGGGTCCGTTAGAGCGGGAAATACCCGGAAAATGAGCAAATAACGTCAACTGTGTCCGTTAGGGATTCACTTGACGTGACCAAATGCAAAAGTACATTTGATTTCCCCCGAAAATCGCCCGCACTTTTGCATTTCGCAGCATTTGGCGCGACTCCCCCTGTTTTCTTTCCACGAATCACAGACATGCCGCTGGCTCTCATAAGCCGTTGCTTTGGCCCCAAGGCGAATCACTGATTCCCCACCACAATAAAAAAACTAAAATGATGACAAACATGTATAATAGCGAGTTAAAGAACCATCTTGTCCATTTTAGCCTTTGCGATGGAAACACTTCCCTGCGGGCGGGCAGCTCCATCACGTCCTGCTCTTTCCCGATCAAAGAGGGTGTCGCCCTTGCTGGCGGAACCGCCGTCTTCAACGGCGGCCGTTCGAATGAAACCTCCGCGGCAGTGGTGTTCCGGGCCCGCCCACCGCGATTTTTCCGGCTTTTTTCGGTTTTCTCCTCGCGATGAACCCGGGTCCGGCGATTTTCTAGTGTTGTTTTCGATCTGCCGCGACTGTAACGCTCCAATCGGCTCAAACGTTCGCTCATGTCTCCCTCCGAAATTTAATCACTAATCCCGATACAAAATCGATCAGAAAATGGCATACAATCGGTGCCCATAATGTACCGGTTTGCATGTATATAAATCCTAACCCGTAGCTGCTGGCAAATACCCAGCCGGTCGGAATCCAGTGCCGCAGGTAGCGGACGTGGATGGCGGCGAACAAAATGCTCGTCCAATAGACGCCGATGCCATGCTGTATCGCTCCGCGAAACAGCAGTTCTTCACAGATGGCGACCATCGCCGAAATGACGGCAATATGCCAAATCGGGCGTCCCCGGAACAACTTGGCGTTGATCCCCCCGTCGTCCATGCTCTCCTCCGAAATAAACCGGGAGAGCAGAAAATCTGCACCGAACATCACCCCGGCCAGCCCCAGGCTCCAATAGAGGAATTCGGCATGCTCAGGCAAGGCCAGCAAAGATAGCGGATTTCTTTTTTGAAAAAAAATGATGATTAAGCCGATAAATAAAGTAAGCCCTTGCGTCAAATACAAATTGATCAAAAGCAACCGATCGTCCAGCTGCCCGGGATCGACTTTCTGGATCTTCACCTTGCCGAATTTGAATTTTTTCATAGTTTTTGTCAATCCCTGTCCTTTATTATTATTCTAGCCTATTCAAAACCATTTGTAAGGAGGAATTCATAATGAATAGCAAAAAAAATACCCGTAAGGAAGCACTCTTTATCATGGGCTTTCTGTTCACGCTGATCGTTGCAATCGGCACGTTTCTGTGGGGCTTTCAGACGGGCATGGACAAAATCGAAGCAAAATACGCTTATCTGAAGGTCGTACCGCCAGGGCAGGAAACGTCTGTCTCCTATCAGCAGCAGGATCTGGTCTCTTTTTATTACGTTGTTTTTCAGCCGTATCAACAGTTTAAGGAAGCCTATCTTTCCCGCCTGGAGGTATTGGACCAGGACGCATCGTCATCCGAATCAAGCGATTATCTGAAGGAGATCCGTGAAATTGCCGACCGTGGGTATGAGCAGATTGCAGCCCAATACATAACCGATTCTTCTCCTCTGCTAAAGGAGGCGCAAACCGATTATTTGAAAAGCTTGAAGCTGTTCAACCAAAGCGCCGGAGCGGTAAAACACAAAAAAGGAGCCGAGCTCGCGGCTGCGCTGAAACAAAACGAGTTCACCGTTGAAGCGGTAAACTTCGGTCTTGAGGCGCAAAACAACTTTTATTCAGCGATTCTCAAATGGACGGCGAAGACGAACAGCCAAATTCCGGCCACGTTCGCTTATAAAGCAAACATCCCGGCCCAGGAATGGTCCAAATATCCTTTAGCCGTCAAAAACAAAGCGGTGGCCGATATGATGCTGAGCGAAAAGAGGTATGAAGCCTACCTTCCCCAAGACATGACCGCGAAAATTGACCAGATGATCAAAAGCGGCCGAGCTGAGGCTTTAAATCTTAAAACTGTGTCTTCTATTGTGAAAATTGTCACAGAAACCGAAGCCGTCAAAGGGGATGAATTTTCCCGCTTCAGATCGTCGTATTATGCGTCCGAGCTGCTGCCCGAGCTCCCTATTTTCACGGAATACTGACAGGAAGATCGGCTATTCCCGGGGATAACAGACGATTTTCGACATTAGTAAAATCATAACCAAAAAAGCAGCCAGGTTCAAGTTTGGCAAAAGCCCCCGGAATGCGGCGCGGGCTTTTGCCATCATTTATCCGGGAAGTAGTTGACACCTTGCGGCGGGGCGTGTTACATTATGAAAAATTACATTTGACGAAAGGCTTTGAAGGAAGGAAGTTGTCGGAAAGCTCCCAGAGAGCCGGTGGTGCTGCGAACCGGTAGCAAAACGATGAACTTTAGCGATCCTGAGTCACTGCGTTGAATTTTCAGTAGGCGCAGTCGGTGAACTCCGTTATCAGTCTGTCAGCGATGACAAATGAGGCTGCTTCTGCGAAGGCGCAGCGAATTAGGGTGGTACCACGAACAACTCTCGTCCCTTACTACGGAAGTAGTGTGCGGATCGGGAGTTTTTTTAATGCCCGCGTGCCTATAATATAGGCAGGAGTGACCGCTTTGGGACCGCAACCCATTATCTTCATCCTTTTCTGCAGTAACGGAAAAAAGCGCTAATGTATCACCGTAAGCTTAGGCTTCCGAAGAGAGTTTTGTACGACGAACTTTCGGGGAAGCCTTGCTATACAAAACTTAAGCTTAGGCTTCCGAAGAGAGTTTTGTACGACGAACTTTCGGGGAAGCCTTGCTATACAAAACTTAAGCTTATGCTTCCGAAGAGAGTTTTGTACGACGAACTTTCGGGGAAGCCTTGCTATACAAAACTTTTAGGAGGCCAAAACATGTTTAAAGTTTTAGTATCGGATCCGATCAGCGACATGGGGATTCAGCAACTGGTTGATGCAGACGACATCGTGGTCGAGAAGAAAACGGGACTCAGCGAGGACGAGCTTGTACAGATCATCGCCGAATATGACGGTTTGCTGGTGCGCAGCCAAACGAAAGTCACCGAAAAAATCATGGCCGCGGCAGCCCGCTTGAAGGTGATCGGCCGCGCCGGGGTTGGGGTCGACAATATCGATCTGGAGGCGGCCACGAAACGCGGCATCATCGTCATTAACGCGCCGGACGGCAACACGATCACAACCTGCGAACACGCCTTCGCCATGATGATGGCGCTCGCCCGCCACATTCCGCAGGCCTACGCCAAAACGATCTCGGGCCAGTGGGACCGTAAATTCCTTGGCGTTGAACTGCGCAACAAAACGCTCGGCGTGCTTGGCATGGGCCGGATCGGCAGCGAAGTCGCCAAACGCGCCAAAGCGTTCGGCATGGAGATTTTGGGCTACGATCCGTTCCTGACGGAAGATCGCGCCGAGAAGCTTGGGGTCAAGCTGGCCACGGTCGATGATATCGTCAGAAATGCCGATTTCATTACGGTGCACACGCCGCTTACGCCGGAAACGAAGCACATGATCGCCCGTCCGCAATTTGAAGTGATGAAAAAGGGCATGCGGATCATCAACTGCGCCCGCGGCGGCATCGTCGACGAGCAGGCGCTCGTTGAAGCGATTGATCAAGGGATTGTGGCCGGCGCCGCCTTTGACGTCTTCGAAAAAGAACCGCCGGAAGCGGATCATCCTTTCCTGCACCATCCGAAAATCATCGTCACGCCTCACCTCGGCGCTTCCACCGTGGAGGCTCAGGAAAACGTCGCGATCGACGTGTCGGAGCAGGTGCTGCACATTTTGCGCAGCGAGCCGTTCAAGAACGCCGTCAACATGCCGCCGGTCGCGCCTAGCGTTATGAACAAGCTGCAGCCTTATTTCGAGCTTGGCGAAAAAATCGGCGTTTTCTTGTCCCAGCTTAACAACCAGGCGGTCAAAGAAATTCACGTCGATTACGCCGGCGACCTGGCCGAGGGGGATACGCAGCCGCTCACGCGCTACATCATCAAAGGCGTGTTGTCCCGCCATTTCGGCGGCGACGTAAATATCGTCAACTCCATGCATCTGGCGAAGGTCCGCGACATCAATGTGGTTGTGTCCCAAGCTTCGGCGACAAAAGGCTTCACCAACCTGATCAGCGCAACCCTGAAAACGCAGGACGGCGCGGAACGCCGGATCGCCGGCACGCTGCTTAACGGTTACGGAGCCCGGATCGTGCAAATCGACAAGTTCCCGGTGGACGTTGCTCCGGAAGGACATCTGATCTTCATTTCGCACAATGACAAACCGGGGATTATCGGTAACGTCGGCACCCTGCTCGGCCAAAACGGCGTCAACATCGCCTCCATGCAGGTTGGCCGCAAGCTGGTCGGCGGGGAAGCGATTATGGTATTGACGGTAGACAAGGCCGTGACGAAAGAAGTGCTTGACGATCTGACGAAGCTGCCCGAGCTGAATAAAGCGCTGCAAATCATTTTTGAATAATGTTCCACGGTGAACAAGATTTATCTGCGGTATTCAACAAAAAAACATCCTTCTCTCACGAAGGATGTTTTTCTTTTTACGATTATTGTCCCGTTTCGACAGGGAGCGCGATATGAAAGGCGGTGCCTTTGCCGACGCCGCTTTCGGCGCGTATCGAGCCGTGATGGGCGTCAATGATGTTTTTGACGATGGAAAGGCCGAGACCCGTCCCTCCGTTTTCGCCTCGTACGCGGGCTTTGTCCGCCTTGTAAAAGCGCTCGAAAATAAACGGCAGATCGTCGCTTGGAATCCCTACACCGCTGTCATGAATCGAAACGTGCAGCTCTTTGCCGGACTCTCCGTCCCGGGTAACCGCCGAAATGCCGATCGTTCCCCCTTCCGGCGTATGCCGGAAGGCGTTGTCCAGCAGGTTGGTGAGCACCTGCTCCATCCGGTCCTCGTCTGCTTCCAGGTGAAGCGGGCGTTCGCTCAGCTCAAGCTTCAGATTGATGCCATTCTCTTTGGCCCGGACCATAAACTTGCGGTACACCCGCTCGGCAAGCTCGCGAAAATCGATCTGCCGCTTCTCCATATCGGTATGGCCCGCTTCCATCCGGGCAAGGTCGAGCAGTTCGTGGACAAGCCGGCCCATTCGCAGCGATTCCTCATGGATCACCCGCGCCAATTCCGCGCTTTCCTCGGGGGAGGCCGCCATCCCGTCAAGCAGCGCTTCACTGTACCCCTGCATCATGGACAGCGGCGTGCGGATTTCGTGCGAGACGTTGGCCACAAAATCACGGCGCATTTTCTCCAGGCGCACCTCTTCGGTAACGTCGCGCAGGACGGCGACCGCACCGCGGATTTCCCCGTCCGACGACAAGGGGGCCATATGGACCGACCACACGCCCTTCAAGACATGAACGTTCATGCGCTGGTCGCCTTCCTGGTCAAGCACCCGGCGAAACATCGGCAGCAGCGGCGCCAGCTTGCCTTTGGCGTCTTTGCCGCCGAGCTCGAAGTCGGCATCTTCTTCGTCCAAATCTCCCCACTCGCTGAGAATTTGATCTCCCGGCGGGTTCGTCAATATCACGGAGCCTTCCCGATCCAGCGTAATCACCGCATCATTCATGCTGCGCAGCACGCTGGACAAATGCTCCTTCTCATGTTTCAGGCTGCGGATCGTATTTTCCAGTTCTTCCGCCATATGGTTAAATGTAATCGCCAACTCGCCGATTTCATCGCTCGTTCTCAGTGAAAGGCGCGTATCGTATTTACCTTTGCGCACCGAATCGGTAGCCTGAATCAGCTTCTGCATCGGCTGCGTGATTTTTGTGAACAGAAACAACGCAAAAAATGTCGTAAGCGAGAACCCGATCATCGCGACGATGACAAACAGCCTCTTCACGGCTCCGGAATTAGTGAAATTCGTATCGATGTAGGGCAGCAGAAACAGGCCCATCAGCATCAACACACATGCAACGAGGCAGGTTATCGTAATCCAAAGCTTACCGACCAGCGTTCTCCAGAAATTCACCTTACTTCGCGACCTCCAGCTTGTAGCCGACGCCCCATACGGTCGTGATCATCGCCGCCGCTTCCGGCGAAACCTTGTTGAGTTTCTCCCGCAGCCGCTTCACGTGGGTGTCGACCGTCCGCAGATCGCCGAAAAACTCATAGTTCCAGACGTCCTTCAGCAGCTCCTCCCGGGAAAACACCTTATCCGGGGAAACCGCCAAATAATGCAGAAGCTCGTATTCTTTGGGCGTGAGGCTGACTTCCTGACCGCTTGCCGTAACCCGGTGAGCGTCATGCTCGATGACGAGATGAGGAAACACGATATTGTTGCTAGTCCCGCTTTCTTTGGACAAATAGGCTGTCGCCGAGGCGCGGCGCATGATCGCTTTCACCCGGTAAATCACCTCTCTGGGACTAAACGGCTTAACGACGTAATCGTCGGCGCCTACCTCAAATCCCTGAACCCGGTTGATTTCCTCGCCTTTGGCCGTCAGCATCAGCACCGGCGTCGATTTGACTTGCCGCAGACGGCTGCAGACCTCGACACCATCGATTCCAGGCAGCATGACATCTAGTACGATCAAGCCGTAGTCATTGACCGACGCTTTTTTCAAAGCCGTTTCGCCATCCTCGGCCTCATCGATTTCATAGCCTTCTTTTTCCAAATACATTTTAAGCAGCCGACGGATTCGCTCCTCATCGTCGACTACCAGAATGCGGTTCGTTTCATCTGACATTAACAACAACCCCTCCATCTTCTTACCTAATGCGCGTGAGCTTCCTTTTGATTTGCTGCTATTTAATCGGTGCCCGCATAAGAATGCAGGCCGGCGATAACCAAGTTAACCCCAACCAACGTGAACATGACCACGAGGAAACCCAAAACCGCTAGCCAGGAAGCCCGGCGGCCTTGAAACCCCCTCGATAAACGAAGGTGCAGATACGCGCTGTAGAACAGCCATGTAATCAGGGCCCATACTTCCTTCGGATCCCAACCCCAAAATCTTCCCCAAGCCTGCTGCGCCCAGATCATCGCAAACACAAGCGCGCCCAGGGTAAAGATCGGAAACCCGATCGCAATCGCTCGATAGCTGATTTCGTCCAGATCGTCCGGATCGATGGCCCGCACCGCCGGAGCCAGCGCCTGAGCGAGCGGTTTGCGAAGGATCGCACGAATCAGTACATAAAGCACCGCACCCGTTAGTATTGCCCAGAGGATCGTATTCAGTTTGCGTCCGGCATTGGCGCCGTTCATCCAGGAAGGGGCCTCGAACAAAGGCTGTACCATTCCCAAAAACGGTTTGATTTGCTCGGATTCGCTATCATACGGTGCTACGATCGGCGGAAGCTGATAAACTTCTTTTCCTATTGTACTATCCACTTGTACTTGGCTGTCAATCTTTGTCTCATTTTGTATGAATACCGCTTCATATCCGGCGGCCCGGAAAGCGAATACGGAAACAAGAAAGCCCACTACTATCATAATCGAAAAAAACGTAAATTCAATCCACCGTTTTTGCCGGCGCGCGGATTTACCGGTGCCTCTAAAATCGATGACCCGCAGCAAATACATTAATCCGGCGATAAACCCGACGGCAAAAAAAGATTCTCCCGTTGCCGCCAGCGTGACATGGATATACAGCCAAATGGAACGCAGCGAAGGAATCAGCGGCTGAACCTCCTGCGGAAACACGGCCGCATAAGCCATAACGATAATCGCCAGCGGAAGCGCAAACACGCCGAGCAAAATTTTGCGGTAGATCAAAAAAACAACCGTAAAGGCGATCATAATCATCATCGACAAAAACGTCATGAACTCGTACATATTGCTGACCGGCACATGTCCGCTGTAGGCCCAACGCGTTCCGCAATAGACGAGGTGCGAGAGGAGACCCAGCGAGGATGTCGCAAACGAGAGTCCGCCCCACTTCTGCTCATGCCGCTTCGGGTCGCGGTTTCTCCACGTTTTTCCGGTTACGGCAACGATGTAAAAAATAAAGGCAGCGCAATACAGGAAAAAAGCGATCATAAAGGCTGCTCTACTGATTTCCAAAAATATCATGGACGTTCCCCTCCGTTTTCCAATGACTTCTCATCCACATCGATGCCCATCGCTTTCAGGAACGCGGACACTTCGCGGCGCATGCCAAACCAGTTTTTCGTCGTATGGCCGCCCAGCGTCAGCTTGCCGCCGTCCACACGCAGCCAAATCCGGCGGTGCTGCCAGTAGAATCCGAGAACAAGCCCAAGCATAACGATCGCCAGCCCCAGCCAGACAAATGGCATGGCCCGGTCGACGCGGATATTCAGGTAACTGGAGGCGCTGATGAAATCGACATCCTCCATGCCGAGGACATCAATTGCAAGCTTGTTTTGCAGTCCGCCCAGCTTCTCGTTAATCGCATCCTGCTGAAAGCGTACCTTGTCAACCTGTTTCGGGAAGTAAATGTATTGCGCGCCTTCCTTCGGCAAATCCGGACCTTTGACCAAAAATAAAAAGGCCGGCGCGTTGGGCTCCCCGGACAAGGAGACCGGCTGCCCCTGTTCGTTCAGGGAAAATTCCATGTATTTGTTCTGGAGCTCCAGCGTGTAAGGCCCCAGCTTAAACTCGCGCTGCGGATTTTTCATCTCCAGCTTGAATTTCCCGTACTGCTCCCCGGTAACCTTGTCCACCAGCACCGGCTGCACGGAGCGCAGCTTCGGCGTCAGATCGAAATCGAACTGATACGCCTTCAGGCCTTTATAACTCAGCGGGTCGTTGACCCGGATCGCATGCCGCTCCACCTCCTTGAGCTTCGGCTGTTTGGAGGGATCGTCGCAATCGGCGGTGCATTCATACAACGTGGCCTGCGTTTCGTACAGCTTCGGGACGATCTTGCCGGTTTTTTTGAAGTCGTCCGACATTTCATCCTCACTGTAATATTCCACCGTGAATTTTTCGTTTTTCAAATACAGATTCGTATCGGGAATCCGGGTGGTTTCCCCCTCCGGGAACCAGTAGTGTTTGTCCATGTGCAGTCCCGGAAGTCCGCGGAACAATACGGCCAGTAAAAAAATAATCAGCCCGATATGGATGACATACGGCCCCCAGCGGCTGAACCGCTGTTTTTCGGCCAGCAGCGCATCCCCGTCCGTATGGACGCGGTAATGTTTTTTGCGCAGCGGCTGAACCGCCCGCTGAACCCAGGCCTTGCCGTCCTCGCCGATTTGGCCCTGGTAGACGATTTTTTGCCGGGTCAAAAACTCCAGGTGTTTGTGGATCTTCTGTTTTGAAAGCGCTTTGTAAAGCGGCAGAACCCGGTCCAGACTACATATGACAAGGGAGGCCCCGATCATCACCAGCAGCAGAATGAACCACCACGATTCGTACGTGTGCGATAAACCCAGCCTGTGGTAAATCTCGCCGATCGTTCCGTATTTATTTTTGTAGAAGGTGGAAGGATCAAAATTGATAAAATTGCTTTCCTGCTCGAAGATCGTGCCGAGGCTGGCGCCGATCAGCGTGATGATGATCAGATAAACCGCAACTTTCACCGAGGAGAAAAAATTCCATATCCGGTCGATGAAATTCGGGTTGGCCCGCTGCGACCTTCTAGCCACGCCGTCGTAGCGCATTTCCAGCAGTTCCCCGGGAGCTCCGTCGTCCTGCAGCGGTTTGCCGCATGATTCGCAAAGCACGGTGCCGACCCGGTTCTGGTGGCCGCATTCGCATTTCGTATTTTCGATGAACGCCATCGTTCTCCTCCTTTCCTATCAAGGGTTAACCAGCTGCGCAATTTGATCGTCCAGCGTGTCGAGGTTTAGCTCGCCCTGATGGATGGAGGCAATTTTTCCTTTTTTGTCCACAAAAAACGTCGTCGGCATCGGCACGATGCCATAATCGCGCACCGCCTTGTTGTCGCTGTCAAATAGAATAGGAAATCCGGCGCCGGTTTGCTTGACGAAATTTTCCACGGTCATCTCGTCTTCCCCCGTATTGACCCCGAGAATGACGACGTCCTGATCTTTCCACTTTTCCCATTGGGTCTGCAAGGCGGGCATTTCCTTAACGCAATACGTGCACCAGGTCGCCCAGAAATTGATGACCACCGCTTTGCCTTTGTAATCGCCAAGTGTATGTACGTTGCCATCAAGACCCAACAGCTTGAACGCCGGCGGCTTCTCCCCTACGACGGGCTTGCCGGAGTCATCGCCAAACACCGCGTTGCTGATCGCATAACCGCCAAGGATCACGATCAGCGCTAATATCACGATCTGAATCGGCCGTCTCGCCTTTCCCATCGAAAACTTCCTTTCTATGAACATAATCATAAAGCGTTGAACAAATCGTGAACACTCTATGAACATTATAACGAAAATTGCCACAATTTCAGCCTTGGTAAATATGAATATTATGTGACGCGCAAAAAAGCGCGGCAATATCGCCGCACTATTTGCGCTTGGGAGCAGGGGTAGGGGAGGTGCTGCGGGCTTGTTTGTAGATGCTGTCGACCTCTTCTTTGGTCAAGTGGCGATACAGGCCCCGCTTCAAATTGCCGAGAAACAGATCGCCGAACGAAATTCGCTTCAGCTTGGTCACCGGGTGGGAAATCGCGTCGAACATGCGCCGCACCTGACGGTTTCGGCCTTCATGAATCGTAATGGAGATGGTGGCGAACTTCCCTTCCGGATCGACGTCATGGTACTCCGCCTCGGCCGGAGCCGTCATGCCGTCCTCAAGCATGATTCCTTTCTTCAACTTGTCCAGGTCACTGCCGTGCGGTACCCCTTTGACCGTGGCATGATAAGTTTTGGGCACATGATGTTTCGGATGCGTCAGCAAATGGGCGAATTCCCCGTCATTGGTCAGGAGCAGCAGCCCTTCGGTATCGTAATCAAGCCGTCCTACGGGATAAACCCGCTCCTTGACGCCTTTTAAATAATCGGTGACGATTTTTCTGCCTTGCGGATCCGCAGCGCTCGTAATAACTCCTTTCGGTTTGTTGAATACGAGATACAGCTTCTTTTCCGCGCCGATCGGTTTGCCGTCGACCGTAATGGCATCAACGGCCGGGTCGGCCTTGGTGCCCAGCTCCGTAACGGTTTCGCCGTTCACCTGCACCTTGCCGCTTAAAATCAATTCCTCGCATTTGCGGCGGGAAGCCACGCCCGCACCGGCCAATATTTTCTGCAATCTTTCCATAATCAATAGTCACCTCATATCACATGATACCTATAGAAGCACAAAATCACAATAGCCGCCGCGCGCGCAGAAAAAAGCCGCCCTCGGCAGCTTGGAAAGCGCCATGAACGGCCCTCACTTCATCGAATCATCCGAACAGCAGCACACAAACGACGATCGCGGCCACAAACCCGACCACATCGGAAAACAGGCCGACTTTAAGAGCATACCTGCCGTTTTTGATGCCGACCGCGCCGAAATAAACCGTCAGCACATACAGCGTCGTATCCGTGCTTCCTTGAATCGTCGAGGCGATGCGGCCGATCATCGAATCCGGGCCGTACGTTTTGATCAGGTCGGTCGTAAATGCGAGCGACCCGGTTCCGGTCAGCGGCCGCAGGAAGCCAAGCGGGAGCACTTCGGGCGGCACGTTCAACCGCGTGAGCAGCGGCGCCATCCAGCCGACCAACATGTCCAGCGCCCCCGAAGCACGGAACACGCTGATCGCCACCATCATGCCCACCAGATGGGGGATGATGCCGATCGCGGTCGAGAACCCGTCCTTGGCCCCGTCAACAAATGATTCATAAACGGGCACTTTTTTGAAATAAGCGTATAACGGTATAAAAGCGATCATCACCGGCACCGCCCAGGCGGATACCACGTTAAGCCAATCCAGCAAGCGGCATCACCTCTCCAGCGGTATCGTAGACGGCGTAGACGGGGGCGACTGCGGCGGCGTCCTGCGCAGGCTCCGCCTCCGGTACCAGCGGTCCGCCACAATGGCGGCCGCGGTGGCAATCGCGGTGGCGAGCAAGGTGGAGCCGACGATTTCGGCCGGATTCGCCGAATGGAAATTGATCCGGATCGCGATCAGCGTCGTCGGAATCAGCGTGATGCTCGCGGTGTTCAGCGCGAGCAGTGTACACATCGCCGGCGACGCCGTTTCCTTGTCGGGATTGAGCTGCTGCAGCTCCTGCATCGCCCGGATTCCCATTGGGGTGGCGGCGTTGCCGAGGCCCAGCAGATTGGCGCTCATGTTGGACAAAATGTATCCCATGGCCGGATGATTTTTCGGCACATCCGGGAACAGATAGGCGACCACTGGGCCAAGCAGGCGCGAGATCGCCTTGACGAGGCCGGAATCCTCCGCCAGCCGCATGATGCCCAACCAAAACACCAGCACGCTGATTAATCCAAAACAGACCGTTACCCCCGTAGCCGCCCCGTCGAAAGCGGCCTGCGTCACCGTCCCGATGTCCCCCTTGGCGGCCGCAAACGCAAATCCGATCAAAATAAGCGCAAGCCATATTTTATTGACCATAGCGGTTTCCCCTCCTCTACCCATTTTACCTTCCCTGCAGGAGCAGCCGTTTCATTCGGCCAGCAGCAGGGTTTGGATTACCTTTTTGAACGACCCGCCCCAGGCTTCCGGAAATTTTAAGGTATCGCTTGCCTGGTCCGTAGACGGTTTGCTCGTCCCTTGTTCATAAACAGGGACGGCGCCGATTTCTTTGCCGTCCAGCATCACACTGATTTTTCCCCGGTAACCAAATGAAGCGGTGGACAGCGAACTAAGCTTCAGCCTTCTTTCGATTTTCCCTTTTTCCCTTTCGGCCAACGGGTAGCTGAAGCCGGTTCCCGTAATCAAACCGCTTTTTACCGCTTGGCCTTCCTCGATGATTTTAGTTAGCGGAAAATTTGCAAACCCATAATCGAGCAGCTTCCGGTGGTCGCTCCAATCATCTCCATCGTTTAACGTAACGACCGCCAGCTGCTGACCGGCCCTGGTCGCCGAACTGACTAGGCAGCGCCTGGCGATTTTCGTAAACCCGGTTTTTACGCCATCCGCCCCTTCGTAGAAGCGAAGCATTTTGTTTTTGTTCAGCCATTTATAGTCCCAGGGATCGTTTGGATTCGGCGCCTTTTTGCTTGGCGTGCGGACGATTTCCTTAAACTGCGGGTTTTTGAGCGCGTAGGCCGTCAGTTTGGCCAAATCGTTCGCCGAAGAGTAGTGGCCTTTCGCATCCAAGCCGTGCGGATTTTGAAAATGCGAATGCGTCAGGCCCAGCAATTCTGCTTTTTCGTTCATCAAGTACACGAATCCTTCCTCGGAACCGCCGACATGCTCGGCAATCGCCGTAGCGGCGTCATTGCCCGAGCGGAGCATCAGGCCGTAAAGCATATTTTCCAGGCTCATCTCTTCGCCCAACCGTAAAAACAAGGACGACCCTTTTTTAGCGTAGGCGTTTCGCCCGACGGTAACGGTATCTTCCAGCTTCCCGTGCTCAATCGCAACGATGGCGGTCATGATTTTGGTCAAACTTGCGATCGGCAGTTCCTTGTCCCCTTCAAGGCTGTACAAAATCCGCCCCGAAGTCACGTCAATCAACGCCGCCGCCTGAGCGTGAATTGACGGCTCGGTTTCGGATGGAGCAGCCTGAGCCAACCCGGTTTGCAATAGTAGCGGCAAAAGCAATATCCCCGCCACTTTTCCGTATAAGCTTCTCAGCACGCGGGATCGTGATAAATTCCTCATCATAGATTCCTCCGGTATTATGTAGCGAGTTCTTGGTTAACTATATGCGGCGGAAAGAGGGAGTATGTCCAAGCTTCCCGCCAAAAAAAGACCCCTTCCGGATGTCCCGGAAAGGATCGGCCGATCAAGCAAACGGATTAACGGCTGGGTTCACATTCGCCGCATTCAAGCCGGCCTGAGCGGTTTGGGATGCTTGTACGGTTTGGGCCGTCATCATGCCCCCATTTGCAGTGTTGATGCCCGGGAACATGGATTGGATTTTGTCGATGACCCCCGGAACTGCATCGATGATTCTTTCCACCAGATGGGTTTGGTTGTCCAACGGAACGATATGAACGCCCGATTTCCCAACGACGAGGAAGGCGATCGGATTAATTGAGACACCGCCGCCGCTGCCGCCGCCAAACGGATGGAGATTGCCCCCTTCGTGGGATGACGCCCCGTTCTTTTCGTCCACGTTAAAATCGCTGCCCCCGGCGGCAAATCCGAAACCGACGCGGCTGATCGGCAAAATAACTCCGCCGTCCGCTGTTTGTACCGGCTCGCCGACGATCGTATTGACATCCACCATTTCCTTGATGTTTTCCATCGCCGTTTGCATTAACCCCTGGATAGGATGGTCAGCCATTTTTTCACTCCTCCCTTCACTTTTAACACGCGAACTATAAGTACCAGTCCTGCATATATAGCATAACCGCAGCGAATTTCCGCTATGCAGCTGAGTTCTGTGGAAAATAACGGCTTGCTGCCGAAGACGGGAACGACAAACAGCTTAGGCCTTTGTTGTAAAGAGACATAATGGGAAAGCCATCCCACCAGGGTCGTCTTGAGTCCCCACAGCGCTCCTGTTAGGGTCGCCGTATGGGCGGCATCGTTCAACGCGACGTTCGTGGACCATTCCAATCCTCGAAAAGTAACCCGGCGCAGCGTTGTACTCAACCATTTTTTTAAACCTTTCGTTGTCCTCATCAATCGCTCAAAATTATCGATCCACGAATTTACCTTATCCTTGTCGACACTCTGCTTTTTGCTGGACGAATCTAGTATCATGCTTTCGCTTCGTTCCTGCTCGATCTCCAGCCCTTCCCGCCAATTTTTCAACAGGATGGAAGGCACCTGATAGTGCATGGATATCAGCCCGTATAGCATCGTTATATCGAGCTTTATCGTATCGTCGCTGTTCACTTTCCGGATGAACAAACGCAGGCGGACTTTGGACATCAAAATCAAAAAAATGACGAGCAGCAGCAGGATCAGGATGCCTCCGAGCCAAATCCACACGGGAAAGCCCTCCATACCTATCAAATAAAATTCTCCATCGTAGTATGCCTTTCCGGACAGGAAAAAATTCGCGAACTAAGAAAAACAGGCCGTATAAAAGGTGAAGCCACCTTTTATACGGCCTGTTTCAAAAATTCTCCTTGGATCCGGCGCTTTCTTCGCCGTCAACATCATCGATCGTAAGCTGCTGCTCCTCCAGCTTCTGAAACAACAGCTGCGTTTCTTCCTCCAATTGCTCCGGACTTTCGAAATCGGCCAAATCCGGCAGGTCGCCCAGGCTCGCCAGTCCGAAATAATCCAAAAACGCTTTGGTTGTCCCGTACAAAATCGGACGGCCTATGGCCTCCGCCCGGCCCACCTCTTCAATCAGATCCTTGTTCACCAAGGTATGGATAGCCCTTTCCGATTTAACACCGCGGATTTCTTCGATTTCAACCCGTGTAATCGGCTGCCGGTAGGCGACGATCGACAGTGCCTCCAGCGCCGCCTGAGACAAGGAAGAACGGGACGGAGAGTAAGCCAGACGCTCGAAATACGGAACGTGCTCCGGCAGCGTCGCCAGCTGGTAGTTGCCCGCGATCTGCACGATCTGCAGCCCTCTTCCGGCCCGCTCGAACGACGACTTCATGTCCTCCAGCGCGTCGGCGACGAGCTCCTGCCGCTGCTCGGTTACCTCGGCCAGCTGTTTCAGGCTGAGGCCTTCTTCCCCGGCCAGAAACAGCAATCCCTCAATAATCGATTTCAATTCCTGAAAATTCATCGATCTTTCCTTCCCCTCTCCACTCCATGACGATATCATCAAACAATCCGTTTTGGTAACATACAATCTGCTTCATTTTCATCAGTTCCAGGACCGCCAAAAAGGTCACGACGATCTCATGCCGGTACATCCCGTCATGCAGCAGCTTCGAAAACAGCAGTCTTCCGCCCTTCCCAAGCTCCTGGAGGGCCGACACCACGTCCTTGATCCGGTCCTTGACCGATATTTCATCCCGGTGAATCCGCGCTACCGTATTGCGCTTAGCCGCCCGCCGCAGCGCTTTCTGGAACACGGCGATCAAATCGGCGGCATGCAGCCCTTTAACCGGGTTCTCCACCACCTCGGGCATAAACGGGGTCAAATCCTCGGGCTCCTTGGAAAAGATCAGGCTTCGCTCCCATTCGCGTTCGTGCAAATGCCCGGCGACTTCCTTATACTTGCGGTATTCGATGAGCTTGCGGATCAGTTCTTCCCGCGGGTCCTCCTCATCCTCCATCAAATAAGCGAAATCATCGTCAAATTCGATTACGGGCGGCTTGGGCAGCAGCATCTTGCTTTTCATCGACAGCAGCGTTGCCGCCATCACCAGGAACTCGCTCGTCACCTCAAGCTCAAGCTCCTGCATATCTTGCAAATATTCGAGGTACTGATCCGTAATTTCGCTGACGGAAATATCCTGAATGTCGATCTCCGCCTTATCGATCAAATGCAAAAGCAGATCCAGCGGTCCCTCGAAGGTCTCCAGCTTGTACAATACTGTCGTCAATGAACATCCTCCACCCGTAACCATACATATGTAAATAAGTTTACCTTAAAAATGAAAAAAGTAGTACCCTAACGTCGATTAGAGTACTACATTAAATAAGCACTATTTTAACTGTTTCGTCAAGTTCGCCATTTCGATCGCCGTTATCGCCGCGTCCCAGCCTTTATTCCCGGCTTTGGTGCCGGCGCGTTCGATCGCCTGCTCGATGTTTTCCGTCGTCAATACGCCGAAGATCGTGGGAACGCCGGTTTGGAGTCCAACCGCCGCCACGCCTTTGGCGACTTCGTTGCAGACGTAATCGTAGTGCGAGGTAGAGCCGCGGATGACGGTGCCCAGCGTGATGACCGCATCGTATTTGCCGCTTTCCGCCAGTTTTTGCGCCACAAACGGGATTTCAAACGCTCCCGGCACCCAGGCGACGCTCACTTCTTCGTCCTTGGCGCCGTGCCGTTTCAGCGCGTCCAACGCGCCGGACAGCAGCTTGCTCGTAATAAACTCGTTGAACCGCCCCACGACGATCGCATATTTTAACCCTTCCGATATTAAATGCCCTTCAAATACGTTAGCCATATCAAACCATACCTTTCATCTTGGAATAAAATATCATTGCGACTCGTCTTGCTCCAGATCGTCGAATTGCAGCAGATGGCCAAGCTTTGCCTGCTTTGTATGCAAGTACCTGGTGTTGTCGGCATTTTCCATCATTTGAATCGGCACCCGCTCGACCACTTCCAAGCCGTATCCTTCCAGGCCTTTGATTTTGCGCGGGTTGTTCGTCAGCAGGCGAATTCTTCGTACGCCCAAATCCTTCAGGATTTGCGCTCCGATCCCGTAATCGCGGAGATCCGGCGGAAAACCAAGCTTCAGATTGGCATCGACCGTATCGAGGCCTTCCTCCTGCAGCTTGTAGGCTTTCAGCTTGTTGATCAGTCCGATGCCGCGCCCTTCCTGGCGCATATACAGCAGCACACCGCTCCCCGCTTCCTCGATCTGCCGCAGCGCCGCTTCAAACTGCGGTCCGCAATCGCAGCGATGCGAATGGAACACATCGCCGGTCAGGCATTCGGAGTGAACGCGGACGAGCACCGCCTCATCGCTGTTAATTTCACCTTTGACCAGCGCAACATGTTCTTTCGCGTCGACGTCGTTCGTATAAGCGACCGCGCGGAATTCGCCGTAATCGGTCGGCATTCGCACCTCGACTTCGCGGTTGACCAGCTTTTCCTTTTCGTTGCGGTAATGAATCAGGTCTTTGATGCTGATCAGCTTCAGATCAAACGTGTTGGCGATTTCCGCCAGATCCGGAAGTCTAGCCATCGTCCCGTCTTCCTTAATCACCTCACAGATGACCCCCGCCGGGTACGAGCCGCACATCCGGGCCAAATCGACCGCGGCCTCCGTGTGGCCCGCGCGCCGGAGCACGCCGCCTTTTTTGGCGATCAGCGGGAACATATGGCCAGGCCGCCGGAAGTCCGCAGGCTTCGCGTTCGGGTCCATGATCCCCTTGACCGTAAGCGAACGCTCGTAGGCGGAAATCCCGGTCGTCGTATCGGCATGGTCGATGGAAACCGTAAAAGCCGTCCCGTGATAATCGGTATTTTGCGCAACCATCGGCTGCAAATCAAGCTCCTCGGCCCGCTCCTGCGTGATCGGCAGGCAGACGAGTCCGCGCCCCTGTGTGATCATGAAATTGATCACTTCCGGCGTTGCTTTTTCCGCCAGGGCAACGAAATCCCCCTCATTCTCCCGATCTTCATCGTCCACGACGATGATGACTTTGCCTCGCATTAACTCGTAGATCGCATCTTCCACACGGTCCAAACGTATATCGCTCATTCTTTTCCCCTCCTGTTTCAACAAACTTTAGGCAAACCCGTTAGCGGCCAAAAACGGCAGATCGATTCCGGACGGACCGGATGGGCTGCCGGAACCTTCTTCCTTCGGTTCGCCATGGTCCTTTCCGTATTTCAGCAAGTGCTCCACGTATTTTCCCAGTACATCGCCTTCCAAATTCACCGTATCTCCCGGACGTTTGATGGCAAGCACCGTCTGCGCAAGGGTGTGCGGAATGATCGACACCGCGAATTTCCCGCCTCCGGCCTCCACGACCGTCAGGCTGATCCCGTCCACCGCAACCGAGCCTTTGGGAATAATGTATTTGAACAAGGACGAACGAAGCGGTGCGATTTCGTATACTACCGCGTTCTGGTCTCGGCTCGTGCCGACGATTTTCCCGACGCCGTCGACATGCCCCTGCACGATGTGACCGCCGAAGCGCCCGTTTGCCGCCATCGCCCGTTCCAGATTGACCCGGCTGCCCGGCTTCAAATCTTTCAAATTCGTATTCCGGTACGTTTCCGGCATCACATCGACCGTAAAGGAGGCGGCGTCAAAGGCGGTGGCCGTCAGACAGACACCGTTGACGGCGATACTGTCTCCGAGTTTGAGACCTTCGGTGACCACCCGCGCGGAAATTTCCAGCAGCATCGCCTCTCCCTTGCGGCCGATCGATTTCATCGTCCCGATCTCCTCAATGAGTCCCGTGAACATCTCTTATCCCTCCTTTGGCTCATTTACGTTTCGCTCCAAACCGGAAAACCCCGGATGCACACATTATCTCCGATTTGCGTCACTTCCATATCCCGCAAGCTAACGGCGTCCCGCATCAAATCAAAGCCGTCAAACTTGAAGTTCACCGCCGCCGCTTCGCCGCCGATCAGCTTGGGGGCAAAAAACAACACGATTTCATCCACCAGCCGATTTTGCAATAACGAGCCGTTTAAGCGGCCGCCACCCTCCACCAGGACGGACGAGATGCCATTCGCACCGAGCTGCTCGAGGGCAAGCTTGAGGTCCACCTGTGGCCCGTTTCCGCAGCGCATCACTTCTGCGCCTAAGCTTGTTAGCACTTCCGCTTTAGCCGGATCGGCCCGCTCCGTCGTCAGCAGGATCGTCGGGGCCGCATGATCCTGCAGTACCTTGGCCGTTTCGGGAATCCGCAGCGTGGAATCGACGATCAACCGGACCGGTGACAGCCCCGGAACAGAAAGCCGGGTCGTGAGCTGCGGATCGTCGGCAAGAACGGTGGAGACGCCGACCATAATCCCCTGATGCCGGTGCCGCATCGTATGCACGATTTCCCGCGCGTCTTCATTAGAAATCCATTTGCTGTCCCCGGTGCGGGAGGCGATTTTGCCGTCAAGCGTGCTGGCCGTTTTGACCGTGACATAGGGGAGCCCTGTCGTAATAAATTTGATAAACTTCCGGTTAATCTTCAGGGCCCGTTCCCGGAGCACGCCTACTTTCACCTCGATCCCCTGGCTGCGGAGCATCGCAATGCCCCTGCCGGCAACCTGGGGATTCGGGTCCTCGCAGGCAATGACGACCCGTTTGACCCCCTCGGTGATCAGCCGCTCGGCGCAAGGCGGCGTCAAACCGTAATGGCTGCAGGGCTCCAGCGAAACGTAAACGGTACTGCCCTTGGCGTTCGCTCCGGCCATGTTCAGCGCATGAACTTCCGCATGCGGCGTGCCGCGCTCAAGATGCGTCCCCAGTCCGACGAGCGCGCCATCTTTCACGACCACCGCGCCGACCACCGGGTTGACGCCGGTTTGGCCCTGGGCCCGCTCGGCCATGTCCAGAGCAAGCCCCATGTAGTAATCGTCATCGATCACTTGCATTGCCTCTCGCCTCCCGCTGAATCCAAAATCACAAAAACCTCAAACCAAAATCTCAAACCAAAACCTTAAACAAGACCAAATAACCCTGCCGGAATCAATCCAGCAGGGTTGTATGAGAGTTGTCCTACGCAAGCAAAAAGAGCAGACGACAAAGACAATACCGCCAAAAAGACGAATAGCCTAAATACGCCGTATTTTCAAGCCACCATTCCATCACGCAACTAAACTTTGTGAATTACGGAACTTGAAATACAAAAAGCCCTTTGATTGCAAACACGCCCGAAATAAAAATAATTGAAACATAGCTAAAACGTGCGTGTTTCTTCGCGTTTTCCTTCTCCCATCCAGACTATACTGTCGGTCCCGGAATCTCACCGGCTCAGCCGCTTGCGCTTGTTCAGGCGCTCCGCGGGTCACGGACTCGTGCTTGAAACGGAGGAATAACTACCACCGGCGAAAATTGCCGCCATCCGTTTCAGCCATCACCGTCGGTAGGGAATTTCACCCTGCCCCGAAGGATTGTAGCTTATTTGGTTGTTGTCCAATGACATGTACAATCCAACTAATCATGTCACAGGCTCTGCGGTAATGTTACCACCACAAAATGAAAAATGCAACAACTCCCACCCTAAAATTAAATTACATGTGCCTCCTTATTTGTCACCATTTCTTTCGATCTCCCATATTTTCAAAACTTCCCGATCAGTTTCGTAACTTAATGTATTTTTTATACTCATCTCCCCATATTTCAAGTTCTTTTAGAACAGGCAAAAGTTTCAATCCCATTTCGGCTAATGAATATTCTACTCGTGGCGGAACTTCCGGGTACACTTTTCTATTTATGAGCTGGAAACTCTCTAACCTACGGAGTTCTTTTGTTAAAGTAGCTTGTGTTAATTCCGGCATTTGACGATTCAATTCTCCAAAGCGAAGTATTCCTGTACTTAAATTGTATAGTATTCGAAGAGCCCATTTCCCTCCGAGTATTTTCTGCGCAAGTGCAATTGGGCAGTCTTCAAGATCGATTCTATTTATACTTCTCCACCTCCATACTATCATTTTAGATAGTACCTATTAAATTTAATCCTACTTGAGATATTTATTGTAACATTATAGTATGTACGTGTAAATGAGACCCAAGGGATAATAAATAAGTTTTAAAGTGAGGGAGATCAATGAATTAAATCGTAAACATTATTACTGACGGCGTTTTTTCAAGTAAGTTGTTAGGAATGGCTAGAAATGTACCACATTGTAAAAGCGGGTTAAATTATCGGGGAAAATACCAAATGTAATTTTTCGAAGAAAGGTGATAATCATGATTACATCAACGGATTTCTGTAAGGTGCAAAAACTGGACGATGATTTATATATCATTACTGAAGCCGGACTTGTGCATTTTTATCTTATCTTGGGGCAGAAGAAAGCGGTTTTAATTGACGCCGGCTTTGGCTTCGAAGACATAAGGCCTATCATCAGAAGTATAACCGATCTGCCGGTGATGCTGGTATTGACCCATGGCGATCCTGACCACAGCTACGGTAGCGAATACTTTGGAGATGTATGGCTGTACCAGCCGGACTACGGTCAGATTATGGGTTTTGACACAAAGCATGAAAGACAGTTCGCGGCTGAGTTGGGAGTAAAATATCTGAAAGAAAATAACCCTGAAGCCATTGAACGTTTCGATAGCAAAGCATTTGCTGAAAAGAGCCTGCTCCGAGTCCTGACTCCGCATTTTGTAAAGGATGGAGAATTGTTTGACTTGGGCGGAAAGACTTTGGAGGTAGTATTTACACCGGGGCATTCATATGGGCATATCATGCTGCTGGATAGGGCAAAAAAGAGACTTTTTTCAGGAGATATGATTTGTGATTACGTCATCATTTACTTTTTCGAATCGGATAGAAATGCCCCGTTTTCCAGGGGACATTTAGGCCGCGGGTACCAGCATATCTATAAAACCGTCAATATCCAATACTCCGATAAGAGACTGGAGGAATTTTTAGGACACAAATTGGTACGAATTGATCTGTAGTTAAACAGGATATCTCTAGACTGTACCCATGTGACTTAGACGGAGGAGTAATCCGGGTGACAGTTTTTTCACAGCGTTACGAGCCTGCTTAGGAAGAGATTGGGGGGGCAATTTTTGCGCAAAGTGAAAATATGGACGAAAGACTTTAGTTTCATTTCCGCCACAATGTTCTTTGTGTCGATGACATTCTATCTGCTGATGACCATGATTCCGATTTATTCCATGGAGAGTTTCAATGCCTCCCAGGGCCAGGCTGGTCTTGCTGCCGGCATTTTTATTATCGGCGCCCTTGTTTCACGGCCTCTTACCGGCAGGTATATGGAGGTAATCGGTCGTCGCAGGATACTGCTGGGAAGTCTGATTCTATTTTTTCTGGCGACATTGTTATATTTTTTTGTTTACGATTTAAACATGCTACTGGTGGTGCGTTTTGTTCACGGCGTCATTTTCGGGGTTGCCACCACGGCAATCCCCACGGTCATCATGGGAATCATTCCGCGGGAGCGGCGTGGCGAAGGGGTTGGCTACTTTACGCTAAGTGGGACAATGGCTTCGGCAATTGGGCCTTTCTTGGGTCTTGTCATCAGGGAACAGGCAAATTTCACGACAATGTTTGTTGTGTGCGCTGTTTTTTATGTGATAAGCATTATCGTGACAGCATTTGCGGACATACCCGAAGTGGTAATGACAAAGGAGCAACTGGAGGTGGTAAAGGGCTTCAGGTTGCAGGATTTCTTTGAAAAGACCGCCATGCCCGTCTCGATTGTCATGCTCTTCGTGGGGATGGCTTATGCCAGCATCTTGGCGTTTATCAATTCATACGCGCTCAGTCTTAGCTTATTGGACGCGGCGGCCTTCTTCTTTGTTATTTACTCGGCTTTTATTATTATTTCGCGGCTATTTACCGGACGATTGCTGGATAATAGAGGGGATAATATTGTCATGTATCCGGCTTTGCTGTCATTTGCGCTAAGTCTGGTATTAATCAGTAAAGCCGGGGACAGTTTCACTTTTTTGCTGGCAGGAGCGTTCGCCGGTCTGGGGTTTGGTACCATTATGTCCTGCGCCCAGGTCATCGCCGCCAATAATTCTCCGCAACACCGCATGGGAATTGCCACTTCGACCTTTTTCTTTTGCGCGGACTTAGGGGTGGGGGCGGGCTCTTTTTTCGCCGGCGAGATAGTCTCAATGACAGGCTTCCGGGACATGTATATGGTAATGGCCATTATTGTGGCTTTATCCATTCTTTTATATTATATATTGCATGGGAGAAAGACAGCCTCTGACAAGCATTCCGCGCCAGGCCGCCGCTGATAAAAACTGTATGAGTATCTGGTTTGCGACGTGAAAACGGAATATGGTCTGACCGCACGGCAGTCGCTGTTTCGGTTCGGTAATCTGCAACCGGGACAGCGTATTCTGATCCACGCAAGTGCAGGAGCTGTGGGGCATATCGCCGTCCAACTTGCCAAACAGCACGGAGCATACGTGATTGTCACCGCTCGTGCCCATAATCATGAATTTGTGCGGCAATTGGGGGCGCGGATGAGGTGATTGATGACACTGCAACCGATTTTGCAGAATCTGCGGTATCGGCTTCGCTGGCACTAACCCTTCTTCTAGATCACTGTGCCATGCCGCCGGGAGACGTCTGCTGCTCCTGGTGCTCCTCATGGTCAATACCGTCGCATGCGCTTTTTGCTCCAGATAGCTCCGGGGCGCTTCTGCGACCGGCTCCACCGGTGCGGGCCTCATCCTAGAGTTGGTGTCGTTACTTTTAAATTACGTCAAAACAATATTTTACTTTATTATATATCACTACTGGTCCAACCCTTACCAGTAAATCGTTCACCATGCTTGTTAGTCACGCTGCAGGTCTATGGCCACAAGCGGGTGTCTCTATCCGAATGACAATCAGCTGCGTAACATTTCCTCGCTCCATGATGCCGGAGCAAACCAGCCGCTTCGTGCTTTCCGGATCTAGCCAGGAACACCAGTGCCGGCTGATCCTAGTATGCGGCCTCAACACCACATCAGACACAAGTAGCGAAGGAGCAGGTCATGCCTAGCAAGGAAATAGCGGCGCAAAATAATCCATTAACAGAGCGACATGCTCATTTCTCTCCATTACTTTGATTAGAAAAGTGATTAGCTCCTCCACCGTTAAACGCATATACTCGCTTTGTCCAGTTCCAAATAGATAATATTGGGAATATGATAACAATTATAATGTTGGGATACTTTTTGTCATAGATATCAACAATGCATAGGCCGGGAAAATACAATGAGCGGGGGTCTTTTCATGCAACAACGCATTCAAAATTTGTAGAGTGTTTTATTTTTTTCCAAATCGAATCGTCGTCAAGCGGAATAAGACTCTTTTTGATTCGTTCGAGCTGCTTGTTCATGTCTTCCAATACATAGGTAACTAGTTCTGTCACGATGATTGCTCCTATTCTATCAATTTATTTCGCTCTGCAAACATGTCGTTGCAAATATTACAGAATCAGTTAGCCCGCCCCCATTTTTACACACTTCCCGCCGATCTTGACCTCCTTATATTGTTCCTGTTCTCTCATAATAGTTATATCGATTTCCATGCCTTGTTCACAGCGAATACGACATTTTTCACCGTCTATAAAAGGTATCACGGAATGCTCAAGCAGATATGCGCCTAACTTCACCTAATCCATGTAAAAGAGCAAATTGAGTCACTTTGCATTTTCATTAAAATAAGCCATTTTAAAAATCTCAATGATCATTCCAGTTTGTATCATATTTCCTCCTTAACAAGTTTCATCTCTCTTCTTTTATAATACATCTTAACTTCAGAAATATGTTAATCCTACGCCATGGAGTAATCGGTGGACAGCTGTAAGATTCTTTTTTCTTGCCCTTAAAAAAATTGTCTAAACAATAACTTGCTGATCTATAAAAAATATCTAAATATTTTGTAATTTTCTTTTTTATAGAACAAAAATAACCTCAAAAGCAATTTTGGCCGAATCAACTCCTAATTGGCGTAGGATCAAACCCTTTTTATATGGCTGCGTGGAAGTTGGAAACCTGGATTATATTAATCAAGCTGTTGAAATGCTGCTCGACAACTTGATGTATTCCCCCGCTCTCTTTGAAGTAGCAGAAGATTTCTATAAAAACCGCAAAAAAGAAGCTGCTATTATTTTATACGAAAACGTTGCTCTCAGTGAAAAAAGCCAACATTCGGAGCGCTTAGCACTCTGTCAGTACCGATTATTTATGTGTAAGCTTGAGAATGATCAAGAAAAGAATTATCGGGCGGCCATACAGCATTCTGGATAGCCGGTGATTATTACTTCGGTTGTCAGAGCGGTTACTTCCGGCTTAGCCCAAAAGGCAATTTGCTGCTCACCCTTCCAAGTTACACCCCAAAATAATGCCCTTCTTCGAGATCAGCGATCAGTCCGGGCTGCATCGGTTTCCAGCCCAGAAGCTCCCATGTTGCCAGACTCGCCCGCGCAGTGTTGTACACGCCTGCGATGTCGAATGCCGCAATGGTGCCAAGAAAGCCGAAATGAGCGGTTGCTTCTTCGGGTGTTATGCTAACCACCGGAACCTTCAATTGCCGCCCGATAACAGCGGCGATCTCGCGTAGCGGAATGCCTTCATCGCCGGCGCCAAGCAGCCGTGAGCCCGCCGGAGCGGATTCCAGCGCCAGACGGTACAAAACCGCTGCATCCTGGCGATGAACCGCCGGCCAGCGGTTCGTTCCTTCGCCAATGTAAGCGGCAAACCCCTTCGCCCGGGCGATGTTGATCATCATTGGCACAAAGCCCTTATCGCCTTGGCCGTGCACGGACGGTGCAAGCGTGACAATGGATGTCCGAATCCCCCGCTCTGCCATGGCGAGTACTGCATGATCCACGGTTTGTCCATTTGCGTGAGCCGTGGTAATGAACGGCTTGCCGGAACCTTCCAGCGCCGCTCCCATGACTTCAACGGCCCGCAAATCCAGAGCCAGTGCACCTTCAAAGTCAGAAAAATCGTTGGTGAACGCCAGATGAATCACACCGTCCGCAGCCGCGGCGGCGCTACGCAGAGTGTCCAAATCGTCCAGCGTGCCGTACAGCGCTTCAGCTCCCGCCGTCTTTAATCCCGCAGCTTTCTCTTCAGAACGACAAAGACCCGTCACCGTGTGTCCAGCCCCGATCAGTTCCCGGACGACCGCGGAACCGACAAACCCTGTTGCTCCTGTAACAAAAACATGCATAATGATATCCTCCTTCATTAGTTGACTACTTGAACAAGTTAAGTGTAAACTATGAAGTTAACTCTAGGGCAAGCGGTCCAAAGGAGAAATAAATATGAAAATTCAGGAACTGGCGAATAAGATGGGATTAACGATCCATACGATCCGCTTTTATGAAAAGGAAGGCTTGCTGGATGATCGGCACGTCCGGCGAGAAAGCAACAATTACCGTAACTATTCGGAAGAGGCTGTCGAGCGGTTGAAGCTCATTAAGAAGTTCCAGTCCATCGGCTGTTCGCTGGCTGAACTGAAGGAAGTTCTGCAGGACCACGACGCCAATGCGCACACTAACCAGCAGATCATAGATTGGATTCGCGGCAAAAAACAGGAGATCGAAAGCAAGAAGCAAGAATACGACCAAATGCTGGACACCCTTAACAAGATGCTGGAGTATCGGAATCTGCTTATGGATGATCCGCAAAAAGCTCAAGAGATGCTAAATACTTGGCATACCGGCTCATCCAATTGAGCTGCTTTGAAGCTTCCCTTCTGATTTTCCGGTTGCATCAATCCCAACCTGAGTATTTCGAATTTTTTCAAATACGAAAATGTACCCTCTAAAGAGGTTGGAGAATCAGAACCTTTTATGACCTCTAAAAGTGGTGCATATTGCAAATGCAATTTATCAACGAAAATTCTCTTTTCAGTTTCACTGTAGAAGGGTTGATTTCCATGATCTCGCCTATCTAATTTTCGAGCTATCGCAAACACTTCCTTCAAAAGTTTGCTCTTCAACAAATCTTCGGCGGCCTTTTTAGCTAAAAAAATCCGATCCATATCAACCATTCCATGATTATTAAGCGATCTGCGTTTTACTTTAAGATCATAATTGGCATAGCGTTTATAGGACACTGAAAGATTGTTTTTTGGGAACAGACTCTTACATGAAGGAACTACTGTATTCTTAAGGTATATTTCCAAAGCGGAATTCCAATGATATCGGTAGCCTCTGCATGAAGCAGTGATTCCAACGATATCAGCCAAAGGAGATATATGATCATGAAAGCAGCAGTTGTCACGAAGGATCAAAACGTCCAAATTGAGGACAAGCAACTTCGTCCCCTAAAGCACGGCGAGGCTTTGGTCCAAATGGAATATTGCGGGGTATGCCACACCGATCTGCACGTTAAAAATGCGGACTTCGGCGACGTAACGGGCCGGGTGCTAGGCCACGAAGGCATTGGCAAAGTCATTGAACTGGGCGAAGGGGTCACGAGCCTGCGCGTTGGAGACCGGGTCAGCATCGCATGGCTGTTCGAGAGCTGCGGACGCTGCGAATATTGCCTGACGGGCCGGGAAACGCTGTGCCGTGAGGTCAAAAATGCGGGATATACCGTAGACGGCGCGATGGCAGAACAATGTATCGTCAAGGCGGATTACGCGGTCAAAGTACCGGAGCAGCTCGACCCGGCCGCCGCGACCAGCGTCACCTGCGCCGGAGTTACGACCTACAAGGCGGTTAAGGTCAGCGGCATCCAGCCCGGACAGTGGATTGGCATCTTCGGCATCGGCGGCTTGGGCAACCTCGCCGTGCAATACGCAAAACACGTATTCAATGCCAAAGTAGTGGCTTTCGATATTAGCGACGAGAAGCTGGAGCTGGCGCTGAGTGTCGGTGCGGATTATGCTGTGAACAGCCTGAAGAAAAATCCAGCCGACAAAGCCAAGGAACTAACCAACGGAGCCGGCCTTGACGCCACAGTCGTTACCGCCGTGGCCAAAAAGCCGTTCAACCAGGCGATTGATGTGGTCAAGGCAGGCGGGCGAGTTGTAGCCGTAGGCCTTCCAACGGACAAGATGGACCTGGACATTCCGCGACTCGTCCTGGACGGCATTCAAGTCATTGGTTCCCTGGTCGGAACCCGCGAGGATCTGAAAGAAGCTTTCCGCTTCGCGGCAGAAGGCAAAGTCGTACCGATCGTCAGCAAACGTCCGGTCGAGGACATCAACCATATCTTTGAGGAGATGGAGGAAGGCAAAATCCAGGGTCGCATGGTCATTGACTTCATTTCTTCTTCCCAATAGAATCCAAAAAAGAAACAGGCCGTGAGGCTCTAGAGCACCATAGCCTGTTTCTTTTGCAGCTCGATTCGGGTGAACATCACTAACTGCAAATCTTCATGGCTCGACCAAATCCAATTAATCCAGATGATTCCATGCCTCGTTCTGTACCAACCGATTCGGAGCGTAAGTAAATGCATTTATTATTGGAACACCCTCAGCAACAAAATAGGATGGTATTCGTAAAAAACCAAGGAGCTAAGTGGTTTGTTCTTGCTTAGCTCCTTGGTTTTTGGCGTTCACGGCGGCTTTTTTGAGTAGATTCTGTTTCTCTTTCAATGAAAGGGTGTTAAAGGCTGTGAAAGAGCTTGCGCCAAAGCATTGGGAAATGCATCACGTTGACTTATCAACGATTCCTCTTTATAATTCTGACATCGAGAGCCAAGGCGATCTCCAGTCGGTTGTCGAATTTAAAGAAAGTATTCGAAAAGCGGACGGTGTTCTGATTGTCACCCTGAATACAACATGGGCCTATACCGATGCCGGGTCCGAAGGTTCTCAGCGGCAGCAATCACGAAAAACCGAATGAAACCACTAGAGAATTGGACGACGAATCAACGCTTGCCATTTGGAAAGATTTCTGACATCTTTCGAAGAATGAATCTTGGTCTTTAAACAAACTCATAAGTGAAGGATGTGAAGGAATTATGATTAATCAGAAAGTATACTACGGTAAAGATATCGAGGTAATGTTTAATTCGGAGGTATGCATTCATTCCGGTATTTGCGTAAAAGGCCTCCCCGGTGTTTTTGATTTAAGCAAGCGACCTTGGGTTAATCCCGATGCTGACACTGTGGAGGCAATTGCCCGACATATTGACACCTGTCCAAGCGGTGCACTGACGTATAGACGTCTGGACGGTGAATATTCGACAAAGAAAGAGGGATGAACATGCATATTGTAGATCATGATACCGCTAATAAAAGATTTCTTATTCGAGATAACGGCGGCATTGCTGCGGTGATGACGTATGTAATCTCAAGTCCGGAGCTTTACATTATTGATCACACTTTGGTCGAAAATGCTTACCGAGGACAAGGGCTTGGCGATAAGCTGGTCAAAGCTATGGTGGAATACGCACGGGAAAACGGTATTAAGATTTTACCCTTATGCCCGTTTGCCAAGGGACGATTCGAACGTCTCTCCGAATACGCGGATGTTCTCCATAAATAATCACTAATAGTTGCTGCATATGTACTCGTACCTGTAAAAGCGTCAGCAACAGACCGTGGCCTGGAACGAGACTCGCTATCCGGAGGCTTTGCACGATTATCCCGTTTAACCAGGTGACTTGGCTTCCTGAACCAAAGGAATAAAGGCGCAAAGAGGTTTGGAGAGCCCCCATCTCCGTCATCATTTATTTTGTCAAGCACTGAAAATATCTAAATATTTAGTAATTTTCTTTTTATGGTACAAAAAAGACCAGTTTATCACAAAACTGGTCTTTTGATCTTCAAAGCTCGCTACCTTTCCTCATTCCGCAAACTTAAAATAAGCATGATATCGTTGATCCTGGATTTGATACAATGGGACAAACCGCGTGCCGTCCAGGGTGAAATGCAAATCCCCCTCCGATTTTTTCATTCCCTCTAGGAATTGTTCTTCACTGTAAGGCCAGGTGATAAAATCCTGTTCCTCGTGGATGGCCGCCAGGACATAAGGCCCGTACAAAACGCTTTTTATGCGAGCATCATCCGGAGTACTTAGCAATCTTAAAGAATAAGGAAAAATCAGTTCTACTTTATCGTGTTCCCAGACTTTTTGAATTTGAATGTATCCGTCCTCCTGGCCCTTAGCCGCTACAATTTCATCGTTAAGCTTTACCGTGATGGAGCGCTCCGCCGCCCACTCGGGAATTCTAAAGCGGATACTTAACTCCCTCCCGCCGTCAACAAAAAACTGCACGGTCTCGGTGAATTCCCCTCTATTTCTTTTTTGCGAGACGTTGATCCCTTTCTCTTTCCACGACAAATTGGACGGAATATACAGGTTTACGAACAAATGATCTAGGTCATGGAAATAAATGCTTTCCTGATATTTAAAATGGTTTTCCAAACCGGTGCCATGGCAGCAGGTATTTTCATGGGTATCGAATTTCTTGCAGGAACCCGGGGCTAAAGGCAGGAAATAGGTGCTTCCCCCTTCCGCCCGCTTGCTGTTTTCCGTAGCCAAAATATGATTGTAAAGCGTTCTCTCATAATAGTCCATGTATTCCTTTTTAGGTTCAAAACAGAATAATTCTTTGGTCAGCTTTAACATATTGTAGCTGGCGCAGGTCTCTGCGGTTTTGTCCGTTAAATAAGCGGCAATCTTGCCGGGTTCTTTGAACATTTCCGTTTCGCCGACGCCGCCGATTTGATAAGCGTGGTCTTCCGTAACCATATGCCAAAAGTTTTTGGCCGCCTCATAATAGGCTTTCTCGCCTTCCGCCTCAAATAGTTTCAAAGCGCCGATAATTTGCGGAATATGCTGATTGGCATGCATGTCGCCGAGCGTGTCCATATTTTCTTTCATTGGAAAAAATAATTTCTCATTATCAAAATATTTTGCGGCCGCCAAGTAGTTACGGTTCTGCGTGATCAGGTACAGGTTCGTTAAAACCTCGTTCATGCCGCCGAATTCTCCGGCAATATAGAGTGACCACATTTTCTGGCGTTGTTCCTTGGAGAGCTGGCTCAACCGCCGGTATACCCAATCGCCTAAGCGAACGCACATCACCAGGGCGTTTTTATTCCCGGCCAGGGTATAGCAATCCAGCAGTCCGGCCATAATTTTGTGCAAGGTATAATAAGGCGCCCAAATCGTCGGATAAGTGGAGTACTCTTCCAACAGGTTAAACTGATCCTCCGAGTAAGCGCTTAGAAAACCCTGATGATAGCCGGGCATCTCCGACATGACGTTTTGGCATCGGCCTAATTCGCCAATCATATAATCCATCTTGTCTTTGATGGCCGAATTCCCCCCTGTCGCACTATAGGCCAGCGCTAAGGCGGATAGATAATGCCCTGTCGTATGCCCCTTTAAGTTGCACTCCGGAGCGTCCCAGCCCGTCATCGGTTTAGCGCCTTTGACATCCAAATGGGCGGCTGCCCTAAAGTTATACAGCATCTGATCGTCATCCACGGATAACAGATACTCCAGGGAACGGTTCATCGCCGCTGCAAACTCCGTATCTGCCTCAAGCTGTACGCTTTGCCCGCCAAAAGCATATACTTTTGGGGTGTGCGGAATCATTTCATCCGCATCTGTCATCACTGTTACTTTTGCTTCAGCCTGCCATCCGGTTTCCTCCAGCTTGCCTTTGATCGTAAACACACCCGTTTGTTGATAACTTTCCCTTTCGATCGGCTCCCAGGATACATGGCTTACCGTACGGCTTCCGGTATCGTTTCGCACGACAACGACAGTCGGCAATTCCGGCTTGATTCCTGCAATCGTTTGGACCTCTACTGGATAGACCTCAACGATCTCGGCTTTATACTCTTCCTCCAGCACCGTAACATCAAAAGTTCGCTGCACGGTCTCCCCTTCAAAAGTAACCGTGGCTACCAGAGGAACGATTCTATTTCCAACCCCATGGGTGGGTCTGGTGACCTTGCCAGTATGACTTAAAAAAAGAATTTCTTTCGATTCCCAGGTAATCGATGAGCCATGCTTGCCTGTAGAAGGCAACTGCAAATCGGTATCCACGGTATATAAATTGCCGATATAAATGCCATCGCAGTCCAGTTTCGCGATCTCCTGCCGCTGTTTTTTTGCCTCTTCCCTATCCATATTCGTACATCCTCTCTAATCTCAAGCTTGTGTTAAGTTGCCGATTTTGTTTTTCACCCAGTTTTTCCCCTCGATAATCCGCGCAATGACCATGCTTATTGCCGTGTCGCCCGTAACATTTACCATCGTGCAGAACGGATCCGTAATCGTGCCCATAATCACCAGAATCGGAACCGCTTCCATGGGAAAACCAAAAGCGGTGCAGATAAACATTTCGCCAATGAATCCTCCGCTGGGGATCGTGCCGACAATAATTCCGCTAATCAAAGCCACGATGATCGCCGTAACCATATCCGTCGGCCCCATCGTTATGTTTAAAATTCCGAATAAAAACACGATTTTAATCATTTGAACGCTGACAACCCCGTTTTTATGCACGCTTGCCCCAAGCGGAATAATGATATCGCTGATTTCATCGGGGATGCCCATATCTTTGGCAGCCAGCCGGTTGACCGGGATGCAAGCCGTACTGCTGCAGGTTCCCATGGCGGTCGTCAGCGGCAGCCAAATATTTTTCCAGAACCGCTTAAGTCCGGTGGTACCCCCGCCGTAATAAGAAGCTAGAATTGAAAATAAGACGAAAAACAAGATACAAAAAACGGAGTAGATGATGGAAGCCCGGGCCACGGACCAGACCACCTGGTTGCCTACTTTTCCGATTAATGTGGCGAAATAACAGGCAATGCCGACAGGTGCGTAATACATGATGATAGATACGATTTTGTTCAATACGGCAGACAAGCTGTTTAACAGCTTGACCACAGGCTCTCCAATCTCCCCGATCGAGCTTACGGATATCCCGAACAAGATAGCAAACACGATTAAGGCCATCATATTTTTCAAAGACAATAGCTCGACAAAATCGGAAACCGTAAACAATCGCACCAAATCCAAAGAGTTGTTGTCGGCTTGCACCGCTTCCCCAAAAGTCACATGCGAGTTCAGCGCCGGATTAAAAATGAGTCCGCTGATCAGCGCTAGTACGGCAGTAATTAAGCCCGTAACCACAATCACCATAAAAAAGATGCCGAGAATTTTCCCTAATTTTTTCAAATTCGTCATACTGGCGATCGAGCTGGCAATCGATACAAAAACTAGCGGAACGATAATGCAGAACACCAGATTCAGAAAAACATCCGCAAAGGGCTGCAATACGGATGAGCGTTCGCCAAGAATCGTTCCGGCAATCCCGCCGACCAATACGCCGGCCAGCAAAATAATTGAAAATTTATAATTTTTTAAAACACCCAGCATTGTTCTCACCTCATTCATGATGTTGTTTGCCTTATTATTAATGCGCTTTCAAAACTTATTCACCGTCGACGGAATGAAAAGTTTATAAGTTAAGTATGGAAGACTGGCCCGGTTTTTTGAATTATTAAAATTAACAAAGAATAGTTCATTATTAACTTTATAAATATAACATTATTAGCATATTACATTATTTAAAAACATCGTCAAACGCCAACTCCAACTATTGTCATTGATTTCTTCCCATTTGCCGTGATATCTTTAATGAAACAAAATGAACATGGGAGGAATTCGGAATGTTATATATTAATTTCAGTTGTCCTCCACTGCCCCATCTGATTGTTGGGGGAATTTCACTGTTTCGGAAAGGCGATATTCATGAACGGCGCATTCTTAACAATACCTTTGACTTGATCTTTGTATTTAGCGGGGCGCTTTACTTGGAGGAAAACGGACGGAAATATACGGTGGAGCCCGGACAATTTCTTATTCTACCGCCGGACAATCTGCATAAGGGATACAAATCGTGTACGGCCGATACTACCTTTTCCTGGATTCATTTTTCCACAACAGGCAGTTATTCTTATTCGGAAAGTCCCATTGCCTATGTATCCGCCAAAATGAACAAACACAAATATTATAAAAAAGATACTTTTTATATTTCACTGCCGCAGTACGGGATGATCGATAAGAGCCTTCACGACGTCCTGAAAAGCCATATGGACGATATCTCGCAGGTCAAAATCGATAAATATCACAATGAAAAGCTGTTTTACCCTTCCACCATTTCGCAAATTCAATATCAGCAGCTGTTTCTTAAAATACTGACCATTTTTTGTGATTCCAATGAACACACCGCGGAAAAAGACGTTGCGGCGGAAATTTACGATCTGTTCACTTTAAACTATGGGCAGGATTTTACTTTGAATGAGTTGGCCGAACAATACGCCTTCCATCCCGCCCATATTATTCGCTGCGTAAAACATAAATACGGCTTAAGCCCTTTGCAATTGTTGTTGTCGATTCGTATAAATAAAGCCAAGCAGTTGCTCTCGGACCGTGATAAAACGGTGAACGGGATTGCAGCCTCCGTTGGTTTTTCCGATACGTCTTACTTTTGCAAGCAATTCAAAAAATCAACCGGCATGACCCCATTGGAATATCGAAAAATCATCACCACGCCTGCCAAAAGTGAATAAATCGCGCCGAAAAAGGCAACCTTAACCACGAAATCCCAACGAATATCATTACAGTTCAGGAGGAATTTAACGTGGCCAAACCAGACGATCGTTCCGATAACGTGGAGAAACTGCAGGATAGCATTCAAGATACGATCGAAAACTTCCGTGAAGGACAGGACTATCTAAGCGAGCATGCCGACGAAATCTCCGGCGGAGAGAAACAGCAAATCGAGGAGAAAAACGAAAAACGGCTGAACGCTATCGAAGGCATGCGCGAAGAAGTGAAGGATGAGGCGGCGCATCAGAGAAAATCCTAAAGAGGTTGTTCAAAAATCTTAACCTCAAAAAAGGGGTGCTCCACGGCCAAGTCTATTTGGCCATGCGGGCACCCCTTCGCTATGCTTTTCGTTTAGGCTTCGTCCCAAACACTAACTTCCTTCATCTTGTCACCAGGGCGGATTTCATCCACAAGCTCCATGCCCGAAGTAACCTTGCCAAATACCGTGTGAACCCCGTTCAAATGCGGCTGCGGTTCATAGACGATGAAGAACTGGCTGCCGCCCGTGTCTTTGCCGGCATGCGCCATCGACAAAACACCGCGTTCGTGCTTCGTCGTATTGGTGGCCGTTTCGCATTTGATCGTGTAGCCAGGGCCGCCAGTGCCCGTTCCGTGAGGGCAACCACCTTGCGCCACGAAGCCCGGAATCACGCGATGGAACGTCAGTCCATTATAAAATCCGGAGTTGGCCAGCTTCTCGAAGTTGGCTACCGTACCCGGAGCTTCTTCCGGCAGAAACTCAATTTCCACCTCTCCGCCCTTTTCCAAAACGATTTTCCCTTTTTTCATATCGTTACACACCCTTCTTCGATAACATCTTTAGACAAACCTCTTTCAGTTTACTAGAAAAACGCCCGGCGCGCAAAAAAGCGGAACCGGTCCGCCTTCACTGGTGGAAAGACGTAACCGCTCCCGCTGCTTATAAAAGATCCGATTATTTCAAAGACGGTTGCTTCGAAATCCGCTCCGGAATCACATCGCACGCGACCAGATCCTGCAGCGATTCCCGCTTCACGACAAGGTCGCTGTGCCCGTCTTGGGCGAATACGACCGCCGGACGGCGAATCCGGTTGTAGTTGCTGGCCATGGCGTAGTTGTACGCCCCCGTGCAAGCGACGGCAAGCAGGTCGCCGCTATTCACTTTCGGCAGCTCCACGTCCCAGATCAGCATATCGCCGCTTTCGCAGCATTTGCCGGCAATTGATACGGTCTCCTCATTCTCGGCATAAGCACGGTTAGCCAGCATGGCTTCGTATTTGGATTCGTACAGCGCCGGACGCGGGTTGTCCGTCATGCCGCCGTCGACTGCCACATATTTGCGCACGCCGGGGATGTCCTTGCTGGTTCCCACCGTGTACAGCGTAGTACCGGCGTCGCCGACAATGCTCCGGCCGGGTTCCACCCAAATTTCCGGAAGCTCGGGATAATCCGAAAAATGTTCTTTAACCGCATCGGTGATCGCGCGTACGTAGTCCGCCACCTTCAGCGGAGTGTCTTCTTCCGTATAACGGATGCCGAACCCGCCGCCCAGGTTGACCACCTTAAACACGGCGTTCAGCTGCTCTTTCACCTGCATGGCAAACGCGGCAACGCGCTCCACGGCCAACTGGAAGCCCTCCGTTTCGAAAATTTGCGAACCGATATGGGAATGAACCCCAAGCAGATTCAGATTAAGGCTCCGGGAAGCCAACTCAACCGCTTCAAACGCGGAACCGTTGCCAATGTCGAATCCGAATTTGGAATCCGTCTGCCCGGTGGAAATATATTCATGCGTATGAGCTTCAACGCCCGGCGTCACGCGCAACAGCACGTTGACCTTGATGCCCTTCTCCGCGGCAAGCGCCTGCAGCATGTGGAGCTCGGTGAAATTGTCCGCTACAAAACAGCCGATGCCAGCGGACATAGCCATTTCCAATTCATCCAATGTCTTGTTGTTGCCATGAAAATGGATACGCTGCGCGGGAAAGCCTGCTTGCAAAGCCGTAAACAACTCGCCTTCGGAGACGACGTCAAGCGACAATCCCTCCTCTTCGGCCAGCCGGCACATCGCCATGACACAGAACGCTTTGCTGGCGTAAGCTACCTGGAAGGACAGCCCCGATGCCCGGAAAGCATCCATATATTCACGGCATCTTTGCCGAACAAGTGCTTCATCTACGATATAGAGCGGCGTGCCGAATTGTTGTTTCAGCTCAACCGTGTCGCAGCCGCCGATCTCGAGATGGCCTTTTGCGTTGATTTTGCTGGTACCGTGTAAATACATTCTATGCAGTCCTCCACTTTCAATTTTACACCAGTATAGCAAACAACCGATGCGCTGAAAAATGGATTTTTTCGAATAACATTTGTATTTTGTGCAAGACAAGCCAATAACCCTTATTTTTTCGGCATTCTCGTGCTATCCCGCGTTCTGTTGAATGACGGTCTTTGCTTCGAAGTCATGACCGGAACGCGGACCAATACGGCCGCCATGGCCTTTGCATTAAATGGTATAAATGGCCATAAATATGAAGCGTTATACGAACGCCGCATCGTCAGCAGCACGATAAACGCGGTTACCCCGACAATGAATCCAGGGGCCCCAAATATCGCCACCGCAAGCAAAAGAGCAAGCCGGATGATGCGGTTGGCCAATCCCAGCTCATAACTCGGCGTCGCGAACATCCCGATAGCCGCTACGGCCATGTACAGGACGACTTCATTGACGAAAAAGCCGGTCTGTACGGCGATGTCCCCGATCAGGATTGCCGCGATCAGGCCCATGGCGGAAGCCAGCGGGGTCGGCGTATGGACCGCGGCCATCCGCATTAAATCGACGCCGAATTCCACGATGAGAAACTGGCCGATCAAGGGGATTTTCGCGGTCTTCTCCGGTCCAAGAAATGCGAGCATCGCCGGTTTGTATTCGGGATGCACGACGATCAGGAGCCAGAGCGGCAGCAGGAACAAAGATGCCAGAATACCGAAGAAGCGCACCCAACGCAAATAAGTGCCCATAAACGGCGTTTGCCGGTTTTCCTCCGCGTGCTGGCACAGATCGAAAAAGGTCGTGGGCAAAATCATAACGCTAGGCGAAGTGTCCACAAACACCACAACCCGTCCCTCCATCAAATGGGAAGCGACCACATCGGGGCGTTCCGAATAGCGCACCAGCGGGTATGGATTCCAGCCCCGGTGAACAATGGCCTCCTCCAGCTGCTTGTCGGCCAGCGGGATACCATCGATATTAACCGCTTTGATTTTTTCGCGTATCGAATCCACCTGCGTTTTATCGACGATATCGTCCACATAGGCGATGCAAACGTCGGTACGCGTACGGCGCCCAACGCTCATCACTTCGAACTTGAGCCCCGGGTCGCGAAGTCTGCGGCGTACCAGCGTAATGTTAGTGACGAGCGTTTCGGTGAATCCGTCGCGGGCACCGCGAACGACCCGTTCCAGCGACGGCTCCTCCGGGCTGCGGATCGGATAACTGCGCGTATCCATCAGCACGGCGTATTGTTCCCCATCGATGAACAACACGCTCATGCCGGTCAGCGCTTTGTTTATCGCATCGCTTAATTTGTCCGTCTTCTCCACCTGAATATGGGGGATGTACAGCTCGAAAAAAGAACGCAGCGCACCCTCAGTGAGATTTTCCGCAGTCAGATAAGTCAAGCGCATGAGAATTTGCTGCATGATCTCGGTCCGGGCAAAACCGTTGATAAAAAACAAAGACGTGCTTTTGCCGCCAAAAGTCATGTCCCGGATTACAATGTCAAAGCTTTCGCCCAGGCCGACGACTTCCTTCAGCGTATGTTTTGTCGTAGACAAGCTTCTGCTGATGTTGTCACTTTTCTGCCAGTATATGATCGATTCCCTGATGTTATCGGACCGTTCCATCTCCTTTTTCCGATATTCCGTTCTGCTCTCCGGATAGTGATCGCTGACGAGCACATTCTCCTCTTCACCGGGAACGAAGTCCGGAATCACCTGCGGATGGTCCGCATCAGCTTGCCTCGGTCCGTTTTGTTCATTTTCCATCATTGTACCGGTCAACCTCCTTGCTATCAAAGTTAAGGTCCGTAAATGAACCATTCAAATAAAGAACCCGCCATCTTGCCGAACACCATGGCCAGCATGAGTCCAAATAAGTAACGCTGCATATGCAAGCGTTTGGCCAAAATCGGCAGGACATTGAGCACCTCGGTCAAGGCCGCCGCCAGCATGCCGACGAAGATCCCGTTCAGTAAACCGACGAGCCCTTCGGCCGTCCAGGAACCGGCCATCTTCCAATTCCAGAAATCGGCGACCGTTCCCAAAAAAGCGCCGCTCACCATCGCGCCCTCATACCAGTGAACTTTACCGTAAGAGTTCGTGAGCTGCGCCAGCCTGGGGATGATATCCAGCACAATAAAGAATGCTATCATGCCTGCCCCGACGGCGATGCCTCCCGAGAGGCCGATAAAAACGGCCACTCCCGCGGTTAAGGGGGTCATCTGGACTTCTCCTTAGGCGCGCCGGTTTGATGCATTTTGTGGTATTCCTCGGCGATGACGTATTGATTCAAATTTTCTTGATACAAAAACATTTCCACTTCCAACGGGGTAGGCTCTTCGTTCCATTTTTTCTTGAACAAGTGATTGAAAAAGACGATCATCCCCAAGCCGATACCGAGGGAATAGGCTCCCTGGAACAGGTAAGGATGCTCGTCCCGCTCGCCGGTGAGCATTTCCACGATCCGCACCTGCACCTCCGGCATGCTCACATCCGCATGAAAGTTCATGATCGTCAGCGCGGCTCCGAAAAATAGCAGCAGCCATACGAAACAAAACAAGATCAGCGAAGGCTTTTTCTCCTTTTTGACCATCTCGACAAGCACCTGGGGTTCGCCGATCAATTCGACGCGCAAAGCGGGAAAATGCTCCCGGATCACGGAAATCACCAGCATCATGTCGATCACGATCAGATTTCCGTCACGTTGCTCCGGACGGATCAGCACCAGCTCCAGCAGCCTTCGTTCAAGCCCGGAATCCGCCAGTACGCTGGCCACATCCCCCAGCCGGATCGGAACCCCGGCAGGCAACCCCGCTTGCTTGCGAAGACGCAAATAGACGGCAGAAGCGGCATCCTTCTCCAAACCGTTTCACCCCTTCACTAACGTATTGCCCATAGTATGCCATGGGAGGGGGCGGTTTACTCTTTGGCGGGAGTGCTAAGCCGTGGACCGTACCGGACCGTCGCTTTAAATGAACAGGACCATCCGGGAGGGATGATCCTGTATTAATCCGGAACCGGATACGGGAAAACCCGCCGTACCCCGATTTGGTCCATACTTTTGGCAGTTTAAACTTGCCGATGAGATCCTGCAGCTGCTGTGCCATTTTGCTCAGCGCTTCCGCCGCTGTAGAAATAAAATTCACACATAAACTTAACCCAAACTTCGACCTGCTTGATGAACTGCTCAAAATATGATACTTTGAAAAAAACGGTGTGAAGCACATGCCGCTCTGACCATACAACTCTGTTCGGGTTGTCTGTCAGGGCGGCTTTTTGTTTGATCCCATAAGTTAAGGTGGTGCAGATGCTTTGTTTGATGAAGTCTATGATGATTGGCTAGGAAAGCAAATTGCCGAAGAGAAAAGCCCAAGAAGAAGAGAATTGTTGCTTGGGGGATTAGGTCATGGAACGGTCGATTTTTTGCGCAGTATCTGGTTCCCGGCCATTGGAAGCCTTGATCATTTATATCCCGAATATGAAGTACGGGACTTTAACAACGGCTACCGCTATCTCGATCTTGCCTATATGCCCGGCGGCGCCAAAGGGTGTATTGAAATTCACGGTTATCGCTCCCATGCCCGGGACGTAGAGGTCTCCCGATTTAAAGACTTATGTATGAAACAAGCTTTGCTCGTTCTTGACGATTGGTATTTCCTGCCTATCGCCTACTTGTCCATACGTGATGATCCCGGAATGTGCAAGCAACTGGTCCTTTCTTTTGTCGGAAAATTTTTGGCTATGGACACCCCTTCTGAACTAAGCTGGGCAGAAGCGGAAACATTGCGGTTCGGACGCAGGTTACTGCGCGCATTTGAAACTCGTGAACTGGCTGCACATCTGTACCTGTCGGAAAACCGCACGAGGATTGTCCTCCGTTCACTGGTAAATAAGAAACTGCTGATGGTCGCCAGCGGAAACCAACGATACCGCACATATCGGCTAAGGAACATCCTTTAATGCTCTTTCTGCTATGTTCTTGCTGTGATGCTTTGGCTGTGATGCTCTAGTTGTAATGCTGCTCTTGCTGCAATGCTCCCAATGCTCTTGCTTTAATGCTGCTTTTACTGCAATGCTCTTACTGAAATGCTCTTGCTGGCAATGCTCTAACGGTTGCCACAAGCGCTATTCCCGCAAAAATGAGGCATCTGAACTTCTAACGGATGTAATCGACGCTATTTGTGCCATAATCACCCTTAACAGACTAAAATAGCTGAAATAACGCCGGTGGCATCCGTTAGATTTTTAAAACACGTAAAATCAGCGATTTAACGGCGATGACAACCGTTAGAAATCCATTATACACGAAACGACCTGATTTGATCCAAGTAAGCGCGCCTAAAGTACTATTAGAGTTTAATCAAAGCCCTTGTGGCATCGATCCGGCCGCTATTCAAATGACTCGAATACCGAAGCCCTTAAAATCGGCGCAGGGCAATGAATCTGAATCGGGGCAAGCGGTTCTCGACCATAGCGCCGTCCAACCTCCCCGGGGTCCTGGACCTTCCCGGGACCCTGGACTCTCCTGGGACGCCTGGGGCGCCCGGCTCGACCGGTCAGCCTGAGTCGCCTCAAACGAGCAAATCCCCACTTTCGCCCCGACCCACGCGCCTCTCTCCGCGATAAACAGCTCGCCGATGTCCATAAACTGCCGGCCGCCGTCCAGGCTGTACCTGAACCGGCAGTGCCCCGGCTCTTGCACGACGGCTTGCAGCACAATCCCAGCGGTATTCACCGCCACCGCCGCGACGATTACGTCCGGCTGACCGCTTTCCGAGGCGGCCTGCTCGAGCAGGAACAGCCCTTCCTCAAGCGGTCTTAGCAGCAGTGCCATCGCCCGCCGGCCGAACACGACGAGCCCCGCCCGGCTCGCTGGCGTAAAGTGCTCCAGCGTCAGCTGCGTTGTCGCCCTAAAGGCGGGTGCCGGAAACTTCTGCAGCAGCAACTGCGGCACGTCGTACAGACGCTCGCATCCGTTCGGCAGCGGCAGCGCGTAAAGGCGGAGGCTTCCCGCCTCCGGCCGCAGCTTATACCACTCCGCCTGCGGATTGGCCTGCCACTGCCACTGCAAACCCAGCGTTGCCGCGCGAAAATCATCCGAGGTCTGCGGAATATCTGGCTTTACACTGCCGGATAACGCCGCACGCGTCCGCGGTTTGCTCCAACGCTCCACCGGCTCCCCGGGGCCACTCTCGGGCAACTTATTTTCACCTAGCTCGCTCGCACCTGACTTGCACTCACCGAGCGCGCACTCGTCTAATCTACACTCATCTGGCCCACCATTACCTAGCTCTCCCTTGCCTGCTTCACCTAAACCGAGCTCTCCCCTACCTGCTCCAGCAGCTTCACCGGATTCGCCCGGTTCACCGCCTGAACCAGGTGAAACCAGGCCCATCACAGGCCAATCGCTGGCCCAACGCATTGGCTGCAAATGAACGATCCGCCCGTAAGCGCCTTTGTCCTGAAAATGAACGAACCACGACTCGCCGGATTCAAGCTCCACATAGCCTCCCTGATGCGGGCCGTTGACATCCGTCCTGCCTTGATGCAGCACGATTTTGTCTTCATACGGCCCGTCAATCGACCTCGCTCTGAATACGCTCTGCCAGCCGTTCTCCACACCGCCCGCCGGGGCAAAAATATAGTAATACCCGCCCCGTTTATACAATTTCGGGCCTTCAAGCGTCGGATGATCCACCGTGCCGTCGATAATGATCCTGCCTTCATCCAGCAGCCGAGTGCCGTCCGCCGCCATGCGGAAGAGCTGAAGCAAATGCTTGCGGCCGGAGCGGCTGAAGGCGAAGGCATGCACCAAGTAGGCCTGACCGTCCTCGTCCCAGAACGGACAAGGGTCGATCCAGCCTTTGGCGGCGCGTACAAGATGGGGCACTGTCCACTTCCCGGACGGATCGGCGGCTTGGCACATAAAAATCCCTTCATCCGGCGTGCTGAAAAACACCCAAAACTTCCCGTCATGATACCGCAGGCTCGGCGCCCATATGCCTTTCCCGTGCTGCACGCGGTCATATCCGGGCCAATCAAAACCCGGGACCACATGATTAATGATGGTCCAATTGACCAGATCGCGAGAATGCAGCAGCGGCAAGCCAGGCATATGATTGAAGCTCGACGAGACCATATAAAATTCGTCATGAACCGCGATGATATCAGGGTCGGAATAATCCGCGTAAATGATCGGATTCCGGTACGTCCCGTCCCCCTCGTCGGGAACCCAGCCCCGCCGGCCGATCTCATGGTTGCGCATCAAACGTTCCTCCAATCGCCTTATGACCTCCGCCCTTTTAATTGGCGGATTGGTCGTAGCTCGCTTTTTCTTTAGCCAACAGGTCCGCCCACTCGTCAAGCAGTTCCTGGGCGCTCATCCGTTTGGCCATCGTCTTCTGAATCAACGGTTCCACCGCTTTTTGCACATTGCCGTAACCCGGCAAATAATAAGGCGTGTCAGCAAACTTCGTGTCCGGGGAGTTCAGCAGCTCGGAAGCCGATTTCATGTACGGAATCTCCTGCACCCAGGCATCCTGCGCCGCTTCCTTGTTGGCGGGAATTTCCCCATACAGCTTGGAGTAACGGCTGTTGATATCATGCGACAGGTAAAAGGTCATAAATTTCCACACCGCGTCCTTGTACTGCGCCGACTTCGACATTGTCAGCCCCAGCGGCGCAAGGCCCGGATGCTCCCTATACCCTTTCACGCTAGCCGGAAAAGAAACCGCCGCAAATTTATTGCGATCACCGTCAAACGCCTTTTCATGCGAGCTGGCCGAGCCGAGGTTGTGCACGACGATTGCCGCCTTGTCCGATTGGAACGTGGCCGCCAGTTCGCTCCAACCTTTATTTAGATCGTCTTCCGGGGTGTAGGCGTTGTAGGCGCCCAAATATTTTTCCACGAATTCCACATGCAGCGGGTCGTTGATCGTGGCCTTTCCGTCCGCGGTAAAATAATCGGTAATGCCCGAATAGGAATACATCAGCATCTCCAGCGTGTTGGCGCTGCCCGCTCCACCGCGGATGCTAAGTCCGTAACGGCCCTTCCCCTTATCCGTAAGCTTCTCCACCGCGCTAAAAAAGTCCGGCCAGGTTTCGGGCAACGCAAGCCCGGCTTCCTTAAACCAGTCCGGCCGCACCCACAAATTCCACGTCTGCGAGCTATAAGGCAGCGCGTACAGCTTTCCTTCCTTGGCATCCAGCTTCCGGTTGCTCGCGATGATCTCCGGCGAAATCAAATCCTTATCTTCCCAAGCCGCAAAATAATCGTCGAGCGGTTCTAGCACATCGCGGGTAATCAAATCAGACTTGAAATCGTTCATAATATCGGGCGCCTGTCCGGCGGAAATCGCCACATTGACCTTCTGCTCGTAGGCGGACAGATCGCCCGGGACTCCGAGATAGTCCACCTTGATATCCGGATTCTGCTCCTCAAACTCCTGGATGATTTGTTCAAAAAAAGCGTTGCGCTCCGGAGTCACCGCCGCCGCCCAGAAGCTGATTTTCGTTTGCGCAGCGCCCTCCCCCTGCACTCCGCCGCCGGACTCCCCCGTCCCGTTTTGAGCCGCGTTCCCGCATCCGGCAAGCAGCAGCATTATTGAAAACGTTAACAAAATAATTGCCCGAAATCGAAATGCTTTTTTCATCCTTGTTCCCCCTGTAAAATAGATTTGGCGCAGCGGCCCGGACTATCCTTTAACCGCGCCGCCGCCAAGGCCCTGGATCAAATAGCGCTGGATATACATGAACAGCAGTACCGGCGGGATAAGTCCGATGATGCTGCCCGCCGCAAGCGATGCGTACTCAACGCTGAATTCGCCGATCATAAATTTCAGCCCGATCGGAATCGTAAAGCGCTCCGGCGTCGTAATAAAGGAAAAAGCGACCAAAAATTCGTTCCAGACGCCGATAAACGCAAACGCGCTCGTCGCCACGATCCCCGGCAGCACGATCGGCGTGATAATGGAGAAGATGATCCGCATCCGCCCGGCCCCGTCGACCATCGCCGCCTCGTCGATTTCCTGCGGTGTACCGGAGATGAACCCGCGCATCAGGATCGTGTTGAACGGCACCTGTGACACGATGTAAAACAGTATAAGCGCCAGCGGCGAGTTGATCAGTCCTAAATTTTTGAAAATGAGAAACAGCGGAATGACGAACAGGATCACCGGCATCATTTGCGTGGCCAGCAAAACCAGCATGAACGCGCCCCGCCCCCGGAACTTGAAGCGGCTCAGCGCATAACCGTTCAGCAAAGCCAGCACGGTGATCACCACGACCGACACCACCGACACCAGCAAACTGTTGAGAAAATAGCCGGAGAAATTGTTCTGCGTCCACACTTTTACGTAATTCGCCAGTGTCATCGGATGCGGTATGTAAGAAACCGCGCTGCTTATGACATCGGACTCCCGCTTCAGCGAAGTCGACAGCGCCCATAAAAACGGGATGAGCACAAACAGCAGCGTTAACGCCAGCGGGACATAAAACAGCAGCATTCTGGCCCCGATACGGCCCCATCGCCGGCTCATTTACACCGCCTCCGATCGGTTCAGTCTCAAGTAAACGATGACAAACACCAGCAGCAGCAGGAAGGTGACGGCTCCGAGCGCCGAACCGTATCCGTAGTTCCCTTCCAGAATCGCCGTCTTCATCATGTAAATCGGCAGCGTTGTCGTCATATTCATCGGTCCGCCGCCGGTCATGGTGAAAATCATATCGATCGAGTTGAATTCCCAAATCGCCCGCAGCAAAGTGGCGAACACGATCGATTCCTTCAAATACGGCAGCGTGATATACAGCAGCTTGCGGAACCTGCCCGCGCCATCCACTTCGCAAGATTCGTACACTTCGCGGGGAATCGTCTGCAGTGCGGCGAGCAATGTTATCGCGAAAAACGGAATACCGCGCCACAGCTCAGCCACGATCACGGAGCCGAACACCGTGTCCGTGTTGGCCAGCCAGGCGATATTTTCCTGGATCAGACCAAGCCGCCGCAGCAGATCGTTGATGACCCCGATATGCTGGTTATACATCAGCGACCACAGCATCGTCGTCAACACCCCGGACACCGCCCACGGAATCAGCACAAGTGAGCGCACCAGCCCGCGCAGCTTGAAGCTCTCATTGAGCAGCAAAGCGACGATCAGCCCAAATATCAGCTGCAGCACCACCTCCAGCAGCACCCATTTGACGGTGATACCCAGCGATTCGTAAAACAACGCATCCTCCGCAAAAATACGGCGAAAGTTAGCCAGGCCGATATACCCGGCCTCATGCAGACGAGTGAAATCGTAGCTCTGCAGGCTGAGGTCAAACACGCGCAGGATGGGAAAAATCATCACTCCTGCGATCAGCAGCAGCGTCGGCGCGATAAAAAGGTAAGGCAGATACCTCTCCTTTTTCCTGCCACCCCGCGTCAGGCCCGCAGCCGCTGCCGGGCCCGCGCCTTGCGCCGGTCTTGTTGTCTCCATAACAGCACCTCCGCGTCTATCGTAATCCAGACCCGGAAGCGGCGGAATTCAATATTTTATAAACAAGGTTTGTTTTTTTAAAATTTGTGTTCAAAAAGTCGGTTTTTCAGCACCGAAGCTTATGCTTCCGAAGTGCGTTTTTTCAAAACGCTTTAGGTTGGATGAAGCTAGGGACTGAGGAGCGGAGCGTACGTTTTGGGTACGTGAGCACCTGAAATGTTTCTGTAGGAAACATGCCTCGGAAGCATATGCTTGGCCCGGCTGAATTCAAGATTCGATGTCGAGCCCACTTCCTGACCAGCTTCGTGATCAAAAGACGACTTTTTGAACTACCTCTTTAGATGATCAAAATGACTGAGGCGGCTGATGCTTCTTCCGGTAATCCGTCGGGGACAGCCCATGATGCTTTTTAAACAGGACGCTGAAATAATGCGGGTTCGGATAACCTGTCTTATCGGCAATTTCATACGCTTTGTAATCGGTTTTAACCAGCATTTCCGCCGCCCGCTCCATCCGCGCCGAAATGATGTAGTCGACCAGGTTGATATGTTTGTATTTTTTGAACAATGTGCTGACGTAGGGGGGCGAGATGTGCACCGCGGCGGCGATGGCCGTGAGATTAAGACTCTCGTCGCAGAGATGGGCGTGAATGTAGGCTTCCATCTTTTTCAGCAACACCTGATGCGAGCTTTGCTGCGGCAAAATCTCACCGCTAACGAACACCCCCGCCTCACCGGCCACCTCCCGAACCTGAACCGCCGCCAGCGCTTCGCGGTATGATGCGGCGATGCCGCCATACCCTGCAAAACATTCACCGCACCCGATGCTAAACGGAATTTTCAGCACCTGCTCCAGCGCCCGCCGCGTCCGCTCCAGCACAGTCAGCAGGCCACCTGTAGCGCCGGGCTCGGGCAAGCAGAAGATCAGATTCGCCTGCCGGTTGTAAACCGCGAAGAAGCACTGCGGCCAGGCGCCGCCATCGCCGCCGTCCGCCAGCAACTCCGTACATATATTGCGGATGGAGAACAATAGCAGGTCGATTTCCTCGTAATCGCCGGACCTGGAGTAACGCGTCAAATTTTCCGGCCGGATGACAGCCACCTGAAAATAATTCCCGCATAGCTCCAAGCCCAAAATCTCCAGCTCGCTGAGCACCCACTCCCCGTTGAAGCAGCCTTCAAACAGATGGGCAAACAACTGATTTTCCATCAGCGTACGGCTTTTACTTAGCTTTTCCTCCTCCAGCCGTTCCCGGACCAATCGCTCTCCGGCGGCAACGACCGTTTGCAAAATTTTTCCATTGTCCTCGTATTTCAAAATATAGTCAAATGCCTGTAAATTCAGCGCCTGTTTGGCGTAGTTAAAATCGTCGTAACCCGTGAGGAAAATCGTTTTCACCCGCGGACTCAGTTCCCGCAATTTCGCGGCAAGCTCCAGCCCGTCCATAAAAGGCATGCGGATATCCGTCAGCACGATGTCCGGCATCAGCTCAAGCGCCAGCTCCCAGGCGGCTTCGCCGTCAGAGGCCGTGCCGACCACCTCCACCCCCGCGCTGCTCCAATCGATATTCCGCTTCAGCCCTTCACAAATCCACTCATCATCGTCAGCAATCAGCAGCTTCACTGTCATATTCCTCCCCCTTCTCCGTAAAAGGCAATTCAACGGTCACCCGGGTGTATTCCCCGTGCACGCTTTCCAAATTGAGACCATACGGAGCGCCAAAATGCAGCGCCAGTCGCCGGTGGCAATTGCGCAGACCATAAGTGATCGGCTCTTCGGCCTCGTCAATTCTATCAGCCCGGATAGAACCCGCTAGCCGGACCAGCTTGTCCGGGGCGATTCCCGAGCCGTTGTCGTACACTTCCAGAATTGCTTTATCGCCCATCCGGCGTCCGGTAATGGAAATGATCCCCCGGCCCCGTTTCGTTTTGATGCCATGGTAAATCGCGTTTTCCACCAGCGGCTGCAGCGTCAGCTTGGGGATGGATAACGTGAGCAGCTCGTCCGCCACGTCAATCCTAAACTCGAAATCTTTACTGTAGCGCAGGTGCAAAATTTGCAAATAACTGCGGACGTGTTCGATTTCTTCGCCGATCGGAATGACCTCTTTCCCCTTGCTGATGCCAATGCGGAAAAACCGGGTCAGCGCCGCGACCATTTCCGACGCTTTCTCCTTCTCCCGTAAGTCAATTAGATGCTTGATCGAACAGAGCGTGTTGTACAAAAAATGCGGCTGTATTTGCGCCTGCAAAGCATGCAGCTCGATACGCCGTTTTTGCCGTTCTTTGTCACGGACCTCCTGCAGCAGCTGTCCAACCGTTTCCGACAGACTGGCCAGGCCGTTCGCCAGCACCCCGATTTCGTTGCGTTCATTTAGTTGAAAATTCACTTGCAGATTGCCCTGCTCGAAACGTCGCACCTGTTTGGACAAGTAACGGATCGGGTCCGTCAGCTTGCGGGCCACCCAGGCGGCTACGACGACAAACACAAGCAGGACGATGAGCGTAATGCCAAAAGATATGTATTTAATCGAATGGACGCCCGCCAAAATATCGCGTTCCGGCACGATCGCCGCCAGCACCCACTGATTCAGCGGCAGCGTATCGTAGGCGATGGTCAGCTTCTCCCCCTTGAGGCTCCGTGCGGTCAGGCTCCCCCGTTCTCCGGCCAGCGACCGCAGCTTTGCGATCGTCTCCTCCGCAACTTCGTAACGCTCGTCCAGCGGCTTGGAGAACAGCGTCCCATCCGGGCTGATCAGCGCCAGCGTACCGCTTGGGCTGATTTTGACGTTTTCCATAATGTCGCGAAAATAACTTTCCCGTAAGTTAATCAGAATCAGTCCGCTGACTTCCGAGCTTGGCGTGCCGATGATTTTGAAATTGCTCAGCACCTTTCGTGACTCCACCGTATCGAATACCCCGTCCTGATGGCTGTTCAGCCAGTAATAACCGCGTTCGGCCTGCTGGTATTCGCCCACCCAATCGGCAAGGTCCGCGCTGACCCGGCGGGGGACGAATTCTTTTTGCAAATTAAACGAACGCCCATTGTTGAAGCCGACATAGATCGAATCGATCATCTGAAAAAAAGTATGGTAAATCTCCTCGAAGCGGTCGTGCAGCCCGATGATGTCGTCATAGCGGCGCTGCTCGTAGCCTTGCCCTTCCCCCGCCAAAATGCTGCGGAACGAAGGATGGTCCTCTATGCTCACCAGTTGCTCAAACACTGTGGCGAATTTGTCGTCCAGAAACAACGAGGTTTGCTGGACCAGATCGGACAGCGAATAATAAGTCGTCTGCTGCAGCTTGCCTGCAACCGAAAGGTAAGAAAACCATCCGGTCATCGCCACCGACAACACCAATATCGGCAAAAAAGAAATCAGCAGCTTGGACTGAATCGGCCGATCGGCAAAAAATCTTTTCATAGCTTGTCTCCTCTCTAGGAATCTCCTCTCCAGCAAAATAGGGAGATCATTATTATCAGCAGCCGGCCCGCACCCCCATTAGGAAAGCGCTGTCATTTTTTGAAACAACAGCCGTTGCTAAAGCCGCCGGTCAATCCATGAGTTTAACATAAGGCCCACAAAATTCAATGAAAATGCACATAACACCATAACACCAAAAAACCGCCGAGAATTTTGCCCAGGCGGTCCTCTGATGTGTGAATGGTGATGGGAAGCAGATACTGATGCTGCAAATAGCAGTATTTTATGGCGCTATTTTTGTAATTCTCCCCAATCATGCAAAATAGCGGAATTTTAAGGCCTTATTTGGGAAACGAGCTTAAAAAAACGCCATATGAGCTCAAATTTCTATACATAGCGGTAAAAAATCCCTCTATTTAGGCCGTATTCCCTTTTCTTACGAAGATAAGGACTTTTTTTACCGCTATTTCCGCCGCCTCCATAAAACGCAGGCAGTGCGCTCCCTCGCCTGCTGAAATGCGGCTTGATCTTACAACGCCACCGCGGTTTCCAGCGCCACTTCCATCATCTGTTTGAACGTCGTCTGCCGTTCCTCGGAGGTCGTTTCCTCGCCGGTCAACAGGTGGTCGCTCACCGTCAGTATCGTCAGCGCGTTTACGCCGTATTTGGCGGCCAGCGTATACAGCGCGGTCGTTTCCATTTCCACCCCAAGCACGCCGTACTTCATCAGCAGCTTCGTGACGGTCGTATCGTCGCGGTAGAACATGTCCGAACTGAAGATGTTGCCGACATGCAGCTTCAGCCCTTTTTGGACGCCTAGCTCGTAAGCGGTTTTGAGCAGCGGGAAGCTGGCGATCGGCGAAAAATCAAAGCCCCCGAACACATGGCGGTTCATGCTGGAATCCGTGCAGGAAGCCTGGGCCAAAATGACGTCACGGACATGCACATGCTCCTGCATCCCGCCGCAGGTGCCGACGCGGATCAAATTTTTGACGCCGTATTCCTTAATCAATTCATTGGCGTAAATCGAAAAGGAGGGAATCCCCATGCCGGTTCCTTGGACCGATATTTTTTTGCCTTGATAGGTCCCGGTAAATCCGAGCATCCCGCGCACTTCGTTGTAACACGTTACGCCTTCCAAATACGTTTCGGCAATAAATTTCGCCCGCAGCGGATCGCCCGGCAAAAGAATCGTTTCCGCAATATCGCCCGGTTTGGCAGCAATATGTACACTCATCGTTTAAAATCTCCTTGCCATCAATTTATAGTCGAACATGCTTCTATTATATAGGATGTCGCTTCGCCCGTATAGAATACGCGAGCTTTGGCAGCGGATAAAAAAGCATCCCCTCCAAGTCAAGGCGCGTCTTACGCACTGCCTGCTTGAAGGGGATTTCCCTCTAACTCAACCGAATTATTGCGCGATTTGATCGCGGATGCTCTGCAGTATTTTTTTCTCCAGCCGGGAAACCTGCACCTGAGATATCCCCAGCCGCGTAGCGACTTCGGACTGGGTTTGGTCCCGGTAATACCGCAAATACACGATCAGCCGTTCCCGGTCGGTCAAACCGTCGATTGCCTCATGCAGGGCGAGCTTGTCGAACCAGCGTTCCTGGGATTCGTCAGCGATCTGATCCATCAGCGTGATCGGATCCCCGTCGTTTTCGAATACCGTCTCATGGATGGAAGCCGGCGGCTTATTGGCCTCTTGGGCAAACACGACGTCTTCCGGCGTCACCCCAAGCTCCTCGGCCACTTCCTTGACGGTAGGGAGGCGGCCCAGCAGCTTCGACAATTCATCCTTTTTCTTGCGTACTTTGTTGGCCATTTCCTTCAGCGACCGGCTGACCTTAAGCGTCCCGTCGTCGCGCAAAAACCGCTGAATTTCCCCAATGATCATCGGGACGGCGTAGGTTGAAAACTTCACATCATAGCTGAGGTCAAACTTGTCCACCGACTTCAGCAGTCCAATGCAGCCGATTTGAAACAAATCTTCGGGTTCATACCCCCGATTCATAAACCGCTGCACGACCGACCAGACGAGCCGGATATTGCAGCTTACCAGCCGGTCCCTGGCAGCGTTGTCCCCTGCCTGGCTCAGAGCGATTAACCGCTTTACTTCCGCGTCGTCCAAAAACTCTCTCGAGGCTTGCTTCACTTCGGCATCCATAGATCCAACCCCTAATTGTATAAAGCTTTCTTAGATACAATCCTTTTCTTCATCCGGATGTGGGTGCCCCCGCCCACTTCGCTCACGACGTCGAATTCGTCCATGAAATTCTCCATAATCGTAAATCCCATGCCGGAACGCTCCAGCTCGGGTTTGGACGTGTACAGCGGCTGCTTGGCCAGTTCCACGTCCTCGATTCCGCGGCCCTGGTCCTCGATGATCAGCGTGACGGTATCGCCTTCAATCTCGGCGGAAATCGTTACGACCCCTTGCGGATTTCCGTCGTAGCCATGGATGATCGAGTTCGTCACCGCTTCGGACACGACGGTCTTCAAATCGGTAATCTCATCCATCGTCGGGTCGAGCTGCGATACGAAAGCGGCCACCGTCACCCGGGCAAACGATTCGTTTTCGGATCTGGCGGCAAACTTGAGCGACATAAAATTGCTGCCTTGATTCGTGCTCACAGGGCCACCTCCAATTCCGAAAGCGCCAATCCCTCGTTTTCAAAGATCGGCATGATTTTAAACAAGCCCGACATCTCCAATAACCGGTAAACCGGCGGGTTCACGTCGCATACGACCATTTTGCCGCCCTTTTGCTTGATCAGCTTATATCTTCCGAGAATGACGCCAATCCCCGAGCTATCCATAAACAGCAGCTCTTTAAGGCTTAAAACGAGATTGCGGCAGTTCCCCCGGCTGATCTCCTCATCCATCCGCATCCGGACGTCGTCCGACGTATGATGGTCCAATTCCCCGCTTAAGCGCACAATCAGCGTGTCGCGGCGTGTTTCCATTTCCACATGCAAATTCACGTTTTGTTCACTCTCCTCCCTGACATGAACACAACAATTCTACGATCCGCCGGCCGATTCCTGCCGGGTGACAAAACTAGAAGAAAAGCCCTATTAATCTACAAAAAACAAGTGTGCGGCCGTCCGTTTGAACAACGTCCACCAGCCCGCCTTACCGATATCGGCCGGAGCGGTCAATTCAAATTCGGTAAGCACCTTTCCGTCCTGATAAACGACGAGCTTGCCGATCGATTGCCCCGCTTTAACCGGAGCCGCGAGTTTTTCCGGAACGATCAGCTTGTGCGTGATGCTTTCCGCCGGCGCGCCTTTTTTCACCAGCACATTAAACGCCTTGGCGGCGGTCAGGTCGAGCTGCGCGCTCATTCCTTTCTGCACCTTTACCTTGCCGATCGTCTCTCCGGCTTGATATATCGGATGCAGGGTATATTGGGAAAAAGCATAATCGAACATCGCCGATACTTCGCTGTTCCGCGTCTTCGTATTCGGTTCACCAAGCACGACGGCGATCAGGCGCAGCCCGTCGCGTTTGGCGGTAGCTGCCAAGCAAAACTTCGCTTCCGAAGTGTATCCGGTTTTCAGACCGTCGGCGCCGCTGTAGAACCGTACGAGCTTATTCGTGTTCACGAGCCAAAACGGCTTTTCCGTGCCCTGGCGCAAGTAATCTTGATAAGCCCCGGTATACTTCGTGATCCCCTCATGCTTCAGCAGTTCCCGGCTCATGATGGCAATGTCGTGCGCCGAGCTGTAGTGATTTTCCACCGGCAGACCGTTGCAGTTGGCAAAATGCGTGTCCTTCATTCCGAGCTGCTTGGCCCGCTCATTCATCAGCTTCACGAACGCTTTCTCCGAGCCGCCGATTTTTTCCGCAAGTGCTACGGATGCGTCGTTCCCCGAAGCCATCGCCACGCCTTTCAGCAGCTCATCCACTGTCATTACTTCGCCCGGCTCCAGGAAGATTTGCGAGCCGCCCATCGATGAAGCATATTCGCTGGCCGTCACCTTGTCGCTCAGCTTCAGCATCCCCTTGTCGACCGCCTCCATCGTCAGCAGCATCGTCATGATTTTCGTAATGCTGGCCGGAGGCAGCTGCTCATGACTCTGCCTTTCATAAATTACCGTGCCGGTATCCGCATCAATAAGCACGGCGGAGCGGGAATTTTCCGCCAGGGCGATCGCATCGTCTTCTTCATGCGGGCCGCCGTGGTTGGCAGATGCGTAATTCGGCCAGACCGAAACGGCCAAAATGAACGTGGCTAACCAAATTAACAGCCGTCTGTTCAAGATTAGTCCCCCTTTAAAAACTCTGGATTCTGCTAACCTAGTATCGGCTGCAAAGTGGGATTTTATTCCTGAACGCAAAAAAACGGCATTTTCCGGAAATCGCGAACCCCGCGATTTCCGGAAAATGCCGTCTAACGACTTTTTGAACTACCTCTCAGAACCTTTTGACGCCGTCCGGTGTGACAAGCGCAAACACCAGCGGCCTCCTCGGAACCTTCGTCCCCGAAATGCCGTAAGCCCCCAACACCCGGCGTTCCGCCTCGGCCCGTCCGCTCTCGCGGGCGCGGTTTACGTGCAGCACGGCCAACGTGTCGCCGATTTCGACCGGGTCGCCGATTTTTTTGCGCAATTCGACGCCGGCGCCCAGATCGATGACGGAATCTTTCGTTTCCCGTCCGGCACCGAGCATCATCGCCGCCAGCCCGATCTCCTCGGCCTGGATCGAATCGACGTAGCCGCTGCTTTCGGAGCGCACCTCAATTTGCAGCTCGGCGCTTGGCAGCAGATCAAGGCGATCGATCTGGGATGTTTCGCCGCCTTGGGCGGAGACCATGCCTTTCAGCTTGTCCAGCGCTTCTCCGCTTTGCAGTTTGGCCTTCAGCAGCGCATAAGCTTCTTCCTCGTCAGCTGCCTTGCCGCCCAGGATTAGCATATGGGAGGCCAAAATCAGGCAGACCTCCTCCAGATCCGCCGGCCCTTCGCCGCGCAGCGTGGCGACGGCCTCCTTGATCTCCAACGCATTGCCGATCGCAAAGCCCAACGGCTGGTCCATATCGCTGATCACCGCCACCGTGCGGCGTCCGACCTGCGTGCCGATATCGACCATCGCTTTGGCCAGGCGGATCGAATCCTCCAGCGTCTTCATAAACGCGCCGCTGCCCGTTTTCACATCCAGCACGATCGCATCGGCGCCGGCGGCGATTTTTTTGCTCATGACGCTGCTGGCGATCAGCGGAATCGAGTCCACCGTCGCGGTGACGTCGCGCAGCGCATACAGCTTCTTGTCCGCCGGCGTCATATTGCCGCTTTGGCCGACGACGGCGAGGCCGATCTCGTTCACTTGCCGAAAAAACCGGTCCTTGCCCAATTCAACGGAGTATCCCGAGATCGCTTCCAGCTTGTCGATCGTTCCGCCGGTATGCCCCAAGCCCCGGCCGGACATTTTGGCGACCGGCACACCGGCCGCCGCCACCAAGGGACCAAGCACGATCGTCGTTTTGTCGCCAACGCCGCCCGTGGAATGCTTGTCCACCTTGACGCCGCGAATCGAGCTTAAATCGATCGTTTCGCCGGAGGAAGCCATCGCCATCGTCAAATCCGCCGTCTCCCGCGCGCTCATGCCTTGATAATAAACGGCCATCGCCCAGGCGGACATTTGATAATCGGGAATCTGTCCTTCGCTGTACCCTCGGACCAAAAATCCGATCTCCTCGGCCGTTAGCTCCTGTCCGTCTCTTTTTTTGCGGATCAGATCTACAGCTCTCATCGATCTCTACCTCCGTTCTTCTAATGGGATTACATTTTAGGAATAATGGCCAAAACAAGGCTTAAGAATTTCTCGCGTACGAGCTCGGTCGTTTCCATAACTTCCTCATGAGAAAGCGGCTGATCCAAAATTCCCGAAGCCATGTTGCTGATGCAGGAAATGCCCAGCACCTCAAGCCCGGCGTGTCTGGCCACGATCACTTCGGAAACGGTTGACATCCCTACTGCGTCGGCTCCCAGCGTACGGAGCATGCGGATTTCCGCCGGGGTTTCGTAAGACGGACCCAGCAGCCCGGCATAAACACCCTCCTGAAGCGGCACACCTTTGTCGGCGGCAGCCTGGCGGGCTGCTTCCCGCAAACGCCGGCTGTACGCTTGGGACATATCCGGGAAACGCGGTCCCAGTTCCTCATCGTTTGGTCCGATAAGCGGATTTTTGCCGGTCAGATTGATGTGGTCGGAAATCAGCATTAAATCGCCCGGCGAATAGGAGGTGTTCACGCCTCCGGCCGCATTGGTCACCAGCAGCGTCGATACCCCGAGTTCCTTCATGACGCGCACGGGGAAAGCTGTCAGCTCCGGGCCGTATCCCTCATACATGTGGAACCGGCCTTTCATCAACACGACCGGCGTTCCCTGAACGGTGCCGATCAGCAGTTCGCCGGCATGCCCCTCCACCGTGGATTGCGGAAAATAAGGAATATCCTTATAAGCGATCGTGACCGGCTGCTCGATGTGATCGGCGAGCACGCCCAGGCCCGAACCCAAAATAAGGCCCACCTTCGGCGAATGCGCCGAGCGAGAGCGGATGTACTCCGCCGCATCCCGGATCATGCCTATCGTTAAAGTTGTCGTCATAAATGTGGTCCTCCCGTTTCTTATTTCAATTGGCTTAAAAAGCTGATGCCGTGCTTAGGGGCGTGAACGCCGAAATTGTCCGCGATCGTGACCGCCAGATCGGCATACGTTCCCCTCACGCCAAGGCTGCCCGGGTTCTTTAAGGACGGGCCATAAATGAGCAGCGGCACATATTCGCGCGTATGATCCGTCCCGGCATGAATCGGATCGTTCCCATGGTCCGCGGTAATGACCAGCAAATCATTTTCGCCGACCTTGGCGAGGAGATCCGGAACAGCCGCATCGAATTCCTCCAGAGCGCGGGCATACCCTTGCGGATCACGGCGATGACCGTACAGGGAATCGAAATCGACCAGATTCGTAAACAGCAAGCCGGAAAAATCCTCATCCAGGTGCTGCAGGGTTTCCTCGATCCCGTGCCGATTGCTCTTCGTCGGGAACGACGCTGTAATGCCTTCGCCGGAGAAAATGTCGCCGATCTTCCCGACAGCCACCACTTCTTTGCCGGCGTTTTTGAGCGCGTTCAACACGGTCGGCTCCGGCGGCTTCACCGCGTAGTCGTGGCGGTTCGGCGTGCGCTGGAAGTTGCCCGGCGAGCCGACGAATGGACGGGCGATGACCCGGCCGGCCGAATGCTCCGGCTCAAGCGTCAGCTTGCGCACGATTTCACACGCGCGATAAAGCTCGGGCAGCGGGATGATCTCCTCGTGGGCGGCGATTTGAAACACGCTGTCCGCCGACGTATACACGATCCACGCCCCCGTTTTCATGTGCTCTTCCCCGAGCTCCACCAAAATTTCCGTCCCCGAAGCCGGTTTGTTGCCGATCACCTTGCGGCCGGTCTCCTGCTCGAAACGGGCGATTAAATCCTGGGGAAATCCGTTCGGATACGTTTGAAACGGCGTTTCGGTTTTAAGTCCCATCAGCTCCCAGTGGCCGGTCATCGTGTCCTTGCCCGCGGAAATCTCCGCCATTTTCCCGTAATAGGCGGCAGGGTCTGCGGCTGGAGCCAAATGCGGCAGCTCCGCGATATTGCCAAGGCCTAATTTTTGCAGATGCGGCAGCTTGGTGCCTTCGACCGTTTGCAAAATATGACCAAGCGTGTGCGCGCCCTCGTCGCCGAACTTCGCCGCGTCAGGCAGCTCGCCGATCCCAACGCTGTCCAGCACGATCACCGATATTTTTCTGAACCGATTTCCGTTTTGCATATTGGATCTCTCCTTTTTGAACTACCTCATTAATGTTTGTTGCTTAGTTATGCCTTACCTGGCCAAAACCATACCGCCGGTTAATACGACGGGGCCGCCGTCCCTTCCCCCTGCTCCGGCTTCTGCCCGGCTCGCGGGTGGGCGGCGTCATACACCGATTTAAGGTTCGGTCTCGCCTGGTTTAAGTACATCTGGATCGTGGCCATATCGGCATGGCCCAGCATTTCCTGCACCGATCTTACATCCGCTCCGCGTTCCAGCAGATGAACGGCGAAGGAATGGCGCAGCGTATGGGGCGTAATGTCCGCGTTAATTCCGGCCTCTTGGCCGTATTTCTTAATCACCTTCCAGAAGCCCTGGCGGCTGATCCGCCCGCCGCGCCGATTCGGAAACAACGCCTGCTCCGCCTCGGTTTGCGCCAGCGCCAAATGAGGCCGGCCATCCCGCAAATAACGTTCCAGCCATTCCGCCGTCACACTGCCGAACGGAATGATGCGCTCCTTCCCGCTGTCGCCGCGGCAGCGGCAAAACCGCATCGCTGTATCCACATGCTGAACGTCCAGCGAGATTAACTCCGACACGCGGATTCCCGTGGCGTACAGCAGCTCCAGCATCGCTTTGTCGCGCAGGCCCAACGGAGCGGCCGGGTCCGGGGTCTCCAGCAGTTTCTCCGTTTCCTCCACCGACAACGTTTGCGGCGGTTTTTTGTCGAGTTTGGGCAACTCGACCCGCACAAACGGGTCCTGATCGATGACCCGCTCCCGCAGCAGATACTGAAACAAAGCGCGCAGCGTCACGGACACGCGCATCAACGTGGCGGGAGCCTTGCCTTCCTCTTTCATCGATGAGAAATAAAGCTGGATCCCGGCCCGCGTCACTTCCCGGAAATGCTCCACCCGCCGCTGCCGCAAATAATCTATGTACTGCCTTACATCCCGCGCGTAGGCCTCCAGCGTCGAACCGCTTAATTCCTTCCGCTCGGCCAAAAATACAATAAAAGAGGCCGCATATTGTTCCACGCTCCGCGCCCCCCTTTCTCTGGTCAGATGACATATTCCACGTTCACGGTGCGATTCCCTGCCGGTAGTCCCAAGAAGTTAGACAAAAAAGTCCATTATTCTCCGTACCAATAAAACAGCTTAAGCCGGTCAGCCAAAGACGATGTCTCCCCGCTGCCGGGAATACCGGCATGAAACACCTTCACGGCAGATCCGTCCGGGATCCGGTATTTATCCTCCTGAAACATATATGCCTCCAACAGCCCAAACGTTCTATACAAAGTATACGTGAGTACCGCAAACAGGAGCAAATATTTGACGGACCGCAGCCAGCGGCGAAGTGAAATCACCATCGGACATCCCTCTTTCCTAAACTTCGGCCCCCTTGCCGGCAAGGGTATAAGCGCCTTCTCTAATCAGTATATAAAGAGGATGGGACGAGTATGCGGCAGCTCCGGAAAAATCAATTAGACAACTAAAAAGCCCCCTACGGCACGCAGCCGTATGGAGCTCACCTTGAACATTATTTCGTATCGCCAGTCCCCGATGGGTCGTTGTTCTTATCTTTACACCGGTGGCAGATCCCCTGAAAATCGAGGCGGTGATCCAGCACCGTAAAATTAAACTCTTTCTCCAGCCGTTCCTCTAACGGGCCAAGCCAGTCCTCACGGATTTCGTCCATCGCCCCGCACTGTACGCAAATCAGGTGATGGTGGTGATGTTTTGTCGTGTCCGTACGCAAGTCGTACCGGGCCACCCCGTCGCCGAAATTGATCTTTTCGACAACATGAAGCTCGCTGAGCAGTTCCAATGTGCGATAAACGGTCGCCAGACCGATTTCCGGCGCTTTATCCTTAACGAGCATAAACACATCTTCCGCGCTTAAATGATCGTCTTCGTTTTCGAGCAACACGCGTACCGTGGCTTCCCGCTGGGGCGTCAATTTGTAACCGTGGGATTGCAGCTGTTGTTTGATTTTTTCGATCTTTGCTTCCATGTTCTCCCTCCCCCAGCCATTCCCGCACATCCAAGTAAACTCATTAACCACTTCTCTCATTATAGGGGGAGTTATTCAACAAAGTCAAACATTTTGCGAGAGTCGAAAAAGTACAAAATTCGCTCACATGGAGGAGGCATCGCTTAACCCTTAAACACTCTTTTGAATTAGTTTTACGACATTCGGATCGGGAACCGTATAATGGCCGGGGAAATTATCCAGAGCTTGTTTCCAATTTTCGAGATCTTTATTGTCCAATAAGTTCTTGTCAGCATAAGGATACACTGATTTGATCGAAGCAGCCTTCACTTGCCGGACAGTATTTTTCATGGAATTCTCCTCGCTTTTTTGTAATATTGCTTGCTTATATAATGCGATAACCCTGTTGATCATCTTATCGATTGTCCATCTCTCCTGAGCCCATAACCGGGCTGCGTTCCCCATTTTCAAGCACATTTCTTCGTTTTCCATCAGTGTCTTGATATGGGAATAAATCGACTCGGCCGAAGCCTTCTGAGCAATTAATCCGGTTTTTCCATGTTCCACCATTTCGGGCATGCCCCCCGCGTCAGTTACGATGATCGGTTTTCCCGATAGCTGTGCCTCAATAATAACGAATGGCTGATTATCCTGAATGCTGGGTAACAAGACAATATCGGATTGCTGAAGCCAGGATGGAACATCGTCTGTTTTCCCTACAAACTTGACGTGTTTGTCAATCCTAAGTTGTTTACTTAATACTTCGAGCTGTTCTCTTTGATTCCCCTCTCCTATGATGTAGCACACCCAGTCCGTTCGCTCCTTTTTTAATATGGAAAGCGCCTCAAGGACATACCGATGACCTTTAAGGGGAACAAGTCTGGCGATACAGCTTAATACCTTATGCTCTGGGGGCTTCAGTTCAAGGGTGTGATTCCGTTTTGTTAAGTAGTTTTCGGTTTTGATGCCATATGGGACTTGAATAAGCTTGGCTGCCGAAATGTCCAGATCCTCGGTAAAAATATTATACAACCATTTGCTGGGAAAGATGGCCAGGTCACAGTTGGAAACCCCGGTATATTCCAAATATTGATTGTATCTCCACGTCAAAGATCCTTCACCGCTTTCAGGATGATCCAGATTGTATTCATTCGGAAACCACCCGTGGACAGTAGAGAGCAAAGGAACACTGTAGGGCTTGATCCGGGTTAATGCCGTAGCGGAAATCAAATCCTGAACATGAATAAGATCATATGCATCCAATTCCAATAAGGAGCAGGCAAATTCAAAACTGTATCTTTCCGCTTCCGTTTCCAGAACCCAAGGCTCCATCCGTGACCCAAATTGGTTGTAGTAAGTTCGAATATATGTGTAGATCGGCTGCCAGATCGGGTGCTTTGGAAATCGGAATTCGGGTTTATCCAAGATATAATAGCTATCAAAAGACGGATGTTGAGCAAAAATATCAACTTCATGCCCCAGACTCTCCAAACCCGATTTTAAATTTTGAACATAAGTGCTTATTCCACCTACATGAGGAAGGGCCCAAAAAGAACATAGCAATATCTTCATCCCATTCACCTAGCCCCTTGCGTTTAATAATTGTTGCAAGCGATAGATGTCAAGTACCTTTTTAGTAGTTGTGGTTGTAGAGAATTTTGTCGATGCCGTTAGTTTAGCCTGTTCAATAATGTTTGTTTTTAGTTTATTATCGGCAAGCAATAATTTTATGTTCGCCAGCAGCGCTTCGGAATCTCCAGTTGGAAAAAACAAACCTGTTTTCTTATGATGAACGACTTCGCTGATCCCGCCGGTTTTCGGAACAATAACAGGGACGCCGGCCAGCTGCGCTTCCAGAATGGAATAGCCAAATGTCTCCTGGATACTGGATAAAAGGAACATATCCGCTTGTTTTAATAAGGCCGGGACATCGTCTCGACTGCCAAGAAATTTTACCTGATTGCTGATTTTCAGAGTCTCGCACTGTTCCTTCAATTCTTGTTGTAATGGACCTTCTCCAATTAACCAAAGATTCCAGTCATCTCTAGTTGCGTTTAATTTACCTAGGGCATCAAGCAAACAAGCTATCCCTTTCTCATAAGCAAGCCGCGCGACACTGGCGAAAACAATTTTATTCTTCGGTCGTTTAATGCTCGTTTGTCTCATCATGAGCTCTCTAAAATAAGGAACATCGATCCCATTGGGTATCACGACCAACTTTTCGGACGGAACATGAAAGTTATCCACCAAATACTCTTTTAACCAGCGCGAAGGTACGATCGTCTTATCGCTGCTTGATGCGCCAAAATGCTCCAACATGAGGCCATATTGATGAAACAAGGGATTACTTCTAAAGAGATGACTGAGTGCATGCCGCCACTCAAAGGATAGTGAAGCGTGAATGGTTGCAATAAGGGGGCAGGTGCTTGGTTTGATCCGTGAAAAACTATACGTTGAGATAATGTCCTGGGTGTGGATGATGTCGTATTGCTTCAAATTGAAGGAACATGCGGCAGCTTCATATTTATATCTTTCTATTTCCTGATTCATTATCCACAATGGGGTCTGCGGACTGGAGGCTGACAAAGCTCTCAAAACATGTGGTTCTATGACTTTTTGGAAGTTTTCGCGGTGAACGGCCGATTCGCCGTTCATTATTTTATAGCGGTCCGGTCCTGAGCTTCGGCTAAATATGTCCACGGTATGCCCCAATTGCTCCAAGCCCCTTTTTAACTGGCACATATAGGTCCAGAGCCCGCCGGTCTTGGGAAGTTCAAAGAAGGAGGCCAGCAATATTTTCAACGAATATCATCCTCGCTTTGCGTGTGACAGAGCACTTTTTATTGGTGTATAGTATGCAATACACGCTGGACTCGGATTGGACATATTACGAAAAAAATGAAAAAGGATGCTTCCGAAAAAGTGAAAATTCACTTCGGAAACATCCTGAATGCAGATTGATCACAATCCATTTGGCCCAATCATCGGCGTAACCCAGGCCATCATCGCCGGAGTGACCCACGTTTCGAACGAAGATACCGCAAGCAGCACGGCGGCCATTGCCAGCGTCAGGCCGGTGTAGGACAGAAACGGGCGCGAAGCGTTGCCGCTGCCGCCCAGCAGCACCCGCGAACGGATGATGTTCAGCGAAAAACTTACGGCGGCCACGCTCGCAATCAGCAAGGCGGGAATCACGACCAAATTATGCGGCGCAATCGAGACGAGGGCGAACAGCAGCCCTTTCCAGGTGTATTGCCCAACCAGACAGCCTACCGTAAAGCCGATCAGCACGCCTTTCAGAAAGTCGAGAATCAATATCCCCGGAAGACCGATCACGGACAGTCCGAGCAGCCAAATCAAACCCAGCCATTTCAAATGTAAAACGGCAACTTCCCAGTAAGACATCGGCTGAAACTCCGTTCCGCCTTCGTTGATCGATAGAAAAAAGTCGCCGAAATATCGCGATAAATCCTGCTGCTGCTCCAGCGTCAGTGCATTGACCATCAGTGCTCCGAACACGACGCCCATCACAAACAGCACCGCAACAAACACGTACAACGGGGTTTGATCCTTGAGCGAATGGCGTAATGGTTGAAGCATGTAAGAAAGCCCCCTCGCTTGTTCAAATACTTGTGTATCTTAAAATTATGAACAAGCTTCCTTCCTTATGCCTAACCAACGCCTTCCGGCGATCAGGATTTCTTCACTTTGCCGTAAATCCCCCCGCCGCCGGCGGCCAGCTCCAGCCTGCCGCTCCGCGCCTCAGCAATCCGGGCGGCCAACTCGGCCCCGGCGACTTCGGCGAGCTTCGCTTCCGGAACATGGTGCAGAATGTTCATCTCGGTGCCGAATGCGGCAAGCAGCAGCTCCAGCTTCGCCGGTCCAAGGCCCGGGATGAACTCCAGCGGCACCTGGTAGTGGTATGGCGGACGGTGTTTTGGCACGGCCGGGGCCTGACGGTCCGCGATCGAGCGAATCCGGTCGTAGACGCCGCGCACCAGCTTCGGACTGCCGCAATACGGGCAGCGTTCCACCGCCGCTTCCGCTTCATCGATGATATAACTGCAGCTGCTGCAGTAAGTCCGGTGGTATTTGCCCAGCCGGGGATTCAGGCCGTAATTGCCGGCGACGCGCCGGCCGTCCTCGCGTTTCAGCGCTTTGGCGAATTCGCGGTAATTCGCCGCGCCAAGCAGCAGCTCGTTGTATTCCCGGCCGATTTTGCCGAGCGAATGAGCATCCGAATTGGTTAGGATCGTAAACGGGTCCAGTTCGCTGATCAACCCCGCCATTTCGCTGTCGGCGCTTAGGCCCAGCTCGACGGCGCTGATCAGCGACGTGTCAATCACGTCGGCCATGCGCGGCGCGCAGCTGCCGTAAATGCTGCGGTGCGGCGTGAAAATATGAGCCGGGATGACCATCCCCCCGCGCGCATATACCTCTTCCTGCAGCGTACGCGCCGGCGCGTATACACGCTGCGAGCTTAAGGTGACGTTTTTCATCCTTTCTTCCAGCCAGCCGGTAAACCCGCGAATCGCGGCAAACGTAGGGAAAAACGCCAGCAGATGCGCCGGCCCCATCCCTGGCTCGCGAATCTCCAGCTCGCTGCCAAGCAGCAGCGTCGTCTCTTGATAAGCGATGCCTCCCTCGGCCAACTCGTGCATCTCCCCCCGTTCCAGACATTGGGCGATGTCCTCCTGCACGCCGGGGGAATGGCAGTCGATGATGCCGACCAGGCCGATCCCTTTGCGTAAGGCGGCCTCCTTTGCAATGTTCGCAAACGTCAAATCGCGGCTGCCGCTGATTTTGACGGGCTCCCCCCGCCCGGTCCGGCCGATATGAATATGCAAATCGGCAAAAACGGAGTGCAGTTTTCCAGTTTCACGCCGCATTTCTAGCGAACCGCCGTTTCCCAAGTGAGCCGCAGCTGCCAGATGTATACGGCCATAATCGTCTTGGCATCGGCGATCCGGCCATCGGCGATATGCTGCAGCACTTCCTCCAGCGTCGCCTCATGAACCTCGATAAATTCATCTTCATCCGGCTCCATCTCTCCGGCGCTTAATTCCTCGGCCCAATACAGATGGATAACTTCATCCGCGAAGCCCGGCGACGTGTAAAAAGAATGCAGATGCGTCAGCTTGCCGCAGGTGTAGCCCGTCTCCTCCTGAAGCTCCCTGGCGGCCGCCTCCAGCGGATCTTCCCCCTTCTCCAGCTTGCCCGCCGGAATTTCCAGCTCGCAGCGCCCCATCGCCTGACGGTATTGATCCACGAGCAGCAGCCGCCCTTCATGGACCGCAAGCACCGCAACGGCCCCGGGGTGCTTCACGACCTCCCGTGTCGCCATTGTTCCGTCGGGAAGCTTGACCGTGTCGACCTGTAAAGAGATCATTTTCCCGGAAAATACCGGTTCGCTCGAAACCGTCGTTTCTTTTAATGAATCAGTTGCCATGTTTTACGTCCTCCTTTTATATAACGCGCGAATCTTTGCACATAACTTGTCCAGCCAAGGCATATGCTGTTATTATATCAAACCTGCTCGGGAAAGGAGCCTTGCCAATGAAAAGCTGCTTTTCGCCAACCGCCGTCCGGGCCCAGGGCAAAGCCTGGCAAATCCGTATTTTGCTGAACCAGTGGCTGAAAGAAGCGGGACCTTCGGCAAAATTAACGGATCTGATCGATACCCGGTTGTGAATTATTCAGTTAGATCGTTTCAGGTTAATAGAAAGCGGGGGGTGAAATATGCGTAGTCCTATCGGACAACCTCAAAACATGGCCAAGTTGGTTCAAGTGATTCAAAACTCCGTGGTAAAAGGACGAATCCGGTTTGCCGTTAAATTAGCCGGACACAGCGATATCCATTTGCTTAGTGCGCTGGTGCAGTCCTTGTACAAGGAAGGTTATACGGCGTTGGCCAAAGAGCGGATTGTCCTGATCGATCCCGAAACGCTAAGCAAGCCTGCTCCCCCTTTTTTGCAGCTTAGCTATATTTGGGCGGAAATGTGCTACGACGAAGGGCGTTATGCCGATGCCGCAGCGATCTTTGAGGCGATCGCTGAGCAGAGCGGGGATCTGGCCGCCGCCCGCTTCGGCGCGGCTTCCTGTTATTTGCAGCAAGCGATGCAAAACCTGCAGCGCCGAATGGAAATCTACCATCCGCCCGAAGCGGAGAAAATTAAAATCCGCAAGTATTTGCAAGACTTCAACCAAGCCCTACATATCATTCAAACCTCGGGCTGGCATACCAAACCTGCGAAGCAAACAGGACATAAGCCGGCCCGGACAGCAACGCTGCAGCATTAACATAACGGCAGCCCAGACGCCTTGTTGGCCCCTGGGCTGCCGTGTTCCCGGACCGTTTACACAGTGCAGGATTGCCGGACGATTTCAAGCGCGAATTCCGCTGCTTTGATGATATCGTCCTTTTTGATTTTTTCCTCGGTCGTATGGATGTTCTCATACCCGATCGCCAGGTTCACGGTCGGGATGCCGAACCCGTTCAGCACATTGGCATCGCTGCCGCCGCCGGAGACGAAGGTTTCGCCGGACAAACCCAGCGCTGCCGCGGCCTTCCGGGCGATCTGCAGCCCTTTCTCCTCAGCGGAAATATTGAACCCGCGGTACATGATTTCGCTGTGAAAATTGCCTTTGGCTCCGTAATCCCGGCAAACTGCTTCCACAGCCTCTTTCATTTCCTGCAGCTGCCGTTCCACCTTCGTTTGGGAAAGGCTGCGCGCCTCTCCGTACAATTTGACGTGATCGGTGACGACATTGGTCGGGCCGCCGCCTTCAAATTTTCCGATATTGGCTGTCGTTTCGTCATCGATGCGGCCAAGATTCATGCGGGCAATGGCCTTGCCGGCGACCTGAATCGCGCTGATTCCGTCTTCCGGATTGACCCCGGCATGCGCCGATTTGCCGAAAATTTCGATCTCGACCCGTGCCAGGGTCGGAGCGCCGACGCAAATCGTCCCGACTTCGCCGTTCGTATCGAGGGCGAATCCGAACTTGGCGTCCAAATGCTTGACGTCGAGCGCCCTCGCGCCTCTCAGATTCGATTCCTCGCCGGCGGAGATGACGAACTGGATTTTTCCGTGGGGGACTTCCCGCTCGCGCAGCACTTGAATCACTTCCAGCAGCACGGCCAGGCCCGCCTTGTCATCCGCGCCCAAAATCGTCGTCCCGTCGCTGCGGATCCATCCATCATCGCCTACGACCGGTTTAACGCCTTTCCCCGGCTCTACCGTATCCATGTGGCAGGAGAACAGAAATGGCTCGGCGTGAACGCCTTCGCTGGCCGGCAAGGTCGCGATCAAATTGCCGGCGCCGTGACCGGTCTCATTTTGGGATTCGTCCTCCACCACGTCCAAGCCGAGTTCGGCCAGTTTGTTTTTCAAATAATCCGCGATAAGGCGTTCATGCTTCGTTTCGCTGTCGATCTGCACCAGCTCCAAAAACTGTCCGATGACTCTGGTTGCGTTGATCATTGGACTTTCCTCGCTTTCTTCGTTACGATAGAATAAGTGAAAATATACGTTTATGTTGGAGGAGTTTTCGTTATGCAAAAAAAATGGATGAGGATCGTCGTATATTTGATGCTGTTTGCGATGCTGGCTTCCTCGCTGCTTGCTTTTCTGGAGCCGCTTTTTATTCGCTATCGTTAGGCACAAACGCGCCGGACCGCCCGAACACCTCGGAAAACAGCGGAACGATGTCGCGCGCCGTCTCCTCAACTGTAAATTTCCGGCCCGTGGCGTCTTCCAGCGAAGTCACCCCGTATTCCTGAATGCCGCAAGGAATGATGCCGCGGAATCCATCCTCCTGGATGCCCGACTTCACGTTCAAAGCGAAGCCGTGGCTCGTAATGAACCCTCTTTTATGGCGGCATTTATTAAACTTCACGCCGATGGCGCAAATTTTGACATCCCCGACCCAAACGCCGGTGTATTCCGGTTTTCTGCTGCCTTCCACCCCAAAACGGGCCAAATAATTGATAATCACCTGCTCCAGCTGGCGCAGGTAACCGTGCAGATCGAGGCCCTGGCCGGCTTCCAGCCAGAGCAGCGGATAACCGACCAGTTGCCCAGGGCCATGGTATGTAATATCTCCGCCGCGGTCGATTTCAAACACGGATATCCCCCGCTTCTTAAGCTCTTCCGGACCAAGCAGCAAATGCTCGGGATGGCGCTGGGAACCGATCGTATAAGTCGGCGGATGCTGAAGCAGCAGCAGGTGCTCCTGCTGCTGTTCTCCATCTATCGCTTTAACCAAGCGCTTCTGCAGTTCCCACGCTTCCCCGTACTCCATCATCGGATAATACATCACTTGCAAGGGAATGTTGTTCATCTGCTTTTCGCCTCTTTTTTAGTTTGGAATCAATATACCTGAGTATCCAAAGAGTAGCTTTCCATATTGTCCTTTACCCGCTGCATAAAGCGGCCGCAAATGACCCCGTCCAGGATGCGGTGGTCAAGGGACAGGCAAAGATTGGCCATGGAACGCACGGCGATCATGTCGTTGATCACGACCGGCCGCTTTACGATCGACTCGAACGTTAAAATAGCGGCTTGCGGATAATTGATGATCGGCTGCGTCAAAATAGAACCGAAGGACCCCGTGTTGTTCACGGTAAACGTTCCGCCCTGCATATCGTCAAGCTTCAGCTTGCCGGAGCGGACTTTCGACGCCAGCTCTTCGATTTCACGGGCAAGGCCGGCGATGTTTTTCTGGTCGGCTTTTTTGATCACAGGCGTCATGACGGAATCTTCGGTGCCTACGGCAAGCGAAATATTGATGTCCCGTTTAACGATGATTTTGTCCACCGCCCACACCGAGTTCATGATCGGATAGTCCTTGATCGCGCCGACGACGGCTTTAAGCAAAAAGGCTAAATACGTAAGGTTGACGCCTTCCTTTTTCTTAAACTCATCTTTCAGCTTATTGCGGAGCTGCACGAGGTTCGTCACGTCCACCTCGATCATCATCCAGCCGTGCGGAATTTCCGACACGCTTTGGCGCATCCGCGTCGCGATCGTGTTGCGGATCGGGGTTACGTCGATGAAATATTCGGACCGGTCGCCATCTTCCACCTCGATCGTTGGAATGCGCGGCGTTTCCGTCAAATGCAGGCCGGAATTGCGCACCGGCTCGGAAACGGCGGCGTTCAGCCCGGCCGGGATCGTACTGGCCGGAGCGGTGTACGGCGTTGGCTGCGCCGGTGCCGCAGGTGCGGCGGCCGGTTGGACCGGCTGCTGCGGTGGCTGCGCCGGCTGGCTGGCTGCTGCTCCCGCAGGTGCTGGAGCAGCCGAAGCGGCCCCGCCCCGCTCGATATAGGCCAGCACGTCCTTGCGGGTCACGCGCCCGCCCAGCCCGGTGCCGGCGATTTGGCGCAGATCCAGGCCGTGTTCGGCCGCCAGTGTCTGCACCGCCGGCGAGTAACGGCTGCGCTGCGAGCCGTCTCCGGCTATAGGAATCGGCGCAGGGGTCTGCGCGGAAGCGGCCCCGGCCGATACCAGGGAGGTTTCGCCAGCCAGGGATGGAGCGGACTCCGCAGCCGTCTCAATCCGGCAGATGACCACTCCCACCTGGATTTCCTGGCCTTCCTCGGCCAGGATTTCGCCCATAATCCCGTCCACCGTCGACGGAATTTCAGCGTTGACTTTATCCGTGATCACTTCGCAAATCGGTTCGTACTGCTCGACCGGATCCCCCGGCTTTTTCAGCCATTTTCCAATGGTCGCCGAAACGAGCGATTCCGCAAGTTGGGGCAACGCGACGTCGGTTAACGTTTTTTGGTTTGACATGGAATCCTCACTCCCGTTAATAAAGCGCCAATTGAAGCATCGCTTCTTTGACTTTATCCTTGCTTAGCATAAAAAACTTTTCCATCGGCGGGCTGATCGGCATCGCCGGCACGTCCGGCCCGCACAACCTTGCAATCGGCGCATCCAGCTCAAACAGGCACTCCTCGGAAACGATTGCCGCCACCTCGGCGCCGACGCCGCCAGTTTTGTTGTCCTCGTGCACGATCAGTACTTTGCCTGTCTTGCGGGCCGCGGCAATGATCGCCTCACGGTCCAACGGCTGCAGCGTACGCAAATCTAAAATATGCGCGCTGATCCCCTGCTCCGCCTCCAGCTCCGCAGCGGCCTGCATCGCGAAATGCAGCGGCAGACTGTAGCCGATCACGGTAATGTCCGTGCCTTCGCGCAGCACCTTTGCCTTTCCGATCGGCACGATGTAATCGTCCTCGGGAACATCCTCTTTAATCAGCTTGTAGCATTTCTTGTTTTCAAAGAATAGAACGGGGTCGGGGTCGCGGACGGCCGCTTTCAGCAAGCCCTTCGCATCGTAAGCCGAATAAGGGGCGACGATTTTCAAGCCCGGCGTACCGAAAAAGATCGATTCCGGGCACTGGGAATGGTACAGCCCGCCAAAAATGCCGCCGCCGATCGGCGCGCGCACCACTACTGGACAATTCCAGTCGTTGTTGGAGCGGTAGCGGATCTTCGCCGCTTCGCTGATGATCTGGTTGGTGGCCGGCAGCATAAAATCCGAATATTGCATTTCGGCAATCGGCTTCATACCGTACATGGCCGCGCCGATCGCCACGCCGGCGATCGCCGATTCCGCCAGCGGCGTATCCATGACGCGCATTTCTCCGAACTGTTCCTGCAGCCCTTTCGTCGTCGTAAATACACCGCCTTTGACGCCAACGTCTTCCCCTAACACAAATACGTTTTCGTCGCGCTCCATTTCCTCTTTCATCGCTAGACGAATCGCGTCGATATATTCCATCACCGGCATAACTTACACCTCTCCTTCGCTGGCGTACACGTGCAGCAGCGTATCCTCCGGGTTCGGGTACGGCGCGCCTTCCGCGGCCTCCAACGCGTCCTTCAACTGCTGCTGGATTTCCTTAAGCATCGCTTCGTCCCGTTCCTCGCTCCACAAGCTGTGTTCGATCAGATAGGATTTCATTTTCGGGATGCCGTCCTTTTTCCAGTTCTCATCAACTTCATCTTTTGTCCGGTATGCCAGATCGTTATCCGAAGTGGAGTGCGGGGACAGGCGGTACATCATCGCTTCGATCAAGGTCGGGCCCTCCCCGCGCACGGCCCGTTCCCTGGCCTCCTTCACGACGCGGTAAACCTCAAGCGCATCGTTGCCGTCAACCCGGATGCCCGGAAAGCCGTAGCCCTGAGCCCGGTCGACCACCCGGCCGCCAAGCTGCTTCTTGATCGGCACGGATATGGCGTATTGGTTGTTTTCGCACAGGAAGATGACCGGCAGCTTCTGAACGCCGGCAAAGTTCAGGCCTTCATGGAAGTCACCCTGGTTGCTGGAGCCTTCCCCAAACGTCACAAACGAGACAATATCCTTTTTTTGCATTTTGGCGGCCAAAGCAAAGCCAACGGCGTGCGGAACCTGCGTTGTTACCGGGCTTGAACCCGTCACGATGCGCAGCCGCTTGCTGCCGAAGTGGCCCGGCATTTGCCGACCGCCACTGTTGGGGTCGCCCGCTTTGGCGAACGCCGACAGCATCAGCTCCTCCAGCGTCATGCCGACCGCCAGCACAAAACCGTAGTCGCGGTAATAGGGCAAAAAGTAATCGCGCTCCCGGTCAAGCGCAAACGCCGCAGCGATCTGCGCCGTCTCCTGCCCGATGCCGGAGACATGAAAATTGATTTTTCCCGCCCGCTGCAGCAGCAGACAGCGCTCATCGAATTTGCGCGCGAGCAGCATGTATTTGTACATCTCTACGACTTCCGCATCCGACATTCCGAGTTGCTCATGTTTCAGTTTGGTTTGCACTGAACTTTTGGCGTTCATGGGAGTTACCTCCTTCGTTTAACTTACATTGGGTTGAAAGGCAAGGCTAACACCTTGTTACATCTAATCTTAAAACCTGGTACTAAGACTTGGAATAACCTTATTATAAACGCTTTTCCGCCAAAAAGAAAACTTTATCCGCGAAATGCTTATAAAGAAAGCGAGTTTCCTTCGACAGCCAGGGCCGCTTCCCCGATAATTTCCGAGAGCGTCGGATGGGCAAACACCGCTTGTCCGATCTCCCACGGCGTGGCGTCAAGCAGTTGTGCAAGTGCGGCCTGGCTGATCAACTCGGTGACATGCGGGCCGATCATATGGACGCCCAAAATATCGTTCGTGCGGGCATCGGCGACCATTTTGACGAACCCTCCGCTTTCCCCGTGCACCAGCGCTTTCCCGATCGCCGAAAACGGAACTTTGCCCTCCTTCACTTCAAATCCTTTGGCTTTGGCCTCTTTGGCGGTAAGCCCCACCGAAGCGACCTCAGGCCGGGTATAAACGCAGCGCGCCACCTGGGAAGCGTGATAAGCATACGAGCTCTCTCCGGCCAAATGGTGCACGGCCGTCAACCCTTCATGGCTGGCGGCGTGGGCCAACTGCAAACCGCCGATGCAGTCGCCGATCGCGTAAATATGCGGCTCCGTCGTCTGCATATATTCATTTACCCGGATGAACCCCCGTTCCAAACCGATATCGGTATTTTCCAGGCCGATGTTCTCCACGTTCGCTTGCCGGCCGATCGAAAGCAAAAGCTTGTCTGCCTGCAGCCGCAGCGGCTTCTCTCCCTGCAGTGCCGTTATATGTACCTGCTCCTCCTGAATCTCGCAGGATTCGGGGTCCACCTTCACCCCAGTCAGCACTTTTACGCCGCGTTTCTCCAACTGCTTGCGCAGTTCGCGGGCCACATCCTCGTCCTCCGCCGGGAGCAGCTGGTCCGCCGCTTCCACGATCGTGACTTCCACCCCGAAATCGCTCAGCAAGGAAGCCCATTCCACGCCGATCACCCCGCCGCCGACGATGATCATCGAATCCGGAAGCTCCTCCAGTACGAGCGCCTCATCGCTGCTCAGCACATGTTTCCCGTCGGGAACCAAGCCGGGCAGCGTCCGCGGCCGCGAACCGGTGGCGATGATCAGATTAGCCGGGACAACCGTCTCCATTTCGCCATCCGCCAACTCCACGGCGACCGCTCCACTTTTCGGAGAAAAGATCGAAGGGCCGGTGACCCTGCCCTTGCCTTGAATCACCTTGATGTTGTGCTTGCGCATCAAATATTGAACGCCTTTATGCAGTTGCCCGACGATTTGCTGTTTTCGCTCCTGCACTTTGGGGAACACCAAAGTCAGCCCGCTCGTCTCAATGCCAAAAGCGGCGCTTTCCTTCATTTGCGCATACAGCTCCGCGCTGCGCAGCAGCGCCTTGCTCGGAATGCAGCCGCGGTGCAAGCAGGTTCCGCCCAGCTTGTCCTGTTCGATGATTACGACTTCTTTGCCAAGTTGGGCGGCGCGAATCGCGGCGATATAACCGCCCGTGCCTCCTCCTAAAACCGCCACATCACATTGGATTGTCATGATCAAATCTCCACCATTCTTTTTAAAATCGCTATATATAAGTCCCATGCGTCTACGCCACAAATCCAATTCCTATTTTACCTTGTTTTGCCCTTAATACAAATCCAGCCTAAACCGGTCTAAAATGGACAGAACATGCCGAACAAGGTATGATGAAGAAGAACGCCATTTCTGCTCGGAAAGGACGATCCTGCTCCATGAAGCTGATGATTTCCCGGTTCATCGCCATTCTTATGCTGGTTATACCAGGCATCGCCGCCATGACCGGGTTCCTTAAAATAAAGGATGCCCTATTTGATTATATGTCCAAACACGGCGACGATTCGCTATCCAAAGTCACGTTCGATTGGCTTCAATTTGGGCTTGGATTGCTGCTGTTTGCCGCGGGTGTCGGCTTTTTGGGCGGCTGGATTTTTTTCCGTGACCGCAAACGCAATTACGTTGGACCGAGATTCCGCAAAAAAGAACCCGCGCAAGCCGAGCAAAATCAACATGAATAAAAGCTGTCCCCGGCGAAACTGCTCTTTCGAAACGGGACAGCTTTTTTTTGTTTATTCGTATAACGCTTCCTTCAGTTTGCTAGACATCCGCGCCCCGTTTCGGGAAGCGCGCAGCAGTGCCTTGCGCAGCCGGACATTCTCCGCCGCCAGCTTTTCCGCTTGGGCAATCAATTCGCGTATGAGTTGTCTGTCCGCTTCGCTTAGTTCTGGACGCTCCGCCAATCCCCGGTAGGATTCCAAATTCAACTCCAGATCTTTATCCATCATAACCCACCCTCTCCTAATCGCATTTTGCGTGCTGGATCGCCTGGGTAAGCAGCGAGATGACATGCCCGTCATCACAGCTATAGTACAGCGTGTTTGCTTCCCGGCGGTATTTCACCAGACGCAAATTCCTCAGTGTGCTAAGCTGATGGGATACCGCCGATTGCGACAGGTTCAGCACCTCCGACATATGCGTCACCGAGCATTCCTCTTCGGAAAGCAAATACAAAATTTTAATTCGGGTAGGATCCGACAGAGCTTTAAAAATCGTCGAAACTTTTTCGATTGTATCCGGACTCAAAAACGAATGCACATCTTTTTCCATCAAATCTGCCTCCAGCAATCATTGTACATGAGCATATGTTCATTGGCAGAATATATCTGCGGGCTCATCTTGTCAACCCGCAAAAATGAAAAGCGGTCGCTTCCCGGCAGCAGCCGAGTGTGACCACCTTTGCGTATGTAAATATATTGGCAATCCAGCTAGAACATCTCAAGATTTATTATTTGAAATTCATACAGTTGAGAAGTCGTTTTTATCCTGCTAAAGTTAAGGAAAATATTACTTTTTTGTGGTGAAACTTGAAAATATTAATTCGAGCCGTTAACTCAAGACGACGTATTAGCAAACCTTGTCACTAAACAAAAAAACAGCTGATTTGTAGAAGAATAAGGAGGGCACCGGCATGCACAACCTGTCATTCCGCCCGGACGGAACATTCACCATCGTCCAGTTTACCGATTTGCACTGGAGCGGTACGGAGCATGACAAGCATACAGCCCGGTTAATGAAGGACATTTTACATAAAACAAGGCCGGACCTGGTGCTGTTTACCGGGGACGTTATTCATTATGAGAATTGTCCCGATCCGATTGCCGCCTATAGCAATGCAGTAGCCGCCGTACTGGAAGCCGGTATGCCATGGGCTGCTATCTTCGGCAATCATGACGCCGGACACTCGCTCTCCGTTAAACATGAACTGATCCGCCTGCAGCAAAGTAGCCCTCGCTGTCTGACGGAGGAAGGGCCAGAGCTGGGAAACCGCTTGGGGCATACGGTTATCTTGCTGCAATCAGCCGAAGGAGCTCCGGCTGTTGCCCTTTATTTATTCGACTCCGGGAGCAATGCAGCACATCCACCCGGCGGATTCGAGTGGATTACCCACGGGCAAATCGGCTGGTATCTGAAGCAATCGGCTGAGCTTACAGAGTTGAACGGCGGGCAGACTGTGCCGTCACTTGCTTTTTTGCACATTCCCCTGCCAGAATACAATGAATTGTGGGACTACCATGTATGTTACGGGCACAATTACGAAGGGATGGGCTGTCCCAAGGTGAACTCCGGCTTGTTCGCCTCCTTCGTGGACAGGCAGGATGTCAAGGGTGTCTTTTGCGGACATGATCATGTGAATGATTTCTGGGGAGAGTTGCAGGGCATCCGCCTGCATTACGGGCGGGCTACCGGCTATAACAGCTATGGACGCGAGGGGTTCCCGCGGGGAGCGCGGGTGATTCAGCTGCGGGAGAACGGGGCTGCATTCGACAGCTGGCTTGCGCTTGAAGGTGGCAAAATGCAGCTTACGCAGCCTGAGCATCAGCCGGAGAAGGTGTGGAAGCGGATTTAATGGTGCCGCAGTAGCCATGCAGGTATCTCGCGCTCTAAGGCCATCATGCGGCTCAAATGGCCACAACGCCCGTTCAATCGTGGGCCGCTTGTCTTAGCGCAGTCCATTTTTTTCGTTATTTTCCACACCCCGTAATAAGAAAAACGCCTGACGGCGTCCTTTTTATTCTAGCTCTATTAATGGCTCTGACTTCTACTTTGATGGATGCTCTAACGGACACCAGCGACCTTATCCGCCCATTTCCCGGGTATTTCCCAGCCTAACGGACACAGGCGGCCCTATTCCGCTCTAAACCCGTTCACCCAGGCCGATTTGAGGTAAATAAGGACATCTGTGTCCGTTTACATTCTGCTAACCTCCGTTTTTTCGCAAATAACGGCTCTGGTGTCCCTTAGCCCCCTAGGCTCTCCTCTTCTCCTCCCCTCTCTACCTGCGCATCGCCCGCTACCATACCTGAAATTCTATAATGTTAAAAAAACACCGCTCCTTTACCGGTTTCCGAAGGAACCAATAAATAAGCGGTAATTTGGCTTACTACTATCGGTATAAAAACGGCATTTTCGGATATTCGTCGCCAAAATTGAACTGGCTGAATGCCGTTTCCAAAATCCGAAATCCATTACCGTACCTCTATTCCTTACCCTTTCACGACACCTTATGCTCAATTCTCAGCTTGTCTGCGACCATGGCGATAAATTCGCTGTTGGTTGGTTTGGATTTGGAAATGTTAATCGTGTAGCCGAACAGATGGCTGATGGAATCGATGTTGCCCCGCGTCCAGGCGACTTCAATCGCATGCCGGATGGCGCGTTCCACACGGGAAGGCGTGGTTTTGAATTTCTCCGCGATCGCGGGATACAGCGTTTTCGTGATAGCGCCCAAAATTTCGATGTTGTTGTAGACCATCGTGATGGCTTCGCGCAAGTACTGGTAACCTTTAATATGCGCTGGAACTCCGATTTCATGAATGATCGAAGTAATATTCGCGTCCAGGTTTTTGCCTTTGCCAAGCGGAACCACATTCGATTTCACAAAAGCTGCCGCAGGGACTCCGCTTGATGTCATATGCTGTATGCCAACGAGCTGACGAATTCGATTGGCGAGTACCTCCATGTCAAACGGCTTCAAAATGTAGTAAGAAGCGCCGAGCTGGACGGCACGCTGCGTGATGTTCTCTTGCCCGAAGGCGGTCAGCATGATGATTTTAGGCTGCGGATTCAGATTCAAATCACGGATACGTTCCAACACACCCAGACCATCCAGGTGCGGCATGATGATATCCAGGATCAGAACGTCCGGTACTTTCGCCGCGTTTTCGATCATTTCCAGCACTTCTTCTCCGTTATAGGCGATTCCTGAGACGATCATATCGTCCTGCTCCGAAATATATTCCGCAAGCAAATTCGTAAATTCTCGGTTATCATCCGCCAACAACACTTCGATTTTTTGCACTTTCCAACTTCCTCCTTCAGGTAAATGGATAGGTTTTATTGTTGTTCTCTTCTTCCCAGAATAAGGATTCGACACGCAAAAGTAAATTCCTTCTGTCGAAAATTATTTTTCTTTATTTTTTTGCGGTGTTAAGATATAATTAATTATTTATTTACACAAAGCGATGTTGTTCGTATGTTTTCGACAAACCTATACACCGTTCTGCTTGCCGTATGTCGAAGAACAGAAAAAAATCTTAAGGCTTTAGCTCGCCTTAAGATTTTGGAAAGTGTTCTGTTGACGTTGCAATATTCCCGCATCCTGCAGCATCCATTCAATAAAACAGCCGTAGCCGGATTTCGGATCGTTCACAAACACATGGGTCACGGCGCCGATCAGCTTTCCGTTTTGCATAATCGGGCTCCCGCTCATGCCTTGTACGATCCCGCCGGTTTTTGCCACCAGCCGCGGATCCGTGATCCTCAGGACCAGTCCTTTCGTTTCCGGCATACTTTGTTTGGAAACATGCACAATCTCGACTTTAAAACGTTCGACCCGCTGTCCTTCCACAACCGTTAAAATTTCCGCAGGGCCTTCTTTGACCTCCTCCGCAAACGCTACGGGCACCGGTTTCTGGTAAACGCTGTGCTCCGGATTTTGCGACATCTTTCCGAAAATTCCAAAATGCGTATTGCGTTCGATATTGCCAAGCATTTTTCCTTCCTTCAAAAAATGGGCGCGTTTCTCGCCGGGCTCCCCGCTTTCGCTTTTGGAAATCGAGGTAACGCTGGACTGCAGAATTTGACCGCTGCCCACGACAATCGGCGTTTGGGTATTCATATCGGTAATAATATGGCCTAACGCCCCGTATACACCTTGTTCAGGAGCATAAAACGTCAAAGTGCCTACCCCTGCCGCCGAATCGCGTATATACAGCCCCAGCCGCCATGCGCGATCCTGCTTATCAAAAGCCGGAGTTAAAGAAGTCGTGTATTCCTTGCTGTCCCGTTTGTAGGTCACCTGCATCGGTCGTTTGCTTTTACCCGCCTCTTCGGCGATTTCGGCCACATCTCGAACATCCTTCAACTTAATGCCGTTGATGTGGGTGATCAAATCCCCGGCTTGAATTCCCGCCACTTCACCGGGAGACAGCTTGTTTGTCTCCGTGATCACCTGATGGTGGCCAACCACCAAAATTCCGGCGGATTTCACCTTTACCCCAATCGTTTGACCGCCGGGAATCACTTTCAAATCAGGAATTACGTTGACCTTTACGGTCTTAAGAGGAATTTGACCGAATAATTTCATGCGGAGCTTGGCCTCTCCGCTCTGAAGCGACGACAGCTTGAGCGGATGTCCCAAAGACACTTTCATGGAGGGGTTAGGCTGTCCGTTTAATTGGATGACATCCGGCCGATCCACACTGACTTCGGCCTGTACGGGCAATGCTAACGAAATTTGTGTGCCTTGACCTTGGAACAAGCGCAGCTCGTCCGGCAGAACAGGCGCCTCCCCCTTCGCTGCCGACGTACCGATGAAACAAAAGAAGAAAGCAAGTAAAAGACCGAGCATTCTTTTCCTGAGGTTCGGGTTCAATGGCTGTCACGCTCCCTTAGCTTCTTTCGCTTGACGAAAAGGTGGTCGCCAATTGCGTACCTTTAAGATACCCCGGGTCAGGTCTTTTATTACTGTCAATCATTGTGCCGTACTTAATAAACCATCCTTCTGCGCCTGTGCCAGCTTCAGCATTTCATGGGCATGGTGCCGTGTTTTTTTTGTGATTTCCACGCCGCCCAGCATGCGGGCAAGCTCGTTTACGCGTCCTGCTTTGTCCAATGGGTTCACACGGGTCATCGTGCGGCCATCGTCCACAACTTTTTCGATCAAATACTGACGGTCTGCCATACAAGCCACCTGAGGAAGATGCGTAATGGCAAAAACCTGGCATGCGCCGGACAATCGCGACAGCTTGTTGGCAATCGATTGGGCAGCCCGCCCGCTGACCCCTGTGTCCACTTCGTCAAAAATCAAAACAGGCACTTGATCATGGCGGGCAAAAATGCTCTTCAGCGCCAGCATCATCCGCGACAATTCCCCGCCGGAGGCGATTTTGCTCAGCGGTCTGAGCGGTTCCCCCGGGTTGGGAGAAATAAGGAATTCCGCACTATCGATCCCCTGCTTGCCGGGCCTTACCTTTTGGCCTTGCCAATCCAGGCCTTGCGGGTCTTCATTCCAGGTTAGTTTAACCTGCAAGCTGGTCCGCTCCATTTGCAAATCCTTCAATTCGCTTTCGATCTGCCCGGCAAGCTCCGTGGCGATTTGCTGCCGGATCGTACTTAATTCCACAGCCTCCGCCAACAGCTTAGACGTCATTTCCGAACGTTTGGCCTGCAGTTGCTCCAGCAGTTCATCCTTATTTTCAAGAGTGTCGGCTTCCTTGCGGATTTTTTCGAAATAATCCAATATCCCCTGAACATCGTCTCCATATTTGCGCCGCAGAGTGGAAATCAAATCAAGCCGTTCCTCCACTTCCTCCAGCCGTTCGGGGTTAAATTCGATCCGTTCCCGGTACCCCCGCAAACCATATGCGGCGTCCTCCAATTGGTAATAAGCGGACTGCAGCTGTTCAACCAGCGGCGCAATCCCTTTGCTGTCATAACCTGCAACCTCGTTTAGACGGGCGATCGCCTTGGCAATGGCATCGAGGCCTTGCGGCCCGTACAGCAGCTCATAAGCCCGGGACACCGAGTCCATCATCTTCTCGCTATGGGATAGCTTGACCTTTTCCTCGTTCAACCATTCATCTTCCTCCGGTTTCAGAGCGGCCGCGGCGATTTCGTTGATCTGGAACCGGTACAGATCCAGCATTTGCAGCGCCTGCTGGCTCGTATTGCGAAGATCGTTGTATTCTTTATCGATACGGACAAATTCGGCATAAGTCTGCTGATATTTCGTTTTGATCGGCTCGATTACATCGGCGCCGTAGGCGTCCAGCAGCTCCAAGTGGCGTTCCGGGCGAAGCAGTGTCTGGTGCTCGTGCTGCCCATGCAAATTGATTAATTCGTCGCCGACTTCGCGCAGCATCGACAGATTGACGAGCTGTCCGTTGATTCTGGCCGAGCTTTTTCCTTGCATGCTGATTTCCCGGCGGATAATCAGCAGTTCTCCCGAATCGCCGCCGATGCCCAGCCGGTTTAATGTAGCCCAAACCGGGTGATGCTCCGGCAAATCAAAAGAAGCCTCCATTTCGGCTTTATCGCAGCCGTAACGGATCAAGTCGGCCGAGCCGCGGCCCCCGGCGATCAGTCCAAGCGCATCGATAATGATCGATTTGCCGGCGCCTGTTTCGCCCGTCAGCACATGAAAACCGGAAGCAAAGGAAATATCCACCGCTTCAACAACAGCCAAATTGCGAATCGATAAATGAACTAACACGTGAAGGCCACTCCCCTCTTTAATCAGAGATCTTCAGATCCTCAGGAATTCACCCGGAAATATAAGTCATGATCCGCTCAATCACGTATAAGCTGTACTCCTCACTGCGGCAGATCAGCAAAATCGTATCATCCCCGCAAATCGTCCCAAGCAGGTCGGGCCACTCCATGTTGTCGATCAGCACCGCCACCGAGTTTGCCGTCCCCGGAAGGCATTTCATCACGACCAGGTTGCCCGTATGATCAATATGTACAAAGCTGTCGATCAAGGCCCGCTGCAATTTCTGCACGGGATTGTAGCGCTGCGCGGTCGGCATCGAGTATTTGTATCTGCCGTCATCGGTCGGCACCTTGATCAGCATCAATTCCTTAATATCGCGGGATACCGTTGCCTGCGTCACCTGGTAACCGGCCTCGCGCAAAGCTTCCACCAGTTCGTCCTGGGTTTCGATTTCCTTTCCTGCGATGATCTCGCGGATTTTAATATGTCGTTGTCCTTTCATAAATGCCCTCCATAAGCCTTACAAGGCTGCTTCATCTTCATCTTCGTCTTCATCCGTCGTCAAGGAGATTTCCCGGATTACACCCTGCTCAGCGTCCACATAAAGAACGCCGGCGCATTCCGGATATAAGAGCAGGTAAGGCAAAAGCTCTTTCCGCACGCCGCTGCCCGTCCACTCGATGGCGATTCGGTCCCTCGCCGTCCTTACCAGATAGAATTCCCCGTCTTTGATCACGATATAGTCAATGAACAAGCGGCTGTGCAAAATGTCCCCATTCACCCGAAAGGCGAGCGGCACCTTCAGCTTGTCGCTGACGACCGTATATCCGGCCTGCTCCAGCAGATCGACCGCCGGATGGTCCAAGATTTCCTCGTTCAAAGCAAAACCGATGCTGGTTCTTAAGGATAACGGCTTGCGGACCCAGGAACGAAATCCGCGATAAAGCAGATACACCGCAAACGCGGCGATAAGCACCATCAAAAGACCGTCCGAGAATGCCCCCACTCGAAATCACCTCAAACAATCTATTTCGACGCTTACGCCCAAGCTCCTGTCAGGAACAATCAACAATTTATCGTCATACGGTAAACAGACTAGCTTTATTTTCTTTTATTATAGGGAACAAACGTTCGTTTGGCAATAGCTAGCAGAATGATCCGGAAATAATATGGCTTATCTGCGGACGGGGGCCATGGATCGCTTTATTCTATAGTAGTCTTGTGCTCAGTATCACCCCTATAAAATAGCGGAACTTTTGGGTCTTATTTTTCGATGAACAGGTCGAAAAGCGGCCTTTCGCCACTAAATCGTGAAAATAGCGCCAGAAAATTCCTCTATTTCACGCTACATGGGGGGGTATCGCGGAAATAGCGCCCTTTTTTTCCTTTATGTTGTACCCGAGTTCATCAATAGACTAGTTTTGCCGTTTTCTAGCTCTATCTCAAGCCTTCACTTGCCATCATGGTAACGTTATTTCCAGAATCGTCTACTAAGCTTACGCAAAACAAAAAAGACCCATCATTTTGATGGGCCTCCGTGAAAGGTTTCGGCCGCTTCCCTGACGACGCGCTCGGCCATTTCGCGGATCCGTTGCCGCCCGGCTTCTCCGTTACCGTCCTGAACGGCCGCCCCGGCGTTCGCCTCAAGGCGAAGATGCGCCAGAAATTCGATATTTCCTTCTCCGCCGGTGATTGGAGAAAAGGTCAATCCGCACACGGAATACCCCAGTTCCCCGGCAAAGGAAAGCACCTTTTCCAGCACCTCCAGATGTACTTTGGGATCCCGTACGACCCCGGATTTCCCGACTTTTTCACGCCCCGCTTCAAACTGCGGCTTGATCAGCGCCGCGATATCCGCAGGCCTTTCCAATAAAGCCAGGAGCGGGGGCAAAATGATTTTCAGCGAAATAAACGAGACGTCGATGCTGGCAAAATCCGGCTTCGGTCCGTCCAAATCCTCCGGCGTCATGTAGCGGAAATTCGTCCGCTCCTTTACGTTTACCCGCTCATCGTTGCGGAGCGACCAGTCCAACTGGTTATAACCGACATCGATGGCATATACGTAACCGGCTCCATGCTGCAGGGCGCAATCGGTAAAACCGCCGGTGGACGACCCGATGTCCAGCATTGTCCGGCTCGTCAGATCGATTCCGAACCGTTTCAGCGCCTTCTCCAGCTTAAGCCCGCCGCGGCTGACATAAGGATGGATCGCGCCCTTCACCGTAAGCGCGGTATCGCGCGGTATTTTCGTACCGGCTTTCTCGATCCGCTCCTGCCCGCCGAACACGAGCCCGGCCATGATCGCCGCCTTCGCTTTTTCCCTGCTGTCGAAAAATCCCTGCTCCACGAGCAGGACGTCTATGCGTTCCTTGGAAACCGACATAAAATCTCCCGTCTTATCTCACATTTACTTAAACCGGCTTAACCTTCTTGGCGAAGGTATACGGCTGATCGGAACGGAATTTCTTCAGCTCCAGTACAACCCCTTCCGCCGTCAAGCCGACTTCCTCCAACTGCTCTTTAATGCTGCCATGTTCGATGAAGCGGTCAGGAACTCCCATCAGGCGGATGTCCAGCCCGGTAATGCCGTGCTCCGCATAAAACTCCAGAACGGCGCTGCCCAAGCTGCCCGCTTGCGACGCTTCCTCCAGCACGATCAGTTCGCCGCTGCCATGAGCGAGCTTCAGCAGCATGCTTTCATCGAGCGGCTTTAAAAACCGGGCGTTGACGACGGAGGCCGTCACACCTTCCCGCTTCATCATGTCGGCGGCCTCCTCGGCCACCTGCACCATCGGACCAACCGCGATGATTACCGGGCCGTCCCCTTCGCGGACCATTTCCCAGCTGCCGATCGGAATCGGCACGAGCTCCTCGTCCAGCGGCACGCCTGGAACATTAATCCGCGGATAACGGTAGCCGATCGGACCGTCGTTGTATTCCAGCGCCGTTTTCATCATATGGCGCATTTCGTTTTCATCCTTCGGCATCATCAGCACCATGTTCGGAATATGCCGCAAAAAGGCGATATCGAAAACCCCTTGGTGCGTTTCCCCGTCCGCCCCGACAAATCCCGCCCGGTCGATGGCGAACATTACGTTGGCATTATGCCGGCAAATATCGTGCACGATCTGGTCATAAGCGCGCTGCATAAAGGTGGAGTACACGGCAAAAACCGGCTTCATGCCCTCCATCGCCAAAGCCGCGCACATCGTCGCCGCATGCTGCTCGGCGATGCCTACGTCGATCATCCGGTCCGGGAAGCGTTCGGCGAATTTCACCAGCCCCGAGCCACCCGGCATCGCCGGCGTGACCGCGACAATGCGCTTATCCTGTTCGGCCAGCTCGATCAGCGTTTGCCCGAACACTTCCGTATACGTCGGATTGCCGACCGCCTTGAGCAGCTGGCCAGACTCGATTTTATACGGCGTGCTGACGCCGTGCCATTTGTGCGAGTCCATTTCCGCCGGCGTATAGCCCTTGCCTTTAGTTGTCAACACGTGAACCAATACAGGGCCGCTCACATTGTTTGCTTGCTTGAACGATTCGATCAAGCCCGGCAAATCATGGCCATCCACAGGGCCAAGATATTTGAAGCCAAGCTCCTCGAACAAAACGCCGGAAACCATCATATATTTCAAGCTGTCCTTTAGCCGTTCCGCGGTTTTGGCCAGCTTGCCGCCGATCGCCGGGATCTTCTTGAGCAGCTGCTCCACTTCGCCTTTGGCCCGCAGGTAATTGCGGTCGGAGCGGAGTTTGGTCAAATAGTTATGCATCGCTCCCACATTGGGCGCAATCGACATTTCATTGTCGTTCAGGATCACCATGAGATCTTTTTTCTCGTGACCGATGTGATTCAGCGCTTCAAACGCCATTCCCCCGGTCAGCGCTCCGTCCCCGATCACGGCGATAACCCGGTGCGATTCGCCTTTCAAGTCGCGCGCCAAAGCCATGCCCATGGCCGCCGAGAGCGAAGTGCTGCTATGGCCCGCCTCCCACACGTCATGTTCGCTTTCGCTCCGTTTAACAAACCCGCATAAGCCCTTGTACTTGCGCAGCGTATCAAACCGGTCCATGCGTCCCGTCAAAATTTTATGTACATAGGCCTGATGGCCGACGTCATAAATCAATTTGTCCTCGGGACTGTTGTAACAGTAGTGCAGGGCGATCGTCAATTCCACCACGCCCAGATTGGGAGCCAGATGCCCGCCTGTCGCCGACAGCTTTTCGATCAAAAACCGGCGGATTTCCGCCGCAAGCGAAGTCAATTGGTCCAAGGACAGGTTTTTCAGATCGGCAGGCTCATGAATTTGTGAAAGCAGCACAGCCATTCCCCGCTTTCCTAAAATGGATTTCTCTCTTGTTGATAATAACGTTCATTATACCATATCTCACGATGTTGTCGAAATCGATCAAGCCTCGTCTGGTGATGAAAAATAAACCTAGTGGTCCCTTTGCACCAGGACATCGGCAATATCCAGCAAACGCTCCGGATGAGGCAGGATTCCGCCTCCAATCGTGGCTTTTGCCGCGGCCGTGAGCTTTTCCACCTCGGCGCGGGAAGCTTCCAGGCCCAGAAAATAAGGGAAGGTCACTTTCTGCTGCTTGACGTCGCTTTGCGTTTTTTTGCCAAGTTTGCGCTCGTCGCCGACGAGATCGAGGATGTCGTCCTGAATCTGAAAAGCAAGCCCGACGCAGCGGCCATACTGCTCAAGCGCTTTCAGCTGTTCATCCGCTGCTCCGGCGATTCTTCCGCCCGCCTTGACGGAAAAAACGAGCAAATCAGCGGTCTTATGCTCATGGATATACCGCAGCTGTTCCAGGCCGGTTAAACCCTGCTCCCCTTCCATATCAGCCGCTTGCCCGCCGACCATGCCGGATGGACCAGCATAACGCGCCAGCTCCTCCACGATGGCGAGCACCCGTTCCGCCGGCACCCCGTATCGCCGTCCAACCTGCGTGATGCTGTAAAAAGCATGGGTCAGTAAACCGTCCCCTGCCAAAATCGCCATCGCTTCCCCGAACACTTTATGGTTGGTCAGCTTCCCGCGCCGATAGTCGTCATTGTCCAGGGCCGGCAAATCGTCGTGGATTAAAGAATACGTATGCACCATTTCTACGGCGCAAGCGACGGGCAGCGCGGCATCCCGGCTTCCTCCCAGCGCCTCCGCCGCAGCCACGACGAGCAGCGGCCGCAGCCGCTTGCCCCCCGCCATCAGCGAATACTCCATCGAACCGCGCAGCGTCTCCGGCACGCTCCATTCCGCGGGGATCGCGGTTTGCAGGCGGGAGGCCACAAGTTCCGAAACCTCCGCCATATATTGTTCAATCGCCGAGTTTTGCAAAGCTATTCACCACTCTCCTTAAAAATCATCGCTGTCGCCCGCCGGTGGTTGAAAAGGCTTTTTGCTCACTTCTCCGTCCTCTTCCACGATCATTTCGATTTTGCGTTCCACCTGGGCCAGCTTTTGGCCGCATAGCTGGGACAGCCGCATGCCCTGCTGGAACAGATCGATCGCCTTTTCCAGCGGCACGTCGCCGCGCTCCAGCTCCGAAACGATATTTTCCAGCTCGTTCATCGCTTCTTCAAAGTTTTTTTCCGGTTGCTCCGCCATCCCTAAGTCAAGCGCTTCCCGTTCCTTCATCTTGTCCAGCTCCTTCCCGCGTCATGCTCCTTACCTCACAATCAAGTTCCCCATCCGTTATTTTCACCTTCACTATATCGCCGGGCTCAACGTCCGTGAGCGTTTTGATCAGCTTTTCTCCCCGCTCGTCATAGACGAGGCTGTAGCCCCGGCCCATGACTTTCAGCGGACTCAGCGCGTCAAGCTGGCGGATGCCCGCCTGAAGCAGCCGGGATTTCTCCTTGAGCGCGCCGAGCATCGCCTGCCGCAGCAGCCGGTCGGCCTCTTGCCGCCGCCGCTTGGCGAACCGCAGCGCCTCCTGCGGGTGGTACCGCAGCAGCCGCTGATGCAGGCGGTCGTGGGACGCGCCGCTTAGCGTGAGGTGCGTCTCCATACGGCTTGCCAGCCGCATGGACAGCCGGTCCAGCCGCTCCGCGTGCTGGAGCAGGCTGCGCCGCGGCTGCTGAAGCGCCGGCGAGCGCTGCAGCCGGCGCAGCCGATCGCGCGCCTGCTGCAGGCGGTGCTGCAAGCCTTGCTGCAGCACCTGTTCGCGCTGGCGCAGCAGCGCGCGCAGCTCGGCCGTGTGCGGCACGGCGAGCTCGGCGGCGGCGGTGGGCGTGGCGGCGCGCAGGTCGGCGGTGAAATCGGCGATGGTGAAGTCCGTCTCGTGGCCCACGGCCGAGATGACGGGCACCGCCGATTCATAGATTGCCCGCGCGACCTGCTCCTCGTTAAACGCCCACAGCTCCTCAAGCGAGCCGCCGCCGCGGCCGACGATCAGCACGTCGGCTTCGCCCATAGCGTTCAGCACTCGGATCGCTTTAACGATGGACGGCGCCGCGCCTTTGCCCTGGACCAACACCGGGTAAAGGATCACGGCCGCCTGCGGATAACGGCGCTGCAGCGTCGTCAGGATATCCCGCACCGCCGCGCCGGTTGGCGAAGTCACGACGCCGATCGTGCGCGGAAAGCGCGGCAGCGGCCGTTTCCGCTCCGGTGCAAACAGCCCTTCCGCCTCCAGCTTCTGCTTTAACTGCTCGAAGGCGAGGTAGAGGCTGCCGATCCCGTCCGGCTGCATATGAGTCGCATAAAATTGGTATTGCCCGTCCCGCTCATACACCGTCACGTTGCCTCGGGCGATTACCTTCGCCCCTTCCTTCGGCCTGAACGGCAGGCGCTGATTGTACGAGGCGAACATAATGCATTTGATCCGGCTGCTTTCATCCTTCAGCGTAAAATACATATGGCCGCTGGAATGGTGTGTAAAGTTGGAAATCTCCCCGCGAATCCACACCTCCGAAAGCAAACGGTCCGAATCCAGCTTCATTTTGATGTAGCGGTTCAATTCCTTGATCGTTAATATCCGCTGCTCCATGACAGGCCAGCCCTTTACGCCAATCCTTGCAAACGTTTGGCGGCGATCAGCGTGTTTTGCATCAGCATCGTAATCGTCATCGGACCGACGCCCCCGGGCACCGGTGTAATCGGACCGGAGACTTCCTTGACGCTGTCGAAATCGACGTCTCCGGCCAGCTTCCCGTTATCGAGCCGGTTCATGCCGACGTCGATCACGACCGCGCCTGATTTGACGTAGGAAGCATCCACAAAATTGGCCCGGCCGATCGCCACAACCAAAATGTCCGCCTGCTTGGTCAATTCCTTCATATTCGCCGTACGCGAATGGCACATCGTAACGGTCGCGTTCTCCCGCTGCAGCAGCAGGGATACCGGCTTGCCGACGATATTGCTGCGGCCGATCACCACCGCATGCTTGCCGGCGATTTCTACGCCCGTGCGCTTAATTAGTTCAATCACACCCGCAGGCGTGCAAGGAAGCAGGCTGTCATCCCCGATCACCAGGTTGCCGACATTGACGGGATGAAATCCGTCCACGTCCTTGTCCACGGAAATCGCGTCGATGACGGCTTTCTCGTCGATATGCTTCGGCAGCGGAAGCTGCACCAAAATTCCGTGAATGTTGTTTTGGCGATTCAGCTTGTCCACCAACGCAAGCAATTCCTCCTGCGCGGTTGATGCCGGCAAACGGTGAACTTCGGAATAATAGCCCAGATCCTGGCACGCTTTTTCCTTGTTGCGGACGTATACCTGAGACGCCGGATCTTCACCGACGAGAACGACGGCAAGTCCGGGAGTAAACCCTTGCTTCTTAAGCTCTTCCACTTCTTCGCGAAGGCTCGCGCGGATATCCTGCGAAACCTGTTTTCCGTTAATAATCGGTGCTGACATTGTTTTCCTCTCCTCTGCCGGTGTAATGGTTTAAATTTTGCTTTTGAGCTGTTCCACGTCCTGAATCATTTTGCCGAGTACGCCGTTTACAAATTTGCCCGATTCTTCGGTGCCGAAATGCTTGGCGAGCTCAATCGCCTCGTTGACGGCCACTTTGCCCGGGACATCGTCGCGAAAAATCATTTCGTACGCCGCCAGCCGCAGCACCTGACGATCGACCTTCGACAGCCGGCTGATCTGCCAGCCCTTCAAATAATCGGACAGCAGGCCGTCAATCGCGTCTTTTCGGCTCCAGGTCCCATTTACAAGCTCAAGGACAAACGCCTTGTCCCCCTCGGCCTCAGACATTTTGACTTCGCCCTCGTTTTCGCCCGCCGCTTCGGAAAGCAGCATCGAAACCGCTTCTTCCGCTTCCACCTCGTTCATTTCCATATGATACAAACTTTGAATTGCAATTTCTCTCGCCAATCGCCGTTTCATCTGCTTCCTCCTTTAATCACGATCCTACTTTTCAGCATGGACCAAAAACGTGCCGATCATCACTTTATTTGCCAAAACCTTCTCTAACGCACAAAAAAACCCGTAATAGGCTTTCTCCACAAAATGGCAACATCGTCTTTTTCCGGAGAAAGCTTATCACAGGAATCATTTAAAAGGACGCCAGCGCGAAGACAACCATTCCCAGATCTCGCCCCAGGGCAACAGCGGGCCTTGATCCAAATCTTTTTGTTTGCCGATCGTATACCCGATAAACAGGAGCAGCGCGCAAAACAGCATATTCCAAAATCCGAAAAACAGATAAATCGGGCATAAGAATACCGCCGCAGCCACGCCCAGCAAGCGTCCCCTGTGACTCTCCCACAATTGCTTCCAGAACACCCCGCTACTCACCCCTATTCAACCCGGCTTTTGACGGCAGGCGAATGAACCAGGTTGGCGATGTAAACCGAAACATAGGATACGGGGATCCCCGTAATTTCCTCCACGTGATCGTGAACCTGTTTTTGCACTTCCTCCGTTAAGGCAGGAATCGACGTTTCCCCATCCACAAGGGCTCTCACCACGATTTCCAGGCCTGCTTCCGTAATCCGGATTCGCGTCTTGACCTCTTTGATGCCGCGCACGCGGGTAGCCGCTTTGTAAGACAAGTTCTCGATCGTATCCACGGAAATTTGAATATCTCCGTATTCCGTGCGCTGATCGATGGACGGCAGGGAGCCGCGTTCTCTTTTTACCGAAATGTAAAAAAAGCGGACGCTCAGCAAAAACATCACGACGGCAACCACCCAGGCCGCTATGTACAGGTTTCTCTCCCGGATCATGATCAAATCCAGCGGCACGGCGTCCGTCAACAGGAGAATGGCAATGACGGATAATATTCCGATACTCAAGCTGTATATAAACAGCAAAAGTCTGTCTAAAATTTTGGCCACGACGGGTACAGCCTCCTTAAAAGAAACCCCTGACCCTGATTGGTCGGGGGTTCGCACCTAAAGTACATTATTTCACGCGATGGGTCGGCTCCGCATCTTCGGCTTTTTCGGCCGCCTTAAAGATGACGTCGTGGATATGCACGTTCACTTCCACTACGTTCAGGCCGGTCATCGTTTCGATGGAACGCTTGACATTGCGTTGAATTTCCGAGGCGACTTCAGGCAAACGGTTGCCGTACTCGATGATGACGGATACGTCTACGGCCGCTTCACGTTGTCCGACTTCGACTTTAACACCCTTGGAAAGATTCTTTCTCCCCAGCAGTTCGGCAATGCCGCCGGCGAAACCGCCGCTCATGCCGGCCACACCTTTCACCTCGACGGTGGCCAAACCGGCAATCACTTCGATCACTTCCGGAGCGATCTGGATTTCCCCGATATCCGTGCGTTCGAATTCCGTAGGCAATGTACTCATTTTCTACTCATCCACCTCTCAATAAGTATGACGCTGCTCAATCCCTTGATACTGCGCACTTATTATACATACTATATCATTTTGGGTTCATTATGACAAACTTCCGGCGGTGTCTTAAATCTCGTTTTCTTCCAGAAATTTGATATCGAAATCGCCTTTGACGAAGGTCGGATGATTCAGCAGCTTCTGGTGAAAGGGGATTGTGGTATGAATGCCTTCGATGGCAAATTCGGACAATGCCCGCTTCATCTTCGCAATGGCTTCCTCTCTTGTCGCCCCCCACACGATCAGCTTGGCGATCATCGAATCGTAATACGGGGAGATCATATATCCCGGATAAGCCGCGCTGTCCACGCGAACGCCGGGGCCGCCCGGAGCTAGGTAAAAACCGATTTTGCCCGGCGAAGGCATAAAATTGCGCGATGGGTCCTCGGCGTTGATCCGGCACTCGATCGACCAGCCGTTCAACTGCACATCGTCCTGGGTGAACGAGAGCGGGTTCCCTTCGGCCACCGAAATCATCTCGCGAATGAGATCGATGCCGGTGACCATCTCCGTGACCGGATGCTCGACCTGAATCCGCGTATTCATTTCCATGAAATAAAACTGGCCGTCAGGGCCCAGCAAAAACTCCAATGTCCCCGCGCCGGAATAATTAACGGCCAGAGCCGCCCGCACGGCAGCTTCGCCCATTTCGCGGCGTTTTTCCGCAGACAGTACAGGGCACGGCGCTTCCTCCACCAGCTTTTGCCGGCGGCGCTGCACGGAGCAATCGCGTTCGCCGAGGTAAACGGCGTTCCCGTGCTTGTCGGCCATGATTTGAATCTCCACGTGCTTCATGCCCGTCAAGAATTTTTCCAGATAAACCCCCGCGTTGCCGAAAGCCTTTTGGGCTTCCTGCTGGGCCGTGGTGATTTGCTTGACCAGCGATTCTTCGTCCTCGGCGATGCGGATGCCTTTGCCGCCGCCGCCGGCGGTCGCTTTGATGATCACCGGATAGCCAATATCCCGAGCGACCATGACCGCTTCATCCAGATCCTCGATCAGGCCGTTGGAACCGGGGATGACCGGAACGTTCGCGTCCTTCATCGTTTGCTTGGCTTCCGCTTTATCCCCCATGCGGGTGATCGCTTCCGGAGACGGGCCAATAAACGTGATGTTGCAGGAGCCGCAAATTTCGGCGAAATCGGCATTTTCGGCCAAAAAGCCATAGCCCGGATGCACGGCGTCGCATTCGGTTAACGTCGCCACGCTCATCAGATTGGTCAGGTTCAGGTAGCTGTCCTTGGACAGCGTCGGCCCGATGCAGTATGCTTCGTCGGCAAGCCGCACGTGCAGTGAGTCTTTATCGGCTTCAGAATAAACCGCGACCGTGGATATTCCCAGCTCGCGGCATGCCCGAATGATTCTCACCGCGATTTCTCCGCGGTTCGCGATCAATATTTTATGAAATTTCATCTGTCCTCCATCCTCCTTGCCCTCTCACTAAAAATCAGGGGCGGCTGGCCCCCGACTTACTCCGGCTTCACCAAAAAGAGAGGTTGACCGTACTCTACCAATTGGCCGTTTTCCACAAGAATATCGATTATTTCGCCCTTGATCTCGGCCTCCAGCTCGTTCATCAGCTTCATCGCTTCGATAATGCATACCGTCGTCTTCTCGCCAACCTTGTCCCCAATGTTGACGTAAGGCTGGGCCTCCGGGGAGGATGAGCGATAGAAGGTTCCCACCATCGGTGAAGCGATGGTATGCAGGTTAGCCGCATGTTCGGCCGGTTTCGCAGGCTGCGCCGCCGGTTCGTTCGCGGCCGGAGCGACTGCCATGACTTGCGGAACGTTTTGCGGAGCGGCAACTGCCAGCTGCGGTTGTACTTGAACGATTTCGCTTTTACCTGGCTTGCGAATGCAGAGGCGTGCGCCTTCGTTTTCAATTTCCACTTCCTGAATGGACGTTTTGTCTACCAATTCAATCAATTCTTTGATTTCGTTCAAATTAAACATGTCTTCACTCTCTCCTTCGCTTTGTCGGGAAAGCCTTAGCCTATTGCCTGGACCATCAGTTCATAACTTTATGTATTATATCATAATCGATCAAAATGGAAAGAGTCCAAGCTTCCTCGGACTCTTTCTAACCCATGCGTATTTTCCATTTCAACATACGGACGTGCTTTATTGTGCGACGTATTGCACGCTCACTTTATCCTGGGACACATCAAGCTCCTTCATTACCAGGTCCATAATGCTTACGGCCTCTTTGGCTTCCATTTTTTCGCTGACGACCACGACTTTGTATTTGTTGTCCTCCTCGGCAACAACGGCGTTGGCATATTGCTGGCGCAGTCTTTCTTCGATGTCGTAAATTTTTTCTTCTTTTTCTTCCAAAGCGTTTAACTCCTGCTGCGCCATGGCGGCCTCGTCCAGCGATTTGTTATCGTCGTTGATCGCCTTCATCAGTTCCTCCTGCTTTTGGAGGTTCTCCTGTGTCCGCTCAAACTGGTAGGCCGTCAACGAATCGGAGGAAGCAATGCCTTGCGCCTCCATTTGGTTCAACACGTCTTCGTCGGTTTTAGTTGGTTCCGAACCCCCCGCATTTGCAGACGGTTCTGCCGCTTTTTCCCCTTGAACCGCCGCATTTTCGTCTTTGGCCGCTTCTTTACCGCTATTTTGGGAGGATGTATCCACCGCGCTGCCGGCAGCCCCACTTTCTTCTGTTGCGGTTCCTTCCTCCGCTGCTTTGGCTTCATCCGTCTTCGCCGCGGCTTCGTCGTCGGTAACGGCGCTGCCGGCTTGGCCATCGCTTGTGATCTCGGAAAGAATCACTTCATCTTGCGCGGACAAACCGGATTTCTCCAGCGCGCCGTTTTGAGCCGTTCCGCCATCCATGCTGACCTGCTGGCCATCAGTCTTCGCCGCAGGCGCCGGCCCTTCTTCCGTAAACAGATAATAAGCCGATAAAACAACCATCAAACTGAGCATTGATACAAGCCAAATCGTTTGTCTTTTGGATTTCATGAGTGTTTCCTCCTAAAAGTCAATTTATTGATATCTCCCTCTTCTTAACCATTCTTAGAGCACTACTGAGACTGCTTGCGCGGAACAACGGAAATCCGGTATGCCGGAACATTTAATCCCTTCTCGACAGCGTCCACGATCAGGCCTTTCACCGTTTTGTTTTCGGCTCCCCTCGCCACGACGAGAACCCCCCTGATTTTGGGCTTGATTTTTTTCGTGACAATCGGCTGCTCGCTGCCGGAATTCTCGTAAGTCACGATTTGACCGTCCCGGGTATATTGCGACACATGCCGCTTCCCCCCGTCCGCGTCGCTTTCCTCGGTCAATTCCTGGGTATCCTTTATGTTGCGCTGCACGACGACTTCCTCCGTCGAGTCGATCGTAACGAGGACATCCACCGCGCCGACGCCGACGATTTTTTCCAAAATCTCCTTCGTTTTGTTCTCCAGCGACAACTCGATGCTGCTGAAATCGCTGCCTGTGGCGCTCTCTTCCATACTCGCGGACGCCAGATCCTGCATCACCGGCGGCTCTCTGCCTTCCCCTCCGCTATCCACCTCCTTGACGTTTACAAAAGAGTTGAACAGCATAATCGCAATCCCTGCCAATCCGAGAATCAGCAGCAGGCGGAACGTATTTGCGCGCTTCTTCCCGTCTGCGCCCTTGCCGATCCATTGCTCGAGTTTTTTCAGCCATCCCGGCATCTCCCTTCACCTCCCGACTAGCTTTTTTCCGCCTGCGGCCGGATGATCGTTACGGCATTTTCGGCAACCCCCCAGTTTTTGCTCAGCAGTTCCTCAATTTGTGTCACGAGCATTTCCGGCACCGCTTCATTCACGGGATTCCCGTCCTCTCCGGAACGCTTCCTTTCCACCGTGCCGCCACCGGAGCCGGCCATCGCCTCAGTGGTTGGGTCGTTCGCACCGCTGCTTGACCTTTGTTCGGAACTCTCATTTGCGTTTGCGCCAACGCGGACCGTTATTTTTTCGATAGGTGCAACCGTTATCTCCGGCCCCCGCCCGGAAGCATTGCTGTCCGCGTCGGACGATTCCGTCTTGGCCTCGGCCATGACCACCTCAACCTCGGAGATGACCGGCTCCGCTGCCGGCGGGTTACCGCCATCCTTGTCCGCATCCGGCTTCACGGGTTTTGTAACCAGCTTGACCGATACACGCATGACCGGCTGCCCAGTCTCGCGTTCGATCTGCTCCTTCATTTGCCGCGCCGTTTCTTCGCCCGCCCACTGCAGCGCCTCGGCTTCCTGCTTTTGGCGCAGTTCCTCGCCCTGCCGCAGAATCGCTTCCGTGCTTTGCCCCGCCGCTTCGTTCTCCAGCCCTTCCATACTTTCGGAAAAAGCCGTTTCCAGCTCTTTCCTGGTGTCGGAGCTAAAGAAGCGCATGACCGGGGAAATCAGCGTCAACAGGATCAGCAGACTGACGACAAGCTTGACGTAACGCTCCATCGCGCGATTGGGAAGAAGCAGATCGACAAAGACGGCGATGAGTACGATAAAAATGATTTCTTTCAGCCATTCCGCAAGCCAGTTCATCGCTCGGATCACCTTCCCGTTTTCGGCGGGGCGCGCCCCGCCCTTACCTCATCATGACCGTAATGTTGCCGGCGGTGAGCATGATCGTAATCGCTAGAAAAAACATCAATCCAACGGCGGCGAGCGCGGCAAAAACGTACAGCATGCTCTTGCCGATCGTTTCCAGGCAGGTGACGATCGGCGATTCGCCGAGCGGCTGCATCACCGCTGCCGAAAGGTTGAAGATCAGCGCCAGCGTGATGATTTTGATCGCCGGAAAGGCGCAGAGGAACAGCAGAATGATGACGCCGACGAGCCCGATCGAATTTTTCACCAGCAGCGAAGCGGAGATCACCGTGTCCGTCGCGTCGGCGAACACCTTGCCGACGACCGGCACGAAATTGCCGGTTAAATATTTGGCGGCCCGCAGCGTCACCCCATCCGTCACCGAGCCGGCAATGCCTTTCACAGAGATGACCCCCAGGAAGACGGTCAGCAGCACCCCGAGCAACGCCATGCTGATGGTGCGCAGCAGATCGGCCAGCTGGGTCAGCTTGTATTTGTCCGACAAGGAGCTGACGATATGCAGGACAGCCGAGAAAAAGAGCAGCGGAAAAACGATCGTATGCACCGCCGTGCCAACCGTGTGCACCATAAACACGACGAGCGGGTGGGTGATCGTCACGGTCACCGCGCCCCCCATAGAGGCCAGCAGCGTGAACAGTAGCGGCACCATCGCCATCATGAAATCGATCATGCCGCCGATGGCCTTGGTGGCATACGTTATGGCCACATGGAAGCTGTTGATTGCCAGCACGAGGATGACCAAATAGCAGATGGAATAGGCAACTTTGCTGACCTGTTTGCGTTCAAAAGCCGTTTGCAGCGTCTCCAGGATCATGCTGAAGATGGACAGCAGCACGATCGTTACCAGGATGCGGCCGTTATACAGCACTTCGTGCCACATATATTTCATCAGACCGGTTAGCCCCGTCCTAAGGCTGAAGCTTTGATCCTGCTGCAAAAGCATATCCATAAAGGACGGAAGCTTCTGATCCGGAAAAAAACCGCCATAATCTCTCATCAGCTGCTGCCAGTAAGTCTCCACCTGGTCGGTCGGCAGTTCCTCGGCTTGCCGTTGAATCCAACCGCCGTCCGCGCCTTCGGCCAGCGAGACTTGAGGCATCAGCCACACCAGCAGTGCCCCGAGGACGATCAGAACCAGCGTTTTGCCGCGCCAAAGCTCGTTTGTCGTTCCTATCATCCGTCTCCCCACCCTTGTTTAAGCCGGCAGCAGCTTGATTACCGTTTCTATAATGATGCTGATGATCGGGATGGCGAGCACCATGATCAGCACTTTGCCCGCCATTTCAATTTTCGAAGCGATGGATTCCTGCCCCGCGTCGCGGACGATTTGCGCCCCAAACTCGGCGATGTAGGCGATGCCGATGATTTTCAGGATCGTTTTCAAATAGATCATCTGCACGCCGGATTTCTCGGCCAAATCCTCCAGCACCCCGATGATGCTTCCGATTTTGCCGATCAAATACAGAAAAATGAGGATGCCCGTGCTGGCGGCGATCAAAAAGGCAAACATCGGCTTTTGTTCTTTGATGACCAGAATTAGCACCGTCGCGATCAGTCCGAGCCCTACAACCTGGATAATTTCCACCGGGGTCTCACCTACTGGAACAAAAAGATCGATTTGATTTCTTGAAACAGGCTGTCCAGCAGCCGGATGACCATAAACAGCACCACGACGAACCCGATCAGCGTTACCCAATGCGCCATGTCTTCTTTTCCCATCTGCTTCAACACCGTGTGGATCATGGCGATAATAATGCCGATGCCCGCGATCTGAAAAATGGCGTTCACTTCTATGTTCATTGATTTGGCACCTCACGATCAATTTCACAGGCGAATCAGCCCTGGAGGGGAATAAATTCAGTAGAATAGAATGACGATGAACGCTCCGCACAAAAGCCCCAAGCTGCGGTACATTTTCTCATAACGGGCTTGCTCTTCCCGCGCCGCGGATTCCTCGCTCTCCAGCTGCCGGACGGCCGTCGCCAGATGTCTTAGCTGATCCTTCCGGTCGCTTGTCCCAAGCGTATAGCTGAGTTGGCGGATCACCTCCTGCTCAGGGGCCTTCATGGCGGTAAATTTCCAAACATTGATGGCGGCCTGCTCCAGGCTCTCCTGGGCGCTCATACGGTTGGATGCGCTCATGTTGTCCGCCGCGGTGACGAAGATGGCTCTGACCGGTTCCTGGCTTTGTTCCCCGATCCGCCGAAGTGCGTCGGGAAGCGGCGTAAAACCGTACATAATTTCGGTTTCCAGCCGCTTTAGCGCCAGAATCAGCCTGCGGATCTGGTTCGGCCGGCTGGCGAACTGCCTCGCCTGCACCCATCCGGCCAAGGTAGCCGCCAATATGACGAGCGCAGCCCCAAACATTTTAAGCATGTTCTTCCCTGCCCTTCCATCCGGCCCCGTGCAGCTGGATTCCCCGCCGTTTACCGTCCCAGAGCCTGAAAGCCAGTCCTTTTTCCGTGCGCGCAAGCACCGCGTACATTTGGAAAAAGCCGGTTTCCGCAAGCTTGGACAACGCCGGCCGGGAGGACAGGTCGTCCACGCTCGACCCGTGCGCCGTGGCGATGACGCGTACGCCGGCATGCAGCGCCTCGGCCAAAGCCTCGGCATCCTCCGGTCGTCCGATCTCGTCCACGATCAGCACGTCCGGTGACATGGAACGGATCATCATCATGATTCCTTCCGCTTTGGGGCAGCCGTCCATCACGTCCGTGCGGGGACCGACGTCAAATCCGGGAACGCCTTTTTTGCTGCCGGCGATCTCCGAACGTTCATCGACGACGGCCACTTTCAGCCCCGGCCAGGACGCCTCCGGATGGCCCCAGGTGCCGCTGCTGATTTGCCGCGCCAAATCGCGGATCAGCGTCGTTTTACCCTGCTGCGGGGGAGATAGAATCAACGTGTGATATACGCTTCTGTGCTTAAAGTCGAGCAGCCTTGGCAAAATCGGGTCGGCGATGCCTTTGACCTCCCTGGCGACCCGTACATTAAAGCCGCTGATATCGCGCAGATGCTCCACCTTTCCTCCGCTCAGCAAGGTCCTGCCGGCCAGTCCGATCCGATGGCCCCCCGCAATCGTGATGAAGCCTTTGCGCAGCTCTTCCTCCATCGTATAAAGCGAGTGGTTGGTGATCAGATCGAGCAGCCGGTTGCCGTCCTGTTTTCCCGGCTTGTAAGCCGACTCCGGATTTTGCGTCAGGCTTCCGTCCGGCGTTAGAAAATAGTAGCGGCCGCCGGAATTAATCTCAAGCGGGCGCCCCTCGCGGATGCGAATCTCCTCCAGAACGGGAAAAATGGAAGGCGGCAGTTTGAGCAGCAAGGCCCGGATGTTGTCGGGAAATACGGTTAACCAACTTGGGTTCATGGCGTACCCCCAAAACTCTTATTGTGCGTGTTTTTCAACAACCTCTTAATGAATTGTTTTTTGCTATACCTCATATGTATGCCTGTACTTTGTCATTATTCCGGGCAATCTATCATTTCTTCAAAATCCCGATTAAGAGACAGGCGACGCCGCAGCCGATCCAGATCATTTTTCCCCAGGACAGCTTGTCGGCCATTCCGGCCAGTCCGATGGACGTCGTGACGATCAGGATCGTCGGCCCGACCAATGCCAGCGCCGAATTGACGGCTAGCGCCTTATCCACCCTTCCCAGCTTTAGCATCAGCAGGGCCGCCAAAACCTCAATGGTCCCGGAAAACATTCGCAGCGTCGCCATGCTGACTACAAATTTATCGAGCATATCCACCTTCGCCTCCTTGTCCAAATCGTGCTCTCTTAACGATATGCCCGTATATTTCTATTTATTAATAGAAAAGAAGGACCCCGCCGCCGGCGAGGTCCTTTGTCGTACAAACCCATCCTTCTTCTGTTCTACTATGGGTACCCATCCCCTTCTTTCATAACCAGAAGTACCGGGAACTTCGGCTCTTTCTAATCTGTGGATACTGCTCTAACGGACACCAGCAACCTTATCCGCCCATTTCCCGGGTATTTCCCAGTCTAACGGACCCACATGACGTTATTCCGCTCTAAACGGGTTCATCCGGGCAGATTCGAGGTGAATAGAGGCCAGCTTGTCTATAATCTAAAAAAGGCACCCCCAAGCCGCTGGCTTGAAGATGCCCCTTGCAAAAACGTATATTCGCTTCGGTCTACCGGCGCTCCTTAGGCCCGCCGACAAACGCCTGCGTTTCCGTATCCAGGCCGTAAGCGGTGTGCAGCGCGGTCACAACCTCATTTAACTTGTCGCCGTCGATGACACACGATACTTTGATTTCCGAGGTGCTGACCATCTTGATGTTGACCCCCTGTTTGGAAATCACGTCGAACATTTCCGCGGCAACGCCGGGATGGCTGACCATGCCTGCGCCAACGATCGAAACCTTGACCAAGCCGTCCTCCGAAGTCACTTCTTCATACGGAAGCTCGCTGCGGATGCCTTCCAGCACTTTCAGCGCTTTTTCGCAGTCGGACAAAGCAACGGTAAAAGAGAAATCAGCCTTTCCGTCCTGTACGCCGCTCTGAACGATAATGTCGACGTCGATTTTCGCTTCCGCCAGCGAACCGAACACTTTCGCGAGTACGCCGGGAACGTGGGAAACCCCCATAATGCTGATCCGGGCGACATTTTTATCGTAAGCGATCCCGCTGACAACTACTCCTTGCTCCATCTTGGCTTCCTCCTTAACTACTGTGCCTTCATTCTGGTTAAAACTGGAACGGACGACGAGCCGCACCTGGTGATGTTTGGCGTATTCCACCGCGCGGGGATGCAGCACCGCCGCTCCCAGATTAGCGAGCTCCAGCATCTCGTCATACGAAATTTCATTCAGTTTGCGGGCATTTTTCACGATCCGCGGATCGGTCGAATAGACGCCGTCCACGTCGGTATAAATTTCGCAAGTATCGGCCGAGGTCGCGGCCGCCAAAGCCACCGCCGTCGTATCGGAACCACCGCGGCCGAACGTCGTGATTTCCCCGTCCCCGGTCATGCCCTGGAATCCGGCGACGATAACGATATATCCATCCTCCAGCGATTTCAGCACACGCTCCGGCTGCATGTCGGTGATTCGCGCTTTACCGTGAACCGCTTCCGTACGAAAGCCCGCTTGCCATCCCGTATACGAAACCGCTTTGGCTCCAAGCGCATCTATCGCGATCGCCAGCAAAGCAATGGAAATTTGTTCACCGGTCGTCATCAGCATATCCATTTCCCGAAGCGGCGGTTCCTTGCTGAGCAGCTTCGCCTGATCGATCAGCTCATCGGTGGTGTCTCCCATCGCCGATACGACCACCATGACCCGGTGCCCTTCCTTTTGCTTGTCGACAACGCGCTTTGCCACACGCTGCATCCGCTCCGTATCGCCGACGGAGCTGCCTCCAAATTTCATCACGTATAAAGCCAACTCAGACCCTCCCTAATGTGCCCGTTTCCTCAGAGCATTCAACCATTTGAACCAGTAACGCTTTAAACCAGTATAATACGAAGGACCCGAAGGTCGTCAATGCTTTGGCCGACATTACAAAAAATTCCCCCACCTTGAAAGGTGGAGGATGCAGCATTCTTCCGGGGAACGTCAGGCTAACGCCTGGGCGTCCCCATCCGAAACTTCATCGCAAAACCGCTTAGGCCCGCGAAATATATTTCCCTTCGCGCGTATCGATCAACAGCACGTCGTCTTCATTAATGAAGAGCGGCACCTGAACGTTAAGCCCTGTTTCAACTTTGGCGTTTTTGGTTGCCCCGGTTGCGGTGTTGCCTTTGATCCCCGGCTCGGTTTCGATGACTTTCAGCTCCACGCTGTTCGGCAGGTTGATCCCGAGAATTTCGCCTTGGTAGCTGACGATTTTAACGTTCATATTCTCCTTCAGGAAGTTCAGTTCCCATTCCAGCTGATCCGACGTCAGCGTAAACTGGTCGTATGTCTCGTTGTCCATGAAGGTGTGCTCCTGGCCGCTGGCGTACAAATATTGAACGTCACGGTTTTCGATCATGGCCCGGCCGATCGTTTCGCCGGCGCGGAATGTTTTTTCCACCGTGTTGCCGTTGCGCAGGTTTTTCAGCTTGGAGCGGACGAAAGCCGCGCCCTTGCCCGGTTTAACGTGCTGGAATTCAAGCACCGTATAAATGTCGCCGTCCACCTCGACGGTCAAGCCTGTTTTAAAATCGTTTACTGAAATCACAAAAGTACCTCCTCAAGTGGGTTAACAAATTTATTATATTTATTTTTAAGAATACCCTAAATTAACTGTGACGTTTGTTAGCTGCTGTGATCCCACATTCGGGGAGTACCCGCATCAACCAAGCGCGATATAGTCCTTCGTCGATTCGGTCAAACGCCGTACGCCGGTTTCAGTGATCACGACATCGTCCTCAATGCGCACGCCGCCCAGACCCGGCAAATAAATCCCCGGCTCCACCGTGACGACCATCCCCGGCTTGAGCACTGTATCGCTCGCTTTGGACACGCGCGGATTTTCATGAACTTCCATGCCAAGCCCGTGCCCGGTGCTGTGCCCGAAATACTCACCGTAGCCGTAGCTGGCGATGATGTCCCGGGCCAGCGCATCCGCTTCCCGTCCGGTCATGCCCGGACGAAGCTGCTCCAGCGTGTGCAGCTGCGCTTCCAGCACGATATCGTAAATTTCGCGCAGCTTGTCGGCCGGTTTGCCTAAAGCGACGGTACGAGTGATATCGGAGCAATACCCCTTCATGAACGCGCCGAAATCCAGCGTCACCAGTTCGCCCGTTTGCATGATACGCTCGCTGGCCCGGCCGTGCGGCAGCGCCGAACGTTCCCCGGAGGCGATGATCGTATCAAACGAAGTGCCTTCGGCCCCATGCTTGCGCATGAACGTTTCCAGTTCCAGCGCCGCGTCCCATTCGCTGACTCCGGGCTTCAGAACATCCAGCATATGTAGGAACGTGCGATCGGCCAGTTCGGCCGCTTCTTTCATCAGCGCCAATTCCCCGCTGTCCTTGAATAACCGCAGCTCCTCGATCAACCCGCTCACCGGAACGAGCGCGATCGGTTTCAATTCGCGTTCATAGGTGCGGTAAACCGAAAAAACGACATGCTCTTCCTCAAAGCCGAGGCGTTCCAGGTTCTCCTGGTCCAGCAAGGACTTGATCGTCCCCGTAACGGACGCGCCGTGGTCGACGATTTCAAACCCGGGCGCCTGTTCGGCGGCTTGGGTCAAGTAACGGAAATCCGTCAGCAGCCAGGCTTTGTCCAGGGTAACCAGCACGTAGCCGGAGCTTCCCGTAAATCCCGTCAAATAGCGGCGGTTCACCTCTCCGGTAATCAGCACTGCTTCGATATTTTGCAGCTTCATCGCTTCGCGAAGCAAAGCAACTCGAGTGCTCGCCATAAATAACTCTCCCTTATTTTCGCTTAGGACTCTTCAAACGCTATCCGCCCGCTCAGGCGTGCTTCGCCGCCAAATGGCGTTTGAGCGCGAGCAGCCCCATTTCATAACCGTACGATCCAAAACCGGCAATTTGTCCCACCGCAATCGGGGCGATGACCGAAGTGTGCCGGAAAACCTCGCGCGCGTGGATATTCGACAAATGCACCTCCACAACGGGGATGCGCACCGATGTCAAGGCATCTCGCAGAGCGTAGCTGTAATGCGTAAGCGCGCCGGGGTTGAGCAATATTCCGTCGGCGTTCCCGAAGGCTTCATGAATCCGGTCGATCAGTGCGCCCTCATGATTCGACTGAAAAAATGCGAGCTCAAGTTCATGATCCCCCGCCAGCTTCCGCAGGCGAGCCTCGATGTCGCCAAGCGTCTCGGATCCATAGACGCCCGGTTCGCGAACGCCCAGCAAGTTCAGGTTCGGTCCGTTCATAACCAGGATGCGGTACACAAGCTCTCCCCTTTCCCGAAAAATAACCAAAAGTAATTTTAACATAGAAGAGAGCCGCTTGAGAAGCTTTTTGTCTTACTGCAGCACGCCCCCCGGAGACTTTTTCGGTTCGCGCTCCCTTTCGTCCGTATATTCCTCCGCGGTCGTATAACCGATGAACAATCCCCACAATAAATAGAGGCAAAATTCGCTGATGAGCGTCTCTCTCGAATGCTCAAGCAGCGGACGCGTCATTCCGAACATTGGGCCGAGTATGCCGAAGATCAGCCCCCACCAAACGATGCCGTACAGGATTCCCGGGCCCGGCCCTTTCAGCTTGCGGAACAGGACCGTGTAGATGAGCGTAGCCAAAATGGAAAAAACGATGAAGGAGAGCCATCCGACATAATAACCTGCTTGACTGTATAAAAATGATCTTTTAAAAAAGGGCTCCACCAGATATCCGGGCACAATCGTCGTGAAGCGAAAGAAATAAAACAGCCCTTTGACCGCTCCCCAGATCAGGCCGGCAAAAAAACCGATCTCGAGGGAATAGAACCAAATGTTCGTCCGCTCCCTCCTATGCTGCCGCCAGGTCTGCCCGTAAAATTGCAGGCTCTCCCCATGCTCACCTTCCCGCGAATGCTCCCGCTCGTTCCCTTCGGATTCCCGTTTTTCCCGCTGCGGTTGATTCATGCGTTTCCATCCTTCCCATTTTAGAAATATTTTGTTGGTTAGTATGCTCAATTCCAAAAAGCCTAAACAACTAGAATTTGCCCGTAAAGTTCGATACAATGGAATCATTACGAGTGATGTCCACCGTCCATTCGCACAAACACTTATATCAACTCATATCTATTTGTAGGAAGGTGAAATGCTTGCCTGAGCAATCCACACCCAAGATATACGGCGGCCAAGCCGTTATAGAAGGCGTCATGTTCGGCGGTAAACACGTCAATGTGACAGCCGTGCGCCGCAAAACGGGAGAAATTACTTTTTTCGAGGTTCCCAAACAAGATAAAGACTGGGTCAGAAAGCTGCGCAAAATTCCGCTGATCCGCGGTATTGTCAGCATCGTTGATTCCAGCGCGAAAGGCTCCAAGCATCTGAATTATTCCGCCGAAGCTATGGCGGATGATGAGATGGAGCCGGAGGAACGTGCCAAACAGAAGGAAAAAGAGGAGTCCGGCTTCTCGCTGACGATGCTGGTCGGCGTCGCCGTCGCCGGGGTTTTGTCTTTTATCGTCGGCAAAATCATTTTCACGCTGGTTCCCGCCCTGCTTGAACAGTACTTGTTCCAGCACGCTTTTGCGAACCAAACGCTGCACTCGCTTGTGGAAGGCATTATCAAAATCGCGCTGTTGCTGACTTATCTCTGGCTTATCTCGCAAACCCCGGTCGTCAAGCGGCTGTTCCAGTATCACGGCGCGGAGCATAAAGTCATCTCCGCCTATGAGGCGGGCGAAGAATTAACACCCAAGAACGTGCAAAAGTACAGCCGCCTGCATTACCGCTGCGGCAGCAGCTTTATTATTTTAACGGTCATCGTCGGCGTCATCATTTATTCGCTGCCGATTTTCAGCTGGGATACGGTATGGGAACGGATGTACATCCGGATTCTGCTGCTCCCGCTGGTCATTGGCATCTCTTTTGAATTGCTGCGGTTCACCAACGCCGTGCGGGATATTCCGGTGCTGCGTTTCCTTGGATACCCGGGTCTTTGGCTTCAGCTTCTCACAACCAAGGAACCAACCGACGATCAGGTGGAAGTGTCGATCGCTTCTTTTAACCGCATGCGCGAGCTGGATGCCGAGCTGGAGAAAGTTCATGTCGTGGAATCGCCGGTAAGTTCTGCATTGGATCCTCTGAAAGGGTGATGAAAGCATGAAAAAACAAGGCATCATGTTTTGGATCATCATGCTCCTGGTCGCAATCGGCATCGTTAACGGAATATTCGTTAGCCATGCCATCAGTTTGGCGAACATCATCGTTCCGGTCGCCATCGTCGGCATCGTATTTCTGCTATACAAGTTCCCGCCGCGGAAATACCGGAAGCAGCAGCAGCCCAAAATCAAGCCTTCCGCGCGGACAATGGCCAAGATTGCCGCCGAACAACGGCGAGGGCCCTCTAGCGAAAAACGCAAGTCTTATCCTTTTCAAGTCATTGACGGTCATAAAGGCAAGAATGACGACGATTTGCCAAAATACCATTAAAGAGGTTGTTCAAAAAGTCAACTTTTGATCACGAAGTAACTCATGGAGCTTACTCGACATCGAATCTTGAATTCAGCCGGGCCTTCCGGTGCTCACGTACCCAAAACGTACGCTCCGCTCCTCTGTCCCTAGCTTTATCCAACCTTCTCGGTGCTGAAAAGCCGACTTTTTGAACTCGTATTTAAAGTAATGTATCCACCGAATAAAAACAGGACGTTAAGCCATCCAACGATGGTTTTCGTCCTGTTTTTTTGGTTTTTTCCGTAAGCGCCTAACCTATCACTTAAAAGCCCCTGGATTCGCCTGCTGATATTTATTAAATTGCTCCTCATAATATTGGGCATTCCATTTGCCGAAAAACCGCTCGCCGGCGCGAAAGCCCGATTCGTAAAGCAGCAGGCTCTCCTCCTCGTTGACATCAAATTGCGTCGTGGCAAATCCCAGCGTCGGAATTTTGACCGTCCGATAGCGGTTGGACTGTTCGATATATCTTTCGTCATGCGCCGCCAGCATCGTTTCCACGATCGCCTGCAGCATGGAAAACGGCCCGCGGATGTCATGCGGTTGATTGGTGTTTTTGCCGACCATTTGAAACCCGACCGTAGGAATCCGCTCTCCGCTGCGCGGCGGTTCCTGGTCAAACAGCCAAAGCGGAAAATTGCTGAGCAGCCCTCCATCGACAACATGAAGAAATTGTTCGGAAAACGGCTTGCCTTTGACCAGCTTTGGCGGCAGGCGCAGCAGCACGGGATCGAAAAAATACGGAATGCTGCAGCTCATACGCACGGCCCTAGCAACCTCGAACGATTCCAGTCGAATGCCGATTTTAGAGAGGTCGTCCGGCAGCACCAGGATTTTGCCGTTCGTAATATCCGATGCGATGATCGTTAACTTGCCTTGGGCCAGGTCGGCAAACGTCCTTACGCCTTTAGTCAGCAAAACCTGCCGGATCCAATCCTCAAACGCCTCGCCCGAGTAGAGTCCTTTTTTGAGCAGCACCCGCATCGCCGGCCCGATGAATGCCATATTGAAAATGTGCGCCCGTTTGAGGAAGCGGGAAAACGACGTGGACATGATGATTTCCTTCATCTCTTCCGCGGTATACCCGGCGGCGATCAGCGCGGCCACGATCGACCCGGATGAGGTTCCGGCAACGCGATGGAACTTCCCCCCGTATTTCTCGGCCGCCCTCACCGCTCCCGCCAGCGAAATGCCTTTGACGCCCCCGCCTTCAAACACGCCGTTCATCAGCATCGCTCCCAAAGCCCCCATCCCATACACAAGTCTACTGCTTATGTATGATGGCGAAGGTTGTACGTATGCGGAGATTTATTGCAGCGGGAGCGCTAAGCGGGAAAGGATCTCCTCTACCGTTAACTTTTCAACCGCTGCTTCCCCGCGTTTTACAAATTCAATCACGCCTTGTTTGGCTGTTTTCCCGATAATAATGCGGTAAGGGATGCCGATCAGGTCGGCATCATTGAACTTGATCCCCGGGCGTTCGTCGCGATCGTCCAGCAGCACCTCGATTCCCTTCCGGGCGAGTTGTTCATACAGTTGTTCGGCCAGTTCGATTTGCTGCCGATCCTTCACGGAAACAGGAATGATATGCACCCGATAAGGCGCCAGAGCCGCCGGCCAAACGATTCCGCGCTCGTCATAGTGCTGCTCGACCACGGCGGAGAGTAAACGCGAGATGCCGATTCCGTAACATCCCATTATGATATCCTGCTGCTTCCCGTTCCGGTCCAAATAGGAGGCTCCCAGCATTTGGCTATACTTTGTCCCCAATTTAAATATATGCCCCACTTCAATCCCGCGGGATAACTTCAGCTTTCCGTCCTTACATTTCGGGCAAGTTTCTCCTTCAACGACAAAACGAAAATCGCCGATATGACTCGTTACGATATCTCGGGCCGGGCTGACATGCCGCAGGTGGAAATCGCGTTCATTCGCTCCCGCGATCCCCTCCGGCAGCGTACTGACGTCCCGGTCGAGAAGAATGGGGATTTTTAATCCGAGAGGACCCGCAAAACCAGGCGGTGCGCCAGTGGCTTGCTCAACCGTAACCGGGTCGGCAAGTTCAATGCTTTCGGCGCCCATATAGGCTTGCACCTTTAGTTCGTTAACTTCATGATCCCCGCGCACGACAACCGCTACCGGTTGTTTGCCGTCCAGCACATAAATCAGCGTTTTGATCAGTTGCTCGGGCAGCGGCGGCATACTCACGTTGTGCAATGAGGCAGCTTTTTCGATATTAGCGGCGTAATCGCAATGATCGCAGGCCGCCACAACATCCTCGCCGATGCCGGCAAAAACGATGAATTCATGGGACCCGCCTTCGCCCCCAATCGTGCCGGAATCCGCTTCAACGGCTCGATAGTCGAGCTCGCAGCGCTCCATAATATTCCGGTACGCCCGGTACATCAATGAATAGGAAACATCAAGGCCGCTCCAGTCCGCATCAAAAGAATAGGCATCCTTCATCAGAAATTCCCGGCCGCGCAGCAAACCGAAGCGGGGGCGCCGTTCATCCCGGAATTTCGTCTGGATTTGATATACCGAAACCGGCAGCTTCCGGTAAGAATGAACCTCCCCTTTAAGCAAGCTGGTAATCGCCTCCTCGTGCGTCGGTCCAAGCACAAATTCCCGGCCATGGCGGTCGTTCAGCCGCATGAGTTCAGCTCCGTAACGGGAATAACGGCCAGATTCACGCCAGAGCTCGGCCGGCTGCAACGCCGGCAGCAGCAATTCCTGCGCGCCGGCCCGCTCCATCTCCGCTCTGACGATTTGTTCGAGTTTGTGAAGAACGCGCCTGCCTAAAGGCAAATAGGTATAAACCCCGGCAGCCAATTGACGGACATATCCGGCCCGAAGCAGCCAAGCGTGGCTGGCCGAATCGGCTTCGGCCGGAATTTCCCTCAACGTAGGCAACAATAACCTGCTTTGACGCATGGCAGATGACCTCCTTATCGTTTCATGAATTAGCCGCATAAACGCAAAAAGACACATTCGTCAGGGACGAATGTGTCGTGGTACCACCCTATTTTCACCGTTATGCATAAAAAGCAACGATGCTCTAATCCGAATAACGGCGGAATCCGGTACGGGTTACGGTGATGTTCTCCCGTACAGCTCCTAAGGCGGGAAGCATTCCCTCGCGGCAGAGGCCTTTCAGCTGCCGGCCTCCTCTCTGGGGGCGCGAATTGGAAGCTTATGTCCTTAATCACGGCTATTTCATATGAGTTAGTATGAGTACGAATTTATATGATCCAAACTCCGTTGTCAAGTAAATCCTGTAGAAATCTTACATGCCGTAATAATCCTTAAGCAGCGGAATCAGCCCAAGCGGATTTTTGCGCAAGTCTTTGGCACTGAAAAAGATGCTGCCGCTAATTTCCGGGACCTGACGGTTATACTCCAGCTGGTTGATGATTTCCGACGCACTGGACCAGCCAACTTCCGGGGTGCCGATCTTGTACGGAGCATGGCCGATGTACAGTTTTACGCCCGTACCTCGAACTTCGCTGGCCCACCAATCGGCCAGCACGTCGTATTGGACTTCCTTGCGCGTCAGGCTCCAGTAGAGTTGTGGAGCAACGTAATCGATCCATCCATGCTTGATCCAGGCGCGTACATCGGCATAGGTGCTGTCATAAGCCGTGATGCCCGCCTTCGTGTCGGAACCCGTAATATCGTTCGCTTTGTTGCGCCATACCCCAAACGGGCTGATGCCAAACGAGACTTTCGGTTTTTCCTGCTTGATGCTGGCCCCGAGCTCCTGCACAAATTGATTGATGTTATCCCGGCGCCAGTCTCCCTTGTTGGAAATTTGCTTGGTATTGTATTGTTTGAACGTGCTGTCATCGTTAAATTTGCTCGATGCCGTTTCTCCCGTCGGATAAAAATAATCGTCCAGATGGACGCCATCGATATCGTAGTTTTGGACGACTTCCATAATCGCCTCAATCACATGCTCTCTGGCTTCCGGAATGCCCGGATTAATATAGAGCTTGCCGTCGAATTTCACGATCCAATCCGGGTGCTCGTTGGCGACATGGTTCGCCGGCAGCTTGCTGGCATCCCCGCCCGTGCTGGCCCGGAACGGATTAAACCAGGCATGGAACTCCATGCCCCGGCGATGCGTTTCCTCGATCAAAAACTTCAACGGATCATACCCCGGATTTTTGCCGGCCGTTCCCGTCAAATAAGAGGACCACGGAACAAGCTTGGAAGGGTAAATGGCATCCGCCGAAGGGCGAACTTGGACGAACACCGCGTTAATCCCCATTGCCTGCACATCGTCAAGCAGCTTGATGTATTCCGCCTTTTGCGCTTCCGTTTTTCCGTACGAGCTTGTGCTCGGCCAATCCAGATTGGCAACGGTGGACACCCAGACGCCGCGCAGCCCGTCTGCAGCCGTTCCCGTCCCTGGTGTCTGCGGCGTTTGCGGCAGATCGCTCTCCAAGTCGTCCTTGCTGGTATCCTGATCCGTGCCGGCGGCAGGCGTTTCCACTTCCTGCCCCGTAGAGAGCGAGATCGTCTTCGCTTGCTGATTCCAATCAACACCCAGCCCAAGCTGCTCACTGACAAAGCGCAGCGGGACCATCGTGCGCCCTTGCGCATTTTCCACCGAAACGTCAAGTCCTACCGGAGCGCCGTTGACCTGAGCGGTTTGCTCACCGACGACAAGAGCCAGGGTGCTGCCGTCCTTTTGGATCGTGACCGTTTTCGCGGCCTGCGACCATGCCACCCCTGCACCCAAGCCTTCGCTAATGACCCTTAGCGGAACCATCGTGACGTTTTGCTGCGGTTTGATATAAGGCGGGGCATCGGTGGATAACTTCGTCCCGTCCAATAGAATCGTAATGGCGTCAGCTGCGTTCGCCTTCATTTGCCCGCCCATCGGCCACATCAGTAAGAGAACGAGAAGAGGAATAAACCATGTGCGAAATTTCATCAGTAACCTCCAAAAATTTTATGTATGGACAAATCCGTCTACTTCATATTAACGCTTTGAAGAGTCCGAGAGTTGCGGTTCTGCAAAAAAAAGAGCATCTGCCTTGGTCATAAGACAGATGCTTCTTCTAGGATTCGTTTAACAATTCCTGATGCACACTTTCCAGATCGTTAATCCGCGAGCTGTCGCGTTTGAAATATTCCACCAGCGTTGCGATGCGGGTAATGGAATCCCAGCTCAGATGATGTTCGATCCCTTCCACGTCTTTATAAATATTTTCATGATCGACCCCGATCATGCCGAGAAACTCCTCCAGCAGATGGTGCCGGTCGACGAGCCGTTTTCCGATTTTTTTGCCTTTGCTGGTCAATACCAGTCCTCTATATTTCTCGTAAATCAAATATTCATCCTTGTCCAATTTCTGAATCATTTTCGTAACAGACGAAGGATGAACCTCCAAACCTTCCGCGATATCGGATACTCGCGCGTATCCCTTCTCGACGATCAGCTTGTAGATTCGCTCTAAATAATCCTCCATACTGGGCGTTGGCATCTGATGATTCCCTCTTTTCCATGAGTTGAAGCGGACTTCATTGTACGCAAAAACACTACTCTGTTTATGATACATGTTATGATTGTCCGTTGGCAAGTGCACTTTTGCACACTTTCTTCGCTTCCGCCCACGTCAAAACTTCAGCCACTCCGGAGTAATTTGCTGCAGCCAAATGGTGATTTGAGCCATGCGGTTCGTAAACAGCAACACACCCATAAGCAGCATGAGCGCGCCGCCGATTTTCATCATCACCGCGGAATAGCGGACGATCCATTTGGTAGAACCGATAAAAAACGCCAGAATAAAAAAAGGAACGGCAAAGCCCAGCGTATAGGCCGTAATCAGGCCAAGCCATGTTCCCGGTTCGCTGACGGCAAGCGCGATAATCGCCGCCAAAATCGGCCCGACGCAGGGAGACCAGCCGGCGGAAAAGCCGACGCCGAAAATAAACGACCCGATATAGCTGGCCCGCTTGAATTTGAGGTCGAGCTTGCGCTCCTTCATCAGAAACTGCGGCTGGAAAATGCCGAGCAAAAACAACCCCATCAATATGATCAAAATGGCGGAAAGCTGGCGGATCAGATCCCGGTATTGGTTGAACAACTCGCCGAACAACCCCGCGCCAAAACCAAGCGTGTAAAAAACAACGGAAAAGCCAAAAATGAACGCGAGCGTATGGGTCATCGTCCGGAATCGGACCTCCCGCTTGCTCTGTTCCGTCTTCAGCTGCTGAACCGACATCCCGGTGATATAGGATAAATAGGAAGGATATAAAGGCAGACAGCACGGGGAAATAAATGAAGCCACCCCCGCGCCAAAAGCGAGTCCCAGATTGATATCGGCCATCGTAACCTCCATAACAGTCTATTTCGCATTTCATAACCGCGGCTTAAGCAGACAAGCCTTTTTTCCCAAGCAAGGTTAATATAAGCATAAAAATCAGCAGAAGCACGATCGTCGCGCCGGGAGCCAGGTTCCAAATTCCCGCCGTTATCAAACCGGCAACCACGGCGATTTCGGCTACAATAACCGAGAAAATAACGGATGTTCTGAAGCTGCGGGCAACCAGCAAGCTGCAGGCCGCCGGAATCGTCAGCAGCGCGGACACCAGCAAGGCGCCGACGATCTTGATTGCCGTGCTGATCACAAGCGCCGTCATTACAGTGATGAGCAAATTCAACAGCTTTACGGGCAACCCGCTGACAGACGCAGCATCCTCTTCAAAAGTGAGCAAAAAGAATTCCTTGAAAAACAAGGACACCACCGCGACAACAACGACGGTCACGCCCCCTACGACATACAGATCAGTGGTATCAAGCGTATAAATGCTTCCGAACAAATAACTGACCACATCCGTATTGTAACCCATCCCCAGTGTAAAGAACAGAGAAGCCAAGGCAACCCCGCCCGACATAATAATGGCGATCGAAAGCTCGGCATAACCCTTGTACGCCTTGCGCAGCTTTTCAATCGCAAAGGAAGCGGCAACGGCAAAGGCCAACCCGATCCCCACAGGATAGACGCCGACGAGAAAGCCCAAAGCGACCCCGGCAATCGTCACATGCGCCAGCGTATCCCCAATCATGGACAGGCGGCGCAGTACCAGAAATATTCCGATCAACGGTGCCGTCAGCCCGATGAGTACCCCTCCGGCCAGCGCTCTTTGAAAAAAATCAGCAGTTAAGATTTCCAAGATTCACAACTCCTCAAAGTTTTGCGGAGCAAAACTTACTTCGAAAGCATATGCTTAGTTTTGCGAAGCAAAACTTACTTCGTAAGGGCTAATTCAGCGAATGCTGCAGGTCAGGGATAGCGCAATCCTGCTCATGCGAGTGGCGCACATAAAATTTAATCGCGCCGCACCGCTCGCGTGGTTCGCTCCCCAGACGCCCTTCGATCATTTCGATATCGTGGGAAACCATGAGGAACGTCATATGATGGTGAGCATGCATATGAAAAATCAATTCAAAAAAATCGGTCTGCGTCTGCGCGTCAATCCCGACGGTCGGCTCGTCCAGCACAAGCAAATCCGGCTTGTTCACCAGCGCCCGCGCCAAAAAAACGCGCTGCTGCTGCCCTCCTGACAGCTGGCCGATCCGTTTGCCCGCGAGATCGCCGATCCGCATCACCTCTAACGCATCGTCACATTTGCGCTGCTCCTCGCGCCTGATGGGGCGAAAAATCTTTTTGTTGCTATACAATCCCGACAACACCACTTCGCGAACGGTCGCCGGAAATAGCGGGTTAAACGCATTTTTCTGCGGCACGTATCCGATTCGCTCCCAATCGCGAAAACGCCGGATCGGCTCGCCAAACAGGCGAATTTCCCCCTCCGTCGGCGACAGCAAACCGACCATCATGCGCAGCAGGGTCGTTTTGCCCGCTCCGTTGGAGCCGATTACCCCGACGAAATCTCTCTCCCGGACGGCGAAGCTGAAGTCGGAAATCACTTTTTGTTCTTTATAGGCAAAAGAAACATGGTCCAGCTCGATGATACTGTCATGGCAAACGGCCTGCAAGGCCGCGGTAGTGTCGGATTTCATAACGTCTTCCTTCCGGAGCAATGGCCCCCTTCTAATATCGCAAGAAAAACTTCCGCCAAATGCGGATTATCTTCATGGAATGTTCGTCGATCATTGTTTCTTCTTATTTTCTTATTGTAGAGCGAGAAGCAAATTTTGCAAATTTTTCTTCATCAAGGTGAAATAGTTGTCCCCGGCCTGTTCCTGCGCTTTGGTCAAGCCTTCGACCGGGTTCAGCACCATCGTCTGCACACCGGCTTCGGATGCCAGCGTTTTGGCCAATTTGTCCGAGACTAATTCCTCAAAGAATACATACTTGATTCCCCGCTCCTTCACCAGCTTCGACAAAGCGACCAAATCCTGCGCCCGCGGCTCGGCTTCCGGCGAAAGTCCCATAATCGCATGCTGCGTCAAACCGTAATCGCGGCATAAATAGCCAAACGCCTGATGCGAGACGACGATTTCGTGACGGGACACGGCGGACAATTGTTCCGTAAATTCGGTATCCAGCGCCTGCAGCTTGGCGGCCAATGTTTCATAACGCGCTTCGTAATCCGCCCGGTGTTCCGGGTCAACCGCGACATAGCTGTCTTTGATATTTTTGGCCATAACCATCGCGGATTTGGGGCTTACCCAGGTATGCGGATCGACGGATGTGTCGACATCATGCCCTTCATGCGATTCCTGAGTTCCTTCCGCATGCGCATCGCCGGCTTCCTCTGCTTCAGCTCCATGTCCATGGCCGTCGTCGCCTTCCGCCCGAATCAGCTCAATGCCTTCGCTGACCTCCACCGTTTTGACCTCGGCGTTATTCCCCAGACCCTTCAGGAAATTGGGTACCCATCCCTCGAGCCCAGCACCGTTGTACAGAAACAACTGGGCTTTCGAAGTATTCAAAATGTCCTGACTGCGCGGCGTCCAATCATGCGGCTCCACGCCCGTCGGCAGCAGGTTGATGACGTTCGCATTCTCCCCGCCGATTTCCTGGGCAAATTCATATATTGGATAAAAACTCGTCACAACGTTAACTTTGCCCTCCACAATCTTTCCTCCGGAATCCTTCCCGCACGCGGAAAGCAGCAGCGCCCCCGCAAGCAGCAGAACAGCCGGTATGATCCAGCTTCTTTTATGTAAACGCATGGATTAATTCTCCTTTTCTTAATCGTAATGATTACCAAAAGGATTATAGGACCATTCACAAACGATTGTCAACTATTAATTCCCTCCGGGCTACTTTCTAGTCTTCCTCGAAAAAGTCGGCAAAAAACAAAAAACCGCCAAGGAGTACGTTAACTCCCGGCGGTTTTACGGGCAAATGACCGCAGCCCCGTATAACTTACTTGACGACCGCGCCGTTTGGCATCGAGTCCGGCACCGTCGCCAGCGTCAGTTGATCGCCTTGCGAAGCCGCAAGGATCATCCCCTGCGACAGCTCGCCACGCAGCTTCACCGGCTTCAGGTTGGTGACGCAAATGACCTTGCGTCCGACCAGTTCCTCCGGTTTGTAAAACTTGGCGATGCCGGATACAACCTGACGTTGCTCAAACCCGAGATCAAGCTGCAGCTTCAGCAGCTTGTCGGCCTTCGGAACCGGCTCGCAGGCGAGCACCTGCGCCACGCGCAGCTCCACCTTGGCGAAATCGTCGATGCCGATTTCGTCCTTCAACTTCGGCTTCTCCGCCGCCGGAATCGCCGCGGCTCCGCTCGCAGTTGCCGGTGCAGCTGCCTCCACCTCGGCCGGTGCCCCCCCGCTCATCGAGTTCCCGATGAACTCGACTTCCTGCTCCGCATCAAGCCGCGGGAAAATCGGCTCGCCTTTGACCAGCTTTGTACCGGCCGGAATCAGGCCAAACGTGTGCAGGCTCTCCCAGGTCGTCAGCTCCCCGGGAGCGATCCCGAGCTGGGCCCAGATTTTTGCCGGCGCCTGCGTCAGGAATGGCTGTAACAAAATCGAAGCGATACGCAGCGATTCGGCCAAATGGACCATGACGGAAGCGAGCTCCGCCCGCTTGGCTTCATCCTTCGCCAGCACCCACGGCTGCGTCTCATCAATGTATTTGTTTGTGCGGCTGATAAACGCCCCAATATGGGTCAAAGCGACCGAGAATTCCATATTCTCCATCACTTCCTCCACCTTGCGGACGGTTTCTTCCGCCGCCTTAACCAGGTCCGCGTCAAACGGCGTCACATTAGGCTGGTATGCCGGCACTTCGCCGCCAAAATATTTATCGACCATCGCAACCGTCCGGTTCAGCAAGTTGCCCAGGTCATTGGCGAGATCGGAATTCACCCGCTGCACAAAGCTTTCCGGCGTAAACGAGCCGTCCGAACCAAACGGCACCTCGCGCAATAAATAGTAGCGGGTCGCATCCAAACCGTAGCGCTCGATCAGCACGTTCGGGTCCATGACATTGCCTTTTGATTTGGACATTTTGCCGCCCTTCATCAGCAGCCAGCCGTGCCCGAACACTTTTTTCGGCAGCGGCAGTCCGAGAGCCATCAGCATAATCGGCCAGTAAATCGTGTGAAAACGCACAATCTCCTTACCTACCAGATGCACGTCCGCCGGCCAATACCGTTCGAACAGCTCCGGATTGTCCGTGCCGTACCCCAGCGCGGTAATATAGTTGGACAAAGCGTCGATCCACACGTACACAACATGCTTCGGATCGCCTTTCACCTTCACGCCCCAGTCGAACGTCGTCCGCGATACGGCCAAATCCTCCAGCCCGGGTTTGATGAAATTGTTGATCATTTCGTTTTTGCGCGATTCCGGCTGAATGAAGTCCGGATTTTCCTCGTAATACTTAAGCAGACGGTCCACGTAATGGCTCATCCGGAAAAAGTAACTCTCTTCCTTAACCAATTCGACCGGATGTCCGCTTTCGGGACTTTTGCCGCCGATGATTTCGCCTTTTTCGTTCCGGACGACATCGACAAGCTGCGATTCCGTATAGTACGTTTCGTCGGGAATGCTGTACCAGCCTTCGTATTCGCCTTTGTAAATATCGCCTTGCTTAACTAGCCGGTCGAAAATCTCCTCAACGACCTGCTTATGCCGCGGCTCCGTCGTGCGGATAAAATCGTCATAAGAAATGTCCAGCTTCTCCCACAGTTGCCTGATTCCAGCGACGATGCCGTCCACAAACTGCTGCGGGGTCTGGCCTTTCTCCTGCGCTTTGCGCTCGATTTTTTGCCCATGTTCGTCGGTTCCCGTCAAGTAGCGCACGTCATACCCGCGCAGCCGCTTGTAGCGCGCCATAGCGTCGCCGGCCACCGTCGTATAAGCGTGCCCGATGTGCAGCTTGTCGCTTGGGTAATAAATCGGCGTCGTGATGTAAAAGGTTGGTTGGTTGTTAGACATCCACTTTCATCTCCTTATTCTTTAAGAGGTAGTTGAACGCGCATTTTAATGCAACAAAAAAACTCCCGCCCCCTATGGGACGAGAGATTGCTCACGTGCTACCACCCAAATTCCCCGCGCCTTCGCAGGCGGCGGGCTCTGCAGGTCGATAAACGACCTCTCCGTTATCGCCGGATTTACGCCGCTCCCTTACCCATCCGCACGTAAAAACGCGGGGGCCGGCTCGAAAGCGATTCCTCCCGGACCATCTTCCAAAGCGGATTCAGACCGGTTTGCAGCTGCCCCGGCTCTCTGTGGCTGAATCCCTGCATTGTACTCATCCGTTCACTGGAAGTATATAACTTTCTTATATATTAAGAAAAGTTCCAGGCCATGTCAAGCAGGGCGCCGCCCCAACTCAAGACTTAGCTTCAGGCCTGACCGTCCCTTACCGGCGGTGTTCCGCGTCCTTCTCGCCGTTTCTCCACTTTTGGCGGAACCGGATCAATGCCTCCCGGATGAAAAGGATGGCATTTGGCGATGCGTTTGGCCGCCAGCCAGGATCCCTTCAGCGGCCCGTGAACCTCGATTGCCTCCAGGGCGTATGCCGAGCAGGTCGGATAAAACCGGCAGGTCGGCGGCTTCAGAGGAGAAATGAATTTGCGGTAAACGTAAATCGGAGCCTGAAACGTCTTGCGCACCACGCCCATTTCAGAACACCCCATGCTGCTCCGGAACCTGCTCTTCTTTCCCGTCCGGACGGCAGTTTTTACAGTACCCGAATACTTCGAATTTATGTTTCACCACCTGAAACTGTTCGGGCGCATCGGTCAGCGGCATCGGGCAAAAATGAATCGGGTACGTCTTTTCGCATTGCAGGCAGATCATATGATGATGATGTTCTCCTTCACTGCAAGAAGCCCTGAACTTCAACCCGTCTTCGAATACAACTTGCTCCAGAACGCCCAGTTCTTCCATCACCCGCAAATTCCGGTACACGGTATCGAAGCTGAGCCCGCTATACTCCTTGCCCATATATTCATAAACGTCCTTTGGGGTCAAATAACCGTCCGTCCCGGCAAACAGCTTTGCCAGACTTCTGCGTTGATCCGTAATCCGCAGCCCCCGGCTGGACATCACCTTGATGATTTCCTCCGTCGACAGCATGTGACATTCCTCCCGTCTTGAACCGTTTCTACATGCGTCTTCTTTAATAATGCCGCAAATCGCAAGCCCCGTCAATGAGACTGGGCTCAGGGCGCAAAATTCGTCATAGATCATCGAGGAACGACATTTTATGATTCATATAGAAGTCCTTAAGGGGGGTCTCTCCAAACCACTTTGCACGATCATCCCTTTGGTTCAGGAAGCCAAGTCACCTGATGATTAGGTTGAACCATAAATCTTCCATTTCAAAATAAACAGGCACGGCGATCGTCGCCGTGCCTGTTTATTGTTTAATTTTTCGTTGCGGGCATTTGCTGGAACAGAATATTGAAAGGCAGGTTGCTGCCCGGGGCCGCCGTAAACAGCATTTCTACCGTCTGTTCTTGGTCCCCGGTGCGGAACAATACGCCGTTTTCACTCGGCGCGCTTAGGCTGGAACCGTTGGCCAGCTGTACGACGCTTCCGTTCACCATAATGACGCCCATGTATTTTCCGCCCCGCGGGTTAAACGTCACAAGCGTATTGGGGGCAACACGGTGCAGTTTAATTTTATACAACATTCCAAAATTGCCGGCATTCGTTTTATAGGCTTGCGTAATTCCGTCCGCCCCGACCTGGAACGGGTCGCTTACGTTGTCGCCGATCGCCAGGCGGGATGGCGTCGTCCCGATCAAATCCGTAACCTCGATAATCCGGGTTGATTCAAAGTACGTTCCCCGGTTGTGAACATCCTCCGGCGGAGCGATTAAATTAGGCAGCGCGCTAATCGGATCCTCTCCTTGATCGACCATCACGACGTTATATTGCAACATATGATCGCTGTTTAAATCCGCAAACAAAGAAATGACATCTCCCTGCTTCAGGGTCTTTTCGCTCAGCTCGTCCAAAATAATTTTACTTTCACCCGGAGCAAGCCACATATCTTTATATTTGTTGCCGTTTTGCATCGATTCGAAATACCGCTGCACGGACACTTTCCCTGCTGCCGTGGCATAAGGGCTTGGCCCGCCGAAGCCAAGAAACGATTGGGACAGATGGGTCGTTTCCGCATTATTGTTTGTGGCAATCACGTACATGTTCTTCGGCGTGCCGGTGGAGTTCACGTGATGGACCATAAAGCGGGTAGCCCCGATCGCGTTCTCCCGATACAACAAGCCTTTACTGTAAACCGTTTCCGGACTGTTGCTGCGAATCAAGGTCACCGGTTCGGAAGTATAGGAATATTGAATTTTGTTCCAGCTTGGCACTTGCCCGCCGTCGAAGGTGAATTTGTCGCCGACCGGAACGAAGATCTTGTTGAATTCGTCTTCAGGATACAGCAGTTCGTTCGTAATGTTGATCGTCTTCTCGGTCGTTGAAGACAGACCGAACTTGTTGACGACCGTCAGCCGAATCGTCACCGGGCCCGGCGTAAAGTAGGCCAGCTTTTGGTTTTCCCATTTGCGATCGGTAATGCCCACTTCATCGGTACTAAGGTCGGTATACAAAATCAATTCGCCCATTTTGTAAGTATCTTTATCAGTCGTGAAACTGGCAACCGGCGGAGTATGCGGTTTAGATACGTTAACGGTCAAGGAGAACGGATTACTCCACTGGCCGCTGGAATCCTGAACCCGGTAGGTAACGGTATAGCTTCCCGGCTCCATGAATACGTCCTGACGGCCGGTCCATTCTTCATTGACGATCTGAAGACCGACCGGAGAAGAGGATTGGGTAATGTATTGCACCTGCGTCTCGCCGGCAATAATCTCCTTATTGCCGATCGTAAAAGTAGCGGTTGGCGGCGTCGCCAAATTCACGATGACCCGCTTGCCTACCGAATCATATTCATAGGAAATGTTCAGAGCTTTGGTGATCGCCGTCAACGGCACCATGAAATTGTTTTTGACGGAATACGATTTGCCCCGCATCGTCTGCGTCACGCCGTTGACCTTGTAATAGGTCGTGTCCAGTTTAAACCGCAATTCGTCATCGCCGCGCTTGATAATCGTTTCCTTGGTACTATTGTCGAAAGAGAGTTCAAATCCGGCCCGCTCCACGATGGCACGGATCGAAATATAGGATACGCCGGCTTTGACCTCCATCGGATAGCCAGCAAGGTATTCTTTTCCATCTTGGTACATTTTATTGCTGTTTACCATCAAAATCAGTTGGCCCGAACCCGCCGTCGTTATCGTTTGCGAGCCAGGAGTTGTCGTCGTGGCCGGATCCGTTGCCGTCACTCCGCCGCTGCCATCGTTCGTTCCGTTCTGCCCTTCCACAGGAACCGCAGTTCCATCCGTGTCGCCGTTTCCAGTCTGCTCTAAGTCCCCGGTCTGGCCTCCGGTTTGAACCTGACCCGCATTGTCTTCATTCATTCCGTTTTGATCAGTCGATGTGACCTGACCTATCAATTGCTCCGAAACACTGTTCGCGCCCGGATTATCCCCCTGGACGAGCTCCTCGGCGCTTGCCGGAAGAACCATGGCAATTTGCGATGTTGCTAAAATCGTGGTGATTAACAATCGTTTCAAATTCATGCCTAAACTCCCTTTACTCTCCCATTTTTATGTAGATCCCTCGTGATCTCACAATCTATTAAACGCAAGTAAAGGGGAAAAGTTTCTAAAGATTATATACAAAATTAGACAAACTATTTGTCCCCCGCGCTCCCCGAAGAATAACGGGCACTCAGGCTCACCGGCAAGACTCCTTTAGTCCTAAGTTTTCCGGTCAGCACCGCGGCCAACGCCTCCAGGGCAAAAGGACGATTTTCATAAAGACACAAATACGTGCCGACGTCCGGAAAAGCATGGATATCGTAAGGGTTTCGCGAAGATGCGACGATCAGCCGTGAACCCCGGGCTTGAATGAGGGCATTCACCAAGCTTTTCTGCCCTTCGTCAATTTCTCCCTCCGCCGTGTAGGTGACCACGACGATTTGTTCAAAATTAGCGCTCTGCCGGAGCACGGCGGCGATTTCCGCGGCCGCCGGACGCGAGCCGATGAGGGTAAGGGCGACCTGCTCATGCAGCGGCTTTAACGCATCGGCAAGCGTATAAGAGTGCACCGCCGGCTCATCCACCTCGGTGCGGTGGCGCAGCTCCGGCCACACGACCAGCACGGGCCTAGCCGGATCAAGCGGCAGATTGCCGGCATCGCAAACGAGCGTGACGCTGCGTTCGGCGCAGCGGCGGAGCAAGCCGGCGCTTTCCGCCTGCGGCGTTAGCGGATCGGGCAGCCCGAACGCTGCCGCCGCGTCCACAACGCTCCCAAGCCGCTCCGCCTTCAGCGCCAAAATCCGCGCCACCGACGCATCGATCCGCTCCTTGCTCAAACGCCCGCTGCGCACCGCCGCGCATACCTGCTCGATCGCGGCGATCTGCTCCGCCATCGTGTGGCTGACGAGGACCAGATCGGCCCCGGCCTCGATCGCGCGCACAGCGCCTTCCGCCACTCCGAAATGGCGGGAAATCGCCTGCATCTCCAGACAGTCGGTGACGATAAGTCCCCGGTAGCCCAACTCATCCCGCAGCAAGTCGGTCAATACGCGCCGCGATAACGTCGCCGGAATTTCGTCAGGCTCAAAAGCCGGAAAAATAACATGCGCCGTCATAATTGCGTCCACTTCCGCCGCGATGGCCCGCCGAAACGGAACCAGCTCGACCTCGCGCAGCCGCTCCTTGCCGTGAGGCACCACAGCGAGCCCAAGGTGGGAATCGGCGTCCGTGTCGCCGTGCCCGGGAAAATGCTTAGCCGTGGCGATCACGCCTTGGCTCTGGAATCCGCGAATCGCCGCGGCTCCATGCTGCGCCACAAGCCCCGGATCTTCCCCGAAGGAGCGCACGCCGATGACGGGATTCGCCGGATTGTTGTTGACGTCGACGCAAGGCGCAAAATTGAAGTTGATACCAAGCAGGGCCATCTCCTTTGCGGCCAGCGCGGCCACCTGTTCCGTCAGCTTCGGATCGTTTGCCGCCCCCAGCGCCATATTCCCCGGAATCCGGCTCATCCCTTCATGATCCAGGCGTGCGACCATGCCGCCTTCCTGATCAATTGAAACGAACAGCGGGACTGCGGACGCCTCCCGGTTGATCGCTTGCAGACAACGCGACAAACCGGCAAGCTGCGCGGCCGCTTCGATGTTGCGGCGAAAATACACCACCCCGCCGATATGGTATTGCCGGATCAGCGTCCGAATATGCTCATCCGGCGTTAGGCCGTGAAAACCGCAAATAAACAGTTGCCCGACCTTTTGCTCCAAGGTGAGTGCTTCTGCGTTCATATCCCGTCATCTCCTCGCTCAGGATGCGTCCGTCTCCTTCAGACGGTAATCGGAAGGCGTCATCCCGGTATGTTTTTGAAACACCTTGGTAAAATACCGCCGCTCCTGGTAGCCGATTTCGCTGCCGATCTGGGCGATCGAGCGCCCGCTTTCGCGCAGCAGGCATTTAGCCAATTCGATCCGCTGTTTAGTCAGATATTCGACGAACGTTTCCCCAAAGTGGTTTTTAAATAGCAGGCAAAAATAACTCGTGCTGATCCCAAGATGATCGGCAAGCTCCTCGATGCCAAAATCGTCGCCCAAATGCTGCTGAATGTAGTTCTCCGCAGTCATCATCAGCAGCTCGGAGGTCTTTTTGGAGGAAAGGCGGGATTTCGACTGCCCGATTAACGACACGATCAGGGACAGCAGATCCTTGAGGCTAAGCGAACGCTGCAGCCTATGCCACAAAGCCTCCTCCTGCTCGCCGGGCAACATCTGCAGCTCGCGCATTTCACGCAGCAGGTGAATCAGCAAATAATGCAGCAGCTTAACGGCAGCGTATGCCCGATGCTCATCCATATATCCGATATACTGTTTAAGCTCCGCCACGGCCTGTTCCAGGGCTTCCGGGTTGCCGTTGCGCAGGCCGCCGCCAAGCTGCTCGATCCAGCGCCAGTGCATCCGGGAATCCTCAGCGGGCCATATTTCCCTGAAATCCTCCGTACGTCCTTCCCCCGCCTCCAAAAACCATTCCTCCGGCCCGTTCAAGATCAGCATTTGCTGCAGCCGATAGTACGCCGCCGCCAGCTCCTGAGCCGCTTGCGGCCGCAGCTCCAGGCAAAAACGGACCGCAAGCCCGTCCTCGCCCTCTTCCCGCAGCCGTTGCCGCAGGCGTTCAATTCCGGGAAGCAGCGCCTGTTTCGTGATCGGCGGGCTGTCCGGCTTGCCCGGGGCCACCAAACACCATTCTCCCTCGCGAATTTGCAGCACCGTGGCCCCGGCGGGGAAAACACCGCCAAAAATCTCTTGGATCGCGTGTTTAGTCTGCAAATTCCAAGCTTTTCGTTCATGTGCGCTCCAGGGCAGGGAATGATGCGAGTAACCCTCGAAATCCACCAGCAGGACGGCATAACGCCGTTCTTCCGCCGAACCTTCCTCATCATCCCACAAAACGCCGTTTTCCGTTTCCTGTCCAAGCAGCGAATGGAGCAGGAAATTTTCGGCAGCCAAATCCTTGGCCTGATCGAGGCGTTTCTCCATGCCCAGCGTTTTGCGTTTCTCCCGAATTTCGCCGGCGAGCCGCCCCACCGTTTCCTCCAGCTCGGCATAATGGATCGGCTTGCAAATGTAATCCTTGACCCCGTAACGGATCGCCGTCTTCGCATATTCAAACTCTTGATACCCCGTCAGCAGCAAAATTTCGCAGGGAAAATTCAGCTCGCGAACTTTTTGCAGCAGGGTGATGCCATCCATGACCGGCATGCGGATGTCGCTTAAAATCAAATCGGGACGATGCATGGCCGCCGCTTCCAGCGCATCCTTGCCGTTCCGGGCCAAACCGACGATTTCGAACCCCATATCTCCCCATGGCAATATTTTGGACAAATTGCTCAAAATATGAATTTCATCGTCAACCAGCAGAGCTTTTAAACGCATCGTCATCACCCGCCCCGTATTTAGGTATCACACACTGAATAATCGTTCCGTGCCCCGGTTGCGAACAGATAAACAAGCCGTATTTGCGGCCGTATTTGAAGCGGAGCCGATCGTACACGCTGCGCAGCCCCAGTCCCCGGCGTTCGTGACTCGGATAAGGCGTCACCGACCCGTAGGCCGAATCCTCCAGGTCCGCGTACTGAATCATCGCCAGTTGCTCGCTCGTCATCCCAATTCCGTTATCCTCCACTTTCAATAGAATCCGGTCTTGTTCCATGCTCCCCGATACCGTGATTCTGCCTTTATACTCAATTCCTTCAAACCCGTGCTGAATGCTGTTTTCCACCAGCGGTTGCAGCGTTAATTTAAGCACCCGGCAATTCAGCATCTCGCCTTGAACGTTGATTTCATAATCAAACAAATCGTCGAACCTGAATTTCTGGATTTCCAAATAATTGCGCAAATGCTCGATTTCCTGGCTCAAATTGATCTCTTCCCGCCCCTGAATGCTGATGCGCAAAATGCTGGCAAGGCGGACGACCATTTCGCTGACCTTGCGCCCTTCGTTTTGCACGGCGAGCACATTGATCGATTCTAGCGTATTAAACAAAAAATGCGGTTTGATCTGCGCCTGCAGCACCCTTAGCTCGGCATTGGCCTTCAGCAACTGCTCCCGCTTCACTTGCTCGAACAATTCATTGATTTTCTCCATTTGATTGTTGAAGCCTTTTTGCAGCAGCAGCAGTTCGTCGTCGCCTTTTTCGTCGACCCTGGCGTGCAAATCGCCGCCTTCGACCTTGCGCATGAAACGCACGATCACGCCGATCGTTCCGGTAATCCGGTTCATAAACAGCACGTTAAACAGCATCGCCGTCAGCACGCACACGCAAATGATCGCCACAAACCATTTGGCGAACGTCGTCACCTCCCGGGACAGATAACTCCAGGAAGTCACCGACACCAGGCTCCAGGAGTAATCCTGAAGCTTATAAATCGAAATGACGCTTTCCTGCCCGTCAAATTTCCCTTTGAAGCTGTGGTAGTTTGCGGGGAACTGCCATTTGTGCGAAATGTACTCGCCGATTTGCCGGCCATCCAGCTCCGCCTGATAATCGTACAAAATAAGCCCCTGATCATTGACCAGCATAAACCGGGTATCCTGCAAATTGCTGCCCAAATTCAAGTTTTGAAAAATCTTTTCGAACTCCCAATTTTTGATCTGTACCACCAGCACGCCCACACGCTCCAGATTGCTGAGCTTCTTGATCAGCCGGATCTGCGTAAACACGCTGTCCGATCCGGTCAATTCCGGATATTCGTGTGGACCGATCCACCTTGGCATCCCGTTTAACGCCATCACTTCATTATATAAAGAATGCTCTTTGAATTTTTCATAGGGCAGCGTCTGAAAATTTTCCTTATTAAAAATCGCGATAACATTCGAGCGTTCCCCGCCATGAAGATTGTACAGGAACGCGTAATCGATGGCGGGATGGCTGTACAGCAGCGAGCGGAAGTTCCGCTGGTTGGCGTTCAGCTCCAGTTGGGTCGTCGCCGTCAAATCCTGCGAATCCGGATCTTTCGCCACCAGCGCATCCTGGAACACGCCTTTGGCAATACCGTTGTCGGTCACGTTGTCCATTTCATGCAGCGCGCTTTTGATACTGTAACCGATCGCCTTCAGCGAATACTCCGCCTGCTGGCTGTATTTCGTTTCGATCGAACGAAACGTGACCCAAAACGTAATAATTCCCAAAATAAACAAAGGGATAATGACAAGCCCCAAAAAGGCAGTAAACAATTTAATGCGCAGATTCATCGGCGGCAACTCCCATGCTTTGAGCGAATATGCTTGATGTTTACTTTGGTGTTTTACCTCATTTTACCACGCCGCCGCTTATCCTTTAACGCTTCCCGCCGTCACTCCTTCAATAATTTTTTCCTGCAGCACGGCGTAAATGATCATGACAGGAAGCACGCTGAACACGATCCCGGCCGACATCTGGGCATAGTTCGTATTGTAGGCGTCGCGGAACCCGACCATGCCTACCGGCAGCGTACGCAGCTCGTCGCTGGACAAAAAGTAGTTGGCCAGCAAAAACTCGTTCCAGTTCCCGAGAAAATTGACGATAAACACCGTGACGATAGCCGGAACGGTCAACGGAACGATGATTCGCGCAAACAGCTTGGCGGAGCCAAGACCGTCCATGACGGCGGCTTCTTCGATCTCCCCGGGGATCGAGCGCATGAAGGCGGCCAGGATAATGACCGAAAGCGGAATCGCGTTCGCCACATAGGGCAAAATGAGCGCCAGATGCGTGTCGAGTACGTTCAACCTGCGCATCATCCCGTAAATCGGCAGCAAAAGCGAGTTGTTCGGAATCAGCATTCCCAGCAGAATCAGCTGAAAGATAACCATGCTAATCCGGCCATAGCGCATCCGCGTCACCGCAAACGCCAGCATCGCTGCCAGTAGGATGGACAGACAGGCCGACAATACACCGATATACAAGCTATTAAAAAAATAAGTGCTGATTTTGGCGTTCACCCAAGCGTTGATGTAATTGTCAAAAATAATCGAACCCGGCGGTCCAAACGGGTTTGCAGCGATCGCCTGGTTATTGCTTTTGACCGAGGAAAACAAAACGAACAGAAACGGATATAAAATGACGAGCAGATAGGCCATTAGAAAAATGTGCGGGATCGTTTTTTTGAGCGCTCTCATCAGTATTCAATCCTTTCCGTTCGTCTGGAGACGAAGAGCTGGTATGCCGCCGTAATGAGGATCGTAAACACGAAAATAAGCACCGCGATCGCGTTCCCAAAGCCGTGGCGGAAGCTGGTGATCGCGTAGCGGATCATATACGTCGCCATCACGTCCGTCGATCCCGCCGGACCGCCTTTGGTCATGACGAGCACGATGTCCGCCGCTTTCATCGCCCCGGCCACCGACAGCATAATGACGACGGAAATGATCGGCATGATGAGCGGGATCGTGATTTTAAACGCCCGCTGAATGCCGCTCGCGCCGTCGATCGCCGCCGCTTCTTCCAGTTCTCGCGGAATGGCGAGGATCGCCGCCAGCACCATCACGATGTAGAAACCTGTCCACTGCCAGGCATTGGTAATCAGAATGGATAACATCGCCCAATTTTTGTCCGACAGCCAATAGACCGGCGGAATGCCAAATACGCCCAGCATCTTGTTCATGAGCCCGAAATCCGGGTTATAAATAAATCCCCACAAAATGCCGATCACCGCGGTCGACATGATGGACGGCATAAACACAGCCGTTTTGTACAGGCCTTTAAGCTTTTTCACGCTTGCGATCAGCAGCGAAAAAAAGACGATCAGCGGCACTTGGACCAGGCAGGAAAACAGAATGAAATACGCATTGTTGCGCACCGATTTCCAAAAGGCTTTATCATGCAAGGCCGTGGCGTAATTGTCCAGGCCGATGTAGCTTAGATTTTTCGAGATCCCGTTCCAGCTGGTAAAGCTGTGATTGATGGCGGTAAAAATCGGATAAATAAAGAAAGCCAGAAACAGCACAAAGGCCGGTAAAACGAACAGCACATATAGCAGAGGATTTCTAAGCGCTTTGTTCATGCCAATAACCTCCGTAATCGGGAGCAAGGGCGCCCCATGCCATCAAGGCGAGCGGCGCCCTTGCCGAAATTCGTTCGTGATCTGTTACTCTACGGCGTTGGCTGCATCCTGTGCGGCCTGGACATTTTCCAGCATTTGCTCCGGCTTGATTTCTTCGCCGATAATTTGCTGAATCCCCATGCTCAGGGCCGTATTTACATCAGCCTGCACCAGAGCGTCAAACGCCGGGAACGAGGTGCCGATTTCGCTGACGCCCTTGAAAATGTCCTGCATAAGCGGGTCGTCGGACGCCGTTTTCATTTGCTCAAGATCCATTTTCATCGCTGGCAGCACGCCGTCTTCTTTAAGGCCGCGCAACTGCATTTCTTCCGTCCACATGTTTTTGATGAACTCTTTGACGGCCGCCAGCTTCCGCGGATCTTCCGCGACGGCGCTGGAGAAGCCGTACCCGTTGTTGGCGTCCTGCATAACGATGACCGGGTCGCCTTCGTTCAGCGGCGGCATGTTGAAGTAGCCGATTTTGCCGACCATGTCGCCGGCCTGCTCGGGATCGCGGAAGACGGAGTTGGCCCAGGAGCCGTCCATCATCATCATCGCTTCACCCGTGATGATCTGATTTCTCATGTCCGCGTATTCAAAACCAAGCTCGCCTTTTTTGAAATAACCCTTTTGCACCCATTCCTGGTGTTTGGCGATCGCTTTGACCATACTTTCGTCCGTCCATTTCGTTGCCCCGCTTTTAAAGCCATACGTAATTTCCGGACCCGCATAATACGACCATAAATTGTTTGTGATCATCAGCGGAATCCAAGCATCCTTGGAGGCTTGCGCAAACGGAATTTTGCCGTCGGCCTTGATCTTTTCGGCGATTTGCTCCAGCTCGCCCAGCGTTTTGGGCACCTGCAGCCCCTTTTGCTCAAAATATTCTTTATTATAGAAGAAACCTTCGATCGATCCGCCGATCGGCAGTCCGTACACTTTGCCGTCATGAGTAAACGGGTCGAGAGTCGTGAATTTATCCTTGATGCCAAGTTCTTCGATAATTGGCGTCAAATCAAGCATCAAGCCTTCTTTGGCATACAGCTCCGCATCCGGGCTGCCAAACACGTCGAAAATTTCCGGCGGTTTCCCGGCGGCCATTTCGCCGCGCAGCTTCTCCTTGCGGTTGACTTCGGAGTCCACCGCATCCAGCTTAACCGTCAAGCCAGGGACGGCCGCTTCCGTCTGTTTGACGACATCTTCGAGCATCGCCAAACGGAACTTCTTCGATTCCCCGACCTGCGTATGGCGAATCGTAATCTCGAACGGCTCATTGCTCGTCTCTGTCCCGGATCCGGTTTTCCCGTTATTTGCGGTCCCTTGCCCTTCGTTCGCCGGAGCTTTATTCCCTCCGTTCCCTGATGATCCGCAGCCGGCCAGCAACGCGGAAGCGATAAAAATCAAAGACAGCAGCAGCATCAAACTTTTCCTCATGTTTCTAGACCCCTCCTCAAACGCGGTAGATTCACTTACACCCCCCATTATAGAAAGCGTATACTTTTTTGGTAAGGAGGACATTTTTCTATTAGAGGGATAATATCATCCAAAAGACAAAATGAAAACGGTTAAACCTGACATGTGCATGTCTGATTTAACCGTTATGGTCAAAACTATTAATTTTTACGTCATGTTAATTGACATGAATCTGTCTTTTCTCGACTGCTTCCCGTTCTCCCTCATGAATGATCCGGTACGCCCGCTCGATCTGTTCCTCCGTTGGCGATGGGACGCCTTCGAGTGGATAATCCCAACCAAGCTCCTGCCATTTATAGATCCCCATTTGGTGGTACGGGAGAATCTCGAACTTCTCAACGCCCTGCAAGCTGCCGATAAACCGCCCCAGATCCCGCAAATCTTGTTCGTCGTCATGGATGCCGGGAACGAATACATGGCGGATCCACATGCTCCGTCCCTGATCGGACAACCAGCGGGCCATGTTCAGCATCCGGTCGTTTGGTTTGCCGGTCAGCTTGATGTGCTTTTCATTGTCGATATGCTTTAGATCAAGCAGCACGAGGTCGGTCACATCCAGCAGGTCGCGGATTTTGTCCCCTTCATTATACCCGTTCGTATCCAATGTAGTATGGAGGTTCCAGCGTTTCTTCGCTTCCCGGAACAGCTCGGTGACGAACGGGGCTTGCAGCGTCGCTTCCCCGCCCGAGACCGTGAGCCCTCCGCCGGATGGGCGGTAGTAGTTCAAGTAGGGTTCGATTTCGGCAAGCACTTCCTCGACCGTCATTTCTTCCCCCCCCGACAAGTTCCAGGTGTCCGGATTATGGCAGTACTGGCACTGCAGCAGGCAGCCTTGCATGAAGAGCACGAAGCGAATACCCGGGCCATCGACCGTTCCGAAAGTTTCTAATGAATGTATGCGACCTTTTAGCATTTTCGTCACCCTTTCTGTGACAGGTTGAACCCGGGGGTCAACCTGAAATCAGCTGCCTGTATGCAGATTGTGAGATTACATTTTGCCGTGGAATGTCCGGTTGATAACATCCAGTTGTTGTTCGCGGGTCAGCTTGATGAAATTCACCGCATAACCCGATACGCGGATCGTCAGCTGCGGATAATTTTCCGGATGATCCATCGCATCCAGCAGCGTTTCGCGATCGAACACGTTGACGTTCAAGTGATGAGCTTTGCTGCCGAAATAGCCGTCCATCATCGACACAAGGTTCGATTTGCGGGTGTCGAGTTCTTTACCCAACGCCTTAGGCACGATCGAGAACGTGTTGGAAATGCCGTCCAAGCTATGTTCGTACGGCAGTTTGGCTACGGAGCTCAAGGAAGCCAGCGCGCCTTTCTTATCGCGGCCGTGCATCGGGTTTGCGCCCGGCGCAAACGGTTCGCCCGCTTTGCGTCCGTCCGGTGTAGTCCCCGTTTTCTTACCGTATACAACGTTCGAGGTAATCGTCAGGATCGATTGCGTCGGCAGCGAGTTGCGGTAAGTTTTGTGTTTGCGGATCATGCCCATGAACGTTTCCACGAGTTCAACCGCAATTTGGTCGACGCTGTCGTCGTTGTTGCCGTAGCAAGGGAATTCGCCTTCGATTTCAAAGTCAACGGCGATGCCGTTTTCGTTGCGGATCGGTTTAACTTTGGCGTATTTGATCGCGCTCAGCGAGTCGGTCGCTACGGACAAGCCGGCGATACCGCAAGCCATCGTCCGGAGAATGTCGCGATCATGCAGCGCCATTTCGATCCGTTCGTAGCAATATTTATCGTGCATGTAGTGGATGACGTTCAGCGCGTTGACGTATAGCTTAGCCAGCCATTCCATCATCGGAATCAGACGTTTTTTGACTTCATTATAATCGAGATATTCGGACGTGATCGCCGGATATTCCGGACCGACTTGGGCGCCCGATTTTTCGTCTTTACCACCGTTGATGGCGTACAGCAACACTTTTGCCAGGTTGGCGCGAGCGCCAAAGAACTGCATTTGTTTACCGATTTCCATCGCGGACACGCAGCAGGCAATACCGTAATCGTCGCCATAGATCGGACGCATCAAGTCGTCGTTTTCGTATTGGATCGAGCTGGTCTCGATTGATACTTTGGCGCAATATTTCTTGAACGCGTCAGGCAATTGTTCCGACCAAAGCACTGTCAGGTTTGGTTCCGGAGCCGGGCCGAGATTGTACAGCGTGTGCAGGAAGCGGAAACTGTTTTTTGTAACGAGCGTCTTGCCGTTCACCGACATGCCGCCAAGCGATTCCGTTACCCAAGTCGGGTCGCCGCTGAACAGTTCGTTGTAGTCCGGAGTTCTCAGGAATTTCACGATCCGCAGCTTCATGACGAAATGGTCGGCCAGTTCTTGCGCGGTTTCTTCGGTCAGCGTTCCTTCGGCCAGGTCGCGTTCGATATAAGCGTCCAGGAAGGAGGATACGCGTCCAAGGGACATTGCGGCGCCGTCCTGTTCCTTAACGGCTGCCAGATAACCGAAATAGAGCCATTGGAAAGCTTCTTTTGCGTTGTTTGCCGGTCTTGAAATGTCGAATCCGTACATTTCTCCCATCTGTTTCAGTTCGCCGAGCGCACGAATTTGTTCGGACAGCTCTTCGCGAAGGCGAATCACATCCTCGTCGATGACATCCACTTCGAGAGCTTTCAGTTCCTGTTGTTTTTGCTTGATCAGGAAATCCACACCGTACAGCGCCACCCGGCGATAGTCGCCGATGATCCGGCCGCGGCCGTAAGCGTCGGGAAGCCCGGTAATAATGCCGGCTTTACGAGCCGCTCTCATTTCCGATGTATAAGCATCAAAAACGCCTTGGTTGTGCGTTTTGCGAATATGCGTAAACAAGTCGATAATTTCCTGCGGCAGCTCATAGCCGTAAGCCTTACAGGAGTTGACAACCATGTTGATCCCGCCGAACGGGCGAATCGTGCGTTGGAAAGGGGCCGAGCCCTGTACGCCTACGATTTGCTCCTTGTCCTTATCCAAATACCCCGCAGCGTGGGAAGTGATCGTGGATGGCGTGTTGACGTCCACATCCAGCACCCCGCCGGCTTCCCGTTCTTGCTTGGACAGCTGCGACACGATTTCCCACAAAGCTTTCGTGTTGGCCGTCGCGCCCGCCAAGAAGGACTCGTCGCCTTCATAAGGTTTGATGTTGGTTTGGATGAAATCGCGGGTGTTCACTTCTTTCATCCATTTGCCCGGTTTGAATCCTCTCCAAGCATTGTCCACGGTTTGTACTTCTTTTTCGATCACCGACATCTTTATTCCCTCCATTTATATTTTGGTCGCGGTTCGAAGGATATGTACCGCGCCTCATGATCCCTTAAAATTCGTGATATTTTTCACATAAAATACGTGATAAATTTCACATTTGTCGCGTTAAATGTACCTGATAAAAGGCTTCGATGAGTCCCGTTGTTTTTCCCAGGGTTCATCCGTCATAAAACTTTGAGGGATCATTTATACTGTAATCATAGCTTAACTTGCCGAATAAGATTGTGAGAAATATCACACATAGTGATATTTCTCACGTTTTCAAAGGTCTTTGTTCACTTAATTTTCAAATCTTCCGTAGAAAGCGTCGCGGTAGACTTCCGCCAACTCCGTCACTAGCGGCAGCTTCGGATTGGCGGTCGTGCATTGGTCTTCGAACGCGCGGTCGGCCAAATAATCAACGCGCGATTCGAATACTTTCGGGTCGAAGCCGAGATCCTGGAATGTTTCCGGAATACCGAGCTTTCTGTTCAGGTCGCGAATCGCATTGATCAGGCTCTTCACGCCTTCTTCCGTCGTCCGCGCCGGCAAGCCCAGGATGCGGGCGATTTCCGCGTAACGTTCGTCGGCTGTAAAATGCGTGTATTTCGGCCATGCGGCAAACTTCGTCGGCTTCTTGGCGTTGTAGCGGATGACGTGCGGCATCAGGATCGCATTGGTCCGGCCATGCGCCGTATGGAATTCGCCGCCCCATTTATGGGCTAAGCTGTGGTTGATGCCAAGGAATGCGTTGGAGAACGCCATCCCCGCGATCGTCGAAGCGTTGTGCATTTTTTCGCGGGCCAGTTCGTCGCCGGTCAGCGCCGATTTTTCAAGGTACTGGAAGACGAGCTGGATCGCTTTAATGCATAGTCCGTCCGTGTAGTCGTTGGCCATTACGGATACGTAAGCTTCGATCGCATGCGTCAGAACGTCCATCCCCGTGTCGGCCACCGCGGTTTTCGGCAGGCTGTACACGAATACCGGGTCGATGATCGCCACGTCCGGCGTCAGTTCGTAATCGGCCAAAGGATACTTCGTATTGCCTTTGATTTTGTCCGTGATGACAGCAAACGACGTTACTTCCGAGCCCGTTCCCGAGGTCGTCGGAATGGCTACGAATTTCGCTTTTTGTCCGAGCCGCGGATACTTGTAAAGGCGTTTGCGGATATCCATGAATTTTTGCTTCAGGTTAAAGAAATCTTCATCCGGATATTCGTAGAACAGCCACATCCCTTTCGCCGCGTCCATCGCCGACCCGCCGCCGAGAGCGATAATGCAGTCCGGCTGGAACTTCGCCATCATCTCCTTACCGTGTTCCACCGTCGTTGTCGACGGATCCGGTTCGACATCCGAAAACACTTCGATCGCTACCGGCGTTTGGCGTTGACGGAGGTAATGCTCGACTCTTTCCACGTAACCCAGCTTCACCATCATCGGGTCAGTAACGATCATTACGCGGGAGATGTCCGGCATTTTGGCCAAATATTGCGTCGAGTTTTTCTCAAAATAAATTTTGCTTGGCACTTTAAACCACTGCATATTCACGGTACGACGGTTCACCCTTTTCACGTTGATCAGATTGACGGCCGTAACGTTCGACGACGTCGAGTTGCGCCCGTAGGACCCGCAGCCGAGCGTCAGCGAAGGCAGGTTCGAGTTGTAAATGTCGCCGATGCCGCCTTGCGAGGAAGGCTGGTTCACCAAAATCCGGCAGGTCGGCATCCGGTCGGAGAATTTCTGGATGATATCCTGGTTGTTCGAATGAATGACCGAAGAGTGGCCCATACCGCCGAACTCCACGACTTCCAACGCGCGTTCGATGCCTTGCTCGGCGTTTTTCACTTTATAGCAAGCTAGCACCGGGCTAAGCTTCTCCGCGGAAAGCGGGAATTTCGGACCGACGCCTTCAATTTCGGCGACGAGGATTTTCGTTCCGGCCGGCACGTCGATACCGCACATTTCCGCGATCTTCGTTGCCGGCTGTCCAACGATCGCCGGGTTCACCGCGCATTTATCGGCGATGATCGCGCCTGCCGTCAGTTTTGCCGCTTCATCTTTGTTTACGAAATAGCAGCCGTTGGCGATCATTTTCTTTTTCACTTGGTCGAATACGGGTTCCTCAATAATGACCGCTTGTTCGGAAGCGCAAATCATGCCGTTGTCAAACGTTTTGGAAAGAATCAGGTCGTTGACGGCTTGATCGAGATCCGCGCTCTTCTCAATGAAGCAAGGTACGTTGCCGGGGCCGACGCCAAGGGCCGGTTTGCCGCAGCTGTACGCCGCTTTTACCATCGCGGAACCGCCGGTAGCGAGGATGCAGGCTACGTCCGGATGGTTCATCAAAGCGTTCGTGCGGTCCATCGACGGATTTTCGATCCATTGGATGCAGTCGGCGGGCGCCCCGTGCTTCACCGCGGCCTCCAGCAATATTTCAGCGGCTTCCGCGCTGCATTTTTGAGCGGATGGATGGAAGCCGAAGATGATCGGGTTGCGGGTTTTTATCGCAATCAGCGACTTGAAAATCGTGGTCGACGTAGGGTTCGTCACCGGCGTAATCCCCATGATGATCCCGACTGGCTCGGCGATTTTCTGGAAGCTGTCAAAATCGTTGTCCTCAATGACGCCTACCGTTTTGTCGTATTTGATGTTGTGGTAAATGTACTCCGTGGCGAACATGTTTTTAATGATTTTGTCTTCGTACACCCCGCGCCCGGTCTCCTCCACCGCCATCTTCGCGAGATGCATGTGTTTGTCGAGACCCGCCAGGGCCATCGCCTGCACAATGCCGTCAATCTGCTCCTGCGTCATGCTCATGAACGCCTCGGAAGCTTTTTTCGCTTTGTCGATCAAAGTTTGGATGTAAGCTTCCGGAGTGGGCTGGGCTTTCGTCGTCGCTTCATTTTTTACGGCCATTTCTCTCATCCTCCTGAGTTTGGTAAGGATCAACCTGCAGTTAAGACGGGTTATCAACAAGTTCGTGAAATTTTTCACTTGCAAGTTCATCCTTAAAAGATGTGTTTCTTCTTTTTATGTTTTGATCATAGCATAGGGATGCGATTTTGTATAGTGAATTTTTTCACAAAGTATAAAAAGTTCTGAAATATTTTCGCTTATGATGCAAATTTCGTGAATTTAGTCACAATGTTAGAATTTCGACACTTTTTCGCTCTTTCAAGCCCCCAAATTTTGCAATAATCGTTATATAATTAATTAAAAATTTCATAAAAATCAGAAATATAAAGGGGAAATCCAAGATGAGTGAAATCGTAAACGCCACCCTGCCCCGCGGTAACACGAGCTGTTTTACAGAACAAAACTTCAACCGCCTTCTCGTCACAATGAAAGATAAAGCATATCCCGAGGGGACGCATTTGTTCTGGGAAGGTGATTTTTCCGATAAACTGTTTTACATCAAACGCGGACGCGTCAAGCTAACCAAATCGACCGACGAAGGCAAAGAACTCATTTTGTATATGTACGGACGCGGCGACATGGTTGGCCAGGCTGATCCGTTCTTCAGCACCAAGCACAGCTTCACGGCCGAGGTGATCGAAGACTGCGAAATCGGCGTGATCGATCAAAAAGATCTTGAAATCATGATATGCCAGCACTGCGATTTTGCGATCGACTTCATGAAATGGATGGGCATCCACCATCGCCTGACGCAGACGAAATTCCGCGATTTAATGATGTACGGCAAGCCGGGCGCTCTTTGCTCGACGCTGATCCGCCTCAGCAACACGTATGGCGAACAGCATGGGGACACGATTCTGATCAACAAAAAAATCACCCACACCGACTTGTCCAACATGATCGGAGCTACGCGCGAAAGCGTCAACCGGATGCTCAGCGACCTACGCAAAAAGGATGCGCTCGAATACGAGAACGGCATGATCGTCATCAAAGATATGGTCATGCTGCAAGACATTTGCCACTGCGAGCTGTGCCCGAACGAAATTTGCCGGATCTGACCTGCCGTGCGCCTGGCTATATGTGTCTGTCTTTATATGCAAAGCCGTCCCGATTTACGGGACGCTTTTTTTGTCTGACCGCGTTCTGGACGAAAACGCAAAAAAAACCGGCTCGGGATGAGCCGGTTTATGCTGCTTTTCCATCTTTCGTTGGTTTCGCCTTCTTGCGCACCGGGGATATGAACCAATATGCCATGCCCACAAATACCGCGCCGCCGATAATATTGCCCAGCGTCACCGGGATCATATTGTGAAACCAGCCAGCGAGCGTAATCGTGTCAGGGTGGTTCGGCAGAAGCAGCGACAAACTGAGCAGCGTCATATTGGCCACGCTATGCTCGTACCCGCTGGCGATAAAGGCGTATAGACACCACCAGATCAACACCAGCTTGGCGATATCCTCCTTGGCGCGGTTCGCCATCCATAACGCAAGGCAAACGAGCCAGTTACACAGAATGCCGCGGAAAAACAGTTCGGTGACCGGAGCGCCCATCTTCTTCGCGGCAGAGGCAAAAATAAGATGCTCCGGCGCCGCCGTTTTGAACAGCCCGCTGCCGACGATCAGCAAACAAAGCACAACCGCCCCCGCCAGGTTGCCGAGAAACACGATCGTCCAGTTTTTCGCCGTATCGCCTACCGTTGTCCGCCTCGCCAGCGTGCTTGCCGCAAAAAACATATTGTTCCCGGTAAACAGCTCCGAACCGGCAAAAACGACCAGCGTCAGGGCAAGCCCGAAGGACATCCCCATCAGCATCGTCTGGTACGGCGATTTCGCCGCGGCCAGCGGCGCACCGATGCTGAAGATGAGAATAATGCCGAGCCCGACGTAAGCGCCGGCCAGCATGGCCGAAACGAAATACTTCGGCAAGCTTTCATTCATTTTTTCCTTTTTCTTGACTGCCGTTTCCACAATGGCTTCCACATTTGGCGTATACATTGCCGTTTCCTCCCCTTATGCGTGTCCTCCATTGAAAGCAAGCGCGGCGATTCCTGAGAGCAGGGTCACCGCGCTTACGATCTTGCAGGGCCTATACTTGCTGCAAGGCGCTGGCGGCGATCGCCACCTGTCCGCCCTCCACCTTGACCGGGAACATCGGCACTTGTCCGCTGTCCGGGGCCTGGACCAGGCCGGTCGTCAGATCGATTTTCCAATCGTAGAGCGGGTCGTAAAGGTAATGCCCGGATACGATTCCTTCGGCCAGCGGCCCGCCTTTCGGATGAGGATTTTGATTCAGGGCGGCGAAGATGCGCCCGTCAGATAAACGGAACACCGCCAATTCATGGCCTCCTGCTTCCACCACGCGCCCGATCTGGGGCAGAAACTGCTCCACGGGCCCCACCGGGAAAAATGTCTCTTTACTCATGTCCTTGTTCATGCTCCTCTTCCCCTTTCCTGTCATCCGTCCGGTTTAGTTCATCTGTTCGCTCATTTCCAGGCTGTGGAACAGATTGCCGCGCGTTTCGTTGTCGTTTAACATCTTTTTCCACGGGTCCGAAACCTGCTTCAAGGCAAACTCAACGCGTTCTACCAATGCTTTACGATTTTCCGCATCGTCCACTACCGCCGCGCGGATATTGTCCAGCCCCATCCGTTCAACCCACTCCGACGTTCTTTCCAGGTAGTTGCCGGTTTCGCGGTAATGCTGGATAATGGCTGCGCACAGCTCGATCAGTTCCTCATCGGTCTTCACCTTACACAGCGAATCCGCAAGCCGGGCCTTGATCCCTCCGTTACCGCCGATAAAGATTTCCCATCCGCCGTCGTTGCCGACGATCCCGATATCCTTCGTGCACGATTCGGCGCAGTTGCGCGGGCAGCCGTTCACCGCCATTTTGAATTTAGCCGGAAAATCAAGCCGTTCGAATTTGCGTTCGAGCTGCGCGCCCATGCCCATCGAATCCTGTGTGCCGAACCGGCAAAACTGCGAGCCGACGCAGGTTTTCACCGTGCGAAGCGATTTGGCGTAGGCGTATCCCGACGGCATGTCGAGCTCGGCCCACACTTTCGGCAGGTCTTCCTTTTTCACACCGATCAAGTCCAGCCGCTGGCCGCCGGTGACCTTAACGACCTTCACATCGTATTTCAGCGATACGTCGGCGATTTTCTTCAGGTCCTCCGGCGTCGTCACGCCGCCGTACATCCGCGGTACAACAGTGTAAGTCCCATCCTTCTGAATGTTGGCACTCATCCGTTCGTTCACGAAGCGCGATTCCTTTTCGTCCTCGTGCGTGTCCGGGTACAGCATGCCTAGATAATAGTTGATGGCCGGGCGGCATTTCGAGCAGCCCTCCGGCTGGCTCCAGCCAAGCACGTTCATCACTTCTTTGGTCGTCTGCAGCCCTTTCGCCTTGATCTCAGCCACGATTTCATCACGGCTCAGCGTCGTGCAGCCGCATATGCCCTGTTTCGCCGCCGACTCAAATCCGTCTCCCAGCACGTATTGCAATATTTGCTCAACCACCGGCTTGCAGCCTCCGCAAGACCGGGTCGCCCCCGTGCAGGCTTTGATCTCGTCGACGGTCGTTAATCCCTGGTTGGTGATCACGTCAACGATCGTCCCTTTGGTCACCCCGTTGCAGCCGCAGACAATTTCGTCGTCCGCCATCGTTTCGACCGAAGCCTTCTTTTGGCCACCGCCGCCGCAGCAGCCCGTGCCCATCAGCGAGGCGTATAATTCGTCCGTCATCTCCGCCTTCTGCTTGATCAGCTTCTGCAGCTCAGCCGAATCGTTAATGTCGCCAAACAGCACCGCGCCTACAAAAACGCCGTCCTTCAGCAGAATTTTTTTGTAGGTCCGTTTCCACTCGTCTTTGCTGCTGATCACCGTATGTTCCGGACCATCGATAAATTCCCCGGTCGAAAACACATCAACCCCGGATATTTTGAGTTTGGTCGAAACGACCGAACCGGTGTAAGGCGCTGTTTCCACGCCGCTGATATGCTTCGCCAGAACCATGCCCTGCTCAAACAGCGGAGCGACGAGGCCGTAACAGGTGCCGCGGTGCTCCGTGCACTCGCCGACGGAATACACGCCTTCCAGCGAGGTCTGCAGATAATCGTTCACGACGATCCCACGGTTCACTTCGAGGCCGCTCGCTTTGGCTACCGCGACGTTCGGCTTGATGCCGACGGCCATGACGACGAATTCCGCTTCCAGCTCCGTGCCGTCGGCGAACCGCAGCCCGCTTACCCGCGAATCGCCAAGCAGTTCGGTCGTCTGCGCGCCCATTTTAAATTTGATGCCCTGGCGCTCCAGTTCCGCTTTCAGCATTCCCGCCGCTTGATGATCCAGCTGGCGTTCCATCAAATCTTCCATTAAATGCACGACCGTTACGTCCATGCCGAGCTGAACGAGTCCTTTGGCCGCCTCCAGTCCGAGCAGCCCTCCGCCGATAACCGCCGCTTTGCGGTACGACTTGGCCGCCTGGATCATTTGTTCGCAGTCGGAAATGTCGCGGAAGCCAACCACCCCTTCCTTATCGCTGCCGGGAATCGGCAAAATAAACGAGGTCGATCCGGTAGCGATCAGCACCTTATCGTAAGGCACGCGCTCACCGTCTTCGGTGACAACCTGCTTCGTCTCCTTGTCGATCCGGGCAACCGCCGTTCCGGTATGCAGCGTAATGCCATTGTCACGGTACCAGTTCAAATCGTTCAGGATAATATCATCTATCGTTTTGCTGCCTTCAAGCACATAGGAAAGCATGATCCGGTTGTAGTTGGGATGCGGCTCGCTTCCGAACACCGTAATTTCGAATTTGGAGGTTAATTTCAATATTTGCTCAACGGTGCTGATCCCCGCCATTCCGTTACCGATCACGACCAGTTTCTCTTTTGCTGTAGCCATCATCATCCATGCCCCTTTCAGAATAAGACTGTTCCGATTCTTAGTTAATCTCCTGTAAATCCCTTATGTCGAAAGTATACATTTAAAATTTAGAATAGTTTGTGATTACATTCACATTAAATGTGAAAGTTATCACATGTAATTGTCACATTTTTTTTTGCATCCCTATTGAAAAACCCGCAGCCTCTTATCTAAGAGAACTGCGGATTTATTTTTTTCGGTCCGAAACTTATTTTCGCACCAAAGTGATTTCCACATTGTCCTGGGGTTTTAACCTCATGTCGAGGCCGGTGGCCAGCAATTTCTTTTGATTTACCTTCAGCACCCATGCTTCCGTTTCATCCGGACGGTATCCGTTAACGGAGACGATATATTGCCCGGTTTTATTCAGCTCCACGAGCCCGCTCCGCTTGAGCAAGTCCCTTACGGTCGTGTTTTCATTGTATTGATGGACAAAATAGCGTTTGAGCTGCGGATTTTGACTTCCCCCGTTCACGGTCAGCAGCAGCGAAGCTCCATTGGAACTGACCGCAGCGCTGCCTACGGTTTTAACGTAAACCAGGATGTTGTCCCCCGCCTTGAGCAGTTTGGCCCAATCGCCGGACGGCAGCTCCTTGTCATTCAAGCGGACTCCCCACTCCAGCGTCGAATCAAGCGACACTGCGCCCACGGATTGAATTTTGCTCCTATCCCCCGCCAGCTCTATGATTCCGCTGCTTTCAAGCGCCTGAAGAACGGTGATCCCTTCCGTATAATCAAAATGCAATTTTCGCTTCACATCGGGGATAAACGTGCCCCCGTCAATTGTTAAGGTGATGTCATGGGCATCCCCATCCTCGCTTTGCAGCTCTTCCGAAGGATCCGGTTTGTCGATCGTGCCGCCATCGGCGCAGGCTGCCGTGAAGAACGCCATCATGATCACTAGTCCAGCCAGCCATTTCAACCTATTGCGCATCGCCGCCCCGCCTTTCCTCTAATCATTTTTCCTTATTCGATCCAGGAATATTCCGTAACTTAAGCATACCGGACCAACAGAAAGTTCTCAAATTTCGAGGCAGGCGTAAAGAACCCTTCCCTAAGAAGGGAAGGGCCGAGGCCTGAATACATCAAGTTATATTGTATGAGTTTGTTTTATTTCAACACATCATGATCCACGTAACGTTCGCCGTTGATTTCGCTGATCAGCTCAATCGCGACTTTTGCCCCGTCGCCGGCCGTAATGATCGTATGAACGCTGACGCCCGCCACCGTGCCGGCCGCCCAGATCCGCGGAACGCTGGTCCGGCCTTGCCCGTCCGTAGCGACGACGGTTTTGATTCTCGGCTCGCGGCCTTCTTTTAACTCCAGCCCGGTAGCGTTTGCAAGATCGGTCAACGCGCCGGTAGCCAATATGATATGGGACGCTTCGTAGCCGCGGCCGGATTCCGTTTTCACGGTTACTGTCGAACCGCCGTTGGCATCGATATGCGTCACTTTTTCTTCAATGAACTTGGCGCCGAATTTTTCGGCCTGCTCCCGTCCGATTTTGAGCAAATCCGGTCCGGAAATGTCCTTTGCCCCGTAATGGTTCTCTATCCAGGCCCGCTTCGTCATGCTCGTGTTGCTGTCCAGAACAAGCGTTTCTTTGCCCGCCTTGGCCAAAAATAACGCCGCGCTGGCTCCAGCCGGCCCTGCCCCAATTACAATTACCTCAGCCACAAGTACACCTACTTTCTAAAATTTTCATGCCGCCTTCGCGACCCGAAAGCGGCATGTGCTTACTTGATCCACTGATGCGCCCAGGTCTGCACTTGCTCCATCACCGGACGAAGCGCCCGCCCTTTTTCGGTTAACTCATATTCGATGCGAACCGGCGTTTCCGGATAAACATGACGGACCAAAATCCCCTCACATTCCAAATCCTTCATCCTCTCCGATAGCATCTTGTCGCTCATGGAAGGAATCAGATTGGAAATATCCTTGAAGCGTTTCGGCCCGCTCATCAGGGTTTGAATAATCAAACCGTTCCAGCGTTTCCCCAAAAACGAAAAAGCCGATTCAAATCGCGGACACATTCCATTCGAATGCTCATCCATAACATTCACCTCATTATTATAGCAAGCCTGCATGCATAAAACTTACCTTAAGTAAGTTAGTATATTTCATAATAGCATATTTACACACGAAAAGTAAGGGGGCTTCTTATTCATCACCCCATATCCGCAAAAACGGCCGCCTTGGCGGCAGCCGCTAATATAGTATATTACGTTTACGGTCAGTTATACCCACCACATTTCCGCGGCGGAATCCTCCATAAGCACTTGCTGCAGATTGCGTACGGCCTTGGTAAATCCTTCATCGATCGACATCAGCCCGTCTTCGTGCTCGATGCTGACCGCGTAATCGTAGCCGTGCAGCCGCAGCGCGCTGATGATGTCGGCCCATGTCTTCAGATCGTGCCCGTAACCGACGGTGCGGAACTGCCAAGCCCGCTCCTGCATGTTCGTGTAAGGCTGCATATCCGTAATGCCGTAACGGTTCACGTTAACCGGATCGATCGTCGTATCCTTGGCGTGGAAATGGTGGATGGCGCCGGCCTTGCCAAGGATCGAAATCGCTTGAACGGGATCGATTCCCTGCCACCACATATGGCTCGGGTCGAGGTTGGCCCCGATCACTTCACCGGCCGCTTCGCGCAGGCGCAGCAGCGTCGCCGGCGTGTGTACGGAAAATCCGCCGTGCAGCTCGAGCCCGATCTTCACATGGTGATCGGCGGCAAATTTGCCCCATTCCGTCCAATACGGAATGACTTTATTTTTCCACTGCCAATCCAAAACCTCCTGGAAGTCGTTAGGCCACGGCGCCACCGGCCAGTTCGGGTATTTCGCATCCTCATGATCGCCCGGGCAGCCGGAAAACGTGTTGACGACCGGCACTTCCAGCAGTTCGGCCAATTGGACGGTTTTGACGAAAGCGTCGTGGAACTCTTTGGCGACCGCTGTTTGCGGATGCAGCGGATTGCCGTGGCAGCTCAGCGCGCTGATGATGAGACCGCGGGATTCCACCGCCTTTTTGAACTCGTCTCGCGCCGTTTTGTTTTCCAGCAGCACGTCAGGATTGCAGTGGGCGTTCCCCGGATGTCCGCCGGTGCCGATTTCCACGGCCTTTAGTCCTTGAGCAGCCGCTTTATCGAGCGCTTGTTCCAAGGGAAGACCTCCGAACAGCACCAGAAATACTCCTAATTTCATGTCAGCTCCTCCTTGCTTCGCTTAATCAAAATATACCGTTTGGCCGGTTTTGGCTGATTTATAGATGGCTTCCAAAATTTCCGTGACCACAAGCGCCTGCTCCGGCTTCACGAGCGGCTCTTTATCTTCCAAAATCGCCTGAACCCAGGCACTGGCTTCACGGGTGGATTCGTTTTCCTGTTTGCCTTGGTAGAAGGCGACCCCGCCGGTTCCGAGATCGACGTTGGTTTCGTACAAGCGGCTCAATTTTTCACCGTTCAGGCGCAGGCCGTTTGTCATATCGGCGCCGCCTTCGGTGCCGCACAGCAGCGTTTTCGCTTCTCCGACCTCGACGACATTAAGCGCCCAGCTGGATTCCAGAATGATCGTCGCCCCGTTTTTCATCGTAATGAAACCAAACGCGGAATCCTCGACTTTAAATTGCTCGGGATCCCAAGGGCCAAACGCGTTCGCCGCATTTTCGCGGTTTCCGAGTTTATGGAACACGGAACCGGTTACGCTTTTCGGCTCGTAATTGTCCATCAGCCATAAAGTCAAGTCTAGCGCATGGGTGCCGATGTCGATCAATGGTCCCCCGCCTTGCTTTTCCTCGTCCAGGAACACGCCCCACGTCGGAACGGCGCGGCGGCGCAGCGCCAGAGCTTTCCCGAGATAGATATCGCCCAGCTCGCCGTTTTCGCACAGTTCCTTCAAATACAGGCTGTCGCTGCGGAAACGGTTTTGGTACGCAATCGACAGCTTTTTCCCCGTGCGTTTGGCCGCGTCCAGCATCTGGCGGGCTTGCTCCGCCGTTTTGGCCATCGGTTTTTCGCACATCACGTGACGGCCCGACTCCAGCGAAGCGACGGTGATTTCCGCGTGCGAATCGTTTGGCGTGCAGACGTGCACCACTTCGGCATCGCTTTCCGCCAGCAATTTCCGGAAATCCGTATATACTTGGGCTCCCTCTGCGCCGTATTCGGCAGCCGCTTTTTGCGCACGCTCCTCCACGATATCGCAGAAAGCGACCAGTTCCACTTCAGGCTGCTGTTTCAGACTCGGCAAATGTTTTCCGTTCGCGATACCGCCGCATCCGATGATGGCTACTTTTAATGTTTTAGACATGAAGTTTTCCTCCCTTTTCGGCATAAGCGCGTACCCAATCCATACTTACGGCAATGCTCTCCAGCGAATCGCCCGCGCAGTGATCCTGCTCTACGATCAGCCAATCGACACCTGCATCGATCGCGGCATCACCAATCGCGGCAACGGCGACTTCCCCCCGGCCCAGCTCAACTGTTTCCGGCGAACCGTCCGGTTTCTTGGCAACGTCCTTCCAATGCACAAGCGGAAGACGATCGCGATATGTAGCGATGTATGCCAGCGGATCCGCCCCGGCAAAAGCCACCCAGCAGGAATCCAGCTCCATCTGCAGCAGGGAGGCCGGCACCTGTTCGTAAATCGCATCCAGCACCGGTTTGCCGTTCAGCGACTGGGTCAGCTCAAAATCATGATTATGATAGCAGAGAATCATTTCTTCCTGTTTGCAGCGTTCCCCGAATTTTTTCAAGTCTTCAATGACCTCGGGCCAACGGTTGCGGTCTTCCTCCGACAGATACGGCACGACGATATAACGGTTGCCGATCGCCTTGTTGAAAGCGATCTCCTCATCGAGCGCTGCCTTTAGACGGTCGTAAGCCGTATGGGCACCCACCGCAACCAGCCCGGTTTCCTGCAGGATTTGCTGTACTTGTTCCACAGTTCTCCCGTAAAATCCGGCAAACTCCACGCCTTTATACCCAAGCTCGGCCACTTTGCGCAATGTACCTTCAAAATCGCGTTCCAAATGATCTCTTACCGTATAAAGCTGCAGTCCAACCTTTGCCATAAATGATCACCTCTCCATTAAAATGAAAGACTCTACTTTCCAGCAATTCTCCACAATGTAGACGTTTTCAATTGCGAATTGCTCTGCCCGCTCGCGCGCCTTCTCCGGGAGAACATCGGCTACCGCCGTAATCCTGGCGACTTCGCTTTTGCCCGAGGTACGTCAAGTATACCGGGCTGATGTTGCCGCAGCCGATCATGCCAATCTTCATAGTCATTTCTGGTCACTCCTGATGTGTGTATCTGTGCTGTTTCCATGTACAATGGTATTTCAAATTGCGCTGATATAAAATGAATAATATGATTAAAACATGAACAATCTGGTCATTATTTTTGGTGATCCCAACGGAGGTCGGTTATGAAACCTAATTCGAACCTGCAGATTTTATTAGCCGGCTATTCGGTCCACCACAAGCCGTTTCATACGGTGCAGCCGGACGGGCATGAAAACTATTTGATCCGGCTGCAAACCTCGGGTAAATGCCGGTCCCGCATAGACGGCCGGCTGGAGCTGCTCGAGCCCGGGGATCTGCTGCTGTTTGCGCCGGGCGAACCCTATGAGCTGAAGATTGAAGCCGAAATAAGCGGACTTGGCGAATCGCTGGTGTCCAGCGGCGATTATCATATATTTTTGGCCGGTGAATGGATCGAAGCGTGGTGGAAAAAGCGGTCAAGGCCCCACCGGGTGAAGGTACCTCTTTCCGAGGGCATCGTCGGAGCTTTCCGGCAAATTATGCTGGAGCAGCGCCGCATCGCCAACCCGGCTCCGGAAATCGCGGAATATTATTTGAAAATATTATGCATGGACATCGACCGGAATCTGCTGGATCAGCCATTGCCTGCCTATCCGACTTATCTTGCCCATCGGATCAAAAATTATATTGAAGAGAACGCCTCCTCCTCTTTCAAATTGGAGGATGCGGCCGCCTATGCCGGGATCAGCGTTTCCCGGGCAGTGCATCTGTTTAAGGAAACGTTCGGGACAAGCATCATTCAATATACGCTGGAGGTCAGGCTGAACATGGCGCGCGAACGGATTATTTTCAGTCCGCTTTCTCTTGAACATGTCGCGGAAAGCTCCGGTTTCCCCAGCTATAATTATTTTCATAAAGTGTTCCGCAAAAAATTCGGCATGTCGCCGCGGCAGTTCCGGCAACAAGCGCGCGGCCAGCAGCCGGTATAAGAAAAACGCCGCAAGGGGCTTAGCTTCTCCCCTGCGGCGTTTCATCGTCTGAGGACCTTACCTTCAGGCCTGCGTTGTTTCGCGCAAACGCGCTTTTCTTTTTTTCATTTGCGTACCGATGCCGATCACGGCGACGATCACAAGCACCTCAAACCCGTATTTGATCCAGTTGCTCGTGAACAAATCGTCAATAAGCGGCTCCTGCACGATCATTTTCGCCGAGGTCCAGGCAAGGACGGCGGCGCCGATCGTAATGACGATCGGGAAGCGCTCCGTCAGCTTCAGAATCAGCGTGCTGCCCCAGACCATTATTGGAACGGACACGGCCAGCCCGATAATGACGAGCAGGAAATCTCCATGCGCCGCACCGGCCACCGCCAGCACGTTGTCCAGCCCCATCATCGCGTCGGCGATGATAATTGTCCGGATCGCCGCCCATATCTGGTTGCCCGCATTGATCTCGTGGCTTTTTTCATCCACGATCAATTTGTAGGCAATCCAAACGAGCGCCAGCCCCCCGACGAGCCGCAGCCCGGGAATATTCAGCAGCTGCACGACAAGCAACGTCATGACGACGCGGATCAGGATCGCCCCGACGGTCCCCCAAATAATCACTTTTTTCTGATCTTTATGCGGCACATTGCGTGCGGCAAGTCCGATCACGATCGCATTGTCCCCGGCAAGGACGAGATCGATCAATACGATGGAAAGCAGTGCGGTCCAGAATTCTACGGAAAATAACTCCATATTTCTCTCCCCTTTCATAGTTTTCCATGCATTGACCCCATTTTTTTGGGATGGCAGCTCCTAGCGCCGGAATCACCATCAGCTTTATTCAGGCGGATCTACGGGAAGAAACGCCTTCCTTCCAGCCAAAAAAAATGCGCCGTGTCCGTATTGGGCACGACGCATAAACGCATCAAAAAAAGACCTTTACCCAATACTCGCTACGGGCAAAGGTCTCGCTAACAACTAAGTTACGTTGCCAATAAAGCCGGGGTATGTATAACTCCCGTAATGACGACTTTATTGAATAAGCTACTCCCCTTTGGGAACCATGCATGTTTTCTTGGGGCTATTATATCACGTCCCGCGAAAGAGCACCAGCCTTTTCGGAGAATCGTTTTGGCTTTTCCTGAAAACACGCTATAATGATATCGAAACGGAGGGATCATGATGAGTTCAGCGTCAAATACAAAGGTAGAACTGGCCACTTTTGCCGGAGGCTGCTTCTGGTGTATGGTTTCGCCGTTTGAGGAACTGCCCGGCATACACGGCATTATATCGGGATACACTGGGGGACACACGGTAAACCCTACTTACGAGGAGGTTTGCGCCGGTGGAACCGGTCATTACGAGGCCGTGCAAATCCAATTTGACCCGGCGGTGTTTCCGTACCGCAAGCTGCTTGAACTTTATTGGCAGCAAATCGACCCGACCGATGAAGGCGGGCAATTCCATGACCGGGGCGAATCGTACCGGACAGCTATCTTTTATCACAATGAAGAACAGCGGCGGGAAGCGGAGGAATCCAAGCTGGCGCTGGAAAAAAGCGGCCGCTTCGACAAACCGGTCGTCACGCCGATACTTCCGGCGGCTGCTTTTTATCCTGCCGAGGAATATCATCAACAGTACCATAAGAAAAATCCGCTGCACTACAAGCTATACCGCAAAGGCTCGGGCCGTGAGGATTTCCTGGAACAGCATTGGTCCGGTCCCGCCGACCGGGAGGAGCTGAAGCACAGGCTCACGCCGATCCAATATGAAGTTACGCAAAAGAACGCCACCGAACGCCCCTTCACCGGTGAGTATTGGGATCACGACGAGGAAGGCATTTACGTGGATATCGTTTCGGGAGAGCCGCTTTTTTGTTCCCTTGACAAATTTGACGCCGGCTGTGGCTGGCCAAGCTTTACCCGCCCGATCCGCAGCTACCACATCAAGGAGCGGACGGACTCCAGCCACTTCATGATCCGCACCGAGGTGCGCAGCCGGCAAGGCGACTCGCATCTGGGCCACGTGTTCGATGATGGACCGGAACCAACCGGCCTGCGTTACTGCATCAACTCCGCGGCGTTGCGGTTCGTTCCGAAGGCCGACATGGAGAAGGAAGGCTACGGCGAGTATCTTGTGTTATTCGATGAGCCTCAGGAATAGAACATTGTCGGTACGATATAGCGTACAGAAATAAAGCTGCACTTTTGCAGTTGAAAAGGTTGCTTCCACGACCATGGCACCGCAAAATGGTCAGGGCAACCTTTTTTTGATTATGGTCATCGACGATCCCGCCTTACGTTTCGGCGCCGCCGTTCGGGTTTTGTCCCGCTTTTTTCCGGGCGCGGAAGCGCCGCACTTTCATCAAATTGCCGCACATTTTATCGTCGCAGTATTTTTTCGTCCGATTCCGCGTATCGTCATAAAATATCCACCTGCAGTCCGGGTTGTCGCAAACGCGGATGCGGCCGGCCTCCCCTTGCAATACGGTCTGGCCGAAGCTTGCGGCCACCTCTGCCATCACCTGCCCCCATTCCGCCGCAACCGGCCGGTATTCCAGCTTGACGGCTCTGCCATCGCCAAACGTAAACTCCCGATACACCTTCCCCGGCTCCATATATTGATTCAGCAGCCGCCAATCCTCCCCGGCCATTTCTTCAGCGCCGGCCAATTTGACCGCAAATGCATGCAAGCTCTTCCGAAACTGCCGCATCGCCGCGATGTCCCCATCCCCTGCCGGAACCGGCGCCCGCAGCTGCCAGTCGCTCAGAAACCGGGATTGCCATGACGGCTTCTCCAGCCGGTCCTCGCTGCGGCCGCTGCCTTTCCAGTCATGCCATTCGCTATTGATAAAATCACTCCAAAGCGTCTCCAAGTCAACTTGCCTCCCAAAGTTGTTTGTAACTATTTAAATATAAATTAGGTGGTTACATCCTAAATGTTTTTTGATACAATTATAGTGTAACCTTTTAATCAAAGATTAGCCAGTTACATTGATGAGGAGGAAGTATGGATGAGCGTAAACGCAGTTGATTTGTTGCTTCTGCAAAAAGACAACACCTGGGAGTCGGAAGAGTGGATCGTCCCCTTATCCGCCGCGCTTGCCAACGTCACGGCCGAACAGGCGGCCTGGGCGCCGCCGGGCGGGGGCAATACGATTTGGCAAACCGTAAGCCATATCAATTATTACAACCAACGGATACTAAGCCGCTTGCGGGGGATCGATCCGGGCCCCGGCGTGGACACGAACGAAGAAACGTTTGAAGGGTCTGGAGACGCCCGGGACGAAAGCAACTGGAGCAACACCCTCGCCGAAACGAAACGGATTGAGCTGGAGCTGCGCGAAGCGATCGCTTCCTTAAGCGAAGCCGATCTGGAAGCTCCTTACGGCACAAGCACGGAAACGATCGGCCGCGAGCTTTCCCGCTGGATGCTGCATGACGCCTACCATGCCGGGCAAATCGTGCTTATCCGCCGCCAGCAAGGCTCCTGGAGATCTTAGGGAATCCAGCCGGCCATTCGCCGGATACAAGCGGCAAAAAAAACGGCCCGAGCCTTAAGCTCGAGCCGTTTTTTCCTTAACTTTAACCCGGTGCGGGACGCGCAGCGGCGTCAGCTTGCCATGGCCGTAATGAACGGTCCAAGTGATCACTTTACCCGCTATAAGAACTGCCATAATCGTAAACAAAGTTTCTTTAAAAGGCAGATATAATAATGAAATCGTTAGAACGATGGCATCCATCAGTACAAACATGGTTCCGATTTTGATCCCGGACCATTGGCTAAGCAGCATCGATAAAATGTCGTCTCCCCCGCTCGCTCCACCTGCCCGCAGCACCAGACCCGCCCCGATACCGGTCAGCAAGCCCGACAACAGCGCCGCCAGCGGCAAATTGTTGCGCAAATCAATCATCAGCGGGGAGAATTGCTCGCATAATTCGTAAAATGCCGAAAACGCAAGCGTTGAAAATAAAGTATTGAGGACAAACTTACGTCCCTTCAAAAACCAGGCCAGCAGCACGATCGGCACGTCGAGCGCGATCATCGTCAGCGCCGGCGGCAGATTCAACAAATATTTGCCGAGCAAGGCCAGGCCCATAAAACCGCCTTCCGACAATCCGTTCTGAAAATTAATGTGATAATAAGCAAACGCCAATAAACATGAGCCAAACATCATTATCAATAGCGATTTTCCGTCAACTTGCCATCTTGTCTTGTTCCTCATACGGGATCCCTCTTATCGTAGTTTGGTTGGCCTTACGCCAACACCCTACGGAGAAGGTCCTAGAGGACTTTATCCTTCGCATGATGTCACGCCTCTTTCGTAGGGTTGTTGGCCGTAACCGACAGTCCACGAAAGAAGCTAAGTATAAGAGAGATCACAACGTTTCCAAATCGTCCTTGGGGAATTCGTCCTTCGGGAACTCATGGTATCCTGATCCTTTCTTTAAATTTTTCTTATATTTATATTATACCACAAAGCAAAACATGACTACAGCAATCATCCGAATTTCAATAAATTCAGGCGGATAATGTGATGTATATCATTGCAATCTAAGAATAGTTCATATTTCAGCAAATTTCAGTGTGACGAAAATCACCTTTGCGTGATCCGCCTCTGCCTATACTTAGGTGGAAACGAAGCGAAATTCCAAGAAAGAAGGTTTTCATTCATGCTTGATGCCAAAACGATAGAAATCATCAAGTCGACCGTGCCCGTACTCGAAGTTCACGGCGAAACGATAACCAAAAAGTTTTACGAAACGATGTTTAAAAATCATCCCGAATTGCTTAACATATTCAACCATGCCAACCAGCGCCAAGGCAAGCAGCCGACGGCTCTCGCCAACGCCGTTTACGCCGCCGCCGCGCATATCGACCGTCTGGAAGAAATTCTCCCGGTCGTTCGCGGTATCGCGCAAAAACACCGGGCGCTTGGCATTATGCCGGAGCATTATCCGATCGTTGGCGAAAACCTGTTGGCGGCCATCAAAATGGTGCTCGGCGATGCCGCTACCGATGAAATTCTGGAAGCCTGGGGCAAAGCCTACGGCGTGATCGCCGATGTGTTCATCAGCACCGAAGCGGAGATGTACAAGGAGGCCGAGCAGCAAAAAGGCGGCTGGCGGGGATTCCGCCGTTTTATCGTCGACCGCAAAGTCAAGGAAAGCGAAGTCATCACCTCGTTTTACTTGAAGCCGGAAGACGGCGGGGAAATCGCATCCTACCAGCCGGGCCAATACATTACCGTGCGTGTAAAACCGGAGGGCCAGGAATTCACCCACCTGCGCCATTACAGCCTGTCCACCGCTCCCGGCCAGCCCGTTTACCGGATTTCCGTTAAACGGGAAGATGCTGTGGAGGGCCAGCCGGCCGGCATCGTATCCACTTATTTGCATGAGCGGATCGGCGAAGGCGACGTGCTTGAACTAAGCCCGCCGGCCGGAGATTTCACGCTCGACCAATCGAAGCAAATACCGCTCGTCCTGCTCAGCGGCGGCGTCGGGCTCACGCCGATGGTCAGCATGCTGGAAACAGCACTGCAAAGCGGCTCGGGGCGCGAGATCGTCTACATCCATGCCGCCCGGAGCGGAAGACACCACGCGATGAAGGAGCATGTCGCCGAGCTTACGCGAACCCATGACAATCTCCGCTCCTATTTCATCTACGAAACGGCGGAAGCCGGAGAAAACCCCGACAAAACGGGCTACATCGATCTTCCGTGGCTGAAGAGCGTTACGGACGCGGGGAGCGATTTTTATTTCTGCGGTCCGCTGCCGTTCATGAAAGCAATTAACCGGGTGCTGAAAGAATGGGGCGTTCCCGGAGAGCGGATTCACTTCGAGTTTTTCGGACCGGCCGACAGTCTCGAGGATACGATGAGCAAATAACTTATCGGCTGCCTGAGTGTAGGATAGAGTTTGACAGCTTTGATTGGAAAAATCCAATAGAATGACGAAAATAGCACGCTATTTTGAACTCTCGTTGGAAAAAATCCAATAGAATTCGCTCAAATCACCTATTTTGCGCCCTGCCGATCCTCATCTATTGGAAAATATCCAATCAAGCGTCCGTATTTACCTTTGAATTTCCAATTCAATTGGATATTTTCCAATCAGAACGATGCGTGTCGGGCGTAGGGACCGGCTATCCATCCGATTATCTCAAGTTAACCGTCCGCCGAAATTGTCGCATGCTAATTTAAAAAAGCGCGGGCCGAGGGAAACGTCCCTCACTCGCGCTTTTTGTACTTGATACCGCCGCAGCCTATTCCTTATGCTGACCGCGCAGCAGCCGGTTGACCGTTTCCCGTCTTACACCGATCAGCTGTCCGATCTCTTCCTGGGTCAAATATTCGGTCAACGGAATGCCGTGGGCATGCCGGTTCAGCCACTTGCTCAAGAGCTCCAGCCTTTCGCCCGGCGTGCCGACCGTCAGATGGTCCAGGCGCTCCTGCATAAACCGCACCTTCTCCTGAAGCAGCTCGGCCACTTCCAGCGGTTTCTGCGGATTTTCCTGGAGCTCGCGGTACCAGGTCTGGGCGGGAATCGCCTCGACCTCGCTGCGCATCAGAGCGATCGCCGTCCCGTGGATTTCCTTTGGTGAAATCAAGGAATGATGCGGAACCGTCTCTCCCGGATATAAAATGTTAAATAAAACCATATTGCCGTTCTCATGCAGGCGCGTTACTTTGAACAGCCCGCTTTTGATATGGTATAAAAACGAACCGTCATCCCCTTGACGGAATAAGATTTCGCCTTTATGCAAAATCATATGATCTCTCTCCATTCCCCTGAATCACAATTATTTCTATTATAGCAAAAAAGACAGGGGCTGTCCTTGCATCCTTTCGAATGCCGTAAAATGCAGGCGGCGATAAACCAAGTTCCGCGCGCCAAAAGTAACGAGGCTGCCCTACAGGGCAGCCTCGTACGTTTCTTAGGCAATAGTCAGGAGGAGCTACTTGTCTGGTTGCCGGAGCTTGTCTTTCCACGACTCATAGCTGTGGACGGCCACGCCGGCAAACGAGGCATGCTGCCCTCCGAGTTTCTCCAGTTGCTTTATCTCCCGGGTCAGGGAAGCGAGCGGCTGTTTATGGAAGGAAATGCCCGGCCCTTCCGTGCTTTCTCCCAATTCAACACCCACCCAAACCTGCTTCCCCTGCCGGTCGGCTTCGGACAATGTCGTCCGCGAAAGCTCGTAGCTCCGCCCGGCCTTATCGCGGTAGGCCATAATCGCCAAATAATCGAACTGGCTTACCATCCAATCGCCAAGCGGCATCTGCACGCTCTCGGACGGGTGATCGATTTCATCGAGCCAGAAAGGAACCGCTGCCCCTATCTGCAAGTTGTTGTATTTGGCCGTTTCCGTCCAGGCCCGGATGCCTTCCATCCACTGCTCGACAATCGACTCCCGCTCTTTGGTCCACGTCTTCAGCAAATAGGGCTCGACGTCGAACTGCACGCCTTTGAACCGTTCCTCGGGTGAAACCCCTTGGTTATAAACCGCCACCCAATTCAGGAAATCGTCCCCCTCCTGCCGCTGCTCACGCAGCGCCCATTCGGGTTGTCCGTTCAAGGCGTGAACCTCGATCCCATACGACGTGGCCAAACTTATAAAACGGCGGTAGCTCTCATTGTGCACTCCGCTGCCGATCTGCAGGAAGATGACTTTGACATCCTCCTGCTTGACGAAGTCCACGATCTCTTCGGGCCGCTGCTCAATCTGTGCGGCGTCCCAGATCCAGGTCGCTTTCGGCTGCGGGCCTTCGGGGAGAAAAGCGAGTATCAGCCCCACTGTCAGTATCATCAGCAGTACTCCCCCCAGAATAATGATCGCCAACCGCTTGCGCTGCGCGATGAATCCGGCCATTCTCATCCGCAGCGCCGCTTTGTTGCGCAATATCCCGTTACCCGACGATCAGCGCTGCGGCTTCCACGTTCACCGGATGGACGGAGTGGCCGATTTTGTAGATATGCGGAAGCGGGTATTCGCGGAAAGCGTTGCGCGTATCGACGATCGGTACGCCCAGTCCGGCGATGGCGCCGTAGTCCAGATTGCTGTGATTCGTCACCAGCACGATGCAATCGTACATTTTGAACTTGTCCAGCTCATAGCTGACGCTATGCACCACGCCGCCCGATTTTTCCCGGAAGCTGGTCGCGTAAGGATCGTAATAATCTACTCTGGCGCCGCTGTCCTTAAACAGTTCGTACACCGCAAGCCCCGGCGATTCGCGCAGGTCGGCGATATCCGGTTTGTAGGCCATGCCGAGCACAAGAATTTTCGATTTTTTGACTGACTTGGCATATTCGTTTAAAATTTTGGACGTTTTGTTGATGACATAATAAGGCATGTTGTCGTTCGTCGATTGAGCCAGCTCGATAAATTGGCTGTAGAAACGGAAGCCTTTCGCTTTCCAGGACAGATACATCGGATCCAGCGGAATGCAGTGGCCGCCGATGCCCGGCCCCGGATAAAACGGCATGAAGCCAAACGGCTTCGTTTTGGCCGCATCGATGACTTCCCAAATGTCGATGCCCATCCGGTCGCACATCATCGCCATTTCATTGACAAAAGCGATGTTGACGCTGCGGAACGTGTTCTCCAGCAGCTTGGACATTTCCGCGACCTTCGGCGAGGATACCGGCACGACAGTCTGGACATACCGGGAATACAGCGCCGTTCCCAGTTCGAGGCAGGCTTTGGTCGTTCCCCCAATGACTTTCGGGGTATTGTAAGTATTAAATTTGGAGTTGGACGGGTCCACCCGCTCCGGCGAGAAGCACAGGAAGAAGTCCTCCCCGGCGACGTACCCCAGCTTCTCCAGCTCCTGCTGGATCAGTTCCTCCGTCGTTCCCGGATATGTTGTACTTTCCAAGGTGATCAGCATGCCTTTTTTCATGTAACGTTTGATTTGCTCCACTACTGTCACGATATAAGAGGTATCCGGATCCTGATTTTCACTCAACGGGGTTGGCACGCAAATGCTGACCGCGTCGATCTCCGACAGGACGGCATAGTCCGTCGTCGGCTTAAACCGGCCGCTCGCCATCGCGGCGGCCAGCGTCTCGGAAGGGATATCGTGTATGTACGATTCCCCGCGCTCAATCTTGTCGATTTTGCCGGCATCCAAATCGATTCCGACAACCCGGAAGCCCTGCTTCACCATCTCGACAGCCAGCGGCAATCCAACATATCCAAGGCCAACGACACCAAGCACGGCCGTTTTCGACTCAATCGCATTCAACAGCTTATAGTAGTTATTATTCATAGGTTTCAACCTCCATTTTGTCTGTATAGGATTTGGTTACCTTTAAATAATGCAGCGGCGGATCCGCGCGTCCAGCTCGACGGGGGAAAACGGCTTCGTAATGTAGTCGTCCACTCCGCTTTGAAAGCACAGGCTGATCGTTTTTTCGACGCGCTGCTCGCTGAGCACGACGATTCTCGGCATTTCGTCACCCTTGATCCGCTGGATTTGATGGATGTACGGAAGTCCGTCAATACCGTAAAGATTGAGCTCGGTTAACACCAGATCCGGTTTCCAGCTTTCAATCAGCTCCAGCGCGGTAATCCCGTTATCGGCTGTCATCGTTTCGTAATTTTGCATTCCCAGCCGGATTTGCAAAAATTCCCGCACGGTGGCGTCGCCTTCCACGATCAAGATGCGGCTTTTGGCCAACGGTGTATCATGTTGCGTAAAAATATGAATATCGTCGGAATAGTTCAGTTTGGCCGCTTCTTCCAACTGCTGCAGCACCTGCGGCGTGATCTCTTCCTGGCTGGCAAAACCGGCGATCGCCACCTGCGGATGATAGTCCGCAATTCTTTCCTGAAGACGCAGCTTCAGCCGCAGCCCCTCGAAATGGACCGTGTCCAAGGCTTGTCCCGGCAACAGGACGGCGACGCTTCCCGGCTCTTTCCCGCTCCAAACTTCAAAATCAAGCCCCGACTCGGAATCCAGAACTCCCCGGACCTGCGTTTCCACGTAAGAGGGCCCGCCTGAGGAATAAATGAACACCATCCCGTTGACCTCGCAGGCGTTTTTCTCCACGCTTTGCTTCATGCTTGCATATACTTCGGATTGTTCCACTTCGCTTTGCACTGCCACTATGTTTGGCATCATTCATTCCCGCCTTTCTTGAAACTTAGATTTTGGATTAGCCATGACCATGAAAATGGAAAAGCTTCACGGTAGTTTGCTAACATCAGTTTGTTCTCGCCATATCATCCCCTTTCCGGTCCCTCAAGGAGAACGGAGGTTACGCGGTTTTGGCCTGCTCCGCCGGGGTTTCACGTTTTCCTGTCACGCTTTTGTCCCCCCAGCTCTGTCGGGTCATCGTACCCCAGGAATTGTTGTTACGCATAAACTGGATATGCCCCTGAATACGCCACAGTCCTCCGAGCTGGGCATAGCCGAAAAATTTGAAAACCGAAAAAAGGAGCAACCGGCATAAATCCGACAGCTTGCTGAACCGCTTGAAAGCCAGTTCCTCCAATAGCAGCGCGCCGATGCTGAGCAAGTATCCGCTGAGGAAATTAATCGCCCAGAACACGGCCAAAATCCGCCAATGGGTCATATCAAGCATCGTATACCCGATGAGGGCAAGCAGCCCCGTAATCTTAAAGTAAGGATTCAGCGCTTCGAAAATGATGTTGTAAGGCATCGTCAAGAGCCCCATCACCTTGTATCTCGGATTGAAAGCCATGTCGAAATTTTCGATCATATTTTTCAGGTTTCCACGTCCCCAGCGTTTGCGCTGATTGGATAAAATCCGGTACGTGTCCGGGGCCTGCGTCCAGCATACCGCCTCCGGGCAAAAGGCGATCCGGTACTTCACCTTGTTCTCCAGCATATAGCGGTGCAGCTTGATGATGATGTTCATGTCCTCGCCGGGGTAACCGCCCCGGTAGCCGCCCACCGCAGTGACGTAATCTTTGCGGAAGAGGCCAAACGCCCCGGACACGATGATCAGTCCGTTTATCGAGCTCCAGCCGATGCGGCCGCCGAGGAACGCCTTCAAATATTCCGTGGCTTGGAACATCGGCCACATTTTACGCGGCAAGGAAACCTGCTTCACCGCGCCGTTTTCGATCACGCAGCCGTTGGCAATCCGCACGTCGCCGCCGATTGCCACCGTCTCCTCCGGATTTTCCATGTACATCCGGGCCATCCGGATCAGCGCATCCTTCTCCAGCAGCGAATCCGCGTCGATCGATGAAATAAGCGGATAATGCGACAAATTGATCCCGGCGTTCAGCGAATCCGCTTTACCGCCGTTGGGTTTGTCGATGACGTACAGGTGCGGATATTGCGGGTTATGGTACACCGCCGTAATCGGCTGGCAGTCGATCGTCTGGCGAATGTCCGGATTCGCCATCGGCTCAAGCCCGAATTCCTCCCGCAGCACCCCGAGCGTATTGTCCTTGGAGCCGTCATTGATGACGATGACCTCGTACGTCGGATAATTCAAAGTCAGCAGACAGTTGACGTTTTCGATGACGGTGAGTTCTTCGTTAAACGCCGGAACGAGCAGGGAAATCGGCGGCACCAGCTCAGAGCCGGACAGCGTATTGTATTTCGAATACGCCGCGCGCCGGAAAATCGTCATAATTTGGCGAAACGAAAAGCCCATGATCGAGAAATAGATGAGATTGACCGTCATGACGTAATACGTGGCAAACAGCCCGTAGATCAGCAAAATATCCCTAAGCAGTGGAATCCCCCCTAACCGCCGCCACTTGACGGACCGGGCGCGTTTCGGAAGCTCCGAAATACCGGTCGTACAGCAGCTTCATTTTGTTGAAATCGACCATTTGGTCGAGTCTTTGGTGTTCATGTTGCTGCCGCATCGTTTTTTCGACTTGCTGCATGGCCGCCTCGCGTGCATCGCCGGAGCCATGCTTGGCGATCTGGCACAATGCCTCAAAGCCGTCTTCCCCTAAGGCCGCCAGGCTTTCAGCGCTGTTTTGACGCACCTGCCAGTTGGTGTCCTTTAGAGCGTTCCGCAAGAGCGTGATGCTGCCGGCCGCTTGCAGCGAGCCGAGCGATTTGGCGACAGCAGCGCGAACTCCCGCGCTTTTGTCCGCCATCAACTCGCGGATCGTTTCGTCTTTCATCTCCGTACTGGCTTTTAAATACAGCTTCACGGCCTCCGCACGGATGTCTTCCTCGTCCGCCCCGACGAGCCGTCCCAGCGCCGGCGCCGCTTCGGGGACCGCTTGTCCCCACATGGCCACCAAAGCGACTTTGACCAGATCCTTGTTTTGCTCCTCCAGCAGCTCGGGGAGCAGCCTGCTGATATCAAGGCGCGTCTCCATCACAATATCGGCCGCCAGATGGTGGATCGGCTTGCCGTGGCGAAGCAGATACCGCAGCATGTCCTTTAGCTGCTCGGGCTGCTCCGCGCATTTCGCGATCGAGCGGGCGATCACGATGCTAAGCGGGCTATACCGCTGGCTCTTCAACATCTCTAGCAGCCGCGGCACCGCTTCGGCCGCCCGCATCCCGCCCAGGCGGTAAGCGGCGGCGATCCGCCGGCCGTAGAACAAGCTGTCCAGCAGCTTGATATCGTCGGCGACGAAACCCGCATCATAACATAGTGCGATCAATTTAAGCTGCAGATCTCCCCTGAACTGCTCGATCCACTCGATCACCCGCTGCTGGATCACCCGCTGCTCCAGGCGCCCGAGCTTTCCGGGCGGCAGCCGCAGTGAGTTTGCACCGCTTAAATGCGTCTGAATATAGGTGAAATAATCTTGATGTTTTCGCAGATACATGTTCGTTTTGCGCGTGATCCGCAAATGCTTGATTTTCAAGTAAAACAAAAGCGCGATACCTGTGCCGATCAGCCCCAGGCACACGTAAATGAAATAGATAGCCAGGGTAAGATGCTGAGCCATAAATTCCTTTTCCTCCTTTGGATTGCTTCATCTGCGGCCCTTTGCCTATCAATCCGGCAAACTATTATAAAATGCCTGCAGCGCGTAATATCCGGATTTCAAGTGTTCGGTATATTTCACCGTTTCCCATGCGGGCCACACATATTTCGGATAGTTTTCCAGTTGAAGCACTCCTTGCCGGCTTCCGGACCCGGCGGTCCCTTTGCCCGCGCCGGAGCCTACAACCTGCCCGCTTGCGCGGTCCACGACCCACGGCACGAAGGTGATGCCGCTTGTCTTTGTCGTGCTGAAGGTCCGGTCCTTTTTCAAAGGCCCATAATCAACCACCTGCAGCGAGCTGGGGTCGGCAAATCCGAGCAGCATCCAAGGGATGCGCAGCTCGATTTCTTTGCCGCTGTATTGCCATGAAGTCAGCGAATCGAAATCCTTGCTGCCCCGGTCCGACGTGCCGCGGGTCAGCTTCCCGACCGTCATATCCTGAAAAGGATGGGCCGTGCGGGTGTCCGGCGGCGTCATCGTCAGGCTGACCGCCAGCTTCCAGGGCTGGAACTTCACCTTTTCCTCCGCGGTCTGATTGTCCAGCATCCAATAGCCGTAGCGGCCGTAGAGCCGGCGGTGGAAATCGTAGCCGGGCGCGGTCAGCACCTCGGTTTCATCGTCGTTGCCGATCATGATGAGCCCTTCAAGCCCGTCGCTCAGCGTTTGGCCGGGGAGTTCGGCAACCGGCTGATCTCCGCCAGGCTGCGTATCCGTTCCAAGCGCGATTTGCCGCGTCTTCGGATCAAACGGCTCGCTTAGCGTAAGGCCCACGTAAACGTAAGCCTCGTCATGCGTCACCCTGAGCCTGTCGATGCCGGGTGCGGGCCGGTCCCAGGCCTGCACTTCCCCTTCCGGGAGCTGATCCCAATCGTCCAGCTTGCCGTCGATCGTGATCTCGTCCTCCTTGCCGGGGCCCATCGACGTGAGGCCGAACATTTTTTCGTTGGTCAGCACGTTCAGCCAATAAGAACGGCGGTCCTCCGGAAGCTCAAACCGCATCGTGTTCCACGTTTTTTTGAACCATTCATCCTGCCACATGAACAGAATCGCGCCGGCGTATCCGGTATCGTAAATGTCTTTCGTCAGCGAGACGTCGATTTCTCCCTGCTCCTGCTCGTTATGCCCTCCTTGGTTGCGGCCGCTGCGGCCGAGATGGGATATACCGAGCGAAGAAGGCACGCCGTATTCCGTGACCATGACGGGAATGTCCTTGTAATGAGCCTTAAGCTCCTGCAAATAGGCTTTATACGTGTTGTAATCGCCGTTCCCGTCCGGGATCGTCTCCAGCGTCTTGTCCAGATGGAAGAAGTCCGGATAATAGGGATACACGTGGTAGGCCGCAAAATATCCAGCCTCCCAGTTCAGCGGCTTGATGTGGGTCGCGTCGACGCTGGCCAAATCCTCTTCGAACAGCGGTTCGCCGGGATGCTCCAGCACGTCGGTCGTCACCCAGTTGGTAAACGTCATCGGATGCCCCCATCCGTAAGTTTGCTCCTGCCGGGCCGTATCGTCGACGAGTTCGGCCAGCCAGCTTTCAAAGGGACTGGCTTCCTGCGTCGCTCCGAAATATTGCCCTTGGTACGGCTTAACATCGGCATGCTTGCGGTTGGTGTTGTCCACCATCTCCGGATCCCATTCGGTGCCGATATGCCAAGCCATCAAGTAGCGTCCGGCGTTCGCAGTGTATTTGCCGCCCGATGTGCCGGGCTGAACCGGGATGTTCAAATCCCCGTAGACGGCTTTGACCGCTTTTTCAATTTCTTTGTGAAAAGCTTCCTTAATCCCCGGAATATACGCGTCCTGCTGTTCGATCAACTGCTCCTCCGGGGACCAGATCCCCTGAATGAAGTACAGCGGATCGTCTCCTTTGTCGCGATTGTATTTCACAAGCGCCTTGTAGAACACCGGGTTGTGAACCGTATAAATGCGGATGACGTTGGCGCCCATGTCGTCGATTTGCTTGAACCAGCGCAAATAGTCCTCTTCGGTAAGCGGGAATTCCCCGGGAAAATGGCCGGGAACCGTCGCTCCCAAATTCACGCCTTTGACGAACATTTTCCGCCACTGGCCATCGCCTTCGTAGGCCATAAATTGATCCTTTGAGGTACGGAATGTAAGCTCCGTCCCATCCGAAGCCTTAAAGCTGTTAATAGGCGGCGGCAATTGCTGAAGCACCAGATAGATTCCCCCGGCGATCAGGACCGCCCCCAGCGCCAGCCAAACCGCCAGCCTTTTTCTCATTAGTCTTGTCATCGGATTTTGAGTTCTCACCTCGCCGTTTTTATAATGCCGGTTCTATCGTCAGATTCCCAGCCAGTGTCTTAAGCATTTGTTCTCCCAGGCGTCAGCTTGATCCGACAATGATTTGCGGCCTTTTCTATGCAGGTGATGAACAGTATGGCCATCCACACCTCCCTCTCAAATTACTTCTATCATTAACCAAGTTGACCTCTCATGTAACTAGGCTGATGGAAGTATTTTACTTTGTAGGCCCGTCTGGGCCCGTTTTCCGGGATGCGGTTCGCCCCTTCCATTTTCCCTGCCGGACGATTCCGTCAATAATAGACGCGCAAAAAACTGCTAGGTTTCGGTCGATTTTTACACCGTTTTCCATAAAGGTTACAAAATTGATACCAAAGTCATATCTAAAAATCGCATATTGACGCGGTTTTTTGCAGTTTCAGAAAATTACAAGCCGTGTCAAAAAAAGCTTCCCTGGTCCCAGGCTAGGCCTAGCGCTTTTTCGTGTTTCCCGGAAGCGAAACTTCGTCATGAACGAAGTCCTTGGCTGGTGACTTATTTCCTAAAAACTCGCACCTTTTCAGGGAATATTTTCTAAATAACTTCCGAAAATAAAACGCTTTCAAATATTTTTTTGCATGTTTTTCACGAATGTTTTCAGTCTCAAGCGCTGCTCCCATTGGAAATATTCAATAGATTCTGCCAGAATCCCCCGTTCTACATGGCCCTGGGTGACAGGTTTGCACGGCCCTAAGAGTACGCCCTAATTGGAAATATTCCAATAGAATTGGAAATTGAGCGAAAAATACAGCGGCTTGATTGGAATATTTCCAGTAGATGAGGCTCGGCAGGCACAAAACGGACGATTTGAGCGAAATCTATTGGATATTTTCCAATGAGACTTCCAAATCGTGTTCGATTTTCGACAATCTATTGGATTTTATCCAATGAGAGGTAGGGGGCCGACTGGCCCCGGGGGAGTTCTAGCGCTAAAAAGGGTGATTTTTCATTTGGATTCATTTGCTACTCGGCCAATAATTTCTTGAATATATTTTTTCAACCGGACACTGATTTCCGAACGCATAACATCACGAGTCATCCCAAAACGCTCCTCATATCCTCGACACAGAAACCGGTGATACACGATCAAATCCGCATGTTCGTCACTGATAATCTTTATGTTGCGTTTGGTCAATTCACGTTTTATATCACGCATGTCTTTGCTTATTTTGTTCATGATCGCTTGGCCGGTTGCTAGATAAAGCTGTTTTAAGAGGTTAGAGCTGCGCTCAATGTCATCTACGCTCTTTTGTACCATCGTGAGCATGTAAGGTAATAAAATGCAGTCGCGGATCATAATGAACTCCTCCGTTGTGGGGCGAGACGTCTTTTTTGGGTCATTTCGGCTTTCATATTGCTCTTGATGCTCGGTGAGCAGCATCTTTGATTTCCACCGCTCATTACCGTCCAGTTTGCTCATTTGTAATGACCTCCTATCTGTTCCGCTCGTTCTCTTGCTACTCCGGCCGGTAATAAAGAGGATGCCCGCATAATAGCGGCGCTGCCAAATCGATCCTTAATTTTATCAGTCGCTCTTTCCAACCCGTAAGCTTTCTCCCGGTCCTCGAATAACGTAAGCTGATAGACGTTATCGTCCACCAACTGAGTGAGCGAAATATGCAGGTGGCTTACGGGCATACCATTCCAATATTTATAAAATATTCTGAGCGCTGCCGCCGCCACTTCGTGAGAAAGCGACGTAGGTTGCTGCAGCGTTACCTGCCGGCTAAACCCTGTAGACCGCTCCCCGTCAGTCTCCGCTGCACCCACTGTCACCACTTGGCCCATATATCCATGTCTCCGGCTGCGGCGGCAGACCTCTACGACAAGCTCTAAAAGGACAACCTCAATATCTTCAAGCTTTCGATAAAGGCTGCTTCGCAGCGCCTTGCCATGGCTAATCGATTTCAATTTGTTGCGAATACTCGGCACGACCGGACTGGGATCGATGCCCCTCGCCGTCTGCCAATAGTACTCCGCTTGAATATCGCTTTGCTTTCCCATCTCCCAACGCATACGCCGTTTGAATTCGGACAATTCCAACCGTGCTATGTCACCAATCGTATTTAATCCCATTCTCATAAAATGGCGGGACATCCTCGAAGCCACCATAAACATTTGGTGCACGGGCAGCGGCCACAAAGCAGATTCAATATTGTCAAAGCCGAGTCTGAAGATCCCTTCAGGCTTCTTTTTAGCGAAATTATCCGTGGCCATCTTGGCTAATATTTTTGTTGGTCCAATTCCGCAGCGAGTCCAAACTCCGGTCGACAGCAGCACACGAGATTGGATTTGTCTGGCGATTTCTTCCGGAGAACCAAAATATGCGGTTGAGCCGGTAATATCGAGAAATTGTTCGTCAATGCTGTAAGGTTCAACCTGATCAGTAAACGACTCGAAGATCTCAGTAATAAATAAGGATATGGTAATGTAGGTCCGCATTCTCGGTCGAATAACGTTTAAATCCGGGCATTTTGCCAGCGCCTCACCTACCCTTTCAGCCGTCGTCACCCCACGTGACTTGGCAACTGGGCAAGCTGCGAGAATGATACCTGACCGACGCGCAGGATCGCCTACGGCTACCGGTTTATCTGTTAGCTCCGGATGAGCAGCCTTTTCGATAGAAGCGTAGAACGATTGGCCGTCGACCAGAAAAATCGTCCGTTCAGGCATAACTCTTCACCACCTGTTTGAGCGTTTCCGCCAGCGTCCCCCGTTCGGAAGGTTTCACGAGAACATCCCCTCTTTCGTCATGTCAATTCCTAGATAGTTATAGAGGCACCTACCGTCAGAACGTTTGTTCTTATTATATTCATAATACGAACAAATATTCGTGCATTCAACAGGTTTATGCTGGATAATTTGGCAGGATGACCGGCGCAAAAAAAGCCGCCTCCAAAAGCCTCTCGGACATTTTGGAAGCAGCTTCGTTTTCCCATTTTCGGGCCGCTTTAAGCACAAGTTCAAAAAGTCGGGTTTTCAGGACCTATTGGGCAGTTAGAACAAGCGGCCCATCCGGCATAACCGCGATCGTGTGTTCAAATTGAGCCGACAACTTGCCGTCGGCCGTGCGCGCCGTCCACCCGTCGTCATCGATCATAATCCGGAACGTCCCTTCATTGATCATCGGCTCCACCGTAAACACCATGCCTTCCTTGAGGCGGATGCCCTTGCCGGCGACGCCAATATGCTCATAGTTCGGCTCTTCATGCAGGTTCCGGCCGACACCGTGCCCCAGCAGATCGCGCACGACCGAAAACCCGCCTTCTTCCGCGTGCTTCTGGATCGCCGAAGTCACGTCGCCGAGACGGTTTCCGGGAAGCGCCTGAGCGATCCCGAGGTCCATGCATTCCTTCGTAACCTTCATCAGCTTCCCGGCTTCCGGGCTGATCTCGCCTACGGCGTAACACCAGCACGAATCGCCGAACCAGCCGTTGTATTCCACCACGATATCAAGCTTAAGCAGATCCCCGTCCTGCAGCGGGCGGTTCGAAGGAAAGCCGTGCGCCACCACATCATTGACCGAAGCGCATGTTTCCGCGGGGAAGCCGTTATAACCTTTCGTAAACTGCTTGCCGCCCAATTTGACGATCTGTCTGGCGACAAAATCGTTGATTTCCTGCGTCGTGATGCCCGGCTGAATCAGCTTCGCCACCTCGCGGTGGCACTCGGCTACGATTTGGTTCGCGGGCTTCATCTCTTCAATTTCTCTCGGCGATTTCAAAATAATCATTTTTTTCACTCCTTAAATGGACGATCTGCACAATATTTTCCGCATCCTGGCGCAGCGTTCCCCGGCGAAGCGAAAGCAAGGCGCAGCCTGCCAGCGCGGCCAACAGCATTTCCGCCCGCCGCACCTGCTCCTCCGGGAGGCTGCCGCCAAAAGGCTGCCGGCCAAGGGCAGCCCTGCCGCTGCCGGCCGGCACCCCCGGCCCGCCCGGTTCACCGCCGAGCGCAGCGGCAAACGGGAGCAGCACCTCCCGGCGAAAGGCGTCCGCCAGCGGCATCGCCCGGGCTTCGGGCAGAAGGCGAAAACCGTCCCCGGCAAGCTTGTAAAGCAGGTACAAGCCGCGATCATCCGCCCACTGCTCGAGCAGACAGACGACCAGGGCGCTTAAATGTCCACCGTGCCCGCCATCCGGCTCCTCCAGCCAGGCCCCGGCCCGCTCCATCGCCACCCACAGCACATCATGCAGCAAATCCCCTTTGTTGCTGTAGTAATGATATACCGTCCCGTAGCCGAGTCCGGCCTGCGCGGCGACATCGCGGATTTCCAGAGCCATCCCTTTATCCAAAAAAACATCGGCCGCCGCTTGGCGGATTTGCACCAGGCGGCGCAGCCGGATCTCTTCGTTTTGTTCTTTCGTCCGCGGAGTCATAACTAACTCGCAGCCTCCTCTCATTGTTTTAAATATCGTTCCCTTTTTTGTTTTGACCTACTCTCATGTCAATATAAAATAATAGCAGGAAAATTGCAAGGGGCAGTCGCTTGACAAATACAGACTATCGCAGTAGTATAAATCTAAACTATTGCAATAGTCTGAAGGGAAGAACTGCGTATGGAAATAAAACTGTTTGATTCCGAACTGAAAGTGATGGAGGTTTTATGGAAGGAGGGCGATTTAACCGCCAAGCGGCTTAGCGAAATTTTGGCCGAACAGGTTGGGTGGAATAAGAACACCACCTACACCGTAATTAAAAAGTGTATCGCCAAAGGTGCGATCAAGCGGCTCGAACCCAACTTCTTGTGCCAGGCCGTCATTACCAAAGAGCAGGTGCAGGAACAGGAAACATCGGAACTGATCAACAAAGTGTTTGACGGCTCGGCCGATTTGCTGTTCGCCTCCCTCATCAACAGCAAAAAACTGTCCAAAGAAGAAATCGAAAGATTGAAGCAACTTGTCGACAAGTTGAAATGAGGTGTCCCCTATGGATGTTGTTCAAATGAGCCTGGCGGCGGCAGTCCTCATTATTGCCATCGTGATCATCCGCGGGCTTGCCCTGCACAAGCTGCCCAAAAAGACGTTTCTCATCCTTTGGGGAGCGGTCGTTTGCCGCCTGCTCATCCCCTTTTCCGTTCCGTCGCGCTTCAGCTTTTTTTCCGGCGTGGAGGCTTTGAAACGGATGTTTTCGGAACCGGCGGCTCTTCCCACGGTGACAGGAACAGCGGGGGCATACGATGTGGCCGGTATTACCGGGGCTAGGCATCCCCTCGGCGCGTCGGGCGTGCCCGGCGGCCAAGATGTATCAGCGGCGTCTTTTTCGCCAATATTGATCATTTGGCTGGCAGGCATGGGCGTCTTCGCATTATTTTTTATCGTGGCTTATGTGAAGTGTCTCAGGGAATTTCAAACTTCCTTGCCCGTCAAAAACGAGTTTATCGATGCTTGGCTGCGGGAACATCCGATGCGGCGGCAGGTGCGAATAAGGCAGTCCGATAAAATTAAAGCACCGTTGACCTATGGGGTTTTCCGGCCTGTGGTGCTCCTCCCCAAAACCACCGACTGGGCGGACGAGACAAGGCTGCGGTATATCCTTACCCATGAGGTTGTGCATATCAAGAGGTTTGATGCCCTGACGAAATGGGTGCTGGCGGCCGCTTTGTGCGTGCACTGGTTCAATCCTTTGGTATGGGTGATGTATGTGCTCGCCAATCGCGATATGGAACTGGCCTGCGATGAAACGGTGGTGCGGACCTGCGGCGAAACGGGCAAATCCGCCTACGCGTTAACGCTGATCGAGATGGAGGAGAAGAATAGCAAGCTACCCCCTTTGTTCAACAACTTTAGTAAAAATGCGATAGAAGAAAGGATTATGGCGATTATGAAAATAAAAAAAATCACGGCGGTGGGAATAGCTACGGCACTGCTCCTGGTTGGGGGCACTTTGACCGCATTCGCGACCAGCGGCGTCAAGGCGGATCAAGACACGGCTTCGGTTGAAGCAGCGGAAAGCGGCAGCTTGTCCGGCGGCCTGACGGAACAGGAACAAGAGGCCCAGGACCGCAAAGCGATGGCTGAAGCGCTGAAGGTCTATGAACCTTTTGGCCTGACTTATGACGAAAAAAACGGCGAACTGTTTTTTCAAGGGGAAAAGGTACGCGACTTCTATGATGAACAGGCAGGGGTCGGCCAGTCCATGACGGATGGTTCCGTTGACCTGTATGCAGTCTATGAGCATGAAAAGCTGACCGGGATACAAAAACGAAGCCAGGCAGAATTCGAGCGGAACACGGCCGAAAAAAAGACCATGCAAAAGGAATTCGACGCGTTAAGAAAAGAGTTGGGCATTCCGGACGGAGCCGATTTTGCCTACGAGGGAGAGTCGAATGGCTGACGCAAGCTGAAGCGGATAAATTTTTGCGCAAAGCAAATGCCCGGAAACAATCAATCATTACACAGGCCGGGGGCTTGCCGAGAACATCGGCAGGCCTTTTTTATGCGGCAGAAAAAGAAGGACCCCCGGTACCATCTCCATCCCCAGGGCCCTGCCATGCAAATTCGTAATCTCTGTCCATTTCCCTTACCGGTGATCGTTCCCACACCTACCGGAACATCCCCCACAGCCGCAGCAGGTGAAGTGTGTTGCGCGGATCGATTTTTTGATCGATGACGAATTGCACCATCTGCTCCTCCTGCGTGCCGCTCAGGCGTTCGCCAAGCACGGAAGCTGCCGTTCGGACAAGCCTGCGCACCTTGGGACGATCCTGCAAATCCGCCCGGGTAAGGCCGTCGACCATCTGCTTGATCCGATCCTTGATTGCCGGATTTTTCATTTTCAGTTTGACCCGCTCCACCAGCTGCGGACTGATCCCATATTGATGATAACTGGGCACCGTTGACTAGCACCTCCTGTCCCGTCAATTCCCGACTTCAACCCTAATATATGACGGATAGGCTGTACATAGTTCAGAAAAAGCAGGAGCGGCCGCTCCCCGGCTGTTCAGCTTTGTTTAAGAAACGCCGTCGCTTCATGGGTTTGTCCCAATTTGACGATCGTCTCCTCATATTGCGTTGATGCGTACGCAAAGAACAAAATATCGATCACCACCAGCTGAGCCAGCCGGGAGCCGTACGCCCCGCTGCGCAACGTCGCTTCCGGCGCCTGCGGTGTATACAGCATCAAATCGGCCAGCTCGGAAACTTTGTGATTGCCGAAACGGGACAAGCCGATGGTGCGGACTCCATACTTTTGAGCCACCCGGAACAATTGCAGCACTTCCTTGGTGTTGCCGCTGTACGAAACACCCATAAACAACGTGCCTGGCGGAGCGCTGGCCAGTGCGGCGGCAATCAGATGCTCGTCCTGGAGAGCAAACGCCTGCTTGCCGACCCGCAGCCATTTTTGCGCGGCATCCGCCGCGACGATCGCCGAAGCTCCAACACCGTACATATGGATGACGGGAGCTTTCCGAAAGCTGTCCACCACCTGTTCGATCAGCTGCGGCTGCAGGTGAAGCATCGTGTCTTGAATGGCTTGGACACTGTTGGAGAGCGTTTTTTGAATAATATTTTGAATCGTCTCGCCCTGCTCAATATCGTAATAGCCGGGTTTTTGCGTTTTGGCATTGTCCACGGACAACCGTATCTTCAAATCGGGAAATCCGGTCAGCCCCAGCGAACGGCACAGCCGGGTAATCGCCGCCGCGCTGGTCCCCGCTTTATCGGCCAGCGCATGGATGCTCAGGCCGGAGACTTCCGTTGAAGCGGCCAAAATATATAACGCCGCTTTTCTTTCCGATTCGGGCAACTGCCCTAGTACCGCCTCCATTTGCGTAAGTATGCTTCCTGTCGTCACTTGCCTGCCCCTTTCATGTCCCATCCGTTTTCCATATGCAAAAGAAACGCGGCGGCCCGGCAAATATCCGCCAACGTTTCTTTCCGGTTGCTTTTATTATCTATTATGCTCCAGAAGCATCTGCTTTGTAAAACCGAAGAAATAAGTGAGCAGGAAGCCGGCAATGTAAGAAACGATTAACCCGAGCAAATAACCGAGTATCGTCATGCCAATCCCCATCGGGCCTTGAATCAGCGGGATCAGCACAAGGCCGGAAGGACCGATCGCCACCGAACCGACGAAATTTCCCGTCATTGCAAACAAACCGAGCACCGCGCCGCCAAAACCGCCGCCAAGGCAGGCGGTCACAAACGGCCGTCCCAAAGGAAGGCTTACCCCGTAGATGAGCGGCTCGCCGATGCCAAGGAAGCCCACGGGCAGCGCACCTTTGATCATATTACGCATTCGTGTGTTAGCTTTCAGTTTGATGTAGGTCGCGATAGCCGATCCGACCTGTCCCGCTCCCGCCATCGCCAGGATCGGCAGCAATGCCGTATATCCCACCTGGGAAATCAATTCGGCGTGGATCGGGATCAGCGCCTGGTGCAAGCCGAACATGACCAGCGGCAGGAAAAGCGATGCCAGCACGAATCCGGAAAGCGGTCCGCCGTGCGCCAGCAGCCAGGTTGTTGCCTGCCCGATGCCTTGGGAAATGATGCCGCTGACCGGCATCAGGAAAAACACCGTGATTAAACCAGCGACAATAAGCGAAATGGTAGGAGTAACGATGATATCGATGGAGGCAGGCATCCGCTTGCGAAGCCATTTTTCCATGACCGAAATTAAACCTGCTGCCAGAATCGCCCCGATAATTCCCCCTTGCCCCGCGTTGAGCTTGATTTCGCCGAAGAAGGGATAGCTATACGAAATATTGGCCACCGCCGGCGCCACGATAATCGCCGCCACCGCGCCGCCGAGCGCGGGTGTGCCGCCAAATTCCTTGGCTGCGTTGATCCCGGCGAAGATCGTCAAATACCCGAAAAATGCCGAACCGATCACGCTCAAAATCGGCTGCAAAGTAACCAGCCAGGCCGCGTCGTTGCCGGAGGTGATCAGGTTGTTCATCAAACCTGCGATCCCGTTGATAATCCCCGCACCCACCAAAGCCGGAATCAAAGGAATAAAGATATTGCCGATTTTCCGCAAAAAGTTTTTAAGCGGCGTGTTGTTTTTCCGTTTGAGCTCCGCCTTAATGTCAGAGCCTTCCCGAAGAGGAGCCGTCTTGTCTCCCATAGTGGTGCTTGCTTGGACCTCTCCCTCGGCTTGCAGAAGTTTGCCGAAATCCTCCGCCACCTTATTGACCACACCCGGTCCGAGGATAATTTGATAGGTCTCGTCGTCGACCACGCCGAGCACCCCTTCGATTTGTTTCAATCCAGCCTCGTCGATTCGGCTGCGGTCCACGACCGAAACGCGCAGCCGGGTCATGCAGTTGGTAAATTGCTCCACATTGCCGGAACCGCCGATGGATTCCAAAATCCGTTTTGCCATCACTTCAAATTTGCTCATCGGTTTGCCCCTCCTTACCCGTATTCTTTACCGCCTGACCGATAAAACCTTGGCTCAGCTCCAATTGTTTCAGCGCTTCCGCATACGTACACCCTGTCAGGATCATCAGTATCGCCGGCTTCGGCTTCCCTTCAGCGAGGAGCAGGGCATTTTCGGCGGTTTGAGCATCACACGCGGTCGCCTCCATCACGATCCGCTTGGCCCGCTCCGCCAGTTTTTCGTTGGTCGGCAGCACATCAACCATCAAATTGCCGTAAACCTTGCCCATGCCGATCATCGTAGCCGTGGACAGCATATTGCAGACCAGCTTCTGCGAGGTTCCCGCCTTTAACCGTGTCGACCCGGTCAGCACTTCGGGACCGTTCTCAATTTCGATGGCAATGTCGGCTCTTGAGCTGATCGCCGCGTTTTTGTTGCAGCTGATGCTGATCGTCGTTGCACCGGCCCGCTTGGCGTATTCCAGCCCGCCGATCACGTAAGACGTTCGGCCGCTGGCGGCCAAGCCGACGACCGCGTCGTTTGCGGTGAGGTCAAGGTTTTGCAAATCGGCCGCACCAAGCTCGGCCCGATCCTCCGCCCCCTCCACCGCTTTGATAAACGCGTTGCTTCCGCCGGCGATGAGCCCAATCACCTGCTCGGGAGGAGTGCCGAAGGTCGGCGGACATTCCACCGCGTCAAGCAGACCAATTCGTCCGCTCGTCCCTGCTCCCATATAGATCAAGCGGCCACCGCGCCGCAGTGCGTCCGTAATGGCCGTAACCGCTTTGGCAATTTGGGGAATTTCTTTTTTTACCGCCCCCGCCACTTTCGCGTCTTCTTCATTCATCACCGTAAGCAATTCGGCAACGCTCATTTCGTCCAAACGCATCGTTCGTTCGTTTCTTGCTTCAGTAGTCAGATTTTCCAGCATGTGAAACTCCCCTTTGATGTATAAGATTCAAACTGTGTAACCGTTTACGATTTGATTATAATCCATCTAATATAATATTTCAACAATATTTTTATTATATGAAATAAAATTTCATTATAAGCATCATAAACGTGAGCTGCCAGGATAAGAGCCGGGTTTCACAGTCCGGGAATCGCGAAACAGCCGGGAATTTTCTCTATTGTGCTGGCCTCGGGGGTTATGCTATCTTAGGTTATAAAATTGGGGTCCGATGAAACAATGTTCATAGGCATGGATTTAGACAGAAGGGGTGAGCAGTACGATCATGATTATCCGGCAAATCTTTAACAACAACGTGATTCGTGGCGAAGACCAGGTTGGTCATGAGTTTGTGGTGATCAGGGATCAAGCAAACGTTACGGGTTTATTTATGTGGATCGCGACGAGTTCGATCTCAAAGAATTGCGCAGAATCCGCAAGCAAAGTTTTTACTGGTATCAGCAACTGATTCAAAGTAATGGAGAAGCTCGTTAAATTTTAAAAGGACCGCCCGGTAAATCGCCGGGCGGTCCTTTTAGGGCAAACTTATATGCGGGCCCATGGGCATGGGAACGAACAACTACGCTTATCTTGCCAAAAATAGCGGTAAATGGTGGCGTTATTTCTGTAATTTGACCCATTACTCGCAAAATAGAGGAACTTTTTGGTCTTATTTTCTCCCTATGCCTGAAAAAGCACCATTTTTCCTGCATTCTCCAAAAATAGCGGTAAAAATTTCCTTTATTTCGACTAAACCTCTTTCTTCCCGTAAATAGAGCCCTTTTTTACCGTTATTTCCACAGACCTCCGCATTAGGGCAGCCTGCTCTCTTCCCGCATCCCTTAAGAAAGATACGGCGGCTAATCGATCAGCTCGCCCTGAAAAACCTGCTCCCGCCGCAAATAATCCCGCAGCGCCCCGTACTCCGGCGACGTCCAGAAGGACGCCTCCGCCACCAGCCGGGCGGCATCGTCCCGCGCCGCCTCCAGCACCGCATAATCGCTGACCATGTCCGCGATGCGGAAATCCGGCACCCCGCTTTGCTTGGTGCCGAAAAAATCCCCGGGACCGCGCAGCTCCAGGTCCCGCCGGGCCACTTCGAAGCCGTCGTCCGTATCGGTCATGACCTTCATCCGCTCCTGACCGACCTCCGACTTCGGATCGGCGATGAGCACGCAATACGACGCGTGCTCACCCCGGCCCACCCGCCCGCGCAGCTGGTGCAGCTGCGACAGGCCAAACCGGTCGGCGTCCATCACAATCATCAGCGTCGCATTCGGCACATCGACGCCGACCTCGACCACGGTCGTCGACACCAATAGTTGCACCTCGTTTTCGTAAAACGCCCGCATCACCTCATCCTTTTCCGCCGCTGTCATCCGCCCGTGCAGCAGTCCAACCCGGAAGTCCGGGAAAGCCTGCTGCATCGACACGTACAAATCGATCGCATTTTGCACGTCAAGCTTGTCCGATTCCTCGATCAGCGGACAGATTACGTATGCCTGCCGGCCTTGCGACACCTCCCGCGAAATAAAGCCGAGCACGCGGTCCATCATGTCGTGCTTCACCCAGTAGGTGGAGATCGGCTTACGTCCCTTCGGCCGCTCCGACAACGTCGAGACGTCCATGTCCCCAAAGGCGGTGATCGCCAGCGTGCGCGGGATCGGCGTCGCCGTCATCGTCAGCACATCAGGATTAAAGCCTTTGCGCCGCAAAATGCTGCGCTGGTTAACGCCAAAGCGGTGCTGTTCGTCGGTGACGACGAGACTCAGCGAGCGAAAAAATACGTCCTCCTGAATCAACGCGTGTGTCCCGACAACAATATCGATCAGCCCCATTTGCAGCGAGGCCAGCAGATCCTTGCGCTTACGCCCCGTCAAGCTGCCGGTCAACAGACCAACCGTAATGCCGAACGGCTCAAACAGCCTAGTTAAAGAACGCAGATGCTGCTCCGCCAAAATTTCGGTCGGAACCATAAAGGCTCCCTGATTCCCCGACTTTACCGCCGCAAACAAGGCGATCGCCGCGATGACAGTTTTGCCCGAGCCAACGTCCCCCTGCAGCAGCCGGTTCATGCAGTACGGAGAACGCATGTCGCGCAAAATTTCCAGCTCCACCTTCTTCTGCGCATCCGTCAGCTCAAACGGCAGGTTGCGGACGAACTCCCGCACCGTGGCGTTGTCCACGGCATGCGCCACGCCGTCCATCCGCTCATGGTTCATCGCCCGGTACGCCTGCAGCTTCAACTGAAACAGAAACAGCTCCTCATACACCATGCGGCTGCGGGCCTGCTGCCCCTCCTCGTTGTCCTGCGGCTGATGAATACGCTGAACCGCGAACTTACGGGGCATCAGGTCATATTTGCGCAGCAGCTCCTGCGGCAAAATTTCCGGGATCAGCTCCCCGTATTGCTGCAGCGCCTGTCCGATCGACTTGCGCATCCACGCCTGCGTGATTTTCCCGCCGACCGAATAAACCGGCTGCAGGCTGCCGCTGCGCAGCGTCCCGCGATCCGGGAATTCCGATTCCGTTACGGTCAATTGGCTGCGGCGCATATCCCATTTTCCCGTCAGAATAATTTCCCGGCCGCTCGTCAGCTGATCCTTCAAAAAATGACGATTGAACCAGGTCGCCGTAAACATCCAGTCCTCCGCGACCATTTTGCACGTTAACCGCGATTTGCGGCCATACCGCTGCAGAACGGGGACGCCCATGATTTTCGCCTGAACCGTCACTTTATCTCCGTCCTTCACCTCCGTAAGGGAGCGGAGCCGGTAATCCTCGTACCGGAACGGATAATATTCAATTAAATCATTCACCGTAAAGATGCCAAAGGCGTGAAGCTCCTCCTGTTTAAGAGCGCTCACGCCGCTGACTTGCTTTACGGGAATTTCATGCAAATCCATAATGAAATCCCTCGCTTTACACACCCCATTGAACCCTTGGCGGAAACTATTTGGCGGTTCCGGAAGCCGGCCACATAAATACGGCCAGAATACCGGGCCCCACATGCGTGCCCACCACGGCGCCGATGCTCGTGCGGACCACCTCGTGCAGCATAAAATGCTGCGACAGCAGGTTCAGCATTTCCGCCGCACCTTCCGGATTTACGCCATCGCACACCGCCACGTTCAAATCTTTGCTCTCGCCAAAATCGTTCACAAACAGCTCGATCACGCGGGACAGCGCCTTTTTCCGGCCCCGGGCCCGATCGACGGCATAAATGACGCCTTCCCGGTCCACCGACAAAATCGGCTTGATATTGAGCAAATTCCCCAAAATCGCCGCCGCTTTACCGATTCGGCCGCCTTTTTGCAAATACTCCAGCGTATCGACGAGAAAATAGAGCCGGCGTTCCTGGCCCAAACGCTCCACTTCTTCACGAATCCGTTCCACCGTCGCCCCTTGCCCCGCCAGCCTGGCCGCATGAACGACCTGCAGCCCAAACCCGTAGGATGCGCAGAGGGAGTCGATGACGGTAATGCCGGACTCTTGACCCAGTTCTTCCTCAATCATCTCCTTGGCGAGCCGCGCCGATTGGTATGTACCGCTCATGCCGGAGGAGATATGGATCGAGATGATCGGCGCGCCGGGATGGGCATCCAGCAGGCCCCGGTATACTTCCGCATACTGCGAAGGCGAAGTTTGCGAAGTTGTCGGCAACTCGCGCGACTTCGTCAGTTTATCGTAAAACTGTTCCGCAGTAATATCGACGCCTTCAATAAAAGATTGATCGCCAAAGGCCAGCCGCATCGGCACGATATGGATGCCGTATTCCGAGGCGATACTCTGCGGAATATCCGCTGTGCTGTCCGCCACAATAACAGCCTGCCGCATACGTATCTCCCCCCTTTCCTCTATTCCGTTTCCTTTCCGAACCCGTCAGGATTCCACCGAAAACAGATAGTAGTAGATCGGTTGACCGCCGGAGTGAACCTCGACTTCGACATCCGGATACTTGTCTTGCAGCCAGGACACAAGCCGGTCCGTCATTTCTTCCTCGGCTTCCTCGCCCGCCAGGACGGTGACGATTTCATCGCCGCCGGCCAGCATTTTGTCCAGCAGCCCCTGACAGGTTTCGAACAGTCCCTCTTCCGTAGCCACGATTTTCGCATCCGCAATGCCGATGTAATGTCCGGCCGTAATTTTCAAATCGTCGAACATCGTGTCCCGGACAGCGTACGTCACCTGCCCGGTCTTTACATGCTGCACTGCGTTCAGCATATTCGACTCGTTGACTTCCACGCTCTCCTCTTCTTGGAAAGCGAACGCCGCCGCAATGCCCTGCGGAATGCTTTTACTCGGAACGACGATGACGCTGCGTTCCCCTTCAAGCAGATCGCGGGCCTGCTGCGCCGCTAAAATAATGTTCGAATTGTTCGGAAGCACGAACACATGCTGGGCCGAAATGGACTCGATCGCTTTCACGAAGTCCTCCGTGCTTGGATTCATCGTCTGCCCGCCGGACAAAACGACGTCGACGCCCAGACTGGTGAAAATATCGGCAATGCCTTGCCCCGAAGCGACGGCGATAAATCCGTAAGGCGCCAGTTCATCGGCCGGCAATTCTGCAGGGTCCGCCGGCCGGGCCGTTTCCGCCGGTATGTCGGCGAACAGCTCCGGCATCGGAGCGGCATCCATGCCCGCGGTCAGCAATTCGCGATGCTGCTCGCGCATGTTCAAAATATGAATTTGCGTAATTTCACCGTACTGCAGCGCCAAATTCAGCACATCGCCCGGCGTTTTGGAATGGACATGCACCTTGATGATTTCGTCGTCAGCGATCACGATAATGGAATCCCCATTAAGTGACAGCGCTTTCCGGAACTGTTCCTCGTCAAAAATAGCCCCCTGCACGCCGCCAAGCTTACGATTGATAAAAAATTCCATGTCATATAAGAACTCGATATCCTCGGTTTCCAGCTTGGCTTGGGCCGAAACGGGCACGTGCACCGCAGCCGCCGGAGCAGGCTGGCGGATTTCGGGAGCCGTAGCCTTAAGCGGGGCTTGTCCTTGCCATGCTTCAGCACCGCCTTCGCCGGACAGCCACTCCATAAACCCTTCATAAATATACACAAGTCCTTGACCGCCCGAATCGACGACGCCAACCTGTTTCAGCACGGGCAGTAATTCCGGCGTTCCAGCGAGAGCTTCCTTGGCTTTGGCTAGCACCTCGCCCATGAGCTCCGTGATATCATGAGTTCTTCTTGCGTAAAAAACCGCGTGTTTGGCCGCTTCCTTCGCCACCGTCAGAATCGTTCCTTCCACCGGCTTCACTACCGCTTTATAAGCCGTATCCACGCCGCTCTGCAGGGCGGAGGCGAATTGAATCGTATTAAGCTCCTCCAACGAGGCGGCATGGCGGCTGAAACCGCGGAACAATTGGGACAAGATAACGCCGGAATTCCCGCGGGCGCCCATGAGCAAACCTTTGGACAAGGTTCCCGCTCTGCTGCCGACACCTCCCGTTCCGTTATGCTGCAATTCGGTTACGCCAGCCGTCATCGTCAAATTCATATTCGTACCGGTGTCCCCGTCGGGGACCGGGAATACATTCAGGGAATTGACGTGCTCCGCATGCTCCGACAGCCGCTTTGCACCGGCTAACACCATGGCGGTAAAATCAGTTCCATTTAAAGAACGCTTACTCAATGAGAATTCCCCTTCCTAGCTTGATCCACGTACGCTTGGACTGCGGGCAATCACTTACAACGGCCATGATCCGGCCGGCCCCGGGTCCAACAATCTTGCAAAGGCAACAATATAAAAGATGATGAAATTATTATGGACTAAACCATATTGTACTATAAGAACACGTAGAAATAAACTTTAACGATCTGTTGACGCAGCTTTTTTTGCTGTGATATTATATATAAGTATTGTTTTATGCGGTCCATGAGAAATCAAACCGTTATTTTCAAGACAGGTGTACCTGGAACAGGAGGTGTAATGAATGGCTCGCAAATGTTATGTGACTGGCAAAAAGCCAGGCAGCGGTAACCATGTATCTCACGCAAACAATCGCAATCGGCGCTCTTGGGGCGTAAACGTGCAAAAGGTTCGGATCTTGGTAGACGGTAAACCAAAGCGCGTATACGTCAGCACTCGGGCTTTGAAATCCGGTAAAGTGACCCGCGTGTAATGTCGGGACGAGACATATAGACAAAAAGCACCTTTTTTATGGAGGTGCTTTTTTCATGCGCTTTTTTGCCCGGAAGTCTTGGGGAATTACCGGTCGAAGCCATCAGCCAAAGGGCCCTTTCGTGAATGGCAGGCGGGAACCGCTAGGGGCGGGCCCTTCGCTCCTCTGGCGCCCTGCAAGCCGTCCTCTAGTTTTTGTGAAACGTATTTAGAACGGCTTTAACGAATCCTCCCAAAAACTTAGGCAGCTTGAATGTGTAAAATTTCATCGTTCACCCTCCCCATCGTGCTCATGCTCACCCATATTCTATGTTCGATTTCATTCACCCGTGTATTCCCGCCACAAAAAAAAGGTTACATGAGAACCCTGCTCATGTAACCCATTGTATGCGCATCTTTTGGCGCCTATGCCAAACCGGCCAGGCTCTCGCGGATTTCTCCGATCGCCGCACGGCGGTCGGCCCGGCCAAACACGGCGTTGCCGGCGACGAGCACATCCGCCCCCGCTTCCACGACGAGCGGCGCCGTCGCGGCGGAGATGCCCCCATCCACCTCAATCCGCAAATCCGTCAAGCCAAGTTCGTTTTTCCATGCTTTCAGCTCGCGGATTTTGCGCAGTGTTCCCGGAATGAACGCCTGCCCGCCAAAGCCCGGATTCACGGTCATCACCAGCACGAGATCAACGTCTTCCAGCACCTCGCGGACCACCGAAGCCGGCGTGGCCGGATTGATCGCTACCCCCGCCTTGACACCCTGCTCTTTGATCAGGTGCAGCACGCGGTGCAGATGAACGCAGGCCTCGGCATGAACGGTAATGAGGTGAGCGCCCGCCCCCGCAAACGCGGGAACGTATTCCTCCGGCTTCTCGATCATTAAATGGACGTCCAGCGGCAGCTTCGTGAGCGGCGCGATCGCCCCCATGACGAGCGGGCCAAACGTCAGATTCGGGACGAAATGGCCGTCCATCACGTCGACATGCAGCCAGTCGGCTCCCCCGCGCTCCACGTCGGCGACTTCTTCACCCAGCTTGGCGAAATCCGCCGACAGGATCGACGGCGCAATGTAAATTGGATTCATGCGGCTAATACCTCCGTTTTTTCTCTTTCATTTCTTCCTGGAACTGCACGTAATGTTCATAGCGGCTTGGAGCAATGTCTCCCCGGTCCGCCGCTTCCCTGACCTTGCAGCCGGGCTCGTGCAGATGACTGCAGCCGCGGAATTTGCACGCTTCGGCGTAGTCCGCAAACTCGCGGAAGCAGCCGGACAGCTCTTCAACGCCGAGCTCGAGGAAGTCGAGCTGGCTGAAGCCCGGCGTATCGGCCACGTATCCGCCGTTTTCCAGTTCAATCAGCTCCACATGGCGTGTCGTATGGCGGCCGCGGCCCAGCTTCAGGCTGATTTCGCTTGTTTCCAGCGAAAGACCCAACATCGCGTTCAGCAGCGACGATTTGCCGACGCCCGACTGCCCGGAGAACACGCTGATCTCGCCGGCGAGCAGCGATTTGACCGCCTCCGTTCCCGCCCCGGTGATGGAGCTTGTGACGACTACCTCATAGCCGATCGACCGGTAAAGCTCTTGAACCCGGAGGATGCTCTCCGAAGTGTCCTCCTCTTCGTGCAGCAAATCCCCTTTGGTCAGGCAAATGAGCGTCTTAAGCCCGGCATGCTCGATATGCACCAGGAACTTGTCCAAAAGCGGCAAATTGAGGTCCGGCTCCCGCAAGGAAAAGAGCAGCACCGCCAGCTTGGCGTTGGCGATCGGCGGACGAATCAGCTCCGTTTCGCGCGGCAAAATTTCGTCCACCATGCCCTCCCCGTTTTCCGTCGGGGAATAAATAACGCGATCCCCGACGAGCGGAGTAACTCCCTTTTTTTTGAATATGCCCCGGCCCCGGCACTGCACATAACTTTCCGAAGCCGCCTGGGCGGGCTTCACGTAATAATATCCGCTTAATGCCTTCACGATTAAGCCTTCCGGCATAAATGCAGGCCCTCGCTTTCATCTCGATATGCCTTAATGACCATGTTTGTTGCCCTTGCCTTTACCGTTGCCTTTACCTTTAACCTTGTCGTTCGCGGCGGAGATCAGTTTGCCCGATTGAACCATACCGGTGTCCGGGATCTCTCCCGAATTCTGATCCATCGTATTCTCGTCGCCCCACGTCTCCTCCGAGCCGGTAGGCGGGAATTCCGGAACAGGCACCGTCCCCTGCTTGGCGTCGATATAGTTTATCTGGTAGGTATCCAGCAGCACGCCATCCCGAGTCACGGAAACGTAGCCATCCTTGTTTGGCGCAAGCACGAGATCGACCGCAAGATATTGCGCTTTGCCGATCGTTTTGCTGCCCCAATCCCGGCTATCGCCGCGCGCGTCTCCATAGCTGATGCTGATTTTGCTTTTCTGACCTTCCACTGCGGGAACGACCGGCACCTGATACGTATACTGGATCGCCTCCGGCGGATAGCCGGTGCTGACGAATAAAGTAACTTCCGAGCCCGGCGGGACTTCTTCATTCGGCGCGTTCGGCCACTGCTTGATGACCTTGCCTGCGTCCATTTCGTAGCTGGATTGCTCTTTGATGCCGCCCTCGGCCAGCTTCAGCCCCAGCTTTTTGATTTCGTCCTCCGCGTCGGCCTGGGTTTTGCCTACAAAATTCGGCATTTTGACGTTTTCCGGCCCTTTGCTGACTTTCAGCACGACTTCCTCCGTTGCCGGATCGAATTCCGCTCCGGGGTCAGGACTTTGGCCGATGACTTGGCCCGCTTCCTTATCGTCGCTGGGCTCCTCCTTTTTCGAAATGCGGTCTTCGTCGATCCCCAAGGCAACGAGTTGCTTCACGGCTTCATCGTAAGTCTTACCATCCGTCAGCGTCGGCATCTTGGGCAGCGGCTTGGCAATACTGACCTTGAGGTCGACCGTGGAGCCTTCCTTCACCTTCATGCCTTCCGGTTTGCCCTGTTCATAAACGATGCCTTCGTCGAAGCCTTCTTTATACTCGCGGGCGATTTCGCCGACTTCAAGCCCGTTTTCGTTAAGCTTGGCGATCGCATCCTGTTCCTTCATGTTCACGACCCCCGGTACGCCAACCTCCGGCACCGTGACCAAGTTAGTGACGTACCAGGCCACGCCCGCCAGCGCCAGCAGGACGACCAAGGTCAATCCGATCCATAACGCCGGCTTGCCCCAAGCTTTTTTCTTCGGGTTCTCGCGCACTTCGGACGTCGCCGCCGCATTGTCACGCTCCCGCGGATTATCCCGGCTCAGCTTGGCGGCTCCTCCCTTTTGGGCACTGCTTTGGGGGCGGATGGCCGGTATGATTCGCGTGTTGTCTTCGTCATCATGATCAATAAAGTCCAGTTTGGATTCCATCCGCCGTTCCGGCAGCAGGCAAGTCTCCAGGTCGCGCAGCATTTCTTTGGCCGACTGGTAACGTTCCCCGGGATTTTTGCGCATCGACTTTAAAATAATATTTTCCACGCTTTGCGGAATCATCGGATTGACCGTCCGCGGCTCGTCGAAATGCTCCTGCAGATGTTTCAGCGCCACGCTGATCGGGCTTTCGCCCAAAAAAGGAAGCCTTCCCGTCAGCATTTGATACAGCACGATCCCGAGGGAATACAGGTCCGACTTTTCCCCGGTTGCCACCCCTTTGGCATGTTCCGGCGAAAAATAATGCACCGAGCCAACCACCGAGCCCGTTTGTGTAATCGTTGTCGACGTGACGGCGCGGGCGATGCCGAAGTCGGTAACCTTCACCCATCCGTTGCGCCCGATTAATATGTTGTGAGGTTTAATATCACGGTGAATGATTTGATTCTGATGGGCGTGATCCAGCGCGTCGGCGATTTGCGACGCGATGCGGACGGCTTCCTCGACCTGCAGCGGAGCCCGCTCCTTGATGATTTCATTCAAATTTTGGCCTTCCACGAACTCCATAACGATATAATGAACTTCGTCTTCCTGTCCGACATCATACACGCTGACGATGTTTGGATGCGATAAGGATGCGGCCGACTGCGCTTCCCGGCGGAAACGCCGGATAAATTCCTCGTCATTCACAAATTGTTGACGCAGCACTTTTATGGCTACGTAGCGATTCAGCAAAATGTCCTGCGCTTTATAGACGAGCGCCATTCCGCCTCCGCCGATTCGTTCGATAATCTGGTAACGGCCGCCCAATTCGTGTCCGATCATGAATTCCACTCCTTTGTGCCCGACCCGGCATCCTCATGTTGTTCCAGCAAGGCGATGCTGATGTTGTCGTCGCCTCCGGCATGCAAAGCCATCTGAAGCAGACGATCGGCGCGATCATGCAGCGCAAGATCATCCAAGTCCAGCGTCAGGGCCATTTGTTCCGGCGTAACGTAATTGCTGAGCCCGTCGCTGCAGAGCAGCAGGATTTCCCCGGGCTCCAAAGTTACCCGATTCATGTCGACATCAACCTGTTCGTCGGTGCCCAGCGCCCGGGTCACCACATTGCGGTGAGGATGGACATTGGCCTCCTCGGCGCTGATCTGGTTGCTTTTCAACAGCTCATTGACCAAGGAATGGTCATCCGTCAACTGGACGATCTCCCCGCGCCGGTACTTGTACGCCCGGCTGTCGCCGATATGGCCGACCATGCCCTCGCGCCCGGCCAGCAGCACGGCAACGACCGTGGTGCCCATGTTGCGGTATTCCTCATGCTCCGACGCTTTGCGGAACACGACCTCATTGGCGTGAAGGATGGCTCTTCGGAGCTCCTCGCCGAAATCTTGAACCGACAGACCTCCCGACAGACCGTTCAAGTCCCGGGTAATCGTCTCAACCGCCAGTTGGCTGGCGATATCACCCGCCTGATGGCCACCCATTCCATCGGCCACGACGCCAAGCGTATAGCCCTGCTCGAGCCGGTCCACCCAGGTGCAATCCTCGTTGACCGAGCGGACTCGTCCCACATCACTTAAATAAACCGTCTTAATCAATTTCGTTCACCTCGCACCAGACTCCATATGCTTCGCCCGCAGCTGACCGCAGGCCGCCGCAATATCATGGCCTTGCTCCCGGCGAATCGTCACATTGATGCCGTTATCCGCCAAGACCCGTTGAAAATTAAATATATCGTTTCTGGATGTTCTTACATATTTGCGTTCCGGCACGTAGTTGACCGGAATCAAGTTGACGTGGCAAAGCATGTCTTTGATCACGCCGGCCAATTCCTCCGCATGTTCCGGCTGGTCGTTAACCCCGCCGATCAACGCGTATTCAAAGGTAATCCGGCGGCCGGTTTTGGCGATGTAATAACGCAGCGCCTCCATCACATCGTCAAACGGAAAGCGCCGGTTCACCGGCATCAGCTTGGAACGGAGCGCATCGTTGGGCGCGTGAATCGAGATCGCCAGATTGATTTGCGTATTCTCGTCAGCAAACCGGTAAATGTTCGGCACAATACCGCTCGTTGATACAGTAATATGCCGTTGTCCGATGTTCAAGCCCTTTTCGTGGATCATAATCCGCAAAAATTTCATCGTGGCGTCATAATTTTCGAACGGCTCGCCCGTTCCCATAATCACGATGCTGCTGACGCGTTCGTCTTTGGCATCGAGAATTTTCTGCGCCTGCACGACCTGGGCAACGATTTCGCCGGGCGTCAGGTTGCGTTTCAGGCCGCCGAGCGTCGAAGCGCAAAAGGTGCAGCCCACCTTGCATCCGACCTGCGTCGTCACGCAGATGCTGTTGCCGTAATTGTGCTTCATGATGACCGTTTCGATCGCGTGATCGTCATGCAGCCCGAACAGAAATTTGACCGTGCCGTCCCGGGATTCCAGCTTCGTAATTTCCTGCAGCGTAACGAAGGCAAATTGCTCGTCCAGCTTTTGCCTTAGCGATTTGGACAGGTTGGTCATCTCGTCGAAGGAACTGACGCGCTTCACGTACAGCCAGTCGAAAATCTGGCCGCCACGAAAGGCCGGCTCTCCTTGCGAGACCGCCCAATCCTGCAGTTCTTCCAAAGTGTAGTCATATATAAAAGGTTTCATTTTCACACACCTATCCTATGTTTTATCAAAAAATCACCCACTCATTCCACCTATTTTATCATAAATCGCCAAGACACTAAAGGGCGCGCCGGGTAGAGCCGCTCTAGACAGCCTTCCGGGACTTTGGGAGGTGGGGGAAAACCGTGCGGCGGAAACGCCGGAATAGCCGGGCCGAGAAAGGTTGGGCAAGCTGGAGACGAGCGAAAATAGGCCTGAGGAAGGATGAACAGGAGAAGCCGCAATAAGTATACGGTACCTGAAATAATGCTGTGAGTATGGCGGCGGTGACTCTTTTGCGAAGCGAAGGCCTGAGGAAAATTGTAAAAGTTAGCTTGTTGAAAACCCGGGCGAAAACATAAGAACAAAATATGTCGCTATTTCGGCGATATCCCCCATGTTGAGTGAAATAGAGGGAAAACTTTGTCGCTATCTTCCCAAATCGCGGGGAAATGACCACCTTTCACACCGTTCATTGAAAAATAAGGACATAAAATTCCGCTAAGGGTGATGATCATGCTCAAATTCGGAAATAGGAACATAAAGTTCCGCTATTTTTTATGGCTTAAAACCAAAACGGCGCTTGGCATCAGGAAGAGTGCAACTCCTTCAAGCAAGGCTGTCATTTTAAACTTAGTACACTCCGTCACCCGCGATTTCAAAAAGGCCAAGCCCGGCGGCAATGGCCGTGAGCTTGACCTCTAAAAAAACGAACTAGTCTCATTCTATTTGGGACTTTACCGCGCTTTTCGCAAACGGGCGATGTAGAATCCGTCCGAATGGAAGTCCTGCGGCAAAATTTGCAGTCCTTCCGCTACCCGGCCAGCGGCTTCGGCAAGCGGCCGCTGCCCCCAGCCGGCCGGCTCCTCCGCCGCCAAAGCGAACTCCGGATGGCGGTCCAGGAACCGCCGGACCATTTCGGCGTTTTCCCGGGGTTCGATCGTACAGGTGCTGTAAACGAGGATTCCCCCCGGCTTCAGCAGCCCGCTGACCGCGTCCAGCAGCCCTTGCTGCACCCCGGCGATCTCGCCAATGTCGCCCGGCGTTTTCGCCCACTTCAAATCGGGCTTGCGGCGGATTACGCCGAGTCCCGAGCAGGGGGCGTCGAGCAGGATGCGGTCGAAGGCTTCCGGCCCGAAACGATCGCTTAGCTTCATCGCATCTCCCGACAATGCCCGCACGTTCCCGAGGCCCAGCCTCCCCGCGTGGTCTTCGATCAGCTTGGCCTTGTGCGGATGGATATCGTTGGCCACAACCTCGCCGCCGCCCTCAAGGATTTCCGCCATATGGCACGTTTTCCCGCCGGGCGCCGCGCAGCAGTCCAGCACCGACATCCCCGGCTGCGGATCCACCGCTTCGGCGACCAGCATGGAGCTCTCGTCCTGCACGGAGATCAACCCTTCCCGGTACCAGGACGTCAGCGCCATGTTCCCGCCGCTATGTACGATGATGCCGTCCGGCGATATCGGGGAAGCCGAAGCCGTGAGACCCTGCCCTTCCATCAGCCGCAGCATCTCCTCCCGGCTCGTCCGGGTCCGGTTGACCCTGACGCTGACCGCAGGCGGTTCGTTGTTGGCCCGGCAAATGGCTTCGGCCGTGGCTTCTCCGTACTGTTCGATCCAGCGGGCGACCAGCCATTCCGGGTGCGAGTGAGCCAGGGCAATCCGGCTGACCGGCAGCAGGTCCTCCGGCAGGGTCAACTCCTCCTTCCGGCGCAGCACGCTGCGCAGTACGCCATTGACCATCCCGGAAATGCCTTGATGCCCCTTCTTTTTGGCGATGTTGACCGCTTCGTTGACAGCGGCATGCGGAGGAATCCGGTCCAGGTAATGAAGCTGGTAAAAGCTGAGCCGCAGCAAATTGCGCACCCACGGAGCAAGCTTGCCAAGCCCTTTTGTTACGAAAGGCGCCAGAAAAAAGTCGATCGTATTCAACCGTTGAATCGTACCGTAAACAAGTTCAGTCGCAAGCCCTGCGTCCGGCCCGGACAGACCGGATTTTTGCAGTGCCCCGTTCAGCAGCAGGTTGCTGTAGGCGCCTTCCTGCTCAACTGCGGTAAGCACCTCCAGCGCAACACTGCGGGCGGACGGTTTCGCCTGTCTGCGGTCCGCTCCCCCCGAAGGGCCTGTGCCGCGCCCGGTACTCGCCTTTTGAACGGCGCCGCGTGCTGCGCCCGCTTTTGGAGCAAAACCGCGCCCGCCGCCTCCCTTTGGAGCGCTACTGCCAACGGCGCCTGCCCCTGAAGCGGAGCCGCGCCCGCTGCCAGTAGAGCTGCCCCCTGCATTTGAAACGGAACTGCCCTCGGCGCTCCCCTTTCGGGCGCTGCCGCGCTCCCTGCCGTTTTTTCCTCCGCCAACGCCACCGCTTAGGCTCATCCCAATACCGTTCCTTTCTTCATTACGCCGCCGCGTACGAACTCCGCGGCTTCCATTGCTTTTTTGCCGGCCGGCTGCACGCGGGTGAGCAACACGGAGCCGTCCCCGGTTTGCACCTCAATGCCGCGCGCCGACAAATCGAGCACCGTCCCGGGAGCTTGTCCGGGCGCAGACCCGTCCGCCGATCCAGAAACTCCGCCTTCCGCGGGCTTGGCGGCCGCCCATATTTTAAACACTTCGCCATTCCATAACGTAAAACCGCCGGCAAAAGGGACAAGCCCCCGCACCCGGTTGTAGATGTTCCGCGAGGAAGCCGTCCAGTCGATACGCTCATCCTCGCGGCTTAAATTCGGCGCATACGTCGATTCCTCATCGTTTTGCGGAATCCGCCCGGCCTTGCCCGCCACGATCAGCGGCAGCTGTTCCAGCAGCAGCCCGGCGCCCGCCTGGCTCAGCTTCTCGAACAACGTGCCGGACGTGTCCTCGTCCTCGATCGGGACGATGGACTTCGCGATCATGTCGCCGGTGTCCAGCCCCTCCGCCATATACATCAGCGTAATTCCGGTCTCCTTCTCGCCGTTTATGACCGCACGTTGAATCGGCGCGCCGCCCCGGTATTTCGGCAGCAGCGAGCCGTGAACATTAAGGCAGCCGTAACGGGGCAAATCAAGCACCGCTTTGGGCAAAATTTGTCCGTACGCCGCCGTGACGATCAGGTCGGGCTGATAGGCCGCCACCTCCGCCACCGCTTCAGGCGCGCGCATCCGCGCCGGCTGCAGCACGGGCAACCCGTGCCGCAGCGCCGCCTCTTTGACCGGCGTCGGCGTCAACACCTTTTTGCGTCCCTGCGGACGATCCGGCTGGGTCACGACGGCGGCTACATCGTACCCTTCGCGCAGCAAGGCTTCCAGGGAAGGAACGGCAAACTCCGGGGTTCCCATAAAGACGATCTTCACCTGCGACGTCACTCCTTCTCTTCACCTTCCGGCGTAATTTCGTACACTTTTTCGGCCACATCGGTGTAAAGAACCCCGTTCAAATGATCGATCTCATGCTGAAAAGCCCTGGCCAGCAGATCGGATCCGGTATACGTGACTTCCTTCCCGTTGCGGTCAAGCCCTTTGACCGTTACCGTCATCGCCCGGCGCACATCACCGCGGTATCCCGGGATGCTCAGGCACCCTTCAGGCCCAAACTGCTCCCCTTCCTTGGACACGATCTCCGGATTGATCAGTTCAATAAGCCCCTGTTCATCACCCACGTCCACCACGATCATCCGTTTTAAAATGCCGATCTGCGGGGCGGCCAGCCCCACGCCTTCCGCATCGTACATCGTATCCGCCATATCGGTCAAAATTTTCTGCACGTTCGGCGTAATTTTCGTCACTTCTTTGGCTACCTTATGCAGCACTTCATCCGGTTCTTTTACGATAATGCGTATCGCCATATGGCACTTCCTTCCGTCGCTTCTTGAGCTCTTAAAGTATTATTTATATTAAAAAGGCCCCATGCATTCTTCAAAAAATATATATGCCGTAAACCCGCAGTTTGATCATTAAGTTCATGCAGCCGGCTACATCAGCATTTGCGGATCGACGTCGATGCTGATTTGCAGACTGGCGTCGCGCAGGCCCGCCAGCGTCGCGGCCGCCGTCTCTCGGACGAGGCCAACCGCGTCCAAATCGCCGCGGTGCTTCACCATGCACTGGAACCGGTAGCGGTTCTTAATGCGCGGAATCGGCGAGGCGACCGGACCGAGAATGTCCAGCGCCGCCGGTGTAAACCGGTCCAGGCTGCCGAACCAGCCGAGGCGCTGCGCCTTGGCCCGCAGATCGCCGGCGAAATTTTCCGCCATCCGCAGCAGCAGCGGCAGCTTCTCATGCGAAAGCGTGACCAGTATCAGCCGGCTGTACGGCGGATAATGCAGCGCCTTGCGATGCTTCAGCTCCTCGCGCACAAAAGACAAATAATCGTGCCCGCTGGCGTGGACGATCGAATAATGCTCCGGCATGTAGGACTGGATAAACACTTCCCCCGGCAGCTGATGGCGTCCGGCGCGTCCCGCTACCTGCGTCAGCAATTGGAACGTTTTTTCCGCCGCGCGAAAATCGGGGAAATTCAGCGCCGTATCCGCCGCGATCACGCCAACCAGCGTCACGTCGGGAAAATCCAGCCCCTTGGCGACCATTTGCGTTCCCAACAGCACATCGCCTTTTTTCTCGCGGAAAGCCTGCAGCAGCTTCTCGTGTGCGCCTTTTTCGCTTGTCGTGTCCACATCCATGCGGATGACGCGGATGCCCGGAAACAGCTTGGCCAGTTCGGCTTCGACCCGCTGGGTGCCCGTGCCAAAGTAGCGGATATGCTCGCTGCCGCATTCCGGACATACGGACGGGGCCGCTTCAGCGTAACCGCAATAATGGCAGCGCAGGTTGTTCGATTTTTGATGGTAGGTGAGCGAAATGTCGCATTCGGGACAACCGGCGACGTATCCGCAGGTCCGGCACATCACAAACGTGGAATATCCGCGCCGGTTCAGGAACAGCACGGTCTGTTCGCCGCGCTCAAGGCGGGCTGAAATCCCCCGGTGCAGCGCGCGGCTGAACATCGAACGGTTGCCTTCCTTCAGTTCTTCCCGCATGTCGACGATTTGAACCTCCGGCAGCCGGCTGCCGGACGGGCGCTGCTTCATTTCCAACAGCACCGGAGCAAAGCCGCCATGGTCCCCGCCTGCGGAGCGGGCCGCATGATAGCTCTCCAGCGACGGGGTCGCCGAGCCCAAGATCACCGCGGCCCCGTGCTGCCGGGCGCGCCGGACGGCGACATCGCGAGCATGGTATTTCGGCGTTTCTTCCTGCTTGTAGGAGGTTTCATGCTCCTCGTCCATGACGATCAGCCCGAGCTTGGCAAACGGCGCAAACACCGCCGAACGCGCCCCGATCGCCACCTCCACGCGGCCTTCGCGGATTTTCCGCCATTCGTCGTATCGCTCCCCGGTGGACAACCGGCTGTGCATCACGGCAACCTTGGCGCCGAATCGCCCTTTGAACCGCTCAACCATCTGCGGGGTGAGCGAAATTTCCGGAACGAGCACGATCGCCTGGCGCCCCAGGGAAAGACAGCGCTCAATCGTCTGCAGGTACACCTCCGTTTTGCCGCTGCCGGTCACCCCGTGCAGCAGAAACACTTCGGGCTTCTGGGCGTCAAGCGCCGCGGTCAGCCGATTATATACGATCTCCTGCTCCGGCGTTCGTTCCAGCGGCACGCTGCTCTTAAATCGCCGGCCTTGGTAAGGGTCGCGGAACACTTCGACATCTTCGATGACGGCGTAGCCTTTTTCCGCCAGCTTCTTCACCGTGCCCGCCGTCACCCGCAGGGTGGACAGCACCTCCTGGAGGGACAACGGCATGCCGACCTCCAGCAAAAACTGCAGCACTTCTTTTTGGCGTTTGGCCTGCGGCCCGAAGGAAGCGAGCGCGTCTTCCGCCGCCTTGCCGCTGACTGCCGCGGCCACGCTTTTCATCGTTTTTTTGCCAACCTTGTCCTTGATCGCCTGGCTTTCCGTCAGCATGCCCCGGTTCAGCAAATCCTTGATGATCGCCGCCTGATCCGGAAAACGCCCGCCAAGCTGGGTCATCGTCACGGTGCCGGAGGCCTTGATGTGGGTGACGATTTCTTCCTCTTCCCGGGTCAGCAAAGCCGACAAAGAAGGCAGGCTGCCGGCATCCTGGCGCAGATCCTCCTGCCCGCTCCAAAACGGCTCAGCTTCGCTTCCCGCCGCGATCAACTCCGCAGCGGCCCCGCTTTCCGGTGCTTCCTCCGGCTCGGCCACGCGGATATACCTTTCCGCCTTGCCTTTCAACGCCGACGGAATCATCGCCTGCAGCGCCGAAATCATGCTGCAGGCGTATTTTCGGCTCATCCACTCCGCCAGCTCCACGAGATCGGGCGGCAGCGGCGGCAGCAGGTCCAGCAGCTCCTGGATCGGCTTCATCCGAGCCGGATCTATTTCCGGCTGTTCATGCAGCGATACGACAAAGCCCTGCACCGTGCGGCGTCCGAACGGAACGCCGACGCGGCTGCCGACTTCGATCCACCCCGCCAGCGGCTGGGGGATCAAATAATCAAAAGGCCGGTCGGTTTCCCGGCTCGGCACATCCACGATCACTTTGGCCATTCGGTAGGTCATCGGCCCAACCCTTTCAATCGGCCGGCCGCAAGCTCCATAATCCGCATGCCCACTTCGTCTTTGGCGAGCCGGGGCAGCGAATCCACCAACCCGTTCGCATCATAGATGTTGACGATGTTGGTTTCGGCGCCGAATCCCGCCCCCTCCGCGGTGACGTCGTTGGCGACGAGCAGATCGCAATTTTTGCGCTTCAGCTTGTCCATGGCATGCTGCTCGAGATTTTCCGTCTCCGCCGCAAAGCCGATCAGCAGTTGGGTGGTTTTCTGTTTCCCGAGCGTTTCCAAAATATCGATGTTCTTCACCAGCTCCAGCACCAGGGAATCGCCGGTTTTTTTGATTTTGTTCGGGGCGGTCTCCTTTGGCCGGTAATCCGCCACGGCAGCAGCCTTCACCAGGATATCCGTATCGTTCCATTCCCGGAGGACGGCTTCGTACATCTCCTGCGCCGAGGAAACCCGTGTCAGGGAGATCCCCACAGGCGGTTGCGCTTGCGTCGTTCCGGCGATAATCGTCACGTCCGCCCCCAATTCCCGGGCCGCTTTGGCAATGGCAAAGCCCATTTTGCCCGAAGAGTCGTTGGTGATATAACGGACCGGATCGATCCGCTCGACCGTGCCGCCAGCGGTTACGACGACTTTTTTGCCGGCGAGCGGCTTTTCCGCCCGCTTGGCTTGGCGCGCAAAATAACCGCTCACCACGGCCGCAATCGATTCCGGCTCTTCCATCCGTCCTTTGCCCGTGTAACCGCAGGCCAGCAGCCCCTCGCCGGGCTCGATCATCATGACTCCGCGCTCCACAAGCTCAGCCATATTGCGGATGACTGCCGGGTGCTCGTACATATGCACGTTCATCGCCGGTGCAACCATGATCGGCGCCTGCGTGGCGAGCAGCGTCGTCGACAGCATGTCGTCGGCGATTCCTGCCGCCATTTTGGCGATGATGTTGGCCGTCGCCGGAGCGACCAGCACAAGATCGGCCCAATCGGCCAAATTGATGTGCGAGATCGATTCAGGATGCTTTTCGTCAAACGTGTCGGTGTATACGAAATTTTTCGATAGGGCCTGTAGCGTCAGCTCTGTGATGAACTTCGTCGCCGAGCGGGTCATGATGACGCGGACTTCCGCTCCTTCTTTCACCAGCTTGCTGGTTAGCGACGCCGCTTTGAACGCGGCGATTCCGCCGGTGATGCCTAGCAAAATTTTTTTGCCGGTTAACATCGGTATCCCCTGCCTTTCTCCCAAACCAAAAAAATAACAACCTCGCGGTTGTCGTAAAGCAGCCCGGAGGCCGGAATTTATTCGTTTTCTGCAGGCAGTTCCCCGCCGTTTTTGATCTTGACGTAGTCGCCGTAAATCTCTTCGAGCGCAATGCCGACCTGCTTATGCGATTTCGGCTGCTTCAGCTCGCTTCTGTCCCCTTCGCGCAGCTGTCTGGCGCGGCGGGATGCGGCCACGACCAGGGAGTATTTGCTCCCCACTTTGCCGAGCATCTTGTCAATGGATGGATACAGCATAACGTAACACCTCTTCTTATTGGCTGATCGCCGGATTTAGCAATTTCCTTGTTTGCGGATTCTGCAATGTTCGGCGATAACGATGGATTGTATTCTTTGGCAGGCATGATCGATTTCGTCGTTGACGACGGCATAATCATAATTTTCCATCAGTCCGATCTCATGAGCGGCCACCGACATGCGATGGTCGATCGTTGCCTGGTTTTCCGTTCCCCGGCCTTGAATGCGGCCCTTCAGCTCGTCAAGCGAAGGCGGGAGCAGAAACACGAACACGCCCTCCGGGAATTTCTCCTTCACCTTGAGCGCACCTTGAACTTCAATTTCCAAAATAATATCTTTGCCGCTTGCGATCGTCTCCTCCACGAAATCCCGCGGGGTACCGTAAAAGTTGCCAACGTATTCGGCAAACTCCAGCAGCTGATCGTTTTCGATCATCTCCAAAAACTGCTCGCGGCTTTTGAAAAAATAGTTCACGCCGTTTTCTTCGCCAAGGCGAGGCTGCCGCGTCGTCGCGGAGACCGAATAAATCAAATCCGGCATGCGCTTGCGCAGTTCGCTGCAAACCGTTCCTTTCCCGACGCCCGACGGTCCAGATAACACAATAAGTAACCCTTTAGACATAATTCTCTCCATTTTATTCGTCGTTGTCTTCATCTTTGGTCGACAGCCGGTGGGCGACTGTCTCCGGTTGCACCGCCGACAAAATAACATGGTCGCTATCCGTGATAATAACCGCGCGTGTCCGGCGCCCGTATGTAGCGTCAATCAGCATATGGCGATCTCTCGCTTCCTGAATGATCCGCTTGATCGGCGCCGACTCCGGGCTGACGATCGAAATGATTCGGTTGGCCGATACGATATTTCCGAAGCCGATGTTAATAAGTTTAATTGCCATGTTCAGGTAGTTCCCCCTATATACTTGACTCCTACTTGCGTCAAAATACGTTATTCGAGATTCGCGGCTTGCTCACGGATTTTCTCCAATTCCGCCTTCATTTCGACGACAAGGTTGACTAGAGCCAAATGATTAGCTTTAGATCCAATCGTATTGGTTTCCCGGTTCATTTCCTGTATGAGAAAATCCAGCTTGCGCCCTATCGGTTCAAAAGCCTGCAGCAAACTGCGGCATTGCTCGAAATGGCTCTTCAAGCGGATCAGCTCTTCGTCGATATTGGAGCGGTCGGCAAATACGGCCACTTCCATCGCAAATCTCTGCTCGTCAAAACTTCCCTCTAGCAGTTCGGAAAGCCGCCCCTTAAGCCGGCTTCTGTAATCATTCACAACCTCCGGCGCGAGGCGCACCAGTTCGCCGTGAATCGCCTCCAGGCGGGCCAACCGCCCGCTTAAGTCGGTAACAAGGTTCCGGCCCTCGCGCTCGCGCATGCCCAGAAGCCCAATCAGCGCTTCCTCGAGGCCGTCCTGGAGCACCCGTTCCCACTCCGGTTCGCTTTCGCCCGCCGGCGATAGCTCGGAAGCGGTCAATACATCCGGCAGAGAGAGCAGGTCTTTGGCGCTCAATTTAGCGTCCACCCCGTAACGGCGGCCGAGCTCTTCGGCGGCCAGCAGATAAGATTCCGCGACCGGAGTGTTCAGCACCAAAGGCAAAGCGCTGGTATCGTCACGCTCTTTGCTGATGAAGACATCGATGCGTCCCCGTTTTACGCGGCGTTGAACCAAGCGTCGCAGTCCGTCCTCGTAACACGACCATTCCCGCGGCATACGCAGAACGATTTCCGCGTATCTGTGATTGACGGATTTTATCTCGAATTGAACGATGTAACCGCCGTAAGATCTGACGGCCCCACCGTATCCTGTCATACTGTGCGACAATGGCATCACATCCGTTATCCTATTGTAATTGATTATGTGGAGCGAGACAAGTGGGACGCCCCTTGTTTCGATTTCTCCTTGACATAATTCACTAAAGCGACATTCATTTCATAGAACATAAACGGGGTCATTAAATAAATACCGTTAAAATGCTCCATCGCCGTGTCGAGCAGTTCCTTGGCGATTTCCACACCCGCTTTGCGCCCTTCGGGACCCTGCAGTCCTTCCATCCGCTTTAGAATCTTCTCCGGAAGCTGGATGCCGGGCACCTCATTATGCAGGTATGCGGCATTTTTGCCGCTGGCCAGCGGCATGATTCCGATAAATATCGGAATATCCAGATGCGCCGTCGCTGCTTTGACCGCCGCGATCAGCTCCGGGTCATAAACCGGCTGGGTCATGATGTAATCGGCGCCGGAGGCGATTTTCTTCTCCAACCGCTCAACCGCTTTGTTCAGGTGCTTCACGTTCGGATTAAAAGCGGCGCCAACGACAAATTTGGCTTTCTGCTTCAGCGGCTTCCCGGAAAAAGAGGTCCCGTCGTTAAGCTGCTTGATCATGCGGATAATCTCAAACGACGTTAAATCGTAGACGGAGCTTGCGCCCGGCAAATCGCCGAACCGCGCCGGATCGCCCGTCACGGCCAGCACGTGGTCGATGCCCAGGGCGTCAAAGCCCATCATATGCGACTGCGTGCCGATCAAATTGCGGTCCCGGCAGGCGATGTGTATGAGCGGGCGGAGGCCCAGCTCGGACTGGACGAGATGCCCCAAGGCCATGTTGCTCATGCGCGTCACGGCCAGCGAATTGTCCGCCAGCGTCAAAGCGTCGACGCCCGCCGCCTGAAGCGCGGCCGCTCCCTCCATAAACTTGCCGATGTCCAGATCGCGCGGCGGATCGAGCTCAACGATAACGGTGTGCCGTTCTTGCGCCAGTTCGACGAGACTCGGCCGGTCCCGCCGTACCTGACCGCCGCCTGGGAAACTTCCGGTTTCCGTCTCCGGAGCCTCGGGCTCGTTCAGGATGACGGACGAACGCGCCTCCGGAAGCTGGCGTCCCTTCTCCAGCGGCGGCGCGGCGTAGCCAAGCAGCGCCTTCGCGGTTGCCGCAGTATGCTCCGGCGTCGTTCCGCAGCAGCCGCCGATCAGCCGCGCGCCCAAATCGGCGAACGATGCCGCATTTTCACCGAAGTATTCGGGGGTTGCTCCATATACATATTCTCCATCCACGTAATCCGCCAAACCTGCGTTCGGAAATACGGACATCGGAACGTCCAGAGGGCCGTTCAATTCGGCCATCACGCTCATGATCCCTTTCGGACCGGAATGGCAGTTGAAGCCGAGCACATCGGCACCCTCCTGAAGCAGCGTGCCGAACGCTTCCGGCATTGCATATCCGTCTAGCGTGCGGCCGACCTGGTCGACGGCAAACTGGCAGATGACCGGAAGATCGGTCAAATGCCGCGCTTTCCCCAGCGCGATCCGCATTTCCCGCAGATCGTAAAACGTTTCGAACAGCAGAGCGTCGACCCCTTCGGACAGGAGCACAGCGATTTGCTGCTCATAATACGCGCCCAGTTCCTGCGCCGTAACGTTGGCCCGCTTTCCGCCGCGGATCGAACCGACCGCGCCCGCCACGTAAGCATCGCCCCCCGCGGCTTGCCTTGCGATGCGCACGGCGGCGCGGTTAATTTCCTCCACCTTCGCCTCCAGGCCGAACCGGAACAATTTATAGTAATTTGCCGAAAACGTATTGGTCTCGATCAACCGGGCTCCGGCCTCGATGTATCGCCGATGCACGTCGCCGATGACATCCGGGCGCAGCAAATTGAATTCTTCATAGGAAATGCCGACCGGAAAACCCAGATGGTATAAATATGTGCCCATGGCCCCGTCGCCGACAATGACTTCGTTTTTCAGCGCCTCGCGCAAATCCGGCTTCATGCTCGCTCCTCCTGACCGTCTGACGTAAACTATTATCATATTAATCTAACATAAATTAATAAGAATGGTAAGATAGAATATAATGCGTTTGGAAGAAAACTTTCGTTTTGCTGTATACGCCCATAGTTTAAGCCTTAGGAGGAAGCGACCGTCCTGAAATAGAGGTGTTTTGTGGCGCTATTTTTGCGAATTTTTCCCTCGCGAATAAAATAGAGGAACTTTGGGTCCTTATTCTCTTATTAGACTTGAAAAACCGCGTTTTGCCCCCACCCGGCGAGAAATAGAGGAAAAAAGTTCCTCTATATCGCACCCGGTCCCTATTTAGCAAGAATAACGCCCTTTTTTACCGCTATTACCGCTGCCTCCGCAAATGCAGGTCACAGATCATAAAAAAGCCGGGCCCCCTAACCACGGGTGTCCCGGCTTCGTTTGCCGCCTGCTGCAGCACTGGTCAAACGGCATTTAGATTTCTACGCTGCCCTTGTACACCGCTTCCGCCGGGCCGGTCATATATACGTGGTTGTCCCGTTCATCCCATTCGATGAACAGGTCTCCGCCCTTCAGCCCGATCCAGGCCGCCCGATCCGTCAGCCCGTTCAGCACGGAGGACACCAAGGTGGCGCAGGCCCCCGTTCCGCAGGCGAGCGTGGGTCCGGCTCCGCGTTCCCAGACGCGCATTTCCACCCGGTCCCGGCTCGTCACGGTCGCGAATTCGACGTTGATTTTGCGCGGGAAATAAGGATGGACCTCAAGCTGCGGCCCCCATGTCGTCAACTCGAAGCTCGGGGCGTCGTCCACGTAAATGACGCAATGCGGATTGCCCATCGACACGGCCGTGAAGGAAAATTCGCGCCCTCCCGCCTCGATCGGCCGGTTCAGCACCGGACTGTCCTCCAGCGTGGTCGGAACGGCCAGGCCGTCCAAAATCGGTTCGCCCATATCGACGCGCACTGTTTTGACGACTCCGTTCTCCACCTGCAGGCTGACCTGCTGCACGCCCGCGCCGAGCGTTTCGATCGTCACGTTTTCTTTATTGGCCAAGCCGTTGTCGTATACGTACTTGGACACACAGCGGATCGCATTGCCGCACTGCTCGGCTTCCGTACCGTCCGAGTTGATGATCCGCATTTTGAAATCGGCCCTCTCCGACGGAAGGATAAACACGAGACCATCCCCGCCGACGCCAAAATATCTGTCGCACCATTTTACCGCCAGCTCGGATACATTTTCAGGCAGCTCCGCATGCCCGTAAAAAACAAGGAAATCGTTGCCCAGTCCATGCATTTTCGTAAATTCCATCTTAACCCCACTCCTGCATCGTCAATATATATCAAGGGAAACGAATCGTCCCTTGCGACAAAGCTTGCCTATGGGGTTAGTCTAAAGTTTACCGGCGGGAAAAGGTATTGATTTTATGCACGAATATTTGTACTTTTCGCGGTTCCCAGCGGACGCGGACCGCTGAAGCCGCGGCGTTTGCGGTTCCCGGACCAGACGCTGCCCGCGCCCATCAGGAACGTCGGAATGCCGGCGGCCACCAGCGTAATCGCCCATTCTCTCGCGCCGAGCGGAATCGTTTTAAAGATCGGCTGCAGCGGTTCGATGTACATGACGCCAAGCATCAAAATGATGGAAGACAAGACCGCAAGCACCAATAATTTGTTTTGCAAAATGTTGCGGTGAAAAATCGAACGCGAGCTGCGGCAGTCGAAGACGTGGATCAGCTGCGCCATGACCAAAGTGGCGAAAGCGACCGACTGCGCTTTGGCCAGCTGGCCCGGGTCGTCCGGCGCGTGCTGCAGCGTCAGCCAGAAGGCGCCCAGCGTACACACGCCGATCAGCACGCCGCGGCTGATGATTTTCCAGCCCAGGCGCCGGGCAAAAATATTTTCGTTCGCCCCGCGCGGCTTGTGCTCCATCAAATCTTTCTCCGGCTGGTCAACACCAAGCGCCATCGCCGGCAGGCCGTCGGTGACGAGGTTCACCCACAAAATCTGGATCGGCAGCAGCGGCAGCGGCAGCCCGGCGAGCATGGCAAAAAACATCGTCAAAATTTCCCCGACGTTGGACGCCAGCAAATAGCGAATGAACTTGCGGATGTTCTCATAGATGTTCCGGCCCTCCTCGATCGCGGCCACGATCGACGTAAAGTTGTCGTCGCTGAGGATCAAGGAGGAAGCCTCTTTGGAGACGTCGGTTCCGGTCAGGCCCATCGCGATGCCGATGTCGGCCGCTTTGATCGCCGGCGCGTCGTTGACGCCATCGCCGGTCATCGCCACGACATGGCCTCTGCGCTGCAGAGCTTTGACGATCCGCAGCTTATGTTCCGGAGAAACCCGGGAGTACACGTAAGTGTTCTCCACCTGGCGTTCGAGTTCTTCGTCGCTGAGCCCTTCCAGCTGCTGGCCGGACATCGCGGAGCTGCCGCGCGGCAAAATGCCAAGATCGGAGGCGATCGCTTCGGCGGTCAGCCCATGGTCCCCAGTGATCATCACCGTTTTGATGCCCGCCTTGCGGCAGACGTTGATCGCGTCCCGCGCTTCGCGCCGCGGCGGATCGATCATGCCTGTCAGGCCGACGAAAATCAGCTGCGATTCCACGCCATCCTCGTTATCGGCCCCTTCATGAGGTCTTAGTTCCCGATACGCCATGCCAAGCACGCGCAGCGCGCCGCGGGCCATCTTTTCATTGGCGGCCTGCACCCGCTGGCGGAACGTTCCGGTAAAAGGCACTACTTTCCCTTCCCACAAAATATACGAGCAGCGCTCCAGCAGCATATCCGGCGCGCCTTTCACCAGCGCCATTTTACCTCCCTGGTGGGTGACGATGACGGACATCCGCTTCCGTTTCGAATCGAACGGAAACTCCCGCTCGCGCGCATACATGCCGCTTAGGGAAGCCGGAGACAAGCCCATTTTTGAAGCCAGCGTAACCAAAGCCCCCTCGGTCGGGTCGCCTTTTAATTTCCAAACCGGGCCCAGCGCCGCTTCATCCTTCGTCTTGCGCCGGCCGCGTTGTTCCGGGTCATCCTCATAGATGTCGGCATTGCTGCACAGCGCGCTGATTTGCAGCAGCCGGCGCAGGCTTTGATCCTTGCGCAAATCGACCGGACTGTCCCCCTCGAGAATGTTGCCGACCGGCTCGTAGCCTTCGCCGGTGACCTCCAGAGAACGGCCCTCCAGCCAAAGGCGGGTGACGGTCATTTTGTTTTGCGTCAGAGTGCCGGTTTTATCCGAGCAAATGACCGATGCGCAGCCCAGCGTTTCCACCGAAGGCAGCTTGCGGACAATCGCCTTGCGTTTGATCATCCGCTGCACGCCGAGCGCCAGAGCGATCGTGACGATAGCCGGCAGACCTTCCGGGATGGCGGCCACCGCCAGACTGACCCCGGCAAAAAACATCCCGCTCGCCGGCTGCCCCTGCATAATGCCCAGCAGCACTACAAGCACGGTCAGGCCAAGCGACATGTAGATTAAAATTTTCCCGAGCTGCTCAAGCCGCCGCTGCAGCGGTGTATCCTGAGCTTCGGTATTTTGGATCAGGTCGGCGATTTTCCCCATTTCGGTGTCCATGCCCGTCCGGATAACGATGCCGCGCCCGGTGCCGCGGGTAATCATCGTGCCCATGAAACCGATATTTTTCTGGTCGCCAAGCGGCACTTCGCTTTCGCTTAAGGACCCGGCATGCTTGCCGACCGGATGCGATTCGCCCGTAAGCGCGGATTCCTCGACGTCCAGGCTGTTCGTGGACAACCAGCGGATATCCGCCGGAATCCGGTCGCCGCTCTCCAGCACGACGATGTCTCCGGGAACGAGCTCCCGGGCCGGCAAATGCTTCACGGTTCCTTCCCTTAGCACGTTGGCGTGCGGCGCGGACAGCTGCTTCAGCGCGCGCAGGGAACGCTCCGCCCGGAATTCCTGGATGAACCCCAGCACCCCGTTCAAAATAATGATGGCTATAATCGTCACGGCGTCCAAATATTCACCGAGAAATCCCGAGATCAGCGTGGCGCCCATCAGCACAAGCATCATGAAATCCTTAAACTGATTTAGAAACAGCAGGATCGGGGAGATCCGTTTGCCTTCTTCGAGCTCGTTCCAGCCGCTCTCCTCGCGTCTTCGCAGCGCTTCCTCGTCGGACAACCCCTGATCACGCGTGACGCCAAGCCGTTCCAAAAGCGCTTCAGCACTCCACTGGTGCCAGTTTTTTTGTTCCATCCCCTATATCCCCTTCCGTTTTTTGTGCAGTTTCAGCGTGAAGGCTTTTCCACCTAGGGTAAATGTATTCCGGCCAGTCCCAAATTATCACAGCGGAGCCCTTAAGTTTTTGCCCAAAGTATGGCATCATAGAAGAGGCGTCTTATTAAAATCCGTGTTCAAAAGATGACTTTTTGAACTACCTTTAGACAGGAGATCATACAATTATGGCACTTGACGGCATTGTAACCCGTGCGCTCGTTCATGAACTGCAAGCCTGCATTGGGGGGCGCATCAATAAAATACATCAGCCCGCGGCCAGCGACATCGTATTTGCCCTGCGTACGCAGGGTGGCAACCGGCGTCTGCTGCTGTCGGCGAATCCAACGTATCCGCGCGTTCATTTTACGGAAAGCTCGTTTCCGAATCCGCTGGAAGCTCCGATGTTCTGCATGCTGCTGCGCAAGCATTTTGAAGGAGGAACCATCGAAGCGATCAGCCAGGTTGGCATGGAGCGGATCATTCATATCGATGTCCGCACGCGTGACGAACTCGGCGATCTGTCGTTGAAGCGGATCATCATCGAACTGATGGGCCGGCACAGCAACATCATTCTCGTTGATCCGGCGACAGGAACTCAGCTTGACGGAATCCACCATGTGACGCCAGCCATCAGCGGCTACCGCGTCGTTATGCCCGGATTCGCCTACACCAGCCCTCCCGAGCAGCACAAGCTCGACCCGTTGGGCGCGGAGCGCACCGGGTTTTTGGCGGCTTGCCGGGACGCCGAGCAGGCCGGAAAAGGCAGCGTCTGGCTGGTCGAAGCCTATAACGGCTTAAGCCCGCTGATCGCCGGGGAAATTTACGCCCGGGCCGGCCTGACCGGACCGGAAAAGGAACAAACCGGCCTTAATCCTGCGGAACGGCTGTGGCTGGCTTTTTCCGCGCTGATGGAAGATGTCCGGGGCCACGCCTACACCCCGGTGACGGGCGAAACCGCCAAAGGTAAAAGCGTGTTTTCCGCGATCCGGCTGACGCAAATCCAGGATGGACTGCGGACATACAAGTCGATCAGCGAATGCCTGGAGGATTACTACGGAGACAAAGCGCTGCGCGATACCGTCAAGCAGAAAACGGGCGACCTGCTGCGGTTTTTGCAAAACGAACGGAACAAAAACATCAAAAAGCTGGCCAACCTGGAAAAAGATTTAAACGAGGCGGAGGACGCTGAACGCTACCGGATCTGGGGCGAGCTGCTGCTGCCTTCCCTGCATGCGATCCGCAAAGGCGACCGCTCCGTGGAGCTGGTCAACTATTACGACGAGGAGCAAAAGACCGAAACGATCCCGCTCGACCCGCTGCTCAGCCCTTCGGAAAACGCGCAGCGCTATTTTAAGAAATACAATAAATTCAAAAACAGCCTCGCCGTCATCCACGAACAGATGAAGCTGGCCGGGGAGGAAATCGCTTATCTGGAAGGGCTGCTGCAGCAGCTGGACGACGCCACGTTAAGCGATATCGACGAAATCCGCGAGGAGTTGACCCAGCAAGGGTATTTACGGGACCGGGGGAAAAAGGGCGGCAAAAAGAAGAAAAAAGGCGACCGTCCGACGCTGCACCTTTACACTTCCTCGGAAGGCATCGAAATTTACGTTGGCAAAAACAATCTGCAAAACGAGTACGTCACGAACCGGCTGGGCAAACCCAACGACACCTGGCTGCATACGAAGGACATTCCGGGCTCGCATGTGCTAATCCGCAGCGACAGCTATGGGGAGGTTACTTTGAATGAAGCGGCCCAGTTGGCCGCCTACTTCAGCCAGGCCAAACAGTCCAGCAGCGTGCCGGTCGACTGCACCCTGATCCGCCACGTGCGCAAGCCAAGCGGGGCGAAGCCCGGCTTCGTCATTTACGACCATCAGCGGACGTTGTTCGTGACGCCCGACGAGCAGCTGATCAAGGCTTTGCCGAGCTCCGTCAAAAACGGTTAGCGGAAATAGCCGGCAGACCGCTAAAAAGAGCAGCCCCGAAGTCCGTTTTGGACCTCGGGGCTGCTTTATGTTGCGGCGTCATTCCGCCCAGTTGGCCAGCGCCGCTTCCTTGAGCCGCTCCACCGTCCCCGGCGGGGCGGTGCGGCTGCCGAGATCGCCGTGGAACACGACGCCCTGGCGCACGCCATGGTAGTCCGACCCGCCCGTGGCGATTAACCCGAATTGTTCGGCCAGCGCCATGTATCGCTGCTCCTCGTCCGGACCGTGGTCGGAATGGTACACTTCGATGCCCGCGGGTCTCCCGTTTTCGAGAATCTTTCGCACCAGGTCGTCGTCGCCGTACAAGCCCGGATGGGCCAGCACCGGCGCTCCGCCGGCCTCGCGGATCCACTGCATGGCCTCCTCGGGGCCGATCCTCGGCAGGGAGGCGTACCCGGGTTTCCCTTCCGCCAAGTAGCGGTCAAACGCGTCCCGCATGTCGTTCGCGGCCCCTTTGCGGACGAGCGCGTCGGCGATATGCGGCCGCCCCACGCTTTCATCGGGGCGAAGCGGCCGCGACAGCCCGTCCTTCACCTCCTGGAGCGTGATCGAAATGCCAAGCTTTTGCAGGTTGGCGATAATTTTTTCGTTCCGCTCTTCGCGCACCGCCCGCAACCGCTCCAGCCGCTCCAGCAAAAGCTTGTCCCGGTCATTCAAAAAATAACCGAGCACATGGATGTCCTTGCCCCCGGCCCGCGTGCTGATCTCTACTCCCGGTACGACAACAAGCGAAAGCCGCGCTCCCGCTTCCCGGGCTTCCGCAATGCCGGCCACCGTGTCATGGTCGGTGATCGCCAGTCCCGCCAGGCCTTTTTCCTTGGCCAGCCTAACGTTTTCCGCCGGGGCGTTTATGCCGTCCGAAGCCTGCGTGTGCGTATGTAAATCAAATTTACCTTCCTCTGCTTGCTGTGCCTGTGTCATCCATCCCCATCCTTTGCTGGCGCTTTTTTTATCCCCCGTATTCCCGTAAAAACGTCAGGAATGTCACCGCGCTGACCGGCAGCAGCGTCGACTTCAGGTGGATCGAATAAAACTTCCGCTTAAAAGAGACGCCTTCAATGTCGAGCGCCTCCATGAGACCAAGTGCCTGTTCATGCTTGACGGAAGACGGAGAGATGATCGTAATCCCGATCCCCGCTTCTACCGCCGATTTGACCGCTCCTGTACTGCCAAGCTCCATAACGGTTTGAATCCGGCTCATTTCGATCCCACGGCGCTTAAATTCGGCTTCCATCACCTGGCGCGTCCCGGAGCCTTTTTCCCGGAGCACAAACGGATAAGAAACAACCTCCTCCAACGTCACCGTCTTTTTGCCGGAGAGCGGGTGCCCCGTTGGAACGATCAGCTTCAGCTCATCCTCCATCACCGGCTCCGATACCATATCCGGGTGCTGAACGGGCGCTTCGACGAGCCCGAAATTGAGTTGATGACCCACGATCTCCTCGATAATTTGCGTTGTGTTCATCACTTTCATCACGATGGAAATGTGCGGGTAGCGCTGCCCGAACGGTCCGAGCAGCCGCGGCAGCACGTATTCCCCGATCGTTAGGCTCGCCCCGAGCTGAAGCCTGCCTTCCAGCATCGAAGTATACCGCGCCATCGCCTGCTCGGTTTCCCGGATCAACTCAACGCTTTTCCGGGCAAACGGAATCAGCGTCTGCCCCGCCTCTGTCAGCTCGATTTTTTTCGTCGATCTGACCAGCAGCTTGCAGCCGAAATAATCCTCCAGCGATTGAATCTGCATCGTTACCGCCGGCTGCGTCATGTGGAGCGCCTGAGCGGCCGCCGAAAAGCTTCCCCGCTCCGCGACCGTGTAAAAAATATGGAGCTGGTGGTAGTTCAACGCCATCGTCCGCTACTCCCCTTTCATTTACCCTACAATAGCATGTTCAGGCCAACAAAAAAAGCATGCCGCTTGAGCATGCGAACCTTGTTGCTTTACGTCCAGTCTCTATCCATTTAACGCCGCGTTATCTGCGTTTGCGGCTGTTTTTGATCAACGTCATCCGCCGGGAGTGGCGCAGCCAGGAATAATAGGATTTCAAATCGCGCAATTCAATCGTTTCCGACATCCGGCCCAGGAATGTAACGATAATCATCCGGTGCAGCGGCCGGCCGGCCAAATCGAATTCGCCCGGAATTTCCGTAAATTCGGCGACCATAACCAAGTCGTCATCAATCAAATAGACGTCCTCTTCCTTCCGGTAGTACGGGGTGATCCGCCCCTGCTTCAAGCATTCCCAAGCCCATCCGGCAATTTGCTCGTATCCGATGTTTTCCCGGTTGACCCGATCGTGATATCTGCTTTTCGCGTGGTTTGTCACCACGATGTCCGCTACTCTTTTATCCCCTAAAATAATATGGAAAGCTTCATAGGTTCCCCAACGCTCCGTCGCCCTATCTCTCATGCCGCACCTCTCATTTAATAGGCTTGTTCAACAAACTAACAGACAATTTCATTATTCATAAGCCTCTTTACCAGCAGGTTTCTTTAGAATTAACCGGACTTATGCAACCATATAGGTCTTTGTAACTAAGCACTTTTACCTATTATATTACATGATTCCCTACCCTACTACAAGGCAAGCGCTCGCAAATCGCAAAAATTAGTATGAGCCAAGAACTTTAGACCTATTTTTGGCATCGATAACATGGCGTATCCATAATTATAGCCGCCTTTGCATTAGACGTCCGCCTTCAACAAAGCGCAGAACCGCAGTGCGTAGCCAGGCACATTTGAGTCGCGTTCACGCGCTCATGGGAAATATCCTATCAAGCAGCTGTATTTACTAAACTATTATATTTCCATTCTATTGGATATATGCAATCGCGATGCTAAGAAAAACGCCTAACGGCATTCTTTAGTGCTCTGACTTCTACTTTGGAGCGATTGGAAGCTCTTCCTAAACTTTGGACGCTGCTCTAACGGACACCGGCGACCTTATCCGCCCATTTCCCGGGTATTTCCCAGCCTAACGGACACAGGCGGCCCTATTTCGCTCTAAACCAGTTCATCCAGGCCGATTTGAGGTAAATAAGGTCTTCTGTGTCCACATTTTGTAATCCTCCGTTTTTCCGCAAATAACGGCTCTGGTGTCCCTTAGCATTTAGAGCCCTCATCTTACCTCTCTACCTGCGCATCGTCCTCTGCCGCGGCGGAATTTCACATATAATTCCGGCGTAAAAAAAGCGCCCGGCCGCTACTTCCATAGCTGCCAGACGCTTTCGGACGCTTGTTATTTTACAGTCCGTAATACCGGGTTTTGTCCGGAACATCCTTGCTGTATTCCGTCTTGATTTCCCCGCGGTAAGATCGTTCGATTTTGCGGACATAGGAGAGCTTGCGGATGTTGCGCATAATGTCTTCGGCGCGCACCGCGTCCACATACATGACCACATAATGCATGCGTCGGGACAAGTAGTGCACGCTTCCGTACTTCTCCAAATTTCTTGCCGCCTTTAAATCGCTGACCCAAATAATATAGCCTGTACGCTCCGGAAACATGATTTCCCCCCTCCCGGGTACGTTATAAGTTTCGGCGGCATTTGCCGCGTCAACCGCAGCTGCACTTGCCGCCGCTTCCGCATCCGCCGCCTTTCGGGTTCGGATCGTTGCTCGGCACCTTGATGCTGTCCGAAACGGCATAAGCGATCATTTCCGACATCTCGTGCAGGATGTCGTCGAGCTCGCTTTCGGCCGCTTTGAATTTGCGGACGGCTTCAAACTGCTCCAGCTCCTTCTCAACCGCAGCCACTTTGTCTTTGGCTTCATGGTAGTTGGGATGGAAATGACCGAAGCGTTCCGTTTCCCGAAAGAGCTCTTTCTGCGATTCCAACTTCTTGACCAATGCCTGAATCCCGGCATCTTCCTCTACGCGGCGTTTCCAGAATAAATAATCGGACACGGCGTGCGAGTTATTTATCATATCGCCCAATTCATAGGCGTAGGTCAGCACGGCGGCCATATCGACCGTGTTCTTCTCGATTACGCTCATGAATTTTCAACTCGATTCTGCTCCTTATTATCCACCGGAGGTAGACGACATAATCATATCACAATCCGGCTATAAGAAGAAGAGGTTCATCCTTCCTTATCCTCTGCCTACCGGGCAATTTCGGGTACGATCAGCCGCATGGCCCGCCAGTCCCCGGGAGACAGCCACATCTCCCGCCCCTCGTCCTGCCCTCTTCCCGAAGGGGAAGGAAGCGTGCGAACCTTGACGCTCCACTCCTCATCGCCGCGAAGCTCCAGGGGCAAGCAAAGAAGTGTTTCCCCGCCGATTTGCAAGGCGACCCTCGTTTGCCACGCCTCGGCCTGGACGAAGATTTGCCGCGCCGTTGAATGGTGGTAGGGCCTCAATTCCTTCCACCACATAGGCGGCAGCTCCCGGAGCCCGGGAAAAAGCTGCTCGCCCTCAGGAAGCTCATCATCAGGCTCGTAAAAATGCAGGTCCGTTCCCTGGTAGATCCAGCCTTGTCCGCCCGTTCCCTCCAGCCAGCCCAAGCCGGAAGCGTCCGCAGATGTGGGACCTTGCCCCGTCAGCCGCGGATAATCGAGCTTCGTTTCACCAGAGCTGCGGACCGGCGGCGCGAGCCGTTCGCCCTCAAGCGCTTTTCTCACCTCAGCTTCCCGCCCTGCGGGGACGATAAAATCCAGCGGCCCGATCCGTTCCACGGCACCGTGCAGCATGGAAAGCGAAGCGATCCTGTCGGCCGCTTCGGCGTCGGCGCAGCGCAGCAGCAGCACTTCGGCAAGCGACGTCCGGCCGATCTCCCTGCCCCACTGTTCGAGCGCGTTCAGCACCGTCTCCGGGACGAAGGCGGCATGCCCGGCCAAGAAGGCGGACACTTCCCCCGGCGTGCGGCCATACCGGGAGGCTCCGGCAACGCTCGCCCGGGTCAACCGGTACACGCTCATCACATCCGTCGCGACGAGCTCGCAGCAAGCTTCAAGCTCGAAACGCACCGAAAAAGGAACGTCCGGCGGCACGAGAATTTCAAAATCCGGCTGGACGATGACTTTTCCCGCAGCTTCGCCCGATCCGCCTTCGTGAAAAGAAGCAAGCTCATCCCGCCCGATCCGCCAGCGAAACATTAGCCCATCCTCCGGATTTTCCCCGAGATCCATCCAGCCAAATCCGGCGCAAGCCGCAAGCCAGCTGCCGATCCAGTCCTGGCGTTCCTTGGAGAACGTTGCGGCCAACATCCCCTGATCCAGCAGCGTGCCCAGCAGCTCCTCAAACGAATACCACTCGCCCGCCTGCAGATCAGGCGCGGCCAGGCGCAAAACAACATGCGCCAGCCCCGGCTCCGCCGGCACGTAGCGCTGCAAGGCGTGGCGGAGCAGCACCCGATTCATCGCCGGAACATCCAAAGCGAGCCAGGCCGCCAGCGCCCCGTCGTTCAAGCGCCACACCGCCCGTTCTTTGGCGATCAGCCCCAGCGCCTGCAGCAGGTCGAGCACGACGGCCAGCTGCGGAGAATATACCTCGGCATGCGGATACTTTAGTCCCAGGCCGGCCACATCCCGTTCGTCCAGCTGCAACCGGCCCGTCAGCTTGCCGAGCTCCTTCTGGTGGATCGTTCCTTTGGCCGTCAATTTCAAGCCGTTTGCGGCGATATAGCTAAGCGCCCGGAACAAATCGAAAGCCAGGCCGGCCTTGGCTTCCCGCCGCAGGCTGGCCGGTCCTCCAGCCAGCGGTTCCATGCCGGAATACCGCCATACGTGCTGCAGCTGCAAAAGCCTGTCCAGCGGCAAATAATACAGCTTTTCGCCCCAGGCTTTGCGAACGGCCCTGATGTCTCCCCGGCGCAGCAACGCCGGCATCGCCGCGCGCAGCTCCGCGCCCGATACGTCGCCTGCGGCCGCCGAGTTGACCTGCTCCAGCTTAAACGGCTGCCCGGCAAAGCGGCGAAACAACCGGCGGAGCGCCCGCTCCGCGGACGAAGGCAGCGGCTGTGGGGGCGGCTGCTTGGCATCGCCGTTCCAGTCCATAAATGGATCCGCTTGCGGGTCCGTCATGCCTCAAACACCTCCCGCTCCCGCCGCACAGCGTATTCATAGCCCTGCTCCAGCAGAAACAACTGGCGCCGCAGAGCGAAATCCTGCTCCCGCGTATTCTCCGACACAAGCGTGTAAAAATAGGCACGGCTGCCATCGCTTTTCGGCCGCAAAATCCGCCCAAGCCGCTGCGCCTCCTCCTGGCGCGAACCGAAGCTTCCGGAAATTTGAATGGCCACGGAAGCATCCGGCAAATCAACGGCGAAATTGGCCACCTTGGAGACGGCCAAAACGGCAAGCTCCCCTTGACGAAACGCCTGAAACAGCTTGCCTCGTTCCGTTTGCGGCATGCTGCCGGTGATCAGCGGAACGCCGAGATCGGCGGCTATGCGTTTCAATTGATCCAGGTATTGTCCGATGATCAAAATTTGCCGCTTCCGATGGCGCTCGAGCAGTTGCCTGACTACGGCCAATTTCTCCGGGTTTTCCGCGGCAATGCGGAATTTTTCCTTCCCTTCGGCCAGGTTGTATTTTTCTTGCTCATCGCCGCGCATCGGCACGCGAATCTCCTGGCAATCGACGCGGGCGATAAACCCGATCTCCTCCAGATCTCTCCACGGCACGTCGTACTGCTTGGGCCCGATCAATGAAAACACGTCGCGTTCGCAGCCGTCCTCGCGGACCAGTGTAGCGGTAAGTCCAAGCCTGCGGGTCGCCTGGATCTCGGCGGTCGCCCGAAAAATCGGCGCCGGAAGAAGATGAACTTCATCGTAAATGATCAAACCCCAATCCCGTTCGTTGAAAAGCGACATATGCTTGAAGCCCTCCTCCTTCCGGTTCCGATGAGTCAGTATTTGGTAGGTCGAGACGGTGACGGGCTTCACCTGCTTTTTCTCTCCCGAATATTCCCCGACCACTTCGGGAGATAAGGTCGTTTTGCTTAAAATTTCGGAAATCCACTGGCGCACCGATGTGACGTTGGAGGTCAAAATCAGCGTTTCGCACTGAAACCGCGCCATCGCCGCCAGGCCAACCACGGTTTTTCCCGCTCCGCAGGGCAGGACAATAACGCCGCTTCCCCCGTCTTTCTTTTGTCCTGCAAAAGTCTCAACCGCCCCCAACTGATAAGGTCTCAGCTGAAATGGCCTGCCGTCCGGCAGGGATGAACTCAGCGTAAAGCTCATCGCCCTCCCGCTGTGGTATCCGGCTTCGTCCAATACGGGGTAACCGAGCCGGGCCAGTTCCCGCTTAAGCAGCCCACGGTACTTCGCCGGCAGCTTTACGTTTCGAACGCCGGCCGCCGCCGGCTTTTCTCCCGGGAGCGCAACCTGGCCGATGAGCTCATCCAGCAAGCCGTCTTCCCGGCTCAGGTTTTCCAGTTCGATCAGCTCGGGATTCTCCTTTACGGGATGCAGCTTTAAAGCGCCGTATCTGGACATCCATTTGCGGATGTCGAGAGCGACGCCTTCGGGCAAATCCCAGCGCGCCACTGAGCGCAGCCGCCCGATGATCTCCTCCGCGTCCAGCCCGGTGGCCGCCGCATTCCATAAAGTGAGCGGAGTGATCCGGTATGTATGGTAAATAGCAGGGCTTTTCACCAGTTCGGCAAACTCGGACAAAATCTCCCGCGCGGCTGCAAAACCGGGGTGATCCTTCTCCAGCAGCACGGTAAAATCACGCTGAACGATGCAGGCTCCCGCTTTATTCACAAGGTTTTCCTCCCTTCGTGCCGTAACCGCTTAGGTATGGCAAAAAAAGAGAAGTCCGCTTCTTAAGGCCCGCGAACTTCTCCCGGATGTGTCCGGCCGCCGCTTCAGGTCCGGCCGATTAATGCACCCGCTCCGATATTTCCGACAGCGCATCTCCGGCATTGTCCGCGAAAATATTGCGCACGGCCAAATCGCCGATCGAGACGATCCCGATGAGCCGGTCGCCCTCGGTGACCGGCAAACGCCGGATCTGCTGCTCGGCCATCAGCTCCGCAGCTTCGTCCACGGACATTTCGCGCGATGCCGTTTTGATCCCGCGGGTCATGATCTCATCGACCGCCGTGGAGTTCGGGCGCTTCTCCGCCATACAGCGAATGACCAAATCCCGGTCGGTGATGACGCCAAGCAGCTTGTCGCCTTCGACGACGGGAATAAAACCGGTATCGTTCTCTTTCATTTTAACGGCAACCTCATAGATGTTATCCCGGACGGTTACGGTAACGACTTCGTCCGTCATAATATCAGCTACTTTTTTCACTACAAAATCCCTCCTTCGGATATAGGGTTCCAAAGCGGGAAAATAATTATGCATGCTCCTGCTGATACGATTCCGCCATGGCGATCAGCAGACCGGCAGCATGGAGCATCGCGTCCTCGTCGATATCGAACTTCGGGTGATGATGCGGGTAAACGGCTTCCTTATCAGGATTCCCCGCCCCGACGAACATAAAGCAGCCCGGAACCTTTTGCAGATAATAGGCGAAATCTTCGGCGGGCATAATTGGAGGCGACGTCTCCACCCGAAGTCCAAACACCCCCGGAGCCTCGGCAAAAAAACGGCCTGTTTCCTTCTCGTCGTTGACGAGACTGGGATAACCCATCATATAGCTGACCTCGGCCTTCGCCCCGTAGGCTTGAGCCGTCCCTTCGGCCAGAGCGTGAATCCGCTCGCGGATCAGCACCCTCGACTCCTCACTGAAGCAACGGACCGTCCCCGCCAGCTTGCAGCGGTCGGCAATGACGTTTTGCGCCGTCCCGCCCTGGATCGATCCGATCGTCACGACGGCCGGGTCGAGCGGGTTCACGGAGCGGCTGACCACGCTTTGCAGCTGCAGCACCAGCGCGGAAGCGGCAACGACGCTGTCGACCGTTTTATGCGGCATTCCGCCATGTCCGCCCCGCCCCTGCATCTCGATGAGAAACTCATCGGTTGAAGCCATCAGCGGCCCCGGCGCGCTTGCCGCCGTCCCCACGGGGATCGGCGTCCACAAGTGCACGCCGTAAATGACGTCCACGCCGTCCAGCGCCCCGTCCTCGATCATCGCTCTGGCTCCTCCGGGGCAAGTCTCCTCGGCCGGTTGAAACAGCAAGCGGATTTCGCCGCGCAGCTTAGGCCGGTTCCGGCTGAAATGTTCCGCGACCGCAAGCAGCGCCGCCGTATGCCCGTCGTGGCCGCAGGCGTGCATGACGCCGGGAACCTCGGAGGCGTATTCGCAGCTTTTTTCGTCCTGAATCGGCAGGGCGTCCATATCGGCCCGCAGCGCAACGGTTTTCCCCGGCAGCCCGCCGCGGATTTTGCCGACCACACCAAAACCGCCTACATTCACGGTGGTTTCGACGCCAAGTTCCCTCAGCTTCTCTGCCACGAATCCCGAGGTTTCCTTCTCCTGATATGACAGCTCGGGATGGCGGTGCAAATGTCTGCGCCGCGCCACCATGGCCGGAAACAACGCGCGTACAACGTCCTGTTCCATGGTCTTCCACTCCTCTTCATCCAAGTACCGTTTCCTTTAGCTTGCAATGCCGGCCTGAATGGAATCTAGCTCTATTGTAGCAGAAAAAGGAAGACGGAATCACTCCAGAATGACGAAACCGTCCTTAAGGCAGCGTTTTCCGGCGCTTGCACAAGCGGTGGAAACATAATATCATGAGGTAGAGAATCAATCGAAGGGTTGAAAAGTCATAATTAAGGGGGCATTTCTTGTATGATCGTGGAAAATAGCGGTTTGAACGGATTAAAAAGCGACCTGGCTTATTTGGACGAATCCGCTGAAAAGGCCGGATTTGTGCGGTGGCAATGGGAATATTACCGGGCTACATACGACTATAAAATCGAACACAACAACGACGAATATTACCTGCGCATCAACACGCGCGCGGTAGAGGGCAAATTGGAGCGTCCGGATACGGTCCTGGCTATTGAAGCGGTCTACATGGGGCGGGCCACTTTCCCGCACGGGCTGGAATACGAATCGGAAATTCCCGCGACGGTGATGAAAACCGCTAGCTATAAATTGACCGAATTAAAGGAACTTCTTGAGGCTTAAGGCGGCATGCCTATGAGAGACGAAGCGGATAAACCCAGACGCGGGGCCCCGGATTTTCAATTGCTTATTCTCACCCTGCTGCTGGTGGGGTTCGGGATCATCATGGTCTTCAGCTCAAGTTCCAGCATTGCGCTGATTGACGCAAAATTCGGCAACGACCCCATGTATTTTACGAAACGGCAGATCATCTTTGCCTGTCTCGGCCTGGTTTTCATGTTCGTGACGATGAACATCCGTTATGACAAATACAAAAAACTGTTTGTGCCCGTGTTTATTTTAGCTATTTTGCTGCTTGTTCTCGTCCCCATTGTCGGCGACAAAAGAAACGGGGCGACCAGTTGGTTCGCCATCGGTACGCTGGGCATTCAACCGACGGAGCTGGCCAAAATCACGACGATTTTGTACCTGGCTGCCCTGATATCGAAAAAAGGCGAACGCTTCCGGGATTTAAGGACCGGATACATCCCGGTCATGGTGATCGTCGGCTTTGTCGCCGGTTTGATCATGCTGCAGCCCGACTTTGGCTCCTGCATGATTCTCGTCGCCACCTCCGGTTTAATTATTTTCACCGGGGGCGCCAACCTGAAGCACATCCTCGGTTCGATCGGACTGCTTGTGCTCGGCGCCAGCATCGTGCTGGGCGCGGGAGCCTTATGGGGTAAAATTCATCCCAGCGAATCGGCTGACGACCAGACCAACTATAAAATCGGACGGATTCAGGCTTATCTGGATCCTGGGAAGGATCCCCTGGGAACCGGCTATAATCTGCTCCAATCGCTCACAGCCATCGGGCACGGGGGACCTACGGGAACCGGCTTCGGGCAAGGCATCCAAAAGCTGCATTATCTGCCCAACGCATATAACGATTTTATTTTTTCCGTGATTGGCGAAGAATTCGGTTTTATCGGCACATTGCTGTTCCTGCTGTTTTACATTTATTTTATTTGGCGAGGCCTGCTCATTTCGCTGCGCTGCCAAAGCACGTTCGGCACGTTGACCGGCGTCGGGATTATGGGGCTGATCGCCATTCAGGCTTTCATCAATATCGGCGGGGTCACAAATACTATCCCCATGACCGGGGTAACGCTGCCGTTCATCAGCTCCGGGGGCTCGTCCCTGCTGTCCATGATGATGGCCATGGGCATCGTGCTGAGCATCTCGCGCGAATCAACGCTTCCGGCAAAGCAGGAGCGGACCAAATCGGTTGTTGTCAGGGAATCGGCCGTATACGATTTTCGAAGCCGGCGTCAGAATTAAATCTGCGGAGTTCATAAAAAAGGGGTTGCCCAAGCAGCGAAACTGCTTCGGGACAACCCCTTTTGCTATGCCAGCTAATGTTGCAGAGCTCGCGCACTTATATTACTGCAGAAGGTCAAAGATCGATTACATTTCGTCATCTTTAAACGCTACGCCTTCGACTTTCACATTCACTTCCACAATTTTAAGCCCCGTCATCGTCTCTACCGCTTCACGGACATTTTGCTGAAGCATCCGGCATACCTCGTGAATCGGCGTTTCGTAAAGGACGATAATCCTTAGATCAATCGCCGCCTCCAATTGACCGACTTCCACCGTGACGCCTTTTTGCACATTTTTGCCGCTTAACCGTTTCGCCCAGCCCTCGGACAGCCCGCCGGACATCGCTGCAATTCCCGGTGTTTCCAGGGCGGCCATTCCGGCAATTTTCGCAACGACGTCATCCGCAATCCGAATTAGCCCATTATCCAACTGCAGTTGTTCGGTCATGGTCATACCTCCTTCAACCTCATTAATTTCATTGTAAATGGTAAGTCGCTTTAAAGCAAATGTAGACCGGCTAATTATTTTTGATTTATAATTTTCACGTTATTGGTTATATTTAGGAAGAATTGATCATTCAGATCTGACAATTTACTACAATTTGAGGTGTACTATGCGAAAGTACTTAACTCCATTTTTGCTCATACTTTTCTTTGCACTAAGTGCCATCGGGCATTTTGCGCATTGGCCGGCAACGCTGGAGTTCATCATTTCCGCGATCGCCGTTATTTTTGTGGCCGGCTTTCTGGGAAAAGCGACGGAAAGCGTCGCCCATTACGCAGGGCAGCGCTTGGGCGGCTTTCTGAACGCCACCTTCGGCAATGCCGCCGAGCTGATCATCGCCATTTTCCTCGTCAGGGAAGGCCTGTTCGATATGGTGAAGGCCAGCATTACCGGATCGATCATCGGCAATCTGCTGCTCGTGTTGGGAGCAAGCCTGCTTGCGGGCGGTCTGAAGTACAAGGTGCAAAAGTACAGCCTGGCCTTGGCCAACATGAGCGGGTCGCTTATGATCGTGGCGATCATCGCTTTGTTCGTCCCAGCGGTATTTCTGCAAACCCATGTACTTCATGAGGAGGACCGTACCACGTTAAGCCTGGTCGTCGCCGGCATCCTCATCCTCGCCTATTTGCTCTGGCTCCTTTTCTCCATGATTACCCACAAAAGTTATTTGGCCGATATTACCGAAAAGGGCGATGAGCTGCCGGGCGAGCACGAACATGATCCGGCCTGGTCCAGGGGTCAATCGATCCTGTATCTGATTCTAGCCACCGTTATGGTCGCGTTCATCAGCGAATGGCTGGTGCACACGCTGGACACCTTCTCGGCCAAATTCGGGCTTAGCGAACTTTTCGTCGGCGCCTTCGTCGTTGCGATCATCGGCAACGCGGCCGAGCACAGCGCCGCCATCATGCTCGCTATGAAAAACAAAATCGGAGCGGCCGTGGAGATTGCCGTCGGCAGCAGCTTGCAGATCGCCCTGTTTGTCGCCCCAGTGCTGATCTTCGTCAGCCATCTGTTCGGACAGCCGATGGATATCGTGTTTACGGTCATCGAACTGGCGGCGATCGGCGTATCCGTATTTATCGCCAAATCGATTACGCAGGACGGCCAAACCAACTGGTACGAAGGAATGCTGCTGCTGGCCGTATACGCGATTCTCGGCGTCTCTTTTTACCTCGTGTAAGAAAAACAAAACAAGCGTATGGCCGAAAATTTCCGGATCATACGCTTGCATTTTGTCTTATGAGCTATATGCATGCCTGACCTGCAGGTCACTTTTTCTCGTTCATGGCTTCATAAAGCGAGGCAAGATTCCGTTCCAGTCTGCTTAAAATTTGTTTGCCTACCATTTCCTCAATCAGTCCGACACGTATCGCGTAATCCACCTGCCTCGAAAACCCATACATCTGGGTGTCCAGCACTTCCTCATAGAGAGGGCAGTAACGTGTGGCCAAGTTCTCCATCTGTACTTCGATCAGCTTCTCTATTTTATCTGCATCTTCCTGCAGAAGATTAAGTGCCTTCAGGTTCAGTTGCTCCTGCAACTCAGATGAAGTCATGCTTCTTCCCCCCTATGTCCAATGTTCCTTTCACAGCTACTCTATTCCTAATATTAGACGAAATCGAGGGCCAATACAAGAACCTGCGGGAAACAAACTCTATCCTCGTAAAAAGACACCCCCGCCAAAACGACTGGAGTGTCTTCCGCTTTTCGATTAATCTTCTACCAATTTTACGCTTAAGCCGTGCTTGGCGAAAACTTCGCTCATCGCTTTCTTAGCTTCATCGGCGTCCGGTCCATGAACGTGAAGCTCATAACTCTTCGTATTCACGAGTGTGGTGAAAAGGCCGAGGATACTTTTAACGTCGATGTACTTGTTGTCAGCTTGGAGCACGATGGAAGAAGTAAACTTGCCCGCCGCTTGGGCAATTTCAACTACCGCTTCATTGTTCGTGGCCATTGGGATCCCTCCGTGATTAACATTGAAAATAACATACTTTAATCATACATTGAATCCGCTTTCCAAGCAAGGATTTTCCTCGTTATTTCAAGTTTTCCGGATTTAGCGCCGCAAGCTCCGGAAGCACGAAAATACCGTCTTTACGGATCAACACGTCGTCGAAATAAATTTCCCCGCCGCCGTAATCCGGACGTTGAATCAGCACCAGATCCCAATGGATCGCTGAACGGTTGCCGTTATCCGTTTCATCATAGGCCTGGCCCGGGGTAAAATGCAGGCTGCCGGCGATTTTTTCGTCAAACAGAATATCCTTCATCGGGTGCAGGATGTACGGATTGAAGCCAATCGCAAATTCCCCGATATATCTTGCCCCTTCGTCGGAATCGAGAATTTCGTTTAAGCGTTTCGTATCGTTGCTGGTCGCTTCAACGATTTTGCCGTTTTCAAAACGGAACTTGATGTTTTCGAACGTAACTCCATTGTACAGCGTCGCCGCGTTGTAGCTAATCGTCCCGTTCACGGAATCGCGCACCGGGGCGGTGTATACTTCGCCGTCCGGAATGTTTTTCTGACCGGAGCATTTCTCGGCGCCGATGTTTTTGATTGAAAAAGCAAGATCCGTTCCCGGGCCGGCAATGCGTACCTTATCCGTGCGCTTCATCAGATCGGCCAGCGCGTCCTGGGCCCGGTCCATTTTAGCGTAATCAAGGTTGCAGACGTTGAAATAAAAATCTTCAAAAGCTTCCGTGCTTGTATTGGCCAATTGAGCCATGCTGGCGTTCGGATAACGAAGCACGACCCACTTCGTCTTCTTGACCCGCTGCTCGCTATGTACGGGATGGGAATAAAGCGCATTGTACAACTTCATTTTGTCTTCAGGCACATCGGACATATCGTTGACATTGGAACCCGCCCGAATCCCGATATAGCAGTCCATCATCTCCATCCGCTTCAAGTCGTATTCCGCCCACGTCTTCATGCTTTCCTCGGTGGCGTATTTCAACTGCATCCGCTGAACGGTGCGGTCGGTAATTTCGACAAACGCGTTTCCGCCCCTTTTTCCGACCTCTTCAATAACCGCCTTTAACAAGTCGCGCTCTTCGCCGATCATTTCAACCAGCACATTTTCTCCAGGCTGAACATTTATGGAGTAACCGACCAGGTTTTCCGCCAGCTTTTGTATTCTAGGATCTCGCATATGGCTTTCCCTCCTCAAAAATGGAGCGGGACTTCCCTTCGCACGAACGCACGCTCAAGGAACCCGCGTGTTAACCAATGGTTAATTCTTCTACTATTGTAGCACGGCTGCCGCAGGAAGTCAGCCCGCCCCAAGTCTACTTATAATTCTCGAACCTGTTGTCCGTACGCAGCACTTCCTGCCGGGGTTGTCCCTGCGGCGTTAAATATTTCAGCCTGGTCTCCGAGGTCAAGCGGGAGGGCAGCCCGGTTTTGCGGTTGATCGTCAGATGGTAAACCACGTTCGCCTTCATGCTCTCAAGCCTCCCGAGCAATTGCTCGTGACCCGACGACAAGATGGACGAAAGCCGTGTTCGCACTTCATTTCTCCGGCTTGGAGAAACGGCTGCCAGCTTGCTGTCCAGGTCCGCCCCCAGCAGGCTCATCTCCGCCAAAAGCTCATCTTTCAAACGAATTCCGGCTTCATCAGGGTCCATTTCGATCCTCAGCACTTTGGTTCCGCGCGCGGCTCCGCTTTCCAGCGTTATTTTCTTCTTGACGGCAAAGCGGATATCCTCCAATTGATCGAGCGGGTTCAGGCGGTTCATTCCATGCAGGAGGGCGTTGCTTTGATCCGCCTGCAGCACCCAGCTTCCGTTCTCCAGGCGGAGCTTCGCCTCGTATCCCGAAGCGGCGGTCAGTCCGGCCGCTCGAAAACGATTCTTGGCGCCCTGGGCCGATGATTTCGCCCTCATGCTAAGTTCGCGATGATTATTAAGCTGCCCCGTGTAGCTGATGCTCTCCTCCGGCATGCTGTGTTCTCCCCGCTGAAGCGAAGCAAGCCCGCGGAAGGTCAGGGCGTCCCAGCCCGCCAGCCCGGACCAGGTAAAGTCAAACCATTGAGCGCCGGTTTTCGGCTCGCCGCAGGCGGACAAAACGGCCGCAAGCAAAAATATCCAGATCAGTCTCCGATAACCCCTAGCTTGTTCCAGCATATGCTTTCCGCGCCTCTCGTCTTTGAAATTCACCGCTGCTAGCCTGCGGCGGATTCAAAATTTGCATTCGGCAATATCGTGCCTCCGGCGCGGGAAATCTATGCGCAAAGAAAAAGGTGTTCCGTTCGCGGACTTGCCGCCTTTGCGGAACACCTTTTACCCAAGCTGCGTCTGATTTCTCCCGTTATTTTTGGCTTTGTAGAGGGCCATGTCGGCCTCATAAAAAAGCGATTCTACGCTGACCTTCCCGTCCCCCTGCGCCCATTCGGCAATGCCGCACGACACCGTGACGGCGGGATCGGTATCCATCGCGGCGCGGAGCCGAATCGTTTCCGCCACCCGATAGGCGTTTTCCGCGTCGGCCCCCGGCAAATATATGGCCAGTTCTTCGCCTCCCCAACGGGCGGCGATATCCGTTTTACGGATCGAGCTTTTGACGATCGTGCATACCTGCTGAAGGATTTTATCCCCGGTCTGATGCCCATACGTGTCGTTGACCTGTTTAAACTGATCGATGTCGACGATGATCAACGAACCGTTGCTGTCTTTTTTCTGAAATTGCTGGATGGCGTCATCCACGTAGTGGCGCGCGTAAAGTCCGGTCAGCATGTCTCTATTGGCCATTCTGCGCACCTCGGCATGCAGCAGGGCGTTGGCGATAGCCAAACCGATATGCGAAGAAAGAACCTGCAGCAATTTGTAATTGTCGTAGGAAAAATACCGCTCTTCCCGGTGAGCCAGCATAATCGCCCCGTTCACTTCTCCCCGGACGATCAAAGGAGCGGCAATCAGCGAGCGCGCTTTTGTCTCTTCCATCATCTTGGAGGATACTTTGCCGTATACTTGATAATCCGACAAAATAATCGGTTCCTGCGTGGAACACACCAAACCGCAAAAACCGTAAGTATCCGGAAAAGTAAGTTTCGACAGACTGGGCACATTCGTGGACATCACTTCGAACGTACCTGTTTCTTTATGAAGCTGGGAAATGCAGCAGTACTCCGCTTGGAAAATGGAAAGCAGCTCGTCGCTGGCAAACCGGAAAACCTCTTTCAACCTCAAGCTTTGATTCAGCCGCTTGGTAAGTTCGTTGATCAGACGCAGTTCATTGATCAGCAAATTGGACTGCTGGTACAGCTTGGCGTTCTCAAAGGCGACGCCGGCGGTATCCGCCAGCATGCCGATGAGCTGCAGATCGAACTCATCGATCAGATCGCGCCGAATCAACAGGCGAAACACCCCGTATACCCCTTGCTTTCCGCCGAGCGGGGCGGCGATTTCGAGCAATAGCTCCCCACTGGAGCCATGCAGCTTCCGGCTAAGCATTTGCCCTTCCATAAACGCTTTGACACAAAACTGCTCTTCAGGTCCCTGCAGTTGCAGCAGCTTTACTCGCGGATCGCGGCTTAAGTCGTCCTGGGACATCAAAAGTTCAAGCTTGGCCTCCGGGTACATGCCCGAGACTCTTTCAAACACTTCCGACAGGACGGAATCGACATCGATTTTGTCGTGAAGCTTCTGCACGACCTGAAACAGCTTCGAGCGGCGATGCTCCTCGCGTTTGGCGCGCTGCTGAACGAGCAGCATGTCCGCGATGAACAAGGCTTCAAAAGCTTTGTAAAAGCATGTCCGGAATTGCAACGCCACCGCACGGATAAACAGCTTGGCGCCTGACCCTTCATAATCGGGGGTATTGGGCAGTCGGCAGCCGAACACGGCGAACCTTTCGCCTTCGCTCCGCGTCATGACGGGGGCCGCCGCATAGACAAATCTTCCGTGCGGAATAACCACAGGACCTGCAGCCTCAATGCAGCGGGAAATGATTCCGGCAACATAAGAGATGTCTCCCCCCTCCTCGGAAGGCTCGTCCTCCTCCGTCCCGGAAATCATCATCTCTCCGTCATGGTGCGCCACAAAAAAGCGGGCCTCGCCCCACTCGGCGATTTCGGAAACATTTTTGCATAAATCCCTGTACGCTTGAAAAATGACCGGTTCAATATAGGGGTAATCATAAGCGGTAATATCCAGCTGCTGCAGCCAATCTGCGTAATTGTCTTCCTGTTCCGGGCGCGGCAGCATTGAAGAGATGTTCATGTTCAACGTAGGATATCCTCGGGATTGGTCTGCCATAGGAAAACTCCTTTATAGAGGTTGTCGGCTGCCTCCCTCTGCTTTAACCGTTCTTGTTTGCTAACTGTATTTTACTATCTTCCACGTGGTTTTGCACCAAAAATTTAGGTCAAAAGCCCTATCGACAAAAAAACAGCTTTTAAAACAAAATCCTCTTCTTGACTTTAGGCATCCGATTCATATAATATATATTGTTGATAAAGACTGGATAGAGTCTTGATTAGGGCGTAACGCATGCGAGCACCCTCTCGGTTTTTGTTGCTGACAAGACAGCGGCTGAACTTTCTTGTCAGTGAGCGTAATTATTATCTATCCTACGCTCAACAAACAAAACCCGCATAAGTAGAACCCTACACGAAATTTCAAACAAAAAGGAGTCTACCTATACAATGGCACGTTACACTGGTCCTAAATTTAAACTCAGCCGCCGCCTTGGCATTTCCTTGAGCGGTACAGGCAAAGATTTGAAACGCCCATTCCCTCCGGGACAACATGGCGCTAACCAACGCAGAAAAATAAGCAACTACGGCGCACAGCTGCTCGAGAAACAAAAATTGCGCCATATGTACGGCTTGGGCGAGAAGCAATTCCGCACCCTGTTCGAGAAAGCGCAAAAACTGCCTGGTATCGCCGGCGAAAACTTCATGTTCCTGCTCGAAAGCCGTTTGGACAACCTCGTTTACCGTCTGGGCTTCGCCAATTCCCGCGCAGGTGCGCGCCAGTTGGTAGCCCACGGCCACGTAACCGTCAACGGCAAGAAGGTGGACATCGCTTCTTACCGCGTTAGCATTGGCGACTTGATCAGCCTGCGTGAAAGAAGCCGCGGCCTTTCTTCCGTGAAGGAAGCTTTGGAGAACCGCTCGCATCTTCCGGCTTACCTGGAGTACAATGACACCGCTATGGAAGGCAAACTGATCCGTTTGCCGGAACGTGCGGAGCTGTCGCAAGACATCGACGAGAAGCAAATCGTCGAGTTCTACAACCGTTAAGATTTGCAACGCAAACGGCCCAAGTCGGAATCGACTTGGGCCGTTTGGCCGTGTGTAAGGATGGCTCGTTTATGAGGTGGCGGGCAATACCCCATGCTTCGCTGCCATTTATGTTCAATGACAAAGGAATGAAATTCGCCTTTGCTTTCCTCGTCCGAGTTTTCTTTGCTTCCATTACTAAATTCCTTGAATAAGGACAAATAGCCCAGGTCAATGCTTCATACACCTTCTTCGTGTCCGGCTTGAGACTAAAGTAGATTCTCGGACTGCCCTTCGCCTTCGCTCCGACGCGGGAAAGCGCCTGCGTTGCCGCTTTTTGGATTGCCGCCGGCAGCGATTTCAACGGTCCGCCGCCGCTTTCCACTCGTCCACAAGGGTAATGCGCTCGTTATTGCAAAAAGCCATGATATCCGTAGAACCATCTTCCAAATAATTAACTTCCAGACTCGTAAACCCAGGGGCCGTTTTTTTATAAAGCTCTTCCTAAACTTTGGACTCTGCTTTAACGGACACCAGCGACCTTATCCGGGTATTTCCCAGCCTAACGGACACAGGCGGCCCTATTTCGCTCTAAACCCGTTCATCCAGGCCGATTTGAGGTAAATAAGGTCTTCTGTGTCCGGTACATTTTGCAAACCTCCGTTTTTCCGAAAATAACGGCTCTGGTGTCCCTTAGCCCCCCACGCCCCTCTTCTCCTCCCCTCTCTACCTGCGCAACGCCCTCTATCATGCCCGAAATTTTATAAAGTAAAAAAACGCCGGAGAAATTCGCTCCGGCGCTTCTAAAACGTGTAAATCTTTACTTCAGGTGCTCCAAACGAATGGGCTGGATTATTTTTATTTCACCGTCAGCTTCGCGAATTTCCGTTTTCCCACTTGAATCACTTCTCCGCCGGACAATGCGATCTCCGCATTCGGGTCGGTCAGCTTCTCTTCGCTCAGTTTAACCGCCCCTTGCTGAATGCTGCGTTTTGCCTCCCCATTCGAGGAAGCGAAGCCGATCAACGTCAGCAGCTTGATCAGGCGAATTTTCCCGTCCTCCAGCTCTCCGGCGGGGATTTCCTTCTCTTCGATATCCTCCGGCAAAGCCCGCTGCTGGAACACCGTTACGAAATGCTCCTGCGCGGCATTCGCCGCATCTGCGCCATGGTACATCCGGACCAGCGTGTACGCCAGCTTCATCTTCGCATCGCGCGGATGGACGCTGCCCGCTTTGAGGCCTGCCGCGAGAGCTTCCAGCTCATCGTCCGGCAAATCCGTCACAAGCTCGTAGTATTTCAACATCAGCTCATCCGGCACGGACATCGCTTTGCCGTAAATTTCGTTCGGTTCCTCGTCGATGCCGATGTAGTTGCCGAGGCTTTTGCTCATCTTCTGCACGCCGTCGAGACCTTCGATAATCGGCGTCATGATGGCAATCTGGGTATCTTTGCCGTATTCCTTCTGCAGCGTGCGGCCCATCAACAGGTTGAACTTCTGGTCGGTTCCGCCCAGCTCGATATCGCTCTCCAGCGCCACGGAGTCCATCCCCTGCATCAGCGGATAGAAAAATTCGTGAATGCTGATCGGTTGACCGCTTTGGTAGCGCTTGGTGAAGTCGTCCCGCTCCAGCATCCGGGCTACCGTCACTTTGGCCGCCAGCTTGACGACGTCGGCAAACGTCATCGGAGCCAGCCATTCGGAGTTGAAGTGGACCTTCGTTTTTTCCGCATCCAAAATTTTAAAAATCTGCTTCCGGTACGTTTCCGCATTCCGCAGCACATCTTCCTCGGTCAGTTGCTTGCGGGTTTCCGATTTGCCGGTCGGATCGCCGATCCGCCCCGTAAAATCCCCGATGATGAGGTGGACCTGATGGCCCAGCTCCTGAAATTGGCGCAGCTTCTGCATCACGACCGTGTGCCCGACGTGAATATCGGGCGCCGACGGATCAAGACCCAACTTAACCTTCAGCGGCGTTCCGGTCGCCACCGATTTCATCACCTTTTGCCTCAGCTCATCCTCCGGGACAATCTCGACTACCCCCCGGGAAATCACCTTTAACTGGCGCTCCACCTCCACCTGCTGCTCAGGCGTCAACTCTTCCCACTTCATGACAAACACTCCTCCAGATTAAAATTTAAAACAACCGCCAAACGCAAAAAAGCTCCTTCCAGTCCCAAGGGACGAGAAGGAGCGCTCGCGTTACCACCCTAATTAAAACCGCTGTTTACCTTACGTAGGCCGCAAACAAACAAACGTAGCGGTTTTCACTTCATTCCTATAACGGTCATCCCGGAACCGGACTACTTGCGGCTAAGGCCGCGTTCCCCCGGACGGCTCCAGACGGTAATTCAAAAGGGATCCGCCCATTCGGTTCGCAGCTTCCACCGATTCTCTGAGCGGCGGGATTCCGCTTTCTACTAAGTCTTTCCACGCCTTTGACGATATGCATTTAAATTATTATATAACATAATCCCGTTTACGAAGTCAAACCTCTATACCAAATAGGATGAAAAAACAACCAATAGACCTTTTTTATGCTATAATGTTGCTGTTATAAAGGAGGATCATTGATGGCTCATGATAACAAAAACAACTCCGGCCAGCAAAAAAAGCGCAGGACACGGAGCGGCAAACCGGTTCGGCCGCGCAGAAAAGGCCGCTGGATCTGGGCGGCGCTAGGCTGGCTCGTTCTCCTTGGATTTGCGGGAGGTCTGTTTGCGGGGGGCGCCGTGTTCGGTTACGTCTCCTCGATCGTCAAGGACGATCCCGTGCGGTCGCGTGCCGACATTGAAGGAAAGATCAATTATAACGAGATGACGGGTTTTGCGTATTTCCGCGACGGGCAGGCGATCGGCCAGCTTCGCTCAGAGGAAGACCGCCGTCCGGTTTCTTACCAGCAAATCCCCCAATCGGTCATCGATGCGGTGATCGCGATTGAGGACAATCATTTCAACGAGCATATCGGGGTCGACTTTAAAGGAACGCTCCGAGCCGTAAAGCAAAGGCTGCTCCATGAGAGCGTACAAACCGGCGGGAGTACGCTGACCCAGCAGCTCGCGCGGCGTGTCTTCCTGAATTTGGAACGAACGGAAGACCGTAAGGTCAAGGAAATACTGCTGGCGCTCCGGCTGGAGCGTTTTTTATCCAAAGAAGAAATCATTACGGCTTATTTGAACAAAGTTCCTTTCGGCAATGGGTCAAACGGATACCAGGTTTACGGGATCAAAGCGGCGGCCAAAGGGATCTTCAACATCTCCAAGCTGGAGGACCTGAACATCGCCCAGACCGCTTATTTGGCCGGTCTTCCGCAGCTTCCCTCCTCTTATTCGGCCTTTAACGGCAAAGGGGAATTTAACGAGGACGCTTTTGAGAGAGCGACGAAGCGCCAGCAGCTCGTGCTGCAGCGCATGCTGGAAGAGAACAAAATCACCAACGCCCAGTATCAGGAGGCGCTGGCTTTTGATCTGAAAGGTTCGCTCGCGCGGCAAACCAAAAAAGCTTACGACACTTACCCTTATCTGATGCTGGAGACGGAGCGGCAAGGAGCTATCGTAATTGCAACGCTGCGCAATCCCGAGATGACCAAGGAACAGGCGGCAAGCAACCCGCAAATTCTCGAGGATGCCCGGCAGGAGCTGCTGACCGGTGGATACAAAGTGTATACCACGATCGATAAACAGGTATACAACTCGATGCACAAAGTGTCCGAAAATGCGGATAATTTCTCGTCATACAGCGAAAAGAAAGGGCTGGAGCAGGTTGCGGCGATGATGCTCGATAACGATACCGGTGCGATTCTGGGTATGATCGAGGGGCGGGATTTCTATACCGAGCAAATGAACTACGCGACGCAAATGAAACGGCAGCCGGGCTCCACGATGAAGCCGATCGCCGCTTATTTGCCGGCGCTTGATGCCGGTTTGGTTCAACCGGCCAGCATCATTGACGATTCACCGATCATTTTGCGGGATTACCAAAAAGGGTATCACATTCCCGTGAACTCCAGCGGCGGCTACAAAGGCCTTGTTACGGCGCGAACGGCGCTTAACGAATCCCGCAACATCCCGGCGCTTAAGGTGTTCAACGACATCGTCGGCATCGACAAAGCCTGGGATTTCGCCAAAAAACTCGGGATCACCACGCTGGAAGACGAGGACTATAATGCGCAAACCGGCGTGCTCGGCGGTCTAAAATACGGTGTTACCGTAGAGGAGCTGACGAACGCCTACAGCGCGATCCCGAATGGCGGAAAATTCGTCGACGCCTACATGATCGAAAAAATCGTTGATGGGAAAGGCAAAGTCGTTTACAAACATGAAACCGAACCGCAGCAAGTATTTTCCAAGCAAACCGCTTATTTGATGACCGATATGCTGCGCACCGTTATTCGGGACGGGACAGGCAGTTCGATCAAAAGGGATTTTAAAAACTACGGAAAAATTCCCGTCGTCGGCAAGACCGGAACCACGCAAAATTACGCGGACGTTTGGTTTATGGGCTACTCGCCGGACGTGACGCTTGGCGTATGGATCGGCTACAGAGATTCGGTGAACACGCTGTCCGATGCCGGTAAATCGCGGGCTCGCAAAATATGGTCGCTCGTCATGAACGAGGTCACCGAAAACGAACCGGACCTGTTTGTTACGAAAGAATTCGCGAAACCCGACGGAATCGTCACCAAAACGGTCTCCGGCTACAGCGGCAAGCTGCCGACCCAGTTGACGCAGCAGGCCGGCAAGCTGGTTACGGATATTTTCAACGCCAAATACGTCCCGACGAAATCGGAAGACGTTCTGGTGCGGGCGAAATACGTCACCTATAATGGCGTAAATTACGTGCCCCTGGAAACGACTCCGTCCGATATGCAGCGCGAAAAAGTGGTCGTTCGCCGCGATAAACCGATCGCGGAGCTGGTGAAGGAGCTGCAGAACGCGTTTTCCGTCATGAGGGGCAGCCACAGAGCGCTGAGTTACTACATGCCGAGGGATGCCGGCGAGGACGCGCCGTATAAGCCGGACCCGCGCGCCGACGACGGCAAAGCGCCAGCCGCTCCGGAGGGCGTCTCCCTGGCTTCCGGTGGAGGCGCGACAGTAACGTTTAACGCAAACGGCGAAAAAGATGTCGTCGGCTACCGTCTGTACCGCTCGGATGACGGAACCAAGTTCCAATATACCGGAAAAGCGGCGCTCATCGGCGACGATTTGTCGATCTCCGATTCCAGCTCCCCTGGCCCGGCCACTTCTTATTACGTCACGGCCGTGGACGTAGCCGGCAAGGAATCCACGCCTAGTGCGATCGTCGGATTATTGGGAGGCATAAACCCGAGCGGCACTGCGTCTCCGGACGGCAGCGGAGAAACGCCTGGAGATGGAGGAACGGCGGGAGAGAACGGCACTGACGGCCCGCTCCCCGCCTCTCCCGCCCAGGTGGGCGTAAAGAAGGACGAGAAAGGGGTTACGGTAAGCTGGGAAGCCAACCCGGCTCTGGACCTCGTCACAAGCTATAACGTGTACGTATCCGAGGCCGCGGACGGCACATATTCCAAAGTGGGCTCCACCGCCGACACGCAGTATTCGTTCAAAACCGACTCCGGCACCTTATGGGTCAAGGTTACGGCCGTGAACGTGCTGGGCGAATCTCCGGCGTCGTCCCCTGTGCAGTACAGCAAATAGGCGGCGCCAAAACTAGATAAGCAAGGAAAAGCCCCTCCGAACGCTCGGTGGGGCTTTTTGCAGCCTGCGTTTTCATATTTGCTTCAATCCTCAATCGTCGATAAATCCCCGGCCGGGAGGTTAAGCTCCCAAGCCTTCAGCACGCGGCGCATAATTTTGCCGGAGCGCGTTTTGGGCAGTTTGTCCTTGAATTCGATTTCCCTCGGCGCCGCGTGGGCGGACAGCCCTTCTTTGACGAATTTGGCGATTTCCGCCTTCAGCTCCTCGGAAGGCGTGAAACCTTCGCGCAAGGATATAAACGCCTTGATGATCTCTCCCCGGACGGGATCAGGCTTGCCGATCACGCCAGCTTCGGCCACAGCCGGATGCTCGACCAGCTTGCTCTCGACCTCAAACGGCCCGACGCGTTCGCCGGACGAGTTGATAACGTCGTCGATCCGGCCCTGAAACCAGAAATACCCGTCCTCGTCCATATACGCCGTATCCCCGGAAATGTACCAGCCGGGAATCCGGAAGTACTCCTCGTATTTCGGCGCGTTGTTCCAGATCAGCCGCATCATCGACGGCCATGGGGTGCGGATCGCCAAATTGCCCATCCGGTACGGCAGTAGCTCCTTGCCGTTATCATCGATGATCGCGGCCTGAATGCCGGGAACCGGTTTTCCCATCGAACCCGGTTTGATGGGCATCGACGCATAATTGCAGATCAGCTGGCCGCCCGTCTCAGTCATCCACCACGTATCGTGGATCCGGCGGTTATATACCTTCATCCCCCAGCGGACAACCTCAGGGTTCAGCGGCTCACCGACCGACAACACATGGCGTAGCGAAGACAGGTCGTATTGCAGGATGATGTCCTGCCCGGCTCCCATCAGCATCCGAAAAGCGGTCGGCGCACTATACCAGACGGTCACTTGATATTTCTCAATCGCTTTATACCAGTCGGCCGGGCTAAAACGCCCGCCGCGGACGACATTGGTCACCCCGTGCAGCCAAGGAGCGAAAATGCCGTAGGAAGTGCCGGTAACCCATCCGGGGTCGGCCGTGCACCAGTACACGTCCCCTTCTTTCAGATCGAGCACCACATGGCCGGTATGATAGTGCTGGATCATCGCATTGTGTACATGGTAAACGCCTTTAGGCTTGCCGGTGGAGCCGGAAGTATAATGCAAGATGAGTCCATCTTCGCGGTTCACCCATTCGATTTCAGCCTCGGGGGAAGCCGCTGCAAGCTCGGATTTCCAATCGGCGATGCCGGGTTCCGTGGCCACGTTGTCGCCGACGACGAAGATCGTTTTAAGCAACGGCAGCTCCTCCCGTTTGACGCGGGGCAGCAGCTCAGGCGTCGTGACGAGCGCTACCGCTCCGCTGTCCTCCAGCCGGTCTTTGACCGCCGTCTCCATAAAAGCTTCGAATAATGGGCCCACAACGGCCCCCACCTTGATAATCCCAAGCACGCTGATATAAAGCTCAGGCGACCGCGGCATAAATACGAATACCCGGTCCCCTTTGGCGATCCCGTATTTTCGCAGCACATTGGCGCACCGGTTCGTCTGCTCCTGCATCTGCTCATACGTGTAGGACTCCTCCCGGGCCGGATCGCTGAACAGAAGCGCGGGTTTATCTCCCTTGCCGGCATCAACGTGGCGGTCGATCGCCTCGTAAGCCATGTTTACCCGGCCTGTGACATACCAGGAGAACTGCTTCTCCACATCGCTCCAGTCAAAATTTTGATAGGCATCTTCGTAGCTGTTCATGTTGGACGACGGTACGCCCGCCGGAATGATTTCCCCTTGCAGTTGACTCATCGTTTCATCCTCCTTAATCTTTGTAAATACGAAAACAGTAGATCAAAGTTCATGAAAACGGATACATAGGAGTGTGAGGTAAATCTTTGACTTCAGCATTCGTTAGCGGGTAGGCATCCGTTCTGATCGTAAGAAACGAGAAATAAGACTTCCGGACCGTTTGTCAAGATCATTCACCATGTTAGCAGTTTTAAATTGTGAATTTTTTATGTCGGAGAACATTATATCACAGGTTTTTCGGCACAGGCTACACTTTTCATTTTTTCATTTTTCTGTTATAAGTTAGGGGAACGAGCAAAGGAGGCGGCAAAATGGAACACCAAAAAACCTATATCCGCCACACCCTGCCCTACCATGAACACGAAATTATCGTGGAAGGTCCTGTTACTCCGTCCCATCTCCAAACGTTGCAAATGCATCCGGATCTGGACGCCTTTCGGAAGCCCAAGGAACAGCACGCCGCTTTGGTTGAAATCGCCTCTCTCCCGGAAGGACGGATCATCTTGGCCCGGAGCGAAGCGACGATTATCGGGTACGTCACTTTTCATTATCCTGACGAACTGGAGCGCTGGTCTCAGGGGTGCATGCCCGACCTGATCGAGCTGGGAGCCGTCGAAGTGGCCGATGAATACCGCAGCGCCGGACTCGGCTCGAAAATGATCCGGACCGCTTTCGAGGATGGGCAAATGGAACGGTATATCGTGTTTACGACCGAATATTACTGGCATTGGGATTTGAAGAACAGCGGCCTCAGCGTTTGGGATTACCGCAACATGATGGAACGGCTCATGAAGACGGTCGATATGGTCTGGTACGCGACCGATGATCCGGAAATTTGCTCCCATCCGGCGAATTGCCTGATGGTCCGGATCGGCAAAGAGGTCCCGTTATCCTCCGAGGAACAATTCGACCGCATCCGTTTTCAGCAGCGTTTCATGTATTAAGCAAGCATCCATAAGGAAGGCGTGTGATTCCATGCCTGGAAGCGCTTTATTTATTCATCACGAAGAAGAGTTGAAATACAGGTTCCATGACCGGCACCCGTTCCATCCGATCCGGTTGGATTTAACGATGGATTTGTTAAAGGAGCTTGGCGCCTTGAAGCCGGATCATTTGCTCCGGCAGCGTCCGGCGACGGAGGAAGAACTGCTGTGGATTCATCAGCCCGCTTATGTGGAAGCCGTAAAAAACTTAAGCCGGACTTCGCCGGATCCAGCCTGGGTCAGCCGTGCCGAGCAATACGGCTTGCTGGATGAAGACACGCCGTACTTTGCCGGGATGCACGAGGCGGCCTCCTGCATCGTAGGCGGCACCGTAGCGGCGGTCGAAGCGGTGCTGTCGGGCGCGAGCACGCACGCCCTCCATTTGGGCGGCGGGCTGCATCACGCCCTGCCCTCCAAAGCCGCGGGCTTCTGCGTTTACAACGACGCCGCCGTGGCAATTGACTACGCCCGCCGCCGTTACGGCGCGCGCGTGCTTTACGTGGACACGGACGTCCACCACGGGGATGGGGTGCAATGGAGCTTTTATTCGGACCCGGATGTATGCACTTATTCTATTCACGAAACAGGCAAATATCTGTTTCCGGGGACCGGATTTTTGCCGGAGCGCGGGGAGCATCAAGGCTACGGCGCCTGCATGAACCTTCCCCTGCAGCCATACACTGAGGACGATTCATGGATAGAGTGCTTTGAGCAGTCCGTTCGGCGCCTGGCGGACCATTTTCGTCCTGATCTGATCGTCAGCCTGCACGGCTGTGACGCCCATGCCCTGGACCCGTTGTCCCATATCCACTGCAGCATGGAGATTTACCGGCAAATGCCCGAGATCCTGCACGAGCTTGCCCATACGTACTGCGAAGGGCGCTGGGCCGCGGTCGGCGGAGGCGGCTACGATTTCTGGCGGGTCGTTCCGCGCGCCTGGAGTCTGCTCTGGCTTGAGATGAGCGGCCACCCGCTAAAGGAGACCTTAACGCTGCAGCCGGATGCCAAACTCCCGGAAGCCTGGATAAAACGGTGGCAAAACCAAACGTCCTTTGCGCTCCCGGACACCTGGCTGGACGATCTGTCGCATTGGAACGGCATTCCCCGCCGGGCGGAAATCACGGCCAAAAACCGCGAGACGCTCGCGGTTGCATTGCAGGATTATCTATAGCTGCCGCAACATATCGTTCAGAATTTCAAACGAGCGCCGCGCGGCCAACTTCGTGAATTCGGCGAAGCTCATATCCGCCGAACCATCCGCTTTATCGGAGATGGAACGCAGGACGACAAACGGCACTTTATTCATATAGCAGACCTGGGCAAGCGCGGCGCCTTCCATCTCCACGCAGGCTCCCTCCATCTCCCCGTACAGCACCAAGCTGACAAACTCGCGGTCGGCGATAAATTGATCGCCGGACAGTACCCGGCCGGCGATGTATTTGTGATCCCGGCACAGCCGGGCGCAGGCCCGTTCGGCCAAACAGATGAACGCCGGGTCCGCAGGGTAGTCGGACACTTCCTGATAAGGCACCGTTCCACGCGGATAGCCAAGCGGTCTTACATCCATATCATGCTGCTGGCAGGAAGACGAGATGACGATGTCGCCAACTTCCAGATCCGGATGAACCGCTCCGGCTACGCCCGTAAACCATATGGCGCCGGCCTCAAAGCGGTCGATCAGCAATTGCACCGCTAACGCCGCGTTCACCTTCCCAACCCCGGATTTGCAGATGACGACGTCCTTCCCGTGCAACCGCCCTTTCACAAAGCGGATGCCCGCCATAACGGCCGTTTCCTGGTTTTCCACCCGCTCCAGCAGCAGGGCGATTTCTTCGTCCATGGCGCCCATCAAACCAATCGTTTTAGCCATGCTTATCACTCCTTTGATTTCCCAAATACTCAAAAAAGCTCCTTAAAAAAGGAGCTTTTTCCGTCGTTTAACCTTTTTCATATATATTTTTCTGTGTCTTATATCTCTTTCTACAAAGAAAACGCACTACACGTGGCTGACCGACAATCGCAAAATCGTCTCATGCGGCAAAATCACGCGAGGATTCTCCACGTTCTCTTTCTTCATCAGTTTGGTCAGCAAACGCATCGCCACCGCACCCAAATCATACATCGGCTGGGCAACGGTCGTGAGCTGCGGACGCACCATCGAAGCCATGCGGATGTTGTCAACGCTGATAATCGAAAAATCGTCAGGAACCTTCAGTCCCTCATCCTGAATGCTGTGAATCGCGCCGATAGCCATTTCGTCCGTGGCCGCAAAGATGGCCGTAGGACGTTTCTTAAGCCCCAGGAAATACTTCATCGCTTCCACGCCGGATTCGTAACGGTAGTTGCCGATCCGCACCAAATCTTCCTGGTACTGAATCCCCGCCGTTTCCAACGCACGCTTGTAGCCCTGGAAACGGGCATAACCGTTGGCCGGATCCTGCAGCGTTCCGCTGATCATCGCGATATCCCGGTGGCCATGGCGAATCAGCGTGCTGACCGCATCAAACGCAGCCGCTTCGTGGTCGATATCCACCGACGGATACTGTCCTTTCTCATCGCTCGTCGCGCAAAGCACGATCGGGACCGATGACGTCTGGAACGCTTGAATATGCTCGTCCGTCACGGTGCCGCCCATAAACAGGAGCCCGTCCACTTGCTTCTCAAGCAGCGTATTGATGACGCGGATTTCCTTCTCCTTCCGCTTGTCGGCGTTACATAAAATAATGTTATAGTGATACATGTTCGCAATATCTTCGATACCCCGGGCGATTTCCGCAAAAATCGAATTCGAAATATCGGGGATCACCACGCCTACCGTGGTGGTCTTCTTGCTGGCGAGACCCCGAGCGACCGCGTTTGGACGGTAGCCCAACCGTTCGATCGCTTCGTATACCTTTTTCCGGGTCTGCGGTTTCACATTGGGGTTGTTGTTGACAACCCGGGAAACCGTGGCCATCGAGACGCCTGCTTCACGTGCCACATCGTAAATGGTAACCGTCACATTCTTCTCTCCATTGCCATAGATTTTCACTCGTTCATCCGGGAAAGTCCCGGAGCTTCAATTAAATTTATGATACGACAAAATACTACTTTATGCAATGACAACGCTTCAAAGCTTCAGAATTCCTTGCAGCGCTGCCTGTGTAATGCTTGAATGGGAGGTGTGCCAGACGGCTTGTCCGTCCTTGACCAATATAGCCTGTGGGGATTCGTGTTTGACGCCCAGACGCTCCGCGGCCTCGTTCGACACAGCTCGATCTTCAATGACATATATCAGCCCGTATGTAACGTCTTCACGCGGATGGCCGTGCAAATAGGCTTCCGCTTCCCGGTGCGCCCCTGCGCTGATCGGACAGCGTGTACTATGTTTGAAGAGCAGAAGCGGCTTGCTTGCCGAAGCTTCAAGCGCCTCATGGAGCTGCTCAGTCGAAGTTATTCTGATCCACTTGGACATGATTGTTCCATCCCCTTTTCAATAACACTTACCACAGGTTCTTTTGATATATTATCAAAAAGGGAAATAAAAATACAACCTGAAATGAAAAAAACATGAAAATGACAATGAATTTACTTAAGAAAGCTGACGATTTTTGATAAATTTGGACAATTGAGCCAAACGTTTGGAAATATCATCCATCCACTCCGTATCGCCCAGGTTCTTCGCGCAGCCGAATAAATCGAGCAAAAGGTTGATTTTCTCCTCGCATTGCTGCTCAAGCAGCGCTTCGAAGGAAGACGTCTCCATCCGGTTCCACTGGCGGTAAATTCCGAAAATCAAATCGGCCAGTTCATTCCGCTCGGTAAAATAAATCCGCTCTTCCGTCTGCTCCCGCTTAAGCTTGGCCAGCATGTCGGTTAAATCCGTTTTCACTTCCGGCAGCACTTCATAATAACTGCAATCCTCGCATTCATAAATCGGAACCCGATCGATCTCATAGATTCCTTCAAAAATAACCAGCCTGAAACCTAGATTCATCATTTGCCCGCAATGACAGTGCTTTCGCACGGTACCCACCTCATCTTAATCTACTGCATTTTTAGTTGCTGCGATGAATACTATATATATTCGACCTTCCCGAGGTATCTCCTTCCATTAGCAGAACATACTTATATTTACCATCCATGGAAAGCGTTTTGGAGCCTCAGGGCATGAAAATACTCATCATTTTTGATACAATTAAAATATTGAATGGGAATTTCGTCAAGGGCGCCAAATGATAGGAGGAGATGATTTTGAGACTTACTGGTAAAAAGATTATCGCTTTGGTAGACGAAGATTTTGAGGATTTGGAGCTTTGGTACCCGGTCTATCGCGTTCGCGAGGAAGGTGCGGAAGTCCGGCTTGTTGGTGCGGAGAAAGGCAAAAAATACATAGGGAAGTACGGGGTACCGGCCGAAGCCGAACTTTCCTTTGAGGAAATCGATTCCAGCGACTATGACGGCATCCTTGTCCCCGGAGGATGGGCTCCGGACAAGCTGCGCCGGTACGGGAAAGTGCTGCAAATCGTCCGCGAGATGCATGAAGCGAAAAAACCGATCGGCCAAATCTGCCACGCCGGCTGGGTGCTTATCTCCGCCGGGATTTTAAAGGGCGTGACCGTGACGTCCACGCCAGGGATCCGCGACGATATGGAGAACGCCGGAGCCATCTGGAAAGATAAACAGGTTGTCGTCGACGGACATATCGTTTCCGCCCGCCGTCCGCCGGATTTGCCGGAATACGGCAAAGCTTTCGTTGATGCGCTGGCCGCGCGATAAATTGTGAGAATGGCAGTTCAATTGGAAAGAATCCAATAGATTGACGGAAATCGCACGTCATTTTGAACTCTCATTGGAAAATATCCAATCAAGCGATTGTATTTACCAGTGTTCTTCCAATTCTATTGGATATATCCAATGACGATGCCAAGATTATACTTTCTAAAATCTTAAAAAGTCCGGTAAAGCGCAGAGCGCTTTACCGGACTTTTTGGGCTTAGTAGAGCTTATTTGCCAAGCCGCTCCTGCTCCATCTCGTAACCGAAACGATCGAGCTCGGCTTCGATTTGGTAGCTGGTCGGCAAGCGGTAGCATGCGGCGCCGGCCTCCCGGCTTTCCCCTGCATAACTATTTAAAATCCGGTGTTTTACCCGGAGCAGCGACTGCGGCGACATGCTCAAATCGCTGACCCCCAAATGGAGCCACAGCGGAACCGCCCTCTCGTCCCCGGCCATTTCGCCGCAGACGCTTACCGGAATCCCCGCCTCTTTCGCAGCCTGGACGGTTTGCTTCAGCATGCGGAGAACGGCAGGGTGATACGGGTGATACATGTGCGCGATTTTCTCGTTCATCCGGTCAACGGCCAGAACGTACTGAACCAGATCATTGGTACCGATGCTGAAAAAGTCCGCTTCCTGGGCCAGCAGATCGGCAATGGCCGCCGCCGCCGGAACCTCAATCATAACACCGACTTGAACGCCGGGATCAAATCTAAGGCCGCGGGCGTGTAAATCCTGTTTAGCATCCGCCAAAATCCGGTTTGCGGCCCGAATTTCCTCCAAGGAGGAGATCATCGGATACAGGATTTTCACGTTGCCGTATGCGCTGGCGCGCAAAATCGCCGTCAATTGGGTTTGAAAAAGCTCCTTGCTGTCAAGGCTGATGCGGATCGCCCGATACCCGAGCACCGGATTGTCTTCTTCCGGCAGTTCGAAATATTCGAGCTGTTTATCGCCGCCGATATCCAGCGTCCGGATCACAACGGAATGCGCGCCGGCTTTTTCCGCCACCTGCCGGTATACTTCAAATTGCTCGTCTTCTCCCGGGAACGAGGCCCGGTCCATGTACAAAAACTCCGTGCGGAACAGCCCTACACCTTCGGCCCCGTATTTCACCGCCAGCTCCAAATCTTTGACCGAGCTGATATTCCCGGCCAAACGCAGGCGGACGCCGTCCTTCGTTACCGCTTCCACCGCCGCCAGCAGCTGCAGCTGTTCCTTCCGGCGCCGCTGCTTCTCGGCGACTTCGGTGTAACGCTTGACGATTTCCGGACCAGGATTGAGATATACCTGCCCCTCGTCGCCGTCGATGACCAACAGATCCCCCGTCTGCAACGGTTCCGCCAGTTTATGCTCAAGTCCGGATACAAGCGGGATGCCGAGAGCCCGGGCCATAATGGCGGAATGGGAAGTTTTACCGCCAGCCATCGTGACCATCCCCAGGACATTGTCCGGGTTAAGGTGTACGAGCTGGGAAGGAGACAATTCCTTGGCAACCAGAATATATGGCTGCGTATCCGCGGGCAGCGTAATGTCCGGCGTTCCGAGCAAATGCTTAAGCAGCCGGTTCCCGACGTCCTTGATGTCGAGCGCCCGTTCTTTCATATACTCATCGTCCAGCAGATCAAACATCGTAACAAAATGATCGATCGCTTCCTTGACGGCCACCTCCGCCGCCTTGTATTGCCGTTCGATGATCCCCCGGATTTCACTCATAAAAACGGGATCCTCCAGAATGGCCAAATGGGCATCGAAAATGCCCGATTCCTCCGCGCCGACCGTTTCCTTAATTTCGTTCTTCATGACCTCGATCTCGGTTTTGGACGTCCGTATGCCTTCGTACAAACGCTCGAATTCCTTGGCGAGATCCACCTTTTCCATCCGTCGATCCGGCACATCCCATTCCCAGGCGGGCAGCACAAAAGCTTTGCCGATAGCAACCCCCGCTGCTGCTCCGATCCCCTGTATCATGTAGTGACCCCCTATGTCCTGCTTTGAAGTTCCGGTTTTCGAAACCGCGGTTCCTTTATAGGATACCCTCTCTCTATTCCATTATGGTAAGCCCAGCCCAACAAATTTGTCAAAGGAAAAAGCCACAGTCCAAAAGGCCCCTCTTTGCAGACGGGCCTCCGGCAAAAAAGCTGATCAGCTTCGTTTTCCGATCAAAATGCTGTCCTCCACCTTGATACACCGGTCCATAATGACAGTGAGTCCGCCTTTCGCGGCGATTTCATACGCTTCCTCATTAAAAATTCCGAGCTGCAGCCACAGCACGCGCGCCCCGATCTTCACGGCTTCTTCAGCGACCGGAGGGGTCAGCTCGCTGCGGCGGAATACGTTGACGATATCGACCGGTTCAGGGATCTCCGACAGGGAAGCATACACCTTTTCGCCGAGGATTTCCCCGCTTACGGTAGGATTTACCGGGATGATGCGGTAGCCGTTGCTTTGCAACGCCTGCGCGACCATGTAGGAGGTCCGGTCGGTTTTATCCGACAGGCCGACGACGGCGATGTTGCCCGCGTTCAGCAAAATTTGCTTGATCTCATCACGGCTTGGATTTTCAAATGGCATTCTAAGCTTCCTCCCTTTCAAATTTGTTCGTGATCAAAAGCTGACTCTATAAGTTTATTCTACCCGTTCCACGGATGCACCTAGCGAGCTAATATGGTCAAAAAACTGCGGATACGATTTGGCTACGTGATGTGCATCCTTAATAACCAGCGGCTGCCGGCAGCGCAGACCTACGACGGTGAGCGCCATGATCACCCGGTGATCGTAATGCGCGTTGATCTCCACGCCGCCTTCCAGTCCGGCCGGACGGCCGTGTACGATGATTTCCGCCCGGCGTTCCTCCACGTTGGCCCCCGCTTTTTTCAGTTCCTGCAAAAAGTCCGTAATGCGGTCGCACTCTTTGTACCGGAGATTTTCCACATTGTAAAAACGCGAGGTGCCGTCGGCGAATACCGCGGCAGCGACCATGGCCAGCACCGCGTCGGTAGCGGCGTCACCGTCGAATTCGACCGGACGCAGCCGGCCGTTGCCGCGCACGTGCACGGTGCCGTCACTATGGGTGAGCGGCACGTCCATCATCTGCAGCACATCGACGACGGCGCGTTCCCCCTGCTTGCTGCGCTCGGCCAGCCGGTGAACCTTAACGTCCGATTTCGTGATCGCGGCCGCCGCCAAAATCGCCGCCGACCCGGGGTAATCGCCCTGCACCGTGTAGGTTTTCGCCTGGTAGTTTTGCCGTCCCGGGACGCGAAAATGCCTATAATCGTCGCTTGCATGGATGACGATGCCCGCCTGCTCCAGCACTTCCAGCGTTTGCCCCACGACCACCTTCGATTTGAGATCGTCCAGCACTTCGATTTCGCTGTCCTCGTCCAGCAGCGGGGTCAAAAACAGCAGAGCGCTCAAATATTGCGAACTGACCGCGCCGGATACGCGGATCTTTCCGCCTTTAAGGGCTCCACCACGGATGCGGATCGGCAGGCGGCCTTCGTTGTGTTCGACCCCTACCCCAAGCTGGCCAAGCGCTTTGATCAAGTCGTCATGCGGGCGTTTGCCCAGCGAATCGGGGTACGTATTGACGAACGTCACATCCGGACAAAGCGAAGCGATCGCCATCAGGAAACGGAGCACCGCCCCCGCGTTGCCGACGTTCAGCTCCTTAATGTCCTTCGGCCGGCGTCCGAAGCCGGTGATGACGATTTTCTCTTCGTCCTCGTTCAGCACCGCGCCCAAATCGGCGATGCAGCGGCGCATCGCATCGCTGTCTTCGCTGTGTGCGGGATAATATACGGTACTTGTGCCCTCCGCCAAAGCGGCGACAAGCAAATACCGGGTTGTATAGTTTTTGGAAGACAGGGCTCCAATTTCTCCAGTCAACTCAGGCGTAGGCCTTACGATTACGTCCATTTTTCATTCCCCTTTTCTTTGTTGATCGTTAACCGCGGCAACGCGTTAAAATCTCAAGCTTCACCTGTTCCGCGTTTTTCCCCGTCGTATCCACGGTATGATGCGCGAAATCATAGGCGTTTTTCCGTTCCTCCAGCAGCGCGGCTACCCGCTCTTTGGCGCCGCCGGCCAGCAAGGGGCGATTTTCGTCTTCGCCGACGCGGGCGATGATGTCATCCGCCGAAGCTTTCAAAGCGACAACAATCCCGTTCTTCAGCATCGCACGGCAATTTTGCTCGCGCAAGACGACGCCGCCGCCGGTCGCCAGCACGAAACCTTCGTCCGCAAGCACTTGATCAAGCAGCCGCGATTCCGTGTCTCTAAAGAACGTTTCACCTTTTTGCGCAAAAATTTCCGGGATCGACAGCCCAGTTTCCGTGATGATCATCTGATCGAGATCGACAAGGCGAAGGCCGGCTTCGGCCGCAAGCAACGCCCCGACGGTCGATTTGCCCGTGCCCATCATGCCGATCAGCACGATATTATTTTTGGCAGTATGCATGTTTTCTTCACCTACTTGCAACTTTCCCATATCATAACACAGGCCGGCATATTTTCAATACGAACTTGCTTCGCATCATGTCATCCGGGTGCAAAAAAGCCGCCGAAGAGATATGACATCTCTTCGGCGGCTGTTCCTTCTTTAGAACCATTGATGGTGGAAGACGCCTTCCTTATCCACCCGCTTGAACGTATGTGCGCCGAAGTAGTCGCGCTGCGCCTGCAGCAGGTTCGCCGGTAAACGCTCCGTGCGGTAGCTATCGTAGTAGGACAGGGCGCTGGCGAAGCCCGGAACCGGAATTCCGTTCTCCACGGCAGCGGCAATAACTTTACGCCATGCGTCCTGATAGCTTTCAACCACGTTTTTGAAGTACGGGTCAAGCAGCAGGTTTTTGAGCGCAGGATCGCGGTCGTAAGCTTCCTTGATGTTGTGCAGGAACTGAGAACGGATAATGCAGCCGCCGCGGAAAATCATCGCGATGTTGCCGTATTTCAAATTCCAGCCGTATTCGTCGGAAGCGGCGCGCATTTGGGCAAAACCTTGAGCGTAAGAGACGATTTTGCTGGCGAACAGCGCTTTACGAACATTTTCGATGAATTCCTGTTTGTCGCCGGCAAACGGCTTTTGGGCCGGGCCGTTCAATATTTTGCTGGCCGCCACGCGTTCTTCCTTCATCGCCGACAGGAAGCGGGAGAACACGGATTCCGTAATCATCGACAACGGCACGCCGAGATCCAGCGCACTTTGGCTTGTCCATTTGCCGGTTCCTTTTTGCCCAGCGGCGTCGAGAATCACGTCCACCATCGGTTTGCCGGTTTCTTGATCATATTGGGAGAAAATATCGGCGGTAATTTCGATCAGGTAGCTGTCAAGCTCCCCTTTGTTCCACTCGGAGAAAATTTCGTGCAATTCTTTGGCGTCAACGCCGAGCACATCCTTCAGCAAATGATAAGCTTCGCCGATCAGCTGCATGTCGCCGTACTCAATGCCGTTGTGCACCATTTTTACATAGTGTCCAGCGCCGTCCGGCCCGATATATGTACAGCAAGGATCCCCATTTACTTTGGCGGAAATGGCCGTCAAAATCGGTTCAACCAGTTTGTAGGCGTCTTCTTGTCCGCCCGGCATGATGGAAGGACCTTTCAGCGCGCCTTCTTCGCCGCCGGATACCCCGGTGCCGATAAAGCGGAAACCTTTGGCCTCAAGCTCTTTGCTGCGGCGCTGCGTATCCGGGAAGTGGGCGTTGCCTCCATCGATGATGATATCGCCTTGATCCAGGTAAGGAAGCAGCTGTTCAATCGTTGCGTCCGTAGCTGGGCCAGCTTGTACCATAATTAAAATTTTGCGCGGTGCTTCGAGCGAATTGACGAACTCTTCCACGGAGAACGTGCCGACAAGGTTTTTCCCTTTGCCTTCGTTTGCCAGAAGGTCATGCGTTTTTTCGGGAGAACGGTTGAACACCGAAACGGTGAAGCCCCTGCTCTCAATATTCAGGGCCAAGTTTTTGCCCATGACGGCAAGGCCGATAACGCCAATCTGTTGTTTTGACATGGTCTCCATCCTTTGCTCACTATATTTTTGTTCAATAATATCATTTTAACAGTTTTGTGTACAGAAGTGAACCCTGGTCCGCCTTCAAAAAACATCCCCCGACATGAATTGGGGGGAACCGCATAAATATATTATTCTATTCTGGGCCAAACGAACCGTTACCATTCAAGGCGGATCAGCTCCAGGCGAAGCTTGCGGAGTTTCTCCTTGCAGGCTTCCGAGGCGGCCTCGTCGCCGTTTTGCAGCGCTTCATACAGCCTGTCGAGTTCGGCGTCCAGTTCCTGCTGTAAATCGGCAAGCTGCCGCTCCGCTTTGTCGGAAGCGAACATTTCGGCGAGTTGCTCCGTGTTCAGTGTCGGGCCTTTTTGAAAAATGACCCGGTGCTCCATCCCGGAAATTTCCACCAATCGAATGACTTCGCCGAACAAAATATTTTCGATCACAATTTGCCTGTCCTTGAACCGTTTGACCACGGCGTGGCCGCGCAGCTCTCCGATCAGTTTCTCCAGCCATTCGGCCAGCTTGGCGTCACGGATCACGTAATCGCCGGCCAGCTTGTATCCTTTGCCGAGACGTTGAAACTTCAGCTTCGTCAGCTTGCGCCCGGTGCGGACGGAAATGATGAACACGGATTCGTTTTCGCTCCAATATAAAGAATACCCGTCTTGGATCAAATCGCGGATCAATTGTTGAATGTGCCGGCGGTCAAATCGGAGTTCCAGATTACAATACTCAACCTCATAGCTTTTATTCACGGCACTCCCTCCTCAAAGTTTTTGTGAGCGATACATCTTAGCTGTACTTCGAACAAAAACTCGCTACGGAAGCATTAACTTAGTTTTTGTGAGCGATACATCTTGGTTGCGCTTCGTACAAAAACTCCCTTCGAAAGCATACGCTAAGTTTTTGTGAGCGATACATCTTAGCTGTACTTCGAACAAAAACTCGCTGCGGCTTACCTTATCTTATACTCCATCTTATGTAACGGAACTTGGTTTATTGATTATTTTTACCCGTTTCGGGCCCCGGTTGACGCATCCTTGGGGGTGGTATGTTATACTGATGGCAGGCAAAAAACACCATAAAGCATTTCCGATTTGATAAGCTGGAGGTATCAAGCACATGACATTTCCCGGTTTTGCGCAGCAGGATTTTCAAGCGTTGACCGTTCCGGGGCTCGAGCCCCGGATGGAAGCGATTATTAACCGGATTAGACCGAAGCTGGAAACGCTCGGTGCGGAGCTGGCGCCATACTTGTCGGCGCTTTGCGGAGAAGAGATGTACCCGCATGTCGCAAAGCACGCCCGGCGCACGGTCAATCCGCCAAACGATACATGGGTGGCCTGGGCCGCGAGCAAACGAGGTTATAAAGCGCTGCCTCATTTTCAAGTAGGCATGTTCCCCACTCACTTGTTCATCATTTTTGCCGTTATCTACGAAAGCCCAAACAAGCTGGTGTTCGCCAATTACCTGGACAAGCATGCGGCACAGGTGAAAAAAACGATTCCAGGCGGCTTCTATTGGTCGCTCGATCATATGGATCCCGGCGGCACGCCGCATCAGGAGGCGGACAGCAAGCTGCTGAAGCAATGGGCCGGACAGCTGAAAAAGGTGAAAAAAGCCGAGATCATGTGCGGACAACGTCTGGAACAGGACAATCCACTGCTTGGGGACGGGAGCAAGCTGGTCCAAACGATCGAAGAAACGTTCCAAACGCTGCTTCGGCTCTACAAAAACGCATTTTGATATTGCTCCGGCAGCTTCATCGCCCAGCCTTCGGGGTTACCCCCGGAGGTTTTTTTGCGTTTCTGGCGATTCCGATATGGAGAAAAAACAGTAAGGCCATCATCGCCGAGCTGGCCAGAAACGGAGCGGGGGGTCCCAAAACATCCCACATTTTGCCCGATACGATTGGTCCCACAACCATTCCGGAGCCCTGTATCGTGAGAAACAGCCCCCATACCGTGCCTTTCTCCCCTTCCGGCAGCAAATGCGAAAGCATCGTATCCCAGGTCGGAAGAATAAAAGCGTAGCTCACCCCGATCAACATGACGAGCAGCCAGACAAGGGATACGGAGCTCGTTACTGCGAAAATGCCGACCGATACGGCCGCAAGAGCGAATCCGACATGCAAAAACCACCGTGTCCCAAAGCGGTCCACCAACTTCCCGATCGGGATCAGCCCCGCCACCGTGATGCCCCCGCCGATCACCAGCATGGCGCTGAACGTTTCCGGTGGCAAACCAAGCTCAGACCTAACATATAATGTAATGACGGGCGTCAGCAGCCCCACGGCAAAAGACTGCAGAAACAGCGCCGGATAAAGCAGCGGGCTGACATGTAAATTGTTCCTGACCTCACGAAGCGTCGCGCGAATATGGCGCCATATCCCTCCCCGCCACAGCGCTTTGTCAAGGGTCTCGGGGCCGGTTTCCGCCGGTTTGCCCCCGGGTGCTTTACCGGTTTTTCCGGGAAGAAACAGCGATACGATCACCACCAGTCCAACGCAGGCCAATAGAAGCCAAAACACGGGACGGTAAGAGCCGTCTACGAGAAAATTGATCAGCACCGGTCCCAATCCGGTTCCGCCGAGGCTGGAAATTTGCATGACCCCCATCGCCGTGGCGAAATTTTTGTTTTCTTCCGTCACCGCCGTTATTCCCATAAGGACGCACGGCCACAGCGGCGCCGTCCCGATTCCCAGCAGCGTACAGCCGAGCACAAGGAATCCCATCGTCTGCAGAAAGGCGATTATCGCCACCGCCCCGAGCGTAAGACAAAGACCCAGCGTCATCGTCAGACGAAAGCCGATCCGTTCGATCAGCCAGCCCGCCGGGCTGCGAAACACATTATCTCCAATATATTGGAGTGAAAAAGACAACCCGATCGCAAAGGCGCTCAGCTTCAGCACGTCGCCCATATACACGGGCAGTACCGCAACGATCAGTGCACCCTTCACGAACTCTACCAAAAACATAATGATCCAAAGGCAGGCAAACGTAGGATTCAGCAGTTTTTTGCGTGCGATTCCTGATGTTAATTCCATGGCAAAATCCCTCCGCTATTTCTCCAGATATGATTTCTTCGCTTTAGTTTGTCCCTTTTGGGGAGCGATCTAACATGTTCACTTGCATTCCGAACCGTTTTTGTTATACTCAAGCTTGTTTACATTTTAACGATGAAAGGCAGGGATGGCCCTTATGGATCATCAAAGCACGCCGCTCTTTACCGCACTCAAAAAACACGCGGCCGGCAATCCCGTTCAATTTCACATTCCCGGGCATAAAAAGGGGCTCGGCACCGATAAAGAATTTCGCGAATTTATTGGCGATAACGCCCTGTCGATCGATCTGATCAACATCGCGCCGCTGGACGATCTTCATCAGCCGACCGGCGTGATCGAGGAGGCGCAGAAGCTCGCCGCCGACGCGTTTGACGCGGATCATACGTTTTTTTCCGTTCAAGGGACGAGCGGTGCCATTATGACCATGATATTATCCGTTTGTTCGCCGGGCGATAAAATTATCGTTCCAAGAAACATTCACAAATCTGTAATGTCCGCGATTATTTTCGCCGGGGCCAAGCCAGTTTTCGTGTCGCCGGCTCAGGATTTCAATCTCGGTATCGATCACGGTATTACGTCGTCCTCGGTGCGCCGCGCATTGCAGCGTCATCCCGACGCCAAAGCCGTTGTGGTCATTAATCCGACGTATTTCGGCGTATGCGCCAACCTGAAAGAAATCGTCGACCTTGCCCACAGCTTTCATGTGCCCGTGCTTGTGGACGAGGCCCACGGTGTGCACATCCATTTTCACGAGCAGCTGCCGATGTCGGCCATGCAGGCCGGCGCGGATATGGCGGCAACGAGCGTTCACAAGCTCGGCGGTTCCATGACGCAGAGCTCGATTCTAAACGTTAACACGAAAAACGGTTATGTAAATCCGCAGCGCGTTCAAACGATCATCAGCATGTTGACGACGACGTCGACTTCCTATTTGCTGCTGGCCTCCCTGGATACGGCCCGGAGAAATCTGGCGCTCTATGGCCGCGAACTGGCTGAGCAATCGATGGAGCTGGCGCAATATGTCCGTGAGGAAGTTAACAAAATTGAGGGGCTATACTGCTTCGGGAAAGAAATTTTAGGCAGTGAAGCGGCCTACGACCATGACCCGACTAAAATTACGATCCATGTCCGGCATTTGGGCATCACCGGCTACGAGGCGGAAAATTGGCTGCGCGAGCATTATAATATCGAGGTTGAACTCAGCGATATGTATAATATCCTCTGTTTGATTACGCCGGGGGACACGCGGGAGACCGCCGATATTTTGCTGACTGCGCTGCGCGAGCTGTCCGGCATTTACTACAAAGAAGGCAATGCAAATGAACTTATCGTTAAAGTGCCGGAAATTCCGCAGTTGTCCCTGATTCCGCGGGACGCCTTTTACGCCGATACTGAAGTGATACCGTTCAAGGAATCAGCCGGCCGGATCATTGCCGAGTTTATTTATGTATATCCGCCAGGCATTCCGATTTTGCTCCCGGGTGAAGTCATCTCCCAGGATAATATCGACTATATCGTTGATCATGTGGAAGTTGGGTTGCCGGTGAAAGGACCGGAAGACCGGAAGATCGAAAACGTAAAAGTGATCGTCGAGGCAGATCCGATCTTCTGAAGCGAATTTTTTGCCACAACAAAAGCTCCCCGGATTTCGGGGAGCTTTGATTTTTGGCAATCCGTTATTAAGCTTCATCAAGTTGGGAGACAAGTTCGTTATATGCTTCCTCCACTTGCTTCCATTCTTCTTCGTCTTCGATATTGTAAAGCACCATTTCTTCGTTTTCTTCTTCCATGCGGAGAATGATGCCGTCCGCTCCCGGATTGTTCCGCTCCAACAGAAGTGCGTACACTTTTTCGCCTACGTCAAACGTTTCGACGAGAACCATTTCTACGTCGTTGCCTTGTTCGTCCGTCAACGTCAACACAAACTCTTCGTGCTCATGATCGTGGTCATGTCCACATCCGCACGCTTCGCCGTGTTCGTGATTGTGGTCGCTCATTGAATTACCTCGCTTTAATGGTTTTAATGGTGTTGCCTTATCCCCCGTATCGTAACATTTTCGGATGGACAGGTCAATTTTCCCAGCTACGCAGTGTAGATTATTATATACCTATTCCAGGACTTTGATACCTTTCTCCGATACCAGGACAAAATCCGTTCCTCCGGCCGGTTTCATATAAAATCCGACAGTGTACTGCCCGGTCGCTTTGAAGTCATACGTGTAGTCTTTGGTGCGGAACCAGAAATTATCCCGCTGCTCCTTGATTTCATCGGTTTGGATCTCCTTGACGGTACCGTCTGGCGCCGTAATCGAGACGCGGACCGCCGAAATATTCGTCTTCAAATTATCGATTTGTGAAAACACGTAAAATTTAAGCTTGCCCGTCTTTTTGATATCCCCAAACACTCCTTCCTCACTAGACAAGGACATATGGACGTTCGGTTTATAGTAATTGACCGTTTTCGTTTCTTCGTTATAATCGGCCAAACCCTCGAGATTTCGTAAAGGGACGTAGGTTTTTCCATCGATAATATATCCGCCGTCTTCCAGCTCGCGTCCGTTCAGCAGCAGTTTCACTTTTTGACTGGCCGCGTCGGCAAACAGCATGGAACCTCCCATTAGAGAGAAGGCAATGGCAAGGACAGCAACTCTTCTCCATTTCAATTTCATTGTATGAACCCTCCATTTGATTCATGTTGATATAAATTTATACTCCGCCTGTACGGGCAAGTTGCGGTATTACCGGTAAAAGCCGGATATTTTTTCCGTCCTGTCCGCCTGCTTTGCTACGGCGCCCGTTTCGGGCTTTCGTTTGGAAGGGAATTGGAGTACATTAAAGGGAAGGATGTGACTTTCACAAGGGGGATATTTATGACACTTCGTTTGCAAATGCTTGGCACGGGCGGGGCATTCGCCAAAAAGTACTTTAACAATAACGGTCTCCTCTATGCGGAGGACTTTACGCTGCTGATCGATTGCGGCATTACCGCACCGCTCGCGCTGCATACGCTTGGCAAATCGCTCGATGAAATCGACGGCATACTCATCACGCATATCCATGGCGACCATGTTGGAGGCCTCGAAGAATTCGCCTTCCGCATGAAATACGGTTCCGGGAAGAAACCGGTTCTCTACATCGCCGACAAGTTGGTCACCCCGTTATGGGAAAACACGTTAAAAGGCGGAATGAGTCAGGATGGGGTGATCGGTTCGCTTGACGACGTTTTTGATGTCAGGCTCCTCATAGAAGGAAAAACCGAGCAATTGTCACCGGGGCTTTCCGTGGAAATTATCCAGACACCGCATATTCCCGGCAAACCAAGCTATTCGCTGTATTTTAACGGCGAGATTTTTTATAGTGCGGATAAAACCTTCCAGCCGGAGCTGCTGACCCGGTTTGTAAGAGAAAGAAACTGCCGGAAAATTTTGCACGAGGTTCAGCTTACCGGTCCGGGCGAAGTACATACGACGCTTCAGGAGCTGCTCTCCTTGCCTCCGGAGATTCAAAGCAAAATTTCGCTGATGCATTATGGAGACGAAATGGAGTCATTTATCGGTAAAACCGGGGAGATGGATTTTCTGCGCCAGCACGAAATTTATACGCTATAGAGGGTCAAAAAAACAACCTCCGGCCTTTCGGCCGGAGGTTGTCCTATTCGAAGCTTGGCAGGTTGTCCAGATTATTTGACGGATCTCCATCGGCATCACCGCGGATGTACATTTCGCCGTCCCGGCCTTTAAAGACGTTGACGCCGGCGATGGCGCCGGCTTTAACTTCCTGAAGCGCCTGTTCGTAATCAAGCACCCGCCCGCTTGACGTTTTAAATGACTCCAGGTCACCGTCGCCGTTTTTACGGACTGCGATAAACGTTTCTCTGGTATTTAGGGGCATCTTATGATCACATCTCCTTATCAAGAAGTATGATTATAGATTGCCCCATAATCCAAAAACTATGACTTCAACGATTTGACCATGCGCACATGGGGGATGCCGGCGTCATCAAACGGCTCGGCCGATATCGTCTCGTAGCCCAGCTTCGCGTAGAAGCCCTCGGCTTGGCACTGCGCATCAAGCACCGATTTCTCCAGTCCCAGCTCACGCGCCAGTTCTTCCAGGGCAATCAGCAGGATTTTTCCGACGCCTTGCGAGCGAAAAGGTTTGCGTACGGCAATCCGCTGCATTTTCGCCGAATTATCCTGATAGTAAGTAAGCCGTCCGGTGGCGGCGTATTCTCCGTCCAACTCGATCAGCACATGATGAACATCGGGGCCGATTTTGTCGTATTCGTCAATTTCCAAATCGATCGGCACCATCTGCTCCTCCACAAACACTTCCTTGCGGATGTCCAGGCATTTCTCCAATTGTTCCTCTGTTGTTGCTTGTATAATCGTAGCGGCTGACACCAGGCTTCCCCTCCCACGGTTTCTCACGTTCATCTATTGTTTTAAACTGCATTATTATACAAAAAAATAGTTTTCATGTATAGTTACTCCCGTAAGTGGGTCGAGGAATAGTCCAGGCCTATGAAGCTTAGTCTGTAGAGTACACATCTTCCGCGATCGTCGGAGAGTACACTTCATCCGAAACGGATGCACCAAACGGCCACGGCCATCCGTTCGCCTGCTTGTCCATCGTCGCCCGATTCGGCGCCAGGCTGCAGGCGCTGGCCAGCATGAGCAGGACGGCCGCAGCCAAAATGACGGCCCAGCCGGCGCTTTTTTTCCGGTTCTGTCCCACCGGGGACTTATTGAAGTATCGCCGCATGTGAAACATCCTTTCCTGGTAACAATCTTGCCAAAGCTGGCATATTCCATTGTTGTCTCATGCCACTCCGAATATACGCAAAAAAACATTTGACAGAGTCGGCTCAGCCTGTTATTATAAATTTTGTCTTCAAAATATTTTGATCTGCTAGCTCAGCTGGGAGAGCACCATCTTGACAGGGTGGGGGTCAGTGGTTCGAGCCCACTGCAGATCATCGCCGAGAAGCCTTGATATACAAGGCTTCTTTTATTTGTCACAAGAAAACCACGGAAATGTTTTCTCCGTGGCCTTATTGTTCATTTTAAAAATGAGTATGCTTCACTTTCCACTGCTCCAATTTGATGTTTAACCAGAAAGAATAAATGCCTAAAGTGATGATGCAGAGCAGGAGCCATTTAATCCAGTTTCCGAATAAACCAATTGCCGTTCCATCAAATTTGAGACGGCGCCCTTCAATTACCGTATGCTCGATTTTCCAGCGGTAAATCATTACAAAGCCCCACGGATAGCAGATGCCCAAGGTACATACCGTTACCAACCACCCAAGAATTCTCCATCCAATGTACTGTAAAAGCCCTCCATCAAACACTGATGCATATTGACCAGGTACTACATGCTGCGGATTCTGAGGAGTGTTAGGCCCAGCAACTACGTTCATGTCCCTCATCCTTTACATAAGATTTCAAGGGATAACATTCTACATTTAAGTCTAATTTCCTGCTACCTTCGACACATTATATTATCGAAAGGATAAAACTGCTGTTTTTAGCCAAACTAAGCGAATAATGTACAAATGCAGCGTAACTCGGCCTGCATATCAAGTGACAACAATGGAGGAACAAAGTGCTGATGCTAAAAAACAAACTGGGCGTTGTCTTGGCTTTAGCCTTAACGACCTCTCTCTTGAGCCCCTATACGGAGGCTTCCCCCCATGCTCCAGTCAAAGGAAGAAGCTATTATGAGGAGCGGGGGGACATCGTTTGGGAGGTTCCGACGCACGAAAAATTTATCGCTTTCACTTTTGACGACGGACCGGATGGCCGGTCGACTCCGGAAATTCTGCAGATTTTGGAGCAATATCAGGCAAAGGCGACCTTTTTCGTGGTAGGCGACAAGGTAAAGCGTTTTCCTGAAATTGCGCGGTTGGAGCTGGCGAAAGGGCATGAAATCGGGAACCATTCTTTTCACCATCCGTCCTTTCATAACATAACAACAAGCTCCATCATGTCCGAACTAAGTCAGACCCAGCAAGCGGTTTTTGAAGCAACCGGACAAAGGCCGGTGCTGTTCCGCCCCCCAGGAGGGCATTATGATGAAAAGATCGTAGAAGCTTCGAAAAATAATGGGCTGCAAATGATCCTCTGGTCATGGCGTCAAGATACGTTGGACTGGACCTCGCCGGGCGTTGGCAAAATCGTACGCAAAGTCGTTAACAATGCTCGCAATGGTGATATCATTCTGATGCATGATTATGTCCACAACAGTACGCAAACGGCCCAAGCGCTCAAAATCATTTTGCCCGAGCTCAAAAGCAGGGGTTATTCCTTTGTGACGGTATCCGAGCTGCTTACCCATAAAGTGACTCCCGATCACCACATAAAGGTCATCCACTAGTCATCGCATGAATATTCGGCAAAAGGTTACGCAAAAAAACGGAGGCTTCTCTTCGGGGAGAGACCTCCGTTTCTTGCGTTTTTAACCCGCCGTGATACAGCCCCCAATGGCCTGAAAACACGAATTAACCGGAAAGGATACAATATCCACTGGACCTGCTTTAATATACTTACTATACTTTAATATTGACTAAGCTTATAAAATTCAACTACAATGCAGTAGAATCCAACATAGATAGGTGATTACTCATGGAACAGCACGTTTACCGTGTTTTATTGTTTTATAAATTCGTTCGCATTGAAGATCCCGAACAATTTACCGCCGAGCACCTGCAGTATTGCAAGGACCTCGGAGTCAAGGGGCGCATTCTGATCGCTGCGGAAGGCATTAATGGCACGCTGTCCGGGACGGCCCAACAAACCGAACGCTACATGCGGGATTTGCGGGCCAATCCGTTATTTTCGGATATCGTGTTCAAAATCGATGAAGTCGACGGTCATACCTTCAAAAAAATGTTCGTCCGCCACAAAAAGGAACTGGTCACGTTCCGTTACGAGCAGGAGCTTGATCCGAACCGGATCAGCGGCAAACGGCTTTCGCCCGCCGAATTTTACGAGCAGCTGCAAAACGGGGATGCCATCGTCCTCGACGGACGCAACGACTATGAATACGATATCGGCCATTTCCGCGGAGCAATCCGCCCGGAGGTCGAGTCTTTCCGCGAGTTTCCGGAATGGATTCGAAACAACCTGAGCGACTACAAGGACAAAAAGATATTAACGTATTGCACCGGCGGCATCCGCTGCGAAAAGCTGACCGGCTTCCTGCTAAGCGAAGGCTTCGGCGACGTGTCCCAGTTGGAAGGCGGCATCGTCACCTACGGAAAAGACCCTGAAGTGCAGGGCCGCCTGTTCGACGGCAAATGTTACGTGTTCGACGAACGGATCTCCGTGCCGATCAACCGGACTGCGGAAGATCGCGTCATTGGCCATTGCTACCACTGCGGAACTTCGCATGACCGTTACATCAATTGCCCGGTCTGCAACTTGCAGCACATTTGCTGTGAAGAATGCGAGGCCGAGCACCATGGCTACTGTTCCGACGCTTGCCAAGAATCGGCCATGGCCGTGAAGCGCGGCTGATCATTTACCCGAAAGGGAGTGTCTTTGTGAACCAGATCAAGGAGCTTACCACTCGCGAGCGGATTCTTCATATGATGAAAACGTCCGGACCGCTCAGCGCCAAAGAAATCACAACCGAGCTGCAAATAACCGAAATGGCGGTACGCCGCCATCTCGGGACGATGGAGCGGGACGGATTGATCGAATCCAAAATGATCCGGCAAACACTGGGCCGTCCGACGGCGGTATACGGCCTGACCGAAATCGCCGAGGGGCTTTTCCCGAAAAAATATCATACGCTCACGCTCGACTTGCTGGAAGAACTTGAGGACGAGAGCGGCGGGCACATGGTAGACCGGCTGTTTGAACGCCGGCGGGACAAATTAAACCGCAAATACCTGGCCGCGATGGACGGAAAAACGCTTCCGGAAAAAGTGCAACAGCTATCGGATATTCAAAACGACAACGGCTATATGACGGAGCTTGAACGCAACGAAAACGGCGAATTCGTGTTGATGGAGCATAATTGCCCGATCTCGCAAATCGCCTCCCGGTACAACCATGCCTGCGATTGCGAATTGAATTTGTTCGAATCGCTGCTGGACGCCGAAGTCGAGCGTACGGAATGCCTGGCCCAAAACGGCAAAAAATGCGTTTACGTCATCCGCCAGCGCAAATCGGCTACATCCGGGGACTAACCTTATATACCTCCGTATAGAGGATTTCTTTATAACGGGCAAACTCCGCTTCCGTAAGCGGCCCCGGATAACTCATGATTTTCAGCGGCAAATCAGGCTGGCTTCGCTGAAGCGGAGGCTGCACATAATCGAAGGGTTGAAGGTGAAACCCCAAGCGCTTGTAAAAATCGACCCTCCGCTTCGCCAAGTCCGCGACAGGGGGCTCAACTTCCAGTATAACGGGTGCCTGAGTCTTTTCGAGATAAGCAGCCATTAACTTTTTTCCCAAGCCTCCTCCTCTTACGGAAGGGTCGACAGCCAGGTGCTCCACAAACCGAAACAGAGGAAATTCCCATACCGCGAGGAAAGCGACCAGACGTTTGCTGGCATCCGGCTCCGTGATGAGGCGGTAGTACGGATTGCTCAGCAGCTCCTTTTGCCCGGCATAAGTTCTTCGTTCAATCTCCGGAAAAGAAGCCGTCATGATGGCGTAAACTTGTTCAAATTGTTGTTCAATCATATTTTGATCCCCCATGAATTTAAAGGCAGCCTGACGGCTGCCTTTGCTATATATCATAAGCTTTTAATTCATCCTCGATCGCTTGCTTGACCGATTGAACGCACTCTTCCGTCGTTTTGCCGACTACCCTTTTTCCGTTGACCAGGGCATAAGGTCTAAGCCGGCATAATCCGCATAAACTGAGACATTCCGCTCGCATGACGGCAATCTCGGGATACTCCTGCTCCAGATTTTCCAGATCGAGCGCGCTCATTAGGTTGCTGTCGCATACTTCGACGATGACGATGCCGAGTCCCACGCAGGATCACCCCAAACTTTGCAAAATATGGCTCGATCACTCATTATGACCAAAGCCGTTAGGTTTGTCAATGCCTGCAAAAGATTTAACATACTTAATATACATTTATGTTGACTAAGCCAGAACGGAGATTTATAATAAGGTTTGTCGGAAGTGAACTACATATTATAAGGAGAAAGGAAGGATTTAGCATGGCACATCAATTACCTGCTTTGCCTTACCCCAACAACGCACTGGAACCTCATATCGATGAAACAACAATGATGATTCACCACGATCGTCACCATAATACGTACGTAACGAACCTGAACGCCGCTCTGGAGTCCGCTTCGGAGCTGCAATCCAAATCCGTGGAAGAGCTGATTTCCAATCTGGACAGCGTTCCTGAAAGCATCCGCACCGCAGTTCGCAACAACGGCGGCGGTCATGCCAATCACTCGTTGTTCTGGGAAACGATCGGCCCGAACGGCGGCGGTCAACCGTCCGGCAAACTGGCTGATGCCATCAACAACGAGCTTGGCGGCTTCGACAAATTCAAAGAGGATTTCAGCAAAGCGGCTACGACCCGCTTCGGCAGCGGCTGGGCATTCCTCGCGGTAGACGGCAGCGGCAAATTGTCCGTATACAGCCTGCCGAACCAAGATTCCCCGCTGATGGAAGGCAAAACGCCGATCCTCGGCCTTGACGTATGGGAGCATGCTTACTACCTGAAATATCAAAACAAACGTCCTGACTACATCGCCGCTTTCTTTAACGTAATCAACTGGTCTGCCGTTGAGAAACGTTACGAAGCTGCTGTCAGCAAATAAACGCTTTTGCAGAGCTTAACAAGCTCTGCGGCGAATTAGAAGGGGTGTTCCCGAGCAGCCGTTGGCTTTCGGGACACCCCTTCTTTCTTTCACCGAATCGCGAATGACCAGCGTCGGAATGTTTTTCATTCCTTTCGAAACATGATACACTTAACTCGCATATTACTTTACAAAAAAACGATTTTGCCAATTTTGTCAAGTTATAGGTGAATTATGCGTAAAAAGGAGAAAGATAAGATGAGTGAACCGATTTTTTTGCAGCCGATTTTTCAAGAACGCATTTGGGGCGGAACGAAGCTTCGGGATTTGTTCGGCTATGAGATCCCGAACGCTCACACCGGTGAATGTTGGGCGGTTTCGGCGCATCCGAACGGTCAAAGCGTGGTCAAAAACGGCCCTTATCAGGGGATGAAACTGGGGGATCTATGGTCGGCGCATCCCGAACTGTTCAACTCGAAATCGGCCGTTTTTCCGCTGCTGACGAAAATTCTCGACGCCTCCGACGATTTGTCGGTGCAGGTCCATCCGGATGACGAATATGCCGGCAAGCATGAAAACGGTGAGCTCGGCAAAACGGAATGCTGGTACATTGTAGACGCCGAGCCGGGAGCAGCGATTATTTACGGCCATGAAGCCAAAACGAAGGAACAGCTTGTGCAGATGATCGAAAACGGCGATTGGGACGGACTGTTGACCAAAGTGCCGGTCAAAGCGGGCGACTTCTTTTACGTTCCCAGCGGTACGATCCACGCCCTGGGCAAAGGCATTGTCGTGCTGGAGACGCAGCAAAGCTCGGACACGACGTACCGCGTATATGATTACGACCGTAAGGATAAACACGGCAACACCCGGGAGCTTCATCTGGAAAAAGCCATCGACGTGACGAGCGTGCCGCAAGCCTATCAGCCGATCACGCACGATACCTCTAAGCAGGAAGGGCTTACGGTAACGTCTTTTGTTTCCAACCCGTTTTTCACGGTGCAGAAATGGGAGGTGGCCGGCGACGTTGCGCTCGCGGGGAACGAGAAATATACGATCTTCAGCGTGCTTGAAGGCAGCGGTTCGCTCACTGCAGGCGATCAAAGCTATGCATTGGCGAAAGGAGCGCATTTTATCCTTCCGGCCGGATTTGGCCCCTACCGTTTAAGCGGAGAGCTGCAGATCATCATGTCGCACGAATAATCCGCAGCATACATAAAAGGGACAGAGCTTCTTCCTGTTCAGGAAGGCTCCGTCCCTTATTTTGATTTCTGCAAGGCTAAATCCGTTATTCCCCCTGCAAATAACGTTCCCGGATCATGCTTAGATGATGATGAGCGTGGCCGGCAATCACATACGCCAGTGCCCTCGCCGATACCGTTACCCCGCTGGCGGTGCCTTGGCGCAGCCAAGCCTCGTCATCCAGTTGGCGGATCAGCGACAGCGTGGCTTCGCGTACGACGGAAAAATCATGCAGCAACGCAGAGACGGTCTGCTGGCCAAAAGTCGAACTGTTAACGAACAATTCCTCGTCAAATCCCGGAAGCGGCGTCGCATCACCGCGCGATATCCTAAGCAGCCGATAGCTCATCACCCGTTCCGTATCGCTGATATGGCCCAGCACTTCCTTCAGGCTCCATTTGCCTTCCGCGTACCGGTAATCCCCCTGCTCTTCGGTTAGAGAACCCCATTCTTCCTTAGCGAGCGCGGGCTGCGTCTTAAGCAGCTCCAGCAGTCCCCCTTCCGGCACCTTATCGATATATACGGCAAAATGCTCCGCGTATTCCCCCGCTTGCGGTCTCGTTAACATCATGACTCCTCCTCGCTTTTTCGTTTCAATTAATCTTCCCACAGCTCATCCATCAGCGACTTGATTTCTTTGCTGCGGGAGGCGGTTTTCTCCCGGTTCGCCACCCATTTCCCGCCGGTCCATTCCACGACATCCCCCGGTTTGACGCCGGGATCAACCAGCTTCCGCGGAACGTCCCGGGTCACCCCGTCACTTTCAATAATACAAAATTCTCCTTCAAAACGGTCCACAACATGCAGCATGCTTGCTCACCTTTCCGTGAGGATTTGTAGCTCCCGCCCGTCGGAATCGATCTCCACGGTCCCCTGAAGATCGTTGCGATACACGCGAATCCGCTGTTTGGCCAACCGGTCAAGCACGGTTTTGGTCGGGTGCCCGTAGGAATTGTCTCCCACCTGAATCACCGCGTATTCCGGCCGAACCCGATCCAGAAAACGCGGCGAGGTGGACGATTTGGAGCCATGGTGTCCCACCAGCAAAACATCGGCACGAAGATCGGCCCCGGAGTCGATCATCGCCCCCTCGCTTTCCCGCTCCGCATCCGCCGTCAGCAAAAAAGAAGTATCGCCGTAGCTTACCTTCACGACCGCGCTCATATTGTTGTTGTCGTCCGTCATCGTGACGGGAGCAATCATGTCCACGCGAACTTGTTCATCCCAGTCCAGTGCCAGCCCGGCCTTGGCGGTTTTGACCTTGAGTCCTTTTCCGCGGATCGCCCGCAGCAAAGATTCGAAGGTTTTGGTGTTGGACGAAACCTTTGGCATATAGATCTGTCCGACATCAACGTTCTCAATGACGCGGTCCAAACCGCCGATATGATCCGCGTCCGGATGGGAGCCGATGACGATATCCAGCCGGGTGACGCCGTATTCCCGCAAATAATCGAGCATGTGCTGCTCCTCGCTGTTGTTTCCGGCATCGATCAGCATCGTTTTGCCGGACGGGCTAATCAGCAGTTGCGAAGCCCCTTGCCCCACATCCAGAAAAATAACCCGCAGCGAATTGTCGGAATCGCCGTCTGCGGAAGAATGAAGCGCCTTCTTGTTCGGCTGTCCAGCCGTTCCGGCCGGCTCAAATTCGTTTAACGCACAGCCGGAAAGCAAAGTGCAAATCACACCGAGGCACATCAAACCGATGAACGCCCTAACCACTCCGCCATCAAAGAAGCCTTTCTTACGTTGCGTTCGTAACTTTTTAAGTCTGATCATCGATGTCGTCCTTTTCTCTTCAACCTAGAAGCAGTATGTAAAGTTCATCAGAACATTTGTTCCAATTATACGTTAACGAGCAACCCGAAATCAATCTAAAAATGAAAGATTTTAATTAAAAAAGAGACCGCCCTGCATCAGCCATGCAAGGCAGTCTCTCGCAATTGCACAAATCCAAATTATTTCTTTGCTTTCTCGACTTTAACGGACACGGAAACCGTCACCGTTTTGCCGCCGTACTTCGCTTTGATCGAAGAGCTGCCTTTGGCCACGGCTTCGATTTTCCCGGCCGTCACTTTGGCTACGGAAGGCTTGGAGCTGGTCCAGGTTGCGCTTGAGGTGACCACAACCGTTTCACCCGTATCGTATTCCGCGGTGACAACAACCGATTTCACCGCTCCCGGGGACAATGCCAGCCGCTTCTCGTCCACGTAAAGCTTCTTCAGCTTCGGTACGACGCTAACTTTAACGCTGACATCATTACCCTGGTAAGAGCTGGTCAACGTTGCCGTACCGACAGCGACCGCTTTTACCGAACTGCTGGGGATCGTGGCAACTTTTTCGTCCGAAGATTTCCAGTCCATTTTGCTCGACAGGTTGATCTTCGTGCCGTCCGTGTAATAGCCCGTTACTTTAATCGATTTTGATTTTTTCAGGTTCAATTCGATCGATTGCGGCTCAACCACGATTTTGGAAATCTTCTTCTCGATCGTTACCGGAATGCTGATCGTTTTGTTGGAATAAGTTCCTTTTAACGTAGCCGACCCTTTCGCCAAGCCTTTGATTTTCTTTCCGCTGCCCGCCGTTTTGAGCACCGCATTTGTACCCGTCACGCTCCAGTCGATTTCGGACGGATCAACCACTTCTTCCCCGTTCTCAAAAACGGCCGTTATCTTCGGAAGGCTTATTTCCTCGCCCATCACAATGCTCATCTTCTCTTCTTCCGAAATCAGCGTGAGCACTTTTTCCTTCACTGTAACCTTGACGGTGACTACGCCATCCTGCGTTCCCCGAATTGGGAATGCCGCGTTCGGAGTTAAGCCCGATCCGATATCCTCGAGTTTACCCGTAATCGTGGCCGTTGCGGATAGCTTCAAATCATTGCCGTCTTTGGCGACGATCCTGCCGTTTTCAATGGTTACGACCTCTTCATTATCGGAAGACCAGACGATTTTATTGTTGAAATTCACTTTGTCGCCATCGACCTTTGTCGCCTTCACGTCCGGCAAACTCGCGGATTCACCCCGCAGCAGCTCCATTTCGGTCTTCTCGGCTTCCAGCTTAGTAATGGTTGGATGAACCGTTACCGTCAAGCTTTTGCTAACGCCTTGATATTTCGCTTTGATCGTGGTCGAACCGGCCGACTTGGCCGTAACCTGACCGTTACTGTCCACGGTGGCGATCAATTTATTGGAGGAACTCCACTCAGCTAAGTTGCTGACATCCGTCGTTTCGTTGGCCGCTACCCTTATTCCGGCGCTTATCTGCAGCGTTTCGCCGACAAACAGGAGCGGATCGGAAGAAGGAGTGAACAAGATCGCTTCATGCGGCGCCCGGACATAAATGTCCACAGAGGCCGTTTGTCCCATATAGCTAGCCGTAATTGTCGTTTTGCCCATGGAAATGATTTCGACGGTTCCATCGTCCACGGTGGCCACGCTGGTGTCCGAGGAGGACCAGGTCGCTTTCTTCGATACATCAGATGCAGACTTATCGCTGGCCAGCACCGTTTTCGCCAACAGCTCGATTTTGTTGTCGACAAGAATCAGTTCCAAATCTTCGTTTTCCCCGATTTCGGTTCCACCCGCAGCCCGATACAGCTTCAGGCCGGCATAAGGGGAACTTACCGTCGCTTCGAAGGAAGCGGTCATGCCGGAATACTGCGCCTTGATCGTCGCTTTCCCTTCGCCAACGATCTTAATAACGCCTTTCTCGATGGTTAGCACGCTTGTATTGGAGGAGCTCCAATCCGCATCTTCGGTCACATCCCTTGGATCGACGGAGCTATTGTCGTTAAGCGCCAGCGCTTTAACCTTGAGATCGTCCCCGTCGCTGTCCAGGCTGTATTTCCCACCCTGTTTATATTCCAGCGATAATTTCGAATATGTATCTACCGCTTTAATCGTGATCATCGAAACGGAGCCCTGATAGCTGGCTTGAATGATCGATGTCCCGCTCTTGAACGGAGTTACCATCCCGTTGTTCAAGCTCAGGATATTTTCCGAAGATGTCCAGGTAACAACTCCGGTTACATCTTTTTTGGTCGTCGAGCCCTCGATCGAAGCCCATACCTTCAGCTGCTTGGAACTTCCAACTTTGAGCTCGATCGTCGTATTCTCCCCGTCAATGGAGATCGCGCTGACATCGCCGGTGGCTGCAAAAACGCCGGTCGGAAATACCGCTGTTAGGAGCAGCGCCAAAACGAGGAACCACTTCGTCATCTTCCTTTTAACAACCATGCATTTCTCTCCTTTAATCTTGTTCTTCAGATAGAGGAACCTTTTTCCAGGCCTATGTATTTATATCGACATTTGGTAGATATTTCGTAACGCTTTTCAATGAAAATAAGTCCTTTGTCCTATTAAAAAAATGAGCATTTTTTCCGTTTCGACAAAATCCGACGATCACAGGAAAAAGAACGGCATCCTCACATTTGAAAAAGCAGCCCATTCTCCACGAGAAATGAGCTGTTTTTTACGATCAGTTTCTCGTTTTAACGGCTAATCCGCTAAACGAGACAGGTCCAACAACAGCGGCTTTTGTATTTGCAGTGAGATTTTCCGCTGTGACCGTGTAAACATGAGCACCCGCTCTTACATTTCTGTCTTCCGCCTGGAATGTAACCGCGTAATTTTGTTCAGAAGCGGCAGATTCGATGCCTTGTTGCGTGTTGAAGATCTCTTTGCCATCGCGGAAAATTCTAAAAAGAATTTGCGCAATCCCGGTAATCCCACGAACCCCCACTGTTGCTACCAAATCTACCCGATTGGGTTGAGAATTCACCGGAATCCGTATAGTTATCGTTGCAAGGCGAGATCTTCCCGGGGAACGCCGGATTATAATTGAATTTGCCAAGTTAAATCTACTCCGCGGCTGGACAGCGGCTTTATCGAGAATACGTACCAGAATATCATCTCCTCTTGTTTTTATATCTCAAGATATGTTGGGCAAAAGGAACATGATCCGGTCACTCAACCAAACCTGCTTTCGATCCAAGCCAATTCCGCAGTTAACTATATTATAAACGCTATATTTATCTACATGGATGCAGCCCTTCGATTTGGCACCAAGCCAACAAAAAAACGCATGGTATCCGCATTGCCTGCGAAAGTCCTGCGTTCCTTTATACAACCATGCCGAGGACGGGAATCGAACCCGTACGGGTGTCACCACCCCCAGGATTTTAAGTCCTGTGCGTCTGCCTATTCCGCCACCCCGGCAAATAGATCAGGACGTGTCAGATCACGTTGACCTGAAAATCCCGCATTTCAAATTATAAACAGATCTTCGTATAAATTCAACATGTTGCGCCTTTCAACCGATAAACAATTATAAGGAGATTTATTGTAAATTAAATTTGATGGATTTCCAGCTGCCATTACAAGAGGAAGGTGTAAGCATGCATGAACTGAAAATCGCCGTCACGCTGGGGCACCAGGTCGTTGTGAAACTGGAAAACGGACATATGATGACCGGTTTGCCAAAATGGGGGTCGGCCCCCGACAGAGTTCAACTCCGCACTATGGAAGGGGCTGTGTGGGTCAAGCTGGACGAAATTTCACACGTTACCCGGATTATTCCGTTTGAAAAAGAATCGCCGTTATAAGACTGCCGGAGGCAGCGGCCTTCTTCGGTTTTATTGATGCATCATTTCATCCATAAATTACTGTTCCGGTTAAACGGTCATCGCCCGCCCTTCCGCCACCAAGCGGGCTATCGTTTCGTCAAGGCAATCGGTACCGTTATATCGATAACTATTATTTTATAGGGCTTCGACATTTTTTTGCAAATGTTTCTGGCCTCCGAGGGAGGATTTACAAATTCAGACATAGAATGTATTACTACCACTTTAGCCTGGTGCGGAACAGATATAAAGTGGGATTCCGCCTGACGGTCGCCAGTGCACAGCGGACGTATTACATAGATATTTAAAATCTAGGAGTTGTTCGCTTTGGAGCTGATTCTAAAAATTGAAGAACTCCGGTTGGAATTAAACAAACTAGCGGCGTGCAAACGTCTGGCCGACCGGGAGCTTATCATCGTAAGCCAACGACTGGATGAGCTGTTGAACGAGTATCATCGTTTAATCTTAGAACAGCAAAGCAAATGATTCAGGGGGGAGTCGCTTTGGCGGCTCCCTTTATTTTTCTTTTTTTCATAAAAAACGCAAAAAACACCGCTAAGATCGGCAAGCGGCCGAAGCGGCGTTGATCGCATTAAACCATGTACGTTACAATTCTTTGGTCATAAAAACGCTGTTCGGATCCTCTTTGTAATCCGCAAATGGACTGCAATATGCAAATCCGAAGCTTTCATACATGGTTCTGGCCGGTTTAAAAGCGTCCATCGAGCCTGTCTCCAGGCTTAACCGCCGGTAGCCTCGCCGTCTGGCCTCTTCCACGATATGGGCCAGCACAGCCCTGGCGACGCCTTTTCTCCGGTGGGACGATGCCGTTCGCATCGACTTTACTTCCCCATGCTCCGGGTCAAGCTCCTTCAATGCGCCGCAACCCGCCAATACCCCTTGCTCCCACGCGCTCCAAAACGTAATGTCCGGCTTTTTCAAGCCTTCCAGATCAAGGGCATGAACGCTTTCCGGGGGTGAGGTTTCCGCCATGTTCGCCAAGTGCTCCCCGATCAACGCCTTAATTTCCGGCCCATTTAAATCGTCCAATTTAATTTCCACAGATTTCGCCTCTCCCATCATATCCACGATAGATTAATTTTATAGGATATACACTAGCATATGGTATCACGAAAAGGGATGGTATCATTTAGAAATTTCCAAAGCATTGTGCGATCGTCTTGTGAAAATCCTTGGCGGAACCGGGATGTCTGACGGTAAAAGCTGCTCCATTATGGTCCAAAGAAACCTGAATGCCAAAATCCTCGGTAGAAACTACGAGACCGAACATGAAATCACCATTCAATCGCTTAAAAATGGAACGACTTTGAACACGGGGGAAATTACCCTTTTGCAGTCCGAAGTCCAACGATTCATCAATGCGGCCCGTAAACGCAATTTTAAAGTCACCGCCATACACAACCACTGGTTGTTTGAAAAGCCAAGATTGATCTATCTTCACCTTGAAACCATCGAAAATCCGATCGTTTTCGCCAAAAAATTAAGATCCGCCCTGAACGTTCTGAAAAAATAAGGCTAGCTGGAAACTGAGACAAGCAGAGCTCCTTGCCTAACAAGGGGCTCTGCTTGATGGTTACGGTGGCAGGATTTACCTAGTTCTGATAGACTATTTTTTATACAGTTAAAATAAAATATGATACTAAATATGAATATAACGCCTTCAGCACGATTGAGGCCGGTGACGGGTCTGACTTCAACTATACGAATATATACCCGATTGACCCGCTTAGTTCTGGTACCGTAATCTTTTTATCGGAAGTCCCAAAAGAAGTAGAAACCGGAGATAAGGCGGGTAAACGCCGAAATAACCATCAATGGTCAGACATACCTCCATACCGTAAGGTAATTGGATATAGGAAAAGACCCGAATTTCTCCGGGGCCTTGCCTTTCCATCGTTCTAAACATTTCTTGGGGGCTGCTTAATTCAATCATCCTTTAACTAAACAGCCATAGTCACGAAAAAGTTCGGACTATGGCTGTTTAGTTATTTCCCATTCTTTTTCTTTTTCAAAATTAGATCCACTATAACGACAACAATCGTTATAAGCATAGAATGAATTAAAGGTTTCACAAAGTTGGATTCATCATAGATAAAGTAAGCTATTATAAAATTAAATATGAAAGTAATAAAGTATCCCAAAATTTATCATCTCATCTCAGAACCAAGGTTCCACTATGGTAGATCTTCTTGCATCAGTTTCACGCCAACCACCAGTAACAAATCAATTTTCCCGGCCATTTTGTGGCTAACAATTACCAACTCTTTCATCTTGCAAAATAGCAAAAAAACCCTTGCTCGGCAAGGTTTTTTTTGCTTATGGGCCCTACAGGACTCGAACCTGTGACCAATCGGTTATGAGCCGACCGCTCTAACCAACTGAGCTAAGGGCCCGACCACAACAATTGCGGGGGCAGGATTTGAACCTGCGGCCTTCGGGTTATGAGCCCGACGAGCTACCGGGCTGCTCCACCCCGCGTCATTTAAAATAGCGACTTAATTAATATACAATATAAGTCAGGCGGATGTCAAGGGGAAATGGGAGGAAAAAACCGCCCATCATCCCCATGTTTCTACATTCCTTCTCCGCTCTAAGGTTCCTTTTTTAATTTGGCCAGCATTTCATTTCCTGCCTGTTCCCATTCCTCCAACGCTTCTTTAGGCGTCGCTTGGTCCTGCACGACTTTCCCGAAAAAAGTCTCGCCCAACATCTCCACATCGAAGAGCAACAACGTAAGCTCTTTACTATGCATCAGGAGCCCCTCCGAAACGGCCGGCGGAATCGGCTTCCGCGCGTAAAAGGCCTCGATATGATAGTCTAGTCCGCCTTGGGGACGAATATATTTCTCCCGGGCGACAAGATCGGAACCGCTATGCGATCTGATCTTGGCGTAGTCATCGCCGTTTAGAAATTTTACAAATTCCCAGGCGTCCTCTGGATTTTGGGCGGCGCTGTTAATCGCTGTAAGGCTGCTCAATTCCATGCCGCCGGTTTCCGGCGCCTCCGGATGCATTGGAAGGGCCGCTACGTCCCAGTCTATTTTGGAAAAACTGTTATTATTCTTCTCGAATTCAGCCGCGTCTCTCAATTGGCCCACATAGCTGTAATCGGCCACCAGCATGGCCGTATCGCCCGAGATAAAGAGGTCTGTATCATATGTAGGCGCCTGTTCAATATACTGACCTTCATAGCCCCCGAATAACACCTTATTGGTCACCAACTGACTGATGGTGGTCAAGACCTTTTCCCATTGCGGTGAATTAACGGCCATCTTCCCTGTCTGCTCATTAACGAGCTTGAGTTGAAGTGGAGCGGCGTAATCCGAGACCATGTAACTAAACGGCCCTTGGCCGTCGCGCCATTGCGTAAAGGAAATGCCGTAAATCCAATTCCGCCCCTCTCCTCCAGCCACGCGGCGGGCGAGATTAAACACCTCATCCCAGGTCATATTGTCGGTCGGCGGTTCCACCCCGGCTTCCTGAAAAATTTTCTTATTATAAAACAGCGCCGAAGCCGAGAACGTCGGACTTAATCCGTAAATATGCTGGTCTCCAATAGCCTTGGCTCCTTCCAACACGGCGGGAACGGTGCCGGAGGTATCGAATTTTTCCTTTTGAATGAGCGGATCCAACGGTTTAACCAGGTTTTCCCGCACCAATCTCGTAAGGGCCTCATCGCTGACGATGACCACATCCACCGGGTTGTCACCGGTCATGATTTTTTTCAGGCTTTCTACAATATCCTGGCTTTCTTCCCGAGCCACATTTCTCCCATATGTACCTCCATAAATGGCCGGAACCACTTCTGTGGTAAGCCCAGGATGAGTCACTTCAAAGGCATCCACATATTGCTGCCGGAAATTGGACTCATCCCCACTTCCGTAGATCATCCCGATCCGCAATACCCTCTGTTCATCATAGGCGGGCCTAGCCGAAGTACAGCCCACGAAAAGAGATGCGATCAGACTTAACATGGCTATAACAGCCCACAACCTTTTTCCCCAAAAACCGCTATTCAATTGCAAACTCCTCTCCCTTATCATCCACTTCCATCTTCGCCTTGCAAAAATCCGCTCCTATTCACTATAACGAGTTCTCACTGCCTTTTTGTGACAGGTTTATTCACGGGATAAAACGGACGCCGTATTTTCCTTTCCGAGAGCGGAAAATTTCTATTTCGCGCATGTCGTCGAAGCCGTAAATCCAGCCGTCCTGCTCGAGCCTGCGAGCCAGGCAGCCGGCTTGGAACTTCGTTCTGTACAACTTATTGAAATATACCCAACGCATGGCTTGTCGGTCCATCCTTTCGTTTTTTCGTACATCTTTCCCCTGCCTATAGAATGCCCAGGAACAACCTAAAAAAGCCACCGGAATGATTCCGGCGGCTCCTTTAGGGTTTAGTAAATTTTGCTTAAGCTTAATATTTGACTCCGGAAGTTCCGCTTTCGTCCGGTACATACGGCGTACCGTCCTCCTGGAATTGGGTTTTCGGGTTGTTTTTGATCTCCAGCAGCATCTTGTTCCCCTTCTCTTCCCATTCCTTAAGCGCTTCTTCCGGCGTTTTTTTGTTCTCCAGCACTTCCTGGTAGTAATTGCGTCCGATATTGGTTACGTTGTAAAGACCCGGTTTTTCGATGAGCAATTTCTCGTCTTTCGGATCCGTTGGCGGCGTAGGCTTAAGCAAATAAAACGCCTGAATATTGTAATCCAGTCCTTGTACCGGCTCAATATACGATTTCCGTGCCACCATCTCGTAGGAATTGCCGCGGGATTTCAGTTTCGCCCAGTCCTCGCTGTTGATAAATTTAATGAAATCCCAGGCGGTTTCCGGATTCGGCGCCGCACTGTTAATGGCGAAGATATTGCTCAGCCAAATATTGCCGCCGACATCGGGTTTTTCGGGATGCACCGGCACGGTAACGACATCCCAGTCCACCGCTTTGTAATTTTTGATCTTGGCGGCATTCTTATTCGCATCAGCAATTTCGTTAATATAATAGCTTTCGTCAATCGTCATGGCAACTTTGCCGGCCAGGAACAAATCGCCGCTAATCGGCGTCCATTGGTCCATGGCGTCATCCGACATCCCCGCCGAGGAGTCCGGAATGATTTTATCCTTGACCAGCTTTGACATCGTTTTCCAAACCTCGATCCACTGCGGCGAGTTAACCGTCATCGTTTCCGCCTTATTGTCATACGTTTTGAGCTGCAAAGCGTTCACGTAGGTGTACTGCATAGCGTAAAACGGATCGTTACCCTGGTACCGGTTGAAGGAGAAGCCATAGATCCGGTCTTTACCTTCCCCTTTGGACACCCGGCGGGCCAGGTTGAAAATATCGTCCCATGTCATTTTATCCGTCGGAGGTTCGACGCCGGCATCGTTGAATATTTTTTTATTGTAAAAAAGGGCTGAAGAAGAGAAGGATGGGGTTAACCCGTACAATTTTCCGTCCCCCAAATCCTTGATGCCGTCGATGACCGCCGGAACGAAATCCGACGTGTCGAATTTATCTTCCTGAATCATCGGATCCAGCTGCTTGAGCATGTTTTCCTGGATCAACTGATTCAGCACGCTCGTATCCGTAACGACGATGTCGACCGGATTGCCGCCGGTCATAATCTTTTTTATGCTTTCCAGGTTATCCGGCTGCTGATCCCCTTCCGAGCCGTCGGAATAGCGGTATTGGCTCTGATCAATGGCCGGAACGATCTCGATCCGGATATTCTGATGCGTAAATTCATAGACGTCGGTATACTGCTGGCGGAAATACGAATCATCGTATCCCCCGGACAGCACGCCGATCCGCAGCACCTTCTCCTGCTCCTTGTCGGCGCCTTTGCTTCCATTGCAGCCGGCGAGCAATCCAAGCGTTAGCGTTGCGGTCAGCAGCACCGTCGTAATTTTGCGAAAATCCCCTCTCTTCATGCCCATTTTATTGATCCCCCTCTAATGATTTTGGTGCTGTGATGATGATTTTTTCTCCGTCAAATTCCATACTGGCTCGCCCGCCGATACCGACGGCCTCCAGATATTCCTTTGGCACCTGAAGACGCCCGACACGGTCGACTACCACAAACGCTTCGTGCACCTCCTGCAGTCCGCCGCCCAAGCCTTCCGCAGCGGCCAAATCGAGGTTCGGGTTTCGTTTCAAAAACTCAGTGCTCGTTAAACCGTCGCGGATCGCCACGACGCGGTCCACTTTACCCGCTAGCGTCAAATCATGCGTAACGATAACGACCGTGATCCCGAGCTCCCGGTTTACCTGACGAAAAATTTGCATAATTTGATCGGACGTCGCCGTATCCACCGACCCGGTCGGTTCGTCGGCAAGCAGCAACTTCGGACGGTTCGAAAGCGAGATGGCGATCGCCACCCGCTGCTGTTCCCCGCCGGAAAGCTGGTGGAGCTTGTTGTGCATCCGCTGCTTAAGTCCGACCCGCTCCAGCAGTTCCTTGGCATAATTGCGGTCCAGCTTACCGGTCAGCAGCATCGGCATCTCGACGTTTTCCAGCGCCGTTAAATAAGGCAGCAGATTGCGCGCATTGTTTTGCCATACGAAACCTACCGTACTGCGCTTGTATTCCACCAGTTGGTCGTCGCGGATCTTCAGCAGATCCCAGCCCCCGACCGACACCTGGCCGGCCGAAGGCCGGTCAAGGCCGCCCAGCATGTTCAGCAGAGTCGATTTGCCGCTGCCGCTGTTCCCGATAATGGCCATCATTTCGCCCTGTTCCACGGTCAAGTTAAGACCCTGAAGCGCCACGACTTCGATGTCCTCGGATTTAAAAATTTTGACCAATCCCTCGCAGTGTATCATCGGCTACCGCTCCTCTCCCATTTTCACGGCTTGATGCACGCGCAGCCGCCGGATTTGCCACAGCAGCAGACCGGCTCCGAGCAGCAGCATCACCAGCACGACCACGTATAGCTGCAGCGTATCTTGCGAGTCAAACACGATCCGGAACGGCGGAACCTGGGTGGTTACGTTGTCGGCGGTTTGCAGGAACGGCAAGTACAGTCTGCCGGCAAATTTCCCGATGACGATGCCGAGCACGATCGACAAACCCGCCGTCAAAATTTGCTCGGTCAGCAGCATAAACGTCAATTGCTTGCGCGACAAGCCCATCGCCCGCAATATCCCGAACTGCACGACCCGGCCGGATAAATTAAAGAACCAATACAGCACGTATCCGATCAGCGAGACAATGACCGAAACGAGGAAGCCCAGGCTCAAAATGCCGAACACGCCGCCACGGGTCGGATGCTTGCTCTGTGCCGCCAATTCGCTGCGCACATCGTTCACCTCATACAATTCGATGTTCTTTTCGGCCAGCTTCGGAATGAGCGGAGCCACCTTGGCGCCTGGCTTCATCTTCAGCCAAACCTCGTAAGGAATGAGCGGAACCTGGTCGTAAATATAATCGAGGTTGGCGATGATGAACGGCGTCTGATCCGGATATTGGCTGGGCCAATACGGGATGATGCCGTACACAGCGAATTCCACCGTCTGATCGTTAAGCGAAACGGTGAATACATCCCCCAGCTTCAGCTTGTATTTCTCGGCCAGATTGGACGGCACCAAAGCCGCGCTTTCGTTCATGCCCAGAAAATTCAAATAATTGTACGGATGCGCCGGGAACAGATCGTCCCGGAACCAGGCAACCTTGGCAAAATCGACATTGTCGATGCCCATGACGTTGCCTTGCCCTGCCGACCGCCCGGAAATGATGATGTTGCCTTTCGTTTGCAGGACGCGCGCGGCATATTCAACACCATCCAACTGCCGGAAAATTTCAAATGGCGGCTCCGACGTATAGATCAGCTTGGTTGGTCTCTGGTTTTGTCCGCCGCCCGCACCGCCTCCGCCCGGCGCCCCCGGATTCCCCGACTGGCCGGAACCTCCGCCCTGCCCTTGGCCTTGGCCCTGGCCTGAGCCGCCTTGCGATGGCCGTTTAATTTCCGCCGATCCTTCCCATACCGTCTTCATAATTACATCCGCTCCGTACTTGTAGAGCGTCCGCTCCGTTGAGTTCAGATCGATCGTCCGCGCGGCGGAAGCATTGTATACGCCCAGCCCGAGCGTCAACACCAGCAAAATCATCAGCGGATAATACGACAACGATGAACGGGACAGTTGGGTCAAACTTAGATAATAGGGTACGGGCAGCCATTTTTTGCCGAGCCAGCCGATCAGCTTGAGCAGCCAAGGAAATACGCGCAGGAAAAACAAACCGATCGAAAAGATGGCCAGCGCCGGGACGAAAAACAGGAACGGCTGAACTTGAAGCTCATCCGTGGTCATCCCGGTTTGGAACGTAATCATTTGGCGTTCCTGGAACAAATAATAACCGTAAGCGGAAATCCCCATCAGTACGATGTCCAGGAACCAGCGCTGCCAGAAAGGCGCCCGGTCGGAGCGCGCCTGCTTTTGCTTCGCCTTGACGATCGAGGAGCGCGCATAAGATATTGCCGGCAGAAGCGTCGCCAGGATCGCGATGGCGACCGCCAAAGCTCCCAACACAAGCGCATCGAAATTAAAGCCGACCGGAATCGATTTGCGGTTGACGAATGTCAAAAATCCGTCGGCTGCCCCGATCGATTTGGACATAAACCAGCCCAACAGCGGTCCCAGGATCAGCGCTACGACACCTAGAATCAAGCTCTCCAGCAAATAAATGAAGACGATTTGCTTAGTCGACGCTCCCCGGCTGCGCAGAACAGCGATGTCGCTTTGCTGCTTGTCGAGAGCCTGGCGGGCGTTCATCACGATATAATAGAACACCATGGCGATCATCGGCGCCGCCAGCGTGAACAGCAGCGTCTGCATTTGCAGGCTTTGCTTCCGGAAATCGTTCAACAGGCTGCCGAACGAGACGTCGACCTTCGTATCCTTCAGTTTCTGGTAGAGTACGATGTTCAAACGCTCCAGCGTACCTGCGAGCGGCGACAGTTGGCTCGTTTTAACCTCCCGGAGATCGAACGCATAATACCAGCTCGAACTGTGAAGCGGAATCGACAAGCGCTGCAGCAGATCTTCGTTCAATGCTTTCTCAGGGATATAGAAACTGTTCATCATCCCCTCAAAGCCCTGGTACCAATAGGGATCGTTTTCGTTTTTCGGCTTAAACACGCCGACGATTTTCACTTTAAGCGTTTTACCCGAACCGCCGCTTACAGGATACTCTATAATGTCGCCGACGTGCAGGTCCTGGCGGTACATCGCCTCTTCCAGCATCAGCGCCTCGAGCGTATCTCCGCTGGCCTTTTCCGAAAACAGCTTCCCCCCGGACAGCTCGATATGATCCTGGAGCCCGCTCATCGAGGAGACCGTCATCGTTCGCGTACGGCTCGCATCGACCTTGGTCGGGTCGACCGGGTACACCTCCGTGCTCCGGATCGAACGCGTATTGACATAGGTTTCATGAGGAAAGCCGATTTCCTTCGGCACCTCGTTTACAATATATTCGTCCACGGCCTTTAAACCGCCGATGTCCGTTTTCGTTCCCCCCGGCGCCTGGTAGCTCATGATCAGGGAACCTGCGGGAAGTCCTTCGCTTTCGCTTTTTAATGTACTCGAAACGACCCGCTTCAGCGAACCGTCCGAATACATCGGAATGCTGACGGTAAACGAGACAGCGACGATAAGGCCAAGCAGCGTACTGAACGTCAGCCATTTCGTGTTCCACATTTTGCGGAACAGTAAGCGCAATAAAGGTACACCCATTAACGACCCACTACTTTCTGCCCCGGCGTAAGCCCTTTAACGATTTCTATGTCGGTCGAAGTCTGCAGGCCAACTTCAACGTCGGCTTCGCGTTTGCTGCCGTCCTCTTCGACGACCTGTACATAGGTGCGAGAACCGATCGTGCGCAGGGCGGAAATCGGAATGAGCACGGCGTTTTCCTTGCGTTCGGTGACAATGGAAACGCTGAGCGGTCTGCCCCGCTCGATGCCTTTAGGCCATTTATCCAACTGCACGATCACGTATTTGTCGATCGAATCTTTTTCCGGCTGGTTTCCATTGTTGCTATCGTTATCCGAAGAATTGGTGTTGACCGGCATCACCTTGACCTTGCCGTTGTATACACCGGCGGCGTTAATATCGACTTTGGCGTCCATACCGACCGCGATTTTTTCCAGATCCTCCTTGGCAAAAGAAGCGGCCACAACCAGTGATGAAGTATCCGAAATCACAGCCAATGTTTTGTAAGCTTCAATGGTCTTGCCTTTTTCGGCCGAGACGGACACGATCGTGCCGGAAAACGGCGCTCGGAGCGTCCCGTCCGCGATCGTCTTCTCCAAATCCGCAAGGTCCTGCCGCGCTTCTTCAAAAACAATCGAAGCCTCTTCGAATTCAATCGGTTCCTTCTCGTCCTTCGTGCGGAGAAGCTCCTTCATTTGAATTTCCTGCTTGCGGAATTCCAGCTTCTTCTTGCGCAGATCCTTCTGCAGTTCCTCCACGTCCAGCTCGATAAGCGGATCTCCCTGCTTCACCTTATCCCCGGCTTTGACCAGCACATTTTTGATATGCAAATCGCCCTTCGTAAAGAACAGCGGCTCTTCTCGCTGGCTCATGATCTTCCCGACCGCGTTCACGTCAATCACGATCGGTCCCTTCTTCACTTCGTACTCCGGTTTCTTCGAAATCGTCGGCGGCGTAATGACGGGAATATCTTCTTCCTCGTCTTCGTTCGGAAGCAAGGCGCAGCCGGATGCGGCGAGAAACGCCAAGCAAATCACAAGCAAGCCCAGTGACCGGGAAAACTTCCCTCCTTTAACTAATAAATTTTCCATCCACCATTTCGTAAACATGGTCTGCGACCTCCAAGATTGTAGGATCGTGTGTCGTCATGCAAATCGTCACACACTCCGTATGTATGATGTTTTTAAAAACGGCCATGATTTGCGCGCCCATTTGCGAATCCAGATTCGCCGTCGGTTCGTCCGCCAGCAGCAGTTTGGGCCGATGGGCGATCGCTTTCGCGATGGCCACCCGCTGCTGCTCCCCGCCCGACATTTCGAACGGCCGGTGAAACATCCGTTTGCCAAGCCCGACCAGCTCCAGGCAATGGGTTACGCGCGGTTTCCATTCCTGCGTCGGCACCCCGGCCATGCGCAAAGACAGCTCCACATTCTCCCACGCAGAAAGCAGCGGCAGCAGCGCGTAGGCCTGAAATATGAAGCCGATTTGGTCCCGCCGCAGCACCGTTCGCTTGTCGTCGCTTAACCGGTGCAAGGGCTGGTCGCGGAAAAAAATCTCCCCCGACGTCGGTTGATCGAGCCCGCCCAGCATGTTGAGCAGCGTCGTTTTCCCCGAACCGGATCTCCCTTTGAGCATCACAAGCTGGCCGGGAAGGACTTCCATGTTGATCCCTTTCAACACCTGAATTTCTCCGCCGCCAACCGGAAAAGACCTGCGAACATCTTTTACCGTCAGCAGGGGGCCCTTCTCCATTTCTTGCTTAGGTGCATCGCTTTTCTCTATAGCGGCCGCGGCCTCAAGCTTCTCCAGTTCGGACGTCCCCTCGGAAAGCTCCGGCAAATCCCCGCCATCCGCCGGAATCCGCACCTCTGCTTCCGGCTTATCTACCATTTTCTCTCGCTTGCGGAGCCAAAGCTTCATCTTGTATCGTTCTCCCATTTTTTCAATTTGCTGCTCCCCCTCTGGCTCACGAAATAACCTTGTCTATGAATGCTCTACGTCTAGCATTATAAACGAAATGTTATGCCAAAAAGTTACAACATTTTTTACGGATTTGATATTTTTTAGCCGCGGATTTCCATATTTTTTACACTGATCGTAATCTATAAGTCTGTTAAAATAAAGGGGATTTCTACTAATTTAGGCAAGGAGTCCTACTTCATGAAAAAAATATTATCCGCGCTCCTGCTGGCATCTCTGATTTTGACCGCCCCCGGCGTCGATCAGTTGCCGGTGTCCGCCGAGTTGCTGCCCTTTAACGACATAAACGGCAGCTACGCCAAAGAGGCAATCGTGCGTTTAAATGAAAGCAATACCATGAAAGGAACATCCCCAAGCGAATTTTCTCCTGCACGTGCGATTACCCGCGCGGAATTTATGACCACCCTGACCCGCATCCTGCATCTGGAACCCGTGTCCTCGGCCCTCCCGGCTTATACCGACGTTGATCGTTCGGCATGGTACTATGGCACGATTCAGGCCGCAACCGAACTGGGGCTAACGGAAGGGCTGGGGGGAGGCATCTTCAAGCCGAATCAACCGATTACCCGGCAGGAAGCCGCGGCTTGGCTCGTCAGAGCCCTAAAGCAAAAGACGGGTGTGACGGCAGCTTCCCGGTATAAGGATGATGCCAGCGCCGCACTGTGGGCCCGCCCTTACATAAGCGCCGTTTCGGCGCTAGGTCTGATGGAAGGCAGCGACGGGAAATTTTATCCGAATCGGGCGATGACCCGGCAGGAAACCGCCGTCATTCTGGATCGGTTGCTGCAGGGCAAAATGTTCCCGGACGCGATAGCCGCATCCGGAAATCAGGTGATTCAAATCGGCTGGCAGTTCGGCCAATCCACCGAAGACTATCGGAAGTCCGTGCAGAAATCCAGCGTCAACGTGCTGTCGCCAAGATGGTTCTTTTTGGAGAGCACCGGGAAAATCTCCGATTCCACAGATCCTTCCCTGGTCACATGGGCCAAAAACAACGGAAAACAGGTTTGGGCCATGGCGGGCAACCGTTTTGACCAGGAAACGACGCATAAGCTGCTTTCCTCTTCTTCCTTATCCGCGGCGGTGATTCAAGATTTGAAATCGTATGTAAGCAAATACGGGCTGCAAGGCATCAATCTCGATTTTGAAAATGTGCAGGCTTCCGACCGGGACTTATTTACCATTTTTGTCGCCAAGCTGGCCAAGGAGCTGGACAGCGTTTCCGCCGTCTTGTCCGTCGATCTGCCGCCCGATTTGGGCAACGATTGGTCGGACGCCTACAATTACGCGCAGCTGGCCAAAAGCGCGGATTACATCGTGCTGATGGCCTATGATGAGCATTGGAGCGGCTCAACGGCCGGTTCGGTCGCTTCCTTGAACTGGGTGCAAAAGCGGCTCGGCGAACTGCTGGCCAAAGTGCCGGCGGACCAATTGATTTTGGGCATGCCGCTTTATACCCGGGACTGGAGCATCAACGGCAGTGGAACAACCGTATCCTCGGAGGATTTGACGATACCGGAGCAAACCAGCCGGATTCGTCAATACGGGGCGAAGCTCAAATGGAACGATACGGCCGCCCAATATACGGCCGAATACTGGAAATCCGGCATGCTGCACCGGATCTGGCTCGAGGATTCACGCTCACTGGCGGAAAAATTCCGGATGGGCATGAGATCCGGAGTCGCCGGCTTCGCCTATTGGCACATCGGCGGCGAATCGCCGGAGGTGTGGACGGGCTTGAAAAATACGGAGAAGTACGAAGGGTATACGTTTGAATAAGCCATTCGGCCCCTCAACAAGCCGGTTTGAGCCCTTAAAAAAGCGAAACTTTTGCATTTTAGCAAAAGTTTCGTTTTTTGTGTCCCTTCTAAGCTCCGAAGGAAGCCGGATCCTTACGCCATGATTGCAACAGCTCCAAGTCTTCGGCTTTAATATCCCCGCGCCGGACGGCTACGTCGATCAGCGCCGAATAGTTGGACAATGTCTTAAGCGGGATGCCCGCTTCGGCAAACGCGTTTACCGCCTTGTCCAACTGGTAGCTGAAAATCGCCAGCACAGCGAGCGGCTCGGCGCCTGACTCGCGGACAGCGAGGGCCGCCTTAAGCGAACTGCCCCCGGTGGAAATCAAATCCTCGATGACGACGACCTTTTGACCGGGTTTGATCAAGCCTTCGATTTGATTTTCTTTGCCGTGGCCTTTGGCTTTGTCGCGGATATAGGCCATCGGCAGGCCGAGCTTCTGCGCCGTAAACGCGGCGTGCGGAATGCCCGCCGTCGCCGTCCCGGCGATAACCTCGGCCTCGGGATAAACTTCGCGAATCAGGGCCGCGAACGACTCCGCGATCAGGTCGCGGATCGCCGGATAGGACATCGTCAGCCGGTTGTCACAGTATATCGGCGATTTGATGCCCGAGGTCCATGTAAACGGCTGATGCGGCCGAAGCGCCACTGCTCCGATCTCCAGCAAATTCTCGGCGATCTGAGCCGCCACCTCATTTGAGTTTGCCATGATTACATCATCTCCTCGATAATTTTCTCCGCCGCTTCGCGGGGATTAGGCGCTGCAGCGATCGGACGCCCGACGACGATGTAATCCGTACCCTGGGACATCGCTTCGCCCGGCGTGAGGGTGCGGGATTGATCATCGGCTTTGCTGCCGGCCGGCCGGATGCCCGGCGTTACGGTCAGAAACGCTTGCCCGCACCGTTCCTTCACCGCTGGCACTTCCAACGGAGAAGCGACAACGCCGTCCAAGCCGGCTTCCCGGGCCAGCGCCGCATAATGCACCACGGACGCTTCCACCGTTCCGGAAATACCGATTTCGCGGTTGAGCATATCCTGGTTTGTGCTCGTCAGCTGCGTCACCGCAATGATCTGCGGCATGGCCAAGGACGCGTCGGTTTCCAGGGCGGCAAGCGCTCCTTCCCTGGCCGCTTTCATCATGTTCACCCCGCCTGCGGCATGGACGTTAAACATATCCGCACCCAGCTTGGTGACGCTGTTCGCGCCGCCCTTTACGGTGTTCGGAATGTCATGCATTTTTACATCCAAAAAAACCGAGTAGCCCGCTTGCTTCAATTCGCGGATAAAATCCGGGCCGGCCGCATAAAAAAGCTGCAGCCCCACCTTCATATAGCAAGGAATGCCTTCCAACGCTTTCAGCAGCTTTCTCGCCCGCTCGGCATCAGGAAAATCGAGGGCAACGATCAGCCGCCCCGCCGCCTGTTCAAATGAACGCATTACCGCTTACCCTCCTGTCATGCCTACGGCTCCGAAGCAAGTTGCCTCCGAGCCGCAGCATTTTTTTATATTGAAATATCCGTCGTTTATCCCTTATAAAGAAGGCATCGCTTGGGAGGAGAAGTTAATCGTCTCCAGCATCTCGAGCAGTGCGCGCACCGTATCAAGCGAGGTCATGCAGACAACGCCGTTCTCCACCGCTTCCCGGCGGATACGGAACCCGTCGCGTTCGGGTTCTTTGCCTTTTGTCAGCGTATTGATGACGAAGTGCGCTTCCCCGTTACGGATCAGGTCCAGGATGTTCGGCACGCCCTCCGACAGCTTGTAGACCGTTGTCACATGGATGCCCGCCTCGATCAGCGCGGAAGCCGTTCCGTCCGTGGCAATGATTTTGTAGCCCAGTCGATAGAAGCCGCGCAGCAGCTCAACCGCTTCCTGCTTATCTTTATCCGCTACGGTTGCGATAATCGCACCGGTCGAAGGGATTTTCATCCCGGCTCCGATGAGGCCTTTATACAACGCTTTGGCATACTGCGGATCGCGGCCCATCACTTCCCCGGTCGATTTCATTTCCGGACCGAGGGTCGGCTCGACCCGGCGCAGCTTGGCGAAGGAGAACACCGGCACCTTCACGGCCACCTGATCGCTTTCCGGCCACAGGCCGTCCTTGTAGCCGAGATCGCTCAGCTTCGTGCCGAGAATGCACTGCGTCGCCACGCCCGCCATCGGAATGTTCGTCACTTTGCTCAGGAACGGCACCGTCCGCGAAGACCGCGGGTTCACCTCGATCACATACACTTCGTCCTTGTAGATAACGAACTGAATGTTGACGAGACCGATCGTTTTCAGCTCTCTGGCGATTTTGATCGTGATTTCGACGATTTTCTCTTTAAGCTCAGCGGACAGATGCTGCGGCGGATAAACTGCGATCGAGTCGCCGGAGTGCACGCCGGCCCGTTCGATATGCTCCATGATTCCCGGAATCAATACTGTTTCCCCATCGCAGATCGCGTCGACTTCCACCTCTTTGCCCAGCATGTAGCGGTCGATCAACACCGGATGCTGCGGGTTGATGTTGACCGCTTCCTCCATGTATCTAAGCAGCTCACGGTCAGAGTAGACGATTTCCATCGCCCGGCCGCCCAGGACGTACGACGGACGCACCAGCACCGGATAACCGAGCGCTTGCGCGGTTCCCACCGCCTCCTCGACCGTGGTAACCGTGCTGCCCTTAGGTTGGGCAATATGCAGCTTGGAGAGCAGCGCTTCGAACTTTTTGCGGTCCTCCGCCTCGTCGATCGATGCCAGAGAGGTTCCGAGAATACGCACACCGGCCGCCTCCAGCGGTGCCGCCAGGTTGATCGCCGTTTGGCCGCCGAACTGGACGATGACGCCAACCGGGTTTTCCTGCTCAATGACGTTCATGACGTCTTCGAAAAACAGCGGCTCGAAATAAAGCCGGTCCGAGGTGTTAAAATCGGTGGACACCGTCTCCGGGTTGTTGTTGATGATAACCGCTTCATAGCCGGCTTTTTGGATCGCCCAAACGGCATGCACCGTGGAGTAGTCGAATTCGATGCCCTGGCCGATCCGGATCGGGCCGGAGCCAAGCACGACGATTTTCTCCTTGCCGGATTGGATGACTTCGTTTTCCGTTTCATAAGTCGAATAGTAATATGGCGTGGAGGCTTCAAACTCCGCCGCGCAGGTATCCACCATTTTGTATACCGGCCGGAGGCCCTGCTCTTTGCGGAAGCTGCTGACCTCAGCTTCGGTCAAATGCGTGCCCGTCGGCTGCCCTGCCGCACGCAGTTCGGCGATCGCCCGGTCGGTAAAGCCAAGCCGCTTGGCTTCGTACAAGGTTTCATAGGATAAAATCTCTTCGCTGGCGATCCGCTTCTCAAACTCGACCAAACGCTCGATTTTGTCCAGGAACCACCAGTCAATTCCCGTCAAGTCGTGGATTTGCTGGAGCTTATAGCCGCGGCGGAACGCTGCGGCGACCAGAAACAAGCGCTCGTCGTCGGCTTTGATCAACCGGGTGTTCAACGTCTCGTTGTCGATCTTTTCCGTCCCTTTCAGGTACAAGCGGTGTGTGCCGATTTCCAGCGAGCGGACCGCTTTGTGAATCGACTCTTCGAAAGTCCGCCCGATCGCCATCACTTCGCCGGTCGCTTTCATCTGCGTGCCCAGCTTGCGGTTGGCGCTGACGAATTTATCGAACGGCCAGCGCGGGATTTTGCTGACGATGTAGTCGAGCGTCGGCTCGAAGCAGGCATAAGTCTGCCCCGTTACCGGGTTGATGATTTCGTCGAGCGTATAGCCGAGGGCGATTTTTGCCGCCATTTTGGCGATCGGATAGCCCGTTGCTTTGGAGGCGAGCGCCGAGGAGCGGCTGACCCGCGGGTTCACTTCGATGACATAGTACTGAAAGCTTTGCGGATCAAGCGCGAACTGGACGTTGCACCCGCCTTCGATGTTCAGCGCGCGGATGATCTTAAGCGAAGCCGAACGCAGCATCTGATACTCGCGGTCGGAGAGCGTCTGGCTCGGGGCTACGACGATGCTGTCCCCGGTATGTACGCCCACCGGGTCAAAGTTCTCCATGTTGCAGACAACGATGCAGTTGTCGTTCGCATCCCGCATCACTTCGTATTCGATTTCCTTCATGCCGGCGATCGATTTTTCGATTAAACATTGGCCGATCGGGCTGTAGCGAATCCCCGAAGCGACCGTTTCCTTAAGCTCCTCTTCCGTGGCGCAAATCCCGCCGCCGGTGCCGCCCAGCGTGTAAGCCGGACGAACGATGACCGGATAACCGATCTCCGCGGCAAATTTCAGCGCCTCGTCGACCGAGGTAATGATCGTGCTTTCCGGCACCGGCTGCTCCAGCTCGCGCATCAGCTCGCGGAACAGGTCGCGGTCCTCCGCTTTTTCGATCGAAGTCAGCTGCGTGCCGAGCAGCTTGACATTTTCGCGCTCCAGCACGCCGGCCCGGGCCAATTCGACGGCCATGTTTAGCCCGGTTTGCCCGCCCAGTGTCGGCAGCAGGCCGTCCGGGCGCTCCTGGCGGATGATTTGCGTCACGAACTCAAGCGTGATCGGTTCGATATATACTTTGTCGGCCATGTTGGTATCCGTCATGATGGTCGCCGGGTTGCTGTTGATCAGCACCACCTCGACGCCTTCTTCCTTCAGCGCCTGGCAGGCCTGTGTCCCGGCATAGTCAAACTCCGCAGCCTGGCCGATAACGATCGGGCCGGAACCGATGACGAGTATCTTCTTGAGGTCTTTATTGATCGGCATAGGATTACAGTTCTCCTTTCGTGGCAGCCATGAGTTCGGCCTGACGGGGCTTTTGCGGATGCAGGCGCTTATGCTCGCGGATCATTTCGATGAAGCGGTCGAACAGGTAGCCGTTATCGTAAGGTCCGGGAGCGGCCTCCGGATGATATTGCACCGAAAAAGCCGGATATTTTTTATGCTTCAAGCCTTCGACCGTTTTGTCGTTATTGTTGATGTGCGTTACTTCCAAGTCCGTTCCGTTCAGGGACGATTCCGTTACCGTGTACCCGTGGTTCTGGGAGGTGATGTAACAGCGGCCCGATTCCAGCTCTTTAACCGGATGGTTGCCGCCGCGATGGCCGAATTTCAGCTTTTCCGTATCGGCTCCACACGCCAGGGCGAACAGCTGATGGCCCAGGCAGATGCCGAAAATCGGGTATTCGCCGAGCAGCTCGGAGATCATTTTCGCCGCGTAAGGCACGTCTTTCGGGTCCCCGGGACCGTTGGACAGCTGAATGCCGTCGGGATGCAGGCGGCGGATTTCCTCCGCAGTCGTGTCGTGCGGCACGATGACCACATCGCAATCCCGTTTGTTGAGCTCGCGCAAAATGCCGCTCTTGGCACCGAAGTCCACGAGCACGATGCGTTCCTTCGCGCCCGGGCTGCTGTAGACATGCTTCGTCGAGGTTTGTGCCACCTGATTGCGCAGTTCCTCGATGCTGGTCGCCAGCATCATTTCCTTCAGCTCTTCCACCGATTTCGAGGAGGTGGTCAAAATCCCCCTCATCGTCCCCTGATGGCGGATGATACGTGTCAGCATGCGGGTATCGATGTCGGCAATGCCGGGAATCCCGTATTCCTTAAGCAAATCGCCCAGGTTGTACTGCGCCCGCCAGTTGCTTGGCGTCGGCTCGTACCGGCGCACCACGAACCCGTGGATCGACGGGACGATCGATTCGAAATCATCCCGCGAGATGCCGTAGTTCCCGATCAGCGGATAGGTCATGGTGACGATTTGTCCGCAGTAGGATGGATCAGACAAAACCTCTTGATACCCCGTAATTCCCGTATTAAAAACGACCTCGCCCGTTTTTTCGCCTTCCGCTCCGAATGAGGTTCCGGTAAACAGCGTGCCGTCTTCCAACAACAATCTTGCCTGCATCCTGCAGCACTCCTTTACGCTCAACTTTTAGAGGTAGTTCAAAAAGTGCTGAAACCTGACTTTTTGAACACCGCTTTTAGAAGTTCATCATGCTGATTTATTATTAACAGCCAGCTTAATTACTAGAATTCAACACACCGTCCGTGATTGGGCTTGTGTCTCAGACTTATGCCTCAGACCAAACCAAGTTTCCACCCACGATCGTCGCCACCGGCCAGCCCTTCAGCTTCCACCCGGCAAACGGAGTGTTGCGCCCTTTCGAGGCGAACGCGGACGGGTCGACGGCCCGCTCCTCCTCCAAATCGACGATCGTCAGATCGGCGGGAGCGCCGGAAGCGAGGCGGCCGGACTCCAGCCCGAACACCTTCGCCGGGTCAGAGGTCATGCGCTGCACCAGCATCCCCAAAGTCCAGCGGCCCTCGGCCACAAATTTGGTGTACAGCAGCGGGAACGCCGTTTCAAAACCGACGATGCCAAACGGAGCAAGCTGCATGCCCTTCGCCTTCTCTTCCTCGCTGTGCGGCGCATGGTCGGTGACGATAATGTCGATCGTTCCGTCCTCCAGCGCAGCGATGCAAGCCTCCACGTCCCGGCGGGAGCGCAGTGGCGGATTCATTTTCCAGTTGGCATCCAGCCCGGGGATATCTTCGTCCGCTAGGATCAGATGGTGCGGACATACCTCGGCGGTCACGTTGATGCCTATCTCTTTGGCCTGCCGGATCAGGCGGATCGACTGCTCCGTACTGACGTGGCAGACGTGGTAGTGAACCCCAGTCGCCTCCGCCAGCAAAATATCGCGTCCGACATGGATCGCCTCCGATTCGTTCGGGATGCCTTTCAGGCCGTGCCGTCTGGCGAATTCCCCTTCGGCGACCGGCGCTCCTTCCACCAGCGAGTTGTCCTCGCAGTGGGCGATGACCGGCATATCGAGCGAAACCGCCAGCTTCATCGCGTCCTTCATCATCTGCGCACTTTGCACGCCGACGCCGTCGTCGGTGAAGCCGATCGCGCCAGCTTCCTTCAGCGCGGCAAAGTCGGTCAGCTCGCGGCCAAGCTCGCTTTTGGTGATCGCCGCATATGGCAGCACGTTGACCAGTCCCGCCGCAGCCGCTTTTTGCTTCACGAATTTCACTGTCTCGGGATTGTCGGTCACCGGTTTCGTGTTCGGCATGCAGGCGATCGTGGTGAAGCCGCCCTTGGCCGCCGAGCGGGAGCCCGTTTCGATCGTTTCTTTATGCTCGAAGCCCGGTTCGCGCAAATGCACGTGCATGTCGATAAAGCCCGGGGTTACCAGCTTGCCGCCGGCGTCAATTACCCGCGTTTCCGGATCGGCCGCTGTGGCCTCTCCGGTCTCGTTGACGGCAATACTTTCGATCCTTCCGTTCCGGACAGTGATTCGGGACAATTGCAGCTCACCGTCGGCATTTAGGATATTGGCATTTATGATAACCAGTTGCATGAAATGTTCATCCTCCGCTCTTTCGTACGATTTTGGATAGGCCAGCGGTTTTGGTGCTTTATTTCCTTGCACGCCTTACCGCAAGGCCCGTTCCAGGACAGCCATACGGATTGGCACGCCGTTTTGCATTTGCTTAAAGATGCGCGACTGCGGGTGCTCCACGACCGCATCGTCGATTTCCACGCCCCGGTTCACCGGAGCCGGGTGCATGATCAGCGCGTGCGGCGGCAGTTTGGCCGCTCTCTCCTCCGTCAAACCGTAATGGAGACGGTACTCGGCGTTCGACTTCAAGATACCGTCCGCATGGCGCTCCAGTTGAACCCGGAGCATCATGACGACGTCGCCGCCAAGCGCTTCTTCCATCGATACGTAAGGAGCGTAGGCTTCAAGTTCCGGAGCCTGCATATTTTCCGGGGCGCACAGCTTCACTTCCGCGCCGAATTTTTGCAAGGCCCACAAGTTGGAGCGGGCAACCCGGCTATGTTTAATATCGCCGATGATCGACACCTTGAGCCCCTTCAATTCCCCAAAGTGGGCCTTCATCGTATAAAGATCGAGCAGCGCCTGCGTCGGGTGCTCGTTGTTTCCGTCGCCGGCATTAACAAGCGGCACCCCGATTTTTTCCGCAATCCCTTCGAGCATGCCGATCGGCTTGAGCCGGATAACGCCGGCGTCGATGCCCATCGACTCCAGCGTGCGGACGGTGTCGTAGATCGACTCGCCTTTTTCCACGCTGGAGACCGCCGCCGCGAAGTTAAGCACCTGTGCTCCCAGCCTTTTCTCCGCCATTTCGAAAGAAAAGCGGGTCCGGGTGCTGTTTTCAAAAAACATATTGGCTATGAATCGGTCCTGCAGAACCGGAACCACTTTCTCTGCTTTGGCGTCCCAGTAGGCCGCCCGGTCCAGAATCGAGGAAATCTCCGCAGCGCTCAGGTTTTTGAGTCCCAGCAAGCTGCGTTCCTTTACCGCCGCCGTCGTTAGCGTCATGTCAGTTCCCCTCCCGCTGGTGCAGGATGCGGACAAGATCGCTTCCGTCATGTTCTTGAAGCAGCACTTCGATTTCTTCCGTGCGCGATGTGGGCACGTTTTTCCCGATATAATCGGCCCGGATCGGCAGCTCCCGATGGCCCCGGTCGGCGAGAACCGCCAGTTGGATCGACTCCGGCCGTCCGCAGTCCATGATCGCGTCCATCGCGGCCCGGATCGTGCGGCCCGTATACAGAACATCGTCGAACAAAATGACTTTTTTACCTTGAATCGATACCGGGAATGTGGCTTGCTTAGCTCCCCGCACCGTTTCGGTGTTGTCGTCCCGGTAGGACGTCACGTCAAGCTCACCCCACGGAATCGCTGATCCTTCGATGCTTTCCAGCCGCTCGGCCAGCCGCTTGGCGAGATATACACCGCGCGTTTTGATGCCGGCCAGCACCAAACCTTCGATCCCTTTGTTTCGCTCCAAAATCTCATGCGCAATTCTGGTAAGTGCCCTCCGAATCGCCTGTTCATCCATTATGATACGGCTTTCGATGCTCACAGCTTTGACCTCCTTAGGACGATTGATGGTCACCCGTGTTCGTTCCGTGATCGGCGCATAAAAAAACTCCTTGCCTGATCCAGGCAAGGAGTTTTTAGCCACAGTTTAACCATGACTGTCACGGGGTTTTGGGCATACTCAGACCTGATGAAAATGAGCGCAGGTCGGCCCTAATTCCCCATTCACGTTACCTTGCCAGCCTCACGGGACTGAATTAAAGGTGCTATTGGTTTACATGAATTATGACAGAACGAGGTTTGCCTGTCAAGACAATCCGCCTGGAAACCATTCACACCTTGCACACGATGGTACCATCCGAATCTTCCTTAGCGGGAGTACGGCTGCATATCGGTATTTATAATTATACATTTGTATTTATATTTATTCAACCGGATTTTTGGGATGGACTTTCCGCCGCCTGCTCCGCTGAGAACTTATAACTCAACTTTCGCAGCATGAAATTGGCAAATAAGCGTTGATGTAGCTGGGCCAAGCGGCTATCACGACCCGGAGTTGAAAACGGATCAATGGAGAAAGTTTTTCCTGGTTTTCAAGGCGGCTTCATGGACAGATCCGGCAGTTGTGGTAAAGCGATCGCCCCCCTGGGCGTACTTGCTTCCTATACCAGCTTTCTTGGTCCACTGTTGAATGGAATAGTTGCAAAATGTACAATTACTTATCCGGAAATTGCCATAGCACTTGAATAAGTGTAAAACCAGCAATTACTCCGCTATCTTTCGAAAAATGAGGCTAAAAACAAGGGGATAAATGTACGAAATGCAATTAGAGAACACCAAGGACTTCGGCTCTTTCTAAACTGGGACGCTGCTCTAACGGACACCAGCGACCTTATCCGCCCATTTCCCGGGTATTTCCCGGCCTAACGGACCCACATGACGCTATTTCGCTCTAAATGAGTTCAACTGGGCCGATTCGAGGTAAATAGCGTCATCTGTGTCCGTTACATTTTGCAATCTTCGGTTTTTCCTCAAATAGCGGCTCTGGTGTCCCTTAGCCTTCAGATTCTCTTCTCTTTTCCTCTCTACCTGCGCAGTTTTCCTCTACCGTACCGTATATTTAATAAATTCTTGTATCTCAAAAAGGGCCGGCCAAGAACATTTCTTGGCCAGCCCTGTACAAACTCAATTCATTTAAAAAATAAACTTCAAATCACCCAACCGGCGTTTGATTTCCGAGATCACACGGCGCTCTTCGTCTTCACCATCGGCGATAAACGTCACTGAGAAACGGATGTAATGACCGGCGTCGTCCCAAGGCACCGTCGAAATCAATTTCTCGCGGATCAAAAATTGCGAGAAGTCTTCCGCCGTTGCAAAAGTCGGACCGCCTTCCACGCCCTGCGGCGCCTGCACGTAAAGGAAGAAAGAGCCCTGCGGCTTCTTCGCTTTAAAGCCCAGTTCATTCAGCGCGTTTACCAGCAACTCGTGGCGGCGCGAATATTTCGCGGCGATTTTTTCGGTGATTTCCGGATGCGCCAATCCAAAGGCCGCCGCCTTTTGAATGGCGATAAACTGCCCGGAATCGTTGTTGTCCTTCACGTCGCTGAACGCCTTGACAATCAGCGGGTTGCCGGCGACAAAACCGATTCTCCAGCCCGTCATATTGTACGACTTGGACAAGGAGTGCAACTCCACGCCTACATCCTTCGCGCCCGGCACGGACAGGAAGCTAAGCGGTTTGAGCCCGTCGTAAGTCAAGGCTGCGTAAGGCGCGTCATGCACGACGACCACATGGTATTTCTTCGCCCATTCCACCACTTTGGCGAAAAATTCCGGCGTTGCGCTGGCCCCGGTAGGGTTGTTCGGGTAGTTCAAATACAACAGCTTCGCCTTGTGGGCCACCTCTTCCGGAATCGCCTCAAGATCCGGGAGGAAGTGGTTTTCTTCCGTCAAAGGCACCGTGTATACTTCGCCGCCCAAATACTTGGTATGCGTGCCGATGATCGGATAACCCGGGACGGTCATAATCGTAATATCCCCCGGGTTGATAAAGCAGGAAGGCAGCATCGCGATCGCCGGCTTGGAGCCGATCGAGTGCACGACCTCCGTAACCGAATCGATGCCTTCCACGCCGAATACATCGTGTAAATATTTCGCCGCGGCTTCCTTGAACTCCGCAATCCCGTTGTCCGCATAACCGCGGTTTTCGCGTTTGGCCGCTTCTTCCGCCAGCTTCGCTACAATCCCGGGATCGGCCATATCATCGGGTTCGCCGACGCCCATGTCAATCAGCTCGACATCGGGAAAATCTTTTTTGGCCGCTGCTTTGGCGCGTTTGATTTTCTCGAATTTATAAATAGCGGTATCTTTACCGTAGTTTGCTCCGCCGATCCGGTCCGCAAATATCTGCTGAATGTAGGTTTCTTGTCCATACACCGTACTCATTTACCGTCCATCTCCTTCATATTCGTTAAAGAGGTTGTTCAAAAAGTCGTCTTTCCATGACGAAGCAGTTCAGGGAGTGGATCGGGCGTCGAATCTTGAATTCAGCCGGGCCAAGCATATGCTTCCGAAGCATGTTTCCTACGGAAACATTTTAGTTGCTCACGTAGATCTGTCTACGCTCCGCTACTCAGTCCCTGGCTTCATCCAACCTTCTCGGTCCTGAAAATCCGACTTTTTGAACACGCACTTAAAAAAATCTACTTTTTTTAAATATGAGGGAAGACCACGGAATAGAGAATGGATTAATTACCTGATCGTTTGTACTTTTTGATCAAGCTGTCTCCTGGAGGCGAACATTTCCCGGGAATTATCAACGGTTTCGCAGCGCCAAAAGCACCTCTTCCATGTCGGACGGAATCGGGGCGCTGAATTCCAAATACCGGCCGTCCGCCGGGTGATCGAAGCCCAAAACGGCCGCATGCAGCGCTTGTCCGTTCATTTTGACGCCTTTGCTGCGTCCGTACAGCGGATCTCCCACGAGCGGGTGGCCGATGAACTTCATGTGCACGCGGATTTGATGGGTACGTCCGGTTTCCAGCTTAAGTTCCAGCAGTGTATAATCGCCGAAACGCTCCATCACCTGAAAATGCGTGACTGCCGACTTGCTGTTCCGGTCGATTACCGTATACATTTTGCGGTCATGCGGGTCGCGGCCGATCGGCGCGTCCACTGTCCCCTGGTCATGACTGACATTGCCATGAACGAGGGCGTAATACTTGCGGGTGACCGAGTGCTCTTTCAACTGCGCCGCCAGCGAGGCGTGAGCCTTATCGTTTTTCGCCGCCATAATCAGCCCCGATGTATCCTTATCGATGCGGTGCACGATCCCGGGACGGAGTTCTCCGTTGATGCCCGACAAATCCTTGCAGTGAAACATCAGCGCATTGACGAGCGTTCCCCCCGCATGGCCCGGCGCCGGATGCACAACCATGCCGCGCGCCTTGTTAACGACGATAACGTCGCTGTCCTCGTAGTAAATATCAAGCGGTATATCCTCGGGAACGATTTCCACTGGTTCCGGCTCGGGGATCGTCAGCACGACGCGGTCGCCCTCCGCCAGCTTATAGTTCGCTTTAACCGGGGTATCGTTGACGACCAAATTTCCCGCTTCAATCCATAGCTGAATTTGGCTCCGCGAAATGTCCTCATAGAGCTGCCCTTTGACGTATTTGTCAATCCGTTCCTTGGCAGCCGCGGAATCAATTGTCCATTCAAGCGTACCGTCCTCGGCTTCTTCATAAAGCTTGTCTAAACTCATACGTTCTCCTCTTGCTCATGGTTGGCCTGGGGCGTTTGCTTCTCACGGCGCATCTCCAGCAGCGAATCCAAAATGATCAGCGCGACGCCGATCACGATGCAGGAATCCGCCACATTAAAAATCGGAAACGTGTAAGAACCGAAATTAAACTGCAAAAAATCGACAACTTCACCGCTGACGGCCCGGTCCAGGAAATTGCCGAACGCCCCGCCCAGTACCAGGGACAGCGCCGTAGGCAGCAACTTGTTCCGCTGTTTTCTCACTTTCAACAAATACCAGATGATCCCGATTACGACGACGGTTGTCACGACGATAAAAAACCAGCGCTGATCCTTTAAAATACCGAAAGCCGCGCCAGTGTTGCGGTGCGAAGTAATGAGAAAAAAGTTGCCGATAACCGGAATTTGCTCTCCGATCGTCAACCCGGTTGCAATCAAATATTTGGTGCCTTGGTCAATCAGAAAAACAATCAATGCAATCAAAAAGTATACCACTCGGTAGTCACCTCGTTTTTCATTTCCAGCGGTTCAACGACCGGCAGGATTATCCACTTGTAAGCCTTGTATATTGTAGCACAGCCGGAATTGGCCCGTCCATGCGCGAAAGGATTTTCCTTAGGTAATTCGCCCTGGTTCTGCGCAAAATACCGCTATGAGGAGCTGTTCAAAAAGCCATCATCTTTTGATCACGAAGCAATCGGTTCCTGGACCAGGAAAGAAAGGAGAAGACCCATGTCAAATCTAACGAAAAACCAACTGTCCGAACTTTCCGCCAAACTGAAAGAAGCGCAGGCCTCGCTCAGCGAAAGGCTAAAGGAAAACGATCATTACGGAATGAACGAATCGATGCGGTACAATACCAATGAACTTAGCCAGATCGACAACCATCCCGGTGACCTCGGCTCCGAGGTATACGAACGGGGCAAGGATCTCGCCCTGGCGGAGCATCATGAGCTGCAGCTCGCCCGCGTCGAAGACGCGCTTGAGCGCATCGAGGATGGAAGTTACGGCTATTGCGCCACCTGCGGGAAACCGATCGGCTTTGAGCGCCTCAGCGCGATTCCGGAAACGGCGTACTGCAAGGAACACAGCCCGCAAACCTTCGTTTCCGCCAAACGCCCGATCGAAGAGCTTTTCTTGTCTCCGCCGTTCGGGCGAACCAGCCTGGATGAACGGGACGACCAAAACGGTTTTGACGGGGAAGACGCCTGGCAGATCGTGGAGAGCTTCGGCACCTCCAACACCCCAGCGTTTGCCGATGAATCGGAAGTTGACGATTACAATGATATGGAAATTGAAGCCTCGAATGAGCTCGACGGGTTCGTGGAGCCTTATGAATCGTTTGTCGCCACCGACATTTACGGGAAAAACGTTTGTTTTTACCGCAACGGCGTGTACCGTAAACATATGAGTGCGACCAAACATTTGGAAAGCGAAGATTCGCTCGGAACCGGGCCTAATACGTATTAAGATCAAGCTGCCTTTGCACGATCCGCACAATGTCCGCGATATAATCGCCGATGATCGGCAGATTCAACGCGCCCAGAATTTTAAGTACGTAAATGATCGTTGCGGCAAAAAAAGTAAACCCGATCGCAATGCCGACGCCCCTCGCCGTACCGGACATGATGTTCAGCCAAATCAGGCGCCAGGGGCGGTTTAACAGCTGGGTATATTCGGTGATCCGCGATTTTTCCAACTCTCTGGTCCAGCTCAGAGTCAGGCGGTACATGGCATTCACCCGCTCTTCCGGAGTCTTGGGAAGTGCTTCGTCCGGCGGCTCGGCGGCCGTTTTACGACGCGTCATCGGTACCCCATCCTTTGAACTCGCATTTAAAGTGCAAACGAGCCCGTCTCCCCTTTCACTTACGAAAGGAGACCATCGGGGCTCGTTTGTTTTAGGTTGCTTCTATTATGACCGTCCTTGGTGCGGTCCATTCAGTTCCGTTTTCGTAGATTACGTTACGCTTGAATGGAGATACCGATTGACTTGGTTCCGAGGTCGGCCTTTTCCGCCGATTCGTCCAGCTTGGCGAAAGCGACGTCCGTAATCAGCACGTTTTCGCGCAGCACGTTTTCAAACGCTGTAATCGCCGCTTTCAGCTCGTCATCGACGTCAAGCTTGAGGTGCACTCTTTTTTCGATCGGAAGATCCAGCTTCTTACGGGTATCCTGGACTGCGCGCACCACCTCGCGAACCCAACCCTCCTGCTCAAGCTCCGGCGTGATGTCCGTATTCAGCGCTACGGTGATCCCGTACCCGGAGGCCGACGCAAAGCCCGGCTTGGCCTGCTTTTCGATCAGCAGCTCGTCGGCGGTGACGTTTAGCTCTTCGCCCTCTGGCGATGTCACGGTGAACTGGCCGCTGTCTACGATCGCCCGCGTCTCGCCTGAGGACAGTCCTTTCAGATTGCCTTGCAGGAAACCAACGTTTTTACCGTATTTCTTGCCGGCTACTTTCAAGTTCAGCTTCAGCGTAAAGTCGACGAACCCGCTGTCGCTTGTTTCGATTTCGATCGCCTTGACGTTGATTTCGTCCTTGATGATCTCTTCGTAGTCGCCTACGGCAAAATCGCGGTCCATGGACACGATCAGGCTGGACAACGGCTGGCGCGTTTTGATGCCCGTCTCGTTGCGCACGTTGCGGGCTAGTTCGACGATTTGCCGCGCGCTTTCCATATCTTTCTCCAGCGCAAGGTCGATCAGGCTTTCATCCGCTTGCGGGAAGTCGGCCAGATGGACGCTGTCCCCGCCGCCAAGGTTGGTGAAAATGTCTTCGGCCAGCATCGGCGCAAACGGTGCGATCAGTCTGGATAACGTCAGCAGCACGCCGGTCAGCGTTTGATAAGCCGACAATTTGTCTTCGCCAAGGCCGCTTCCCCAGAAACGGTCGCGCGAACGGCGGATGTACCAGTTGCTCAGCTCGTCGATAAACCCTTCGATTGCCTGCGCGGCGTTCACGAAGTCGTTCACCGGAAGGGCTTTGTCGACGACGAGGATCAGGCTGTTCAGCCGCGACAAAATCCAGCGGTCCAGCTTGTTCGCCGACGGCCGGAACGGATGCTCCTCCGGCTTGTAGACGTCGATGCCCGCGTACAGCGTCAGGAAGGCGTGGGTGTTGACGAGCGTATCCACCACCTTCGATTTCGCTTCGGCGACGATGCCTTTGGAGAAGCGTTTGCTGTTCCAAGGCGCGCTGTCGGACAGCAGCGCCCAGCGGAACGCGTCGGTACCGAATTCATTAATGATGTCCCACGGGTCGATGACATTGCCTTTCGATTTGGACATTTTTTGCCCGTTTTCGTCCAGTACGTGGCCGGTGGCGATCACCGCTTTATACGGCGCTTTGCCCGTAAACAGCGTGGACACGGCCAGCAGGCTGTAGAACCAGCCGCGCGTCTGGTCGATCCCTTCGCAAATCATGTCCGCCGGAAACTGCTCGGCAAAGGTCTGTTCGTTTTCGAACGGATAATGGTGCTGGGCAAACGGCATCGAACCGCTGTCGAACCAGACGTCGATCACTTCGCTCGTCCGCTCCATAACTCCGCCTTCGCAGTGCGGGCAGCGCACCTTGACTTCGTCCACGTACGGCTTGTGCAGCTCCAGGTCCTCGCTGACAGGGTGGGCCGCATGCTCGCGCAGTTCAGCCAGACTGTGCGGTGCAAACTGCCCGCCGCAGTCCGGGCACACCCATACGTTAAGCGGAGTTCCCCAATACCTGTTGCGGCTGATGTTCCAATCGACGAGATCCTCGAGGAATTTTCCGAACCGGCCTTCGCGTACATGGCCCGGATACCACTCGACTGAATTGTTGTTGGCGATCAGCTTATCTTTCACGGCCGTCGTTTCGATAAACCAGCTCTCCATCGCGTAATAGAGCAGCGGCGATTTGCAGCGCCAGCAGAACGGATAGCTGTGCTCGTATTTTTCTTTGCTGTACAAGAGGCCTTTTTCCGACAGCGTTTTGACGATATCGAGATCGCAGTCCTTCACGAAACGGCCGGTAAAATCGCTGACGGCGTCCGTGTATCGGCCTTGGCCGTTGACTACGCTGACGAAGCTGATGCCGTTCTCGCGGCATGTGCGGTAGTCGTCTTCGCCGTGCGCCGGAGCCATGTGCACGATCCCCGTACCGCTGGCATCGGTTACGAACGAAGCGCCGACGATCACGTTGATTTTATCGGCTTTGATGTAGTTAAACGGCGGCGTGTACGTTTTACCGATGAATTCCGACCCTTTGTGCGTCGACAGTACGGTGAAATCGCCTTTCATTACTTTTTCCACGAGGTTTTTGGCCACGATATAAACGCCGTCTTCCTGCTGCACCCGGGCGTATTCCATGTCCGGATTCATCGCCAGGGCGACGTGCGCCGGCAGCGTCCAAGGCGTGGTCGTCCAGGCCAGCACATATTCGCCGGTGTCGTCCAGCTTGAATTTGGCCGTGGCGCTCAGGTCCTTGACGTCCTCGTAGCCTTGGGCCACTTCGTGGGAGCTCAGCGACGTCTGGCAGCAAGGGCAATACGGGCTGACCCGATGCCCCTTGTACAGCAGCCCTTTGTCGTGGATCGTCGCGAGGATGTTCCAGACGCTTTCGATGTAGCTGTTGTTCAGGGTGACGTACGGATCGTCGAGGTCAACCCAATAGGCGATCGCTTCGGTAAACTCGCGCCACTGTTTTTCATAGCCGAATACGCTATCTTTACATTTTTTGATGAATTCTTCGATGCCGTATTTTTCGATTTCCTGTTTGCCGGAAATGCCCAGCTCCTTCTCCACGCCAAGCTCGACCGGCAAGCCGTGCGTGTCCCAGCCCGCCTTGCGGACAACGCGGTAGCCTTTCATCGTCTGGTAGCGGCCGACGAAATCCTTGATTACGCGCCCGAGCACGTGACCGATGTGCGGCATGCCGTTGGCGGTTGGCGGTCCTTCAAAAAACACATAGTTCGGGCGTCCCGCCCGGTTTTCGATGCTGCGCTTGAACGTATTCTCTTGCTTCCATTTGTCCAGAATGCGCAGGTCGCGCGCACGGGCGTTTTCCTTGACATCTACTTTTTTCATGGCTTTCAAACATCCTTTCGTTGATCTTCATGGGAAACAAAAAAAGCCCCGTCCCTAAGGGACGAGACCTGGCTCGCGTTACCACCCTTGTTTCATGCGTCTTCCGCCAAACGATACACCGCCGCGAAAAGAGCATGACAACTTGATCCCATACGCTTCATATGGGGTCGGTGTAACGGCCGACAACCGGCAAAACTTACTCTTCCCTTCAAGGAAATTCAAAAAGACGGCTTTTGATCACGAAGTCAAACAGATTGCTTATTCGGCATCGAATCTTGAATTCAGCTGGGCCTTCCGTTGCTCACGTACCCAAAACGTACGCTCCGCTACTCAGTCCCTAGCTTCATCCAAACTTCTCGGTGCTGAAAACCCGACTTTTTGAATACTCATTCCAAAGAATTCAGTCTTGCTTCTCCGGGAGGATATTCCAACTGCGCTTTGAACGTTGGCTTTCAGCGGTCCGCCAACTCTCTGGGGAACAAAATCGCAGCGTACTGGTTCCCTTCATCGAATCCAATCGATTCAATTGCAAATTCAATATGTCTATAGTTATAACGCACTTGCCAGCCACATGTCAATGTTCTAATACAATTCCTGAACCTCTTGCCCTTTATCCACGGTGCGCTCGCGCTCACGCGTTTCCAGCGCATCCCAGCTGTCGCTGCTGAGCAGATCAAGCTGCGCTTCCACAAGCGTACGGAATCTGGCCCGGTAGATCGAAGCCTGCTTTTTCAGCTCCTCGACCTCCATGGCGATCTTACGCGATTTGGCCAGCGATTCGTTGACGATCCGGTCGGCGTTTTTCTCCGCTTCCTTCACGATCAGCTGTGCTTCCTTTTTCGCATTGTTCTTTACTTCATCCGCCGCTTCCTGGGCGACGATGATCGTTTTGCTCAGCGTTTCTTCAATATTGGCAAAGTGATCCAATTTCTCCTGCATAGTAAGCAGCTGATTATGAAGCTCCTTATTCTCCCGGATCACGATTTCGTAATCTTTGATCACCTGGTCAAGAAATTCGTTAACTTCATCCTCGTCATAACCGCGAATACGTCTGGAGAACTCCTTGTTATGTATATCCAGCGGCGTTAATGGCATGATCCCCACCTCCTCAAATTTCAAAACTTCCCAAACAAGCGGGAAGGCGTTAGATATTCACGATATTTAGAGGTTGTTCAAAAAGTGATCTTTTGACACACTTTTTGAACTTGCACTTTACGGAACAGTTTCGAAGATTATTAATTCGACAAGAATCCGCCATCTCCTGCAAAACCTTCACACAAATTTGCCGATTTTGACACGATGCCGGCCTTTTTTCGTAAGCCCTTCCGCTTCAAGCACTTTAAAACGGCCGAACCCTTGCAGCGTCACGATGTCGCCTGCCTTAAGCGGCTTGGAGGGGTCCTCCTCCGTCCGCCAGTTGACCCGGCAGCGGCCCGCTTTGATCGGAATCAGCGCTTTGCCGCGGCTTAAATGGAATACATCGCTCACAATTCCGTCCAGCCTTAACGAAGCCACCGTCAGATCCATCGGTTCGAGCTCTTTTTCCGCCGTTTTCAGCTCACTTGGCTCCAAAATATCCGTGATCACGCCAACCCGATGCACCTGATGAAGATTTAAATTGAGGAACGGGGCGATCTCTTCGGCAACCACGACGTGACAGCCGTCTTCACGCACATGAATGTCGCCGATTTTATCCCGCTTGAGTCCAAGTCCCAAAATAGCGCCTAAATAGTCTCCATGCTGCAGCGAAATGAATTTTGGGTCACCCGAAGTAATGCTGAGCACTTTCAGTCCCATCGGCTCCTGGCTAAGATCCCGGTAATCCGGGGCAACGAGCGCCCGCCGGCGCTCCGCATCATCGTGCCCCCCGTCGAACCGGATTTGCACATCCGGGTGGCGGTTGGCCAAGGTTTCCAAAATAAAACACTGCCGCGGATCCAGGAAGTCGCTTCGCTTGACCTCGTGGTATTCCCCGGCATTCGTTACCCATTCTGAGGCCCGGTCGGCAAAAGGGCGCTCCTCCGGCCTGAAATGTTCATATATATCTGCCAGCATATCCAAATTACCCGAAGACAAAAATCAAAAGGGATTTTAGTCCGAAGGAAGCTAGCCAAAGTGCCAATAAGGCAACAATCGGGGAAAAATCAATCATCCCCAGGGGCGGTACTATCCGACGAAACGGGGCCAAATAAGGCTCAACCAATTTCCCGAGAAATTCACCAATAAAACTTTCGCGCACATTTGGAACCCACGACATAAATATATAGATTATTATCATCCAATAATAAATCCTATATATTACGTCAACTACATCCAACAAAGTTCCTACCAAGCTGTCATCACCTCATTCTGTTGTAATCGGAATCCTCGGCCAGTATTTCCGTGATGGACCCTTGAATCTCAACCGTATCCGGCGTGCACAGGAAAATATTGCTGCCGATTTTGGAGATGCTTCCGCTAAGCGCGTAAATCGTCCCGCTTAAAAAGTCGATAATGCGCAAGGCTTGGTCATTCCGGACCCGCTGCAAATTAACCACCACCGACCGGTGGGAGCGCAGATGGTCGGCGATTTCCTGGGCCTCGTCGTAGGAACGAGGTTCGTAAAGAATCACTTTTACGTTTTTCTGGGAGTGAATGCTGACCACGTTGCTTCCTCTTTGATTTTTACGGGCTTCAAAGCTTGGGGTTTCAATTTCATCTTCCTGGGCGGGAAATTTTTCCCGCTCCACGATTTCTTCTTCCTCTTGAAGTCCCAGAAAATTCATGAACCGGTTCATGACTCCCATTACGTCTCTTCCCCTTTCCCTACTAAAAGAGTGCCGAGGCGCACCCATGTCGCCCCTTCTTCGATCGCCACCTCAAAATCTCCCGACATCCCCATTGATAGTTCGGTCAGCGGCTCCTTGAGCCCGCCCCGCGCGTTTAGCTCGTCCCGCAGCTCCCTGAGCTTGCGGAAAACCGGCCTGACCCATTCCGGATCGTCCACAATCGGCGCCATCGTCATAAGGCCGATGATTTTAACATGAGTCAGGTCAGCCGTCCCCCGCAGCAAGGCGGCCGCTTCCTCCGGCGCTACTCCCTGCTTGGAGGCTTCGCCGGAAACGTTGACCTGCAAGAACGCGAAAACGGTCTGATCCAACGCCGCCGCCCGCTTTTCCAATTCCTTGGCTAACGACAGCCGGTCCAGCGAATGAACGTATTGAAATCTCCCGACAACGTCCTTCACTTTGTTGCTTTGCAAATGGCCGATAAAATGCCATATCCCTTGCCCGCCAAGCGCCTCCCATTTGGGTACTGCCACTTGGGGGCGATTTTCGCCGATATGAAGTATCCCTTCCTCCAATACGGAACGGGTCATGTCCGCCGACACGTATTTGGTGACGGCGACAATATTTACGTCATCGCGGTTTCTTCCGCTCCGCTTGCAGGCCGCTTGAATGCGTTCTTCCACCAATTCTATCCGTTCTTTCAGCGACAAAGAAAGGATCACCTCTCTTTCATGCCAATCCAGCTCGCCATCCTCCCCGTCACCCCGTTATGCTTGCGGTACGAGTAAAACCATTCCGGACGGCAGCTTGTACACCACGTTGTACATTCGATATGAGTCGGCAATATTCCTGCTTTAATCATAATAATTCGATTCATTTCTTTCAAGTTCAGCATTGTTTTGCCTTCATTCTTGGACGGCGCCGTAATCACAGCCCCTTGCATTTCCCGTTCCACGCCGGGCAGCGCCTCCCTGACTTTGCCCATCACCGCTTCGTCCACTTCGTAACAGCATCCCCCGATGCTCGGGCCGATCGCCGTCCGAATGTCGGAGCGGTGGCTGCCGAATGCGCGCTCCATCGTTTCGATCATCTTCCCGGCGATGAGTTGGACGGTACCCTTCCAGCCGGCATGGGCCAATCCGACAGTTTTAGTGACCGGATCGGCAAAATAGAGCGGAACGCAATCGGCATAAAAGGAAGCCAGCAGGACATCGGGCACGTTGGTCAGCAGCCCGTCCGTGGCCTGAAACGCGCTGCTCCGGTCCAACTGCCCTTTGCCGCGGTCCTCCTGCCGAACGATGGCGATTTGCGATCCGTGCACCTGTTCGCCGCATGTCCAGCTCTCCGGCGGAAACCCGAGCGACCGGGCCAGGCGCCGCCGGTTTTCCAATACGTCCTGCGGATCGTCTCCGACATGGTACGCCAAATTCAAGCTGTCATAGGGAGGTTTGCTAACGCCCCCGCCGCGTCCGGTAAAGCCGGCGCTTAGGCCCGCCATCAGCCCGCGCCAAGCCTCCAACTCAAAACGCTCCGGCTGCTGATCTATAGCATTTCTTATAAACGGTTCCATCATCCATCTCCCTTTGATCTTGCTTTCTTAAAGTGTACCATAATTCGCTCTGCCTTTCGCGGATCAGCCGCGCCGTTCCGTCCGGCCGTCCCGGTCGATGTACACGGTTGTTTCATAAGAAGATTGCACCCTTGACTCCCGCAGCTCTTCCATCTTGACGAGCACGACGTCGGAGCCGATTTTCACGATATTTTTCCAGGGAATGATCAGATCGCTGCCGCCACCAAACAATCCCATGAATTTCGTATTTACAGGTACGACGATCGCCTCGATCACGCCCTGCCGCAAATCCAGCTCCAGGTCGCTGATATGCCCCAGCCTTTTTCCGTCCACCACATTAATGACATCCTTAGTCTGAAAATCGGATATTTTCATACTCGCTCTCACCACATTATCCATCGTTTACCGCCCCCGTCCGCCTAATACTTTCCGTCCCTTTACTATATGATCCAGCTTTTCCGCTGATGCGCTTTGCGGACGGGAAAAGGGACCTTCCCGATGATCGCGGCGATCCGCCCGGAAAGGTCCCTTGGATTGCAAAGCTTATTTTGCGAGGGCGCCGGCCGCGGCGTTTTCGCCGCCGAGACGCCCCGAGGTAAACGAGTAGCCGATGCCTACGCCGTTGCCGACATAAGTGTCGTTAAACAGCACGCCTTCGGATTCGAGCCCTACCGCATAAAGGCCTTTGATCGGTACCCGTTCATTATTTAGAACCTGAAACTTGGTATTGACGAGCAGGCCGCCAACCGAACCGAGATTGTTGATTTCGGCGATGATCGCGTAATAAGGTCCCTCGCCCAGCGGAACCAGGTATTGTTTCGCTTTGCCGAATTCCGTGTCTACGCCGTTTTTTGTCGCTTGCGTATAATTGTCGAAAGCCTCCTTGAACACCTCGGCGTCCATCCCGGCATTTTGAGCCAATTCCTCAATCGTATCGCCTTTATAACCGTCGCCGTTTTTCACCATGGATTCAAATACTTGCTCCGCGTTTTTCCATGGCGTATCAAGCTTGAACTGAGCGGTAAAGTCGGCGTAAAATTCCGGCGGCATCCCCGGAAGTCCCGGAGCTTTGAGGCCGTTCATCCCTTTGGCTTCCAAAGCGTCAAGCTGCGATTTCGAAACGATGACCAAATGGTACGGTCCGTTAAAGGCGCTCGTATTCGCTGCGGCCACCGATGTCAAAGTGGCCGCCTCGTCCCTAAATCTCGCCCCGGAAGGCCCCACGTTCATCAGTGTCGGAAGATAGCTCAGCATCAGCGGATAGCTGGCTTCAAACGAGGAATATTGCTTTTTCAGGCCGCTCGTCGCTCTCGCCAGCGTTTGATGCAGCATTTGCCCGCCGAAGTTGTCCGGAACCTTGGCACCAGCTGCCCAGGACATTTCCAGCCCTTCTCCGATGTTTTGGCCGAGGCCGCCGTTTACGCCTTCAAACCCAAACGCTTCCTTGACCATTTCCTTGTTGCCCGCGTACCCGCCCGTCGCCATAACCACGCTTTTGGCGGAAATTTCCAGAGTCGTGCCGTCGGCCTTCTCGGCTTTCACGCCGACGACCGCGCCGCTTGAATCGGTCAACAGCGCTTTGGCGGTCGTTTCGGTAATGACCTGGCCGCCGTTTTTCTCAACGGATGCGGCTAGCATCTTACGCAGCGTTTGTTCCCGCGTATCGTAAGCCGGAAGCACATGAAGCTGTTCCCCGGCAAAGTTCAGGAACGTCGTGACATAACCTTTGCTTTTCAGCCAGTCGTAAGTATCGCCGGACTTGGTGATATACTGGCGGATCGCCGCGGCATCCACACGCCAGTGGTTGTTCACGATCCAGTCGGCGATTTCTTTCTCGACATTCACCTTTACCCCGTTTTCAACCGCGGCGGACGAATTGTAAAACTTGCCCGCCCACGACAAATTGCTGGCGCCGCCGATGACGGCGGTTTTTTCCACGATGATGGCCTTGGCCCCTTGATCCGCTGCCGTAACAGCGGCCGACACGCCGGAAGCGCCCGCGCCGACGACAACAACGTCAGCCTGCAGCTTTTCCGTTTTTCCTTCGCCGGCTTTCGCCACGCCGCCCGATTTCAGAGCCGTTATATCCCCGCCCGCCTGTTGCACGGCCTTTTCTACGGCGGTCAACATCGCTTCGCTCGACTTGCTGGCGCCGCTGACGGCGTCCACCGTCAACGTTTGGTTTTGCAGGATCTGCTCTTTGATTTTTTCGAGCGCGGCATCGCCCAGCCCCTCCGTTTCGGTTTGGCTTACGATTTGAATATCCTTGATTTGATCCGGCTGCTCCATTGTGACTTCGACTTTGACCGTTCCGTCTTTCCCCTCGGCTTCCCCCGTATATGTCCCGGCCTTAAACGAAGTTTGTTCCGGCGCGGACGATGGGCCGGATTCCCGAGAATTTCCCGCGGACTCGCATCCGCTTAGCATGGAAACCACCAATACAAGACATACGGAAAACACAAGCCATGAATTGAAGCGTTTTTTGGCGCTCATGAAGCTACTCCCCCTACCCCATAATTCGAAGCCGCAAAAATGTGATTGTTTTCACATAAAAATACAAAATTCCGTAATCGGCCAGCTTCATAAGAAAAGTCTAAACCTTGGTGCGGCACCAAGGTCAACTCCCCTTTCGGAAAAGCTCCCTATAGCAAGACCGGAATATTGACCTCCAGAAATGAACGTTTTTTCCCCTCCCGGTTTTCTGTCAGCAACAGCTTCCCGATCACGTCGCCGCAAATCGAATAGCCCTGCTCGTCCACATAGTCCAACATAAATTGCAGCGCGTTTTTCGTAAAATGATCTCCATCCGCGGATACAATGACCGCCGAAACACAATTGGACGCAGGGATAAATTCCAAATGATCGTGGATTTCCAGGCCAAGCTCCCCGGCATCGTCCTCCGAAACCGTGATCCCCCAATTGTATTCCAGGTTGTCCGTATTGTTCGCCAGGATGGTCTCACGTTCGATGCGGAAGCAATAAAACGTATACGGGAGCATTTCCATCAAAGCGTTAACCGCTTTTTCCAATCCGCGGTTTTTAAGCAGGCTGTTTTTGTCGGTTTGCTTTAAGCGGTATAAACCGGGCTTCCGTTTGAGGCTGCACCGGTAAAGGGACGCATCGATCGATTGGAGCTCCCGGTTCAACTCGCCGAGTTTATTCAGCAGCATCGTGCTTTTGCGGATTTCCGCCTCAAGCTGCTGCCGGCTGTCCTCCAGCTTATCCAATATGACGTCTATCGAAGAATGCTTAATGAGTCCAGCCACGTCCTGCAAAGGAATTTGCAAGCTGCGGTACCAGCGGCTCATCAACAAATCCCTGGCATCCAAATCGTTAAAATACCGGTAGCTGTTGTTATGGTCTTTCACCGGCCGAACGATGTCATGCTTTTCATACAGCCGCAGCGTATCCCTTGTAATGCCCAGAAGCGAAGAAAACTCGCCGATGCAGTATTTCATACGTCCCCCTCCGTCCATCTCCATCCGCGCTAATCTTCATGCTATAAAAGTTGAACAAATGATTGTACGGTTCAACTTAATATAAGTTTACAGAAGCTTGACACTAGGAAGATATGGAGTTGTTCACAACGATCGTCAGCCAATCTAACCCGCAGTTCCATAAAAAAAGGTCCCCCAAGGGACCTGTCATTTACGACTTTACATGTTTCTGCATTTGTAAAATGGCGGATTTCTCAAGCCGGGATACCTGGGCTTGGGAGATGCCGATCTCATCGGCCACCTCCATTTGCGTCTTACCTTCAAAAAAACGCATGGACAGGATCATTTTCTCGCGGCGTCCGAGCCGCTGCATCGCTTCGCGCAAAGCAATCTCTTCAATCCATGACACATCCTTGTTTTTATCGTCGCTGATTTGATCCATGACGTAAATCGGGTCTCCTCCGTCATGATAAATCGGCTCAAACAGCGATACCGGGTCCTGGATCGCGTCCAGGGCAAACACGACATCTTCCTTCGGCAAACCAAGCGCTTCCGAGATTTCGAAAATCGTGGGTTCCCGCGAATTTTGGTTGGTCAGGTTGTCCCGCATTTGCAGCGCTTTGTAGGCAATATCTCTGAGGCTGCGGGATACGCGGATCGGGTTGTTGTCACGCAAGTACCGGCGGATTTCCCCGATGATCATCGGCACCGCGTAGGTGGAAAACTTGACGTTTTGCGATAAATCGAAATTATCGATGGCTTTCATGAGTCCAATGCAGCCCACCTGAAACAGGTCGTCCACATACTCCCCCCGATTGTTGAATCGCTGGATGACGCTCAGCACGAGTCTCAGATTGCCATTCACTAACTTTTCTCTGGCTGATCTTACGTGATCCTGCTGCAATGAGTGGAACAACTCACGCATTTCCGCATTGGTTAGAACGGGCAATTTTGCGGTATCGACACCGCAAATTTCGACTTTGTTTCGGGTCATCGTGTCTTACCTCCCAAGGAGTAAACTAATGATCATTATCTCCTTGGGCTGCATTTTTATTCCTTGTATGAACCACCCTAAAAGCGGGCCAGCTATACCATCTTATTGAATTCCTTGCGCAATCGCTTGATGATCCTTTTTTCGAGACGGGAAATGTAGGACTGGGAAATCCCGAGCAGATCGGCTACATCCTTTTGCGTTTTCTCGTCGCCGTCCACCAGCCCGAACCGCAGCTCCATGATCATTCGCTCCCGTTCGCTCAGCTTGTCGAGCGCTTTATGCAGCAGCTTTCGATCCACCTGCTCTTCGATATTCCGGTAAATCGTATCGTTTTCCGTCCCCAGCACATCGGACAGGAGCAGCTCATTGCCGTCCCAATCGATATTCAGCGGCTCATCGAAGGAAACCTCGGTACGGATCTTGCTGTTGCGGCGCAAATACATCAGGATTTCGTTTTCGATGCAGCGTGAAGCGTACGTGGCGAGTTTAATCTTTTTCTCCGGATCAAAGGTGTTGACCGCTTTAATCAGGCCGATGGCTCCGATCGAAACCAGGTCTTCGATATTGATGCCGGTGTTTTCAAACTTTCTGGCGATGTATACGACGAGCCGCAAATTGCGTTCGATCAGCATCGCCCGGATGGCAGAGTCGCCGCTTGGCAGCCGCTGGAGCAAATACTCCTCCTCTTCGCGCGTCAATGGAGGCGGGAGCGCCTCGCTTCCGCCTATATAATAGATTTCTTCGCTCTTTAGTCCGAATATAAACAAAAACCGATAGTACTGAAGCTGCAGCAACAACTTCCATTTTGCACGCATGATTTCTTTCCTCCCATACATGTTCCCGTTTTTACTGGTGAAGTCCGGGCCGTCCGCTTACGTCCGCGAGGCGGGTGCGAGCCCGGAGGAAATGTCCGGCTCCGGCGGATGATGCTCCGCTTCCGTACCTTCTACTAACGCAGGATGCACAATGGCCCGATAGGCCCCTTCCGAGGATAAACGTCCTCCGTCCAATCCGATAAGCACCCGGGTAGAATGAAAATTCCGCCCTTCCAAAGTTATGCTGACTTCGTCCGGCTTAAGCGCAAGCATAAATTGCGTCCCCTTGTTGATTCCGCGATACGGCACAAGACGCAACCGATCCGGCCAGGGAAAAGCCCCGGCTTCCGTCCATTCTATGATGAGGTTGTCCGCCCGCTCCTTAGCAAGCTTGCCGCGAAAAGATGGAGGAAGCAGTTCCTCCCAAAGCGACGCCTCCATCACCATAACAGGCAATCGGCTGAGCGGATCGGACAATTGGTTGCCCGTATCGACCAGGCCCGCGCAGCGAATCTCGGAATCTTCAATACGAACCCGGACCTCTCCGACAAAAGAGGAGATTCGCTCTTGCCGATGACGCGCCGCGATAACCCGCTTAAACCACCATAACACGGCAAAAAACAGGACAAGCGTAAACAAGGCCCCTACCTTTAGCGAAAACCCCATCCCTCCGGACGCCGAAAACCATATTCCGTTCCATAGGTCGCCATAGTCTTGGAGCAAATAATGCACGCCCAGGATGCCGCCCGCCGCCGCAAAATTAACGATGTAAAAAGCCCCCATGTTCCGCAGATAGTTTTGTAAACTGCCAAAGCCGAAGGCGATCCATAACATCACGACAGAAAACAGGAACTTGACCAGAAACGTATACAAAAACTCAAGCTCCGGCAAAAACATCATGACGACATACATGGCTCCAACGCCAGCTGAAACGGCGATCCGCCATATTTTGATCTTCCGCTTCCGCATCCATGCCGTAACGAGCAGCAAACTTGCATCGATCAATAGGTTCATCGCAAATAGGAGATCGATATAAACAACCAACGGCATTCACCTGCCTGGGGAGATGCTTATCAGTATAAAGAGAATAGCTTATAAAGTCTGTCTAAAATTGAAAGCAGAAACCCACTATTTTTGTCGACCTAAGGGACTTGCACGTGCATGATGCGTAAAATGAAGAGCCGGACCATAGATTTGCTCAATTAGCGCCCAATCTGTGGACGCTGCTCTAACGGACACCAGCGGCCTTATCCGCACATTTCCCGGGTATTTCCCAGCCTAACGGACACAGGCGACCCTATTTCGCTCTAAACCCGTTCATCCAGACCGATTTGAGTTAAATAAGGTCTTCTGTGTCCGTTGCATTTTGTGCACCTTCGTTTTTCCGCAAATAACGTCTCTGGAGTCCTTTAGCCTCCAGCTCCCTCTTCTCCTCACCTCTCTACCTACGAATCGTCCTCTACCACGCGATGAAACTTAATAAATCCAGTATGTAAAAAAAGACCTTGTCCCTACATGGGGACAAGGTCTTCGGGGAGACGTACTACCCTTGCTTAGTCGTTATTGTTCCGCGAACGGTTACGGAGAAACGTCGGAATGTCGAGCTGATCTCCGCTCGGTTGATTACCGAACGGTCGCAGGTTCGAAGCCGGACGCGTGTCCTGCGGCTCGGATACGCCCGGAGCAGCTGCCGGTTTACGGGCTGGCTGCACCGCAGGTTTATTCTCGAACCCTGTCGCGATGACCGTGACTTTGATTTCTTCCTTCATGTCCTCATCGATGATCGCACCAAAAATCATGTTCACTTCCGGATCGGAAGCGGCGATCACGATTTCCGCAGCCTCGTTGACTTCATACAGGGACAAGTTGGCTCCGCCCGTAATGTTCATGATGACGCCGCGCGCGCCTTCGATGGACGTTTCCAAGAGCGGGCTCATAATCGCCTTGCGGGCGGCCTCCGCAGCACGGTTTTCGCCGGTAGCCAGGCCGATGCCCATTAGCGCGGAGCCGCGTTCGGTCATGATTGTCTTCACGTCGGCAAAGTCGAGGTTGATCAGGCCCGGTACGGCGATCAAGTCGGAAATGCCCTGCACCGCTTGGCGCAGCACGTTGTCCGCTTCACGGAACGCTTCCAGCATCGGCGTCTTCTTGTCGACGATTTCCAACAGGCGATCGTTCGGAATGACGATCAGCGTGTCCACTTTTTCTTTCAAACCTTCGATGCCAAGCTCCGCCTGGGAAGAACGCTTACGGCCTTCAAACGTAAATGGGCGGGTAACGACGCCAACGGTCAGCGCGCCGCATTCTCTGGCGATTTCGGCAATGACCGGAGCCGCTCCGGTGCCGGTGCCGCCGCCCATACCGGCCGTGACAAACACCATATCCGCGCCTTTTAACGTATTTGCGATCAGTTCGCGGGATTCTTCGGCCGCTTTCTTGCCGACCTCCGGATTGGCGCCGGCGCCCAGTCCGCGCGTCAACTTATCCCCGATCTGCAATTTATGTTCGGACTTGGCCAAATGAAGCGCTTGGGCGTCCGTATTTACAGTAATGAACTCGACGCCTTGCACGCCGTTTTCGATCATCCGGTTGACCGCGTTGCTTCCACCGCCGCCCACCCCGATGACCTTGATTTGAGCCAAGCTCTCCATTTCGAAATCAAATTCCAACATACTATTCCATCTCCCCCTCAATGTGCATGGATGGCCCGTTCTTCATCCTTGAATTTGCTATATAAATTCACTGAACAGATTTTTAAGACGCTCCATCAGGCCGCCCGACTTGCGAGCCGGCTCCTGCGCCGGCGAAGCGGGTTTGCTACGGCCGGCCGTCTTCTTCGGTCCGGCGCTCCGAACGCGAATGTTCTTGATGACCTTATACAAAATGCCTACGCCCCCGGTAAACCCGGGATCGCGGACCCCGATGTAATCCGGGACGGCGATTCTGACGGAAGCCGCCAGCTCCTGCTGCGCGATCTTAAGCAGCCCCGCCATCGATACGGTTCCTCCCGTCAAAATATAGCCCCCAGGCTGCTCGCTGTAGCCGAGCCGCTTGACTTCCTGGCGGATCAGCTGGAAGATCTCCTGAACGCGAGGCTCCGCGATGGCAGCCAGGTCTTCCTGCGTAAATTCCTTGTCCACATTGCTGCCGATCCGCGTTACCTTAAAGGTTACGTCCGGCGCGGCATCCTCGATCGAGGCGCAGCCGTATTTCAGCTTCGCTTTCTCCGCATGATCGGTCAACGTGCGGAGACCGTAAGCAATGTCGTTCGTTATAAATTCTCCCCCAATCGGAAGCGTGGATGTGGACACGATCGTGCCGCCTTCAAACACAGCGATCGTGGTGGAACCGGCGCCGATATCCACCAGCACCGAACCCATCGTTTTCTCGTCCTTGGACAAGGCAAGCTGCCCTGCACCCAGCGACAACAATACCAAATCCCGGACCTTCAGCCCGGATTTCTCCACGCAACGGAGCAAATTGTGAATCGCGGTCTTCGCTCCCGTTATGATCGTCGCTTCCACTTCCAGACGAACCCCGATCATGCCGCGGGGATCCTGAATGCCCTCAAGCCCGTCCACCACATACTGCTTGGCCACAACATCGATAATTTCGCGTTCCGGCGGAAGGGCAATGACTTCGGCCGCTTTCAACACGCGGTCGATATCGTCCTCGCCGATTTCCCGGTCTTCATTTTGTACGGCTACTACTCCGTGGCTCGTTTGGAGTCCGATGTGGTTGCCCGAAATGCCGACATATACTTCCGATATTTGAATACCTACCATCCGTTCCGCATGATCCACGGCGTTGCGGATCGATTGGACCGTCTGATCAATATCTACAATCGCGCCTTTTCGAATTCCTTCCGAGTCGGCAGATCCAACTCCAATAATATTAAAGGTTCCATTGCCAATTTCCCCAATAATAGCACGAACTTTGGATGTACCGATGTCCAAACTAACAATGATGTCATTGTTGCTCAAGCCCTGGCACCTCCTATTTCCCATTCAAAATATACTTACCCTGTTAAATGCACTCTCTACATATTCAACGCGGTTTAACCTTTCCCTCTTTTTTCTACAAATTTTTTGACTTCCAAGTTTTACATCTTATCGGGCAATAGGACCTGAAAACCGTAAATTCTACCCTGCCCCGAGACGCAAAAATCAGAAGAAAAAAGAGGGAGATAGGAAACTAGCCCATAAAATGTATTTTAACATTGTTTTTCACTGATGAGTAGTGTCATTTTGGCCTTCCTCTTCGCCTTCCGGCAGGGGATACGGCACGTAGGAATCGGCATCCAGCATTTTCAGCTGTCCGGGATCCTGATTTTGTAAAATCTCGTTCAAATACTCCGCCTTTTTGGGCAGCAGCGAGATCGCCGAAATCACTTCAAATTCGGAGCGCGTATACATTTTGATCCGGTCCGGATAAGACAAAGTCGGCGAAGGAACAATCTCGGAAATATCGGCGGTCAGCTCGCTAGGGATTTCCGCCAACGTTTTGCAGAGTTTAACCAGATTGGGATCATCCTCTTTCCACCCGGTCAAAATAGGCTTGTCCACCGGCATAGAGCCGTTTTGCAGCGGAATTTTGGTGCCGTTCGCCAGCAGTCCGTTCAACTTCCCATCGCCGGTAAGCTGATAGGCCGCAAGCGGAAATTCTTTGATCTCGATTTCGATGGTACCCGGGAACTTTTTGTTCACGTCCGCATGCTCCACGGAAGGAATGCTTTCCAATTTGTGCTGAACGTTGCCCGAACTAACGGCAAAAAACGGAGCTCCGACTTCCAGCCCGGCGGCCTCTAACAGCTCACTCTCCGTCGAATACGTATTGCCGTGAAACGCAATCGCCGAAACCTTGCTTAAAGACGAGCGAAAAAAAAGCACGCAGAGCAATGAGAGGAACAGCAAAACGAGGATTACTTTCACTTTTCGGCCGCTTTTCTTTTTCGGTTTTTCCGGTTCTTTCAGGGCAGGTACATTCGCTTTTGGCATATCATTTCTCCGCAACTTTCTGAATAAATAATAATAGAATACCGTCCAAAAGCCTTGATCCCCTCCGGCCGGAGGGGATATAAGGCCAAACCTCAGGCTAAATCAAGCTGCTTCAGTACGGGGGACTCGCGATGGATCAAGCCCCCGAGACGCTGGAACAACGTTTCGATCCGGTCGTAGCCGCGATCGATATGATGAACCTGCTCCACGACCGTTTTGCCTTGCGCCGCAAGCCCCGCGATGACCAGCGCGGCGCCGGCCCGCAGGTCAGTGGCTTCCACGGTAGCTCCGTACAATCTGGGCACCCCGCGAATGAAAGCGAGATTCAAATCGACCGAAATGTCGGCACCCATCCGGACCAATTCGTCCACATGCTTGAATCTGCCCTCGAACACGGTCTCCTTCATCACGCTGAGTCCGTCCGCCAAGGCAAGCAATACCATGATTTGCGACTGCAGATCGGTCGGAAAGGAAGGATACGGCGAAGTCACGATCCGTTCCACCGCCCGCGGACGGCCTGCACTGCTAATCGTTATTATATCATCGGCAGCTCCGATTTGAACACCTGCCCGCCGCAGCACCTGAAGCAGCGACACCAGGTGCGCCGGATTGCAGTGGGTCAGCGTTACGCTTCCGCGCGTAGCGGCTACGGCGATCAACGCGGTTCCGGCAACGATGCGGTCGGGGATGACCTCGTAATCGCAAGGATACAGCCGTGTTACGCCGCGAATCCTGATCGTGTCCGTTCCGGCGCCGATGATGTCAGCCCCCATGGCGTTCAGGAAGTTTTGCAAATCCTGAATTTCCGGCTCCCGGGCGGCATTGGTGATCACCGTCGTCCCTTCCGCCAGCGCGGCCGCCATCATGATGTTTTCCGTCGCTCCAACGCTGGGAAAGTCAAGGTGAATATCGCTGCCGATCAGCTTGCTGGCCCTGCACCGGATTTGCTGTTCGCTTTCCTCGATTTGCGCTCCCAAGGCCTCCAGCCCTTTCAAGTGCAAATCGATTTTCCGTTCGCCGATCGCGCACCCGCCCGGCTGGTAAATGCAAACTTCCCCGAACCTGGCGAGCAGCGGCCCCATCAAAAAAATCGACGACCGCATCTGCTTCATCAAATCCTCCGGCACATGGCTTGAATCCGCACTTCCCGTGTCGACCGTAACCGTATCCCCTAAATGGACGGCTTTGCAGCCAAGACGGCCGAGTATGCCCAGCATGACATCAATATCGAGCAGACGGGGGACATTTCGAAGTTGCACCTTGCCTTCGGACAGCAAACTAGCGGCCAGAATCGGCAGTGCGGCATTTTTTGCTCCATGGATACGAATGGTTCCTGATAGGGGTCTCCCGCCTTCGATCACCAATTTGTCCAATGTATCACCTCCGAGTTTACCGTTCGCCCACGAAAAAAACCTCCGGGACCAGCGTAACGCCGAACTTGCCGGCGACGGCTGCCTTGATTTGCTCCATGAGCGCTAGAACGTCCTCTGCTGTCGCTTGCCCGGTATTGACGATGAAATTGGCGTGCAGCGTGGATACTTCGGCTCCTCCGACCCTTAAGCCTTTAAGTCCGGCCGCCTCGATCAGTCTGGCCGAATGGTCTCCCGGCGGATTGCGGAAGACGCTGCCGGCGCACGGCTGCTGAAGCGGCTGCGTTTTGCGGCGGCGGTCCTTGTAGGCCGCCATGGCGGCGGCGACTTCCAGCCGGTCGCCGGCAGCCAGCGCAAATTCAGCTTTGGCCACAATGCCGCGCTGTTCGTGCAGGACGGAATGCCGATAGTCAAATTTCATATCCTCTGCGGTGTAAGTGACCAATTCACCCGTCTCCAGAACAATGTCAGCGGATTTAAATATTCGTGACACATCGGACCCGTGAGCGCCGGCGTTCATATATACGGCTCCCCCCACCGTTCCGGGGATGCCTCCGGCAAACTCCAGGCCGGTCAGCCCCTGCTTGCCCGCCATGATGCTGAGTCTGACGAACGAGGCGCCTCCTCCGGCATGGGCCTTGCTTCCGTCAAATTCGATCTGCTCCAAACCGGAGCCCAATCGGATCACGCATCCGCGAATTCCTTGATCGGAAACAAGCATGTTTGAGCCTTTGCCGACCACCATCCAAGCCACCTGCTCCTCATGAAGCAGCCGGACCAGCCTGGACAGCTGCCCGGGATTTTCAGGTACGACCATCGCGTCAGCGGGACCCCCGATTTTCCATGTTGTATATTTTGACATCGGCTCGTTCGGCAATACCGTTCCGACTCCCTGCCGGGTCAAATTCGATATCCAATGCTGCATCGTAAAATCCCTCCTTGACTTGTAGGCGGAAAACACCCCGGCCTTGACGCCCGCCGGCAAATCAGATTCATGCCGTCGTCAACGAAGCCGGCTGCCCGGGTCCGTCGGAGCAATTCATGCTAACCGTTGTCCTTTTCGCTCCGCTTGGATTGTCACGATTTATAGAGTATCTTATGCCCTCCTCACGGAGAGTGTGACAATCGCCCAGGTCCAGTTCCGGTCCCGTAGTTCCCCCGCTTTAGCGGCGATTTCCGCGGCTTTGGACAAGACGCCGCATTTCCTCCACCAGCAAATGGGCAGAGTCCGGTTTGCCGAGGCGGCGGGAAGCCGCCGACATCGAGGCGTGGACGGACAGGTCGTTCATGATCCGTTGAACCGAGCCGAACAGGCTTTGCCCGCTCAACTCCGGCTCCAAAATGACTTCGGCGGCTCCGGCCCGCTCCAAGGTCCTGGCGTTTTTCTCCTGATGATTGTTCGTCACGTTGGGCGACGGAATCAGAATCGCCGGAATCCCAAGCGCGGTGATTTCCGCCAAAGAGGAGGCGCCTGCTCGTCCCACGATCAGGGAAGTCGCGGCCAGCACCTCCGGCATGTTGTGAACGTAAGGAAGCACCTGCAAATGGTCCGGAAGCCCGCCCAGTTTGCCGCGGATGGCTTCGAGCGTCGCTGCATGGTAAGCCTCCCCGGTGACGTAAACGAACTGCAGATGCGGCGCTCCCACAAGCAGCGGCGCCATGCCGATCATCGCTTCATTGATCGCTTTGGCTCCCCGGCTGCCGCCGACGACGAGCACAACCGAGCTGCTGGTGGCAAGCCCCAGCGAGGCAAAGCCCTTGGCCTTGTCGGCGGCATGAACGGTCGTGGCCCGCGGATTGCCGCTATATATGACATTCCCGGCTCCCGGGAACGCGGACTCTGAGCCTTCAAAGCTCACCGCCACGGTCGACACGTATTTGCTTAAAAAACGGTTGGTCAGCCCCGGGATGGCGTTTTGCTCATGGATGATGCTCGGAATGCCCAGCTTGGCGGCCGCGTAAACGACCGGCCCGCATACATAACCGCCCGTCCCGATGACGACGTCGGGATTGAATTCCCGCAGCAGTTTTTTGGAAGCGCGCACTCCTTTGAGAAAACGCATGACGGTCTTTATATTTTCGACCGACAGCTTGCGGCGAAAGCCGGTGATGTCGATCGCTTTAAACGGAATGTTTTGCTTCGGAACCAGCGAGCTTTCCAGCCCTCTCTGGCCGCCGATATATAAAAATTCGGAATCGGGAAATTCCTCAGCGCATTGGCTTGCGACGGCCAGCGCGGGGTAGATGTGCCCCCCGGTTCCGCCGCCGCTCAGTACGACGCGCATATTCTCACCTCGCATAACGGGATAAATTAAGTAAAATGCCTAACGCGGTCAGCATAAGCGTCAGCGAAGATCCGCCGTAGCTGATAAGCGGCAGCGTAATCCCGGTGACGGGCATCAGGCCAATCACGACGCCGATGTTGATCACGACCTGGACGGCGACCATCCCGACGATCCCGACGGCCAGCAGGCTGCCGAACGTGTCGTCGATCGTCATCGCGACCCTCATGCCGCGCCACACCAAAATAAGGAACAGCAGGAGGACGAGCAGTCCGCCGATAAAGCCAAGCTCCTCCGCCAAAATGGAAAAAATAAAATCCGTTTGCGGCTCGGGCACATAGCTGTATTTCTGCCGGCTCATCCCAAGCCCCAGCCCGGCAAGCCCGCCGGGACCGATCGCGTATAAGGACTGGATGATCTGGTACCCCGCGCCGAGCGGATCGGACCAGGGATCAAGGAAAGCGGTAATCCGTTTGAGGCGGTAAGGGGCTGCCAGAATCAGGCCTACGAATCCGAGCGCCCCAAGGCCCGCCAGTCCGGCCAGATGCAGAATTCGCGCCCCGGCCGTAAAGACGATCAGCAGTGAAGCGCCAAGCATGACCGTGCCTGTCCCCAAATCGGGCTGCAGCATAATCAGACCAAATGCCAGCCCGATCACGCCAAGCGGCGGCAGCAGTCCCTTGGTGAAATTCGTAATCTTGTAATCTTCCTGGCTAAGGAAATAGGATAGGAACAAAATCATCCCCAGCTTCATGAACTCGGACGGCTGAATGCCAAACGAGCTGATGCCCAGCCAGCTGCGCGCTCCCCCGCGGACGACCCCGATGCCGGGGATCAGCACGATTACAAGCAGGGCGAAGCAAATGACCAGCCCCACCTTCGCGTATTTGCGCAATAGCCTGTAATCGAAATTCATCATCAAAAACATCGCGACCAGTCCGAGTACGGCGAACAATAGCTGACGCTTCACAAAGTAGAAAGAATCGCCGTAATCATGAAAAGCGAGTACCGAACCCGCGCTGTACACCATCACAATTCCAATCGCCAGCAGTCCGAGGATGCTGGCCATAAGCCAAAAATCCGGCGCCGTACGGCTCTTGCTCATCGTGGATGCCACCTCTTGACAGAAAGTAGGGGCTTTTCCACCCCCCTACTTAAAGGGTATGCACCGCCTCTTTAAAAATGCGTCCACGCTCTTCGTAGGAAGAGAACATATCCCAGCTCGCGCATGCCGGAGAGAGCAGCACAGCATCTCCGGATGCGGCCAAAGCCGCCGCCTCCTTAAGCGCGGTCCGCAGCGTTTCCGCGGCACTGTCACCATTATCGACCACCACGATGTCGGATAGACCCGCGAGTTCTCCGGCTTTGGCGATTTTTTCCTTCGTTTGCCCCAGGGCAACGAGCACCTTTACCTTTTGTTTAAAGACGGGCACCAACTCCATGTAATCGGAGCCCCGGTCCAGCCCGCCGGCGATCAGCACGATCGGAGCCGTTAAGGCGCCCAGCGCCATGATCGTCGCCTTCGCGTTCGTCGCTTTGGAATTGTTGTAATAAACCACGCCGCGCTTCTCCGCGACGTATTCCAAACGATGCTCCACGCCGCGGAACGTACGCAATGGCTCCACAAGAGCCTCCGGCGCCGCGCCCGCGGCCAGAGCGATGGCAACCGCCGCCAAAGCGTTCTCCACGTTGAATCGTCCGGGCAGGGCGATGTCGCGCACATCGACAATTTTCCGTACCTCGCCGTCCGCCCCCCGGTACATGACGCTGCGGTCAAATCCGTCCTCCACGTCCGGAACATAGGCCGGTTGGATGTAGACCCCCTCCGTCTTCAACTCCTCTGTCATCGAGAAAGGGAGCAGTTTTGCCCGGATGTAGGGCACCAGTTCGCGGCATGTAGGGTCGTCCCAATTGACGACAGCCGTGTCCGCTGCCTCCTGGTTGGCGAACAGTTTGGCTTTGGAGGCCACATAGTCATCCATCGTACCGTGGTAGTCCAGGTGGGTCTCCGCCACATTAAGCAGGCAAGCAACCTTGGGGCGGAACGCCTGCGTCCCTTTGAGTTGAAAGCTGCTAAGCTCGGCTACGAGCCAGTTATCGGCGCTCGCCGTCTCCGCCGCTTCACACAGCGGGGTGCCGATATTGCCGGCCACGAGCGGGCGAAGCCCGGCGGTTTCCAGCATTTTGCCGACCCATGTCGTCGTCGTCGTCTTCCCGTTGGAACCCGTAATCCCGATGATCGGCGCCACGCTGATCCGGTAGGCAACTTCCACCTCGGTCACGACGTCGATGCCCAGCTCCAGCGCTTTGGCCACAGGCGGGGCCGAGTACGGGATGCCGGGGTTTTTGACGACCAGTTCGACGCCGGGATGGATAAGTCCTTCCGGGTGTCCGCCGCATACAACAGAAATTCCCAAAGCCTCCAGTTCGGATGCTTCGGGACACAGTTCCCTCTCCTTTTTGTCGTTAACCGTAACGACGGCTCCAAAATGATGCAGGGTTTTCGCGACCTGAACGCCGCTTCTCGCTAAACCGATCACGACCACCTGGCGTCCCCGGTATTCTTCTGGATGCTTCATGATTACAACCCCTTGCTTAAGTAAAGTCCAATGCCCGCCAGGATAAGACCGGCCGCCCAAAACGTCACCACAACCCGCCATTCCGACCAGCCTGACAGCTCAAAATGGTGGTGAATCGGGCTCATTTTGAAAATCCGTTTTCCTCTCGTTTTAAAAGAGGTCACCTGAATGACGACGGACAGCATTTCGATGACGAAGATGCCGCCGATCACCAGAAAAAGCAGCTCGCTTTTCGTGATGATGGCGATCGCGCCGATCGCCCCGCCGAGCCCCAACGATCCGGTATCGCCCATAAACACCTTGGCCGGATGCGCGTTGAACACGAGGAAGCCAAGCACCGCCCCGATCATCGCTGCCGCGCAGACCGCGGAAGGGATCGAAGTCGCCTGCATCGCGATCACCGCGTACGCGCCGAACGCGATCGCGCTCACGCCGGACAAAAGTCCGTCCAGACCGTCGGTGAAGTTCACCGCGTTGCTGATTGCCAGCATCATGACGACAATAAAAGGATAATAGAACCAGCCGCCGAGGTCAAAAGACCAGCCGGTGCCCGGTATGCCGATCGCCGTGCTGTGCCCTTCCGAAATGAGCAAAGCGCACATGATACCGGCGAACAGCAGCTGTCCGAACAATTTTTGTCTGGGCGTCAATCCCAAAGACCGTTTAAATACGATTTTGATGTAGTCATCGAGAAAACCGATCAGCCCAAAGCCGAGCGTAGCGATCAGCAGCACGTAGAAATCGGTGTTGATGACTGAAAATTTAAGAAAAGACAACGTAAAGGCAAGCAAAATAATCACGCCGCCCATCGTTGGCGTACCCGCCTTTTTCTGATGGCTTTGCGGTCCTTCCCCGCGTATTTGCTGACCGAATTTAAGCCGTCTCAGCAGCGGAATGATCAGCGGCGCCGAAATGACGGCCAAAATGAAGGATACGCCGATCGTTAACAGAATTAGTCCAAAATCCATGGGATTTCACCCCCTCTCGCCGGTGTTTAGTGCTTTAGTTTGCTATGTCTAACCGCGTCTACGACTTCCTCCAGCTTCATGCCCCGGGAAGCCTTGACCAGCACGACGTCCTTCGGATGGAGCAGCGAAATCAATTCGCGGATGAGCTCAGTTTTATCAGTATATGCGTGAATGCGCGCAGGTTCCAAATGTTCGGACGCGCCCTCGGCGATTTTTAGGCCCAGAGTTCCGTAAGTAAAAAGCCGATCCACTTGGCCCGGCGTCAAGGCGGCGCCGAGCTCGCGGTGGTATTCCTCCTCAGCGGCTCCAAGCTCGAGCATATCCCCGAGCACAGCGATTTTTTGACGGAAGCCTTTCATCTTTTCCAGCACTCCGATCGCCGCTCTCATCGCCGTGGGGCTGGCATTGTACGCATCGTTCAAGATCGTCACGCCGCTTGCGCCGATGATGCGCTCGATCCGCATTCCGGTTAGTTCGGCATGGCTCAGCCCGTCCCGAATCGCGGCTTCGCTGACCCCATAGCGGCGGGCGACCGCAAGCGCGGCCAAAGCGTTCACCACGTTGTGCTCGCCCAGCAGAGGCAGCTCCAGCGGTTCGCCGCCGTTCGCGTGCGAAGTGAACAAGGTGCGATCCTCCATGAACATCATCCCGGTCGGGTATTCGTCATTGCCCTGGCCCAGACCAAACGTGACGGTCTGCAGCCGGTCCGGCTTCGGCGTGTCCGCCTCCGCGAGCACCTGGGGAATCAAAGGTTCGTCCCCATTGTAAACGAACAATCCCCCGGGCTTCATTCCCGCGAGGATCTCCAGTTTGGCCCGCGCGATTTCCTCCCGCGAGCCGAGCTGCAGCAGATGCGCTTCGCCGATGTTGGTAATGACCGCCGTCTCGGGCTCGGCCAGTTTGGACAGCAGCTCGATTTCGCGGCGGCCGCTCATGCCCATCTCCAGGACGGCGATCTCCGCATCCTCGGGCATCGCCAGGATCGTCAGCGGCAGCCCGATGTGGTTGTTAAAATTCCCTTTGGTTTTATGCACTTTATACGTGGTGGACAAAAGCGCGTAAACGAGGTCTTTGGTCGTCGTTTTCCCGTTGCTGCCCGTAATACCGACTACCTTGGCGCCCGTCTGGGCCAAGTAGGACTTGGCCAGCGTTTGCAGCGCCTCCAAGCAATCGTCTACCAGGACGGCCGGCCCGGGAGGCGTTCCTTTGGACCGCTCCCACAGGGTTGCGGCCGCTCCCGCGCCCAGACAACCGGCGGCAAAATCGTGCCCGTCAAACCTTTCCCCGGATAACGGAATAAACAAACAGTCCTTTACGATTTGCCGGGAATCGGTAACCGCGCCGTGCACCGTAATGCCCGAATCGGCTGCCTCCCGCACTTGTCCGCCGCACATCGCGGCTATATCCGCCAGTTTTCTAATTATCACTTCGCCAAACCCCTTATCGCTTCTTTTGCTACGATTCGATCATCAAAATCGAGCACCGCGGTTCCGATCAACTGATAGGTTTCATGACCTTTCCCCGCAATCAATACTACATCTTCACGGCTTGCCATTTCAATAGCTTTTTGAATGGCCTCGCGGCGGTCTACGATCAGTTCGTAACGGCTGCGATCCACTCCGTCGCCGATCAATCCCTGCTCGATGTCGACTAGTATAGCATCGGGATTTTCGGTGCGCGGGTTGTCGGAGGTCACGATGACGTGCTGGGCGTATTTCGCGGCGATTCGCCCCATGATCGGACGCTTCGTACGGTCGCGGTCGCCGCCGCAGCCGAAGACGCAGATAACGCGGCCTTGGGCAAACTCGTTTACGGTCCGCAGCACATTCTCCAGCCCGTCGGGAGTATGGGCGTAATCGACGATAACGGCGAAGGATTGGCCCTCATCGACCGCCTCGACCCGTCCTTCCACACCTTTGACCGCTTCCAGGCTGGTCTTGATCCGTTCGAGCGGGATCCCTTCGAGCAAGGCGGCCGCAATCGCTGCAAGCGCGTTGTACACGTTGAACTTGCCGACCATGCGCAGCGAAATATCGGCGCTGCCTTGGAAAGTGTCAACATGAAACGAAGTGCCTTTCGCGGTTACGGAAATGTCCGAGGCGCGGACATCGGCCTCGTTCTCCACCCCGTACGTGATCGTTTCCGCGGCGGTTTGTTTGGCGAAATAGAAGCTTGCCGGGTCATCCGCATTAAGGACCGCGTAGCTTCGTTCGTTTGGATCGGCCGGATAGGCGTTGCCCAGGCGGGAGAAGAACAGCCCCTTGGCCCCGCGGTATTCTTCCATCGTACTATGATAATCCAAATGGTCCTGGGTCAAGTTCGTAAAGATGGCCGTCCGGAAAAAAGTTCCTTTAACGCGGCCCTGTTCCAGCGCATGGGAAGATACCTCCATCACGCAGTAATCCGCGCCGCCTTCGGCCATTTCGTGCAAATACCGCTGCAGTTCGAGCGATTCCGGCGTTGTGCCGGACATCGGATGCGTCCGGCCGGCAAATTTGCGCTGAATCGTGCCGATGAGCCCGGTGGCGAGACCTTGATCCTCAAAAATGCGCTCGATCAGATAAGTCGTCGTCGTTTTGCCATTCGTTCCGGTAACGCCTACGACCTTGAGACGCCGGCTGGGAAACCCGAAAAACACGTTGCCCAAAACCGCCATCGCCAAACGGCTGTCCTTCACTTTAAGCTGAGGCAGCTCACAATCGTCAAGCCAACGCTCCACAACGAGCGCCGCCGCTCCTTTTTCCGCAGCTTGCGGGGCAAAGTCATGCCCGTCGACCGTATGCCCGGGGAGGCATATAAACAAATCGCCGGGCTGAACCTTCCGCGAGTCGATGGCCATGCCTTCGCACGCCTGCTCCCCGTCGCCTCGTATTTGTGAAGCTATCAAATAAGTTGCCAATTCCTTAAGAAGCATAACTACCCCTCCGTATTTCAACAACGTTCGTGAACACTCACTCTATATTATCACCAAAAACTGCAAAGTTCAGGAAAATTACTCATTATGATTATGCAGTTGTTCCGCATCCGCCTCGCTGCCCATATAAATGCGGATTGTCGAACCCTTTTCGACCCTGGCCCCGGGCTTCGGCGCCTGGTTAATCACCACATTGCCCGCTCCGGATTTCGCCAGGTTGAAATTCATGTTGAGGTTCTCATAGATTTCCTGCGCCGTATGTCCGACCAGATCGGGAACTGTGACAATCGGCGTCTCTCCGTATTTGTATTTCTTGGTGACCTGTTTCTGGCGAGGCGGAACTTGCATGTATTCCAGCGCATCCTCCATAATATTCCGCACGATCGGGGCGGCTACCACGCCGCCGAATTGAACCCCTTGCGGATTGTCGACCGCCGTATAAACGACGAGTTGCGGATCGTCCGCCGGAGCGAAGCCGATAAAAGAAACGATGTGCTCGTTTGCAGAATATCGACCGTTTACGACCTTTTGCGCCGTCCCGGTCTTTCCGCCTACGCGGTAACCATCGATGAACGCGTTGCCGCCCGTGCCTTTGGCGACGACGCTTTCCAGTGCGGTTCGAACCTGCTTGGACGTCTCTTCCGAAATGACCTGGCGCACCAACTGCGGTGTCGATTCCGAGACGACCTCGCCCGTGTCGGGATTCGTCCACGCCTTGGCAACGTAAGGCTTATACAGCTTACCGCCGTTGATCGCGGCCGAAACCGCGGTGATCTGCTGAATCGGCGTCACCGACACCCCTTGGCCGAACGAGGTCGTCGCCAGCTCCACTGGGCCGACCCGGGACAGCTTGAACAGGATTCCGTTTTCCTCGCCGTTCAAGTCGATGCCGGTTTTGCTGCCGAAGCCGAAATTTTTGATGTACTGGAACAGCTTTTCTTTGCCCAGTCGCTGCCCGAGTGCTACGAACCCGGGGTTGCAGGAATTCTCCACCACCTGGAGGAACGTCTGGCTGCCGTGCCCGCCCCTCTTCCAGCAGCGGAGTGTGGCCCCGCCAACCTTGGCATATCCCGGATCAAAAAACCGCTCTCCCAGCAGATCGACCTTTTTCTCTTGGAGCGCGGCGGCCAAGGTGATGATCTTGAACGTGGAACCCGGTTCGTACGTCATCCAGATCGGAAGGTTCCGGTTATATACCGCCGAATCGTATTCCTGATATTGCGCGGGCTCAAAACCCGGTCTTGCCGCCATGCCCAAAATTTCGCCCGTCTTCGGATTCATTGCGATGGTCAGCGCCGAATCGGCCTGCAGCCGGTCCATCGCCTGATCCAGCTCGCGCTCGATGATGCTTTGGATCGATTTGTCGATCGTCAGCGTCAGGTTCAGCCCGTCTTTCGGCTCCACGTATTTCTCCGACGATCCCGGCATCAATCGGCCGCCGGCGTCGGACAAATAGGACACGCTGCCGTTCATGCCGCTCAGCAGGCTTTCGTATTTACTTTCCACTCCGGTCAGCCCCTGGTTGTAGCTGCCGGTAAAACCTAAGATATGGGCGGCAAGTCCTCCATAAGGATAATACCTTTTGTTGTCTTCGGCAACAACAATACCCGGAAGAGCCAAATCACGAATTTCCTGCGCTTTTTCCATCGTAATTTTGCGTCCGCCGGGTTGCAGCCTGACTATGGATTGTTTCTTGGTGATCGACTTCAAGATCTCGTCCTCGCTCATGCCGACCAGAGGTGCCAGGCTTTTGGCCGTCTGCTCCGGATGTTTGATTTGCACCGGAATGGCCATGACCGTCGGCGTCGTGATATTGTAAGCCAGCACGTTGCCGTTCCGGTCGCTGATTTCTCCCCGTTTTGCCGAATAAGGGATGTTCCGGCGCCAGGAGTCCTCCGCTTTGGCCGACAACTCCGCGCCTTTTCCGATTTGCACATAGGCAAGGCGCACGGCAAGGGCCGCAAATAACAAACACAACACCATCAACAGCCAGAACAGTCTTCGTCTGACGGTAAACTTGGAAATTTTCACTGGTTGCCCCCCTATCCCATCCTGACGTTTGAATGTTTTCATATCAAGGATATTCAGGACAACCAGGGGTTAGAACAAGCTATGGCGAGTTCGCGCCAGCCACTGACTCGCCGGAGACTTCACCGTCCGCCGTCTCACTGCCGTCCGCCGCTTCCCCCTTTGTTTCCTCCTCCGTGACCGGCGGCTCAAGCGTCAATTCGACTCTTCGCGCCCCATTCTCTTCGATCACTTTTTGCGAGGCGACGTATCCTTCCCCCTTTGCGGTGACTGGCACCTGAAGAACCGATAGCAGCTCCATCGCATCCCGCAGCGATTCTCCATTCAGGTTCGGAATTTTCATGTTCGCTCCTTCTTCGGTCAGCAAATAAACGAATTGGCCCGTTTTCAGGATGCTTCCTGCTTTGGGGTATTGGGAGATAACTCCCGTGCCGCTTCCCAAGGTCGCATAGGAGATCCCTGCGGCAACGAGGGTGTCTTTGGCTTTTTGCACGCCCATTCCCTTAAGGTCGGGAACCTTCGGTCCGCTTTCAGCATGATTCGATTTCTCGGCGTTGGTATCAATCGTTTTAGGCACGCCCATATACTGGAGTGTTTGGTTTACGATTTTTTTGAACACCGGGGCCGCCGCCGTTCCGCCGCCCAGCTCGGAATCCTTCGGTTCGTCAATCAAAACGATGACGGCGATCTTCGGATCATCCACTGGCGCATAGCCGATAAAAGAAACGACCTGCTTGGAATAGTTATATTCGCCGTTCACGACTTTTACAGCCGTTCCCGTTTTCCCCGCGATCCGGTAACCCTCAATGTAAGCGTGGCGGCCGGTCCCAATTTTCTGGTCGGAAACGACTTGCTCCAAATATCCGCCAACTTCCTTTGCGGTTTCCGGCGCGATCACCTGGCGGATAACTTTCGGTTTGATCTCCTCCGTTTTACCGGTTTGCGGATCAGTGATGGATTTGACGATATGCGGCTCCATCAGCTTGCCGCCATTCGCCACCGCCGCCACCGCAACGATCTGCTGCAGCGGCGTAACGAGCAACTTGCCGTGCCCGTAGGACATCGCCGCGAAGTCGGCCTGCTGCACGGGATCGACAATCCCTTTGGCTTCGCCCGGCAGCTCAATGCCCGTCTTCTGCCCGAATCCGAAATTGTCGACGTAGCTTTTCAGCCGTTCGGGGCCCAGCATCTCATAGCCCAGTTTGACAAAACCAACGTTACTGGAACGCTTCACACCCTCCAAGTAAGTGATCGGCCCCCAGCCGGATCGTTTTAAATCGTGGATCGTTCGCCCCGGAACACGGATACTACCCGACATATAAGTGGCATTCGGGTTAAAAACCCCTTCCTGAACAGCTCCGGCCAAGGTGACGATTTTAAACGTCGATCCCGGTTCATACACCGATTTGATCGCGTGGTTGTAAAAGTTTTTCTGATCGACATCGGCCCAATATTCATTGGGGTCGTATGTAGGCATGTTTGCCATTCCGAGAATTTCCATCGTTTTCGGATCTACGGCGATGACGCTCATGCTGATCGGCTGCAGTTCAGCATACGCTTCCTTCATCGCTTGTTCGATATAATACTGGATCGTATCATCGACCGTTAGCTGCAGGTTCTGCCCGTTTTTCGCCGGCTGGTAAATTTCGCTGGCTTTCGGGATTTCAATCCCCCTGCCGTCGCGTTTATATTCGATATAACCGTCTTCTCCCTTTAGCTTCTCGTCGTAATAAGCCTCCAGGCCGGACACCGCGTTGCCGTCGCGGTCGGTATAGCCCAGGATATGAGCGGCCAGGCTTTTTTGGGGATAATAGCGTTTTTGTTCCTTCATCAAATAAATGCCAGTGTCTTCCAATTTCTCGTGCTCCTGCAGCAGCTTGTTTCTGAAAGCCACCACTTGATCGCTGAGCTCCTGGTCAATTTTCAAACCTTCGTTGCGCACTTCCCGCTGGGCGTAATATTTGCCGTCTTTCATCTTCGCGTTGAGGAGGTCGCGTATCTCCTGCCCGTCTTTGCCGAGAATCCGGCTGAGCCCCTCGACCACTTCATTTTCTAAACCTTTGTCATGAATGATCCTAGGATTGACCACTACCGTATAGGCGGGAGCGTCCATGGCCAATACGTCGCCTTTACGGTCCGTGATCGTTCCACGGGTGGCGGGCAGATCCTTTTTGGTGGACCAAAGCGCTTCGGCACGCTTCTGCCAAAAATCCTCTTGGACGATCTGCAGCCAAAACACTCTCCCTATCAATACAGCAAAAAAGAGGGTAACGCATCCCCCTATCAGCAATGTTCGCAGTTTTATTCTTTTGGTCATGGCCAAACCTCTTTAAAGTAGGATTATTTTCGGATTGCCGTCAGGCCGTCCGCATGGTCCGTCTCTTCCGATGAGCCGTCAGTCTCCGCACTGTCACCCGGAGTTGCCACCGATGATGCCCCCGGCGGAACCTGGACATGGAACCCTTCTTCTTCCGGCTCAACATAACCAAGTTTGGCCGCTTCCTCCGGAACTTGTTCCTCCAGCTTTTCTTTTTTGATCGACAATTGCTCGATCTCGGCGCTCATCGTTTGAATATCCGTATTCAAATTAAACATTTGCCGCTTGATGCTGTAAAGTGTAACATTTTGCCATAGGAGACCAGCCATCACCGCCACGCAAAAAATAATCGTCATCATATACAGCAGTTTCTCGCGCACCGGAAGCGTTGAGCGGCGAGTGACGACCTTCGTCGTTTCGCGATAGCGCTGTGACGGATGACTGCGTTGTGCTGACTTTTCTTTTACTGCCAAGTTCCCCCGCGAATAAGCCATTTACGATTCCTCCACTAAGGTTTGCAATTTCTCCGCCACGCGCAATTTTGCCGACCGCGCCCGCGAGTTTTCGGCCAGTTCCCTCTCTGACGGAACCACCGGTTTCCGGTTTATTAGCTTCAGCGATCCCTTCCCCCCGCACACGCACATCGGAAAGTCGGGAGGACAGGTGCATTTCTCCACATAACCGGCAAAAATCTGCTTGCAGATGCGGTCTTCCAACGAATGAAAGGTGATGACCGAAACTCTGCCGCCCGGCGCCAAACAACGAATCGCGGCATGCAGTCCTTCTTCAAACGCACCAAGCTCGTCGTTTACGGCGATCCGCAGCGCCTGAAAACTGCGTTTGGCGGGGTGACCGCCCGTTCGCCGGGCCGCCGCCGGGATTCCTTCCTTGATCAGTTCGACCAGTTGACCGGTCGTTTCCACCGGCTCCTGATCGCGCCTCTCCACTATGACCTTAGCGATGCGTCTGGAGAACTTCTCTTCTCCGTACTGGAACAAAATGCGGGCAATTTCCCGCGCCGGCCATTCGTTAACGATTTCCCGCGCCGTGAGCCGCGCCGTTTGATCCATGCGCATATCGAGCGGAGCATCGGCGTTGTAGCTGAAGCCGCGTTCCCCCTCGTCGAACTGTGGAGACGAAACGCCCAGATCAAACAACACGCCGTCCACCTGCGGAACCCCGTTCTGCCGAGGAAGACCGCCCTGCTCCAACAGCTTTTGTTCCAGATGGCGAAAATTGCTTTTCACCAAAGTTAACTTGTCCGCATAAGAGGCCAAACGTTCTTTGGCATTGTCCAGCGCCCAGTCGTCCTGATCAAAAGCGATTAGTCTGCCGCCTTCGCCAAGCCGGGACAAAATGACCGAGCTGTGGCCGCCGCCTCCCAGCGTACAATCTACGTAAATGCCGTCCGGCTTGATGCGCAGCCCTTCTGTCGCTTCTTCTTTAAGCACCGTGATGTGATGAAACACGACTAACGCCCCTCCAGACTAGAACTCGATTTTAAATAAACCTGGTTACATCTTCGAAAACCGGCTTTTTGACTACCTTTACCGTGATCAAAAGCCGACTTTTTAACCACCTTTACAGGTCGAAATTGAAGTCGACCAGCTTCTCGGCGATTTCGTTAAACGTATCCTCCGACTGCTGGAAGTATTGCTCCCAAGTATCCCGGCTCCAAATCTCAACCCGATTCGATACGCCCAGAACAACGCAATCCTTCTCCAGCTTCGCATACTGCCTTAAATTGCTTGGCAAGTTTACCCTTCCCTGTTTATCCCACTCGCATTCCGTAGCTCCGGAGAAAAAAAAGCGGGTAAACGCACGCGCGTCCGACTTCATGAGCGGCAAAGCTTTCAGCTTCTGCTCCAGCACTTCCCATTCCTGCATCGGATAAACGAAAAGACACTGGTCCAAGCCGCGGGTAACAACAAAAGAGCTTCCGAGGAGATCACGAAACTTAGCCGGGATAATAATCCGGCCTTTGTCGTCAATGCTATGTTGGAATTCCCCCATAAACATTGGTGTCTCACTCCCTACCTCTTTCCCCCACTTTACACCACTTTGCCCCACATGTTAAGTACCTATTCTGCATTTAGCGGAAAAATCCTGCTTGCGGGCGGAAATTTTTTATCAAGGGGGAGGCGGAGGTATCGGCGTAACTGTGAAAAAGTTGGGCTTCGAGCGCTGTTGCTATCGGATGATTCAATTTGATAGTTCGAAACATTTCTCCGTTACGGGCCACCTGTCTTGGGGAAACGGGGGAAGCCCCTTTTCCGGATTGTTTTTCGGAAAAGGGGCTGTGCTGAAATTCTTTTCGGTGTTCAGCTTCGTACCGTTAGCGGCTATTTGAACGACCGACCGCCGGCCTTCAAAAATAGCGGTACTTTTTGTACTTATTATCCGGAACCTAGCCTGTTCATCCCCATTAGCGGAATTTTTTGTACTTATTTTCCTATGTACGGTCCGGAACGCGGGCATTTTCTTGCGATCGGAGAAAATAGCGACATAAATTCCCTCTATTTCTCTCATATGGACGGATATCGGAGGAATAAAAACATTTTTTCCCTTTATTTTTTACGCTGAAGTATCTTGGGCAACTCGGATTTTTGCAGATACTCTCTGCGCAATACAAAAGAGCAGCACGACCGACACTCGGACACACTCAGAGGTTGAACAATACAAAAGCGCGAGCAGCCGGGAGGTATCACTTATCCGCTGCTCGCGCTATTCAAAAAAATCCCTAGTCTATCTGTCTACAAAGGAACTCGACCGCGCCGCAGCCGGCCGACTAATGCTCCTGCCAGCTGTCGAGGTAGGCGCGCTGCTCGGCGGAAAGCGTGTCGATGCCTACGCCGAGGCTTTCCAGCTTGAAACGGGCCACTTGCTCATCGAGTTCGTACGGCACGTTAACGACCGTGCTGCCGATTTCTTTATAGCGGTCATTGACATACTTCAGCGACAACGCCTGAAGCGCAAACGTCATGTCCATGATTTCCGCCGGATGTCCGTCGCCAGCGGCAAGATTGACGAGACGGCCTTCGGCAAGGATATACATTTTCCGTCCGTCCTTCAATTGATATTCCTCGATATTGCGGCGTACGGTCCGCACCGAGACGGAACGTTCCTGCAGTTCAGGTTTGTTCACTTCTACGTCGAAATGGCCGGCGTTCGACAAAATCGCGCCGTCTTTCATCACATCGTAATGCTCGCCGCGAATGACGTCACGGTTGCCGGTTACCGTCACAAAGAAATCGCCGAGTTTGGCGGCTTCCCGCATCGGCATTACACGGAACCCGTCCATGTAGGCTTCGACGGCTTTGATCGCATCAACTTCGGTGACGATGACGTTTGCGCCAAGCCCCTTGGCCCGCATCGCTACGCCTTTGCCGCACCAGCCGTAGCCTACGACGACGACGGTTTTGCCCGCGACGACCAAATTCGTCGTGCGGTTGATGCCGTCCCATACCGATTGCCCGGTACCATAGCGGTTGTCGAACAAATATTTGCAGTACGCATCGTTTACTGCGACCATTGGGAATTTAAGCTTTCCTTCCTTATCCATCGCTTTCAGGCGCAAAATGCCAGTCGTCGTTTCCTCGGCGCCGCCGCGGACATTTTCCAGCAAGTCCGGCCGTTCGGAATGCAGGATCGTCACCAGATCACCGCCGTCGTCGATAATCAAATCGGGTTTCGTTTCCAATGCCTTGATCAAGAGAGCTTTGTACTCCGCCGGTTCCGGGTTGTATTTGGCAAATACCGTAACCCCGTCTTCCACGAGCGCCGCGCAGACATCATCCTGGGTCGACAGCGGATTGCTTCCGGTGATCGTCACTTCGGCTCCGCCGGCTTGCACCACTTTCGCCAAATAAGCGGTTTTCGCTTCAAGGTGCAGCGAGATCGTCACCTTCAATCCTTTAAAAGGCTGTTCCGCTTCAAACTGTTTGCGAATCCGGTTCAGTACCGGCATGTGGGCCTCCACCCAATCGATTTTGAGATGCCCCTCCGGGGCAAGCTTCAAGTCCGTAATAATGCTGTTTTGCATCGCTGCTGAACTCATTTTGATCTGCCTCCTTTATAAATAAATAATTCGATGCGTTCCCGTGATGTCATAAGGAATATCCATCAGAGTGTCAATCCATTCCACGCCAAACCGGTTCATATAATAAAATATGTTATAAACCCGTTCCTGCGGCTTCCGCAATGGAAACAGCGATAGCTCGATCCGCTCAAAATGGCGCAATCCCGCTTCATTGCTTTTTTCCAGGGCATCCTTTGCCTTGCCGCGCAAATAGTCGATCTGATCGTAAATTTTATCGCGATTGGCGGTCCCTAATTTCAGCAGCCCGTTTTGGATGGCGGCGAGCTGTTCGATCAGCGGATCGTACATTTCGCCAAAGCCCGACTTGATTTCGTCGAAACGGGCATCGATATGGAGCGCGTCCTGATTCGCCAGCCATGCTTCACGTTTTTGCCGCAGGACCTCAATGTCTTTGACGTCGTTCCAGCTAAGGCCGTATTTTTCCATATGCTTCTGCAATGTGCCCTCTACCACGGTAAAAGACTCCCGCGCCAACAGCAGCGGCATTTGCAAGCCCAGCTTGCCGAACGCTTTGCGGGTTAACGCCCAGTAGGAGATTTCCCCCGCACCCAGCACGGCGCCGAGAACCGGAAAAAGGCTGTCCTGCATCAGCGGCCGGGTCAGCACATTGTTGCTGAAACGCTCCGGATGCTCGCGAAGCTCGGCCAACAGTTCATCCCTGGTGAAGGAAACCTTGCCTTTCCGGTCGGCGAAGCAGCCTTCCCGCTTGAACAACAGCAGCCGCTCCTGCTCATGTATGTAAAACAGATTGGCTCCGCCTTCGCTTACTTCGGCTTGCGGTTCATATCCAAGCCCAGCCAAATCGCCCAAGCTTTCGAAGTAAGCCGACTCCAGTTCGTCGTTTTGCCGAATGATCGCTTCAAACACCGGGGTCTCCAGTTTGCGCAGTTCACGATCCGCGGAATCCAGCAGCACAAGGCCGTATTTGCCGAACCAGGCCCCCATCAGCTTGGCGAAACATTCAGACAGACTGGCCGATTCCACAGCGGAACGTTTGAACAACTCCAGCAAGCCGGACTTAAACTCGCTGCCCGGAAGCAGCTGCTCCAGCTCATCCGCCGCCTGCTCCCATTCTTCTTTTTGAACCTGGCTAAAGCTGACCGGCAGACGGTTGTCCGGATCACGCAAGATGCGAATGCGCTTGACCTGCAGGTCCGAAGACAACATGTAAGTATGATTCACTTCATCCCAATCGTGATCCTCCCCGGCGATCCAAAACACCGGCACGACCGGCCGATTCAGTTTGGCGGCGGCGGTTTGGGCCGCTTTAATAATCGTGATCGCCTTGTAAATCACCAGTAGCGGCCCGGTAAATAAGCCGCTTTGCTGCCCGCCGACGATGACCGCGGTCCCCGGCTGCGTTAGCCGGTCCAGCGCCTGCTCCACCGCGGCATCCGGGTTATGCAGGCGATTGTATTCGCGCAGCCGGCTTACCAAGGCGGCCCGGTTTATTCGGTGATGCTCCGTTTCATCCAGCCATTTGAGCCGTCTGTGCCAGCTATCATCCAGCGCCGGATCATATTCGTAAAGAGCGGCGACCGCTCCAAAACGATGGGCATACGCTTCCGCCAGCGGCCCGGGGGGCGCCAGAAGTTCTTGTACTATATTCATCAGGTTAATGTCCTCCTGTTCTTCCATACAAACCTTCCTTGATTGTACCGGATACTCCGCGTACCCGTCAAAGCTAACCTTACTTTTGTTAAATTTCTCACTTTCCGTAAGCCGCGAACGGCAAAAAACTCCCGCTGCCGGTTTAACCGTGCAGCCGGAGTTTACCTCAAAACAGCCTAGCCTTTTTTCGGCATCGCCACAAAATGACCTTTGGACACTTCAACCAGCTCCGAGTTGTCCAAATCGAACAAACCGCCGTCGGTTTTACCGTCCTTGGAAGTAATCGGACCGCCCACCGTATCCTCCAAATGAATCCGCTTCTTGTTTGCTTCGATCTCCGGGTCCGGAATCGGAATCGCGGACAGCAGCGTTTTGGTATACGGATGCTGCGGGTTGGCGTAAAGCTCTTCGCTTTCCGCTAGCTCAACAATCCGGCCCAGATACATGACGGCTACACGATCGCTGATATGCTTAACCATCGACAGGTCGTGGGCGATAAACAAATACGTTAAACCGAGGCGGTCCTGCAGTTCTTTAAGCAGGTTGACCACCTGCGCCTGAATGGACACGTCGAGCGCCGATATCGGTTCGTCGCAGATAATGAACTTCGGATTTACCGCCAGCGCGCGGGCAATCCCGATCCGCTGCCGTTGTCCGCCGGAAAATTCATGCGGATAACGCGTCGCATGATCGGGATTCAAGCCGACCATATCAAGCAGCTCTTCCACGCGTTTTTTGCGTTCCGCCCGCGATCCGGCCATACCGTGGATGTCCAGCGCTTCGCCGATGATATCCGTAACCGTAAACCGCGGATTGAGCGAGGCGTACGGATCTTGGAAAATCATCTGCATATCGCGGCGCATCGCCTTCATTTTCCGCGGATGCAGTTTCGTAATATCGGTTCCGTTAAAACGAATGCTGCCGCCCGTCGGCTCGTACAAGCGAAGGATCGTGCGTCCCGCGGTCGATTTGCCGCAGCCCGACTCGCCAACGAGGCCAAGCGTTTCGCCTTCGGCAATCGAGAAGCTGATGTCATTGACGGCTTTCAGCACATTACCGCCGCCGACGTTAAAATATTTTTTGAGTCCTTCGACTTCGATCAACGTTTTCCCAATACTCATGACGACTGTCCCTCCTTGGCCATCGGATGAAGATCCCAGCAGCGGGCCATGTGCGTATCGCTGAATACGGTCGCTCCCGGATCGATACGTTCGCAGATCTTCATCGCATGTTCACAGCGGGCCGCAAACGGACAGCCAACCGGCGGTTTAATCAAATCGGGCGGAGTGCCGATAATAGGAATAAGCGGCTCCCCTTTCTTCTGATCCAACCGCGGCATCGAGCGCAGCAAACCTTTCGTGTAAGGATGCTGCGGGTTTTTAAAGATTTCCCACTTCGTTCCGGTTTCTACAACCTCACCGGCATACATGACGATGACGCGATCGCACATGCCGGCAACGACGCCAAGATCGTGGGTAATCAAAATGATGGAAGTGCCGAGATGTTCCTGCATCTCTTTCATAACGTCCATAATTTGTGCCTGAATCGTAACGTCAAGCGCTGTCGTCGGTTCGTCCGCGATCAGCAGCGCCGGACGGCATGCAAGAGCAATAGCGATCATGACGCGCTGCCGCATGCCCCCGGAAAACTCGTGAGGGTATTGGTTAAAGCGGGCTTCCGCATTTTTAATGCCGACTAGCTTCAGCATTTCAATGGCACGTTCTTTCGCTTCGCCCGCTGACATTTTCTGATGTTTGATTAACACTTCGGTAATTTGTCGGCCTACCTTAATGGTAGGATTCAAAGAGGTCATCGGGTCCTGGAAAATCATGCCGATATCTTTACCGCGAATGGCTTCCATTTGTTTATTGCTTTTGGTCAACAGGTTTTCGCCTTGAAAAATGATTTCACCTTGCTTAATGATTGACGGAGGGGACGGAATCAGACGCATGATCGTTTGGGCCGTTACGCTTTTGCCGCTGCCGGATTCACCGACTATCGCAACCGTTTCCCCTTTCCCCACTTCGAAGTTCATGCCGCGAACGGCTTTGACTTCTCCGCCTCTGACTTGAAAGGACACATGCAAATCTTTGACTTGTAGAATCGGCTCCATCATTCCACCTCCTATTTCTTCAGTTTAGGATCCAGCGCGTCACGAAGGCCGTCGCCGAAAATGTTAAACGCCAGCATGATCAAGCTGATCAATATGGCCGGGAACAGCATGCGCCAAGGGTAGTACAGCCATCCTGTCAAAGCATCGTTAATCATGGAACCAAGCGATGCGATCGGAGCCTGCACACCGAGACCAAGGAAGCTTAAGAACGCTTCGGCAAAAATCGCTTTTGGTACGGACAAAGTCACCGTGACGATGATCGGTCCAACCGCATTAGGCAGCAGATGGCGGAACAGCAAACGTCCCGAGCCTGCGCCCATCGAACGGGAAGCCAACACGAACTCACGGCTTTTGAGCTGCATAATCTCGCCGCGGACAATCCATGACATGTTGATCCAGCCCGTGATCGTTAAGGCCAATATGATCGTTCCCAAGCTTGGCTCGAGCACGACCAGCAGCAAAATCGTAACCAGCAGGTACGGAATAGCGTACAGAATCTCGGAAAACTTATTCATAATTTCATCAACACGGCCGCCAAAGAAGCCCATGATACCGCCATAAATAACACCGATAAACAAGTCGATACATGCAGCAGCCAAACCTACGATTAGAGAAATGCGCGCGCCCATCCAAGTACGGACGAACATATCGCGTCCGAGGTCGTCGGTCCCGAACCAGTGCTGAGCCGACGGTCCTTTGTTGGTGCTCATCAGATCGTTGGAATAATAGTTTAAACCATTGATTTTTTCGACGATCCATGGGGCGACGATAGCGGCAAGCGAGATTATAACAAGGACGACAAGCGCCGTCATAGCCATCTTGTTGCTGCGCAAACGGTACCAGGCATCCCGCCATGCGGAAATACTCTCGCGCTGAATGACCTCGGCTTCTTTCTCGTCCGTTCCGATTTTCCGAAAATCCTCGGGAGTCAGATCCGCCGGAGCCGGCATCACTTTTACGGAATTCGCATCCATCCTTTAGCCCTCCTTCCTTCCGCTTAGCTTGATTCGCGGATCTACGAATACGTAAGCGATATCCGTTATAAAACGCGCCACCATCAGCAATACCCCATAAAAGATCGTAATCCCCATAATCAGCGGATAGTCACGGGTGCTGATCGCCTGCACGAACTGTTTGCCGATCCCGCCAATCCCAAAGATTTGCTCGATGACGACCGAGCCGGTGACGATGTCGGCCGTCATTGGCCCAAGATAAGTAATGACCGGCATAATTCCGTTGCGGATAACGTGGCGGAACAAAATCGCCATCCAGCCCAAACCTTTCGCTTTGGCCGTCTTGATATAGTCGGCATGCAGTACTTCCAGCATGCTTGAACGCGTCAGACGCGCGATAAAAGCGATCGGCTGCGCGGTTAACGCCGCTACTGGAAGCACATAATACAGCGGCCCCTTAAAGCCCATTGTAGGAAGCCAGTGCAGTTTCGAGGCAAATACATACTGCAGCAAAGAAGCAACCACAAAGCTCGGCACCGCGATCCCTAACACCGCCAGCACCATAGCCGCATTGTCGATCAATTTGCGATGATACAACGCTGCCAGCATACCAAGCAGCACCCCAACGATTACGGCAACGATAATCGCAACGACTCCCAGCTTCAAGGACGCCGAAAACGTTTGCCCGATGATTTTGGACACATCCTGGTTAATCATCTTCATGGAAATGCCCAAATCTCCGTGCGCAACGTTCCCCAAATATTTTAAATACTGCTCATAAACGGGCTTGTCGAGTCCAAGCTGTTCATAAAGGCGCTCCTTTATTGCGGGAGGCACCTGTTTCTCCGAAGTGAGCGGATCACCCGGAATGGCCTTCATGAGAAAAAAGGTGGCAGTGATTAGAATAAACAGCGAAACCAACATGTAAAAAAACTTATTCGCTACGTAACGTATCATGCCCGTTTACACCTCCTTTTTTTATATTTCGACATATATCGATTTTAGGCGAAAAGACCTAGCTTGTCTATTACATATATTTGTATTAGAACGAAATGCTTGGAAGAACCCCGCACACAAAAAATCGGGATATATATGAAGTAGTCCACATATATATCCCGAAGTTGCTATTCGCTTCGTTCTTGCATGGATCTGCCCTTTACGGATTAATGTTCGAGCAGGTACGCACGGGTGTAGTCAACAGCACCGCTAAAGTCAAGGATTACGCCCTTCAGGTATGGCTTCTCGGCCGCAACGTTCGTGTAGTAGTAAAGCGGCATCACGACCATGTTGTCTTGAATGAAGATTTTTTCGGCTTTAGCGAAAGCTTCATCACGTTTAGCCTCATCATCGGTAGCTTTCGCTTCGGCAATCAGCTTATCGTATTCCTCGTTGGAGAAACCGGTGTCGTTGTTGCCACCATCAGTTACCCACATATCCAAAAACGTCATCGGATCGTTGTAGTCGGCGGTCCAACCAGCACGAGCCACTTGGTAATTCAGGTTTTGGCGATTTTCAATAAATACGGCCCATTCTTGATTTTGTGTCTTCACGTCAACACCAAGATTTTTCTTCCACATGTCGGCTACAGCAAGCGCTACTTTCTTGTGCGCATCGCTGGAGTTGTAAATCAAAGTGATTTCAGGAAGTTTCGTATAACCTTTTTCTTTCATGCCTTGCTCAAGCAGTTTTTTCGCTTCTTCCACGTTTTCCGTGAAATAGTCGTCTTTGTGCTCGTTGCGGAATTCGACTTCAAATGTTTTGCCTTTGATGCCCGGAGGAACGTAACCGAACGCCGGAAGCTGTCCGCCAAGGGTTACGTTATCGACGATCGCTTGACGGTCGATAGCCATAGCAAAGGCTTTACGGATATTTACATTATCGAACGGTTCGGCCGTTACGTTAAATTCGTAGTAATACGTACTTGCAATACCTTTGATTTCAAGTTCGTCTTTCAACTGATCTCTGAGAATCGGAATTTGGTCGGTCGGGATTTCGCCGTTAGGATGCCCGGCGCGATCCAGCTCGCCGTTTTGGTAACTAGCCAACTCAGTCGTACTGGCGTTTACCAAAGACATGGTGATTTTGCTGAGCTTGATGTTGTCCTTATCCCAGTAGTTTTCGTTTTTCGTAACTTCGATGGATTGCCCTTTCACCCAGTTGGTCAGCGTGAACGCACCGTTTACGATCATTTTGCTTTGGTCAACCGCCCATTTCGGGTCATCCTTGACCGATTGGTGAACCGGATAAAAAGTGTAGAAAGAAGTCAGGCCAAGGAAGTAAGGCGTTGGCGCCGTCAATTCGACTTCCAGGGTGTAATCGTCAACCGCTTTTACGCCAACTTGGCTGAAGTCGGTAACTTTTCCTTCATTATATTCTTTACCGTTTTTCAAGTAGTACAATTGATAAGCGTAAGGTGCAGCCGGAGATGTTTTCGGGCTCAGCACGCGCTCCCACGCAAACACGAAATCGTTTGCCGTTACAGGGTCGCCGTTGCTCCATTTTGCGTCTTTGCGAAGATGGAAAGTATACTTCGTTCCGTCAATATCCCATTTTTCGGCTACGCCCGGAACGGATTGGCCGGAATCATCTTGACGCGTAAGACCTTCATACATCGTCTTAAGCACCGTATTGGATTGGCTGTCTTGCGCTTGAGCCGGATCGAATGTGGGCGGTTCCGCGCTCAGGTTGATTTTCAGCGTTTGATCCGCAGCCAATTTTTCTTCGCCGCTGTCGCCGCTGTTGGATGCCGTATTGTTGCCTCCGTTAGCAGCACCGTTGCTGCCGCCGTTTGATCCGCACGCGGAAAGCAAAGTGCCCACGGCGAGAACGAGCGTCAGAAGCAGGAGTAGACTCTTACTCTTCTTCATCTAGCGATATCCCCCTTAAAATATTGTGGTATATGTTTTAAGATTATACAACCAGCGGTCAAAAAAATCCAACATAAATTTTCGGTAATTCCGCGTTTTTCGCCAAAAACGGTCCGCTCATGTAACAAAATCGTCCGTTATCCCATATTGACAATCGCTGTTTCTTAACAATTAACTTTGAGTGTCATGGTTTTATTCGCCATTTGGCGTATTGTGGTTTGTATAGTATAGTTTAGGCGGTAAAAATATATGTAATAAAACTGATCAAAAATAAAAGAATGTAAGCGACCCCTGTCCCCGCAAACGCCAAGCGCCATACCGCGCGCAGCAGCCGGCGCACATCCACCTTGCCTTTCAGGCGTGTCTGCGCCCCGCCGATCAATCCGCTGGCAACGAGCAGAATAAGAACGATCAAGTAAATGCCAAACGTGGAGTGAAACACATTGTTGAACAAGGCGGCCGCCCCCAAGATCAGAAACAGCGTCGTGACGTCCATCGCCAGCATAATAGCGGCTTTTTTCTCGCGTTTCCCCCCATAGTAATAGATGAAATAAACGAGCAGAAACGGAATGACCGGAATCATGGCAAATACGATAAGAAAAGTGGCCAAAACACTCAAAAACCCACCTCCTTTATGTTGGAAAAAGAAAAGCTCACACAAAAAGTTAGTAACTATATTTTTATATGCATGTCAGGTTGCATCGCCCTGATCAGCTGCCAGACCAGTTCATGTCCAGGGGCGGAAACCTGCTTGGCTCGCGCCATTTCCACCAGGCGGCCGTTGATAAAATCGATTTCCGTCGGCTTGCCCGAAAGGACATCCTTCAGCATCGATGAGGTGTTGCCGGCGGTAGTGCGGCAAACTCCCAGGATTTGCGCATAGATATCCGCGTCGTACGCGATCCCGTTTGCCTGAAAAATGCTTTCTCCTTCATCACACAGCTGCCGCATCACCGCTTGCCGCGCCTCCGATTCCAGCAATTGGCCGTTCGGAATCCGCCAAATCGCCGTTAACGGATTGATAACCGCATTGATGAGCAGCTTCCTGAACAATTCTCTCCCGATGTCATTCGACAAAAAGGCGTCAAATCCTGCCTTTCGGAGCATTTTTACCAAACTTTCTCCCGAAAATTCGAGAAAATCCATCGCTTGATCGCCCCCGACACGCGTTTCACCAAAACCGGCCCGGGTTACACGGCGGCCGTCCGCTCGCTTTGCTCCCTCCGTGGTGATCGCCGCATACAGCGCCTGCCCCGGGATCATTTGCCGAATCCGTTCCAAATGCCCTGCGCCATTTTGAAAACAAACGATGTTGGTATGTTTTCCGGCAAGCCTGCCGCAAGCAGACATTAAAGCTTCGGTAATGTGCCCCTGCTTCGTCATCAACAGCAGCCAATCCGGTTCCTCCGCCCAATCTGTTCCGGCAGTCTGATCAAGCGTACCCGCCGCAAACCGTTTTCCTTCTATAATATGCACCGTCCCGTCAGGCTCCGTAAGCTCGATTCCTTCCTTTCGTAGCAGCGCCGCCTGCTCGGCTGTCCTTGTCCAAAACCGCACCCGTTCTCCCGCCGCAGCCAGTTTCCCGCCAAACAGCAACCCAAGCGCCCCCGCCCCAACAATATCTATCTTCACCCCAACTAACTTCCTTTCGCCGTCTTATCGCATACCTTCTATAATTACTCCTCTTCATTTTATACCAAACCCTTCCCCCAAAACACAAAAATCCCGCCATAACGGCGGGACTTCTAGCAACTTTCTGTGTTTTAGCGGGATTTTTGCGTTTTGTGTCCCCCTACTCAATTCGTTCCAAATTCCCGTTCGCGTCCATCTTAAATCGCGATTTGCTTTCTTCATCCTCTTCGTTCAGAAAGGCAAGGCGACGGGCCCGGTCCATGATTTGGATTAAAGCCTTGTAGTCATCATTAACCGCTCTGTAGTCGGTCTGCACTTCATTGACCTGCGCCGAGAGGCGTTCGTTCTCCTCTTTCAGCGCCGCCATTTCCTCTTCCTTTTCCCGTAATTCCTTTTCCAGCGCTTTGACATGCCGGTTCGTTTCCTGCACCGTGTTTTTCCAGCCACGCAAAAAGCGAATGACCGCGTCGATGGAAATCGTTTCTTCCGTCACGCCTTCACTTCGGTAACCGTCCTCCGTCTCCACCGAAGCGAGGGAAGCGATGCCGGAACCCACCGAGAGCGATGTTTGCTTTTTCATATAATTCCGTTTTTGCCGTTGGGCTTTAGCTATGCTGATCGCCGCTTCATATTTCTTACGGACGCAGCTGTTCCAGCGGAACCCGCAAGCGGCCGCCGTTCTGCCGATCCGTTCCCCAACCTCCTCGAATGCGGTAAGCTGTGTGCTGCCCTCTCGAATATGGCGAAGAGTCACCTCGGCCAAAATCAAATCATCTTCCGCACTCCATGCGTCTTGTCTCACTGCTGTCATGCTATAAAAACCTCCTAACGACATCCTAGTCTTAATCCGTTTTCTGCCGGCATACCGGCAGGCGAATAAGTAAAAAGCTTCTTACTCCATTTCTATGCCTCTCATAGAGTTCATAGAATCTATTTGATACTAAAATGTATTTCCAAAATCCGGGTTCTCCATACCTCATGAATAAACGCGAAGAAAAACATTGCAAAAGTTAAGCGTTTACCATAATATTCATCACACTTGCTATGCAAATCCAGGTTAATTGTTGACTTTTCGTTTACACTTATCGGGCTAGCGGGTATAATAATTAGAGAAATGAGACGTTCGTTGATACATATGAAAGGGGGATTTTTCGTGGCACGCATGTTCCGTGTCCTTGGTTTCTTTACCCTTGCCATTGGACTCATGGCCTTTGCCGGCGGTATGACCGAAATGGCGTTGCTGTTTTTCCTGCAAACCGCCTTTTTCGTTCTTTTCGGTTACCTGAAGTTTACGGAAAGAACGTATATCCTGCTATTCTGGGGATATATGATCGTCGCCTTTACAGGCTTCAGCTATTGGACGGTTTTCAAAATGGGTTTGCCACTATAATCCGAATAAAAAAGCATTGCAAAAGGCGGTTCGACCTCGGGTCGAGCCGCCTTTTTTCATGATCCCTGCTATTTCCTCGCTTGGTAACATATATATAGTACAACTACTCACGGGAGAGGATCTTTTTTGAACAAACATAATCCTTCCTTGATCTTGCTGCTGCTTTTCATCTTCGCTTCCCTCCTTCCGCCGCCGGTATGGGCCGAGCCGATTACGGAAGAGGAGCAGCAAATATTGGAGCAAAGCTTGTCCATCAAGGAGATCGATAGAGAAATCGCCCGCATTGAAGCCCGGCAGCAGGAGACGGAAACGGCAATCCGTCAACTGGCCGGACAACTGGCCGAGAAAAACGAACAAATCCGGAGCAGCCGGGAACAGGCGGGAGCACGCATCCGCGCTTATTATATGGGGGAGCGGGAGAATCTGTTTGCGGCCTTGCTGTCAGTGGGGAGTTTAAAGGATTTTTTTACCGTGCTGGATTATTATCAATTGATCTTGGAGCGCGACCGCATCGTGCTGGGCAAATACAAATCCGAATATGCCGATCTGGTGCATACGAAACAGGAGCTGGAAGCCGTGTCGGACGATCTTGCGCGGATGAAGGCAGAGCTTCAGCTGCAACGGGAGCGCGTCGCCGCTCTGCAGCAGCAGGTGGATCAATCCCTTGGCCTTAGCGCGGATCCGAAGAAATTGAAAGTGATGATTGAAGAACTGATGGACTATTGGGAAAACGTCGGTCTCTTTGAGCTGAGAAAATATTTCGCAGCGCTGTCCGCGGTGATGTCCGAGTTTCCCGACTTTTTGAACCAATACGAGGACAGCCTGGCCGCCGAAAAAGGCGGTTACAGCCTTACGGTTCGGCAGGATGAACTTAATGAATTTTTGCATCGCAAAAACGAACTGCTGAAAGACATCAGCTTCACCTTCCTTGAGAACCAAATCACCGTGCAGGGCAGCCGGGAGCAGCTTAAGCTTAAAGTGGAAGGACATTACACGGTAGAGCATGAGCCGGAAAATTCCATTACTTTCCACGTTGACCGGTTGCTTTTCAACGGCTTGGAACTGCCCGACACAACCCGGGCCGAGCTCGAACGCGATTTTGATCTTGGCTTTTATCCCAAAAAAATCGTTCCTTTTGTGGAAGCCACCGAGGTGGTGATTGCCCAGGGAACTTTAGTCGTCAAACTGAAGTTGTCGTTTTGATTATTGGCCGATCCGGCCAAGCTTGTCCGCAAAAGCCCCTGCACTCACCTTGCCGTTCAAATAATGTTCCATGAGACGGGAAAACTCCTCCAGCTCGGCCGGAAGGCCGCTCCCGGCCGGCATTGCGGACATCGCTCCCGCTGCCGCAAACGATGAGATCCAATCCGGCAGCTTGTATTTCACGGCCTCATCGTAGATCGCACGCGATACCGGGAGATGCCCCGTTGCTTCAAACCATTGTTTTTGACTGTCGGAGGAGGTCATGGCTTCGATCCACTCCCCTGCGGCATCGGCATTTTGGGAATGAGAAGAAACCACGAAACTCCGCCCGGCGATCCATGTCGTGAACCGGTCCCGCTGTTTCTTGGGAAACATGGCGGTTGTTCCTGCTTGCCGATGATTTGCGGCCTCTGAAGCCTTCGTTAATATCATCGCAAGCTCGCCGCGCTGCAATTTGCCCCACAAGTCCTGATCACCCGCCTGCGGCGAATCCGCCGATATCAAAAGAGGCCGAAGCTGCTCCAGCCGCTTTAGCGCGGTTCGCATTTCGCCGTTAAGTGTAAAAGGAGAAGCTTGTACGTTCTCCCGGGCACCGCCGCCAAGCTGCCAAAGCAGCGTCAGAGAAGCATAAGGGTCGCTTCCGTCCATACCCAGCAAATGCTGAGGAAGCCGTCTTTTTTCGGAACCGGACGCAAGCAAAGCATTCCACGCGTCCGGCGAATCCGGGGGCTTATCCATCCCCATATCTTTCAGCACCACATCGGAGAATACATATACATAAGGGTCGGCATCCGCCGGTACTCCCCACACGTAACCGTTCCATTCATTCGGAACGAGGGATGCGCTTAATACTTCTCCCGACAAAACCCCCGAATAGTAGATTTCCGTTGGCAGCAAATATCCGTCCGCCGCGAATTGACGCACCCAAGCATTGTCCAGCAGCAGAACGTCAGGCGACTCGCCCAGCTTCAACAAATTTTGAAACGAAGCGTGGGCTTCTTCCGATGCGACGTTCGTCAGCTCTACCTGGACCTTATGGCTGTCCATAAACGTCCGGTTCATTTGCTCAAGCTGGCGAAAATCGGACTCGTTCATTTGCACCGCTACTCGGATGTGCCCGGTTTCCTGCGGAACCTCGGTTTGCGGAACACTGGCCGGCGGCTCGTCGCCGCGGTCCTCGGAACGGACCAGCGCCGTTTCCTTGCTGGGGGACAAGTTGATCAATGCCAGAAGAAGGAGGGCAAAAAGTACCCAATGGTTTTTTCGCTTCACACCCGTTCATCCTCTCCGCCCCAGAGGAAGGCAGCAACCCCTAGCCTCCGTAAGGCGCCTGTCATAAAACTATCGCTATTTATTGTAACAAATGACAAATCAACTTGTCCCGCCAAAAATTAGAAAAACCTCGCCACTGACGAGGTTCTTTGTCATGTAAACCCATACGCTAAGTGCAAGGGGAGGGATGGGTATGGAGGTACACGCTGCTCTAACGGACACCAGCGACCTTATCCGCCCATTTCCCGGGTATTTCCCAGGCTAACGGACCCACATGACTCTATTTCGCTCAAAACGAGTTCCCTAGGGCCGATTCGAGATACATAAGGTCATCTCTGTCCGTTACATTTTGCAAACCTCCATTTTTCCGCAGATAACGTCTCTGGAGTCCTTTAGCTCCAGATTTCTTTTCTCCTCCTCTCTACCTTCGCTTCCTATAATTCTGTTTAGAAAGGCGCGAGCCGGATCAGCTCGCGCCTAAATTGTTCTTTATCTTTTCACACACTTTAGTGCGTGTTCAAACCTCTTTCACAGCAAATCGGCCGCCACTTGCGCCAGCTTGGAACGTTCCCCCTTTTCCAGCGTGATATGACCGCTGATTCCCTGATCCCTGAAGCGTTCCACGAGACCCGTCAGGCCGTTGCTGGAAAAGTCGAGGTAGGGATGGTCGATTTGCTCAGGATCTCCCATGAGTACGATTTTGCTGCCTTCCCCAACCCGGGACACAATCGTTTTCACCTCATGTCGCGTCAGGTTTTGCGCCTCATCCACGATAATAAACTGCCCGGGGATGGAGCGCCCGCGGATATAGGTCAGCGCCTCCACCTGGATACTGCCGAGCCCCATCAATATTTTCTCGATATCTCCCGATTTTTTCGTATCGAATAGGAATTCCAGGTTATCGTAAATCGGCTGCATCCAAGGGCGCAGCTTTTCTTCCTTTTCCCCGGGCAAAAATCCGATGTCCTTCCCCATCGGTACGACGGGGCGGGCGATCAGCAGCTTTTTGTATTTGTGTTCATCCTCCACTTTAAGCAGGCCGGCGGCCAGGGCCAACAGCGTTTTGCCGGTTCCCGCCTTGCCGGTGATCGTCACCAGCGGAATATCGTCGTTCAGCAGAAGTTCCAGCGCCATCCGCTGCTGCGCGTTGCGGGCGTTGATCCCCCATACCGGCTCATTGCTTAAATACAGCGGCTCAAGCCGGCTGGCATCTTCGTTCAGTTTCAGCAGGGCGGATTTTCCGCTGCCCATCTCATCTTTTAAAATAACAAACTCGTGCGGATAAAGGGAATAATGGAGTCCCAGCAATTTGACCGGCAAGGAACGATAGGTGTAAAACTCATCGATGATCGAGGGATGGACTTTAACGGTGGAATATCCCCCGTACAAATCGCTAGGCCCGACCGTACGGTCGGATAAATAATCCTGGGCGGTCAGTCCGAGCACATCCGCTTTGATGCGGACGAGCACGTCCTTGCTGACCAGCACGACCGGCCGCGGATCGGGCAACTCCTTTTGTTCCAAATGGTAGTTGAGCGCCACGGCCAAAATCCGGTTATCGTTCGTTACCTCGCCGAACATCTCCTGAACTTTGATGAAGCTGCGATGGTTTAACTCCACCTTGATCCTGCCGCCCCCTTCGAGCGGAACCCCGTCGTACAGGTGGCCCGTTTCGCGCAATCCATCGAGCAGCCGCGAGACGCCCCGGGCGTTGCGGCCCAATTCGTCGGCGTTGCGCTTCTTCGTATCGATCTCCTCCAGCACGACGGCCGGTATGACCACATCATGTTCATCGAAGGCAAAAATCGCATTTGGATCGTGCAGCAATACATTGGTATCCAATACAAAGATTTTTTTCATCCTTATCCCCTCCACCGCGGTCATTGCAGCCTTATGTCTTCATACATATTTTTTTCCGCCCCGGGAAATCTATATTGTGATGACTTATCGTCGAATCAAGAGATCATTTCCGAAAGGACGGATCCAACATGCGAATATGGCTGTGTTTGTTATTGACGGCTACCCTGCTTACGAGCTGCGGAACTGTTAATAAGAAGGCATCACCCTCTCCACAAAATCAAACAGGCACCGTTCCCCGGACGCAAAGCGTAAGCCCGAACGCAAATCCGGATATGGCGAACGTAGGGAAGATGTCAGATCGGGATAGACAAGTTTATTTGGAACAACTGGTAAAAAGAGTGCCTGGCGTCAAAGGCGCGCATTGCGTCGTTATGGGCAAAACCGCCGTCGTCGGCATCGATGTCGACAGCCGGCTGGAACGCGCCCGCGTAGGAAGCATCAAATATACAGTGGCTGAAGCCCTTCATAAAGATCCCCATGGGGCAGGCGCCATCGTTACGGCCGATATGGACTTGAACCAGCGCCTCGCGGAAATCGGTAAAAAAATCCGCCAAGGCCATCCTGTAGCCGGTGTGGCCACCGAACTCGCCGATATCATCGGACGGATCGTTCCGCAGATGCCGAGCGACACCCGGCCGCAGACGGGGGAAAACCCAACGCGGATGAATTTGGCCCCGGGCGATCAGAGCAGGCAAATCCCGCCAAAAACCCGCTAAGTTTGTCCCAATAAGGAAAAAAAGCCTGGCGAACAAGTCGCTAGGCTTTTTTCATTGCGGCAAACACTTGGCTGTCCAGCATGTCCGCGGCACGCTGGTCGTATACTTTGGCATAAACCGGAGCAGACACCAATTGAGCGCCGTAAAACAAGGCGTTGCGCACTGCGTCGATATGCACATCGAAACAGCACATCTTGAACGGAACTCCTTCTAAAGGATCCTGCACAACGGTTGCCCGGCCATTAATGGCATAAATCGTTTCCTTGCCGAACACCGAAACCGTAACTCTGGGGTTGGTCTTAATATTGCCGACGAGTCTCGAGCGATGATCCAGAGCCAGCCGCAGCGTGGCGTGGTCAACGGCGTAAACCCATGAGATGGCGCTGGACGTCGGCCCCCCGGATTCCCGATCCACCGTATTCAGCAGTACAAACGTTTCGGACTGGAGAGTGTCGAAAAGCGAATCGGACAATTGGGTGACGATCTCTGACATAATTACCAGCCCTCCTGCACATAACCCTTCAAGGGATTGAACTTAGGGAACTTCAGTCATCCTGTATGTTAATTGTATTATAACATGAGGCAAAACTTGCATTCAATCGTTTAATGACCCGTCCGCCGCTTCCGCGGCATTCTCCTCCTGAGCCGGCTGCTTCGTCCCGGCAAGCTCATCCTTCAAGGCTTGTTTAGCCGCATCAAGCTCATCCTGATGCAAATAGACGAAAGGGCTTTTCCAATCCCCGGTAACCGGCATGAAATCCACGTTTTCCTTGGAAATGTTCCAATAGGCGGAAATCAGATTTTTCACTTGCTCCGATTCCAAGTCCGTCTCCAGGTTTTTGCCGACGGATTGGATCACATTGCCCGCTCCCAAAACCCCGTTAAGCGACTTGGCTTGATCGATCAAAGCGTGAAGCACTTCGTTCTGGCGCCGATTGCGGTCAAAATCGTCGGAGCCTTTCGTTCTCGGGCTGCAGTTGGACTTCCGGTACCGGACATATCCAAGGGCATCTTCCCCGTTCAGGTGCTGTGCCCCCTTCTTCAAGTTGATATCCGTACCGTCGGCTCTGTCCCGGTAACACATGTTGGCATCGACATTGACATCCACGCCGCCCAAAGCGTCAACGATATCGCGAAAACCTTGGAAGTTGATCACCGTGACGTAATCAATCGAAGTATCGAAAAACTTGCTCATCATCGTCTTCATTTCCTGTTCGGCCGGAATGCCGCTTTTTTTCTCCGCCACCAGGAAGTTCGGGTAAAATGCGTTGATTTTGTTCGTTTTATAGCCGTCCATTTCAAGCTTGGTATCGCGGGGCAGCGACACGATCGTAGCGGATTTGGTGTTCGGATTCATCGCAACCACCATCATCACGTCGCTGAGATGCGTCCCGGTTTCCGGACGGTAATCCGTCCCGAGCAGCAGCATCGTAAGCGGCTTGACCTTGGCCGATTTCTCCGGAGCCACCTTTCCCGATGTGCCCGTTGCATCGATCACCTGATCGGTCGTGTAGATCAAATATCCCGCATATAACCCCGCGCCGATGATCGCAACGATCATGACCGTCAGCAGGATTTTGAAAAATGTCCTGATTCCGCTCGGCTTTTTCTTCTTTTTTACCGCTTTTTTCGTGGACCGGCTTTGGGTTTGCTTTCTGGGAGGCAAACCGCTGCGATTGGAACTCATGCAATCAAACACCTTATTTCTGTGATATTAAGCCGCATCTAAAAGACGAATTGCATCGCTGAAAAGTTACCGGTTTATTTCCCGGAAAATTATGCCGACTTGTCGCCCGAGGCCGGGTCCGCCCCATCTTTTTTCTTTTGCCGACCTTCGACAAAATAACGGATGCGCACCATCAGCATCAGCGCAACGGCAACCAGAAGGCACTGGATAATCGGCAGCTTATCGATTTGAAAAATAAGCAGCAGGAAAGAACCTATCGCCATAAGCAGGTACAGAATCACTTCCTTCCATAGCGGAAGCTTTTGCTGCGCGCGAAATACCTTGTTGTACACGAAAATGATCAGCACCAAAATCAGCAGATACGAAATGACCGGATGTTGCGCAAACCAGGCTTGCAATGGGGCGTCCTCCTTTAAAAGGATACTGCAAGTACCTTTTTATTATAAATTAGCTTCTGACATTTTGCGATGTTTTTCGGCCCGTTCGCGTTCGCTTTTGTTCAAAATCTTTTTGCGCAGGCGGACCGATTTCGGCGTAATCTCACAGTACTCATCATCATTCAAATACTCCAGCGCCTGTTCCAGCGAAAACAGCCGCGGCGTTTTCATCTTCACCGTCTCGTCTTTCGTCGCCGACCGGACGTTGGTGAGCTGCTTTTCTTTGCAGATGTTCACAACGATGTCGTTATCGCGCGTATGTTCGCCGACGATCATGCCCTCGTAAATTTCGGTGCCCGGTTCGACGAACAGAATCCCGCGATCCTCGATGGACAAAATACCGTACAGCGTTGAGACGCCGTTTTCGCTCGAAACGAGCACGCCTTCATGGCGTCCGCCAACCTGGCCGCCCGCATAAGGACCATAGCTGTCAAAAGCATGGTTCATAACGCCGTAGCCGCGGGTCAAGGTCAGGAAATGCGTCCGGTACCCGATGAGTCCGCGGGCCGGGATCAGGAACTCAAGCCGCACCTGGCCGCTTCCGTTGTTGATCATGTTCACCATTTCGGCTTTGCGGGAGCCGAGGCTCTCCATTACCGCGCCCATGCTTTCTTCAGGAACGTCAATCAGCAGGCGTTCGATCGGCTCCATCTTCACGCCATCGATCTCGCGGACGATGACCTCCGGTTTGGATACTTGGACCTCGTAGCCTTCGCGGCGCATATTTTCAATCAGGATGCCGAGGTGCAGCTCGCCGCGTCCCGACACGACAAACGCATCCGGGCTGTCGGTCTCGTCCACCCGCAGCGATACGTCCGTCTCGAGTTCCTTGAAGAGGCGTTCGCGCAGCTTGCGGGAGGTGACCCATTTTCCTTCGCGGCCGGCAAACGGACTGTTGTTGACGAGGAACGTCATTTGCAGCGTAGGCTCGTCAATTTTCAGGACAGGCAGCGCCTCAGGCTGGTTCGGGTCGGCGATCGTTTCGCCGATGTTGATGTCCTTGATCCCCGCCACAGCGACAATGTCGCCGGCGCCAGCTTCCTCGATCTCCACGCGGCGAAGGCCTTGGAACCCGAACAGCTTCTCGATGCGGGCCGATTTTTTGCCGCCGTCGCGCGTCATGACAGCCACGGGCTGCCCCTGGCGGATAACGCCGCGGTTGACGCGCCCGATCGCGATCCGGCCCAAGTATTCGTTATAGTCCATCAGCGTTACGAGGAATTGCAGCGGCTCTTCAACGTTTTCGGTCGGCGCCGGAATATGCTCGATAATCGTCTCGTACAGGGCCAGCATATTGTCGTCCTGTTTTTCCGGATCAAGGCTGGATGTTCCGTTCAGAGCGGACGCGTACACCACCGGGAAATCCAGCTGTTCGTCGCTAGCCTCCAATTCAATAAACAGGTCCAGAACCTCATCGATGACTTCGGCCGGGCGCGCGGCCGGACGGTCGATTTTGTTGACAACGACGATCGGCGTCAAGTGATGCTCCAGCGCCTTGCGCAACACGAATTTCGTCTGCGGCATGCAGCCTTCGTAAGCGTCGACGACGAGCAGCACGCCATCAACCATCTTCATGATCCGCTCCACCTCGCCGCCGAAATCGGCGTGCCCCGGGGTATCCACGATGTTGATCAAATAATCTTTGTACGTGATGGCCGTATTTTTGGCCAAAATCGTGATGCCGCGTTCGCGTTCCAGGTCGTTGGAGTCCATCGCCCGCTCCTGTACGGCTTCGTGTTCCCGGAAAATCCCGGATTGCTGCAGCAGTTTGTCGACTAGCGTCGTTTTGCCATGGTCTACGTGTGCAATAATCGCAATGTTGCGGATTTGACTTCTATCATGCATAGGTTTATCTCCATATCCTTTCGTCTCTTTATTTCTGTTAACAGAACTGCCACAAAACAAAGCGCCGGACAAAATGCCGACGCTTGACATATCGTTTATATTATACGCGAAATCGCGCAGATTTCAAGAACTTGCACCATTACCAGATGCTCCGGTTTTTCCCGCGGCCTCGCGCCACGATAAGCCAAATCCCGCCGATAATGAGCAGGATGGCCAGCACATAAATCAGCGACAGCGAAAATAATGTCCATCCCAGCAGGATGACAGAAATTGCGCCGATGATCAACGCGGCGATGAACGTGCCGTTCTGGCGGCGCGGCGAAAAATAGTCATATTCGAACAAACCAACGGCGATCCCCAGGAAAAACAGCGGCCAGGTGTATTTCAGCGTATCCCACCCGCCGATGATGCCGATGAAGAAAACGATGCTGTATACAACCAAAATCGCCCCGGGCAAAAGCAGTTCGGAAGGTCCCTTTCTCCAGAAATGCCACAGGTGCAGCAAAATTCCGGGAATCAGCAGAAGAAGCGGCCAAAACGCCCTTCCGAGAAAGCCGAAAAAGCCCAGTTTCCCCAGGAGGATGACGATTCCGGCAGCCAGAATCAAAATCCCCGTCATCAGCTTGTTGTTGTTGGACATATCCATCACACACCTTCCAGAAGACAATGAGGGACAGGCCGCAGCAAATTACGACATCCCTGTTCTCTTCCAGTTTAGCTGAAAATCGGGCAAAAAACCACTCCTCCCCCTGCGATCCGAAAAATGATTTTCCAGACCTCCCGAAAAGCGGACCGTTCCCCTGGCTCTAGGCGATTCAGCCGCGTCCGGCCTTATATTTCTTCATCCAGCCGAACATAATAACGAGCACGGCAACCGCCGCCGGCACGCCATGGGCCACGTTCGGCAAGGCCGCCGATAGCGCCGGGCCCAACTGCGGATCCTGCAGAAACATGTCGCCGGCCGTATAACCGAGGATGCCCGCCCCCGCGTAGGTCAGGATCGGCAGGCGCTGCAGCCAATCGGCAATCAGATTGCTGCCCCAAACGACGATCGGAATGCTGATGGCGATACCGATCACGAGAATGGACAGGTCGCCTTTCGCAAGCGCGGCAATGGCCAGGACATTGTCCAGGCTCATCACGAAATCCGCGGCCAGAATCGTCTGCACCGCTTTCCACATCGATGGCGCCCCGGCAACGCGGGAATCTTCCTCGTGCGCCGGAAGCAGCAGCTTAAAGGCGATTCCTGCGAGAAGAAGTCCCCCCGCGGCATGAATAAAAGGAATCTTCAACAAAATGACGGCGATCCAGGTTAGCGCGCAACGGAGCACAACCGCTCCTAGGGCGCCCCACCACACCGCCTGTTTGCGCTGATGCAGCGGCAGGCTTTTGCTGGCCATCGCGATGACCACCGCGTTATCGCCGCTCAGCACCAGATTTATAATCAAAATTTCCGACAATAAAATCAAATGATCCACGCTCATCCCTCCCCCTTACAACTTGTATGAGGAAATGAACCAAGCTATGCCATTTTGAAAAATCGTCTTTGGACAAGTGAACCCTTTTGAAGCACTAATACGTATTTACGTTTATAAGGAAGTGACCATAATGGATTTTTTTAGTGCGGCTTTTTTCCTATCCCTGATCAATATCATATTTATTGATCTGATTTTGGCAGGAGACAATGCCATCGTCATCGGAATGGCCGCGAGAAAGCTTCCCCGCTCCGTTCAGAAGAAGGCGATTATTTACGGAACTGCCGGCGCTGTCATTCTGCGGATTGCGGCCACCTTAATCGTCGTTTGGCTGCTTGGCATTCCATGGCTGCTGGCCGCCGGCGGACTGATGCTGATTTTAATCGCCTACAAAGTTCTGGCCGATGAAGGCGACCACGACAACATAGAAGCGAAGGATAAGCTGTGGCCGGCCGTGCGGACGATCGTCATCGCCGATGCCGCCATGGGCCTGGACAATGTGATTGCGGTCGCCGGCGCTTCCCAAAGGCATATGGTTCTTGTCGTCATCGGTCTCATGATCAGCGTGCCGATCGTTGTATGGGGAAGCACGCTGTTCATCAAGCTGCTGGAGAAATTTCCTTGGATCGCCTATCTTGGGGCCGCTGTGCTCGCTTACACCGCAGGCCACATGATCACGGAGGAACCGCATTTTCTTGCCTTCTTTACGGACAACCCCATCCTGCGATACGGGTTGATCGCGGTCGTAATCTGCGGCGTGCTGCTGGCCGGCTTCCTGAAGAAGAGACGCCAACAGAAAGAAAAGGACAACGCCCGCACCCACCCGGCAATTCGCTAAGAAGCAGGGGCAACAAATGCAGAAGCGCGAGCATTAAGGGTTAATCCCTTTTGCCCGCGCTTTTTATTGTGGCTTCCACTTTTCGATCACCTAACGGACCGTAACGACCTTATTTGCTCATTTCCCGGCTATTTCCCAAGCTAACGGACCGGGGAGACGTTATTCGGCTCCAGTTGAGGCAATTATCAGGATTTTAGAGGAAATAGCGTTCCCTCAGTCCGTTAAAATTTTACAATCCCCGTTTGAGCCATTTAGCGACGGTGGAGTCCGTTAGCAGCATAGGCTATGGTTAGCTGCCCAAATTTTCCGTATGTCGCAGCTCCGCAACCGGACCGGTACCCGGCCGGATAGTCAAAACTCAAAACCACTTGCTCTGCACGACTTCCTCTTCCGCCGACGAGTTACGTTTGATTTCACGTCCCGGCCGGATCAGGATCGTCTCCGTCTCCTCGACGGCCCGCTCGATCTGCTGCGGCAAATCCGGCAGCGAACGCTCAATATTTTCCAGTATCCGCAAATTCGGATTGGTCGAAGGCGATTTGGGCACAAACAGCGTGCAGCAGTCCTCGTAAGGCAAAATCGACAAATCGTACGTTCCGATCTGCTGCGCCAAAGAAATAATGTCCAGCTTATCGCTCATGACCAACGGACGAAGCAGCGGCAGGTCGGTCGCCCGCCCAATCGCGTTCATGCTAGGCAAGGTTTGGCTCGCCACCTGACCGAGGCTGTCACCCGTCACCAGCGCCAAAGCGCCGCTGCGCTCGGCCAGCTGGGTGGCGATGCGCAGCATCGCTCTCCGCATCAGGGTGATGATCAGATTATCCTGCCCCGTTTGCGCCAAAGACGTCTGAATGTCCGTAAACGGCACGAGATGCAGTTTAATTTCCCCGGCATATTTGGACAACACGGCGGCCAGATCGATCACCTTTTGCTCCGCCTTTTTGCTCGTGAACGGATAGCTGTGGAAATGCACGCATTCGATTTCAAGCCCCCGCCGCATCGCGGACCAGCCGGCCACCGGGCTGTCGATTCCGCCGGACAGCAGCAGCATCGCTTTGCCGTTTGTGCCCCGCGGGAACCCTCCGGGGCCGGGAATGACCTCGGAGAACAAATAGGTTCCCTGCTCGCGAATTTCCACGCGCAGTTCAAGCTCGGGCCGGTGCACGTCCACTTTCAACTGCGGACACGCATTCAGGACCGGCTTGCTGACCAGGTGGTTCATCTCCTGGGAGGAATGAGGAAACGCCTTCCACACGCGCCGGGCATGCACCTTAAACGCCGTTCCCTCTTTGACGGACGCCTCTTTCATGAAAGATACGGCCGTGGCCATAATATCCTCCAGCCTGGAGGCGGCCACCTTGACCGGGCTGATCGAAGTTAAGCCGAACACATTTTTCAGCTCCTCGATGATCGCCTGAGCGGGCTCGCCGTTCAGCACGATGTATATCCGCCCGAACTCCCGCCGGATTTCCGTTCGCGGATAGGCGCGAAGCAGCGTCTTTACATGCTTAAGCGCCACATGTTCAAAGCGGGGACGGTTCCGCCCCTTGACCGTAATTTCTCCGAAACGAAGCAGCAACATATCGTACAGCAACATAAATGTGTTCTCTCCTATCGTAAACTTTGCAGCCGCTGCACCGATTTCTTCAGCGCGGCGAGCAAAGCGTCAATATCCTGTTCAACGTGTTCTTCCCCCAGGCTGATCCGAATGCCGGACGCTGCCGCTTCCGGGCCTTTTCCCATGGCGAGGAGAACGCGGCTCGGTTCGCTTCGTCTGGAAGAGCAAGCCGAACGGGTGGACACGAAAATCCCCTCTTCCTCCAGCATATGGAGGAGCGCCTCCGCTTTCGTTCCCGGGTACGAAAAATGAACGATATGCGGCGCCGAAACCGCCGGCGTATTGATCAAAAGCTCGGGCAACGCCATCAGCCCCCGAAGCAGGCGATCCTTCAGCCCCCCCAGTTTGGCGGCCCGGCCAGCCTGCCCCTCGCGCGCGAGACGCATTGCTTTGGCGAAGGCGACGATATAAGGAATGTTTTCCGTGCCGGAGCGCAGGCCGCCTTCCTGGCCGCCGCCCGCTAGCAGCGGAGACAGCTTCAACCCTTCGCGGACGTACAGCAGGCCAACCCCTTTGGGCCCCCTTAGTTTATGCGCGGACAAGCTGTATAAATCAATTCCGGAGCCATCAAGCGCAAGCGAAAGCTTCCCGAATCCCTGCACCCCGTCCACATGGAACAAAACCCGCGGCGCCTTTTCCTTGAGCATCGCGCCGATTTCCGCAACCGGCTGAACGGTCCCGGTTTCATTATTGACATGCATGACCGAAACGAGCACGGTGTCTTGGCGAAGCGCCGAGTATACCTGTTCCGGAGATACCAGACCGTCCGTGTCAACCGGCAGATAGGTAACCTCCCAGCCCCAGGACTCAAGCTGCTTGCAGCATTCGTAGACGGACGGATGTTCGGTTTCCGTCGTGATCAGATGTTTTCCCCGGTTCGTATACTGCAACGCCGCTCCTTTAATCGCCGTATTGTTGCTCTCCGTAGCCCCGCCTGTAAAAACAATCTCCCGGGGTTTCACTGACAGCGCCGCCGCGCAAACCTCACGGGCTTTGTCCAGCAGCTTACCGCTTTCTTCGCCGAGCCGGTGCAGGGAAGAAGGGTTCCCGTAATGACGGCCCATCACTTCGGCCACTGTTTCGGTCACTTCCTTATAGGGGGGCGTTGTAGCCGCGTGGTCGAAATAAATCATCCATTCACCTTCATTCCAAAAAAGACCAAAAGAAAAAACGCCGAAATTCGAAAAGGATTCGGAGCGTTTTTCTTTACAATCTCTAAATTTTTATTTGGTCATCAGACTTCGTATTTGGTTTGCGCCGTCAAAATTTTACGGATATAATTTTGCGTTTCCTGCGGAAGCATATGCAGCTTCTCCATCAACTGCTCGTCGTTGCTGATCCCCAGTCTTTGCAAACGCCCCGGGCCGGCGTTATAGGCCGCAAGCGCCGTTTTCAACTCCCCGCCAAAGCGGCTTAACTGATTGGACAAATACCGGGTGCCGCCGTCGATATTTTGCGCCGGATCAAACGGGTCGCTGATTCCGAGCCCGCGGGCCGTTCCGTCCATCAGCTGCATCAGCCCTTTGGCCCCCGCGGATGAAACCGCCATGCGATTAAAAGAGGACTCCGTATCGATAACCGCCTTGATCAGGCTTTCCGGAACACCGTAGGTTCGGCTGGCCTGGGCGATCAAAGCTTCGATATTATCATCTCCGGCTTTAATCGGCACCGCTGAAGTGTGGACAGGTTCCATGTGGGACGTGTCGGCATAGTCCATGTTCACCATCGACGGCGAAAGCATGGCGAGCGCTTCCGATAGATCCAAACCGCTTGCCGGCAGGTATCCCGGCAAAGACGATGCCGAAGCGGCCGTCTCCCCCTGCTCCGCCGACATCATTTCCTGAAGCAAAATATCAAATAACGAGCCTTCGGTATCGACGGCCGTGCGCTCCACCGAAGTTCCCTGCAGATCCAGGCCGTTCATCGTCTGCAGCTGAATGAGCTGTCCCAAAGTGCGCGGATCAATTTGCATGCGTGTTACTCCTCTTTCCGTGTACAAGTTCGATGCCTATATTTTACACGTAAACGGCGTCAATAACCACCACTTTTTTGCGAAAAAAGGCGAAAACGAAAAAGGCCAACGTCCGGGGAAGCGACGTCAGCCAGCCGTTAACAGCTAAAACAAGGGGAAAACGGCGGTAATTAACGAGTAAACGGCATGAGTACAAAATAACTAAGCGTCGACACGATCCCTAGCCCGATTCCCCATGCTCCGGATGTTTTATTGCCTTGGCTGTAAGCGTAAAAACCCATCACGGCAGCGAGCGGACCCAAAATAATCGACCACAGGAAAAGCGAGGCGATCCCCAAACCAACGCCGACATAACCAACCGTTCGTCCGGCCGTATTTACGTCCGAATCGGCGTCTTCAACCCGGTTCACATCGCGGACTTCTCCATCCGCATCCGCATGGCGTTCGCGAACCGCGTTTCCGCTGAATGTTCCCGCCGGCGTTACTTCCGCAGCATATTCCTCACGGTGGTCCTTACGCGGATAGTCGATCCGGTTTTGCTTTTCGGTTGACGGCAGATCCGTTTTGTCTTCTTCTTTTATGGAATCAGTCATCAATAAGCACCTCCGCTAGTAGGTTATATTTCCGGTTAAGACGATTTCGCTTTAAATGTGTGACAGCAGGTGGCCGAGGACGACGCTGCTGTATCCTGATGCTCCGTATCGAACGTTTCGCCGGCAAATTCCGCTTTATAATGTTTATCCGCGTGCTGGTCGATATCGATCATGATCACATCGGCATTGCATACGTTTTTTTCTCCCCAATACGTGCAGTTGGAGACGCTGCATTTTACCATGGGTTTATCCCCGTTTGGCATATTGATCACCTCGGTTAACATTTTTCCCGCTGCGGCAAACAGCTATACAGATCACGAACTGACAAATCGGGGGAAAAATAAAAAAAGATGCCTGTATCGGCATCCAGTTATCTAATCGGTGAATTCGGTTTATTTGGTATGGGTCCGGTTCAAGCGGAGCTGGATCAAATAATCGCTTTCATAATAGGTCAGATCATCGCGCAGTTCCTCAAACGCCCGGGTGATATCGAGCACGACGTCGCGCGCCGGACGGGACGGCTTCTTGCGGAAGCGAATGGCGTCTTGCCCCGTATATGCATATCTTCCGTCCTCGGAGTAGCTTTCGTTTTTAGGATAGAAGAAGTTATTCACACAATCGTGGTACACATGATACAGCGCTTTTTCGGCCGATTCCTCATCAAAGGTGCCGCGGCGCAGCACGATTCCCAGCTTCTCATAGCAATTTTCGCAATAAACGAGCAAATGCCGCAGGTCTGACAGCAATCCCTTGTAAAATAAACCGCTGTCTTCAGTTTGGCCTTCCATAAGCTGCGGCAGCGAATAATGGTTCAGAAACGTCTCGACCCGGTCGGCCGCGTTCTTCAGCAGTTCTCTGGCAGTTTCGCAAAGTTGCCTGATGTTATTGGCTTGTGGCATGCAAACAATTCTCCTTCACCTGTAATGATCGTACAGTCATTAACGCCCTTATCGTATCACAATTTGACCAAATCCGGTATCCCTCAAGAATAAAAACAGGCCGTTCACCTCACGCTATACCCATCAGCATGACGAATGTGAAGGAGGATCAACGATGAACTGGCGCAGATGGGCCGCAATCGGACTTATGGGTGCCGCCGCCATTGCGGCGATTTCCCTATTTCCGAGAACGGACAACGATGCAAAACCGAGGAATCAAGTAACCAAGCTCTCCGTACCGAAACCGGCGGAGGAACAGCAGCTGAAGCAAAACTTGCTGCGGCGCGATGTCACCGCAACGGAACGCCTCTACCGCCTGGACGCCAAAGGGCATCTTCGCGCCCTTGCTTCCGCTTTTGCCCAAGCCCCGTCCGGCAAACTGCCCAATACGGCTCAGGAGCTGCAGAAAGATCACAAGCAGTTTCAGGCGATTTTTTGGTATGATGCGGAAAACCGCCAAGAAAAGCAGTTTCGCCGTGCGGATTTCCAGCCGGATTCGGCGGTGAAAGAACAGCTTGATACGTATGTAAGTTACGCCCGCAAGGCATTGAACAAATCAAGGTCCTACGAATCCCCTGTTTTTCCGGAAAAGCAACCCAAATACTTCGTGTCGGCGGAGCCGGCCAAAACCGGAAAAAAAGGCGTTATCGCGATTATGGACACCGGCATTTTGAACCGGGTTGAAGAACACCAGCACAAAAATTTACGGCTGATTCCCTATCCGAAGGAAGGCAAATTCAAAATTGAATCCGTGCACGCCGACACGCTTCACGATATCACCGTCAAAACCGGCCATGACAATGAAAAAGCGAGCCATTACTACGAGAACGAAATCGTAGTTACCTTCGACAAGGCGCCGACGCCGCAGGAAATGCGGCAGATCGAAAAGGACATCAACGGTCCAAAGGCGCGGAAGCTCAACCACACCTATATTTTCCGCTCCAAAAACATGGACATGAAGCAGTTAAAACGTTATTTCCAGAAAAAGTGGAAGCCCAAATACATCGAGCCCCACTATTTGTATCTTACCAATGAGTTCGGCGACGGATTTTGGGACGATGGCGGCTTATTTAACGATAACGCAAATATCGGGCTGAAGGAGGAAACGCCGGAAATTCCGAATGATCTGCTGTTCTCGGAATATCAATGGAACTTGCCGATCATTGAGACAAACCGGGGATGGCAGCTGTCCAAAGGCAGCAACGACGTGATTGTGGGCATCGTGGACACTGGCGTGGACCTCAAGCATCCCGACCTGCAAGGACGGCTGCTGAAAGGCTACAACGTAATTAATCCCGACGCCGAACCGAAAGACGACGTCGGCCATGGCACCCACGTAGCCGGCATCATTTCGGCCAACGTCAACAACGGCGAAGGCATCGCCGGGATGATGTGGGGCGGCAAAATCCTGCCGGTCAAAGCGCTCGACAAATCCGGCTCCGGGACGACCTACTCCGTGGCGCAGGGGATCATTTGGGCGACGGACCACGGGGCCAAAGTCATCAATATGAGCCTCGGCAACTACGCGGATGCCCAGTTTCTGCATGAGGCGATCAAATACGCTTATAACCATGACGTCGTGCTGATCGCCGCCACGGGCAACGACAATACGGAACGCCCGGGCTACCCGGCGGCTTATCCGGAAGTATTGTCCGTTTCCGCCACAGATTATAACCTGAAGAAGGCTTCTTTCTCCAATTATGGGGACTACATCGATGTCATGGCCCCCGGCGAAAGCATTGCCAGCACCTATCCGGACAACCAGTACGCCGCTTTATCCGGCACCTCGATGGCCAGCCCGCACGTGGCTGCTCTGGCGGCGCTGATCCGCTCGATCAATCCCGACCTGAAAAATACGGAGGTCATGGACATTATCCGCAAAAACGTGATTGATCTCGGCGCTTCCGGCCGGGACAAATATTACGGATACGGCCAGGTCGACGTGTATGCCGCGCTGCAAGCCGCCGGCGGCGGAACCCCGCCGCTGCAATTCTGGCCGCAATCGATCCAGCGCAAAATGGACCGCGTGATCGATCAGAATAAGTAAGTTCAAACCAAAAGCCTCCGCAGCGCGTAAATGCATTACGCGCCGCGGAGGCTTCGTCCATAGATATAAGTTATATCATGCCTTGCAGTGTTGAAAGTTTGCCGTAAGCCGGGTTCTGTACTCTTTGCGGTTATAACGGGAACTACCCTCCCGCCTCGAGCGACAATCATCTATCTAGGCCGCACATTACTGAACGGCTCCAGCAACCAACCCGGACGCGCCTCGGGCAAAGGCTGCTTCCTAAGAAGCTGCGTCCCATTAGGTTTTGCTCCAGATGGGGTTTACCAGGAACGAAGTCGCCAGCGTTCCTCGGGGTCTCTTACACCTCGGTTCCATCCTTGCCTGTGCACGCCTTGCGGCGGCCATCGGCGGTCCATTTCTGTGGCACTATCCTTCAGCTCGCGCTGACTGGACGTTATCCAGCACCCTGCCCTGTGGAGCCCGGACTTTCCTCCCGCGGCCTTAAAGCCGCCGGCGATTGTCTGTCAAACTTTCATAGGCAACATTACATAGTATACAGACATTGACGGCTGCTGACAAGTGTGAATCAGCGGAAAAACTGGCTTTTCATGGTTTTACATAAACACAAACGGTTCCGTATGGATGGCGGAGACATGTACCCTGGTGTCATATTTGCCATCCTGAAGCTTCTCCGCCAGCCATTCCGCCACTTTCCGCTTCATGATTTTTTCGGCGTTATGTCCCGGATCAACGATGGCTACTCCAGCCATCCAGGCGTCCTGGGCCGTATGGTAATCGACATCCCCGGTGACGAGCACATCGGCGCCGCGGAACTGCGCCTGCTTCCAATAGCGGCCCCCCGATCCGCCCAGCACGGCGGCTTTGCGGACCGGCCGCTTCAGGTCGCCGACGACGCGCACCATCGGCACGTCCAGCCGCTCTTTAACCCGCTGTACGAAGTCCTCCAGCGTTACCGGTTCCCGCAGCTTGCCGACGCGGCCAAGCCCCAGCGTCCTGCCTTTGAGCTCCATCGGATACAGGTCATAGGCGACCTCTTCGTAAGGATGCTGCTTCAGCATCGCCTGAATCACTTTGCTGCGCAGGCTTTGCGGGACGATCGTTTCGATGCGGATTTCCTCCACCTTCTCCAGTTTGCCCTGCGTCCCGATATAGGGATCGGTGTCATCTCCGGGCTTGAACGTGCCGTATCCTTCGATATTGAAGCTGCAGTGACTGTAGTTGCCGATGGCGCCCGCCCCGGCCTCCAGCATCGCGTTCAGCACCTTCTCATGATGGTCCTTTGGTACGAACACAACCAGTTTATACAAATTGTCGGTATGAAGGTCTTCCAGCGGAGCGGCGCTTTCGATGTCAAGCGCCTCGGCCATCCAATCGTTCATTCCGCCGTCGGTCACATCCAGGTTCGTATGGGCGATGTACACCGCGATATCGTTTTTGATCAGCTTCTCGTACACTTTGCCCATCGGCGTATCGCTCTGCAGATTGGCAAGCGGACGGTAAATGATCGCATGGTGGGCGATGATCAAATCGGCGCTTACGGCAATCGCTTCGTCCGCCACCGCTTCGTTGACGTCCAAGGCGACCAGGACGTTTTGGATTTCCTTTTGCAGGCTGCCGAGCTGCAGCCCGATTTTGTCGCCTTCCATCGCTACATGTTTCGGAGCAAGCTGCTCCATATATTGAATTACCGTTTGGCCTTTTGCAAACAAGTTAGCACCTCCTTCAATTGTTCCGTAAGCCGCCCCAGTTCCTCTTCCTTTTCCCGGGACGCTTCCAAGGCGGATGCGGACACCGAACGCCGGATCTTTTCCAGCTTGCGGATTTCGGATTCCCATTTCTTAAAAAAAACATCGTCCGGCTCGCGCGTAAGCCGCGGTCCCATCAAAAAAAGCAAATCCTTCGATAGCGTGATCCCGCGGCCTTCAAGATCGGTTAATTTGCGATCCGCGTACAGCTGCGCATTCCGCGCCGCGGCATCGGAAGCCGCCTCCGCCATCATCACTTCGTATATTTTGCCGTCTTCCTCCAGAATGGCTTCTTCCGCCAGAAACCAATCATTTTCGGCAAGCCAGCGGCGCACGAACTCCTCGCCCACATTCGGCTGCAGCACCAGCCGCTTAACCCCGGCCAGCTTGAGCTTGCCGCCGTCCAAGATCGAAACGATCAGGGCACCGCCCATGCCCGCGATCGTAATCGCATCCACTTCGCCGGGAGCGATGACGGCCAGCCCGTCCCCTTTGCGGACGGAAATCCGCTTCGTCTCCCCGGCCTCGGCGACCTGGCGTTTGGCCGCCTCCAGCGGCCCGTCGTTGACCTCGCCGGCCACGGCAAATGCAGCCCGGCCGCTCTGCACCGCCGAAACCGGCAGCAAGGCGTGATCCGACCCGATATCGGCAAAACGGCAGCCTTTTGGCAGCAAGCCGGATATTAACTGCAATCTTGCGGATAATTTCATGAAGCAATCCACACCCCCCAGCAGCGCAGCCCTGCGATTTGCAAACCCCAGGGAAAAGCGCTAAAATAAAAAACAATAAAGAAAAAGAAGGAAATTATGCCAAATGAAAGGGAGCAAAGGCAACACCTCTTTTAACAAAAATGACCTTGCTGCTTTGGCTGCAGAAGGTCAGAGCTAACACGCCTACCCGTGACGCTTATTCGAGAAAATCCTTCAACCGCTTGCTGCGGCTCGGATGGCGCAGCTTGCGGAGCGCCTTTGCTTCGATTTGCCGAATTCTCTCCCGCGTTACGCCGAACACTTTGCCGACTTCCTCCAGCGTTCTCGTCCGTCCGTCGTCCAGTCCGAACCGAAGCCGAAGCACGTTCTCCTCCCGTTCCGTGAGTGTATCCAGAACGTCCTCCAATTGTTCCTTCAGGAGCTCGTAAGCGGCGGCGTCCGCCGGAGCCAAAGCTTCATGGTCTTCGATAAAATCTCCCAGATGGGAATCGTCCTCTTCCCCGATCGGTGTTTCCAGCGATACCGGTTCCTGGGCGATTTTCATGATTTCACGGACTTTCTCGACGCTTAGTTCCATCTCGGCGGCGATTTCTTCCGGCGTGGGTTCGCGTCCAAGCTCCTGCAGCAGCTGGCGGGAGACGCGGATCAGCTTGTTGATCGTCTCCACCATATGAACCGGAATCCGGATCGTTCTCGCCTGGTCGGCAATCGCCCGCGTAATCGCCTGGCGAATCCACCACGTTGCGTACGTGCTGAACTTAAAGCCTTTCTTGTGGTCGAATTTCTCGACCGCTTTAATGAGGCCCATATTGCCTTCCTGAATGAGATCGAGGAACAGCATGCCGCGCCCCACATAACGCTTGGCGATGCTCACCACGAGACGAAGATTCGCTTCAGCCAGGCGGCGTTTGGCTTCTTCATCCCCGTTTTCGATCCGTTTGGCCAATTCCATCTCATCATCTGCGGAAAGCAGAGGAACCCGGCCGATCTCCTTCAAGTACATACGGACAGGGTCGTTGATTTTGATGCCCGGCGGCAGGCTCAAATCGTCGTCAAAGCTAAAATCGTCATCATGCGAGGTATCCTCATCCCCGCGCCGATGCTCTTCATCGCCGTCACCCGTGACGTCGATGCCCAAATCCGCCAATTGTTCATAAAATTCATCCATTTGTTCCGGATCCTGGTCGAAGGGCGAGAGCTTCTCCATAATTTCTTTATAAGATAATGAAGATCTTTTCTTGCCTTGCTCAATCAGCTGATCCTTTACTTGGTCCAGCGTCAATTCAGTTTCTAGTTCAGCATGCTGGTCATTCGTCATATCTGGCTCCCTCCTCCCTAGAAACGTCACCGAAAGTCCATCGTCTTACTGTCTCTCTAGGGCAATAATCTCACTTGCAATTTGCGCCGCACGCATAAAATCCCCGGCTCGTTCCGCGGACACCATTTCTTCCTTCTTCTGCTTGATTTGCGCGAGGATCGGTACTTTGCGGATCTCCCGAATACAATCGTCCAGCTCTTGTGTCGTCCATTCCTCCGGCGTATCCGTCATCGCAATCGAGATAACCATCCGCTCAAGCCGTTCATCCTGAAGCGAGGAGATAAACCGGCTGGCATCCGGGGTTTTTCCCTGCGCATAATAGGCGTATAGATAAGCGGCAATCGCCACATGATCTTCGATGTTAAAATTGGTGCCAAGACGATCGCCCACATAACGGGCCACCTCTTCGTCCTGCAGCATAAAAGAAAGCAATCTCCGTTCCGCCACTTGATAAGCGGGCAGCAGAGCCGGCATCGAAGCCTGCCCTTTTTTATGCCTACCATTATTCCACCGTTCGGGCTTATTATCCCCGGCGTTTGCCTTTTTTTGCATGGCTGTTCTAAGTTCGTTGCATTCCTGCTTCAAACTGTCGAAGGACACCTGCAAATCGGCGGACAATTCCTTCAAATATATCTCGCGTTCGCTTGGCGAAGCCAACACCGCGATAATGGGCATCGCTTCCTTGATGTAAGCGACCTTTCCGTCTTCTTCTAGCAGTATATGGTTTTTTTTCAGATATATAAGCCTAAATTTGACGGATGAGACGGCGCCGTCCAGTACCTGATGTTTGAATCGTTCCGCCCCGTATTTACGAATAAACTCGTCGGGATCCAGCCCTTCGCTGAGCAGCGCGATTTTAACTTGAAAGCCGGCGTTCTCCAGGATCGGAATACTTTTGAGCGCGGCGGCTTGTCCGGCCTGATCTCCGTCATAGCACACTAGCACTTCGTCCGCCAGACTCCTCATCATGGACGCATGGCTTTCCGTCAACGCGGTTCCCATCGTGGCCACCCCGTTATGAACCCCTGCCTCCCAAGCGCTGATCACGTCGCCATAACCCTCAAACAGCACAATTTGCCGCGTTTTCCGGATTTCGTTCTTCGCTTGATGCAAATTGTATAACGTTCGGCTTTTACTGAACAGCTTGCTCTCCGGGGAGTTCAAATATTTCGGCTGTCCTTCGCCAAGCACCCTGCCGGCAAATGCTATGACTTTACCGTTCCGGTTGTACAAAGGAAAAATGACCCGATCGCGAAACCGGTCGACAAACCCGCTCCCATCCTGCTTCGAGGACAACAGCCCGCCCTTCTCCATCGCACCGAGATCGAAAGAACGCTTGTCCAAAAACTGGACCAATGTATCCCATCTGGCCGGGGCGTAACCGATTTGGAACGTGTCGATCGCTTTATCCGTAAAACCGCGCGATTTCAAATACTCCATGGCCGGTTTACCGTGTTCCGTATTTTTCAGCAAATAGTGATAGAACTTGGAGGTCCATTCATGGGCTTGCAGCAGCTGCTCCAATTCCCGGTTTTGCGGCGAATCCCCAAAACTTCTTCCTTTGTCTTCATAAGGAATATGCGCCTCTTCCGCCATGATCCGGACAGCTTCGGGAAAAGTTAATCCTTCGATTTCCATCCTGAACTTGATGGCGTTTCCGCCCTTGCCGCAGCCGTAACAGTGGAAGATTTGACGTTCGGGGGTTACCGTAAAAGACGGGGTTTTCTCCGAATGGAACGGACAAAGCCCCTTCATATACTTGCCCTGTTTTGTCAGATGAACGTGCTTGCTGACCGTGTCGACGATATCATGCTGCCGCAAGACGGCCTCGATGACTTCTTCCGGAATGCCGCGTCCGGTACTCATTCAAATCACCTTCATCTTTCGCAAAGAGAATCATTCAACACGTCAAAATTTCGGACATTTTGAAGCTTCTCTATGACACGTAAATAGTAATTCGCTAAAACTATACATTCTCCTGCAAATGTTCCAAAAGTTTTGACAGCACTTCGGCAAAATGTTTGCGATCTTCATTCGTGAAAGGCTTCGGCCCTTTATGGCGCTGCCCTCCGCGCCTTGCCTTCGCGTGAACATGCCGCCGCTCCAGCAAACGGTCGATGTTCCCCGAATGAAAGATTTCGCCGCGGGGCGACAAGCTGGAGCAGGATTTGGCCAAAACCAGCGCGGCAAGGCCATAATCCTGGGTAACAACGATATCGCCTTTTGCGACATGATTCGCGATATACAAATCGGCGCTCTGACTGCTCCGGTCTACCTGGATGACCGAAACTCCATCCGCTGGCTGCAGTGTGTGGTCGTAGGAAGAAACCATCACTACCTGGACGCCGTAGCGGCCGGCCATTTCGGCGATCTCCGCCTTCACCGGGCAGGAGTCCCCATCCACGACAATGCGCATAATCATCGCCTCGCCTTCCGGAAATATGCCACAAACTCTCGATTTCGCCTAAATAAGGGCGCTGGTGTCCGTTAGAAACAAGACGCCGGGTTCCCTACCAAACCAATTTGCCGAAATCGGCGAACGCCTTGAGATCTCCGTCGATAGCGGCGAGCAGTGCCAAACGGTTCGTGCGGATCGCTTCGTCTTCGGCCATAACCATGACGGCATCAAAGAAAACGGTAATAGCGTCTTTTAAACCACTGATTACGTCAAGCGCCTCGGCGGCCTTCCGCTGGGCAAGCGCCGCGCGGTATTTGTCCGTGATCGCGCGCCACGCCTCATGCAGCGCCTGTTCCGCCGGTTCCGCCAGCAGATCGGAACGGACTTTTTCGCCGGTCGCTTTGGCGGCCAGATTGCTCACCCGTCCGAACGATTCGACCGTCAGCTTAAAGTCCGCTTGGGTGGTTACGGCATCCATCAGCGCATTCCCCCGGGCAACGACGGACACGACATCATCATATCCTGCGGCGATAACGGAGTCCACGACATCGTAACGCAGGTTGTCGGACAACGTCTTTCTGACGCGAAGCCCAAAGAACTCCAGCAGATCTTTCAGGATTTCCTCTTCGCCGCGTTTCAGCCCCTGGAACTGCTGATGAGTTTCCAACGCGATTTTGAAAATATCCGTCAGCAAAATCGGCAGCTTGTGCTCCAAAACGATCTGCACGATGCCGGCCGCCTGACGGCGCAATGCATACGGATCCTGGGAACCCGTCGGGATGATCCCGATTGAAAAGCAGCCCGTAATCGTGTCGATCTTGTCGGCGATGCTGACGATCGAACCAACGGTGGACGCAGGCACCGCATCGTCGGCGAAACGCGGCTGATAGTGCTCGAAAATCCCTCTCGCTACCGCTTCCGGTTCCCCGGCTTTGCCGGCGTAATCCTCACCCATCACACCTTGCAGTTCGGGAAACTCGTAAACCATTTGCGTAACGAGGTCGAATTTGCAGATTTCCGCGGTGCGCGCGGCCGCTTCGGCCGTGCCGCTGTCGGCGCCGAGCAGGGCGGACAGCTTCTCCGTATTGCGGCGAATGCGGCGGACCTTGTCGCCGATCGTCCCGAGTTCGTCATGGAACACGATGCTTTCCAGCTTGGACAACGCGTCCTTGATCGCCAGCTTTTGGTCTTCCTCGTAAAAGAACTTGGCGTCGGACAACCTGGCGCGCAGCACCTTTTCGTTCCCCCGGGCGATGACGTCCAGGGAAGCGTTGTTCCCGTTGCGGACGGTAACGAAATAAGGCAGCAGACGCCCCTGGCCGTCCAATACCGGGAAATAACGCTGATGCTCGCGCATCGACGTGATGAGCACTTCCTGCGGAATGTTCAGGAACGATTCCTCGAACGTGCCGAACAGCACGGTCGGCGTCTCGACCAGGAACAACACTTCTTCCAGCAGGTCGTCCTTCACCGCGATATGCCAGCCTTTTTCTTTGGCCAAGGCGTCGATTTGGCTTTGGATCATGTTTTGCCGTTCATTCACATCCGCGATCACGAACTGGGCGCGCAGCGTTTCCACATACGCCGCCGGCTCTTTGATGATGGCTTCGGCACCGAGAAAACGATGACCGCGCGTAACGTTGCCCGATTTGACGCCGGCGATTTCCAGATCGATCACGTCCTTGCCGAACAAAGCCACCATCCAGCGGATTGGGCGTACAAATTTAAAGTCATAGCTGCCCCAGCGCATGTTTTTCGGAAAATTCATCGCCTGCAAAATGCCCAGCAAACCTTCCGCCAAAATCCCCGCTGTCTCCACGCCTGTGCGGCTTTTGCTGACATAGACGTATTCCGTGCCGGCAACCTCGCGGAACATGAACTGCTCCGGATCGGCCCCTTGGCTGCGGGCGAATCCGAGCGCCGCTTTGCTCCACTCGCCGCTTTCATTCAGGGCGATTTTGCGCGACGGGCCTTTGACTTCCTCATGCACATCCTCCTGCTTTTCAGCCACATCTCTTACCAGTACGGCCAAGCGGCGCGGCGTGGCGTAAGCTTCAATAGCGCCGTGGGCAATGACCGACTCCTCCAGCCATTTTTCCGTCCGTTCCTTCAACTGCTCCATCGCTCCGCGGATAAAGCGGGCCGGCATTTCTTCCAAACCGATTTCAAACAGCAGATCCTTAGGCACGTATAGCTCCCCCTTTCTGAAGCATCGGGAAGCCAAGCTTCTCGCGCTCCTCCAAATACGTTGCGGCGACTTGCCGCGATAAGTTCCGTACCCGCGTAATATAACCGGTCCGTTCCGTTACGCTGATCGCACCTCTGGCGTCGAGCAAGTTAAACGTATGCGAGCATTTCAGCACGTAATCGTACGCCGGGAACACCAGATGCTGCTCCATCGCTTTGCCGGCTTCCTGCTCGTACATATTGAACAACGTAAACAGCATTTTGACGTCGGAAATTTCAAATGTATATTTGGAATGCTCATATTCCGCTTGATGGAAAACGTCGCCGTAAGTCGTACCGTCCACCCACTCCAGCTCGAACACGTTTTCCTTGTCCTGAATGTAGGAGGCAAGCCGCTCCATCCCGTAGGTGATTTCCACCGCGACCGGATTCGCTTCAATTCCGCCGACCTGCTGGAAGTAGGTGAACTGGGTGATTTCCATCCCGTCCAGCCACACTTCCCACCCAAGGCCCCACGCACCGAGACCCGGATGTTCCCAGTTGTCCTCGACAAAACGGATGTCATGCTCCAGCGGATTAATACCGAGCCGTTTCAAGCTTTCGAGGTAAATTTCCTGGATGTTGTCCGGAGACGGCTTAAGGATGACCTGAAACTGGTGATGCTGATACAGCCGGTTCGGGTTTTCCCCATAACGTCCGTCGGCCGGACGCCGGGAGGGCTCCACATAAGCTACGTTCCACGGCTCCGGACCGATCGCCCGCAGGAAGGTCATCGGGTTGAGCGTGCCGGCCCCCTTCTCCACGTCGTACGGCTGAACGACGATGCAGTTTTGTTCCGCCCAAAACTGCTGCAGCGTTAAAATCATTTGCTGAAAATTCATCTACCACATCTCCTTTGCACTATAGAGGATACCCAAAACGAAACGAAGCAGACTCGGCCGGCGCCGAAAGGCTCGCCGCCCTGGGCTTTGGAACTTGGAGAAGCGCCGCCCGTAAAACAAACAAGGCTCACCCGCTCCCGCATCAGCCGATCGTAACGAAGCAAGACAAAAAGCCCCCGCCTCCTACGCCTGCTGACAGACGTAGGGACGAGAGCTGAAAGTTCCCGCGGTTCCACCCTACTTGATTTGCAACCATGTTCCGCTCATGCGCGCGACCCTACGCTAAAGCACAAACCCGGTGTGCAAATCCGCTTTTCACGATCATTCATGCTCCCGGGGCGCCGTTTTCGTGAGACGATCCAGCCAGGCTCCCACCATCCCCAGCTCGCTTTCAAGGTAGGCAAAAAATCAACTTTTGATCACGAAGTTATTCATGAAGCTTACTCGGCATCGAATCTTGAATTCAGCGGGGCCTTCCGTTGCTCACGTAGGCTCCCCTACGCTCCGCTACTCAGTCCCAGCTTCATCCAACCTTCTCGGTGCTGAAAAGCTGATTTTTTGCCAAAACCAAATCGGATTCCCATCTCACTACTTTTCCCGTTCAACGCATGGCTCCAAAAAGGAGAAATTCTTATTTATAATATATGATTTTATGCCGATCGTCAAATCTCGTATTTGTCCAGCTGATCGAGGAAATTCCGTGATTTCAGCTTAAGGCCAAGCTGCATGTCCATGAAGGCCCGCATTACCGTTTTTAGCTCCTGCTTCGTTTCATCCTTGACGCTGGCGTTGCCGAGCCTGCGCAGATCCATTTTTTCGAACAGCGACAATAGCTTGTAAGTTCCGGGCGTTACTTTCGTCGCCGCCGGATCTTGATGCCGGCAGCGGCTGCACAGCTTCCCGCCCAAGCGTGGGCTAACATACAGCGACTCATCGGTTCTCCCGCAGGCAATGCAGCTGGTGAAGGACGGGCCGTAGCCCGCTGCCTGCAGCATTTTCATTTCGAACAAATGGACGACGATTTGCGGATCCTTCCCGGATGAAAGCGCGTCGAGGCAAGCTTTTAATTGCGTGAACCAAAAGCTCCCGACCTCCTCGTCCTGCAAGGTCCGGTCCAGCAGCTCGCAGACATAAGAGGCATAGGCCGCCAAAAAAAGGTCCTCACGCAAAGAAAAGTGAGATTCGATGATCTCACCTGAATTGAGCGTTCCAAGCCCCCCGTTTTGACGAAAGAACACATATTCTCCGTACGTAAAAGGCTGGGTCAGCGCCGTATGCCGGCTTTTCACCTTTTTGGCTCCACGGGCCAGAACCCCGACTTTACCGTAGCTTTCTGTGCATAAAGTAATGATTTTATTGCCTTCACCATAATCCATGCTGCGGATGACGATTCCTTCCACCCTGTAAAGCATGATATTTCCCCCAAACCGTCCTGGCTGCTTCTCCCCGATTTTTCCCTTCGGTCACTCGGCCTCTTCTTCCAAGACCAGCTCTTCGGCCACAGCCTCCTCGTCGGAACTGCCGCAGGCTTCTTTATACAGCAAGTAAGCATCGACATCTCCAGTCATCGCAAAATACTTCCACGAAAAATCTCGCATTCGTATTCATCCTTTCTTCGGAAATGACGCCTGCATCTTCAAAGAATAGGATGTGCCGATGGACCGGAACTATGCGTTGCAATAACTCCCAGTATAGAATACGCCGGACTTAAGCGTCCTGGTGGAAGCCGAGATCCCGCAGGATTCGCTCCTGGTTGCGCCAGTCTTTTTTGACTTTCACCCACAGCTCCAGAAAAATTTTCGAACCCAGCAAATTTTCGATATCCTTACGGGCAAGCTTGCCGACTTCCTTTAGCAAGGCCCCCTGTTTGCCGATGATTATCCCCTTTTGCGAATCGCGCTCAACGAAAATGACGGCGGAGATATAGACGACTCCGTTCTCCTGCACGCGCATATCTTCGATCGTCACCGCGATCGAGTGCGGAACTTCCTCACGCGTGAGGTGCAAAATTTTCTCGCGGATCAGTTCGGCGCACACAAATTGCTCCGGATGGTCGGTCACCTGATCCTCCGGGTAATATTGCGGCCCCTCAGGCAAATATTTGCCGATTTGCTCAATCAGCGTGTTTACGTTGTTACCGAGCTTGGCCGAAATCGGCACGATTTCCGCAAACTCGTACAGCTTGCGGTATTCCTCCATGATCGGCAGCAGCTGTTCCGGCTCGACGCGGTCGATTTTGTTCAGCACTAGAATGACCGGTGTACCAACGCCCTTCAGCCGTTCAATGATAAACCGGTCGCCGCCGCCCAAACCTTCCGCGACGTCGACGAGAAACAGCACCGCTTCCACCTCTCCCAGCGTGTTCAGCGCCGTCGTGTTCATGTAGTCGCCAAGCTTCGACTGGCGTTTATGGATGCCGGGGGTATCCAAAAAGACGATCTGCATCGCTTCCGAGGTATACACCCCATGAATTTTGTTCCGCGTCGTCTGCGGTTTATCGGACATAATGGCGATTTTTTGGCCGATAATATGGTTCATCAGCGTCGATTTGCCGACGTTTGGCCGTCCGACGATCGCCACGAAGCCGGATTTGAATTTCGCTTTTGACATAAGTCGTTTGTTCCTTTCGTGTAGTGACTTGGCGGATTATTTGCCGGACTCCTCCAGATGGGAAGGAGCAAAGGCGTACGGAAGCAGTTCACGAACCGTCGTATGACGGACGCCGCCCCGCAGGTTGCCGAGAATGACCGGCATATCCGGGCCGCACAGCTCGAGCATCACCTGGCGGCAAACGCCGCAGGGAGCAACGGGATCGTCCGTGTCCGCGACAACGGCGATCGCCTGAAAGCTGCCGGGACGGTGTCCGTCGGCAATAGCGCGAAACAAGGCCGTACGCTCGGCGCAGTTCGTCGGGGTGTAGGCGGCGTTTTCGACGTTGCAGCCGCGGTGCACCTGTCCGTGCTCATCCAACAAGGCAGCGCCTACGCCAAAACCCGAATATGGAATATAAGCCGCTTTACGGGCCTCTATAGCTTCTTGAAGCAGTTTGTTATAATCCATAAACATATCATCTCCTTAAATGACCAAGATAACAAGGCTCAAAACCAAAAACGGCGCTTGACAAAGCAATCAGGCGTACCTCTTCGTCTAACCTGTTCATCCTTCCAGTGCGATGGTACTTGGACCGAAGGGCCCAACGCAAGTGGGATGCCGCTGAATATCAAGCAGGAGTCCGCCGATAAGTCGGCGGCGCTATTTGGTATTGCACCGAGAACAACCCACAAAAACCAAGCTGCCCGAGAAACTCCAGCGAAAAACATAAAGGCAAAATAAGGCGTTATTTCAGCGATACCCGTCCATTTGTGAGAAATAGAGGACATTTAAGTCGCTATTTACTCAAATCGCAAGGAAATACCCGCGTTTTGGATCATTCATAGGTAAATAAGGACAAAAAATACCGCTAATGGGGATCAATATGCTAGGACTCCGGATAATAAGAACACAAAGTTCCGCTATTTTGAAGGCGGAGGGTTCGTTGTTCCAGTTGCCGGCTGTCATGCACCGATTTCTAGGGTTTCAGCCGAATAAAGCATGAAGCCAAGCCATAACCGGCCGGTAGAAAATCAAGACTCCAATCACGGCGGCAAAAAACGCCGCAGCCAGCACTGCCCCGGCAGCGGCATCCTTAGCCAGTTTGGCGAGAGGATGCCGCTCCGGGGTGATAAGATCAACCGCCGCTTCAATCGCTGTGTTCACCAGCTCGAGAGATATCACCAAAGCGATCGTCAGCAGCAGGACAGCAATATCGCGGGGCGGGAGTGCAAAATAAAAGGAAGCCGCAATCACGAGGGCGGCGGCAAAACAATGAAAACGCAAGTTTCGCTGCGTCTTCAGCGAAGCCGCAATCCCTTCCAGCGCGTACCGGAACGAAGCGGTCCACCTGGCTTTGGGCTTCATCAGCGCGTCAGCCCCACCTTGGCCAACGCCGCTTCCTGTTTGCCCATCATTTCCGCTTCGCTCGCTGCGTCCTGATGATCGTAGCCGAGCAAATGCAAAAACCCGTGGACAAACAAAAAGCCGATCTCGCGTTCGATGGAATGCCTGTATTCTTCGCTTTGCACCTTGGCCTTTTCGACGGAAATAATGATGTCGCCGAGCACATCGGCCAAATCGTCCAGCTCTTCGTCTTCTTCAAGCTCATAAACGATTTCAAGCTCCTCGTCCAGCGACTCGTTCATCGCAAACGACAGGACGTCGGTCGGGCGGTCGATCCCGCGGTAATCCCGGTTCAGCTCATGGATGGCGGCATCGTCCACGAACGTCAAAGCGACTTCCCCTTCGGTAATGCCCTCGGCTTCCCCGGCGATCTGCAGCGCCCGATCAAGCAAATCGATCAGGTCCTGGCTGATCTCCATTTTATCTTGCTCATTGCTCCAAGCCAGTTGTAGGCCCATTTACGCCCTGCCCCCTGTCTTTCTCTTCATTCTGTTTGTTTTCCTGGCTTTTCTTGATCTCCTCCGGATATTCGATCCGGGAGTGGAAGATCCCCATGACGGTTTCCTTCAGCGTCTGGGCGATGATATCCAGCTCACGCAGCGTCAAATCGCATTCGTTAAACTGGTGATCGTCAAGCCGGCTTTTGATGATTTTTTCGATCATCGATTCGACCTGCTCTACCGTTGGCTTGCGCAGCGAACGCACGGCCGCCTCCACGCTGTCGGCGATGCCGACGACGGCCGCCTCCTTGGACTGGGCTTTGGGCCCCGGATAGCGGAAATCCTCTTCGGTGAAGTCGGGATCTACCCCCTGCTCTTCAGCCAGGCGCAGCGCCTTGTGATAAAAATAATGCAAAAAGGTCGTTCCGTGATGCTGCTCCGCGATATCGCGAATCGGCTTCGGGATTTTATATTCCTTCTGCATTTCCGCGCCGTCCCGGGCATGGGCGATAATGATCGATTTGCTCAGCTTCGGATCGATGAAATCATGCGGATTTTCCATATTGTTCTGGTTCTCGATAAAATAACTCGGCCGTTTCGTCTTGCCGATATCATGGTAATACGAACCGACCCGGCAGAGCAGCCCGTTGGCTCCAATCGCCTCCGCGGCCGCTTCCGACAGGTTGCCGACCATAACGCTGTGGTGATACGTTCCCGGCGTTTCCGTCAACAGCTTTCGCAGCAACGGATGGTTCGGGTTGGACAGCTCCACCAGCTTCAGCGCGGACAAAATGCCGAAAGTCACCTCGAAAAACGGCATCAGGCCGATCACAAGGATCGTCGTCAACAGGCCCCCCGCCACGGCAAAACCTAAATCGTACAGTGTGCTGGTTTGCGTCCAGTCATTGTTGCCAAGCAAGGTCAGCGAAAAGACGGCAAATGAACCAAACAGGCAAATCATGATTCCTGCCTTAAGCAGCGTCGACCGCTGGCTGGCCCGATGAATGGTGAATATCGAAGCAAAGGAGATGACAAGGGCGAAAAAGCCAAACTTAAAATCAAAAATCTCCCCTTGATGCACATTCAAAATGATGCTTGCCAATACGCCGAACAGGATGGAGCAAATATAAGCCAGCGGCACTTCGAGCAGCAGCGTGATCAGCATCGCCCCCGTCGCGATCGGCGCCAAATAGCCGATGTACGGATGCTGCTCGTCTTGCAGAAGGTTGATGACATGCATCGAAACGATCGCAATCAAAATAATCATCAGCAGCATAACAAATTGGGCGTTATTGTATTTAAACCGGCCGGCTCCTTCCGAATGGCGGATATACATAATAAGTCCCGTCGCCATCAGCAAGGACAGCAAAATCAAGCCAAACTGAGGGGAATAGTCGACCTCGTTCTTCAGCAACCCGTTTTTCTCCAACAGGGTGTACATTTCCTCGGTGATTTTTTCGCCCTTTTTAACGAGGACATCCCCTTGCTTGATATAGACGGTAGGCGTATTTTCGCGTGCTTCGACCTTGGCCGCCTTCGTCGCTTCCTCGTCGTAAAACTTGTTGGCCGTAATCGACAAACGCGCCAATTCCTGCACGACTTCACGGGAAGTCCGCTTGCTCAGGGAACTCGTGCTGACCATTTCCGCCACCTTGGTTCGGGCCGTCTGGGCGTCCACGATCGGATCCGCGGTCAAACGGGCCACGATGTCGGCCGCAACCCGCTTCATTTCGTTGATGTCTTCGGCGGTCAATCGCGGAATTTTGATGAACGTTTCCTCGGAAATATGGTACTGCTGTTCATCGATCCGCTGGGTGACTTCCTCAAACAAGGTCGGCGAATAAGCGCTGTTGTTCCGGTTGTTCATAATAAAAGTTTGAACGTAGTCCTTAACACGCTGCGGCAGCTCTTCGCGGTAAATTTTGATTTTGTCGTCCTCGGACACCTGGTCGTCCTGATTAAGCCGGAAAATCCGGTCCAGCAGCTGGCCAACCAGCGCTTCATTGCGGAGCGGAAGGATCGTATATACTTGTCCAACCTTCTCGGCCGCATCCTCCTGGGCTTTCAGCGTCGCTTTGGTGTCCGGGATGTCCATCGGCGCCATGATCTCTTTGTCGCTGGGCATCCCCACGGCGATATCGTAGGTTTCGGGCAGCAGTTTGGGCGCCATGCCGGCATACAGCATAACAACAAGCACCGCATATAACAAATAACGCACCGTTGTGCTATGTTTCCATCCCGCAAAGGTGGATTGAAACGCGCTTTTATTTTGCTGATCGTTATTCGTCATAAAGACAGCCCTCCTGCTTACCCTTGATTTTCAGCAGCACGGTCATATGCAACAATAATTTTCTGTACCAGCGAATGGCGGACAACGTCCGATTCGGCAAAGTATACGAAGCCGATCTCCTCAATGCCGCTTAAAATCGCTTTGGCTTCCACCAGCCCGGACTTTTTGCCCTTGGGCAAGTCGATCTGCGTAACGTCTCCGGTAATGACCATCTTGGAGCCGAAGCCGAGCCGGGTCAGGAACATCTTCATTTGTTCCGGTGTTGTATTTTGAGCCTCGTCCAAAATAATAAACGAATCGTCCAATGTCCGGCCGCGCATATACGCCAACGGCGCAATCTCGATCAGGCCGCGCTCCAGCGCTTTGGCCGTTTGCTCCGGCCCCATCACATCATAGAGCGCATCGTAGAGCGGGCGCAGGTAAGGATCGACCTTCTCCTGCAGGTCGCCCGGCAAAAAGCCCAGGCTCTCTCCAGCTTCGACCGCGGGCCGGGTTAAAATGATCCGTTTGACCGTTCCTTCCTTCAGCGCCGCGATCGCCAGCACGACGGCAAGATACGTTTTTCCCGTACCGGCCGGACCGATCCCAAACACGATGTCCCGTTTCTTGATCGTCGTGACGTAATGCTTCTGTCCGATCGTTTTGACGCGGATCGGTTTACCCCGGTAAGTGACCGCTATTTCCCCTTTATATAGATCAAGCAGTTGATCCGCCCGGAAATCCTTGGCGAGTTCGATCGCATAAAGCACGTCCCTTTCGGTCAACACGTACCCGTTGCGAATCAGTTCAAGCAACACCTCAAACAACTGCTCCACTTTCTCCGCCTCATGCTGTTCGCCGCGGATCGTAATTTCCGATTCGCGCAAAACGATGCCTGCGCGCAAATGCTCTTCGATTAATTTCAGGAACGCGTCTTGGGGTCCAAATAAAGCAAGTCCTTCCCCCGCGCTCTGAAGCGGTAACTTGATGCTCACCAGTTGTTCAGACAAATAGCCTCATTCTCCTTGATCTTGTACTATCGGAAGTTCTTCCGCAATGTTTTGCTCTACTTCAAAATGCACTTTCATATAAACTTTACCATTGTCTGTGTTCTCATGCAAAATTTTTTGATTCATAATGACGCTGTCCACCCCATATTTGGCCAAAATATCCCGTTTTGCCCGCTCGATCCCCTCCTGCTTGGCCTGCTCCGCGGTCCGTTTCCATTCCATGTCCGTCGTTTCCAGCACCTTTTCGGTCATCCAGCCGATCGGCAGCTTGAAGCTCCTCCAACTGAGCGGATCAAGCTCGGTTATCGTCTCCGATTGCCGGAATGAAATTTTGCCGTAACCGGTGAGTTGGATCGCCGTATTTCCGAAATACAAGTAACCGCGCTGCTTTCTTTCCCCGGTGTACACCTTCTGTTTATGCAAAAACGGAACCTCAATCTTGTATTCATGCCACACGATGCCGCGCACCACACCTTTGGAGACGACGGCCTTTCCTCCTTGAAAACCGGATACGAGCACCTGTCCTTTTTTGACCCGGTCGTTTTTGCTCACTTCCGGCTGGCCTTTTTCCGCGTAAATATGGGAAACGACCGCATCGCTTTTGCTAACGAGATGGCGCGGGCTGAGCAGCGCTTCTTCCTTCGGCTTGGTCGCCTCCACCACCTGAATCATGATCCGCGTGCCGGTTCGGGAGACACCGACCCAGGATGTCCCCGGAAGCTTGCGCGTCAACTCCGCCGACAGCTTGTCCTGTTTGGGCAGACGAAAAATCCACTGAAACGGATAAAGCCCTTCCTGTTTGGCGGCGGCAAGCACGTCTTCGGTGGCGATTTTTTCGTTGCCTTGAACCTCAATATCCCATACCAGCGAGGATAAACAGAAGATCGCCGCGATAAAAAAGGCAAAGCCGGCGATAAACATTTTTCTTTTCCACATCCGCGTCAAAATAAAAGGCAGCCCTGACCGTCCTTTGACCGTGATCCGGCAGCCTGTCCTTTTTAAAAAGGGACGCAAGCGAAAAAAATCGGAAAGCCCCACTTTCATTTCCATTTGCCCTTCAGGCAAGGGCAATACGTCCCAGACTTCGATGCCTTCCCTGGCCAGCTCGTTGACGAGCTGTTCGGTCTTTCCCCTGCGAACCAGGATGGTGACCACGCCGCGCAGTTTGGTGATAGCCGGTGATTTCACATTTCACTCCTCCATTCCTCGATATTTAATGCCGAATATTCGGCCCTCAATAACCACTTCCTCGGGCATGATCGCTTTGATGACCAGTTCCTTACCCTCTACCTCCAAAGAGCCTTGGCTTAGCGCCAAATGCAGCTCCTCGGGAGAAAAGTGGATGACGCCCCGGTGATTCTCTATGTACAACTGCTGACCTCCGATCAAGGTGAGCCTGGGCAAATCGTATACAAGGTCGCTGGGCAAGTCGAGCGCATCGACCGTCCATTTGCGGATTTTGCGGACAAACCGGCTCATATGAGGCAATCCTCCTTCCCCTACTGTACAAATTATGCTGGGGTCCGCGGATTTATGAAAATGGAAAAAATCCCGCCCTCGCCAGGAGAACGGGATCAAATGCATGTTCAAAAAGTCGGCTTTTCAGCACCGAGAAGGTTGGATGAAGCTAGGGACTGAGTAGCGGAGCGTACGTTTTGGGTACGTGAGCAACGGAAGGCCCGGCTAAATTCAAGATTCGACGCCGAATTCGCTTCTTGTTCTGCTTCGTGATCAAAAGTCGACTTTTTGAACTACCTCTTTATGAAAATGAAAAAACACCCTCTACATCAATAGTAACGTAGAAGGTGTTCGTCTGTGAGTTATTGCAAAAGCTGTTGAACCGCCTGGTTTACAAGCTTGCCTTCTGCCCGGCCTTTGACCTTTGGCATAAGCGCGCTCATCACTTTCCCGATATCGGCTTTCGAAGAAGCACCGGTTTCCTGGATGGTCTGCTGTACAATGACTTTAATTTCTTCTTCGGTTAGCTGTTCGGGAAGATACTCAGCAAGGATCTCCGCTTCCGCTTTCACTTGTGCGGCAAGATCGTCACGACCCGCTTTTTCAAATTCTTGGAGGGCATCTTTGCGCTGTTTGATTTCACGACTAAGGATATCAAGCACTTCATTATCGTTCAAAGTTCTTTTCAAATCTATTTCAAGATTTTTCATCGTAGCACGAACCATTCGTATGGTGGAGAGCTTGAACTTGTCTTGATTCTTCATCGCTTGCTTCATATCTTCGTTCAATCGCTCGCTAAGATTCATAGCAGTTAAATCCTCCTAAAACTTTCTCTTACGAGCAGCCTCGGACTTTTTCTTGCGCTTTACGCTTGGCTTTTCATAATGCTTACGTTTCTTCACCTCAGCCAATACTCCATCTTTCGCGATGGAACGTTTAAAGCGACGAAGTGCAGCATCAATTGTCTCGTTTTTGCGAACTTTAGTTTCAGACACCAGTTTTCCCTCCCTCCGACCAGACCGTCCAAGAGCATAACACGGTTCATCAAACTTCATTATAGGGGAAAGTGAAATAGAGTGTCAACCTTCTAAATGGCCCTTATAGCGCATGCGAGTCAGAAGATTGTACCAAAGCCCCCAGCTTCGCCCCGCCGAGCAGATGGTAATGAATATGCTGCACCGCCTGTCCGCTGTCCGGGCCGCAATTATTGATCAAACGGTACCCGCTTTCAGCGACGCCAAGCTGTCTGGCGACATCCTGGGCGATCCGGTGCATTTCGCCGATCAAAACAAAATCCTCCGGAGCGACCTCGTCCATCGAACCGATATGCTTCTTCGGAATGATCAGCACGTGCACAGGCGCGGCCGGCTGAATATCGCGGAATACGAGAAACCGGTCATCCTCGTAAACTTTACCGGACGGAATCGATCCTTCTACGATTTTACAAAACAAACAGTTGTCCATCTTGATCCTCCTAATTCGGTTGTCTTTTCCGATAAATCCATCATACCGAAAAAAGGCAAAAAAAAGAAGCACCCTGCTGCTCTTGTAGAGAAGCTGGTCGCACGGACGTATTGGACGGAAAAATAAGTATTTCTCCTCACCAATACGTCCGGCGGGGTGCTTGCAAAGTGATGTCGGCTTAACTGTAGTATAACAGCAGATTGATACTGTATCTGTGATTAGTATCACCTAAAAAATGAATTTCCCTTTACTTACACAAACTGTCTTGTATCGTTATTTTTTCCTATTCGTCTGCACCGTCTTGAAAACCTGATATTCAGGAACCTCACCAATCCACCAGCAAATAGCACAACGATACTTGAGGCATAACGCTCAAAACCGGCCAGTCGGATCGCCAGCACAGGTCTGGTCGTAATATCCACGCTGGATTTCAGGAAGAGCACCAGGATCTGGTCACTCTTGTCCAGAAAGGAAGTTTTCTGGACAGGGGTGCACGCGTATTTTGCAAACTCTTAATAATGCCCCTCGCCCAGCGAATCCGCTGTTTGATCATGCTTGGAATCGTAGTCGTCGTGTGCCCTGCGGCTTGAACCTCCTGCGTGGCATACGTAATATATCCTCCTTGCTGCAGTCGGATGCTTGTCTCAAAATCCTCCGTGATGGTGTTCAGCGGGAATCCTCCGATATGCACCGTCCCTTGCCGGGAGATCACGGTGTTACTGCCCGTATACGCAACCGCATTGGACGCATTGCGCAGAATATTCACCTCGCGGGAGACGAAGTCCTGTTCATTCGGGATTCCTTGCTCTGCATACAGATTGAACTGGAACAGATCCGGGTTATAGAAACTTTGCGGTGTCTGAACCAGTCCCAGTTTAAAGGTTGGATCGATCTCATCCTCACGGCGGAGCCGCCATTCTCCATTTTCCGCTAAACTGATTCGAAAAGTACCCTCCATTTCTACCATAAATGGAGTCGATTGGTGGTATGCTGATGAGTAACCAAAGCCCCTCCGGATTACGGAGAGGCTTCCTGTGGATGAGTCTTAATCATCTCTATTTATTACTATTTTAGCTCGGGCTCTATCTTGAGCCCCTACTAGCTTCAGTCTGAACTAAATTTTTAGAATTAGTTGATTAATATTTTTGGTTGTTCATTTGCAGGCCCTATGATCGTGTTTCCGCCGAAACTGAGATGCTGACCATACTTCTCTACTATAAAGTCGTTGAACGATCCGTCTGTACCCACTGTGGCAATGACTGAGGGAGCCCCTTTTTTGGTGAACGTCATTTGGTCCTTGTCCCATGCATTTGTCCCTCTTGCTCCCTTATATCCTTTCAAATCCAGATTTAGCATCGTTTTTGCATCTCTCGTTGCATTTTTCATTAATGTATCCAACGTCAGCTTCTTGATTTTTGCATCTTTCGCTTTTTCTTTCTTTTGGAATTCTTCGTAATTATCTATGCTTTTACCATTACTATGATGTACGCCTGCTTGGAGCAGTTCCAGCGTTTGATCCTCAATTGCAAAGCTCACATCCATTGTTTTTGATTTATACTTATATTGATACACATTCGGTTTGCCATCAAGGACAAACACACGATCCAACTTAGCCCCCTGCTTGACCTTTCCATCGGTAAGCTTGGATAATACCTGAGCAGCCGTCTTCTGCACGCTTGCCGGGGCAGCGTCAGGTGCATAATTTACGCCATGTACCTCGCCATTCTCTTCCATATAAACTTGTTTATTTTGTTTGACATTCGATGAGATTGTACCCACCAGGTAGATTGACTCTGAGATGCTGACATACTTTGGTGTTTCCCCTGGGAACAAAGCTTCCCACGTTTCCTTCAGTTTGGTTTGATATTTCCCACCGTTTAGATCTTCATAATTGATGTTAATACCGATATTTTCGAGCTTTCCATTCTTTTTATAAGTAATAATATCGTCCTTGAAGTTCTCTCTTTTAAAACTCACAATATCTTTCATGGCCGTTCCCTGAATTAACGTATACGTATTTCCTGTTAGCTCTTTAAGTTTATCCTGAGCCTGCTGCATCAGCTTCTCCTCAAGCTTAACATCTTGTGAAGCATTGATATTTACCTTGTTAGGTGCATCTGCCTGAACAGGTGTTTGGCATCCCAGAAGACTTCCTGATAATAAAGCAACCCCGATTATAGGAAAAATTTTCTTTTTGTTCATGTTTATAAACTCCTTTACTTTGCTATCTCATGGTTTTACTGAAATATAAGTTCATCTCCAAGCTGCTTTTCAATACATATCAGTCAATTAACAATTTGAGTTCTTCATTTGGGGGACCTGCGATGGTCATTCCGTAAAAATCGATTTCTTGATCATACTTATCAATGGTAAAGCTCCTAAACGATCCGTCTTTGTTAAATCTAGCACTAACTGAAGGAGCCCCTTCTTTGGTGAACGTCATATGATTCTCGTCCCATGCATTTGTACCTCTTGCTCCCTCATATCCTTTCAAATCCAGATCCAACATCGTTTTTGCGTCTTTCATTGCGTTCTTCATTAAAGTGTCCAATGTCAGCTTCTTAATCTTTGCACTCTTTTCTTTTTCTCGTTCCTGGAATTCTTCATAACTGTCTACACCCTTACCATCGGAATGATATACATATGCTTGGAGCAGTTCCAGCGTCTGTTCTTCAATGGCAAAGATTACATCCATCGTTTTTGATTTATACTTGTATTGATACACATCTGGTTTACCATCGCGGACATACATCCGATCCAACTCAGCACCCTGCTTGACCTTTCCATCGGTAAGCTTGGAGAATACCTGATCAGCCTTCTTCTGCACGCTTGCTGAGGCATTGTCAGGAGCATAATTTACGCCATAAACCTCGCCATTCTCCTGCATATAAATTTGCTTATTTTGCATAGCATTCGATGAGATTGTACCCTCATAGTAGATTGACTCTGAGATATTCACATATTTCGGTTCTTCCCCTGGGAACAAAGCTGCCCACGTTTCCTTCAGTTTGGTTTGATATTTTCCACCGTTTAAATCTTCATAATTGATTTTAATAATGATTGTTTCGAGCTTTCCATCAGCTTTATAAGCAATAATATCGTCCTTGAAGTTCTCTCTTTTAAAATGGATAGAATCTTTCGTAGCCGTTCCTTGAATTAACGTATACGTATTTCCTGTCAATTCTTCAAGTTTTGCCTGAGCCGTTTGCATAAGCGTTTGCTCAGATTTAGCATCTTGCTCAATGTTCACATCCACGTTGTTATACGTATTAGCTTGAATCGGTGTATCATATCCAAGCAGACTTCCTAATAATAAGGCTACTCCGACGATAGGAAAAATTATTTTTTTGTTCATATTAATAAACTCCTTTATTTTTTTATTTTGCTTACCCACAGCTTTTTAATGGAATGCTTCCGTCACGTTGAAATGAATCTATAGAACAACAGTAGTCATCACCCCCTCTCTCTGCCTTAGACCGGGCAGCAGCACGTTCAACTTGCCAGGCAGTACAGCTTGAGCCATTTTAATTCAGCCTGATCTCTGCATTCCTTGGTTAGTCCGTTCCTTTTTCAGATAGCTGCTTTAGCTCAATTTTAATTGAATAGATCGTTCTTTTAGAGGTGAATAGCGCAGTCACGTCTGGAGAACCTGCTTTGGTGAAAGTTAATGTATCAAACCGGTATTCAAGTTTGGATACGTTATAATCAGCCAAGTCCAAATTCATCCATACTTTAGCTTGTTTCACTGCTTCCTCACGGATCTTGTCCAGCTCAATTGCTTTTGTTTTCTCGACTAAATCATGATATTTATTCTTATCATTCAATTTATTAAGTTGATCCGACAATGGAAAAGCTACAATCCTTGTGATCTGATTCGTATTTTTTTGTACATCAATGAGGACAGAACCCTTGTTTGTGTTGTACACGAACTTATACACCGGGTTTTGATTGGGTCTTAGGATCATTCGACTCACTGACCGTTTACTTTGTTTAAAATCTCCAATTTTATTAAAAGCTTGGTCCGCTGCATCTTTTGCAGCATCTGGAACCTGCTTTTCTCCAATCGGTTGACTCGCATAATACCAGTTACCTTGGTCAAATTCGATGGATCTGTTTTCGTTTCGCGCCTCTATGTGAAATGTGTCCTTCTTATATTCGTACATAATCACATCATTAATTCCTTCTCCCTGGGGAAAAATCTCATTCCAAACCCTTTGCAACTGGCTTTTAAACTCTTGGTCCTCAATGTCATTAAAGCGAATCATCCCCGTATGAAAATACTTATTCCCATCCAAATCTCGCGCATAAAGTGTATCCACCTTCTCATTTGGATTTATTTTCATTTCTTTGACAAAAGGATTGATATATTCAAGCAATGATAGCCGCTCTATAGTTTGAGCCATGACAGGAGTTAGAAACACACAAAAAACAACCAATGCCGCTGCGATGACCCCCACTCTTCTTGTGAAGACTGGCTTTTGTGGTGGCACGCTTTTTGATTCAAGTTTTTCTACAATCTGTTGACTCACGCTGTGCTCTGGCGTCTCCGTATCCCGAATCATTTGCTCCACCTGGTGAATACTTACGGTTTTAGATGGATTTGGTGATCGACGCATTCATTGTTCCTCCTTCATTAACTTCCTTCGTCTGTAGTTTTTTGCGAAGGCGTTCATACTTTTTGCGCACAGTTGCTGGTTTCATATTCATCATTTCACTAATCTCGTTAAAGTGATATCGATGAATCGCCCGGAGAACTAATATATGTCTCTCTTCGGTAGTCAGTAAATTTAGAAGATCCTTCAGTGTAGTTTGACTGTCGATTTGCTCAGTCGAGGCCTCAGGCTGATCATATTTATAACGATCTATAAAACGAAGCCACCTTTTTTTGCCCCTGATTTGATTCAGACTGTAATTGTAGGCAATTTTATACAGCCATGCCGAGAAAGTCATATTTGGACGATACTTATGTATCTGTTCATACACTCTAATAAATATTTCTTGTAGAGCATCCTCGGCTTCTTCCTTGCTTTTGAGCATATGGTAACAATAGATATACATTGGTTTTTCAAAGTTCCTTATAATTGACGCGAAAGCTTCCTTATCACCAAGCTTAGTCCTTTCAATCAGCATCTCAATTTCTTCTGAGTTTGATTTATACTCTCTGTAGTGTCTATCCAAAAATCATCCCCCCTCCTGCCTACACTCTTAATACACCGATGCAGCTCATTTTGTGACAGCAACATCAAAAATAATACTTGGTAACGATGTGATTCCCTACATTGAATCACAAAGATAAAAGAAGAAAAACACAGCCTATAAAGGAAATAGCACTCTTCCAGATAAACCTTTTCATAACTCAAATAACGAGAGGTTTAAGTATAGAAGGGTGCTTATATCCCCATACAGATGTGTTTTCCTGTCTTACGATAAGATATGAATACGTTCTAAATTATGAAGCTTTAGCTGCACAAGTGTACTTCTACATCTTTGCCTGCGGCAGAAATCGAGCCTGCTGCACCGAATAGCTGAGTAAGTAAGTAATAATGCTGCAGCAGCAACCCGAACGGTGCTTTTCCCCAAAACGTTTTTCTAGAATCACCAGTCCGTTCACTGCTTGGCAGCCGCGGCCTTTCAGAAAAAGCGCCGCAAGATTCAACGCCAAGTACAACAGCACATATAGCACAAACCAGGGCGATGGCGCCTCCACGGAAAAATAAGCCATGGCGATGACCAGCCCAAGCACCGTCATTTTATTGCCGATGGTCCATAATTCCATGCGCTAGCGGGTCCTCCCCGTCAAATAATAAATGGCGATTTGCGTCCGGTGTTCCAGCCCCGTTTTATTGAGGATCGAGGTAATATAATTGGCCACCGTTCCTTCGGAAATAAAGATATCTCCCGCGATTTCCCTGTTGGATAACCCTTTGGCACCGAAACGGACCGCATCCACGATGAATTCATCATCGTCAAAAGTCGTTAATATAAGCGGCTTGGTCAACTTTTCTTCCGTCAGGATGCGCGTTGCTTATTTTCAATGCCCTTGCTCCTTTTTCGCCCGCTTTATGTTACAGTTTGACGGCATCGCCGCTGTCGAAGAAATACAGCCACTTCTCATCCACCGGCCGGCCCGTAATCTCTTCCACTGCCTGGGCGTACAGCTCCAGCTGAAAACGGTACGAAGCCGCCAAAGCTTCGACACCGCCGCGGTGATCGAGCACCCGGTCGCTTTTATAATCCAGCAAAAACACCTTGCCGTCCACCGAAAACAGGCAGTCCACGATCCCCTGGATCAGCACGGTTTCCCCTGCCAGCTGCAGCCCTGCCGCCGCATCGGCCTCCGGATTCCCGGGTTCCAGCCCGCTCAGCTGCGGAGACGCTTCGACAGCAGGCAAGCCATAGCTGAAGGGCATCTCGCGCTTTATCCAATCGGCCCGCTTGAGCAGTTCGCCAAGCGGGCTGTGGAGCAGCCCGGCGATTTTGGCCGGATCGATTTCAGCCGCTTGCTCTGCCGTCATGATTTTTCGCGCCACGAGCCGTTCCAATGTAGAACGGACAAGCGCTTCGCCGGAACCGTCTTCGAACGGCAGATGCTGCATCAGCATGTGGTAGGCCGTCCCCCGTTCGGCCGGCGTAGCCTTACGCTGCTCTATGAAACGCGGACGCCGCAAGTGGAGCCGGAACTCTATCTCGTCCTCCGGCGTCTCCCGCTCCTGCCGCAGCTCCGTCTCGGCGAAAACGTCGCGCGCGGTTTCCTCCGGCTGCGTCAGCAGCGACTTCATCTCCGTCACCGACGTTTTGGCGGAAACCCGGCTGGCTGCGGCGTAAGGGTACGCCCAGTCCAGCCGGGCAGCGACTTCCTGGCGCAGCTTGGCGTCGGCGGGAGTGGCGGGCTGTACCGCCACCGGCCTGCCGGACAGCAGCGCTTGTAACGCCGAAGCGTCCGGCAAGGCTCCCTCCGGCGCTGACGCTGCCATCGCTAACGCCGCTTCGGCGCTGCCAGTTTGGGCGATCTCCCGCGAAGGGACAAATGCGATGTTCCATTCGGAAGCGCCGTCCTTGAGCGATACCGGCGCCTGCTCGGGCAGTCCGGCGAACCGCCGCAGCTCCGCGGCGCTCCGGTGGCGAACGATCGCCGGCCCGATCCAGTCGAGATAGCAGCGGCCCCGCGCCAGCATATAGTCCGGCAATTGTTCGTCCGCCGCTTCCAGCGCCGCCCCCCATACTTCAACGGCTTTGCGTAAATTTTTTACCGCGGATACGAGCACCAGCTTGTCCTTCGGACGGGTCAAAGCGACGTACAGCACACGCATCTCCTCCGCCAGCAGCTCCATTTGGGCACGCCGGCGGATGGCCAGATTCGGCAAAGTCGGGTAGCTGACGCGGGTTTCCGCGTCCACGAATTTCGGGCCGAAGCCCATTTCCTTGTGCATCAGAAAAGGCGCGTTCAAATCCTGGCGGTTGAACATTTTGGACAACCCGGCCACAAACACGACCGGAAACTCCAGCCCTTTGCTTTTATGAATCGTCATGATGCGCACCGCGTCGCCCTGCTCCCCGGAAGCCGCTGCCGCGCCAAGATCGCCGCCGTTTTCCCGCAGCCGTTCGACATACCGCAAAAAGCGGAACAATCCCGGAGCCTGCGCGGAAGCCTCGTATTGCCGCGCCCGGTCCAGCAGGGCCAGCAAATTGCTTTGCCGCTGTGCTCCTCCCGGCAGCCCATAGGCCCAGTCCAAATATCCGGTCTCGCGGTAAATCACGCGGATAAGGTTGCTGAGATCCCCTTCCCTGGCTATGTTTCGCCAGTCATTTAACCGCTGCAAAAAACCGTTCAGCTTGTCCGTTAGCTCTTCCTCGCCCGCTTGCTCCAAAGGTGCAGCTCCGCCGTTGCCGTCCGCAGCGTCCGTTCCCCCGGATGCTCCGGCCCTCGCACGCGCCAGAACGGCTTCATAAAACCTTCCACCCGGAGCAGCAAGCCGGATTTCCGCCAGTTCCTCCTCCGACAAACCAAACAAGGGCGAGCGCAGTACGGCCGCAAGCGGGATGTCCTGCAGCGGGTTGTCCGCCACCTGCAGCAGGGACAGCATCGTTTCCACTTCCGAGGCCTGAAAATAACCCTGACTCAGTTCCCCATACGCCGGGATGCCTTCCAGCCGCAGCTCCTCGATCATCGCCGGCGCCCAGGATAACGTCGAACGCAGCAAAATTGCCATATCGCCGTAGCGTACAGGCCGCATGGCCTTCAGCTGCTTATCGTAAATGCGCAGCGGCGCGCCGCCATCGCCCAGCATGCTGCGGATGCGCGCCGCGATCGCGCGCGCCTCAAGGCGCACCGCTTCCAGCACGGCGGCTTCGTCCTCCACGCCGCCGTCCTCACCGTCCGCCGCCGAAACGGAGAAGCTGCCGCTTCCCGGTTCCCCGGCATCGGCGGCCTCATTCGAGGCGCCGTTATCCCGGTCGATCAGCAGCAGCTCGGGACGGTAATCATCCCCCTCGCCGTCCGGGAACCCCTCACCATACACCAGCTCGGCGCGCAAATCGTAAGCGATCTCCGCTACGTTTTCGTTCATGATTTGCCGAAACAGCAGGTTGACCGCGTCTACCACTTCCCGCCGGCTGCGGAAGTTGCGGGCCAAATCGATGCGCAGGCCCGTTCCCGTGAAATCGTCGCCGTAGCTCCGGTATTTCTCCAGAAACAACCCCGGTTCCGCCAGACGGAAGCGGTAAATGCTCTGCTTGACGTCGCCGACCATAAACCGGTTGCCGGGGGCCTCCCGCGAAATGAGCCGGACGATCGCTTCCTGGACGGTATTGGTGTCCTGGTATTCGTCCAGCAGCACCTCATCGAACTGCTGCCTGTATTCCAGCGCGGCCTCCGAGGGGCGCATTTCGTCCGGAGCAGAGTCCGGGTGGCGTAAAATTTGCAGGCAGTAATGCTCAAGGTCGGAAAAATCAAGCCAGCCCTTGGCCACCTTTTCCTGCCGGTAACGCTCGCTGAATTCGCTGACCAGATCGGACAAGGCACCGAGCAGCGGCGCCATTTCGTGCAGCTCCCGCAGGAATTCCCCAGCCGGCCGGCCATACAGCTGCGTGCGCAAATCCGCGATCGTTTTTTTCGCTTCCTCGCGCAGTGCCTTGACCCGCTCCTGCAGGTCCGGGTCGGTCTGATCCTTTTTGCAGGGCTTCAGCTTGCCGAAAGTGACGGTCTGAAAAACCTCGAAGAGCGAAGCCCACTTTCCGGCGGCCACGGCCTCCTGCAGACGCTCCACGAGGGCCAGCTCCTCCTCCAGTGTCGCCGCGTACGGCTCAGGCCCGCCAGGTGACAGGGCCAAGGCTTTGGCCTGGGAGAGGAGCCCCGCGGCCCCGCTCAGCGTAAGCGCCGTATCCGCCAGGATGCTGACGACCCAAGAGCTGTTCTCCAGTGCATCCGCATCGGAGGCCAAAAACGCGGCCGAAGCCTGGCGCAGCCAGCCCTCCGGCCAAGGATGGCTGCGGGAAAACTCGTAGAGCCGCAGCACCAGCGCAAACATCCCGTCGTCGCCCCGCTCCCCGCCAAACAGGTCGACGAGCGTAAGGAATGGGCTGCCCGGTACGGCAGCGCCGTATTTTTCCTCGAACAGCTGCTCCAGCACCTCCTGCCGCAGCAGAGCGGTTTCGCTTTCGGACGCGATGCGAAAGCCCGGATCGAGCGGGATCAGCGTATAATAGCGCTGGATCACCTCCATGCAGAAGGAGTGCAGCGTCGTGATCGAGGCGCGCCCCAGCATGGCCAGCTGGCGGCTGATTTCGGCGTTCGCCGGATCTTTGGCCAGCTCCTTTTCCAGCGCCTCCGTGATCCGCTGCCGCATTTCCGCGGCGGCCGCCTTCGTGAACGTCGCGACCAGCAGCCGATCGACGCTAAGCGGCCGCTCCGGGTCTGTCAGCTTGCGGATGATCCGCTCCACGAGCACCGCCGTTTTGCCCGAGCCCGCCGCCGCCGCGACCAGCATATCGCCGCCGGACAGCGTGATCGCCCGCCATTGGTCGTCGCTCCAGGTGCTTCCCTGCGGTTTTGCCGGGACTGTCATCATGATGGCATGGCCTCCTTTCCGCTTCCGTGTCCGCTTTGTTGTCCGCTTTCCCTTCCGCTTGCTTGCCAGCTCCCCTGCGCCAGAAGCGGCCAAATTTCCTGTTTTCCGGGTTTGCTCAGCATTTGATAAGAGCTGCCTTCCAGCGACTCCTCAAAGCGGCATACCGGCTTGTACACGCAATGCGTGCACGCCGTCTCCATGCCGATCCGGTACGGGGCGATCCGCACGTCCCCGTCGGTAATGCGCGTGCCGATCTCGGTGATCGTTTGCCGCACCAAGCGCAGCAGCGTTTGCCACTGGTCCGGTGTAGCCACCGAGGCACTGCTGTAAAATCCGCCGTCCGCTTTAACAGCCACCGGCAAAATATCGGAATATCCTTTTTCCAGTTGTCCATCCATTTTCGCGATCACGTCTCGATCCGCCAGCAGCAGCCCCTTCATCTTGAAGCGCTTGAGCAGCTCCTGATGCGCCTGTTCCGGGCTCATGCCGTTGCTGCTCTGCAGCAGGGGATTATGCACGTGGAAGTACAATGTGCCCGCCGGGATGGCCGGCCGCCCGAGCCATTCCTCCGCCGAGGACAGCAGCACGTCAAGATACGTCAGCATTTGCAGCGACAATCCGTAATACACCTCGTGCAGCTTCAGGTCGGTCTGGCTCGATTTGTAGTCGATGACCCGCAGCAGCAGGCCTCCGTCCCCTTCGGCCATATCGACCCGGTCGATGCGTCCGACGATTTCCATCACGCAGCCGTTCGGCAGCTCAAACGTCAGCGGAGGCAGCGGCCGGCCCGGCCCGAAATCGAGCTCCAGCCCCACCGGCTCAAAGCTGCCCCGCCGCGCCTGCTCGCCCAGGATCAGCGATGCCCGGCCCACGATCGTCTTCAGCTTGCGGGATATGTAGCCATAACGCTTCGAGCTGAGCAAAATCTCGCCCTGCAGCTTCGGCGCCAGCTGGTCCACGGCCGCATCCGCTTCGCGCAGGCACTCCTCCGGCGTCAGGGAACCCCAGCTCCGGTTCTGCGCCTTGAACGTCATGGCCATCGCGCTCAGCGCGGCGTGGAATAGCTGGCCGATATCCGGCGCTTTCAGGCGGTACAGCTGGCGTTCCTTCAGCTTCAGCCCGTGGGAAGCAAAATGCGCGAAAGGACAGGCCGAAAACTTCTCCATCCGCGACACGCTTGTCCGCAGCCGTTTGCCGTACAGCTTGCGGCTCGCCTCCGGACTAAGCCCGCGCACCCGGTTGCGGTAAGCAAGCGAGTCAAGCAGGCGGGCGGTTTTTTCTTCCCACTCCGGCTTGCTTCTGTACCACTCCAGCACATTCCACCATACCGGCGAAACGGCTTCCCCCGCTTTCCACAAGCGCAGCTGCCCGATCAGCGTGGACAACGCCGGCGCGGGCCGCGACACGTACTGCAGCTGTGCTTCATCCTGGCCGGGCCCGGCTTCGGCAACGGCTGGCGGCGCCTGGCCAATAAACTGTTCCCGCAAATCCGGGAAAATACGCCGGACATGACGGATCACTTCGGAAGGCAGCAGCGCCCCCCCATCTTCGTCCGCCGCCGCATAACTGATGCACAGCGACCGGCTGGCCAAAGTCAAAGCGCCATAGATCAGAAATCGCTCATCAAGCAGTTGGCGGGTCAGCCCGGGTGCGAGCTCGAGGCCGATTTCCGCCAGCCTGAGGCGCTCCTGTTCGCTGAAGACGCCTTCTTCCTGCAATGCTGCCGGCATGATCCCTTCATTAACGCCGGCCAGGAATAAATGCTTGACCGCACCCGAACGCGTCCGGTCCGTGCTGCCGATCAGCACCTGATCCAGGGACGGAGGCACCAGCGACAGCTTGAGGTCCTTAAGCCCGGTTTCCAACACCCCGGCAAACAGCTCCAGCTCCAGTGCTTCGCCGCCCATCATTTCGACGATCTGATCCAGCAGGTCCAGCACCGCCCCCCAAAGCTGCCGGTGCTCCATGGCCCGCTGGGGCCGGCCTTCGCGCAGCATCCGGTGCGCCAGCATATCCAAATGCCGCGCCGCTTCCGTATCCTCAAGCAGTTGGTAAACGGCAGCGCACATCTCCGCCGCCGTCTTCGCTTTTTTAATCCGTTTCTCAAACGCCGAAAGCGGTCCGGTCACGGCAGTACGGCATTGCTCCAGCATCCGCAGCGCGGCGTCCCCTTTGGCTGACGCCACTCCAGCATCTTCGCCCTGTTCCAATGACAGGCTTGGCGCGGCTTTCCAAGGCCGCCCGTCATACCAGCGATAGCCCTGGATTCCGCTGGCGAGCACGTAATTTTCCAGCACGTCCATATGCTCGCGCGTCAGGCTGCCGTCCAGCGGCAGTAAAAAATCGCTTTTGATGCAGCGGAATACATCTTCATATTTCCAGTAACCGATCACGACATCAAGCGCCGCGCGGATAAATTCGATCAGGGGATGGTGAAGCAGGCTGTTTTTCCGGTCCATAAAATAAGGGATGCCGTATTCCTCCATAATCGGAGCGATTATAGGATCGTAGTCATCCAAATTCCTCACCAATAGAGCCATATCCCGCCATCGTACGCCTTCCTCGCGCGCCAGCCGCACCATCTCGCGGGCCGCTCCCTCCACTTCGGCGCGGCGGTTGCCGGCCCGGCGAAGGGACAGCGCGTGCCCAAGATCGGTTGGCGCTGTCGTGCCGGGCCACGGACCGCGGCGCTCATATGCCGATTCCAGATAAGACAGCGTTTCGCTTTCGCGGAATCGCGGATATGGCCGCTGGTCCAGAAGCTCCGTTCGCCCCGCCTCAACGCCGGTTTCTTCGGCCAGTCGGCGCAGCTTGGTGTAGGCGACCGCCGGCGCATAAAACAGGTTTAATTCATGCGGCAGGACGCCGTCATCGTAAGGCCGGTCTAGCGTCAGCGCCACGGTGACGTTCGACGCGGCCTTCAATAGGGCGCCGATCGCCGTATATTCCTGAGGCGTAAACGTATGAAATCCGTCGATCCAGATTTCCGCCCCGCGCAAATACGCCGAGTCGGCCGCTCCTTCCGCCAGCTTGACCACATGATCTTCATTATCGATGTACAGCTGGGCAAGTTCGGCGTCAAACTCGGCGAACAACAAGCCGAGATCATGTATTTTATCCACGAGCAGCGGAGATTCCCCGGCGGCCGACTGCAAAAATTGATGATGCTCCGGCAAATTGGAGAACTCCACGTTATATTTCTTCATTTCCGTATACAGCGCGGCGATCCGGTCGATCAGGCCAAGCTGGTCTCCGCCCCGGCCGAACAGCTTCAGCTCATCGCGGCGCCGGCGCAGGATTTTGTAGAGCAGCATTTTTTTGCCCTCGTCGTTGATCGGCACAAGCGCCGCTCCGCCCGTCTCCTGCATGATGCGCAGCGCCAGACGGCGGAATCCGAGCACTTGGGTGCGGACGGTCCCTTTAAGGTCCGGCGCGGTCACGATTCGCTGCTCGATCTGGAACGTTCCCTGCTCCGGTGCGAGAATGATAAGCGGCGGACCCGCGGGATTTTCCCGCAGCCGGGTGATGACCCGCTCGAGAATCAGGCTGCTCTTCCCACTTCCGGAACGGCCGATAATGAACTGTAAAGACATGGGATTCCCTCCTACTACCACGGACGTTTCGTACAACCAACAGTATAGCATAGATGCGATCAAACATTCGCACTAGATCTGTTGAACTAATGATTATACGGATTTTCCATTATTGAATGAATAGTTGCAAAATGTACAGTTACTTATCCGATACTTATCCGAAAATTGCCCGAGGGCTTCGGCTTTCTCTAAACTTTGAACGCTGCTCTAACGGACACCAGCGACCCTTATCGACCCATTTCCCGGGTATTTCCCAGGCTAACGGACCCACATGCCCCTATTTGGCTCTAAACCCGTTCACCCAGGCCGATTTGAGGTAAATAAGTGCATCTGTGTCCGTTCATTCTGCAATCCTCCGTTTTTCCTCAGATAACGGCTCTGGTGTCCCTTAGCCCCCTCCAGGTCCCTCTTCTCCTTCCCTCTCTCCCTGCGCCTCGCCCTCTACCATGCACGAAATTTTATAAATCCTATAATACTTAAGAAAAACGCCATTCCCCCAAGTTTGGAGAAATGGCGTGTAAATTTCCGGTTTTACTATACCGAATCAAAACATTTTGCTGCGCACCTCAAAGATCGCAAATTTCAAATAATGCCCCTCATCCACGCCGAGGATTTGCGGATGGTCTTTTCCGGCCGCCCGCCATTCGATCAGCCGCAGCACTTTTCCCGCATCCTCCGCCGCTTCCAGAATCGTCTCTAGAAATAGGTCGGGACGCATATGGTAGGAGCAACTGGCGGTCACCAAATACCCGCCTTCGTTAACCAGCTTCATCCCGTGCAAATTGATGTCCTTGTAGCCGCGGCATGCACCTTTGACCGCGCTTTTCGTTTTGGCGAACGCCGGCGGATCGAGAATGACCACATCCCAGGTCCGTCCGCCTCCGGCCGGAAGAGGCACGGAGGTGTCCAACTTGCCGCCCGGCGCAGCCCTGCGGGCGCGCTCCTCCACTCCCTTCACTTGGCTGCGGAGATAGTCAAACGCGTCAGCAACGACAAATTCCACGCGGTCTTCAACCCCGTTGAGCTCCACGTTCCGCTTCGCGCTATCGATCGCGTGCTCGGAAATATCGAGGCAGGTCACTTTTTTGGCGCCGTATTTGCAAGCATGCAGCGTGAAGCTGCCCGTATGCGAAAAGCATTCCAGCACCGTGGCTCCGTCCCAGTAAGGAAAGGTTACCTCTTTGCCGTTGCGGTTCACGGGAGCAAGCCGGACGCCGCCATCCTCTGCCGGGAGCTCCTGCAGCGCAATTCCGCTGTGCCCGCCCCAGCCCGTCATCAAAGGTTTGATTGAGGCCCGGTTTTCGCGCTGATCGAAAAAATACCCCGTTTTTTGCCCCTGTTCGATATCAACCTCGATTTTCAGCCCGTTTTCCGTTACGATCACATGGCGCGGCGGATTGCCGTAAACCGGCCCCTTTACCTGCCCCAACCCCTCCATCTCGCGTACGGACACGTCGCTCCGCTCATATATGCCGACCGGCCGGAGCACTTCCGCCAGCGCCGCTACGATATTTTCCCGGCAGCGGTCCATCCCTAGGGTCAGCAGTTGAACGACAAGGACATCGCCGAACTTGTCCACGATCAGGCCCGGCAAAAAATCGGCTTCGCCGTAGACAAGCCGGTACGATTCTTCGTTCACGAACCGCTCACGGTGCCGCAGGCAATCCGTAATCCTTTTGATGAAGAAGTCCTTGTCCATTTCGGCCAGCGGCTGATATGAAACCGCCCGGACCGTAATTTGCGAAGCAGGGTTGTAGTACCCTGTCGCCAAATATCTGTGCCGGTGGTCGACGATGTCTACCAGGCTTCCCGGGGCCGGATCGCCCTCTACGGATGCAATTTCATTGCGGTAAATCCACGGATGCCCTTTTTCCAGCCGTTTTTTGCGGCTACGCTCTAAAATGACTTTGGCCACTTGTTTAATTCACTCCTAATTAAGATTGTTGTTCTCTCTCGTTCTAAGGTGTGTGCGGCATCCCCGCCATTTGCATCAAGCATGGAAGTCGTCCCGCCATCATATATGTAACTTGTACACTTAAAATGGTTGTTCAAAAAGGGGGCCTTGCAGCATGTTTCAAGAGATTATTTTTCCGGTCACATTTGGACTGGCCCTGTTCTTGTTCGGCATGAAAATCATGGAGGCAGCCCTGCACGCCTGGGCCGGCCCGAAGCTGATGCGGTTTCTGCATACAACGACGCGTACGCCCTGGACGGGAATGCTGTCCAGCACATTTATTACCGCCATTTTGCAGAGCAGTACGGCGGTTACCGTCATGACGATCGGTCTTGTCAATGCCGGCCTGCTCTCTTATGCTCGGACGCTCGGCATTATCCTTGGCGGCAATATCGGGACTTGCATCACCACGGAATTGATCGCTTTAAATATCGCCAAGCTCGGCGCGCCGATGCTGATCGTATCTTTGCTGCTGTGGGCCGGAGCCGTACTTGGGGATGAAATGCTGCCCGTCTATGTAAAACGGAGGTTTCCTATGCTTCTTCCCTTGCAGTTTGGCGCTTTGGCCGCGGCCGGGTTCAGTCTGGTGATGATCGCGATCCGCATGATGCAGTCGATCGGCCCGGCGCTGGAAGCGCGCGGCGCCATCGATTGGCTGCTGGAGCATGCCACCGGCAGCCTCCTGTGGGGAGCTGTCACCGGGGCGGTGCTGACGGCAATCATTCACAGCAGCGCGGCGGTCGTCGCCATGACGATGGGGCTGGTCGGAAGCGGCGCCCTTCCGGTCGAGCTCGGGATCGCCATGGTGATCGGCTCCAATGTCGGGACCTGTGTCACCGCGCTGATTGCCGCCATCGGAGGAACCCGCCCCGGGCAATTCGTCGCCTGGTCGCATGTTATACTAAATGTGCTCGGTGCCGCGTTGTTTCTTCCGATGGCACCGTGGCTTGAAGCTGCCGTAACCTGGCTGTCCCCGGATCTTTCGGCGCAAATCGCACATACGCAAACGATCTTTAACGTGGCTAGTTCGTTGCTGGCGCTGCCGTTTTGCTATTTGCCCATTTGGTCCCGGTTGGACCATTCCGGTTCGGACGCCGCACCGGCTCTGCCGCCCGCAAAGCCGATTTAAACAAGGGGCTGCGCGGGTTCCGGCCTCTTTGGCTTGAAGCTAGGGCTGTAAACCCAGCATTCTAAGCGCTTTTTCCAAAATAAAATCATTATTATCGTATCCCGATTTCTGCTGAAGCTTCCACGCTTCCTGCGGATCGTACCAGGCAACGCTGCGGATTTCCTCCAGCTGCGGGCGAAGCTTGCCGCCTTCGCATTCCACCAGATAATAGTGGACTTCCTTATCCACACTCCCATATTTGGGATGCATATAAGTATAAGCAATGATATCAATCAGCTTTATAATCCGGCCGACGATGCCCGTCTCCTCCCAAATTTCCCGAAGCGCTGTTTGCTCCACGGTCTCGCCGGGCTCTCTTTTTCCTTTGGCAAACGATATTTTGCCGTACCGATCGGTAATCAACTGAATTTGCATCCGGCCGCCATCCTTATGATAGACAACCCCTCCTGCAGAGATTTCTTTGAATGCCATTCTGGCTGTACCTCCTTCTTATGGGCCTCATCCCTGCCAAACCGGGATCTCATCCCTCCCAAACCCTCCCTTACCGTAAGGGAGGGCCCCAAGGGCTTAGCAGCCCTTTGGAAACCTGCAAACTAGACTAACGTGAGAGGGACTGAGGCGCTACTCCTGCTGCTGTTCCCTTCGGGAATGCGCCTTACTTCGTGGGTGGAACGCTTTTCTCCCCTTCGGGGTACGTCTTACTTTTTGCGCTCCTGGTTTACCGTTGAAATGCATTGCTCGCTATCTTGCTTTCGCCCTAATGCGACAACAAGGATTTCAACCCTGGAGGGTTGAAATCCTTGCTTAACGCCCGAGTGGGCAAAAACCTATTTAAGCCAAGGCTTGCGCGGATTCGTCCAGGACACGCACCAGCCCGCCTTCGTTTGTATTGACGTCGGCCTTGGTGAGTTTTACGCGGCAAATTTTGCCGGTCAAGTCCGGGGTGCCCGGGAAACGAATCTGCAAATAGTTGTCGCTGAAGCCGGTCGCGAAACCGTCTCCGGCCGTTCCTTTGTCGTCTTTTTCCGGAATGACCTCCAGTACCTGACCGACGAATTTCTCGGCATAGGCTAGCTGCATTTGTTCCGACAAATCGATCAACTCATGCACGCGGGCATGTTTGACCTCTTCATCCACTTGGTCCTCCATCCGCGCGGCCGGCGTCCCGGTCCGTTTGGAATACGGGAACACGTGGATTTCCGAAAAGCCGATCCGCTTGATCGCTTCATAACCTTCGCGGAACTGCTCATCGGTTTCGCCGGGGAAGCCAACGATGACGTCCGTCGTAATAGCAACCTCCGGCATAAATTCTCGGATCATTCTGATTTTATGCTCGTATTCCTCGATAGTATACTTTCTTCTCATCCGTTTAAGCACTTCGTTGCTGCCAGCCTGTAGCGGAATATGGAAATGCCGGCACATTTTGGAAGAACCCTTTAACACTTCCAGCATGCGCTCATCGATTTGGCTCGCTTCGATCGAACTGATGCGGATCCGGCCGAGTCCTTCCACTCTATCCAAATCCCACAGCAAATCCGACAGGCGGTAGTTTTCGAGATCGTCGCCATACCCGCCGGTATGGATACCGGTTAACACGATTTCCTTGTAGCCTGCGGCGACCAGTTGGCGCGCCTGCTGAACCACGCTTTGCGGATCGCGGCTGCGTGACAGACCACGCGACCAAGGAATGATGCAGAAAGTGCAGAAATTGTTGCAGCCCTCTTGAATTTTCAAAAAAGCACGAGTATGGTCGGCAAAATTCGGAACGTCCAGCTCTTCGAATTCGCGGGTTTTCATAATGTTGCGTACGGCGTTGATCGGCTTGCGCTGCTCCTGGATTTGCTTCACGTAAGGGATGATTTTATCCCGATCCTGCGTGCCGATGACCAAATCGACGCCAGGGATGTCCAAAATTTCCGCCGGGGACGTTTGCGCGTAACAGCCCGTCACGGCCACGATAGCGTCCGGATTGCGGCGCACGGCGCGCCGGATGATCTGCCGGCTTTTTTTATCCCCCGTATTCGTCACGGTGCACGTATTAATCAAATAGACGTCGGCGGTCTGTTGTTCGAAATCGACCTGCTCGTAGCCCTCGTTTTTAAACAGCTGCCATATGGCTTCGGTATCGTAAAAGTTGACTTTACAACCTAAGGTGTAGAATGCAACAGATGGCATCGTTCAAATTCCCCCCATTTCTCCGGATTCATACATGATGCAGGTCAAAGCGGCCATGGCGGCCGTCTCGGTCCGCAAAATACGTCGTCCCAAACCGACGGCAACCGCTCCCTTGGCTTCGGCTTCCCGCACTTCTTCTTCGGAAAAACCGCCCTCGGGTCCAACCACAACGGCGATTTTGTAAGTCTGTTTGGGATCAATCCGCTTAGCAAAAGGCTGCAATACGTCCCGCAGCTGCTGGCCGTGCTCTTTTTCATAACACAAGCACACCAAATCGCAGGAACCCAAAGCGGCCATCAGCCCTTCCCATTTCACCGGCATCTCCACCGCCGGGATTTTGCTGCGGTGCGCCTGCTCGGCGGCTTCTTTGGCAATTTTCCGCCAGCGGCCAAGGCGCTTCTCTTCCTTCTTCTGATCGTACTGTACAACCGTGCGCGCGGATAAAAAAGGAAGGAAAACGGACGCCCCGATCTCCGTGCACTTCTGGATTACGGTTTCCATTTTGTCGCCTTTCGGCAAGCTCTGGGCCACCGTCACCTGCAGCCACGGCTCTCCGGACGCAGCCAGTGTTTCTATAATAAGCGCAGTAACTTGCTGCGGCTCCATTGTCGTTATTTCTGCGAGGACTTCACGGGATATTCCATCGCTTACGATGAGCTTATCGCCCGGTTTGGAACGCATCACCTTGCCGATATGGCGCGCATCCTCCCCGACAATCGCCACTTCCCGTTCACCAAACTGCGATGGCTCCACAAAATAACGCTGCATGCTAATCATCCTCACCAAAAAAATACAAGTTCAAAAAGTAGCTGACTTTTTGAACTACCTCTAAAAATCACTAAATTACATCATACAACTTTTAATATATTTGTTCCAGTCTTTCTTCCCGCCTCAAGCCCCGAACAACATCATGAAAAATTGGCCGAATTGGAAGTACATTGAATAGGCCGCCTGATACAGGGGTTCGATCGTATATGCCCGCAAAGCGGGAACCATCAGGATGATCAAAAAGATAAGGACGGACCATTGCTCAAACTGCTGCAATTTGCCGAGCACGCGGCGCGGGACAATATCCTCCAGGATACGGTATCCGTCCAGCGGCGGCAGCGGAATCAAGTTGAATAAAAACAAGAAAAAGTTCATGCCGTTGAATAGATTGAAAAAAATCATAATCGCTTGAAAAAGCCGCTCGTTCGTAATCGAATCCAAAACGCCAAACTGCGCCAGCATCACGTACGCCAGGGTGCCCAGCACACCGAGCAGCAAATTGCTGAGCGGTCCGGCCGCCGAGACGACCACTCCCATCAGGCGGGGCTTGCTGAAATTGTCCCGGTTGACCGGAACCGGCCTCGCCCAGCCGAAGCCGGCGATCAGCAGCAGAATGATCCCCAAAAAATCGAAATGGACTGCCGGATTCAGCGTCACGCGGCCAAGCAGCTTGGCCGTCGGATCGCCGAATTTGTTGGCAAAATAAGCGTGCGAAAACTCATGTAACGTAAAAGCGATCACCAGCGTGATCAAATAAAACGGAAGCTGGTCCAAAGGGACGCGTAATATTTGGTTTAAAAAATCCATGCAAGCTACCTCTTTCTCGCCACGAAAGCAACCCAGTCCTCTTCCCGGGCCGTTTGCTCAATCTCAAACCCCGCGGCAAGCAGCGCTTCCTCTACGGCTTGTTCTTTATTTTTATAGATCCCCGAAGCGATATAATATCCTCCCGGCTGCAGGGCCTGGAACACGTCGTCGATAAAAAGCAAAATGATTTCCGCCAAAATGTTGGCCACGACGACCCGGACCGGCAGCGAAACTTGCAGTTTGCCGCTTCCGCCGCCTTTCAGCACCGACAGCAAATCGCTTTCCACAACCTGGATCTTGTCCTCCAGCCCGTTCAGCTTCGTGTTTTCGCTTGCGCTGGACACGGCCACCGGATCGAGATCAAGCGCCAGCACCCGGGAAGCGCCCAGGCGGCATGCGCCGATCGCCAAAATGCCCGAACCGGTTCCAACGTCGATTACTTCGTCCCCTTCGCGGATAACCCCCTCCAGTGTGCGCAAACATAAAGATGTCGTTGGGTGCGTTCCTGTACCAAATGCCATGCCGGGATCAAGCTCAATAATTTTTTCCTCCGGCGACTGGGGCGCGTAATCCTCCCAGGTCGGCTTAATCGTTAATTTATCGGATACCCTTAGCGGCTTGAAATACTGCTTCCAGTTGTTGGCCCAGTCGTCTTCGCTTACATCTCTAACCGAAATTTCCGCCTGGCCCGGGTCGATATCATAACCTCTAAGCTCTTCGATCCGTTCCTTCACTTCGGAGATGATCGCCTCGATCTCCAAGCCCTCCGGAAAATAACCGCTGATTTTGGCTTCGCCCTCGGGAATGTCGTTGGGCGGAATTTCAAACCACTGGCCCAGCGAGGTATCGCGCGGCTTATCGTTGTCGGCATGCTCCTCAATCGTAACGCCCCCGGCCCCGGCTTCATGCAGAAAATTCGAGATCATTTCCACGGCTTCTTCCGTCGTATGTATAGTAATTTCCTTCCAAATCATCGCAAGTTTTCCTCCTTGGCTCTCATGCATAAGATTTATTGTACTATAGAATGCAGATGGAGACAAAACAGGGCGGAGCGAACCGTTTTGCGGGTTCCTCCGCCCTGTTCCATATCCTTTTGGGCCTATAGCCGATATTGTCCTTGCTGGCGCGCATCGGCCCGTTCACTGCGCTGCAGCGCCTCCCAATCTTCCTGGTCGGCCATTTCTTCGGAGAATTCCACGTCCTCGTTATGCCCGATCGTAAGCCGCGATTTGGCTGTCGTCCGTTTCGTCCGGCGATCCTGCTCGCTTTGACTCATTTCTTCACAGCTCCCTTCACGAATATTTCAAAATGTAACACTCGCGGTTTAACGCTAAATCAAACCGCCCGCTTCCTCCACGATGCGCAGCGCCTGATGATGCACTGACTCGTCGACCACGGCGGTCAGCACAATATCGTGCCCGGTTGGTCCGCCCTGGCCGCCGTGGCTGAGCCCGCTGGCAGCCGGATCCGCCGCCGCCAGGATCCCCGCGGAACGGTTTGTGATCGCGGCGTCCTGCGTGATGGCCGCCAAGCCGGAAATGCTCCCGGTTATCGAATTTCCGGGATCATATCCCTCTCCCGGGTAACGGCTGAAGCGGTCGATCGACATGTCGACGACCCGCAATGCGCTCAGCTTGCGCGCTGCGCCTTCCGCCTGTTCCGGACTTTTGAAATACGCCAAAATATTTTTTTCGCCCATACGTATCCCTGCCTTTCGTTTCAGCTTGAAAATGAAGCTGCACCGCTGCAGTTCATGATAAGTAGGATGCAAATTTGCCCATGGCTTTATGCAATGATTCTTCGAAATTGAGACCGCTTTCGAAATAATATTTTAAAATTGAAACGCCTGCGGCTCTCGTCCGTATTACTTGCTAAAGAACAGAACATAATTATGTGCATAGGAGGGTTTCTGCTTACGATGATGAAAAAATTGATGCTGATCGCGATGGCCTTTACTTTATTTTTCGCCTTCACGACCCCCGATTTGGCCGATGCCAAGCGAGGCGGCTTCAAATCCGGTCCAAGAACCTATAACCCGGCGCCTAACAAGCCGGCTACTGGCGATTACCAGCGGACCGATGGAGCAACCAGCAATAAAAACGGCGGAACAGTAGGCTCCACGACGGGGCGAGGCTTTTTTAGCGGCGGCGGGTTTATGCGCGGCCTGATGGTCGGCGGACTAGCAGGACTATTGTTCGGCGGTTTGTTCGGCAATATGGGCTTCTTCGGCAACTTGCTGGGGCTTGCCGTCAACCTGCTTGCCATTTACGTGATCATCGCTGCCGCCGTGGCTTTGTACCGGCGTTTCAAACGCCAGCCGCGCCAAGAGCACCCGCGTGGAGGAAGATACTAAATCATGGTTCTCGGCATGGATGAAATCATCAACGCGATTTGTCTTCATACTGCGGACAGAACGGGAGTCCGCCCCACTGACGTTCAGGTGGAATTAAGCTGGGACGAGGATACCGGTTACACCGCGGAGGTGTGGGTTAACGGCCGTAGCCGTTACCTGGTGGAATCCAATATCATGGAATCGATCATCCAATACGTTTATCGGGAATATGGCATGCGCACGTTTCGGGAAGATATTACGCTCGAACTGCACGAAGAAATCATCGCAATTATTCGGAAGGACCTGTAGACTGCTCAAACGGAAAAATAAAGAACCTGGTCATTATTCATGAACCAGGTTCTTTTCTTTGGGAAGCTGCGTTTGTTATTTTTTGGCCCCTTCGAGCGCTTCGGCTACCGCTTCAATGACCGCTGCGCTGGATTTGGACGCGCCGGAGACAACATCGACTCCATCCGTGGTTTGCTTTTCGATGATTTCCGGAATGGTCGTCTCCACCGCCGCGTCGATGATGCTCTGCGTTTCTCCGTGTTCGACAATTTCGATGTTGGCGATTTTCTCCCCTTTAATTTCAACGGCTACTTTCACTTCGCTTTTTGCCCCTTGGGCGCTGCCTTCATAAGTACCGTCCGCATAGTTTCCGCCGCCTGCGCCGGAACAACCCGCCAAGGCCAGGGACACGCCAAGAATAACCGTAAAAATTCCTATCTTTGCTTTTTTGTACATGTTGAATTTGATCTCCTTTTGATCTCCTTAATGGTATCAGGTTCTGCACCCGGATTAGTTCAAAGCTTTGACAGCTTCCTGGGCGGCGATGCGCCCGAACGTTACGATGTCGGCCAGTGCATTGCCGCCGAGACGGTTGCCGCCATGAACGCCCCCGGTAACTTCACCTGCCGCATACAGGTTGGTTATCACAGCATCCGATTCGTTCAGCACCTGAGTCTGGGTGTTGATCGCCACGCCGCCCATCGTGTGATGGATTCCCGGCGTTACCTTGATAGCGTAATAGGCTCCTTTCGTAAAATCAAGCCGCATGTCGTCCCGCTGGAAATCTTCGTCCGCACCTTTGTTTTTCATGTCGGCGTAACGGTTTACGGTCTGTTCCAGCGCAGTAGCATCAACACCGATTTTAGACGCCAGTTCCGCAAGCGTTTGGCCTTCCTCAACCAAGCCCATTTCAAAATACGTCTCGGTAGCGCCCAAATTTTCACGCAGCTCATCATTAAAAATTAAGTAAGCAATACCGTCTTTTTGCGCCAAGATATTTTGGGATACGACATCCCGCGTCAACAATTCGTTCGTAAACCGCGCGCCTTCCTGATTAACCAAAATCGCTCCATCGCCGCGTACGCCCTCGGTGATCAGCACGCCATCACCAGGAATCGTTGTCGGGTGAATTTGAATCTGTTCCATGTCCACCAGCTTAGCTCCTAGCGCCTGGGCAAGCCCGATGCCGCTGCCTTGCGCTCCCGGCGCATTGGTCGTCGCGAATCCCCGCAGTTCGGGTTTGTATTTGGCGACCATGTCCAAATTGGCCCCGAAGCCGCCCGTGGTTAAAATAACCGCCTTGGCGCTGATAGAAAAGGTTTTGCCGTCCTTGTCCGTCCCTTTGACGCCGCTCACCTTGCCATCCTTATCCGTCAAGATTTCCGTCACTTCGTGCTGCAGCCGGACATCGATTTGCAATTCCTCCAGTTTCTTTTTCAAAGCCATGACGATAAAGTTCCCGGCCGCTTCACCGCCTTCAGGTCTATGAATGCGCGGAACGCTGGCTCCGCCGGCCTTTCCGACTTCCGACAGCTCCGCACCGTTCTCCTTCAGAAATTCCACTGAATCTTTGGCATTTTCCGTCAGCACTTTAACCAAATCGGGATTATTGAGATTTTTGCCCCCTTTCATCGTGTCTTCAAAATGAAGTTCCGGGCTATCTTCGATCCCTTGAGCTTTCTGATATTCGGTACCCGCCGCATTTAAGCCGCCTTCCGCGCGAACCGTATTCCCGCCAACCATCGGCATTTTCTCCAGCAATATCACTTTAGCCCCCAAACTTTGCGCTTCGATGGCCGCCGTCATGCCGGCTCCGCCGGCGCCGATGACGACAATGTCCGCAGAGTCCCCGCTTTTTCCGCTGCAGCCCGGCAAAATCAACATTGCCGCCAAGATCATGACCAGCATTCCCGGAGCCCAAACTGTCTTTGTGCTTTTCATCCCAATTCCCTCTCCCTTTCTGGTTGCATGCGTAAAATTCACGAAATATTGTGCAATATTTCACAAATGTAATTGTAAAAGGAGAATCTGGGTTCGGCCAGCTTATGTAAGTACAGAAACCGTAAAGTAAGTAATGTAAGCATGCCGTCTTTTTAAAAATACAGAGAAACCATGCTGGATTTTTCCGGCACAGTCCAGAACTTGTCGAGCGGCCTGCCCCCGGTTCCGTAAATGATCTCCGTTTCGAGCACGCCGATGCCCGCCAGAAAATCAAGGTATTTGCGCACGGAAACGCGGGAAATTCCGACTGTCCGGGACAGCTCATTCGTTGAGAACCCCGAGTTGTCTTGCCGGGCGATCGCCTCCCAGACCATCTGCAGAGTACCCGAGGTCAGCCCTTTGGGCAGCGGACGGGATGCCGCCTGACAATCGCCGCGCCAGATCAAACGATCAACATCGTTTTGGCTCATGACCCGGCAGGAATTCATCGCACGGTACGTATCGCGGTACAATTCCAGCGACGTTTTGAATCGCGAGAAATGATACGGTTTGATCAGATAGTCAATTGCACCATACTGCCGTGTTTTTATAATGCTTTCCGGATCCCTCGCGGCCGAAATGACAATAACATCGATATTTTGAGCGCGGCTGCGGATATAATTAAGCAAAGCGAAGCCGTCCTGTCGGCGCATGTACAACTCAAGCAAAATCAGCTGCGGTTTGACCCGCTCCAACAACCGTTTGGCCGCTTCGGCCGACTCCGCCGTACCCACACAGCGGAAACCCTCCACCAGTTCCAGGTAACTTTGGTTGAACTTCGCCACCATCGGATCATCTTCCACGATTAAGACCCTGATCATATGGCCGCCTCCTTTGGCGCAAACGGAAAGGTCAAACTAAACCGGGTACCCGTTGTTTGCAGACGGAATTTTGTTCTTCTCATCATGTTGCTTCCTCCCGTCGGTAAGCATGTACATAAATTTATTCTACCGAAGGGCCGGGAATGCGGCTATGAGGTTACGTACTCCGGGAGGCGATAACCTGAAACCGGGATGCTCAAACAAAAACGCGCGAGCGTAAGGGAGTCCTTACTTTCAGAACTCTCTCCGCCCGCGCGTGTTTTTCCTTATTATTCTCCGCGAAACGCCCGTTTCATACGGTCAAAAAACGATTGCTCATTTTCATGCGTTAATTCGCCTTCCAATGAAGCGAACTGGCGCAGCAGTTCTTTCTGCTCTTCACTTAGCTTCCGCGGCGTCATCAACACCACTTTGACATGCTGATCGCCCTGGCCGACGCCGCGAAGACGCGGAATTCCTTTGCCTTTCAGGCGGAAGAACGTGCCTGTCTGCGTACCGGCCGGAATTTTCAGTTTCACCTTTTCCGTCAGCGTCGGGATTTCGATCTCGTCGCCAAGCGCGGCCTGCGCGAACGTAATCGGCACTTCCAAATAAACGTCGTCGCCTTCCCGCTCGAAGTACTCATGATCTTTCACGCGGATCACGATATACAAATCGCCGGGAGGGCCTCCGCGCAGTCCGCCTTCCCCTTCGCCCGTCATCCGCAGTTGGGCGCCGTCGTCAACCCCCGCCGGAATCCGTACGTGGATCTTACGCTGCTTCTTCACCTTGCCGCTGCCGGAGCAGGTTGGGCATTTCTCTTTGATGATCTGGCCCCGGCCGCCGCAGGCCGAGCAGGAACGCCGGTTGACCATGCGGCCGAAAGGCGTGTTCTGCACGACCTCCTGCTGCCCGGTCCCGTGGCAGACGGAGCAAACCGTCGGTTTGGTTCCCGGTTTTGCGCCGGTGCCGGAACACGTATCACAGTTTTCGGTACGCGGAATCGAAATATCGGTTTCTTTCCCAAATGCCGCTTCCTCGAACTCGATCGTCATCGTATATTGCAGATCGTTCCCCCGCTGCGGTGCGTTCGGGTCGCGTCTGCCGCCGCCACCGCCAAAGAACATATCGAAAATATCGCCAAATCCGCCAAAATCCGTACCGGAAAATCCGCCGCCCATACCCTGGTTCGGATCCACATGTCCGTATTGGTCGTAGCGGGATCGTTTGCCCTGATCACTGAGGACGTCATAGGCTTCCTTCACTTCTTTAAACTTCGCTTCCGCATCCGCCGCTTTGTTTACGTCCGGGTGATATTGACGGGCCAGCTTGCGATAAGCTTTTTTGATCTCCTCTTCGGTCGCGGTTTTCCCAACGCCCAGCACTTCATAATAATCGCGTTTTTCTGCCATCCTTCCACCCCCGTCTTGACTCTCGCGAACCAGCCGCGTCAGCACCGTTCCCTTAATCCGGCAAAAGGAAAGTCAAAGTGCGGAAGCCGCCCGCGCTTTGACCTTCCCAGTTCACCAAAGTGTATTCAATGCTTTACCGGTCCGTGATATCTTAAGCTTTACTTCTTGTCTTCGTCAACAACTTCGTAGTCGGCATCCACGACATTGTCGCGGCTTCCGCCGCCGGCCGCAGCGCCTTCGGCTCCTTCTGCGGCGCCGGCTGCGCCAGCAGCCTGCTGAGCCTGCTCATAAAGCTTGACGGAGAGCTGCTGCACGATCTCGGTCAGTTTTTCCGAAGCGGATTTGATTTGCTCCAGATCGTCGGTTTCGACCGCATTTTTGAGCTCTTCCTTCGCCGCGTTCGCTTTTTCCGTTTCGGCGGCGTCCACTTTATCACCCAGCTCCTTCAGCGTTTTGTCTACGCTGTAAATGAGCTGATCGGCGTTGTTTTTCGCTTCGACCAGTTCCTTGCGTTTTTTGTCTTCTTCGGCGTGAAGCTCCGCGTCTTTCATCATACGATCGATTTCTTCGTCGTTCAAGCCGCTCGAAGACGTGATCGTGATTTTTTGGCTCTTGCCGGTGCCTTTGTCGGTCGCCGATACGTTGACGATCCCGTTGGCATCGATATCGAAGGTAACTTCGATTTGCGGCACGCCGCGAGGCGCGAGCGGAATGTCGCCGAGGATGAAGCGGCCAAGCGTTTTGTTGCCCGCGGCCATCTCGCGTTCCCCTTGCAGCACGTGGATTTCCACGCTAGGCTGATTATCAGCGTAGGTGGAGAAAACTTGCGATTTGCTCGTTGGGATCGTCGTGTTGCGTTCAATCATTTTCGTAAACACGCCGCCGGCCGTTTCGATACCAAGCGAAAGCGGAGTTACGTCGAGCAATACGACGTCCTTGACGTCGCCGGTCAGCACGCCCGCTTGTACGGCTGCGCCCAGGGCAACGACTTCGTCCGGGTTGACGCCTTTGTGCGGCTCTTTGCCGGTCAGCTTCTTGATCGCTTCCTGAACGGCCGGAATCCGCGTGGAGCCGCCGACCAGAACGATTTTATCGATATCGGCCGGAGTCATGCCGGCATCGCTGAGCGCGCGGCGAGTCGGTCCAAGCGTACGCTCTACGAGATCCGCCGTCAATTCTTCGAATTTCGCGCGGGTCAGGTTCACTTCCAAGTGCTGCGGCACGCCGTCAACGACCGTGATGAACGGCAGGGAAATCGTTGTCGTCAGCACGCCGGACAATTCTTTTTTCGCTTTTTCGGCGGCATCCTTCAGGCGTTGAACGGCCGCTTTGTCCTTGCTCAGATCGATGCCTTGATCCTTTTTGAACTCTTCCACCAGATAATCGATGACCTTTTGGTCGAAGTCGTCGCCGCCAAGGTGATTGTCCCCGCTCGTCGCTTTAACTTCGAAGAAGCCGTCGCCAAGCTCCAGAATCGATACGTCGAACGTACCGCCGCCCAAGTCGTACACCAGGATCGTTTGATCCTCGGCTTTCTCCAGGCCATAGGCAAGTGCCGCCGCCGTCGGTTCGTTGACGATCCGCAGCACTTCCAGGCCGGCGATTTTCCCGGCATCCTTCGTCGCTTGACGTTGGCTGTCGTTAAAATAAGCCGGAACCGTGATGACCGCCTGGGTTACGGGTTGGCCCAGATAAGCTTCGGCATCGGATTTCAGCTTCTGCAAAATGATCGCCGAAATCTCCTGCGGTGTAAATTCTTTGCCGTCGATAGCTTCTTTATGGTTCGTCCCCATATGTCTTTTGATGGAGATGATCGTACGGTCCGGGTTCGTAATCGCCTGGCGTTTAGCCGTTTCCCCGACGATCCGTTCGCCGTCTTTCTTAAAACCGACGACGGAAGGAGTCGTACGTCCGCCTTCCGGGTTCGGAATGACTACGGCTTCGCCGCCTTCCATGACCGCAACGCAAGAGTTGGTCGTTCCAAGGTCAATACCGATAACTTTACTCATTTGCTTATGTCCTCCTTAATAGGTGCATGTTTTTCTATGTGTTTTCAGCAGGTGTTTCAGCCGCTGACTTTGACCATCGCCGGGCGCAGCACTTTGTCTTTCAACATGTATCCCTTTTGCACGACTTCGACGACGATGCCTTCCTCGTATTCCTCGGATTCCACCTGCATGATCGCTTGATGGAATTCGGGATTAAACGGCGTCCCCTCGGCTTCCATCGCGGTGAGTCCTTCCGCTTTCAGCACGCCTTCGAGCTGGCGGAAAATCATCTCCACGCCCTTGGAATACGAGCTGTTGTCCGCGCTTTCGCCGGCGGAGCTGATCGCTCTTTCGAAATTATCGATCACGGGCAGCAATTCGGTAATCAGCTTGGCGGATGCGTATTTTCCCAGTTCTTCTTTTTCCTTCAACGTCCGGCGCCGGAAATTATCAAAATCGGCTTGGGCGCGAAGCAGCCGCTGCTGGTAATCTTCATTCTCCGCCTGCAATTTTGCCAGCTCAGGGCTCAAATCGGCGCCGCCTTCCGCAGCGGAACCTGCCGCTTCGTCTGCGTTTACCGGTTCCTGCGGTTGCTCCTGCTGAACCGTTTCGTCCTGCCTGCTGTTTTCCGTTTCCAGGTTTTGCTCTTCTTTAACGTTATCATTCATCTCTTGTTCTTCCTCTACACTGTGATTGATGTTGTCTTGAATTGGCTGTGATTCCTTCAAGATGTTCACCTCCTTAACATGCAGTTAGGGCCAGAGTTCATGCATGTTAATGCAGCCGGGACAAAAATTTGCTCAAATCCTTCGATAAAATGTCCAAAATACGAATCACCCGGCCGTATTCCATCCGGGTTGGCCCAAGAATGCCGATCGTCCCGACCGTTTCCCCTTCGATTTGATACGTTGCGGTGATCAGGCTGCAGTTGGCGAAAGCTTCATGGTCATTTTCCGTGCCGATCCTCACTTGAATGCCCGAGCCGAGGGATGCCGAAGACATCATTTTCGTCAGCGTCGGCGTCTCCTCCAGCAGATCCAGAATGCTTTTCACTTTGTCCACGTCGCGGAACTCCGGCTGCGTCAGCATGTTGGTAGCCCCGCTCAGGAACAGGCGCTGCCCGTCCGAGCCGCTGCCCAGCACTTGATCAAGCACTTTCATCAGCTCTTCAAAATGCTCGATATGCCGCTGCATTTCCTGGCCGATTTCGTTATAAAGGGCGGTCTTCAGTTTGTAGATCGGCAATCCCGCAAGCTTGACGTTAAGCAGGTTGACCACTCTTTCCATCTCCGAAACCGACACGCCGGCCGGAATGGACACGGTTTTGTTCTCCACTTGTCCCGTATTGGTGACCAAGATCGCCACCGCCGTGTTCTCGTTCAGCGGCAGCAACTGAAAATGGCGCAAAGACGTATGAAAAACTTCCGGCCCCAGCAGGATGGAAGTGTAATTGGTCATATGGGATAAAATCGTGCCGGCATGCTGAATAAGCTGTTCCGCCGCATTCAGCTTTTCGGCAAAAAACGCCTTGAGGGTTTTAAGCTCTTCCGGCGTAATCAGATTTAGCGGAGTCAGGTGATCCACATAGTAACGGTAGCCTTTAATGGAAGGTATGCGCCCCGCCGACGTATGCGGCTGCTCCAAAAATCCGAGCTCCTCCAAATCCGCCATCTCATTGCGGATCGTCGCCGGGCTGTACCCGACATCTCCACGTTTGGAAATGCTCCGGGATCCCACCGGCTCCGCCGATCGAATATAGTCATCCACAAGCGCAGTCAATATCATTCTCTGGCGTTCCGTTAACATGGCGATCCCTCCTGATCTAATCATTTATCGATCGTTAGCACTCTAAGCTAACGAGTGCTAATCGCTAATACAAAAATACCAAACCGACCTGACGATTGTCAAGTCAGTCCAGTATCTTAAGCACAGCTATTTCATCACAGCATTGCTGCTTCGCACAATTCACGCAGTCCGTCCAAACTTTTTCCGGGAAAATCTCTTTATTTACGACGGTAAAACCGTTCTTCACAAAAAATGAAACCTCGTAGGTCAAAGCCATGACTTTAGGGATCGCCAGCTTCCGCGCTTGTTCCACCAGCTTCTCCACCAGCATGGATCCGAGACCGCGCCCTTTGTACCCTTCGGCGATGCCGAGCGAACGGATTTCCACAAGCTCGTCGCCGAGCTTGCACAGCGAGCCGCAGCCTACGACCTGTCCGTCCACTTCCGCGACAACGAAATCGTCGATCTGACGTTCGAGCACTGCGCGGGAACGCGGCAGCATAATCCCTCTCTTGGCATATTCATCAATCATTGTATATAGAGGTTCGACGTCCTCAAGTTTCGCCTGTCTGCATACGGCAACGGCTTGCATAGCTTTTCCCCCTCAATCTCCCAGGTCATGTAATATGAATAAATATACATGATACGGTATAAAACTTCAAGCCATTTCTTGTCGCTCTAAAGGATATACATGAGCCCAAAAAAAGAGCAGCCGCCTCGCTTCATATTAAGCTGAGCAGCTACCTGTTTTCTCTGTTCTGTGATTGAATATATCCGGTTAAACCGTTAATACGCCGATAAACTCGGCAAACACTTCATTGCCGAACAATACGCCTCGTTGACTAAGCCGGTAGCCGCCTTGATCCTCGTGTTGTTCCAGGAGCCCGGCCGACAGCATCTTTTGCAGCGGCCCGGCAAAAATCCGTTCCAATTCGCTGTCCGCGCCAAACTGGGAGCGGAAGTCCGCCTTGCGGATGCCGTTCAACATGCGCAGCCCGACCATCACAAAATCCTCCATGGCCTCCTCGCGGGACACAGCGAATTGTTCAAGCCGGGGCAGTCCTTGGCCGGCCGCCTCCACATACGGATTCACGCCTTTAATGTTGACGTGCCGCTGTCTTGCGACGTATCCGTGTGCCCCCGCGCCCAAACCGTAATAGTCTTTATTGAGCCAATAGGTGATATTGTGGCGGCTTTCGTAACCCGGCTTGGCGAAATTGCTGATTTCGTATTGCTTGTATCCCGCCTGCGCCATCCGCTCCATCAGCAGCAGATACATTTTCAGCTCGTCTTCTTCGCTTGGCAGGGGCAGCTGGTTTCTCTGGTACAGCGTATGGAACAGCGTGTTCTCTTCCACTTTAAGGCTGTAGATCGAGTAATGGGGCAATCCCAGTTCAAGCGCTCGAGAAACGCTGTAGTCCAGCATTTCCACCGTCTGGTTCGGCAGCCCGAACATCAGGTCGATCGACAGATTGTCAAGACCGGCGGTGCGGGCGTTCTCCAGGCTCCGGTACACGTCATCGGTGTTGTGAATCCGCCCGATCCCGCTCAGCAGCTCATTCTGGAACGCCTGCACGCCAAAGCTGACCCGGTTGACCCCGCCCGCCTTCATGACGGCCAGTTTCTCGCGGTCGGTCGTTCCGGGATTGGCTTCCATCGTAAACTCGATGTCGCTCGCCCAACGCGGGAAATGCTTCCGCACCGAAGTCAGGAAAAACTCCATCTCCTGCGGATTCAGCACGGTCGGCGTCCCGCCCCCGACAAAAATTGTCCGGATCTCACCGGGCGGCGTTTGGCTTACGGTCAGCTCCATCTCGCGGTCCAGCGCCTTCAGATAGTCCATCACCGGCTGATCTTTCAGCACGTAGGAGTTAAAGTCGCAATAGAAGCACTTATTGGTGCAAAACGGAATGTGTATATAAACGGCCTGCGGCGCTCGCTTTTTTTCGCTGTTAGACGCGGCGCTTTCCGCCGCCGGCTGACCGCTTAGCATAACGCTGCCCGCCATCTGCTCATGATCCGGCATTCCCGGTTCTTGCCGCTTCGTCTGTTGGTCCATGGTCATGCCTCCTAAACTTTTAATTATTTCATATTATATAGTAGAAAAATTTAAACCCGGAAATCGTTCGGCCTATTTGCGTTGCAGCAGCGCTAAAGGTAGCGCTATGTGGTAGCGTAATGTGTTGGCGTAATGTGTTGGCGTAATGTGGTACCGTCATAGTAACATCACGCTTTCGCAATGGGCATTAGCGGTAAAAAAGGGCGCTATTTACGGCAGTTCTGCAGAATCATCAACCATAGAGGAAAAATATGGCGTTATTCTTGGCAACTTCAGCTATTTTCGGTGAAAAAACTTGTTGCGCGCAAAAATAAGGACATAAAATTCCGCTATACTACCGAAGGAACCCCGTTCCGCAAAATAGCGACATAAATTACCGCTAACTTGCCGCCTCCCGGCTCTTATTTGAAAAAGGAAAGCCCTGCGGCTTTCCTCTTTCACCATGTTCAATCGCTTTTAACTTGCCATCCTGCTTCGGCGACCGCATTCGCGTATCGCCAGAACCAGGCGTTTCCGCTTAATTGTCGTCGATCTTCAGTACAGCCATAAACGCTTCCTGCGGCACCTCGACGCTGCCGACCTGCTTCATGCGCTTTTTGCCTTCCTTCTGCTTTTCCAGCAGCTTGCGCTTCCGCGAAATGTCGCCGCCGTAACACTTGGCGAGGACGTTTTTGCGCATCGCCTTGACCGTCTCGCGCGCGATAATCTTCGTCCCGATCGAGGCCTGAATCGGCACCTCGAACATTTGGCGCGGAATCAGCTCGCGCAGCTTCTCGCAAATGATCCGGCCGCGATGGTAAGCGCGGTCGCGGTGTACGATGAAGGACAAGGCGTCCACCTGCTCGCTGTTGAGCAAAATGTCCATCTTCACCAGGTTGGACTGGCGATACCCCGACAGCTCGTAATCGAACGAAGCATATCCTTTGGTTCCCGATTTCAACTGGTCAAAAAAGTCATAAACGATTTCCGAGAGCGGGATCTGGTACGTAATCGTCACGCGCGTCGTATCCAAATACTCCATGTTCACGAATTCGCCGCGTTTGTTTTGGCACAGCTCCATGACCGTTCCGACGTAATCGTTTGGCACGATGATCGCCGCCTTGACGTATGGCTCCTCCACATACTCGATTTTTCCGACTTCCGGATAGTTGGACGGGTTGTCGATCGAAATCGTTTCGCCGTTCGTCAGCGTCACTTTGTAAATAACGCTTGGCGCGGTCGTGATCAGCGGAATATTAAATTCCCGTTCGATCCGCTCCTGGATGACGTCCATATGCAGCAGGCCGAGGAAGCCGCAGCGGAACCCGAAGCCAAGCGCGCTGGACGTTTCCGGCTCGAAGCTGAGCGAAGCGTCGTTGAGCTGCAGCTTCTCCAGGGCTTCGCGCAGATCGTTGTAATCCGACGTTTCGATCGGGTACAGACCACAGAAGACCATCGGGTTGATTTTGCGGTAGCCCGGCAGCGGTTCGGGCGTCGAATTTTTCGCATCCGTCACCGTATCGCCGACCCGGGTGTCGCCAACCGTCTTGATACCGGCCACGATAAAGCCAACGTCGCCGACGTTCAGCTCGTCCACGATCGTCATCCGCGGCTTGAACGCGCCGACCTCGATGACTTCGAACGTTTTGTCCGTGGCCATCATTTTGATTTTCGAGCCGGCTTTGATATGGCCGTCGATAACGCGCACATATACGATAACGCCTTTGTACGGATCGTAATGCGAATCGAATATTAACGCTTTAAGCGGCCGGTCGGGATCGCCGGTCGGCGCCGGCACCTTCTGCACGACCTGCTCCAGGATCTCCTTGATCCCGATCCCCGCTTTGGCCGAAGCCAGCACAGCCTCGCTGGCGTCAAGCCCGATGACGTCCTCAACCTCCTGCTTCACCCGGTCGGGATCGGCGCTGGGCAGATCGATTTTGTTGATGACCGGCAAAATCTCCAGGTCGTTGTCCAGCGCCAGGTAGACATTGGCCAGCGTTTGGGCCTCGATCCCCTGGGCGGCATCCACGACCAGCAAAGCGCCTTCACAGGCCGCCAAGCTGCGGGAAACCTCGTACGTGAAGTCGACGTGTCCCGGCGTGTCGATCAGGTTCAGCAAATACTCCTCCCCGTCATCCGCCCGGTAAGCCAACCGCACCGCCTGCAGCTTAATCGTAATCCCGCGTTCCCGTTCCAGGTCCATCTGGTCGAGCACCTGCTCCTGCATTTCCCGGGAAGAGAGCGCCCCGGTATACTCCAGAATCCGGTCGGCCAGCGTCGATTTGCCATGGTCTATATGTGCAATAATGCAGAAATTGCGAATTTTTTGTTGTCTTGCTCTAATATCAGTCATCCTTACCCCCACCACAAATCGTTGAAGTCTAATCAATTTATTATATCAGTTGCAGGGGCAGGCAGCAATCGGTACCTACTTCCGCTAACAAACCATAAAATTAAAATGTTGAATTTCCCTGATCTTTAGATATATAGTAATAACATAGTTATCATTTGTTATCAAATTTTATATAACAAATGATAACAAAAATCAGAAATTCAAACTAATGAGGTGACTCTTGCATGAATTCGTTAGCGCCTTATGTGGCCGGGATGACCTGGGGGTTTATGGGCGTTAGAGGCACCTGGGGCAATGAAGCTGCGGACCGTTCCCTGGAAATGATGGTGAAATCCACTGGAGTCAACTGGACGGCGATCGCTTTTTCCGCGCTGCAAGCAACGGCTTTCTCGACGGAAATCCCTTATTGGAAGGAACCGGCGGTGACCGACGAGGAAGTCAGGCGGGCGATCAGCAAAGCCAAGTCGCTTGGCTTGAAGGTATGCCTGAAGCCGATCGTGAACTGTGCGGACGGCACCTGGCGGGCGCATATCAACTTCTTTGACAAAGATGTTCCGTGCGAACCCAAATGGTCCGACTGGTTCTCTTCTTACCGCGCCTACATTTTGCATTTTGCGGAAATCGCTGAGGAAACGGGCTGCGAAATGTTTTGCATCGGCTGTGAGATGGTACAGACCGACCGGCGTGAGCGCGAATGGCGGGAACTGATTGCCGAAGTAAGAAAAGTGTACGGCGGCCCCATTACGTATAACTGCGATAAATACCAGGAGGATAACGTGGTTTGGTGGGATGCCGTGGACATTATCAGCTCCAGCGGTTACTATCCGATCGGCGATTGGGAGCGGCAGCTGAATCGGATTGAAAACGTTGTACGGCGGTTAGGCAAGCCTTTTCTGTTTATGGAAGCAGGTTGCCCCAGCCGGACCGGCTCGGCGAACATCCCGAACGACTGGACGCTTCAAGGGGAGGTCAACGAAGCCGAGCAGGCCGATTATTACCGCATGATGTTGCAAAAATGCGGAGAACGCGACTGGGTGCGCGGCTTTATGCTGTGGGATTGGCCGGCGCAGCTTTACGCCCGTGAGCAAGCCGCCGCCGATGACGGCTACTGCATTTACGGCAAACAGGCCGAGGCTGTCGTTGCCGAGGCATACGCTGCCAAATTGAATTTACCTAAGCGATAAGGAGGTCCATTCCCCATGGATAAACACCATTGGATGGGACAGCTGCGGCAGGAGCTGCAGGACAATATTTTGCCATTTTGGATCGACCATACGATTGATGCCGAGCATGGCGGGTTTATCGGCTTCATCGATCAGCAAATGAAAGCCGAGAGCCAAGCCGACAAAGGACTGGTGCTCAACGCCCGGATCTTGTGGACGTTCGCTTCCGCTCACCGCCTCTTTCCTACTGCAAAATATCAGGAGATGGCGCAGCGCGCCTATGATTATCTGACGGAACATTTCCTGGACCGCGTGTATGGCGGCTTCTACTGGATGGTCGACTACGAGGGGCGCCCGGCCCAAGATAAAAAGCAGGTTTACGGGCAGGCATTCGTCATTTATGCCTTAGCCGAATATTACCGCGCGACCTCTAACAAGGAAGCTCTGGATTTGGCGGCAGACATCTACCGACTGCTGGAGAAATACAGCTATGACCCTGTCCATAAAGGGTATATTGAAGCTTTGTCCCGCGACTGGAAGCAAACCGGCGACTTCAGCCTCAGCAACAAGGACCTGAACGAAAAGAAATCGATGAACACCCATCTGCACGTGCTGGAGGCCTATACCAACCTGTACCGGGTATGGAAGTCCCCCGAGCTGCAGCGCAGCCTGTCCAAGCTGATCGAAGTGACGCTGGATCATATCATCGACCCGCAAAATGCTCATTTTTGGCTGTTTTTTGATGAGTCATGGCAGGTCAAGAGCCGCCATATCTCCTACGGGCATGATATCGAAGGCAGTTGGCTGCTCATCGAAGCCGCCGAGGTGCTTGGCGATCCCGCCTTGCTGCAGCGTGTGAAGGAAACAGCGGTAGCCATGGCTGAAGCGGTTTATAACGAAGGCGTGGACAAAGACGGCGGCATTTGGAACGAGGCCGGCCCAAGCGGCCTGACCGATACGAACAAGGATTGGTGGCCCCAGGCAGAAGCGATGGTCGGCTTCTATAACGCCTATCAGTTGACCGGTGATGAGCGGTACCGGACCGCCGCGGCAAATTCCTGGAAGTTCATCCAAACGCACCTGATCGACCGGGAGCACGGCGAGTGGTTCTGGGGTGTGGATCAGGGCGGCCGTCCCCTGCCGGGAGAGCCGAAGGTCAGCCCGTGGAAATGCCCGTACCACAACAGCCGGGCTTGTCTGGAAATGCTGGAGCGTTTGCAGCGATAGAACTTTTAATTTCAATATGCGGAGGGGAAAAGAATGAGTTTGTTTGAGGAAAGAAAGCGGCAACTGACGGAGCGTTACGAGCAACTAATCAATCGCCCTAACGAAAAGCTCCCTTATGGCAACGGGATTTACGATCGCTACCGCTATCCGATTTTGACCGCGGAACACGCGCCGCTGCTCTGGAAATACGATTTCAATCCGAAGACGAATCCGTATTTCATGGAGCGTCTCGGCGTAAACGGCGTATTCAATCCCGGGGCGATCGAGCTGAACGGCAAATTTTATCTCGTGGCCCGGGTCGAAGGTGTGGACCGCAAATCGTTTTTCGCAGTGGCGGAAAGCGATAACGGCGTGGATGGATTCCGCTTCTGGGATCACCCGATCGTGATGCCGGAAACCGAAGATCCGGACGAGAATGTATACGACATGCGGCTCGTGCATCATGAAGACGGCTGGATTTACGGCCTGTTCTGCACGGAGCGAAAAGATCCGGACGCCCTGCGCGGCGACCTGTCGAGCGCTGTGGCCCAATGCGGCATCGCCCGCACCAGGGATCTCGTCGCCTGGGAGCGCTTGGCCGACCTGAAAACGAAATCTCCGCAGCAACGCAACGTTGTGCTGCACCCGGAATTCGTGAACGGCAAATACGCATTCTACACCCGGCCGCAGGACGGCTTTATCGACGCTGGTTCCGGGGGCGGCATCGGCTGGGGCTTGTCCGATTCGATTGAAAACGCGGTGATCGCAGAGGAGATCATCGTTGACGACCGCAAATACCATACGATTAAAGAGGTCAAAAACGGCCAAGGCCCGGCTCCGATCAAAACGGAAAAAGGCTGGCTGCACATCGCTCACGGCGTGCGGGGTACGGCGGCCGGGCTGCGGTACGTGCTGTACGCCTTCCTGTCCGACCTTAAGGAGCCGCAGCGCGTAACGTTTCGTCCCGGCGGCCATCTGATCGCCCCGGAAGGCGAAGAGCGCGTCGGCGACGTGTCGAACGTCGTGTTCTGTAACGGCGTCATCGCCCGCAATAACGGGGACGTGTTCATTTATTACGCCTCCTCCGACACGCGCATCCATGTCGCCACCTCAACCGTTGACCGGCTGCTCGACTATGTGCTGAACACACCGGAGGACCCGCATCGTTCCTACGCTTGCGTTCAGCAAAGACTCAGCCTGATCGAGCGCAATGAGCGGTTTGGGGCTGAGCCAAAATAGTTAAAGAAGACATCTGCCGAAAATAAAGGAATTTTGTGTCGTTATTTCAATATTTTCTCCCTCGTATGCAAAATAGAGGAAATTATTTCCGTTATTTAAGGGCTAAGCGGGTAATCCGCGCCTGTTTACCCCCATCTTTCTATAATAAAGGAAAAAAAATCCTCTATTTTTGCTATACTCTCTTTTTTGACGAAAATAAGGCCCTTTTTTACCGTTATATCCCTCAGGGCCTTCGTTTGGTGGTGTCTGCCGGTCATTTCCGGGCAGTTCCGGCTACGCGCTGGGTTCGGAGGAGGAATTGCGGTACACGATCTCCACCGAAATCATGATTTTCTCCTGCGGCGCGCCCGGATAGGCTATCCGGTCCAGCAGCTTCTTCACCGCCCGCTGGCCGAAGTCCTCCTTCGGCACATTGATGGTCGTGATCGACGGGACATTTTGCACCGCGTCATCGATGTTGTCGAATCCGGTAACGGTGATATCTCCCGGTACCGATAACCCCAGCTCGTCCAGGACGGAGCACACGTTTACGGCGATCGCGTCGTTTGCGCACACCAGCGCCGTCGGAAGGCCGCGACCCTTTTTCCGGCGCTGAATCCAGACGGCCACATCGTCACGGAAAGCGCCGGTCTCCACCCCTTCCAGCTTCAACAGCGGATCGTCAGCCCCTTGCGGGGTCAGACCGTTCTCTTCCAAGGCGCTCCGAAAGCCGATCCACCGGTCGCGGAAGCTTCTTGAAAATGCGGAGCTTCCCACGAAATGCAGCTCGCGATGGCCCAAACCGATCAAATGACTGGTCAGTCTCGCCATGCCGTCCAGGTTGTTGGCAAAAACCGTATCGCACGGAATCAGCGGATCTTCATGGTCGACCAGCACCATCGGCAGTCCGCTTCGATGCGCCTCAAGCAGCAGGGAGGTCGCGATCTGGCCGACGCCCACCATGCCCAGGATGCCTTCCGGATTCAGGATGCTCATGAAGTTTTCCCCCCGCGGCTCGGAAATGATAATCATCCCGAGCCCCTGCTGCTCAAGTTCCCGGGATATCCCCTCCAACAATCTTCCCCAATAGAGCGAATCCTTGTTTTGAAACCGGATATTGGGCATCAGCACCAGCACCGATTGTTTGCCGGGGGACGCGGAAAGCTGCGGCCCTGGGGATACGTTTGTTTTAACGTACCCGTTCTTCTGATTAAAATAGCCGAGCCTGGAAGCGGCCTGAATGACTCGCTCCTTGGTAGTCTCGCTGACTCCGCCTTTACCGGACAACGCCTTGGAGACGACGAACTTCGAGACGCCCAAATGATCGGCAATTTGCTGCATCGTAACTTTTTTCAAGCGGATTCCTACCTCCGGAATAGTCAATAACGGTTCAAATAACAATCTAACAATAGTATAACAAAGCCGGCTCCTGTTATAAACCGTAAATCCGTGAACTTCCCGGAGAGCGGAAACCGTCATTCCGTCCGGTCGAATAATGAGGCGACCCAATGGATGCTCTTTTGGGATGCCTGCTGCAGCAAATGCGCCGCTTTGTCGGCAAAGCGGTCCACGGTCGGCGGCGTCTGGGGCGGCAGCAGCAGATCCGCTGGCGTCTGCATGGCGGAATTTCCTCCGGATGGGCCGGTCTGACCTCTTCCGTTCACCGAAGAGGAGCCTGCGTCATTGCTTCCGCTTCCCCTTCCATACCCGCCGTTTGCGCCGTTGTATCCGTTGTAATTGTTGTTATAATTCCCATAACCGTAACCGCCGCCCGCACCGTAGCCGTAACCCGCGCCGGGAACGGCGCTCCCTCCCTGCCAGCCGGACCAGCCCGGAGCCGGGTTCGCTGGCCAAGCCGAGGAACCGTACCCCGGCCCCCCGCCCCCATAAGCTTGGGGAAGCTGGCCGTTTGCACCTTTTGCGCCAGCTTCGCCGCCGGAATAACCCGGGCCGTATACGGTTGCGGTCCCGCTATCCGCCAGCTGCATCCCCAGCGTCACGCCCACCGCAAGCAGGATGCCGTACAGCAATGTTTTTCGCATCGTTTTAGCCATGATCAACCCGCCCTCCCGAATCTGATCCTCTGTTCCCTTTCAAGTTCTCGTATCCCTATGACTTTTTGCTTGTTTGCGCCGCTTCGCCCGATTTTTGCTTCCCGTCGCCTTTCGTTAGGGAGCCGGCTTTTTTGGCATCCTGGCTTTCCCAATACAGGTCGGCAAGGATGCCGGCGAGCACTTTGGCGGTCCGATTCAGCTCTTCCCGGGTGTTGTCGATCCCGCCGATCTCGATCAGCACGCTGTTTGGCGACAGGGACTGGTTGTATTCTCCGTTGCCCTGCGATGACGTTTTGCCCCAAATGCCACGCGAAATGCTGGGATACGACTTTTCCATCCGCTCGTGGATAGAGGTGGCAAAGGCTTCGTTTTTACGCCAATTTTCGTTGCCGTGTCCGATGATAAAATACACCTGTGCGTAGGACTGTCCGCCGATCGTCGTCGTCGTTTTGTCGTGGCGCTGCGAGTCGCGGTGAATGTCGATAAAATACTGGAGCTGACCGTTTTCGGCCATCGCCGTTTTGACCGTCTCCCGCGAATATTTATATGAATAGTTGTAGTTGTAATTGCTTACTTTGGCCGCATAATTTTCGTACGAATGCAACGTCGCTACGCCCTTGCGCTCAAGCTCCCTGGCCAGCGCATCACCGACAAGGCTGACGTTTTTCATCTTTTCCGCCGAGCCCGGGTTGTCGACGTTCGACCCCAAGACCGGATTATACGATTCCTGCGGATGGGAATGGTAAATCATGACGATGTTTTTGTTGCCGGGTTTGATCGAGGGCTCCTCGGTGTCCTCCTGCCCCGGTTCCTGAGCATCGGGAGCGCCGCCATTCCCCGCCGCGCCTTCCCCGGCGTCTCCGCCCGGGTTCGTTCCTTCCTGGCCTTCCTCGCCCGGCTCCGGATGATCCGGGGCGCTCCCTTGCGCCCCCGTTCCGGGCCGGTAATCTTCGGGCGCCTGCGCCAGCCCGTTGCCCGAGCCGGTTCGCAGCAAAATCGGGCTGTCCGCGCCAAGCCCTGGCACCTCGCGGGCAACCAGGCTTTTCGGATCGGACGGGTTCACGTCGGTTAACAGTTGGAACACGAAATTGGTCATGTGTCTACCCGAAATCGCAGGCGTTTCGTTGGTTGGGGCCGCATGCGGAAGCTCCATCCCAACCATCTCCATAAAGAAACCGCTGGACAGGGAAGCCGCAAGCCCCTTCATCGAAGAAACCGGCGAGGTGTTGAGCTGTTTCTCGGCAATCCCGAATACGCCCAGCAGGATAAAAAATACGACCGACATGACCGTCAACAGCAAAAAGGTCCTACCCATCGCCAACACATAAAGCAGGTTCCGTCTTAGTTTCGCAATGTTCAAAGCTTTAAATTTCATTTTCGCATGTCCTCCTCCAGCCGCTTTCAAACTTCATATCCCAAATCTATGAACCTATTTGCTAGGGTAGAACCTCAAATTCTCCCAAAAAAAAGAAATCCGCTAGATTTGGCTAGCGGATCTTGTTCAGCGGTTTGTAAAAACCGTGTTTAGTTTTTGAGTTTAGGGGCGGCTGCTCGGAATCAATGAGTATAAGACGCTACGTTTTCCGGCGTAACGGCTTCGTGCAGAGAGATGTTGAGCCCGCTCGCGATCACGTTCGCAACATCCTCGATAAATTCGTCGATCTCCTTCGGCGTGACGATGAGGTCATGGCCAAGCGGGTCCAGCACCTCTTTGACGAGCCCCAATCTTTCGTTTTCGCTGAGTTCGGTAAGCAAGCCCATGATCTGCTTCGTTTGCGCTTGCTCCCCTTCTCCGGCTTCCTGATTGAAATGCGATTTCATCAGATCTAAGACGTTGTTCACGATCGTTGAAGCGTAGCAAACCGTTGGCACGCCGATCGCGATGCACGGGATGCCGAGAATTTCCTTCGTCAGCCCCCTTCTTTTGTTGCCGATGCCGGAACCGGGGTGGATGCCGATATCGGCGATTTGAATCGTCGTATTCACCCGCTCGAGCGAACGGGAGGCCAGCGCGTCGATCGCGATGATCAGATCGGGCCGGGTCCGGTCAACGATGCCCTGCACCACTTCGCTTGATTCGATGCCGGTAACCCCCAGCACCCCGGGGGCCACGGCGCTGACCTGGCGGTACCCAGGAGCCACCTGATCCGGCGTAAGCTCAAAGTAATGGCGGGTCACCAGCACGTTTTCCACGACTAGAGGGCCGAGAGCGTCAGGCGTCACATTCCAGTTCCCGAGCCCGACAACCAGCGTCTTGGCATGGCTGGAGACTCCGATTTTATCTAAAAATGCGGTGAATTCTTTGGCAAAAGCGGCGGAAACCTTCTCCTGCAGTTCGGTATCCTGATTGCGAAGCCCCGGAACCTCGATCGTAACATAATGGCCTTTAACCTTGCCGATTTGCCGTGAAGCAGCTTCATTGGCCACGTCAAGCCGGGTGATTTTAATGCCGTCCTTCTCGGTTACGTCCTCGTTTAGGCCCTGCACCGGCCCGCCATGGGCCGTTTCGGCCATCTCCTTCGCTTCAACGGCCAAATCGGTACGCACGGAATATTCCTGTAAATCCAAATTCATCCCATAAGACCTCCATTTCCTCAAGTTACCTTTATTGTGCGGGAGAGGCAAAGCGATTATTCATCCGTTCCTCGATCCTTGCACCCATAATTTATTGCTTTTTGCAGTGCTGCGTGATAAAATGTTTTAAGTTGTGAATCATCTGGGATGATATATGCTTTACAGGAGGTGAATGCAATGCCTAACATTAAATCCGCAATCAAACGTGTGAAAACGAACGAAAAGCGCCGCGCGCTCAACGCTTCGCAAAAATCCGCTCTGCGTACGGCCGTGAAAGCTGCCGACAGTGCTCTGGCGACTAACGAAGTCGAAGCAGCCAAAACTGCTTTAGCCGCTGCTACCCAAAAATTGGACAAAGCCGTAACGAAAGGTTTGATCCACAAAAACGCAGCAGCCCGCAAAAAATCCCGCTTGGCTAAAAAATTGAACGCCCTTACGTCCCAACAAGCGTAAGCGCCGTTATTTATAAGAGTGTTAAACTAAGCGCAAAAAGACCTGAACGATTTTCGTTCAGGTCTTTTTTGGTTTCTTTTCTTTCGGGCCCTTATTTGCCTGAAAAAACGCTATTTTCATTTCCAACGGACAGGAGAGCCGCTATTTGCTTGAAAACGGCCAGAGACGTGCGTATTATCACCGAATAAGGCCCGTGGTGTCCGTTACATTTTGAAAACCGTTGTTTTCAGCGAAATAGCGGCGCTGGAGTCCGTTAGGATTCGCCTTACACGATTTCCGGATTGTTCTGCCAACTCCGGCCGGAAGCGCCGCCTGCATATAGGTCATGCCCCCAATTTAAGCAAAAAGAGCTCCAAGCCGAGCACTTTGTCGACGCCGCCGCTTTTCATCCGGTAATCCAGTTCGGCGAGCTCGGAAATAATTTCCCGCAGCCGCCCGGCTTCGAATTTCCGCGCCTGCTCGCCGGCCAACTTGACGACGTAGGGGTGCAGGCTAAGCTGCGAGGCGATTTGCTGCTGCGAGTAGCTTTGCCGGCCCAGATCCTTTACCTGCATCATAATCCGGAACTGGCGAGCGATCAGCGCCGCGATCTTGATCGGTTCTTCACGCTGCTTGAGCAGCTCGTAGAAAATGCCTAATGCCTTCTCCAACCGCAGCGCGGCGATATGCTCGACCATCACAAACACGTTCTGCTCCGTGCTGCGGGCGACAAGCTGCTCGACGGCGGCCATGTCGATCGTGCCTCCGGCTCCGGCGTACAGGCACAGCTTGTCCGCCTCCGCCGCCAGCGCGGCCATTTGCACACCACCGGCCGCAATCAGCGCCTCCGCGGCTTCCTTGCCGATCCGGCAGCCGCGTTTCTCCACCTCGTGCACGACCCACTGCACGAGTTCGGACCCGCCCAGCGGCATAAACGACAAAGCCGTCCCGGAAGCCTTCATCGCCTTCACGATCTTTTTACGTTCGTCGAGCTTCTCGGCGTAGACGACAAACACGATTACGCTGTGCTCCGCCGGATTGCCGATATACGCCTGCAGCGCCTCCACCTTGTGCTCGATTTTGCCGCCCTCTTTGCCCGCCGTAAACAACCCGGCGTCGCGGACGACGATCAGCTTGCGCTCAACGAGAAAAGGCAGTGTCTCGGCCTCCTCCATCACCACTTCAATCGGCGTCTCGGCCAGATCGAATACCGCCATGGCGAAGTCCTTCTGGTCCCGGTCGACCAGCTTGTCCTGCAGCAGCCCGACAAACTCCTGTATTTGATATTTCTCCGTGCCGTAGCATAAATATAACGGGGAAATCCGCCCCTGTTTGATATCCTTTACCGCTGTTTTTGCGTCCAACTCGGCCTCTCCTTCCGCAACGCATTGCCTATTCCCTATGATACTTCGAAAACGGCCAATAGTCCAAATCCGGGGCCAAAAGCAAACAGAGAGACCTCTGCCTCGCGGCGAAAGGTCCCTCTGTCCCAGAACATCTATATAAACGCGGGCAGAAAAGCTCTAGAAACTTTCCCGCTTGCGGTCATACGACGATCAGGGTTCCAATCCTTTGTCTCTATACTTATAACCTATTCCATATCTCCCAAAAAGGTGACTGCCTTAAAGCTCTTGCCCCGCCCAATTTTGTGAGTTTCTTTATCTGATTGAGGGCTTTACGGCTGATCAGTTGAGCTGCCGTTTGTGGGGGCTCGGTTTGTGGAAACTCCGTTTGTAGAAGCCCCGTTCGTAGAAGCTCCATTCGTGGAGGTGCCGTCCTCCGTGGAAGCCCCGTTCGCGGAAGCATCCGCCTTGGCTGCCGCCTCAACCGAATGGGCCGTCACGGCTCCGTCTTTTGCAGTCTCATAGTTAAAAGTTTTGCTGTCCTCCGACCACTCGCCCTGAACCCATTCTCCACCCAGCGTATGATCGGAAACAAGCGTTTTTTTCTGATCGGACTCTTTTTTGTATATATACAGATGTCCGTCCTTCACCTCAGCCTCGTAGGCTCCGTCCGGAGAAGTCCAGGTAGTCGGGGCTTTAGGCACAACAGCGGTAATCCCCATCATCGATTGATTCGGATCGGCTTCTCGGGAGATACCCTGCTGAACAATCCCCGGTTCCAGGGTCTTTCCGTCATCACCGTTCGCTGCACCGGAGGTTCCGAGCTGGCCGGCCGACGCTTCGGTATTATCCGTTCCTTTCTGAGCCGAGCCTCCTCCGCCATTGCTTGCCGGAGCACCGGTCGCGTCAGCCAGCGCTTCTTCCTCCGGGGTTTCCTTCCCCTTGGCAGAATCGCCGGAATCCTGAGCGTCCGCTGCCCCTTTCTCAGGAAGGCTGCCGGTTTCGCCGCTGTTTGCGGAGGACTTAAGTTCCTCTTCAGGCGGAGCCGTCTGCGCCGAATCGCTTGCCCCGCTTTGACCGCCGGCCGAGCCCGCATCTGCCCCATCCTTGCTTATGAACAGCCGGGCGATATCTTCCGGTTCGCCCGCCGCCCCTGCATCGTCCGCGCTTGGCGATTGATCGCTTGCGCTCTTCAAGGCGATTTCGGCGTTGGGAACCGTTCGCGGCTCATACTGATAAATAAACACGCCCAGGATCAACGCCGCCGCCACGCCCAGCGACCCGTACCGATAAATGCGGGCCCGGCGCGAGTTTGAGCTTTGCTCGCGTTCCTGCTTGCCGCTTCGGCCCAGCGCAGGGGAGCTTTCGGTCATCATCGGCAGGGCGTCCATTTCGGATACGCTGCCTTCCCGGCGGGCCTGATCGATCGCGTCCAATTGCGGAAGAATCGCATCGACCAGGCTGTAATTCGGGACGACCTTCGGCAGGTCCTCGAGCTGCGCGGACAGCTTGTTCAGCCATTCAAACTGCTCGGCGCAATCCTGGCAATGATGAATATGTTCAAACAGAAGAGAAGTTTCCTCTTCGTTCAAATCCCGATCGAGATAACGATTCATCCATTCCACCGCCTCCTGGCAATTCATCCTGATACACCACCTTTCTGATAATCTCGAAGTAAATGCTGCAGCTGCTGCCTGGCTCTAAACAGATAGGATTTAACGGTGTTCAAGGGCAGGTTCAGACTGTCGGCAATTTCGTTATAGGAAAAGTCCTGCAAATATCTCAGCACAACCACCGACTTGTGATGCTCCGGGAGCTGCTCGATCGCGGTGCGGATATCCTCGGCCAAATAGCCGGTCATCACCTCATGTTCAACGCTGTCGTTGCCCTGAAACACCATTTCATGCTCTTCGATCGAAACCGTCGGTTTATTCCTTCGAAATTTGTCGATGCAGATGTTCGTCACGATTCGCTGCACCCAAGTTTTAAATTGAGCTTTCTCCTCATATGAACCGATTTTGGTATAAATGCGGATAAGTGCCTCCTGAGCGGCGTCGTGCGCATCCTGCTCGTTGTTTAATATATAATAAGCTGTCCGGTACACATGCTGTTCAATCTCTCGCAATAGGGTGATTAGAGCGTCGCGATCGCCCTCTTGAGCGGCTCTGATGAGACCTTGCTCCACCACAAAGGCTCCCCCTTTCTTGCAACTACTCAGACGCTGGCGTCCGACAAAATGTTGCAATGTTGTTACTATTTTAGAAAAATATTTATTTGGAATAAAAGTCCGTGACCCCTGGATATCCCATTAATCTCACCTATGATACCAAAAAAAACAGGCCCCGTCATCCATGCTTCCACGCAGCCTGATAAAATCCCGGAGAATCATTGTTGCGCAAGCTTATTACGGATCTGAATCCGGCCTTCCCGCACCTTTAGCTGCACTCCGCCCATCCGGTCGGTGCGGAAAACACGGGTACCCTGCGCTTCCAGCCGCGCCATGACCGTCGGATGCGGATGCCCGTAACTATTGGATGCACCGACGGAGATCAGGACGGTCTCCGGCCGCCAGTACCCCAGCCACTCGGCTGAGGTCGACGTTTTGCTGCCGTGATGAGCCACCTTCATCACCTCGACGGGATGCCCGTTCTCCGTCCCCACCATTTCCAACACTTCCCGCTCCGCCGCTTCATCCATATCGCCGGTGAACAAAAACCGGGCTCCGCTCATCTGCAGCAGGAACACGATCGACCGGTGATTTTGCTTCTCATCGAATGGAATCGCTTCTGCCCCTGTTCCTTCGGCGGCTGCTTGGGGATATAAAATGTCAAGCTTCGTTTCGGCGTCCGGCTTTAAAGTCATGCCCCTAGCCGCCGAATAGACCGGGATATCCCGGGACAGAGCGGTTTTCATCAATTTCTTCATGGTGGCGGATTCGGCCAGGCTTCCGTTAATCACCAGCGCCTCCACCGGGAATTCCTCGATTACAGCCTGCAGTCCGCCGATGTGATCCTGATCGCCATGGGTTAAAAAGACGGCGCCCAGGCGGTGGATCCCCCGTTTTTTTAGCAGCGGAACGACCGTCTTCGCCCCGACTTCAAACGGCTCCCTCCTGTTCCTCCAGCTATCGGAAGCTTTGCGGAACGAAACGGTGCCGCCTCCGTCCACAAGAATATGAACGCCGGAGGGCGCCGTAATGAGCGCGCAATCCCCTTGTCCCACATCGATAAATTCGATGTTCCCGACGTTCTTGGTATACGCCGGACGGTACCCGGTTACAATCAGCAGTACAAGGCCGGCCGCTATTGCTATGCGCAAAACTCCCCTGCGCCGGTTGGCGGCCCACCGCCATACTTTTAAGGCAACTGACGTAACGGACTCCCCCTGAAGCCTGCCCCAGCCGCCGGCATTCCACTGGTGCTGATCCCAGCCACCCCCGGCGATGTTCACCTCTTGGTTGCGGCCATGCCGGTTCGGTCGTTTCCCTGTGCCCGAGGCCATCGTTCCGGCCGGAACGGGCGAAAGCGGCACCGTTTCATCGTCCATGACAACGGCCGCTAATAAATTCTGCTTTTCCCGCCGCGAACTCCAATAAAAAAGCAAAAATACAGCCCCGTAATATCCGGCGATCCACAGTAAGGAAGGGGATTTCCAATAGGTCATGAAGCCGCTTCGTTCACCAAGCCAGCCTGTGGCCCAAAACGTCGCCGAATTCAGCAGCCGTACCGGAACAGCCGCCCAGTCGCCAAGCCGGTATGCGAAAAAGCTGAGCAGAAGCGCCGCCGTCCCCATAGGCAGCGCCAGCGCTCCAATGACGGGAACAATCAGCAAATTTGCCGCCAGCGACAAGAGGGAAAACTGGTTAAAATAGTAGATCGTTAAAGGAAACGAAACGATTTCCGCCGCCAGCGTAATGGCTACGCTCCCCCGGAGTTTAGGCGGAAGCCAGCTGAAATAAGGAGAGATCAGCGGGACGAAAACGATCAGCCCGGCGGTGACCGCAAACGAAAGCTGAAAGCTGACGTTCAGCAAAAAATAAGGGTCCCAAAGCAGCATCATAAGCGCCGCGGCCGACAGCACATTGATGCTGTCCTTGAGCTTCCCCCGCCTCAGCAAATAGATGCCGAGCATCGTCATGATCCCTGAGCGGATCACGGACGGCGAAAATCCGGTGATCAGCACGTAGGCCGGGACAAAAAACAACACGACGATCAGCGCGGTCTCCCGGCTGACCCGGCATAAACGCAGCAGCCAAAAAATGATCGCCACATTGATCGCTACATGACTGCCCGAAATCGCCAAAATATGCGTCATGCCAAGCTGGGTGAACTCCGCGTATTTCTCCGGTTCCAGCTCATCCTGAAGCCCGATCAGCAGGCCCTTCATGTAACCGGCCTGCCAGCCCGGAAACAAGCGCTCGATCCGCTCGCCCAAATAAGCGCGAAAGGCGTCGATCTCCCCGAACAGTGCGGCAGCGCTCCAATTGCCGGGGAGCACGTTTAACGCGGATGCGCCGGCCGCCTTGACCAGCCAATGGATGCGCTGGTTATGCAAATAGCGGCGGTAGTCGAAGCCCTCAAAGTTGCGGGCCGGCTCCGGCCGCTCAAGGGTGCCTTCTAGAATAATATTCTGCCCACGACGCCAGGAGGCGGCCGTGCTCAACTCCTCCTCTGCCTCCAAACGCAGCTGTACCGCCACCTTCTCACCGCCAGGAATGTCCCCTTCCTCCAGCGCTTTCTTCAAGTCGCCTTCGCCGGAACGGGCGATCCGGCGGAGCCGCAGCGTGAAGTCGGCCCTGTCGCCATCGATGTCCACCGGCGAAACGATCGTGCCTTCCATCCGTACAGCGAGCTCGTCAAGGGGGTCCTGATCAGCGGACCGCTCGGCGGTTAGCCCGTCAGATGGCCCCCGCTGGCCGGACAGCTTAGCGGCTAGACCGTCAGATGGCCCCCGCTGGCCGGACAGCCCAGCAGTTAGTCCAACAACCGTCTCGTTCCCACCGGTCAAAGCATGTTCAATCCGGCTCGTATTTTGGGCTTCGTTATACTGCCAATAGGCGGCGCCCAAAGAAAATGCCAGCCACAACACCGCCAGCCGTCGCCAAGGCCAACGTCCCATCACCAACAGCGCCGGACAAACCAGCGTAATCCCGCCCCACAGCAGCCAAAACCGGCCGTTGCCGAGCAGTATGGTCAAACCGCTGCCGGCTATCCAGCAGCAAACGATAGCGGTTAAAGGTCTACGGAACATTATAAGTCCTCCTTCCTTTCAGATGGCGGCCACGCCTGACATAAGTCTTCGCCATCGTTTAAGACTCCTGCCTCCAACAAGCCCACTCTCCGGCCTGCGGTCGGGCTCTGATTTGTGCTCCAGTGCAGGGTATAAAAGGGGTTTAAGAAAAATGCCTGTCGGCGTCCTTTAGTGGCTCTGACTTCTACTTTGGACGGACGTTGCTCTAAGGGACACCAGCGACCTTATCTGCCCATTTCCCGGGTATTTCCCAGCCTAACGGACACAGGCGGCCCTATTTCGCTCCAAACCAGTTCATACAGGCCGATTTGAGGTAAATAACGTCATCTGTGTCCGTCTACATTTTGCAAACTCCCGTTTTCACGAAAATAACGGCTCTGGTGTCCCTTAGCCCCCAGGTTCCTCTTGTCCTCCCCTCTCTACCTGCGCATCGCCCTATTCCACCCCGAAAAGTTATAATTTCTATACTGTTAAGAAAAAAAGCACCTCATCCGCCCAAGGGCGGATGAGGTGCTTCCTGCATCCAGGTAAATCGCTGGGTATATCCTTATAAATCATAGTATATATCCTTATAAATCATAGTATATATCCTTATAAATCATGCGCATATATCCGTACATATCATAGCATATTTATTCGGTCTGCTGCCGGTTATTCTTCCACACCGGCAACGGTTTCCGGCGGCGGCTGGTACGATTCCAAACGACGGAATCGGATGCCTTTTTGCTGCATCATGGCCGTCACCTTGCCTGAATCTTTGGGATAAGGCCGGTGAAACACGATTTCCGTAATGCCGCTGTTGGCCAGCATGTTGGCGCAGGTCCAGCAAGGCTCGTCCGTAACGTAGACGCTGGAGCCTTCCCGGTCAATGCGATCGGTGAACAGCAGCAGGTTTTGCTCGGCGTGAATCGTGCGTACGCAGCGCTGTTTTTTCACCATTTTTTCTTCTCCGTTTTCGCTGACGACCTCGTATTCCTCCGCGATCATGCAGCCGGCTTCCGAGCAGTCGGGAACGCCTGAAGGAGCACCGTTATAGGCCGTTCCGAGCAGCTTTTTGCCCTGGACAAGAACGGCTCCGACATGCCGGCGGCTGCAGCGCGACCGTGTTGATACCATATATGCGATATCCATGAAATACGTATCCCAATCTTTGCGTTGATCCGGATTCATCCCTTTGGCTCTCCTGTTCTTACAGTCTGATATATGGCTTCATTTTTTCCAGCATCTTGTCCCCGATCCCTTTCACCTTCGTCAAATCGCTTAAGGATGCGAAGGGGCCGTGTGCGGTACGGTAGTCGATGATGGCCTGCGCTTTTTTCTCGCCGATGCCGGGAATGTCCTGCAGCTCGGTAAGCCCCGCCTGATTGATGCTGATCAGGCTGGTGTCCACCTGCTGCTGCGGTGCAGCGGATGAAGCCGAGCTGCCGGCCGTAGAAGCGGCGGCGGCTGTTCCGGCCGCCTGTTCGCCCATATTCGGCGGGTTACCGGCAGTGGCATTGCCGGTTGCCGGATTGCCGGCAGTCAGCTCGCCTGCCTTTTCGGAGGCCGCACCGGCGGCCGAACCCGATGCTGAACTCGCTGCCGGGCCCGACGCCGTAGCGGTATTTGCCGCCGTCCCGCCCACAGCCGTTCCATCCGTGCCGCCGCCCGCTGCACTCCCGCCGGTTATTCCCAAGCCTTGCGTCACTCCGCTCTGATCCGCCTTGCCGGCGTCCCCTGCCAAGGCAGCTCCACCTGCCTTGGCAGCACTGCTTGCCGCCCCGCCTCCTGCTCCGGCAGACGCCTCCTCGGCCTGCAGCGCCGAAGCCACCTCGGCGTTCAGCGGAACCCAGCCTTCAATCCCGGCCGGTTTGCTTCCGCCAACCACAAGCAGCATCAGGCCGGCGCCAATAACGGCGGATACGACCGATGTCAGCACATACTCTTTTCTCATGTCCTGCCACCCCAATCTTAAAAGAATCTGCCCGATAAGGTCATGAAGATCCAATCAAGATGCATACATATTTATACAGGTGAAGTAGAAACGATAGGTCCGCCGGCAATAACCGTGGGCAAAGGGCCGTTCGTTTCTAACGTGAAAATCGAGTTCGCTGTGAAGTTATGATCCATGATGGCAACGAAAAGTGCGTCACGCACGGAAAGGGGAACCCGGATGAAAGTCGCCTTCATCGGAACCGGATCCATGGGAAGCTTGCTGATTGAAGCTTTTTCGCGTTCCGGTGCGCTGCTCCCGCATCACATCTGTGCCAGCAACCGTTCTCCCCTCAAAACGAAGCGGCTGGCCCAACGTTATCCCGGACTAAAAATATACGGAAGCAACGCGGAAGCCGCACGGGACAGCAAAATCATTTTCCTGTGCATCAAACCCCTGGACTACCCCGGGGTTATCGAGGAAATCAGGGATGTGCTCGATGACAAACAGATCGTCGTATCGATTACGAGTCCGGTGCAAATCGAAACTTTGGAGCAAGCCCTCCCGGCCAAAATCGCCAAAATCATTCCCAGCATTACGCACTCCGTGCACAGCGGAGCTTCGCTCTGCATGTACGGAAAGCGGATTCGGCACGAGGACCGTCTGCTGCTGGAGCAGCTGATGTCCTCCGTCAGCACCCCGTTTACGCTAAAAGAAACTGAGACTCGCATCGCTTCCGACATCTCCAGCTGTGGCCCCGCTTTCATCACCTACATGCTGCAGCTGTGGGCGGAAGCTGCCGGGGAGCAAACCGGCCTAACGCGGGCGGACGCCATTACGCTTGGCTCCGAAATGCTGCTCGGAACGGGCAAGCTGTTGACCGAAGGCGGATTAACCACGGAGGAGCTTATCGAGCGTGTCGCCGTCCCCGGCGGCGTTACCGCCGAGGGGCTGGCCGCGCTGGAAGCCGGTCTTCGCGGCGTGTTCGCCGAACTGATCGGAGCAACGCACCGCAAATATGATGAAGACCTCGGCAAACTGCACGCGCTGTTTAATCCGTCGTCACCTGGCGTTGAAGCGGCAGCCGATGGCGAAGGAGAAGAGACTTCTCCCTCCTCGCATCAGGCGGCCGGCAGCCCCCTATCCAAGGCGGATCCGCCGGAAGGTTCGGGGGCCGCTACTCTGCCTTAATGCCGGTGGCCTCCAATGCACCGCCGCTGCCGCAGGTCGCCGTACTTTAACCGACGACAATGTTGACCAATTTGCCCGGAACAGCGATCACTTTGCGGATCGTCTTGCCAGCCACAGCCTGCTGCACGTTCGGCAGGCTTAAGCTGTGTTCCTGCATGGCCGCCTGATCCAGGTCTTTGGAAATTTTCGTACGATCCACGATTTTGCCGTTCACCTGCACGACGATTTCCACTTCCGCTTCGACCGTCCAAGCCTCGTCATAGGAAGGCCATGGCTCGTACGTGATCGTTCCGGCATGCCCCAGACGCTCCCACAGCTCTTCCGCCAAATGGGGCGCCAGCGGGGACAGCAGCTGCACGAAGTTATCGGCTGCGGCTTTGGGTAAGGTATCCATTTTATAAGCATCGTTGACGAAAATCATCAGCTGGCTGATCGCCGTATTAAAGCGCAGGTTATCCAAATCTTCGGTTACTTTTTTGATCGTTTTGTGCCAGGTGCGTTTGAAGTCGTCGCTGCCGCCGTCTGTAGTGATTTTCGGGTTCAGGCTGCCGTCCTCGGCTACGAAGAGGCGCCATACTCGCGACAGGAAGCGGTGAACGCCTTCCACGCCGTTCATGTTCCACGGTTTGGTGGCTTCCAGCGGCCCCATGAACATCTCGTATACGCGCAGCGTGTCCGCGCCGTACTCGCCCACGATTTCGTCCGGATTGATGACGTTGCCGCGTGATTTGCTCATTTTCTCGTTGTTGGTGCCGAGGATCATCCCTTGGTTGACGAGCTTTTGGAACGGTTCCTTCGTGGCTACCACACCGAGATCGTACAGCACCTTGTGCCAGAAGCGGGCGTACAGCAGGTGAAGCACGGCATGCTCGGCGCCGCCGATGTACAGGTCAACCGGCAGCCACTCCTGCTGCTTCTCTTTGGAGCACAGCTCCTTGTCGTTACGCGGATCGATGTACCGCAGATAATACCAGCAGCTTCCCGCCCACTGCGGCATCGTGTTCGTCTCCCGGCGGGCCGGCAAGCCGGTCTCCGGATCGGTCGTATTGACCCATTCCGTGACGTTCGCGAGCGGCGATTCCCCGGTGCCCGACGGTTTGATGGCGTCGACGTCCGGCAACACCAGCGGCAGTTGGTCCTCCGGCACCGGCTTCATCGTGCCGTCCTCGAGATGGAGGATCGGGATCGGCTCGCCCCAATAACGCTGACGGCTGAACAGCCAGTCGCGCAGGCGGTACGTAACTTTGCCGCGCCCTTTGCCGCTCTCCTCCAGCCAGGAAATCATTTTCTTGATCGCTTCCGCGTTGCCGAGCCCGTTCAGAAAATCGGAATTGACGTGCGGGCCGTCGCCCGCGTAAGCTTCCTTCTCCAGGTCGCCGCCTTGGACGACTTCGATGATCGGCAGATCAAATTGTTTGGCGAACTCGTAATCCCGCTCGTCATGCCCCGGTACGGCCATGATGGCCCCGGTACCGTAGCCGGCGAGCACATAATCGGCGATCCAGATCGGCAGCTTGGCGCCGTTCACCGGATTGACCGCGTAGGCACCGGTGAATACGCCGGTTTTTTCCTTCGCCAGATCGGTCCGCTCCAGGTCGCTTTTGCGCGCGGCTTGGTCTTGATAGGCCTGCACGGCTTCACGCTGGGCGTCCGTCGTAATCGTTTTGACCAGCTCATGCTCCGGTGCAAGCACCGCGTAGCTGGCCCCGAACAAGGTGTCCGGGCGCGTCGTAAACACAGTCAGCGCGGCGTCATGGCCATCGATCGCAAAAACGACTTCAGCGCCTTCGGATTTGCCGATCCAGTTCCGCTGCATATCCTTGATGCTTTCCGACCAGTCGAGCTCTTCCAGATCTTCCAGCAGCCGTTCCGCATATTCGGTGATTTTCAGCACCCATTGGCGCATCGGCTTGCGGATAACCGGGTGGCCGCCGCGTTCGCTTTTGCCGTCGATCACCTCTTCGTTGGCCAGCACCGTGCCCAGCGCAGGGCACCAGTTGACCGGCACCTCGGCCACATAAGCGAGACCTTTCTTATATAGTTGGATAAAAATCCACTGCGTCCATTTGTAATACTCCGGATCGGTCGTGCTGATCTCGCGGTCCCAATCGTAGGAGAAGCCCAGCGATTTGATTTGGCGCCGGAAATTGTTGATGTTCTTGACCGTAATGTCGCGGGGATGCTCGCCCGTATCGAGCGCGTGCTGCTCAGCCGGCAGTCCGAAAGCGTCCCAGCCCATCGGATGAAGCACGTTGTAGCCGCGCATCCGTTTATAACGGGAGACGATATCCGTCGCCGTATAACCTTCCGGGTGGCCTACATGAAGGCCCGCTCCCGAAGGATAAGGGAACATGTCGAGCGCGTAAAACTTCGGTCTGCCCGCCTCTTCCCGTGTTTTGAATGTGTGATGCTCATCCCAGTAAGCCTGCCATTTCGGTTCGATGTCCTGAGCCCGGTAAACGGCATGAGGCGTGTTATTATCCGCCATAATCGAAAATCCTCCTTGAACAACCATTTTGAACAAATATTTTAGTGAGGGTTCAAAAAGTCAGGTTTTCAAAAGATGACTTTTTGAACTGCCTTTTAAAATTAAAAAACCTCCCGCCCCCGTAGCGTATCATCGCTAGGGACGAGAGGAAATTCCCGTGGTACCACCCTAGTTAGCTTCGGACATGCTTTGTCTTCGGCTCACTTTGCACCCTTAACGCGGGTGAAACGGCAATGTTCATGCGGCCGGCAAGGAAGCCGTCAGCGTATCCGCCGCTACCGCAATTGCACCGCACTCCGAGGCGAGTTCATTCCGCGGCCAACCGGCTTGCACCTGTCGCCGGCTCTCTGCATGGTCTGTCCGAAAATACTGATTCCTCATCACTGCTTTGCAATATCCAGCTTTAAAATTGATTATAGACTATTATATCCAATCCGTCTCCCCAAAGTCAACGGCAGTCTTCGGCTAAACCCGGGCACAGGAACGAAGGCTTCTGGCGCCGGATCACGCCGGATCAACTCTTGTTTACCCGGCTTAGCAAAGCTTCCATGTCTTTTTCCCGAAGGCCGCCCTTGCTTAACGTGACAAGCGCACGCAGCGGCAGGAAATGAAGATCGGCCTCAGCGATATCAGCCGGTTTGTCTTCCGGAAAAATCCCACTGTTCAGCTTAAATTGCTCGATAAGCGCCAGCGTCAGCTGGTCCGGAGCGGCTTTCGTCAACAGATCGCCCAAAGTCGAATTGCGCGTAAATGAAGGCCTTATCTTGGCGGCACTCTCCACATAAACCGCTTCGGCTGCGGCGATATCCCGGGACGAACGTCCGATCATAATATCGAAGAAGCCGCTCTCTGCATGCCAGTCTCCCAGTTCCGCATCGTAATAAGCAAACGCTCTTTTGTTCAGCTCAAAAACTACCGTCTTCTCCTCACCGGGCTGAAGCTCGACTTTTTCGAAGCCCTTAAGTTCCTTCGGCGGACGAGCCACCGACGCTTCCCGGTCGCTTACGTACAGCTGCACGATTTCCTTCCCAGGCACTTCTCCGGCGTTTTTGATCCGCACACTGACCGTCAATGTCTCATCTTCCCGGATTCTGGAGCTGCCGAGCGTCAAACCGGAGTATTCAAACCGGGTATAGCTTAGGCCATGTCCAAACGGAAACAGCGGTTCAAGCGCCTTAGCGTCATAGTAGCGGTAGCCGACGAACACTCCCTCCTTGTATTCGGCGCGGTCCTTTTCGCCCGGGAAAAATAGATAAGACGGGTTATGCTCGAGCGCCGCCGGAAAAGTTTCGGCCAGCTTGCCGCTCGGATTGACATCGCCAAACAGCAGATCGGCCACCGCCCCGCCGGCCGCCTGTCCGCCCAAATAAGCCTCCAGCACGGCCTGGGTTTGGCCGATCCAAGGCATCTCCACCGGCGAGCCGTTGCTCAACACCACGACCAGATTGCTTTGGACCTTGGCCACCGCTTCGATCAGGCGAATATGATTATCCGGCAAACGCAGATGGCTGCGGTCATACCCTTCCGTTTCGTACCGATCCGGCAAGCCGGCAAAAATAACGGCAACCTCCGCCTTGGCGGCGGCTTCCGCGGCTTCCGCCAGCAAAGCGGCATCCAGTTCGTCATCGTCCGGACGGTATCCTTGCGCATAGGTGATTCGCGCCGGATCCTTTACTTTACGTCTGATTTCATCATAAGCGATATCCAGCTTGGTCGGTACGATATGCGAGCTGCCCCCGCCTTGAAATCTCGGCCGCTGTGCGAAGCCGCCGATGACGGCGATGCTCGCTTCCTTGGAGAGCGGCAAAATGCTCTGCTCGTTTCTGAGCAGCACCATGCTTTCGGCGGCCACTTTTTGGGCCAGGTCATGATGACCGGCAGCATCAAACGAGGCTTGCTCCCGTTTTGCCGCATGGCCTTTAAAGGCCAGCTCCAGCAGCACTTTGACCGTTCTGTCCAACTGCTCTTCAGGGAGTTCCCCGCTACGCACGGCTTTAACAATCTTGGCGTCGCCTTCTCCGAGATTAAATGGCATTTCCAGATCGAGCCCGGCCAGCAGACCGGCTACCCGCTCGTTTACCGCGCCCCAGTCGGAGATTACAGCGCCTTCATATCCCCATTCCTCGCGCAAAATATCGGTCAGCAGCCGCTTGTTCTCGGCGCAGTAATCCCCGTTTACCCGGTTGTAGGCAGTCATCACCGTCCACGGGCGGGCCTTTTTCACCGCACCCTCAAAGCTGGCCAGATAAATTTCCCGCAGTGTCCGTTCATCGGCAACGGCGTCCACCGTCATCTTACGGTACTCCTGATTATTCAGCGCAAAATGCTTGAGTGAAGTTCCGACTCCCTGACTCTGTACCCCTTCAATATGGCTGGCCGCCATTTCCGACGACAAATAAGGATCCTCCGAGAAGTATTCGAAGTTTCTGCCGCAGAGTGGACTGCGCTTGATGTTTGCGCCCGGTCCGAGCAATACCGATACACCCTCGGCCTGGCATTCCTTGCCGAGCGCTTCCCCCATTTGCCGGATCAAGGTCCGGTCCCAAGTACAGGCCAGCCCGGCGGCGGAAGGAAAGCAGGTGGCCGGCAGGCTCTGTCCCGCGGCCAAATAATCCGCATTTTCCGCTTCCTTGCGCAGGCCATGGGGCCCGTCCGCCATCCTGATTGAGGGAACCCCCAATCGGCCTATTTCCTTCAAGCGCCAAAAATCCTGACCCGAGCAAAGGCTTGCTTTTTCCTCCAACGTCAGTTGCGTGAGAATCCGTTCTATCGACTGTTCCATCATTTTCTCTGCCATCTGAAAACCACCGCCTCATACGGTCTCAATGTTTGTTCGTCCCGGCCTTCGTAATTGGACAGGACCCGTTCGCCGTCCAGCGGGATTTCCGTAAGCTGCTGCAGAGAGACGGACTGCCCGGTAAAATTGCACAAAACGATCCAGCGTTCGCCGTTATAGGTGCGCTGATAGGCTCCGACCTCCTTGGATTCCATGCAAAGGTCGTCATAGTATCCGTAAACCAAACTCCGGTGCTCCCGCCGCAGCGCGATGAGACGACGGTAAAACTGCAGCACCGAATCCTCGTTTTTCATATTCTCCTCGACATTGATTTCTCTATAATTGGGGTTCACTTTGATCCAAGGCGTTCCGGAGGTAAAGCCGGCCTCCCGCTCACCGTTCCACTGCATCGGGGTTCGCCCTTGATCGCGGCTGCGTTTGCCGAGGTAGCTCAAAATCTCCTCCGCCGGCCGCCCTTTGGCCGTCTCATCCCGGAACAGGTTAAGGCTGCCGATGTCGCGGTATTCATGAATGGAGTCAAAAGGACCGTTGGTCATACCGATCTCTTGCCCTTGATAAATGAACGGCGTTCCCCGCATCAAAAAATAATACGCCGCAAGCATTTTGGCGGACAAGTCACGATAGGGCCCGTCGTTGCCGAATTTGGATACCGAGCGGACATGGTCGTGGTTTTCCAGGAACAACCCCATCCAGCCATGGCGGTTGGATTCCTGTTGCCATAACGACAGGGCATCCTTGAATTTTTTCATGTCCCAATCAACGAACTCCGCTTTGCCTCCGGGCTTGATGTCCAAATCCACATGGTTAAATTGGAACAGCATCGTAAACACGCCGTCCGTTTCATCCACAAAATCGCCGATTTGTTCGAGCGGCACCCCCGGAGCTTCGGCGACCGTAATCGCCCCTCTCGGCTCCAGCGCTTCCTGCTTCATCTCACGCAGAAAATCGAGGATTCCATCCTGATTTAAGCTGACTTTTTCAATGGGAGCAAAATTCCGCCCTGGTTCGGCTGCAAGCTGGGGAAATTGGGGATTTTTCTTAATGTAGGTAATCGCGTCGACGCGGAACCCGGCAATCCCTTTATCCATCCACCAGTCGATCATCGCGTAGAGCTCCCGTCTCACTTCGGGATTCTCCCAATTCAAATCCGGCTGCTTGGGAGAGAAACAGTGCAGAAAATATTCGCCGCTTTGCTCGTCGTACTCCCAGGCCGATCCGCCGAATCCGCATTCCCAGTTGGTTGGCTCCTTACCGTCTTTGCCCGGGCGCCATATATACCAATCCCGCTTGGGGTTGTCCTTCGCGGAACGTGATTCGATAAACCAGGCATGCTCGTCCGACGTATGGTTGGCGACCAGGTCCATCACCAGCCGAATTCCCCGCTTCCCGGCTTCCGCAATCAGCTCGTCCATATCTTCCATCGTTCCGTATTCGGCCAAAATCCCGTGATAATCGCGGATATCGTATCCGTTATCGTCGTTTGGCGAATCGTATACCGGGGAAAGCCACAGCAAATCAATGCCAAGATATTGCAAATAATCGAGACGTTCGATAATGCCCCGCAAATCCCCGATCCCATCGCCGTTCGAGTCCTGGAAGCTGCGCGGGTAAATCTGGTAGGCGATGCTTTCCTTCCACCACTGTTGTTTCTGTTCCTTCCGATCGTTCATGGTAGCCCTCCCACTTTATTTCCAACTCTCTTTATAACAAGCGGGGGATAAGCCAGATGGCTTATCCCTCGGATTCTTTTTCTAATTAGAAAAATATGAAAACGTTACCTTATTTGGTCTTTTTCCAGTATTCCGCGAATTCCTTGGCAACGCCGGCACGATCGATGTTGCCGGTCAAATATTTCTGCAGCGTTGCTCCCATGGTCGGATAACCGTCCGGCGGGAAATACAGATTCATCCATTCCAGCGTTTGCTGCTTGTCCATGTAATACAATAGCGACTGCGACAAGCTGTCTTCCGGAATAATTTTAAAGTTGTTGAACGCAGGAATCGCGCTGAATTGATTGACATAGTAATCCTGGCCTTGCTCGCTGCTGACCATCCAGTTCAAGAAATCTTTGGCGGCAGCCTGTTCTTCCGGAGTGGACTGTTCTTTGTCGATACTCCAATACAACGAAACGCTGGCCGAAATTTGGCTGTTGCCGTAATCATCGGCGTTGTTGCTCACAGGGACCGGCAGGAATCCGTATTCTCCATCCGGATCCGCTTCCTTAAGCTGCGGGTAAGCCCAGTTGCCCATAAACCACAACGCCGCTTCCCCGTCAGCCAACTGCAACGGTGCTTCATCGTATTGCGCGGAAAGCGGAGCATCCTTGGCCTTGTTGTATTGCTTCATCAAATCGAAGGTATCCATCCAGCCGTTAAACACCGCGTTGTTGGCAAGATCGACGTTCCCGCTCTTCATGTCCGCAAGGAATTTGTGACGTGCATCGCGGTCCGAAGATTGGTCGGTAAACAGAATGTTGGCAAAATGAGCCCCCAGCGACCAATCGAGCGGAGTTACGGTGATTGGTGTAACACCGGCTGCCTCGATTTTCTCAAAAAGAGCTTTCAGATCATCGATGGTTTTAACGCTCGACGGATCGAAGCTGCTGCCTGTCACTTTATCCAAAACAGCCTTATTGTAAATAAAACCGAAGGCCTCTACGGACATGGGCATACCCAGAACTTTATCATCATATGTAGCGTAATCCAGGGTGCCTGGAGATGCGTTCTTGACCCACTCCTGATCGGACAAATCAAGCAGCTTGTCCTGCATCAGCTCCAGTTCCTGCCCAATACTCATTACAGTAGGAGCGTTGTTCGACGCATACAGTGTGGTCATTCTTTCATAACCGTTCGCCCCAGACAGAGGTATAATGGATACCTTTACTTTGTCCTGCGCTTTGTTGTAATCGCTTACCATGGATTCAAACGGCTTCGCGATTTCTTCCTTACCGACCAAAACGGTAATATCAACCGTCTTGCCTGACGCCCCATTCTCCGCTGTACCTGCATTGCTGCTCTTGCCCCCGCCTCCGCATGCCGACAGCACTGTCATAACTAGCGCCAAGGCGATGGAAAGAGAAATCCATTTCTTCATTTTGTTTCCCCCAGTCTTCGTTTTTTGAAATGATAAAATTTGTATGGGCTCAATCCTTATTATAAATGTATTCGTTTTTATGTCAAACGTTTTCATAAAATAAATTGGCGGTAAATTTAGATTTAATAACAATAAAAAGGGTCATAACCCGCGAAAATATAGTAACGTTAACATGTTCGAATGTACAAATAAAATTTAATCTGTTCATCACCTTTTTTTCTTCAGAACCGATTTGAAAAAAAATTTAAAACTCCCTTTACAAATCACAATAAAACGAGTAAAATTACATATTGTTATGACTCCACTAACGAGACGTGGCTCAGCTTGGTAGAGCGCTTGCTTCGGGAGCAAGAGGTCGCAGGTTCAAATCCTGTCGTCTCGATTTTTCTAAATGAAAAGACAACAACCTAATGGATAAAAATCCTGCAGGGAGTTGTCTTTTTTATGTTAATCTGCTATCAAAAAATTTATATTGGAAAAAATTGAGCACAACTATTATTTCCAAATTAATATTGTACCTTCCTGTGAAATTGCCGCAACAATGGTTCTAGATTCATTAAATTCAATGAATATGATTTTTTTATTACCTCTAAGTAAGTAATCCTCCCCTCTGTTAAGTAAATTAAAATATTTAATACATGAGATGTCCTCAGTATTAAGTCGATGACTAGTTCCAAGGAAGACTCCATTTCTTATCGAAAAATCCATTGCTTCCATTTCTTCGCTGATTGTTATAGTGTTACTTTGCTTCTTATTAGAATCGTACAGCACGAATTCTCTATAATTTTTTGATATAAGTAAGTTATCATTTACTAATGAGATAACCGATGATACCTCTTCTTTTTTAGTTACCGTCATAGAATTTTGATTAATTTCGATCTCATAGAAATCATTATAAATTGTGACTCCAACTTTATTTTCACTAATATGTCTAACAAATGAAGGTAATTTTTTAAATGAAAATAATTTTTTACTAAATATATAGGATTGAATCGAATCATTTTTTATCTTTAATTCAACAATACCTTTATTAAACTTCAAATACTTATCATTGTTTAATAAATAAACTCTAAACTCAGTGCTGCTTCTATCTAATTCAAGTAACTCTAATGTTTTGATGTCGAATATGTAAGCAAAATAATTTCCGCCGGTAGTACAGACATAAAAAATCCAAGAACTGTTTATATATGAGAATTCAATATCAATGATCTCCTTTAGTTTCTTTTCATCTAAAGGTATAATATAACAATTACTTTCAGACAAAGCATGTAAACTTGAAACAAATAGTTTTAACCCACCATCCTCTGACACATCGACTGACAATAATGAATTTTCTGTTAAAGCTAATCGTAGACCTCTGTGATTCTTGTGATTAATTTCCATATATTCATTGCTTTGAAGCAAACCACTTAACAGATACTTTTTTTCCTCAAAATATGCATAAATTTGTTTAATAAACGGTTCATCGTTATTTTCTTCTAAAACCACTCGAATTTTTATACGACTTTTATTATCAGACATCTTTTCTACTTCGTCTCTTGATCTACAGGATAATAGAAAATGATTATTAGGCTGCAATGGGGAGTGATGTATCCAATCAAGCCAATCAATTTCTACATAAAAAGACTCGCCGCTTTTTTCGGTACCATTATAGATTCTTTCTACATTACCAGCAGGTAGTTCTACTTCAATATAGTCCTTAATCTTATTCATGAAGTGTTTTTGATCTAGCGAATCATTTCTCTTAAACGCCAGTGTTAACTTTTCAATTACTGATTTCTGATCTGTCCAACTATTTGTAACTGGATATGAGTGTTCTCCCCCTCTGAAAAATGAGTTTTTGCTTTTAACTCGTAATATAAACCTACCTTCAATATTCGCTTTTAATGTAGGTACTTGCTTTGGCTGCTCTAGTTCCAAATATTTGACAATATCGGAATACAACATTGTTACATCAATTTCATTATAATTTTGGGAGTTTATATACTCGTCTAATACTACTAAGAGGTTTTTTGTAAACAAACCATTGTAGTTATCATGGTATGCCTTATCCCCGTTTCTACTCGCAGTAATAATAATTTTACCAACACCATTTATTGACATTTCATTTTCTATTTTGTTTGATCTAGTTAGGTATCCACTATAACAACAATCGATGAACACTATTATTGATTTTGATTTTGATTCATTTATGAGTTCGGATAGCCATTCCATTGATACTTTATTTTTTAAATGCAGATCAGATGTTGAATCATAAGTTATTAAATACCCTTTATTGTCCCTAAGATAATCCCCATGACCTGCCCAATAAAGAACCAAAACGTCATCCGCTTCACATTTATTGAATAGTGACCTTAATTCGACATCGATACGTTTTAATGTTGCTTCTTTTCCTTTAACCAACTCTAAGTTGTCATATTCAAAATACTTTTCAATAAATTCACCAAATTCATTCACATCGTTTTCGGCACTTTTCATATCTGTATATTCTTGGCTTATGTATTCATTTACACCTACAAGCAAAAATTTATATCCCATTCAACCCGCTCCATACTTTCTACAATAAATTTCACACATAATTTAATTCGACATTATATGAGAAATCCCTACATGGAACCGTACAGGTTACCAAGACTTGGCCCACCCGCTCAAATAAGAGAAGAACTCTGTTTTCGTTTTTAAATTTAAACCGCTCATCATTCAAATGTTTAAAGAAACAATCCTTCAATAGGAAAAATTTCATATCCCTTTCCTATATAACTTGAAATATAATAAAAAGATATTTGTAAAAATAAATTGGGGGGAACCACTTTGAGTCTAGCAAAAAATAACCCAGTGCAGGGGAGAAACGATCGTTTTTCCTCAGCTGGTTTTATATTGGCCGCCATCGGAAGTTCCGTGGGTCTGGGCAATATGTGGAAATTTCCGTATATTACGGGCGAAAACGGAGGAGCCGCGTTCTTTCTGCTGTTTATCGTCTGTTTGATCTTGATCGGCTTGCCTTTGCTTTTGGCCGAACTGGCTATCGGACGGGCGGGCAGAGGCAGTGCAGCTACGTCCTTTGTGAAAGCCGGCGGGCCCAAAATCTTTGGTCAGCTCGGTTTGCTGCAGGTGATCGCGCCTTTTCTTATCCTGACCTTTTACGTCATCGTTGCCGGCTGGACCCTCAATTATGCCGTGCAGTCCTTCAGCGGAGCGCTATACAGCAATTCCGACTATAGTGGACAATTCAGCTCGTTTTCCCAAGGCTACATGCCGATCCTTTGGCAGGCGATGGCTATCCTGATCACCGGGTTGGTTGTGGGTAAAGGGATATCCGGAGGCATCGAAAAATTCAACAAGGTGCTGATTCCCGGCCTGATCATTCTCCTGATCGTATTGATGATCCGTGCCGTAACTTTGCCCGGAGCCGGAGCTGGCGTATCCTTTTTTCTTCAGCCCGATTTCTCGAAATTGAGCCCGGAAGCGGCATTGGTAGCGCTGGGACATGCCTTTTTCTCGCTGTCGCTCGGGATGGGTATTCTGCTTACCTACGGAGCTTACGTGGACAAGCGTCAGTCTCTCGGTACAGCCACTCTCGCGATCGGAGCCGGAGACTTGATCTATGCGTTCATCGCGGGGCTAATTATTTTCCCTACAACCGCTTCATTCGGAATTGAGCCCGATGCGGGTCCGTCCCTCGTCTTCATCGCGCTCCCTGCCGCATTCTCGGCGATGCCGCTGGGCGCATTCTTTGGCGGTCTGTTTTTCGTGCTGCTGGCGATTGCCGCATTAACTTCCGCGGTATCGCTGCTTGAAGTCCCCGTATCCTACGTCATGGACCGTTGGGGCTGGGGACGTGTGAAGTCGGTAGTAATCATCAGCATATTGGTGCTGCTGGTCGGACTTCCTTCGGTCTTGTCCTTTGGAATCATACCAGCATTCACGGATATGGGCGGTAAAACGTTTTTTGACTGGCTCGATTTCATCACATCGAATATTCTGCTGCCAATCGGCGGCCTCATTACTACAGTCTTTGTAGGATATTTCTGGAAAAATGCTGCAGAAGCCGCCGGACTCAAAGCAGGCTGGTTCCGGGTATGGCTGTTCATGGTCCGGTATATCGCTCCGGTTCTCGTGTTCTTGGTGCTGCTGCATACAACCGGAATTCTTAAATTTTAGCAATATTAAAGGCAATCTTCAGGTCGCTGTGACCTGGAAGATTGCCTTTTTGTGATTTTCCACTCTACCAGTGTAGATGAATTTCCGGGGGATGGCGATCCCGCGGGTACTGCAGCGAGGCCGTATTAGTTGACCGGATCAACTGGCGCTGTCGGCGCTGCTGTATCATTTTCAGCTATCGGATTTTTTTCAGCGGAAACAACTTCGCCGGTTTTGGAATCCACAAATGCGATATAGACATCCACCTTGTCGTTTTTACCTGTGACAGAGACTGCGACGGTCTCACTGGATACTGTTTCACCGCTTTTAGCCGGTACGGCCCACTGAGCATCCACAACCTGGATATCCATGAAGGATACAAAATAAAACGTTCCTTCCATATCCTCTCTGGTGCAGAAAATCGGGAAAGCCTTCATGCCGTCCAAGGACACATCGAATTTCTTTTCAAGCGCTTTTTTGGCAATATCCACCGCTTTGTCTTCGCTCATATCCTCGCTTGTTTTCTCAGGGGCGACTGAGAGGCCTAGGGTATTAGTTGCAGGGACCGCAGAGAATACGCCCTCGAACTCCGTTTGCTGATGCTGACCGGTAACCTTTACCGTCGGGGCTGTCTCATTTGCAAAAGCGAAAGCGGAAAATGCCCCGTTGCCTGCGATTAATGCGGCGGCTGCTCCTACCGTAAGTGCTGTGGCGTAAACCTTTTTTTTCATTTTTCGTACCTCCGTTATAAAATGATTGGGATTTCGTAGCTACAAGGCCATTATGAGGGGTGCGTATTATAGACTAGTGTTCGAGTTGTAACGAGGTTGTAAAAAGAACGGACACTTTCGTATACTCATGTTCTTTGGATTCAATGTGCAACTGCGCATGATGGAGCCGGGCAATTTGACTGCAGATGGACAGCCCCAGCCCGATCCCCCCCAGCTCTTTGGAACGGGATTTGTCTACGACATAGAAGGCCCCGGTAATTTTTTCGATGTCCTTGTCCGGGATGCCTTTTCCATGGTCCATGACCTCAAAGACGATACCCTGCTGCCGCGAACAGCTTTTCAGATGGATTTCCCCTCCGTAGTGAGAAGCCTTAATGCTGTTTTCAACCAAATTCATCAGCAGCGTCTGCAGCAGGGTGGGATCTCCATATATCCGCTCTGTTCCGCACTCCTTCACCAACATGATCTGTTTTGCTTCCAAATAATGCCGTTCCATCTGTTCCACATAAGCAAACAAGGCGGCAATCTCCACAGGCTGCAAAGTAATCTCTTCGTTCTTCAAATACAGCAGCTCCATCAATTTTCCGGACAGCAGATCCAGCCGGGCCACATGCTCATGAATATAATCGACCGCCATTCTGCGGTCTTCCTCGGTGCTATTGGCATGATTTAAAAACTCGCTGTACCCTTTGATCGCCGTTATCGGCGTCTTCAGCTCATGGGTCAGGTTATTGATGAAGTTTTCTTTTTCTGCGCTCGCTTGTTGGATTGTTTCAATATTCGCGGATACCGCGTCCACCATTTTATTAAAATCCTGGGCCAATTCGGCGATCTCATCGCTTCCCTTGACCTTGACCCTTTCGTGATAGGCACCGGCCGCAATGTCCCTTACGCCATTGTTCAGGTTTCTGACCGGAGCGGTTAACCTGAATAACAGCAAAATAAGCACAGCAGATAAAATCAAGGAAATGACCACACTCAAGGCAATAAAATAGTTGAGCAGGGTATTATAATAATCCTGCAGATAAGCGGAGCTTCTTGATATGACCAGTTTAAGCCCGTTAAACTCCATGCTGCCGCCTACGAAGATCCACAGCTTCCCGTCAAGCTTCCTGTATATAGTTTCCCGCTGCCCTCCCTGCAGCTCTTCCCGCTCGCCCACAAACTGATAGGCATTGGAAAAGACCAACCGATCCCCATCATAAACCTCGGTCAGAATGCCCTCTTTATAATAATTTTGAGCGATCCCGGAAATGACGATCTCATAGCCCGAACTGCCGGTATTGTTGGCAAAAGCCCGCAGGATATAGCTTAATGTTTGCTCGATGCTCTCATATTCGCTTACACCCCTGGACATATCCATCTGCTCGTTTAATTGGTAGCTTTTTTGCAGCAGCGCATAGGCTCCAAGATCAAAAGCGATCAAGAATACCAACAGCACACATAAATACGTTTTCTGCCAAAATTTCACCTTTACACCTCTAGCCTGTATCCGTATTTATACACCGTCTTGATGCAGTGCTCCCAGTTCAGCTTCTTTCTCAGCCTCTGGATATGCACGTCAACGGTTCTCGTATCGCCATAAAAATCGAAGCCCCAGGTCTGCTCAATGATTTTTTCGCGAGAGAGAGCGATATTTTTGTTTTGAACGAGAAAATCAAGCAGCTGAAATTCTTTATTGGTCATTTCCACGGCCTGTCCATTCACCGTCACGATATGCTTCTCCAGATCCACCGTCGTTCCGTCCAGGCTGAATTCGGTGGTGTTTTTCTGGTTTCTGCGCAGCACCACATTGATCCGGGCGATCAACTCCACCGCTTCGAACGGTTTGACGATATAATCCTCCGCCCCGCTCTCCAGGCCGTGCACTTTATCGGAAACGCCATTTCGCGCCGTCAGGAAGATTACTGGAATCCCACGTTTCACAAACCGATCAATAAGTTCAAATCCATCAAGCCCTGGCAACATCACATCCAGAATGACCAAATCGACACGAGTCTCATTTAAAACCTCCGAAATTTGCTCTCCGCTGAATAATTGAATATATTCATGCCCTACCATTTTCAAATTTAGAGCAATCAAGTCGTTGATTGCCCTCTCATCATCGACGATCAAAATTTTAGCCATTCGATCACACTCCACCGCCATGATATCAAATATCCGCTTGAAAGTTATTATGGAGTTGTAAATTTTTCTTATTTTGTTCATATTTATTGATTTCTCATGTTGAACCAATAATTCAATATTGACTATAATTCAAAATCTCCGTAAACTATATTGTACAAATGGTAGATATAGGGAGTTGAAAACGAATGGAATTTATAGCAGGGTTATATGCTAACGACAACATTGATACTAACTACCTCGATCTTGACACCATTATTAAAATGTTAAAAATGAGTTATTCGTTGGAACTGTGGGATAAGCTGATACAGCTTTCCGATGATTTATTGAAACGTGCAAAGAACATCACCCTGGAAAGCTATAAACCAACGAAATCCTATATTTACTACTATGGTTATAGCTTACTAATTAAAGGGTCAGCGTTAAAAGAATTGAGAAGATATGATGAATCTAAACAATGTATCCAACAATACTCTGATTTAAGTTGGCTTAATCCTCAAGACCATGAGGGTAAAAATGAAGTCGAGTTCTTCAAATATATAGCTTTACCCAATCGATATGAGGTTGAGTTGCTATCCGGAAATATCAACATCCTTAACAGCTATGTGGAATTTCTAAAAGAAAATCAGGGTGAAATCATCCCCGGCTTAACAAGTATTTTAAGAGCCGCAAATATGCATAAATTTAAAGTGGATAAGGAGATAAGCTTATTTACTAAACAAATTGAGCAGCTAAATAAACCTATCAATCACGAGATCATTGATATTACTTGCCTTTACAAATGGTTATACAATGAATTAATCGTATACTTTGTAAATCAATCAGAATATAAACGTGCAATCGATAACTGCTTAAATATGCTGCAATTATCCTTTGAAACGGATAACAGTCGATTTTTTAAAAAGGCCGTTTTTTATTATGAGACATTAAGGGATTTTGCGACAGCTACTCAGAACAACCAGTATATAAAAATGATCAAAAGGGGATTAAAGGAGGAAGAAATTAGTTATCTTCACAATGTTGCTGACTTCGTTGGTTAGTGTCGTTTTGCCGGGATTAGCAGGAGATCAATCAGAATCAGTGCCTACTAACATGATATCATTGCTTCACGGGGAAAATCATTAAACTAGTTTGAAAAATTAAATATACAGCAGCCGAAATTCCCTGAGAGGGAATCTCGGCTGTTTTATTTTCAAAGGTTACGATGCTCGCAAGAGCAACAAAAAAAGCACCTGCCTTCATTAGAAAGCAGGTGCTGCTGCGTCATTTTTAACGATCCTCGGTAATCATACCGTAGTATCGTGCCATCCAATACGGGGCGTTAAACGCGTTTCCGTAATCCCAAAGCTGTTCATTGCCCCCGTCGTCGATTGCGAACATGCTGTCGCCGGGCCGAGTTAACGGACGTTCGTCAGGGGAAACCGCAACCTTCCTTGTCGGATCGTCCTTCACGGCCGTTTGCACATGTCTGCCTTCCTGTCTTCTTGTTCTGGCAACAAATTGGTCGCCTTCCTGGACAGGCTTCTTGACGTATTGCCCTGTAGCAGGGTCGTAAACAATCCCATTGGCCGCGGGAACACCCGCATCGGTGATGAGACCGCCGTCCGAAGTTTTGTTGTTATAACCGTCGTCGGCAGCGGTGATCGCTTTCGTTACAAACCACGAAATATCAGTGCGGCCGGTAAGATTGACATAATAATCTGTCCTGTCGATCGGCGTGCGCTTCAGCACCCACGCTGCCTGGTCCGGATTGATGACTTGCCGGTCGGGGTAAGCAAGCTGGTAGATGTAATCCCATAGCGGCTCGTCTTCGTATTGCATGTTGGATTGATACCAGTTGTCGAGACCCGCATGGATCATGGCCGCGATATCTTCATCGCCTTGTTGGTCCGGAATGGCGATCAGGTTGTAGAAGGTGAACATGGCCTGCCGTTCATCCGAATAGTTGTACCAAGTGAACGGAGACGGGTCGCCGTCTCTGCGGCTGGCATAGTAGTAGCTCGCCCAACGCTGATTTAAGCGCTGCATGTAACCTTGGGCAACCCCGTTCTGCGTGGGCATGACAACCCCTGCAAGCTCCTGAGCCCCGGCAAGCGGTCCCGTTCCGTTAATGCCGTTAACGACGTCGTTGTAAGCATCCTCGTTTTCGAACACGGACGGATAAATGTAATCCCTCGCCACCTTGCGATACTCATTAAGGAACATGTCATTGCCCGTCAAGTAGGCGGCCGTCTTGAAGATGGCCATCAGTTCCGCTGCCCGCAACGCCGTATCTTCCCCGGCGTCTTCGGTCCGGCCGAACACATCCCCGGTATATTTCCCGTGTACGGTCGGCTGTCCGGTGATATCGGTAATCGTGTAGCCGTTGTTGATGATATGCCGTGCAAACTCTCCTGCCGCGTTGGCGATCAGCCTTCCTAGCTCCTCATCGGCATTTGGTCCGGTGCACAGCGTGTCATAAGCGATTTTGTACAAGTACATATGCCCGAGAATTTCGTCGGCGCTTGTATCGCCTTTGTAATATAAGTCCTGCTCGGTTGCGCCGAGATCGGTGAAGAGCTTGGCGAGTCTGGCGGGTATGTCGTTTGCGGAATTGACGACCGAACCCGCAAATTCGCCCCAGCCTTTTTTCCGGACATCGTCATTCCCCGTGTTTGCCGGGTCCGTGAACGAATCGGTCGTATTGTAGGAATAGCTGTTGCCGTCCACCATCAATCCTTTTTTATAAAAGATGCCGTTCCAGGTGTCATGCTTGTCAAAGCCCGCTTTGTCGATGCCCATCGTCCGGCTGATAAAGCCCTGGATCGTCCGTTTTTCGGTCGCCGCCGGCCCCGCGTACACATAATCGTCCGGATTGTTCTTGTCTCCCCCGGCTTTCAGGTAGGAGTAGCTCATCGAACCTACATCCATCGTGCCGTAAGGCAGCATTCTGACCTTGGCTTCGATTTGCCCCGCGCGTCCCGTGACGTACATGAGCAATAGATCGGCTTCGACGGATCTTGCCGCCCTCTCGCGGGCCTGTTTGGCCTGCTCGCTGTCCGGATCTCTAGCTTCCTCTACCGCGGTGCGGAACAACTCGCCGGCGATAGCGTCGGCCGTCCACAATCCGTCATTATCCGTTTCGGTCCCGCGGCGGTTGCCCGGGGTGCCGAAGCCTTCGGAAAGGAACGGCAGGGCGATTTGCCCGTCGGGACCGCGGCGCAAGTTATTGGCTTCCAGATTGTCGCTCATGATCTGGGCCTTGTCCTCATAGCCCATCGGGACCATCGCGATATGGGAGACGCCGCTTGCCGTAACGGCCCAAATCCCATTATTGCCGTCGAGGGCGATAAACTGGACATCGTCGTCGGGCAAGTAACGGTGCGTCGCGAACAATTGCACTACGTCGCGCGGGTTGGCTTCGTTCTGGTTAATGCGGACGACGCCTTTGCTTGTGGCCAGCCATACCGTATAGGTCACGTCCGTGACACTAAGTTTGGCATCCGCAGCAGTATAAGCCGCGTCCGTGACACTGAATTTGACATTCGCCGCATCAACGGGCAGGATTTCGCCGGGAAGTTTCCCGTTTAATTCCGGAATCGACTTCTCCGTAGGCGCCTTCGTGACGCCGTTAATATAATCCTTCACTTCCTGCGGCAGCGCGGGATCTGTTTTCGCATACTTGTTGACGACCTTTTGCAGCACTTTGCCCACGACGGCCGGCGTGATATTTCCCAACTCGACCTTTTGCGCCGTTGTCGGCCTGTTCGAAATATCAACAGGGGCGAGAGGTTCGAACTGAGCCGGATCCGGGTCCACGATCACCCTGGTCCTTACCGTCCGGCCGTCCACTGTAGCGGATATGACGGTATTGCCGATCCTGCTGGCAGTCACCGTCCCATTGGCGTCAACCGTCGCCACTTCCGGGGACAAAGAGCTCCAATTCGTTGCCGGCTTGCCCGGCGCCATGATGGAGGCAAGGTCTGCCGTATGATGGATACCGGCGTTCATCGTCAGTTTGACATTATAGTCGGCTACAATCACGTTGGCCGTGTCGCTTCCGTCCCCGGCCGTTACGCGAACGGTCTCGACACCGGGGGACAGCGCCTTAATGGCGCGTCTGTTGCCATGGTCATCGTCTTCTTTAATGACGCCATTCTCCGGTATGCTCCAATCCGCCTCGGCACCTTCCGGCGCCTTGACATCCAGCCAAGCGATTTCATCCTTGAACAGAACGATGTCATGTCCGCCTACGATTTTGACCGCTCCGTTTGAAGCATTGTAGTTCGCGGCAACTTCCTCGGAGCTAAGCGCACGTGAATAAATCTTCACATGGTCGATCGCGCCTTCGAACAGATGGATCACATCGCCGTAGCCTTCGACATCACCGCCGATAATCAAGTCATTCATTTCGTTGACCGGGAGCGGCCCCGCAGTTTTGTTGCTGCCGGCTAAAACCCCGTTCACATACAGCTTGATTGAACCGTTCGCATACCCATGTGCCGCGTCTCCGTCGTACACGGCGGTGAGATAAAACACCTTGCCCTTCACGTCGGCGATTTCGCCCGATTCGGCAGGGTCGTTCGAATGTTGCGTGTCGAATATGAACTTCTTGTCTTCGGCGGAGTAATAGAGATAATATCCGCCATTCTCGTACGTGCCGAGGATATGATACTCGTCCTTCGACAAATCGCTGTCCGGCGAAATGTAAACAGCCGTTTCGATCGTCAGCGCATCCTGCTTGAACATGCTGCTGTTGTACTTCACCCGCGCGACGGAACTCGGTATTCCCCGGCTGCCTGCTCCGTCAAGGACAAGCGCTTGTTTGCCAAACTTGGAATCTTCCATTACCTTGGCGTTTACCTTGGCGTTATTCTCGAGAACCGCAACGTTTTGGTTGATGGAACGATCTTTCACGACATTGCCCGCCATGTTCGTAAAATCCATGTCCAGAACATCCGCTTGCTGCGGGTCGTAACCTGCTGGGGCAGCCGCTGTTCTGAAGGCTGCGGTTATCGGCGGCGACGATTTTCCGAACGCATCAACCGCTTTTATAGCTATGGCATATTCCGTATCGGGTAATAAACCTTTTGCCGCAAAAGAATGGGGCTGAGCCTCGGCATATGGTGATACAACGAGCGGCGCGCCGATCAGCTTATCATTCGCGTATATTTCATAATGATCTACACGCGTATCGTCCGCGGCCTTTGGCCATGTGAGCATGGCGGATACCGCGGTGACGGAAGATACTGTCGGTTTCGCCCCCGTCTTGAACTCAGGATTCCGGGTATCGGCCGAATATTGTTTTGCCGATTTCACGGGATCTTTCAAATTTATCTTGTAAGGCTCTCCGATGACGGCGCCCCCTTGGTCAAGTTCTCTTCTTTCGATGACGATTTGGTCGTTATATACCTTGACGAGCAAACCTTACGATAATTTTTTGTCCAAGTAAATATCGCCGTCGTTGCTGTAACCGTGCGCTTGCACAAACGCGGTTGCGCCGTCATTCACGCGGATGAAACCGTCGTCTGCGTTGATCGTATTGGGGTGCTCCAGGGTGTAGTGCGTGTGCCCGGTAAACACCATGGCATTGGGATGTTTGTCCATGACCGTTTTAAATTTGGCATACTCGGCCGGATTTTTCCAACCTGCGCTTTCACTGCCGTAAGTCGTATCCCGGTACGGATAATGAGTAAACACAAATACCGGTTTTGCAGGGTCTGCCTTCTTCCCTTTCTGATCCGTGCTGATCTTCTCCTCAAGCCACCGGTATTTGGCATCGGACATGGCGTTTCGGTCATGATCCATCACAATAAAATGGTACCCTTTGACCCAGGTGTCGTAGAAAACGCCCGCATTTTCCGTCTTCGGGTCCACGGCTTCCACATGGTTTCCGCCTGTGTTCATACCGGTTTTATCATAAAACCGTTCCGCCGCTTTAAACTTATCGCCGCCAAATTCATCGCTGGCGTAATATTCATGGTTGCCGGGAACGATGATCGACTTGGCCCCTTTTATTTTATTTTTATTCAAAATGTTCATGGCCGTGTCGTACTGTTCGATCGTCCCGCTGTCCACAAGGTCGCCGTTGATCACGACGGCATCATATTTGGCAAGAGAGTTATAGACCGCTAAGGCTTCTTTCAATTTAGCTGCTCCATCTACGGATACATCCTCAATGCCAACATGCGCATCGCTCATGACGGGAAAAGTCAGAACAGGTTTCGCGGAAACAGGCCTAGCGGCGAATGTGTTCATACCGGGGCTGATCGAGACAAAAACGATGATAACAGCAATCCATACTTTCAGGGCACGCGTAGCCATTTTGCCGGCGTTCATTTGAACTCCTCCTCGTATTTCTTGTTGTTCGACAGTTCCGATTATAGGAGAGATGCGGCAAGGGGAACATGACAGGAAGTGACGGGTTATTTATCTCTTTATGTTAAAAGGCGGCCGATTTGTCCGATTGTTGCTTTTCATTTATCACTTTGCGGCCCGTCCATCTTGGGAAGCTCGATGTCGACAAGGCACGATGCCGGGAAAATGCCGTTTGAACATGTCGTAAGCTTCCTCGCCGTCTTTGGCCTCGCATACCAGTTCCATCCCAAGCGTCGACCATGGAATCGATTTTCTTAAACCGAGCCGCACCAGGATTTCGTCTTCAACGATCATCACCTTCATATCGGATTCAGTTCTCCCACCCCATCGCGTATTGTATCCTTAATTCTAGTAACCTACAGTTAAGACAATGCCAAGATTGAATTAAGGATTTGTAAACGGAAAAGCCACCTTCCACCTGAATATGAAATTTAGCTTCTCCCAAAGTTCCGTTGCCAAATTTCTTCGGCACTGGGCGGAGGCATAAAAAAGACCTTGAGGATTAGGATTACCACCCCCAAGGTCTAACACAAAGTTATAGTGGGTTATCACACTTCCATTCGACATCCATCTTTGAGAAGTCAGATAGATATTTTGATAATTCCTTTTCAAGATTCTCAAGCCCTAATATTTCTTCAACATCATAATGACATGCCCGAAGCTGCATTCGGAACCAACTCCTCTCGTTTGCTCATGACCTCAATTATCAGGTTGGCTCCAAGCCTGAATCCTTGCAGAAAAGCAGCTTCTATATGCATGCTGTCCACACTGTCGCACAGATCAAAATATTCCTCCAACTCACGAAACGCATCCTCACCCAATCGTTCACGCCACTTCTCCGTCTGTGCTTCCACTTGTCGGCTTAAAGGACGATACTCAGGATGAGATGGCACAATCGCCTCATCAGGATGAAGCTGCCCTCGGTATAGGGCTTCCAGAATCGTCTTCATATTCATTCCTCCCATAAATGTAATCGCATCGCTTGAATGAGATTCCTGCACATGGTAGGATATTTATGCAGTCTGCTTATTAAAGCGATTGCGGGATAGGAAGTGGCCATGTTCTTCGCCGGACGCGCCACTTCCTTCTTTATTTTTGGAGATCGTCATACACCTTCTCAATCCCTTTGCGCACGATATCTGAACGTGTCGTATTCAGCTTCTCGGCAGAAGCATCGAGCTTGCTCATAATTTCCTGATCGACACGTATCTTAATTGTTTCGCTTTTGGGATTGTCAGATGGAGGACGCCCCATCTTCTTTGAGGACATCGCTTCACCCCACTTTTTGTCCCAACAATAATATATTATTGTTGGGACAAAAAGTCAATGCAATCATTACTCTCACGATGATTTTTTCGTTTAATTGGTAGTATTGCATCTCCCCAATAACTTAATCCATGTGAGACCAGAGGGGGGAAACTTAAGTTGTAGATATAAATACAGGTTACGGAGATGTTCCAAATGAAATATTATTTTTTCAACGCAAAACTGATCCTTACATGGAAAACTACGTAAGAATCGGTTTTAAAAAATACCTAAGGATACATTACAAAAAAAATCTCTGCAATAGGAAATATGCAGCTTATGAAAGTATTCTGCGTTCCCAAAGTCTTCATACTCATTAGATAATTCTAATAAAGTTATTTGTTTTCAACCATGCCAAATGAAAGAATTTGAACTTCAAATCTTAATCCCAACTTGCTTAATAAACTTAATTTCATTTGGCAATTCAAAGCCGATTTGGCCATAATCTGAATTAAGACATACACCTATTGTTTTATTACCTATTACAGATTAGATCAAAATCATGAAAAAAAGAGGCTGCAAAAATGCAGCCCAATTCAAATAAAAGAAACTAAATATTTGAACAATGATCAAAGTAATACTAGTCAATAATAAAATAATCATCCTCTACCTTACCGTCAAAAGTAAATAGAATTTTATAAATGCCCGTACTTTTTTCGTTATACCTTATAGGAATGGTGACTACTACGTGATTGTAGTCTAACTCCGGGAAATTTTCGAATAAAACTGAAATCGACTGAATGTTTACTTCTAAAAAAGAAGGGTCGAACTCAGGAAAATTTCTTTCAAATTCCTGAGGATCTTCCTCTTTATAGAGAGAGGCATTTTTCCAAAAACATTCGATTGCTCTTTTTTCAGCCTTCGTTTCATTCATCCATGACTTAATAAAATTGCTATCAAAATAATTATTCATGTTTCACCATCCTATTTGTGAGTTTTTTCAAACAGATTAAAATTACTATGAGTTTGGTCTTGCCAGGTATAGGCCTAGTTAACATACAAATCGAAATCAAACTCAGCTCCTATGGTGCTAGCAAAATTAATAATATCAGATTCAAGGTAAACCGCAGGAGGTTGTTCCTACTCTATATAGATCACAGTATTAAATTGATACGACGCTTCAAAAATCTTTAAGCCCGAGTGAAAGATACTTCTAAAACGTATCTTATACAGCCTTCATAAACTATTAGTTCACCTTCTGATAACCTCAAACCAAATAATGTTACACTTGCAGTCTCCTGATGTTTTAAAACTTCCATCTTACCACCTCACATAATCGGAGAAAATTACAGATGTTCTTGAGTAGGTCTGCTCCACCTACCGTCGTTTATTCTTGCTTGAGTATTGTTCGCAGTATTTACAAATGTGGTGACAAATTTCACTCCCATCTGGTTCGATAACGTGAATACGTCCGTTACTCCCTTTAATAATCCATCGACCATTTTCTTGCAACAAGATATCGCTTTGCCTTGCTTTTTGCAAATCGTTAATTGCCGTTCCTACTGGAGCATGTGCGTACAGGCATATTAGAGGAATATTAAATGGAGGTGATGAAGGTTAAGTTTTTTCAGAACGTGGTTTGCCGCCCGGCTCAATCGTCTGAGTAGGGGCAATGAAAAGACCTTGAAGGAAAGCATCCGACAAGGTCCAAACTGAAGCACTATTCTATTAGTGTGATATCAAATTTTTTCTTTAGTTCTGACAACGTTTTACGAAGGAAATATTCTTTATTTGTAAAACCTACATAATATTCGTAATCCTCATCGTCCAAAGTTGCATAATACTCTTGCTGAAATAGCACATTTGAATACTTATTAAAATCTTCCCCCTCCTTCACAACAACACATCTAAACAAATTGTCAATACCAATCGCTTTTTTAATGTCGTTTCTTGTTTTTACTGAAAACCATATAATATTCGGTGGAGTTTCACCAGGTACATCCAAATGTGGTATAGACTCTCTCCACGGTAAAATCCATTCCGAGTTCACAAACACTTTTTTTTCAGTTATGAATTCTTGAATACCAGGCTCAACTAACTTCAAATTTCTTTCATAGAATGAAAAGAGCAGAGTTGAGTCTTCTTCAATAAATAAACTTAAAATGGTGGTGACATCCTCATCAGAAGCATTGTGCTTTAACATACCAAAAGACTCTTTAAAGTTTACTTCCATTGTTATCTCCTAATCATTGAAATATAGATGTTGGTTAGATTTCGTCTTCCCTGTTTTGGGGTCTATATATTGGAAATGAGTCGGAACATATTTATTCGGGTCAATAACATCTTTCTGAAAGTAATGGACTTCCCCTACCTTCTTTCCACTCTTATCAAATACATCGGTCTTTAGTATATCAGTTCTATATTGTTGCCCTTCCTTAAATCCTTGCTCTTTTAACCAATCCTTTTTTGTCCCTTTTATAATCCAACTTTTGTATTTACTAACATCTACAAAATTACATTGAGTATTATGCACCCAAATCCCAATATCCGTTACATAATACGTATGGAAGTCCGCAACTGTAAAGTTGTAAACCGTTACTGGCTCATCCAATTTAATGAACTCGACCTTGTCAATCGTCAGATTGCTTCCGTCAGCCTTCTGGAGTTTGTCCCCCACCTGAAGTTCATCTGCGAAGACCCAACCTTTGCCTTCAACCCAGAACAGATGGTTGTCTGTCGTTTCGACGACTTGCTCTCCAATATGCAATTTAATAATATCATCACGTTGGTTGCGGTATAAAGCCGTTACTTCTTTGTAAGCCAACTCTCCATCAGGGTTATCTCATCCTTGGCGAGAACCTTATCTCGGACCCTCAATGTCTTCGATATTCTTCACCCCTTCGTTAGTTATAAACTTGATTCAGGGAAGAAAGAAGGTGGCAACTTTTTTATATTTATTCGGTACTGGATATGACCTAAGTTTTGATGAAAACAAAAAGTAACCCACCAAATAATCTTGATGGGCGTAAAATAACAATGAAATTTTAACTACTGTAAGGATAATAGGACGATGAATCTTCGAACAGACAATTATAAACACTGGGTGTATCTTCTTGTAATTCTAAAACTACTCCGGGAACAGCTTTAGTCAACACAATGTCATCTAACACCGTGTACCCTTTGTGACTTAGAAATCCCCTTATTATTCCGTCAATATTTTTTTGATTCGAAAAAAACGGTACATTGCTACTTTGTACTACAACCTCATTATCCTTTTTTTCATATTTTAGATACTTAACCAACGCATATGGTGCAATTAATGACATCTGTACATCCACTCTGTAAACATTGCCGTTTTCAGAAATAAATTGCTCAAACTGTTGACTACCAATGGGAGAGTCAATGTCGGATAAATTTATGCAAAAACTAAAACACTTAGAATAATTAAAATCCGTCATATTCTCTATATGCTTTCCTACGAAGAGTTCTTTGAAGTTATGTAGATAATAGTCTCTATCCACATAAGTTGACAGAAGAAACGATAAGTCACCATTTTTATATACATTCTCTATAACTTTTATAATATCCGCCAAATAGTTTCCCTCCTTAGTTAACAGGATAACCATGAAGATTTCCTTTACCATCAATATGAACCTTTATTCTCATTGTACCATTATCCCAGATTTTAACGGTACCGTCCGGCTTAACAACTGTACCATTCAGCCAAGCTTGTTGAGTTAGTTCAACTCCATTCTGTCCATTCGGCCACACTGACTTGCCATTGTTTGGATTATAATTAGCGTGTCCTGGTACGTGTTTTCCTTGTTTACCTACATCGACAGGTGGTGCTCCTCCCACAACTGATACTTTGCCTTGACTTGGTAATTTATCACAAGACCCAATATTATGAACCCATATTCCCAAGTCGCTTACAAAATACGTGTGGAAATCGGCAACAGTAAAGTTATATACCTTAACTTTTTCATCATGCTTTACAATATTGATTTTATCAATCGTTAAGGTATTTCCGTTACTCTGCTGTAACTTATCCCTTACCTGCAAGTCCGCCGCTAGCACCCAACCTTTGCCTTCAACCCAAAACGGATGATTATCGGTTGTCTCAATGACTTGGTCACCTACTGTAAGTTCATAGATGATTTCCTTTTCATTTCGATGAAGATGCGTTACTTCCTTGTAGGCAATCTCACCAGTCTCTTCATCCTTGGAAAGAACCTTATCTCCGACTTCAATGTCTTCGATATTCTTCTCCCCTTCGTCTGTAAGAACCTTGGTTCCTGCTGTAAAACAGTTGCATCCCAATTTAGTATTGTTAGAAGTCATCTTCTTACCTTGATTACTCTTAACTAAAGTTCTGTTAGCTATGCCACCTCCCATTGTAAGGGCAAGTGCTGCGACATATTCTGCCTCTTTCGATTTAAAATACTCACTTGCTAATTGTTCTCTAGCCCAAACTGCAGTTCCAGCATTGTTGTTATAGGCACTTGTCCCTGTTACCAGGCCGTATAAGTAGCTGTACTGGTTTTCATCCATGAAGGATTCAAAGTTGTAGCGATCCCATATGGTATCCTTGTATAACTGATAATTGTGATTTTTTCTGCTGAATTCTGTTTTTACCCTGGCGTCATCCAGTAAGAGTGTAAGTTCCTGGACATCATAGGGTTTCCATTTGAAATATCCGCTTGGGTCAGTATAAATCAGCGGATTATTCTCTACATACGAATACCGATTCAAGCTAAGTGGATTCCCCATACTGCCCTCATACGGATCCTTTGACACGAATCTTCCCGCATTCGGATCGTACCAACGAGCTCTAAGATACTGCAAATCCGTTGTGTTATCCCAGTATTCTCCCGAATAACGGAACACGTTAGGAACCGTCTCTACTTCGGTTTCCGGGTTGCCCCAGATGTCGTAGGTGTAAGAGTTGAGCTGGTTGCCTTGGCTATCGGTCAGGCCGACAACATCGCCATGGCCGTTAAGCTGGTAGTACTGGACCTGTCCCGTGGTCTGGTCGACGCGGGACCATAGACGGCCACTTAAATCATAAATGTACGTATAAGCGACTTTTGGCGTCCCGCTGCTGACATCAGCTTCGGCGATCAGTTTAGCTCCCTCATCATAATAATAACGGGTTCGCTTATCTCCTTCCATACGCTCGTACAGCAGACCGTCACCGTTATAGGTATAGCTGACTTCCGTTCCATCTTCGGTTGTAACCTTCGTTAATCGGTTCAAACTGTCGAAAGTGTAGTTCGCATTCGTTAGCCCGCGAAGCGAACGGCCTTCTACATCCATCAGGTTGCCGCGCTCGTCGTAGTTGTATTTTTTGTTGATGTCTAATCCAGTTTCGATCTTAATTCGATTGAGCGGATCGTACGTAAACGTATCCGACGCTCCGTTTTGCGTCCGGCCGATAATATTTTTGTTCGGGTCGTATTCATACGTAAACTCATGACCGGTGGCTGCATTCAGCTTGGAAAAGGCGTAAGTCGCCTCGGTTGCCGTTGTAGAGCTATCTGTTTTGGCCTTGGAATCCGAACTCTCTGGCGTTCCGGATTCGGCAATTTCGCTTTCCGCAAGTGCTGCCGCTCTTTTCACATTCGCCGCAGCGCTTGCGTTTACCGTCATCCCCGTCAAATCATATCCATTATAGCTAAAGGACGTGCTCGGTCCGTTGCCCGAGGCTCCCTTCTCCAGTAGTCCGTTGGCCTTGTAGTTAAACGTGATCCGGTCGAGAGATCCGGATGCGCTCGCTTTAGCTGCTAGCGTCGATTGTTTGGATCCCGACACATGAAGAAGCACATCCAAAGCGCTGACCCGGTTCATTTCATTTACCGTGTAACTTGCGCCGGCAGCTTTGCCGGAGGCATCCGTCAGCGTATATCCCGTACGCATTTGCTTGTTATAGGTATAATCGATGCGCGTACCATCCGGATAATGAATCGCAGTTAGCGAGCCGTCCGACGGATCATAGTCATACGTTGTGCTGCCTGTGCTGTCGGTCATCCCCGTACGGCGTCCCATGGCATCATACGTGTACTGAATTTGCTGATCCGGTGCCTGAATCATTGTCAGTAAGTTATCGCTGTTATACTGATACTCCGTAAACTGGCTTGCATGGTCCAGCGACTTTGTCAGATTGCCTCGGGTATCATAGTAGAAAAGTTCCGCCTTTCGCTCCTCATTGCTTTGGCGGATCAGTTGCCCTGTTTCGTTATACTCTTTCTCCACGTAACTGTTGTCCGGGTACTGGACGGCGATCATATCACCTGCCAGGCTGTATTTATATTCCGTGGTACGCTGCTCCGGATCGGTCACGGACAAAATCCGTCCGAGCGCATCGTATTTGTATACGGTTTGCTGCCCATTTCCATCGGTAACGGATACCGCATTCCCGGCCAGGTCATACACGGCTTGCTGCAGCGGTGTAAATGTTCCGTTCTTCCATTCTTCCACAGCCAGCGTATTTCCGAGCAGGTCCAATTTTTGACGGTTCTTCACGCCGGCCGGATCCGTATAAGTTACAGTACGGTTCACCATATCATAAGCCGTCGCGTCTTGGGAGCCATCGGCATAAACCGTTCCTGTTAAGCGGCCGAACCCGTCATAAACGTATTTCGTTTTATTTTGTTCGGCGTCAGTCGCTTCTTCCAGATTCCCCTCTTCGTCATAAACGTACTGGAACAAAGCATCGTCCACAGTCTCTTGCTTGAGCAGCCCCAACGGATTGTATCTATCAACGGTGACGATGCCTTCCGTCCCCGTAGTGGTGACGGTATTCAGTACATCATCATACTTCACGGTTGTCGAGCTTTGGTCACTGAACAACGCTTTTACCATTCGTCCAGCCGCATCATACGAGTAAGTAGTAACCGCTCCTGCTTCGTCTTCGGCCGTCAGCACTTCCCCTGCAGGCGAATAAGTAAACTTTTGGCTCGAAACGGAAGGCGTTCCGATGACCGAACTGACGGTTATCGATTGCCCCGTCAGCAAATGTTTGCCATAAGGGGACCCGTAGGCGTAAGTGACGGTATTCACCCGGCTATCATCTTTGATTTTCGAAGCGGTGACGTTTCCGTATGCGTCATATTCATATTCGGTCTGAGCCAGCAGTTTGCCGCTTGCCCCGTTTTCCTTAACGGCAGACTGCAAAACGCTCCCTTGATCGTTATACTTTACGGTTTCAAAGCGTTTTTGCCCTTCGCTGATTTTCGTCTGCACCTGTTTCGGCAAGGTCCAGAAATACGGTTCTGCCGATGCGGCATACTCATATACGGTTTCCTGCCCGGTACTCCAGTTTCCCGACAAAATCAGACCTTGATCATTATATTTATAAGTAACCGATAGGGGCTGCGACTCTCCGCCGCCCTGCAGGTAGCTCTCCGTGACCTCCACAGGCAAGTTCCAGGCTGTTGTGTCATTGTAAGTATATTGCTGCTTATACTTCGTTGTGCCTTCATCGCTTACTCGCTCGTTCAAGTAATGAATATCCGGTTGGCCGCTGCCCTGAAAAGCCTTACGGAACTTAAGCGTATCTTTGGAGCGGGGAGCTTCCACCGTAGTCGCCCACGACGCGGCTTGTCCGAAGCTCGTCAGATCTTCGCCGGAATAACTGAACGTCAGCCGCTGAAGGACTTCATCCCCTAGCGTCGTGGAATAAACATCCTTACGCAGATTCGCTTTGAATACAAAGTCGGTAGCGTATTCCCCGATTTGCTTACTAAACGGCGTATAGTCAAATTCCGTCATCCCCGAACTCGGATAAACGATGCGAAGCAGCAATGCCGAGTGCTTAACGGGCTGCTGTTCCTCCTGATCTTTTAGAGCTGCCAAAAAATTGAACCGGGATTCCGGGTAATAGTAAAAATATTTCGTACTAAGTCCAAAGGCATCTTTAACCTCAGATAGAATCGGCTGATCGTTATCGACTGCCGTGTAATACTCCATCTTCCTGTCCGTGCCCGTTTGGGTTACCGTTACCCGGTTCCCCGTATAGGTGAAAGCCAGTTCATTGCCGTCGCTGTTTACGATACGGGACAGAACGGTCCCTTTGCCTTGGGCAGTGTAATGCAATTCAACCTGGTTTCCATAGTTATCGGAAATCAGAATCAGGTGGCCGGAAGCGCTGAAATAATACTGGTTCCCGTTCAGCACCGACACCTTCGTTTCGCTGGTCAGTCCGCCGACCGTTTTGGCCGTATCCTTCGTCAGTTTGAGGTCGTTCCACGGATACCCTTCCAGCTTAAGATCGGCGGAAAGCTTATATCGTCCGATACCGGGGAAATCCAGGATCTGCGCATCATCCCGAACCTCGATAAATGGCAGTTCCCATCTCCAGCCCCGGCCTAAAGCCGAATCGCGCTCTTCTCTGCGCTCGCGGGCCTGATTCACATACGCGCCGTTGTCCAGCGCCACTCCGATTTCTTCATTCGCCCGCGCACTGTCATAGGTGCGAATCAGCGTAAACGGAAGCGCACCCGACAAGGAAAAATCCGCATACCGCAGCTTCATATCCCCTGTGGCCGGAGAAATCGAGTCTTCGCCGTAGCTCATTTCGTATTGGGAGGACTCATCCTGCAGGGAAATATGCTCCAGTGCTGCTTGGTCAACATCAGAAGCCATGGCCGACATTTGCAGCGGCTGCACAGCCTCCTCCGAAGGCGCGGTCAATGTGGATCCGCTGTTCCCCCTATCGGTAGAGTTCAACAGCTCCGGACTATTTCCGATGTTGCGCGCTACATTAAACCGGGAGATTGCCTCTTCATAGCTTCCTTTCCCGTTTTTCAGCGCCGTATAGATCTGGTATAGCGTGTACCCTTTGGATAGTTGCTCATCCATCCAGGTTTCACTTACGCCGTATTTTTTCATTATGCCGGAAATCGTCAGGATCTCTTCTGGAGCCGCAGATGAAGATGGTGCTGTTTCACGCTTGTCTTTCTCAGCCCCATAGACTGCGGTTTCCACTAGCCCCGTGGTGAACAGAGCCAGACATAACATCAGGCTCATGACTTTTTTCAACATCCATTATCACCTCGATTGTTTTATAGCCAACCTAGTTGTTCCAACCGTTTAGAACGGATACACTTTCTTCACTCTTCGCATCAGGTTGCCATTGGAGTCGTACTCGTAAATCAATTTGTCTCCGGTTGGAAAAGTCATTTGCAGAAGCTTCCCGTCCGTGGTGTATTGCAGTTTCGTTTCCGGGGCGATCGACATCATCGATACGATCAATTGCAACTCCAATGGAAGCCCGTTCTTTTCGGACAGCTTCAGGTACACGATTTGCCCGCTTGTCAAATCGGTTTCCAGCACGGTATAGTCGATGCCGAACTCCTGGGCGACTTGTTCGCTGGAGCCTATCGGTTCCAGCAGATCCGGGCGGTCATACAGCGTCAAAACCGGCTGCTGGGCGAAATTGTTCATTTCCTTCGTCACAAAGCGATAACGCCCGGCTTCAGGAGCGACAAACCGGTAATAACCGTTTTCCCCTGCGGCCTTCTTAACGTCAAGCAACTGACGATGCTGGAGCTCTTCAAATATGTGCTCCTGAGCTTCGGCGAATTCAAATATCCGGTAAGGCGCCGCATAAACCACCGGATTCGCCGATGTCGTCTTGACTTGTATTTTTCCGCCGGAAGGTACGCCATAGGAAGTCGCCGTTTGTTCCCCTCGCCGCACCACAGCTCCGCTTGAATCAAAGATCGTGTAGTCGAAATAACGGCCGGACGACGTGCTGGCGTTTGTCGTAAGCTTAGCTTCAAAAGCACTTTTGTTTTTAAAGCCGATGCTTTGATTCGTTTCCAGCGTTTTTTTCAGCAGCGCAGGTTCCGTCCTTGGACTGGCTTCAAAGGCTTGTCCGTAAGTAAAAGTAATAGGGTTAGCCGTAGTTACCGTAACGACCACCTGGCTTCCTGCGGGAACGGACAAGTTGCCGTCCTGATCGAACTCCGCTTTTTCCGGCTTGCCGTCGGCGCCATACATGGCGTAATCATATATCGCCGGGATCGCGGCCTTTGCATCCGTCATCAAGGTCTGTGCGGAAGATTGCAGGTTGGTGAACAAATAGCTTTCATTATTCTTTAAAGTCACCTGCCCCGCCGCCGGATTTTCACCCGGCATCCCCGTGAACGAGGTGTATACCGCTCCAAAAGTGAGGGAGGCCGTAAGCGGCGTTACCGTAACGGAGTAGTCTTCACGAACCGCAACCGAAAATTGGTGGCTCGGGGCATCGCTAGAAACGGTACCGTCTGGGGTCCGGACGACATAAGCAAACTTGTTCGTCGCGCTAGCATTACTGTACAAATACCCTGTTTGCTTGCTGATATTTTTATAGGTGTACGAACTGCCTGGGTTCACGGTCGCTCGCAGCAGCGCCGGATGATCTGCAGGAGCTACAGTAACCGGATCCGTATAGGATACTGTTATCGGGTTTGCCGATTGCCCAGTCACGATGGCGTATCCCCCGGCGGGAATCGTCACATTCTTCGTCTCCTCGAATACGCTGTTGTACACTTTGCTATCTTTGCTATAGACGACGACATCATATTTGCCCTGGACTTCGCTTACATCGCTATTTAACTTAATCTGCTCGGAGCCCGTATTACTGACTTTATAAGACTCTCCCAGACGGATGACCTGCTTAGCTATTGGATTTTCGCTTGGCATTCCCGTGAACAAGGTGTATTCCGCTCCGAAAGTAATGGAGGACGTGAGCGGCGTTACTGTAACGGAGTAGCCTTCACGAACCGCAACCGAAAATTGATGGCTCGGGGCATCGCTAGAAACGGTACCGTCCGGGGTTCGGACGACATAAGCAAACTTGTTCGTCGCGCTAGCATTACTGTATAAATGCCCCGTCTGCTTGCTGATATTTTTATAGGTGTACGAACTGCCTGGGTTCACGGTCACTCGCAGCAGCGCCGGATGATCTGCAGGAGCTACAGTAACCGGATCCGTATAGGATACTGTTATCGGGTTTGCCGATTGCCCAGTCACGATGGCGTATCCCCCGGCGGGAATCGTCACATTCTTCGT
>NZ_JAMBOE010000020.1 GCF_023715465.1 Paenibacillus macerans
CACGAACAAGAAACTCGCCGACCCAACTACGGTTGAAGGCGTGACTGGGCAAACGCTCGAGCTCAAAGCGATTGGCATCCCGGGCTACACCCCAGTGGAGCCAACTTACAACTATGAGCTTGGCGTGAAAAATGCTCCACACATCTTCTACTACACCGCCAGCGAACAAACCATTACAGTGAAGTTCGTGGATAAGGAATTGGGGAATGAACTGATCGAACCTCGCACTGTGATGGGACACACCGGCGAAACCGTAACTCTAACGGCAGCTGAAATTCCGGGCTACACTCCGGAAAACAAAACTGCCGAGTACACGATTAAAGCCGAGGGCCACAACGAGTACATCTTCTACTACACGGCTAATAAGCAAAGCGTAGAAGTACAGTACCTTGAGCAAGGCACGAATAAGAAACTGGCTGACCCAACTACGGTTGAAGGCGTGACTGGGCAAACGCTCGAGCTCAAAGCGATTAACATCCCGGGCTACACCCCGGTGGAGTCAACTTACAACTATGAGCTTGGCGTAGAAAATGCTCCGCATATCTTCTACTACACAGCCAACGCCACCGAACCAGAAGATAGCAGAACTCTGACTGTCAGATACGTGGATCAGCAGACGGGGAAAGACCTGCTGAATCCGACCGAACGTTCGGGTAAAGTAGGCGAAAAAATTACCCTGACGGCCGAAGATTACACGGACACCGTAACGGGAGCGGTATACAAACCGCACGCTTATGAAGTACCGTACACCTTCACGGAAGATCAGGTGCAGCAATTCGTCTTCAAGTATACTCAAAGTAATACCGGTCAGGAACGTAATATAACGATCCACCATGTGGATCGGGAGACCAATGAAGAGCTTATCGAGCCAACGACTTCCAAAGGTATTGCTGGAACGAATTTGGTCTTTTATCCTGAACCTATTTCAGTGACTGACGCCGTTTATTTCCCGGAACAAACCAAGTACGACATTAAAATTACACTAGAGCCGGGACAGGAATACACCATCTACTACGTTAAAGGCGAACCGGCTGAATTGGCACAGGTCACCGTCTCCTATCGAGATCGGGAAACAGGTAACGAGCTGGTTGCACAGGAGATCTACAAAGGCCGCATTGGCGCCGAAATAGAGCTCTCCGCTAAACAGGTAGATGGATATACTCCGGAAGTTGCGAACCACACGCATACTTGGACCAACGATCCGAATCAGACTTATGTCTTCTATTACACGAAAAACGCACCAGCGGATCGTCAATTAACCGTCAAGTATTTGGAAAAGGGCACGAACCGGCAACTGGCGAACCCGACCACGGTATCCGGCAAGCCGGGAGAGACGAAAACACTTACGGCCGTATCGGTATCCGGCTACACTCCGGTAAAAACAACCGATTCCTACACGTTCAGTGATCAGGAAAGCCAAGAGTACACGTTCTACTACACTAAAAAATCGTCGGATTCATCCGGCTCCAGCGGATCGGATAATTCGGGAAGTTCAAACCCAAATCCAAATCCAAGCCCAAGCACACCGGAAGTAGATCCACTTCCGCCGTTGCCTGCCGTTCCGCCAACACTTGAAACGGAAAATCACTACGACTACATTAACGGGTATCCGGACGGCACGGTTAAGCCGCTGAACAATATTACCCGTGAAGAAGTCGCGGCGATCTTCTACCGGTTGCTGGATGATGAAAGCCGCTCCGCCTACCTGAAAACCGGCAATTCCTTCTCCGACGTTGGAAATACGCGCTGGTCCAACAAGCACATTTCCACGATGGAGAATGCCGCAATTATTACGGGATATCCGGACGACACCTTTAAGCCGGGGCAATATATTACCAGAGCCGAGTTTGCGGCGATCGCTTCCCGCTTTGACAAGCTGGACGAACGGTCAAACGATATGTTCACGGACATCACGGGACACTGGGCGGAAAAATATATCGCCTCCGCAGCCAACAAAGGCTGGATCAAAGGCTACGCGGACGGAACCTTCAAACCGGATCAATACATTACCCGGGCTGAAGCAGCGAAATTCATCAACAGCGTACTGAACAGAAAAGTCGATAAGGACGGAATTCATAAGGATACGAAGCAGTGGCCGGACAATATCACTAGCATGTGGTATTACTATGATATTCTCGAAGCCACCAATCATCATGAATACTCCAGAAATGAATCCGGTGTCGAGGTTTGGGAAGAAGTAAAACCTGGCCGCGTCTATCCTTAATAAAAACAAAGCACGCTCCCTTCCGGTTAAGCCAACCGGAGGGGAGCTGTTTTTTTACGTTTAATTGGCGTTTGCGTACAGCTTGTCCAAAAATTCGTAGGTCAAAGGCATGTCCTCTTTCAGCTTCTTTTTCGTTTCTTCACTGTAAAAATACAAGGTTGACGTTTCCGCAAAATATTCGTTCGAATACGCCGAAAGGTAACCGTCACCGCTGTAATCATTGTTGGCTTCTTTTTGCCAAATTTCCGTAAATTCAAGCGAAGAGCTAATGTTATTCAACACAATCCGGTCAATCGCATGGAACGTTTCATGAAGCTCCAGGTTTTGTCCGTTGTGGCCCTTCCCTTTATTGCTGTACCCGATTCTTACGATCACCACGTTCATGCTGACGCCCGGCACATCGTCCCAGGTTAGCCCGGTCTTCTCCCAGCCTCTCGGAGTAACGCCCTTGTACTGGGCGAATTCCGGTTCATCGGTAATTTTGCCGTTGACCAGTTTGATTTTGACGCCGTTGTCCTTCAAGCCCTCGAGAAGAGAAGCCGGAATTTCGGAGAGACGGCTTAGCATTTTGCCTGCATCGCTCTTGTTGTAGTCCTCTTTAGGCAACACGACAATATCATCAACCAAACTTTGATTATCTTCCGCATGGGCCGGAATTGCCGCTAGATTCATAGCAAACATAAGTGCAAACGCCAAATAAACGATTCGTCTCATCCCGTGTTCCTCCCGAAGCGCACCGAATACGATGCGTATTCAACAACCGATTCAGGAAGAAACGAAATACCGTGTATTTACGTTTGGCTTCCATACCGGCAACTGGCTGGCGTTACGGATTCCCGTGGTAGCCCCTATAGCTTTGCGTCCCCATCTTTCGATGGATTTGCCTTTATCAATATGAAAATGAAGTCCAAGCCAACAAAAAAGACCTTCTTACCGAAATAAGAAGGTCCGCCATGCAACGTTTAAGAAACGCTGGCCTCTTGATCGGTAACTGGCTGGTATAGCGAACATGCCGCCTTAACCCCTATAGTTTTGCGTCTCCATCTTTCGATGGATTTGCCTTTATCAACCACATAAAATATTTAACTTTCATAAATCTACCAATCTAGTTTTAGAATAAGTCCGATAGACTAGATAGTCAAGAGTCTTTTGCAAAAAAATGTCGAGCCTTCGGGCAAGAAAATTATCATTTTTTTGCGTAAAATCACACATCATTCCCATAGAAAAACTACTTCCATTTAGAAGGATTGGAGTTTATGCTTATTTTCTAAATTATAGAAAAGGAGTGAATATATCGTAAGTTTTATTAGTCTGAAATTGTTGAACTTTTGAAAAAATTGGAGGGTACTAATGAAAAAGTATTGGGTATGGTTAAGCATCATGGCATTGTTGGTAGGGGCCGTTCTGCTCCCGCTCGGTTCATCTGCGGTTCAAGCTGCCGAAGAGGCGAACCTGGCCTTGGGTAAAGCCAGTGCGGCAAGCGGCCATAACGGCGTTTATGTTGCTGCAAACGCTTTCGACAATAATCAGAACAGCTATTGGGAGAGCACAAACAATGCGTTTCCGCAGTGGATTCAAACTGACCTGGGCAGCGAAACCAGCGTCGACCGAGTGGTTCTGAAGCTGCCGGCGGGCTGGGAATCGCGCACGCAAACGTTATCGGTTCAGGGAAGCGATGATGGCGCAAGCTTCTCGCCTATCGTAGACTCCGCCGAGTATACGTTTGATCCGGCGGCCGGCAACACGGTGGAGCTTGATTTCTCGGCCGTTACCGCCCGTTACGTCCGAATCCAGGTGACGGCCAATACAGGCTGGCCGGCGGCACAATTTTCCGAAGTGGAGGTATACGGGAGCGAGAACGGGGGCGGCGATCCCGATCCCGGCACCGATCCTGGCGAAGAGCCCGGTAACGGGACGAATCTGGCGGCCGGCAAACCGATTGAGGCCTCCTCTGCCACCTTCAATTATGTGGCGGCCAATGCCAATGATGACAACATAAACACGTATTGGGAAGGTAACGGCCATCCAAGCACATTAACCGTAGACTTGGGAGCCAACGCCAACCTTTCCTCGGTCGTGATCAAACTAAATCCGGCAAGCGAGTGGGGAACGCGCACGCAAACGATCCAGGTGCTGGGCCGCGAGCAAGGCTCCTCGACCTTTACGAACCTGGTTTCCGAGGCAAAATACACCTTTAACCCGGCTAAGCAAAACACTGTAACGATTCCCGTCAGCGGAACGGCGAGCAGCGTGCAGCTGCGGTTCACGGCAAACTCCGGAGCGCCTGGCGGACAGGTTGCGGAGTTTCAGGTTTTCGGTGTCCCGGCGGCCAATCCGGACTTAACCGTGACCGCTTTATCCTGGACGCCAAATAACCCGGGTGAAACGGATGAGGTTACTTTAAATGCAACCGTGAAAAATATCGGCACATCCCCCTCTCCAGCGACGGATGTGGGCTTCTACCTGAACGGAACGTTGGCCGGTACTTCCCCTGTCGAAGTGCTGGATACCGGAGCTGTGGCGGCGGTATCGCTGAATGCCGGCGCGAAAACCGCCGCATCTTACACGGTCAGCGCCAAGGCCGACGAGCGCAATTCGGTGATTGAGCTGGATAAGACGAACAACGAATTTACGCATCCAACACCGCTCGTCATCGCGCCTATAGCCAGCTCCGACCTGGTCGGAACGGTCTCCTGGACGCCAAGCACCCCGGCTTCCGGGGACGCGGTATCTTTTCATGTGAACCTGAAAAACCAAGGCTCGATCGCAACGGCAGGCGGCGCTCATGAAGTTACGCTGACGCTTAAAAATGCCGCCGGCACCACGCTGCAAACGTTAAACGGAGCTTATCAGGGCGCTTTAGCGGCAGGCGCGGACGCCGATATCGCCATTCCGGGAACGTGGACGGCAGCGGACGGAAACTACACGGTCCAGATCACCGTGGCCCCGGACGAGAATGAAGCTGCGGTGAAACGGGAAAACAACAACAGTTCGGCCAGCCTGGCCGTGTACGCACAGCGTGGGGCAAGCATGCCGTATTTCCGCTATGACACCGACGAGGCTGTCCGCGGCGGCGGCGCTGTACTGATGAGCGCGCCGACCTTCGATCAGGCGCTGACCGCGTCCGAGGCCTCTGGCCAAAAATACGTTGCCCTGCCTTCAAGCGGCTCCTATCTGGAATGGACGGTTAAACCGGGGCAAGGCGGGGACGGCGTGACGATGCGCTTCACGATGCCCGATTCCTCCGACGGGATGGGACAAAACGGCTCACTTGACGTTTATGTCAACGGCGCCAAGGTGAAGGCCGTACCGTTGACCTCATACTATAACTGGCAATACTTCTCGGGTGATCAGCCCGGAGATACGCCCGGCGCGGGACGCCCGCTCTTCCGTTTCGATGAAGTGCACTGGAAGCTGGACACGTCCCTTGAACCCGGCGACACGATCCGCATTCAGAAGGGCAACAACGACAACATCGAATACGGTGTAGACTTCATTGAAATTGAGCAGGTTCCCGATCCTATCGCGCGTCCGGCCAATGCGGTTTCCGTCACCGATTACGGCGCTGTCGCGGACGATGGCAAGGATGACCTTGACGCTTTTAAAGCAGCCGTGAATGCGGCGGTGGCGGAAGGCAAAACTCTGTATATCCCGGAGGGCACCTTCCATCTTGGAGGCATGTGGGAAATCGGCTCGGCGAGCAAAATGATCGATGATCTCAAGGTCATGGGCGCGGGGATCTGGCATACGAATCTGCAGTTCACCAATTCCAATCGGGCGTCCGGCGGCATCTCGCTCCGCATTTCAGGTCAGCTTGATTTCAGTAATGTATACATGAACTCGAGTTTGCGGTCGCGATACAACCAGGAAGCCGTGTATAAAGGTTTCATGGACAATTTCGGCACGAACTCGAAGATCCACAACGTATGGGTGGAGCATTTTGAATGCGGGTTCTGGGTTGGAGACTACGCCCATACGCCGGCCATGACCGCAACGGGGCTGGTCATCGAAAACAGCCGCATCCGCAACAACCTTGCCGATGGGGTCAATTTCGCCCAAGGCACCAGCCATTCGACCGTACGCAACAGCAGCCTGCGCAATAACGGCGACGACGCGCTGGCCATCTGGACGAGTAACGTAAACGGCGTTCCCGCCGGCGTAAACAATACGTTCTCGTACAACACGATCGAAAACAACTGGCGCGCCGGCGGCATCGGCATTTTTGGCGGCAGCGGACACAAGGCTACCCACAACCTGATCATCGACGCTGTCGGCGGCTCCGGCATCCGTATGAACACCGTGTTCCCGGGCTATCATTTCCAAAACAACACCGGCATTGAGTTCTCGGATACCACGATCATCAACAGCGGCACCAGCAAAGACCTATATAACGGGGAACGCGGCGCCATCGATCTGGAAGCTTCGACCGACGCTATCCAGAATGTCACGTTCAACAACATCGATATCATCAACAGCCAACGTGACGCCATCCAGCTCGGATACGGCGGCGGCTTCCAAAACATCGTGTTCAACAACATCACGATCGACGGCACCGGCCTGGACGGGGTAACCACTTCGCGTTTCTCGGGACCGCATCAGGGCGCCGCGATTTTTACCTACACCGGCAACGGTTCGGCCACATTCGACAACCTGGTTACCCGCAATATCGCCTATCCTGATCTGTATTACATTCAGAACGGGTTTGATTTGGAGATCAATTAAGGGTCCGTACAGTGAAAAGCACGCGAGCAGCAGGGGATTAGTTCCCTTGCTGCTCGCGCTTTTTTTGACTATTTATTATAAGCTCTTACGGTATCGCCGATGGCCTGCAGCAAGCTTTTGCTGGTATCGGTGGTGTCCTGGGTCAGCTCCCAGGCCATGATGCCTCCAAGCTGCTCCAGGGCAAATTGGGTCTTTTTCTTAATGGTCGGAATTCCATTATAGTAAGCTTCCATACCGTTGATCATAGAAACGTCGGTGTTATAGGCATTGGGGTTGGCTTGCAAAATAGCGGCATAGGTAGCCCAGGAGGGTCTGCCATAGAAAGGAACGCCCAAAACAACTTTTTCCGCGGGCATTTTTCGCGTTTCCTTCCAATACTTTCCGCTAAGGACGGCAAAATCATAGGTGGAATGTCTGTTTCCGTCGCCTCCGTCATAAGCCATCACATTAAACCAGTCCACCGCATTGATGACCTTGTCAGTGTGAGCCGCTGCATCCCAGTAAATCACGCCTTCCGGAGTCACGCCGCTAATGACGGCGGAAGTCAGGAGCATGTTTTGCTTTTTAAGCTCCTTGCTCAAGTACACCATCAAATCTTCATACTGCTGCTTGCTTGAACCGTCCGATCTCGGGTGCTCCCAGTCCATATCCACGCCATCAAACCCGTATTGCTTGGCCATGGTGATGATAGCGTCGCCGAACTTTTTAATCTTCTCCGGCGTACTGGTCGCCGCCATGAAGGTGTTCTCCAGCGGGGTTCCGTTGTAAGACCAGCCGCCTATCGCAAGCAGGACCTTCACATCGTTGGCATGAGCCGTCTTGATAATTTGGCTGGCGGCACTGGCATTCTCCAGCGGCAGAAGCCCGCTTTCACTGGTCGGAATGGCGAACGCATAATTGATATGCGTCAGGTTATGATATTGAATCGTGTTAATCTTGCCGGGTTCCCAACTTGGGTAATAGCCCACTACTTTGAAGCCGCCTGGAAGGGACGGATCCGTCGGATCGGTTGGGTTGGTTGGATCCGTTGGATTGGTCGGGTCGGTTGGGTCCGTCGGATTGCCTCCGATCAGCTCCCAAACGTCCGCAGCGCCGGGGGTTTCCCCTTGAGTCCACCATTTAGCTTTGTACAGTTGGCCGTTGTAAGAAACGATATTACCGGCAACATAAGCTGCACCGCTGTTCCATGCCGGATAGGTACCGTCCGATGGTGCGGCTAATTCCCAAACCTCAGATGCACCGGGGGTGTCTCCTTGTGTCCACCATTTGGCCTTGTATTCCTGACCGTTATAGGAGACGATGTCTCCGCTGAGATAGACTTTGCTGCTATCCCATTCCGGATAGGCGCTGGCCAGCAAAACCATGCCGGTATCGGCCGCGGCCGCAGCTTGATCGGCTGCCGCTTGGGACACCTGCGTGTTTAACCCTAGTGGAGTGAAAAGCGAAATCAATAATGCCAATACGACTAAAAAAGAGAATTTCTTTTTATGATTCCTCATATGTTCAATCCTTTCTTCTTATCAATCTACTAAATTGAAATTGGCAGCATTCTACCAGCCTACTCTAACGATCACACCTTTGGGATCGCCGACTTCCAGGTAAGCGGCTTGTCCGTTTACGTCATCGTAGGCGAAGCCGTAGGCTAGGCCGTCAATGCTGTGATCATGCCAGAATTTTGCATAATAGTTGGCCGGCGCAGCTTTATAGTATTGGCTGACATCGTTCCAATTGGAAGACGTAAATACGTGCCGGTTGAGCGCCGCGCAAACCTGAGGATCGCTAGCGCCGCCGATGCCGAGCAGAATGTCCCGGGTGGAGATGCTGGAATAGCCAGCAAAATAGTTTTCATAGGCTCCCCCGGACTTAAACGGCCCGATCATGGGACTGACTATGCGATAGGGCGCCTGCAAGGTTCCCAGCGATTTGAACTCGGTAGGCACTTCGTTTTTATATTTTGCAAACAAACCGGAACGGGTTTCCGATTCAAACTCGCCTACGGTCCGGTCGTAATTCCCCGCTTTGTTGACCAAGCGGTGCTGAACCGGAAAGCCGAACTGATCGACCCTTGTTGTGTTCCCATGATACCCGGCATCATCGACCGTAAATTCGGCAAAGTCGAAATAGACATCAAGGTTGGGATCGGTAGGATTGTTGAGATCCGGACCGGCGAAACCGTCATTAAAGGTTTTAATATACAAAGGAGAACCTACGCTAAGGAACAATCTGCCCGAAGTGATCTTGGGAAGATTAACCCAGGAAGTGTCGCTGACCTTGTGGTAGATGTTGGCATAGTTGGCGCCGTTTTTCGTTAAATGACCGGGAGCATCGTTTAAAGCCGTTGAAATGGGCACAAGCTGCCCGGACAGATTCAAATAACTCCATTGGTCGTTGGCCGGATTTTTGCCGATAACTCCCCAGTAAATTTGATTGTCGGCATAGGCCCCGCCCGTGCCGTTCATGACTTTGAGGCTAACTCCGCCCCCGGTAGGATTGGGAATCGAAGAAGCCGGGATCGAGTAAATCGAGCCGCCTGTTGGCTCCGTAGGCTTCGTTGGTTCCGTCGGGTCCGTTTGCCCCGTGCCTTGATAGGTGAAGGTCGTCGTGTCATAAGCCGGATTTCCGTTATTATAAGTAAAGAAATATTTAATCACGGCTCCGGCGGCCGAATCGATAAATTGCTCGTATCTTCCGGCACCGGCGTTGTAAGTCATTCTGAGATTTTGCTGAACGCCCGAATTCACCGTATAATGGACATCCACCCATGTCGTATCGACCTTTGACTTGAACCATAAAGTCACGTTCTTGCCGGATACGTCAACGCCCTGAGTAAAATCCTCCGCTGCTGAGACGTCCATAGAAGAGGTATTCATAGTAAAAGATAAAAGAAAAGCGATGAACAAAACGGTGCTGCGCTGAAGCCATTTTTTTGTCACAGTATTCCTCCTTCTCATTTGGAAACATAAAGTGATCAAGTTGATGGATTTGCTTTTTCCTCCTTTTCTGTAAAAATATCGTATAATCGCCTGGCAAGCTATCAAGTTATTTTTTATTATGTAAAATGCAGACAATTCTACGATTAATAATTTGCCTTATGTACTATATTTTGTCAATGATACTTTTGTTATATATTGTATATTGATAGAGAATCAGGCGGGTTTTTGTCCTTTAAAGTCTATTAAGATCGTCAAGGATTTAATATAGGCAAAAAAGCTTAGCCCTCCTGTCCCAGGATGGAGGCTAAGCTATTCTTGCAAGTTGCCTTAGATTACGTCAAACTCCCCATGTTACTCTTCAACATTCGTTCGATCTTCACGTATTGATCCCGCGCCATCGCGAGGGAGCGAATTTTCCGCTGCATTTCAGCGGCAACTTGATTGCGGCGGTTCCGAACACCGTCGATCGCCCTTTGCAGCTGGCGAACTTGACTCTGCACGTTAGACTCGCTGTAGGCGCGTGAGACGTTCGACGCGATCCGCTCCGCATCGTTCACGATTCGGCTGGTTGTGGAAACAAAATCATCGTCCATTCGTTTAAATTTGCTCTGCAGGTCGGTAAGCCGGTTTACGCTGACCATAAGCAGCCCGCCGGAGATTTTGGACATTCCCTTCACGACTTTGCCCGTAAATCCCTTGATTCCCTTAACGGCCTGTTTACCCAAATCCTTCACTTTGCCCCTGGTCATGCTTACCGCCGACTTCACGTTGTCTTTAAATTCAGCGACTTCCTGCCGGATCAAATTTGTCGCTTTGCTGAAAAGCGTACTGATATTGCCAACGAGGTTATCCCAGCCTTGTTTCAGGCCTTCCATCATCCGTTTATAGGCTGCAACAATCTTATCGCAGAAGCTTTTAACCGCCTGACTCAAGGTTTGGGCAAAACGCGCCATCGCCTCGGCAACCCGGACAGCGGTCTCTTTAATGTTCCCGGCCAAATTTTTCATGCCGGTCTTGACGCTCTCCCAACCCGCCTTCAATTTATCCGCCATCGCCGTAAAAGCGGCGCTGACGTTGGCGCCGATCTCGATCGCCGTGTTCCGGGCCTGATCCAGCTTGGTAACGAGCCAATTCCCGATCTCCATCGCTTTGGTTACCGACGCGTCAATAAATTTACGGAAACCTTCCCGGGTTAGTTCGACTACATGTTTTATCCCGTCTTTCAGGGCACCCACTTTATTGGAAATGCTTTCTTTCACATCCCCGAACCAGCTTTTCACCTTATCCACGGAACTGTTCCAAGCATTTTTGGCAGCTTCGATCGCCTTTCTGGTTCCCTCGGCAATCCAGTTGCAGAAACTTTGAACCCCCTGAACAAGTTTGTCCATAAATCGGTTCACCGCCTGCATGGCAGCTTCGCCGGCATGTTTGACATCCGCAAAAAAGTTTTCGATACCGCGGACCATAGCGTCCCAACCGTCTTTGATTTTGCCGGCAAAGCTGGCGATGGCCTCCCCGATCGCTTTGACTTTATCCGAAATTTTATCCGCCAAATCGGACAAGAAGCCCGATAATTTCTCCAGGACAATATCTTTAATGATCGTTCCGATTTCTTTCCCCAGTTGAAACATGTAGCCGAAATTGTCGGCATTGATTTTCAAATAACGCAAAAAATCATCCAGATATTCCCGAGGCATAACTGCGGCACCCAAAGCGCTTGCCAAAAGGCCTCCAAAATCTTTTCCTCCCTGGGCGGCTTTCTCCAGCAGGTAATCCCCCACATACGGCAGCACAATTTTGATGCTTTGATCGGTTTGGGATTGGCTCTCTTTTTGAAAACCTTCTTCCCCGCTTTCCATCAAAGCCAACAATCCATCCATCGCATAACTTCGATCCGGCTCTTCCATATGGGCGTTTAAATAAATCGTTAAATCGTTTACGAGCTGAGGAATCGCCCCTTGGTCGGTGACCTCCCGCAGCTGCCCGTTTTCATCCAGCACGATGCCCGGACTATGATTTCTGAGAAAATCTTTTTGATATTCCGTATCGATGTAAATGATTTTACCCGCCACCGGAATCAGCAGGCAATTTACGTAGTCATTTTCCGCGGAAACGGATGTGATTTTATGACTATTTGCTTCGATCAGATCCTTGTATTTTTCAATAAACTCTTTAGAAAATCCCTGTCCGTCCAAGGAAACGACCCGATCGATCTTATCGGAAAGAATCCCGACATACTGAGCCTTATTGCCTCCCTTGGAATGGCCGGTAACCGTAATGTTGTTATAGGGCAATTTCTCAATATATGCCAAAGCACGCTGCTGCATCTCGGTATCGGTTAAATATCCGCCTGTACCGTTGTCATGCCATTCGAGATCCCCGGAAGTACCGCGGAAAACAACAGTCACGTTTTTGTCCGAATCAACAAAGGTGGCCATCCGGGCGCCAACCTCCAACGGTTTCCCATGCCCATCAGTGATAAGATTGCCATTTTTGTCATATACGTTCCCGACTTCGCCATGTTTAACTTTTAAATTCATTAATTGGGGATCTTTTTTAATGGCTTGTAATACAGTAATCCATTCTTCTCTGGACATTTGGCCGGGGTAGCTGACGATATCGTCTTTTACGGTGCGGTTTTTGTCCAGCCCGCCCTTTAAAAGATCATTTACAATCACTTTAACGGTTTTACCGTTTCTGTTTGCCACACCATCAAGATATATTAAATTATCCAAAAGTATTAACTGGCTTTCACTTAGTTCCCCCATTGTTCCGCCTCCTTCCTACTCCAAATCCAAAATCTTCAAATCGTTGCCGATCATAACAGTGTTGCTATCTCCAATGAAGTATTCATCCTCGTTTACCGCATTCAAGGCTTCCATCGTTATAGAATCAAACTTTTCATTCTTAACTATATAAATGGATACATTCCCGACCAATTTCTTTTCTATCATTTTCGCAGCAACCTTACTTAAACTATCAATAGTATCAATTCCCTTGGCCGATTCTTCTTTTACAAAAACCGTAATATCCGCATTGAAATATTCGTTTTCGTTATAAATTTCTTCCAGTTTCGTGTTCTTGTTCAAACGGTCCGGAAACACACCTTCGCCAAAATCGACGGAAAACTTAAAATCTTTATAAATTTCTCCCACGAATCCGGAAACCACTTTCGCGTATTCGGGAGCAATTAAAACCCCAAAATACCCGTCGCTAATATCATAGGTACCATCTTTATTAATCACAATGCGAGCTTCAAAACGATTTGATTCCGAACCATTCTTTGGATACAAATACATTTGGTTATAAGGGTAAGCCCAACCGCTGCCGCTAAAGGACACCGCCACGAACTCTTCCCCATATTTCTCCTGCAAATGAGTCAGAACCCGTTCTTTAATGACTTCCGGGTTTGGTTTGTTTTCCCCGGCTTGCTGTTCCTGCTTCTTACCCATACATCCGCTCACTCCTAAAGTAATGATCATTCCTGCCAACACAACCAACAAAATTCGTACCGCCCATTGACTCATCCGTTTTCCCCCTTACCATTCAAAGCCGAGTCGGGAAAGAGTATTAAAATTGGCTTTCGCTTAATTCCGCCATTAGTTCCCTTCCCCATATTTTTTCACCTCTAGCTCTTTAGTCACTTTAATGATTTCGTAATCTCTTAAAAAGAGCTCCTTCTCTTCGCTCAGTGTTGCATTCAAAGCGTTCAGATCAATCAAACCGAACTTCTCATTAAATACGACATACAAACGGACATTGCCCACCATTTTATGTTCTTTCATTTTTTCGGCGATTTTTCTTATCCCCTGTTCATCATCAATATCTTTGGCAGAGCCTTCTTTTACAAATATCACCGTATTTGAACCGAACAATCCGTCCTTCAAATAGATATCCTCTATCTTCGTGTCTTTATTCAGTTCATCCGACCAAACTCCCTCATTAAAGCCGGTGAACAACTTGAAATCTTTGTATACCTCACTCACAAAACCGGCCAAAAGTTCTTCATATTTCGGCTTAATATAAATGCCAAAATATCCGTCACTCATCTCGTAAGAGCCATCTTCCATAAGTGTCCCCCAGACTTCAAATCTGTCGGATTCGGTGCCTTTTTTGGGGTAAGCCCACAATGTATCATGGCTATAGGCAAAACCGCTGGATTCAAAAAAAAGTGGCAAAAATTCTTCACCGTATTTTTCTTCAAGATAAACCAACATTTTATCCTTGATCGCGTCCGGCTCCTGCTTCTTGCCCATACAGCCGCTCACCCCTAAAGTAATCATCATTCCTGCCAGCACAACCAGCAAAATTCGTACCGCCCGTTGACTCATCCGTCTTCCCCTTACCATTCAAAGCCGAAATCGGGGATTTGGAAGGAGTTTTCCAGCCGGCGGGCGATTGCTTGGTCGAGGCAAGCCTTTACCCGCTCCAATTCCTGGTCCAGCAAGTCATAGATTTGCGTTCGGAAACTGTCAATGGGGGTATCCATATCAAACGTTTCCTGCTCCAGCGTAAACAGAGTGACTCCCATCAGCACGGTCTGGACGCTTTCAAAGATGCGCATCACGAAATCCGTTGCCTTCATCGCATATTTTTCCGCCTTCTCCGAAACTAAGGTTTCATAGTTTTCATCAGGCAGTTTATCCAGTTCGGCTGCCAACTGATCGCGGCCCGCTTCCAATTGTCCGGCGGCATATCGCACTGTTGTGTCAATGGCGTGAAGAAGCTTCTCCTTATTCAGTTCACCGACCTTCATGAAAACGGAGTAAACCCCAAGATCCGCCAGCAGCGTAGCTTCCTCTTCTTCCGATCCGGGGAAAAAGATTTTCCATACCTCAGGTTCCACAGTCCCGGCCGTATTATAAAACCAGCTTACAAACCGGGAAAATTCGCTTTGCCCCGATACAACCGCCTTCCCGCTTTCTTCAAAGACCAGCTTTCTATACAAAAAAGCTTCGTCATCTTCGCTAAGTTCCTCCGCCTGCTTCACAAAAACAACTTTCCTGGTATGGTCCCCTACCGGATCATCTTCTCCCACAAAGTTGACGGCCTTCCCCGGAAGTTCTTCCATGGCCGGGGCGCCAAAAACAACGGCTTCCGCCTCCAGCGCTTCCGCGAGCAAAGCGGCATGCCAGCCTCTCTGCCCCAGGCCGGTAAACACATGCTTTATCCCGGGGACCAGCACTTCCCGAAGTTTATGGACCACTCCATCCAACGGGAACGAATATGTATCGTCATCTTCGGACGCCTTAGGGTCCGAAACGGTGATTACGCCTTGACGATGCGCCTGATCCGCAAAAAGAACCCACTCGGCGCCGCGTTCGCCGCCCTGCCCAAGCAATTCCAAATCCGCTAAATGCACGGACTCCAGAATGGCCTCGGCCAAATCCCCCAACCCCCGATCCGCAAGGGAGGGCTGCAGGCCGCGAGCGATTTCCTTCACACTGCCGGAGTGCTGCGAAGTCAGCAGCCCGGTGCCCGTCAATTCACATAACCATAGGTATTGTTGTTCATTCAGTATCATTCAATCGCACTCCGTATCTCGGATTATCTCTTGGCTTTCTTTTGCTTCTCTAGCTCCTGTGCCTTTCTTGCCGCTTCAGCCCTGCGCCGGTCATCGGCGATCTGGACTTCCCGGGCCAGCCGTTCAAGCCCCGACTCTATATCGCGGATCTCCGAACACAGCCGGTTGATTTCATTCCTGGTTTTTCCTGTATAATCATCCTTGAACGCAATCCCGGCCTTTCCTTTCCACCAGGAAGACGTCTCCTGTACATGGGAGCCAAGCTGCTTCTCGGTCTTTCTCAAGTCCGCTTCTCCTTGCGCCGTTCTTCTCGCGGCCGAACGGATTTCACTCGTTGAATACACTGCTTATTCCTCCCGCCTTAACGTTTCGTGTAACTTTAACCCAGCCATTTCATAAAACTCCGGCTTCAAATGGGTCTCTACCACTTCAGCATCCAGCAACCCTTCAAGCAGTTCGATCACATCCTTACATTTCTCCCCTTTGATGCCCAGCGTTTCCGCTTCGATCCGGCCATCGGGACATATCCGGATTTGTACTTTTTCCATCATCATGCCCTCCTTAAAAATCGACCGTTCTTCCGCCGCGTTTAAAACGGACGTCATCAAACTCGCCTGTGCCCGCCAGAATACCGCCATAGGGGTTGGCGAGACCTTCATTCGCGTACTCTTCCCGGTCCTCCCGGGGAGTTGCCGCTACCGCCCGAACGTTCGCCCAATCCCGGATCCCGCGAATCTGTTCGGCCAGCGTCACCGAAAGCGGCACGGTGTTGGCGATGGCCCGTTCAAAATACTCCAGGCGAACCGCCGAATTTTCCGCATAGGCCTCAAACAAAGCATCGATCACCAACTGCTCGATCTCCGCGCCCACAAAACCTTCGCATTTGGAGCACAAATGCTCCAGGACTTCTTCCGTGAGCTCAAACTCGCCGGAAACTTCCGGGTCCGTTAACCGTTTCAAAATATGGACCTTCAAAATATCTTTTCTTTCCCGCTTGGTTGGCAGGTCCACAAAGAAAATTTCGTCGAATCTTCCTTTGCGCATCAGTTCAGCGGGCAAGGCGGAAATGTTGTTCGCTGTGGCGATCACGAACACAGGGCTTGTTTTCTCCTGCATCCAGGTCAGAAACTGCCCGAACACCCGGGCCGAGGTGCCGCTATCGGCGCCCCCGGAGTATCCGCTGAAGCCTTTCTCGATCTCATCGATCCACAAAATCGAAGGGGAAATCGCCTCCGCCGTTTTGATCGCTTTCCGCATGTTCTCTTCACTGCTTCCGACGATGCCCCTGAATATTTTGCCCATGTCCAGGCGCAGCAGAGGCAGCTGCCACATCGAGCTGATCGATTTGCTGATCAAGCTTTTGCCGCAGCCCGGGACGCCGGTAATCAGCACCCCTTTGGGAGCCGGCAATCCGTATTTACGGGCCGAATCCAACCAGGATTTGTTGCGTTTGGACAGCCAGCGCTTCAAATTTTCCAGCCCGCCGACATCCGCCATTTTCAGATCACTGCGTACAAATTCCAAAATTTCGGTTTTCTTGATGATTTGTTCTTTTTCCTGCAGGACGACTTCGACATCGTCAACATCCAGCTTTCCGTCCTCAACCATGGCGCGCGCAAAGGCGTTTTCCGCCTCCGAAAGCGTTAAGCCGAGCGCGGCCTTGGCTAACCGCTCCTTGCCCTCGTCATCCAAATCGATCTGAATCCGCCCGCTCTGCTCATTGATTTGAATCATTTCCTCAAGCATAGCCTTGATCTCTTCAAAAGAAGGCAGCTCAAAATCGACGATCGTAACGTCCTTTTGCAAATCGTCCGGAAGCGTCAAAAAAGGAGACGTAATAATAACGTTGATCGGATGCTCGCTCTGTTTGATATTGGTCAGCATATCCCTGAGCTTGCGGATGATCTGATAATCCGGCGCCCGCCACTCGTCACCAAAAAACACATGAAAATCCTGCAGGACAAAAATGCACGGCTTATCGTATTTTTCGATAAATTCCAGCGCCTTCAGGGGCGGTTTTGTATCTCCCTTCGTCTGGCCTTTCCCGTCGATCATGCCGGTCGTTACCCGCCACAGCATCACTTCCCGCGGCGTTTTGATAAGTTCGGCGTCCTGGGCGACATCGCGAATCAAGGATAAAATCCGGTTCTCCTCCCAGGTCTGAATGTAAAGGTAGGGAAATCTCGCCCGGAACAAATTGGCCAGATGTTTTTTCGTTTTATTGGTTGGGTTCGCCAAGATCATTTCTTCATCCCCATCTCATCAGTAATCGATCCGGCGTCCGCTGCCGGTTTGGTTTAGGTTGGTTGCAGGCGCATCTGCTGCGGGCCCCTCCGTCTTTTCGCGATGTTCGGCCTCTTGTTCCTCGTTCCCCGCACGTTCCGGCTGATCCGCTTCCGCCTTCTTTTTGGGTGCCGGAGGCTTAAACTGGGTCGTGCTCCCCGCCGCTTGGAACTTCGCTTCCGCCTCTTGCCTCAATTGGGTGGCTTTTTGCTGGCTCCTTACTTTCTCATTAGCCTTATACACATCCAGCTGAATCAGAAAAGCCGGCCTTACGTTAAAAGCATGCACAATGCTCGCAACCCACACGGACAGTGCGATGGCCGCGCCAATCCCAATTGCTGTTGTAGAAAAGGCGGGAATCATGGCTGCCAAATAAACAATCCCCCAGATTTGCCAGCGCCGCTGCTTTACCCGGAGTCCTATGTACAAAAAAGCGATAAAACTTGTCATCGCAAAAGGAACCAAAGTCAGAAGAATCCACCAGCTGTTGGTGATTTCCCAGGCTTTCCCGCGCTCGGTATACGTTCTAAACATGCCTATCTCCTTATCTATTCAATATGTACGTCAGTTGGATCGAACGATCCCTAAGCCGCTCCTCCTGTTCCAGGATCAATCCCTGGCTTCTTGCCTTCTCCACCAGATTCTGATAGACCTTTTGCTGAAGGAGACGAGTATAAGATTGCTCAACGTTGGCAATCCACTCTTCATAAGCGGCCTGGTCCGCCGTTTCAGGCAAAATCAGTGTGTAGCGGCCTGCTTCATTGACCGTAAAAATAACCTCGTTCGTAACGGAAGAAACAACCCCCACGGCCTCCACCCCCTCAGCGGTACGGAACGAACAATCCCAATCCTCGAGCGCTTGCTTCAGAAGAGTTTCATCCTTCATGCGCGTTTCCAGGATTAGAAGGTTGTTTTCTCGGTTCTCCAGTTTCCGGGAGATCCCTTCAGCAATTTCCTTGGTTAATGCAATCGCGACGGGAATCAGCACAATTTCCAGACTCATTCTTTATCCTCCTTACGTTCATAACCCAGTCCCAGCAAAAGCTCCAAATCCGCCAATTGAGCCATTCCGTTAGCAGTGATGGTACCATCGGCGTGCAACTGTATTTCTATTTTATTCGCGATGTCAGGCAAACGGGCCTCCAGTTCTTTATATCGATCCGTGAGAAAACGATACTGCTGATTTCGCGAACCGATCCAGGGGCGGCTTAAATCATGCTGGCTTTGGATATATGGACCATCGATCAGCAGGTCGGTTTCCTGCAGCAATTGCTGCCAACCCGCATGGCTTGATTTACGAATAGTGTCATAGTCATAACCGGAAAAAGTAACGACCGACAGGTGCATCTCCTTGACCTTCCTGGCCAAGACGCTTAGCTCATACGCCTGACTAAACGGCTCGCCCCCCAGGAAAGTTACACCTTCCAGTTCAGGTGAGGTATTTCGGACAGCCTGTATATCTGAAACGATCTCGTCGATGCCGCGGATTTCCCCGCCGTCCATCTCCCACGTATGCGGATTAAAACATCCCGCGCAGCGAATCGGACACCCCTGCACCCATATCGCATAACGAAGCCCGGGCCCTTCGACTTTTGTTTTTTCCACGATTCTTGATATGCGAAACACAGTCACCCTATGCACCAACCTTAACCTTAGGAAAATTCAGGAAATTTAAATTGCGGCAGTTTGGATTAATTTTACTATAAATCCAATGTTAAAAATATATACCCATCCTACTTGATACATCCCAGCAATTGGGTATAAAGACTTGGGCAGATAGGCTCGAGTGGGTTTATGTGAGGGCGGATGGAACTCGCGTGGCGGCAAACGAAAAGGCTTATTCCGAAGGGGAAGTAAGCCTGAATGTGTGGATACTAAAGGGGCCGTGGTAAATGTCCGCGCTAGCGGGATGATTTCTAACGGTTGTGGACGGGCTTATTTGGCGTAAAAACGGGCGGTTCGATTTCTAACGGTTGCGGACGCGCTTATTTGGCATAAAAATACCCCTGAAGCCTAGAAAAATGCAAAATAAGCTCTCCTGCAACCGTTACGATTTATTTCAGCTTGATTTTGCCAAAATAGCGGCGCTCACAACCGTTAGAATGATGATGCGCTTGGGCAATGATATTCCGTTATTCCTGTAATATCTCAATAAACTTCAGAATTTCTTTAGAAATATCTTTGTCATCATTTTTCTTTATGATCTCATTCAATACTTCTAAAAAACAGCTTATTTATAGTATCTAGCCATTTATCATGATAAATATCTTTCCGCACCAAAATGATCTCCACCTATTTCAAACAGCTGTCTTTTGAATGTAATGCCCTTGACTTTATTAAAATGTCTACCATATTTTTTTCGCTTTCATCAAGCCTACCATATTCAATGCTGTAATATTGTTTAGCAAGATCACTTTGTATTTCATATAAAGCCGTTATGCTAAAATGACCGAGCATATACATTCCAGCTATTCTGTCTTCTGCTGAGCTTAAGCTGTTACACAGGCGATGCAAAACCTCAATAATTTCTTCATCATACAATTGTTTCTCTACAAGGATAGACATAGCTTTCAATTGTATCATTTTAGCCTCACATCTCAAGGCTTTTTTAATAGCTTGCAAGTCCACTAATTTATCATTTAAATTTTTTTCCCATTCTGATGCCATTATTATCCCCCATTAATCTGCTTTGGATATAGAGGTTGTAAATAGTATACGCGTTAGCTTAAATTATAATTAATCAAAATACCACAGTCTCCGCTTCTGGGGTCATAATAAGACAAAATACTTCCCCAATCAAACTAATACTTAATAGCCGGTAAAGTAATTTGATGAGGTCGCCCTAACTGTGATATTAGCCATTGGTTATGAATTTCTCTTTTTTGCTCCACTTTCACATCGGACCAATCATCATAAGTATAAGAGCCGGGTCAGCTATATTAAGCTCTATCGAACTTAATATAGAGTTTGAAAACTCAACAACAACCAACATAGGTGTATCGTTTAGAGTTCGAGGTGATACAAATCTACAAATGAACCACTCGCTAAATGAGCGGGTAGCAAGTTGAGTCTGGAACCAAAACAAAAAATTTACTTTGTTCGTATTATTCGATATTACTTCAGAATCCAATAAGATTTTTCCCTCGTTCAGACTCATCGTCACAATATTGCGCCCTTCATCATCTTCAAAGCATACAAGAATCCAAGAAAATTCTTTATTTAGATCATCTATTATTTTTTCTACTAATGCACTATCTATCGTTCTATAATCGTAAAATTTACTGCTATTTTCAAATCTAATGTTTCCAATTTGTTCGTTAATTAGCAACCCACTTGGACCATGATATAACAAAACATTTTTTACCTTATTTAAAATTTTGTAGATAGATTCACAAAAAGAAGTAGCGAGAAAAAATGCAATCATTTCTTTACTTGGTTGAACATAGATTACCGAGTTCATTTTCCAATTCTTTATTTTATCCGATGAGAACTGGGTGATATCATCTAAAATATCCTTCGATTCCTTATCGTTTTTAAGCAAACTATACCTAACCCACAAACACACATCGGCTCTTTCAATACTCCATTCAGTTATTAAGTTATTTGCATCATAACTTTTTAAGATTAAATCAAATTTCCTTTCATCAAGTTCTTCCTCCATAAATAAAACCATGTTTGCTGAAGACATTAGTTCCCTCCTTTCTCTAAGGATTTAAACAATTCATCTGCCCAGAAGCCTAGAAAAATGCAGAAAAAGCTTTTTGTGCAACCGTTAATTAACCGCATTGAAATTCAATTTCCATGTCATTTCTAATACTAAATACGGTATTCATCTTCTTTACATGATTCTCGGTGCTTGAAAATAAGCGGATTGGTTAAAATCCTTTAACTAGTCGGTTCCACCCTTCAGCAAATCCTCAAAATGATTCTCCAATCCCCGAGAAACTACCTTTAATTCTGCAACCCACTCTATCTTCTGCTGTAAATCGGCTACTTACATAAGAATTTTCTAAGAAATTACTCATCATTTTCAGCACCTGTTCCATTATAAATTCAAAGCAAGGAAATTTTTTGCAGCATAAGTCGATTCCAGAATTCCTTCTTCAATCATGGTGTCTTGTTCTTCTACATCCCATAGATAATTTTGATCAGCCGGGCAATGCAAATTTTGGCTCGTTATCTCCCGTACGATTATTGGGCGGTGCGTGGTATGCGGCAGACAAAAACAGTCAGTCATTAGATTGAAAAAGAAACCCTGAAAGGCATTGTTACGCCAATCAAGGTTTGAATAATTTCTTACCCTAAATCTCTTTGTGCTAAATCTAGAGCAACAGCCATTTTAATTTGATCCATTTTACTTAATCCTTTGATGTATTCTCGTACAGATATTTTTCCAACAATAGGCTTTGTATCATGGTTATATCGATCCAACTCAAGTAGAGCAATAGTATCAGTATTAATAAGAATCCTATAGAGGTCTTCTCCTTGCTCAGGTGTGTGCCCTATAAAATAGGCTGTCCTCATTTCAGGGAACAAATTTCGGAGTACATTTAATAGTCTTTCATTTGACTGTTCTTGAAATAATGACTTATGAGAGTTGATTAGTCGTTCTCTAAAGTCCTGTTCTGTTTTAGTTCCTTTTAGTTTCATTCAACCACCTCACAATACATATTTTTATTTTATCAATCCCGGTGTAGTAGTTACTAAATTACCAAATTCGTCTGTCAATACAGTCATAGTAGAAGTACTATTTCCGCTAAATTTATCAATTCCAATTATTTCACCTGCATCCACTTCTCGTACAAAGCGAGGTCCATCATTACTCGGTAGCACTCTAGTAATTGGAGTATTAACAACATTTTCACTTTGTAATAGAGTACGAAGTTCGTCAGGACCTATAGTAAACTGAGACGCATTTTTTGATGGATTAAAATGTCGGTCCAATACATGTAACCATCCTTTGTCTTCAGCAGGTAGTACCATTTTTTCTCCATCTACCTCAACTACTTTTACTTCACCATCTCTCAAATTGATTCTTGATTGAACCCGAGGAGGGACATAAGTACCGTCTATATACTTAGCAGCATCACCCGTTCCCTCAGCCACCTTACTCGGAGCCGGCGTCTCCAACTTTCCTTGCGTTGCCGGCACCTCATTCACTTCCGATCGCTTCAACCCGGTCAGCTTTTGTCCCGCTGTGCTCTTGAGCGCGCTGGAAATGAGCTTAAATGCATAGGTGAAGGTCACGTCCCCGGCTCCAGCCAAAGCGGTATCGAGAGCGATATTTTTGGCGCGGCCTGTGAGGTCTTGGTCGCCGTCATTCTTGAAGTCGGTTACCGCGTCAGATGCTTCGGTGGCCGTGCCAAAAATCGCTCCCGCCGTCATGGATCTGACCACCGTCGGCGATAGCTTTGAGAGAGCCGCCGGGGTTTTCACAGCCTTCAAATATTTAAAGGGCAATAAGAACCCAACTACGTTTCCGGCAGCTTCGCCAACTCCTTTGCCGTACGGATCATCCAGCGGATTTACGTAACCTTCCGGTTCCGGTCCCATAATCCATTCGGCAAGCAGCTCCGGCAATCCTGCCGAGGCCGTGTTGATTGCGTTCACCACGGCATTCGACCCGCCGACCATTAGGTTCGCAACAAACGGATTGCCGATGCCGCTTTGTTTTTGCCGCATCTCGTTTTCTTCTTTTTTCTCAAGCTCTTTCAGTTCGTTATATATCCGGTCTTGTTCTTCCTTGGTCAAGTCTGCCCAACAGGTCTGTTTCAGCCGCTCCTGAACTTCCGGATCATCGCGGTTTAGCACATCGTCCAGCGAATAGCTTCGCGGATCATCGGCCATAATAAAGTATTGCGGCTCGCTCTTGGATTCCTCAACTAGTTCCACTCTAGAAATGTTAAACAGCGCCTGCCAGGTTACCGGCCCGATTACGCCCTCCAGCCCGTCCTGATCCTTCTCGTAAACCTCCCGGAATCCTTCCAACGCACGTACGGTAGCTTCATCAAAATAGCCGTTCGCCTCGACCTCAAAACCCAGTTCTTGCAACCGCAACTGCGCCATTTTCAACGGCTCGGAATAAGTCTGGGCGTGCATTTGCACCGTCAGCAGCCCGCTCAACGTCCCGAACAAGGTCCGCCACACATTTTCATCCACGATTCCTTGCCGATCGCCAGCATTGTCCAGTCCGTATTTTTCTTTGTACCGATTAACTGCTGCCAGCGTGGCCGAGTCAAAATAACCGCTCGCTTCCAGCTCATATCCCAGCTCGTGCAATCTTTCCTGCAGTTTTAGCACTTCATCGCTCTTATGCTCCGGGTCCAGAGTCAGTTCTTTCGTAAGCGGCTCCACCGTGATAGGGAGGTAAACCACCGCCCGGGAGAATAAGGAAAACGCCGAAAACGAAAAAGGAAGGACGGTCGTTTTATTCTCTGAAATCGTTGGGAGCGCGGCAAATTGGTTTAAGGTAACCGGAAGTTTTAACTGCTTCGCCTTCAAAGAGGACTCCTGCTCCTGACGAGTATACTCGCCCGCCGCCCAGCGCAGCGTTTTCTCTTCCGTGCGCAATTCGTCGCCGATCTCACGGGACAGTTGCCTTATCCGCTCCATCCGCCGCTCCACTTCAGATATTGCGGAGCGGACTCCCGACTCGAAATAAGCCGAGCTTGTTCTACCGGTTAACTCCGATACTCTTTTTAGCGTAACTGTGACTTGATCTCCGAACTGTTGCTCCAACCGGCGTACTTCGTCTGCGAGCCCGTTAATGCGGGCCGGATCGACCTTCAGTTCCAAGATGTCCTCCTCCTTTCCCAAACATACTTGAAAACGCAAAAAGTTGTTCAAGGGCGGAAAGCGGTTTGCGCCGAAACAAAAGGGCCTGACTTCGCTCCGGCATCATCCCCAGCATCCAGGTTCCTTTTTCTGTTCGCGCACAGGTAAACAGCGCTTCGGCCTCCTCTCCAGAAGCCAAGTGGTATCCGGCAATGACCCGGCAATCAGACTGTGGCCCAAAGGCTTCCGCTAAGTCTTCCGAGGTCTGACGATCTATCCCAAGCTTTTGCCAAAGAACCGTTGCCGCTCCTTGTTCTCCCGCACCTGCAAGCGCCAGAGCGTAATTGGCCACCGCCGCGGGTAGAGAGTAAAATGCCTCCTGCTCACAATCGCTAAGCAAAAATTGCTCCCGGAGCATGGCAATCGCTTCTTCCCGCCCGGTGCAAAGCTGGACCTCGCAAGTCTCTTCCCCAGTTAAGCGCGTGAACATCCCCGCCCGGCAATGAATAAATTCCATGGAGACTGCCCCGTTTTTTTCCACCAAACAAGCAAACACCTCGTCCGGGAACGACAAAATTTCCGCAATCGCAGCATAATCACGCTCTATGTATAGCTGATCCTCATCTTCCTCCGTCAAAATATGTTTACTTTTCAGCCGGCCGGACACCTTCTCCCATCGTTGGCGGGCCTCCTGCAAATCAAGGCCATCCAGCACATTTTCCAAACCGAACAAGGTATCGGCTCCGGAAAGCAAGCATAGGTAAAACCACTCATCTTGCGACAGCACATAGTTTGTCCTATTCATTCCGTACTCCTGGACATTTAGATATTTTATGGAAAAGACACTTCAATACATTCTATCAACCCACCGCTGGCCTCACAATTCCTCAGTTGGGATAATATCCCACAAATAATCCATTTCGCCTATATAAATGAACAAAAAGTCCGGAGCAGCTTGGAGCAGCCCCGGACATATTGATAAGGAAAATTTACTAATCTAGGTCAAGAAGCATCATGACCCCGGTGTTCAACCGGAACACAGGCCAAAATCCGATCCACCCGAAAAGCCCGGGGTTCACCGGAAGCAAGGCAAGTTGCCCGCACCAGACCTTCACGGACGTCATGAACCTTGATCTTTCGCTGCGTGATTTTTCCCAAGCGGTCCATGTAAATGATCTCAACGGTCCGGCCAATGTATTTTTTCACCAGTACCATCTCCAAATAAGAACGTTTGTTTGCAGTATATGCAAACACACGTTCTTTATACAACAGGGAAATAATGTTTTTTTGACTCAGTCTAATAATCAGTGCTTGACAGTGATGTCGGCAACCGGTCATGGAAAGAAAAGCTGGAAAGGCGTTGAAAGCTTGAGGACAGGGAAGGCCGGTGGGCAGGTCGGCAGATCAACATCCGCTGTCCGGACGCTTTGCACGATTATCCCGTTTAATCAGAGAAGCAGAGAAGAAGATAAATTCAGGAGAAAAGATAGGTTTGTAAGAAGCAGATATTTTTTCCTTATTAATCCCTCGCATCCTAGCCCCCAACCCCAGCCCTCTGAACGAAAGGGATAATCGTGCAAAGCAGTCTGCAGGGAAACCAAGACACGAATGCTAATATAGACAGCCACCTCAGTCCTCAGTCCGGCATCCTCGAATCAATAGAGCAAAAGTCATAATTTATTTCGTCAAGCACTGATCTCGGCTTAGTGCCGTTTTTATTAAATCAAATGTTAATCCTCCTTATATTTGACTATTCCATACGGACTGGTCCTCAAATAAAAATAGAAAAACCGCTTTAAAGTAGCGGTTTCTTTATAAAACTCTATTCATTTTTTTCGATTTCATCTTCAACAATTTTAACCAACTCGGATGCCTTTATATTTAAAGCATTGGCTAAGGCTAATAAAGTATTTAATGTCGGTTGATGGATGCCACGCTCCAACATAGATATATACGTTCTATCAAGGTCACTTCTAAGTGCCAAACTTTCTTGACTTATTTTCTGTTCTTTACGAATTGTCTTAAGAACTTGTCCAAAAATGACTTCTGATTTCAAGACAATACCTCTTTTTGGATTTATTATCCCGTTGTCTACAGCAATAAATCCACGGAGTATACTCTACAAAATGATGTTTTTTTATGTTATGATTCATTTAAGCAAATATCAATCTTTCTATCATGTTCTGAAAGGATGGGGAGAAATGAACAGTCTTATAGAACAGCTTTACAACGGCATTTTATGTCCGGCTGAAAAGATAGTTCCCGAGGATCCGCAGTATCGTCAGGTAAACACAGATGTATCCGAAACGATGACGGACTGGAAAAAACGGCATTCCGAAGAGGAATTTAAGGAGCTTGAGGCTCTACTGGATTTGTACGCTCAGATTCATGATATGGAGTTGACTTCAACTTTCACCTGCGGATTTCGACTTGGAGCGGGACTGGTGACTGAAATTTTAACGGGCAAAAATGAACTTGCCAACAAACTAAGCCATTTTCCTGATGACTTACCGGGGTAGGAGAGTTGAACGAGCATACAAGATATTATCAATTTGAGAGATTGCTAATATTGCCATTGTTTTCTATTATCCTCTCTCTGTAGCTTTCCAATTTGTGGTATAATACCCCTAACAACAGAATGGCTGCGATGGGTGGTCGGCTAGTCTCCCTTGAAGGGAGGTGATGCCTGTGGAGGTTAAGGACGTGCTGTCTTTAATGATGCAATTCGGAGCGTTTTTAATAGCGCTGATCGGTTTGGTCATTACGATAGTTGCTACGTTAAACCAAAACAAAAAGAAATAGACCGCCCGTGCTAGGAGATGGTCTATTTCTTTACCATTGACTACAGCTGACCGCTCTTCAAAGCGGCTGTTGCCAGGGTGAAGATGTGCGCATCTTCACTCTTTATTTTATGCAGTTTCATTTGATTTCATTCTAACATAGTAAAAAAGGTATTGACAATACCATACAAGACTATCGATTGGGAAAAGTAAGAGCCATATCTTTTTCATACACCGTTTTATTGTTCAATTTGCCGGTTGCACCGTTATCGCTTCCCCCGTGCCCCGGGTCGATTAAAATCTTTTTCCCTTTCAAAGCCATGTTGATCACCTCGTTGTTTATTGATTGGCGCCAATCTATCCATTAAAGTGATCTTAGTAGCTAAAAAAACAACCTCCAGGAGGAAAATGATGAGAAATGGCCTTGTTTTGCCGCTGATCGCCCTCATTTTAACGCTGACAGCCTGCGGAGGAAATGAAGTTAAGCTGCAATTGGATAACCCCCGTCCGGGAACGGTTTTGGACACCCGGCAAATTCAAATTTCCGGAAAAGCATCGAATCTCAGGGAAACTTATTTCTTCTATCAAATCGAAGACGGGCATTCTTTTATCGGAGAAGGGAAGTTGACCGTCGATCGGGAAGGGCGCTTCGATTTGGTGGCAGAGGTCAAAACTCCGTCCAACGCTAACGCCACTATGAGCTTTTATCTGGACGAGGATCATAACGGGGAATTTGATGTGGAGACGGATACCGAACAAAAAATCGGCTCCGTAGACCTTGTTTTCGATGAATCCTTGGTGCAAAGGTAAACGCGGTAATATACATTATTAAAAAAATAGACCGCCCCAGAGAAAGGTGACGGTCTATTTCAGCGGAAACGTTAACGGCGGCGGTTTATTAGTCCTTCGTCGTTCCCGGCCGGTTATTGCCAAGCTCAAACAACCCGGTTGCCGATAAGCCGGCCAAGCCGCCCGCCCACAGCCGCAACACCAGGTCCATGTCCGTAAAAGGGTACGCCGCCGCACCGATCAACACACCGATGATCACGCCGATGAACGGCACCCAATTTTTCGGCAGGTTGATCGTTGTTTTGACGAGTTGCACAACAGCTAAAACAAATACCGATAAGACTGAAGCAAAAGCCAGCACATTGGTCAAAATTTCATTTTGCATCCCTTATCGCCTCCTTTCTTATTCCTCGGGAATTCCCGCCGCCCGCCGCAGGTAATTCGCCAAATTGTGAAAATGCTGAGCCCGCGGGTCGTTTCCTTCGGCTTTCGCTTTAAACCAAGCGGGGGAGAGCCAGCGGAAAATGATTTCCTGAGCGTTGCTTTTGGGAAGCCAGGTGAGCGGTTTGGCGGCCGCATCGTTGGGAAGCGGGATTCCGGCAGCTAAACGCAGATTGTTCGCCAGGTTATGAAAATGGGTTTTGCCGGCCTCATCATTTTTCCGTTGGGACGCAAACCATGCCGGGGATACGTAGTTATCGATCAGCGCTTGCACAATCGAGGCCGGCAATGGGGTGAAACTTCCATTAGTATTGGTGTTCGGATTCGAAACAGCGGATCGGGTGGACTTGATTTCAGCGGCTACGTCATCCAGCAAAATTTTTAAAGTTTTGCCGCCGGTGGCCAAGGCCTGCTCACAATCGCTCCGCCGCGCCGGATCCAGCTGTTTGTGGGTGGGAATAAAGGTGTAAGGATTTTTGTTCCACTTGTCGCAGCATAAAGCCAAATACCAAACGTATCTATTGTAGGCTTCGGTAAAGTTGATTTTTCCGCCGTAACACAGTTCAATGCCCAGCGCAGCGTCATTGGCGTCATAGCCGAAAGCGTCGTTGTCAGTGGTCACATCATACCGCACATGCCAGGCCTTCTCTGCCGGATCGGAACCGGTGCCGGTTGGAATGATCTCCAAAATTTTTGTATCGTCAATAAACACATGGGCCGAAGCCGAGCGGTCGGTCTGCGAGTTAAAATAGTTAAAGTGGTTGTCCGCCGTCGCCCCAGGATTGCCGGTATCATGCGCTACAAAAAATTCCGGCGTCCCCGTCTTCAGCCTTGTGCCGGGTCTTACGTTGGCTCGCTTGGCAATGTACCGGCGCTCTATATTATATTTAGTAACATCCAAAACTATCACCTCCTTGTTACAATCTATTCTTCCAAGCGGTCGATCCGCTTGTGCGCCTGTTTGGTCGATTCCTCGACCCGCGTCAACCGCTCGGAAAACGCCTCGAACCGCTGCCCCTGCAGCTTTTGTTCGATTTTCATATCGTCCACGCCACGCTTGATGTATTCCACATCGGCGCGCTGCACCGCCTCCAACTCCGCAGCCTCTTCCGCTTCCTGCCGCATCGCCTTTGCGCGCCCCGCCCACCCTAAAGCAATACCACTCAGCGCGGCCAAGACCGACGTTACCGCAGTAATTACCGTAATATCCATTACCCTCACCCTCTCTCGATAAAAAAATGGCCTTCGGATCGGCTCCGAAGGCATAAGAAAAACATTTATTAAGTACATTCAAAGCAGATAGAAAGCACATAAATCTGATTTTTGTATAGAAATGCTCAACTCTGCTGAGAATTTATAAAAAAATTTTAAAAAATAACGCCTATGCGGCGCTCCCTGTGGTTGTTTGGGTGATTTCTTCGTGTTTTTGAATAAGCTGCTCATTATCGCAAATTCCGATTTTTCCGTTGCTCTCTTTGTAAATATACTGCCCCAACTTAACTACGAGTGCCTCGGTTGGCCCCACTATGAGCCCGGCCCGTACTCTTTCATCTGGATTTTATTCGATAGTAACGCGTAACCCAGTAAACTTAGCAATTTCCTGTACCCCGTAGCCATTTCGCCATTTGCAAATTCAATCGCCTCTGCTCTATCTTTTGAACGAAACATCCTGATCATGTATATCACCCTTCGTTATTCTATTCCATAGCTCTCCAATTAGCGATTTCCGAGTACACGGACGCTGTTGTCATAGACATTTTCGATATCGTAATACGGACGCTCGCGTCGAACCCCCCCACGGTGGGCAAAAAATTACGCAATGAGTAAGTGGTATTGTTTGAATTATTGTAACCATTTACTACAGTGTAGCTATTATAGCCAAAATTACTGACCCCTCCTTCAAAACTCAGCACTGGGTTGCCGGCGGCATACATCCACCCTATCTCTAGCGCTACATATCTTGGAGTAAAAGCTAGTCCCCGAATACTCAAGGTTAAGTCACCTGTAACTGATCCGGTGCCGGAATTTTGAATGCTGATCCCGGACGTCGAAGACCCAGTAGCCTCTCGGCTAATCGTCGAGATTTGCCCTATTTTTTCCGCCAGCACAGGGAATGGATCGCTGCCTGATGCAGGGACATTTTTGCCAGCAATAGCGGCAGCGACCGCATTTTTCCCATTACTGACAGATGTAAAAAGCTCCGTTGACGTGTGAGTTACACCATTCACCGAAAATCGCAATTCGTTGCAATTGAAATTGGTTAAAGTGTTCCCGTCTTCATTTAGCACCGACACGCCCCCGCGTATGTGGTCCCCAGCAACTTGTTTAGCAACGCCCGCCCCATTGGAATGAAATGCTATTCGCGGCATATTCGTCGAAATGGATGAACCCGTGTTACTTATTTCGACATGGGCGGTATTCCATCCGTTATCTGTTGTGGCTACTCTTGTAATCGGTCCGCCCGTTTTAGGAAACGCAGCGTCTGCCTTTGCCTGCGCCGCTGCTGCCGCTGTATTCGCCGCGTTCGCCGTTACCCGGGCCGCCGTGGCTTCGTCGTACGCCGCCTTGACCGCCCTCGGCGTTGCCGCCCGATCCTCGGCAGTGCTGTCCGTGGCGCTAGAAAGTTGTGTGATTCCCTTCTGTGTGAGGGAAGCATCGGGAACATTGATGTCCTTCAATTCTTCTCGAACTTCCCCCACCGCCGCATCAATTTTATCCCAGTTGTCGTTGAGCATCGTTTGGATGTTAAACGTATCGTTTCCATCGGTTGCCGGGTCTTTTTTGAGTAGGTTGAGATTAGGTGTATTACTGGCCAACCGGATCACCTCCTGCAAATTTGTTCAATGAGATTTGTTCCATCTGGTTAAGTGTCAGCACCTCGTGAATGTCGCGAATCAGCAAATAAGAAAATTCAAACTTCAATGCCAAATGCGCCGGTTTAAGTTCTCCGATCACGGCTATAAGATCGTTCAGGTTCGGCGGAATCCCTGTACTATCCACGAACTTCACCGTAAAGCTCCATTCACTGGGCTGAAAAAAAACATCCACCTTCCCGCCGTAATACGCCTCCGCCACACTCTTCACCAGCCGCCCCGAAAACTTCCCGCTGCCCCGCAGCTTGGACTCGACGACGGCGCGGCGCTGGTCGATTGGCTTACTGGGATCGGTCTCGATGCCGAGTTCACTCTCCCAGCGGTCAAGCCCCCAAGTGGCCGTCCGCACAAAAAACTGCTCCAGCGTTTCGTCCAACGCCTCGAATAGCCGATCCAGTTCAACGCCTTTGGCGTTCATATCCGCCTGCATGACCCGGGAGTTTTCGTAATAACTCGGCAAATAGGAAAACATTGCGCGCCCCCGCGGGCTCGTAAGTAAAGGTGTACTTGTGCTTGCCGGCCAAGGCTTGCCTACACTTCTCGGCAAAGCTCCACTCTTATCCGCCAGCAAAGGTTCGCCCATGCTCCTCATATTCGTCAGCATATACTCACTCATACACTTCCACCGTCCCCAGCACTGCGACCTGCCCCGGGTAAATCTCCAAATTGGTATCTGCGTTCCCGTTCACCGTCAACTCGGCGTAGTCGATGATTGGCGGAATGTCGAGCAGGATCGCCGCAATGCGGGTAAAGCGCACCAATGGATCGGTAAAAGCCAGCTGCTTCAAATAAACACGCACGCCGTCTTCGATTCGCTTCCGCACCTCAGCCAGCGTCGCCCCGCTCGCCAACGTCAGCTTAACGCGGATGTCGATCGGTACCTCATCGGCCGCCAGCACCGTGACGATCGGGCCTGCCGGCGCCATGCCTTCTCCCTGCCCGTCCTGGGTCGGATCGATGTAGGCCTGCGCTGCCGCCACAATTTCCTCGTTGGCCGCCCGCTTTTCCGTGTCCAGCAAAAAAATCCCTACCGTCCCAGGCCCCTTCCACAACGGATCCACCTGCACTCCGCCGACACCGGGCACCTCTCCGGCCCATTTCATATACTGCGCTTTGTTGCCGCTCGTCCCCTGGTTTCGCACCTGGGAATAAAAACGCTCCAGCAATAGCTCATCCGACTCGGTATCGGCGCCGCCCCGGGTCTCTTCCGGGTTTGTCACCGCCGTGACGCCGCTCACCGGAGTAGCGATAATCTCGATCACGCCCGCCGGCACGTTGCCCGCTTGCCCGGCCACAACAGCCCGAATCGGAGCACTTCCCCCACCGTTTTCATCCAGGGTTACCGTCACCGTCGTCTCGTATTCGATCGACGCTTCCGCCGTAACCTCGTCGGCCGGCGTCGCCACGATCGTTCCCGCCGGAACCGTTCTCCCGGGCGTCCCGGTAAACCTGACCACTCCCGCCGCCGCCACGGCCGGCCGCCGGGTCACCCCATGCTCCGCGGCCCGCAAATCGAGGTACTCCCCGTACGTCGTGCTCGCAAACCCGCGCTCCAGCACCTGCCGGGCCCACACCGCCGCCTCCGCCAGCATAAATGCTGCCGGAGCCTCGGCGTCCCAAATAAAAGAACCCTCGGATTTATCGATATCCGAAGGCACCCGAGCCAGCATCCGCTGCATGATTTGTTCTTCCGTTTGATCCTGCAAATAAAGCGGCAGCTCCGCCATCATGTCACACTCCCTTCCGCGATCATCTCTTCCTCCCGGACATTTTTCACCCGGCAGCTAAACTGGCATCCATCGTCCTGCCACGAAAAAGAAAAATCCCCCACGCTTAAAGTGCGGGGATCCACCATCAGCGTCTCCGTCGCGATCCGCTCGATCTCGCTTTCCTGAACGGCGCGGCTGTAGCCTTTGCCGATCAGCTCTTCGAATTCCTGACCGTACGACCGCGAATAGATCAAATGCCGGTAGCGCGGCGTGCGGATCGCTTTTTCACACCACACAACCCAGGCGGCGGTGTCGTCGGCCTGGGCTATTTTTCGCGTGGGTGTCATTACGAACTCCCCGGCCTCAAAATCAAATCGCCAGCTTCGCCCAAAAGCCACCTCATCATTCGTCGTTTCCGGCGTTTTTTCCTCACCAGAGGACCACGAATCCACCACCGCTTCCGGAAAAAGATTAGCCATTCCCGCTCACCACCCTGCAAATGACGATCGCATCATTCCCGCCGTTAATCGGCAGCGCCAGCACCCGGTCGCCTGGCTGGTACCGCAAGGTCAACGCCACTCCCGCGGTTTCCGAGGGTTCAAAAGAGAATTCACCTTGCTGTACTTCCACAATACGTTCTCTTTCGTCATCCAGCCAGCCAGCCTCCCCGGTTAGCGCTAACTCAGGCAGCTTCAATGTCCCCGGAAATTCCGCGACCAAATAATCCTGGATTTCATGCTTAAAGTTGTCCAGCTTCAGCCCCGACCTCGTAATGGTCCCCAGTTCGGCCGAAACGCCCGCCAAAGCTTCCGCCGCTTTCCTCGCGGCATTTTCCCGCAGCGAAACGGCCAAAGCCGCATATGGATCAGTTGTCAAGAAAATACCTCCTTTTCACGTCGGCCTCCGTCGCCAGCTCCAGCGTCATATGACCAGGTTCGCCTAACTCATGGGAGACCGACGTCACGATCAGATTCAATCCGTTAAAATTCACCTTATCCCCGGCACGAACCGTGTTCAGATCCACACAGGTGACGCTAAAGGTCTGTCCCAGACCCATCAGCATGGATTCGGCGAACTTTTTGGCGGCACTGGCGGTTTTGACGTTTTCGTCCTGAACAATCCGCTGCAGCACGCCGTATTTGGCGGTCTCCCCATCCGCTACGGCCAGCACTTTGGATGGCGCATTTTCCTTCTGATCCTCGGTGCCGATAACCTTCACCCTTGTGACCGTGCCTTCCAGCGTGCGGTTTTGCGTCGCTTCCTCCAGCTGCTCCAGCACCCAGACCGTTTTGTTGCTGCCGATTTGAAAAAGCGTAAGCCCGGCAGGCGTCATCCGCGGAATGTACATGTTGCCCCCAGCCTTAACCGTCTCTTTGAGATCGGACATGATCATGCTGTAAAGCGTCTGCGGCCGGTAGACGGCTTTTTTCAGTTTCGTTTTCGTGTCGGGAACCGAATCGAGCTTGATGTTCCAGTCCGCAGCGTATTTTCGCAGGCGTTGACTGGCCGTTCCTCCGGCCGGAAAAAGGCACTCATCCTCCGATTTCGCCAAATAAATCGTCCGGTCGTACACCGTCACCGTCATATGCTTTGTCTGCTTGATCGAGCTTGAGCATTCCCAGACGACGCCGGGGTGAAGCAGATGCACCATGCTTTTGCCGCCAGCGCCTGAAGCGCCGCCATCCCCGTTAAACGGCACTCCGCTGATGCGGATTTCCTGCCCCGGTTCAATACCGGGAAAAGACGCCGGAATTTTCAGCTGTATCGTCCCCTGGTAAGAAATCTGGTCCAGCGAATCCTTCAGCGAAATCCCTTCCACCAGTTCGCGCAAATAATATTTGTTCTGCAGCACCACTTCGTAACTCACTGCGGCATCACCAGCTTTTGACCGGGTTTGATTTTGTTCGGGTCCTTACCGATCGTTTTCTGATTCGCTTTGTAAATCTGCTGCCACTTCGAGCTGTCGCCGAGCTCCAGTTTAGCGATTTTGGACAGCGTATCGCCGGATTTGACGACGTAGGTTTTCGCCGGCTTTTTCGTATCCGGACGGGTCGATTTTTTGGCTGAAGCCCCCGCCGAAGCTGCCGTATGAACCTTCATTTCCCGCCAAGTCCGGGCGGTCAGGTCGAAGTACACGTCCCCCGGCTCCCCGCCTTTAAAGCTGCTGTTATGTGCCGCAATCATAACGAGCACGTTCACCGCCGTACCGGAAATAATCAGCCGCACCGGCGATTTGCTGTTCATCATCGTGGTCAGCTGATTCATCGCCTCCTGCGGGTCGGGGAGATTTTCATAGTTGCAGTATCCCGGATCATAAACCGCCGAAAAAAAAGAAGAGAAGGCGATCTCTTTCACCTTCTCTCCAGCCGGAAAATCGTATTCCCCCAGCGACAAAATATTGACCGTCTCCAGCGCCTTCCCGCGGGAAATCGTAATTTCATCCGGATTCACCGGAAAATAAAAGTCATTGCCCGATCCGTCAATCAAATGGATTTCCATCTTTCTCATCGCCCCCTTACTTCAGATTTTGCATGGCGAACCTGACCTCATTGGCGATTCTCAAGCCCGCCGCTTTAGCAAGTTCTTCATAATTAATCTCGTCTTTGTTGACGGTGAGGTTGAGGGCGCCTTGGGCGACGGAAACGTTGATTTGATAGCCAGTGTTCTCTTTTGAATATGTTTTTTCCGGTGAATTGATTTGGTTTGAATCAAAAGAAGGAAGAACTGCATCAGGCACTGATGTTCCCATAATTCTACGACTTTCTTTACCCGGACTCATTGTTCCCCCTACGCTCGGGGCTAACAAACTTCCCTTGGTATTCAACTGTGTGCCTAAATTATTTATTGGTTCTTCTTGATTACTGCTAGAAAAGCCCCAAAGGTCGTTCCATGCTTTAGTCCATACTTTTTTATATTCATTAAAATTCCATGATGGCTTAAAACTTGAGCTAGATAATGGCTCGGGTTTAACTATACTTTGTACTACAGGATGATTCCAAAATTCCTTCCAACCAAACGGAGAGACGCTGTCCGTATAGTAATCTTCTGGAAATCCAAACAACGGGTTTCTATACTTTCGATCCCCTGCCTTATGTCCTAATACAAAGTCAGTTAATTCTGCAGAAATGTTATATCCATCATTCAATAACAAAATTTTTCCTAGCGGGCTAATTGCTTCTCCAAAGCCTTTGGTTGCTCCGCTAGCAAGCCCAGCAACAGGTTTTGGTACTTTACTCAAATCAGTTATAAGATATTTACTCAAACCGTTGTTCCATTTACCAAGTTTTCCCCATAACCAGGTTGAAAACAACGAAGTTGCGACACTTTTAAAAATATTTATGGTTTCCTCTTCCCACTTCGCCAACTTCTTATCGGTTTCAGCAACTGGACTAAAGCTTACCCCTCCCAGCTTCTCACCAATTTGATTAGGGTCAAGGACGGATAAAAACGCTTGGAAGAATGCCTCTCCTGCTCGTAACCCCGCCTCTGCATAAATCGATCCACTATACCCCGATTTTATACCGGTCTCTGGAATATTGGGGGTAGATTCTATAGATTTGGGGGCAGTTACTTGAGCTTTATCTTTTAAACCATCTTTAAGAAAGCTTAAAACATCATAGTATCCATCTTCATAAAATCCCGGTCTTCTAGTCTTGTTGAAATCCCATGGTTTCATAAAGTCCGGAAGAGAGGCAGTAAAGGGATTAGTATCACTTTTTCCGGAAAATCCAGGCTTTTTAACCGTGTCGTTACTCTTGTTGTTGCCCTCCTTGATTATAATATCCGTTACAGAGGGCGAAAGTAGACTAGAACCACCTTCTCCTGATACCCCCAAGTCGCTACTCTTTTTCGGTTTCCCCGAACTCCCCCCGCTATTTCCAGTTCCACTCGCCTTTACCGCATCCCCCAACCCCAGCGCCTGCATCATAACATCCTTCAATCCACCGCCAAGCGCACTGGCGATCGACGAGGAGATGCGCTGCATCGTGCTTTTGCCGTCGGAGCTTATCCATTTCGTAAAAGAATCCCCAACCACGGTCTCCCAGTCGACTCCGGCGACCGATACGCGCCAACGGGGGGCGCTCAGCGCCGCAAGCGTGGTGTAAAGCTTAACAGCCGCTTGGGACGCGCGGTCGTCGAGCTGGACGACCGGCCTGACCGTGGTGCGGTGCAGCCGCGTCAGCGTGTCGCCGATTTTACGGGCGGCCGAGGAGAAGTGGTCGTCCAGCGTGACGGCGGGTTTGATTCGCGTTTTGCCCAAAAGCCCGGCGCGGCGCTGGGTTTGCTGCAGCAGCTTGTCCAGGGAACGCAGCTTTTTTTGCGTTTTGTCAATGTCGCGGTTATCGATCTCGATATCAAGCTCATAGATCTCTTTGTCGGCCATTCGTTACCTCCTTTCTCCGCACTTCGCCTGCCTGCCCGGAAGCGGGAAAACCGGGAGCCGGGAGACACTCACTGCATCTCCAGCTCCCGCTCCGCAAACGCTCTAAGCAGCAGACGCTCTCCTTTGGGGAGCGACCAGTATTCCCCGGGGCGCAGATGATGCCGCGTCCATAAATGGAACAGCAGCGTCGTCGTGCCGCCGGAGCCGATCAGTTTTTTAGGTCATCGATGTCGACCCCAAAGCCGGAAATCTCCAGCACTTTATCGCCGACGGCGTCCAGTTCCCCGGCCAGCAGCAGGCGGCGCACCGCCTCTTCCCCGCCGGACAGCTTCAGCCGGCTGATCAGGCGGTCGTCGCCCCAGCCGCTCAGCTTCAAACTTTGCGCTTCCCCGCCGTTCTCCCGCTTCTTAACCACTTCCAGCGAGGCGGTCGCTTCCTTGATCAACGCGGCGTTAAACAGCTCGCTGTCGATTTTTTCCGTGACCTGGCCTTTCGTCGTTTTGCGGATCGTGCACCGCTCCCGGATCGCGTCCACCTTGCTGGACGTGAGTCCGCGCAGCGTAACCCTTAAGCCCAGCCGCCCGATAAAAACGGTCTCCTCCGGCAAATTCGCCGCCGTCTCAAAAAGACCGTCCAAAATTTCCTGCTCATTCAACAGCCCGTCCTGACTCAAAATGGTTCCTCCTTCTTTTTCGTAACTGGCCTAATAACCAAAATTAAGACGCCACGATCGGGTCCAGCAGCTCGTATGACTCGAACGTAAACGGCGTTTCCTCGGTGACTTCTTCGCCAGCCGTCCAGTTGGCCAGTTGGATTTTGTCCACCATGCAGTTGTTCAACTGAACCCGCTCGAAGCCATAAGCCTCCGGGTCGTCCAGCTTATGGATGATCGAAAACTTCTGGAATCCCCGCGCGATCATATCGGACGTTACTTTGTAGCCGCTCATCGTGCCTGTCCCTTTTTTGCGCCCCAGCTTGTAAACGGTATAGTCGGTGCCAACGAGATTCAGTTCCTTCTTCTCCGCTTCGACGTTAGCCTCCAGATGATTCAAATTCGATTGCCATTGGCCTTCGATAAAAATTTGCCCGTACGTGCCCATGATAACGCGGCCGGGATCAAGAAATTGTGCCATAGATAAACTCTCCCCTCAAAAATTATTGCACGTAAAACGTGCCGAAAATTTGTTCCATCACATCGGTGTCGTCCGCTTTCCACGCCAGGAAAACCTGATCGTCTTCAGGGACAAATTGCGGCGCGCTGCCATAGAAACGCGGATCAAGCGTGACGTCGAAGCCCGTTGCCTCAATGACGCTCTCCGCGGCCAACGTCTGCAAATACTGCTTCCCGGCGCCGATCAGGGCCAGCCGGCCTTCCTCGGTGTTGTTCACCTTGCCGATGTAATAGTCCTCGGCGGTGCGCTGCAAATCGGCGTTGATCTGGTCGATGACGCGGATTTTGCGGATTTTTTTCCAGCCTTTGTTCTGGCCTTGGCGTGGAGAAATCAAGCTGTTCACGCCGCGCAGCACCTTCACCCTGCGGCCGTCATGGACGAGCAGGAAAACGCCGCCTTTCACCGCCTGCTCCTGTTCGGAGCGGGTCCAGCGCCGCGTAACATCGTCGAAAGGCGAAGCCGCATACGTCGTCGATTCCTTGAGCGACTGACCGGCGATCAGCCCGGCAACCCAAGCGGCGATTTGTGCAGAACTGTACTCTTTGCCGTTCAGGACCGCACCGGTGCCGACGTTGACGATGCCCTCATAATCGATGACGGCGCTGCGGGCGATCGCTTTGCTCACCGCGTCGGCCCCGGTATCTTCGGCCGCCGATCCGCCCAGCACCGCGAGAACGCCTTTGCCCTCTTCACGGACGCGTTTCACCCAAGCTACGATGCTGGTGCGCAGTGCCGGATCCGACACCCCGTCGAGCGTCAACACGTGGAAGTCCTGCGTTTCAAAAGCGGTGATAGCCGCCACATAATCGGCGTTCGTGATGCCGGAAATGCCGCTTTCCCCGCCGGTCAAAGCCGCACCGGACACATCGGCCAGCGCGCCTTCACCGGCAACCTCCGCCGTAATCCAAAGGTTGGCCGTGTCCGCGTTGATCGCGGCCGCCGCAAGCTCGGCCGATCCGCTGCCCAGCGCAAACGTCCGCAGCAGCGTCGAACCTTCATACAGCTTCAATTCCTTGCTGCCAGAAACGGACAGGCTCGGTTGAACCGTAACTTTAAAGCTGTTGCCGCGTTTGCCCGGATATTTGGCCTTGAGCAAAAGCGAAGCAGCCCCTTCCGCATTGTTCAGCTTGAGCGATGCCTCCGCCGCCGTCCCGTCGGCGATCCGGTAGGCGAGCAGCTTCTTTGGCCCGCCCAACAGAGCAAGGTACAGCGTCGTCAACGCGGTCGCCCCATCGGACTCATCGTCCCCGAACAGTTCCCGGATCGCCGCTTCGTTCGCTACCTCCGCGAATTGTCCCACCGGTCCCCAGTGGGCTTTGACCGGAGCGACGACAACGCCGCGCGCTCCCGACCCAATCGCGGTCCCCGCCGCGCTCACAAAATTCATATACAGTCCCGGCAAAACCGGCTGATCCGTTAAACTCCATGTTCCTCCTGCCATTTTCACAGCACCTTCTTCCCCAAAAATTGTTTGACAAGCCGCTTGGCTTCATCCACTTGCATCTCCACTTGCATCATCTCTTTGCCAGTTCCGGCCCCGGCCCCGGCTCCAGCTACAGCTCCGGCCAGCACCTCCGGCTTGACCCCCAGCAGCGTTTCGGACGCCGCCATCAGTTCATGAAGCGGATAACTGTTAACTGTAGCTCCAGCTTCCACGACTTTCGCAGCAGCAGCTTCCTGAGCCGCCTTCGTCTGGGCTGCCTTCGTGGCTATCGTTCCCTTTTTCCCTGCCACTTGCCTCACCTCATATTGGATTGATAATGGACGTATTGCATGAGCGGCGCTTCCTCCGCCGGTTTGGCGGTGCGCCGAACTAGCGAAACGGTCAGCGGCCCCACCGCCGCTGTCGTCCCCATTGCCGCCCCGGTTCCCGAGCCGGCCGCCGGAACGCTCATCCTTGGCTCGCCGATGCGCAGAAACGTCCGCTCCGCGCGGTCCAGCGGGATTTTCACCGCGGCGCCCAACGCCTCAAGCAGCTTCAACATGCCCGCGTGCTCCCGGTCGGCATCCTCCGCCCGGAAAAACGCAATCATCCGCTTTTCGATCTCATAGGATGACGGACTGAGCGTCCGCACGTCCATGCCGATCATTTGCCACAGCACAGCGGGCCTTGCATGGCCAGGCGGCCAAGCTCCGCAAAACGCCGACCACTCCGGGCCAAGCGTCTGCTTCGTCCAGTTGGCTAACGCCGTAAGCCACAAATCGCCGGTAATCTGCACCGGTTCCGCGACAGGCTGCGGCGACAGCAGCGCGATCTGCATCCCGCGCTTTACCGCCCCGCGTTCTTCGTCAAAGACATCTCCCGCTGAGCCCGAGATCCCCGCATACAAAACGGCCCAAAGCTCTCCGCTTTCCGCCTGCAGCAGCTGCTTGTCGAGTGCATTGACGACGAGTTCGGCCAGCCGGTTCAATTCCTCCGGGACAGCCGCGGATACATAGAGATCGAGTTCATTTAAAAGTCTGAGCCCTTTCCAAATGCTGCCCGCACTATCCCCGCCGCCCGGCCGCACAACCGCAAAAGGCAGCGTGCTTCCCGTTTGGGCCGGAGGAAGCGAATCGTATATTTCCTTCAACTCCGGCACGGATTCCAGCAGTTTGCCGCGAATTACGCTTACTGCATCTCTAGCAATGATGCTCACCTCCTTTCCAGGTGAAACTCATCGATCACGCAGCGCGGAAGGCTGCAAAACTGTCTGGTTCCTTCAAAACGTCCCCAAATGCAGTCCCGGCAGCGTTCCGGCTGAGCCCAGACCTGCGCCGAAGCCTTTATCGGCGGGCTATTGCTCTTTTTCCGCACACGCATCCTTCCTTCCAAAACAAAAACCGCTGATGGCTCAGCGGCTTTTGCAAAGTTTATAGTCGGGATCAGATCAGGTGTCCCTGATTTCCACATTACCAATTTATCACGGATAAACCCAAGCGAACGGACAAGCAGCGGACAAGTGGCGGACATTCACCGGACAGCAAACGGACAAGTGCGTGAAAAGTGCATAGGAAAGGTATAGTGCCCGGAAAAGTTTCTGCAAAAACCACGCTGCCTGAGAAACTCTTCGGCGTAAAGCTCGAGCGTAAAAAATAAGTACATAAAATACCCTTATTCCAGCCACATCCATCCATTTGAGAGAAATAGGGGAAATTTATACCGCTATTTTCCCTCGTCGCAAGAAAATGCCCATGTTTCGGACTATTCTTAGGAAAATAAGTACATAAAATGTCGCTAATGGAGATGAACCTGCTAGGTTCCGGAATATAAGCACATAAAGTGTCGCTATTTTTGAAGGCCGGCGATGAACCAACGGCCAGCCCACGACCAGCCGACAGTCAGCTAACAGTCAACGTGCTCCACCTCATCTGAAAAATGAAAAAAGGCCGGCATCAGCCGACCTCGTGTTTCGTTTTTTTCGTCTCTTCTTGCTCCTCATAAACCTCAAGCCTCATCGCCGCTGCCAAAATGCGGATGGCGCTGGCTTTGATCCGCCGATAGGTCCGGTCACTGATGCCCATTTCGCCGCAGCTGATAAAATCGTATTCCCCTTCCGGGCTGAGATAGCTGCGCTCGATCACTTCCCGCTGATCCGCCGACAGTTTCTCCATCGCCATGTCGAGCAGTTCCGATTTCCGGATCAGCTCCGCTTCCTTGTCGGCATTCCGAATCGCCAGGTGCTCGGTTGGTTTGCTGACTTGATAGGTAGCGCCATGATACCGGGGTTCATATCCGGGCGTAATCATCGCCTCCTGCCGGATCATTCCGATTTGCCGGAACTGCCTCACTTCCTCCAACCGTTTTTCCACCGCCAACCGGGTAGCCGCCTCATCGACCGGCACCGAACTAAAAAATGTAGTATATACATGAATCCGTCTTCTTCCCATTAGAAGCCCTCCTGTCCATTATGCTAAAATGAATGCCGCGGTTCTCGGATCTATAAAAACGGGTTCTAAACTCATTGCCATTTTGGTAACTCCGGACGCCTCCGCTTGTCCGCTGCCGTTTTGCACACCTCCTTCTCATCTATTTTCCCTCCTCAATTTTACCATTTTGGTAAGTTGTATCCTAATTATAGATTACCATTTTGGCAATGTCAATATATTAAATTGCCACTTCGGCAACTTCATGATCACCTTAATTCTTCCATTTATTATGCAGAGGAACATATAGTTGCTATCGTACAGGGTTAAATAAGTACGGAATTCATTAAAGTTCAAACGCAGGGCATTGTTAATTTTGCCAATTCGTCATCCCATCTAAATAAATCTTTTCTTATTTACCATTCTGTCAATTTATGATATACTGAATTAAACGGCGAAAGAGGAGTATGTATGCAAACGCTAGGCGAGCGGATCAAAATCTTAAGAGAACAAAATAACCTCACGCAAAAAGACCTGGCTGCCAAAGCGGAAATGTCGGTGGCGCAGCTGTCCAGATACGAGACGAACGACCGCAAGCCCGACCCGGAATCACTTCGGAAGATCGTTGACGCCCTGGATACGAACGCCGATTATTTGCTGGGCCGTACGCAAGACCCGTCCCCTTCCGGGGAAAAAGGGAACAATATGTCTTTTTTTGGCGGTCCCGAAGCGTATACGGCCGATGAAATCGCCATGATGGAAGCTGCCTTAAAAGCATACCGTGAGCAGAAAAAGAAGCTGCTGGGCGGAGATGAACCGAAGTAATCAAGAGGAACGCCGAAAGGAATGCCGATCAACATCCGGTTTTTACATAATGCACGTTACGGCCCTGATTGGAGGGGCCCTTATTTCGGACTTCGAACCGAACATACATTCTTATTCGAGGTGGTTTTTGGATGTTATACGCCTATTATCATGAGACCCTTCTGGAGCAGTGGATTAACACGAAATGCCTGAACTATGGGATTACGAGTCCGGCCGATCTCGACATTGAGCGGGTTGCCGAAGCTTTTGGCGTGGAGCTGGTGTATGAATCTTGCCCATCCTTTTCCGATAACGAAGAGAAAGTGATTTTTCTGAACAAATACAAGGATGCGACGGAAGCCCGGGTTATCTTTTTCCATGAGTTGTGCCATGTGCTCCGGCATGCCGGGGATCAGCGGCACATGAATGCGTTGTTCAAAAACGCCCAGGAAAGCGAAGCCGAGCAATTCGTGCTCTACGCCGCCGTGCCGTTTTACATGTTCGCCAAGCTGTCCGTGCCGGACCATCGCGGCGAAGCGATTCCTTACATCGCCGAACAGTTTCAGGTCCCGCTGGAACTGGCCGAGCAGCGGCTGGATCAAATCCAGCGGCGGGTGCTGCACGGCAGCCTGATCGCGGCGGCCCAGGCAGCGAATCGGCGGCAAAAGCAAACGGCTCCAGGATGGTCGAGCGAAACCCAAAGGGTGCTTTCCCAACTGGAGCGTCAAATTAAAGGAAATGGAGGAATGTAACGGATGCGGATCGCGGCTTTTTGCGATTTTTACGATGATGCCCCCCGTCCTCTGCAGCTTGTGGTCCGAGCCCGGCCCGGGGAACTCGATTGGACACAAACCATATACATACCTGTCTCCGGCCCGTTTGAACCGTTCGAAGCCGAGGATTTTGGCGATCTTCCCGGCGTGTCCGTCCTGCTGGAAGATCTGGTGCTTCCTAAGGTGCCGTGGGCGGATAGGGAAACACCGGATAGTCCGGAACATGCATCGGTCAAAATCATCGGCATCCTTCTCTCCCAAATTGCCCAAAGGCACGGAAATGCGGAGGACATCCAGCAACTCGTGGTCCAGATGGCCGATGTCGAAGAAGTATTGAAATACGAGCGGAACCGCTAATATTTCACCACTGGCCACTTTTCCTTCCGCAGCGCGTCCATCAGCAAAGGACCGGCATGCAGGTTGCTCTGCACCAGCTCTCTGGGCGTTAAAGCCATCCACTGATTCAAGGAGATGTCCGCAAACCGGTCGCTTTTGAAGATTTCCAAAAACCAGATGCTTTTGTCACCCGTATTTTGGATATAATGCCCGAAGGCAAACGGCACATATCCCACATCCCCCGCCCGGACGTTAAACGTACGCGCCGCTCCGTGTCCGGCAAAAACGGTCATCCGGCCTTGGCCCGACAAATAATATTGCCACTCGTCATTATTCGGGTGCCAGTGCAATTCGCGCATGCCTCCGGGTTCGATTTCAACCAGGGCGGCGGCGACCGTTTTCGATATGGGGAAATTGGAAGAATCGGCGATGCGGACGCTTCCGCCTGGGGTCTTTATCGGCTTTTGCGCCAACATGCGGTGCTTGAAGCTGACCGGGACTTCGCCGTACGGTGAAGTAATCTTTTGGCTTTCCAGCGGACCGGGGACACGATCCTGATAAATATATACCTGCTCCTTCGGGATATGGTCGAACGCTTTGCGGGGAACCCCGAAATTGGCGGCTAGCACTTCTTTGGGCGTACGGGCAAACCAATCCGAAATCGACAGCGTATTTATGTCGGAGAAATGTCCGTCGTCAAACACGAGCAGAAATTCGCAGCCTTCTTCCAACCCTTGAATCGAATGGGGGATGCCGGGCGGAAAATACCAGAGGTCCCCTACGCCAACGTCGGCGATAAAATTTCTCCCGTTTTGATCCACAGCCGTGATCCGGGCTTTGCCATCGATCATAAACGACCATTCCGCCTGCTGATGCCAGTGAAGCTCCCGCACCCCGCCCGGCGTCAGCCTCATGTTCACGCCAGCCAGCGTTGTCGCGACAGGAAGCTCGCGTATCGTGATTTCCCGCGACCAGCCTCCGTGATCCAATTGCATGTGCGTGTCGGAAAACGAAAATTTCAAATTGGGAATCAACCCCTGGTCCGTGACCGGAGGAACCAGCATATCCGGATTTTCCAAGTCCCGCATGACGTCCCGGGGACCCGGATCCGTCGCCCCGCTGCCGTCCGGACGAATGGGCTCGGGAATAGTCACACCCCTGGAACGAGGTTCATCAGGAAAACGGTTCTCCATAAGGATCAATCACTCCTCTGCCGAAAGTACGGCATCATTTTCCTTAATCAATTGATCCTATTCACCCCGCCGGCCAATTATGTTTGTTTGGCGTGTATCTATTTCTCAAGCACCAGTTCCAGCCGGACCGAAATGTCGTTTTCCGTTTCCAGGACAACATTGTGCGGATTTTGCAAGCCGAAATCAGCGAAGGTCACGGTCGTTGTGCCGGACAATCTCACCTGGTTGTCCTGGTAAAGCGCTTGTCCATCGAATGTGACCTCTTTGTCGATCCCTTTGACGTTGATCGTTCCGGCCATCTTAAAGTCGTAAACCGTCCCTTCCTCCCATTCGCTGGGCAGTCCTTCAAAGGATACGGCGGTAAATGTGGCCTGGGGATACTGCGCTACATCAAAAAAGTCCGCGGTTTTAATATGTTCGTCCCGCTGGCCGTTCCCGGAGCTGACTTCGCTCATCTCCAGGGTGCCTTCGGCCTTCATGTTTTCGGGCTGGTCCAACTGGATCGTCCATGTTCCGCTGACCGCGGCATTTTCAAAGTTTACGGTTTCGCGCGAAGTCGTCACGGAAAAATAAACCTTGGAAGCGTCGGTAGTGCTCCATTCCCCGTTCAACTGCTCGGCCGTTACGACCGGTTTTTCTCCGCCCGGTGAAGCTTCGGCCACAGCCCCGCTTGCCGGAATGGCTTCCACGATCTCCACCTTGTTCCCCAGGTAACTGTCCATAAACATATAACCGCCGACTCCTATCAAAATCACTGCAGCGGTTCCGCCCGCGATGATCCAGTTTCTCGTTTGTTTATTCATTTTTCAGAAAACCTCCTAATCCCTATTTATCACATAAACTACCAGTTGAATGTGTCGGGATGATGTCAGAACAATATTTTTTCCGTAAATTGGATTTTTTGAAAATTCCCGTGGGTCTGGGGCTTGCGGCCGGGTCCGGCATATGGTATTCATGTAAACAACGAGATTTGGAGAAAAAGGAGATTTCCGTGAAGACCATTCTTATTATTGAAGACGAGGAAGCGATTTCGCGCGTGCTCGCCGCATACGTGAAAAAAGCCGGACACCTCCCCGTCAGGGCGGCCACCGGCGCGGAGGCGATGGAGCAATTCGACCGCAAGGCCCCGGACTTAATATTGCTGGATCTCATGCTGCCCGATTCGGACGGAATGGACCTGCTGAGCGCGATCCGAAAAAAGAGCGCCTGCCCCGTCATTATGCTAACGGCGAGGGACGGAATATCGGACCGGCTCAACGGCCTCAACGGAGGGGCCGACGATTACATGGTCAAGCCGTTCGTCCCGGAGGAGGTCATCGCCCGGATCAACGCCGTGCTGCGCCGGCCGCCGCATTGGAATGACCACCGCAGCACAAGAATTTACGGCAACCTGCACATCGACTTGGCCGCCAAGCAGGTTTTGGTCAACGGGGCCGAGGTCGCGTTAAATCCCCGCGAGTTGGCTTTGTTGCTTTTTCTGGCCGAGCGGCCCAACCGGACTTTTACCCGCGAACAGTTGATCGAGCAGGTTTGGGGGATGGATTATGACGGGAGCGACCGGGCGGTCGATCTGTCCATTAAGCGGCTGCGCCAAGCGTTGTCGCATTGGTCGGCGAAAGACGGTGAAATCCGCACACTGCGGGGAATGGGGTATCAATTATGGGTCAAAGAATAAAACCAAAACCTAAGCAAACCTCGATCCTGTCTTACTGGACCCTGCGGTATTTTGCCATCTTGTGCCTGGGTCTTGCCATTATCACCGTGGCCGCGGTGTATTGGATCCGGGAAACGGCGAGGGATAGCCGCCTGAAAACGACCGGACTGCTCGGTCAGGAAATTTCGGAACGGGTCACCTCCCCAAACGGGGAAATTGTCATTCCGCCCGATTTTGAGCATTTGCTGAAAAGCCGGTTTGTTTATTTCAATCTGGACAAAGACGAGCTTTGTCTGATTATTACCGATGATCAGGGGAAACTCGTGTTCTCCAAGCCGAAAATCAGCAATACAGATCTAAAGCATAAGCTGACGGACGATCTGGCCGAATCGCGCGACAACCGGTTTATGGCGGTAACGACTCCGATCATGAGCGGCGGCGAAAAAAAGGGACAGGTTGCCTTGCTTCAATCCAAGCGCTCGCTGACCTATAGTCCAAACGAGATCATTTTGGTCGTGCTGCTGCTGCTGACGCTTGTTTTGTGCGGGTGGATCACGCTTTACGCTTTGTCCCGCAAGCTGTCGCGGCCGATTCGCCGCGTCGCCCTAGGCGCCAGGCAGATTGCCGCCGGCTCATACGACGTCAACCTGGATATCGCCACGCCGGAGCGCGAAATCCAGGAGCTGATCGGCTCCTTTAAAGACATGGCCGTCCGCCTTAAGCAGCTTGAAGCGTGGCGGGCGCTGCAGCTTGCCGGCGTAACCCATGAGTTGAAAACCCCGGTCACCTCCATCAAAGGTTTGCTTCTGGCAGTGCGCGAAGGGGTGGTGAACCGGGAGGAAGCCGAGGAATTTTTGGATATCGCCCTGAAAGAATCGGAACGGTTGGAATGGATGGTTGCCGACCTGCTCAACTACAACGCCCTCTCCTCCGGCAGCCTGGAAGTGAAGAACAGCCCGCTTCATGTGAAGCTGCTTATTGAGGAAATCGTCTATCAATGGGGGTTGTTACATGAGGAAGATCAAGCTTCCGTGACGATCGAACCCGGCGGGGAGGAGCTTGTCGCCCTCGGGGATGCCCTGCGGATTCAGCAAATCGTGGTGAATCTGCTGAACAACGCCCTGCAAGCCGCGGACGAACGTCCGCTCCGCGTCGATATCCGGCTGATCCCGCACGACAGATACCTGGATATCCTCGTTCGCGACAACGGCGGCGGCATAGCGGCGGAGGAGCAGCCGTATATCTTCGAGCAGTTCTACCGCGGGCAAGCCAAGAAGCGAAAAGTGCGCGGGCTGGGACTCGGCTTGACCTACAGCCGGCTGCTCGCCCGCGCCCAAGGCGGCGACCTGCTGCTGGACAGCAGTACAGACGCGGGAAGTGCGTTTATGCTTAAGCTGCGGCGGGAGCAGGCGGACTGGGAGCAAAAGCCGGAACGTAAACACAGCCTTGAGCGGGCGGCGGCGGATACCGGCCGTTAAGCGGTTGAAGCTTAAAGAGCATGGCCGCCTGTCACTAACTAGCGGCCATGCTCCTCCAAAATAGGCGCCGATAATCGCTTGACGGCTTCGGCTGCTTGATTTGCCAATTCGAGCGATACCATATCCCACGAAAGGCACGAAATGCATAAGTGCATGCGATTTTCGTCGAAACTCCTCGAAACGGGTGGTTCAAATGCGAAAGTGCAGTTCATTTCCCTCCAAAAATCTCTTTTTTATCGAATAGTCCCAAATCAAATGCACCTTTGCATCTCAACCGCTCTAAATAAAGTAATATACCGTAAATCAAATGCACTTTTGCATTTGAAGCCCGCTGTAAGCTGCAAACCGAGCTACCAACAAGCGTTCATTCTTGGGCGGGAGACAACCGTAATTGAAACGTTTGATCATACGGCGTCAGCAGGTTGACAAGCAAGGTCCGGCAATGGGCGGGATAGCTTAGGTTGTTGAGTTCTATCGCCCGGTGCTCATGGCCGCCGCCTTCCAGTTCGATCCAATCGCTTCCCGAACTGTACCGGACGGGGCCGTCCTTCCAAAAGAACGTCCTTTCGTCCGCTGGCGCAAGCCCCTGCCCGGATAATGCCCATCGCTGCCGAAGATGAAGGAAACCTGCGTCATCAGCACCTCCGGCTGCCGGCAGCAGAGGCGGAGGCTCCAGACCTGCCCGGTTTCCGCAAGCTCGATCTCCACCTCATGCTTCTGCTCATGGGTGACTTCCCGAAGGTGATGCGGCAGCAAATACCAGGGACTCCTCGCCGCTTCCCCTGCCGCGGCAGGCAAATGCCGGGTGGTACGGGGCCATAGTAGCCTTTAACCTCCTCAGCCCGCAAACGATAACCTTGCCCCCGCCGCTCCAGCGTCTGAAACTTGATCGAACCCGGGCCCAAAAGAAGTGCCGATCTGCACGCCAAGCAGCCGGGCCTCACCGTGCCGCAGAGCGAAAAACGAATTCGCTTCGGCCATGACGGTCACGCTCGTCTTTCCTTCCCGCTGGCGGGCGGGCGACCGGAGCGCCGAAATCGGGATGCAGGCGGCTGTGGTAAATTCGGCCGCCGTGTCCGGCCGCCTCCATTGCCTGCAAATAGCGCTCCCGCGGAAAACTCCCGTTAATGACCACTTTGTACCGATCCGGCAAGGGCCCAGGCTCCACCTTGCGCCGCCGCAGCTTCGGGTAACGCAGATAGCCGATCAGCGCGTTGTTCGGCAGCATCCCGGGATGCGCCAACGCCTTGCCGGCGAGATCGGCCAGCGCCGCAAACAGCGGATCGCGGGCATCATAATGGCTGTCCATCTCCGCCATGGCCTGCCGCACTAAAAACAACTGCTCCGCCGTCAATTGATCCAGCATTCTGCCCGCCATCCGTATCTCCCTTTCGATACCAATATCGTATTGTCAGTATGGCATCGTCTATCGGCCGGAAGCAATAAACTAGTTTCCGCTCGATAAACCGGAAGTCCGGTCCTATAAACGGCGAGGAACAAACCGTTGTCGTGCAATAAACATTTTTCACAAAACCTTTATTTCGTTCATATCGAGATTTTCTCGAAATAAGCGGGGTCATGTATTATAATTTTTTTACCTGATACGGTGATAATATGATCTTTCTTTAACTGATTTAACACGCAGCTCACCGTTTCTCGTGACGTTCCGGATATTTTGGAGATTTCGATGGTTGTCAGTGGACACGAAATGACAATCTCTTCACCGTTTTGTTCCCCCAAATCCTGTCTTAAATAATTAAGTGATTGTATTACCCGATCCTGTGCATTGGGTGTTGTAATATATTGTACACGATGTTCATGAAGTTTTAAGATCAAAGAAAACTGCTGAACAACAAATATTAATTGTTTTTGATTGGCTTTCAACATATCTTCAAAAATCGCTGCAGGAATATAATACACATCTACATCCGTCAAAGCTTCTGCCGAGTAAGTATATCTTTTATCCGTAAACATACCGCCATAAGGAAAAATTGAATATCGTTTCACATAGTCCTCATAGAGTAAATTCCCACTTTGATTGACCCGCTCCAACTTTACAAAGCCATCTAACATCAGGTAAATGCGTTCCCTTGAATCCCCTTCCAAAAATAAAAATTGACCTTTCTTATAAGTTCGCCAATAGACAAATTCCGTTAAGCTTTGTAATTTTTTTTCTGATAAATCAGCAAATAAGTCAAACTGTTTTAAATTTTCTATCACATTCCTTTTATTCATAAATACACCTCTCTTGTTGTGTAATGGAATTAATTTGAATTTTATCATAAACCGCAAATCATCAATGAAACAAGCAGGCCGAATTCGGGAGCAAATAGGAGCCCAAATTCGACCATTTTGTTTAAAAAGTAGTATTTAAAAATCTTATCTATGCATGCACAGGTCCCTTGTGCTTGGAAATAACCGTACCCGTTTTTCCTTCCAACGCTTCATTAACCTTATCTAGAGAGGTAATAATGGCTTTTCGTTCTGCATTTGCATTCACAAAATTGATGGCAGCTTCAATTTTAGGAAGCATACTTCCTGCCGCAAATTGTTGTTCCTTTACATATTCCTCCAATTCTTCAACGGTTACAGACTCCAACCTTTTTTGATTTGGCTTATTAAAATTCACATACACAAAATCCACCGCCGTTAAAATGACAAGCGTATCGGCCTCTACTAATTCAGCTAATTTCTGAGCGGCGAAGTCCTTATCTATCACCGCTTCGGTCCCCGTTAATCCTTCTTTGGCATGAATGACCGGAATTCCGCCACCGCCCACAGCAATGACGATATTCCCGGATTTTACCAAAGAATCGATCACTTTATATTCAAGAATGCTTACAGGCGTTGGTGACGGTACAACCCGTCTCCATCCTCTTCCTGCATCTTCTTTAAAAACCACTTTGGTTTCCTTCATTAACGCTCTTGCTTCGTCCTCTGTATAAAAAGGCCCGATTGGTTTTGTGGGGTTATTAAAGGCTTCGTCTTTTTCATCGACGACCACTCGCGTTACGATGGTTACCACATCTTTATTGATATTTTGTTTTCTCAATACTTTGACAATCGCATTTCCCATCCAATAGCCGATCATGCCTTGACTCATGGCACCGCAAGTATCCAACGGCATGGCGGGCGTTTTGTCCGATTCGGCCGCCTTTTGCTGCAATAAAATATTCCCCACTTGCGGACCGTTCCCATGGACAAATACGACATCCACATCATTTTCTATAATTTTTACAAGTTGTTCCGCTGTTTTTTCCAATGCTTCTTGCTGTGCCTTTGCCGTAGCATTACCGGATTGTATCGCATTTCCGCCTAGTGCCACGACCATTTTTCTTCGTGCCATATTTCAACCCTCCAATAGTTTTTCATTTCCAAAAACTTCAAATCGTAATGTTCCCCGTAACTAATTCATAGATTGTGAATATTGCCAAAGCAGCAATAGCAACGGATAAGATCAGTTCCGCCCGAGTAAAGATTCGCTTTGGTTTACTTTTCTTTTGCAGCTTATAATAGATGAAAATGCCAGGTGCATATAAGGTCATGGCCAATAACAAGTAATCCAGCCCAGCCGCATAAACCAGCCAAATTCCATAAATACTTGCGACTATACCAATGACTATATTGATGGTTCGGTCTTTTTCTTTGGATCGCCAGCTATACTTCAATTGATAGAACGCCGAAAACGCATAAGGAATTAAAATGGCTGAGGATGCTAGAGAAAACGCAAAATTATACGCTTGATCCGAAATCATGAAAGTTAATAAAAACAGTTGAATTAAACCATTGGTAATCCATAATGAATTTACAGGGGCTTTATTTTTATTCTCTTTCGCAAACCACTTTGGAAACACACCATCTTTAGCGGCTAAATAGGGAATTTCCGCTGCAAGCAAAGTCCACCCTAGCCAAGCGCCTGAGGCGGAAACAATCAAACCCAGGTTAATGAATGCAGCGCCCCATTTTCCAACAACACTTTCAAATAAATAGGCCATAGCCGGATTTTTTAACTGGGCAATATCCGCTTGCCGCATCAGCCCGAGAGATAATAATGTAATCAATACGTAAATAATAAGTGTTCCTATCAATCCAATAACGGTAGCTTTCCCGACATCACGTTTATTTTTTGCGCGGCTAGATAGCACCACAGCCCCTTCAACACCGGTAAAGACCCAGAGAGTTACAAGCATTGTGCTTTTAACTTGGCTGCCTACCGCCCCCCAAGCAAAACTACCGCCTTGTCCCCAAAATCCGTCTACGAATACATCGATTTGAAAAACAAAGATTCCCACAATAATAAACACAAACACAGGCACTAATTTCGCGATTGTAGTTACTAAGTTGATAAGCGCCGCCGATTGTACGCCTCGTAAAATCAGCAGGTGAACACACCAGAGCAATATGCTCGCCCCAATAATCGAGGCTATATTTTGACCTCCATCAAAAATGGGAAAAAAATACCCCAACGCACTAAATAATAAGGTCGCGTAAGCTACATTGCCAAGCCAAGCGGCTACCCAATACCCCCATGCGCTGTTAAATCCCATAAAGTTTCCAAATCCAGCTTTGGCGTAGCTAAAAATACCGCCATCCAAATCCGGTCTTTTATTAGTTAAATTCTGAAAGGATAATCCAAGGGCAATCATGCCGATTCCTGTGATAATCCACCCGATAATAATAGCTCCGGCGCCGGCTTCTTTAGCCATATCGCTTGCCAGGTTAAACGCTCCGCCGCCGATCATCGAACCGACAACAAGCGCCGTTAAAGTAAATAATCCTAATTTCTTATCTTCACCCATTGCGCTCACTTCCCAAAGTAGCCGCTAAAACCGCTTTAATGGTATGCATTCTGTTTTCCGCTTGATCGAATACTTTGGAATGCTTGCTGCGGAACACCTCATCGGCGACTTCCATTTCTCTCAATTCATGTTTTTCGTAAATTTCTTTGCCATACGCGGTTTCCAGATCATGAAAGGCAGGCAAACAATGCAAGAAAATCACATCACGATTTCCCGTTTCTTTAATCATTGGCATATTTACTTGATAAGGGGAAAGCAGTTCAATACGCTCGGCAAATTTATCTTCTTCCCCCATAGATACCCAAACATCCGTGTAGATTACATCCGCGCCGGCAACGGCCTCTTCAATACTGCTGGTTACCATAACCCGGTCGCTAAATTTTTTGGCCAAATAAACGACCTCTTGTGCCGGCCATAAAGATTTTGGCGCACAAATCCGCACTTCCATGCCAACGATAGAACCGCCGACCAATAAGCTATTGGCCACATTGTTCCGGCCATCCCCAACATAAACGAGCTTTACATTCCGCAAGTGCCCTATATGTTCCCGGATGGTTAACAAATCCGCGAGCGTTTGGGTGGGATGCCACAGATCGGTTAGTCCGTTCCATACCGGTACACCCGAGTGCTGAGCTAATGATTCCACTGTTTTATGGGCAAAGCCGCGGAACTCGATGCCGTCAAACATCCGGCCTAACACTTTCGCTGTGTCTTCTACGGATTCTTTTTTACCGAGCTGGATATCACCTTTCCCCAAATATTCGGGATGCGCGCCTAAATCTGTACAAGCTACCGTAAAGGCGCACCGTGTACGAGTAGAAGTTTTTTCAAATAACAGAGCTATATTTTTTCCTTCCAAATAACGATGGGGAATGCCGTTTTTCTTTTTCGCTTTTAAATCCGCCGCCAAATCCAGAAGATACAACAATTCCTCTTCCGTAAAATCGATCTCCGCCAGAAAACTTCTGCCTTTTAAGCTTGAATTGGTTGTTCCCATATTTATCCCTGCTTTCTCCGAAATTTAAATATCTTTGCGAACGATTGGCATGCTCATGCAACGCGGGCCCCCACGGCCACGGGATAATTCCGAGCTCAATATTTCAATGACCTCGATGCCGTGTTCACGCAATAAAGCGTTTGATACATAGTTGCGATCATACGTAACAACTACTCCCGGCGCGATGGCCAGTGTATTGGAACCGTCATTCCATTGTTCGCGAGCCGAGGCGATTTCATCTCCTCCTCCGCAAGGAATCAGAACCAAATCCTTTAAGCCCAATACCTCTTTTAGCGATTCCATTAAAGAAGTGTGGCGGGTAATTTTAAGCGTTTCTTCATCCGGACCTTTCTCCAAAACATAAATATTCATATTTCCTTGCGGTCCCTGGATCGCCGGATGAATGGTGAATTTATCATAATCAACCATCGTAAATACGGTGTCCAAATGCATAAATGCCCGGCACTTTGGAATTTCTATGGCTAGCACTCGCTTGAATTTTTCTTGGCGGCTAAATAGATTTAGGGCTAGACGTTCAATGGCTTTAGCTGAAGTGCGGGCAGATACGCCAATGGCAATCGTTTCTTCATTCAAAATGAGCTCATCGCCGCCTTCGATGGAAAATTGATAATTGCGATCCAGCCAAACCGGCACATGATGACCGGCAAATCTCGGGTGATGATTGATAATGTACTCCATAAACAAGGATTCACGTCTGCGTGCGGTTTCTCTCATTTTATTAATCGTTAATCCGTCGCCAATAACCGCTGCGGGATCACGGGTAAAATACAAATTCGGCATGGGAACCAAATAAAACGGGGAATGATCCTCCATAAATTCATAGAGTTGTATTTTCTTGCTTGTTTCAATTTCGTTTTTCCGTACCCCGCTCATTATTTTTTGAACTAAATCTTCATTGGCGAAGGAAAGTAAATATTCTTTTAAAATTTGCTGTGAACCATCTCCTTCAGCCCTTGCTTCCTCTAAAACACGGTCAACAAATTCTTCTCTCCATTTCTTATCCGCCAATGCCTCGGCCGCGAGTTTTTCCAAATAAAGAACTTCAATTCCCCGATTGCGTAAGGTTTGGGCAAAATAGTCATGTTCTTTTTGAATCACCGGCAAATAGGGGATATCGTCAAATAATAATGGCTGTAAATAATCCGGCGTTAAGTTTTCCAATTCCTGTCCAGGGCGTTTTAATAAAACCGTTTGTAATTCCCCGATTTCCGAAGCAACATGCATTGGATGCTCCATGTGATGTACCTCCTTTGTATGCTTTGATGTTTACAAGGACATCATAAATGGTCCATGCTTTCCGCCTCGTGAAAACGCCAGCATATTTGTCGTGAAATATTGCACAATTTTATTTTTAAAATCATAAAAATCTGTATTTTTATAAAAGATTTTTTCCATTTTTTTGCGAAACCTATTTTATGCTGCGCATATATGATGAATAAACAGAAAAAGAGCGAAGGAATGCCCGCTTCAGGCACCTACGCTCTTTTCAAGTAATCTCGTATTCTCACTTGACAATCTGCTAGCTCATTTTATCTAAAAATCAAATTAAATCTTTCTTCTAAAATCTTTCGCTCCGATCGGGACCGGGAAATGACAAGACAGGTATCATTCCCGCAGATACAACCCGCCATTTCTTTCCAACTTAGATCATCCAATAAAACACCGATAACATGTGCGTTGCCAGGCAACGTTTTAATAATCGTTAATTGATCAACATAATCAATCCTTACAACAACTTCTTGCAACTTCCTCTTTAACTTCAAATCCGTGTGTAAAGGCATTTCTGAAGAAACATGATATATCATAAATCCTTTCGGAGAAGCTATTTTGATTAAATTCAGCTCACGGATATCCCGTGAAATCGTAGCTTGCGTTACCATCACATCTTGTTCTGCCAACAATTCTACTAATTTCTCTTGGGTTTCTATTTCATATTCGCTCACCAATTGCTTAATTAATCGTTGTCTTTTTTCTTTTTTCATAGAAAGGCACTCCTTTTTATATTTATAGCATTATCACAATCTTGCTCTTATTTTCTATTATTTGCTATTAAGGGGGATACAGAAATTCCACATTATACCTTGTCCCGAACTAAAAAAAGGCTGCCATGTTCTCACATGGCAACCTTCGGGAAACCTAACCGTTCAATATTCAAATGCAAACTGCCGGCCTAGCCACTCCAGGCAGAGCGGAAACCAGGTGGCCAGATGATCGTCGGGATCGCCTACCTCCGTGCTGCACATCGACATGCCGTGTCTGCCGTTCTGGTAGAGGTGGCATTCGAACGGTACGCCGGCTCGCCGCAGCGCTGAAGCGAACAGCATGGAATTTTCCACCGGCACGGCAGCGTCTTCTACCGTATGCCACAAGAAGGTTGGCGGCGTCGAAGCGTTTACCTGTTTTTCCAGCGAAAAAGCCGCTTCTCTTTCCGCTTCACCCCACCCGGGACCCAGACGTTCAATGGACCCCCGGTGCGCAAACTCACCTGCCGTAATAACCGGGTAACACAACACCATCGCATCCGGCCGGCCTTGTTCGCCTTTGCCGCCGGTGGCTTCCTGCAGCTTGGGATGGTCCCATAAGGTCCCCGATGAAGCCGCCACATACCCGCCTGCCGAAAAACCGCAAACGGCGATCTTATTGGGAATGATACCCCACGCCGCGGCGTTTTCCCTGATTTTCCCGATCGCCAGCGATATGTCCATGACCGGTCTTAGTTCGCTCGCTTCCTCCCGGATAGAATAATACAACGTAAACACATGATACCCTTTGGCAAAAAAAGCCGTGGCCGGCGGGTCCGCTTCCCGCGGCGAAAGCATTTCAAAGCCGCCGCCGGGGCAGATCACCACGCAGGGCCGCTCCAAACGGTTGCCCATGCTCTCTTTTTCGATATCGTGCAAATAACCGACCAGTCTGGCCCCGCTGCCGGGATTCGGGTCCAAGTTAACGATCCTCATTTTTGCCGCCCCCATCTCGAAATTTTTCATAGTCTATTATACTAAGTTCAACGGGATTTGTTAGGAAGAATGTAACAGGGTAATTTCATTGCCTTCCTTATCCGTCCCGATATCTCGTTATTGTTTAGGTTTATCCTAAATAATGTTATAATCTTCATGAAATTAACTAATGGTGGTGTTCTATATAGTCTTAGTTACTGCAATAAAAGTACCGAAATACATCGAACCTGATATATATGCTTTACTTCTTAGTAACGTTGAAGAAAAAAAGAAGGAAAGAATTAACCGTTTTTATAGAATCGAAGATTCTTATCGTTCCCTCTTGGGCGATGCTTTAATTAGACATAAAATCAAACAATTCACCGGTATTCACAATCATCAATTGAAGATAGATTTGAGCAGCTATGGCAAACCCTATATTGATCCTTCTTTGGGTATCCATTTTAACATAACACATTCCGGGGAGTGGGTTGTCGCAGCATTCGGAGAAAAAAACGTTGGAATAGATATAGAAGAAATCAAACCTATTAACTTCGAAATTGCCAAAAAATGTTTTTCACCCAGGGAATTTGCCGACTTAACAACTTTGACTGATATAGATGAAAAACGATCATATTTTTACGATTTGTGGACTTTAAAAGAAAGTTATATTAAAACAATTGGAAGGGGGCTATCGATCCCCCTTAATTCGTTCAGTATTTTCATGAACTCTGATAAGGAAATATTTATTGATGGAGCGGAGGACACCGTGTTTTTTAAGCAGTATAGTCTTGACTGCTCCTATAAACTCTCGGTGTGTTCTTATCTCAACGAATTTTCTAATACTATAGAACAATGTACAATTTACGATTTAATGTAGGTCTCGTCATACAGAACGCTGAAATGAAATTGATCCCCTGTATTTCTGCAGGGGATTTTGCTTCCGGTCAGGAATGGCCTGGCTTTATTAAGTTGTCTTGATGGGTAGCACTGGGGTCTTTGGGAAGCGCAACGAGCACAAACGGAATCAATGCGGCCATCCCTGCCACAAACACGATATAAGGGACAACATGGCCAAAGGAATCAAATAAAAAGCCCCCCAGCGCGGGTCCGACAATCATGCCGATATTGGAGCCTGTGGAATATTTGCCGTAGGCATCGCCAATGTTATGCTCGGAAATGCTCTTCATAAACATTGCATCCAGCGAGAATTCCAGCATGGAAAATGAAAGGATAAAGACCGTCCAAAACAAGGCGAATATGCTCAGCCTGGAGGAAAACAGAAGGGCGGCAACCGTTATGCCGGACATCATGGTTGATATAACAACCGTCTTGCGGTAACCCATCCGATCGCCAAGTTTGCCCAGATAAGTGCCCGAAAATGAAGACACCAGCAAGGGCACCAAGAAGGTGATGGCAATCTCTTCAATGTCTGCGTCAAATACATCTTGCAGGTAAGGAATCAACAAAACGATAATCATGCTGGAGATCAACTGGAGCAGTACATTCACCGTCCAGACTTTGCGTTTCTCGGGTGATAAAGCAACACTTTGCGGATTCATCATTCGCTTTGGCTCTTCCGGTCTTAAAGTAAGAGCATAAAGAAGCGCCAACAAGGCGGCTGCTCCGCAAGCTGCGAACAGCACCTTCCATCCCTGCAGCAATTCGTAGTTGCTTAATATGTAGAAGCTTAATCCGACGCCGATGAACCCGCCAAGATTGCGGTTGCTGTTAAAGCGCCCCAGTTGTTGTGCTACATTTGTATTGGCATCGGCGATAAGCCCGAAGACGGAAAGGGTCAGCAGAATGTTTGCGATGCCGTTCAACACTCTTGCGGTCAGCAAAAGCGATAATTGATCGGCCATAGCAAATGTAAAATAAGCTGCGACAAAAAACAAGAAGGACGCAATAAAGATGGAGCGTCGGCTATATTTATCCGACATTTTGCCAAGCACAAGCCGCATAATCAATTGGACGAGCGAGAACACGGAAACCAGAAGGGTAAATTGAAATGTAGTATATCCGAGTTCCTCCGTATACAGCGGCAACAAAACATCAAAAAAGATAAAGGGTAAGGATATCATTAAAACCGGGATCGCTAGTTTTTTATACGGCATTTCCCCACCTCACTTCATAACCTTGCTGTCAACTTCTGATTAAAACAAATAAACGATGACCTGATCATTTTGGGCAATACCGACTTCATGAAGATGGCTTGCAATGAATTCTACCTTATAGGCCAGCTGCAGATATGTGATTGATTTCTCACCAAAGGAGGACATTTATGGACATCCCCAAAGGCACCTACGGCTTTCGGTTCGCGGAAGATAAGGAGCTGCAGCTATGCGTGTTATTTGCGGCCGGCTGTGATTCTATCACCACGCCTTCTTATCGTTGGGACGGACTGGAGCGGACTGATGGGCCTCTCCTGCTGTTCCAGTACACGCTGTCCGGCGAAGGCGTATATGAGTCGGGGGACCGGACTTACCGCGTCACCGCCGGACAGGCTTTTCTCGCGGAAATTCCGGGACCCCATCGCTATTATTATCATCCGGAATCTAAAGAACCTTGGGATTTTCTGTTCCTGCTGTTCCGGCCCGATCTGATATTACCCCATTGGCGTAAGTTCCTGCGTGAGGCGGGGGAGGTTCCCCAGCTGCCGGCAGACTGTGCGCCGGTCCGGATATTGCGAATGATTGTGGCCGATGCGGCAGCGGGCAGAATCACCGATCCCTTGATCGCGTCGTCCTGCGTCTACCAGTTCATGACGGAATTGGCCAGATTGCAGGTCACCACGCTGCGGGACAGGGAGAACTGGCCGAAGAACGTAAGGCGCGCGGCCGAATTTATAGAGCACAACTATTCACGGATGATCAGCATCGATCAGCTTTCCGAGCATGTCTCCCTGTCCAAATACCACTTGATCCGGCGGTTTTCGGCCAGCACCGGCCTGACGCCCGGCGCTTACTTAACCCGCGTCCGCACCGAGAAAGCCATGGAGCTGCTGCGGGGAACCTGCCTTAGCATTGAGTCCATCGCCGAGCGGATTGGCTACTCCAGCGGAAGTTATTTTATCAAAGCGTTCCGCAGCTTGACAGGGCTCACGCCGGGAGAATTCCGCAGCGGTGGCGAAAGCCTTGCTTATCGCAAGCTATTCTTCGATTGACCGCAATATTGTGCTATTGGGCTTTCAAAATTACTATAGATATTGCTAACCTCCTTTAATATGATGAACATGGAAAGAGCAATAATTAATCAGTAAAGGAGCTTAACAATGGATCATAAGCTTGCAGCGCTTACTCCACCGCTGGGCTGGAACAGTTGGGATTGCTACGGCGCGGCCGTAACGGAAGACGAGATTCGGGGCAATGCGGAATACATGGCGAAGCATCTCAAAGCATTCGGCTGGAGCTATATTACCGTTGATATTCAATGGTACGAGCCCTATGCGAATTCTTCTCAATACCGGCCGTTTGTTCCGCTCGTGATGGATGGCTATTCCCGGCTCAGGCCTGCCGAAAACCGCTTCCCCTCCGCGGCGGGCGGCCAAGGCTTTAAGCCGTTAGCCGATTATGTACACAGCCTTGGACTGCAATTTGGCATTCATATCATGCGCGGCATTCCGCGCCAGGCTGTTCACGCCGCCACTCCCATTCTGGGTACAGCCGCGACGGCACGCGATATTGCCCATACGAATTCGATCTGTCCATGGAATACGGATATGTACGGCGTGGATGCCTCGAAGGAAGGGGCCCAAGCCTATTACGATTCCCTCTTTGAACTGTACGCAGCGTGGGGCGTCGATCTGGTGAAGGTGGACGATATCGCGGCTTCCAGGCTGTACGACACCCATCAGCCCGAGATTGCTCTGATCTCCAAAGCGATCGAACGCTGCGGCCGGCCTATGGTGCTGAGCCTGTCTCCCGGCCCCGCTCCGGTGGAATACTCGGCGTTCTTTGCCGAGCATGCCAACATGTGGCGTGTCACGGATGACTTCTGGGACCAGTGGCCGCTCCTGCTGGATATGTTCGACCGTTGCCGGGCATGGCAGGGCGTACCAGAGGCAGGCACCTGGCCGGACTGCGACATGCTGCCGCTCGGCCACATCGGTATTTGCTCGGTGGATGGCGGGGGTTCGGACCGCTGGACCCGGTTTACGCGCGACGAGCAGCTAACGATGATGTCGCTCTGGAGCATCTTCCGCTCGCCGCTCATCTTTGGCGGCGAATTGCGGGACTGCGACGACTGGACACTGTCGCTCCTCACCAACCGCGAGGTTCTGCGCATGCACCGGGAGAGCCGCGGAGCCAAGGAAACGTTACGCCAAGGAGACCTTATCGTCTGGACGGCCGAAGACGCCGAAGGCTCGCGCTACGCTGCCGTATTCAACATCGGCGAAAACCCGCTGCCGCTGGACCTGGCCCTGGAACAGATCGGCCTGACAGGCGCCGCCGCAGGCACCGAGCTATGGAGCGGAGAGCCGGCCGAGCTTACGGCAGGTGTGCTGCGGGCCACTGTGCCGCCGCACGGGGTGCGCCTTTATCGGTTCTTTTGAGAAATAACAAAGAGATCTGCCCGCGGGTGAGGCAGATCTCTTTACCATCTAATGATCGTCGTTAAGGTACGCGCGGATGACAATGTCTTGATTGTGATTGCCGAATCCGGAACCATACAATGTCAATCCCCCTACGTTAACCGCCTGCTCATCCACCGCGAAACGAAGCGTCCAAAACGGTTCCCGCAGCTTGATATCCGCGAGGGTCACCTCCGACATGCGCTCATCATCCATAAATGTACCCGATGCATCAATGCGGATCGTCTTCAATAACCCGTATTGATTCACATTCCGATGCCACCATTCGGGTGTAAATTTACCCCGTGCAGCTCTTCCGAAGTCAGCCGGACTTGTCCATGTGCCAAGGGAGATGCCGTTGAATATGAACTCAATATCCGAAGGCCAATAATCTCTTAAACCGGGAGCTTCCGAAGCGATCTCCATGGAGATTTCGATGGCATCCGCGGTTTGATCAGCCAGCAAAAAGTTAGGCATTTTGTATTCCACATAACCCCACCCAAACCACAGAATGGCGGCGTGAACCCGCTCGGGATCGAGAAAATAGCGCGGATCGTCCCACACTCCGATTTCTTTCTCGCGCGTACCGAGCCCGCATGTGGGATGGACTTCAAAAGCGGTGTAATGACCGACGGAAATACTCTGCTCCCTGATTTTCGCGTTGTGGCCGGCAGACGGCAGCTCAATCTCGACGGTTTTTTGCTTGAGGAAACACATTTTGTGCGTCCCCCCGTTCAGCCGTACCCTGCGGCTTCCGACGAGTCCGGCTTGTTCAAGTTTTCGGATATGCATGGTAACGATCGAGGGGCTGAGTTCCAACCGATCCGCAATATCCTTCACATTCATCTCGCAATCGGCAAGGAGACTCATCATTTTCCATCTGACTTCGCTGGCCAACGCTTCGTATAACGGCATAAATTTCGGTTGCCCGTTCGCTTTGATGATCATCATAATCTCCTTATCGCATCTTTTGAATTTACATATATATTAATTTAAAAGATTTAACATGAACCATCAAGCCTAATCCATTGCATGATATTAAACTATGGTGTTTAATTTCCTTAGCTGCTAATCACACTTAGATTTATATATATGTGAATTTATGAAAGAGGTGGATCGATGAAATACAATAACCCGGTCATCAAAGGATTTTATCCTGACCCTAGCGTATGCAAAGTAAAAGATACCTATTATCTGGTATGCAGTACCTTTCAGTACTTCCCCGGCGTTCCGATTTTTGAGAGTAAAGACCTGATTAACTGGAAGCAAATTGGTTTTTGCCTAACCCGAGAGAGTCAGATTCAGCTCGGCAAGGTGGGCAGTTCCGGCGGCGTTTTCGCTCCCACGATCCGGCACAACGACGGGAGATTCTACATGACCACGACCAACGACACCACTCGTCAGAATTTTTATGTTTGGACTGACGATATTTACGGTGAATGGTCCGAACCGATCTATGTGGATCAGGGGGGAATCGATCCCGATTTGTATTTTGAAGACGGAAAGTCCTTCTTTATGAGCAACGGGAAAGACGATAACGGGATCGGCGGGATTGTTCAGTGTGAAATTGATATTGAAACGGGCGGCAAACTGTCGCCAAGCCGTTCGATTTGGCGAGGAACAGGCGGACGATATTTGGAAAGCCCTCATATGTATAAAATCAATGACTGGTATTACCTCATGGCGGCTGAAGGCGGAACTGAATATGGACATATGGTCACTTATGCACGGGGAGATTCCATCTCCGGTCCGTTCGAGGCTTATCCGCACAATCCCGTGCTGACCAATCGCAATCTGGGCGGTTATGAGCTGCAGGGGGTTGGCCATGGCGATCTGATTCAAGACAACGACGGAAATTGGTGGATGCTCCATCTGGGCTTCCGTCAAATCGGGCAATGGCTTACCTACCATCATCTTGGCCGCGAAGTTTTCCTTACACCGGTTACTTTTGGCGAGGATGGCTGGTTTACGGCAGGACATAACGGCACTACCCTTACGAGTTTTGAGACCGATCGTATTTCGGATGCGACCCTCCAACAGGAGAAAAAAATCTATACGTTCGAGAACACCGATTGGAATTTGGACTGGTGCTATCTTCGTCATCCGGCTACGGAACATTATCTGCTGGGACCCGATAGGGCAACGCTTAAAGGAACCGAAGTGACGCTGGATGTTCCGGCATCCCCGACTTTTATCGGCATTCGCCAAAGGGACTTCATCGCGGAAATCTCTTGTGATGTACAGCTTGCAAGCGGAGAAGCCGGCCTCACACTTTATATGGATGAACATCATCATTATGATTTAGCTGTACGTAAAGATGAGCACGGGTATAAAGTGATCGAGCGCCTGAATATCGGGGATATTAAATCCATTGAATATGAAGTAGACCTGGGAAACGACAACCATGCTACTCTGATGATACGGGCAAGTCATGAGCGTTATAGTTTCCTCATTCGCGCAAACGGCAAGGATATTCCCTTAGGCACGGCACATACCAGATACCTTTCCTCTGAAGTTGCGGGAGGATTTACCGGCATACTTATTGGTTTATATGCCTGTGGGGAAGGATCCACAGCTGAGTTTACAAAATTCAAGTGCGGTTATCTTTAAAATGGTAAAGCCGGCTACTCAGGGTTAACCTGGGAACCGGCTGCGCAGATATTTTGGCGTGACACCAAATGCCTTCTTAAACATCCGGCCAAAATATCCGACATTCTCAAAACCGACCGTTGCGGCAATTTCCGTAACGGTATTTTCTGTGGTTTGCAGCAGTTCTCTGGCCATATTCAAGCGGAATTGGATCAGATAGTCCACAGGAGAAGTATCAGCTCCTTCCTTGAAGCAGCGCAGCGCCTCACTTGTGCTTACCTTGGCGGCGGACGCTATATCCGCAAGGCGGATTTTTTCCGTATAATTCTCATAAATGAACTCCAGCATCAGCCGCAACCGTTCCTGAGTGGTCAGAAAACCCGCGGTTTGCGGTAATTCCATGAAGGACTGCTGATGCAGATACAATGTGCGCCAGATGGAGGCGATGGTGATCTGTACGTCGAGCTCCCTTGTCTCTTCCTCCGAATTCAATGAGTGGAAGATCTGTTGCAAGGATTGCAGAATCGCACTTTGCCAATCTATCCGGTTGCTTAAATATAAGCAAGAAATTGGAGAGCATAAAACGGGTTGTACAAATTTTTGGTATACCGTTTGATTTCCGCCCGAAATCAGCTCCGGAGAAAAAACGATATTCGGCACAACCGCTCTTTCCTTTGCCTCATAACCGTGAATGATTCTCGAATTAATGAAAATTCCATCCCCTTTGCCGAGCTGCACGATCTCTTCGCCGATCAGATAATCCGCCTTTCCTTCCTGGATGACGGCAAACTCCAATTCGTCATGCCAATGCCGATTGACGTTATGATTCGGGAAATTGTCCGTATCGTCCAGATAAAATTGGATCGGAAATGGTTTGGAGCCATGTGTGGCCAACTCCCGAAGCTGTTCATCCGTAATAACCGCTGCCTGCAAATCCAAACGCCTCCTTATTTTGCGATATTGTACTATAATTCTGCGCAATACTGCAAGAAAATCAGCGATTTTTTGTGATATATTTAAAATCTCAGGAGGGAATTATGACTACACTACTTTTAATGATCATCTACATCATATTCATCAGTTTGGGGATACCGGATTCGCTGTTCGGGACGGCCTGGCCTGCGATTAATCAGGAATTCGGCGTGCCGGTTTCGGCGGCGGGATATGTGACGTTTACCATTTCAGGCTGTACAATTATTTCCAGTCTGGTCAGTGCAAAAGTGATTAACAAGTACGGAACAAGCAAGGTTACCGTCATAAGTGTAGCTCTGACGGTTGCTGCACTGCTCGGGTTTTCTTTTGCCCAAAATATGATATGGCTTTGCCTGATGGCGATTCCCTTGGGGCTGGGCGCGGGGGCCGTGGATTCGGCGCTCAACAATTATGTGGCGCTCCACTATAAGGCTAGCCATATGAATCTGCTGCACTGCTTTTATGGCATCGGAGTTTCAGTAAGTCCATATTTGATGTCGCTTGCGCTTTCGGAGCAAAACAACTGGCGTGGCGGCTACTACACCGTCTTCGTGATCCAAGGTATCATCGCATTGATCGCCCTGTTTTCGTTACCGATATGGAAGAAAGCAAACCAGGACAAGCAACAGGCAGAGGATGAAGTTTTTAAAACGGTCAGTATCTCATACCTTTTCAGACTGCCCTCGGCGAGAGCGGTGTGGTTAACGTTCATCGGTTCCTGTGCGATTGAATATACAGCAGGGATATGGGGAAGTACCTTCCTGGTACATACCAAAGGCTTGTCTGCAGAGAGTGCGGCCAAATGCATTACCTTATATTACGTCGGAATGGCTGCAGGAAGGCTGCTGTCGGCTTTGTTAGCAGATAAGTTGACGAGTTGGAAATTGATTCACATCGGTCAGAGTATCCTCGTTGCCGCGATTGTCGTGCTCATGCTGCCATTGCCCGCAGCCGTATCGACAGCCGCCCTGTTTTTGGTCGGCCTTGGCAACGCACCGATCTTCCCCAACCTTCTTCACTTGACGCCAAAAAATTTCGGCAAAGAGCTCTCACAGTCGATGATGGGCGCTCAGATGGCCGCCTCCTACGTGGGAATTACGCTGATGCCTCCGCTGTTTGGTCTGCTGGCGCAAACCCTTGGCGTTAATATGTTCCCTTATTATCTGATGGTGCTATTCGCGGTCATGATCTTGTCCATGGCTCGCCTGACAGCGATATCAAAAAAGCAAAAACAGTATGACGGCGGCTGGTTTCAATAGAATGGCGCTTCTTAAAAGGGAACAACTGTTCCAAAACTCATTATAGTAGCAGCAAGTTTTAAAGGCCATCCCTAGCGGGACGGCCTTTCTTTGAGATCTCTTTGCTATTTATGGTATGGTTAGCTTAATGGTAACGTTGAATGTCAGCCGCGTATCATTAGATATCCAACGCAGCATGATATCCTTGATAAATTGCGGTCGTTATGGTAGATACCTTAACACAATCTCCAATGGTTGCGACATAAGGTGCGCAATCCATTAGCTCTTCTACTACATTTTTTCTGGCCCGTTGTCCAAGTGCACAAATTACCGAAGTACCAGGAACAAGTTGCTCTTCACCCGCTGAATTAGCGCAAACGACTCCTTCTTGTGTAATATACAGTCCTTTCGTTCCCAGATGAACCTGAATATGATTCTTGTCGAGCTCTTTCAGCATAATAGGACGGTGTCGAATGTTAGCATCCGGAGCCAGCTCCGACCTCATCTCTACCAAATGGACAGTCTTACCTTCCTGGGCCAGATGAATAGCCGCTTCACAACCTGCCAGACCGCCTCCCAATACAACTACACTATCGCCGACCTTGTCCTTCTCCTTATAGTAGTTATTAACCATGACTACGTTATCACCATTCAATCCTGGAATTGGAGGCACAATGGGTTCGGAACCCACGGCTATAATTAATGCATCAACCTCTTCTTTATTTACATACTCTTTAGTTACCGTCGTATTCAAGCGAATCTCAACCCCGGCATCTTTGGCCAGCTTTCCGAGAGTAACCCCCAACTCATACATCTCATACTTAAATGGTAGCGCCCGTTCTCCCTTTAAGATACCGCCCACCTCGTCATCCTTCTCACAAAGAACGACTTGATGTCCGCGTTGGGCCGCAGTAAGAGCTGCATACAGTCCGCCCGGACCTCCGCCTGCCACTAGGACCTTGCGTGGATGGGATGAAGGATAGATTTCCGTTCCATCCATTTCACGGCCAATCAACGGGTTAACCGTACAGCGTCTTGTAGATGTTTCGGCACGTTCCGCCATACAGGTGAAGCATCTCAGGCACTTAATAATGTCCTCATCGCGGTTGCTCATTACCTTTCTTGGGAGCTCCGGATCAGCCAGCAGTGCACGGGCCATTTCAACAACATCCGCCTGACCGCTGGCAATAATTCCTTCCATTTGGGCGGGGTCATTTAGTCCGCCGACCGTAGCAACCGGAACGCTTACATGCTTCTTGATTTCTGCCGCAAGATATACATTACTTCCATGAGGCAGAAACATTGAAGGGTGAGTGATACCAAAGCCTGTCTGATAAGTGCCGGCAGATACATGGAGCAAGTCAACTCCGGATTCCACTAACTTAGCAATTTCAATCCCTTCTGACAGGTCATAACCGCCTTCAAACAACTCGGAACCGCTCATTCTAAACTCAATGGGGAAGCCTGGTCCGACAGCTTTGCGGACACTTTCAAGAACCTCTTGCGCAAAACGCACCCTATTTTCCAAAGAGCCGCCATACTTGTCTGTTCTGCGATTGAAATAAGGAGACAAGAACTGATTAATCAACCAGCCATGTCCGCCATGAACCATGATCATTTCAAAGCCTGCTCGCTTGGCAAGTCCGGCACATCTACCATAAGCCTCTACGATATCATCAATAAGCTCTTGCGTAAGCTCCTTGACTTCCCTGCCGTCCGGACGCACTCCGGGGCTCGGCCCCCACTGAGCAAGGCTTTGTTTCTTATTCTTATCCGTCAGATAGGTCCCTGCATACTGTCCCGAATGAGACAATTCTACACTGGCGATTGCCCCGTGCCGGCGAATAGCATCTGCAGTATAGGTAAAACTGGCAAGTGAACCGACTGTCGCCAAATCAAGATGGTACATATGGGAAGCTTCTGTCTCAGGATGAACCACAACTTCACTGACCGTTACCGACGCGGCACCGCCTTTGGCTCTTAATTCATAGAAAGCTGTCGATTTGGGACCAATCGTGCAGTCAGCTGTAATGTCTGTTCCTCCCATAGGAGCGCCAAACATTCTATTTCTAAAAGTCACATTTCCAATGGTGATCGGTTTGCATAGGTTTGGATATTTTCTTTGCATGATTTCATACTCCTTCTCTGTTTCTAATCGAATGATCAAAATGCCGGGATTAAGCAGTCGCTTTCTGACTTTTGGCAGCAGCTGTTACCTGATACTTGACGACCCGCTTATATACTAGTGTAAGAATAAAACTGGTTATGCCAAAAATGATCGCAATGACAAAGGCTCTCTGATAAGTACCATCTGCGCCGTAGACTTTTCCCATAATAGACGGCCCAAAATATCCTGCCAGTGCAAATCCAATAAACATAATTCCATAATTCACACTATTGTTTTTTGCGCCAAACTGATCTGCAGTAAATCCGGGAAATACCCCCATCAGTGAACCAAAGCTTAAACCGATAACGGAAATACCGGTATAAAATGTCGCCACACTGCTTTCTCCCGAAACATAAAGCAATGCAAGTCCTACTACAGACAAGAAAGAGGCAGCGGCCAGGGTATTGACCCGGCCGATCTTATCAGAAATATAGCCTGCAAAAATTCGTCCGCCAGTGTTAAACAAAGCCAACACAGAAACAACTGTCGTCGCTGCCGCCGCGGAAAGGCCAACCATATTTTGAGCAATAGGCGAGGCTTGTGATGTACACATCAGTCCGGCAAAAGCTCCGCTGATCAGCAACAAGATCATGACGTAAAAGATTGGCGTAGCAAGCATGCCTTTCCAGTCTTTATCGGCCCTTAACGAATGGCTAACATTGACAGCCTTTGGCGTCCATCCGGTTGGGACAAAATCAGGCGGGCATTTCTCAATGAAGAAAGAAGCGACACATATAATCACCAGAAATGCGATACCGATGATAATGAATGCCGACGTTATACCAAACGCACCGATTAACTCATTGGCAATAGGCGGAATAATCACAGAACTTAATCCATAAGCAGCCGTTGTTACGCCCCCAACCAATCCGCGTTTGTCAGGAAAAAACTTAACCGAGTTGCTGATTGTGCAACCGTAGACCATTCCTGTCCCAAGACCGAGTACGATACCGTAAGCAAATACCAGGAAACCCAAAGAGGTTGAGAACCCGGATAAAATCATACCGCCTCCAAATAACAAGCCCCCTGCCAGAATTACCTTCTTTGGCCCAAACCTGTCGTTAATCCAACCGCCGGAAATCATCGTGATGGGCCCGACAGAATTAGTAATCGTAAAGGCAATCGCTAAATCCCCCGGTGTTAATGTACGTCCTGCGAGTTCGCTCAAATACCCTGCCATGGGGGCAGAAAATACACTCCATGCATAAATTGAGCCAATACACAGATTAATAAAGCAGCTAGCAACCAGAATGATCCATCTCTTTTGGGTAAGTTTCACTAGACCTTCTCCTCCACAACTTGTTGTGAATAAATTCACATACTTCGAAATAAATAATAGCATAACTCATCATTCATATCAATATAAACATGTATATATTTACATGATAAAATTAACATGTTCACTTAAATATGATTTAAATTTATGATTCACTGGGTAAATATGTTATAATTACAGGATAAAACGATAAATATGTACAGAAAGTGAGCCTTATGAGGACGTTAAAATATGCTATTTTAGGTTTATTAAATACAGAGCCCATGACCGGTTACGATATAGCTAAAGAATTCAACAGAGACTTGGGAGAATTTTGGACTGCAAAGCACAGCCAGATCTATCCGGAATTAAAAAAGCTGCTGAAAGAGGGGCTGATTTTTTACGAAATTCAAATTAGCGGGGAAGTATTGGAAAAAAAGTTATATTCGATTACGGAGAAAGGCAAAGAGGAATTTTTACAGTGGTTAAAAAAAGAAGAGCCTATTGAGCCGACTCCAAAAGATGTTTTCAGGTTGAGAATGTATTTTTCAAATAACCTCGATGTTGCAACCCGAGTACATCTGCTGGAACATCAATTGCTTCAACATCAAGACAGGCTGGAACATTTACGCAAAAATAAAGAACGTTATGGCAGCATTCCTCCTCTTGATAGTATGAATTTTGGTGACTATTTTGTGCTGGACGGTGCTATTATGCGTGAAACCGTAACGATACAATGGCTGCAAAATTTTATTGCATATTGTAAATTGAATCAAAATTCTCAAGAAAACCCCAGAATTCACTAGCTCCTTTTTATTGATGTTTTCGACTGGCAGGAAAGCACAAAGGATGAGAGGTTTATACCGTCATCCTTCAAGGAGACAATTACAATTATATTTCCGGATTTGCATACTTTTCTCTAAATTCCTTGGGTGTAAGACCATGTTTCGCTTTGAATATCCGGTAAAAATAGGTACGGTTGGAGAAGCCGAGCTTCTGTACGATGTCGGAAATACTGTCGGTGCCGTGAATCAGGAGGGATTCCGCTTCCTCCAAGCTGAAGGTTTGCCCATATTCAAGGATGCTTGCTCCCGTGTACTTTTTGACGATGCGATTGAGATAATCGGGATTATAACTTAACAGGCTCGACAGCTCGCCCCGTGAGATGTGACCTTTTCGCGCTTCCAGCAGATGGGCTATGCGCATAAAAAGAAGATCTTCAGGATTCGATGAAAGGCCCACACGATTCGTATTGTATAACGTCATATCTCCCAGCAGGAAGAAGATCCGGGAGAACAAAGCTTTCACCATATAAGACCATCCCGGCTTCTGGCACAATATTTCCATGATTAACTCGTTGATGAAATGCTGCAATTGGTTGGTTATCCTGGAGTTGGATTTAGTATCGTTCAAGGAGAAGTTTAAATACTCTTTGCGGTATGAATCCTTCTTGTTCAAGCTGTCTGTTATAAACTTATACACCGAATTGGTATGGTTGATAGGCTTATTATGCTCTGTGTATAGCAAATCGTTTTGAATAACGTCCCGAATATATTCGTGTGAAATGCAAAAATAAACCGCATAGAAGTCCGTAGTAAACTCCTCGACATGCCTTGTGTTAAGCCCTAACAAACACACATCTCCCTTACCGTACCGGCAACAGGTGTCTTCAATTCTTCATTACCAAAGAAGTGCAAGTATGTATACATGCCATAAATTATTGCTTTCAAAGGAATAACTATTACTTCAGCCCATGTGATGAGAGAAGCGACGACATGGCCTCGGCTGATTCTTGCATGCCACGGCCAATCCATTCTTCGATCCAGCCATAAGTCCCGTAGGCGATAAAAGATGTAACATAGGCTGTCATATTGTCGTACTCGGTTTTGGCTCCATATAGGTCGGTAAAAATGTTTAAAAACAGATAAAATAAATTTCTTTTTTTTAGCAAAAGATAAAAATCGCTATATTCTTTTAAGTGCTTAAACAAACTGCCATATAGTTCTGCATTGGAATCATTATTTATTAGTTGATAATCCGCATCCCACTTCAAAATTAAATTCTTTATGTGCTTCTGTAAGATATCCTCTTTATCGACATAATTTCGGTAGAAAGAATTTCTGCTCACCTGCGCTTTCGCAGTGATTTGACTTATAGAAATTTGAGAAAGTTCGTATTGCATTAATAGCTTTATGGTAGCTTCCGTGATTTGTTCTTTTACAAAAGTGTTTTTTTCTTCATTGTTCATGATGGTACATTTCCTCCTGATTTGTGCCATTTTGTTTGTAAATGTTGATCTTGCAAATAAGGGCTGGTACATTTGATACGTCGGTAGAGTACATCTGCTGCAACAGATTGTCAAGGGCAAATGATACGATTTGAAAACGCAGAGATAAAGGAGACACATATGACAAAATTTTTTACGATGAAACGAATCGTTATTCTCGCTGCAATCATGATTATCGGATTTATTTTAGGAAGAATGGCAGTGCGAATGTTTATTAATCTGATCGTCGGCGGATCACTGTCCGGAGGTAATTTTCTATGAGTAAAGGTAAAAAGAAAGGAAACAAAACAGGCATGTTTATTCTGCTGTGTGTAGGGGCGTTTATCGTTTCTTTTGCTGGGTCGGCTATCTTCAAAGTGACTTATACTTCTCCGGAATTAAAAAAATATTCGGTAGACTGGAACGATGAAATTGGAACGAGCTACACCGATATTGCTTACGGAGACGGCAAAGCAAATAAATTCGATTTATATGTACCGGCTGATCATACAAAAGAAACCTATGGTCTTGTCGTATATATCCATGCGGGAGGATTCACTTCGGGCGATAAATCGGATGATGCAAAAATGCTGCAGTGGCTGTGTTCCAAAGGTTATGTGGCAGCAGGAATCAATTACACCTTGCGCGATGAAGCACATCCTGAGTCCAGCGTTTATTCGCAGTCGATGGAAATCAAAAGCAGCATCCCCGCTGTTGTCAAAGAGGCTGAAAAGTTAGGATACAAGCTTGATTCAATGGCCATATCCGGCGGCGGCAGCCGGATTGTTTTCAATCATGGCCGGTACTAAAATTACGGCGGATATGTTCGGTACGAAAGCTTATGAAGAAGCAATCAAACCGATTTCAGCATACAAGTGGGTCAATGGAAATTCGGTCCCTACTGTCGCCGCCTATGGCGCATATGACAGAGTGTGCCCGTTTGATACAGTCAAGTATTTGATCCATGCATTAGAAGAAAATAACGTCACACATGAGTACATCGAATTTCCGCACTCGGGGCATGCCCTTCAAAACGACAATGCTCTGTATGTAAAGTATATGGAAACAGTGGAAGAATATCTGGATACTTATCTACCAGTCGAATAATTTATCAAACAGAACAGCAATTCCGTTAGTCGCATAAAATTAGAGTGTAGAGGTAAATATGATGATGAAAAAAATGACAGTGAATAATAGAAGTGAAAAAAGAAAAATTAGATGGTGGCGTATTCCAATTATTATTTTGGCAGTAGTAGGTGCAGGTTCACTTCTACTTAATGGGTGTGGGAAATTTATGGAAAATATTCAGAGTGTCCCTGAAAATTACACGACAACAGTGAAAACAGCCGGTGAACTGGAAGCTAAATATATGGCTATGGGCAGTCATAAGGTAAGTTATTTTGAAAGCTATGCCATGATGTCGTTTCAAAAATACGAGATTTTTTACCCCTCAGACATTGCAGATATAGACAAGCAGCTTCCTGTGGTGGTTTTTGTCAATGGCACGGGAATCAAAGGTTCTAAGTATAAGGCTCTTCAAAAACATATGGCATCATGGGGATTCATCACAATTGCTACCGAAGAAGATTTCGCATGGAATGGTTTTTCCGCAGAAATGAGTGTCAGATTCCTTGAAAAGCTGAACAGTTCCGAACTATTCGACAACAAAGACAATGTTTTCTATCAAAAAATAAATTTAAAAAGCATTGGTGTTACAGGACATTCACAAGGTGGTTACGGTGTTGTTAATGCAATTACCGTTCAAAAACATGCGGCAAGCTATAAGGCTGCTGTTATCCTCAGCTCAGACGCTTCTTTTAGTGGCAATGATTTTATGTGGGATGCTGATTCAACCCTTATTAAGACACCTTCGCTGATTGTTGGCTCTACAGGTAAACTTGATTCTGTTATAGCATCTCTTGAAAATTTGCAGGGACTGTATTCAAATATACAGGATGGAACAACTAAAGTGTTGGCAAGAAGAAACGATGCCGATCATGGACAAATGCTCTACTATGCAGATGGATATGTTACTGCATGGTTTATGTATTATCTGCAGGATGATGAAGAAGCCAAAGCGGCATTCTTTACAAATGATGCTGAAATATTAACCAATCCACTTTACCAGAATCAGCAGATTTATCAGGCAAAATATCCTTCGACTGATGAAGACTAAATAATGCAACAAGATATGTGAGTAAAGGATCGGGAAACCGGTCTTTTTCTTAAAACGGAGGTAGTGCATTTGTCAGAAGAGTTGCAAGAACAGGTAGCCTGCCAGTTAGCTGAGCAGGCTGCCGAATTATCGGCAGCCTGTTGTTGGTGAACTATCAGGAATCTGATAATAAGTGCTGTACTTGAGATTTATCTTCCACTTGGCCCACATACAAAATCTTATAATGCTAAGAATCTCGCTTTCTTCTCGTCAACCTTCATCTTGCAATACGGGCACCATGCCCAAACTTTATTGCGTTTCATGCCGATCTTGGTTGCTTCATCCGACAATTCCTCAAGGTTATCGGAGCAAACCTTTTCGTATGAGTTAGTTCGACGACCCCAACGCCCTCAGATCGAAGATAAAAGTAATTGGCTTTACAGGCTTTGCGATGTGGGTCTGACAATCAGTTCATTGATCGTCACATTTGCGGGCTGCTGGATGGCAAACAGAACGGTGTTGGCAATATCGTCTGGATCAAGCTGCTGCCAATCCTTGCTGCCCAGCTTTTCCAGGACCGGATAAATTGAATCGTCCGTGATGGTGCCGTACAGCTCCGTTTCAACCGCGCCGGGGGAAATCAGGGTCGTGCGGATGTTTTGCTTCGCGCCCAGTTCCGTCCGCATTCCTTCTGTCAAAACCCGCACGGCATGCTTGGTTGCGCTGTAGATGGAGCTCGAAGGGAAGGTAATATGCCCTGCAATGGACGAGAAGTTGATGATATGGCCTTCATTTCGTTCTTCCATATGCTTGTACACAGCCGCCATGCCATAGAGCACGCCTTTGATGTTAACATCAATCATGCGTTCCCACTCGTCCACCTTTAAATGGCGGAAGAAGGAAAGCGGCATGATGCCCGCATTGTTAATCATAATGTCAATTTGCCCAAAGGTTTGAATCGTGGCTTCAGCCAATGCTTCCACATCGTTGCGTGAAGTCACATCCGTTACCTTATAGCTGGCTTCGCCTCCGGCGCTGCGAATTTCCTCCTGTAGCTGCTGCAAACGATCTTCCCTGCGTGCGGCCAGCATGACTTTAATGTCATGTTGGGCGAGAAGTTTTGCAGTGGCAGCTCCCATCCCGCTGCTTGCACCTGTAATAATGGCCACTTTGGGCTTCATCTCGAATCTCTCCTTGCTTTGGATTTTAGTTTACCAGTCTCAACTGGCTTGAATCCATCTTAGCTAATATAGTAAACTCTAAGTCAAGTGCGGAAATATTAAAAAAATAAATTAGGATAAATCCTTTGTTTATAAGGTTTTATCCTGGTTTAGAAGATGAGTTTTTGATAAAATTGGCACTAATCCAAGGAAATGATATTATAGCTAACTCTAATGTCAGGAGGGTAGATGATGTCCACGATTAAAGAAGTGTCAGAGGAAACAGGAATCACGGCATATACGCTGCGCTATTATGAGCGGGAAGGAATACTGCCTGGTGTCAAGCGGGATGAAAGCGGCAATCGCTTTTACGATGAAGAAAGCATGGAGTGGCTGAATTTTATTTTGGCGCTGCGCTCGACGGGGATGCCGCTGTCCGAAATCAAGCAATACATTGACTGGTACCGGGAAGGGGAAAGCAGCCTGGCTGCCCGCAAACAAATGATGCTTGACCATAAAGCGAAGGTAGAAGAGGACCTTAGACAGACCTATAAGTATTTGGAGCAAATAAATTACAAGCTGGCGCTGTATGACATGCAGGAGAAGGGATTAATGAAGATGCTGCCTTAAGAAGGATACCCTTTAGCTAACAGTTCTTACTGCCAAGCCTGTAGCGGACTTTCACCGCCAAGTTATCGCCCATGCCGGGCGCACAAGGAAAAGGATGCTTCCGTGAGCCTGCTGCAACAGGCTCACGGAAGCATCCCCCCAAACAACATTTGATACTAATCCAGCTTAACATTCTTCTCGGCGTTCGGCACACCAATAAAATAGAATCTAACTCAGAGATAATAGAATACCTTCATCACCATTACAATCAACTTCTTTATTTTTTCTTATAAAACTCATGATACAGCTTCATGAGCGCTCTTTTCTCAATCCGCGATACATAACTGCGGCTAATCCCCAGTTCCTTGGCGATTTCGCGCTGGGTCCGTTCTTCTCCCCCATGCTCCAGCCCGAACCGCCCCTTGATTACTTCCTGCTCCCGCGCGTCCAATATATCGAGGTTCCGGTATATTTTGCTCTTTTCCATCTTGAGCTGTACCCGATCCACCACGTCATCCGCTTCCGTCCCCAAAATATCGATCAGGGTAATCTCATTAACACTTGGAGGTTATCTGTGTTAGTAACTTCCCTTGATATATCATAACAAAAAAAGCCCTGCTTTTGCAGGGCCTCCGTTCAACTCGCTTCTTTTTTCTTTTGTGCATTGTACTC
>NZ_JAMBOE010000021.1 GCF_023715465.1 Paenibacillus macerans
CGTATTGCGTTTAAAGGTTTCATCAAAATGTTGACGCTGTTCTCCCATGATACACCTCGACCTCTTTATGTTGTTTTCTATTGTACCAGGTGGCTGTTACAGCGTGTCTACTTTTTAGTCTACATCCTCTAACGGACACCAGCGACCTTATCCGTCTATTTCCCGAGTATTTCCCAGCCTAACGGACACAGGCACCCCTATTTCGCTCTAAACCCGTTCCTCCAGGGAGATTTGAGGTAAATAACGTCATCTCTGTCATTACATTCTGCAAACCTCCGTTTTTTCGAAAATAACGGCTCTGGTGTCCCTTAGCCCCAGGTCCCTCTTCACCTCCCCTCTCTACTTGCGCTTCGCCCTCTACCATGCCTGAAATCTTATAAATTCCAAAATGTAAATAAAAGCCGCCCCGAAAGCAGCTTCGCATAAAACAAACTGCCTTCGGGACGGCCCGGAATGGTTTATTAAATTTTGGCGGCAGGGAGCGCGTTTACTCGGCAATAACCTCCTGATTTTTTAACACATTGATTTTATAATTCATGCCCCATTCATACATGGACTCTAAGATCGGCATCAGGCTTTGGCCGTGTTCGGTGAGCGTATACTCCACTTTGGGCGGAACCACGGGATACACCTCGCGATGGACGATGAGATCCTCCTCCAGCTCCCGCAATTGATTGACGAGCATGCGCTGGGTGATTCCGGGAATGAGGGAACGGAGCTCGTTGAACCGTTTGGTTCCCTCCTTGCCAAGATGCCACATGATGAGCATTTTCCACTTCCCGCCAATGATATGCAGGGTCAGCTCTTTTTCGCAGTTAAACGTTCTTTCATCAAATCTTCCCACGTTATCTCACCTCCAATCCCATCCTACCACAAAAAGGGGAGTACAGTATACTTTAGGACAATAGGTGCTAATCAAGTACATATAGTCATTTTCAAGTAACTATATGTTTTTAAAGTGCGTACTTACATCGTTTGCAGTTCACGGTTATGATGGGCTTACGTTCACCACATTCTAAATCATCGGGAGTGATAATCATGGAATTGCAGTTGGCGCTTGATCTTGTCAACATCCCTGAAGCTAAACAAATTGTCGCCGAGGTGCAGGAGCATATCGATATCGTGGAAATCGGAACCCCTGTGGTCATCAACGAAGGGCTCCGCGCGGTCAAAGAAATTAAGGAACAGTTTCCGTCACTAAAAGTGCTGGCCGATTTGAAAGTGATGGATGCCGGCGCATACGAAGTGATGAAAGCCGCGGAAGCCGGCGCGGATATCGTAACCGTTCTGGGGGCGACGGACGACGCCACGATTCGGGGCGCTGTGGAAGAGGCCAAAAAACATAACACAAAAATATTAGTGGATATGATCAACGTAAAAGATATCGAAACCCGCGCCCGGGAAATCGACGCATTGGGTGTAGACTATATCTGCGTTCATACCGGTTACGATTTGCAGGCGGAAGGCCAAAGTCCCTTTGAGCAATTGCGGATCATCAAGAACGTCGTGAAAAATTCCAAAACGGCGGTAGCCGGCGGAATCAAGCTGGACACCCTGCCCGACGTAGTCAAGGCCAATCCTGATCTTGTCATCGTTGGCGGAGGAATTACCGGACAGGCCGACAAAAAGGCCGCGGCCGCAGAAATGCAAAGATTGGTCGCTCAGGGGTAATACGCGAATGGATACCGTGCAATACGCCGCAAAAATTATCGAAGAACTGCAGCATTCCGTCTCCTTTATTCAGGAAGCCGAAGCAGATCGGTTAGTGGACCGGCTGCTCCAGGCCGATAAAGTGTTTGTGGCCGGCGCGGGCCGTTCCGGGTTCATGGCCAAATCGTTTGCCATGCGGCTGATGCAAATGGGCCATAACGCCTACGTCGTCGGTGAAACGGTGACCCCAAGCATCGGTAAGAACGATGTGCTGGTCATCGGTTCCGGCTCCGGAGAGACGAAAGCGCTGGTCAGCATGGCGCAAAAGGCGAAAACGCTGGATGCCGGAATAGCGCTCGTCACCATCTCCCCCGAATCCGCCATCGGGAAATTAGCCGACGTGATCGTGCGCCTGCCCGGTTCTCCGAAGGACAAGGAGTTAAGCCGTTACAATACGATCCAGCCCATGGCCTCCTTGTTCGAACAGACGTTGTTGATTTTTTATGACGCGGTCATTCTAAAATGCATGGAACGCAAAGGGATCACGGGCAGCGAGATGTACGGCAGGCACGCAAATTTGGAATAGCGCGTAGACCTCGAATAACACTAAACCTGGAATAACGCCGCAAAGCAGGCCGGACTTTTGGACGGCCTTGCTTTCGTTGCTTTACACTTTGTAGTTCATTCGGCATAGGGTATCAATAGCGCACATATCCTCTGCCACATCTTGCCCCTGGAATGATTCGCATGTCATAGGACATGCCTGAGCCAGAGTTTTCTCATTCGTGACTATAGTCGTGATTTTACGAAAACTCGTTATCAAACTTTCTCCCCTCATCTATCAAAGCGGTTATTTGTATCCCATCCATCAGCCCCTGCCTATACATGATCGAATAAACCTTTGATATTCTTTCATTTTGCAGTTCCTCGTATTGATACAACTTGGATTGCTTGTCCTTAGGCAAACATTGAAGCATTTCATTGAATAACAATTGCAATCTCTTTGATTTAGCACGATACTCATCCTGGATCGACACGCCATTCCCAATTTCATCAGTCCGCAGCTCTATCAGCTCATTCAAATAACTTCTTATCGTTTCCATGGACCATCACACTCCATCCCCAAGTGATGCCCATATTATATCAACGCGAAAAAATATTTTATACGATCACATTGACATCAAAGTGATGTCACCATACTCACATTGCGCTTAGAACAAGGGAATTTTGAAAAAAAAAATTCATAGCCGATAAAAACAAACGTTCAATCGTAATAAAAAACCTGTTTCGACCGACTGGTAAAAATGCGCTTGATCGGCTTTACGGCGACGATTAATTGCATTTTGTACAACTAACTTCATACCCAACTGCTCAATCACTCGTTTTAATTGCATTTCATACAATTACATTCCCGTTTCTTTCCCTTTCCTTCAAAAAAGTGCGGGGTAATTGTAGGATTTGCACTTAATCAAGCGTTGTGGCAGCATTTGCGGATAAATAGCTGTACTTTTTGCAACAACTTCAACGATAAAATCGAGATAACTCGCCGGCTTAACCTGTTTATGTATACAGACACACATAGCGGCGGACCCAGGAGTACGAGAGTATCGGCCTTCTGAATTAGCTTCTATCATTTTCAAGAATTTGGTATAATAAAACGGACGAGGTGCACCGGTGGGTGGACGCGGTGAAGCTAACCCGAAAGGGGGTGAGGCCGTGTCCATTCTTGAATTGTGCTTGAAACTGTTGGACGGGGTGTCGAGGCTGGTTGGGGTTCTGACCGGAATTAACACGTTACTTACCGCCCGCAAACAGGCGCGAGACAAGAAAAACCACCGGGAATAGGTTGGCCGCCTACCGGTGGTTTTTCGCCTGAAAATCTCGCCGTGGTTGCCCATCGGCCCTTGTCTGCCGCGATCCAGCATCGCGGCATTTTTCATTTTGCGTATTTTCTAAGCACATTATACCACAAGCAGGGTTTACGCAAAAGCTTGATCAGCCGCCTCTATGTTTTCTTTAAGTACCTGTACATTTTGCAACAATTTCGACTAACAACACGCTTGATTTTTTCGAGAAAAGCCAGTGATCTTGAATGCCGCCGAGGTTTGGTCATTTCGGTTTCGTTAAATGCCTAAATTGAGGGGTTAAACACGTTTTCAGAATTTGTTCTATTATAGAGGGCTAAGCTTCCTTAGGTTTCGCCATGCGCATGAATACTTTGATCACCTCGCTCAGCAGCAGCGGGATAAGCGCCAGCCCAACGACGACGGCCCAATCCGCCAAGCTGAGGTTCTGCACTTGGAAGGCGGCGGCCAAAAACGGAACCGTGATGGAAACAAACTGTAAAAACAAACCCGCGAGAACTGCCCAGACCAACAGCTTGTTGGAAAATAAGCCAACGGTAAAAATCGACTTCGTGGCGCTGCGTTTCGAAAAAGAGTAAAACAGCTGCGAAGCCGCCAAGACGACAAACGCCATCGTCCGCGCATAGGTCATCACGTCTGCGGGAATATTTTCCGACCTTAGTCCGTATCCGTATTCGCGAAGGCCCACGTAAAAAGCGACCAGCGTCAGCGCCCCGATCAGCAGGCCGCCGATCACGGCCCGCACTGCGGCGGCGCCGGCGAAGAAACTCTCCTTTGGATCCCGCGGCTTGCGTTTCATCACATCTTCCTCACCCGGATCCACGCCAAGCGCGATCGCCGGCAGCGTATCCGTCACCAGGTTGACCCAGAGCAGTTGGGTGGCCAACAAAGGCAGCGGCCAGAAAAATACGATCGACGCCAAAATCGCCACGACTTCCCCAAAGTTGCAGGCCAATAAAAACGTCACCGTTTTGCGGATGTTGGCATAAATATTCCGGCCTTCCCGGATCGCATGGACGATCGTCGTAAAGTTATCGTCGGTCAGGATCATATCGGCGGCGCCCTTCGATACATCAGTGCCGGTAATGCCCATGGCCACCCCGATATCGGCGGTTTTCAAGGACGGTGCGTCATTCACCCCGTCCCCCGTCATCGAGACGATATTTCCCTGGGCCTTAAACGCTTTGACGATCTTGACCTTGTGCTCGGGAGACACGCGGGCGAACACGCGGACATTCTGGATTTTCCCAACAAATGCTTCATCCGTCAGTTCATCGATTTCCGCGCCCGTCATGCTCTGCTCCAGCGAGCTGGCGATTTCCAGCTCCTTGGCGATCGCCACCGCGGTGTTCCGGTGATCGCCCGTAATCATGACCGGCGTAATCCCGGCCATTTTCGCTTCCCTTATCGAGTCCTTTACCTCGATCCGCGGCGGATCGATCATGCCCACGAAACCGAGGATCGTCAGATCCTGTTCCATTTCCTCCGGGGACAGTTGGCGGTCCGTGTCCTTATAGGCTGCACCAAGCACCCTTAGGGCGTCGTCCGACATTTTTTCCGCCGCCTGCAAGTATTGGCCTTTCAGTTCCTCGGTCAGCGGCACCACTTCCCCCTTGACGACGGCCGAAACCGAAATCCGCAGAAGCTGGTCGATCGCCCCCTTCGTATGAACGCGGTAGCCCTCCCGTGTCTGATTTAAAGTGGACATCAGTTTGCGGTCGGAATCGAAAGGTTTTTCGTCCATCCTTTTATATTCCGCTTCCAGCGAACGCTTCAAAATATTATGCTGTTCGCCGTAGGCAACCAGGGCGATTTCCGTGGGATCGCCGGTTCCCTGGCCGTTCTCGTAGGTAGCGTCAGAGCAGAGAACGAAGGTTTTGATCATCTCCAAAGGCGGCTCTTCATTTAAAGGGGTGGCGGTAAAATACTCGACCACCGTCATTTTATTTTGCGTCAGCGTTCCCGTTTTGTCCGAACAGATGATGTTCACGGAACCTAACGTTTCGACTGCCGGCAGTTTCTTCACAATCGCGTTAATCCGCGACATACGGGTGACGCCAAGCGCAAGCACGATCGCCACGATGGCCGGAAGCCCTTCCGGAATCGCCGCCACCGCCAGACTGATCGCGGTAAGAAACAATTCGAACAGATCGCGCCCTTGGATCAGCCCGATCACGAATATCAGCACGCAGATGCCGATGGCGATGTAACCGAGTATTTTGCCGAGCTCTTCCAGCTTTTTTTGCAAGGGCGTGAGCTCCCGGGTGTCTTCATCGAGAATTTTGGCGATTTTGCCCATCTCCGTATCCATGGCCGTCGCCACGACGACTCCTTCGCCGCGCCCGTAGGTGACCAGCGTCGACATGAACGCCATATTGGTCAGATCGCCCACCGCCATCTTCGGGGCTTCATGGATGTCGTCGGCGTTTTTATCCGCCGGCACGGATTCCCCGGTCAAAGCCGATTCCTCGATCTGCAGGTTGGCGCTGGCCAGCAGGCGCAGATCAGCCGGAATGTAGCGCCCGGCATCAAGGATGACGATGTCCCCGGGCACAACCTCCCCGGAATCGATTTCTTTCGCCTCGCCGTCGCGGCGAACGAGCGATTTGGGCGCCGTCATCCGCTGCAGCGCTTCGATCGCCTTCTCCGCTTTTTGCTCCTGGATCACGCCGATGACCGCGTTCAGGAGCACGACGGCCAGGATGATCACCGCATCCATGTATTCCCCGACAAACAAGGTCACTACGGCAGCACCCATAAGAACGTAAATGAGCATATCTTTGAGTTGGGCCAAAAAGAGCGACAACCTGCTTTTTTTCGGTTTACCCTTCAGCTTGTTGGGCCCATATCGGCTTAACCGGGCTTTGGCTTCCGCGCCTGTCAAGCCCGGCCCCGGGTCGGCCTGCAGCTCCCGCAACACGGCTTCCCGGGATTTTGTATGCCACATCGGCAGCACCTCTTATTCAGGATATATTCAAAATGGACTCTACCATTATTTATTGTAAACCTGTTCCATCCATAATTATGAGTACGCTCATGAAATTGAATGAGTCCCGCCACAATTTTGCCATGATTTAAAAGTGCTCCATTTGCCTGTATCCAGATGAAAAAAGCACGGCGCTATGCTACAATACTTGAATGTGTTAACGGGAAATTGTTTAGGAGGGTATTTGAATCGCCATGCTGATTATAGGTATCGCCGGCGGAACCGGCTCCGGTAAAACCACGGTGGCCCGCTCGGTTATAGAGCAGCTTGATACGGATAAAGTAACATTCATTTCGCAGGATAATTACTATAAAGATCAAACGCATCTGACGATGTCCGAACGGGAAAAGACCAACTACGACCACCCTTTCGCCTTCGACAACGAACTGCTTGTAGAGCATCTCACCCTTCTGAAAAACGGACAAGCCGCTTACGCGCCGGTGTACGACTTTACGATCCATACCCGGTCCGACAAAACGATTATGCTGCAGCCGAACAATATCGTTATCGTCGAGGGACTGTTCGTGCTGTACGACGAAAAGCTGCGGGGCCTGCTCGACATTAAAGTGTTCGTGGACACCGATTCCGACGTCCGCATCCTCCGCCGCGTGTTGCGGGATATCGAGGAGCGCGGCCGCTCGATCCATTCCATCCACCAGCAGTACCTTGCCACTGTAAAGCCGATGCACGAAGCCTTCATTGAGCCGTCCAAAAAATACGCCGACCTGATCATCCCCGAAGGCGGGCATAACGAAGTCGGCATCCAAATGCTAACGATTCTGACCGAAAAATATTTATCCGGAGGCGCCCGGTAAACCCGGGCCGCCTCTTCTTTTTGCGCGGGCGCCGGCTTTATGGCCGGGACATTTAGGCGTATGATAAAATGACAATAAATCATTGGGGAGAGGACGGGATGTTTCGTGCAGGGAAAAACTTTGCTGCTTCATCACATCAGATCGCATTTGCCGTTTTACCTGACGGCCGTCGGGTTCCTGGCGGTTGCCAACATCACGTATTCGTATTTCCCGAAAGTGCTGGGGGAGTTTACCGATCACCTGCAGACGGGCAATTTGACGAGAAACGGCGTCATTTACCACGCCTCGATTCTCGCCTTGATCGCGCTCGTTTACGGAGGCTGCTTTGGAATCGGCCAATACATCAACCATCGCCTCGGCCGCATCTTCGAATTCCGGGCCCGCCAGCAGTTGTTCGGGCACTTTACCCGCTTAAGCGAATCTTTCTTTTCCAAAAACGGCATCGGCAAGCTGCTGAGTTACGTGATGAACGACGTGACCGGCGTGCGCGAATCAATTGCTAATGGATTAAATCAAATGACCAATGCGTCGGTTTTGCTGATTTCCGTCATCGTGATGATGGCGGTGAGCGACATTCCGGCGCTTTTGATCGTGGTCAGCGTTTTGCCGCTGGTCGCCATCCCGTTTATGGTCGTCCGCATCGGCCCGCTGATTCGCGACCGCTCGCGGAAGGTGCAGGAGTCGCTGGCGGCCATGACCGAATCGGCGGAAGAACAGTTTGAAGGCGTCAAAGTGACCAAAAGCTTCGCCGCCGAAGACACTGCCTACCGCCGGTTCGGTGAAACCGTTGACCGGATTTTAGGCAATCAGTTGTCCCTGGTCCGCATCACTTCGCTGTTTCAGGTGCTGCTGCCGTTCACCGGCGCGCTGTCAATGGCCGTCGCCATTGCCTACGGCGGCATGCTGGTGACGCGCGGCGAGCTTTCGCTCGGCAATTTCGTGGCGCTGACGCTGTATTTGCGCATGATCATGAACCCGCTGCGCCTGATCGGCAACGTCATCAATGCCATGCAGCGCTCCAGGGCCTCGCTGGACCGGCTGAACCGGCTGCTTGCCGTGAAGCCGGACATCCGCGAAGCCGAAGAGGCGCTGCAGCTCGAGGACCGGCCGCTGAGCATCGAAATCCGGAATTTGACCTTTTCGTATCCCGATGCCGCCAGACCGTCGCTTACGGATATCCGTCTTCGCTTGAAGCCGGGCCAGACCTTAGGCATCGTCGGCCGGACGGGCAGCGGCAAAACGACGCTCGTCAAGCTGCTGCTGCGGATTTACGATCCGCCGCGGGGAACGGTGTTTATCGGCGGCGCCGACGTCCTCGACTTGTCGCTGGAGAGCCTGCGCTCGCAGATCGCTTACGTGCCGCAGGACGGCTTTCTGTTCAGCACGACGATCCGCGACAACATCGCTTTTTTCGACCGGGATTCAGAGCTGAAAAAAGTCGTGGAAGCGTCTAAGCTCGCCGATCTGCACGACAACATCGCCGCCTTCCCCGATAAGTTCGAGACTAAGCTGGGCGAACGCGGCCTGACCTTATCGGGCGGGCAGCGCCAGCGCACCAGCCTGGCGCGGGGGCTCATCAAAGACGCCCCGATCCTGCTGCTGGACGACAGCGTCAGCGCGGTTGACGCCGTGACCGAGACGAAGATCCTGACCAATCTGCGCTTAGCGCGCGAGGGCAAAACGACGGTGATCATCGCCCACCGTATCAGCGCCGTTAAACACGCCGACCATATCCTCGTGCTTGAGGACGGCCGGATCGCCGAGCAGGGCACGCATGAGCAATTGCTGGATGCCGGCGGGTTATACGCCGCGCTGCACGCCATTCAGGAAGGAGGGGAAAGCGATGCCGGCTAAAACCATGGAACAAAGTCCGAAAAAATACGAGCTATCCCCGGAAAACCGGCGCAAGGCTTTCTCCGCCCTTTTCGCGTACGCCAAGCCTCACCGCAAGGCGTTCCTTGGCGTGTTCGCCTTTGCGTTCGTGGCGATCGCTGCCGATCTTCTGCAGCCGGTGCTCATCAAATACGCCATCGACGAAAAGGTGTTGTTCGGGGCGCACGGAGCTAGTATCCTGTTAACGCTCGCAATCACGTATTTGCTGTTGGAGGCTGTCAGCGGCATATTTTCTTATTTCCAGGCCAATATGCTGCAGCGCGCCGGCCAGAGCATTGTCGCCCGCTTGCGCAAAGACCTGTTCCGCCGCATCACCGGGCAGTCCATGTCCTTCTTCGACCGCAGCTCGGCCGGCGGGCTCGTCACCAACGAATCCAGCGATACGGAGACGATTAACCAGTTTTTTACCCAAGTGCTGTTAAGTCTTGTGCGCGACGGGTTGTCGCTCATTTTGATCGTCGTCTTCATGTTCGTCCTGGACGCCCGCCTCGCCTTGTACTGCATGATCCTGTTTCCGATTATTACGGCCATTTCCCTGGCTTTCCGCAAATATTTGCGCACCTGCTACCAGCGGGCCCGCGCCCTGCTGTCCCGGCTGATCGCCTTCACCGCGGAAAATTTAACCGGCATGAGCCTGATCCAATCCTTCCATCAGGAAAAGGAGCAAGCGTCGCGGTTTACGCAGCGGAACACCGTCTACCTGCAGGCCAACCTTCAGGAGGTGCGGGCTTCGGTGCTGTTCAACCGCTCCTTCGATATTTTGGGCAACCTGTCCGTCGCTTTTGTTGTGTGGATCGGAGGGATCGCGGTGCTGGGACAACGCATGGAATTCGGCGTGCTGTACGCGTTCATCAGCTATATCCGCCAGTTTTTCCAGCCAATCAACGCCATCACCCAGCAGTGGAACACGCTGCAATCGACGATGGTGTCGATGGACCGGCTGTGGCGCATCTTCTCGGTCGAACCGGAGGTCAAGGGGCCGAAGCCGGAGGATGCCGTGCCCGTCGACCTCGCCTCCGTTCGCGGCCGGATCGATTTCAACCGCATCCGGTTTTCGTACACCGCAGGCCAGGAGGTGCTGCACGGCCTGGATTTGCATATCCGCACGGGCGAGTTCATCGGCATCGTCGGCACGACCGGCGCAGGCAAAAGCTCGCTGGTCAACCTGCTAACCCGCTTTTATGACGTGGACGAGGGCAGCGTCGAGATCGACGGCATCGACATCCGGCGCCTGCCGTTAGAGACGCTGCACCGCATGGTCGGACTAGTGCAGCAGGACCCGTTCCTGTTCTCCGGCACCATCATCGACAACGTCCGCTTGTTCCGGCAAGAGATCAGCCGGGAAGAGGTGATCGAGGCGTGCCGCCGGGTCGGCGCCGATCCGATGATCGAACGGCTCAAAGACGGATACGATACGCAACTGTCCAACCGGGGCAGCGGGCTGTCCGCCGGGGAGCGGCAGCTGATTTCTTTTGCCCGTATCCTTACGTTTAAGCCAAAGATCTTGATCCTGGACGAAGCGACCGCCAACCTCGATTCTCAAACGGAGCTGCTGATCCAAAACGCGCTGCACGTCGTTGCCGAGGGACGGACCACCCTGGTGATCGCCCACCGCCTGTCCACCGTCCAGCATGCCGACCGCATCATCGTCATTCAAAGCGGACGCATCGCCGAGCAGGGAACGCATGAACAGCTCCTGGCGCAAAGCGGCTATTACGCCGAGCTCATCCGCCACTCGCGGGGCGAACCGGGCGTGACGGCCTAAGCCGGCTCCCGGCAGCCCATGCCATGTGGACACCTAGCCGGCGAACAGCTGGCACATGCCAAAGCTTGAATGCCGGGCATGGTTGCTCATGCCATGCGGACACCCGGCTGGCGAAGCTGGCACATGCCAAAGCTTGAAAGCCGGGCATGGCAGCCCATGCCATGCGGATACTCGGCCGGCGAAGCTGGCACACGCCAATACTTAAAAGCCGGCTCATGGCTGCTCATGCCATACGGACACCCGGCTGCCGAATGCTGGGCACATGCCAAAGCTAGAAAGCCGGCTCATGGCTGCCAAGGCCCGCACACGGCCTATAATAATGACGTTGCACACCGAAATGTCCGCACACCCGCTAGGCGATTGCCATATGATACGGTAAGACTAACGTCGGGTGGGTGACACAAAGATGATTTATACCGCACTCGGGGATTCGATTACGTTCGGAGAAAATGCCACCTCTCCGGCCAAGGCCTATCCCCAGCTTGTCGTATCGTCGTTGAATGCCGCGAACTCCCGCAAGGCCAGTGAATTTGTGCTGGCCCGGCCGGGTTGGAGCAGCCATGAGCTGCTGGACGCCATTTTATGGCGGGACTCGTCCATGATCAGTTTGTCCGATGTCGTATCCGTATGGATCGGCGGGGTGGATCTGGCCGGCACGGCGATTTCTTCGCTTCTGACCGGAAAGCTGCAGCCGGACGAACGGCTTTTGAGCTCTTATCGGGCAAATCTGAGCGGGATTTTGCAACAGGTTCGCCATCTAAGCCGCGCAAACCTAGTGTGCTGCACGCAGTACAATCCGTTTCCGAACAGCCCCGCCGCAGGGGAGTGGATCGGTCGGCTGAACCGGGTCACGAGAGAAGTCGCGGCTCGGCACGGGGCCAAGCTCGCCCCTGCGCATAAGTGGTTTGAAGGCAACCAAGCGGAATTTATTGCCGGTTATAAAACGGGGAGGCTCCAGGATGTGTTAAGCGGATCATTGCCCATTCATCCAAACGACCTGGGGCATCGGGCGATTGCCGCAGGTCTGGCGCCATACATCCATCCTGTCCCCAAACCCGTGAAGCGCCATAGTGTGAAGCGTCAAAGTATAAAACGCCACAAACGATAATTTTTCGACGCAAAAAGCAAAATTAGCCCCCGCATCATCGTAATAATAAAACCGCCTGACAGCGTCCAGCGTCCTTTAGTGGCTCTGACTTCGACTTTGGAGCAATTGGAGGCTCTTCCTAAACTTTGGGCGCTGCTCTAACGGACACCAGCGACCTTATTTGCCCATTTCCCGGGTATTTCCCAGCCTAACGGACACAGGCGACCCTATTTCGCTCTAAACCAGTTCATCCAGGCCAATTTCAGGCAAATAAGGTCGTCTGTGTCCGTCATTTTGCAAACCTCCGTTTTTCCTCAAATAACGGCTCAGGTGTCCCTTAGCCCCTCCAGATTCCTCTTCTCCTCCCCTCTCTACCTGCGTTTCGCCCTCTCCCATGACCGAAATTTTATAAATTCTATAAGGTGAACAAAAAAATATCCCCTTTCGGTCCGCTGGCCAATAAGTCCATGCGGCTAAACAGACCGGAAAGAGGATATTTTTCACATACTGCTCCAAGGCAAGCGATTATCTGGACACTCGATCCTCGCTCACATCATTAAAGAATTTCAGCGAATACAGCGCGCAAATTCCAACGATAACGTAAATGATCCGGGACGCGGCGGAATTTTGCCCGCCGAAAATGCCCGCCACCAGATCGTACTGGAACAGCCCTACCAAAAGCCAGTTGATCCCGCCGATAATCAGCAGAGCCAGCGCGATAATATTTAATGTCTTCATGAACGACATCTCCTCGTCAAAATCATTGTTTGTTAACAAAATTCCCATAATCATCTTGAATTATGCAGCCGCTGAATTTAACGGAAGTCAAGGGGGGTTATATGCATACATAAAATCGTCGCGGAGCAATTTAAGGGGGAATGACAAATTTTGCTTGGAGGGAAATCAACCGATGAATAAACTTGGCGCACATGAAGTCATGGAAGTTCACGAGATTTTAAGCAACGAAATCTGCGGGTTGAATGCGATGATGCTCTATCGCCCTTACGTGAAAGACCAGCAATTGCAAATGATGATGAATCATCAAATGCAAGCCTGTACCATGGATTACAATCAGCTAGTACAGTTGGCGCAGCAAACGGGGGCATCCCAAGCCGTACCAGCCCGCGGCCAAAAAACGATGGCAAACGCCAGCGGGATGATGGCCACTTCCGGCGGAACGATGGGGGCTCATGAAACGATGCCAACCTATGCAAGCGCTTCTTATCAACCGATGTATGGCCTGCGCCAACCGGAAACGCAAACGCCGGCTCATAGCACGGATCAACTTGACGATGCGGACGTGGCCTTAGCGCTCTTGAACTGCCACAAGCAGTCGGCCGCCTTAAAAATGAAAGCCGCGCTTGAGATGGCCAACCCTGCGCTGCGTCATTTCGTTCAAGCCAGTGCCGGCAGATGCGCGGACATGGCTTACGAATGTTTCCAATACGCCAACCAAAAAGGGTACTACCAAGTGCCTACGCTGCAGGAAAATACGACCGATACTTTCGTGCACGCCTACGGTACGGTTTCCCCGGGAAATCCGCAGCCGTCCGGCGGCATGTTTATGTAGAACGGCCAGCGGCCCTCAAGGCACCCTTTGCGGTGTCTTGTTTCATGTGAAGGAAACGACGCGGCCGTTCCCCGCTGAATAACAGGAAACGGCCGCGTCCGCTCTGAAAATTACACTTGCTTAAACTCGATCCAGCCGATCTGCAGACCCGGCTTGGCGAATTCCAGCTTCAGCTCGTAAATTCCCGCTTCCAGCCCGATTTTCACCAGCTTTTGCCGAATCCAGTTGCCGTCCGTTCCGTTGGTTTGCACCGTCGCCATCAATTGCCCGTCCAACATAAGGTTGCAGGCGCTTTGGGCCAAATTGGTGTCCGCGTACATTAAGTTGACAATGATCCGGTACTGGCCAGCCCGCTCCACCTTGATAAATGCCGGTCCGCCAGCAGCCGGTTTGACCTGCGCATTCACGGATAGATCCTGAATCCGATCCGGAACAAGCGCCGGATTGGCTTTATAGGTATGAACGGTTTCCACGATCTCTTGTTTCCGCGAGAAGACCGGTGCGTTCATCAGGAACCGGCAAATATTCATGGCGGAGCGCTGCAATTCCCCTCGCGTCAATGACCCGTTCCCCAGCGATTCGATGGTGTTGTCGTCCATGGCGTTGACCTCCGCGCCGTAGTTGTTAACGACCATGTACAGATCGTTTTGCGCCCGGATCATAAAATTCGTATACTTCTTGTCCGCCGGACCACCATCCGCCACATCGTTCATCATCGCCCACCAGTCCGTCATCACGATGCCCGTAAAGCCCCATTCTCCGCGAAGAATCGTCGTGTTCAAATCGTAATTCGACGCCGCCCAATGCCCGTTTAGCGGATTGTACGAGGTCATGACCGAGCTGGCCCCGCCCCGCTTCACCGCCATTTCGAAACCTTTGAGATACACCTCCCGGAGCGCGCGTTCGGAAACAACCGCATCGACCTTGGAGCGATACTTCTCCTGGTTATTGCCGGCAAAGTGCTTGAGCGTAGCGTGGGAGCCGCCTTTCTTAATGCCGGCAGTGCAGGCCGTCGCAAAAATCCCGGTAATCAGCGGATCCTCGGAGAAATACTCGAAGTTCCGCCCATTCAGCGGGCTGCGCCGGATATTGAGGCCCGGTCCGAGCAGCGCATCGACTTCGTTTCTCAGCAGTTCCTTGCCTTCCAGCACATAAAGCTCTTCGACCAGAGCCGGATCCCAGGTCGCCGCAAGCAGGGTGCCGATCGCCACCTGGGTCGCCTTTTCCCCGGTATCCATGCGGATTCCGGACGGGCCGTCCGCCGTACATCCGATTGGGATGCCGAAGCGGAACAAGCTGTCGCTCACTCCCCCAAACGCTGAAGCCGTGCCCGGGGTCACCAGCGGGCTGCTCATCCCTTCGCCGCGGACGATCGCGGCCAGGTCCTCGTCGCCAAGCTGGGCCACGAACGTTTCCAGGCTGATTTTGCCGTCATGCACGTCCTTCAGTTTATAGCCGTGGTCCCCCGTTTGCTCCAGCGTTTCAGGAAGCCTTTGTTCAATCCGTTCCGCCAAGGATACGGTTCGCTTCGGCACCTCCACATAAGTGATCTCATACGAGCCATCCGCCTTGCGGACCCCCGGCTTCATGCGGGTGAAGTCTTCCGTCGGCGCCAACGCCTCTTCCAGTTGCTCCACAACCCGCAGCTCCGGCACCTCGTACCCGGTTTGTCCGTCCACGCCAATTTTCACGGTGTTTTTCACGCTGTTCCCTACATGAAAATAATAAGTCCCGGCTTCAAGCACGTAAGCGGAGCGGTGACCGGTATCCCCGCCATCGTCGTAGGAAGCCAAAGCATTGACCGGGAAGCTTAAGGTCAGCCGCTGCGCTTCATCCGGCTCCAGCTCCTTAGTTTTGGCGAAGGCCACAAGCACCTTGACCGGCTTGCCCAGTTTACCTTGGGGCGCTTCCGCATAAACCTGAACCACCTCTTTACCGGCATAGGTCCCGCCGATGTTTTGCACGGTCACGCCGATTTCAAGCCGCTCTTCTCCCTCTTTGACGACCCGCTTCGCTTGCTCAGGCTTGACGTCAAATTCCGTATAAGTCAATCCATAGCCGAATTCAAACCGCACCTTGTCCGGGCAAAACGTCTCAAAATACCGGTATCCCACATAAATATCTTCCTGATACAGGTTTTGGAATTCGTTGCCGTAGTTGCGGGTTGACGGGTAGTCCTCGATCGAATAGGCGATCGTATCGGTTAATTTGCCGCCCGGACGAACGTCCCCGGCCAGCACGTCGGCGATGGCGTTGCCGCCTTCCATCCCGCCGTGCCAGGCGTAAATGACGCAAGGGATCGGGTGTACGTACGCTTCATCGTCGAGCCAGCTCATGTCGATGATATTGGAAACGTTCAGGACGACGATCGTTTGTTCAAAATGGGCCGCAACCCGCTGCATCATCGCAATTTCATCATCCGTCAACCGGTAGCTGCCTGGCGCGTCGGCGTTGTCCTGGTCTTCGCCGGCGGTGCGCCCGATCACCACAACCGCCTTGTCCGACTTGGCTCTCGCCGCGGCCACCAGTTCGTCGGTAAGCGGCATTTCCCGCTGATGCCAAGGCTCCGCGGCCCATCCGCCTCCGCCGTTGTCGAACGGATTTTGCTCGATCCACTTTTCATAAACGGACGCCAGTTCTTCGTTCACCCGAATTTGCTTTTTATTCCGCAGGCCGTCCAATAAATGGGTCGTGTAGGCCACGTTGACGCTGCCGCCCGAGCCCGTGCCGCTGCGGTAATAGTCCACTTGAGTCCTTCCGAAAATCGAAACGCTTTCACCGCTTTGCAGCGGCAGCGTTTGTCCTTCATTTTTTAGCAGCACCGCACCTTCTGCGGCCACCTTCCTGCTGAATTCCGCAAACCCTTCCAAAGGTACTCCCACTTTTGAGCTCAATGCCTTCTCTCCCCACTTTTTTATCCATTTAGTAATAACGTAACCGATTCCCCTTGAAATTTCCATGGCATTTTTTATAGATCAATAGCCGGGATATTAGAGGTTTGGGGGAGCAGATATAAGGGGGAAAACAATGAGGCCGCCCCATACGGGGCAGCCTGATTCGCCGTCTGCAAGCGATTATTGGCCGTAGCCGAGTCCGTTCAGTTGTTCGACAGCGGAATCGACGTACGTTTTGTAGTTGAACGTTTTTTCCAATGTCTGCAGGAATTTGTCGTAGTCAGCGAGGTTGTTTTTGCCGTAGATGAACTTGATCATCTCTTCCTCGATGAAGCGGTTGGCGTCGGCCGGATTATATCCCGCCGGGCTCTGCACGAAGCCGTCCAGCGTTTCGATCCGCGGGATGGAGGCCTCGAAATCGATATATTCGACGAGATCGGCGAATTTCGTTTTGAGGTACTCCGTTTCCGGGCGGCCGGAGAACTGGTACAGCCAGGTAAAGGAAGCCTCTTCGCGGCCTTTGTCCGTAATCGTCACCTTGTCGCCGTCCAGCGTGTAATGGGTGTTTTCGATCCCGAACTGCACTAGGCGGTTGCCTTCCGCCGTTGACGTATAATTAAACAGCTCCAGCACCTTGTTTAATTTCTCCGGTTCGTTTTCGAGCCGTTTCGGCACCACCCAAAGCCCGCCGGAAGCACCGATGTTGATCGATTTGCCGAATTTCTGCCCGCCTGGCCCCGCCGGCGGTGGTAATTGCACCCATTCCGCGTGCGGATTGGCGCCTTTCCACGCTTCGACGTCGGCCGGCTTCATCACCTGCGCCCATTCCGTATGAATGATGCCGACTTTGCCTTGGAACGCTTTATCTTTCGCCATCGTGCCTTTGTTGTTCACCACTTCCGGATCAACGACGCCCGCATCAAGAAAACGCTTGATCGTCGTCAACGCTTCCTTCATCTCTGGTTGATAAAACGTATTGGCCACTTTTCCGTCGCGAACGAAAAATTGCGAGGTATCCATAATATTCGTAATGCCGTAGGCGCCGAAGATCGGCTCAAAGGCGTCAAAATTCGTTCCGCTCATGCCAAACGTATCCGGTTTGCCGTTGCCGTCCGGGTCCTGCTCGGTGAACGCTTTGGCCACGTCAAACAGTTCGTCCACCGTCGTTGGCACAGGCAGCTTCAGGCGGTCCAGCCAATCCTTGCGGATCCAATACGTGTAGGACAGCGCTTGCCCGGCCTTCGGCAAGGCGTACTGCTTCCCGCCGATTCTTCCTTTTTTGAGGACGTCCTCACCGGTAAAACTTTGATATTCCGGCATTTTGTCCAGATATTCGGACAGATCAAGCAGCGAACCCGATTCGACCAGCTTCTGCAGCTGCGGTTTTCCGGTAACCATAAACAGGTCCGGCAAGTTGTTCGAAGCGGCGCGGACGTTAATCTGGTTCTCGTAGTCCCCTTGATCGCCGACCAGTGTCATTTCCAGCGAAACGTTCAGCTTTTCGTTCAGCGCTTTTTTAATAAAATCGTCCGCCGGTGGCGTCGTGCCCCAACTGATTTGCGCCACCTCAAGCTTCACCGGCGACCCGGCTCCGTTCCCTTCCTTCGCGCCCCCAGGGCCGTTTGCCCCCGCCGCGGGATTGCCGCCGTTTCCGCCGCCGCAGCCGGCGAGCATTCCGGCCAGCAGCAGCGCCGCCAACGCAACAAACCCGATTCTTTTTGCTGACTTCATCTTGTCCCCTTCTTTCCGATGAAATGAAATATATTTGGTCAAGCCGGGCGGCCGCCAAAGTTATCCCTTGATCGCGCCCAGCAGCATCCCTTTCGTGAAATGCTTCTGGATAAACGGATACACCGCGATGATCGGCAGACTGCCCAGGATAACCGCCGCCATCTGCATCGCCGCTGTAGGTACGGTCACCTCGGCCTGCAGCTCGCTGGACTGCGACAACAGCAGCATGTTGCGGATCACAACCTGCAGCGGATAAAGATCGGTATCCGTAATATACAGCACCGCCGAAAAAAACGAATTCCAGTGCCCCACCATATAAAACAGCCCTACCGTCATCACGGACGGGATGGACAGCGGGAGCACGATCTGCCATAAAATCCGGAACTCCTTGGCGCCGTCGATCCGGGCTGATTCAAACAGCTCTTCCGGGAGATTTTCAAAGAAACTTTTCATCACCAGAACGTTAAACGTAGCGATCGCCCCGGGGACGATCAAGGCCCAAACGGAGTTGAGCAGGCCCATCGACTGCACCACCAGATAAGTAGGGATGAGTCCCCCGCTAAACAGCATGGTGAAGACAATATACAGCAAGAAAAAAGTGCGCCCCTTCAGGTTTTTGCGGCTTAACGGATAGGCGGCCAGCGTATTGAGTGCCAAGTTGACAGCCGTGCCTACGATCGTCACGAACAAGGTGACCAGCATCGACCTGCCGAGCGCCGGATCGGCCAGGATTCGGTTGTACGCCTCAAACGACAGGCTGCGCGGCACCACGACGAATCCGCCGTTTTTGATCACTTCGCTGTAGGGAGTCAGAGACATCGAGACCACGTACAGCAAGGGAAACAGCGATATGGCGGCAACGGCAACCAAAATCAGGTACACCGCGGCATTAAAGATTTTGTCGGAACGGCCTGTCACCATATGCTTCCCCCCCATCTTTTTGCCAGCTTGTTCGCGCCGGTAATCAGCACGATGCCGATCACGGATTTAAACAAACCGACCGTCGTCGCCAGGCTAAAACTCATTTGCTCCAGGCCTGTGCGGTACACCCACGTATCGATAATGTCGCCTACCTCATAGACGCGCGGATTGTAGAACACGAAAATTTGCTCGAACCCGGCGTCCATAATGCTCCCAATCTTCAGAATCAGCAGCAAAATAACCACGTTGCGGATACCCGGCAGGGTCACATGCCAAATCATCCTCAGCCGGCTGGCCCCGTCCACCCGGGCGGCTTCATACAACGTCGGGTCGATCGAGCTGATCGCGGCCAGATAAATAATCGCCCCCCAGCCGAGGTCCTTCCAGATTTCGGTGGAAACGAGCACGCTCCGAAACCACTCCGTGGAATTCAAAAACGGAATCGAACCGCCCCCCGCCTCCGTGATCCAGCGGTTGAACAACCCCGTCGTCTCCGAAAGAAACGCAACGGATATGCCGTAAACGATGATCCAGGACAGAAAATGCGGCATGTAACTCAGCGTCTGCACCCATCTTTTCAGCCAGCCGATACGGCACTCATGGAGCAGAATCGCCAGCGCGATCGAAGGAACGACGCCAAACAGGAGCTTATACAGGCTGATGAGCAGCGTGTTCGTCAACAGTTGGGTGAAATAAGGTGACTCGAAAAACTGCCGGAAATGCTTATACCAAGGATCAGCCCACGGACTGTGCAGGATGCCTTCAGCGAAGTTGTAGTCTTTAAACGAAATAATGATGCCGTACATAGGCAAATACTTGAAAATGAAATACCAAATAAGACAGGGCAGGAGCATCAGGTAGAGCGCTTTCATTTGCCAGATGCTTGACAACGTCCGGTTTGCCGGCCGGTACGAGGTTTGTTTAGGCGGTAGCGCGGAGTGCTTTGGCGGTAGCGCGGGCAATGACCCGGGTTGCTCTGGCGGTAGCACAGAGTGTTCTGGCGGTAGCGCGGTTTGCGGCTTCATGGCTTCAACCTCTCTATCTCGAAGTTTCTTGATCCGCTTTTATCTTAACGAACCCGCGGGCCGGACAATAGAACCGAATCTGTGGGATCGGATGCACATTTCTCATCTTTTGCCGCGGAATTTCCGCCGGAACTCCGGTTTTGGGAGCAAGAGCCGGTTCTATCGCCCGCCGCCGGAATTCTAACGGTTGCAGCAGCGGCTATTTGGTGAAAAAAGACCATTTCTAAACTCTAACGGTTGTGATCGCCGTTATTTCCCTGGTTCCAGGTAAAAACAGCCGGGTTTCAGCAAAATAAGCGCCATGGCAACCGTTACGATTTGAAATCAGCGTTTTTGGGGCAAATAGCGATTGTGGCAACCGTTAGAACAGTTTGGCGGTTACCTCATGGCCAAGCGGAAACGATTAAGGCCCGGAACACCTCTTTCGTGCTCCGAGCCGACGCCGGGTTTTCCGGGTTTTTCGGGTTTTCCGGGTTTTCCGGTTTCATTCAGGCCGTCCGGTATTCATTTGGCGTAAGTCCGGTCCAGCGCTTGAAAATCTTGAAAAAATAGCTGGGGTTGGCGAATCCGCACCGCTCCCCGATCTCCGCAACGGTAAGCTCCGTTTCTTTCAAATAAAACTTCGCTTCGCCGACCCTGAGCTTTTGCAAATAGTTGATGAACGTGTCGCCCGTCTTTTTCTTGAACAGCCCGCTTAAGTAATTTTCGTCCATACTGACGTACTTCGCCATCGCCTGCAGGGAGATGTCCCGCTCATAATGCTTCTGCAAATAATCAAGAATCGCGTTGATTTCGGGATGATCCGTCTCGGCCGGCTTGCGGTGCCGGCTCCCCTTGGCATAACGGCGCATCCGCCGGTCCAGTTCCTCCAGCAGCGCGGCGTGACGCGTGCAGTTCAGCAGCACTGCCGCGTCCTCCGGCGGCTTCCGGCTGATGCGGGCAAACAGCTTATCCAGCCGCTCGGCCGTCTCTTTGGCCAGCACCATCGGCAGCGCCTGCTGCGCCAGATAATCCCCCAACCCGCAGAGCAAATTGCCGCACTCCCCGGGCTCATGCCGCTCAAACGCCCGAATGATCGCTTGCTCCATCTCCCATGGAACGGCTGCCGATAACGCGTCGCCGCCTTCGAACACACGGTCGGACGTTGGCCGCTCGTAATAGAAACGGTCGAGCCAACGCAAATTTTCGAGCCATTCCCGCTCCAGAGCTCCGGCAGAAGCGGAGGCCGTGCGGCAGATCACCGGCAGCTCGCGGTCGACATGCTTCAGCAAACCGGGCGAACTGCCGGACCAGCGGATAAACAATGTCGTCAGCCCCATCTGCGCATGGGAATGAACCAGCCTCCCCCGGCCCGGGAACATCCCCAGCAACGAGCAGCAGTGATCGTAATTAAACGGCAGTGCCCCGGTCAGCCCGGTGACGATCAGCGGCCGGTCTCCACCCCAGTCGTACCGCTTCAGCTCCTCCAGCTTTTCTTTTTCATCCCCGCTAAGCTCCTTGCCCAGCATACTGCGCCATAGATAACCCACCCGGTCGCTTAACGCCAGCTCCTGCTGCCGCTCCAGCTTCTCCAGCTCCGCCTTGGCTTTGCCGAGCGCCCCGAGCAACTCCGCGTCCTCCATCGAGAGCTTTAGGATGTACCCAGTGGCGCCATATTCCAGCGCGGCGCGCGCATATTCGAATTCGCCAGCACAGGTCAGCATGATGAAGCGCGCTTCGCTGCCCCGGGACCGCGCGGCTTTCAGCAGCTCAATGCCGTCCATATAAGGCATAAAAATATCCGAGATCACGATATCCGGGTCCAGCTCCTCCAGCCGCTCCAGCGCTTCCCGGCCATGCGCGGCTTCACCGGCAATGGTGAAGCCGTGATCCTCCCAGGGAATGGCCTGGCGGATCGAGCGGCGGACGAAAGGCTCATCTTCCACGAGCAGGATTTTCCACATCGGTCTGTCCCTCCTCAAAGTTTTGTGAGCATTACTTCCTGAATCAGCTTCGAACAAAACTCACTTCGAAAGCGGGGGTTTCTGGTATGGCAAAGCAATCAGCAGCGGCATCTCCAACACGGCCATCGCCCCCTGCTCCAGCGGGACCAGCGTCAGCGAGGACTCCCGCTTGAACAAGAGCTCCAGCCGGTCGCGCAGGTTGCTGATCCCGATGCCTTTCCGCTTGCGGGCTTGTTCCGGCCGGGCGCCGGCAAGACCCTGACCGTTGTCGCGGATCTCCAGCCGCAGCTTCTGGCCCGCCCGCATCGCGGCAATGCGGATCGCCCCTCCTTCCCGCACATGAACAAGGCCGTGCTGAATCGCATTTTCGACCAAGGGCTGCAAACTGAGCTTGGGCACCAGCGCGTATTGCAGTTCCTCATCGATCTCGTATTCGGCCGTAAACGCATGATCGTAACGGAACGATTGAATGTATACATAAGCTTTGACCAGCTCGATTTCCTCTTTAAGATGAACGAGATCCACTTCGCTGTTGAGGCTGGACTCCAGCAGGCGGCCGAGATTCTGGCAAATTTCGAACGTGCCCATATCCCCGTGATTCCGGGCGTTCCATTTGACCGTGTTCAGCGTGTTCAAGAGAAAATGGGGATTCATTTGCGACATCAGCATTTGAAAATGAAAAGCTTCCTTCTGCCGCTCCTCGGTCCTCAGCCGGGAAATCAGGCCGCGGATGTCACCGATCATGCCGTTAAAGGTTCTGGCCAGTACCAGCAGCTCGCCTTTGAACTTCCGTTCGGGAATGCGGACGTCCAGGTCCCGGTGCACCAGTTCCTTCATCGTCCGCTGCAGCGTGCGCAGCGGGCGGAGCACGGAGGCAACAATCGCATAGGTGATGGCGATAAACACGATAACCGTGAGGGAGAAAGAGACGATCACCTGGTTCTTCATCGCCCGGATATTCCCCGAGAGCGCTTCCAAAGGAAACCGCGTCACCAGCGTCCAATCCAGATTGGGCAGGTAGATGCCATTGTAGATGAACATATTGTTTGCGTCGGAGACATAACGGGAGGGGGCGTTCGAGAACAATCCCTCCATCCCGGCCAATTGGGCCGCCGTATGCTCATCCTGCGGCAGCAAAATCGGCCGCCGCTCGCCGTCGAACAAATAGTAGGTTTGCTTCACTTGAAAACCGTTCGTAATCGACTGCAGCCAGGTGCGGATATCGAGACTGATGCGCACATAACCGAAGGTCCGGCCGTCCACCTCCTGCAGCCTGGCGTAAAGCGAATACAGCTCCGCCTGCGGAAAAATGTCCTGCAGCATGTCCCGGGACTCACGCACCGCCCAGGCGTAAGATTGGCCCGTATCCGTCAACTGCTTGAATTCCGGCTGGCCCGTAATTTCCGAACCCGTTACACGACGTACGGAAACTCCTTCCTCCGTGGTCGTGTAGACATGACCGTAGTTATCCACCAGCGTAATATGCACCGGAATAAGCGCGTTGCCAAGCCCTTGCTTGAGCTCCAGCAGTTGATTGCCAATCTGCAGGGCACGTTCCGCCTCAGCAAAATCGTCCGGCCGCAGCAGCATCGTTTTTAGCCCCGGCTCGCGCTCCAGTTGCAGCATCGCGCCCAAAACGCCGATCCGGATATCCTCCATGCCGTTTTTCAGTAAATTTAGCTGCGACACGTTCTGCTGCGAAACATTCGCTTTCATGTTCGTTTCCAACTGGTTGATGCTCCTCAGCTGCAGGAAGCTGGAAGGGACCAGCACGAACAGCAGGATCGACAAGAACAGCCGGTTTTTGATGCCGGACGGCCATAAGAACTTCATGCTTGCCACACCGCTCGCCTCCTCTTCCATCGTAAGGTTGTTTAAAAAGCCGCCTTCTGCAGATCACTTTTTGAACACGCAATTAAAGGCAGTATATCACAGGAGTTCCGGGACCGGAACAGGCCGCTCCCGGCATCCGGAGACGCCGAAAGCGGCTAGTAGACGATTCTGGAAATAACATTAGCATGATGGCAAGTGAAGACTTAAGAAAACGGCAAAATTAGTCTATTGAAGATCTCGGGTGACAACATAAAGGAAAAAAAGGGCGCTATTCAGCGATATCCCCCATGTTGCGTAAAATAAAGGAATTTTATGGCGTTATTCTCATGATTTGGTGGTGAAATGCCGCTTTTCAACCTGTTCATCGAAACATAAGACCCTAAAGTTCCCCTATTGGTGATGAATAGGCTCAAATTCGGAAAATAAGCCCCTTAAGTTCCTCTATTTTATGGGGACGCTACCTGAGCGCGCAGGACTAATATAGAACAAAGTGATCCATAGCCCCCATCCGCAAATAAGCCATATTATTTCCGGATCATTCTACTAGTTTAGAAGGAAACGCCCGATGGCCTGGCTCCGTCAGTTTTCATAACAGCGGATTTCCGCGATGGCCGCCGATGGATCACCGTTGGTGGCGTGGATCACGATTCGCAGCCGGGAAGCGTTGACCCCGCCGGGAAAATCATGCGTGCGGCGCTGCTGATAGTTGCCCTGCACCCGCAGCAGCTCACGCCACTCGCCGTCCGCAAAGGCTTCAATGGCGTATTCCTGCGGGCACTGCGGATCGCGGTAAAACGGCTCGTAGGCGTGGTATTCCCGGAACAGATGGCCGGGAAAAGTCAGCTCGACGCGGCCGATCCGCTTCGGCTCCGCCCATTCCAGGCCGGCCCATTGCGGCAGCGGCTCCGCCGGGTTCGAGCGCCAAACGTTGGTGTAGTCGTACGGGCGGGTCACCCCGGACACCACGCCCGCGGCTCCATAAACCGGCTGCGGCGGATCGACGCGGAAGCTGAGCGTGCCGCCGTCGCGGTAGCGGCGCATCCGGCCGCCGCCCATCTCGTACGCGGAGACGTGGCCGGGCAGCACGGTACCCGCCATATGCCACTCGACGCCGGGATTCGCGAGCAGATCGAGACGCACGAATGTGCCAGGTTCAAGCCCGTCTGCCGCCGTCAGATTGACGGGCCATTCGATCCAGCGTTTACGCCCTGGCGGCACGGTCAGCTTGGTCTTCGCCAGCGGCGTGCCGGCATCGGCACGGTAATCCCAAATATGCCGGACCGGCAGCAGCTCGGCTTCGACCGTCTGCGGCTGATCCGTGCCGTTGCTGAGACAGACGGACAGGCTGCGGATTTGCGCCGTGCCGACAGCGATCCACTGTCCTCTACGATGCTCCAGCGGCTCCGCAGCTTCCATAAATCCCTCCGCCGCCTTGCGGAATCCGCCCGTCCGGTCGCGGCTTTCCGGTCCCACGCCGTACACGAGCTCCGTACTGCTCGCCACCGCTTTCGCGCCTCTGGCCAAATCGGCCGGGTCCTCGTTGCGCACATTCGGCAGGAAGCAGCCGTCCCGCAGCAGCCGCTGCTGCACTTCCTTGATGCAGACATCGGGCACGTCGGCCACCTCGATGCCTTTTTGCAGCGCCAACGCCGCAGCTGTCCCCGCCGCCTGGCCCATCAGCGCGGTCGTCGCCATCACACGCACGGTGCCGAGCGCCGCGTGGCTGACACTGACGTTGCGGCCGGCCATCATCAGGTTGCCGACATCCTTGGCCAGCATGATCCGCAGCGGAATGCCGTAAGGGCCGCAGTAGCTTTTGACCGCGTATTCTGTCGTTTCGGCATAACCTTCCGCACTGGCCGGTTCAGCCGTCGGCGCCAGCAGCCCGCCCGCGGTATGCAGGTCGATGAACCAGCCGCCGTAAGCCACCTCGTCCGGAAAAACGGTCAGGTGCAACAGATCGTGCTCGGTCATAAAATACCGCCCCATGATCCGCCGGCTTTCCCGTTTTCCCGGCACCTGGCCGATCCAGTCGAGCGCCAAATTGGCCGAGCGTTGCTTCAGCTCGGGATCGCCGTTTTTAATCCAGTCCCATATCCCCAGCGCATGCCGGGTCAGCTCATGGCGGATATCCTCATTGCCGTAAATCGTATGCCACGGTACGCCGATTTCGATCCACCAGAACCCCGCCATCAAATCGTAAAAATGCCGCCCCTGATTATAAAAATAAGCCGGATCTTCATGCTTCACCGCCCATTCCGGGGCCCGGAACCGAACGGGCCGGCCCATATCCTTGGCCTTGAGCTGGATCGAGCTGCCCATCGTATCACTGCTGGCTTCAAGCGGAGCATGGAGCTCGCCGAATTCGCCGCGGCTTTCCGTGCCCAGGCGCCATTCGCAGCCGGCCATATCGGCCACGACGCCGTCGCCGGTGCAATCGATAAACACCCGGCCCCGGATCGTCAGCTCCGTCTCGGCGTTCGCCACACGAGTCTTCACCGCGCGGATCGACCGCGGACCATCCATCTCCACCTCCGTCACCGACGTGTTCAAGTGGAACTTAAGATTCGGCGTCGACACCATCATGTCATAGATCGTCATGTCCCAGACGCTGTTGGTCCATCCGTTCTCGCGGATCGGCTCGTGGTTTGCGGCCCGCTCCTCGATCAGAAGCTCGGAGATGATCCCCGTCTCCCTGGCATAGGCGTGAAACTGGGCCGCGCCGTGCGTCGTGACCCGCACCTCCGACGAGCTGTTGCCGCCAAATACCGGGCGGTCCTGAATGATACAGACACTCGCCCCAAGCCTGGCCGCCGCCACCGCCGCGCTCACCCCGGCCAACCCGCCGCCGCAGACGACGACGTCGTATGATTCCGTGCTCGATTTGTTCACTGTGCTTCCCCCTATGGACCTCGTTTTTTCCATTGTAAATCCGGGCCATCCATAGGAACGATCAACATATCTTGGGGATGCACTGCACAAATCCTTGCTTCTGCTGTTCAATTTCCCGAAAGTATTTTCTTAGCTTCCCGAAGATCAATTCTCGCATGATACCCATGTTTCTCTAGAAGGTGCAGCAAGTTTGATCCATTTAATAAGGTCAGAGGTTTATCTTTAGCAAATTCGTATGAATCAGGACCGTAGTCTGCGGTGGAAACAAGAATCCCTTTGGTCGCCCCTTCATTAACCACTGTCCCATACAAATCCCGAACCGCCGAAACACTAACAACATTCGTATATCTTTTTGCCTGTATTACAATCTTGCCGCCTCTGATCGGATCCGGATCGAAAGCAACCGCATCAACGCCTCCATCTCTACTGGCTCTTGTCACTTTAACTTCCCCGCCCTGGCTCTTAAATTCTTTTTCAAATAATTCACGAATCAGATGTTCAAAATCTTCCCAATCCATCGCGGCCAAATTCGTTGATTCATCTAACTGGTCCGTAACATCATAACTATCAACGAACCTCTTATCGAATTTATTAATTTGTAGAATCGGCTTAACCGGACTTAACGCACTTAGCTTGCTGCCGGCTATGCCCTTCAAACTCTTAAAACATGTTTTGGGATCAACATTTGCCAGATCGATGTCTGCAAACTGCTCCTTCTTCACTTGAATAGTTATGATGCAATTATTCTCTTCCTTGCCAGTCGCTTTATTGATTGAGCTAACCCAACCATTGAAAGAAACAGCCTCAATGGCATGCGCCCGATCCGCCTCAAAAATCTCATGCATTGTTCTAAGAGCTATTTTATACATTGCTTCATCAAACATTTTTGTGACTTGATTTTCTGAAAGATGAGTTTCCTTTAACTCTTTTTTGGATGTTAAATATTTGACTTCTTTCAAAGTTGGAAAACACTCGATCGACGGTAATTGATACTCAACAATAAGTATCTTGGTTTCATTACTGTACTCTAACTCAAAGCTTTTGGGAAAAGACTCGGGATAAACTGAATTCTCCAACACCATTTCGCAATATTCCACCACGGAATCTTCATTTAGATTGAAATATGCTTCCTTCATCTCATCAATTTTTTTGTTATATTCATCTTGTTCCTCAAGAAAAATTTTCTTTCTTTCTTCCCATTGATTAACGTTTTCTTGCCATTTTTGCACTTCCGTTTCTAATTCTTGCTCCAACACTTGATTGTAGTTATCTATTTCAAACTTTTGGTTTTCCCACATCACCATTGAAGTAGTATACCTATTCTCGTATTCTCTAATTTTTTGTTCTTTTTTCGCCTTGAATATTTTTTCTATGAAGGTGAAAACGGGTTCCACTTTCCTAGGTAGGTCCGGGTACTCCCTTTTTGCTTTTATGCTTGGTTTGGCCGGAATTTTTTCGGGAAATTCCTCGTTCTTTTTTAATACATCCCAATTCACGGTGTCATCGATAGAAAGCGTATGGGTCAATAAATTTTCAATCGTGCTAATGACTTCTTGCGCTTCTAAGGTCATTCTTGTTGCTTCTTCAATACTTGCTTCCTGTTCCGCAACCATCATGCGTCTGGTCTCAAGCTTACTCCATTTTTCTTCCCACTTTAAAATCTGGACATCAATTTTATTTCGCAGAATATCCATCTCTGGTGCAGAAATAACTTTATGCTCGTTTAAACCGTTGTCATACATCTCTACAGAGTATTTCAATATGCGGGTACCTGCTTGATTCCATTGTGCCTGGGTATTTCCAATCTTTATACGATTGTCTTTCACCGAAAAGAACCCCCATTTATTAAATTTAAGCGATACAATATTACAAATTTCTCCACAAAATACAAAATTCCTTGTCTTATTGTTGTCTTTCATTAAATAGCCCTTGCCGATCACATGTCGTGCGCCCGTATCGTCGTCATAGTCGATCATCACGATGTCACCGTTCGGCCGATTAAAATAGAGATCCCCATCCTGGCCCATCACGAGACCCAACTGTTCACTCTGAGGAAAATGGAAAGTTTTCAGGTTGCCGTTGAGATCGGCCCGGTAGATATAATCTTTATCCACCGTCCCCAAATAATCCTGTATGTAAAAAAAGCGTCCATCCGTATATTCCACCCGATTCATTTCCTGCGAACGGACCTCCGACGAAGGGCGGGTGTCCATGTCGATTTTCTCGACCGTCCCGTCGCCGTACATATAATACATCATTAATCCGCCGGCATTGATGGCCCTGGGCTGCAAACTTTTTTTAAAGATGCCAGCACATCACCGGAGATGTTTTGTTCGCCGTCGCTGATCACAATGATCCCGTCTTTAAAAAACAGTATACGTCCCCATGAAATTCCATAGTTCTAATGGAGGTCTGAGGAAGCATTGTACTGTCTCTTTAACGTTGGTAGAATATACCTTTAAAGAGTATTTTCGCTCACAAAGGAGAGGAATGAATGACATCCCAACAGCAGGCGGCCAAGGCATCGATGGTGAGTTGGCTGGCACATGAAAACGAGCTCGGCCGGGAACCCGGGAAAATCGAAATCGCCGGGGAATTTGATTTGCACGGCATGCACTACTACATGTTCAAGTACAAAAAAAACTTGCTCGGCAAGTGGCTCCTGGGCGTATGCGGAGGGTATGAAGATCCGTCCGATACCGAGCATTGCGGCCATATCTTCAGCGAAATGCAGCCCTATGATCCGGCCACGGCCGAGCAGGAAGCGATCGCCATGGTTGAGATGATCCGCGAGTATTGGATGAAGCGGGCGGAGGAACTGGAGGCCGCGGAAGCGCAGGCTCAGGGCCAGGCTCAGGCGGACGGATCTGCCGGCAATGAAGAAGACGGGAAATCCTCCGGGATTTTTAACGGGTTCGTGCTGCTCAATACCCATGAATGCGACCTGGAGTTGATTAAGGCCAACCTGCTGCAGGATTGGAATATCGCCTACTCACGGGACGAGGATGAACAAGAACACCCTGGGGAGGAAAAAGAAGGCACCCTGGTTTTTGAAGCGGAGGGCTGCACCTTGGCCGTCAGCTTTGTCGATGCTCCCGTGCCGGACGGAGAAGCCGAGTTCCATGCCCAAGGCAACTATATGTGGCGCGAGGCGGTGGAGGTGACCAAAACGCATGTGGCTCAAATCATCGTGGCTACATTTCCCCGCTCCGTCTCCCCGCTTGATAGCGGCAAAATGTACGCCAAACTGGCGGCAAGCTGCTTGAAGTTGCCGAACGCGGTGGGCATCTACACGTCCGGCACCGTCTTTCAGCCGGAGTTTTTTGTGGAGTTGGCGGAAGTGATGAAGTCGGAGGACACCATTCCTTTGCTTAATTTGATTCATTTCGGACTGGTCGGCAGCGAAAAAGGAATCAGCGGTTACACGAACGGGCTGACATCGTTTGACAAGGATGAAATCGAAGTGCTGGACAGCCAGGCCTCGCCCGCCGAGCTGCGCGATTTCCTGATCGACCTCGCCGGGTATGTCGTCGATCAGGACGTCACACTTAGGGATGGAGAAACGATCGGCTTCACGGCGGAGCAGAAGCTGCCGATAACACGCTCTGAAGGCGTGTATGTCGAGGGCGACAGCCTGAAGATCGAATTTTAACAACGGTAGCTCAAGGCAGGGGGGAGGCCCCCTGCTTTTTTTATGAAAATTTGTGATCCTGCTTCGAGCCTACGGGTGTGGTGTTGAATAGTTGCAAAAGATACAGTTATTGATCGGAAAATGGAGCGGGGCGCTTGTTTAATTGCGAATCCTGCAATTAAATCCGCACAATTCGAAGGACTGGCGCAGATATTGGGATGTAGTTGCAGGAAATGCAATTAAAAAATATGAACCCGCTTCTTCGTTTAAATCTAGGTGTTTGTTTGGTAACTAATGGACCGAGCCCTTGGGAACTTTCAAACCCGTAGGCGTCGTTGTGCTTATTTCCCGCTATGGCGCCCGGAAGAAGACGTCCGCAGAGAATATAACCCGGAGACCGCCCGGTCCAGTCTTTCCTTGATCAGGATCGCCGCGGCGTATTGGGCCGGAATCCCTTCGTAGCCGTAGTGGATCCCTGCCAGTCCCCCGGCGATGGCGCCGATCGTATCGGAATCCCCGCCCAAGTTGGCCGCCCGCTGCACTACTTCGCTAAAGTCCGCGCTATGCAGCAAAACATGGAGAACCCACCGGAACGTGTGTACGACAAAACCGCTCCGCTCGCAGTCGGGGACCGCTTCAAAAAGGCCTTCATATTCCGTTCCGGCTGTTTCAGCGAAGATGGCGGACCTTAAATCCTCACTGCGGAGCAGGCGGGCGGCAATTCGGTTATAGATCACGCAGGCCTCGCCGCAGCGCGGATCGTAGTGCGTCATCTTCGACTGCATGAGTGTCACCCGTTCCATGCCGGCGCTGTCCCCGTAAGCCAAAGCCATGGGCAGGCAGCGCATCAGGGAACCGTTCCCGGCGCTTTGCCCCAGATCAGCGTGTGCGTAAAAAGCAGCCTCGAACCAGTTGCCCTCGTAACTCTCGAAGACGTGGCGGATAATATTGCCGATGTCCTTCGGCCTGGAATTGTACCATTCCAAGAACAGACGACCGATGGGCTCCATCGGCTCGGCCGGATTTTCCAGAATGCCTTCGGCCACGCCAAGCGTCATCATCGTATCGTCGGTCACTTCCCCCGGCGCAAGCCGCCACACCCCGCCGCCGATGATCTCCCGCAAATAACCGTATTGCGCCTTGATCTCCCTGGGGCTCATAAACTCCGTCGTCCCGCCGAGCGCATCGCCCACGGCCACGCCGTACAACCCGCCTTTGATTTTATCGAATAAAATTTCTTCGTTCATGGCAACTCCCCCGTTTTTTCCGAGACTGAAACATTTCGCGATTGCAAACGTCAAACCAATGAAAGCATAAATTCCCTAATGAGGTGACACATGAAGACATTGGACGGTCTCTAGCTTCCCGTTAGGAGGTTAGAGAGCCCAAATGAGCAAAAGTGTTAAAAAATCACCGGTATGGACCGATCATACCACGCCCGGGACACGCTGGTCCAAACGCCAAGCCGGTAAAGCGGTTCGACGTTTTACAGGCGATATACAAAACGGTGGATGGTACCGCAAATTGTACTGTTCCTGGGATATTTGCGATTACAAATTCTATAAGCCCCAACAAGAAGCGATACACGAGTGGGAAAATTGCCGTTTGCTGCAGAGCCGTTTGCCTACCCGAGCGGACGCCCTCAACGACTGGGAGAAGCTCTACAGAAGAAAATAATGCGAAAAAGCGCCGGATTGGGAAGCCCGGCGCTTCTGCGTTTTTTCAGATGCAAAAAAATTCCCGCGCGGTTTGCGTCGTCATTTCGGCGACTTCCGCCGCGGTTCTGCCCGTGCACCTGACGATCCTCTCCACAATATGCGGCAGAAATGCAGGCTCGTTGCGCCGGTCCGCCGGCTTGTCCTGCAAATCCCGCGGGGTGAGGAACGGCGCATCCGTCTCAAGCATCAGCCGGTCCGGCGGAATGATCGGGATGAGATCCAGCAAATGGCGTCCTCTCCGCTCATCGCAAATCCAGCCGGTAATCCCGATATGGAAACCCATCGCAAGGTACGTCTTCAGTTCCGCCTCGGTACCCGTAAAACAGTGGACCACCGCTCTTTTTACTCCCTGCTCCTTCAGGATCGAGGTGAAATCGGCGGAAGCCTCTCGCTCATGCAGGAACAGCGGCAGATCCAATTCGAGCGCCAAGCGGATCTGCTCGGCAAACCATTTGCGCTGCACATCGCGCGGGGAGAAATCCCGGTTGTAATCCAGGCCGCATTCGCCAATAGCAACCACCTGGGGAAGCTGCGCCAATTCCCTAAGCTTGTCTATCGTCTCTTCGTTGCACCCCTTAGCATCATGCGGATGAACGCCCGCTGTAGTGTACAGCTTTCCCGAGTGGTCCGCAGCATAACGTGCCGCCTCCTCACTGCTTCGCAGGCTCGTCCCGGTGATGATCAAAGGCGCGACGCCCTTGGCTGCCGCCCGCTCCATCACCTGCTCCCGGTCGCGCTGAAACGAGCGGTGCATCAAATTAACGCCGATATCGATCATTGTCATCGATGGGTTCATAGTTAGCCCCTCCTTCTTATCTTAAGGCCGATCAGCTCATGGGTTTCCCGCTTCGGCGTTTGCTCTACGATTCATTCCCTGTTGTCATTGTTCACCCTGTATCTGTGGATTCCAAACGGAACAGCATCCCGGCGGAACCCGGTCGGCCAGCCATACTTCATTACCGGCATAATAAAATGTAACCCCAAGCCGCTCCGCGTCTCGTGTGTCTATTTTAAGAATAACCAGTTCACCTCTACGGCTGCCCGCAAGCGTGGCGAAATGAGTCCCCTCCGACAAATGCACGTACTGCCGGTTCATGGACAGCAGCCCTCCTTTAAGTATAGACGGAAGGGCATATTTGTTGGTCCCATGGTACAGCACAGCTGGAGGCTCGCCCGGGGTGTAAGTTACCCGGTCATGACTATGGCCGTATCTTGCTCTAATCCGGTCGTCCTCGATCACAAAACGCTGCTTATCCGAATTGCGGACCACCTGCTCGATATCTTCGCGGCTTACCCGTGACCACTTAGCCTGTGCCCGGATGGCTTTTAGAAGGGAATCCACCGGACATGATCCGTCCGCAGGATCGAGGACAAGCCTGAAATCCTCGGGGGTATGGCGGAGCATTTTGCTCATCAGCTTGCTTAGGCTTTTTTCCGTTGCCGGATTTAACATCGTTATCACTTCACTTTCTAGCCGTTTCCATTTATTGCATTATAACCTTTCCAGGACGGTTTGGTCAGGAAAGTTTGGCTTAACACAACATTCCCGCGAGGAAGTCAGGCAGGTGACACCAAGATAATCGCGTAAAACGTACGCTAAGCAAAAATCAAAGCAAAATTGCATGAACCTGCGTAAGCTAAGAAATATTTTGAAACGAATCATCATAGCGGGTATAATAAAACTCATCCACTGGGCGTATGCGACAGCTCAATATAATCCAAAAGAAGCAATCTCCCTGCTTTGCGAGGGCCGAAGAGATTGCTTCTTTCACTTTTTGTGGCGAAACAGCTCGTCAAGCAGCTAAACAGGAGGGATTTTTATGATATCTAACCGGAGCGCCCAGATCGGTCCGCCGCGTTTCGGCATTGCCGTGCATGCCCTGATCTTGCTTGCCAAATGCGAGAGACCGCTTTCCAGCGCGGCCATTGCCAGCCATGTCCAATCACATGCCACATTTCTCCGCAGGGTATTGGCGCAGCTCACGCACACCGGTATTGTCGAAGCGAGAGAAGGACGGAATGGGGGCTACTATCTGAAGCGCCGTCCGGATCAAATTACGCTGGCGGATATATTTTTGGCTGTAAAATCGGATTGCTGCGAACCAGAGGTTCATGAGGACTGCGCCTCGGGCCAACAAAAGCTCGAAGCGATTATGGGAGAAGTGCAGAAGCAGTCTGTCGAACTGCTCAAGCAGCATACGTTAGCCGATTTGATGCAAGAATAATTACCGGATTGCAATGTGAGCCGGAACGTTATATACTGTACTCAGTTAAGTTGCAGTTGATAGTTCGACTGCATTTTATTTTAAGATATACTGTGCCTGTATGGAGCACAGTAATTATGAGGAGGAGAGAAGCATGTCCGTTTCACAATCGTCCCAAACGGTGGAGCAGCAGCAGTTTTTTAACGTTATTCAGGAGCGGCGGTCCGTCCGCAGCTATGATCCCGAGGTAAAGATTTCGCGGGAGGAAATGAACGAAATCTTGCAGCAAGCTACGCTGGCTCCTTCAGGCGCCAATCTGCAGCCGTGGCGGTTTCTCGTAATCGATTTGCAGGAGCTGAAGCAAAAACTGCTTCCGATCGCCTTCAATCAGCAGCAAGTGATGGAGGCTTCGGCTGTCATTGCGGTACTCGGAGATTTGGAGTGTTATAAATTGGCCGAGAAAATCTACGGAATGACGGTCGATGCGGGTTACATGCCTGCAGAGACGGCTAAATCGTTTGTGGAACGCTATCAAGGGATGTTCGCGAGCATGCCTCCGGAGGCTATTCGCCGAAACGTATTTATTGACAGTGGATTGGTATCCATGCAGCTTATGCTTGTCGCCCGCGCTAAAGGCTATGATACGGTCCCGATGGGCGGCTATGACCAGGCTAAATTTGCAGAAGCGTTCGATATTCCGGAGAGATACGCTCCTGTTATGCTTATCGCCATCGGTAAGGCGGCAAAGCCCGGACACCCGACGGTAAGATTGCCGATTGAGGATGTCGCTTTCTTCAACGAAATGCCTAAGGCATGAAAAGGGCTTTCTTCGTAAAATAGCAGCCGCTGCAACCGTTAGCTTTCCGGGGACGACCGTATCCGCCCAAAACCTGAGCTTTGGCGGAAAATCTCGAAAGTATCCGGACTGCAAAGTGTCTTGTGCTGGACAACTTCTCGCCCCCTCATGGTATACTGCCTGTAATACGCGGAAAAAGGTGGTTAGGTAACCATGTGGAAAGAGTTTAAAGCCTTTGCTCTTAAGGGCAACGTACTGGATCTGGCCATCGGGGTCATTGTCGGCGCCGCTTTCGGGAAAATCGTCACCTCCCTGGTAGAAGACATGCTGATGCCCGTGATCGGCCTGTTGATGGGCGGCGTCGACCTTAACGGACTGCAATTCCAATATGGCGACACGGTCTTGAAATACGGCTCGTTCCTTCAGACCATCATCGACTTCTTTATCGTCTCCTTCTCGATTTTCCTGTTTGTCAAAGGCATCAATAAGATGAAACGCAAAGAAGATCCGAAACCCGAATCACCGCCGGCGCCGTCCAAAGAAGAGCTGCTGCTGACGGAAATTCGGGATTTGCTGAAGCAGCGACAGGTCGAATAGATGCAGCCGAAAAAGAGTGCCTTGAGCCGCAACCAACATGTCGCGCTCGGGCACTCTTTTGTCATGTTACAACCGCGGATCGATCTCCCGCTCCTGCGCCACCTCAAACAGCAGATTGGCGGCGATTTCCTTATACGCCGTATGATCCGGCGCAATTTCGGCGAAAGGTACGCCAAGCAGCTGCATCCCGAGCCGGTACTCGCTTAGCGAAGTGCGCAGCTTCTGGTTGACGTTCTTTTGTTTCAGCAGCTTGCGGTACTTGTGGGGGAACCTGTAGTCATACCCGTAGATGATGGAGAGGTACTCGGGATTGCGCACCTTCATATAAGGCACGGTCATGCCGTTCCACACCTCCGGCTTGATCACGACTCCCTCCATATGCTGCTCCAGCGTCAGCTTGGCGAAGTAGCGCTCCGCCCGCGCCAGGCAATCCGGGTCGGACAGATCGAGCGAAAGCGCCTCGTCCTCGGAAAGAAAGCCGTACATCTCCGACGTCTTCCACTCCGGCACTTGCTCCCGGCCGTCTTCATAGACGATTTTCAGCACAGCAAACGCCTTATACTCCAACGCCCCGTCCTCCGCATAAAGCTCCAGCTGCCGCTTGTAAGTCGCGTAAGCCTCCAAATGATCCGCCAGCGGAACATGGGATTCGCGGATATCATGCATGGGCTTGTAGTTCTGATATACACTCGCCCCGTACTTCTCGCTAAGATCGGATTTCGCCATACGGAACTGATCCCGTTCAAAACCGCTCGCCTCATACTCCGCGTTCAGCTTGGCAAAAGCCTGTTCAAACCCGGTTTGCGCCAGGAACGCAAGCTCCGTTTCCAAGGCCTTCTCGATCGGCTTAAATTGCCGCTCGATCAGCCCTTCGCCCAGCGCTTTCCACGGCAAAAGCTCACCGTCCAGGACCAGCACGGCGATCCCCTGATCTTCCATATACCCGCCGAATTTACCCAGCAGCTTGGCGTAAATGGATGAAAGGTCGGCCTGATTCACCTTGTAGCCGTTGCGGCTGACGGCAAAACATTGTTCCGGGTCTTTATGCAAATAAACATTGCACCGTGAACCCATATATTTCGGCTGCAAGACGACCTGCCCCACGCCGCGTTCCTTGAAATAATCCAGTCCGCGCGCCAGGGATTCAAGCTCGTTCGCCGCCTCGTCCTTGTCCGCCGGGGACATCGTGCCGGAGATGAAGTTGATTTTGTGCCGCGAGCAGTAATGCAGCCGGCGCAGTTCTTCTTCCCCAAGCTCCCCGACCGACACCTTCCGCTCTTCCTTAAACAGCGTCGGAAGCTGTTCGGCGATCGCCGCCCGCCCCGACTTCCGCGACTTCAAAAACGGCTTATACGAGATGCTGACAGAAGTCAACAGATTCCCGTGCACGCTGCCGGTGTCGATATGGATTTTGTTACGGATGCGGAAAGTCTGCTTGGCCGCCACATGCCCGAATATATGGTAAGGGTGGTTGTTCACCGCTTCCTCCTGCAAAAAAGCCAACTGGCCCTCCAGCGGCTCTTCCCGGTCAATCCGGAAGTTCCGCTGATGCCGGGCGGAGTTCGTGTCCAGTTTGCCGATGTACTTATTCCGGCACGGCGCATGAGTAACATAGAATGATGCTCCCTTGGTCCCCACATACCGGTAAAACGGCTGCGACACCGCCACCAGCTCCCGGAAGCGGTCCAGCAGTGCAGCATCCTGCCGCAGCACCTGAACCGAATCGAAATACGTATGCAGCAGCTCCTGATCGACGCCGTTGATTTCGCCTTTCAGGTACTTGTCGACAAAGTTCTCATGGTTCCCCAGCACAAAGTAAAAATGCTCCCGGTTCTCATACAGAAACCGGATGATCTCGTCCGTTTGCTTGCCCTTATCAATCCAGTCGCCTACCAAAATAAGCTTGGTATGGCGAAGCTTCTCCGCCGCCACCAGCTTGCCGTCCTCCAGACGATACCCGTGATCACGCAGCAGCCCCTGCAGATCGTCCACGCATTCATGCACGTCGCCGATGATGATGTACTGCTGATCTTGCGGGAGTACCGTGCTCAAGTAATCGTCAAGGTTCTCGATCACGATGCGGTATTCCGGGTTCGCTGTCCCTTCGCCCGGAAGGTAGAAATCTTTAGCACGAACCTTGTGAACTTTGCCGTAACCTTCACGGGCCAGCGAGCCGAGAACATCTTTTTTCAGGCGGTTGATGTGGTTGGTGATCAGCTTCTTGGAGCGCTCCGAGGCATAGTAGTCCTCCCGCTTGCGGTAATCGAAGACGATAACCTCCAGGTTGTAATTGTTCTGAATGGCAATGTCTTTCACCTTTGCCCGGAAATCCTCGGACAAACCGGTCGTATCGACCACCACAAACTCCGCATTGATGGGAAAAGAGGTCGCCAGCTTGAGTCTTTCAAACAGCAGGCGAAAAGCCTGCTCGCTCGCTTCCAGCATCACTTGATCATATTTATCGTATTCGTACCCGAGGAGTTCCTGGCGGATCCCGTCGGAGGACAGATACTGCACGTTGGCCTTGATATTCCGGCTCCCGTCCTCGAACCGCAGCCCCGGCATCAGCACCTCCTTGGCAAAGGTGGTTTTACCGCATTCGGTCGAACCGACTAGCATAAAAATCGTATGGACCTTGGTTTGGATTTCCATCGCTTTAGGCCCCCTTTTTCTTAAGAATGACGCCCTGTGTCGTCTTGATATGGTCGACCCCGTCCCCGACAGCCACAAATTCGAAATGCAGCTCCGTATCCCGCAGCACCTCGCCTATCCACTGCCGGAACGAGGCTTCCCCCATCTCCCATTTGTGGTCATCATGGCGGAATTCACTGAGTTCGTAAAACTGGTTGAAATCCGCGTTTGGCGTCGTGATGATGAAACAATCAAAATCAACTTCCGCACAGATTTGCCGAATCAGCCGCCCCGCCTCGTCCTGGCTCATATGCTCAATCACTTCGGTGAGGATAACATCGACCTGTTCTCCGTTATAGCTCTCCAGAAAATGATCGATTGAGGCGAACGTGACGAGGTTATCCAGTTCTTTTCGCGCGGCCTTGCGCCCAACTTCCGCCAGCAGTTCCTCGTTGATATCAACCGCGTAGTAGGTTCCTTCGATTTTTCCGGCAAAAGGAATCGCATAGAACCCTTCCCCGCACCCCACGTCCAAAATCGACTTGTCGAAGGCCAGCGCGTTTCCGATATAGTTCCGCCGCTGCAGCGCCGTACCACCGTAGGCGAACTGGATGTCGTAGCGGTCCGTTTTTTCTAGCTCCGTCTTGTACCTGTTGAAGCGGTCCCTGGAAGAAAGAAAATTCCGTACGAACAAACTGCGGATGTAAAACGGCGCGTCGATCACGTTTAAGCTTTTGATGTACTTATCCAGAATACTGTCCGAGATATCGATATACTCATTGCCGAACATGGACAGGAACAGGCACAATACGCTGACGGTGTGCAGAAGCAGGTACAGGCTTTTTTCCGTCTTAACGGTGAGCGAGTAGCTCTTATGGGCCTGATGGGTGATTTCAAACGTAAAGTCCTTCAAGTGCTTGGCAAAAAATTCAATGTACCGAACTCGCTCGATATGAATCATATTGATGAAAAAAGTATGCTCATAGCCTGCCGTATCCCGCGCGTCCTGCGCTTTTAACGGAGCGGAAAAAAACTCACCGATCGCGTTCAGCGGAAACAACGGCGTGTTGTACCGCGATACGTTCAAATACTCGAAGTTCTCCTGTTCGTGCTGCTTATATGAAATATCATTATCAGCATCTTTAAAGTACACGTTAAAGGTGTGCTCGCCGGTATACCAGCCGTACGCCATGCCTTTGCGGATGGAGCGGAGCAGCATCCCGGAGTGCGGATTTTTTTTGATCAAAAAAGAAAATTGCGGATTCGTGGATCTCGCCTGGATGAGCGCCATGGGAATCCCTCCTGACTTCAGTAAATTGCGGCTAACGCCCCGTCTACCCCCAGACCTCATGCAGGGTGGAGCGGAATATGCCGTTCAGTTGTTCAACGTCGGGCTGGGCTTGCCGGGTATGCAGCTTGGCGGCCGCTTGCTCGAAATAAGCCAAACGCTCCTCCAAATACGTGTGGATCGGCTGCAGCTTCGGCTCCATATCAAGCTCATCCCCGGCCTTCTTGCGGGCCAACAGGTGTTGGATCGAGTCCATTAACTCGCTATTCGCGGGGACCAAGTCCCGAACCAGGTCCTCAAACTCCACCGGCGGCATCGTATCGTATTTCTCGATCCAGGCGCAGGCCAACACCGGCCGCAGGACGTAGAAGTATTTTTTGAGCTTCACCCGCTCCCCTTGCAGGTAACCCCGGAAGTTTCCTTTGGCCATTTGGAGATAGTGATACATACAGGATTTGGGCGAAAAAGTTAACGGAGAAATCCGGCGAATTTGTTCGGCGGCGGAATATTGCTCCATATATTGTATCGGCGAATGCAGCCATTCCAGCAACGGCGGGTTCGATTTGTGAAACAGAACCAGTGCCTTTTTTAAATCCCAACCGTTGATATCGAGCTGGTCGCTGATCGGGCGCTCGATCACGTCCCGGCCTTCGTAGATCGACAAATACCAATCGGCCGGCCGTATATAGAGGAAGCGAACGTCATAATCGCTGTCCCGCGAAGGAAACCCCCAGGCCCGGCTCCCCGACTCGCAGGCGTACAGGATGCGCACCCCTTCTTCCCGCTCAATGCTATGCAACTCGTTTAGTATCGTTGGATGGAAGTCTGACGGGTTGGTCATGGTAGGCCACTCTCCTTACTATTACTGATATGTATGGCCATGGACTTCCTCGTCCATGGCCGTTCTACTGGTACGGTTACTTATTTATTATGTTTGTTCAAAGCGTCCAAATCCAGCGCAGCGACCTGCTCAGTCATCGAGGCATATCCTTGCACGGATTGGGCGATATAGGACAGCACCGTGTCGCTCCAGCCGTAAATGTAGAACGTATTGCGGTCCGTCTGCGGAACCAGGGCATGGCGGTACGGGGCGATGTCGACGATAAACGCCTTCACTTCCGGGTTCACCTTCGCCCGGTACTGAGCCAGTTCCTGATAAAAAGGGCTGCCGCTATTCTGCTGTTCGTCCGTGATGATGATGATCTGCTCCACGCGTTTGCGCTCCTGCAGCAGCTTGCGGACCGGCGCACCGGTGTCCGTCCCGCCGCTTGCGCGGATGTGCTCGGCTTGCCCGAGAATGCTGTCCCGCTTCGAAGGTTTCGCGTCATGGACCTCATGGTTGAACAGCCAGAACAGCGAGTTCCCCTGCGTCTTCTTATACAGCGCCAAGGCAAAAACCGCGCCGATCTCCAGATACTGTCCTTGCATCGAGCCGGAGATATCCAAAAAGATCGCGGTGTTGTCGCCCAGCTCCGGCAAGTTGCCAAAGGTCAGATCGGCCGCGTCCCGCAACGCTTCGCGCAGCTCGGGATGCTCTATTTGGCGGAATGCCGTAGCGAAGCGAAACGGCAGGATGCGCGCCTTGCGCAGCGCCTCCACGTCGGTCAGCCGTGCGGTCACGTAATCCAGATGCCGCTGCTCATTCAGCACGCCAGCCCGGCCCAGCGTGTTCAAATGGCGGAGCAGCGCGAAGGTCGGCATCTGGTACTGCAGCGCCTCCCAGACAGCCTTCGACGGCTTGATCGCGCCGGTCACCGTTTCGTACGGCAGCTTGCCGCGTTCGATCCAGGCGATCTGCTCGTTTTCGCCTTCGGCCTGCTTCAAACGCTCCAGCGCCTCCACCTGCGGCAGCAGGCCAAGGTTGGCTTCCAGCCCGCGCAGGTAGCGGAACAGCGCCTGCTGCTTCAGGTCCGCCGGCTTCGGATGCGCGGTGGCGATCACGTCGCCCAGGCTGTAGCCCCGGCCCCGGCCGTTATACTTCACCGCCCAATATTCGCTCACTCCGGCGAGGAAGCGGTTCACCTGGCGCTTGACGGCGCGGCCGCCTTCGCCCCGGCCCTGCCCCTTTAGGATTGTCAAGAAGTCGGACAGGTCGGACGGGATGCGCACCACCTGAAGAAATATATTGGCGAACAAGTCCGGACGATAGGCGGACAACACGGCCAGGCCAAACAGCGGCTGCAATCGCATTAGGCCTGCGGTGCGCGCATACACGATCGCTTTTGCCATAAAGGTTGGGTTTGCCGCGGCCATCTCGTGATGCAACTGCTCCGCATCGCTCAGCAGTTCGTTTTGGTCAGCATAAAACGTGTTGCTCATTGTATTGGTCAGCAGGATCTGCAGGTATTGCTCTTCGGCAGACCGCGTATAGGCCGGGTAATGGTCTTTGTTGCGTGTGGTCGGTCTCATGGAACCGAACAATTTTTGCGCGAAACTCATGGTTAAAACCTCCTGCCCGTTTTCATAAGAAAACGGCGAATAAAAAATGGATAACACCGGTGAAGAATTGGTGGAATAGGTCGGTGCAGGAGTCGAACCTGCCGTATTGCCCGGATATTCCAATGGTCGCTTTGGAGGCGAAGTAACCCATTCCGGCGCCTCACCGGCGTTATGTGGTTTTAGCAAAACGCACGCAAGGGAAACTGCTTTTCGAAAAGGCTGCCCTGTGCCGCTTGGCACAATCGGATACTAATTCCCTAAACTAGTCGAAGTAACCCTTTCTGGCGCCTCGCGTTTGTTTTTGCCCGTTTGGTTAAAGCTCGCTCGAGGAATAAGGCGGACAGGCACATAAACTGCTCTACCCCTGAGCTATTCCGCCAACCGGCGGAAGTTGGATTCGAACCAACGACCAGTCGCTTAACAGGCGAAGTATCCCGTCCAAGCGCCTCGGCAATCTTTAACCTACCGGCCTTCACCTTGCGGCGATGACCTTGTGTACCTATCTTCGCTCATATTGTTGCCCGCGAACATGGCGAAAGTATTACGACAGAGAAAAAATTAATCCACCGAAGCAAAAATTGCTTAAACCGATTTTTACTGCCAAACCGTCTAAATCGTTGTGGTATTATTGCTGTAACGTTAATTTGTGGAAGGAATCGATGCATGAATATTTCCGTTTCTGTTACATCCAAACAATTGATGGAGCTTTTATTAAATGTCGCCGTCGTCCGGCCGGTTTTTATTTGGGGGCCGCCGGGCATCGGAAAATCTTCCCTCGTGCAAAAGTTCGCCGATATGGTTGGGCTGCCTTGCGTTTCGCTATTGGGGAGCCAACTCGCGCCCGAAGACCTGATCGGCGTACCGCAGATCGTCGATGGAACGAGCCGTTTTTGCCCACCTAGCATGATTGCCCGAAATGAACCTTACTGTTTATTTTTGGACGAGTTGAACGCTTGCACGCATGAGGTACAAAAGGCTTTTTACAGCCTGATTCTGGAAAAGCGCATAGGCGAATACCGGCTGCCGGAGGGGTCGGTTGTGGTTGGGGCGGGTAACCGGGCGCAGGACAGCGCCATCGTGAAACCCATGTCATCCGCGTTAATGAACCGCATGTTCCATGTTCAACTAAGGGTTGCCCACCGGGAATGGCTGGAATGGGCCTACGACAGCGGTATTCACCCGCTGGTGATCAGCTACATCGAGACACGGCCCGATCATCTATGGGTACAGCCTCCTAAGCATGAAGAGCCGTTCTCTACGCCAAGATCATGGCATATGTTGAGCGATGCGCTGAAGGAATACGGGGACCAGTTGCAGCCGGAAACGCTTGAGATTCTGGCGACGGGCTGTTTGTCGCCCCATCATGCCGGTCAATTCAAGGCTTTCTATAAGCAGACCAGCAACAAATATAAATTGCACGAAATTCTGGAGGGCGAAGCAAACTGGCCGCATGAACCGGAAGACCGGGATGTACTGTACTTCATGGCGCAGTCTTTCCGCGCCCATTTGATTAAGGAATTGCCCGCAGCCAAAGATATGCTCGCCGAGCACCACAAAAGGCTTGCGCACCGGGCCAAAGCATTGATCAAAAGCCTAAGCGCGATCAGTCTCGAGATCGCCCAACTAGCCGTTTCCAAGAGCGAAGCGGGCGAAAGTCTTCCGGACTGGTTCCTTGTGGAAATTGTCCGGGACTTGCCAAGACTGGTCCAGAAGAAGGATGCTTGATTATGGGGAAGCAAAAATCTAGAGAGTTGGACCCGGCAACAAAGTTATATACGGAGGGACTGCATTTCGTCTCCCGCCACCCGATGTTCGCACCCTTGGCGTCGCATGCTCATTTTGTACGCGCGGAGAGCAATCTTTGTCCGGATAGCGGCTGGGCCGTTGTGACCAGCAACGGGTATATCCACGTCCATCCCAAGCGCAGAGCTCTGCCCGAGGAATGGATATACATCCTGGCCCATGCCCTGCTGCATCTGGGCTTCGGACACTTCAAGCAGATGGAGCGGCAGGACCTATGGAATGCAGCCTGCGACTGTTTTATCGCGAAGTTTCTTTATGATATGAAACTGGGAAAGCCTCCTGAAGGGATGGATGGCCCTGTGGAGATTGCGACCAGGAGCGAAGAAGAGCTCTACCGCAGTTTTATGGAGCGCGGGCTTCCCCCCGCTTATCAACATTTGGGGACGGCGGGGCATGGTTATCAGGATTTGCTGCTGAATCCGCGGACCTCAAGTCGTTCCTACTGGAGCAATAAAGATGTGGATTGGCAGGACTGTCTGGGCAAAGGTCTGGCCATGGCCGTAACGAGCGCGGTCAATGTTTCCGCGGGATATGAAGCCTACCTGGGCGCTAACCGGGACGTGCTGACGCCCGCCATGAAAGCCCGTAACTGGTTTATCAGCAGCTATCCGCTCATGGGGGCTATGGCAGCCGATTTTCAGCTCATAGAAGATCCGCTGCTCTGCACACGGCTATCGATCTCCGTTGCCGCTGTTGATGCCGAGGCCAAAGAGATCTATGTTAACCCCGCCGCGGGACTTGACGAACAGGAGTGCCGCTTTGTGCTAGCGCATGAATTTCTGCATGTGGGATTAAGGCATCATGCCCGTGCCGAAGGGAGAGACACCTATTTATGGAATGTCGCCTGCGATTATGTCATCAATCAATGGCTAATGGAAATGGGGTTAGGCGCTCTCCCCAGGGTTGGGGGGCTATACGACCCGGAGTTGAAGGGCTTGTCTGCCGAATCCGTTTACGATCGTATCGTCACCGATATGAGGCTGTATCGCAAGCTGGCTACGTTTCGGGGAGTAGGCTTGGGGGATATTTTGATGCCGCGGGAGCCGGACTGGTGGAATCGGAAGGATGGGCTTACGCTCGATGAATTCTACCGCAGTTGCTTGAGCCAAGGGCTTGATTATCATTTTGACCAGAACCGCGGTTTCCTCCCTGCGGGATTGATTGAAGAAATCCGCGCCCTGTCCCAACCCCCAATCCTGTGGGATGTGGAACTGGCGAAATGGTTCGATCACTACTTCTCCCCGCTGGAAAAAGTACGGACATATTCCCGGATTAGCCGCAGGCAATCCGCCAGTCCCGATATTCCCAGGCCGAGATGGGTGCCGGATGCCGGGGCCGAAGAGGGGCGGACTTTCGGGGTCGTGTTGGATACTTCGGGTTCGATGGATACGAAACTGCTCGGAAAAGCGCTCGGGGCTACCGCCAGCTATAGCATGTCGCGGGATGTTCCGTTGGTACGCGTCGTGTTTTGCGACGCGGCCGTTTATGACCAGGGCTACCTTCCCCCGGAAGTGATTGCGGACCGCGTTTCCGTCAAAGGCCGGGGCGGCACTGTTCTGCAGCCGGGAATCGATTTGTTGGAGCATGCCGAGGATTTTCCGAAGAGCGGACCGCTCCTGATCATCACCGACGGCTTCTGCGACCGGGTCCGGGTTCACCGCGAGCACGCTTTTCTGATCCCGAAAGGCCATCACCTTCCGTTTGTGCCTAAAGGCCAGGTGTTCCGGATGGACTAGTAGAACGGTAATCAGACATTGCGGAGACATAAGGGAAAAAATGGCTTGCGAAAAAAATCTAACGGTTGTGAGCAACGCTATATGGGCAAAAACGAGCGTATACATAATGTAACGGTTGCCAGCGAGCCTATTTCCTGTTTTTTCGGCAGTAAAGGGGCGGTTTCGCCTAAATAAGCGCGATGACAACCGTTAAAAAAGGAAATCCTGTTTTTTCGCTCAAATAAGCACGATAGCAACCGTTAGCGTAGAAAATGTTCGGATGGACTAGCGATAAGCTCCTTTCCACCTTTCCCATCCCCTGTTACAATTAGGAAATAGCATCTTTGAGGAAACGGGTGGATGGAACAGCTATGGCCAAGGAAAGCTTTGATAAGGAAATCCAGTTTCTGCGCATGCTTGTGCTGACCAGCGGAGCTTACAGCAGACAGCAGTTTGCGAAGCGTCTCGGCATCTCTGTGCATACGTTCGACAAGACGATCCGCCGGCTGAAGGAGATCGTCAGCACCATGCATCAGCATTTGCCGGAGGAGCAGGGGAAGGAGCTCGTCGAGGCGATTCGCTTCAATTACTATGAATCGACCGATCCGATGCTGCTTTTCCTGTTTCGCGCCAAGTCGCTAAAGGAGTCCGAATCGCAAAGGATTTCGCTGCTCCTTGCAGCGCTGAACGAGCAGGCGCTGACGGCGATGGAACTGATGGACATTTGCTGCGGCAGCCTGCCTGCGAACGTTCCGCTCCCCGACGAGAAAACGATCCGGTCGGACTTGAAATATTTGGAGGAAGTTGGCGTCATCAAGAAGGAATCCGGCTCCCGCCCTTACCGGTACCGGATGGACAACGACCTGGTACGGGAACTGTCGGATGAGGAACTCTACGATCTGTACGATTTTGTCGACGTGATGGCAAGCACGCAGGTTCCTTCCGTCCAAGGCTATTTGCTCCGGGATGGATTAAAGAAGCATTTGCTGCGGGGGCAGGCCGAGCCGCAGGCGGTCGAGCCTTTTTTATATAAATATCATTATTATTCGCGTATTCTGGACGAGGCGCATTTGTTCACGCTGCTGGACGCCATCCGGCACCGCCGGAAAGTGCGGTTTCTGTATTTTTCGCCTAAAGCCAACAAGAGCTACGCCTCGCAAAATACAAACCCTTTGTTCGAGCGGGAAACAGCGGGCAAAGCTGAGCAAACGCTCCCTTTAAAGGTCGTTTACGACCATCAGTATGGGCGCTGGTACCTGCTGGGAAACGGTAGAGAGGGCATCCGCAAGTACCGTATGGAGGGCATGACGCAAATTGAGGAAGCGGACGCGGTGCCCGAGGCTTTATTCGAAGAGAAGACGGCCGAGCTGGAGGAGAAGATGAGGTACAGCTGGCTGATCGATACGGGCGCCCCGGTGACCGTGCGGGCAAGGTTTTTTAACCCGGGGCCGTCCGAACCGAATTTTGTCAAAGAACGTGTGCTGCTGCAGGGACAATGGGGGCGGATTGTGTCCGAGGACGAGGAAGCCTTCATCTACGAAATCACGGTGAACGGAACGACCGAAATCAAGCCTTGGCTGCGAAGCTTCGGATCGAGCTGCGAGGTGCTGGAGCCCCGTTATTTTCGCCGGGAAATGATTGCCGAATGGAAGGAGATCCAGGCGTACTATGAATCCGTTTGAGAAAATTTTCAACTATCAGATCATCTCCCGGCTGGACGATGCCGGCACGTTTATGATCACCGCACACGAGCGGGCCTGGCTGAAAAAGATGCTGGAACATCCCGCGGCGGCCGAAGCTTTTACGGCGGAAACCAGGGACAAATTGCTTTCGCTCCTGGAAAAAGACCCGGCTATGGACACCTTCGGCCACCTGACCGAAAAGGCCAAAAGCGTGGAAAAGCAGGTGTATCACCCGCTGCTGCGCCCTTTACGCCGCTGTATCGCGGACGGAAGCGGAATTCGCATCACTTATAAGGTAAAGGGAGGCCGGGTTCACGAAGACCATTCCGGGGTGGCTTACAAGTTGGAGTATTCCATGGTTAAGCGCGAGTGGTATTTGCTCTGGTACAACCTGCGGCGTCGTGCGCTCATGAGCACCCGGCTGGCGAAAATCGCCGCCGTTGCGGCCGAACCGGCCGCGCCCACCGCTTCGGAACGGGCGCTCGCAGCTGTCAAGCGGTCGCTTGATGCGCGGAAGACGCAGGCCCTGGTGGAAGTCGGCCGGGAGTACCATATGGAACTGTCCCGCATCCTCTACGCCTTCTCGTGTTTCGAGAAGACTGTCGACTATGATGAAGGCCGCGGTACGTACCGCATACGGGTATGTTTTTTGGCCGATGAAGCCGAATATCTGCTTTCCAAAATCCGCTTCCTCGGGAAGCGCGTCCGGGTCATCGAAGGCGATTATTTAAAGCGCAGAATGCTGGAGGCCTCCACCAAGGCGTTGGAGAGATATGGCGCCCTCGATACGGCGGAAGATATCCCGGGAGAGTTGTCTTCATAAAACTACTTCCGCCGATTTTTCGTAAACCGCATATATGTAATTATGGCCGCAATCATCATGGCGAGGAAGCCGACGTTGCTTGCCCAATCCTTGGTCATTCCCAGCAACATGCACAGGTTGGTCACCAGGCTGTTCGTCAGCAGCGCGATCAGAATTAAAAAGATCGGCCTCCATAAGTTGTATCCTCTCATGCAACACTCTCCTTATCGATATAGACAGCGCTTTCAAGATATTTCTATTACCATACTTTAACATAAAGCCCGGCAAAATATAATTTCAATTGATGGATCATACTGGAAGCAGGGAGGAAACTTCATGGTAGATAAGCGCGTGCTTTTCCTCCAGCTCCAGAGCCCCGTCGATCACACGCATGTTTTCCTTGTGGGCCAACTCCTGGAACTTCTCGGCAACGGCGCGGACATTTTGAAGATTTCCCATCAATGGGCTCTGTCCGTCGATACGCTGCCGGTTTCTTTCATAACTCACGCCCGGGGGCGTATTTAAAAAGATAGCCAGATCCGGCGCCGGAATCGAGCGGTACAGCATACGGACGACAGCTTCATCGACCCAGAAACTCCGGTACACGATATCGTCATGCCAATACCTGTCCACGACCAAATGAACGCCGGCCTCCACAAGCGGCTTCAGGCATTCGTGGTAAACCTGCAGGCAGCCACCGGCAAATACGGACGTGACGGCCAGGGCATTCCCGGCATTTTGCAGCGTTTCCGTATATACAAAGTCATGCATTAGCGGAAAACGGTTTTGCCAATCGATGCACAGCCTGGTAAAAATCACGTCGAACTCCTTAAGCTCCTCTACCTTTTGCCTGGACCGTTCCCCGTAATCCTCCGCCTCAAACTGCAGCCTGGCACACTTCATCCCGGCCTGTTCCAGTTTTTCCTGCAGGAGCGTGAGCTGCGTGCTTTTTCCGGCACCGTCGAGTCCGCTGATGCTTATGATCTTTCCGCTCACCCGCGAAACCTCCTTCATATGATTGTTGAGCAACAGATTACGATCCACTATAACCGTATTACGGGCCAGACTCTATAAAGATTCGTACAGTCGGGCGCCAAGCATATATACCTGCAGGCTTATTTATAGTAAAATATGCCTATCATTTTGCAATTTGCACCTTAGAACGGAGGATAACAACAATGATGAAAGGCTTACGTTTACTGACAGCGCTCTGCGCGCTGCTGGCATTGGGCACGGCGGCGACCGCCTGCGCGCCTGTGGAGGCGCTGCTGTCTTCATCCGGCGGCAGCTCGCAGACCGATCCGAACGGGATATTTACGCCTCTTAATCTCGCTATTCGAGACGGGAACGTAGAGGAGGTAAAGAAGCTGTTGGAGCAAGGGGCTTCCCCCAATGAGGACGCCGACTACGGAAGCGGGGCGGAATCGATTCCTGTCGGCAATCTGTCGCTGGCGGTCAACTTCAACAAGGAGCCGCTGGAAATGGTGCAGCTGCTGCTGGAAGCCGGGGCCGATCCGCAAAAGGATCCCTTTGCGCTGGACGACGCCATTGAAAAGGGTGAGCTGGAGGTTGTAAGCCTGCTGCTGCAGCATGGCGCCGACCCGAATCAAGGGCTTCAGGCTGCGGTCATGTACGATCAGATGGAAATCGCCGCGCTGCTGCTGCAAAACGGAGCCGATCCGAATCAGGGCGTAACGCTGGCCAGAACGACCTATAACGCCAGAATGCTGGAGCTGCTCGAAGAGGCCGGAGCAACGGTAGAGCAGCTTCCGAGAGAACAGACCCACCCGGAAGACTATACCCGAAGCGAAGACGGGTCCCTGATCCGCCTGCACTAAACCGCCTGCGTTAATCACCCTGCGGATCAAGCGAAACAATTCCCCGCAGCAAAAGATCCATCATCTGCACCAACGCTTTTTCCAGAGGGAGTTCAGTGTTTCTGACCGTCTGATCGTCCATTAAGCGATACAAGGCCCCGATGTAGATCTGAATAAAAATCTCGATATCGAACGGACGCAAAACTCCCTCTGTCATTCCAGCTTTGACGAGCGATCGAATGTGGTCCCAACTCGTCGTCACGTACTTGTCGATTTCCCTCCACTGCTTGGGGTATCTCTTCCTAAGCTCTTGAAGAACTCTGATATCGGTGAAAAGGAACCGCTGCGGCAGGACGACCAATGCTTTTCGAAGCTTCTGCAACGTATTCAGGGTCCCGTCAGCCATGATTGCGGCTTCCGCTTCTTTCATTTCAGCGACCGCCCGTTCGACGATATGCTCAATGATCCGTTCTTTGGATTCGAAATATTGATAGAGAGTTTTCGTGCTCACGCCCAAACCGGCCGCCAGGTCCCGAATCGTAAATTTAATGGAAAATATATAAACCATTTTGTTTTCCTTGGTTTCCATAGTACATGATTGCTCACTTCCTGTTCAACCCGGTTTTGATCTATTTTGAGCCGCTGGGGCCGAAGTTGGTTTTGTCATTGACATGCCCGGTAACAGTGCCTTTATAATCATAGGGTTATGTGAAAGGAGGTTTCGTCATGTGGTTTATATTTGCTTTGTTTACTGCGCTCGCCTGGGGCGGTGCGGACCTGTTTTATAAAAAAGGCAGCGACAGCCATGACCGGTTCAGCCATATTAAAATCGTTATCATGGTTGGCCTGGTCATGGGGATTCACGGCACGGCTTATCTGCTGATTAAAGGGCTGCACTTCGATCCCGCCGACATGATCCGGTATTTACCGGTATCTGCGCTGTATATCCTGTCGATGGCGGTCGGCTATTTTGGACTTAGATACATTGAACTGTCGATTTCCTCGCCTGTGCAAAACTCTTCCGGCGCCGTCACCGCCATTTTGCTGTACCTGTTTTTTCCCCATGACCTCGGCGTCTTTGAAGTGATGGGCGTGGCGATCATTACCTGCGGTGTGGTCGGCCTGGCCGTACTGGAAAAAAGAGCGGAACGCCAATCCCTCCAGGCCAGCTTTGCAAAGGTCGATGTCAAATACCAAATCGGCGTGATGGCGATTACGTTCCCGATCCTTTACTGTATTCTCGACGGTCTCGGCACCTTTGCAGACGGGATTTATCTGGACGAGCTCAAGCTGATCAGTGAAGATGCCGCCTTGCTCGCCTATGAATTTACCTTTTTTATTTGCGCCGTGATCGCCTATGCTTACCTTGTTTTTGTCAAAAAGCAGCGGTTTAACCTTTTTCGTGAGCGGGTCAAAGGGTATGCCGCCATCTTCGAAACGACCGGACAGTTCTTCTACGTGTTCGCCATGTCCGGCAATGCCATCATCTCGGCGCCGCTGATCGCTTCCTACAGTATTTTTTCCGTGATTCTGTCGCGGATCTTCCTCAAGGAACGGCTTGGCAAGCTGCAGTACGGCGTGATCGTCCTGGTGATGATCGGAATCGCTTTGCTGGGGTTGGCGGATGAGCTGTAAAAAGAGTGCGGTCAGACCTTAGCGGAAAGAGCCTTAGCGGTAATTTTTACCGCTATTTTTCCGTTTCGGCGCTTTGCCTGAGAAATAACGGACATTGATGTCGCTATTCCCGGGGATCGCCCAGGAAACCGGCTCTTTTGCCGCTTTCGCAGGACAATAACGCCATAAAATGTCTCTATTTCGGCTGGACCGCTTGATGCGGCAAGGATAACGACCTTTTTTCCGCTATTTCCAGCGGATGACATACAAAAAAGGCCTGGCGCGCATGGCGCCAAGCCGATGACGGCGCGGAGGCAGGCAGGTTATAGCAGCAACGCCCGTCTCCAGCGCCAAAACCTTATCAAGCAAGCTTCTGCCCGCAGTTCGGGCAAAAGTTCGCGCCCTCGTTTTTCGTGCCGCAGTTCGGACAGAAGTTGGGGCGTTTGCCGCCTTCCAGCGCGGATGGGGCGGGCGACGTCGACGGGACGGGCGGCGCGGACGGCGCAGATGGAGCTGCGGATGGGGCGGGCGGCGCAGATGGTGCAGATGGAGCCGCAGATTCCGAACCCTTCCCGCCCGCAGACGGCGCCGCCGATTCAGCATGTTGCTCGGCTGCCGGTTTAGGACTCGGATTCCCCGCTTGATTCTGGTTTTGGTTCATATTTTTCAGCATTTCGTTCGCCATGTTCATCCCCATCATCATGCTCGCCATGTCCGCAGCGGCCCCGCCGCCCTGTACCTTGCCGGAAGCGATGCCGTCCGTCAAGCTGACCTGCTGGTACTTGGAGAGATTCCCGATCATTTCATGCGACGCCGTTTTGGTGATCATATCCTGGATTTCTTTCGGGTAGTTGAAGCTCATCACTTGAAAGCCCGTTATCGCAAACCCGTCATCCATCACCTGCATATCCAGGTCCTCGCGGATGCCTCTGGCGATGTCGGCAGCGTTGGCCTGCAGATTAAACATATCCTTGCCTTCCCGGCTGATCCACTTCATCAGCAATTGGTCCAGCACGGACGTAATCCGCAGCTTCACATCGTCCACGAGATAACTTGGCTTGATCCCGGCAATCTTGTCGATTAGCGTCACGTAGTCATTTACCTTAAAGTTGAACGTGCCGTTGGCGCGAATCGGCATGCCGCCCGGCAGCTGAGGCGTCGGAATGAGAACCGGATTTTGCGTTCCCCATTTCACGGTGAATTCCTTCGTATTGACAAAAAGCACCTCGACCCGCATGCCGCTGTTGAAGCCGAACTTAAACCCTTTTAACGTCGATAAAAAAGGAATGATATCCGAATCGATATTAAATTCCCCTTCATCCTTAAAGATCCCCTCGATCTTGCCGTTATTGATAAAAATAGCGTCCTGGCCGGAGCGGATGATCAGTTTGCTTCCTTTTTTGATCTCACGGTTGCTCCACTTCCAGAAAATCATGTCGTCTCTGAACTCTTCCCATTCCACTACGTTCGCAAATTGGTTTCTAAAGAATCCCATCGTTGTCCATCATCCCTTTCGTTAAAATGATCCTCGGCTGCCGCTGTGCGAATGCCCGCCGCCGGTCCGTCCGCCCCCTCCTCCGCCGCCGGAACTGCTGCTCTTCTGGATTTTCCGTTTCGTGACCGTCGTGCGGATGAACCGGTCCTGCCGCTGCAGAACGCCTGAAGCTCCGGCGTCCTCATAGGTTCTGCCGCTCACTGTTACCCGCCCGCCGGAGCGGTAAGCCATGATGCCGACGGCAATGCCGCCGATCGCCAACGCTCCGCCCAGTTGAAACCAGAGGTTGAACAAAATATTGTCCGGGTTGACCCCCGGCTCGTATCCCATATACCGGTCTGCCGTTTTTATATATTGCTCGAAAGCCTGGCGATAATCGCCTTCCGTCAAATCGGGCGTGATTTTGTCCCTAATCTTATCCAACCGTCCATCACCGAGGTATTGCTCGGCTTTATAAAATCCGGCCAAATAAATGTCGCGGTTTCGCATGTCTACCGTTAGGATAACGGCATTCCCGTGAGCCTTATCGTAACCCGGAGCCTGTTCGTCGTAAAAATCCTCGGTTATTTTGACGACGTCCTCATTTTCCGGATTATCGGTCGTGATGATCATAATATCCGTCTCGCGTTCGGCCCCGTATTCGTTGGCCATGGCGTTCAGCTCGTCGTAGTCGGCCTGGCTCAGCAGATGGGCGTCGTCATAAATCAAAGTTTTGTGCCCCGCAACCGCTGCAGCCTTTATGGCTTGCACTGGCACCGTGAGGCAGAAGGCGGACAGCAGGCAGATCGTTATGAGCCAAAAGCGCTTTTTCATAGGAATCCGCCTCCCATCAACCAGGCTACGATTTTTAATGACAGAAAAGAGATTCCGGCAATCCCGGCAAACCACGCCGCCACCTTCGCCTTGCTGATTGGCGGCTTGCCGACCACCTTGCCTGTCTGGCCGTTCATAGCGAAAGTGTACTGCTTCCGGTTGTAGTCGTAATAGACCATCCAGACCGGCAGCAGCACGTAATCAGCCCGTTTTACGGTCGTATCGATTTGTTTGTCCGTATAGCTCACCGTGGCATACCCGGAAACCGTTGAAGATATATAAGAGTCGATATAAGGCCGAGTTTTCTCTTTGGCCCGGGGGGTGAGTTCCGCATCGGTATAGCTGTATTTTTCGGCAATGTATCCGGCCAGGTAGGGCGTCTTGAACGCTTTGAGCTGTTCGTAAGGAAAAGGCTCCAGCTTATCCATCAGCTCATCGTTCATTTTCACCGAAGCGTCGATCGGCAGCCGGACATAATCGAGGCGGATTTTCCGGTAAATCTCGAAATGGTCTGTTTCCGTATATTGATATTCGCCGCGCGTGTAGCTTCTCACCTTCGTCCCGTGGCCCTGGACCTCGATCCGGTTATGTAAATCATACAACCAGAACGGCACGTAGATCCCCGTAATGCCCTGAATGCGGTCCGCGGTCATGAAGCCTCTCGGCGTGAGCAGCCCTTTTCCGCACCATTTCTTAAAAGCGGCCATCGCTTCTTCCTTGCTGATCGTAAAAGGAATCACCTGCGCCGGAGCCAGTTTGCCCGTCAGGCGGTCGCTGAGCACCACGGCGGAGCCGCAGAAGCTGCAGGTGGTCGCGCTGGTCTCCGGCTCGGTGACAATGACGGCGCCGCAGCTTTCGCAGTGGTACTCCCTCACCTCATCTTCCGCGAACACCTGCTGCTTTAGCGGATCGGGAATTTGCTCGATATCGTCCTTTCTGCCGCAGCTCGGACAGGCCAATGTCCCCGTCTCGCTGTCAAACATCATGCCGCTGCCGCAATTCGGGCATTTGTATTCAATCACCGGCATTGTCGTCTTTTCCTTTCTCCAACTGCGCGATAAGTTCATCCAGATCGTCTTTCCGCGCGCCGTCCCGCAGTTCGGCAAGAGCCTCCGCTTCGTTCAAAGCGCGGTCGGCCTGCTCTTCCGCCGCGCGGAATGCGGCCTCCACCCCGCCGGCGGACGCGCCCGCATGGATCTGTTGCAGCCTCCCCGCTTGCGCGAGCTTGGCTTTTAGCGTGGTACGCCGCGCTTCCAGCTCGCTTAGATCGGCGACCAGCTTATCCTGCATCTGCTTCATTTGGGCGGCGTTGGCGGCAGCCTCATCGTAAGCGGGTTGCAATTCGCCGAGCCGCTCCGCCTGCTGCGCTTTTTGCTCCAGGAACTTACGCGCCCGCTCCTCGTCCCCCGACTCCACGGCCTTTTCCGCATACCGCTGCAGCTTCCGGACCTCAGCGCCGCATTCATCAAGCGCCCGCTTCGCCCGGCTCTCTTCCGCCTGCACCGAAGCCGTCTCCGCCTTCACCTGCCCCAAATCGCGATTCATTTGGCGCATGTATTCATCAATCGTTTTCTCCGGGTCCTCCGCCCGTTCCAGCAAACTGCCGATATTTGCCCGCATCACATCCCTAAACCTCGCCAAGATTCCCATGCCTGTTCCTCCCTCGATCGATCTATATGTACTTATAATACATGAAAAGCGGGGCTTTGGTTTCAAAGTGGTCAACCGGAAAAAAAGTCCAAAACAAAAAAAGACGCCTCCCTCGCGGGATTTGTCCTGATTTGCGCTGGGAAGCAGCGTTTATGCAGCGTTTATATTCTTGTTGTTTAAAGATTGACGATACGGGAGCTTGAGGTTCTTCCGGCGCTCTGTGCGAAGCCTACAGCACTTGTAGGGCTGCCTCTCAGAACTACCGAATCCAAAAATCCTGTACTGTTGACATAGTGAATGACCAGGAAAATTCCGGCCGTGTTCGATGGGATCGGAACGTCAGGATGCCCCATACCCCTTTGGGTTTGCACGTACTCATTATGTGACATAGCAACAACGTTCTTAATCTGCCCAGCTTTGATTTCGGCCGCAAATCCTTTGCCGACAAATATAATGGCGTCGCTTAACAAGTTGGCCCGCACAGATTGGCCGCTTGATAGAGGAAGACCGCGTATGTGCCTCCCCGGGAAGCTGGCGATGATCCCCATGGCTGCTTCTTTCTTCTTTTTATTGGACTGCTTGAAGCCGATGATAATTATTGTGATAACAAAAATCAATACTGCCGGAGCCAGCTCTCCAATCCATCTCCCGATAAATCCCACCACCAAACAAGCGACAATTACCCAAAACCATGCTTTCTTATAAAAATCTTTCAAGAACCAAAACCTCATTCCTGCAGGTGATTTGTACCATAAATATATCAGAAGTTTCGTTTTGATTCTATCCATCCGCTTCCTAAAATCACATATACATTTTGCAAAATTATGAACAATTACAAAGTCCCGAAAATAGCCCATTCCGTCAAATGCAAAAGTGCATTTCATTCCCCCCGAAACCGGGCCATTTTCGCGATTCAAATGCAAAAGTGCAGGCCGTTTTCGCCATTTCGCTCAAAATCGCCTCCAATCCTCATTTTCAACTGCACTTTTGCACCTCATCGCTCTAACTGCTCGAATTCGGCCCACGCCAACTGCATTTTTGCACTTGGTTCAGTGACGCCGGCGTTTTTTTTCAAAGGAACATGTACGGAATCCGCCCAGCCCTCCGGCTTCGCATTCTTGTGGGAATAGGCGATCAGATTCACCTTTTCCCCGGTAGACTGCTCCAGCTTGTCCTCCAGCTTGCGGATCTCCTCAACAAGATGTTCCTTGCCTTCCAGGTCGGTAAAAACATAATCCTGCCGCATGACGCACGCTCCTCGCCGTTTTTACCCAGTGTTTGTGGGGAAGCCCGTTTTTATGCAGTTTATTGGCGTCATTGGCGCTTGAGCTTGTTACTCTTCCACCAAACTAATGAGCAGCCCCTTCGCCTGTGACTTATTCTCTTCAGAAAGCCACACTCTGATCGTAGGATCGGTATCCCCGGATTTCCCCAAAGTCTTTTTTAGCTCCGACCATGTCTCTTCTTCATGCCGGTTAATGACCTGATTTCCATCGGAGCGAATATGTCTGATGAAAATTCTTGTCGAGGCATCCACTTGAACATGGGCATCCCCCGCTTCCTTTTCTTCTTCCGCTTCCGCCGGCGCAGTCGTGAGCGTAACCTTGGAGTTCGGGCGTATCGTAATCTCGTCCGTGGTCCCATTGGTGATCCCGTCCGTTTCCAGGCCCGCCAGTTTCCCGAACAGATCCGCTTTAGTCTCATCCCATCCCGCCAGGATTTCCGCATTCTCATCGATATACTCAACCTCTGAATCGGTAAACGGCAATAAACCTGGGTCAACCCAAGCGACGGCTGCGAATCCGCAAATTCCCATGAGCAAATAAGCGCCTACCATAGCCCTCAGCAGCGCGTTTCCGGAGCGTGTCATCTTACGTAGCCGCACAACAAGACCTATACCGATGATCCCTCCTGCCACGTTAAGCAAAATATCATCGATATCGCTGCTGCCCAAGGCCAGGATAAACTGAATGACTTCCAACGAAAAAGAGATAACCAGCAGCCAGAGGACCTGAAGCCGCAAAGGTTTCCGCTCTGCCATAAAAGCCGCGAACATCCCCAATGGAATAAAAATGGCGATATTCCCGCCGATATTCGAAAGCACCCTGTCGAATTCAATGGCTTCATTCGTGAAATATTCCATAATCGTTCGAAAAGGAATCACATTCAAGCTTCTAAATGGTAAAAAATTGCCCCGAAGCATCGCCGACAAAGGGATGGTTTTGAACAATATGATTTTGATCATGAACACGGTGTAAACCGTAAACATCAAATAGAATACGCCAAGCAGGATCCTGCCTGCGCTCCCCGTTTCACCCAGTCTGGCATGCAGTTTTTGCTCCCCTTGGCACTCCATGCGCCATCACACCTTTCGGAAATTCATTTACTAGCAAAAAAACGTTTACTTGGGCCAATCAGTTACACTTGTTCATTTTTCGCCCGGAAACAAGAAAAACGCCTGGCGGCGTCTTTTTATGACTCTGACTTCTACGTCGGAGCGATTCCTTTCTTTCCTGAGCCGAAGCAACGGGTACTTCCGCCCTTTCCAATCTGTGGACGCTGCTCTAACGGACACCAGCGACCTTATCCGCCCATTTCCCGGGTATTTCCCAGCCTAACGGACACACATAACTATTTGGCTCAAAACCAGTTCATCCGGGCCGATTTGAGGTAAATAAGGTCATCTGTGTCCGTCACATTTTGCAATCCTCCGTTTTTCCGCAGATAACGGCTCTGGTGTACCTTAGCCTCCAGGTTCCTCTTCTCCTCCCCTTTCTACCTGCACATCGTCCTTTACCCCGCCGGAAAATTCATAAACTCTAGTATCTCAAAAAATCCCGGAAGGCCGAAGGCCTCCCGGGCATCGTAAAACCGTTTAAAACGAGATATTGCCTTCCTCTCGACTACTTCAACCTTGCGTCTTGCTCGAAAATCGGCACCATCCGCCGCTTCCCGTTTCTGAACACCGTCAGCTCCGTATACCCCAGCTCTACCGCGTCGGCCAAAGCGCTATCCAACAATGTTCCAATATCGTCCGGAAAATGGGCGTCCGAGGATAAAGTAAGCGGAACCTGATATTTGGCCAACACGGACAGGAATAAGGGACTCGGGCAACTCTCCGCAATCGGGTACCGGTAGGCCAAACCGGTATTAATCTCGGTAATGACCCCGCTCTGCACCATGGTCTCGGCGATTTGCCGGTAATACGGCAGCAACTCCTTCTCGTTGGCCGGGCGGAAGCCGAAGACCTTCAGGTTGTCCGGGTGGGCGATAATATGGAATAAACCCGATTCACAGGCTTGTCTTAACAATTCATAATAGGCCGCGTAGGTTTGCACGGGATCTCTCCCGTCAAATCCAGCCTTCGCCTCGGGATTGTCAAACCCCCAACCATCGAGGAAATGCACCGATCCAATCACGTAGTCCCATCCATAGCTCTCCAGCAACGCGCCAAGCTCCGCTTCGCCGCCGGGGAAGAAATCCGCCTCGATGCCAAGCGCCAGATCCGGCCTTGTTTTCTTCGCTTCCGTGACAAAGTCCACGAAGTCCGCAAGCGACGTTACGCAAACCTGATCAAGCCACGTACGCTGCAGCTTACCGACGGGACTGTCATCCAGCAGCATGTGTTTTTCATAGTAGGACCGGCATTCCCGAAAACGATATAAATGATCCACGACCCCAAACTCTTGAATGCCTCGCTCGCGCCCTGTCGTTAAATAGCGGTCCAGCCATTCCTCGCTATAGCAACCCTGCCGCATTCTGCGAGACAGCAGCTGCGCCATTTCCTCCGCAAACGGAAGCGTATGATGGCCTAGCGCCCGATCTGGCTTCGGTTCCGTCGAAGACAACCCTTGCAAAGTGCGCGATAACCAGCGTAATGAATACGGGCCTTCCTCCAAATGAAAATGCAAATCAACCTTCATCCGCCATATCCCCCTTGTCTAATCCCATTTCACCATGGCCTCGGAAGGCTTGATCCCCAAATAATGGCACATTAACGGGGCAAGCAGCAGCTGCGACAACCCCCTTGCGTCATCAAGCATGGAAGCCGGGATCGGCAGCTCGCCAAAAACATAAAGCGGGACATTCCGTTCCTCCGGCTCCGTTCCCCCATGCTGTCCCATTGCATTCATCCCATGGTCGGACGTGACGATGACCTGATATCCCTGCGCCCTCCATAACGGAACCAACGTGGCCAGCATCCCGTCAACCGCTCGCACGGCGCCTTCATATTGCTTGCTTTCCCCGCCGTGCTTGTGGCCCATATCGTCGATATTCATCGAGTGGATATATAAAAAATGCGGATCGTACGCCAAACGCAAATGCTCGGCATCGCTAAACAGATGGCTGTCCGGATAGTGATCCTCGTAATAAAAAATACCGTGCTGAATCGGTTTGCCCTCATCATGCTGATGGCGGTCGGTTACGGGGTTGAATGGAGCGCTGTTATACAGCTCACTGACCCAATGATACGCGGCGGCCGCCGTCCTTAAGCCCGCCCCCACCGCGAGCTGAAACACGCTCCGCTCATGGCTTAGCCGGGCGATATGATTCGCCGTGATGCCGTTTTTCGCGGCTGTCGTGCCGGTCAGCAACACTTCATAGAGCGGGCGCGACAGGCTGGGCAGCTGCGATTGAACCTGATAACAGGCGGCCTCCCCCTGCTCCACCAAATGCTCTACGTACCCCAAATACTTGCGGGCGGCATCATATCTTAATCCGTCCAAAACAACGACAACAAGCTTAGCTTCTGTGCCAGTCATCCTGTTTCTCCCCCTTCATTTTGCTTCGATCCACTGGATATGTTTATTCCGGAGCGTCTGCACCCATTCCTTCGGCAGAGCCGCGTCGCTAACGATCGCGTGAACCTTGCCGAGCGGGGCAATCTCCACAAAAGCTTCCTTATCCAGCTTGGATTCATCGGCCAACACAATCGTCCGGTAAGCGGCCTCGATCATCCGCCGCGACATCCCCGTTTCGTTGATATCGTAATCGCTGATACCCCGCTCCAAGGAAATCCCCCCTATGGAGATAAAAGCCTTGTCGACCCGGAATTGCGACATGACGCTCTCGCCGATCGTTCCCGACATCGACTGCTGCTCCGGATTCAGTTCCCCGCCGACGACGAAAATTTTCCCGGAAAACCGCCCGCTGGTGAGCGATTCCATTAAATGATAGGCCACAGCCAGCGAGTTCGTCAGAATCGTCAACCGTTCCCGTCCGGCGATGGCTTTGGCCAGCTCCAGCGTCGTCGTGCCGATGTCGATCGCGATCGTGTCGCCGGATTCGATCAGTTCGGCGGCCGCGTGGCCGATCCGTTCTTTTTCCTCCGCCTTCACCTTCTGGCGCTGCAGATAAGGGGGCTCGTAGCTCGTCAGTTTGGGGAGCAACGCGCCGCCGTAGACTCTTTTGGCCAGACCTTCTTTTTCCAATAAAATCAGATCACGGCGAACGGTCTCCTCCGAAACGGTAAACAGCTGCGATAATGCCGGCACCTTCACCTGACCCTCTTGCTTTAATTGCTCCACGATGACGCGTTTGCGTTCCTCGGATGAAATCGACAAATCCTTAAGCCCCTTCCTTCTCAAGCTGCAACAGCTGCGATCGATCCAAAGCCAGGTTTACCGGGCTATTGTCGCCGAGCCGCGGGGAACGGCCGTCATTCAGCGCGTCGACCGTCAGCCTGATGCCTGCGGCATCGATGGTATAACGGATCACGTTGCCCAAAATGGACGCCGAATGAACAGTGCCCTCTACGATCTGTTTGCCCGCAGTTGCTTGTTTGTCCCCGCCCCCCCGATCCGTGCTTACCAGGACCAGCGATTCCGGCCGGATGGCGAAGCTCTCCGCCTCACTATCGACGGTCCCGAACAGCCGCAGTGCCTCGGCGCGGGACAGCACATTGTAGCTGCCCATGAACCGGGCGACAAACTCCGTTTTTGGCGTGGAATACAGTTCCTCCGGCGTCCCCTGTTGCACGATGCTTCCCTTATTCATCAAACATACCCGATCGGATAAGGTTAAAGCCTCTTCCTGATCATGGGTCACAAAGATCGTGGTCATGTTGAATTTTTTCTGGATCTCGCGGATTTCGGTGCGCAGGTTTTTGCGGATCTTCGCATCGAGTGCGCTGAGCGGTTCATCCAAGAGCAGAACCTTGGGCTGTGCGGCCAGGGAACGGGCGAGCGCCACGCGCTGCTGCTGCCCTCCCGACAGATGCTGGGGATACGCATCCCGCTTGTCCGCCATATCGATGAGCTCCAGCAATTCCTCGGCTCTCTGGCGTCTGGCCTCCTTGGAGGTTCCTCGCATTTTCATCCCGTACCCAATATTTTCACTAACCGTCATGTTGGGGAATAGGGCATAAGATTGAAACACCATGCCGATCTCCCGGCTGCGCGGGGGCAAGTTGACGATATCCTTATCGTCCAGCCAAATCTGCCCGTCATTTAGCTCTGTCAGACCGGCGATGCAGCGCAGCAGCGTGCTTTTTCCACAGCCGGAAGGCCCCAGCAGAGTGACAAGCTCCCCCTCGCGGATATCCAAATTCACCTGGTTCAGCACCGTCGTATCGCCGAATTGCTTGCGGATGCCTGCCAGCTTCAAATAAGGTTTCATTCCGAGATCCCCCTGTTCACTTTTTTGCCGAGCTTCATCAGGACCATGGACAGCACCAGAATAAACAGAAAATAGGAAATGGCAATCGCGCTGGCCAAATGCCCGCTTTCATTCATCCTGCGGGCCAAATACACCTGAATGGTCTGAATATGCCCCCCCACCAGCATGTTCGTTAAGACGAATTCGCCAAACAGTACCGAGAAGGATAACAAAGTCGAAGTCATGACCCCAGGCCAGATATTCGGCAAAATCACACTGGCAAAGGCCTTGCTGCGGCTGGCGCCCAGCATCTCCGCGGCATTCAACAGCTCCACCGCCGAAACGGTCAACAAACTGTTGCGGATGCCCTGATACATATAAGGCAAAATGACGATGAAATACGCGCCGATCAAAATATAGGCGGTGCCTGAAATGTTAAGCGGTCCGGAAGAATAGGCGCGAATCAGTCCTACGGCGGCGACGACGCCGGGCACGGCATAAGGAAGTACGACGATTCCTTTCATGAAGCTTTCCAGCCGCGGCAAATAAACCGTAATGATAAACACGGCCGGCAGCATAACCGCAAGGCTGAGCGCCACGCTGATCAGGCATAAATAGAAAGATTCCCACAGCGCATCCAGAAATCGCGTATCCCGAAACATCTCGCCGAACCATTCCAGCGTCCAGCTCTCCGGTAGGATGGTGGCCTGCCATTCCTTAGCGAACGCATAAATGAGCGTGGCCAGCAAGGGAAGGAGCAAGTAGACCATCAGCAACAGCATGAGCGAACGATGCCCCCAGCCGGCTTTCCTGCTTGGCGTCTCCATCACAATTCCTCCTTCAAGGCCGAGGATTTCAGCTTGGGCCATTTCCGCGGGCTGCGGGCTTTTGGCGTAACGAAGCCGGATTGAAACCGATTCGAACGCTGGGTCATCTTATGATTTAAAAAGACCGCCAGCAGGGTCGATAACGCCATAATCACCGCGAGCGCATTCCCGAGTTGCGGTTCGTTCACCACGTCGCCCGAGACCAGGTTGCCGATCCGCACGGCGAGCAAATTGAAATTGCTTCCGACCAGGGCATAAGCCGTCGCGTACGCCCCCATGCTGTTGGCGAACAAAATCCCCAGCGTTCCGAATACGGCGGGCATAAGCACCGGGATGCCGATCGTCCGCCAAAATTGCCACGTACTGGCGCCGAGGAGCGCCGCCGCGTCCTTCCACTGCTCGCGAATCCCGTAAAAAGAAGGGTACAGCAGCAATAAAGCAAGGGGGACCTGAAAATAAACATAAACCAGCACCAGCCCCGACCAGCTATATAAATTGAAACCGTCGAACACATTCCAGCCCCACTGCTTAAACAGCAAAGTAAACACCCCGTTGCTGCCCAGCAGAATAATATAAGCGAAGGCCAGCGGAACGCCGGCAAAATTCGAGGTCATATTGGACAACATGATCAGGCGATCCCGCATTCTCGGCGCAAAGCGCGTCACGGAATAAGCGCAGATGAGCCCCACGGCAACCCCAATCACGCTGGAAAACACCGAAATCAGCAAACTGTTTTTGATGGCTTTGAGATAATAATCGCTTTGCAGAATTCTGGCATAATAATCGAACGTAAAACCTGAGCCGTCCCCTTGACTGATGCTTCCCGTCAGCATGGACAGGATGGGGACCAGTTGGAACAGGGCGATCATCACGGCAAAAGGAACCAGCCCGAGCAAAAACCAGCGATTTTTACGCTTCACGCCTCTCCCTCCCCTATTGGAAATAACCCCAAAAACTTATAACTTATAAGGAGCGCCATTCGTACAGGACGATGACGCTCCACCTATAACTTCAATCATCTAAACTCGGAATGATCCCATTAGTTCATATGAACAAGCACGCGCTCCTGCCACAGTTGAGGAAGCTGCTTCGCCGTTTCTTCCCAGGCCTTGTAATCGCCGACCGGCTTAACGCTGGCATAAGCTTCGGCAGACAGCAGCTTGGCCGCTACATCATCGGGCAGCTTTACGCTTTCGCGGATCGGTCTGGCATACCCTTTTGCCAGGTTGATTTGACCTTCATCGCTCAGAATATACTCACGGGCCAGTTTGGCGGCATTCGGATGCGGAGCATACTTGTTGATGATCGTGGCGTAACCGCTGACGACGCTGCCTTCCTTGGGAATGGTGACGTTGAACTTATCCACGCCGCCCAGCTGATCTCTATAGTTCAGTGCGTTGAAGTCCCAGAACAGGGTCACTTGCACTTCACCCTTCTCGATGTTGGCCAGCGAAGCTTCGGCATTGGACAGGCGTCCCTTTTTGGCCAGATCTTCAAAATAAGCGATCCCCGGCTCGATGTTCGTTTCATCGCCGCCGTAAGCCATTGCGGCCGCCAACACGGCCATTTGTGCTTGCGCCGCTTTCGTGACGTCGCCAACGAGGATCTTATAATCGCCGTTCTTTAGATCCTCCCAGCTTTGCGGCGCCTGCTTGACCAGATCCGTGTTGGTGAAGAACGCGATCGAGCCCGTATAACCTACGACCCAGTGCCCGTCCTGATCCTTGGCCCAATCCGGAATCTCATCCCAATACGAAGTTTTGTAAGGTTGAGTTACACCCTTATCCACTGCTACCGGCCCAAAGGCGATGCCCACGTCGCCGATATCCGCGGTCGGCTTGTCCTTCTCCGCCTCGAATTTGTTGATTTCATCGGCGCTCGACATATCTGTGTCCGTATGCTGCAGTGAATACTTGGTTTGCAGGTCCGCCCACGTATCTTTCCAGTTCGCCCACGAATCCGGCATGCCAACGCTGACGACGGAACCTTCTTCCTTCGCCTTCTTCTCCAGATCAGCCAGCGAGATTTCCTCCGCCGGAGCTCCGGCGCTGGCATTGGCACCTGCATTGGCGGCGGCATTTCCGCTTGTGTTTGAGCTTCCTTCTTTACTGCCGCCGGTTCCACAAGCCGCAAGCATCAAAACAAACAAGGACAGAACAAGGCCAAACGCCAGTTGCTTCTTTAACCATGATTTCATGTTTTCTTCGCACTCCCTGTGGATTATTGTGGGTTTAATATGTATTTCTGTTGGTTTCAACCCAATTAGAGTATAGGTATGGACTGTTTGCGCTGGATTAAAAGAGTTGTTTATGTTTATTAAAAAAAGCGATCCTTTACCGCTCGCATGATATTGGATCGCTCTCTATCTCCAGGCTTTCTGCCCCCCGGTTTTTCAACCTTTTTTCGGGAATCTAGTAATTACCAATCGCCGCCATTTTGAACTCTCATTGGATATTTCCAATAGATTTCGCTCAAATGACGCGTTTTTCATCCTCCCAGGCCTCATCTATTGGAAAACATGCCAGACTGAGGGGGCTGAAGTAAGTGGCTGAGATGGCTGTCTATAGGGCTCGTGCCTTGGTGTCCCTGCATGCAGCTTTGCACAATTATCCCATTCGTTCAGGAGGCAGGGGGAAGGCTAGGATAAGGGTTCAAGAAAAAAGAGTGAACAAAAAGAGATCAGGAAAAAATGAGGCGGTTCAGGTGAAATTTTCGGCTTGATCAGAGAACATATGTTTGGTATAATAAGGAAAAGCGAACATACGTGCGTGATTTTTTTAATTCGGGGAGGAGCGAGCGGACATGGAAGTCAATGAGGGAACGGATCTTCAACCATTCAGCAGTCGTTACCACAGCGAGCAGGACTGCATGGAGGCGCTGATCGCGATGAAGTGGCGAAGCGGCTTCGTCTGCCCGCGCTGCGCTCACACCCGGTGCAGCCGTCTGTCCTCACGACATATCCCCTTATTCGAGTGCGGAAAGTGCAAGCATCAAACGTCGGCTTTAGTCGGCACGATTTTTGAAGGAACGCATCTGCCCCTGGTGAAGTGGTTCCAGGCGCTGGAGTTGTTCCTGCTTGAGGGCGGCATCTCGGCGATGCGGCTGAGCAAGGTGATCCGGGTCACCTACAAGACCGCCTGGATGCTGCTGCACAAAATACGCCATGCCGTCGGGGAGTTTGATGCCCGGGAAATGCTCTGCGGAGACGTGAAGGTGAACAGCGATCAGTATGGGCGTAATCCATCCCGTTGTCAGCTTTCGAATCCATATGCCTCGGCGGTCGTAGCCGGCTGCACGGTAACGGAGTCGGGCGAGCCGGAACAGGTCAAAATCCGCCTGGTGCCGCATAAGCGGGGAAACGAAAAAAGGGCAGACCGTCACGATCTAACCACATTCCTCAACGGGCATGTGGATGTCCGTACATCGGCGGTGCAGTTGTTCCCTCAAGCCTTTCGGCTGTATGCGCCCTTGCGGAAAGTGGTGAGAGAGGCATGGGAATTGCTGAAGAGTACGTATGGAGCCTTGGGACTGAAGCATCTGCAGGCGTACCTGAACGAGTACACCGGACGCCGCCGGCTGCGCCTGCCCGGAGCGGAGGAAACGATGCGGCAGAAGTTGCTGCAGATGTGTGTGGCGATACCTGTGCTTCCTTATCGCCGACTGATCGCGCGCCAACCGAATCAGCCCCTTGCGGCTGCGGCGTGATCGAGGCGCTGGAACGGTGGGGGGAGTTAGATGTGGATCAACTTGATGGGTGGTGATTAGCATGAACAGTGCGGGCGTTGCTGCAGACGGGCGGGTTCAGACTGCAACGAAATCACGGTCTTTCCGTTTCCTCGCGTCTTGTCCTTCATCCCTCGTCCGGTCTGCTTCACTTCTCCTAAACCTTCTTTCTTCTCCTAAGATCGTCTTAAGACCGTCTTATTATCTTGAGCCTATCTGCTTCTCCACCAAATATATACTTCTGCCGAGCTTGTCTGTTTCTCTGCTACCCTGATCAAACGGGATAATCATGCAAAGCGTCCGGGCAGCGAGTGTTGATCTGCCGCCCCCACCCCATCCCACTTCCCTATCCTCAAGCTCAAAGAAAAACCGCCAGGGAAGATCACCCTGACGGTCCTTTTAGATTTTCTGATTTTGGCTCACGACCCGCTCGATATGAATGGTCAAATAAAGCATCTCTTCATTCGTCAGTTCGCGGTGGTAGGTTTTGCGGATGTAGACCTTGATCCGCTCCACGCAGGCGAAAGCCTCCCTGTACTGCTCCCTGACCATCCCAAACAGGGCGTTGTCCGTACTGGTGATGTCGGTCCCGTTGATCAGCCGCTGGGCAAAAAATTTCAGATGCGTAATGAAGCGAAAATAGGCCAATGATTCCTCGTCATATTCGATGCCAAAATGCTTGCGGACGATAGACAGAACATCATGCATCACTTTGGTGATATCGACCATATTGCCCATGTTCTCATTCAGCTCGGCATTCACCAGATGAAGGGCGATCTGCGCCGCTTCATCTTCGGGGAGCACGACGCCGAGATCCTGGCGCAACATTTTCAACGCCTCAAGTCCGACCTCGAACTCTTCTTTATAGAAACGCTTGACCTCCCACAAGAGCGGATTTTTAATGTCCATGCCCTTGAAGGCGCGCTTGATGGCAAAACTGATGTGGTCCGTAAGCGTAACGTAAATGCTGTCATGCAGGATTCTTCCCAGGTGCAGCTTGGCATATTGGATGATCTTCTCGGATGCTTCCATATGCTCCATCGGAATCTCGGCCAACAGGGTCTGAAGCTTCTCGGACAATCCCTTGTTGTCCAAAGTGAACATTTTCTCGATCTTGTCCTTGTCAACCTGGTCTCCAGCCTTCTTCTGGAAGGCGATTCCCTTCCCCATGATGACCGATTCTTTGCGATTTTCGTTCACGACGATGATCACATTATTGTTCAGTACTCGCTCTATTCGCATCCGAATCATCCTTTGCCTCTAGGAGGATTTCTCCGTTCGTAGCAATGATTTGCCGATACCAGTCAAAGCTTTTCTTCTTCATTCTCCGTAATGTGCCCCGGCCTTCATTGTCTTTATCCACATGGATGAAGCCGTACCGCTTGTTCATCTCGCCGGTGCCCGCGCTGACGATATCGACCGGCCCCCACCAGGTGTAACCCATGATCTCGCATCCGTCCTGGATCGCCTGATGGAGTTCGAGCAGATGCTGATTCAAATATTGCATGCGGCTGTCATCGGCGATCGTGCCGTCTGCACCGATTTCATCCCGGTCGCCAAACCCGTTCTCCACGATGAAAATCGGTTTCCGGTAGCGGTCGTAGATTTCGTTGCATACATACCGCAGCCCCTTGGGATCAATGGGCCAGCCCCACGAGGTTTTGGTGAGATAGGGGTTGTCCAGGCCCATAATCCCGCCGGTATTGCCCAGGATAGGCATCCCCGCCTTATGGGTCGTGCTGCGGTAGTAGCTGAATCCGATATAATCGGCCGGATAGGTCCTAATCAGCTCCAAATCGCCCGGTTCGATAGTAAGCTCAATGTCATGTTCTCTAAAAATCCGCTCCACATAGCTTGGATATTCCCCGCGCAGCAGCACGTCCGAATAGAACAGTGAGCGGCGTCTCAGCTCATAGGTCTCGAACACATCATCCGGATGGCAGGAGTTCGGATAGATGATGCTCAAGGAGAGCATACAGCCCATGTGGGCGCCGGGAATGATCTCGCGCAGCAGTTTGGTGGCGGCGGCGCTGGCTACGAACAGATGGTGGCTCGCCTGATAAATATCCTGCAGCTTCCGCTCTGGGTTGGGCAGCTCGATCGCCCCTGCCGCCAGCGGGATCGTATGCATATGATTGATTTCATTGAAGCCCATCCAATATTTGACCTTGTTTTTGTAGCGCTTAAAGATGACTTCGCAATACCGCGTAAAAAAAGCCACCAGCTTCCGGTTTGTCCAGCCGCCGTATTCCCGCACCAGATGCAGCGGAGTCTCAAAGTGGGAGATCGTAATGACCGGCTCGATGCCATGCTGGAGCAGTTCGTCGAACAGGTTGTCATAGAATTTCAGACCCGCTTCGTTAGGCTGCTGTTCATCCCCGTTGGGGAAAATCCGCGACCAGGCAATCGAAGTACGCAGGCACTTGAAGCCCATTTCCGCGAACAGAGCCACATCCTCTTTATAGCGATGATAGAAGTCAATCGCCTCATGGCTCGGATAATAGGCATTCGGATCAATCGCCTCATCCAGCACGCCGTTGACGATCCCATGCCTTAACGCATCGTTGATCGAAGGCCCTCTCCCATCCTCATTCCAGGCGCCTTCGGCCTGATTGGCGGCGATAGCGCCGCCCCACAGAAAATGTTCCGGAAACGATGTTGTCGAGATCATATATATTTTCCTCCGTTTCAGTTTGAATGGTAAGGTTCAACTATAGCTGTTCTCCATGGCTTGCGATGACCTGTTTGTACCAATAAAAGCTATCCTTCTTGATCCGGCGCAGCTCCTTGGCATCCGTCTCATCCCGGTCCACATAGATGAAGCCGTAGCGCTTCTGATACCCGTTCAGCCAGCTCAGCAGGTCGGTGAATGACCAGGAGCAGTAGCCGATAACCTCCACTCCGTCCGTAATCGCATCCTGAATCGCGGAGATATGGCTGCGGAGATAATCGATGCGGTAATCGTCATGAATGACATCGCCATCCTCCAGCTTGTCGAATTCGCCAAGGCCATTTTCGGTAATAAAAACCGGCAGCCGGTAGCGGCTCGTGATTCTGCGCAAACCGACCCGCAGCCCCTGGGGATCGATATCCCAGTCCCAATTGGTGGTCTCCACGTGGGGATTGGCGGTGGTTTTGTACATACCCGGGATGCCGGTCGGCTTGGTCGAACCCTTTGCCCCGGTCGTATTTTTGTGTCCAAGCTCCAACCGCTGCTGCAGTCCGTACTGCTCAACCGTCGTGGTCCGATAATAATTGACGCCCATGAAATCAGGCTTGGCCGAGGCCAGCAGCTCGAAGTCGCCATCGTGAATCGCCGGAGCGAGTCCATTATCCTCCAGGTACGCCCAAGCGGCAGCCGGGTAGCGTCCCCACGCGTAGATGTCCATCCAGAAGTAATTGTTCAGCTCCTCGCTGTTTTCGTAAGCCAAAATGTTCGCCGGAGCGGAATTGACCGGATAGTAAGGCTTGTAGGCAAAGCTGGGGCCGATCAACCCGCCCGGCACGATCTCACGGAACGAACGAATCACGGTAGCATTCGCCAGATTGGCAATATGATTCACCTCATACATGCGTTTGCGGTTCCGCACACCCGGAGGGTGCAGCCCGGTCTCGTAGCCGTAGCTGACAAAATAATTTTGTTCATTGAGCGACACCCAATACTTCACCCGGTCCCCGTAGCGCTTGAAAAGAGTGACGGCATAGTTGTTAAAATCCTCGATAATCCGCCGCGATTCCCAGCCGCCGTATTCATCCATCAGCGCCTGGGGCAGGTCCCAATGATACAAGGTCAGAACCGGCTCAATCCCGTGCGCAATCAGTTCATTAATCAGGTCATCGTAAAAAGCCAGCCCCCATTCGTTGGCTTCCCCCCGTCCCGCCGGATAAATACGGCTCCAGGCGACGGAGAAGCGGTACGCTTTCAGACCCTGCTCGGCCATCAGTGCAATGTCTTCCTTGTAACGGTGGTAGTGATCGACGGCGACATCGCCGTTTGAGCCTTTGAACGTAGTCCCTTCCTGTTTCGTAAAAACATCCCATACGGAAGGCCCTTTGCCATCGGCGTCCCAGGCTCCTTCGACCTGGTAAGCCGCCGATGCCGAGCCCCATAAAAAGCCGGCAGGAAACGGCGCTTTACTGCGATGTTCCATCGGATGAACCTCCTTAGAGTAAATTTGTCCGTAGCGCGGCAGAACGTAACGGACCATAATGACCTTATTTGCCCATTTCCCGACTATTTCCCGCTGTAACGGACTCCAGGGACCTTATTGGGCTCTAATGGCGGCCATTTCGCCGCTTTCGACCGAAATAAGGTCTCCTCGGTCCGTTAGAATTGGAAACTGCCCAAAAGCAGGCCAATAGCGTTTCTGATGTCCGTTAGCTTGCTGGAGGCTACATGAGCAATTAAAATGTTTCCGCAGGAAACATGCACCAGAAGCATCCTAACGGAGCTCCAGCAGCGGTTCGCGGTACAGCACTTGCCGCTTGGCGGTGACCTCGACGGTATTAAATGCGTTCATATTTGTGATAATGATCGGCGTGGTCAGTTCCAAACCCGCTTCCCGGATCGCTTCAGGATCGAATTCCAGCAGCAAATCGCCTTCGCGAACCTGCTGATTTTCGGCGACTTTTACCTCGAATGGCGCTCCTTTGAGCTTCACGGTGTTTAATCCTACATGGATCAGCAGCTCAAAGCCATCCTCCGCCGTGATGCCAATTGCATGCTTGCTTTTGGCGATTGAGGTGATGGTACCGGATACCGGGGCATAGATTTTGCCTTCCTCGGGGAGGATGGCTACCCCGTCTCCCATCGCTCCGGATGAGAAGACCTGATCGGACACCTCTTGAAGCGGGATAATTTGGCCGCTGACCGGTGCGGATACGCCGGAAACATCACTTGTTGCCGCCGGCACCGTCGGACTTGGGTTATTTTTATTTTCTCCAGCCGCCGCCGGGTTCTTGGACTTGTCTTCATCAATCTGCTCTTCAAAGCCCAAAATATAAGTCAGCACCGCCGTGATGACAAAAGAAGCCGTAATGCCGATCAGGAAATACACGAACGTATCCGTCGCAAAAGCGGGCAGCGTGGTCACCGCCGGGAAAACATAGGCCAGCACGGTCGTATGGAACGCGCCGATGATCGCCCCGCCGATGACGCCGCCGATGATTTGCGCGATCAAAGGCCGCTTGAGCTTAACGGAGATTCCGTAAACGATCGGCTCCGTCACCCCGGCCAGGATCGACGGCATCAGCGCCGATAAGGCGTACGCCTTCAGCTTCTTGTCCTTGGCCTTGAGGAATACCCCCAACGCCGCGCCAGAAGAAGCGAAGGTGGCTGCCGCGGACGGCGGCTTGATCGTATCGAAGCCATGGAGGCTGAGATTGTTCAGCATGGCCGGGACAATTCCCCAATGCAGGCCGAACATGACGAGCAGCGTCCAGCCTCCTCCGATCAGGGCTCCCATGACCAATCCGCTGGAGTTGCTCAGATAGTTAATGCCGGAAGCGATGCCGTTCCCCAGATAGACGCCTACCGGACCGATCGCCGCGGCAGCCAATGGCACCATGATTAGCAGCGACACTAATGGTACGGCAAACATCTGGATGTTGGCCGGGATGATTTTTTTCAGGTACCGTTCCATATGGGAATAAACCCAGATCGTCAGCATGGCCGGAATCAGCGTGCCGGTGTAGGACATCAGCACGACCGGAATGTTGAGGAAGCGGGTAACATCCCCGATGTTCTCCATAAGTCCGGTGAAATTCGGCTCCAGCAAAGCGCCCATAATGGTCAGGGACACAAACATGTTTGCGCCGAAGTAGCGGGCCGTAGAAATCGCCAGCAGCAACGGCAGGAAATAAAACACACTGTTGCCGGCGGCGGCTAAAATTTTGTAAGTGCTGCTGTCCTGAGCCAAGATCCCCAAGGTCGTGCTGAGAATGACAAGCACCGCTTTCAGCATTCCCGCGCCGGCCAAGGCGGGGACGATCGGCGTCATGATGCCGGACATCGTGTTGAAGAAGCGGGTGACGAGATTGCCTGTTTTTTCGCTTTTGGCATCCTCTTTGGCTTCTCCCGCCGGCTTGATGTCATGGTTCGCGATAATCTCTTTGTAAACGGCATTCACATCATTTCCAATCACGACCTGAAGCTGTCCATTCCCTTGAACCACCGTAATGACTCCATCCAACCGCTCCAGTTGCTGCTTGTCCGCTTTGCCGAAATCCTTCAGCTTAAAGCGAAGCCGTGTCATGCAATGATACAGCTCGGTAACGTTCTTCTCCCCGCCCACATGCTCCACGATGCGGTTGGAGAGTTCTGTAAACTTGCCCATCGTTCATCCCCCTTAGCATTCATTGTTGTCCTTGGGAGTTCCCCGGAAAACACAAAAAGACCTAAATCGTAAGAGTCCCCGGAATACACGTACGTATCCCAAGCTCTACAATTTAGGTCTTGCCTGCATCACCAGTAACAATCCCGTATTCGGTTAAGTTCTTGCACCATCAAGTTAGCATAGAATCATTTTCATGTCAACGCTTTCTTTTTTGTTCCTTTTTTCGCCTCTTGTAAGATCGTCATAGATTGGGATAAGATAGCCTTACATTTTGGAGGTTAACTATGAAAATCATTCACTTCTTCTTGCAAATTGCCGTACTCACTGGATTTTACGGTGCGGGAGTGCTGCTTCAGACGCTCAGCAAGGCTCCGATTCCCGGAAGCATCTTCGGACTTGTGATGCTGTTTCTGGCACTGAAGCTGCGGGTCGTTCCCGCCGGATGGCTGGAACATGGAGCCACTTTTATGCAAAAATACATTCCCTTATTCCTGGTGCCGGCGACGGTTGGTGTCATGGATTATTTTCACGTGTTCACCGGAGGCGGACAATGGCTGATTGCGATTGTCGTGCTCAGCACGCTGCTGACCATGATTCTGGCCGGAGCGGTTGCACAGGCGGCGGGCAAGCTCACAGCAAAAAACAAGGAGGCGGCTGCATGCGCGAAATCCTTTTCGAAGCAGGCGTAGCCTTAGGGATCGTCCTGTTGTTCCTGCTGATTAGCGCCCTGTACCGCCGGCTGAAATGGGCCATCCTCGTCCCGACCTTGACCTGCTCGGCGCTCGTGATCGCCTTATTGATGGAGACGGGAACTTCCTATGAAACGTTCATGAGAGGCGGACAGTGGCTGCAATACTGCCTCGGCCCCGCCGTAGTGGCGCTCGCCTATCCGATGTACAAGCAGCTTGACGCACTGCTTAAAGAATGGAAAGCCGTGCTCGCCGGAGCAATCGTAGGTATCGCGGCCGGGATGATCAGCGGAATCTGGTTTGCTTTATGGCTGGGATATCCCCGGGAACTGCTGATCTCGCTTCTGCCCAAATCGATTACAACACCGGTAGCGATGGAAATCTCCGCGAGCTTGGGGGGCAATGCGCCGATTACCTCCGCTTTTGTGATGATTGCCGGGATTACCGGCGTTGTGCTGGGTCCCATCATCTTCAAATGCTGCGGCATCACCAGCGACATCGGGCGGGGGATCGGCTTCGGCGCCGCTTCCCATGCGCTCGGAACGAGCAAAGCCGCGGAATTCGGCCCGGTCGTCGTGTCCACCAGCACCGTGGCCCTGACGCTTAGCGCCGTATGCGGCTCCGTGCTGGCGCCGGTGGTTGTGTGGCTGATGTTGTGAACGGGGGCGGACGGAAATTATCGTAAGTAACTTAATCAGCAAATTGGTGTGGTCGCCGCTGCCCAGGCGCAAAGCAAATTGCTGGAAGCCTTGACGGACCGGCAAGCACGGCCAGATGTCTCGGGTCAAAACTGAACAGCTGCTTGGCAGAGGGGACGATAGGCGGAAGACGGAAGACGGAAGGCGGAAGGCGAAAGTCTAACGGTTGTCAGCGCCGCTAATTGGGCAAAAACGGGGAACTGCAAAATGTAATGGTTGCCAGAGAGCTTATTTGCCGTCTTTTCGTTAGTAACGGGGCTATTTCGCCCAAATAAGCGCGATCACAACCGTTAGAAAAGAAACCTCTGCTTTTTCGGCAAAATAAGCGCAGTGGCAACCGTTAGCGGAGAAATGTTCCGGACAGATCGATCACTGGGGTAGCGTCAAGAAGTTTGTGTAAAAGAGCAGAGAGTAACTTCTCGGGTATTCGTTATTGGGTGTGGGTGTTCTTTGGGGCGGGGGAACCCCGCCCCAAAGAACAAGGGAAAAAGGCTACTTCCCTTGCTCCTCCCACACCGGATATCGCGCTTCAAACATCTCATTCAGTTTCTTCTTTACCTCTACATCACCGAAGCCGCGAATGACTCGTTCGGCAAAACGTTCATTGTAGTCTATCACGTCAAGGTAGACAATTTTCTCTGCTGCGTCCATATTCGTGAGGCTGTTCATGGGTTTCAGGCGCTTTCGGATCTCCTTGTTCATCCGCTCAATCGGATTGGAGGTGTAGATCGCCTCCTTTATCAGTGCCGGGTACTTGTAGAACGTCAGTAACGTGGACAGTTGTTCCTCCCAGGACTGCATTTCCTTCGGGTACAGCTTGCCCCATTTCGCCTTTACGGTGTCAAACGCTGCCAGCGCCAGATCGTGGTCTTTCGCCGTGTAAATGGTCTTCAGATCCTCAATGACTTCCGTTTTGTGTTGCATCCGAATCTTTGGAAACGTCGAGCGA
>NZ_JAMBOE010000022.1 GCF_023715465.1 Paenibacillus macerans
TCCCGCATGCCCGTTTGCCGAAAAAGACAGTGTCTACTCCTCATTCCGACTCATGCCCTGTTTTACAAGGTAGCGAAATCCTGCGAATAAGTGAGTATTCGTGAGAAAACACCTTAAATACGAGGGAGGACACAGAAGACGTTATTTACCTCAAATCGTCCTGGATGAACAGGTTTAGAGCGAAATAGGGTCGCCTGTGTCCGTTAGGCTGGGAAATACCCGGGAAATGGGCGGATAAGGTCGCTGGTGTCCGTTAGAGCAGCGTCCAGCGTCCAAAGTTTAGGAAGAGCCTCCAATCGCTCCAAAGTAGAAGTCAGAGCCACTAAAGGACGCCAACAGGCGTTTTTTTGTGCCCTTGTCACAAATAGCCTATCCACATTTGTTATATAAGTGAACAGATTAAGGATCAGGGAGGAACAACAATGAACAAAATTCACAAAATAATCGGCTCCGTTGCACTGGCCGCCATGCTGGTGAGCGGTTTGCCGGACGCTTCTGCCCATGCCGCCTCGGCTGTGACTATCCAGAACGTGGATCAAGCTTTAATCGAAGCTGCACAGAACAAGCTGAAAGAGATCACGGGGAATACCTATTCGTTCTCGAAAGCCGAAGCATTCGGAAACGATGTGGCGTTTGAGATCGAGGGAAATTCATACAGTCAAGTGATCGTAGATGCTGAGGGAACCGTTAATATCATCTCGGCCCAATTCAAATACAAGGACCTGCAAAACGCAAAGTTTAAGAAAGAACTGAAAGATGCATGGAAAAAGGCATTCCCGAAAAACAACGAGGAGCTTGACATAGTTATCGTTAACTACACGGATTCAGAGGGGCTGAAAGTGAATACAGGAAACGATGCCGGGACCGTTTATCTAACAAACGGAAAGCTGGTATACAGCACCGTAGACGTTAAAGACAAGGATGTTCCTCAACCGGCCAAGGCGGCGGCGGACGCAGCTCTTGCCAAAATCGGCGGGCTAAAAAAGAAAGTCCGCAGCGTGAGCGGGATGACGATGAAACCGAATCAAAAGCCGGTTTATAATTTGGCCTACACGACAGACAAGGGGAACGTATGGATTGACGTCGAGAAAGGAAGCAACCGAATCTTGACTGTCAATGCGATAGCACTGTCTGATCAACTTCACAGAGTAAACACCAAAGATAGGGAGGCTATCGAAAACAAGATCAAAAGCTATACTGTGGATCAATTGCTGAAAACAGCCACCAAGCAGGCCAAATCCATCATGAGCCTGAATCTGTCGGGATATACCGCCGAAAAAGTCGAAGGTAATGAAGATACCGTGATGTTCACTAAAAAGGGTGCCCCCCAGGTACAAGGGAAATTCAATTCAAAAGGTCAATTTTATTATTTCGAAGTGATGTAAAAATTGTGAACAAGCCTTCTTTGTCGGCCAAGAGGACCGCCGGGGAAGGCTTGTTTTATCGGAAAGCGAGTCAGTGTTATGCAGGCGCCTTCCCTACTTCAAGTTGCTGAAAGGTTCGACTTCAATTTGATCCGCAACAAATTCGTTTTTGGCAGGATCGAACTTATAGGTGATATGGACATCACATACGTACACCGCCACTCCGATGCTTGCGCCCAAGGTGGAGGTGAGCTTTTGATTCCCCACGTTATAATAAACTACGCCGCCGAACCCAAGCCGATCTTGATCTAAATCAGGGTATGGGGACTCGTAACGGAATTCGTGTTCTTTTCCCATGGCCTTCACTTTAATGTCTAGAATATCATCATGGTTCGTAATATGCGTTTCGATATGGTTGGCGACGGTTTCCTCATAACTTGGCACTTTGATTTCCGAAAGATCGCCGCTGTCCAGCACATGGATTTCATCAAGGCTTAAACCAGTACCTTTTCCGATGCTATAGATGATAACCGCTTCTTGCTTGCCGTCTCCCGTCACATCCGCATAAAAAACCTGAGGTTCATAGAGCGTAGGGAAGCTCCAGTCGAACTCTTTTTTCACGCCATTGACTTCCACAGTTAGGCCCTCATAGGAAGAATCGGTGGCCTTCACAGGTTTAAGCTTCACTTCTTTGTTTTCCGAAGACCAGGTTGGGCCTTCTTCAGCCTCTTGTGTTGGCTCCGTTACCGCTGTAGCTTGCTCGGGATTGGCCGTACCCTGGTTCGTCCCTTGCTCCTGCTGCGTGAATGCCTGATTGCCGGTAGGCTCGTTTGGTGTCTGTGAAGCTGCTTCCGGCTTATCCGAACTACATCCCGCAAGCAAAACTGCCCCCAACAACAGCCATGCGCCAAGTTCTTTTTTCAACGTTATGTACTCCTTTCAGCTTGTCTAGCAAAAATGATACCAGAGAAAATAAGCAGGTTATTTACATAAAAACAACAAAACTTTACAAAAAAGTTAAGTTCATGCGAACAAGCCTTTTTGGTCTGTTTATTTTCCGGACTTCCTGCTTAACCTAACGGGGAAGTAACATTCAGGCCAAAACCAAAACCCTAAATGGAGGGAACCCAAATGACAAACAATCAGGCGGCGCATCAAGAGGCCGTTGAAACGGTCCGGGAATTGATCAAAGGGATCGAGATGGCGATGCTTACCACCGTAACGAAGGAAGGATTAGTGTCACGTCCGATGAAAACGCAGGAAGTTGAGTTCGACGGCGACCTCTGGTTCCTGACCAAAGAGGATACGGACAAGTATCGTCAACTTCAGCAAAATCCCGATGTGAATGTGGCCTATGTGGGAAAATCCTACGTATCGATTCGCGGAAAAGGCGAGCTGGTCGAGGATCGGGCGAAAATCAAAGAGTTCTGGAACCCGGCCTATGGCAAGCTGCTAAATACCACAAGCGATGATCCGCAGCTTGTTTTGATTAAGGTTCGGGCCGAAGCGGCCGAATATTGGGAGACCGGCAACTGGACCAAAATGATGAAGCGGATGTTCTCGCAGCTTACCGGTGCCCATTCCGAGACGGAAGTGAACAAGACGGTGACTTTGGTCTAAACCCGGTAAAGTTTGGAGAGCACTAAGTCAGCCTGAAAAGATAAAACCAAAGGCGCAGCCATCATGGCCGCGCCTTTGATTGTTCTATCGAGGCAGGTTACTTCGCTGGAATCACAATTTTTTGTCCGATATGGATCAGATGCGGATTGGCCAGTTTGTTGTACTTGGCTAGAAATTGCCAGGTTGTGCCGTGTTCAATCGCGATGCGGTACAGGTTGTCACCTTTTTCCACCTTATAGACGATATTTTGGGAGGCCGCCGGCTTAGACGACGGCGCCTTCGCCGGTTCCGTTGCCGGTTTAGCCTCGGCCTCCGGCTCCGGCGTTGTGGTTGGCTCTTCTGCCGGAGCGGGCTGCTCCGGTGTCGTTGCCGGCGTTTCCGCCGGATCAGCTTGCGGCGCCGCTGGCGATGCCGGCTGCGAAACCGGTTCGGAAGCAGGGCTGGCGGAGGCCTTTTCGGCATTCACGCTCAGCTTGAATTTAGCATAGCCGTCTTCCGTATTTTTCAGGTATGTCAGAACGTTTTGCTTCGCAGCCAATGCGGCGCTGGCGGCCAGGGCGTTTTTGGCGGCCGGCGAAGTGGCGAACGTTACGTTGGCGCTGCCAAACGGAGCGAGCGACCAGTTGCCGTCCGCACTCGGATTGATCGTTTCGTTTTTGCGGATGTAGTCGATAATGACCTGCCGGTTTTCGTCCGGCGAAGCCAGGATAATCCGCTTGCCGTCCGGGTTGGCGAATTTGTTCGACGAGGCGCGGTAGTTGTTGCTGGCCACGACGAATTTTTGCTCCGGATCGATCGGCTTGCCTTGGTAGCTGAGATTGACGATGCGGCTGGATTTTTCGTTCAGCAATCCGCCTTTGGCGTCGTATTTGGCCGGCTGCGTGACGTCGACTTGGTAAGTCACCCCGTCAATGACGTCGAAGTTGTACGTCGGGAAGTCGTAGTTGACCAGTTCTTGCTCCTCCGTTTTGGACGGATCGATCTGGTTAAATTGACCCGCCGACCATTCCAGCCATTCCTTCAGCTCAGCACCCGTCACCAGCACGGCGTTCACCGTATTGGAGTACAGGTACAGATCGGCGACGTTTTTGATCGCGATGCTGCCTGCAGGAATGTCCGTGTAGTAGTTGGCGCCTTGGCGTCCGCCCGCCTTGAAAGGGGCCGCCGCCGAAATGACCGGAATACCTTCGTATTCCGTTCCTTGCAGATGCTGTTCCACGTACCATTTTTGCGCGTTGTTTACGATTTGGATCGACGGATCGTCCTGAATCAGCGCGAACCAGCTGTTGATCGGCGCCATCGTTGTGCCGACCGGACCGCGTACGTAGTTCAGCGTGTTTTCATGATCCTCGGCGACCGCGTCCCAGATTTTCTGGTCGGCTTCGACGAGAGGTTTTTTGTTGGCGGTGTCGTAAATCGGCTTCACGGAAGCGGCGGAATCCTTGACCGTCCACTTGCCGTCCGCTTGCTCCAGCGTCAGGTCGATGATCCCCAGGTGGTTGCCCCAGTAACCCGGTTCGACGGCGGGAACACCGTTGATCGTGCCTTTTTTCAGGTCTACGCCCGTTTTGCCTTCGAAAGAAGCGTCCGGGAACACTTTATGCGCATGGCCGAACAGGATCGCGTCGATCCCTTTCACCTTGCTGAGGTACAGCACCGAGTTTTCCATCAACGACGTTTGCGGAATGTCCTCGAAGCCGGAGTGCGGCACCGCGATGATGATGTCGGCGCCTTCCGCTTTCATTTGCGGCACGAACTTCTCGGCCGTTTCCACGATATCTTTGGTGATGACTTTGCCTTCCAAATTAGCCTTATCCCAGGACATAATTTGCGGAGGCACGAAACCGATCACCCCGACCTTGAGCGTGTGCTTCGCTCCGCTGTTGTCAGTCACTTCTTTGTCCAAAATGATATACGGCTTAAACGCGTTTTTGTCGTTTGCGGGATTCCCGTCTTTGTCGTCTATGTAAATATTCGCGTTCACATAGGGGAAGTTGGAGCCTTTCAGCGAGGTATTCAGAAAATCCAGCCCATAGTTGAACTCGTGGTTGCCCAGGTTCCCCGCATCGTAATTCAGCAGATTCATCGCTTTATAAACCGGGTGCGTTTCGCCTTCCTGCAGCTTCTCCACCGTGGCCACGTAATCGCCCAGCGGGTTGCCTTGAATCAGGTCGCCGTTGTCGATAAGCACGCTGTTTTTGGCTTCTTCACGAGCTTGCTTGATGAGCGTCGCCGTTTTCGCCAGGCCGTACTCATCGGTAGGTTTGTCCGCAAAATAGTCATAGTTGACGATATTTACGTGCAAATCGGTGGTCTCCAGAATGCGGAGCTCCACGGTGGCCCCGGCACTGTCGGCCGCAAAGGCCGGGAAAGGCATGGCCGCGAGGCTGGCGGTCAGGATCGCTGACATCAGGATGAGCTTTGGACTTCGGTGCTTGATCAATTTTATTCCTCCCTCTTTTTTTGGCCTAACCTGGAAATCGGTGCTTGACAGCCTGCTGCCACGCGAAGAACCGCCAGCCTTGAAAATAGCGGAATTTATTGTCCTTATTTTCCCAAGACTGGTCTGGAACGCGGACATTTCCTTGTAATTTGCTAAAAGCGACATAATTTTCCTTTATTTCTCTCAAATGGACGGATGTCGCCGGAATAACGACATTTATTGTCCTTATGTTTTCGCTGGAGGTTCCTATGATAGGCTGGTCAAGCGCCGTTTCTGGTTTTGAGCCTTTTTGGTACTCCCGAGCAAACGTAAAAACTAAGTAAACTTATGAAATTGTTTTTATTTTAAGGGTTGCAGAGGGAAATGTCATGGTTTTTTTGGACCGGTGGCAGGGGGATGTCAGCTATTTTTCTCTTTGTCCAGCCGATTCATACACCTTGTTCAGGGCCGCATGTTTGACGAACGGTGCGTTCTGTAATAAGTTGGAAGTAAGACGATGATAGGAGCACCGAACATGAAAGAAGAGCTGATAAAAATGATCCTTGCTTTCCGGGAGGAGCGGAATTGGGAGAAGTTCCATAATCCGAAAGACTTGGCGATCTCTCTAAGCCTGGAGGCATGATCGTGTATAACAGCAATGCTTACAATTTCGGGAGACGGTTGACCGCAATCAATTTACCATTTGAAGGGAGTGTACCAACAATGAAAGCTAAATCTAAAACATGGACGTTCGCTGTTCTGGTAGTTAGTGCTATTGCCTTAACTGGAAATTATTCAAACATTATTAATATCCATGTTTCCCCCCCAACTTTATCAGAAAGCGTTACTTACGACCCTGTTCCTCCATCTTTCCTTCTAGAACGGGAACCTGATCAGATCGTAACGGAAAATGGGCGGTATGTAAAAACACTTCAATCTGACAGGAATATCGACTTAGACAATGTCGTCTATGATGTAACGGAAACGACAGCTGAAACTGAGGCGATTAATGAATATGGCTATACTTATGTGAAGGCAGAAGATAGCCAGTAGTATTTATAGGGCGGCTTAAAGGCCGTTCTTTTTATTAAATAATACGTTTAATCCCGGCCGAAAGTAGCCAACTGAAGGGTTAGAAAGAGGTGGTAAAGGGGATAATTATAGTGAATCTCTCATTCTAATAATCTCGCAGGGATACGGGGGGAACGGAAATGAAATTAGCGGAGCTAATCGTTGAAAACTTTCGGGGGATCGGTCCGGAGGGCGTAAAGATAAAAATCGATAATATTATTGTACTTATAGGCAAAAATAACGTCGGTAAAACCACCGTCCTATCCGCCTATGAGGCTTTTGCTTCCACTGGTGCGCCCTTGAAATTGAAAGATTTTCACAACGAAGATATCAGTAATAAACCCGTAATTACCGGGGTTTTTGTGGATGTTGAAGAAGGGGAGTTAGCCCAAAAGTGGATCCATGACGACGAGGAATCCGGGTACAAAAATTGCATCAAAGCGCAATACCGCTGGTCCTTGCCTGATGTGGGCGGTGAGAAATTTTCCTTTAATCCCGCGACCGGTGAATTCGAAAAAGGGGGCATGGGCGGTTTTGACAGTATTCTGACGAGCAAGATCCCAACTCCGTTAAAAATATCCCCACTCGATGATCCCTCAGAATTGGAGAAAAAAATCCTCGAAATCCTCATCGATGCGATTAAACAAAACACCAAAAGGGATAATACGAAGGTTCAGCAGCTTTTAGCCGATATTAAGAAATTAGCTGAAGACGTCCAAACGGAAATTTCCGAAGAGTTGAATCGTTCATGCACTATGGTTTCCGCAGAAATCACGAAGGTATTTCCGGAAGCAAGCATCATCCAGGTTGATCCGCAGGCCAGCAAAATCGAACCGGACAAGCTGATCGGCAGCGGCAGCTTTATTCGGCTAGGCAGCAGTGAACAGCATTTAGCACCGCTTTCCAATCATGGTACGGGGTTGCAGAGAACTTTTCTGTGGTCGGCATTAAAGATGCTCGCGGAAACCGGCAGACACCAAGTCAAAAAGAAGCCGGTCGGCGTAGGCACGAAAAAAATTTTACTATTGGAGGAACCGGAGGCTTTTCTGCATCCCTCGGCGATTCGAAGTGCCATGGAATCACTCTACACGATTGCTGAGCATTCCGATTGGCAGATGATGATCTCCACACATTCACCTGTTTTTATCGATCTGACGAAAGACCATACAACCATCATTAGAATTGAAAAAAATCATGGAGCTAACCACACGGTGAATACTTTTTCTACGGGTGATGCCAAGTTTACAGCCGATGATAAAGAAAACTTAAAAATGCTGAATTTCTGCAACCCTTATTTTAATGAGTTTTTCTTTGCAAATCATAATTTGCTGGTCGAAGGGGAAACCGAAGTCACGGTTGTAAAATCACTCATGCAAACCGGAAAAATCGCACAGGACTCGATTCACGTCATCAATTGTTTGGGCAAGGCGAATATCGTGACTGTGTCAAAAATACTCAATCATTTTAAAGTAAACTACAGTATTCTTCATGACGCGGATAGTCCGAAAATCAAAAGAAACGGCAAATACATCATTAATTCCATGTGGACGATGAACCAAAAAATGATTAGAGAAGTTGAGGCAGGGCGTGCGAATGGCCTTAACATTAAATCCTTTGTATCCATACCGAATTTTGAAGCGGAGTATTTAGAAGGAAAGGCCGACGGTTTAAAGCCGTATAATGCATGGAGGATTTTCACTGAGGAAGAAAATGAGGCTGCCCAAAAGTTTATTACCATCATAAACAGAATCATTGGAAAAGAGCACAATTGCAGTTTGGAATACGCAAATTTATTTGAATTAACAAAGAAAGTGAGCGGGTTTATTGCGCAAAAAGGGTTAAGTCATGATCCGCTTTGGAAAATTAGGGATGAGGATATTACGGTGGTGAATGAGTAAGTTATCGTTCAATCTACTCTTTACATATTTACAAACCGACAGTCTGTATATACAATAAACTCATGAAATTTAAGTGATAACATGGAGGGGCGGCTTTGAAACAGGAGGAACGCAGACAACAGACAACAAGACGGCTGATCGACGCAACCAAGGCATTAATTGAGGAAAAAGGCTGCTATTCAATTACGATGCAGGACATCATGGGCAGATCCGGCCTGTCCAAAGGGGCGATTTTCCATTATGTCAAAAGCAAAGACGAAATCTTTGTTTGGCTTTTACAAGAAGTTCTTGAAGAAACCAACGAACGTTTCATGTATGAGGTTGAGCATGGCCGCCGCAATTTCGACGACCCGATGGGGAAAATCAAGGAAAGTATTATCGAGTATGAAAGTCCAAATAGCATTACAAACAAAGTGCTGCTGTATTTACTCGGGAAGGAGGAAGACCCCTTAGTCGCGGAAGCGTTGAAGGAGTATTACGATCGGTCCGTATATTTATCCAAGGTATGGATTGAAACGGGCCAGAAGCACGGAGTTATTCCAGAGACGGTGGATGCGGAAAAAACAGCGGAAATGTTCACCCTGATGACACTCGGTTTCCGCCTCCGCTCAAGCATTCCGAATGTAAGGGCGATTCTTAAAGCGCAAGATTTAACGGCGTTGATGACGGATATTTTAAATCCCCAAAGAGAACAGGAATAAAAAGGGGGGATCTGAGCCGCGGGAGAGGCTATAGCTTATGCCCGTAAAAATATTTTTCCCCGGCCTCCCAATCTCCTCTGGAGAGCTCTTTAACATAATCGATAAAGTCCTTGTAGTTCTGCTCGGTGATCACGGTGTGATACTCCCCAGGCACTTTTCGTCCGGACCAGATTGACAATAATGACGGAATAAGCTGCATTTCAAGTGGCTGTTGTCTGTTAGCGGCGATCAGCACTCGTTCGATTAACTTTTTCGTCAATTTCCCGGGAAAAGCCAACTCCTGATTAAAATAATATTTCCCCGTATCGCGCGCGTCACAGTATTTCCAGTAATAATGTCCAATCTCTTCAATCGAAGCGCCCAAGCCCAATGGTTCTTCATAATCAATAAACGCATCGATGGCCTCTCTAAGGACCGTGGAAGTTTCGGGCACCTCATCCCGATCCTCAAGCAAGGCCAACAAGTAAGGAACGGCCTCAAGCGAAAGCGAAGTAACTGCGGCCGACGCGAAGGTATGAATAATATCCGCCGGGACACTTGCCAGAAACCGCAGATGATCGGGATCCCTTAAATCTTCATGGGTAGCGATCGAGCAGAACACCCGAATGCACAGGTTTAATACAGCCCGATCTTCGGTATGATTCATTAACTGAATCAGCAGAGGCTTCTGCGAAAAATCCCCCAACTTGAACAGCTCGATAAGATAGAACAAAACTTCTTGCTCGGTGGATGCGTGTAGAATACGCTCCTTAATATCTGCACAGGTGTTCACCGGTATCTCCCCGTACCAAATGCCATTCATAAGATTCTGAAAGTTTGTCATGGTTCACAGCCTTTGTTATGTAGTAGAAAGTAAATTGCTGATGCAGCAGAAAAAAGCCTGGCTAAGAATGTTTTAAAGGAGGTTTAAAAATTACATGGTGATAAAATGAAAAGGGAATCGGACGCATCCGATTCCCTTAGGTGTAGTCCGAAGACATCCACCGCTATTCTCTATATATTATACAATTAGAGCATACATGATGCAATTATTTTAAGCGCTAATAATGCTTTCAGTTAGTTTTCCTTTGTGAGTAACAGAGAAGCTTAGTAGAGGAAAATGGTTTTGAGCAAACGTTTGAACTTAAATTCAATTAATAAACCAATCACTGTTCTTTTATTTCAGAAAAATTTAAGAAATATCTGTTTATTATTGGTATATTTTGTGATATTTTAATAGTGTAAGTTATAACAAATAATAGGAGATGGTAGAGAATGTTAAGAAAAGTGAAGAAGATGTTGTCGGGTTTGGCGTTGATAGCTGTTTTAATGCTAACGTTTGCGCAATCTGTATTTGCAAGCGACCAGCCGGTTCAACTGATTTCGGCCAATCTCTATATTTACAAGTATGGCTACGTGGGTTTCAGCGGTAACGTCGAAGTAAGCAACCTCAGTCCTGAAAAAACCGTAACCATTCACTATACTCCCGGAGATGGACGATGGTACGATACGGACGCTTCCTATGAAGGACCAACGGATTCCACGCACGAACAGTGGAAGTTCCTGGTGTCCACCAACAACATGAACAATACTCATCCGGAACTCATTAATGCCCAGACGATTCAATTTGCAATCAAATATGAAGTTAACGGACAAACCTACTGGGACAACAACAACGGGCAAAACTACTCGGTCAGCCGTTACACTGAAAGCTCAACCATCCTTGGTAAACCAAACGTACTTCGAGCATACGACTCTTTATATTTGAACACTTTCGAGGGGAGTGTATACGTCAAAAATTCAAACTACAGCAAAGAGGTCAAAATCGTCTATACAACTGATAACTGGAGTACAACCCGGGAAGGACACGCCAGTTACTCCATACCGTCGAACTCCGACGACAGCGTAGAAAATTGGCATTATAGCTTTAACAATATCGACTCCAGCGTTTCACAAATTAAGTACTATATTGCCTACACCGTCAATGGACAAACTTACTGGGATAATAATTACGGGAGAAACTACACCGTTAACCGCTAAGTGAAAACCGGCCCTAAAAATCGCCCTCCGCCTTGCCTTCTTGGCTGGGAGGGCGATTTTCACTTAAAAAAGCTACATAGTCGATGAAGAACGTGAATTCATGGAAGGATGATACAATGGGTGTGAAAGGGAAATAGACGGGGCGAGCGAACTGATAATGATACGGAGTTACATGGACTAATAAAACCACTCCATCTGTTTAGCGGAGTTGTTTTACCGGATAAAAAAATTATTGAATCCAGGACAGCAACTTAGAATTTGCAGATTGTTTTCATTCATGTCGTGTACGCTAGTAATTGTCTCTTACCTTTCGTAAATTAGTTCCCCTTCATCTCCATCCCCCAAATTACATCCCTAGTGATCTTCGTAATCAAGGCGATCTCTTCCGCATTTCTACCACTTACCAACTTCAAATGTTCATCAAGCAAACGCTGCTTGTCCAATGCTTCTTCCGACTGAACTAGCTCACCTACCGGTACGTCTAAAGCCAAAGCGATTTTTTCCAATGTTTCCAAAGAAATATTGCGATCTCCACGCTCCACGCTGCCTATGTAACTGTTATGAAGCGAAGCAGCTTCGGCTAGTTGCTCCTGGGTCCAATTCTTCTTTCTTCTACATTCTCGTATTCGTTTTCCAACAATCTTTGGCAAACTCATGGATTTCCACCTCTTCTTTTAGTTTTGGTAAGGCACATATATAATTATAATAGTAATTTAAGCGCTTGAATAGTACTTATAAGTATAAAAATGAGAATATTCTTCTTCGGCCTCCCAAGTTCCCTCTGTTGATACCTCCCGGAAACTTGACTACACTTCTACATAGAGAGGTGAATCTCGTGAAAGACAAAAAGGTATTAAAGCTCGTAGGAGCTAGAGTTCGTGTGCTGAGAAAGGAAAAGGGGTTATCCCAGGAAGCTCTAGGAGAGAAGGGCGGCTTTCATTTTTCATATATCGGACAAGTTGAACGTGGAGAGAAAAACGTATCACTTGTGAATTTGGCCAAAATTGCAGAGGCTTTGGAAGTTAATTTGATCCAGTTGTTTGCTTGAGTTGAAGAAGAAATGAAAATGACTCCTATGGATCGTTCTATCCAAGAGATGGTGGACATGCTTCGAGAAGCTAATGAAGAGAAAATGAAGCTGGCTAAGAATGTTTTGAAGGAGATTTTTAAGACGGATACCTCATTATAAAACAGGTGTTTATTTTACGATCCTATAAGTAAAGAAACTCGCCTTCTTTGATGTAAAGAGGGTGAGTTTTATTTTATATAAAGAATAAGTCCGATCAATTTGACGAATCTCCCGTTCCGTAATAAGTTGGAAGTAGGAAAATTCAACCATGGGCCAAAGCATGGCCACACCAAGAATGACAAGAGGCGGGCCCTGCACCAAGGGGGAGGACCGTCTCTTTTTTGCCTGGGGCGGGTACGGCTCAAACTCTATTACGGAATGATAGGAGCACAAACATGAATGAAGAGCTGATCAAGATGCTGCTCGCTTTTTGGGAGGAACGGAACTGGGGGCAATTCCACAATCCGAAGGATTTGGCGATCTCGCTAAGCTTGGAGGCTTCCGAGCTGTTGGAGAATTTTCAATGGAGATCGTCCGAAGAGGCGGTGTTACATAAAAAGCAGGAAATCGCCGACGAACTGGCCGACGTGCTGATCTACGCCGTGTATTTGGCCGATGCGCTGGACCTTAAGATCGAGGACGTGATCCGGGACAAAATGCGGAGGAACGCCGCCAAATATCCGGTGGACAAGGCCTTTGGCAAAATGACCAAATATACCGAGCTATAGGGGTGCAGGCAGCATGATCATTTATAGCAGCAACGCGTTGAAATTTCGGGAGTCGGTGGACCGCAACCAAATCACCGTGGAGATTGAGCAAGCATTTCTCAACAAGATGGGGATGAAACCGAGCCCGGGCGAAAAAAGAGCCTGGAACAACTCCATGCAGTTCATGGAACGAGTCATCCGTAATTCCAACATTGCCGACGATTGCGGAGTCATGATCGAATACAATATCCCGGCGACCAGCAAGCGCATTGATTTTATCGTGGCGGGGCAGGACACGGAAGGCCGGGATAACTTCGTGATCGTGGAGCTGAAGCAGTGGGATGCGGCCCAGGCGACCGACCGGGAGGATGTGGTTGTGGCTTACATCAACGGCAGGCAGCGCGAGATTCCTCATCCGTCCTACCAAGCATGGTCTTACCGCCAGTTTCTGGATGATATGAATGAAGCGATTCACAGTAGTGAGCTTAAGGGTTATTCCTGTGCTTATTTGCATAACTACCGCGTGCCGGAGCCCGATCCACTAAAGAGCGAACGCTATCAAAACATCATCCGGGAAGCCCCGTTATTTATGGCGGACGATACGGCGAAGCTCCAGGAGTTTTTACATCAACACGTCGGCAAAGGAAACGGCATTAATCTGCTTTACTTAATTGAGAATGGGAAAATCCGCCCCTCCAAAAAGCTGATCGACCATGTGGACGGGCTGTTCAAAGGGAACGCCGAGTTTATTTTGCTGGACGAACAGAAAGTCGCTTACGAGACGATCATCAGTTTGGCCAAAGACATGAGCCGGAAAAAAACGATCATTATCAAAGGCGGGCCGGGTACCGGTAAATCCGTTATTTCCATGAACGCGCTGGGCGGCTTGCTGAAGCAAAAGCTGAACGCCAAGTTTGTCGCCCCCAACGCCTCCTTTAGAACGGTCATGGTGGAGACGCTGGCAAAGCAGCAGCCGAAGAACAAAGCGCGAGTCCGCGGCTTGTTTGCGGGATCCGGTCAATTTGTCGATTCCCCGGAAAATTTCTTTGACGTCCTTGTCGTCGATGAGGCCCACCGCCTCAAAGGAAAAGGGGCTTACCAGTACCGCGGCGTCAATCAGATCGAGGATATTATCAAGGCCTCGAAGGTCAACGTCTTTTTCATTGATGAGTTCCAGCGGATTCGGCCGGACGACATCGGCACCGTGGCTGAAATCGAGCGAATCGCCAACGCTTACGGCTCCGAAATTCATGAATACACGCTATCGGCCCAGTTCCGCTGTTCGGGAGCTGAAGGCTTCATCAACTGGATCGACCACGTGCTGCAAATCCGTCCGACGGCCAACTTTAACGGCTGGGACCGGGAATCTTTTGAGTTCAAACTATTCGACACGCCTAATGCCGTATATGAAGAGATCAAAGCGAAGGTAGCGACCGGGCATAAAGCGCGGATGCTCGCCGGATTCGCTTGGAATTGGACCAAAGACACCGAAGGCAACCGCAACGGCGAAATCGCGGACGTCACCATCCCGGAACATGATTTCCAAATGCCTTGGAACGGCCGTTCCATCTCCAGCACCTGGGCCATCCACGAGGCCGGCGTCGAGCAAATCGGCTGCGTGCACACCTCGCAAGGCCTGGAATTCGACTACGTCGGCGTTATCATCGGCAATGATCTGAAATATGACCCGACCACCATGGAACTTTACGCCGATTACAACGAATACAAAGACACCATGGGCAAAAGAGGCCTGAAAAACAACCCCGACCAGCTCACCAAACTGATCAAAAACATCTACAAAGTGCTGATTTCCAGAGGCATGAAGGGGTGTTATTTGTACTGCCGGAACCCGGAGTTGAGGGAGTATTTGGAGGGGCAGTTGGATAGAGTGATGAAAAACTAAACCTCGTAAAAACCAAAAGCACGGCAATCCTGCGTTTTTCTATCGAATACCCAAACCATCAGTCTCTTTATAAAAAGCTGATGGTTTTCTTTTTTGTTCACAGTGGACTTCAAAAAGCCGTGTATAGCCCCATAAGTGGAAGGATCGATCTGCTCCACAAACAAATTGATGTGTGTATCGACTGTAATCTGACTGACCAGATATTTCATGGCTTCGCTGGTTTTAACAAACCCGTTGGTATAGTGGTCATGGGAAGAATAATGAAGTAAGCTACAGTCGATTGATATGGTCTCCCCGCAAAAATAAATGGTATTTTCACTATCTACTGGACCTATAAAAACATTAAGATACTCCATTATTTTTCCTTCTTCATATATGGAAGTTCAAGGGATTGATGGAAAGAAACTAGTGACAATTTTTATTTTAGTGTATATATACACTTTTATCAACTAAATAATGCATATTCTGTTCTGTTTGTGGGCACAAAGCTTCTCTAATCTGATAGAGAGGTGGTAAATCGTGCTGCTGAAAATCATAGGCAAACGGATCAAACAATTACGGAAAGAACAAGGACTTACACAAGAAGAGCTTGCTGAAAAAGCTGGTGTAAACGCATCATACATAGGAACAGTCGAACGTGGGGTACGGAATATCTCCATCGAAACGCTGGAGAAAATCATTCAGGGGCTGGACGTGCCTTTAGCGGTGATGTTTCAGTTCCATGAAACGAAGAATGTGGACTCCTGGAAGGATAAAGCCGAGCTTTTGGAGGTAATAAATTCGCTGCTTTATAATCGTTCGTTGGAAGAGAATAAGCTGATTCTTCGCGTGATTAAGGATGTTTTGGATACGATGGATTTGAAGAAATAACCTAGGTATAATCTACCAAATTCATCAAACGCGTTTCATTGTAAGATTCTGCTGTAATGTTCCCGTGCCAAACTATGATAAGTCTGGACAATTCAAGATAGTATTCTTTGAATTAATATTCCCTTTGAATTCTATATTTGTGAAAAGTCAGGTTATATTTAAAAGTTATGGAATAACACTGTAATAGATTTATGGAAAATATAGTGATTTTTGAATTTCCAATGATATAATTCAAGGTAGGACTAAAGTAGTGTGTTGGTTCTTATAACATTTAGGAGCGAGGCAAATGGATAGATATGATTATATTGAAAATATCATGACATTCATTAAGGGAATAACCGGTATAAACTTTCAATTACAGTTGAAGGAAATCTTAGCTGCCTATTATAAATATAAGGGACTTACTTATGCAATGCCTGACTTTTATGGTGGGGACCAAAAGAATGATGGATGGGTAGTTGAAACAGCTACTTTCTACCAGATTTTCTCGCCTACCAGGATGAAGGATTCTTTAAAAAAAGAAATAGAAAATAAGTTTACAACTGATATCGAGGGACTTTTTAGAATTGTATACGAGGAAGAGAAATGGAAGGGAAACATAAGACAATTTATTTTTATTGTTAATACATTTGATGGAAATCTACCACATGATAGTGATAGTTACTTTGAAACTTTAGTTGAAAAAATAAACAGAAAATATGGAACTGATGTTAACTATATAGTAAATAATAGTGACTATATCCGTGATCTTTTAGATGAAATAGAAGATATTAAAGTTCTTGAAAAAATTTCAGCGATTTTAAGGATTCGACATCTTATTGATTATAATGCAATTTCAGAAACAATTATAATAAATTTGATTGAGGAAATATCCGGTAATATTAGCCATAAATTTATAGGGAGCAAAACATTTGAAACATATAATAGGATCTCTAGTTCAAGAAAAATAGACATAAATAATTTGTCAGGAATAAGAGATGAGATTGAAAATATAATTTCTAAATTAGATGTTGTTGAGAATGCAGTAAAAGTAATAAATCAGGACATTTTGTTTGAAAATAAATTTGAAAGAGTAAAAGAATTTATAGTCGAAAAATATAAGGAAATGAGCAGTCTATATCAAGGTGAAGAATTATTTCATCGTCTTATAAGCGAAGCACTATCTCATATTAATAACAAAACGTTAGCAGAAGTATCCATGAAGTTTTTGATTATATATATTTTTGATAAATGTGATATTTTTGAAAAAGAAAAGGTGATAATAAATGATATTACCTAATAAATATATAAGTATAAGCGAAAGTTTTATTGGTTTAAGTGCTCTGATTTTAGATATTTTAGGTGATGCAAAATTAACTATTGATTCTTTATGGAATAAGTTTCAAAAAAAATACATTAAATCAAGAAAGATTAAGAATCCACCTACATTCCAAAAGTACATCTATATATTAGAATTTATGTATCTAACAAATATGATTACTTACAATAATAAAGGAGAAATTATTAATGCGAATAAAAAGACTATTGATAATAGCTCCTTCGAATAAGGTAATCAGAGATATAGAATTTAATGAATTCGGTACTTCATTTATTTATGGTAATATTCAAGAACCGAAGAATGAAAGAGGGACTATTAATAGTTTAGGAAAAACATTATTGTTGAAACTAATTGATTATATTTTTGGGGCAAATGAAGATTCAACAATAATAAAGGATTCAATTCATGGTTATATTTTAAAAGCAACAATTACATTCAAGGGCTCGGATTATTTTGTTTGCAGAGTATTAGGTAAATCTGAAGGTATACAAATTAATTCAGCACCCTATACATTATCCGATTATAAAGCTTTTTTTAATATAGATAGAAGTAAAGTTACAAAACAGTTATTGGTTTATAAGAAGGCGAGTGAAATAAGTCAAAGAGGTAACCCAAGTAAAGATGATGTGGTTGATTTCTTAGACTTACTAGGAATGGATGGAATTTTAGATGTAGTAAGAAAAATATATGAAGCTCAAGAAAAAATCAAAGAATATAAAAAAAATAAAACTGAATTAATTTCATTTTATGGCGAAATAGATACTAAGCAAATTGATGAAGAAATATATTTCGTAGATAAGGAAGTTCAGAGACTATCAGATAAGTTAAGGGAAATATCTAAAAAAATCAAGAAGATAGAAACTTCTGATCTTCAGACCAATATAGTCGAAGAGTATGCTACTAAAAGTAACAGTTTGAAAGTAAAAAAAGGTAAGTATGAAAATGCAAAAATCGAAGTGAAGCGATTAGAGGAATTTATATCAAATTCAGATAAAAATGATATTCCAAGTGATCATGTAATTGCTATTTTCAATAAGGCAAATATTGAAGTGCCTGAAATGGTGAAACGAGAAATTAAAGAAGTGGAGTTGTTCCATAACATTGTTTATAAAGAAAGAAAAGAATTTTTAGAAAAAAAGAAAGAAACAATTAATAAGACGATTTTAGAATTAGAAAAAGATATTTATGGGCTATCAAATGACGTAGATAATTTAGGGAAAATTATTTCAATAAATCAAGTATATCAACAATCCATTGATTTATATGAAAAACACAATAATGATCTTCAAGAATTAAAATTTAAAGAGGGTAAGCTATCACAAATAAAGAATATTGATAGCAAGATTAAAACTGAGGACTCAAATCTTTCTTTATTTTTTGATGAAGCTTTATTAAATAGAGAAAACTACGAAGATACTATAGTTAGGTACAGAGATTTTATTTATACAATAACCAAAGAAATATATGATGAGGATGTTAATTCTTTTTTTGATATTAAAGTTCGTGAAAAACATCAAATTAGAAGACCTATCTCCGTGGAGATTCATTTGAAGGGAGATACAGGTGAGGGAGTTAATGAAGTTAAAAAGAACCTAATGGATTATTTATTGTTTAGATATAATGAATATTTAGATATTTTGGTCCATGATTCCTCCTGTTATAGTGGTATCGACCCTCGACAAGTCTCAAATATGATAAAGGAAGTAAGGGGAATTTCAAATAGTATTGGTAAACAAGCAATTATTGCTATTAACAAATATCAAATTTCCGATGACGATGAGTTGCTTAAGATTATACAATCTGAAAGTGCAATAATACTGTCAGAAAAAGATAAGTTATTTGGATTTGATTTTGATTAATTAGTTTATTGTGTATTTGAGCCATGCTGCTTTTTCTATAATTCATAATAGCCTTTTCCGTGGAGGAAAAGGCTATTTAAACGCCCTCAAAACCTCCTGATTTACCCGCCGCAAAATCTTAATCTGCTCCTCAGTTAATCCTTCAGTACTTGCAATAAACTGATCAATGGCTTCCCAACGTGCTGTTTCGACTTTACTTTGTTTGACGCTTAAATAAGCAACTTCATGGAGCGAAACGTTTAAGGCAGCAAGCACCTTTTCCAAATTATCTATGGAGAAATTCCGTTCTCCACGTTCGATTGCTCCGATATATCTATAATCCAAGCCGGATATATCCGCTAAATTTTGCTGGGTGAGGCCTTTTGCATTTCGGATTGCTCTGATTCGATTCCCTAGAAAATTGCGCAATTCTGCCATTTCATCACCTCAGTATAAGCTTAGGTGACCGGGCAAATATTATGCAGGGCAGTAAATTTAGTTTTTTATATACAAAATACTACGTATATGTAGTATAATTGAGTCGAAAGTGGGCATATGTGGGTGCACGTAGTTTCTGCAATGAATCTTACCGTAGGTTTTCTGCCATTAAAGGAGGTTTACCTATGAAACCTGCAACCACGGTCAGACAAGAATTGGAGGATTTTCTGAGACAAAGAGGGTTAACGCTCCATCAATTTTCGGAAATTTCCGGGATTAACGTGGGTCCGGGATTAACGTGGGTACGATCAGTTCGATGTTAAGCGGGTATCGCCAAATCTCCATTCATAATTTGGATCTGATCACGGTGGGAATGGGGCGGGAGGAAGGCAGCCTTTACGAGCTCTATTTGGAGGACTGTTTGCTTAATTTGTCTCTGGATTGGCGGCGCTTGGGGCCGTTTTTGCGGCGATGTGCGGAATTGGGGAAGCTGGATTGCATAGAACGGCTAGTTCAGGCGGTAGCGGATCATTTGGCGTATGTACCGGTGTTGTTTGAAACGGCGGAGCGGTTTTTTCGGGAGGGAAAAAGAGAGGCCGCGGCACTGCTGTATGATTGTGTCGCCGAGTGTGAGAGGTATCAGCACTCCGAACGTTTGGCGCTTAGCCGTTATCGGCTGTTTACGATCGGACTCGGCGACGATCAAGAGGAAAATATGCGTGTGGCCGTACAGTTTGAGCCGGTATGCTAATTATGAGGTGCGTAGTGGTGGAGAATCGAGCGAACAAGACCGGCAGATTGCCGAGCAGTTTCGGGATTGGGGAAAAGCGAATACTTATTTATACCGTTTGATGTCCGGTGAGGTTGAGGTGCTGGCGAATTACGCAGAATGCATTGCTGCCAAAGAGCATGAGATTGTTCCGGCGATGTACCGGATTTTGCAGGCGGCTAATCGATACCAGTTGAATGTGGATGATCTTCTGGAGCGTTTCAGACCGCATTTTGCGCTAAAAGAACGTCTCTACCGTTTTGGCAAATACAATGCGCAGATTGTGGCAGATCACTATGTCCGTTTCTTAACAGAGTTTGCTTTTTACGATTTACATAGGCAGCGGCATGATTTGGGCATACGAAATTTATTGCAAAGTTTGGAGTTTGCCATAAGATTTAACCATGAATCCATGTTTTTTCGTTGCGTGCAGTTATTCGAGCAATTCCGCCATGTGGCTTCCCAGGAAAGTCAGGATCAATATAAAAATCTAATTTGTGAGGTGAAAAGAAATGAGAAGAAAAGTGTTGCCGTTTATTATGCTTAGCTTTCTGCTTGGTGCTGTAGGGTATTTGGACAGTGAGATGGTACAAGTTCTGATTCACGGGTTAGGGGGCTAGTTAGGAGGGGGTATGAAGAGTCCCATTTTTGGGGCTCTTCTTCTTCAATAAATAAAAAGCCCCGATGTAATCTACACCAGAGCGCAAGTAAGTGTGATAAAGCGACAAAATTTCCGAGTCTTATTTAACGTCCCCACGGCATGGAATCGAGGGTCGCCTCCCCGATGACCTAAAGGTCCCTTTTATTTCTATTCCCATTGTACGTTTGAATATTCGTAAGTGCAAATATCAAATTAATAGGAGCACTTAAGAAAAGCTCATGAATTGAATAACCCCTACTATAGTCAACAGTAGAAAAATACCCAAAATAATCGCAACGAAAATAACGATTACCTTCTGTATTTTGCGTGAGGCATTCCGGGATTGGCTTAGTAGCTGTTCAACATCATGTAATCGCCGTTTAAGCTCATGAATATCTTCTTTAACATCCTCATGCTTGCTTTCATTGGGCAGGTTTGAATTCATCACAACCTCCTGTGGGAATATTTAGTATTGATTCCTTATTTCTATCATAAGAATTTCTCCCCGGAAGTGCAATGTAAAAAGGCAACTCATATCGGGCCAAGAACCATTCTAGTACTCATATACTAAACACCTTGACACAAGCCCTAATCCCATTAGACTAGTAATTAGTGGAAACTAATTGAATATACGGAGGGCTTTTTGTTGAAAAGATTATCTATTATATCTATTGTATGTGTGTTGTTATTTAGTTTAAGTGCTGTATCCGCTTCAGCGGCCGCCAATGGGTCAAATGTTTTTGTCGATGGGCAGCCGCTTTCCTCGAAATCCATAAACCGGAACGGGGAATCATTCGTACCTTTCCGGGAAGTATTTGAGAAGCTAAATATAAACATCGGGTACGATAAGAAATCCGGCCAAACCACAGGAACCGCGGATCAATTAAAGGTAACATTTAAAGTCGGCAGCAAAACCGCATATGTTAACGGAAAGAAGAAATCTCTGAAGGCAGCGCCTTTTACTCGGAACGGCACGACTTATATTCCGCTTCAATTTGTCGGGGGAATGACGGGGTACACCGCCAATTACTCATCGAAAGTGAATGGTATTTTAATCACAAGTCCTTCTTTTGGAGGGGCCTCATACAGTGTTGAGGGGATTGATGTATTTTTCACTTCTTATGGAACCGTCGAGGTTGGTCTCAAAGCCGAAGAGGAATTAAATATGATGAGAGAATTGGCCGAGATCAAGTCGGACTACAATGCGGCTAAGAACGCTCCGAAATACCGTGTTATTGGCGAACCTCCAACCGCTGAGCAGTCGAAGGATCCTGGTTATAACGGGTATCCCGATTATTTTGATGCCAATTATGTTGCTGCGGTAGATAACAATGAGAAACTGCCGCCGCTTATGAGCGAAGGGTGGATCTCGTTAGCTATGCTTTCGGAAATCGAAAATGTTGTTAATTTGGGCAGCGGCGATAAAAATAAGCTTTCGATTGGTAAAAATGTTGGTACGGAGCTTGTCAGATACGATATCCCCTTAACCGACGAATACAAGAACGCCAAAGAAGGCGATTTTGTATTAGGCGATTTGCGCGTCAAAAAATATAAAAATATCATGTACATGAATATTGAAGATTTAAAAAAGGTAGGGCTTATTGGTTTGGAAATAGAGCAGGAAAAGCGCTTTGAGTTGTCCTGATTTTCTGAATCAACGGTCGTTCGATTACAGGGCGCTCGCTTGAGTGCCCTGTTTTTTACAGTGCTATTTTAAATTTGGCTGTCTACTCATATTTCGTTCTGTAAAACAACCAGTTTTCGGAGCATCTTTTTCTGTCCTCTCCTTGTCCTCCACTTGTCCGCTTTAGGGCCGATGATGGCCGCCAATCCGCGATAAAATGATAGTGTCGAAAGATGAAAACTTAATACCGAGCAGGGCCGTGAATGAGACTTTCACGGCCCTATTTTTTTCTCGCCGGTTTCAGAGGCAGCGGCAGGCATCCCGTATGGGCGGCCCTCATTGCAGCGGGTGATGATAACCAGGTAGACGCTATAGAAGAAGGGCGTTCGAACAAAAGTGCAAATAGTAGGGTCGCTGATCGGGGCAAGCCGTGAAGTGGTCTGGGAGCGTCGGCCGTTCGATGCCGGTTCGATGCTGTTCAGAATCGTTGTGCCCCTGAAAATCGGCGGGAAAAACAAGCCTAAGCGAAGGCAGGTGAGCATTTGTCACAGTCGATTATGAACGACGTGGTGCAGAGTGTGGCTGCGGCTGTAGCGGCCCGGTTTCCGGACTTGCCGGTTTACACTGAGCCTGGCCCGGAAGGATTTCCGGCGCCGTGCTTTTTCGTGCACCTGCTAAAGTCGGAGCAGAACCAGGAGCTGGGGCGGCGTTTTAAGCGAACTTATTCGCTTGATGTCGGGTTTTTCCCTGCGGCGGAACGTAGCCGAGAGTCTGCGTATGAGGTGGCCGAGCAGCTCTTCGAGCTGTTTGCGGATTTTCCGGCGGATGAAGGGCTGTCGCATGGGGAGGGCATAAGCGCCGAAATCAAGGATGACGGGACGCTGCATCTGTACCTGACATTCCGCCAATGGGTCTGGTCGCCGGCCAGCGGAGAGATCAAGATGAGAAAACTCCAGCAGGAGGGGAAGGTCAAAGATGGTGTTTAAGAAGAAAACGGACAAGCCGGCGGTGCCGGCGGAACGGAATTTTTCCAAGGCCCAGCTGCTGGCGGCCAAACGCTTTAGCGGCGTGGAAAAGGACATTTTGCACGTGACGCTGGCGGATGGGGCGGCCTATACGGCGGCCCAGGCCGAGCAGGCGGTACAATCATTTATCCAAAGAGGAGTGAAGGAACATGGCTAATGGCACATGGACAACGCAAAACAAAGTATCTCCGGGGGTTTACATCAATTTCAAATCGGCGGCTCGCCCGGTAGGCACGGTAGGCGAGCGCGGCGTGGCGGCTTTTCCGGCGTCACTGCCTTGGGGGCCAAGCGGAGTGATCAAGCTGGAGGCGGCGACTTTTCTGCAGAACGCCTTGAAGCTGCTCGGCTTTAATGCGGCTGACGCAAGAATCCGCCACATTGCAGCGGCGATGGCGCACGCCAGTCAGGTGCTGATCTATCGGCTGGGGGCCAAAAACGCCGTAAAGGCTACGGTCGCCATCGGCAATTTGACGGCCACCGCCAAATACGGCGGCTCGCGCGGCAATGACCTGCAAATCGTCGTGCAGGCCAGCGTGGATCAACCGGACGCTTACGAAGTCCGCACGTTGCTGGAAGGCGAGGAAGTCGACGCCCAGATCGTCGGCTCAGCTGAGGCGCTCGTAAGTAACGACTTTGTCACGTTTGCGGGTAGCGGCGAATTGACCGAAACGGCGGGGACGGCACTGGCGGGAGGCAAGGAAGGCACCGGCGGAAACGGCGACTGGACCGACGCTTTGGCGGCTTTGGAAGCGGAGGAGTTTGACGTGCTTGGCTTGCCGACCGACGATTCCGCGCTGAAGCAGTTGGCCGTGGCTTTTACTAAACGTCTGCGGGACGATGAAGGCAAGAAGTTCGTCACCGTCCTCTACAATTACCCGCAAGCGGACTACGAAGGGGTCATTAGCTTGAAGAACAGCGTGATCACTGCCGACGGGTTGACGGTAGAGCCGATTTCCCTGTTGTGGGAAATCGTCGCGATGGAAGCGGGAGCAGCTGTCAACGAATCGCTCACCTATGCGGAGATTCCGAATGCGGTTGACGTAACGCCGAAACTGACATACAGCGAGACGATCAAGGCGTTGCAAAACGGCGAGTTGGTGCTTACGGCAGCGAACGGCAAGGTGCAGATCCAGCAGGATATCAACACCTTCAAGACATTTACGCCCGAAAAGGCCAAGCATTTCAGCAAAAACCGCGTCGTGCGGGTATTGGACACGATCGCGCGGGACATTCAGCGTACTTTCGGTGCGAGTTATATCGGGAAAGTCGGAAATAATGCGGACGGCCGCAATTTGCTGAAAGGCGAGGTACTCAGCTATCTGGGAACGCTGCAGGGCATTGGAGCGATCCAGAATTTCAACGCGGAGACCGATCTGGAAGTGCTGCCGGGCATCGACGGGGACGCCGTTGTCATCAATCTGAACGTGCAGCCGGTGGATAGTATCGAAAAAATCTACATGACCGTCACGGTCAACTAAGGAGGACGAAAACATGGCAGGTTCTTTTTTTAATGTGAAAGATGCGATAAGCGGCAAACAGGCCAAGGCCTTCGTAAAAATCGGCGATCGGACGGAGGAACTGTTCTACGCTAAAACGTTGGAGTCGACGATCGAAAAATCGAAGGTAGACGTCCCGACACTGGGCAGAACGGGTACGCCGCAGCGGTCGGCTGGCTGGAAAGGTACAGGCACGCTGACGATTTATTACGTCTCCTCCTTTTTCCGCAAGCTGATGGAGGACTACGTGAAGAACGGGAACGACTTCTGGTTCGATCTGATGATCACGAATGAGCAGCCGGGAAGCAGCACGGGCAAACAAACCGTGTTCCTGCGGAACTGCAACCTCGACAGCATCATCGCCGCCAAATTCGACGCGTCCAGCGAGGATATGCTTGAGGAAGAAATTCCGTTTACCTTCGAGGATTATGACGTGATGGAATCCTTTAACGCGATTCAGCCGACCAACTAACGATTCTTTAACGGAAAAATAAAACCATTCAGGAGGAGATTCACGAATGAGCTCTTTATCTGCTTTTTTTGCGCAAAATGCCACTGCCGGACTGGTGGAGGAAGTCATCGTTTCCGAACGTTTTAAGGATGAGGAGGGCCAGTCGATCCCGTGGCGCCTGCGCAGCATGACCGAGGACGAGAACGAAGCGATCCGCAAGTCCTGCCAGCGTAAGGTGAAGGACAAGGGGATGGTCAGCTACGAGACCAACACCGACGAGTATTTGGCTAAACTGGCGGTTGCCAGCGTCGTGTTCCCGGATTTGAAAAACGCCGAGCTTCAGCAGTCCTATCAGGTGATGGGCGCGGATCAATGCCTGCGGAAAATGCTGCTCCCCGGAGAATATGCCACGCTCGTGCAGAAGGTCCAGGAGATCAATGGCTTCGACAAGAGCATCAACGAACTGGCGGATGAAGTAAAAAACTGATCGATGAGGGCGACGGCGAAACGGTCTGCGCCCTCTTCGCCCTCAACCGCTTCCACTTGATGCCGTGGGAGTTCGCCGCGTTGGGCGCAAAGCAAAAGGCAGCGCTCATCGCGATGATCCAAGAGATCATCAGGAACGAGAAAAAAGCGGCGAAGAAAAAGTGAACATTCTGCCTGGAAAGAAGGTGAAGCCATGGCAAGTGCAGATTCGATGATAGTAGTGTACGACAGAATGAGGAATCTGCTTCCTCAAGTCATCCAGCCTGCCGAGCAATCGGTTGTCGTCTGGGAGGCCTCCGCGCGAGCGATGAACGACAACGTTAATGTGATGCTGCAGTTCTTACAGACCCTCCAGCAAATTATATCTAGCGAATTGCAGGCGCATCGGGAAGCGATGCAGGCCACGCAAGCGCAGGAGGAATTTAATCAGGAGCTGGACGAGTCCGCCAAGAAGGGGAACAAGCTTGTTGAAGCTTTTAAAAAGATGGACCTGAGTAAGATCGCGGAGACGGGCAAACAGTTCCTCGGCAAGATCTTAAGCGATGGTGCCCAGCAGCAAGAGGCGCTGAATCAGATATCTTTTCGCGCCGGCAGTCCGGGGGCGGGGCAGCAGGTTTTTGACCAGACGGCCGCACAGGCTCTACAGTACGGACAAAATGTAGACACCGCCCTGGTGGGCACACAGAAGTTTATGTCGATAACGACCGATCCCAGTCAACTCGCCGAGCTGAATATGCTGGCGATGCGGCTTGAGCAGCTTAACCCCGGGCAAGGGCTGGAAGGAGCCGCCGATGCGCTTTCGCAAGTGTTGTCCGGAAGTACGGAAGGCTTAGGCTCTTATGATATTTCAGCCGGCACGATCGATAACAGCGGTCTCCAATCGGCGGGGCAGCAGGGCAACGTAGACGGCGTCATCGCTGCGATGGACCAATTGCTTAATAAACAGCGGATGACGCAGGCGGCTTTTGAAACGATGATGGACTCGCCGTCCGTGAAATGGAAGCGGGTGGTAGATACCCTTAATTTCCAATTTGCCTCGGTAGGCCGAGACGGAGCGAATGCACTGGGTCCGATGTTTGACGCTATACTCGAAGTATTAAACAGCGACGCATTTAATAACTTTATCAGCGGCTTGGGAGCAGGGCTGAGTATCGTAGGCACTTTTATAAGCGACGTGGTCCAGGGAATGGCTGCATTTTTCGGGATGGCAACCTCAAACGAATCTTCCGTCAACATGATGCTGCTCGGAATCGGAGCAGCGTTGGCCTTAATGGGGATCCTGCTCTGGGCGATGATCGCGCCGATCGTAGCCCAGGGCATTGCTTGGCTTGGCGCCCTCTTGCCAGTTTTGCTGATTATCGGAGTGATCGGACTGCTCGTAGCCATCCTGATGAAATTTGGGGTTTCCGCCCAGGAGATCGTCGGTTTTGTGGTCGGGCTGTTCTATGGCTTGTTTGCCGTGATATATAACGTTGTCGCTATGGTCTACAATGTGTTCAGCAGCTTTGTGGAATTTTTGCTTAATTTGTTTTTCAATCCGGTCTATGCCATCAAAAAGTTGTTTTACGACCTGATGATGACGTTCGGCGGATATATGTACAATATGCTTCGCTTTGGAGAAGACTTTGTTGAAGGTTTTCTTAACTCTTTTAAAGGTATAAAAGGCCTGGTAAATACCGTGATAAAAGCGTTTAATGCGGTGAGCGGAAAAAATGTCGGGATGATAGAGGATTGGAATCTGCATTTCGTTAGCGACACGATTAAAAGCACAATGGACAGTATGCCAGTCCCAGAAAAACCGGATGATGTGTTTAGTCTCGGCAAAATGGAATACAAGGACGTCACTGCCACTGCTAGTCAAGGTAATAAGAACGGAGTAGCGGCGTTCGATAATGCTGCAAATAAGCTGAACTCCTTCGGTTCCGGTTTTGGGAAGGACAAGTCCAACGACCAGCTCATGGATTCCTTGAGCGCTTCCGGAGCGGCACCGAGCACGAGCGGCGCGAACCTGGGCAGTATCGGCTCCGTAGGGAACGTCGGCAGCGTGGATCGCATTAATGAAACCGTAGATATTTCCTCGGAGGATTTAAAAATGATGCGTGAGCTGGCCGAGCTGAAAAATATCCAAAATTTCGTTACCTTGCAGCCGTCGATCAGCTTCGGCGATACCCATGTCCGTCAGCAGAGCGACATCAATACAATCATTGCGCATATCACGGAAAAATTAGAACAGGATATCGTCACCTCGGCGGATGCTGTCTATGGTTGGTAGGAGGGACGGGTTGTGCGAGTATATGGCGTTGAGTTGAGTTTTAACAGAAGGGCCGAGGTACTAAAGCTGCCGATCAACCCTTCCGAAATAAAAGTCAGTGAGTCCGGTCAAGGCAGTTCGTATGATGTGGCCGGGCTGGGACAGATTAATGTGATCAAGGATCGGAATCTGACGGAATACAGCTTCAGCGGCTTGTTTCCGGCCCAATGGTATAAGTTTGTGACGACGGATGATCTGTTGCACCCGGTTGAGTATATCAAGATGATCGAGAAGTGGATGGCCTCCAAGCAGCCAATCCGGTTTATTTTTACCTCTGATACGTACGATATCAACACCTTGGCGAGTATCGAGTCCTTCACCTGGAAAGAGGTGGCTGGTAGCGGCGGAGACATTGAATACGATATCCAGTTTAAAAAATACGTTTTTTACGCCGCCCAGAAAATTACCCGGGAGACCACCAACGGGGGCGGTCAGGTGAAAAAGAAAACGGCCAAACCCCGGCCCAATGATAAGCAGCAACCGAAGACCTATACGATGGTTGCCGGCGACAGTCTTTGGAAGGTGGCTCAGATGAAGCTTGGTAATGGAGCCCGCTGGAAGGAAATCCAGAAGCTAAACGGAATTAAGGACTCCGACCTGAGGCGGCTGCCAGTAGGAAAGGTGCTGAAGCTGCCATGACCTTGGCTGTAAAAATCATCAATCGGCAGGGGACCGGCAACGACGCCGAATGGGATGTTAGCGAAATCGTAAGTGGCCTGTCCTGGAAGACATCCCGGATCGGCAAGGCGGGGAGCGTTTCTTTTACGCTGATTAAAGGTTCTCCTTTTCAAACCTCTAATTTTACGTACAACAATGGGGATATCGTGCGGGTCCGGGTAAATGACACGAATGTGTTCCACGGCTACATTTTCAGCATTGATGAGGGCCGGGACGAAGCCGTCAAGATCACCGCGTACGATCAGATCAGGTATCTGATGAACACCGACACCTACGTATTTACGGGCGTCACGGCGACGGAGGTTGTGCAGCGGATCGCCAAGGATTTCAACCTGAAGCTCGGGACTCTGGTAGATACCAGGTATAAGATCCCAACCATGCCTCCCGCAGACGGGCAAAAGCTTCTGGATATCATCGACAAGGCGATCACCTTGACCCTTCACCATACAGGCCGCGACTACTGCCTCTATGATGATTTTGGTGCGCTTTGTCTGCGCGGGGCGGACGATACTGAGCTGGATTTGATCATCGGCGACGACAGTCTGATGTACGACTATCAGGTCAAACGCTCGATCGACAGCGATACGTACAACCAGATTAAGTTATACAGGGATAACAAGGAGACCGGCAGACGCGAGATTTACCTGGCTAAGGACAGCGTCAATATCAAGCGGTGGGGCTTGCTGCAGCTCTATCAGGCGGTGAATGAAAACTTCAACACGGCGCAGATCAGCGAGCTCCTGAACAACTTGGCCCAGCAGAAGAACCGTGTGGCTAAATCGCTTAAAGTAAACGCTCTGGGGGATATCCGCGTCCGGGCCGGCATGCGCGTCCGGATCGTCATATCGGAATACGGCGTTGATCAGGCGCTGTTGGTGGATGAGTGTTCTCACGACTTCGACGGGGCGGTGCATACGATGACACTTGATTTGAGGGTGGTGTGAATGGCGGATTTACTAGGTACATTGAAAAAAGCTGCAACAGACGCCGTCCATGCCGGCAATCCTGTCGCAGTGCTGTTCGGCGAAATAAGCAAGGTGAATCCGCTGGAGATAATCGTGGATCGACGGTTTACGCTCACTGCGGATTTTTTGTATGTGACAGAACGCTTAACCCGATATGAAATCGATCTAAAACACAACCATACGTTTGACGGAGGGGTTACCCGCGATGCGTTGCCGGAAAAAGTCGATCTCCAGCATAACCACACATTTGATGGCGGAGTTACCGGCGACGCGCTGCTGGACAAACTCGATTTAAAACACAACCACGCGTACAACGGTGGAATAACGGGGGACGCTTTGCCGGGAAAAATTGTGATCCGCGAAGGGCTGCAAGCCGGTGATGCGGTTCTTTTGCTGAGAGTACAAGGCGGTCAAAAATATGTCGTATGGGATAGGGTGGTGAGCGGATCATGATACCGGAAACAGACGAGAATCTGTTGAACGTGCCGTTAGTGGACCAGCCCATGCCGTCCCTGACTTGGCAAATTGATTTGGACAGGGGACGCATCGCCGGGAAGACGGACGGCTTGGACGCTATCAAACAGGCGGTGTTCAAGGTTTTCCAGACGGAACGCTTTTGGTATGACATCTATTCATTCAATTATGGCCACGAATTAACGCTGCTGCTCGGCAGTAGCCCAGTATTTGCCCGGTCCGAGGCGAACCGGATGATTCAGGAGGCATTATTGCCTGATGACCGGATCGACTCGGTGGAAAATCTGGAGGTTGAAGTAGATGGCGATCAACTCATCATCCGTTTTACCGTGGTGACAGCGTACGGCAGTTTTGGGCAGGAGGTGAGACGTAGTGTATGAACACATGACTTTTGATTTTATATTGCAGCGGATGCTCTCCCGGGTACCGGATACAATCGACAAAAGGGAGGGCAGCGTTATTTATGACGCATGCGCGCCGGCCGCAGCCGAGCTGGCCCAGATGTACATTGAATTGGACGTTAACTACAATCTTTCGTTCGTGGACACGGCCAGCGGCGAATATCTGAGCCGGAAAACGGCTGAGTTCGGGGTTAACCGCATACCGGCGACGCCGGCAGAGCGAAAAGGGGTGTTTCACAACTCAGCCAATGAACTCATGGATGTACCGCTGGGCATACGGTTTGCGATTGCCGATTTGGCCTTTGTGGTCAAAGAGAAGATCAGCACAGGCATATATAAAATGTCCTGCGAGACACCTGGCACGATCGGTAATACGCAGTTCGGCACGCTCCTGCCGATCGACTATGTGGCCAACCTGACCCGGGCCGTGTTGGCTGAAGTGCTGGTGCCGGGGGAAGACGAGGAGCCGGACGATGTACTTCGGGAACGGTTTTATGAGACCGTCAACGAACCGGCCTTTGGCGGCAATGTCGCCGATTACAAACAGCGGATCAATCGTATCCCGGGCGTTGGTGCGACCAAGGTTTACCCGGTCTGGCAGGGCGGAGGGACCGTTAAGTGCACCATTATTGCCGCAGACTGGACGCCCCCGTCGCAGGCACTGGTCGATGAGGTGCAAACAATCATCGACCCCACGGTCAATAGCGGTCAGGGATTTGGTCAGGCACCGATCGACCATAAAGTGACCATTGCCGGAGTGACGGGCCTCGCGATCAATGTAGAGACGACGCTGACACTTTCGGCAGGTATGACGCCCGGTCAGGTGCAGGCAGACGTGGAGGCAGTGATTGCGTCTTACCTGCTGGAGCTCCGGAAGGATTGGGCCAATCAGCAGCAGCTCATCGTCCGGACCGCGCAGATCGATGCGCGAATCCTAACCGTGAACGGCGTCGATGATGTGACCGGGACCACCGTTAATGGATCGGCAGCCAACTTAACGCTGGAGGCCGACGTGGTGCCGCAGCCGGGGACGGTGACCATCCGTGTCTGATGATCGCATTTTGATCCATCTGCCGGCCTTTTACGGCAGCATTGAAGATTTTATCCAGCTGGCCGAAACGGAGACCATAGAGCTGGATTTGGCTCAGGGAGCCATCGGCCAGCTTTTTGATGATCAGTTTGTTGAGACGTCCGGGCTGCAGTCCATCAAACGGCGCGAGCAGATGCTTGGCATCCAGGCGGACCCCACGAAGGAAACGCTGGAGTTCCGCCGGCGCCGCATTCTTAACCGCTACCAGACCAAGCCTCCGTTTACCGCCAGATATTTGCAGCGGCAGCTCGACACGCTGGTTGGCAAAGGGATGACGATCGTGTCGGTGGACTATGCCAATCGGGTTTTGACGGTGACGGCCACTGTCGACAACGCGAGTGTGTTCAAAGAGGTTTTGTATACGATTGAGACCACCAAGCCGGCCAATATGGTCTATCAGCAAAAAACGGCTCTTGAAGATGTGATCGGGCTTGAAGAGCATATCAGCATGAGAGAAATGACATGGAATTATAGGTTGGACGAATCATGGAAACTCGGAGAAAAACCGTTTGTATCTTTCGGACCGGAGGTGCCGATTAAATGATAGCTTCAAATTTACTTCACGATGTTACCGATTATGTAAATGGCCGGGTAGCCAAAGTGGTCATCAACAATTCCTATACCATCACCGATTTTGAGGTCAAGACGGTGAACGAAAAAGTCTTAATCCTCAATTATATTGTTCCGGTCTCTGAGGTATCCCTGATTACATTAGTGGAACTTAAGGATGCAGCGGATAATGTTTTGAGTAGCAATGCTGTCAACGTGCCGATTACGGCGGACCATTTGATGCTGCAAACTATTGAGATTAAGGAGGGGAATTAAGCGATGGCCAAAACAGACTGGAAGAATTCAGATATTGTTAAGCCGGATGATATGAACCAAATCGGACAAGAAATCAATCATCTGTACACTGAAATTGAGGAGCGCCTCGATACAGTCAAATCATCCGATATGACACTGCAGCCCGGCCTGCAGGTGATCACTGCAGCGAAGGACGCGCGGTTCCGGCTTGGGGAGGTTCGGGGGCGGACGCTGATTAATTTACTCGGAAGCGCCGGATCGTTTGATTCACTGACTGGCTGGTCTGTCGTTGGTACTGCTGCTATTGATACAACAAATAAAGTCGAAGGTTCAGGATGTGCTGCTATAACTGTTACCAATGGGCAATACGCAGACATATTCCAGAGATTTTCTTACAATCCAAGCAAAAATTATATTGCTGTAGCGAGAGTGAAAATGGTAAGCGGAGTAGCAATGGCTTTGCGGATGAATGATAACGCTGTTCCTAAAGAAATGAAGTCACCGCTCATGTCCACGCTAAATAAATTTGAAACAGTGTTTATTCGAGTTCCTGCTAATTTTTTTACTGGGGCTAACATCGTGTATATCAGTGCTTTGCTGTCCGGTCCAAATGATTCCTCCGGCTATGTAGATGCCTTGCGCGTCTATGAGATTTCTGATGCTGAATACGCTGCGCTTGATGGGATGACGCCTGAACAAGTTGCCGCAAAATATCCGTTTGTGCATGCCGGCATCCGCGGCGTAGACGGTCCATATGCTATCACTAAGTCAGAAAATCTGTTGCCACCGTTTTACGAATACGTGGAAGGTTTAGGTATTAACGACATCGGTCCGTACGAGGCGAGCATTACATTAACACAAGCTTATCAATCAAGTTACGTAGATGTGCCAGCTTTACCCAATACAACTTACGTACTTAGTTGCGAATCCTTTTCTGGACCTGAAGCATTTATTAACGCATCAGAGTTTCAAGGGAACACGGATTTATCCCTGCCCCATGCAGTTACAAGTAAGAGTAATACAACAACAGTTACTACGGGTGCAAATACAGATAGATTTAGGGTATTTATTTCTGCAAACGCGCCCGGAACATTCACATTTAAAAATCCGATGCTCGTTCTCAGTTCCGAATCCAAACCATTTCAGCCACAACGTAATTCTATGCTCGCCTTCCAGACGGAGTTGTACGCAAACCCAGATGACGGCAGTAATCCTGACGTGCTTTTTGAGCAAAACGGGCAGTATTTCAAGTTGGCGAAGTGGAAGAAGCTTATTCTTGACGGGGCGTTAAGTTGGAACGTTGATATCCCAAATGTTACTTCAAGCTATAAGACCGTTGTTGTTCGAGATGGAACAATTTCGTCCCCGGATTACGTTTCCTTTGTAACCAAATACACCGGAGCGCTTTTAACAAATAGAACTACCACCTCCTATACTGGACCTGATCAAAGCTTAATGTATCTAAACGGTATCCATGTGTCCATTGCTAACACCGAAAGTGGTTGGGGGCCGGACTACACTCCAACACAGGACGAGATTAAGGCGTATTTTAACGGATGGAAGATGACCATACAAGGGAGCAGCACAGGCGCCGAACCTTATAACAACACAGGAACAAAAGTATGGGTAAACATCAACTCTTGGGATGGGTCTAGGTACTTTATGGAAGGGGCAAGAGGCACTTTGCCTACCGATATTAGTGACACTGCCCACACTCCATATCAACTCCTTTACCGTCTCACCAAAGAAACCGTCGAACCCGTCGTTTCTGAGGGCTGCCTGACCCTCGCTGAGGGTGACAACTTGGTCGAAGTCGGTACGGGGATTGTACTACGTGAAGGTGTGGAACCTGTACTGGGTACAGATGGACGCTTATTCGGATTTAACAACCCAGCAGCTTACCCTGGAACAAATCTAAAATTTAAAACGAATGATATTCGTGCTATCTATAGAAAAGATGCACGAGATTTTAATTGGTTCTTCTATAAAAATATAGATTGGTCGATGAACGGTGGGGGATACGCAGATATTTACACCTATAACTATGACCCATCGGCAGCTTATAGCACAACATATTTTAAACTCGACAAGTCACCTGTCGTTTCGATTACCGGCGCGCTGGCCGCGAATGAAAAAGCACTAATCAACGATTTGGCGGCTGGCGTGGCCGAGGCGCTGCAGCGTGTAAGTGTCGTGGAGCAGAAAAAAGCGGAGAAGGATGTACCGGGCTGGATTACACCAACATTACTCAACGGGTGGACGTCGGTTGTTTCGTTCCGATATCGAGTTGTTGACGGGCATGTCGAATTTGCTGGATCGATAACGGGCGGCCCGACCGGCCCAGGCGTCCAGTTTTTCAAATTGATTCCGACGGCGCGACCGAAAATTGGTGTTCAAGCATCTGTCGCAGCTTTTAATGGTACAGGGTGGCAGATTGGGGTTATATCGTGTAGTCCTGATGGAATTTTTTATATCGACGTCCCGGCCAATAATAAAGTCGTATTTGATGGTGTCCGAATCTCTTTATATTAAGAGGAATCATGTTGAAAGCAGTACCTAAAATTGGCCTTGACGGGCCTCTACAGCGAGGACGTTATCGTGGAAGATGCCTTTTCCGGTGCCGTCCCTTTTTATTCCACGGAACCCGATTTGCCGCCGCGCTGCCACTTGAAGCTAATGCTGCCGCTGAAGGAGAGCGGCCAGAAGAAGAGCTGTAGCCATGTCGGCGGAAGTGATTGACGGACTGGTGAGGGCGACCGAACTGGAGCATCTGCAGGCGGAAAATATGAGGCTTAAACTGGCAGTTGCCGAGTTAGCGGAGGCGAACGAAGCCGATAAAACAAAAATGCAACTTGCGCTTGCTGAGCTGGCCGAAATGCTTGTTGCTGGGTCGGGAGCTGAGGGAACAAATGGTTAAAATTTATTTTGATTTGATTAAGAAAAATCTAAAAACGATTGACAATGTACCTCTGTGTTGGAAAGACCAGGTGCAGGAGTTGCTTGACGCTGACGCCGAATAGACGTTTATTTTGCCCTCGGAGCCGATCCGGGGGCTCCGTTTTTGAAGAGATCTGATTATAACACCGTATGCCTCCATTGACTACGTCACCCTTTTCTCAATCCTAACAACCATTTCTGTATATTATCGCCCTCTAGCTTTATTGGTTCGTCTTCTGTTCCAACAAAAATATATTGAGCAGATATTTCATCAATTCCTTTCGCATCTTTAAAGCTTGCTCCGTAGAGAAGGGCTCCATCAAGTATAGCGCCTGTCAGGTCTACATTGTAAAAATTAGTGTAACTTAAATCCGCTCTTCGAAAAGAAGCCCGGCGCATATCTGATCCGGATAAGTCAGCAAAGCTAAGAGTTGCGTCGTCAAAAGACGCCTTTATACCAAGGCAATTCCTCAAAATTGAATTTTTTAATGATGCATGATCGAATACAGTTTTGCTCAACATACATTCCGACAAATTCGTTTCATCAAACGAAGAACCTAAAAAGTAGCAATCGCTCATATTATTATTTGTCAGGAAGGAGTTGCTTGCGTTTGAATCAACAATTTCAGAACAACTTAGATTCATCTCTGTTAGATTTAGTTCACGGATCTCTTTTTTTACTATTTCTAACTTTCTTCCACTTTTCCCATCCGACTGTGCCCAGAGGTGATGGCTCAAAAAAATATTTTTAGTATCCATGCAATACTCCTTTTTGGGCATATCTATGGACAACAATTACAATATACTTAGGTTATTGTTTTAAAATGAACTACAGCATATTTTCCCGTCTTAAACTTTCCAAAAGCCCCCGGTCAATATATGAGTCTGTTATCACTGAAAAATCGTCTGAATTGTTGTGGAGACCGTGCGATAGTATAAATTTTTCTCCGTTATCCATAACTATCTCAACACCAACCTCATTTGGCAATTCGGTGAGCAAGGCATTTTGCGGATCGCGCTTAATAATATTCACCATCCTTATTTTCTGCCCTACTATTTGGCTCCAATAAGAATTGCTGTATTGTTTATCCAAGGCACTAATAGCATAGAGTTCAGTATCATTTTCGATAGGTTCATCAGTGATGTAGCCTGTATCATCTTTTTCAACCCATATATTAACCGAATTTTGCGATGGGGCGCTGGCGGCCCCAATGACTAACCCCGATTGAAAATACATTAACACTGGTCCTGCGGTTAATGAGAAAACGTCTTCTTCTGGAATTTCACATTGCTCTATGGCATCACTACTTTCCCACCAGCTAAACCTTATCAATTTACTAAGTGTCTGATTTTTTATAATTTGAAATAATTTAATTTTATCAGACGGGAAAGAACTTAATCTAATGTTTGCATCCATTGAGTTCCCTCATTTCAACGTGATTCTCTTTTAGCAGCATCAATAAGAATTTTTATTCTAGAGCTTGATGAAAAAGGCCGACTTCGGCGCACTCTGACCAAAGACGACCTGTGAACATCATTTTATATTGTTAAGAATGAAGCTTCTCAAGGAGGTCCTCAAGAACTTTTTTTACCGGTAAGCTTGCTTTAGGCAGCAAATCACGTACCCGGTGTAGAATGGATGGATCATTTAGTATCATTTGTTTGCTTTCTGGACTAGAATAACTTCTTAGAGTATCTATGCATATCTCGAATAGTTCTTGATCCTCGGTGCTAATCAATGATAATAATAGGGTCAATTGGGTACATATTACAGTCATTGTCCAGACAATATGCTAATTTTTTCTGCCATTTTAGTGGCTTTGTAAGCACATTGCTTGATAGTTCTTCCCAATCCTCTGGGCCAAACTCTGACAAAATACCGCCTGCAATAATACAACCATCGTCGTACCATGAGTCCTCAGAGGTATCGGCAGATAATAGATTATCCAATTCTTTATACATTTTATCTCACCACGTATTTTCTACATCTCATAGGCTCTCGGATAAGGCATAGTCTATCATATGATAAAACCCCTGAAACTCTTGTACTAGTGAGCCAGACGGCTTATCTAATTCGACATAAATATCTCTTTTTATATCATAACAATACCAACTTATATTCCCGTCCCCAAAAAACATATAGGCCTTCTGATGCTCGTTTTCGTACCAAATTTCATTGGTCTCGATGTATCCAGTTACTTTATGGTTAGTATTTTCATCATTAGTTATCGTATCATCAACCCCGTACAAAACTAAACCGTTATATTCTATTCCCCCGCAGAAATTGAGTTAAGGATAATAGCTTCCCATATTTCATCAGCCTTTGTTATATTTTTTATCTGCTCTAATAATTCTACAGTTCCGTTAATATAAACTTTCGTGCTATTTTCAAAATAGCAAATTTCATCATGAACTGAGCTTGTTAATAGCGCATGAGTATTTATTCTCTTCATCAGGTTGAATATAATTTGAAGCGCCTTACTATAGGCGAAGCGTAAATCTGATTCTTTATTAAAGTCGATCAAAATAACCTGATTGTACTCAAAGTCGCTCTCTAACAAGGTCATTTCATAAATATTATAAGGTGGTTTTTTATTCTTAATTAAGGATATGGTAAAACCTAACAAATCATAGGTTGTATCAAATTCAACTATATTCTCATCAATAAGGCTAAATTCAACCTCGCTTGTCAACTTATTTATTTCATTTTTTATTATCAGTTCATTAACCTCGTATCCGCTTAACTTTAATGAAAACTGAATTGACATACTTATTCATAACTCCTTTGATCATTAAGGATAAATAGAAATAACCTGCTCTTCTTTTGTTATTACAATAACTTCTTTCAGGCCCTCTATTGGATAATTACGTAATTGTTCTACTATAGAGTCTGTATTTCCTTTCCAATCACTTAAGTTTAGTATAACTCTGTCAGCCTGCTTTTTCGTAATAACTTTTTCCTCTATAGTGCTTCCAATACTTCTTGCAGATGTTTTTTCAGCAGGTGAATAGCAATCAAATAATTCTCCTTCTATTCTATAATCTGGCTTACGGGTTATTCCTTCTATTTTTGGGTTTTGTTCGATGTCATAACCGTCTTTAGCTAGAATTTCGGCAGCTTGATTTTCTCTGGCCAATGAACGCTGTGTAGCTTCATCGTCTTTAGGGCTAATTTTAGTTTTTGGCCCTTTTGGAGTTGCATGGGGATCAGGTTGTTTGCTAGGTTTTATTTTAGCTATACCTTTGCCAATCTCCCCATCTAGTCTCCGATTTTTTTCCTCATAAAACTGAATAAAATTCTTCTGCCGCTCATTTTTAGAGAGGGGCGGGATGTCGTTAGGACCGGGCCCGGTGATAGGAAATATACTCCCTTCGGGAGTGGAGGCCAAAGGGGTTTGAGTAGGTTTAATCTTCGGCAACAACTCAGCCAGCTTCTTCGACGTCTTCGCCGAAATTTTGGCCCCGGATTTGACTGCGCCGTTCACCAGCGTTAACGCCATGACGGCTTTGGTCAAGGCACGGCCATAGGTTACGCTTTCTTCGTAGGTGGCTTTGCCGCTGAAGATATTGTCGGATAGCTCATTGATTTGTTCAAAAGGGACGACGAATTCTTGGGCTAATCCTTCTCCGACTGAATTTTTGATGTCATCGTAGGTGATCTCGCCGCCGGCGATCGCTTTACCCAAATCGTAATATCCCGGGATGGTTTCTGTCCAGAACTGCAGGCTGGTTGGCTGAACGCTTATTGCGTACTCAATAAAATCTTTGGCATCTTCACCAAGTTGCTTCACGATGCCCTCCCCAACGCCTACCGTCGTGAAAGCCGTGCTCATTCCGCGAGTGTCCAGGTCCGGGTTGTTGCGGATGCCCAGCCCCCGCTCGGCGACGGCCAAGTCCAGCAGTTCTTTCGTAATTTTGCCGTCCACTTCAAATTGGTAGCCTTCGAGGCCGAACATGTCCCGGCGCACCGCGGCCACGGAACTGACGGTATTCGCGATATGCTGATAGCCCGCAACTGCGATCAAAAACTCCTTATTGTACTTTCCGGTGATTTCCCCGTGATAGATGTTCATGTCTTTCAAATATTGCTGCAACTTGCGAATGTCTTCCTCGGGAACCTCCCGGTTATACGCATCCAACTGTTCCTGCAGCTTTCTTCTTTGCTCGGCGGCCTTGAGGACAGCGGCTTCGATTTGATCGTAGTGGCTCCGCGCCCATTCCCGGTACACGGCGTTCAGCATTCCGGCTGCGATGACAAGCCGCAGTTCGCTTTCCTTCGGCATCGGGGATCCGTCCTGTTTGAGCGGATTGTATGCGCAGGCGTCCAAAGGTGAGCCTTTTTGGAACTCCGCCAAGTTGACTCCTTCCTTGAACCACTCTTGTGACACACCCAAACCAGCCAACACCTTACGGTATTTCTCGGCCTCCTGATGGGCCTGCTCCATATACATTCGGTTTCCGTATGCCATGTAAATGCGGTAGGCCGCCTGACTCCGTGCGATTTCTTCAAAGCCTTTTGCGATGATCTCAAGTTCTCTCTGGGCGTTCAACTGCTCCTCTGCACTTCCGGTGTCCAAGCTAGCCAAAAGAGCTGCGATAAGCGCATCTTCTTTGACCGGGGCGAGACGGCTTTCGAGCGACCATTCCTGGATCTTCAGCAAAGACTCTTTGATCAGTTGCAGGATGGAAGGAGGCGCCGCCACAGCCGCATGAGGACCCATGCTATTTGCTGCCCTGGCGTCTGCAGACCGGTTCAACCCGCTCTGGAGCAGCCCCTTCAAGGTAAACACCGGCGGGTTCTTCCCACGGGTTAACGCCAGCATCTCTTTTTCGGTTTGCCGATATTGGCCGGCAGCCATCGTCAGAGCTTTCGCTTTGCTCCTCATATGATCGTCCAACTGCATCGACAGCGACATGATTTTTTGCAGCCGATCCCTTGCCGCCCGAGCCGCCGAGCGCACGTTATTTTCATGATAAGCCGATTCTACACTGCCGAGCAGCCGATTCAGTTCCCGGTACATCCCGGTGTTTGTCTCTTCAAAGGTCTGCCTTAGCCGATCCAGTTGGCGAGACAACTGCTCGACTTGATCGGGATTTACCTTTTGCAACATGCTTGATCTCCGCCTTTAGGTGGACGTATGTACTCGGTAAAATTAACCACCATCCAGTATATTCACGGGTATTCTACCAATATGAACCAGGCCGAACAATAGATACATCGTACAAATTTCGTTATACGAAAGTCCCATTATTGCGGCTTAACATGGTGTACTCCAACCGTAGGCTATCCAACCGACTAACAAGCGACTAACAGCCGACTAACAGCGAACAGGACCGCGAACGAGACGTTCACAGCCCTGTCTTTTGCTCACCCGAATCGGCATTTCAGCGCTTTTCACCCAACAATTTTTCCACAAGCCAAGGCTTGATCACGGGCAACACCACATTAGGCTGCATCGCCCTTGTATGATCCATGCCGCTTCCCGGTAAAATTTCAATATCCCAGCCATTTTCGCTCAATAGACCCTGGTTCTTTTTCAAGCGCCCAACGATGTCGACCGTAACATTGCCGAAGTTTTCGCCATAAGCGATCGTGTCCTGCTCCCCGGCAAAAGTGAGCTTGGGAATCGCCAGTTTGTCCAGAATGCTTCGGTCGTCAAAGTCCATCAAGCTTTGGTACAACGTCATGAATTGCTTGGTTACGAACGGATCGATCGTGACGGTGACGTTATCCCAATCGAAATCCGCCGGATTTTCGGGGGCCGCTTGTTGGGGAAGCGCATTTTGCTTTTGGTGCAGCGCTTGCTGATATGTTTTTTCGGTGACGACCAGCATTTCACGGTACGGCCCTTCATAAGGCGGATAGCCGCCCATGATCAAGCTTTCCAACCGATCCGACCTGATCGCCAGTTGCAATCCCGCAAGCGCCAGCCAGGAATACCCGTAGTAGCTATACTGCCGAATGTTCATTTGATCCGCGATATGCAGGAAATCGTTCACGATGTGCTCCGGCGTGAGGTCGTCCGGAACGGGATTTTGAAACAAGTGCCCTTCATAATCGAAAAATAACACCTGAAACCGGTCGGCGAGTCCTTCCACCAAGTGCTTTCCTGACTCCGGGTCAACGCCCCACTGCTTTAAACTTTCGGCCTCCTGGCCGTATACCGGTTTTTTGACGACGGGCAGCATGAGCGTTTTAGCGTTGGATTGTCCGGCAAGCCCCACTTCGATGACCGAGTTGTCGGGCAGGGTTATCGTTTTTTTCAAGGAAATCACTCCTTAGGGCGGTTATATTATCATCGTATAACATTCATGCAATCTTTCGCTTTGCCGCTCATCATGCTTTGGTATTCGTGTTATATTAATGGTCAATATTAACGCAGCACTTTAGGGTTTGAATTTAATCTCTGATCTGGGGAGCAGAAATGAACGAAGTATATACACCGAAACAAATAGCAAAAATGTTAAACATCAGCACCACAACTTTGCGAAGATACGAGGAACAGGGGCTGATTCCGGATGTCCATAGAACGGCCAGCAACCGCAGATGCTACCGGACCGTCCACGTGCAGGCTTTTATCGTTATCCGAACGCTGCTTCAAGGGTATGAAATTCCGGTGGTCTATGAGGCGATGCGAAATATTAAAAAAGGGGACACGGCGCAGGCTTTCTGGTTAATCAACCGGCAGCTGCACAACATGCAGGAAGAGAAGCAGAGAGTGGAGGAAATTTTAACGATGATCAGAAATGCGGATTTCTCCAAATACCGCAATGTCAAGGTCGCGGAGGCGATGAAAATTGGAGAAGTGGCCGCGTTGGCCAGCGTCAATCCTTCGGCGATCCGGCACTGGGAAAAGGAAGGGCTGATCAAATCGGAGAGAGATCGGGAGAACGGGTACAGAATGTACACCGTATCCGAACTAAAGAAGATCATTGTAATCAGCAGCCTGCGAAAAACGATCTATTACATCGAAAATATGAAACAGTTGCTAAATGAGCTGGAAACACAGCACTTCACGAAAGTGGAGCGGTCTTTTCAACTGGCCCTGCAAAAATTAAATCACCAGCTTGCGGCCCGATTCCAAGGCATTGCCGAATTAGTGAAATATGTAGCTCTTTATTGCGAGGAAATCTCGTCCCGGCAAACTTGACCGCTCCCGAAATGACGTTTTCCCTAGCCCTTCCGGTTAGCTCAAGCCCGGCAACCAATCTCTCATCAGCCGCAAAAAAAGAAGGAGGTACAAGCGTATGCTTGTTTTCTTTACCCTCATTTGCCTCGTGGTGCTCCTCGCCGTTGGCTTCGATTTATTTATGAAGCTGTACCCGCCCTTTGGCGGCAAGCCGTCGCCCGCAAAGGTGGAGCGTTACCGGCAATCCCCCAACTACAACGGTAAAAAGTTCGAGTACCCCCTGCACACGCAGATGTTTGCGCCAACGCCTGGCAGTCTTTTTACAGTGCTGCGCGAATACCTGCAACGCAAACCGCATCTTAGGCCGGACCACTCTCTGCCGCAGGTCAAGCTGAATCGGCAGGCGATCGAAGGGATCAAGGAGGACACGATCATCTGGTTTGGCCATTCGGCCTTGCTGCTGCAAATCGGGGGGACGCGGGTGCTGCTGGACCCGATGTTTGGTCCCTCTTCATTTCCGATCAAGGGAATGGGCGGAAAAAGATACAACCAAGATCTGCCGTTTGGCCGCCTGGACGAGCTTCCGGCGATCGACGCCATCGTTTTGTCGCATGATCATTACGATCATCTCGACTACGGCACGATCAAGCAGCTGAAGGACCGGGTGAAGCGGTTTATCGTGCCGCTCGGCGTTCGCTGCCATCTGGAGCGGTGGGGCGTCGAGCCCGAGCGGATCAGCGAATACGACTGGTGGGATGAGCTGGAGTTTCAAGGCGTCCGGCTGGCCTGCACGCCGGCCCGTCATTTTTCCGGCAGGGGGTTGTTTAGCCGCGACGGCGGACTATGGTGTTCGTGGGTCATCACGACGCCGGAGACAAGGGTGTACTACTGTGGGGACAGCGGGTATGGGCCCCATTTCAAGGAAATTGGCGAAAAATACGGCCCGTTTGATCTCACCTTAATGGAATGCGGCCAGTATGATGACCGATGGATTGACGTCCATCTGCTTCCCGAGCAGACGGTACGGGCCCATCTGGACGTCAAAGGGGACGTGCTGCTTCCGGTGCATTGGGCCGCGTTTACGCTGGCGATGCACAGCTGGTACGATCCGGTTCGCCGCCTGACCGAAGAGGCCGAGCGGGAGGGCGTCCCAATCACAACGCCAAAAATCGGGGAGCCCGTCAAAGTGGGCGCGTCCGAATACCCGGACGAGGCGTGGTGGAAATAGCAGGAGGCGGCCCGGAACACATGAGCAAACAAAGAGCTTATCCAAGGTAACGATACCTTTGGGAGAAGCTCTTTTTTTCGTGGTTGCGGCGGATTTACCTGATATGATGTTTTTTGTAACGAATCCTCGTCTATCCGGTCTTATACAGGTAAGGTGGTGAATCCTTGGATGAATTAAAGAAAATCTACGAGCGGTATTTTCAGGACGTGTACCGGTTCGCGCTGTCGCTCAGCCGCAGCAAGCAGATGGCGGAGGAAATTACGCAGGAGACTTTTTTCAAAGCGTTGAAAAATATCGATCAGTTTAAAGGCACCTGCAAAATGAACGTCTGGCTGTGCCAAATCGCCAAAAACACCTATTTCACTTTTATGGAGAAGCAGCAGCGTTTCGAACAGGGCGGAGAGCGGGAGCCGGTCGCCGAAGGGAGCATCGAGCAAGGTCTCGTCAACAAAGCGGAAGCCCTGCGAATCCATAAGCTGCTGCATGAGTTGGACGAGCCGTACAAAGAGGTTTTCACGTTAAGGGTGTTCGGGGAGTTGTCGTTTGACCATATCAGCCAGATATTTGGGAGAACGGAGAGCTGGGCCAGGGTCACGTTTCACCGAGCCAAGCAAAAAATACAGCGTCTATGGATGGAGGATGAACGATGAATAGAATCTCATGCGAGGTAGTCCGGGACTTGCTGCCATTATACTACGACAAGGTTTGCAGTGGCGCGACGGAAGCGTTGGTGGAGGAACACGTTGCGGGGTGTGATGAGTGCAAGCGGCTGTTGGAGGAGTTGGATCGGAGCACCAGCCTGCCCCCGCAAACGATCGAGGCCAACCGGCAGGAGGGAGAAGAGTTAAAGGGCATCACCGTCCTCTGGAAAAAATCCAAAACAGCCGCGTTCGCCAAAGGCGCGGTGTTGGCGGTTGCTGTTTGCGCCGCGCTCTATTCGGGCTATCTTGTTTTAACCCAGTGGAATATCGTCAACGTGCCCGCCAAAGTGATCGAGGTCAGCGATATAAGTCGTCTGAATGACGGCAAGATCGTTTATCGGGTGTGGACGACGGATGGTTATGCGGTTAACCAAATCAATCATAAGATGGACGATAGCGGCAACCTTTACCTGATTCCGGTGCGTCCCGTCATCAAGTCCAAGAAGTTTGCCGAAATCTCCCTCGGCAATATATATAACTTCGTCGATCTCGAGCAGATCAGCACCAATCGGCAGGCTAAAGGTAAGGGCGCAGAGATTCGGGCGGTTTATTACGGTTCCCCAGAGGCGCCGATTCTGATCTGGAAAAAAGGGCTAGTGCTGCCGGCGGCCAACGCCGCGGTCGAAGCGCAGTTTCGGTTTGATTAAGGCGGAAGCGTTACGGGCCGTTATTCTATTGAGCAAGCATCAGGACCCGCTATAGCGACGATAAAAAGCCTTCGTAACAAAAAGTGCGGGCGCTGATGCTCTAGGTTCCAATGTTGCCCGCGCCCGTTTACCGTTCAGTGCATCGAAATCCGTGTCAGCCGCACGGTATACGGCTTCGAGACAGGGACCGACCACTGCCAGCCTCCGGTCAATTCGACCAGACTCAAAAAGTACCCGTGGCCCGCGCCTGTGTCGATACCGAGCTTGCCGTCCGCGAGCCAGACGGCGTCGGGCTGTAAACCAAAGCGGTACGTGGACGTATGGCCGAACACGACCGTCTTGCCCGGAACCGCCGGCGCCCGGAAAAAAGGCTCGCGGATTTCCGTCAAATCCTTCGGCGCTTGCTCCCGCAGCGGGATGCCCGGGCGCAAACCAGCATGGACGAACAGGAAGCGGCCATGCTCCGCCCACAGCGGCATCTCCTCGATCCACCGGCGGTAACGGTCCGCCGCCCGTCCGTCGGGAACGGCCGAACCGGGCACTTGCTCCAGCCACTTGCGTTCGTTGTTTCCCTGCAGCGCCACAGCCCCGTCCGCGCATAAGCGATGCGCCAGCTCCAGCGTGCCGGCCGAATCCGGCCCTTTGTTGACATAGTCGCCGAGCAGAAACAGCCGGTCCGCCAAGGGATTGTACCCGGCTTCGTCAAGCAAGCGTTCCAGCAAACGGCCGTGGCCGTGAATGTCGGAAACGGCAAACAGTCTACCCATTTCCCGCAAGAGCCGGATCCGCGTAAAGCATCACGTTTTGCGAAGGCAAATGAACCGTCAGCCGGGTCCCAGGCTCAATCCCCCTGTTGTGGAACAAATGAATCGGCTGCCCGTCGGCCGTCTCGACGATCAGGCGCCACCTCGTCCCTTCGTAGATCGCATGAACCGCCCTGGTTTCCATGCAATTTTCGTCGTCCCCCACGGGCTGTTCACTCACGGAGATCGTTTCCGGATGAAGCATCATGACACCACTACCGCTTCCCGCATGAGCGCCAGACGTCATCCGCACGCCCCGGATCGGCGTGCCCGCCGCCAGGGAGACCGGACTTCCGCCGTCCGCAAATGAGATGTTCAGGCGGTTGTGATAGCCCATCAACTGGGCGACCCATGGGGTGGCCGGACGTTCGAACAGTTCGTCTGGACTGCCAATCTGATCGATGCCGCCTTCCCGCAGCACGAGAATCCGGTCGGCGATCGTGAACGCCTCCATCCGGTCGTGCGTCACGTACAAAGTGGCGATGGACAAGTCGCCGAGCAAGCCGGCAAGTTCGCTCCGCATGTCCGTCCGCAGCTTGACGTCCAGGTTCGACAGCGGCTCGTCCATCAGCAGCAGCCGCGGCTCGGTCGCCAGCGCCCGCGCGATGCCGACCCGCTGCTGCTGGCCGCCGGACAGCTGGGCGGGAAGGCGCTCTAGCAGCCCGTCCAGCTTCAGCAGTGACTGCAGCCGGCGCAGCCTGTTTTCCATATCGGACTTGGCGACTTTCCGCCGCTTCATCCCGTATTCGATATTTTGCCGGATGGACATATGCGGCCATAAGGCGTAATCCTGAAACACCATGTTGATCGGGCGGTTTTCGGGCGGAACGTAATGTCCCTTCCCGCGTTCCACAACAACGCCGTTGATCTCGATTTCACCCGCGTCGATGCGGGTCAATCCGGCCACCAGCTGGAGCAGCGTAGATTTGCCGCAGCCGGAAGGGCCGAGGATGCAAATGCGTTCCCCTTCCCCGACCTCGAACGAAATCGGCTTTAACACCTGCTGTTCGCCGTAGGATTTGGAAACGCCCTGCAGCTTTAAAATCGTACTCAAATGATGATCCTCCTCTACTTAAGTCCTAACTATGGTTTCGGTCCAGGCGGCGGAACAGCCAACGTCCGGCTGCCTGCAGCAACGCGATCAATAGCACGACGATGGCACAGCTGACAACCGTAGCGGCGGTCGCATAGCCGTACTGGGAAAACTCGAAGGCGCGGTCGATGACGAGCGGCATCAGCGAGTAATTGGCCGGCTTGAGCATCGAAGACAGCGCCAGATCGAAGATGCTTGTGCCAAACGAGGCGAGCGTCGCCATCAGCAGTGACTGGCGCACGAGCGGCAGCACGATATGCCGCATCCGGTCGAACACGCCGGCCCCCTGAATGGCCGCGGCCTTGAGCATCGTGCCGGACAACGCCCCGAACGCGCCCATTTGCACCCGGACGGCATAGGGAATCGCGCCGGCGATCCCGGCGATGACGAGCAGGGCCGGCGTGCCGTATAGATGGAGGCCAAGCGGTTCCAACCATTTTTGATTCCAGATGAAAATATATCCGATCCCCAGCACGACGCCCGGAACGGCCAGCGAAATCACCGAAAACAGCTGCAGCGGCCCTCTGGACCGGGACTCCGTAAAGCTCAGCACATACGCGGTCACGAAGCCGATCAGCATGCTAAACACGGCCGCGGCCACCGCGATCGACAGCGAGTGGAAAAGCCCATCCAGGTAGCCGAGCAACCGATGATCGCCTGCTGCCCCGGAGAACAGGCTGCGATAATGCTCCAGCGTCAAATTGCCGGCCGACAGCCCTACCCCGGTTTGCTTCAGCAGCGACACGGCGGCGCTTGTTCCGATCGGAATCCCGAGGCAGACGAGCAGAAACGCCCCGACCGCCAAATTGTACGCCCACGCATGTCGTGGCTTTTCCTTCGCGGTCCTCACCGCTTTGGCGTTCAGGAAATCGAAGCGTGAGCGGCGGAGGGCGAACAATAGCAGCGCCATGGCCAAAGCGAGCAGCACGACGAGATAAAAGGCCAGCACGCCGGCCATATCGAAGCGGACGGGCGATTGATAGATCGCCGAGTAAATGGAATAAGTCAACGTCGGGAACTTATACACGGTCGCCAGCGCGGCCGGAAGCCCGAAATCGCCTACCGTATCCATAAACACCAGCGTCCAGCCTGCCAGAAAAGACGGCAGGGCGAGCGGCAGTTCGACGGTCCGCCAGACGGTCCAAGGCTTGGCGCCGTTCAGCCGCGCGGCCTGGCCGAATTGTCGCACGTTCCATTCCGTCGCCGCCACGATCGCAAGATACGCCAGCGGAAACTTGCTGAGCGCCATGACGATGACGAGGCCGGACGGCCGGAAAATAAACGACGTCACCCAAGTCCAGCCGAGCCACTGATGGACCAGACCGTCCGCGCTGGCAAACAGCACCCAGCCTTGGGCGATCATAAACGACGGGGCGATCAGCAGCAGCCATGCCGCCGTGTCGAGGAGCCGTCCCGCGGCGAAATTCCAGCGGGCGCGAACCGTGGCCAGCGCCCCGCCAATCGCCGTCCCGAGCGTGGCCGTCCCCAGCGCCAGCATCACGGAGTTCCACAGCGACTGCCGCCATAACGGACGGTGAAAAATTTCGCCGACCAGAGCAAAGCCCCCGTATTCGAACTTCCCGAAGAAAAGTCCCGGAAAGACGACATTAATCAGAACGGCCAACAGCGGCAAAAAAATAAAAAGAAACAGGAGGAGGGTTACCCCGCCTCCCCAACGCGATTCTGAGGCTTTCATATGCAGGCTCCTATTTTACGTTTTGATCGGCGAACCAGGTTTTGATCTCCACTTCGTGCTCCGCTGCCCATTCGGCGGATGGAAGCAGGAACTTGCCGTCCGGCTCGCGTTCGCTTCTTCCTTCGACCCCTGCGGCAAGCGGGGTAAAGAAGCTTTCCGTCGATTCGATTTCCGTTAGCATCCGCTGCGTTTCCGGTTTCAGCATATATTCGACGAACGCTTTGGCCGCCGCCGGATTTTTCGTTTGCTTGCTGATCGCGACCACCCGCAGGCTGCCCGGAGCTCCCTCTTCCGGCCAAATGACCTCGACCGGCTCCCCGGCCAGCTTCAATTCATAGGCGTTATGCTCCTGCAGCGCGGCCACTTGAATTTCCCCGCTGAGCAGCGCCTTGCCGACTGGTCCGTTTTTTGGGTAAATGTGTAGTCCGTCTTTGAAGCGCTGCTCGTATTTTTTCTCCGCTTCTTCAATGCCCCATTTCTCGAACAGTGCGGATACGAGCGGATATGCGGGGGCTGCCACCGCCGGATCGGCATGGCCGACCGGGCCCTGGAACGCAAAAAATTCGTCCCACGTCTTGGGCGCCTTGTCGGCGGGAACCAGCTTCGTGTTATAGGCGATCACGCCGGAGGCGTGAATGCCGACCGGGAAATATGCCAGATCTTCCGGAACGTAAGAGGCTCCTGCCTGGGAAAGGTTGTCCAGGTTGCCTGGACGCCAGCCCGTCAGCAGAAAGCCGCGGTCGGCCAGGTTGCGTACGGAGCCGTGCCCGTCCATCATCAGTACGTCCCATTGCGGATTGCCTTGCTCCGCCTCAATTTTGGCAAGCGCCTCGCCGCCGCCGTAGTGGACCGCCTCGATCTTGTAGCCGGTTTCCGCGGCGAATTTCGGCGCGATAAAATCGACGAAATCGTTGCCGTATAAATAAATCGTTTTGCCGGTGTCCTCATCAGAGTCACCGCTTGCCGACGGCGTTTCCTGTGATGATCCGGACGCGTTTGCGGCATTCGCCGCAGCTGCTCTTTTTTCCTCGCCGCCTGCGTTCGAACTTCCGGCGCCCGCCCCGCAAGCCGACAGCAGAAGAAAGACGGATATCAGCGCCGCTGCCAGCAGACTTTTGTTTCTTCGGTTTGTTTTCATGTCACCCTCCATTTGATGAATGCGGTTATTTGTGTTTCATTGTTCGATGGTCTCAGTGTACGGGGCCCGCATCATCCTAAAATTAACCCTGCGTTAACATGAAATTAAATAAAATCTATGAAATATAGGTTAAGATTTAAAATATCTATGTCAGATTGACCGAGCATAAGGAGGAAGCAACGTGAATTTGCAGCAGTTGAAAGCGTTCGTGCTTGCTGTGGAGCTGCAGAAACTTTACTTGGTGGCACAGAAGCTGGACATCACCCAGCCTACCGTCACGTTTCATCTGAATAAACTGCAGGAGGAGCTGGGCGTGTCGCTGTTTCACACGAAATCGTATCATGTGATCCGGTTGACCGAGGCCGGAAAAGCTTTTTACCATTACGCTTCGCAAATCAGCGCATTGTCGTCGGAAGCCGAGTCGACGATGGACGCGTATCGGGGATTCCACGCGGGAAAACTATCGATCGGCAGTACGCACACGCCGGCAACGTATCTGCTTCCGCCTTTGCTGGAAGGACTGAAACGGAGTTATCCCGGGCTGTCCATCCTGCTCGACGTTAGGCCGGCCCCGTTCATCATGGAGAAAATCAAACAATACGAGCTTGATCTGGGCATCATCTCGCAGACGTTCATCGACGATCCCGAGCTCGTGGCGCTTCCACTCACGCGAGACGATCTGGTCCTTATCTTTGACCCGGAGCATCCGCTCGCCGGCGTCGCCGAATTGTCGCCCGGCCTGTTGGCCGGGTATCCTTTCGTTTCCCATGAACAAGGCTCGATCAGCCGCAGGTTGATTGACGGCTGGGCGGAAACGAACGGTGTGGCGCTTGAAGTGGCGATGGAAGTATCCGGTTCCGAGGCGCTTAAAGCGGCTGTGATGCATCGGATCGGCTTCGGAATGATCGCCGAGGCGTGCGTCCAGATGGAACTGGCCGAAGGCAAGCTGCTGTCGCGGAAAATCCCCGGCTGGGAAGCCGAGCGTTTTATCTACACCGTAAGGCACCGGAACAAACTGGTCAGTCCGGCGATGCGGATGTTCTGGAATGCGATGGAGGAACGGTGGGGGACATCATCATTCGCCTTGCCTAGAGCGAACACGTCGGATTAGATACTATCTTTCTCCTTGTCCGCCTGGCTGCTTCCTGGGAAGCGGGCGGGCATTAGCGGCAGACGGCGGATCATTCGGCTCAAATGGCTTCACGCAGTGTGACACGTGGGATTTAGGCCACCGCCGCGAAAATAGCACCTTTTTCGGCGCTATTTTCGTTGTTTGGAGAAAACCGGATCCAATAGAGTACTTTTTGGTCGTTATTTCAGTGGGAGGGTGGTCTAACTACCGTTTCTCCGGGGCCCCAGGGGAAATAGGTACATAAAAGTCCGCTATTTGGAGAACAGAGGAGAAATCCGGCCCAATAGCGACATAAATTACCTTTATTTCCTAGATCGATTGTGAAATGGTAGTCCATAAAAGACCAGGCCCTCGGTTATCCCAGGTCACTGCGACTTTCTCTCCAGCCCAAAGGACCGGACGGGCCAGCTCAAAGTACCCGACTCATCAGCTAAAAGGACCGGAGCAGCTCAGCTCCGGTCCTTTTTACACGGCGGCGCCGCTCACGTTTACAGCTTGACCCAGGCCACCAGCCCGTCGGGCTGATCCGGGTTGATGCCGTGGCGTTCGGCGTTGGCCAGAGCGGCGATTTGCGGGATGAAAATAAACGGAATGCCCCGCACCGCGGTGTCAAGCGGACGATCCGTCGTGATCGCGAGATCGACGATGTCATGCGGCACCGCCGCCGCCCGATCCGCAAACGCGATCACGGTGGCTCCGCGGTCTTTGATATCACGCATCAGGTTGCGCTGATGGTCGATGCCGCTGTCCGACAAGGCCGCGATCACCAGCGTATCCGGGCCAACCGTCACCATCGGGCCGTGGCGTACATCGAGGAGATGGTAAGCGTGCGCTTGTGTCTTGGCGATTTCGGTCAAGGCGATCGCGCCCTCGGCGGCCAGTCCCTGCAGCTCGCCGTCCGCCAGCACGACGGCGTTCGTCCAGGCGAAATCGGACGTCCGGCGTATGCCGCCCTCCACGCGCGCCATGTAGGCTTCGCCTTGGTGGATAGCCGCCTGCATATCGGCAATCAGCGCCTCGTCACCGGCCAGGAAGGCGGCGAGCAGGAGATTGGCCGCATACAGATTGGTGACCGTACGGGTCTGGCAGACGCTATGGTCGAAAGCCCACGGCAGCTCCAGGGAAAAGTCGGCCGTTGCGGTCAGCGGGGAATCTTCCACACAGGAAATCGCCAACACGGGAATGCGTTGTTCATCGGATTGGATCAACCGCAGCGCTTCAACCACCTCGCTGGTGCTGCCGGACCGTGACGGCGCGATCGCCAGGGTGCCAGCCAGCATCGGGCGGTAGCGGCCGGCATGGAGCATCAGATCGCCGGCGGCCAGGGAAACCGCGGGCAGGCCGGCGCGCAACCGGAAGGAGAAAGCAGCTGCTTCACTCAAGCAATAGCTGGAACCGGAGCCGACGAAGGTCACGGAGCTTACCCCTTGTGCCCGAACAAAGGCCGTAAACTCAGCGCGCTTGGCCAGCATATAATCGTAAGTCTGCTGCAAGGCCTTGTATTGGCCTTTTATTTCACTGTACGTCAAACTCATAAAATGTACCTCCCGCAAATGGATTAAAATGACGCTTTATGTCAATTTTATAATCATTTCAGTCAAAAAAGCAATAACAAAGATTGTTTCAATCAATAAAACAGACTAAAATTTGCGAATTAAGTGATAAATTTTTATAAAATGATTGATTTAATCAAAATAAACGATTATTATGATCACAAGCACAGGATTTACCCATGCATCAATCATCCGTTTTATCCAACCAGCAGTTGCAATCATTTGTTTAGTGGACCGATTCAAAAATAACGTGAACGTTGGTGACGTGACGGCAAATCGCACTGCATATCGCATGCTGTATACCGCACTACCGCATACCGCGTGAAGACTAACGGACCTGAAAGACCTTATTTGCCCGAAAAGACGCCGTTTTCATTTCTAACGGACAGGGGAGCCTCTATTTGCTCAAAAAAGTTCGGATATGTGCTCATCCATGCCCAACAAGGTCTGTGGTGTCCGTTACAGCACCGAAAACGGTTGATTTCGCCAAAATAACGGCGCTGATGTCCGTTAGGATTCGGCTTTGTGGTCGCATCAATTGTATCGATCGCTCCAGTTGCACCAATCGCGCACCAGACGCACCTACACACGTTATTCCCGAATCGCTCCACTAATGAGAGGAAGGTGTTAAACTCGTTCAAACCGCCGCCAGCCGAGCCAAAGAATAGGGGGGGCAATGCCTTCGCATAAAGAGGGCTGCAAGGCCCTCGTATAAAGGGGCCAACAGGCCTTCGTGCAAACGGGCCCCAACGCCTCTTTCCAAATAACGAGGCCCCGATGCTCCCTTCACACCCGGCCTGCGGCGAAACCGTTTAAGGGGGAAAAGATATGCCACTTATCTCGTCTACTGAAATGCTGCAAGCAGCCCGCAGAGAACAATACGCCGTCGCCGCTTTTAACGTGCACACCCTGGAGATGCTTCAGGCGGTCGTTGAAGCGGCGGTGGAAATGGACTCCCCGCTCATTATTCAATCGACGGTGGGCACCGTCAAACATCTGGGTGCGGATTACATCGCCCATGCGGCCAAAACCGCAGCGGACCGGACGGGTCTGCCCATGGCGTTGCATCTGGACCATTGCACTGATTTTCCGACGATTATTCAATGTATCCGCGCCGGTTACACCTCGGTTATGATCGATGCCTCCATGTTTCCTTTTGAGGAAAACGTGGAACGGACCAGCAAAGTAATGGAGATCGCCCGCGCTTCCGGCGTAAACGTGGAGGCGGAGCTCGGTAAGGTCGGGGGCGTCGAGGATGACATTGTCGTCGATGAGCGGCAAGCGTCGTTGGCCGATCCCGATGAATGCGCGCTGTTTATTGAACGCACCGGCGTACCTACGCTGGCGCCCGCAATCGGAACCGCCCACGGCATTTACAAGGGCCGGCCGAACATTGATTTTGAGCGGATTGCGCGGATCGCGGACCGCGTGTCTGTTCCTTTGGTGCTGCACGGCGGGTCGGGCATTCCGGCCGAGCAGGTCCATCAGGCCGTCGCGCTGGGGATGTCCAAGGTGAACATTGCCACCGAGCTGCGCATTGCGTTCTCCGATGCGATCAAAGGTGTGTTTGCGGCTCATCCCGAAGAAAACGATCCGCGTAAATACATGGTTCCGGCGAAGGAAGCGGTTAAACAGCTGGCGATGGAAAAAATGCGGCTCTGCGGCTCCGGCGGAAAAGCGGGGAAAGCCGGCACGACCGCAATATCCGGGATTGTTGACGCAACCGGAACAACCGGCAAGACCGGCGCAGCCCGATGATCACCACGGTCACGCTCAACGCGGCCATCGACCGGACGTATTACGTCGACAGGTTCAGCGCGGGCAAGGTGCATCGGGTGGCTCGACAGGTCGACGAGCCAGGCGGCAAAGGCAACAATGTCGCTAAGGTGATCCGGCAGCTCGGCGGCCAGGTCACGGCCACCGGAATCATCGCCGGAAGCAATGGTGCGTTCATCGAACGCGGCCTGGCCGAACGGGGCATCCAGACGAAATTTGTCCACGCCCCGGGAGAGTCGCGGGTCTGCCACAACATTCTGGATGAGTCCAACGGAGGCTCCACCGAACTGCTCGGGCAGGGACCGGCCATCACGGAACCCCAGATGGCCGCGATCAAGGAAACACTGCAAAGTCTGGCCCAAAAATCCAGCGTAGTCGTGCTCTCCGGCAGCTTGCCCGCGGGCGCACCGGAAAATATGTACGCGGATCTGATCGGCATCGTCCGGTCCGCCGGCGCCAAGGCCTTTCTGGACACCAGCGGCGCGGCTTTCAGCGCCGGGCTAAGCGTGTCACCGCGTTTTGTGAAGCCAAACGAGCAGGAACTGGCCGGATGGCTGGGGCACGAACCGCGGGAAATACGCGAATGGACCAAGGCCGCGCAAAAGCTGGCCGAACGGGGAATTGCCGAGGTGTGCGTCACGCTGGGCAGCCGCGGGGCCGTGGCGGTCCTGGATGGAGCAGGGTATCTGGTGACGCCGCCGGCCATTCATCCCGTGAATACCGTGGGCTGCGGCGACGCTTTTGTTGCTGGCATGGCGTATGCGGAGGAACGCGGCGATTCGGCCGCAGACAGGCTGCGTACCGCCGCCGCGGCGGCAGCTGCGAATGCGATGTCCGCCAAAGCGGGGGATATCGATTATCGTCTTTTCCGGAAATACGAACGGCAGGTGCAGATCATAGCTTTGTGAAGGGTCCGGCAAAAGCGGGCGGCGCACGTTTTTCTAACGGATATTTTTAGTAGGATGCGGGTTCATTTCGGCGTATTGCAATCTATCCTTTCATCCTCCACAATAGAGCTAACACGGGTGGGCATCCAGGCCCAAACATATCAAAGGAGAGAACTATGCAATATTCAAAGGGTGAGCTGCGCAGAGCGAAAACGCTGGAACTGATTAAGGCGCACGGAAAAATATCGCTGCAGGAAATTATCGAAGCCGTCGGCTGCTCGGAAGCAACCGCCAGACGCGATCTGGACGTGCTGGAGAAAGCGGGCGGGATCATCCGCACGACCGGCGGAGCCATTTACGAAGGGGCGCTAACGCCGTCGGCGGCGGAGCTGCCTTTTGCCGCAAAACGCGACTTCAAACGGCAGGAAAAAGAGCGGATTGCCGAAGCCGCGGCCGCCCTCGTCCAAGAGGGAGACATTATCTGCCTGACCGGGGGCACGACGACGTTTTTTATTGCCAAAGCGCTGAAGAAACACCAGAATATTACGATTGTCACCAATGCGGTGAACATCGCTTTTGAACTGGCCGATGCCGAAGGCATTCAAGTTGTGGTGATCGGCGGCGTGATGCGGGCCAAAAGCTATGAGCTAAGCGGTCCGCTGGCGGAGAATGTGATCGATAAAATCAACATTACCAAAATGTTTCTCGGGGTGGACGGAGTATCGCTGAATCACGGCTTTACGATGCATTCCGAGCTTGAAGCCCGGATTGCCCAGTTAATGATGGAACGTTCCAGCGAAGTGTATGCTGTATTCGACCAAAGCAAGCTGGAGAAGAGCGCTTTGTTTACCATTACTCCTCTGAATCAGGTGACGGGGGTAATCACGAATAAGCAGCCGGAGGGATGGTTTGAGCAAGCGTGCCAGGAGCAGCAGATTGCCGTTTATACACCCTTAGACCACACTGCTCCTATTTAAAGAGGTTGTTCAAAAAGTCATCTTTTGATCACGAAGCAGCAGGTCAGGAAGTGGTCTCGACGTCGAATCTTGAATTCAGCCGGGCCTAAGCGGATGCTTCCGAAGCATGTTTCCTACGGAAACATTTCAGGTGCTCACGTACCCAAAACGTACGCTCCGCTCCTGACGTCCCTAGCTTCATCCGACCTAAAGCGTTTTGAAAAAACGCACATCGTAAGCATAAGCTTCGGTGCTGAAAAGCCGACTTTTTGAACTCGCACTTAAAGGCGCCCGAATCCTCAAGCAACCTAACCTCCCCTTCAAATGCTGGCTAATATGCAGGAGATAAGGGGGATATGCGAATGCGGTTTTCCAAAATCATGCTGATCATCGCGGTGGTTTGCGTTGTATTCGCCGCAGCGGGCTGTGCAGGCCCATCCGCTTCAGGCGGCGATACATCCTTAGATACGGAAGGCAAGGTAAAACTGGTCTTTTGGAGCCACCAAGAAGACGCAATTGTAAACGCATACAAAAAATTAATCTCGAAGTATCAGACCTTGCATCCCGATGTAACGATTGATTATCAAACCTTTCCGTATGACGTGTACAATCAAAAGCTGAAAGCTTCATTTTCCGCGAGCACACCGCCCGATGTCGCCGAGCTGTTCGGCACTTGGGTTCCCGCATATTCCAAGAATGACCTGCTCGTTGAAATCCCCGATGGCGAAAATGTAAAAAAAGCGTACTATGACGCCCCCCTCGGCGGGTATTTGCGGGATGGCAAGCTGTACGGGCTGCCGCTTGAATACAACATTGAAAACGGCGGCATGCTGATCCACCCGCAAATGTTGAAGGAGCAGGGCTTCGATCAGCCGCCGTCCACCTGGGCGGAACTGGTCGATTACGCCAAAAAACTGACTGTCCGCGAAGGCGATGTCCTTAAAGTGAAGGGCTTCGATTTTGTATCGTCGGACAATATCACGTTTACTTTCTTATCGCTGATTCTCCAGCAGGGCGCCAGCTTCTGGGGAGAGGACGGACATGTGAATTTCCACACCCCGGAGGCGCAGACGGCGATGTCCGCTTTGGTCTCGCTCGTGGCCAACGACAAAGTTGCGGATTTGACCTCGTTTGGCGGGGAGCTGGACACCTCCGATTATTTTTTTCGCGGGAACTCAGCTATGACCTACCGCGGGCCTTGGACGATTTCCTCTGGACTGAACAACTATAAGGTCAGCGATTTTGAATACGTGCCCGTACCGTCCTTTACGGAGAACCCGCCCGTTTTTGCCGCCGAATCCGGCTGGGGCCTTGCGGTAGCGAAGCAAGGCAAACAGCAGGAAGCCGCGCTTGAGTTTATCCGGTTCATTACGGACAAGGACAATCTTGAAGAATGGAATACGGACACCTTCACCGTTCCAGCCAAAAAAGAAATCGCCGAAGACCCTGAATTCCTGAAAAACAATCCGTATATGAAAACCTCGCTGGAAATCTTGTCGCTTGGCCAATGGATCGGTCCCGTGGCGGACCGCGATTACTTCTTCAAGCAGGTCAACGACCATTTTCAGCTGATGGCCAGCGGACAGCTGAGCTTAGCGGACGGATTGGCGAAAATCGAAAAGGCCATCAACGATAACCAAGATCAACATAAGTGATAGGGGTGTTCGGGCATGAGTACTGTTGTACCGACCAACAAGGCGGATAAGCTAAAAGCGGCGGGAAAGGCGGCGGGGTACAGAGCAAAGCGGAGATTCATCCTCATTTCATTGGTGCCGATCCTGCTCCTGTTCGGGGTGTTTGCGTTCCTTCCCATCGCCTGGAGCCTGGGCTTGTCCGTGTTCAAGTATGATCCGCTTAGCTCCAAGGCGTTGTTCGTGGGGGCGGACAACTATATCCGCATGGCCCAGGACGCCGTTTTCCTGAAGTCGCTATGGGTCACGTTCAAATTCGTAACGATCACCGTACTGATCAATATCGTCATCACGCTGTTGATCGCCTCGGCCATTCAGCGGGTCAGAATCCCCTGGCTGAAAAGTTTGTTCCGCACCGTATTTTTTCTTCCGACGATCGCGCCGCTGGCGGGAACGGCCATCGTATGGAGCACGATGTTCAATTACAACAACGGCTTGTTCAACATCCTGCTGGCCAAGCTGCATATGGCCCCGATCCAGTGGCTCAGCGATCCGCATTATGCGCTTTATTCCGTCATTATGATGACCTTGTGGGCCGATATTGGCTATAATATCGTTCTTTTCATTGCCGGGCTGGATTCCATTCCCGACATGTACTATGAAGCGGCGATTTTGGAGGGAGCGGGACGGTGGCATATCTTTTTCCACATCACGCTGCCATTGCTGCGCAGAACGCTGCTGTTCGTCTCCGTGACCACGGTCGTTTCCTACTTTCAGGCCTTCCCCCAGTTCCAGATCATGACGAAGGGGGAGCCGTTCAACGAGACGCGGGTGCTGGCGCTGCACATATATGACCAGGCGTTTGCCAATTCGAACATGGGATATGCCTCGGCGATGGCGACCGTGTTTCTCATGATCATTTTGCTCGTGACCTTGCTGCAGCTAAGATGGGGACGCACCCAGTGGGAGCATTGAGAGGAGGAAAAGAAGCCTATGCCGTATAAACGCAAGTATTGGGACGGGGTTCTTATCGCTGTCCTGGCCATTGCAGCCTGTATCATGCTGCTGCCTTACGCCTGGATGGTGCTGTCTTCGCTGAAAAGCAATATGGAGATCGTCTCGGGCTCCGGCGGGTTGTTCCCCCGGCAGCCCAGCCTGGAGGGATACCGGACGGTTTTTCGCGACGCGCCGTTTGTCACCTGGCTGTTCAACAGCTTGGCGACCTCCGTCATCATTACGGTCATGACCTTGTTCACCAGTTCCCTGGCCGGATATATTTTTGCCAAACATCGATTTAAGGGAAAAAGACTGCTGTTCGTCCTGATCCTGGCGACGATGATGATTCCGTTCCAGGTCATTATGATCCCGACTTATCTCATTACGGCCGAGCTGGGGCTCGTCAACCAGCTGATGGCGATCATTTTGCCCAATCTGGTCAGCTCCTACGGGGTGTTCCTGGCCAAGCAATTTATCGAGGAGATCCCGCAGGAACTGCTGGAGGCGGCCAGAATGGACGGCGCCGGCGAGTTCAGGCTGATGCTCCGTATCGTTTCGCCGCTGATCCTGCCGATGCTGTCGGCTTTGGGCATTTTCACGTTCATGAACTCCTGGAACAACTACCTGTGGCCGCTGATTGTATTAAATGATGAGAGCAAGATGACCGTTCCGCTCGCGTTGGTTTATTTTAACGGAACGCATATGGTCAATTACAACGTCGTCATGTCCGCGGCGGTTCTGATTACATTGCCGGTTATTATTGTGTTCCTGATCTTCCAGAAGCAATTCATAAAAGGCCTGACCATGACAGGCATGAAATAAGGAGCGAGGAGAAGAGCTATGACGAAAATTTCAATTATCGGTGCAGGCAGTGCGTTTACCCGGGATATCGCCATGGATATCCTGTTGATCGAAGGTTTGGAGGGCGGCACGATCGCCTTGGTTGATATCGACGAGCGGCGGCTGGAGCTGGCGCGCAGGCTGGTGCGCAAAATCGTGGAAATGACGGGGAAACGGTGGGAGGTGATCGCCTCCACGGACCGCAGGGAAGTCATCGGCGGATCGCAATTTGTGATCAACCAGATTGAGGTCGGCGGGCTGGAGACGGTTCGCTACGAATATGAAATTCCGCTGAAATACGGGGTTAATCAATGCATTGGCGATACGTTGGGACCAGGAGGGCTGTTTAAAACGCTGCGCACGCTTCCCAGCTGGATCGAGATCGTCCGGGACGTCGAAGAGCTGTGTCCGGACGGCATGATTTTAAATTATACCAATCCGATGTCCGCGGTAACACTGCTGACCTCCCGCATCACGGACCTGCCGGTGGTCGGCCTCTGCCACTCCATCCAGAACACGTCCGCGCAGCTGGCGGAATATGCCGGGGTTCCTTACGAAGAAATGCATTGGCGAGCCGGCGGCATCAACCACATGTCCTGGTTCGTGGAGCTGGCCCGCGGCGGGAAGGACTTGTACCCCGTTCTGCTGGAAAAAATCAAAGACCCCGAGCTGCTGCGGCAGGACCCGGTGCGCTTTGACGCGATGAAATATTTGGGCGCCTTCGTCTCGGAATCTAGCGGCCATTTCTCGGAGTATATTCCGTACTACCGGAAACGGCAAGCGCTCATCGATTTGCACTGCAATGCCGGCTATAACGGAGCCACAGGTTTCTATGCCGACAATTGGCCGATTTGGCGCAAGGAGAACGATGAGCAGATCGCCCAGCAACTTGAGGGTACGCTGCCGCTCGAAATGCAATCGAGCAATGAATATGCGGCCGTGATTATCGAAGCCGTATTGAAAAACGAGCCAAAGATCATTTACGGTAACGTCCCGAACCGGGGGCTGATCGAAAATCTGCCGGCGGACGGCGTGGTTGAGGTGGCCTGCCTGGTGGACCGCAGGGGCGTGCAGCCTGCCCGTTTCGGGAGACTGCCGGAGCATCTGGCCGCATTGTGCCGCTCGAACATGGCCTTTTTTGACCTGGCGGTGGAAGCCGTGCTGCGAAAAGACAAGGAAATGGCCCGCCATGCGCTGATGGTGGACCCGCTCACCGCAGCCGTTTGCTCCCTGGACGAAATCGGCAGCATGTTCGAAGAGCTGTATGAGGCGGAACAAGGCTTTGTTCCGGTGTTGAAATGATGCACTCACAAGGGGCTCAGGAGACAAAGCCCGTTGTTGTCGTCGCCGGCGAGCTGAACGTGGACATCATTGTATCCGGCGGGGATGTCATGCCGGAATGGAACCGGGAGAAGATGGTCGACGGGTTTGAGGTCGTGCTTGGTTCCTCCTCGGCGATCACGGCCTGCGCGCTGGCTAGCCTGGGGGCGGACGTGAGGTTTGTCAGCGTGGTGGGGGACGACGACTTCGGCGCCTTCTGCACGGGCGAACTGCAGCGGATGGGCGTTAACACTGAGCATGTAACCCGGCTGCCGGGCGTGAAGACGGGCGTGACGCTTTCCTTCTCCACGCCCGCCGACCGCGGGCTGCTAACCTACGCCGGCAGCATCCCGCTGCTGACCCCGGAGTATATCCCGGACACGCTGCTGCGGCAGGCCCGCCATCTGCATTTCGGCTCCTATTATTTGCAGGACGGCATGAGACCGCATTGGCTGGAGCTTTTTGCGCGGCTGCGCGCGGACGGGATCAGCACATCCTTTGATACGGGGTGGGATGTGGCCAACCGGTGGGATCGCGGCGGCATCGGCGCGCTGCTGGCGGAAACCGATCTGTTCATTCCGAGCGAGGATGAACTGCTGCATATTTTCCCGGCCGACCGGGTCATCCGTGTCCTTGAGTCCGAGCTTCCTCCCGTGGCGGGGCTGGTGGCGGTCAAGCAAGGCTCCAGAGGCGCGTCGCTGCGCCAGCCTGACGGAAGCGTGATCTCAGCCGAGCCGTACGCGGTGACCCCGGTGGATACGACGGGAGCGGGCGATTGCTTTAATGCGGGGATCATTTACGGCTATCTGCTCGGCCGTCGGGGCGAGGAGCTGCTGCGATTCGCCAACGCGTGCGGGGCGCTGTCGACGCTTGGCATTGGCGGCACCGGGAGCCTGCCGACGGTGGAGGCCGTCCTCCGTATGCAAACAGGACAGGTTCAGTAAAGTTGTGGTATAATGTCTATACCAAACAAAGGGAGATGAGGAATAATCATGAAATTGGGGAAAATATTACTGGCGAGTTTGGGTGTGGTTTTAGGTCTTGGTTTGGTTGCCGGAAATGTGCAGCCCCCGGCTGCCTCCGCGGCCGGAACCGAATATTATGTGGCGACGAGCGGCAGCGACTCCAACGCGGGAACAAGCAACGCACCGTGGAAGACGCTGCAGCACGCGGCTGACGTGGCTCCTGCGGGCAGCACGGTTTACGTCCGCGGCGGGGTGTATAATCAGAAGCTGAAGATCACCCGCTCCGGCTCCGCTTCCCAGGGTCCCATTGTGTTCACCAACTATGGCAACGAGACCCCCATCATTGACGGCACTGGACTTTCGGTCAACGGAAGCGAAGGGCTGATCGAACTGGAGGATGTCGATTACGTTACCGTTCAGGGTTTTGAAGTCCGCGGATTTACCACGGCTTCCAAAAATGCGGTTCCTGTAGGCATTTATGTCCATGGCGCGGGCGGCTTCATTAATCTGTCCAACAACAAAGTCCATGACATCAAAAACACGGCCACCCCGAGCGGCAGCGACCGGCTGGGCCGGGACGCCCACGGCATCGCCGTATATGGCACGAAAGCTCCCGATTCGATCCACGACCTGACGATCAGCGGCAATGAGCTGTACAATCTTGTGCTGGGCTCCAGTGAAGCGCTCGTTTTAAACGGCAATGTGGACGGCTTTGAGGTGACCGGCAACCTCGTCCACGATAATGACAACATCGGGATCGATCTGATCGGCTTTGAAGGAACCGCCCCGAAGACCGCTTACGATCAGGCGCGAAACGGGTTGGTAAAGGGCAACCGGGTGTACAACAACTCCGTCAAAAATAACCCGTCTTACGGGAAAGACGACAACTCGGCCGGCGGCATTTATGTGGATGGCGGCAAGGACAGCATTATCGAGCAGAACTACAGCTACAGCAACGATATCGGCCTTGAAATCGCCTCCGAACATGCCGGCAAATCCACCAGCAATATTACGGTCCGCAGCAACGTGATCTATAACAACCGTCTGACCGGCATCGCCATGGGCGGTTACGATGATGAGCGCGGCTCGACGGTAAACTGCAAGATCGTCAATAATACGGTGTACAAAAACGACACATTGAACGATTATAACGGCCAGCTTCTCGTGCAATACGATACGCAAAACAACGTGATCAAAAACAATATTTTCGTGGCCAACTCCACGGATGTTTTGTTCTACAATGAATACACCAAAAACTCCGGCAACGTGGTGGATTACAATTTGTATTTTGCTCCGGGCGGCAGCTCGGATGCCACCTGGACTTGGAAAAATAAAGAATATACGGGATTCTCCTCGTACCAAAAGGGAACCGGCAACGATGCGCATTCGCTGTTTGCCGATCCTAAATTCGTAAATGCCGCGAACGGCGACTTCCATCTACAGTCATCGTCTCCGGCAATCGATGCCGGGAACACGGACACCGCCATCATCGGAACCGAGGATATTGACGGGGAGCCCCGCGTAAAAGGCAACGCCGTGAATATCGGCGCCGACGAGTAAATGTTTAGCTGGGGGCAAGGATGAAGACGGAAGATGTCTCATTACCGGCCCCCCTTCGGTTTACTTTGTACAAATTTTTTGTAATTTTTCACGTTTGGGATCTTTTTGTGATGGGCGATCAGCTCTTTATCGCTGATGATCCACGTATGGTTGGAGGAATTCTTGCGGCGAATCGCGACAAAGTTTGTTTTTTCTCCGGAATAAACTTTGTATCCTTTCTGTTTGCAACGCAGGCAAAAAAGGTCATCTTCCCCCACGCTTTGATTGGGGAACTGAACGCGGCTTAATACTTTCCGCTTGAAAACAAGGGTAGCGCCCGGAATTTCGGTGACGGGCCGGTTTTCATCCTGCGGAAAACGAAGGATCAGCGTCTTCGATCCGCGTAAATACATATAATGCGCCCGCTTTCCGATGACGTGAGCGCCGGATCTTCGGAGGTCCCGCAAACTGGCGGTCAAATAATAAGGAGCATAGTAGTCGTCATCATCGAACTTGGCAATGTAGCGGTGCTTCGTTTTCTTGACGGCGTAGTTTAAACAAGCGCCGAGCGAGAAACTCCCGGGCAAGCGGTAGACGTAAACGTTTCGATATCGTCTTGCCATGTTTAAATAAGGTTCAAGCGGAATTTTATCGTTATTTACGACGATGATCAGCTCTTTTTTGGAATAGCGCTGCCTGGCAAAGTTGTTGAACAGGTTTTTGATATAGCTTCGTCGGTTCGTGCAGGTAATAATGGAAACTCCCTGCGGGCAGATCGATTTTTTATGGCCGGCCCCCATTTCATCACTCCCCTTATCCGTAATTTCATTCACCAAGTCCGTATCTCACTCTTACAATATGTACGAGGTATATAACGGTAACGGCATATCCACATTGTGGGGGACAACGGTCCGATTGCCCCTGGGAACGACGAATGGCGTGGGCCTGAAATTGTGTATAATAAATCAAACCATCGTTTAGAGCAGGGAGGCACTTATGACGACGAAAATAACCGTTTCTACCGCAGGGTGGAACTTTGATAACAGCTATGCCCAATTGCCGGACATCTTTTATTCGCGGATCGACCTGAATCCCGTCCGTCTGCCGAAGCTGGCCGTTTTGAACGAGGCGCTGGCCGGGGAGCTGGGGTTAAACGCCGAGACGATGCGCAGCGAAGAAAATGTCGCGGTGTTTGCCGGAAATCGGGTGCCGGAAGGAACCTTCCCGCTGGCACAGGCTTATGCCGGCCATCAATTCGGACACTTCACGATGCTCGGGGACGGCCGGGCTTTGCTCGTCGGTGAGCAGATCGCGCCTTCCGGGGGGCGCTGGGATATCCAGCTCAAAGGCTCCGGCCGGACGCCTTATTCCCGGGGCGGGGACGGCCGGGCCGCGCTGGGGCCGATGCTGCGCGAATACATCATCAGCGAAGCGATGCATGCACTGGGGATTCCCACCACTCGCTGCCTGGCGGTGGTGACAACCGGGGAGCCCGTCTACCGCGAAACGGAGCTGCCGGGCGCGATTATGACCCGGATCGCCGCCAGCCATCTCCGGGTCGGCACGTTCCAATACGCCGCAAATTTCGGCAATGGGGAAGAGCTCCGTGCTCTGGCGGACTATGCGATAAAACGTCATTACCCGGAAGCGTCCGAAACCGAGAACCCCTATCTGGCGCTGCTTCAAGCGGTGATCGGACGCCAGGCTTCCCTGATTGCCGGCTGGCAGCTGATCGGCTTTATTCATGGCGTTATGAATACCGATAATATGGCCATCAGCGGAGAAACGATCGATTACGGCCCCTGTGCATTCATGGATGTGTACGACCCGGCGACGGTGTTCAGTTCCATCGATACGGGCGGCCGGTACGCCTATGGTAATCAGCCATACATCGGACTCTGGAATTTGACGAGGTTTGCGGAAAGCCTGCTGCCGCTCCTCCATGAAAATGAGGACGAGGCGGTGAAGCTGGCGGAGGGGGCGTTGTCCGGGTATACGGATTTGTTCCAATCCCGCTGGCTTGCGGGAATGCGCGCTAAGCTGGGGCTGTTCGGTAAGGAAGCGCAAGAAGCGCAAGAAGCGCAGGACGATGCCTTGATCAAAGATTTGCTCGGACTGATGCATGAGCATCGGGCCGACTACACCAATACCTTTCTGGCGCTTACCTTTGACCGGCAGAATGATTCGGCTTTGTTCGGGGCGCCGGAATTTGCGCAGTGGCGGGAGCGATGGCGGGAGCGGCTTGGCAGGCAGCCGGAGTCCAAGGAGGCCTCCCATGAGCTGATGCGGCGCAGCAACCCCGCGCTCATTCCCCGGAACCACCGGGTGGAGGAAGCGTTGGAGGCTGCGGTGGAACGGGAAGACTACAGCGTGATGGAACGGTTTCTGGGGGCGCTCGCGAACCCTTTTGCACACGCTCCGGAACAGGCCGAATACGCCGCGCCGCCCGCCCCGGCGGCCTGCCCGTACCGGACCTTCTGCGGAACGTAATGAAACCCGATGAAAAAAAGGGATCGGATCAGCTCGATCAGCTCCGGTCCCTTTTTCGCGCCAATTGAAATTATTTTTCTCCCATAAAAACGCCAAACGAAAGATGCTCTTGGAAATCCATCAAAAAAGCATGATTTTGCGCAAAGAAACCAAGCGCGTTTGGGTCCTGCAGCGTTTCCAGATCAAAAAACTGGTACTGATCGAAGATGTATTCCCCGTCCGAGTCCGCAGGAATCAGGGGCGCAGCTCCGGGTTTCCACGGGTTAACGTTGCGGAATCCGGCCGCACGCATCAGCTCCATCCAGGCCTGCAGTTCCGGGAGCTGGGGATTGCCGTATAGCTTAAACATTTCCGGGTACAGCTCGGGATGAGGTTTTGTTTGATAAAGCTCCCGGTCCCATAACTGTCCTCCGGTTCGAAGTACGCGGTAATACTCCCGGAATGCTTCCACGGGATCCGTGAAAATCGTCACCGACTCCGCAAACACGACATCGAAGCTGTCCGATTCAAACGGAATGGAGCAAACATCCCCCTGAATGACATCAATGTCAATCTCCTGCATCTCGGCCCGTTTTTTGGCTTTGTCCACCATGGTGGAGCTCCGGTCCATAGCCGTAACCTTTACCCCTTTTTGGGCCAGCAAACAGGCTGTTCTCCCGGTGCCGCACCCAACCTCCAATACGCGCAGCCCCAGGGGAATGTCGACCTCGTCAAGAAAAGCAAGTGTCCCTTGAAACCCTCCCGGATGAGCCGCCCCTTCACCCATCGCCGCGACCATCTCATGATAATTCATGTCATCAGCCCTTTCTAGGGTAGCATATGCCCCAGGCCATCAAAAATGATGGGCATCCGCTGATTAGTTACCCGTATATGGACGAATGACCCGATCCCCAGGAGTTGGCAAAGCATAGGATGAACCGAAAGCACCGAGAAGGGAGGCAGAAATGCATGCAGCAGATCTACCCTATTAACGAAGCTGGTTGCAGACCCTATATTGGAAGACCAGTCTGTGCGGTCCTCAATGACGGAAACTGTTATGTTGGAACGATAAGCGCCGTTAGCCCGGACGGCATTCAATTTGACGGGGTTGTACCCGGAGGAGCTTCGGTTCTTTCCAAGCGGTCCCCAAAAGCCAAAAGGCAAATTTCCAATTTAAAATCCAGGGCAAAAACAAAGGCTTTCGGGCCCTTTGGCGGTTTTGGAGGCGGCTTTAGAGGCTTTGGCGGTTTTGGAGGCTTCGGCGGCTTTGGAGGTTTTTGGCTGCCCTGGGCCCTCCTCTCGCTCTTGTTCCTGTGGCCGTTCTTCTTTATCTAGTGCCTGAGTGGTTTACTCTTTAAAGGAGGTGAATGTTACATGGGTTTAGCTAATGCTGGATTCGGTGGATCCTGCGCAGGGTTTGGATTTGGGACTTCCGTGGGTGTGATTCTCGTTCTGTTTATCCTCCTGGTAATCGTCCTCCGCACTTGGATCTAATCCCATAAAGATCAAAGAGCCGATTTCGAAATAACGAAATGGGCTCTTTTTCCTTTTGCACTGAAACTCGTTTTTTCGCCCCCGTGCGTCAGACGGCATCGCGGCGATGTTTCGCGTACACATGCGCCGCCGCGTCCTCATCAAACACACTTCCCAGCAGCTCGGAGCTGCCCGCATTGTCCAACAGCGATTCGATGTCCTTTAACTCATTATAGTCCCCAGAAACGGAAAGTCCCTGGTTTTGCTTCTTGTGGCTTGTAAATCCGCTTGGCAGGTTGTTGCCGATATTGATGCAGGAGGCACCTTCGACGGTTCCCACCCGGATGTGGCCAATGACGAAATTGGGGGCAAGCACCAATTCCATACTTACACCTTCTTCCCGGGAACTTGCTGGCCAATCAGCACCGAGTGAAGCCCCTGAATGCGGTTGCCCCGGCCTTGCGAGGCCGCTGCCGCCTGATTGTCCACCGCTGATGAACTCCACCCCGACTGCCGGTTTTCTCCGGCAAAAACGCCCGAAGAACGTTGAATCCGGTCCACCTGTATCTCTCCAATAATATGCAGCTTCATCACAAACCTCCTTATTTCCTGAATGAAAACCCTTTGGGCGTCTGTTGAAACCCGGAACCGGGACTTTGCGGCGGATTTGCCCCCTTTGCATCCGTTCCTTGGGGCCGGCCTATGTTTTTGGCCTCATCCGGCTGCTTCTCGTCCGTCTTTTTCGGTTGGGGAACCCCGGTCCCGAAATTGTTCCCCAAATTCAAGGAACCGCTGAGTTCGTCGATATCCAGGCTATCCAATTTAAACGTTAGCTGATCCAGCGCCGGATGATGGACGTGGACCTGATCGATCCGGATATGATATTCGGTCTTCGCAGGGGGCATTTCCTTCAGTTGGGCCTCCATCTTCTCCAGGCGCGCCAGCAGGTCTTCCGGGGGATGCGGTTTGCCCGTGCGCTTGCGTCCGAAGAGGAAACCCATTTACGTTTGCTCCTCCTTCTTAGGCAAAATAGGGACGTCCTGTTCGGGAGTGTCCGGCTTGCATCGAAATGTAGCGGTAAGCAGACCGTATTCGAACACGGCCTCCGCGCTGTCCGGCTCGACCTCGACCGGCAGGGGAACCATCCGGTTGAAGCTGCCGAGGGAACGTTCCGATCGTAATAACTGATCTTCATGGACGGGGTAATCGTGCGGAATGACGCCGGTAATCTTCAGGGTTTTTCCGTTCGTCGATATTTTGATCCGGTCGGGTGAGGCGGTGCCGGGAAGCTCAATGACGGCGACTAACTGACCGTCTTGACGATACATATCCACCCGGGGGAACAGCGGCGGAATCAAGCCGGACATATCCTCCCAGAAAGTCTCACCGACCGTTTCGTGCATATGTGCGCGTAAATTGCGCAGCATCCGCTTCGAAGGGTCAACCTCCATGGCCACTCCCCCTTTTTTGGGCAAAAACTTTCAATAATGAAGCCTATTAAAAGCTTATTATTCCCAAGGCCACTTTATGAGTTGAGGCTGGGTGGAGATGGCGCGGGGCCGAGCCCACAGCTCATCCCGGGAATCGGGACATTTTATGGCTGCATAGGATGAATAAAGGAGTGATTTAGAGTGGCCGTTTCCATTGTCTTCAATGCGATCAACGTGGCGGGCCAGAAAACCAACAGCACGATATCCGTCGGTGAGGTTTTGCAAAACACATGGTCGGCTCACGCCAAGCTAAATATCGGACAGGGGATTCAGTTCGGCATAAACAATACGATTTTATTCGTCAGCACGATCGTGGATCCTGAAGTAGTGGACGCGCCGATTGTCGACAATGATATCGTGGGACCCACTGGCCAAGGTCAAGTCCTATAAGAGGTAATTTGAACGCGCAATTAAGCTGAAAGAACGGAGGGATTTCTCTGAAAATAACACCGCTGGGAACGGTGATTTCATTGGATAAATTGTCGGTGAACTCCATAGAATCCAATTCCGGTGTATTTATAGGCACGGTCATTCATGCGGACGGCTGGAGCTCCCACAGCAAGACGAATGCCGGATTCGGCAACTTGTCCGGCGCGGAGCTTTCCCACTGCGTTGGCATCGTCATCGACAATGACGTGATCGATACGATGATCGACGATGCCGATCAGTTTTTGATTCAGCATGCGGGCCGTCCGGCCGAAGGGATTCATGCCGGGACGGGCATCTCCCTGGCGGACATTAACGTCAACGGAATGGCCACGAATGCCGCCTTGGCGGTAGGGGAAGTCGAGCAGACGGGCTGGAGCTCGCACAGCAAAAGGAATGCGGGGGTAGGCGGTTCCAAAGGAATCAACATCGCCCGTCACGGCAAATCGTATGTATTTGACGGCGATGTTGTCGACGCCCCTATCAAGCACAATAACGGAGGTTCATATGGCCAAGGAAGATGAAACTCGAACGTGTGTACGTTGTCTTTATGAAGCCAACGGCAAGGACAAATATTGCAAAAGATGCGGGGCGCCCTTGATCAACCGCTGCTCGGACGAGGGGGGGCGGATCGATAAAGGCTGCTCTCATGTGAACGATTCGGACGCGGCCTTCTGCGCGAGGTGCGGCTGCCAGACCACGTTCCGGAAGCAAGGATTAATTTAACGGAAAGGAGATGAGCGGCGTGAACAACCCTTTTTTTGATGACAAATTCCCGTTTCTAAATCAACAGAGATTTTCCGCCTTCATAAACGATCTCGTTCAAAAAGCGGTGTCCGGCCAAAACGCCCTGAACGATTCCAACCTGGCACCCCCCGACCCCCAGTCCGTATCCCAGTATGTGAATGAGATCTTAAGGAAGACGCTGCCGGACTCGATGAGCTCTTTCGCAGGGATGGGCCCAACGATGGGCAAGGAGGCTTCGGTATCGGGGTGGATCCCGGGAAAAATCCAATTTGAAAATTTCGAAACCCATCAATCGGTGATTACCCGTTTTCGCGTGCCCGCGGGCGTGAATCCGCAGGATATCGGGGTTATGGTCGGTGCGAGCGACGTAAGGATTCGGCTGCCGGACGGCGGGGAGGAGCGGAATCCGCTGCCGAGGCGGGTCAGGGTAGAGGACAGCAAGGCCGTATATAAGGACGGCGTTTTTGAGATCAGAATGCCAAAGGAAGCGGAAGACGAACATTACCGGGAAATTTCCGTAAAGTTTAGTTGAGTCCATTTTCGCCGGTCTGTGTTAATGTATAATAAAACCTGAAACCTATACTTGGAAAATCACAGCTGATGGAAATGGGGAGAGATGCTAAGATGTTAAAACCGTCGGAGGACCAGGAATTTTACGAATTGGCCAGTCCCACGCTGCTGCCGAAGGCCTCGGGATTTTTATGGAACGAAAGCATGATGATTCACGTGAATTGCCGCGGATACACAGTGTCCCAGTTTATGCAGCCGGAGCCCGCGAAATATTCGCATGCGCCCAATCTGGAAGCGAAGACATTCATGCAGCCGGAGCAGCCTTATTACGCGCATCACCCCGGCCGTTTCGTATACGTGAAGGACGAGGAGACCGGGGAAATTTTCTCCGCGCCTTATGAGCCGGTTCGTGTGCCGGCCGATCAATACACCTTTGCGGTGGGCAAAAGCCGCATCGTTTGGAAAGTGGAATTTGGGGGCATCGCTCTTGAAATGAGCCTGACCCTTCCGAAGGAAGAACCGCTGGAGCTGTGGCGCATCCGGGTGAAAAACCTCTCGCCAGCCAAGCGCAAGCTAAGCATTTATCCCTATTTTACGGTTGGCTATATGTCATGGATGAACCAGTCGGGGGAGTATAACGAGGCGCTGCAGTCGATCGTCTGCTCCTCCGTGACCCCTTATCAGAAATATCAGGATTACGATAAAATCAAACATTTTCGCGATAAAACCTTTCTGATTCCCGACCGTCCGGCCGCTTCCTGGGAAGTGAACCAGGAAGCATTCGAAGGTGAAGGCGGTATCATGCGCCCGTCCGCGCTGGACCGGGAGGAACTGGCTCGGGGAGATGCGCGGTATGAAACGCCGGTGGCCGTGCTGCAGTACCGGATCGCTTTGGAGCCGGGACAGGAGGAGGCCTACCGGTTTATATTCGGCCCGGCCCGGGACGAAGAGCAGATCGCCGGAATTAAAGCCGGGTATTTTGGAGGCACAAACGCCGGCGGCGATGACGGGTTCGTCTTGGCGGAGCGGGAGTATGACAGCTATATCCGGGAGGGTGGAGGCTGCATGGAGATCGCCACCCCGGACCCGGAACTGGACAACTTCGTGAATCACTGGCTTCCGCGGCAGATGTACTATCATGGACAAACCAACCGCCTGACGACGGATCCTCAAACGCGCAATTACTTGCAGGACAATATGGGGATGAGTTACATCAAGCCGCAAACGGCCAGAGAAGCTTTCTTGACGGCCTTAAGCCAGCAGGAGCCCAGCGGCGCCATGCCGGACGGCATCATCCTGCACCCCGAGGCCGAGTTGAAGTATATCAACCAGGTGCCGCATACGGATCACTGTGTTTGGCTGCCGATCTGCCTCAGCACATACTTGGATGAAACGAACGATTACTCTCTATTGGAAGAACAGGTTCCATATGCAGGCGGGAAAGAAGCCGGCTCCGTTTTCGAACATGTGCACCGGGCGATGCAGTGGCTGATCCGGGATCGCGATGAACGCGGGTTAAATTACATCAACCAGGGCGACTGGTGCGATCCGATGAACATGGTCGGCTATCAGGGGAAAGGCGTGTCCGGCTGGCTGACCATCGCCACCGCTTACGCGTTTAACGTTTGGGCGGGCATTTGCGAGCGCAGCGGACAAGCCGGCGCGGCGGAAGAATACCGCCTGGCGGCTCAAGCGACAAATGAGGTTGTCAACGAATATTTATGGGACGGCGAGTGGTACGCGCGCGGCATTACGGACGCGGGCGTCGTGTTCGGCGTGAGCGCGGACCGGGAAGGGCGCATCTTCATCAACCCGCAGGGCTGGTCGCTGTTAAGCGGGGCGGCCGACGGGGAGAAGCGGGAGAAGCTGATGCAGGCCGTGCGGGAGCAGTTGGAAACGCCTTATGGCGTGGAAAAACTGGCACCCTCTTACACCGCGATGCGCGAAGATGTCGGTCGGGTCACCCAAAAGCACCCGGGATCGGCGGAAAACGGCGCGGTGTACAACCATGCGGCTGCCTTCTATATCTACGGGCTGTATGCCGTAGGGGAGAAGGACGACGCCTACCGGCTGCTGCGCAAAATGATCCCCGGCCCGGATTTGGACGATATTGTGCGGCGGGGCCAGCTCCCGGTGTTCGTTCCGAACTATTATCGCGGGGCCTACCGGCAATTTCCGCGCACGGCGGGGCGCTCCAGCCATCTGTTCAACACCGGAACGGCGCCTTGGGTTTACCGCTGCCTGATCGACGGACTGTTCGGGCTGCAGGGATGTCCTGAAGGCCTCCGCATCCGGCCCCAGCTTCCGTCCCATTGGAACGAAGCCAAGGTAACCCGGAATTTCCGCGGGGCCAAGATCCGTATCGAGATGACGCGCGAGACCGGCGTCCGTGAGGCCGAGGTTTATGCCGATGGCGCGCTTGCCGCCGACGGCATCCTGCGGGATGTGCGGCCGGGCACCGAATATCGCGTGCTGGTTAAGCTTCCGGCCGTAAACTGACCGGCGGGCTTACATGAAATCGAAAAAATACCGGATGACGTGCAGAAACACCGGCGAGGTGTAGGTCAAGGTGTCGACGAGGCTCAAGTAGCTTTTCTTAAGCGCTTGGGCCTTGTCGTCGTCGCCGATCAGCAGGTCCCGCTTCAAGACGGATATCGTCAGGCTCCCGAAGAAGCCGCTGACACCGATCAGCATGCCGGAAAAAAGCCCGAAACCCGCGCCGAGCGGCGTCAGGTAAGGGGAGATCAAGCACGCGACTCCGGTCGTGACGAGCAGTCCGCAGGCAAAGCCCTCCCACGTCAAATACGGATTGGCGGTGGGGACGATCTTGTGCCGCCCGAAATAAAACGAGGCCGTATGTTGCATGATGTCGTTCAGCTGTGTCAGCAAGACGAGAAACAGCACCAGGCCGGCTCCATATTCCGGCGAGGCCGCCTGGAAATAAGCGAGATGGCTGAGACCGAACACCATCAGCATAAGCCCCCACTGCACCCGGCTGACGCTGCGCAGAAACCCGACCGTGCCCTTGTTGAACAAGCGCGGAAGCGGCAGAAACAGAAAGACATAGACCGGAATAAAGACGATAAACATGCCGTACCAGCCGATGTAGATCCAGTAGAACTGTACGGGAATCGCGAGGTAGGCCCACAGATACAGCCGGCGTTCGGCTTTGTTCGAGCGGATCATGGAGAAATATTCTTTGAGCGCAAAGAAGCATAAGACCATCAGGGCCAGCAGAGAAACGGCCCGGTTAAACAAGGTGGCGAGACATAAAATCAGCCACATGCCCCACCAGGTCCGAAGGCGCAGCCCCAAAGCGGCGTAGTCCCGCTCCGGGCGGGTGCGTCCGGTAAAGAGGTATGCCGCGTGGATCCCGAGTAAGGCAAAAAAGAGAATCATCAACGTGAGTTGCAAACTGTTCATTTTTTTATCACCAACTTGTAGCGTGGTAGAATCCTTGAATCCATGAAAGGGATACTATGTTATTATGAAGGAATAGTTCACACTTGATAAGGGGAATTTTCGGACATGGACGGGGAAAGATCGGTTTATATCCTGCTTACGAATACGGGAACGCTTTTTACGAGGGTGATTAAAGGGTACACGGGAGCACCTTATAACCATGCTTCGATTTCTTTCGACCGCGAGCTTTCGGAGCTGTACAGCTTCGGCAGGAAGAACCCGAACAACCCGCTGAACGGCGGGTTCGTGAAGGAGGACATCAAGACGGGTACGTTCAGTAAATATCCGAATACGACATGCGTTCTTTACGAGCTTCGGGTGACCGGGCGCGAGGTGGAAAAAATGGAGCGGGTGCTGCAGTTGTTTATCCGCAAGCGGAACAAATATTTGTACAACCTGCTGGGGGTGATCGGCATCGCTCTCAAAGAGCCGGTGGAGTTCAGCAACTCTTATTTCTGCTCGCAGTTCGTCGCGGAGGTCCTTGAACGTTCGGGCATCAAGCTGTGGAACAAGCTGCCCGCGCTCGTGACGCCGGACGATTTCCGGCAATGCAGCCGGCTGAAGCTGATTTACGAAGGAAAATTGAGTGAATACGAGCCGGAGTGACAATCGCCGAAACCTTGGCGTCCGCGGACCGGAAGATTCAGCAGCCGTATCTCGAAACGGTCAACGCGCTCGAAAAGCAGCGCAACGAAACGCTGCAAAGCATCTCCGACCAGCGCAAAAAAATAACCGGAGTAGGCTTGACCTAGGAGCCGCTGCTGGCCGCCCCGGCGGAGAAAAGCGCAGGACGAAACTGAATAAAGAACTTTGAAAGCAACTCTTAAATCAAGGACCGGGCAACCGGTCTTTTTTTTGTGAGGAATGACGGCTTGCCTCTAAACCAAATGCAAAAGTGCAGTTGAAATGGGCTGAATTCGGGCTATGGGAGCGATGAGATGCAAAAGCGGCTCGGCCCCCTAATTCCGGAGTCTACACCGTCAAAATAATGTGTGTCGTACGATTGCTCACTTTTTCAACAAATTACAGCGTTCTATGGAATTTGGCTTGATCTTCTTCCTTCAG
>NZ_JAMBOE010000023.1 GCF_023715465.1 Paenibacillus macerans
AGTTGGAATACAATCGCATCCGGATCCATTCGTCTATCGGCTATTTGACCCCGCATCTATGCGAAAAGAGGTACTACAAGCAACAACAGGTCGCTTAATTTGTGTCTACTTTCTTGACAGAAGTCCAGGGGGTGCGAAGGGGGAGACCTCGTGTCGCTAAAATGTCGAAAAAGCACGATTGTAAGGCTGCGAGGCCTTAAACCGTGTTTTTTGCTGCTTTGATACTCCCCGCAGCACGAATATTTTCGCCCCTGGTCGATCACACTGAAATTGATTGGGGAAGCCCCCTTGGCAAATCATCAAAATATGGTATAATGTGAATAAAGTCAAAGAAAGTCAAAGTCAACAGGAGCCAGGTGGCATCATGTGCTGCTGGTAGCTGGTATACAGTACAGCATGAGTTTTTAGGAGCTTCACGTTTGGAACAATGGAGGATGAGTGAATGCGCAATATCTCAGATATCATTGAAAAATATCTCAAGAGTATTTTGCATGAAAGTCCTGAAGGAACGATAGAAATTCAGCGTAACGATCTTGCCGACCAGTTTTCCTGCGTACCGTCGCAAATCAATTACGTGATCAGCACACGGTTTACGCTGGAGAAAGGGTACCTGGTCGAAAGCAAGCGCGGTGGCGGCGGTTATGTGCGAATTCGGCGGATTGAGCTGCCGGGTCCGACTTCGCTGCACACCCACCTGCAACACACGATCGGGGACGAGATCGGGCAGAACGCGGCCGAAGGGCTCATTTATCAACTGGAAGAAGCCCGGTTTTTAAGCCGCCGGGAAGCGGCGCTGATGCGTTCCGCCATTTCCCGTGACGTCCTGGCGATTAAACTGCCGTATCGCGACCAGATTCGGGCAAAGCTAATGAAAGCGATGCTGATTGCTTTGTTGAGTTAGTGGCAGCGTTAGGTTTAAGCAGTCTATCCCATAAAGGAGGGACACCTATGCAATGTCAAGAATGCGGCAAGCGCCCGGCAACCCTGCATTTCACCAAAATCGTGAACGGGGAAAAAACGGAGTTTCACATTTGTGAAGCCTGTGCCCGCGAAAAAGGTGAAATGCTCCCGGGAACTTCGGGCGGTTTTTCGATCCATAATCTGCTGTCGGGTTTCCTGGATTTGAGCCCGGCAAACAAAGGCCAGATTTCCGGAACCAAAAGTCCCGAAATCGTGCGCTGTGAAGAGTGCGGCATGACCTATTCCCAGTTCAGCAAAATCGGCCGTTTTGGCTGCAGCTCTTGCTACAAATATTTCAATGACCGACTGGATCCGCTCTTCAAAAGAGTGCACGGCAATACGGTCCATGTGGGGAAGGTGCCGAAACGGACCGGCGGGCAAATTCAAGTAAAACGCAAGCTCGACGATCTTCGCCGCGAGCTGCAGTACCGGATTCTGCAGGAAGAATTCGAGGAAGCCGCAGCGCTCCGGGACCAGATTCGCGAGCTTGAGAAGAACATTTCCGCAGAGTAGGAGGGATGCAGGGTGTCAAAACTCCGTTTTACTGAACAGCCGTTAAGCGAGTGGATGAAACGGGAAGGCAAACAGTCGGATATCGTGATCAGCAGCCGGGTGCGGATCGCCCGCAACCTGCAGCACCAGCCTTTCCCGATGTTGTCCACCAATCAGCAGTCGGAAGAGGTGCTGGAACAGCTGCAAACCGTGCTGTCTGACGAAAGCTTGAAGTCCTACGGCAAACTGCACCCGGTCCTGCTTGCGGACCTCGACGATCTCGACAAGCGGGTATTGGTGGAGAAGCACCTGATCAGCCCCAACCTGGCGAACGAATCGAGAAACGGGGCGGTGTTCATCAGCGAAGACGAAAGTCTCAGCATTATGGTGAACGAAGAGGACCATTTGCGAATCCAATGTTTGTATCCGGGCTTCCAGGTGCAGGAGGCTTGGGAAAAGGCGACGGCGATCGACGATATTTTTGAAGCTCATGTCGATTACGCCTTTGACGATCGCCGCGGCTACTTGACCAGCTGCCCGACGAATGTCGGCACCGGCCTGCGGGCCTCGGTGATGATGCATCTCCCGGCATTGGTGCTGACGCAGCAGATCAACCGGATTTTGTCGGCGGTGTCGCAAGTGGGACTGACGGTGCGCGGTATCTACGGCGAAGGCAGCGAAGCGACGGGGAACTTGTTTCAAATCTCAAATCAGATTACACTAGGACAAAGCGAAGCGGAGATTATAGAGAATTTATACGGGGTTGTCCTGCAGATCATTCAGCATGAGAAAACGGCCAGAGAGAAGCTGATCGGGGAATCTCGGCTTCGGATGATGGACCGGGTGATGCGTTCCTACGGGATTTTGTCGCACGCCGCCATCATCGATTCCAAGGAAGCCGCGCAGCGGCTGTCCGACGTTCGGCTCGGCGTGGATCTCGGACTGATCGATTCGGTCCCCACGGAAGTGCTGAATGAATTGAACGTGCTCACGCAGCCCGGTTTTTTGCAAAAGAAATTCAGCGGCAGCATGTCCCCGGCAGAACGGGATATGTACCGCGCCAAACTCATTCGCGAACGAGTGGGTAAATAAAGGGTAGATTAACTATGGAGGTGTAGGAGAAGATGATGTTTGGAAGATTTACGGAACGCGCTCAGAAAGTGCTGGCCTTAGCCCAGGAAGAAGCCGTAAGGCTGGGACATAACAATATCGGCACGGAACATGTGCTGCTCGGCCTCATTCGCGAAGGCGAAGGCATTGCCGCCAAGGCTTTGGTCGGATTGGGACTTGGTCTGGAGAAAATCCAGGACGAAGTTGAAACCTTGATCGGCCGCGGACAAGAGCAGCCAACCAATATCGCCTATACGCCGCGCGCCAAAAAGGTAATCGAACTGTCGATGGATGAAGCGCGCAAGCTTGGCCATACTTACGTCGGCACGGAGCATATTTTGCTTGGACTGATTCGTGAAGGGGAAGGCGTCGCCGCGCGTGTGCTGAACAACCTCGGCATCAGTCTGAACAAGGCGCGTCAACAAGTGCTGCAACTGCTTGGCAGCAGCGAAGCCGTCTCCAGCCACCATGGAGCGCCAACGAACGTCAACACGCCGACTCTGGACAGTTTGGCCCGCGATTTGACGGCCTCCGCCAAGGAAGGCAACCTGGATCCGGTGATCGGCCGCGGCAAAGAAATCGAGCGGGTCATTCAAGTGCTTAGCCGCCGGACGAAAAATAACCCGGTCCTAATCGGGGAGCCGGGGGTCGGTAAAACGGCGATCGCCGAAGGTTTGGCGCAGAAAATCATCAATAACGAAATTCCCGAAACGCTGCGCGACAAACGCGTTATGACGCTCGATATGGGCTCCGTTGTAGCGGGAACCAAATACCGCGGTGAATTTGAAGACCGCCTGAAAAAAATCATGGATGAAATCCGCCAGGCCGGCAACATTATACTGTTCATCGACGAATTGCATACCTTGATCGGGGCCGGTGGCGCGGAAGGGGCAATCGACGCTTCGAACATTCTGAAGCCGGCGCTGGCCCGCGGCGAGCTGCAGTGCATTGGGGCGACGACGCTCGACGAGTACCGCAAGTACATCGAAAAAGACGCCGCGCTGGAACGGCGCTTCCAGCCGATTACGGTCGACCAGCCGTCGGTGGAAGAAGCGATCCAAATCCTGCACGGGCTGCGCGACCGCTATGAAGCGCATCACCGCGTGAAAATCACCGATGAAGCGATCGATCAGGCCGTTAAGCTGTCCGACCGCTATATCCAGGACCGCTTCCTGCCGGACAAAGCGATTGACCTGATCGATGAAGCGGGGTCCAGAGTAAGGCTCAACACCTACACGGTACCGCCGAATCTGAAGCAGTTGGAAAGCCGGCTCGAGGATATCCGCAAGGAGAAGGACGCGGCCGTGCAAAGCCAGGAATTCGAAAAAGCCGCGGCGCTTCGCGACACCGAACAGAAGATTCGCGAAGAGCTGGAGTTGACGAAAAACCAATGGAAAGAAAAACAAGGCCGTACCGATTCTGAAGTGACGCCGGAGGATATTGCCCAGGTCGTGGCTAGTTGGACGGGAATCCCCGTCAACAAGCTGAAGGAAGAGGAAACGGAACGCCTGCTCAACATGGAGAATATTTTGCATGAACGGGTGATCGGCCAGGATGAAGCGGTGAAAGCGGTCAGCCGGGCGATCCGCCGGGCTCGTGCAGGCCTGAAGGACCCGAAACGGCCGATGGGTTCGTTTATCTTCCTTGGTCCGACAGGCGTCGGTAAAACCGAGCTGGCCCGGGCACTGGCTGAAGCGATGTTCGGCGACGAAAATGCGGTCATCCGCATCGATATGTCGGAGTACATGGAGAAACACTCCACCGCCCGTCTCGTCGGGGCGCCTCCGGGATACGTCGGCTACGAAGAAGGCGGCCAGCTGACCGAGAAGGTACGCCGCAAACCGTATTCCGTTGTATTGCTCGATGAGATCGAGAAAGCCCATCCGGAAGTGTTCAACATCCTGCTGCAGGTGCTGGAAGACGGCCGCTTGACCGACTCCAAAGGCCGGGTTGTCGACTTCCGCAACACGTTGATCATTCTGACTTCGAACGTAGGCGCCGAAGCGATCAAACGCAATACGCGCCTTGGCTTCACGGCGGTGCAGGATGCGGGAGCGGATTACGACAACATGAAGGGCAAAGTGATGGAAGAATTGAAGAAGAGCTTCCGTCCGGAGTTCCTGAACCGGATCGACGAGATCATCGTGTTCCATTCGCTGGAGCAAGAGCATATCGGTCAAATCGTCTCGCTTATGTCCGATGAGCTGCGCAAGCGGCTGCGGGAATACGACGTTGACTTTACGCTGACCGATAAAGCGAAGGAGTTCCTGGCCAAAGAGGGCTACGATCCAGCTTACGGGGCGCGGCCGCTGCGCCGGGCGATCCAGAAGCATATCGAGGACCGCCTGTCCGAAGAGCTCTTGACCGGCAACGTCAAGAAAGGCGACTCGCTGACGATCGACGAACAGAATGGCGAATTGACCGTAGAGCGCACAGGAACTTTTGTCAAATATGCGTAAATCCAGGCTGAAAAGTCCTTGACTTTTGCATATAGCCTAAAAAAGAACCATGTTTAAGCCGATGAAATATATGAAAGGCAGCTTCCAAACGGTGCTTTGGAGCTGCTTTTTTTCATCCAGTTTCTTTTTTTGCAAAGGCTTTAAAAACTTTACGTGAATTCTCAAAGAATGGTAAAATTTGAATATACATCAGCGGAACCGGATTTGCAAGATTTGTCATATTTTACGTCGATGAGAAGGAGAGATAAATGGTTAAAGTAAAAACAAAGTTTTTTTGCGGCGAATGCGGTTACGAATCGCCCAAATGGTACGGCAAGTGCCCGGGGTGCGGGGCGTGGAATTCGATGGTGGAGGAAACGGTGAAGACCGTTAAAACGCAGGGGCTGAATTCCGGGCTATTTCATGCGAAAGAAAAGCCGCTTTCGATCATAAATATAGAGAGCGGCAAGGAGCCCCGGATTCAGACCGGAATCGGGGAACTAAACCGAGTGCTTGGCGGGGGAGTTGTCCCGGGATCGCTGGTGCTCGTAGGCGGAGACCCCGGAATCGGCAAATCGACGCTGCTGCTGCAAACGTCTCATGAATTAGCCCGGTCCGGGCTTAAAGTATTGTATATCTCGGGGGAGGAATCCGTGCGCCAGACCAAACTGCGGGCGGAGCGCCTCGGGGCGCTTTCTCCCGAACTGTTCGTTTTGTGCGAAAGCAGCATGGACGGTATTGAAGAGGCGATCGAAAGCGTTGCGCCGGATTTTCTCGTCATCGACTCGATTCAGACGGTGTATCTGCCGGAAGTGACCAGCGCGCCAGGCAGCGTATCGCAGGTGCGGGAATGTACGGCCCGGTTCATGCGCATCGCCAAAGGGCAGGGAATCGCCACCGTGCTGGTTGGCCATGTGACCAAGGAAGGGGCGATCGCCGGCCCGAGACTGCTTGAGCATATGGTCGACTGCGTGCTTTATTTTGAAGGGGAACGGCATCACTCTTACCGCCTGCTGCGGGCGGTCAAAAACCGCTTTGGCTCGACCAACGAAATCGGCATTTTCGAGATGAACGAATCCGGCCTGGCCGAGGTCGCCAACCCGTCGGAACTGTTCCTATCGGAACGGCCGCTTGGGGTGGCCGGCTCCACGGTCGTGGCCAGCATGGAGGGGACGCGCCCGATGCTGGTGGAGCTGCAGGCTTTGATCGCGGCCACGCATTTTCCCTCCCCGCGCAGGATGGCGACCGGTGTGGATCATCAGCGCATGAACCTGATCCTCGCCGTGCTCGAAAAAAGAATGGGCATGTTCCTGCAAAACCAGGATGCTTACGTCAATCTGGCCGGCGGCGCCAAGCTGGATGAACCGGCGGTGGACCTGGCGATTGCCGTCAGCGTGGCGTCCAGTTTCCGCGATATACCGACCAAGCCGTACGACGTCATTTTCGGGGAGGTGGGCTTGACCGGTGAGGTAAGAGCGGTATCCCGGGCCGAACAGCGGGTCAAGGAAGCGGCCAAGCTGGGCTTTAAACGGGTGATTTTGCCGGAGAAGAGCATGAAAGGATGGAAAGGACCGCAAGGAATCGAGTTGATTGGCGTAAATACCGTTGCAGATGCGCTAGCTGTTGCGTTAGATTAGGGGGCATTGAATGATGAAAGAAACTACCCAAACGGAAAAAATGAATGAATTGCTGAGGCTTGTTGCTCCGGGAACGGCCTTTCGCGACGGGCTGGAAAACGTGCTTCGGGCCAAAACCGGGGGACTGATCGTCGTTGGCTACAGCCCGGAGGTGATGGAGGTCGTGGAGGGGGGCTTTTCCATCAACTGCGACTTCTCGCCAAACTATCTTTACGAACTCGCCAAAATGGATGGGGCGATCATCCTCAGCGAAGATTTAAAGCGGATCTTGTACGCGAACACGCAGCTGATCCCGGATTCCTCCATTTCGTCGGCGGAAACGGGAATCCGCCACCGTACCGCCGAACGGGTGGCCAAACAGACCGGCAAGCTGGTCGTTTCCATCTCCCAGCGCCGCAACATCATTACGTTGTACCAGGGAAACATAAGGTACGCGCTTAAGGAAATCGGCGTTATATTGACCAAAGCGAATCAGGCCATTCAAACCTTGGAAAAATACAGGGCGGTGCTCAATCAGGCCTTGACCAATTTGACCGCCTCCGAATTCGAGGAACTGGTCTCTTTGCCCGAAGTGGTGAACGTGATCCAGCGGGTGGAGATGGTGATCCGCATCAAGATGGAGATCAAGCGGTTCATTAACGAGCTGGGGACGGAGGGGCGCCTGATCAGCATGCAGATGGAGGAACTCGTCAGCAATATGGAGGAGGAAGCCTGGCTGCTGTACAAGGACTACGCCAAAGAAGACAGCGATGAGGCGATTCGCGAAATTATTTTGGGCCTCAAGCGGTCGACCGATGACGAGTTGCTCGACGACAATCATATTACTAAGCTGCTCGGTTATCCCGCTACGGCGGCGACGTCCGAGGAGCTTATTTCCCCGCGCGGGTATCGCGTGCTGAATAAAATTCCGCGGCTGCCGAACGTGATCATTCATAATTTGGTCGAACGCTTCCATCAGCTGCCAGACGTCATGATGGCCAGCATCGAAGAGCTCGATGAGGTGGACGGCATCGGTGAAGTCCGGGCGCGGGCGATCAAGGAAGGACTGAAGCGTCTCCAGGAACAGGTATTTATTGACAGACAAATTTAAATTCCTTTTTCGGGTCAGCTTCAAAATATCGGCAAAGTGCTCCGCCGCAAGCGGAGAGACGCAGACGAGACGGAAGAAATGTAACGGCTGAAACACTGAAATATGAAAAAAGGCATGGATCTCCGCCGGGCGGAAGGATCGGTGCCTTTTTAAGTATAAGTATGATAAGCGCTGCTGCGGTTGATTTTATAGCATGAGAAGCCGACTCTTTTACCAAATGCAAAAGTACATCTGATTATCGGTAATTTGATAAAAAAATGACTTTTAACCGGAAATGAACTGCACATTTGCATTTGATGAGCCGATTCCGGGGTGCTTAGGCGAAAATGGCCTGCACTTTTGCATTTCGTGGATCGTTAAGTGCCTCAGTTTCGCCAGCAATCCCTTACGATAAATTAAAAAGTCCCAACGTGGCGCATTTCTGGGATTCCCGCTCGACGATCTCGTCCATTTGAATCCCGAGTAAATTGCACAGGGCGGACATATAGAAAAGGTTGCGTCCGAGCTCATTGATGATCGATTCCTTGCAGTTTTCGCATAACTCGCCATGGACATGCTTGGCAATCGTCTCTTTCGCTTGCTGCAAATCCATGCCCGGCTCGAAATCCTGCTTGGTGGCATGCAGCTCGATGCAGCCGCATTCGGTAACGGACTTGGTCACGGAACGTACGGCGGCGGCGTTGGTTTGTCCCATTTTTGACAAAACATCCAGCAAACTGCGGTGACGGAGCAACAGATCGGAAACTTGTTCTTGAAAAGACTGAAGGCTTGGTGCGCTCATTTTCCATCCACCTCAATATTTATGAATTGAATTCATTATATGCCACATTTTCCCCACTTATCAACCAGAAATCCCATAGTGATGGGCTTTCTCCTTCATACCGGCTGTTTTTGTTTTCCAAAAAAAGTTATCCTCAACCGATTACGTCTCCAAAATTTGGATCATACTGGATGATGAAGATAGTTATTCAGGAGGTGAAGAGAGACGTGCTGAAAAAATACTTACGAATCGCAGCTGGCTTGGTCGGCGCTTGGTTCGGGTACACCGAGGGCGGATTGCTGGGTGTAATGCCGGAGCCGATTCGTTTCTGGTTCGACGGGATGAGTCCGCTTGTGGTAAGCCTGATTATGGCGGCGGCTGGAGCTGTGCTGTTCTTGTTCCTGTTTTCGCTGGCTGCAAATGTCGTATCCGCGAGGATTAAATCGTGGATCGCCGCGTTGACCCGGATTCCGATGAATGACATGGCTGCCGGTGCGACCGGATTGACTGCGGGACTTCTTCTTTCTTTAATGGTCTATCCGCTTGCGACCTGGCTTGGATCTCTGGAGAGCTTCGCCCGGTTCGCCGTATCGGCACTGTTTGGGTACATGGGGCTTTACGTAGGTCTTGCCAAAAAGGAAGAATTGTCATCATTCTGGAAATCGGGAAAATGGGGGGGCACCGTCCCCGAGGATGAACGCGGGTCTAAGGAACATAAAATTTTGGATACGAGTGTGATTATCGACGGGAGAATCGCGGATATTTGCAAAACCGGGTTCATTGAGGGCACCATCGTGATTCCCGAATTTGTGCTGGAGGAGCTGCAGCATATCGCCGACTCTTCGGATTTGCTCAAACGCAACCGGGGGCGCCGCGGGCTCGACATTTTGAACAAAATCCAAAAAGAGCTGGACGTTAAAGTCATGATTTATGAAGGGGATTTTGAAGAGATCTCCGAGGTTGACAGCAAGCTGGTCAAATTGGCCAAGGTGCTGCAGGGGAAAGTCGTCACCAACGATTTTAACCTTAACAAGGTATGTGAGCTGCAGGGTGTATCGGTGCTGAATATCAACGATCTTGCCAATGCCGTGAAACCGGTCGTGCTGCCGGGCGAGGAAATTATGGTACAAGTCATCAAGGACGGCAAGGAGCATGGACAGGGCGTGGCTTATTTGGACGATGGCACGATGATCGTTGTGGAAGGCGGACGCGATTACATCGGGATGATTACGGAGGTTCTGGTGACCAGCGTGCTGCAGACTTCGGCGGGACGGATGATTTTTGCCAAGCCAAAACTGTTGGAAAAAGCCCAGTAATTCGGTATGATGGGAATAAACGCGCTGGGGATGCCCCCGCGTTTAATTCTGGGCTAAGGTGAGGCAGATAACGATGGCGGCTGAGCAAAAAGGCAGTTTCGGAGCGGTTGTGGTGGCGGCGGGACGGGGGAGCCGGATGGGAACGCAGGAAAGCAAGCAGTATTTGCTGCTTGAGGACAAGCCGATTTTCATCCATGCGCTTGAGGCGTTCGACCGCCATCCCGAGGTCGCCGAAATGGTGCTCGTCACCGGCGGGCAGGATGTGGACCGCTGCCGGTCCTGGATTGCCGAATTCGGCATGACCAAACAAGTGCAAGTGATTCCGGGCGGCGCCGAGCGTCAGCAATCGGTATACCAGGGGCTGCTGCAGATCAGCGCGCCCTGGGTGCTGGTGCATGACGGCGTCCGCCCTTTTGTTACGCCGGAACAAATCAGCGCCTGCTGCGCGGCGGCCGTGGAGCATGGTGCATCCGTGCTGGCCGTGCCGGTGAAGGATACGATCAAGCAGGCCGATGGCCGGGGCTGGGTCGCGTCGACGCTGGACCGCCGCACGTTATGGGCGATTCAGACGCCGCAGGCTTTTCGGCGGGACGATCTGCTGGCCGCACATGAACGAGCCGAGCGGGAGGGCTTTACGGGCACGGATGATTCGATGCTGGTAGAGCGGCTAGGCATGCCGGTCAAGCTGGTCGAAGGCGCGTACAGCAATATTAAGATTACGACGCCGGAAGATCTGGACTATGCGGAGTTGATCCGCAGGAAGAAGCGTCCGGAAGGGCAAGGGCAAGGGGCAATAGACTTGTAGTCACAATACTTTCGGGGTTTTCCGCAGTAATGCTTGTTTTCGTGCCGACATTGTGGCGCCGGAGACCGCGCTTCGGAAATCTAACGGTTGCAGCAGCTGCTATTTTGCGAAAAAAGACCATTTTTATATTCTAGCGGTTGCCAGCGCCGTTATTTGCCCTTAATCTGGTCAAAAAAGCCGGGTTTAAGCAAAATAAGCGCGATGGCATCCGTTAGAGTTTGAAATCAACGTTTTTGGCACAAATAGCGGCTATGGCAACCGTTAGAAAGTCTTGTAGCTAGAAACGCATCTTGTCAGATTTGTAGCAGCGCGCTAATGCGCCGACAGACGTGTTTCTTACAACTTCGCAGGGAGAGGGATTTATACATGTTTATCGTGGGACAAGGCTTTGACGTGCATCAACTCGTGGAGGGCAGGCCGTGCATTATAGGCGGGGTGACGATTCCTTATGAAAAAGGGCTGCTTGGACATTCAGACGCCGACGTGCTGCTGCATGTGGTAAGCGACGCGATTTTGGGGGCGCTGGGGCTTGGGGACATCGGGCGCCATTTCCCGGACACTGACCCGGCCTTTAAGGATGCGGACAGCGTAAAGCTGCTCGAACGCGTCTGGGAAATGGCCGTGGAGAAAGGGTACCGGCTTGGAAATCTGGACGCCACCATCATTGCGCAGAAGCCTAAAATGGCGCCTTATATTCCGCAAATGGTGGAAATTATCGCCCGGGCGGTCGGGGCTGCCCCGCAGCGGGTCAACGTGAAGGCCACGACGACGGAACAGCTTGGCTTTACAGGGCGGGGCGAAGGGATCGCGGCCCAATGCATCGTTTCTCTTGTCTCCGACGGGGCATCATTATAAGATTATTGAGTTTCGATATATAATACGTGTTCAATAAGTTAGGTTTTTAGCACCGAGAAGGTTGGATGAAGCTAGGGGCTGAGTAGCGGAGCGTACGTTTTGGGTACGTGAGCAACGGAAGGCCCGGCTGAATTCAAGATTCGACGCCGAATCGCTTCTTGACTCTCTTCGTGATAAAAAGATGACTTTTTGAACAACCTTTTATAGAGTTTTTTGGTGGGACTGTTTATAATCGTATACATCGTGTATTTATTAGGGAGGGGATTGTGATGACAGAGGTTCGCGTGCGTTATGCGCCGAGTCCGACGGGTCATTTACATATCGGAAACGCCAGAACGGCGTTGTTTAATTACTTGTTTGCCAAACACCACGGCGGGAAGTTCATTATTCGGATCGAAGATACCGACGTGAAGCGCAATGTGGCCGGCGGTGAGGAAAACCAGCTGACCTACCTGAAATGGCTTGGCATGGATTGGGACGAAAGCGTCGACGTCGGCGGGGAATACGGACCGTACCGGCAGACGGAGCGGCTTGATCTGTACCGCCCGCATGTGCAGGATCTGCTTGACCGGGGACTGGCTTACCGCTGTTATTGTACGGAAGAGGAACTGGAAAAAGAGCGCGAAGAGCAAATGGCGCGGGGGGAAACGCCGCGTTATTCCGGGAAATGCCGTCACCTGACGCCGGAGCAGATCGCCGCCTATGATGCGGAAGGACGGCCTTACAGCATCCGTTTCCGCGTCCCGGAAGGGCGCACTTTTGCGTTTGACGATTTGGTCAAAGGTACGATTTCGTTCGAGTCGGACATCAGCGGGGATTTCGTCATTGTAAAAAAAGACGGCATTCCGACCTACAATTTTGCCGTCGTGCTGGACGACCATCTGATGAAGATCAGCCACGTGCTGCGCGGGGAGGATCATGTATCCAACACGCCGCGCCAGTTGATGATTTACGATGCTTTCGGCTGGGAGCCGCCGGTGTTCGGCCATATGACGCTGATCGTCGGAGAGAACCACAAAAAGCTGAGCAAACGCGACGAATCGGTCATTCAATTTATCGAGCAATACGATCAGCTTGGTTATTTGCCGGAGGCGCTGTTTAACTTTATCGCCCTGCTGGGCTGGTCGCCGGAAGGCGAAGAGGAGTTTTTCACGAAGGACGAGCTGATTTCGATCTTCGATGCAGGCCGTTTGTCCCGCAGCCCGGCGGTTTTCGACACGAATAAGCTGGCTCACCTCAACAACCATTACATTAAAAACGCTGATCCCGACCGGATTGCCCGCCTGGCTATTCCGCATCTGCAAAAGGCGGGCCGGCTGCCGGCGGAACTGACGCCGGAGCAAGAGACTTGGGCTAAAGCGCTGGTCGCGTTGTACCAGGAGCAAATGACGGCGGCTTCCGAAATCGTGGCGTTGTCGGATCTGTTTTTCCGCAGCGATCTGGAGCTTGAGGAAGAGGCGGCCGCCGTGCTGGCGGAACCGCAGGTGCCGGCCGTGCTGAGCGCCTTTCTCGCCAAAGTGGAAGGGCTGAACGAATACACCGTGGAAAATATCGCACCCGCGATCAAAGAGGTGCAGAAAGAAACGGGCAGCAAAGGAAAAGGCTTGTTTATGCCAATCCGCGTGGCGTTAACCGGACAAATGCACGGCCGTGACTTGAACCAGACGATTTTCTTGCTGGGCAAATCGAAGGTCTTGGATCGTCTTAAGGCGCGGATCGCCAGCCTGTAGCCTGCCCTGCGGGTGTTTCTCCCGGTGGGGTGTGCTGTACGTTAGTGCAGGCAGTCCGGCGTTTTGATTCTTGTCAGTTCATGAGCCTTTAGGTAATATAAAGGCAGACATACAACATCATTTAAGGCGGGCCGAGCAACGAAAGAGTAGTTTGGCGGCCGTCTTAATTACCACCGGCATAGATCGGGAGAAGTACGCTTGGAAGCCGTATTCACCAGAGAGGATAACCGGGACCCTTCATGCGGACCGCGCACAGAAGAATCCAGGCTGGAAGTTATCCGGATACGCCCGGCCGAAATGCACCCGGGAGCTGCGGATGCGAGCACGCCTGAACCAGGCGAGGTAGCTACCGCCGTTTCGTCCGCGTTAAGGACGACGAAGAGGGATGGGTTCGCCGCACTGCTTGGCAGTTTAACGGCGGTCGCGCCGTGCGAAGATCAGCTTCGCTTGGGCGAAACGTTGGTGGATGAACGGACTGCAGCTGGCGCCTGTAGAGGCGGCCTAGTGGCGTTTACGCGCCCGCAGGCTGGCGGAAGATTCACGGCCGCCCCATCCGAAGCAGAGTGGAACCGCGCGCAAAGCGCCTCTGCAGCGAAAGCTGCAGGGGCGCTTTTTCGCGTCTGTGCGGCGGTTGTCATTGGAAATACCCGATATAATTGGTAATTTTCTGGAAAATACGATCGCATGATTGGATATTTCCAATAGATCAGGCTTGTTAGGTCGCAAAATGGGTGGTTTGCGCAAAATCTATTGGATATTTTCCAGTCAAAGTTCCCGATTGCGTTCGATTTCCGTAAATCTATTGGGATTTTTCCAATCGGCTCTCGCACTTGGGCACCAATTGTGGATGATCGCCATAGCAAAAAGAAGGTGGGGGGAAGCTATGTTCAAAAGAATCAGATCCGATATCCAGGCGGTGTTTGATAACGATCCGGCGGCAAGAGGCTGGTTTGAAGTGATTTTTACGTATTCCGGCCTGCATGCGATTTGGAGCCACCGGATCGCCCACAGCTTCTACCGCCGCCGCTGGTTTACGGTTGCGCGCATCATCTCGCAGGTCAGCCGGTTTTTCACCGGCATTGAAATCCATCCGGGAGCCCGGATCGGCAACCGGCTGTTTATCGACCATGGCATGGGCGTCGTCATCGGGGAAACTTGCGAAATCGGGGACGATGTGGTTATCTATCAGGGAGTCACCTTGGGCGGAAGCGGCAAAGAAAAAGGCAAACGCCATCCGACGATCGGCAATAACGTGGTTATCGGGTCGGGCGCGAAAGTCCTCGGCTCGTTTAAAATCGGAGATCAAGTGAACATCGGCGCGAACTCCGTCGTCCTGAGGGAGATTCCTCCCGGCAGCACCGTTGTGGGCATCCCGGGGAAGGTAGTCCGCCTGGACGGCAAACGGCTCGACCGCCTCAGCCATCAGTTGCCCGACCCGGTGGTCGATGCGATGCGGGAAATGCAGCGGGAAATCGAATCGCTGCGGGCCGAGGTGCGCGATTTGAAGCAGCGGATGCGCGAAGAGCAGCCTACGGAGCTTTAAACGCCGCGTGAAGCGCGAGCCGAGCCGCAAGAGCACCGCCGGCCCGGGGCATCTCACACGCTCCGAGTCGAGTAAGATTTTGTCGAATAACCTTCAGTCGAAAGGAAAGTGAATATGGCACTGCAGATATTTAATACGTTAACCCGGAAAAAAGAAGAGTTTGTCAGCATCACCCCGGGCAAAGTGAAATTGTATGTTTGCGGACCGACCGTTTATGGTTATATCCATATTGGGAACGCGCGGCCGATGATTTTTTTTGACGTCGTTCGCAGCTATTTGGAAAACCAGAATTACGATGTGAACTATGTCGTCAACTTCACCGATGTGGACGACAAGCTGATCCGCAAAGCCGAGGAGATGGGCAAGACGGTTCCCGAAGTGGCCGAGATGTTCATCCAGGCCTATTACGAAGATTTGGAGGGGCTTGGCATTCGGCGGGCCACGGCGAATCCGCGGGTTACGGAGAATATGGACGTGATCATCAGCTTCATCCGGGATCTGGAGCAGAAAGGTTTTGCTTACGAAAATGGCGGGGACGTGTTTTTCCGCACCCGCAAGTTCCCGGAATACGGCAAACTGTCCGGCCAGAACCTCGACGAACTGCAATTCGGGATCCGGATCGATGTGGATGAACGCAAGGAACATCCGGAGGATTTTGTGCTGTGGAAAGCGGCCAAACCGGGCGAAATCTTTTGGAGCAGCCCGTGGGGCGAAGGGCGTCCGGGCTGGCATATCGAATGCTCGGCGATGTCCCGGCTTCTGCTTGGCGATACGCTGGACATTCACGGCGGGGGCCAGGATTTGCAATTTCCGCACCATGAATGCGAGGTCGCCCAGTCGGAAGCGGCTACCGGCGAACCGCTGGCAAATTATTGGATGCATAACGGTTATATTAATATCGGCGGCGAAAAAATGTCGAAATCGCTCGGCAACGGGGTTCTCGTCAAAGATTTGCGCGAGAAATACAAGCCTGAGGCGTTCCGTTATTTTATGCTGTCGGCTCATTACCGCAATCCGCTGAACTTTACCGAAGAGACGATGGTTCAGGCGGAGCGCAGCGTGGAACGGATCAGCAACGCGGCGAACAATCTCCGCCATCGTCTGCAAGCGGCGGCGGAAGGCGGCGGCGATGCGGTGACGCCGGCTTGGGAAAGCAAGCTGGAGCAGATCCGGGGCGCCTTCCATGCGAAAATGCAGGATGACTTCAATACGCCGGATGCGATCACGGCGGTGTTCGAGTGGGTCAGCGAAGTCAATGCCTTGCTGCAGCAGCCGGAAGTCGGGCGGGGCGATCTGGAAGCGGCGGTGAGGCTGTTCGACGAGATGAACGGCGTGCTGCGGATCGCGCCGGCGCCGGCGGAAGCTGAGCTGCTGGATGCCGACATCGAGGCCCTCATCGCGGAGCGGGCGGAAGCGCGGAAGGCTAAAAACTGGGCGCGTGCGGACGAAATCCGCGACCTCTTGGTTGCGCAGGGCATCTTGCTCGAAGATACGCCGCAGGGCATGAGATGGCGCCGCAAATGACGGGGCCGGGCCAAACGGACAAGGACCGCCCGGCCGGCGAGGAGGCTGCGGCTGGCAGTGCGGGTGTCGGCACGGAGGCTTCTGGCGGCGAAGCGGCTGAACAGGCCGCCGTCGGCGCTTCTGGCCACGCAGGCACTGCCGCAGCCGCCGGCGACGCTCCAGCCGGCACCGCAGAGGGTAACTCCGCCGGAGCTCCAGCCGCAGCTGTTTCAGCCGGCAGAGCCGCCAATGGCGCTCCCCCCGCGGCGCCCCTGTGGTTCCCCGACGCGCCGTCCAAACCGGCGCGCCTGCTGCCGCCGCTGGCGCTCGCCTACATCGGGGACGCCGTCTTCGAGGTCGCCGTCCGCCAGCATGTGATGTCCCGCGCCAACCTGCGGCCGCATCATCTGCACCGGGAATCGACGAAGTACGTCTCGGCCAAAGCGCAGGCGCAGTTGCTCGCCTTGTTGGAGCCGCAGCTGACCGAGGACGAAAAGACAATCGTTCGCCAGGGCCGCAACGCCAAGTCGGGGACGACTCCGAAAAACGCCGACGTGCTGGAATACCGGCATGCCACCGCCTTCGAAAGCCTGGTCGGTTACCTGTACTATACAGGCGCTCACGACCGGCTTCGCCAACTGGTGGCTCAAGGCTTTGCGCATCTGGAAAGCGAACGGCGCGCTTAACAACAAGGTTTATTTTCATAACAACGGGAGACTTATGCGCTCCCTGGGAGGATTACGATGGAGGATCAAGAATGGATCGGCGGCAAACATTCGCTGCTTGAGGCCCTGAATGCCGGCCGCACGATCAACAAAATCTGGGTGGCCGAGGGAGCCCAAAAACACCTCACCCAGCCGATTTTGGCCGAGGCCAAAAACCGCGGCATCGTCGTCCAGTTTGTGGACAAAAGAAAGCTGGATCAAATGGTGCCGGGGCTGCAGCATCAGGGCGTGGTCGCGCAGGTTGCCCCTTATGCCTACGCGGAGGTCGACGATTTGCTGGCCGCTGCCAGGGAGCAGGGAGAAGCGCCTTTTTTGCTGATTCTCGACGAAATCGAAGACCCGCATAACCTGGGTTCCATATTGCGGACTGCCGAATGCACAGGCGTGCATGGTGTCATTATCCCCAAGCGCCGTTCGGCCGCCGTGACGGCTACGGTATCGAAAACCTCGGCCGGGGCGGTGGAATACGTTCCCGTCGCGCGGGTGACGAACCTGGTGCAAACGATGGAGCAACTGAAGCAAGCGGGGATTTGGATCGTCGGCACCGACGTGAACGCCAGGGAAGATATGTATCAAGGCGGCGGCGTGCTGAACGGACCGGTGGCGGTCGTCATCGGTAATGAGAACAAAGGGATGGGGCGCCTCGTTCGCGAAACCTGCGACGTGCTGCTGAAGCTGCCGATGAACGGGAGGCTGAACTCCCTGAACGCTTCGGTGGCCGCGGGAGTCATGATGTACGAAGTGCTGCGCAGACGACGCGCCGAAGGTTAGCTGCTATGCGCGATTTGCGCGATGTGCTGCTGGTCGACGGTTACAACATGATCGGCGGGTGGCCCGAGCTCTCCGAGCTGTCCAAGCGGGATCTGCAGGAAGCCCGCGACAGGCTGCTTGAGCGGCTCGCCGATTACCAGGCATTTTCCGGAAGGAAAGTGATCGTCGTATTCGATGCTTACCGCGTGCCCGGACTCGGCAAATCCTATGCCCAAAATAAAGTGGACATGTACTTTACGAAGGAGAAGGAAACGGCCGATGAATGCATCGAGCGACTGGTCGGCGAATTCAGTCACCGGCGGCGGCAAATTTATGTCGCGACAAGCGACATGGTGGAGCAGCATGTGATTTTCGGTCAGGGCGCACTGCGCATTTCGGCCCGGGAATTGTTGACTCAGGTGGAGCAAAGCGAAAAGGAAATCCAGCGCAAAATCGCCGAACGAAGCGAGAGCTTAAGCCGGAATACGCTGGATGCCAAGCTGAGTCCGGAAATGCGCCAGCTGTTTGAAAAATGGCGCAGGGAATAAAAGGGCATTCTTTTATTCTCCTCCCAAATACCCTTGACAAAGTTCGACTTTACATCTTTTGGTACTTTTGCTGTTGACGCTTTTATGGACCTTCATATATACTGTTCGTATTACTTGACTGAGTGACGGAGTACCGTGCGTTGCAGCCGGAGGGATTTGTGGTGAGTGTCAAACTCGAATCATGGGTTAGGTTTGACTATGAGATCCAAAATGACGAAGACATTGTCGAGGCGGTCCGCGAAGGCGACAGCGACGCGCTCGAGTACTTGATCAACAAGTACCGGAGTTTCGTGCGCGCCAAAGCCAGGTCCTATTTTCTGATCGGGGCCGACCGCGAGGACATCATTCAGGAAGGCATGATCGGACTTTACAAATCGATCCGGGACTTTCGGGGGGATAAGCTGGCTTCGTTCAAAGCTTTCGCCGAACTGTGCATTACGAGGCAGATTATTACGGCGATCAAGACGGCGACCCGGCAGAAGCATATCCCGCTAAATTCCTATGTCTCCTTGGACAAGCCGATCTATGACGAGGAATCCGACCGCACTTTGCTTGACGTGATTTGCGGTTCTCAGGTGAGCGATCCGGAAGAGCTGATCATTAACCAGGAAGAGTTCAGCGGACTGGAGGACAAGATGTCCGAAATTCTCAGCGACTTGGAGCGGAAGGTGCTGATGCTGTACCTGGACGGACGTTCTTACCAGGAGATCGCCGTGGATCTGAACCGTCACGTCAAATCGATCGACAACGCGTTGCAGCGTGTCAAGCGTAAGCTGGAACGATATTTGGAAGTTCGCGACGGAACTATTTGAAAACGGGAACTGATTATTTTTCATATAGGAAAGAATAGAGAAGGGCGCCTGACTTTAGCGGGAGCCCTTTTTTTGGAAAAGTCTGTCCGTTCGCAGATCCTACCCTATGCCGGGAGCGGCCTGGAATGTCGTAATTAAGCGGTTCTACTCTATGGCGCTGCGCCTGGAAGAGGAAGACCGATTTAACGGTGCAGGGTTTATCTTCCAAAATCGTGACCAATACTATAAATATTCGTAGGGGTTGGCTTGTTGTTTCGTTGACACGACTATAGCCATGTGATAAAGTGTTTTAGGTAGGCCTAAATTTGTGCTTGCGTTTTTTTGAATGCCGAATTTTAGGTCAATAAAGAGACGCTCATAAGAATGTCTTCGGGAGGTGCACATCATGCGGGTAATAATTACGATGGCTTGTACGAACTGTAAACAAAGAAACTACACGACAACGAAAAACAAGCGTAACCACCCCGACCGCATGGAGATGAAGAAATATTGTAAGTTTTGCAACGAACAAGTTCTTCATCGCGAAACCAGATAGCCTTTGGAGGTGTAGTCGCGCATGAAACGCAGTTTCAAGTCGTTTTTTTCTTTTTTCTCGGAGAGCTGGGCTGAGCTTAAAAAGGTTCGCTGGCCTAATCGTAAAGAGCTGACTAATTATACGCTGATTGTGCTCGGTACAATTGTCGTTGTGGCGATTTATTTTTGGGTTCTGGATATCGGCATTTCTGCTGTGATCGAAGCGATAATTTAAGAAGGGTCCCTAGGTGGCTTGATATGGAAAAAAGATGGTATGTCGTTCATACCTATTCCGGGTATGAGAACAAAGTCAAAGCCAATTTGGAGAAGCGCGTCGAGTCCATGGGCATGGAAGACAAGATATTCCGCGTACTTGTTCCGATGGAAGAAGAAGTGGTAAACAAAGACGGCAAGAAGAAAACCGTCATGCGCAAAGTTTACCCGGGATATGTCTTGGTGGAAATGATCCAAACCGACGATTCTTGGTACGTTGTCCGCAATACGCCGGGAGTCACGGGTTTTGTCGGCTCCACGGGTTCCGGTTCCAAACCTACTCCGCTGCTTCCTGAAGAAGTGGAGCAGATCCTGCATCATATGGGCATGGAAGAGCCGAAGCCGGTGATCGAGTTCGAACTCAAGGAATCCGTACGCATCAAAGTTGGTCCGTTTGCTAATTTTGTCGGCTCGATTGAAGAGATCTTGACAGACAAGAGCAAGGTGAAGGTTCACGTCAACATGTTTGGCAGAGAAACCCCGCTTGAGCTGGATTATACTCAGGTGGAGAAGATATAATTGAGTGTTCAAAAGATGTTTTTTTGAACTACTTCTAAAGGTTTCTTATGGTTTCAAAGTGGGAGGAACTAAGTTCCGTCTACCACTATTAGGGCAAGGAGGTGTTTTACATGGCGAAAAAAGTTATCAAAGTGGTAAAACTGCAAATTCCTGCGGGTAAAGCGAACCCTGCACCTCCGGTAGGTCCGGCGTTGGGTCAAGCGGGTGTCAACATCATGGCATTCTGTAAGGAATTTAACGCACGTACTGCCGATCAAGCAGGTTTGATCATTCCGGTTGAAATTTCGGTGTTTGAAGACCGTTCTTTTACTTTCATCACCAAAACTCCTCCGGCAGCCGTTCTGCTTCGCGTTGCAGCGAAGATCGAGAAGGGTTCCGGCGAACCGAACAAGAAAAAAGTGGCTACCGTGAAGCGCGACACCGTTCGTCAAATCGCGGAGCAAAAAATGCCTGACCTGAACGCAGCATCCGTTGAAGCGGCTATGCGCATGGTTGAAGGTACCGCCCGCAGCATGGGCATCACGATCCAAGACTAGGGCTTGTAATGGATGAATTACTATGTTGCGAAATGCGTTAACATAGCAATTCATCTACGGATGGAGTTTTATAAATGATCGAAGCATATTTATAAAATCCATCCCTGGATGAAATTTAATAATGCTTGTTGCATATTATCAAATTTCATCCTAAGTGGGAGGATATTCCGCTAATACCACAAAGGAGGACGAATTTATGGCTAAACACGGTAAGAAATACCTGGAAGCCGCTAAGCTGATCGACAGCGAAGCGACTTACGAGCCTTTGGAAGCCGTTGAACTGGTGAAAAAGGCGGCGACTGCCAAATTCGACGAAACGGTTGAAGCAGCAGTTCGTTTGGGCGTTGACCCGCGTAAACAAGACCAAGCCGTCCGCGGTGTGGTTGTCCTGCCTCACGGCACAGGCAAAACCCAACGCGTACTGGTATTCGCCAAAGGCGACAAAGCGAAGGAAGCGGAAGCTGCCGGAGCTGATTTCGTTGGCGATCAAGACATGATCAACAAAATCCAACAAGGCTGGTTCGAGTTCGATGTCTGCGTAGCTACACCGGACATGATGAGCGAAGTTGGTAAACTCGGCCGTCTGCTCGGCGGTAAAGGCCTTATGCCTAACCCGAAAGCAGGTACCGTTACGTTTGACGTAGCGAAAGCCGTTCAAGAAATCAAAGCTGGTAAAATCGAGTACCGTCTGGATAAAGCAGGTCAAATCCATGCGCCAATCGGGAAGGTTTCTTTCGGTGCTGAACAACTGAATGAAAACCTGAAAGCTCTCATTGACGCGTTGAACCGGGCTAAACCGGCTGCGGCCAAGGGCGTTTACTTGAAAAATATCGCGATTTCTTCGACCATGGGCCCAAGCGCTCGCGTTAATACAGCAACTTACAGATAATACCTGCGCTCTGACGGGCGCCAAGGATTGACAAGAAAGTGAATCCGCTGGTATACTGTAATGGTTGTTTTGATGTGAGACTGACATGTGAATATGCTTACCGTAGACAGTAGGTGCCGCAAGGCTTAATTTCCTACCGAGGTGTTCTGATAGAACGTGATTTCATGCGGATTCCCGCGTGAAATGCTTCATTCAAGCCTTCGTGATTCTACGGAGGCTTTTTTAATGGTGTTAAAGGCTCATGCAATTTAATAGGAGGTGTACAGTTTGGCAAACGCAAAAGTCATTCAAGCGAAACAAGAAGCGGTTGACGTTTTGACTGCGAAGCTGCGCGAAAGCGCGACAACCGTCGTGGCGGACTATCGCGGGTTGAATGTTGCGCAAGTTACCGAACTCCGCAAACAGCTTCGCGAAGCTGGCGTGGAATTCCAAGTGCTTAAGAATACGCTCGTTCGCCGTGCAACCGCCGCTGCGGAACTTTCTGAACTGGACGAAGTGTTGACCGGTCCGACGGCTATCGCATTCAGTACGGAAGACGCAGTAGCTCCGGCAAAAATTTTGAGCGATTTCGCCAAAAAGAACGATGCATTGAAAGTGAAAGGTGGCGTGGTTGAAGGCCGTGTCGTTGGCGTCGACCAAATCAAAGCGCTGGCGGATCTTCCGTCCCGCGAAGGTCTCCTTTCCATGCTCCTCAGCGTGCTGCAGGCTCCGATGCGCAACTTCGCGCTCGCGGTCAAAGCCGTTGCCGAGAAAGAAGAGGGCGGCGCAACCGCGTAAGCCTCTTCGGCAATTCGTGATTTGAAGTACCACAAACAACAAATTATTAAAATAATGGAGGTTCAACCATGAGTAAAGAGTCCATCTTGGAAGAGATTAAAGGTATGACCGTTCTTGAACTGAACGATCTTGTAAAAGCGATCGAAGAAGAATTCGGTGTAACTGCAGCAGCTCCAGTAGTTGTAGCAGGTGGCGGCGGCGGCGGTGCTGAAGCTGCTGAACAAACTGAATTCGACGTGATCCTGACTAATGCCGGCGCATCCAAAATCAACGTTATCAAAGTGGTTCGCGAAATCACGGGCCTCGGCTTGAAAGAAGCTAAAGACCTGGTAGACAACGCACCGAAACCGCTGAAAGAAAAAGTGGGCAAAGAAGAAGCTGACGCCGTAAAAGCAAAATTGGAAGAAGCAGGCGCAACTGTAGAAGTAAAATAATTGCTCCTTCTCCTCTGGCAAACCCCTTGAACCTGATTCAAGGGGTTTGCTTTGCTACGAAGACCTGCATTTTTGAGGCCCAACATAGAAATCGGTGTTTGGCAGCCGGGAGTGCCGGATGGCAAACCGTTGGCCTTCGAAATAGCGGAACTTTATGTACTTATTATCCAGAGCCTAGCGTGTTCATCCCCATTAGCGACATAATTTGTCCTTATTTTCCTATGAATGGCCCAAAACACGGGTATTTCCTGTCGACAGAAGGAAATAGCGACATAAATTTTCCCTATTTTTTTAAATGAACGGATATTGCCAGAATAACGGCATTTTTTACCCTTATTTTTTAGGGGGGGCTAGAGTTTCACAGACAGCCTGGTTTTTAGATTGTTTGTCAAGCGCCGCTTTTGGCTTTGGACTCAAATGTTCCCCAGGATGGACTGCGCTGGCTTAAAGGCAAGCGGATCGGCTAAAATAGTGGGGTAGGCGTTAACCGCGCAACGAATTCATCGATGTATCGGAGGAACGGTATCTATGTCGGATCACTATTATTCCAGCAACCCAACGGCCCAGCATGACCGCAAAGTGTGGGATACGACGCTGCGGGGGCGGGCTTTCCGCTTTGTGAGCGACGCGGGAGTGTTCGCTAAAGGCGGCGTCGACTTCGGCAGCCGCACCCTGATTGAAGCGATGGAAATTCCGCAGGATGCCAGAGTCCTTGATGTGGGCTGCGGCTATGGACCGATCGGACTTGCGGCGGCGAAGCTGGCCAGCGGGGGGCATGTGACAATGATCGACGTTAACGCCAGAGCCGTGGAATTGGCCAAGGAAAACGCGGAGCTAAACCGGGTCCGCAATGTAACGATCCTGGAAAGCGACTTGTTTGCGGCTTTGGAGGACCAAAAGTTTGATGCGGTGTTGACCAATCCGCCGATTCGCGCCGGCAAAGACATCGTGCACGCGATTTTTGAAGGGGCTCATGAACGCTTGGAGGCGGGCGGCACATTGTGGATCGTGATCCAAAAGAAACAGGGCGCCCCATCGGCGAAGGCGAAGTTGGAGTCGCTTTTTGCGCGGGTAGAGGAAGTTACCAAGGATAAGGGGTATCGAATCTATAAAGCGGTCAAAGCATGAATCTCAGATTGAGGCTTGTAAAAAAACGGATAGTTGACTTGACAAATTCGCTATGTTATTATTATAAAATGTCAGCATTAGGATGCCCTCCGTGGCTTTAGTTGCCGAAAATGTCAATAGTTATGCGTAAACAACGCATAAAAGTCGGCTGTTTTACGTATAATATGCACATTTTGGGTAAACTATTGAATACGGGGTCATCAGGGCAGATAGACACGGATAAATGATGCTCTTTTTTCGAAAGCATTCGATAAGGGCTTTTCTTTATTTGTGGATGAATCCGTATGGTCCTATTATAAGGGCACAAACACGGGTTCGCAATGAATTTTTAAGTGAGTAGACATGAGGGGTGAGTTTAAGTTGGCAGGACATCTTGTTCAATATGGTCGACGCACTCGGCGCAGTTATGCGCGAATTAACGAGATACTCGAAGTTCCGAACCTGATCGAAATCCAACAGAAATCCTACGAGTGGTTCTTGGATGAAGGCCTGCGGGAAATGTTCCAGGATATCTCGCCAATCCAGGATTTCACCGGGAATCTGGTGTTGGAGTTCATCGATTACAGCCTGGGCGAACCGAAGTACACGGTGGATGACGCGAAAGAACGCGACGTAACGTATGCGGCGCCGCTGCGGGTTAAAGTCCGGCTCATTAACAAGGAAACCGGGGAAGTCAAAGAGCAGGAAGTATTCATGGGAGATTTTCCGCTGATGACCGAAACCGGCACATTCATTATCAATGGTGCGGAACGGGTTATTGTCAGCCAGTTGGTTCGCTCTCCTAGCGTCTATTTCAGCACAAAAGTGGATAAGAACGGCAAGAAGATGTATACCGCAACCGTTATTCCCAACCGCGGAGCCTGGCTCGAGCTGGAGACGGATGCGAAGGATATTATTTACGTGCGGATCGACCGTACCCGCAAAATCCCTGTCACCGTGCTGCTTCGTGCGCTCGGATTCGGCACGGATGCCGAAATCCTGGATTTGCTGGGCAACGACGAATACATCCGCAACACCCTTGACAAAGACAATACGGACTCGACGGAAAAAGCGCTGATCGAAATCTATGAACGACTTCGTCCAGGCGAGCCGCCAACGCTTGAAAACGCGAAAAGCTTGCTCGTGGCGCGCTTCTTTGATCCTAAACGTTACGATCTGGCCAATGTCGGCCGTTACAAAATCAATAAAAAGCTGCACATCAAAAACCGTTTGTTCAACCAGCGTCTTGCCGAAACGCTGATCGATACGGCCACGGGCGAAATCATCGCCGAAGCCGGCCAGATGGTGGATCGCCGTTTGCTGGATGAGATTCTTCCTCATCTGGAAGATAGCGTTGGCTTCCGGGATTGCCATGTGACGGGCGGCGTGCTGGATTCGGAGGATATCCCTCTGCAAACGATCGATGTGTTCTCGCCGATCGAAGACGGCAAAGTGGTGAAGGTCATCGCCAACCGCAACATTGATAAATCGGTGAAGCATATCACCCCTGCTGATATTATTTCTTCAATCAGCTATTTTATTAATTTGCTGCACGGCATTGGCAGCACGGACGACATTGACCATCTCGGCAACCGCCGTCTGCGTTCGGTAGGCGAACTGCTGCAAAACCAATTCCGGATCGGCTTGTCCCGGATGGAACGCGTCGTGCGCGAAAGAATGTCGATTCAGGACGCCAACGTGATTACGCCGCAGGCACTGATCAACATTCGTCCTGTGATCGCTTCGATCAAGGAGTTCTTTGGCAGCTCGCAGCTGTCCCAGTTTATGGACCAGACGAACCCGCTTGCGGAGCTTACGCATAAACGCCGTTTGTCCGCGCTTGGTCCGGGCGGTTTGACCCGGGAACGCGCCGGCATGGAAGTGCGTGACGTTCACCCGTCCCACTACGGGCGGATGTGTCCGATCGAAACGCCGGAAGGTCCGAACATCGGTTTGATCAACTCGTTGTCCACGTTTGCGCGGATCAACGAATACGGCTTTATCGAAGCGCCGTACCGTTGGGTCGATCCGAAAACCGGCACGGTTACGGAGCAGGTAGCTTACCTGACGGCGGACGAAGAAGACAACTATATCATCGCCCAGGCGAACGCGAAGCTGACCGAAGACAACAAGTTTGAGGATGAGTTCGTTATCGTCCGGTACAACAAGCAGTCCGACAACATTTTAACGATGCCGAGCAACCGGGTGGATTACATGGACATTTCGCCGAAGCAGGTCGTGTCCGTGGCGACGGCGCTCATTCCGTTCCTGGAGAACGATGACTCCAACCGCGCGCTTATGGGATCGAACATGCAGCGTCAGGCGGTGCCGCTGCTCATTCCGAAGGCTCCGCTCGTCGGAACCGGCATGGAGCACAAATCCGCCAAGGACTCCGGCGTCTGCATCGTCTCGAAATACGACGGCATCATCGAACGCTCGGCCGCCAACGAAATTTGGCTGCGCCGCGTGGAAGTGGTGGACGGCAAGGAAGTCAAAGGCGACATTGTCAAATATAAGCTTCACAAATTCATGCGTTCCAACCAAGGAACCTGCATCAACCAGCGTCCGATCGTCAAACGCGGCGATATCATCAAGAAAGGCGACATCCTCGCCGACGGTCCGTCGACGGAAATGGGCGAATTGGCGCTTGGACGCAACGTGGTCGTGGCCTTCATGACTTGGGAAGGTTACAACTATGAGGATGCGATCCTGTTGAGCGAGAAACTGGTTAAGGAAGACGTGTACACCTCTATCCATATCGAGGAATATGAATCCGAAGCCCGCGATACGAAGCTCGGACCGGAAGAAATTACCCGCGATATTCCGAACGTAGGGGAAGAGGCGCTGCGCAATCTCGACGAACGCGGCATTATCCGCGTCGGTGCGGAGATCGCCGCCGGCGACATCCTCGTCGGCAAAGTTACGCCGAAGGGCGTAACCGAGTTGACGGCGGAGGAGCGCCTGTTGCATGCGATCTTCGGCGAGAAGGCGCGCGAAGTCCGCGATACGTCGCTGCGCGTGCCGCACGGTACGGACGGCATCGTCGTTGACGTCAAGGTGTTCACTCGCGATAACGGTGACGAGCTGCCGCCAGGCGTGAATCAGCTTGTCCGCGTCTATATCGCCCAAAAGCGGAAAATTTCCGAAGGCGACAAAATGGCCGGACGCCACGGCAACAAAGGGGTCGTAGCCCGGATTCTGCCGGAAGAGGATATGCCGTTCATGCCGGACGGAACGCCGGTACAGGTCGTGCTCAACCCGCTCGGCGTGCCTTCGCGGATGAACATCGGGCAGGTGTTGGAAATCCACCTTGGGATGGCCGCCCTGCAAATGGGCATCCACGTCGCTACGCCGGTATTCGACGGCGCGAACGAAGAAGACGTATTCGACACGATGGAAGAAGCAGGCATGCAGCGTAACGGTAAGACGATGCTGTACGACGGCCGCACGGGCGAACCGTTCGAACGGGAAGTTACCGTCGGTGTCATGCACATGATCAAGCTGGCGCACATGGTTGACGATAAAATCCATGCCCGCTCCACCGGACCATACTCGCTCGTTACGCAGCAGCCGCTCGGCGGTAAAGCGCAGTTCGGCGGACAGCGCTTCGGGGAGATGGAAGTGTGGGCGCTGGAAGCTTACGGCGCCGCTTATACGCTGCAGGAAATTCTCACCGTCAAGTCGGACGATGTGGTCGGCCGCGTGAAGACGTACGAATCCATCGTCAAGGGCGAAAACGTGCCTGAACCGGGCGTCCCGGAATCGTTTAAGGTTTTGATCAAAGAGCTGCAAAGCTTGGGGATGGACGTCAAGATCCTGACCGAAAACGAAGAAGAGATCGAGATGAAGGAAATCGACGACGAGGAAGATGCCTCCGGCGATAAACTCAGCCTCAACCTGGAAGGTTCCGAAGTCGGAGTAGAATAGAGCGTAGAAAGTCAATATCAGGACTTGGTTAAGGAGGGATGCTCCTTGTTGGACGTCAACAACTTCGAGTTTATGAAAATTGGGCTTGCTTCCCCAGACAAAATTCGTTCTTGGTCCCGCGGAGAAGTGAAGAAACCGGAAACGATCAACTACCGCACGTTGAAACCGGAAAAGGAAGGGCTGTTCTGCGAGAAGATTTTTGGCCCGACCAAAGACTGGGAATGCCACTGCGGCAAATATAAGAGAGTTCGCTACAAAGGCGTAGTCTGCGACCGCTGCGGCGTCGAAGTCACAAGAGCGAAAGTGCGCCGTGAGCGAATGGGGCATATCGAGCTGGCCGCGCCGGTGTCCCACATTTGGTACTTCAAAGGGATTCCGAGCCGCATGGGCCTTGCGCTTGACATGTCGCCGCGCTCCCTGGAAGAGATCATTTATTTTGCATCTTATGTCGTGACCGATCCGGGTGAAACACCGCTGGAGAAAAAGCAGCTCCTGTCCGAAAAGGAATACCGCAGCTATCGCGAGAAATACGGCTACGGTTTCCAAGCCGGCATGGGTGCGGAAGCGGTGAAAAAGCTGCTCCAGGATCTCGATGTCGACAAAGAGCTCGATTTCCTGAAAGAAGAGCTGCGCACGGCCCAAGGCCAACGCCGCAACCGGGCGATCAAACGCCTTGAAGTGATCGAAGCGTTCAAGAGCTCCGGCAATCAGCCGGACTGGATGATCCTTGACGTGCTTCCGGTTATTCCGCCGGAGCTCCGTCCGATGGTTCAGCTCGACGGCGGACGTTTCGCCACGTCTGACTTGAACGATCTGTATCGCCGCGTCATCAACCGGAACAACCGTCTGAAACGGCTGCTTGATCTCGGCGCGCCCGATATCATTGTGCAAAACGAAAAACGGATGCTGCAGGAAGCGGTGGACGCCTTGATCGACAACGGCCGCCGCGGCCGCCCGGTAACGGGCCCGGGCAACCGTCCGCTCAAATCCTTGAGCCATATGCTGAAAGGGAAACAAGGCCGTTTCCGGCAAAACCTGCTCGGAAAACGCGTTGACTACTCCGGCCGTTCCGTTATCGTCGTAGGCCCGTACCTGAAAATGTATCAATGCGGCCTGCCGAAGGAAATGGCGCTGGAGCTGTTTAAGCCTTTTGTGATGAAAGAGCTGGTCAACAAAGGCCTTGCTCATAACATCAAAAGCGCGAAACGCAAAGTCGAACGCGTAAGTCCCGAAGTTTGGGATGTGCTCGAAGAGGTTATTAAGGAACATCCGGTTCTGCTGAACCGTGCTCCTACGCTTCACCGTCTCGGTATCCAGGCGTTTGAACCGATCCTCGTCGAAGGCCGCGCCATCCGTCTTCACCCGCTCGTATGTACGGCTTACAACGCCGACTTCGACGGCGATCAGATGGCCGTGCACGTGCCGCTGTCGGCGGAAGCCCAAGCGGAAGCGCGCATTTTGATGCTGGCTTCCGGCAACATTCTGAACCCGAAAGACGGCAAACCGGTCGTTACGCCTTCGCAGGATATGGTCCTCGGCTCCTACTATCTGACGATGGACAACAATGAAGCCGCAGGCGCAGGTATGATTTTGTCCTCGGTCAATGAAGCGGTGTCCGCTTATCAACGGGGGACGGCTTCCCTGCATGCGCGGGTGGCTATTCCGGCGAAAGCTTTGGGCAAAACGAGCTTTACGGAAGCGCAGCAAAACGCTTTGCTGATCACTACGGTCGGTAAAATCATTTTCAACGAAATTTTCCCGGCCAGCTTCCCGTACATTAATGAACCGACCCGTGTGAACCTGTTCCAAGGAACGCCCGATAAATACTTTATTCATGAAAAAGGCGCGGATGTCGCGGATCGGATCATGACTGCACCGCAGGCGGGCGGGGTCGGCAAAGAATACCTCGGGGAAATTATCGGACGCTGCTTCGAGATTTACCAAACGACGGAAACCTCCGTTATTTTGGACAGAATCAAGCAAACCGGCTTTACTTACTCCACGCGTGCGGGCGTAAGTATTGCGGTGGCGGACGTTATCGTTCCGAAGGAAAAACAAGACATCTTGAGTGAATCCGAGGAAAAGGTACGGGTAGTCACCAATCAATATCGCCGCGGTCTGATCACGAACGAAGAACGCTACGACCGTGTTATCGATATCTGGTCCAAGTGTAAGGATCAAATTACCGATGTTTTGATGAAGTCGATGGATCGCTATAATTCCATCATGATGATGGTGGATTCCAAGGCGCGGGGCAACAAGTCGCAGATCACCCAGCTCGGCGGCATGCGGGGCCTCATGGCCAACCCGGCCGGCCGCATCATCGAACTTCCGATCAAATCGAACTTCCGCGAGGGCCTCACGGTCTTGGAATACTTTATTTCGACGCACGGCGCGCGGAAAGGTCTGGCCGATACCGCGCTGCGGACGGCAGACTCCGGTTACTTGACCCGTCGTCTTGTCGACGTGGCTCAGGACGTCATTGTGCGCGAGGAAGATTGCGGTACGGATAAAGGCTTTACCGTCAGCGTCATTCAGGACGGCAAAGAGGTTATCGAAAATCTGTACGACCGGATCGAAGGGCGTTACTCGTTCGAAACAATCCGGCATCCGGAAACCGGCGAGATCATCATTCACCGCAATGAGCTGATCGATTCCGACAAAGCGCATGAAATCGTGGACGCGGGAATTGCGAAGCTGCAAATCCGCTCCGTACTCAGCTGCCGCGCCCGTCATGGCGTCTGCAAGAAGTGCTATGGCCGCAACCTGGCCACGGGCAAACACGTGGAGATCGGCGAAGCTGTCGGCATTATCGCCGCGCAGTCGATCGGCGAACCGGGAACCCAGCTCACCATGCGTACGTTCCATACCGGGGGCGTTGCGGGCGACGACATTACCCAAGGTTTGCCGCGGATTCAGGAGCTGTTTGAAGCCCGGAATCCGAAAGGTCAGGCCACCATCAGTGAAATCGACGGCGTGATCAAGGAAATCCGCGAAGCGAAGGACCGCCGCGAAATCGAGGTGCAAGGGGAAGCGGAAACGAAGGTATATTCCGTAACCTACGGTTCCCGCCTGCGCGTAAGCGAAGGCGATCAGATCGAAGCCGGCGACGAGCTGACTGATGGTTCGATCGACCCGAAAGAAATTTTGCGCATCAAAGGGATTCGCGGCGTGCAGAACTACATTTTGCAGGAAGTTCAGCGCGTATACCGCAACCAGGGCGTAGAAATCAACGATAAGCATGTCGAGGTTATGATCCGCCAGATGCTGCGCAAAATCCGGATCGTCGATTCCGGCGATACGCCGCTTCTGCCGGGCTCGTTCGTCGATCTGCACGAGTATGAAATGGCGAACAAGGAAGCCATTTTGTCCGGTCAAGAGCCCGCCGTGGCGAAACCGGTTCTGCTCGGGATTACGAAAGCGTCGCTCGAAACGGATTCCTTCCTGTCGGCCGCTTCCTTCCAGGAAACGACGCGCGTGCTTACCGACGCTGCCATCAAAGGCAAAGTGGATAAGCTGCTCGGCCTGAAGGAAAACGTCATTATCGGGAAGCTGATTCCGGCCGGTACCGGCATGAACCGTTACCGCAGCCTCCAGTTCGAGGAGTCTGAACTGGACGAGACGAGCGAGGAAAACCTTGAGCCTGTTTCCGTTGAATAGGTGATATGAAGTGCAGTGCCGATGCGGTCCCTATGGTTATGGTAGATTAACCTGTCGGGCGCATCGGCGTTTGTTTTTTGAAACTACGAAACGAGAAATAATATGCTTGACATCGCCTATTGTGGAGTGCTACTATATCATAGTGCGTGAGTACGGATACCCTGTGCTTTGGAGGACGTTTAGGATGTCTAATGATAAAGGACTGCGGGACGCACCTGTGAAAATCGGCACCAAGCAAACCATGCGAATGGTTGAACTCGGACGTGCCGTGGAAGTTTACGTGGCTGAAAATGCTGATCCACGTCTTACATCGAAAATCATCGCCTTATGCAATGAGCGCGGCGTCAAGGTCACATTGGTGGACACGATGGCGGCTCTCGGCAAAGCCTGCGGAATTGAAGTGGGAGCGGCGATGGCTGCGATTGTAAAACCATAGTTGATCGAAATGTTTTTGCACTCGGGCGGAAGCTCGTAGGCAAAAACTTTTCCTTTGTTCTTTTATGAACCGCCTGGGTCTGTGGGCTTAAGTAAACGGTTTGTAAAGAAACATGAATTCTGAGGAAGGGGGTGGCAACAACATGCCAACAATTAACCAATTAGTACGCAAAGGACGCCAAGAGAAGGTGTACAAATCCAAATCGCCAGCGCTGCAAAGAGGGTTTAACGCTCTGAAACGCGAAGCTACGGATTTGAGCTCTCCGCAAAAACGCGGCGTCTGCACTCGTGTAGGCACGATGACTCCGAAAAAACCGAACTCCGCACTTCGTAAATATGCCCGTGTTCGCTTGACGAACCGTGTAGAGGTGACGGCTTACATTCCGGGTATCGGACATAACCTGCAAGAGCACAGCGTTGTGCTGATCCGCGGCGGCCGGGTCAAAGACCTCCCAGGTGTACGTTACCATATCGTACGCGGAGCTTTGGATACCGCCGGCGTTAACAACCGGATGCAAGCCCGTTCCAAATACGGCGCAAAACGTCCGAAAGCGAAAAAATCCTAAGGCGCGACCTGTTTCGTGATCCGAAGATGACTTTTTGAACTACCGTTTCAATGGAGGTTCAAAAAGTTAGGTTTGGAGCACCGAGAAGGTTGAATGAAGCTAGGGACTGAGTAGCGGAGCGTAGACAGATCTACGTGAGCAACGGAAGGCCCGGCTGAATTCAAGATTCGATGGCGAATAACCTTCTATGTGTATCTTCGTGATCCGAAGATGACTTTTTGAACTACCGCTATTAGGTTTGAATTATTGTAGAAAGGGGGATAACTATATGCCACGCAAAGGTCCAGTTGCCAAAAGAGACGTGTTGCCGGATCCGGTGTATAACAGCAAGCTGGTTACTCGCTTGATCAACCGCATCATGATCGACGGTAAACGCGGTGTTGCTCAAAGTATTCTTTACAACGCGTTCAACCTCATTCAAGAACGCACGGGGAACGACCCGATGGAAGTATTTGAAGCAGCGCTTAAGAACATCATGCCTGTACTGGAAGTTAAAGCTCGCCGTGTCGGTGGTGCGAACTACCAGGTTCCGATCGAAGTTAAGCCGGAAAGACGTACATCCTTGGGATTACGTTGGCTCGTAAACTACTCCCGCAACCGCGGTGAGAAAACGATGGAAGAGCGTTTGGCTGCCGAGATTATCGACGCATCCAACAACACAGGCGCTTCCGTGAAGAAACGCGAAGACACGCACAAGATGGCGGAAGCGAACAAAGCATTCGCACACTACCGCTGGTAGGATTTCGCCCGTAATTCAAAACTTCTATTTTGAAGGGAGACAGATTCATGGCAAGAGAGTTCTCCTTGAAAAATACACGTAACATCGGGATCATGGCGCATATTGACGCCGGTAAGACAACCACGACGGAACGGATCTTGTTCTACACAGGCCGTACGCACAAAATCGGGGAAGTTCACGAGGGTGCTGCGACAATGGACTGGATGGAGCAAGAGCAGGAGCGCGGAATCACGATTACATCCGCTGCAACCACCGCTCAATGGAAAGGTCACCGCGTAAATATCATTGACACCCCGGGACACGTCGACTTCACCGTTGAAGTCGAACGTTCCCTTCGTGTATTGGACGGGGCTGTAGGGGTATTCAGTGCAAAAGAAGGCGTTGAGCCTCAGTCCGAAACCGTCTGGAGACAAGCTGACCGTTACGGCGTTCCGCGGATCGCCTACGTCAACAAAATGGATATTGTCGGTGCGGACTACCTGAACGTTGTAAATGATATGCGCGATCGTCTGCAAGCGAACGCAGTTGCTATCCAACTGCCGATCGGTGCGGAAAATGATTTTGTCGGTATCATCGACATTGTCACGAAGAAAGCTTTCATCTATAAAGACGATTTGGGTCAAAACATCGAAGAGGCAGAGATCCCTGCGGATCTTGCCGATAAGGTAGAAGAGCTTCGCGCGGAACTGGTCGAGAAAGTTGCCGAGCTGGATGAAGATTTGACGATGAAATACCTCGAAGGCGAGGAAATCACCGTTGAAGAATTGAAAGCCGCACTGCGCAAAGGCGTTTGCGAAGTGAAAATTTTCCCGGTCGTTTGCGGGTCTTCCTACCGCAATAAAGGGATTCAGCTGATGCTGGATGCCGTCATCGATTACCTGCCTGCACCGGTTGATGTACCGAATATCCAAGGTCACTTGGAAGACGGTACGGAAGTTGAACGCCACTCTTCCGACGAAGAGCCGTTCTCGGCACTGGCATTTAAAATCATGACTGACCCATATGTGGGTAAACTGACGTTCTTCCGCGTATACTCCGGTATTTTGCAATCCGGTTCCTACGTGCTAAATGCAACGAAGGGGAAACGCGAACGGATCGGCCGTATCCTGCAAATGCATGCCAACAGCCGTCAAGAAATCAGCGAAGTGTACTCCGGTGATATCGCGGCAGCCGTAGGTTTGAAAGATACAGGTACAGGTGATACACTGTGTGATGAGAAGGCTCCGGTTATTCTGGAGTCGATGAACTTCCCGGATCCGGTTATCGAAATTGCGGTTGAACCTAAGACGAAAGCCGACCAAGATAAATTGGGCGTAGCTCTCGGCAAGCTGACGGAAGAAGACCCGACGCTTCGCGCTTATACGGATGAAGAAACCGGCCAAACGATCCTTAAAGGTATGGGTGAACTTCACCTCGATATCATTATCGACCGGATGCGCCGTGAATTCAAAGTTGAGACGAACGTAGGTAAACCGCAAGTTGCTTACCGCGAAACGTTCAAGGCGCCTGCGCGCGTTGAAGGTAAATTCGTACGTCAGTCCGGCGGCCGTGGTCAATACGGTCACGTCTGGGTTGAATTCGAACCGCTGGAGCCAGGTACAGGCAACCAGTTCGACAGCAAAATCGTCGGCGGTGCCGTACCGAGAGAATATATCGGTCCTGCACAACAAGGTATCGAAGAAGCTATGCAGAACGGTGTTCTTGCTGGCTTCCCGGTAGTGGACGTGAAGGCGACGATCGTCGACGGTTCCTACCACGATGTCGACTCCAGTGAAATGGCGTTTAAAATCGCCGGTTCCATGGCCCTTAAAGCGGCTAAGGAAAAATGTCAGCCGGTTCTGCTTGAGCCGATTATGAAAGTCGAAGTAACGGTACCGGAAGAGTACATGGGTGACGTTATGGGTATGCTGAACTCTCGTCGCGGACGGATCGAAGGTATGGATTCCCGTGGCGGCGCGCAAATTATCCGTGCGAAAGTGCCTCTCTCCGAAATGTTCGGTTACTCGACCACGCTTCGCTCCGGTACGCAAGGACGCGGCGTATTCTCGATGGAACTTTCCCACTACGAAGAAGTTCCTAGAAATATCGCTGAAGAAATCGTGTCCAAGAACAAAGGCGGAGAATAATTAGTTGTACTTGCTGATCGGAAGAATTATTCTTCCGGTCGGTCAAACATAACAATCCATATTTTAAGGAGGAACTGTTTAAAATGGCAAAGGCTAAATACGAACGTACAAAACCGCACGTTAATATCGGTACGATTGGTCACGTCGACCATGGTAAAACAACTCTGACTGCAGCCATCACGACTGTATTGTCCAAAAAATACGGCGGTGCTGCCGTAGCTTTCGACCAAATCGACAAAGCTCCGGAAGAACGCGAACGCGGTATCACAATCTCGACGGCACACGTTGAGTATGAAACTCCGAACCGTCACTATGCACACGTTGACTGCCCAGGGCACGCCGACTATGTTAAAAACATGATCACCGGCGCAGCTCAAATGGACGGCGCAATCCTGGTTGTATCCGCAGCTGACGGCCCAATGCCGCAAACTCGCGAACACATCCTGTTGTCCCGTAACGTAGGCGTACCTTACATCGTCGTATTCCTGAACAAATGCGATATGGTTGAAGACGAAGAGTTGCTTGAACTGGTTGAAATGGAAGTTCGCGACCTGTTGAACGAATACGAGTTCCCAGGCGACGACACTCCGATCGTTCGCGGTTCCGCTCGTGAAGCTCTGCAAAATCCTGATGGAGACTGGGCTCAAAAAATCGTTGAAATGTTCGAAGTTATCGACGAGTACATTCCGCTTCCGGAACGTCCGATCGACAAACCGTTCTTGATGCCTGTCGAGGACGTATTCTCGATCACTGGCCGCGGTACCGTTGCTACGGGCCGTGTAGAACGCGGTACGGTTAAAGTCGGCGACGAAATCGAAATCGTGGGTATTCACGAAGAAACTAAGAAATCCGTCGTTACCGGCGTTGAAATGTTCCGTAAATTGCTGGATTCCGCTGAAGCGGGCGACAACATCGGCGCATTGCTTCGCGGTGTTGACCGTAAAGAAATCGAACGCGGTCAAGTATTGGCTAAACCGGCTTCCGTTAACCCGCATACTGAGTTTACCGCTCAAGTATACGTATTGACGAAAGAAGAAGGTGGACGTCATAAGCCTTTCTTCACTGGCTACCGTCCGCAATTCTATTTCCGTACAACGGACGTAACAGGTGTTATCAACCTGCCGGAAGGTACTGAAATGGTTATGCCTGGCGACAACATCGAAGTTACGGTTCAACTGATCTCCCCGATCGCTATTGAAGAAGGAACTCGCTTCTCCATTCGCGAAGGCGGCCGTACAGTTGGATCCGGCGCTGTAGTATCCATCAGCAAATAATAAGGCGCTTTTAAGCGGCCTTAACCGAAAAGGGCTTCTTCCCGGTTTACCGGGGAGGGGCCCTTTTTTAAGATTTAAGTAAGTATAAGTTTCTGAGCCTCGGCTTCCTCCTTATTTCGCAAGAAAAACTACCGTTGAACGCGGTCTGGCTTCTTTGCAAGTACGTCAATAGACGTTTTTCTTACGGCTCAACCTAAAGATCGGTTCTTGACGGCTGACAATGGGAACGGGAGTCTTCATCCCAGGACTTGCTAAGGGACCGAAGCGCCCTTATTTGCCGAAAGAGCCGGTGTTTTATTTTTTAACGGACAGGAAAGACCTTATTCGTCCGAAAACAGCCCAAAATGTGTCTGGAAAGACCAAATAAGGTCGATAGGGTCCGTTAGGCTGGGAAATACCCGGGAAATGGGCAGGGTATTCGGAGTAGAACAGAAGAGGGAATGGGCATGGGGTGGAAAGTTTACGGCCCGCCTTTAGAGTCAGGATCTAACCTTAAAGCAAGTTCGATAAGAACCTGACTCTAACAGCGGGTAGAACCCCATACCCATCCCTCCAATCGCGCTAACGTAGAAGTTAGAGTCGTAAAAATACGCCGGCAGGCGTTTTTCTTATGCCATCGCTTGTAAGAAAGCAGAAATTATCCGCCGGAATATCCAAGCATTGCGGAAATAGTTTTCGAGCTGCTGAATATATATGGTTCAAAAGCTTGAAAGGATGTTGTCCATGACAAAAACAATGCTGAAAGCTCCGCTTCTCCTGCTGCTTACGGCATGGATCGCCGGTTTGCTCGCCGGATGCGGCGGGCCCGCGCCCAGTCAAGGATCGACTGGGAACACGCCTCAACATGCTGCCGGTTCCGATGGGGACCAAGCCAAAGAACCCGTTACGCTCCAGTTTTGGACCATCGCTTTGCAGCCCACGTTCAATGATTACTTCAACGAATTGATCGCACGCTATGAGAAAGAAAACCCTCACGTAAGCATCGATTGGCAGGACTACCCGTTTGACACCGTCTCGCAAAAACTGCTGACCAGCATCGCCAGCAACAAAAGTCCGGACGTGGTGAACCTGAATACCGAATTCGCCAGCCAAGTCGGCAGCAAAGGGGCGCTTGTCGATTTGGAGCAGTACCTTACCCCAGAGGAAAAAGCCGCTTATTTTGAGGGGATCTTTAGTTCCACCATTCTTGACGGGCATGCCTATGCCCTGCCGTGGTATACCGGGACAGAAGTGCTGTTCATGAACACGAAGCTGCTGAAGGAAGCCGGCTTAGATCCGAGCAAGCCGCCGCAAAGCCGCGAGGAGTTGGCCGATTGGGCGCGGCAAATCAAAGCGAAAACCGGCAAAAACGGCTACGCAATCCAGCTGATTTCCAAACTGTATGCGATTGATGGCATTCCGTTCGTCAACGAAGACAAGACGGCCGCCGCCTTTAATACGCCGGAGGCGGAAGCGATGTTGCAGAATTTACGGCAGTTGATGGAGGAAGGCGTGATCATCAAGGATGATGCGAAGTTTGACAAGCAGATTCAGTATTATTCCGCCGAGCAGGTGGCTTTTGAGCTGGCCGGTCCTACCTTTATCAACTTCCTGAAAACATCGGCTCCGGATGTGTACAAAAATACGGTAGCCGTCCCTCTGCCCACGGGCAAAGCAAACCTGCGGCTGTCCAACTCGATGAACGTCGTGGTGCCGAAGGCTTCCAAACATGCGGAAGAAGCCGTCAAGTTCGCGGTTTTCGTAACGAATGCCGAAAATCAAACCTCTTTTGCCAAATTGGCCAATACACTCCCCTCCACCAAAGCATCGATCAAAGATCCCTTTTTCACCGAATCGGACAACACATTAGAGGCGCAGGCGAAAATCGCTTCCGCGCAAAGCCTGGATAAAGCAACGGACTTTATGGTGGGCGTGCCCAGCGCGACGGACATCAATGCCGCATTGGGGCGGGGGCTGCAGGAAGTGCTCCTGAACGGCAAGGATATCAAGAAAACGCTGGATAGCGTAGAAAAGGAAGTCAACGAAATCTTAAAAAAGTAGCGCCTAACGGTATTGCGGTATAGGAGGTGAACGCCTTGAAGAAATGGAGCCATTCGGAAACCTGGGCCGCCTGGGTGTTTATGACGCCCGGCCTGCTCCTGATTGGAATATTCGTGTTTTGGCCAATCCTCTACGGGATCCCGCTGTCCTTTACCGATTATTCTGTCATTGCCGAAACGAAGTATGTGGGTCTGGACAATTATGCGGCCGCTTTTCACGACCGGAATTTTCTGATCTCGCTGTGGAATTCGCTGAAATACGTGTTAATCGTTCCGTTCATCCAGATCGCGTCGATTCTGATGGCCGTGCTGGTGAACAGCCGCCTTCCCGGGGTGAAGGCTTTTCGGACCGCGTACTATATTCCGGTCGTCACCTCGATGGTGGCCGTGGCGCTGATTTGGAGCTGGCTGCTCAGCAACAACGGAGTCGTCAATTACATCCTGATCCGGGTTGGGATCATCAGCGAACAGATTACCTGGCTGGCGGACAGCAGCACGGCCCTATACGTGCTCATGTTCATTACGCTGTGGAAAGGCTTGGGGTACTACATGGTGCTGTACCTTGCCGGGCTGCAGGGGATTCCCGCAGAACTATACGAGGCGGCCAAAGTCGACGGAGCCGGGGTGTTCCGGGCCATTTACCGCATTACGCTGCCGCTGCTCCGGCCGCATATTCTGTTTTGCAGCTTGATTTCCCTGATGGCCGCGATCCGCGTGTTCGATGAGGTGTATATCCTGACCAAAGGCGGACCAGGAACGGCGACCTTGACCTCGAGCGTGTATATTTTTCAAAAAGGGCTGGAGCAGTTTAACTTCGGTTATGCTTCGGCGCTGGGGCTGGTCGTTAGCGTCATCATCGGGGCTCTCAGCGTCCTGATCTTCTATGTCAACCGGAAAGGAGGCGTCAATCCTTACTGATGATCAAACCTGCTAATCCCAAAAGGGCATTTCAGCCGGGAACGCTTATTCGGTACGTCATCATCTACGCCCTGCTGGCGGCGCTGGCGTTATTTATGATGGGACCGTTTCTCTGGCTGCTCAGCGTGTCGCTGATGCCCGGGAAAAATGTGTTTTCGGTGCCCCCGGCTATTTTTCCGAGCTTTATCGACTTTGCTAATTACTCGGGTGTTTGGAGATTCATGGACTTTCCCAAATATATATTGAATACGGTCGTCATTACCGCGCTGGGGATTGCCGCCAACGTCATCTTGTCCAGCATGACCGCCTATCCGCTCGCCGCCTTCCGCTTTAAAGGGCGAAACCTGGTGTTCGGCTTGCTGATCTCGACGATGATCATCCCTTCCTCGACGGCGATGATCGTGCATTATTTGACGATTCAGACTTTCCGCCTGGGGGATACTTATGTTGGCGTCGTATTACCCGCGGCGGTGTCGGTGTTCAACATTTTTCTGATGCGGCAAACCTTTATGTCCGTCCCGGCGGATATGCGAGATTCCGGGAAAATGGACGGCGCCTCCGAGTTCCGGATTTTTTGGCAGCTGATGCTGCCCCTGGTGAAGCCCGGCCTTGCGGTGATCGCTTTGCTGGAGATGATGGCGTTCTGGAACAACTTCCTGTGGCCGATCGTCATTCTGAACGATCCGTCCAAATATCCGCTGGCGGCGGCTTTGACCTATCTCAACGGGCAATTCGCCTACAACTTCGGCTGGATTGCCGCCGGCACGATGATTTCCGTGCTCCCGATCATCGCCGTTTTTCTGCTCACCCAACGTTATTTCATTGAAGGTATATCGGGAGCGCTCAAAGGATAAAGAGATATCTTGTCTTCAATCCATGGCTGGAGGAGATGCCTAATCATGATCAAAATCGTTTATGTGCCTTTGGACGAACGGCCGTGCAATCTGCTTTTTCCCCCGGCACTGGCGGCCGGGACGGAGTTCGAGGTGGTGGCGCCTCCCGTAGAGCTCCTGGGAAACAAGAAGCGGCCGGCCGATACTGAGGGTTTATGGGAATGGCTGCTGCGGGAGGCGCGAGGGGCGGATGGTGCCATTTTGTCATTGGACACTTTGGTGTATGGGGGAATCGTGCCTTCCCGGCTGCACCGGCTGCCGTTCGAGGAGTGCAAACACCGGCTTGGCCAATTAAGAAAATTGAAGGAAGACGTTCCCGGGCTGCAGGTTTACGCCTTGAATCTGATCATGCGTTGTCCGCAGTATTCCAGCAGTGACGAAGAACCGGACTATTACGGGGAATGGGGCCGGGAAATCTTCCGCCAGGGGTACATTCGCCACCGGTTGCAGCTCGGCATCGCCACAGAGGCCGAGCTGTTGGAGAAAAAGCATATCGACGCGCAGTTGCCCGGCGCCGGCGTGCTGAACGATTATTTGCAGCGGCGGGCCGTTAACGCCGAGGTCAACCGTCGCGCCGTGGAGTTGGCGAAGGAGGGCGTCATCGATTTCCTCGTCATTCCGCAGGACGACGCCGCCCCGTTTGGATGGACCGCCTTGGATCAGCAAAAGGTCCGGGATACCGTTAAGGAGCGCGGCGCTTCCCTGAAGGTATACATGTATCCGGGCGCCGACGAGGCGGGCTGTACGCTGCTTGCCCGTATGATCAACACATTCAAAAACTCTGTACCCCTCGTGTATCCGCGGTTTTCCAGCATCCAAGGGCCGTTTGTGATCCCTTTGTACGAGGATCGCATGTTGTTCGAAAGTGTAAAGTACCATGTGTTGGCGGCCGGCGGTTTGTTGTGCTCCAGCATAAGCGAGGCGGATATCGTCCTGCTGATTAACGCTCCGGGGGAAACGATGATGGAAAGCGCGTCGCAGCATCATCCTAACGTGGGATATAACGTGATGCGAAACACGGCCGAACTGATCGAAACCGCGGATTATCTCATCGGCCGATTAAGAAAACCGTGCGTGATCGCGGACGTGGCTTTTGCCAACGGGGCAGACCTTGAACTGATCCGGTCGCTGCGGGAGAAGAAGCTGCTGTTTCGATTGGCGGGCTATGCAGGATGGAACACTAGCTCCAATACGCTTGGCACCTGCATCGCCCAGGGCATGACTTACCATCATTACGGTTTAAGCCAGGCTCATCTTGATTTCTTGTCCCTGCGGTATACTGAGGATGCCGGCTACTGCGCCTTCGTACGGCAGTACATCAAGGAACACAAGCTGCCCGGCCTCGGGATGGATTATTTCTCGGTCGACGGGCCGCGCGGCCTGGCCGCCAGCCTTGTCCGGGAGGAGTTGGAGCATTTCGTGGAGCGGTATATTAATGATGAAACTTATCGCGTCAGCATTGATGATGTTTTTTTGCCATGGAGCCGGATGTTTGAAGTGGGGCTGAAAACGCATTTGCTATCGTCATAAAGATCCCGGGGGCTACCTGTTAAATAGGAGAATGATCATGACGGAAACGAATAAAAACGCGCTGTTTGCCAAAAACAGAACCCCCATGGATTTGATCGCGGAAATCGGCAGCTATTACCCTTCGCTGACGAAATCGGAGCAGAAAGTCGCCAGACGGGTGCTGAATCATGCGGATGAAGTGCTTTATTCCTCCATTACCGAGTTCGCGGAAGCTTCGGGCGTTGGCGAGACGACGGTGATCCGTTTTTGCCGTAAAATCAAATTCAAAGGCTATCAGGAGTTCCGGCTGGCGCTGGCTCAGAGTCAAACACTGCGCAAAATCGAGGAAAACCAACTCGAAGACCGCGAGGTTCACTATATTGAACGGGTATGCGGCAACGCCGTGAAGGTGCTTCAGGTCAGCTTAAGCCTGCTTGACCGGGGTACGCTGGAAGCCGCCGTTGATATGATCGATCAAGCCAGGCACATTCAGTTCATCGGCGTCGGCTCCTCCGGCATTACGGCGCTGGATGCCAAAAACCGTTTATTGCGGCTTGGCAGACGTTCCGAAGCGGCCTTCGACAGCCATATGCAGGCGATGAGCGCCGTGCTGCTGGAGGAAGGCGACGTGGCCGTCGGTTTCAGCGTTTCCGGGAGCAGCAAAGATACGAACGATATCCTGGCGAAAGCCAAAAGCGGCGGAGCCAAGGTCATCGCCGTGACGAACTACGCCAAATCGCCGATTACAAGTATTGCGGACCTTGTGTTGCTGACGGCAGGCAAAGAATCGCCGCTTGAGGGTGGCTCCATGAGCGCGAAAATATCGCAGCTGTTTGTCATCGATTTGCTATGCGAAGGATTATCCTTAAAGGATCTTGAACGAGCGAAACAAATGAAAGAAAAGACGGCCCGCGCCGTCATCGATAAAATCTACTGACAGGCGGAGGGATGCAGGGCATGGAGAAGGAAAGATCAGCGGACGTTGTCGTGCTGGGCGGAGGGCTTGGCGGCTGTATGGCCGCTTTGGCCGTCGCCAAGGCGGGTTATTCCGTCATCCTGACTGAAGAAACGGACTGGCTGGGCGGTCAGTTGACGAGCCAGGCGGTTCCGCCCGATGAGCACAAATGGATCGAAAGCTTTGGCTGTACCGGAACGTACCGCGAATTCCGAAACCGGGTAAGGGAGTACTACCGGCAAAATTATCCGCTGACCGAACAGGCGATGATCGATCCGCTGTTAAACCCGGGCAACGGCTGGGTCAGCCGGCTGTGTCACGAGCCGAAAGTGGCGCTGCGGGTACTTGAGGATATGCTGGCTTCCTATATGAATAGCGGCAGAATATCGGTGATGTATCATGTCCGCGCCGTCCGGGCGGAGACGCATGGGGATACGGTAAAATCCGTTACCGTCAGAAGGCTGAACCAGGATGAGGAATGGACGCTCCGGGGAGCGTATTTTCTCGACGCTACCGAATGCGGGGACATTTTGCCCCTGACTGGAGTCGAGTATGTAACTGGAGCGGAATCCAAGGCGGACACCGGGGAACCGCATGCGTTAAACGAAGCGAGGCCGCTGGACGTTCAATCGTTTACGCATGTGTTTGCGCTTGATTATGTCCCCGGCGGGAACTATACGATACCGAAACCGGAAAGCTATGATTTTTGGCGATGTTATGTGCCGCCGAATTCACATTTGCCGAAGCTGGGCTGGATCGTAAACGACGGGGTGGACCCGGATAACGACCGGGAATTTACGCTGTTTCCGGACGACACTGGGCTGCCGTCTCTTTGGACGTACCGCCGCATTATCGACCAAAGCCTGTTCTGCGGCGGGCTCTATCCAAGCGATATATCGCTGATCAACTGGGCGCAAAACGATTACGGCTTGGGCATGATCTATGAAGTGTCCGAAGCGGAGCGCCGGCGGCATTTGGAAGGAGCGCGGCAGCTGAGCTTGTCCTTGCTTTACTGGCTGCAGACGGAGTCGCCCCGGCGAGGCGGCGGGAGGGGATATCCGGGCTTGCGGCTGCGCGGGGACGTGCTCGGAACGGAAGACGGCTTGGCCAAGTACCCCTACATCCGGGAATCCCGGCGCATTAAAGCCCTCTATACGATTACGGAGCATGACGTCAGCAAGGAGCTGCGCGGGGAGCTCGGCATCAAACGGTATGAAGACAGTGTTGGAGTAGGCAGTTACCCGCTCGATTTGCATGCGACGACCCAGTCGCGCCGCAGCTTTTATATTCCGAACTACCCGTTCGAGATTCCGTTGGGTGCGCTCTTGCCAGTACGGGTCCACAATTTGCTGCCCGCCTGCAAAAACATCGGAACAACGCAAATTACGAACGGCTGCTATCGGCTGCATCCGATTGAATGGAACATCGGCGAGGCAGCCGGGTATGTCGCGGCGTATGCCCTGAAACATTGCATCAGGCCCCGGGAGATCCGGGAGCGGAGACACCATTTGAAAAACTTTCAGGCATGGATCGAAACCCAGGGAATTCAGCTTCACTGGCCCCTGGAGATCAATGATGAAGTATTAATCTGACTTGGCGCGATACTAACGTCGAAACCACTTGTCCTCACGGGGATTAGTGGTTTTATTTTTTAAGCGCGTGTTCATATGCCTGGCCCGGCTGAATTCAAGATTCGATGCCGAGTTACTTCCTGATTCACTTCGTGATAAGAAAAACATCTATCGATGTATATTCTAGGGAGACAGACCGCGTTTAGCGGTTGTTTTTCTTGACCTTACAGAATTTATAAAATTCCGGTCATGGTAGAGGGCGATGCGCCGGTAAAGAGGGGAGGGGAAGAGTCTGGGAGCTAAGGGACACCAGAGTCGTTATTTTCGAAAAACATCTTTAAAATAATTTCTTGCATTCCGCCTACCTTTTCTATATAATAGTGAATGTTGTTCTGTGACGTTGCGATGATGTGAGAGGTTACTGACACACCCGGCCCCTTTGCCATGGGAGGGCGTCAGAAAATTTTCACGGAGTATGTCCGATACTAAATTGGGCGATAGAAGGAGGGACTAAAATGGCAAAGCAAAAAATTCGTATTCGTTTGAAAGCTTACGACCACAGAATTCTTGATCAATCCGCAGAGAAAATCGTTGAAACGGCAAAACGTTCGGGTGCTGGCGTATCCGGGCCGATTCCGCTTCCTACGGAAAAGCAAGTCATTACCATTCTCCGTGCGGTGCACAAGTACAAGGATTCCCGGGAACAATTCGAAATGCGGACGCACAAACGTCTGATCGACATTGTGAACCCGACTCCACAAACCGTGGATGCCTTGATGCGCTTGGACCTGCCGTCCGGTGTAGATATCGAAATTAAATTGTAATACCTTGCATTTCGTAAGGTAATCAGGAAAGGAAAAGAGGTGTCAACATGAAAGGTATCTTAGGAAAAAAACTCGGAATGACTCAAGTATTTACCGCTGAAGGGAATGTCATTCCCGTAACGGTAATCGAGGCAGGCGGAGGCGTGGTTCTGCAAAAGAAAGACGTGGAGAACGACGGTTATGAAGCCATTCAGATCGGCTACTCCGACAAGAAGGAAGCCAGAGCCAACAAGCCGGAAGTTGGGCACGCGAAAAAAGCAGGCGCAACGCCTAAGCGCTACGTTCGCGAAATTCGCGGTGTTGATTTGGCAGGATACGAAGTTGGCCAAGAGGTCAAAGTTGATATTTTTGCTGAAGGCGAATTTGTTGACGTAACAGGTATTTCGAAAGGTAAAGGATTCCAAGGCGTAATCAAGCGCTGGGGACAAAGCCGCGGTCCGATGGCGCACGGCTCCCGTTACCATCGCAGACCGGGTTCCATGGGTTCCATCCAGGCGAACCGCGTTCCGAAAGGCAAACGTCTTCCGGGGCACATGGGGCATGAAACCGTAACGATTCAAAATCTCGAAGTTGTCCGCGTCGATGCAGAGCGCAACGTGCTGCTCGTAAAAGGCTCCATTCCGGGTCCGAAAAACAGCTTCGTCAAAATCAAACAAACCATTAAGAAATAATAGCCCTCAAGAAAGGAGGAACAACAAATGCCAAAAGTAGCACTTTTCAATATTAGCGGTAGCCAAGTAGGCGAAGTGGAATTGAATGACGCGGTATTCGGGATCGAACCGAACACGCACGTTCTTCATGAAGCTGTAGTCATGCAGCGCGCTTCCCTGCGTTCCGGCACCCACAAAGTCAAAGGACGCTCTGAAGTTCGTGGCGGCGGCCGTAAACCTTGGAAACAAAAAGGTACGGGACGTGCACGCCAGGGTTCCATCCGCTCTCCTCAATGGGTAGGCGGCGGTACCGTGTTTGGTCCGACTCCGCGCAGCTATGCTTACAAACTGCCGAAGAAGGTTCGCCGCTTGGCGATCAAATCGGCCTTGTCTTCGAAAGTGATCGATCAAGACATCATCGTGCTTGACGCGCTGAGCTTGAACGCTCCGAAGACGAAAGAGTTCGCAGCGATTTTGAACAACCTGAAAGTGGATCGCAAAGCTTTGGTTGTAGCTCCTAGCTACGACGACAATGTGGCGCTTTCCGCACGCAACATCCCAGGCGTCAAATTCGTGGCGGCAGATGGCATTAATGTTCTTGACGTGCTGACGCACGACAAACTGATCATTACGAAAGAAGCAGTTCAGAAGGTAGAGGAGGTGCTCGCGTAATGAAAGATCCTCGCGATATTATCAAACGTCCGGTGATTACGGAACGTTCGTCCGAATATATGAATGACCTGAAATACGTTTTTGAGGTTGATATTCGCGCCAACAAAACCGAAATCAAGCAAGCCGTAGAGTCGATCTTCGGTGTGAAGGTTAAGAACGTAAACACCTTGCGTGTACCAGGGAAGCTGAAACGTTACGGACGCTACTCCGGATATACTCCTGAATGGAAAAAAGCGTTTGTTACACTGACCGCTGACAGCAAGCCGCTCCAATTTTTTGAATCGGTATAAAATCGTTTGAAGTAAGGAGGGAAATCTCGTGCCTATCAAAAAGTACAAACCGACATCCCCGGCAAGACGCGCGATGAGTGTGTCGACATTCGAAGAAATCACGACGGATCAGCCGGAGAAATCTTTGCTTGCGCCGCTGAGCAAAACGGCCGGCCGCAACAACCAAGGTAAAATTACCGTTCGTCACCATGGCGGCGGACATAAGCGCAAATACCGCATCATCGACTTCAAACGGAACAAAGATGGAATTCCAGGCCGCGTTGCTACGATCGAATACGATCCGAACCGCACCTCGAACATCGCTTTGATCCACTACGCCGATGGCGAGAAGCGTTATATCATCGCTCCTAAGGGCCTGAAAGTAGGCGACGTGATCGAATCTGGCGCAGGTTCCGACATCAAAGTCGGGAACGCTCTGCCGCTTGAGAACATCCCGGTGGGTACCGTAATCCACAACATTGAGCTGAAGCCTGGCAAAGGCGGACAATTGGTTCGCGCGGCCGGCACGGAAGCCCAATTGCTCGGTAAAGAAGACAAATACGTAACGATCCGCCTTTCTTCCGGCGAAGTTCGTAAAGTTCTGAAAGTTTGCCGCGCGACGATCGGTTCCGTAGGCAACGGCGACCATGAGCTCGTTAAAATCGGTAAAGCGGGACGCAACCGCTGGCTCGGCCAACGTCCGGAAGTGCGCGGTGTCGTCATGAACCCGAACGATCACCCTCACGGTGGTGGTGAAGGGCGCGCTCCGATCGGCCGTAAATCTCCGTTGTCGCCTTGGGGCAAACCGACCCTGGGTTACAAAACGCGCAAAAAAGGCAAAGCTTCTGATAAATATATCGTTCGCCGCCGTACGAAGTAATCCGCATCACGCGGATCACTTCGCGGCTTGTGGATAAACCGGCGGATTTTGCAGTCAGACGAAGGGAGGATAAATGAATGGGTCGCAGTCTGAAAAAGGGGCCTTTTGTTGATGGTTACCTGTTGAAGAAAGTGGAGGAAGTGGACGCGTCGAGCAAAAAAGTCGTGATCAAAACCTGGTCCCGCCGCTCCACGATCTTCCCGCAATTCATTGGTCATACGTTTGGTGTATACGACGGACGCAAGCACGTTCCGGTATACGTTACCGAGGATATGGTCGGACACAAACTGGGCGAATTTGCGCCAACCCGTACCTACAAAGGTCATACGGATGACGATAAGAAAACGAGACGTTAATACCGATAAGTTCTTCGTTTGAGAGGAGGTCATTACACATGGAAGCTAAAGCACATGCAAGATCTATCCGTATTGCTCCGCGCAAGGCTCAGCTCGTAGTTGATCTGATCCGCGGCAAGCAAGTCGGCGATGCGATCGCGATTCTGCGCCATACGCCAAAGGCGGCTTCCCCGGTCGTGGAGAAGCTTTTGAATTCGGCGATTGCCAATGCTGAACACAACTATTCTATGGACGTTAATAAATTGGTGATTACGCAAGCGTACGTCAACCAAGGCCCGACGATGAAACGTTTCCGTCCGCGGGCTATGGGTCGCGCTAGCCGGATCAACAAACGCACCAGCCACATTACATTGGTGGTATCCGAAAAATAAGGAGGGAAAACGTGTGGGCCAAAAGGTAAATCCGGTCGGACTACGAGTAGGGATTATCCGTGATTGGGAATCCAAATGGTACGCCGGCAAAGATTTTGGTGATCTTTTGCTGGAAGACGTTAAAATTCGTGAACACCTGAAAAACAAACTGAAAGACTCCGCGGTATCTCGGATTGAAATCGAGAGAGCGGCAAATCGTGTGAACGTAACAATCCACACAGCCAAGCCGGGTATGGTTATCGGTAAAGGCGGTTCGGAAGTGGAAATCCTGCGGGGCGAAATTACGAAAATCGCAGGCGGTAAAAAAGTTCACATCAACATTTCGGAAATCAAACACCCTGATCTTGACGCGATTCTAGTCGCAGAAAGCATCGCACAACAATTGGAACGTCGCGTTTCTTTCCGTCGTGCGCTGAAACAAGCGATTCAAAGAACGATGCGTTCGGGAGCGAAAGGGATTAAAACGGCAGTCAGCGGTCGTCTCGGCGGTGCTGAAATTGCCCGTACAGAAGGCTACAGTGAAGGAACTGTTCCACTTCATACGCTCCGCGCCGACATCGATTACGGTACGGCAGAAGCGCATACGACTTATGGCCGTATCGGCGTAAAAGTATGGATCTATCGTGGAGAGGTTCTTCCTACGGCTAAGAAACAACAAGCTGCTCAGGAAGGAGGCAACTAATCATGTTGGTACCAAAACGTGTAAAACACCGCAAGCAGCAACGCGGTAATATGAGAGGCCAAGCTAAAGGCGGCACCGAACTGAACTTCGGCGAATTCGGCCTGCAGGCTCTTGAGCCGACTTGGATCACCAACCGCCAAATCGAAGCAGCGCGTATTGCAATGACGCGTTACATCAAACGGGGCGGTAAAGTATGGATTAAAATTTTCCCTGACAAGCCGATTACTCAAAAGCCTCTTGAAGTCCGGATGGGTAGCGGTAAAGGTAACGTAGAAAAATGGGTCGCAGTTGTGAAGCCTGGCAAGATTCTGTTTGAGCTTGCCGGTGTATCGGAGGAAATCGCACGCGAAGCTATGCGTCTTGCCGCTCACAAACTGCCGATCAAAACGAAGTTTGTGAAACGTGAAGAATTGGGTGGTGAAGCAAATGAAAGCTAATGAACTTCGCAACTTAACCACTGCAGAAATCGAACAAAAAATCGCCGGGTTTAAAGAAGAACTCTTTAACCTCCGTTTCCAGTTGGCTACCGGCCAACTCGATAACCCGACTCGGATCCGTGACGTGCGCAAGGAAATAGCTCGTGCTAAAACCGTATTACGTGAAAGAGAACTCGGGATCATCAGTTAAGAAGCGCCTAAACGTTAAGTGAAACGCCAAGTCCAGGAAGGAGGCTAACCATGAGCGAACGTAATAGCCGTAAAGTGCAAATTGGTAAAGTCGTCAGCGACAAGATGGACAAAACGATCGTTGTTGCTGTAGAAACCTACAAAAAGCATGATCTGTACCACAAGCGCATTAAATACACGAAAAAATTTAAAGCGCATGATGAGAACAATACCGCGAAAATCGGAGATACCGTAAAAATCGCCGAAACTCGCCCGCTGTCCAAAGACAAACGCTGGAGACTCGTTGAAGTCGTAGAAGAAGCGGTTATTATCTGATAGCGAAAGGCTACAGGCTGAAAGGAGGAAATATCGATGATTCAACCATTTACACGTTTGCAGGTTGCCGACAACTCCGGCGCGAAGGAATTGATGTGCATTCGCGTTCTGGGCGGTACCGGTCGTCGTACGGCACAAATCGGAGATTTGATCGTTTGTTCCGTCAAACAAGCAACACCAGGCGGCGTTGTCAAAAAAGGGGACGTAGTCAGAGCGGTTGTCGTTCGTACGAAACGTGCGGTTCGCCGTAAAGACGGTTCCTACATCGCATTCGACGAAAACGCGGCGGTTGTTGTCAAAGAAGACAAGAGCCCGCGCGGAACGCGTATCTTCGGACCGGTTGCTCGTGAACTTCGCGACAAGGACTTCATGAAGATCGTTTCCTTGGCTCCGGAAGTTATCTAAATAAACCCCTACCCGATTTAACAGGAGGTGTAAACCAAGTGCCTAAACTGAAAAAGATCCTTGAATCTCATAACAATAAGCTTCACGTTAAGAAAGACGACACGGTCATCGTCATCTCCGGTAAAGACAAAGGGAAGAAAGGCCGCGTCATCGCCGCTTATCCTCGTGAGAACCGCGTGCTTGTGGAAGGTGTGAACATGATCAAAAAACACCAAAAGCCTAACCAGCTGAATCCGCAAGGCGGCATCATCGAGAAAGAAGCTCCGATTCACGTTTCGAACGTTATGCATGTTGATCCGAAGAGCGGAAAAGTAACCCGTATCGGTTACAAAGTATTGGACAACGGCAAAAAAGTTCGCGTAGCTAAGAGATCCGGAGAAGTAATCGACTAATCCAGGAATGTAAGAAAGGAGGTCCATGATTCATGGCAGCAAGATTAAAAGAACGTTTTTTGAGCGAAGTGACGCCTGCTTTGGTTCAAAAATTCAACTATACAACCGTAATGCAAGTGCCTAAAATCGAGAAAGTCGTTATCAATATGGGTGTCGGCGAAGCCGTGGCCAACTCGAAGGTGCTCGATTCCGCAGTGAACGACATGCAGCTGATCGCTGGTCAAAAGCCGGTTATCACGCGTGCGAAGAAATCGATCGCCGGTTTCAAACTTCGTGAGAACATGCCGATCGGTGTGAAAGTAACGCTTCGCGGCGACCGCATGTACTACTTCCTCGACAAACTGTTTAACATTGCGCTTCCTCGCGTGCGCGACTTCCACGGCGTATCGACGAAAGCTTTCGACGGACGCGGCAACTATACGCTTGGCCTCAAGGAACAATTGATCTTCCCTGAGATCGTATACGACCAAGTCGACAAAGTGCGCGGTATGGATATCGTTATCGTGACGACGGCAAAAACCGACGAAGAGGCCCGTGAGCTGTTGACGCAAATGGGCATGCCTTTTGCAAAGTAACCAAGTCGTTATTCTCCGAAACTATCTGGGAGGTGTCAGGCTAAAGTGGCAAAAACTTCGATGAAAGTTAAACAACAACGTGCACCGAAATTCAAAGTGCGGGCGTACACCCGCTGTGAACGTTGTGGTCGTCCACACTCGGTATTGCAAAAATTCAAAATTTGCAGAATTTGTTTCCGTGAATTAGCTTATAAAGGCCAGATTCCTGGCGTGAAAAAAGCAAGCTGGTAATTTATCAACAACGGGAAGGAGGTTTACACGTATGACTATGTCAGATCCAATTGCAGATATGCTTACACGTATTCGCAACGCGAACACAGTGCGTCACGAAACGGTAGAACTGCCTGCTTCGACGATCAAGAAACAAATCGCTGAAATCCTGAAGCGTGAAGGTTTCATCCGCGATGCAGAATATATCGATGATAACAAGCAAGGGATCATCCGTATTTTCCTGAAATACGGCCCTAACAACGAACGCGTTATCTCCGGTTTGAAGAGAATCAGTAAGCCAGGCCTTCGCGTGTACACGAAAAGCAATGAAGTTCCTCGTGTCCTCGGCGGTTTGGGTATCGCGATCATCTCCACATCCAAAGGAGTCATGACCGATAAGGAAGCTCGTCAGTCCAAAGCCGGCGGCGAAGTTGTTTGCTACGTTTGGTAATTAACGTCTTATCACAAGGAGGTGCAAATACATGTCTCGTATTGGTCGCAAACCAATTACAGTACCAAGTGGTGTGAACGTCACACTCGACAACACCGTGATTACGGTAAAAGGACCAAAGGGTTCTTTATCTCGTGAGCTGCATAAGGACATCAAGGTAACGGTTCAAGACAACGTGATTACCATTGAACGTCCTTCTGATAATAAATTACATCGTTCTCTGCACGGCACGACCCGTTCTGTAGTGAACAACATGGTCAGCGGGGTAACGGAAGGCTTCTCGAAGTCGCTTGAACTGGTCGGCGTCGGATACCGCGCAAGCTTGTCCGGCAAAAAACTCGTTCTGAACGTTGGTTACTCCCACCCGGTTGAAATCACTCCGGAAGAGGGCATCGAATTTGAAGTACCTTCGAATACGAAGATCATCGTTAAAGGGATCAATAAGGAGCGCGTAGGCGAATACGCCGCTAAAATCCGCTCCGTCCGCGAGCCTGAGCCTTACAAAGGCAAAGGGATCAAGTATGAAGGTGAACGCATCATTCGTAAGGAAGGTAAAGCCGGTAAGAAGAAATAAGTTTCTGCTTAGCGGCCCCGTCCTTCTGGCGTCTTGAAATGAAATGCCTGTAACGGTAAAGCGAAGGGAGTGAAAGGAAAGTCATGATTACAAAAGGCGATAAGAACAAAGCTCGTCTGAAAAGACATCTGCGCGTGCGGACGAAAGTGCAAGGTACGGCTGAACGTCCAAGACTGAACGTATACCGTTCTTCCAAACATATCTATGCCCAACTGATTGACGATGTGGCAGGCGTAACGCTGGCCAGCGCTTCGACTGTGGACAAAGAGCTGAGCGGATCGATCGGCAACGGCGGCAACGTGGAATCCGCCCGTAAAGTTGGCGAACTGATCGCGAAACGCGCTGTAGATAAAGGCTACAAGAGCATTGTGTTTGACCGTGGGGGATACCTGTACCATGGACGGATTCAGGCGCTGGCTGACGCAGCCCGCGAAGTAGGCCTGGAATTCTAAAATATTCACTAAAAGGAGGTTAACGACTTGCGTGTAGATCCGAACACTTTAGAACTGACTGAAAGAGTTGTAAATATTAACCGCGTAGCTAAAGTAGTTAAAGGCGGACGTCGGTTTAGCTTCAGCGCGCTTGTGGTTGTCGGCGACGGCAAAGGTTGGGTTGGCGCCGGCATCGGTAAAGCGGGCGAAGTCCCTGATGCCATTCGCAAAGGGATTGACGATGCGAAGAAAAACCTGATTCACGTTCCGCTCGTAGGCACGACGATTCCTCACCTGGTTACCGGACATTTCGGTGCTGGCCGTGTGCTCCTGAAACCGGCATCCGAAGGTACCGGGGTTATCGCCGGCGGTCCGGTTCGCGCCGTGCTTGAGTTGGCTGGCGTGGGCGACATTTTGACAAAATCTTTAGGTTCTTCGAATTCCATCAACATGGTCAATGCGACTTTGGAGGGCTTGTCCCGTCTGAAACGCGCTGAGGATGTTGCGAAATTACGCGGTAAAACCGTCGAAGAACTTCTCGGTTAAGGAGGGAATCTCATGGCTAAACTGCAAATTACCCTCGTGCGTAGTTTGATCGGTCGTCCGGAGAACCAACGTACTACCGTGAAAACCTTGGGTCTTCGCAAAATCAATCAAACCGTGGTTCACAACGATAATCCGGCCATTCGCGGCATGGTGAATCAAGTAAGCCACCTGGTTTCGGTTAAAGAAATCGAAGCCTAACAGGTTTTGAGTATTTTATATGTGCCAACAATAAATAAGGAGGTGCAACGAAGATGAAGTTACATGAGCTTTCTCCAGCTCCTGGATCCCGGCACGAGCGCAAACGCGTCGGCCGTGGTACAGGTAGCGGTATGGGTAAAACGTCTACCCGTGGTCACAAAGGTCAAAACGCTCGTTCCGGCGGTGGTGTCCGTCCGGGATTTGAAGGCGGTCAAAACCCGTTGTATCGTCGCTTGCCGAAACGCGGATTTATTAATCCGACGCGGAAAGAGTATGCGATTGTCAACATCCAAGATTTGAACAAATTTGCGGCGGATACGGAAGTAACTCCTGAACTGTTGTTTGAACAAGGGATCGTGAAAGACGCGAAGAGCGGCATCAAGATTCTCGGCAACGGTGAAGTAACTGTCAAGTTGACAGTGAAAGCGAACAAGTTCTCCCAATCTGCGGTAGAGAAAATCGAGGCTGCCGGCGGTAAAACCGAGGTGATCTAATGTTTAAGACCATTAAGAACATATGGCATGTTCAGGACCTGCGCACCCGTATTCTATTTACGATGTTTATCTTTCTCATTTACCGGATCGGATCTTTCGTTCCGGTTCCGGGCGTTAATGCGTCGGTATTTCAGTCGGTAAACGAATCGGGAAACAATCTGCTCGGGCTCTTGAACACCTTCTCGGGAGGCGCGCTTAAGAACTTCTCGATTTTTGCCCTCGGGATTATGCCTTATATCACGGCTTCCATCATTGTGCAGCTCTTGTCCATGGACGTTGTTCCGAAGTTTGCGGAATGGGCTAAACAAGGGGAGCACGGGAAAAAGAAGATGGCCCAGGTAACCCGTTACGGTACGGTTATTCTGGCAATCATCCAGGCGTTTGCCACATCGATTGGATTCAATCGGTTGTATGGCACGCAGATGGTACCGAATGCGACCTTTGCGGATTATTTGGTTATTGCGATCGTGTTGACCGCAGGTACTTCGTTCCTGATGTGGCTCGGCGAACAAATTACCGATAAAGGCATCGGCAACGGGATCTCGCTGATCATCTTTGCCGGGATCGTTGCGTCGTTTCCTTCGCATATCACAACGATTGCCCAATCGGAATTTATCGTTGAAGGGCAAGCTTTCATGAACGTGGTGAAATCCATCGCGATTATCCTCGTGTGCGTGCTGATCGTCATCGGTGTCATTTACATCCAGCAGGCTGTACGGAAGATTCCGGTGCAGTACGCTAAACGCGTCGTCGGCAACAAGATGTACGGCGGACAGAATACGCATATTCCGCTGAAAATCAATGCCGCGGGCGTTATTCCGGTCATTTTCGCGATTTCTTTGCTGCAGTTCCCGGTTGTGCTCGCCAGCTTCTGGTCGACACACACCTGGGCCCAATGGGTTACCCATAATCTGTCCACGAACGCGCCGCTAGGGATCGTGCTTTATGTGGTCATGATCATCGGCTTTACGTTCTTCTATACGTTCGTTCAGATGAACCCGCAGCAAATGGCCGAAAATATGAAGAAAAACGGCGGATATATTCCGGGAATTCGCCCGGGGAAGGCAACCGAAACTTATCTCACACGGGTTCTGACCCGCTTGACGATGACCGGCTCCATATTCCTCGCGGCCATCTCCATCCTGCCTATGGGCCTTGGCGCATTGGCAAATCTGCCGCGTACGGTTCTTATTGGCGGCACTTCGGTCCTGATCGTTATCGGCGTTGCGCTGGATACGATGAAGACGATCGAAGGTCAACTGATCAAACGTCACTATAAAGGCTTTATCAATAAATAGGCGATAGGTACCAGGATCGGGCTGCTGCTGGGCTCGCCTGGCACCTATTGTGCTGTTTATTGTCATGGTGTGATTTTTTGGAGGGAGTGAGAGACATGAACCTGCTTTTCATGGGTCCTCCCGGAGCGGGAAAAGGAACACAAGCCGAGGCCATCGTCAATGAATTCGGTATTCCTCACATCTCCACCGGCGATGCGTTCCGCCTGGCTATCAAACAGGGAACGCCCGTAGGGGTGAAAGCGAAGGAGTATATCGATAAGGGCCTTCTGGTGCCTGATGACGTTACGGTGGGCATCGTCCGCGAACGCCTGCAGCAGTCCGATTGCGAAAAAGGTTTTTTATTGGACGGTTTTCCAAGAACCCTTTCGCAAGCGGAATCGCTGGAGGAGCTGCTTCAGGAAATGGGGCGCAAACTGGACCACGTCATCAACTTGAAAGTGGACCGGAACAAGCTGCTGGCGCGGCTGACCGGACGCCGGATTTGCAAATCTTGCGGCGCCACTTATCATGTGATCTTTAATCCTCCTAAGCAGGAAGGTGTCTGCGATAAATGCGGCGGCGAGTTGTACCAGCGCTCCGACGATACGGAAGAGCATGTAGGTACACGGCTGGACGAATATATCAACAAAACGGCGCCGCTTCTGAAGTTTTACGAAGAAAAAGCCCTGTTGCGCCAAGTAGATGGCGAACAGGAAATCGATGCGGTCTCGAAAGAAATCGTGTCTTTACTGCGAGGTTAGGTGTAATGATCATCTGTAAATCCGAAACGGAACTGGGCTTTATGCGAGAAGCTGGGCGAATCGTAGCGGAAACGCACAGGCTCATGGCACAATCGATTGAGCCTGGAATTACGACGGGGGAACTCGATCAGATCGCCGACAAATTTATTCGCAGTCAGGGCGCCGTGCCGTCCTTTAAGGATTACAACGGTTTTCCTTACAGCATTTGCGCTTCGGTCAACGAAGAATTGGTACACGGATTTCCCGGCAAACGCAAATTGAACGAAGGCGATATCATCAGTCTGGATATCGGCGCGGAGTATCGCGGTTACCACGGCGACTCGGCGTGGACCTATCCGGTGGGCGAAATTTCGGCGGAAGCCAAGCGATTGCTTGAAGTCACCGAAGGATCGCTGTATGCGGGCCTTGCGCTCGTGAAGCCGGATGTTCGCTTGTTCACAATTTCGCATGCGATTCAGCAGCATATCGAAGCTGCGGGTTTTTCCGTCGTTCGGGAATATGTCGGACACGGCATTGGATCCAAGCTGCATGAAGAACCGCAAATTCCGAACTACGGCATGCCTGACCGGGGACCGCGGCTCAAACCCGGGATGGTCCTGGCGATCGAACCGATGGTTAACATGGGGAAAAGGTATGTCAAAACGCTGGACGACAATTGGACGGTCGTTACGGTGGACGGCTCGTTGTGCGCTCATTTTGAGCATACGGTGGCCGTAACGCCTGACGGTATGGAAATTTTCACGAAGCTGGACGCGTAGGTGATGAATGTGAAACAACGTTCGGAAGCCCAGCCGGGTCAATTGGTGAAAGTTCTTAAAGGCCGGGATGCCGGAACGGTGAACGTGATCGTTCAGATCGTAGACGACAGGTTCGTTCTGATCGCCGACGGGGACAAACGCAAGTTTGACCAGCCGAAGCGAAAAAACGTCCAGCATCTTGAGCTACTGCCCATGGTCAGCAGCGAGGTTGTTCATAGTTTGCAGGAGAGCGGCCGGGTTACAAATGCGAAGCTGCGTCACGCCGTGCTTGTCTATTTGAAATCCGAAAGTTCCGAGGCTGAAGAGAAAGGAGACTGACTGTGGCTAAAGAAGATGTCATTGAAGTCGAAGGCACGGTTATTGAACCGCTGCCGAATGCAACATTCAAGGTTGAGCTGGAAAATGGCCATCAAATTCTCGCTCATGTTTCCGGAAAGCTGCGGATGCACTTCATCCGTATTTTGACCGGGGACAAAGTGGTTGTCCAATTGTCGCCTTATGATTTGACAAAAGGCCGGATCACTTACCGTAAATAGTTAGCTCTGGCATGTGCCGCTGTTTTGTGGTACAATATGCAGGTTGAGTTGTTTCTAACCAATGCTGACGCGAAAGTTTTACATCCGTAAAACTTAGTTTATCCTTACGAAGAGAGTTTTGCTTCGCAAAACTAAGCTCGTACTTTCGAAGTTAGTTTTACTTTAAAGTAAAACTTTTAGGAGGTAATCAACATGAAGGTAAGACCTTCTGTAAAGCCGATTTGCGAAAAATGCAAAGTCATTCGTCGCAAAGGCAATGTCATGGTGATTTGCGAAAATCCGAAACACAAACAAAAACAAGGTTAATAGAAGGGGGTGTAGCGTAAAATGGCACGTATTGCTGGTGTGGATTTGCCACGTGATAAACGCGTTGAGATCGCCTTAACTTACATTTTCGGAATCGGTAAAACGACTTCCCAGAAAATCCTGAAAGAAACAGGCATCAATCCGGACACTCGTGTTCGTGATTTGACGGAAGATGAGGTTAGCAAACTACGCGAAACGATCGACAAAACGGTCAAGGTGGAAGGCGACCTGCGTCGTGAAATTTCCTTAAATATTAAACGTTTGATCGAAATCGGCTGCTACCGCGGTGTGCGTCACCGTCGCGGCTTGCCGGTTCGCGGACAACGTACGAAAACGAATGCCCGTACTCGCAAGGGTCCTCGTCGTACGGTAGCGAACAAGAAGAAATAAGAAGGGGGGATAACAGACAATGGCTAAACCAAAAAAAGTCGTACGCACGAAACGTCGTGACCGGAAAAATATTGAATCTGGTGTGGCACATATCCGCTCCACCTTCAATAATACGATCGTTACCATTACGGATCCGCACGGAAACGCGATCTCTTGGGCAAGCTCCGGCAATCTCGGCTTCAAAGGCTCCCGTAAATCGACGCCGTTTGCCGCGCAAATGGCTGCGGAATCGGCTGCGAAAGCGGCTATGGAGCATGGCATGAAGACTGTTGAAGTTATGGTCAAAGGTCCTGGCGCCGGCCGTGAAGCCGCTATCCGCTCGTTGCAAGCGGCAGGTCTTGAAGTTAACATGATTAAAGACGTGACTCCGATTCCTCACAACGGCTGCCGTCCTCCAAAACGCCGCCGTGTTTAATGAAGCCGTACTGAATGTGGTATAACAACAGCGCCACTTGGTAACAATGGTTGTTTAGGCATACTACATGATCGACTTCAGCAAACAAGGCAGTTTCAAAGGAACGACGTTTTGAAGGAGGGGTACTTCGTGATAGAAATCGAAAAGCCAAAAATTGAGACCGTAGAAGTTAACGAAGAAGGCACCTATGGGAAATTTGTAGTAGAACCACTTGAGCGTGGATATGGCACCACACTGGGCAACTCGCTTCGCCGGATTTTGCTATCTTCTTTGCCGGGTGCTGCGGTAACCTCGGTCCAAATCGATGGAGTTCTGCATGAATTCTCGACCATTCCGGGCGTCATGGAAGACGTTACGGAAATCATCCTGAACCTGAAAGCTCTCTCGCTGAAAATCCACTCCGATGAAGAGAAAATTCTCGAAATCGATGCGGAAGGCGAAGGCTTGATTACGGCAGGGGATATCCGTGCGGACAGCGACGTGGAAATTTTGAATCCGGATCTGCATATTGCAACGATGGAACCGGGTTCGAGACTCCACATGCGCATTTATGCGGGCCGTGGTCGTGGTTATGTTCAGGCAGATCGGAATAAACGAGATGATCAGCCGATTGGTGTCATTCCCGTCGATTCGATCTATACCCCGATTACTCGCGTCAATTATGTGGTGGAGAACACCCGTGTTGGCCAAGTGACCAACTATGACAAGCTGACGCTTGAAGTTTGGACCGATGGCAGTATCAAACCTGAAGAAGCGGTTAGCCTCGGTGCAAAAATTTTGACCGAGCATCTCTTCCTGTTCGTCGGGCTGACGGACGAAGCGAAGGACGCTGAAATCATGGTTGAGAAGGAAGAAGACAAGAAGGAAAAAGTGCTTGAAATGACGATTGAAGAGCTTGATCTCTCCGTTCGTTCCTATAACTGCCTCAAGCGTGCCGGCATCAACACGGTACAAGAGCTGACGACGAAAACCGAAGAAGATATGATGAAGGTGCGCAACCTTGGCCGTAAATCTTTGGAGGAAGTTCAAGAGAAGCTTGAGGAGCTTGGTTTGGGATTACGCACTGAAGAATAAAGAACACTTAGATCGTTTTAGCGAAGGAGGGAAAACTCATGGCATACCAAAAGTTGGGCCGCGATTCCAGCGCACGTAAAGCTTTGTTCCGTGACCTGGTAACGGACCTGTTCTTATACGAGCGCATCCAAACGACGGAGGCGAAAGCGAAAGAAGTTCGTTCGATCGCTGAAAAGCTGATCACCAAGGCAAAACGCGGAGATTTGCACGCCCGTCGTCAAGTAGCAGCTTACGTTCGCCGCGAATCGATCGACGGTGAGCAGGATGCAATCCAAAAGCTGTTCAATGAACTGGCAACTCGTTATTCTGCGCGTCCAGGCGGATATACCCGTATCTTGAAATTGGGACCTCGCCGCGGCGACTCTGCTCCTATGGTTTATCTGGAACTGGTAGACCGGGCGTAATTTACGGGGATCTCCCCAAACAAAGCGTGTAAAACTCTCTGTCGGCTCGCCTTATGGCTAAGCTTTCGGAGAGTTTTTTTCTGTGTAGAATGAGGAAGGTAGGAAAGCGGCGATGCGCAACTTGTTGATGACCGTCAGTTACGACGGCACAAACTATTACGGTTTTCAATCCCAGCCAGGCGGTAACACTGTACAGGACCATCTGGAAACGGCGATTTACAGGCTTACCGGAGAACAAGTTAAAATCTGCGGTTCCGGGCGTACGGACGCCGGCGTACATGCCCGTCAGCAGCCGTTTAATTTCCCGACGGCGGCAAAAATACCGCTGGAACGCTGGTGCCTGGCGCTGAACAGCCGTCTTCCTTCCGATATCCGGGTGACATCGGCCAGAGAGGTTCCGCTATCCTTCCATTCCAGACGGTCGGCCAAGCGCAAAACATATCGCTATACGATCAACGGGAACCGTTTTCCCGATGTGTTCCAGCGGAACTACCAGTTGCACCATTACGGCAGGCTCGATATTGAGGCGATGCGCTTGGGGCTGGCCTTTTTGGTCGGTACGCATGATTATACTTCCTTTGCCTCGCGCTATTCCACTAAACCAAGTCATGTTCGCACGATTTATGATGCCCGCTTGGAAGTGGATACATCGCCGGATGCTTCCGGCAGCGAAGGGCAGGGAATCATTCACTTCTATTTTACCGGCAACGGATTTTTGCAGCATATGGTTCGCATCATTGTGGGCACGGTCCTGGAGATCGGCGAGGGCAAGCGCAAGCCGGAGGAGATTCCGCTTATTCTCGAAGCACGTAACCGCGCAGCGGCTGGACCTACGGCCGAAAGCAAAGGGTTGACACTGTGGAGCGTCGAATACGAAGAAAATAATCTTTTGTTGTGAAACCCCGTTTGGACTCATACGTAACATATTTAAAAATGTGATTATTAACATGAGCCCAAGGAGGTTTTTCGTATGAAATGTCCGGTATGCAATGATGTGCGCATGAGAGAAGTGGAGAAGGATGGCGTCTTGATCGATGTTTGCCCGGATTGCAAAGGGGTTTGGCTGGACCGCGGAGAGCTGGAGAAGCTGATGAGCGAAGTGCGGGAAATACGGCCTGCTTTTAACGAGTGGTACGAGCGGGATTATGACCGGCCAAAGCCGAAGTCCAAAAACGAAGGGTATGACAGCTATCCCCAGAAGGATTACGATCACGATCCGCGATACTCGCAGCATGGTTATGACAAACACTATAAGCATAAAAAGAAGAAATCAGTGCTTGATGTGTTTGGCGATCTGTTTGATTAACCGGGAAGCGGTATTTTAGCGAGAAAGCTTTAAAAAAAGCTTGCGTATTAATTGCCCTTCCTGTAAAATAAAAGTTGTGTTTTCTTGATGGCTCTCCCACAGCCCCCAGTCAAGAAAGCCAACCAAACAAGCATTTGAGATTTGCTAACTATGAATGAAACGATCGAAGATAAATGTGCTGGAAAAGGTCAGGCGACCTGAAGAGCAGGATCGTTTTCAGCAGGATTGAAACGGACGAATTTGAAGGAGGATCATTACATGCGTACCACTTATATGGCGAAGCCGAGCGAAGTAGAGCGCAAATGGCATATCATCGATGCCGAAGGCAAAACGCTGGGCCGTCTGGCAAGCGAAGCTGCCGCTCTTATCCGCGGTAAACATAAACCACAATTCACTCCACACGTTGACTGCGGTGACTTTGTTGTCGTCATCAATGCGGAGAAAATCGCCCTGACCGGCAAAAAAATGGATAACAAAAAGTACTATCGTCATTCCCTGCATCCGGGCGGTTTGAAAGTGACTACAGCCAAGGATTTGCTGAGAACGAAACCTGAACGTGTAATCGAGTCCGCCGTTCATGGCATGCTGCCAAAAACTCGCCAAGGCGAGAAAATGAAGCTTAGATTGAAAGCTTACGCTGGCACAGAGCATCCACATGCGGCACAAAAACCTGAAGTTTACGAACTTCGCGGATAATTAAAAGGGAGGACAGTTTCATGGCACAAGTACAATACTATGGGACAGGTCGTCGTAAACATTCGGTAGCTCGTGTTCGCCTTGTACCGGGTGAAGGACGCATTGTCATCAATAAACGCGACATCAACGATTATTTCGGTTTGGAAACGCTGAAACTGATCGTAAAACAACCACTGGCTTTGACGGAAACGATCGGCAACTACGACGTCATCGTCATCGCTCATGGCGGCGGTATTTCCGGTCAAGCCGGCGCAATCCGCCACGGGATTTCCCGCGCTCTGCTCAAAGCAGATCCGGAATTCCGTCCTGCGCTGAAAAAAGCAGGCTTCCTGACTCGTGACCCACGGATGAAAGAACGTAAGAAATACGGTCTCAAAGCCGCTCGTCGCGCGCCTCAATTCTCGAAACGTTAATATTTGCAAGCTAAGCCCTTTTCCGGCCTCCGGAGAAGGGCTTTTTGCTTTTTCGTACATAACATATAAAGCTAATGCTTTTTTTCAAAATGGATTTTTTATGTTGACTTATCATATTTATGTTTTATACTTAAAAATATAATTCTAATCTGATTAGTCGGTTTTATTCCATCCATAGGCATACCTGAATGGGAGGTTGAAATCATTGAATTTATTGGAAAAAGAACAGCTGATTCACACGAAGGCGGAGGAGTTTGAAACTTCCACCCCGCAGGAGATCATTGCCTGGGCGGTTGAGGCGTTTCCGAACATCACTTTCGCCTGCAGCTTCGGTGCGGAAGACGTCGTAATCGTTGACATGCTGCAGAAAATCAGTCCTTCCACTGACATTTTTTATTTGGACACCGATTTTCACTTTAAAGAAACGTATGAAACGCGCGATGCGATTGCGGCCCAATATAATTTGGAGTTCGTACGTGTATCTCCGTTGCTAACCCCCGAGGAGCAAGCGGAGAAGCATGGAGATGAATTGTGGAAATCCGATCCGAACGCCTGCTGCAATATCCGCAAGGTGGAGCCCTTAACCCGCGTGCTTGGCGGTTACGAGGCTTGGATTACGGGTATACGCCGCGATCAGGCGCCAACCCGGGCCAATGCCAAGAAGGTCGAGTACGACGTTAAGTTCGGCTTGGTCAAATTCAATCCGTTGGCAGATTGGACATCGGACGACGTATGGAATTACATCCGGAACAATCAGCTCATTTACAACCCGCTGCATGATCAGAATTACCCAAGCATCGGCTGTGAGTACTGCACGCGGCAGGTTATGCCTGGGGAAGATCCCCGGGCAGGACGTTGGGCCGGCACGGAAAAGACGGAATGCGGTTTGCACAAATAAAACGCTAAGGCAAAAGCTACAACCGAATTGGAATTGGGGGAGATCAAATGACGGCGATTTTACCGCATGGAGGCAGTCTGGTAAACAGGCTCGTGACTGGCGAGGAACGTAATGAATTGTTGGGATTGGCGCGGGAACTTCAGGCGATTTCCATCAATACCTGGACGATATCCGATTTGGACCTGATTGGGGTCGGCGCTTTTTCGCCGCTAACCGGCTTTATGAATGAAGCGGATTACCGTTCCGTAGTGCAGCGAATGCGCTTGGCTGACGGTACTGTATGGAGCATCCCGATTACCCTTTCTGTCAGCAAGGAACAGGCGAAGCAACTGGCTGTCGGGGAAAAGGTCGCACTGACCGGGGAACAGGACGGCGTCATTTACGGGTTGCTCGAAATTGGCAGCATCTACGAGGTCGACCATGCGAACGAAGCCACAAATGTCTTCAAAACCGACGATATCGAGCATCCGGGCGTAAGAAAACTGTTTGAGCGTTCGCCGTATTATGTCGGCGGTTCGGTACAGGTGCTGAATCGGCCGCAGCCGGCCCGCTTCGCGGAGTTTTACTTCGATCCGGCGGACACGCGCCGTATATTTGCCGAGAAAGGCTGGAGGACGGTCGTTGGCTTTCAGACCCGCAACCCGGTGCACCGGGCGCATGAGTACATCCAAAAGAGCGCGCTGGAGATCGTCGATGGCCTGTTTCTGAACCCGCTAGTCGGTGAGACTAAGTCCGACGATGTTCCGGCAGATGTGCGGATGAAGAGCTATTTGACGCTGCTCGAAAATTATTATCCCCAAAGCCGCACATTCCTGGGTGTATTCCCGGCGGCGATGCGCTATGCAGGGCCGCGTGAAGCAATTTTTCATGCGATGGTACGGAAAAACTACGGCTGTACGCATTTCATCGTCGGCCGCGATCATGCCGGGGTCGGCGATTACTACGGAACGTACGAGGCGCAGGAGATTTTTGCAAACTTTACCGCCGAGGAGCTTGGCATATCGCCGCTGTTTTTTGAGCACAGCTTCTTTTGCACGAAGTGCGGCAACATGGCTTCCAGCAAAACCTGCCCGCATCCGAAGGAGGATCATTTAACTTTGTCCGGCACTAAAGTGCGGGGGCTGCTGCGCGAGGGCGTCTGCCCGCCGCCGGAATTTACCCGCCCCGAGGTGGCCCAGGTGCTGATCGAGGGGATGAAATCGCAAGTGACAAGTTAACAGCCAGTCATATTTGTCCACCTTGTCCCATATCATGATTAATGTCATGAAGGGGAGAAAGGTGGCTTTTTTATGGGCGAAAAAGATAAGGTAACGCTATGGATACCCTTGAACCATATTAAAAAGGCGCTGATCGGCGTCTGCCTTGTTGCTCTGCTCATCGGCATAGCGTTATATCAAGCCCCTGCGCAAAAGGTGTGGAAATACTGGAGCCTTCCGCTTGCGGGACGGGTGATTGCGCTTGATGCGGGGCACGGTGGTCCGGATGGGGGGGCGGTCAGCCGGCAAGGGCAGATCGAAAAGGACATTAATCTGGCCGTATCGCTGTATTTGCGCGATTATTTGCAGCAGGCCGGGGCGGTTGTCGTTATGACGCGGGAGGAGGATAAGGATCTCGCGAATGAAGGGACGCGTGGGTTCAGTAAACGCAAAACGGAGGATTTGAAGCGCCGCGTACGATTTGTCGAGGAGAATCAGGCAGATCTGCTGGTGAGCATTCATATGAACAGCATTCCGTCGCCGCGCTGGCGCGGGGCGCAGTCGTTTTACTACCCCAATCATGCGGACAGCGCTAATTTGGCGGCACTTGTTCAGGAAGAGCTGAAACGCAACCTGGAAAATACGGACCGGGTCGCCAAGCCGTCGGATAAAACCGTCTATTTGCTGGAGACGGTGCGGATTCCTTCGGTGCTCGTGGAGGTTGGTTTTTTGTCCAATCCCGAAGAAGCCTCCCTGCTCGGCAGTGAAGCTTATCAACGTAAAGTGGCCGCGTCGGTTTATCAAGGCATATTGCGTTATTATTCCGGCGAAAAACTCAAAAGCCCGGCAGACGGTGTCAGGTAATGCTATAATAAACATCATAATGAACCAGCCAACTATCTGATGAAGTCGAGGTGCTTTCATTGTTAACGAAGGATGAACTCCAGGCTGCATTGCGTCCCGTTGCCGAACCGGCGACAAAGCGAAGTCTGGTGGAGATGCAATGGATTCGCGATATGATGATTAAAGAGGATCGGGTCGCATTAACCGTAGTATGCATGGACAAGGAGAGCGAGGCGCAGGCGGAAGTGGAGCGGGAAATCCGCTACCGTCTGGCCGAGGCGGGCGTGCCTGACGTACATATTCGTTTCCGCGAAGCGTCCGAGCGGGAGCGGGAAGAAGCCCGCGGCGGCTCCGGCGGCGGTGCATCCGAGCCGGCGGAGGGCGGCAGGGAACTGAAGGGCCACGGCGCCGGATTGGAGCGCCTGCCGATTCTTGATCCCGCGTCCGGTGTGCATTTTATTGCCGTGGCCAGCGGGAAGGGCGGAGTCGGCAAATCGACCGTCACGGTCAATCTGGCGGTCGCGCTTGCGCGCCAAGGCAAACGGGTCGGCTTGATCGACGCGGACATTTACGGGTTCAGCGTACCCGATATGATGGGCATTGAAGAGGCGCCTAGCGTGGAAGACGGGGTGATCGTCCCGGTTGAACGGTTTGGTGTAAAAGTCATGTCGATGGGCTTTTTCATTCAAGACAACAATCCCGTGATTTGGCGGGGGCCGATGCTCGGCAAGATGCTGCGCCAATTTTTTAACGATGTTCATTGGGGCGAACTGGATTATTTGCTCCTTGATTTTCCGCCGGGGACGGGCGATATTGCGCTCGACGTGCACCAAATGATCCCACAGAGCCGGGAGATCATCGTAACGACACCGCATGCCACGGCGGCCTTCGTCGCGGCCAGAGCAGGGTCGATGGCGTTAAGAACCGAACATGAGGTGCTGGGTGTCGTCGAGAACATGGCCTATTACGAATGCTCAAAATGCGGGGGAAAAGAATACATCTTCGGCAAAGGCGGCGGCGCCCGGCTGGCCGAATCGCTCCATACCGAGCTGCTCGCGCAAATTCCGCTGGGCGCGCCGGACAATCACCCGTCCGAGCCCGACTTCTCCCCTTCGGTATATAAAACGGACACTCCGGTCGGCAAATTGTATGATGAGCTGGCTGGCCGAATCGCCGATAAATGCGAAAAAGACTGACCTCTGGCCAGTCTTTTTTCGTATTATGCGCGGAGTTTATGACGTACCGCCGCCACCGCCGCCGCCTTCGTTGCTTTGTCCGCCTTCGCCGCCCCCTTGACCTTGGCCGCCTTCACCTTTCTTCTGCGTCGCTTTTTCAACCTTCGGCTGCAGTTCTTCCTGAACGACCGTTTTCAGCAGTTCCCGTACTTCCATACGGAACAGCGGACTTTGCATCGATTCCTGCATAATGGTCATCGTTTGCTTGCGGTAATCCGGGGTTTTCGTCAGATCGAAAAACATCTTCGTGACTTCCGGTGATTTCAGCATGTCGGTCATCGATTTCTGATACGTCGGATCTTTGATTAACTTCATATGGAGCTCTTTGTTTTGCGAACTGATGGCCTTGGCAAAATCCCCGGCAAATTGAGGATCGGTCATGATCTTCTCGATTTCCTTTTTATATTCCGGAGAAGTGATCGTTTCTTTAACGGCCATTCGCACTTCGTTGGAGGTTTGCGACGGGAGGATCATTTTGACGCCAAACGTTCCGCTCCCGCCTCCGGCGCCGCTCTCTCCGCCTGAACCGGAGCCCGATTCGGAATCGGAGCTCGATCCGCCCCCGCCACCACTGCTGCTTGGAGAACTCAGCGCTTCATAAATGGCCTTCTTGCCTTCGTCCGTTTTCAGGATATCGATCACCATCGATTTCGTTTCTTTATAACCTCCACCACCCTGGGAAGAGGAGGAGCTTTGTTCAGAACCGCAGGCCGCCAGCGGAAGAGCAAATGCGCATAAAAAACATAAAAACCAACGGGTACCCCGCAATTTCATGGTTCCCTTCCTCCTTATCATCATTATTGCTGGTTTTAGTATGCAGCTTCAAAACGGAATTATCCCAATGAAAAGGCTGAAAAGAATGGTTTTTTGCCGGGAACGTTGGTAAAATATTTCGATAGTGGGGGTGTAGGGGCTTGAACCTGAAAAAGTGGCTTTATCTGTTCTCGACTTCTTTGGGCGTAGGCGCGGCCGTATCGCTGGTCGTCGGCTTGCTGCTGCAGTGGACCGATACGGTAAAATATAACGGCATTGCCGATATTTTCGTGAATATTGGCATTTTGCTCGGCGTTGGCATTATGGTTAGCGTTTACTCACAAATGGGTTTTTTTGCATACCTGATGATCAATTACATGGGGACCGGCGTATTTTCCAGAAGATCGTGGCAGTATGTACAGTTAGTGCTTACGGCATTGGCGCTGCTGGAGCTGATGTTCTTCCGGATATTCGTGGGCGGGGACAAAAGCGGGGTTTCCGACATCGTTCTCGGCGTTATTATACTCGCGGTGGCCATCGTAACGGCTTATTTTAAGGTCAAGTTCACGAATGGAACGGCCTGGATTCCGACCTTGTTTTTTATGGTGGCGGTAACGATCGTGGAAACCGTAGGCGTGCTGAAAATCGGAGTGGCCGAGGCGACGGCCTGGATCGTTGCTCCGCTCATCGCCTGCAATGCATATCAGATCCTGATTTTGCACAAAGTTCTGAAGTCGGAGCGTTAAGGGTAGGATATACAAAAAAAGGCCCAGCAATGCACTGGGCTTTTTTTTATATCGTATATGGCTTCAAAAGCCGGCAGCGAAGTCCATCTGCTCTTGCAGCCAGGCTTGATCACGCACCTCATTGCCCTTCACATTGGCTTCCTGGAGCAGATCGGTGACCGTAACGAATTCGTAGCCTTTTTTACGCAGCTCATCGATGATGGCCGGCAGCGCTTCATGCGTTTGCTTGACCGAATCGCTGGCATGAAGAAGGACGATATCTCCGGGGTGGGCTTTGTTGACAACGCGATCGACGATCGTCTGTACGCCCTTGTTCATCCAATCCTGGGAGTCCGTATCCCATTGGATGACTTGATAGCCTTGGCTGGCAGCGATTTTCAACACCCTTTTATCGAAATCGCCGTTAGGCAGTCTGAGCAGTTTTGGCGGTTGTCCGGTCACCTCGGTAAGAATGGTATGGGCTGTTGTAATTTGCTGTGATATCTCTTCATCGGTAAGGCCGCTGTAGTTGACATGTTTATACCCGTGGCTGCCGATTTCGTAGCCCTGCTGCTGAATCGCCTTTACGAGCTCCGGATGGGTTTTGCTCCAGGGGGCGGAAAGGAAAAAAGTCGCTTTTTGCACGTTTTTATCCTTCAGCACTTTGAGGATCGGTTCGGTGCGTTTATCTCCCCAACTGATATCGAAGGTCAGGGCGATGACTTTTTTGCTCGTGGAGACACTATATATGGCCGAAGGTGTGCTTTCTTCGGAAAACACGGTAACTTGGCCCCGTTCCACGTAAATGACGCCGGCGGCAAACAGGGCCGCAGCGAAAACAAAGAAAAAACGTTTGATTTTCTTCCCGTTCAGGACATAGAAGAAATTGTTCATGAGCAATTTAGCCCCTCTCGTCATCAGAATGAAATGATCAGAACTGATCCGCTTGTACCAATGTATGCTTTTTCCGCTGCTTTATGACGCCCTTGTCCCTGAAATTTAAGGAGGTTGCCTATGTTTTCCTTTAAAAGATTTGTGATGGATTTGGTGCTTTACCGCAAGGCGATGCTGATTTCCTTTTTGATTTTTGCCGCAGGAGTTGTGCTTGGGGCCGCTAACGCCGATGCGCTGACGCGGTTAATTCTGTCGGACCTTGAGAAATTGGGAGAATACAGCCGGCAGTTATCGCAAACCGAGACGCCGGAGCTGCATTTTTTCATATTTATTTTCTTGAATAATGCTATAAAAAGTGTAGCGATCATGGTTTTAGGCGGGCTGCTGGGGCTGCTGCCAGGTATATTTCTGCTGATGAATGGAGTCGCGCTCGGGTATGTGGTGGCGGCGGCCGGCAGCCGGGGGGAACATGTGCTGGATTTGATCGTTCGCGGGTTGCTTCCCCACGGCATTATTGAAATCCCGGCGATTCTGATCGCCTCGGGATTCGGCCTGCAATTCGGCTATTTGGTAATCAAAAGCCTGGGCGAGCTGGGCGCGAGGGATCCGGGGGAAAGAACGGTCGATTGGCGGGGATTTTTTAAGGCTTTATGCCGTGGAGCGTGCTGGGTTGTCCTGCTTTTGGTCATTGCGGCCGTTATCGAAAGCACATTGACTTTTTATTTGGTTGGATCATAATTTTCCCAAAAATTGTGCATAACATTAAAGCGCCGTTGGCGAGCTTACGTGAACGGTGCATCCCCTAATTCAGCCTTTGAATATCTATGACGAAAGAGGAGTTGTTCTGTCATGCTGGGAATGTTATTCAGTGAAAAAGAATGCAAGGAACTTGATTATGTATTGCGAAAAGAGCTGGATGAAATGCTGCTGGATATGAGCGATCATCGGCTTGATCAGGATATCCGGCACGCGATCGCCAATCGGTATAAAACGATATTTAGAATGTACGCCCGCTTTGCGCCTTCCAAAGAACTGTCCAAATACGCCCGCCGGGCCCGTTTTCCGCAAGTGAAACAATAAGAGAAAGTTGGAGTTGACGATAGGGGGCGAATTATGTTAAATTATCATTCGTCCCGTTATTAAGGGATGTGTTGCAGCGACGCGGGTTTGAATGACTGGGTTAAAGTGGAAACAAAAAAAACTACAAAACCTCTTGCAAAAACCCAACGCACTGTGATATATTATAAAAGTCGCCGCTGAAACAACAGCGATGAACAAAAGCGAAGTTGATCTTTGAAAACTGAACAACGAGTGAGTATTAAATGAGAATTAATTTTCTCGTCAGTTTTTCTAAATGAGCAAGTCAAACTTCGGATGGAACACCTCATGCCTACGGGTACGAGACTCCTTCCAACTTTATTGGAGAGTTTGATCCTGGCTCAGGACGAACGCTGGCGGCGTGCCTAATACATGCAAGTCGAGCGGACTAATAGGTTCCT
>NZ_JAMBOE010000024.1 GCF_023715465.1 Paenibacillus macerans
AAGGGAAGTAGCCTTTTTCCCTTGTTCTTTGGGGCGGGGTTCCCCCGCCCCAAAGAACACCCACACCCAATAACGAATACCCGAGAAGTTACTCTCTGCTCTTTTACACAAACTTCTTGACGCTACCAATAACGTTAGCATGATGGTAAATGAAGACTTGAGAAAACGGCAAAATTAGTCTATTGAAGATCTCGTGTGACAACACAAAGGAAAAAAAGGGCGCTATTTCAGCGATATCCCCCATAATGCGTGAAATAGAGGAATTTTATGGCGCTATTCTCACGATTTAGTAGCGAAAGGCCGCTTTTCGACCTGTTCATCGAAAAATAGGACCCAAAAGTTCCCCTATGGTGATGAATAGGCTCAAATTCGGAAAATAAGACCTTAAAGTTCCTCTATTTTATGGGGACAGACGATACTGTGCACAAGACTAATATAGAACAAAGTGATCCATGGTCCTTGTCCGCAGATAAGCCATATTATTTCCGGATCATTCTAGTAGGGACGTTTGCCATCGGCACAAAGCTTACGCAACAATGCTGCAAGTATTAACTACCGGACACGTTCGGTTTCGCTCCGCCTGTCGCCGTATAACCGGTAATCGCCCGAGGTCCCCCGCTTGGCGTCATACATTGTGGCGTCCGCTTGCCGCAGCATATCCTCCAAGCTGCTGGCGCCATCCGGGGAGAAACTGACTCCGACGCTGGCCGAGATTCCGATGCGGACGCCCCGGTACTCGCAGCCTTCGGACAGGTTGGCCAGAATCCGCTCCACGACTTTCAGCACGCCATCGGTGTCCAGATGGGTCAGCAGGATGACAAATTCATCGCCGCCCATACGGCACACCATGTCGTCCTCACGGATCAGAGAGGACAATTTGACGGCAATAGCTTTCAGCAAATGATCTCCGGCCTCATGGCCGTATGTATCATTAACGTCCTTGAAATTGTTCAGATCGAGAAACAGCAGCGCCAGGGGGTAGTCCCCTTTGTTCACGCATTCCGCAAACCTCTCCCCGAACTTTGTCCGGTTGGGCAAGCCGGTCAGTTCATCATGATACGCCAGATAATGAATCGTCTCCTCCAATTGCTTCCGATCCGTAACTTCGATAATGATGCCCTCCAAACGGACGAGATGACCCATCGCATTAAAATGAGGGGTGCCGCGGCTTTGAACCCATCTCACCTCGCCGTCCGGCCGCAGAATCCGGCATTCCTTCACCGAGCTTGTCCGGCCGAGGATCATCTCCTGCTGGGACTCGAAAAACATATGCTGATCCTCCGGATGAATCATATCCGTGATCCGTTCCGGGGACTGCTCAAACAAACTGGCGGGATACCCGGTAATCTGCTCAAATCCGTCGGACACCGTCAGCTTCATCTCGCCGAAATCATACGTCCAAATGCCAACAGCGACGCTTTCAAGGATCGCCTTGAGCCGCCCTTCGCTATGTTCCGCCCGATTTGACAATTTTCTGGTAATCATCGTAGTAATGAGGGAGAATGTCAGAATGAGCAATCCGTACACGGCAATGTAGGCCGTATCGGACACGTTGGTCCTTTCGGCGAACATCGTGTCATGCAGTTTGTAGAAGAAGTATACCCCTGAGGACATATAAAGCGCGCCCGCCAGCGCCACGGCCACGTAATTTTGATAAAACAGGCTCAGCAGAGGCAGCAGCCCGAGAAAAATATAACTTGTAAAAGAACGCTCGTTCCATATTATCACGAAAAGATAGATAAACAGCAGAAAGATCGCGAGCAGCATCGTGGCCCTCGGCCAACGTCCGTTCCAAACGAACCCGGCCAAAATGAGCAGCAGAACAAGGCCAAACAGCGGCTGCACCGCCATAACGTTCCGGTTGATCAATATGTTCATAAACAGGCCTGCCGCAAAAAAACACCCCAGCAGCACCAGCATCCATACGTTTTTTTGATGAATCAGCTTGGCATCTCTACTCATTTCTACCACCTTTTTGCTTTGCAGTCAGCAGCAGACTTCGCTGGGAATTTAGCGTAGGTACAAAGGACTATGCCTAAGGAATCATTATACTACAAAGTATAAAATGTGGAATACGTTAATTTTATGCAGTAGCAACCGGCCGAAAAACTAAAAAAACGCAGGGCCGAAAGGGGCTAAGCTCCCCGCAACCCGCGTCATAAGTTTTGTTCCTAGGGGATAAACTGCTGGACGATTCGCACCACTTGCCCGTTTTCAATGGTGAGGTGGTACGGGAACCGGCTCAGATCGATCAAGTCGTTGTCGGCGAGCAACCGGCTGAACTTCTCCAGGCTTACCGGCTCGTTCCACTTGACTTGAATATCCTCGATTCGTCCGGTGCGATCATAAATCTGCATCAGCACTCCGGCATCTTTGGCTACTGGATACTCAACCGTCTTTTCGATGTCATTCACAATGTAGTAACCGTCGAGCGGCCCGTCGATGCCCGCATCCGGCTCATGCTCGGCAAATGCGGCCGCCGCCGCCTCGCCCTCGTACCAGCGGATCGGATCGGCCGCGAGCCTGCCGCCTTGGGCTCCAAGTTCGAGACGGTTCACATACACGGTGACCGTATGCTGCCCCTGCTCGGATTCCGGTACCACGGCCGTTCCGGGCTTTGCCGCCCCCGGTACGGTAAACGAAGTTGCAACGATCAACAACAAAGGAAGCACTGCTACAAACCAATTTCTCATGTTTCGAATCCGCCTTTCCCTGTCAGCACAAATTCAGCATTCAAGCTTACTAATATGCCTTGCACGTTCATTATATGACGGCTGCTGCGAAAAAGGGTCACAGCTAAGTTAAAACGGGTTACAAATTGTTTATAGAGGTTGTTCAAAAAGTCGTCTTCCCATGACGAAGTAGTTAAGGAAGCGGAATCAACGTCGAATCTTGAATTGAGCCGGGCCTTCCGTTGCTCACGTAGATCTGTCTACGCTCCGCTACTCAGTCCCTGGCTTCATCCAACCTTCTCGGTCCTGGAAATCCGACTTTTTGAACACGCACTTATAGTGTACGTTTGCGGCCTCTTAAACGCAAAGGTCTGCCCGCGGGACCATTCTAAGATGATCCTGCGGGCAGACCTGGGTTAAACCGGCTTGGGGCCAATGATTAAGAGCCCTGCTTCGCCCCGGAGCCGTGTGCTTCGGCCGGCGCTTGCGTCCGGCGCAGAAACAAACCGAGAATGAGGGCGATGACGCCGACAAACATCGAGATCGTAAAAGCGCTGTGCAGGCCGCTGACCAAAGCCTGGGCAAGCTCCCCCGGTTCCTTCGGATTGGCGGAAGAAGCCAGATAACGGGCCTGACCGGAGGAATAGATGCTGATAAACAGCGCCGTGCCAATCGCCCCGGATACCTGCTGGAGCGTGTTCATGATCGCGGTTCCGTGCGGATACAGCTGGCGCGGCAGCTGGTTTAGCCCGGTCGTTTGGCCCGGCATCATCACCAGCGAGATGCCGACGAGCAGCGCGATGTGCAGACCAATGACGACCCCGGTAGGAGTGGTCGTTTCCAACCCGCGCATAAACCAAAGCGTGATGATGACGATGAGCAGCCCCGGCGTGATCAGCGCGCGCGGCCCGAATTTATCGAACAGCCTGCCCGCCACCGGTGACATCAGGCCGTTGATCACCCCGCCCGGCAGCAGCACGAGCCCGGCGACAAACGGTGCGAGCAGCAGCGCCCCCTGCAAATACATCGGCAGCAGGATCAGCGTGGAGAACAGCGTCATCATCATCACCGTCAGCAGCGCGGCGGACAACGCGAACATCGGATATTTAAAGACGCGGACATCGAGCGTCGGCTCGGCGACGACTAGCTGGCGCCAAACAAATAAGGCAAGTGCCACGAACCCGACAATCAGGCAGATGTAGACGATGGGACTTGACCAGCCTTCGCCTTCCCCGGCGTGGCTGAAGCCGTAAACGATGCCGCCGAAGCCGGCCGTAGACAACAGGATGGAAATCAGATCCACCCGCGGCTTCGTAGGTTCGGAAACGTTCCGCAGATAAACAGCTCCAAACAGGATCGAAAACAGGGCCAGCGGCACGACCAAAAAGAACAGCCAGCGCCAGTTCAGCGCGTCCAGAATCAGGCCGGACAACGTCGGGCCGATCGCCGGACCGAACATGATGACAAGACCGATGGTGCCCATGGCCGCTCCTCTTTTTTCAGGAGGGTAAATCGTCAGGATCGTGTTCATCATCACCGGCAGCAGCAGGCCCGTACCAATGGCCTGAATCACCCGCCCGAACAGCAGCATCCCAAAATTCGGGGAAATCCCGCAAACAACGGTACCGATTAGAAACAAAATCATGGCGGACAAAAACATTTGCCTCGTCGTAAACCATTGAATCAACAGCGCCGTAATCGGCACGAGGATCCCGATCACCAGCATATATGAGGTCGACAGCCATTGTATCGTGGAAGCTCCAACCCCGAGCTCATGCATTAAATCCGTATAAGCCACGTTCAGAAGGGTTTCATTCAAAATGGACACAAAGGCCCCGATGATCAAGGCGATCGTTATCGGCAGCCGCCTGATCCCTTCTACTCCAGCCTCCTTGACAGCACTAAGCGTCGTTGTATTCATTTTTTTCGGTAACCTCCATACTATCCGGAATTGGATTTTTCTCTTTGTATTTTTTATATATAAACAAGGATGACCCGAGATCATTGGTATGGTTTCCAGGGCCTTCCTTGGGGCGTGAGCGTCTTTTGTCTTTCGCCTTTTGTCGAAAGCGTTTTTTCTAGACCGTTCTATATATAAAATTTAAAACATTATCGTTACTTCTGTCACTGTCCTTTTTTAGCCAGTCCATTACGCCTTTCGTTCATCACGCCTGGAGCAGCCGTGGTACCAGCTTGGCAGCCGTGCGTATCGGGGTACTGTCCCGCTGGGTCAAACACATAATCATAGAGCCTTCGATCAGCGCATTGATCGACACGGCGATCTCCTTCGCTTCTTCAGGAGCGTATCCGCAGGCGACGAATTTGTTTTCGAATTCAGCAATCCAGGCGTTGTATACACCGCAGCAGGCTTTTCGGATGTTCTCGTTGCTTCCCGCCGTTTCATGGGCGATGACGCCAATCGGGATGCCGAGCTCCGCGTTCTCGCGATCGACCTGTTCGGCAAGCACCGTGAGCAGCTCCTGAACAGCTTGGGTGGCATCCGCCTTCGAATCCAGAACCGAGCGCAGGTTGGCCAGCGTAACGTTTTTTGTATGGCTTACGGCTTCGCAGGCGAGCTGTTCCTTGCCCTCCGGGAAGTGGTAATACAGCGATCCTTTGGGGGCGCCGCTCAGCTGTGTGATCTGATTCAGCCCGGTAGCGTTATACCCCTGGTTCTGCAGCAGTTTTGCCGTCGTTTCGATCAGCATTTGGCGAGTGTGATTGCGGGTTGACATCCAACATCATGTACCTTTCTTTCTGGGATTAGACCGATCGGTCTACATCATAAACGATAACCGAGGGGAGTGTCAACTCCCCAATGGCAGGTACATTTCATATTGACGCAAACTTTCCCGGACAAACCCGGTCCGCTCCAAAAAACCTTCCAGCAGCGCATTGCTTGGGGTGGACGCGGTTAATTTGGCGATCCCCAGATCATCGCGGGCGGCGGCCAGCAAGCAGGTGGCAATCCCTCTGCCGCGATGACGGCGATCCACCAGCAGCATGTTGATTTTGCCGGAGCCGTTTACGCTCAGACAACCCGCCAGCTCATCGTTTCGGCAGATGCCGTAATACACGTTTCCCTCGCTGAGCCGCTGATATTCCAGATCATTTTGCCAGTTCACGTGAAAATATTTGCGGGCGTTAACCGCCTCGGCAAACTCCTCAAACGCCAGCCGCCGCACACGGCAGCCCTCCGGGACCGGCGGGGAGCCAAGTTTGGCCGCATCGGTCAACGTGTAAAAGTTCTGGTCGTAAACTTTGCGGTACCCCCGTTTTTGATAAAAAGAGATTGCTCTGTCGTTGCCGACGATGACCTCGAGAAAAAGCTGCCGGCACCCCGCCTTCTCCGCCTCCTCGCGGTGCAAGTCCAGCAATTTGCCGCTGACGCCCTTGCCCCGGTATTCCGGGCTTACGGCCAGCGCCCCGCAGCGCATTGTTTTGACAGATTCGTACATTCTGACCCCGCCCAGAACGATCCCGACGGCTTCCTCCCCGTCCAAAGCAACGAAGGAATGCTCCCTTTGGTTCCCCTCCGGGCCAAAAAATTTGGCCGCAAAATCGGCTTCGTCCAGCTTGAATTGAATGATATAGTCCGAAAAACCGCGCCGAAAAGCGGCGAACAATACGTTCGTCCCCACTTCGGAGCCTTTGGCATAACGAAGCATTTCACACCTCCCGAAGATTCACTCTCGCGAGTCCGCTAAATTAAACGAAAGGCAGCCGATCATTCGACTGCCTCTTTGCATGTTATGAAAAACCGTAAATTACCAGGCGTACGCTTTCGGAGCATCCCCACCGGGGCCCGGAAAAATTTCGTCGATCGCCTTGAGCGTATCTTCACTCAGTTCCACATCGACGACCCGCAGCGTCTCTTCGAACTGCTGTAGCGTACGCGGCCCAATGATCGGCGCCGTGACAGCCGGGTTAGCCAATGTCCAGGCCAAGGCCACCGTTGCTGCGGATTCGCCCAGCTCTTTGCACAGACTGTTGAACCGCTCCAGCTGCGGGCGCAGCTTCTCAACCCGTTCGGCCTGCTTCTCGGTGCGGGAGCCCGGCTGCGGGTTCAGGTTGCCGCCAAGGATCCCCCCGTCCAGCGGGCTCCAAGGGATCACGCCGATGCCCAGCTCTTCGGCTGCGGGCAGCACCTCCAGCTCCGGCAGGCGGCATAGCAGGCTGTATTTGTGCTGCTCGGAGACGAGCCCGAGCGCCCCGTGCGCTTTGGCCTCATACTGGGCTTTGACCAAATCCCGGGCGGCAAAATTGCTTGAACCGACATAGCCGATTTTCCCCTGTTTTTGCGCGATGTCAAAAGCGTTCCAAAGCTCTTCCCACGTAACGTTGCGGTCGATATGATGCATTTGGTACAGTTCGATATGATCCGTACCGAGCCGCCGCAATGAAGCTTCCAGATGGCGGCGGATTTTATAAGCCGACAAGCCGGCTTCCCCGTTCGGTCCGTCCAGCGGATCGCCCATCGGGCCGTACACCTTGGTGGCGAGCACCACTTTCTCGCGGCGGCCCCCGCCTTGCGCGAACCAGCGGCCGATAATCTCCTCGGTCCGCCCCCGGTGCTCAACCCCACCGTACACATTGGCCGTGTCAAAAAAATTGACCCCGGCATCAAGCGCCGCGTCCATGATTTTGAACGCCTCTTGCTCCTCCGTCGCCGGCCCGAAATTCATCGTACCCAGGCACAGGCGGCTCACTTTCAACCCGGTTCTTCCCAAACTGGCATACTTCATTGACTACAACCTCCTAAGGCGTTTTGGTAGCATGGCTCTAGCGGACATGTTTGCGCAAAACTGTTCTAGGTGTATGAAGTCCATACCCATTATATACCATAAGCCGGACCGGTAAAAAGCGGCAGTTTTCTTTTAGGGGTGCCCTTCGGTGCTCGCTAGCGGCAACTCTTCCCTCCTCCAAAAAATAGAGGTAATTTATGGCGCTATCCGCACCTTCTCGCCTCATTTTCGAGGCTTAGCGGAATTTTTTGTCTCTATTTCTAGAGTGACCTACCTTTTTGCCGCTCTCGACAGGCAGTTGCAAAGATTAGCGACATAAAATTCCGCTATTCGTGCCATTTTCGCATGTCCGGTCAAAATAACGCCCTTTTTTACCGCTATTTCAGCGCACGGCCCCGTTTATTCGCTTTTCCTACGCGCCGGTTTAAGCCCATCCGCCTGTACTGGCTTTTCCCCTTCTGCTTGTCCTGGCTTATGCTCACTCGGTTCCACCAGTTTAGGTCCTTCAGCCGGTTGCCCAGGTTCCGATTCCACGTAATGCTTGAGCATGGAAAGCTTGTTCTCCCAGAAGCGTTCGTAGTAGTCCAGCCAACGCTTCAACTCCAGCAGCGGGTCGGCGTCCAGCCGGTAGCGTGTCTCGCGCCCTACCTTGCGCTCTTGGACGAGGCCCGCCTCCGCCAACACGCGCAGATGCTTGGAGACCGCCGTGCGGCTCATCGGGAAGCGGCCGCTGATGTCCTTGAGCGGCAGCTCCCGGTCGCCGAGCAAACGCAGCAACTCCCGGCGCGTCGGATCGGCGATCGCCTGAAATACGTCATGCTTCGCGGCAGCGCTCTCCATCGTTACGCTCCGACGTAAGCGGCCAGCTTCTGAACCAGTCCGGCCCAGCCTTGGTCCATCCGGCCGCGCACGAGCCCATGGGCTTCGCCGAATTCAGTCACTTGATCCGCACTCCAGCCGCCGTGAATCAGGGTGAATTCCGTCTGATCGCCCTGCTCCTTCAGTTCGAATGTCAGCGTCCAGTCCTTGCCCCAGTTAAACGACAAACGATGCGGCGGGTCCAGCAGCGTCACTTTGCATGGAGAGTTGCCAAAAGGGCCGGCGTTCAAATGAAATTCGCAGCCTTCGACCGGCTGAAAATCGTTGGGCATAAACCAGGCCGCGATCCCTTCCGAGGTGGCTACCGCTTCCCATACCCGGGAGATCGGGGCGTTCAGCATAATCGTATGGCGAATATCCGGCAGCGCTCCGCTTTCGCCGGCTTGATGATTCGGGTTGTTGGTTTGATCCATGATGTTCGTCCTTTCGTATTTTAATTTTATAATGAAACCAAAAGGTTTCTTAATACTATTTTAAGCAACCTTTTGGTTTCATGTCAACAATTCAAAATCGCTAAAAGCTATTCTATTTTTAATTTGTCCATTTCTTCTAATGTCATAGCATTGCATTGTTTGAGGAAATCAAGAATAATCCGGCTCTCCTGTTCATTATAACGGGCTGCAATTTCCTGAGTTGCGAATCCAAATTGGAATCAAACTTTACATCCGATCTTCAGCCTCGTTATATTACGCCTGATGTCGCCGTTGTCCACGGGATCGGGGAAGTAAAGCTGGCTGACCCCGCACTGGATCCTAACGACAGAGGGTCCATCAATACGAATGTTATCGTTAGACAGGGTGATAAATGGCTAATTGCCGCCTTCCATAATTGCCGCATCCAGGAGATGCCCCTAGGGCTGCGTTCATGATAAAGTAAATAACAAACAGCCTGTTGAGGGTTTCTCAACAGGCTGAACGCCTGACGGAGTCCTTTAGTGGCTCTGACTTCTACTTTGGAGCGATTAGAGGCTCTTTCTAAACTTTCGACGCTGCTCTAACGGACACCAGTGACCTTATCCGCCCATTTCCCGGGTATTTCCCAGCCTAACGGACACAGGCGGCCCTATTTCGCTCTAAACTAGTTCATCCAGGCCGATTTGAGGCAAATAAGGTCTTCTGTGTCCGCTACATTTTGCAAACCTCCATTTTTTCGAAAATAACGGCTCTGGTGTCCCTTAGCCTTACACACATATTCCTTAGATCTATCGTTTCGGATGAATTTCAAACAGACGTGCGGATTTCACATTCGGCAATGTCACCTGCAGTTCACCCTGCTCAGCGTCCCAGTTCCATGAGCAGTCGAACCCATGCGGGTAAGCGCAGCGGATATCAAGCTGCTCCCCCCGCAGCGCCGGGAGCGGCAGCGTCCGATCAGGCGAAGCGCCGGCAATCCGCCACACGGCCAAATAAACCGAGTCGCCGCGGCGTAGCCCCAGGCTGATCCAATCATCCTGCTGCTTCGGCAGACCGAGCGGCCAGAACGGCAGCGCCTGCGGAATATCCTTGCGGATCGTCTTGTAGTAATCCAACGCTTCCTTCACGAGCTCCCGCCGGCGCGGACTGAGTTCGGCCAGATGCCCACTTTGGTGCACCCGCAGCAGCAGCGCGTTCACCATGTTGAACACGACCTCTTCATCGTCGCCCTCCCGCAGCGGGTAAGACCAGATCGCCGACTGCTCCGGCGTTAATGCCGAAGGCGAAGCGGCGGCAATGGCCGCGTAGTTCACGTAGTTTTCCTGGTCGCTTGTCGACTGAATGCTGTGGCGGCTGAGCATCGCGTAATCCATGCGCATCCCGCCGCTCGAGCAGTTCTCGATCACAAGCTCCGGGTAGCGGGCAAAAATACCGTCCAGCCATGCCAGATAAGCGCGGTTGTGCTGGAGCAGGCCGTCGCCGAAGCTGTCGGCATCCGTTTCCGTACCGATCCCGGCGTTGATGTTGTAGTCCATTTTGATGTAACCGACGCCGTAATCCTCCACCAGGCGGCGGATCACCTCGTTCGCATGGGCGACCACCTGCGGATTCCGGTAATCGAGCTGGTAGCGGCTGCGGTCCTTGACTCTCCGGCCGTGGCGCATGAAAAACCAGCTGTCATCGATGTCGGCAAGCTTCGGACTGTTGATGCCCATCACCTCCAGCTCAAGCCACAGTCCCGGAACCATCCCTTTGCCGCGAATGTAATCGAGCACGTATTTGATGCCCTCCGGGAAGCGTTCCGGCGACGGCATCCATTCGCCCACGCCGTCCCACCATTCGCCTGCCGCGTACCAGCCGGCATCGATGCAGAAATATTCGCAGCCGGCTGCGGCCGCGGCGTCGATCAGCGGCAACAGCTTGGCGGCCGTCGGCGAACCCCAGAGACAGTTCATGTAATCGTTAAAAATAATCCGCAAATCGCGGTTGTCCGCGTTCGGGCGGCGAATCCGGCGGCGGTACGCGGTCAACTGCCCAATCGCCTCTTCGAAACCGCCAATCACGGCGCCCACCGCGACGGGCACGCTGACGAACTCCTCGCCCGGCGCGAGCGAAACCCACCAATGATTATCGTGCTCTGTCGGCCCGCTAATGAGCAGCGTCAGGTAATCGCTTTGATCAATGATTTCCCAATGCCAGGAGCCGTTATGCTCGATCTGCCAAAACAAGCTGCTTCCGGCTTCCCGGTTCTCCAGCACAGCCATCGGAATATGCTCTGCGGCCGACCACGAGCCGGTATTGCTGCAGGAAATCCGTTTGGAGCTGCGGTCGGTCAAATGCGACATGCCCAGCTCCGGCAGGCTGTACGTCCGCCACTGCAGTTCGCTTTGCCAGCCGGTATGCGGGATGGACAGCGCCATTTTTTCATCGCGGTCAAGCGTGCCTTCCTTATCGAGGCCGGTTAAGGCGAAGGAGGAAACATATTCTACACCCAACTCCTCCGATCCCTCGTTGCTCAGCGTCACCCAGGCCCGGACCGTCTGGACGCCGTCGTAAAATTGAACATGCTGCACCGCCCGCAGCGATGTTTCCGGATCGCGCAGCGTGATCTCCAGCTTGCGGCCAGCCTCGTTACGTGTATCGGCATGCGCCTCGTACCGCAATCGCAGCCCCGGGAACGTCGCCCGGTGCGTCCGCCCATGATATTCCGCGCGGTCCTCACCCGTGAGCTGCAGCTCCATCAGCCGAAAGCCCGGCTTTTGCCCGCTGGAAATCTCGCCTTCCCGCAGCTCACCCGCTCCGAAATGCAGCAGCCGTACATCTTGCTCCGGCGTGACCTCCAGCACCAGGTGAAGACCGTTTTCCTGAATATGAATAAGTTGGAACATGAGAATAAGTACCTCCTTATATTAAAAATCGATGATTGCGAATTACCGTTTCTTATAGACCCTCCGGCGCGGGGCGTTCGCCCCCAAAAAAAACTTAACTCAGCACCACCCGGTGCTGAGTTAAGAAGGATGGGATCACCGATTTTACCGGTTTATTGAGCGGAGCCCAATTGCACCCACGCTTGTTCGATTTCGGTCACAGCTTGATCTTTTGTCTTGCTGCCGCCGATGTAAGCTTGCATGATTTCACCGAATTTTTGATGGAACGTATCCAGCGAGTAGTTGATCGCCAGGTCGCCCGAAGGCTCGGATTTCAAAATTTCGTTCATTTGCTTCGGCATATCCAGATCCGGAAGCGGAGCGTCCTTGATTGGCGGAATTACCTTCGCTACCGTGGAGAACCAGCTCTTGCCGTAATCCGAAGTGTACAGCCAGTTGAAGAATTCGATCGTTTCGTTGACGACGGCGGAATCTTTGTTGATCCGCAGCGCCTGGTCGGCACCGGTGATGATCGTGGCTTGTTCCGGCTTGTCGCTGACCGGATACCCGGCAATGCCGATCTTAATGTCCGGGGTGATTTTCTTAATCGCTTCTTCGTCCCATGCGCCTTTACCTACCATGATCGCCGCTTTGCCGGTGGCGAAGTCGCTGATTTGCGCGTTGCTGTCGCGTTCCAGCGGTTTATCGGTGCCATGTTTAACCGTTTTGTCGATGAAGTCAAAGAAGTTGTTGTAAAGCACCGGATAATCCTTGATTTTGGCGTCGCCGGCGATAAAGCTGTTCACCAGGTCCTTCGACGTTACGCCCTTGTCTTGAGCCGCCGCGTTGACGAAATGCTGGAACACGTGTTTCCATACCCACCACTCTTTATACGCGTTGGCAAACGGCTTGATGCCTTTCGCTTCCAGCTTCGCAATAGCGTCGTCCAGCTCGGCCGTCGTTTTTGGGAAGGTCGTGATGCCAGCTTGTTCAAACAGATCTTTGTTATAGATCAGCGAGAACAGGTTGCCTTTAACCGGAAGGCCCAGCACTTTCCCGTCGGAAGAGGTCATGTTGGCGCGAACGGCGTCCGTCATCGCTGCCGCCAGCGGCTGATCCGTCAAATCGGCGCTGTATTCGGCAAACGTGTCGATGTCTCCGCCGGCCGTCGTTTGGAATACGTCCGGCGTGCTGCCTGCGGCGATTCTCGATTTCAACACTGTATTATAGTCGGACTGCATGATTTCCAGGTTGATCGTCACGTTTGGCTTCACTTTTTTGTATTCAGCGATATAGGCGTTAAAAGCGTCGGTATATTCCGGAGAAGCCGTAAACATGTTGATCGTGACCGGTTTGGAATCATCCGTTGCACCGCCGTTTCCTGCACCTGCGCCATTCGCATTGCCCGCGGCATTGCCGCCACCCCCGCCGCAAGCGGACAGCAGACCCATGAGCAGCACAAGGCTGAACGACAGGCCCAAGATTTTCTTCTTCATTCGTAACGCCCCCACTTTCTTATCGTTGTAAATGGTTAATGAAAGCACTTGCACACTTTCTATGCTCCTTATTCTAAAGAAAAGGTACAGCGATAAAAATGTAGATAAGTGGTGATTTAAGGGTAAAAAAGTGGAGTGATCGTCCCGTTCACTTTTTGACCCCTTCCTCTTCCTTCGAACGGTATTCCGACGGCGATAACCCGTAGTAATTGCGGAACGCTTTGCTGAAATAGTTTTTGTCCTTATAGCCGAGCATTTCGGAAATCTCCTGGATTTTCAGGGATGGATCGTCGAGCAGTTCCTTGGCCTTGTCCATGCGGACCTTCTGCACATATTCGTGGATGCCGTACCCGTACTGCTGTTTGAACAGCTTCATTAAATACTCGCGGCTCAGGAAATATTTTTCGGTAAACATGGAAATTTTAATGTCTTCAAAATAATGATTGTCGATATACTCCTTAATGTCATCGACTTGAAACGGGCGGTTGGCCGCGAGCGAGCGGCGGATTTGCTCATGATAGTACTCCGTCAGCCGCAGAAGTACTTCTTCGTATTCGTCAAAGCTGGCAAAATCGGTCCGCAGCCCCAGCGCGCGCAGTGCCCTTTCATCGCCGGAACGCGGCAGTGCGCCCCCCGGCACGCCAAGATCTAGGGCCATGTCGCTTAAAAGAACGACGATCTCGCGCAGCGTCCGGTCGGCCGCTCCGATGCTGAACGCGTCTGCGTCTTTAATTTTCTTGGAAAATTCCCCCATCACCGATTTGGCCTGATGGAGGTTGCCGGCTTCCAGCGCCCCGCGAAGAAGCGGCAGCCGGCTGGTGAAGGAGTAGATATCCTTCGCGGCAGCCTTGCCCTTGTCGCCGATCACGGCCGTCCCTTTCAACTTTAACAGGTCGATGGCCAGAATCGAAGCGACCGCCGCCTCATAGGAATCGGCAAGCTCCATGATGTTTGGGCTCGAAGGCCCGATCCCTCCCGCCGACAACACGCCAAACAACTCGCTTAGGGTATTGATGATCTTGCGCATCATCTTTTCCGCGCGAAAAGCGACTTCTTCCGGGTAACCGCCGCCAGCGGTATACACCGCAATAATCTCGCGCTCCTGCTTCGGATTGGCAAAACTGAAGCAGAGCAAGTCGCCCCCGGCCACGTCGCTCACCACATTGGCTACGGCAAAATAAAGCAGCTCGGCATCACTGTTGAAGCGGCTGTCCCGGACGGCTTCCATATTCATGATCCGCAGCACCAGCGCGCCGAAACGATTCAGGGGATCGTCCGCCCCGATCAGCGGCAGGAACGCCCGGTTGCTATGTTGTTTGAAGCTACGTTCGATGACCGATAAGTAAATTTTCTCCTTTAGCTTCGGCAGTGACATATTAAACGCAATGTTGCGGGTAATCGCTTCGGTTTGCAGTTGCCGCTTGGCATTTAGCAAATCGATGCCTTTGCGGAGCGCCTGATTTAGATCATGCCGGTTAATCGGCTTGAGCAAATAGTCCAACACCCTGGAGTGAATCGCCTGACGGGTGAACTCAAAATCGTTATAGCCGCTGATCACGATCGTCAGCAACTCCGGGTAATCACGCTCCACGATTTTTAAAAACTCGACGCCGTTCAGCTCCGGCATTTTCATATCGACCATCACCAGGTCGGGCTTGTGCCGTTCCAGCATGGCCAGCCCGGTTTTACCGTCTGTCGCTTCCAGCACTTCGTCAACTTCAAGGCCTTCCCAATCCCCTAAAATCCGGATCGCCTCACGGAGCGGTTCTTCATCGTCGATTATCAATACTTTATACATGGCTGCTGCCTCCCCGCGGTATCATCATTCGCATTTCCGCGCCGCTGTCTCCGCTGCGGACCAACAGGTCGGCGTCTTCGCCATAAAGCAGCCTGAGGCGCGTATACAGGTTTTTGAGCCCGATGTTTTCGCCCTCGTGGTCCTCCCATTCGGCGTGAAACGATTTCAGGATCTCCTCCAGCCTTTCCTGGGAAATCCCCGGCCCGTTATCCTGCACGGAAATAACCGCATGCGTATCGGCCAGCTCCGCGCGAATCACGATGGTGATGGCGCTCGACACCTTTTCCAATGCATGCTTGATTGAATTCTCCACCAGGGATTGGATGGACAGCTTGGGAATTTGCAGTTCCATCAACGATTCGTCCCATTCGATCGTTACCTGAAGGCGGCTGCCGAATCTAGCTTTTTGCAGGGCCAGATAACGATCGATATGTTTGAGTTCTTCCCTAGCGTTTACGATATCTTTCCCGCTTATGCAGTATCTGAGCGTCAAGGCCAAGGCATCCACCATATCGGCAACCTCGTCGTCCCCGCTTTTCAGCGCTTTGGTCGAAATCGCCTGGAGCGCATTGTACAGAAAATGCGGATTGATCTCCGCCTCGAGCGCTTTCAAAATCGCATTTTTCTCCACCAGCTTCATCTTATACCGTTCATTGATCAAATCGTTGGTCCGCCGCACCATCCGGTTGAAATGCCTGGACAAATAGGCGATCTCATCCCTGCCCTTGACCGGGATTTCCGCGTCGAACGTGCCTTCGCTGAAACGCCTCATCTCATAGGACAAGTCCTTTAGCGGTTTGGTGATCGCACTCGAAAGGAGGGTGACCAGGATAACCGAAATCAGCAAAAAAATGCCCCCGATAAGATAACTCAAATCCCTCGTCGTCGTCGCCGCGGCGTAAATGTTGCGGTAAGGGATCGGCTTCACCAGTTTCCAGCCTTCGTCCGGGAGCACGTTGTATACAATAAGATACTTGGTGCCGTCCTCGCTGGTCCAGGTCAACGGCTGCGTGCTGCCGTCCTTGCCGATTTGGCTGAGCCAGGGAGCGTGCTCCACCTGCTTAAGAAATTCCGGATCGTCGACATGAAACGGCACGTTGTCGGCATCAAGGTACAGCAGATGCTCCCCTTCTTCAAACGGGATATCCTGCAAAATTTCGTTCTTGCCGGTCGGTTTTATATAGAAGGAGATGACTGCTTTCGGATCGCGGGAGACGAGCGAGCGCAACACGCGGTGATACCCCATAAAGCCGGGCTCCGCGTTCATGGCGTACCCCGATTTGGCCCCGGGAACGATAAACGATTGGAACGACCGGTTGTGCGGGCTCTCCATCGCCTGCTTGTACCACGGCTGGTCGGGAATGCCCTCCTGGTAGCTGACGCGGACCGTGATGTTATAGGCTTCGCGGGTGATCGAATAATATTTTTTCTGATCAATGAGGTAGAGATAAATGCTCTCCAGATCGTCCCGCGAGTAAAACAGGCTCCGCAAATAATTTTCCAGATACATTTTGGACGAATAATCGTTTTCCTCCAGCATGATCGCCCGGATGATCTCGTCATAGCGGATTTGCGGCAGGGACAACTGCTCGATGCCGGACAAATAATCCTCGAGGTTCTGGTTCACCAGCTTCAAATTGTTGGTCGTGCTGGCGATGCTGTGGTCGACCGATTCTTTTTCGAGCATTTGATAGGAGATGACGGTCAGCGAGCCTACCACAAGAATAATAATCGTCGTAAACAGCAAAATAAGCTTATTGACCAATCGGCGCGAAACCCGGTCTTTAAGCGACAATGCCAAATGTTTCAGTTGGCTGAACATGGTGGCCTCTTTTCTATGACTATTCATGACCCGTACTTAACGCCAGTTCACGTTTTTACCCTTAACTGTTTTCTTAAATCCATTTTGGCGTGAAAACGGTTGATTTATAATCATTATAGCCGAATCACCTTATATAAACTATTGTTGCGAAAAAGAGGTGCTTTATGTTGAGACTAGGGAGAAAACGGGCCGAGAAGCTGGAGTTCGGAATTTTCACACTACCGATCCTCATTTCGGTCATCGCCGTGTTCTACTATCCGTTCATTATGACTATTCGCTACTCCCTGACCAAATGGAACGGGATCTCGAAACATCCGAAATTTATCGGACTCGATAACTTTAAACAGATCTTCATGGGTGACGCCAACTTTACGCACGCCGCCTGGTTTACGGTCAAATACATGATTCTTTACATCGTCCTGATCAATGTGCTGGCGATTTTGTTGGCGCTCGTGCTGGACATGAAGCTGAAGACAACCAACTGGCTGAGAGCCGCTTTTTTTATTCCTTACATCCTCAGCTTGGTGATCGTCGGCTTTATCTGGAAGTTCATTTTCATGCAAGGTTTCGAATCGCTGGGACAAAGCACCGGATGGGGGGTCTTCGCGCTAAGCTGGCTTGGTGAACCTGGACTGGCCTTTATCTCCGTGCTGCTCGTCTCGATCTGGCAATCGATCGGCTTTTACATGGTGATCTACATCGCTGGTTTGCAATCGGTTCCAGACGATTTGAAAGAGGCGGCCACCGTCGACGGGGCCGGACCGGTTCGCCGCTTCTTCAACGTCACGCTGCCGCTGCTCGCGCCGTCGATCACCATTTCCGTATTCATGGCGCTGACCAACTCGATCAAGGTATTCGATGTCATCCTATCGTTGACGGGCGGCGGTCCCGGCGGCACCACGTACAGCGTCGCTTACGACATCTACCGTGATACGTTCCAGAACAACCTGTATGGCTACGGTACGGCCAAGGCGCTGATTTTGTTCGTGGCGGTGCTGATCATCACCATTATTCAATTAACGCTCTTCAAACGCAGGGAGGTTGAGGCATAATGACCAAAAATAGAGCAGGACGCCTCGTCCTGGAAATCGTTATGGTCCTCCTGTCCATTTTGTTCCTGTACCCGTTGTTCCTGACAATCATCAACTCGCTGAAAAGCTTCCAGGAGGTCATGACCGATGTCATCGCCCTGCCGAAGCGGCTTGCTTTCGAGAACTACAGCTACGTATGGGAGTTCATCAACTATCCGCGGCTGTTCCTGAACAATGCGGTCATCACGATTCTTGGCCTGGCCGGGATCATCCTGATCTCTTCCATCGCCGCTTACAAACTGGCCCGCACGAAATCAAAAGCCAGTTCGATCATTTACATGCTCTGCATTATGCCGATGCTGATTCCGTTCCAGTCGATCATGCTGACGGTGCTGCAAATGGCCAAAAGCTTCCACCTATCCGACAGCACCTGGGGTCTGGGCATTCTGTATTGGGGTTTTGGCGCCCCGCTTGCCCTGTTCATCTACCACGGCTTCGTAAAGGGGATTCCGAAGGAAATCGACGAAAGCGCCACGATCGACGGCGCCTCCGGCTTCCGGCTGTTCTTCAGCGTGATCTTCCCGCTGCTGAAGTCGGTCACGACCACGATCATCATCATCGACGTGATGTGGATCTGGAACGACTTCCTGCTCCCGCTGCTTATGGTCAACGGCTCGCCGACGACCAAAACGCTGACCCTGGCCGCGTACACCTTCGTCGGACAATACACCTCCGACTGGCAATACGCGATGACCGCCATGGTGATGGCCGTGCTGCCTTCGATCATCGTGTTCATCTTCCTGCAAAAATACATCGTCAAAGGCGTGGTCGCCGGCGCGGTGAAGGGCTGAATGTTGTTGATAAGAACCCCCGGAGCGGATGGCTCCGGGGGTTTGTTTAGGTGAAAAAGTAATCATTCTGGGCAACAAAATCTACAAATACGGCGCTAGCGATTATCTGGCTATGTCTTTAGATGTGCCAATGCCGATATTTTGCGGATGCAAAATAATTAAAACTGTGGACCGCGCTTGTTCTAACCTGCCGGTTAGTTCAGCGCCGCCACGCGAGTCTAATACTTTCCCTCCTCCCGTTAACTCTAGATCTCACTTTGCCTTATTTTGGAGCAGCATATTGTACCGAGCTCGTTTTTTTTCGGCAACCTTTGCACTTCGTGTATTCCCTCTCAAGTGGAAACGATCATACTCTATTAAAAAATTCAAAGAAACTTCAAGAAAAGCGGGACTTAGGAACTATTGGAATTATTTTCATGCTTCTGTATCATCAAAATTGTAATAATTTGTTTTTATCAATCAATATATTAAAAGTTTGGTAGATGGTGCGGTTACAAACTGTGGTTCGTCTCATGGGTGAGCCATAGATAATAAATCCAAGGAGGCATGAAAATGACGAATCGAAAGGTCTCTTTTAAAGCCACATCATTGATGGTAGTTTTAGCCGTATTCCTATCCACATTTTGCGCAGTTCTTCCGGTGAGCGCAGCCGCAAGAGGAGCATGGGCTCCCAATACTGCCTATGCAGTAAATGACACTGTAACCTATAGTGGAAGCACGTATACCTGTCTTCAGGCGCATACTTCTCTCGTAGGTTGGGAACCGTCCAATGTTCCTGCTTTATGGCAGAAAGGCGGCGGCGGAACAACACCACCAGCAACAAACGGAGTAACATTTTATGCAGATATAAACTATGGCGGAAAAGCAGTAACTCTTGGAATAGGAAATTATACATTGTCTCAGTTGAATGCAAACGGAATTTCGAATGACTGGATGTCGTCTCTGAAGGTTCCAAGCGGCTGGACGGTTGAAGTTTACGAGAATGATAACTTTGGAGGCACCAGATGGACCTTTACTTCAAGTTCTTCCTGGGTTGGCGATGCCATCAATGACAAAATGTCATCGGTCAAGATCTATACGGGTTCACCTTCTACAGTAACGAAGCCTGCCGAGGTTCCCAGTCATATCTGGAACTATGTGGTGAATGCGGACAATGCCTATGGTAAAGGCGGAGATTTTGCTTTATTGTTGAGTGCTGTGATCAAAAAGGAAAGCAGCTTTGGAGCAGGTTTACCGGGCAGCCCCTCAGCCGGCGACGGTTTGATGCAGGTTGAACCCAACACACGCAATGCGTATTTATCCCAATTTAGCGCTAAATTTGGTCGTGCTTATAATCACGGCAGTGAACAGGATCAGGTATATTTGGGCGCACTGATTCTGAATGAAAAGATTGTTAGATTCGGCAACATCTATAACGGCTTATTGCACTATAACGGAGGAGATAACTGGTACCCGGGAGCTACGGATTCTTATGGTCGTCCTATACTGGCCGATCAATATGCAAATGCAGTTTACGCTACGTATAAGGGCTATGGCGGCAGGAACTAAGGCGTAAATGATAGAACAAGATCCACCAAACGTAAGGTTAAGGTGGATCTTGTTTTTTTATTGGTAAATGGGATGGAATCGAATCTAGTAACCTAGTAACCTGCCAATTTACAGCCATTTTGTTATAGGTTCGCTAATACTGCGTTTTTAAACTAGTCTGATACCGCTCATGCGTTTCCCGCATGGGGGCTTTTGTGCCCTTTTCCTTCAAATTCGTTATAATAAAAATTAAGCCTCGCCCAATAACTTATACGCGAAGCTTGTTATCCGAATATGAAGGGAGACTTGCCTCATGTCCAATTCATCTCATGACCGGAAAGGTCGTTTATCCGATATTCCCGTATCCATCCTGGATCTCGCCCCGATTACCGTCGGCAGCACGGCCGCCGAGTCGCTGCGGAACTCGCTTGATCTAGCCCAGCACGCGGAAGGCTGGGGGTACCACCGCTACTGGCTGGCGGAGCACCACAGCATGCCCGGCATCGCCAGCTCGGCGACGGCGGTCGCGATCGGCCACATCGCCGGCGGCACGGCCAAGATCCGCGTCGGCTCCGGCGGCGTCATGCTGCCGAACCATTCACCGCTCGTCGTAGCGGAGCAGTTCGGCACGCTGGAGTCGCTGTATCCCGGGCGGATCGATCTCGGCCTGGGGCGGGCGCCCGGCTCCGACCCGGCGACCTCGCAGGCGCTGCGCCGCGGTCCGGGCAGCGACGGCCAGGACTTCCCGGAGCGGCTCGCCGAGCTCCGGAACTACTTCCAGCCCGCACCCGGCTCCTCGTTGGCGGTGCGGGCCGTCCCCGGCGAAGGCCTGGACATCCCGATCTGGCTGCTCGGCTCCAGCGGCTTCAGCGCGCAGCTGTCGGCCCAGCTCGGTCTGCCGTTTGCCTTCGCCAGCCATTTCGCGCCGGATTATATGCTCCCGGCGCTCGATTTGTACCGCGGCCACTTCCGCGCCTCAGAAGTGCTGGCGGAGCCTTACGCGATGATCGGCGTCAACGTGATCGTGGCCGATACCGACGAAGAAGCGCGGCGGCTCGCGACGTCGCAGCAACAGCAGTTCCTCAACCTGATCCGCCGCCGCACCGGAAAGCTGAACCCGCCGGTCGACCACCTCGATTGGTCGCTGCAGGAGCAGGCGCTGATCGAGCGGCAGCTCAGCTGCTCCGCGATCGGCTCGCCGTCCACGGTGCGCGATCAGCTGAAGCTGATCCTCGAGCAAACGAATGCCGACGAGATCATCGTGGCCGCGCAAGTTTACGATCATCAGGCCCGTTTGCGCTCCTATGAGCTGCTGGCGGAAATTTGCTCTTTATAATCTGTCGGGCTGTATCCCGTATACTCCTTAAACACTTTGGAGAAATAGTGTTGATCGGTAAACGACAGCAGGTCCGACAGCTCCTTGAATTTCATTTCCGGCTTGCAGGCCATCAGCCTGCAGGCCTCTTTGATTTTTAGGCCCGTATAGTACTGCACAAACGTGGTATCGGTCATTTTTTTGATCACCCGGCTGATATAGGAAGGACTCACATGAAATTTCGCCGCGATGTCATTAATCGACAATTGGGAATACATGTTCATCTTCACGTACTCATCCATCTGTGCAAACAGCTCCTCACCGCTTTTTCGGCTATGCGCCTGCAGCATCTCAAAACACTGCCTGGTCCACTCCAAAAGCTCGCGGCCGAAATCGCCGTAGCTCTCCGCCTCAAACAGCTGCTTCGCTTTCACCTCCAGGCCGAGCCGGAGGGCCGTGCCCCGCTCCTCATACAAATGAGCGAACGTATCGACCAGCAGCCCGACAAATCGCTCCAGATCCGCAAGCCGGACGTTCTCCTCTCCCCATTTGGCCAGTTGTTCCGTCAGTTTAAGCGCAAACTGCTCCTTGCGGCGCCCGCGGATCATATCCGCGAAACCTGACGCCACATGGGGTTCCATGCCGCCTTCCCCCGGCTCCGGATCAGAGACGGGAAGCCCGGCATCCAAAACCGTACCTTTCATGATCCGCTGCCGCTCATTCAAGATGGCCGACACCCGATGGTACACCTCCGGCAGCTTCTCCGGCTCGGGGGACAGCACCTGCCCTCCAAGCATCACGTCCATGCCGCGGGCATGCAAATGGCGGCGGGCCGATTCCAGGCATTCATAAACCGAGGAGTACATGTCAAGCACCGACCTGTTCAGCATAACGAGGAACTGCTTCGGCGTTTGCGCCGGGAAAACCCAGCAGCGATGCGGGGCGAAAATTACCGTTAAGCCCAGCCCCACCTCCTCCTGCGTCCAACGCGCCGCCCCCGCCGTAAACGGCTGTCTGCGCAGGATCAGCATCATCTTCGCAAAATGATGAAAATCCTCATCCAGGCGCAAGTCCGCGTAATAACCTGGGGCCACGATGTCTTTTAACATCGCCGTATCGCCGGGCATCCGCTTATTCAACTCCCCGATCGCCCGGTCCATCACTTCCGCCAGCTGCACGCGCTCCACCGGCTTCAGCAAATAGTCAAACACCTGAAGGTTCAACGCTTTGCGGGTATATTCAAAATCGCTGTACCCGCTGATCAGCACGTATTTCAGCTGCGGACTGATCAGCTTGGCCTGCTCGATCAGCGCAAGCCCGTCCATTTTTGGCATTCGGATATCGGTCAGCATCAGGTGGATCGGCTCCCGCCGCAGCGTTTCCAGCGCCTCTTCCCCGTTGGTCGCCGTCGCCGCGATGCGGATCGGCAAATCCATGGACTCTAGCAGCGTTTTAAGATTCCGCAAAATCGGCTTGCTGTCCTCCACAATCATCACGTTATACATCGCCCTTCCCTCCCCTTATGCTCAATAGAAATCCTTCGTCAGCGATCCGATGATTTGCACCGTAGCGCCCGTCCCTCCGTCGGAATAATTGAAAATATTAAAAAACAGCCGATTCTGATACATCAGCTTCAGCCGGCCCACACTGTTGACGATCCCCATGTTTCCGATGGCCGACCGATGATTTTGAATCTCGCTCACACCCGCAGCGGACTGCTCAAGGTTGTCCAAAATTTCGCGGATTTTGTCCTCCGGAAAACCGTCCCCGTTATCTTTGATTTCGACGGCCCACAGCCCGTTAAACTGCTTCACCGTAATTTTGATCCGCCAGGGAGGATCCGTGTTCGTAAAAGCATGCTCGATGCAGTTCTCCACAAAAGGCTGAATTACCAGACGCGGCAGCTGGATTTCCCGGGACAATTCGTCCGCCTCGATCTCCCACTCCAAGTCATCCTCATATTTTTGCTGAACAAGGGACAAGTAGTGTCTCGTATGCTCCAGTTCATCGGCCAGCGTCACATGGGCGTAAGGCGACGACACAATGTAACGCAGGCTGTCCGAAAGGTGTTTGCACATGTCGGACACGACCTCCGTTTTGCCCTCCTGGGCGGCGATGCTGATCAAATAAAGGACATTATGGATAAAATGCGGGGCGATCTGGGCCTGCAGCGCGGAATTGCGCGCCTTCACCTCTTCGTGCAAGGCCAGTTTCTCCCGTTCGATCGATTCCTGAAGCCGCTCCATGAGGTCCTGGAAAGCCTCGTTCAGCAAGATCAGCTCGTTGTTTTGCGGCCGGCTGTCGACTTTAACGTTCATATTGCTGTAGTTGATGCGCCAAATCTGGCTGCGGAGCTTGCGGATCGGCAGCAGCAGATTGCGCGTCGACAGGAAAATATAGACGAAGGAAACCACAATCAGTGAGGTAATCAGCAGCATCGAAATGTATTGCACCGAATTAACGGGGCCGAGCACCGCCTTTTTGGGCGTTACGATATAAGTGGTCCACCCGGTTTTGGGCGATTGGGAATAAGCCACGTAGTTGTTGAATTTGTCAACGTAAACACCGTCGCCGGTCAATCCTCCAGTCAATACGGCATGATCCGTATCCGAGCTGGTGCGGGTAATTTCCACGCCTTGCCCGTCAAGGATATACACCGCTCCGCCGGCGACCCCTTTGGTCATTTTTTCGATATAAGACTGATCCATTTGAATGGAAAGATAACCGAACACTTTACCGTTTTGGTTGTTGATGGCGCGGGTAAACGATACCGTGTCACCCTCGCGGGCCAACATAAATCCGCTGCCGCTCCACCACCCGCCCGGACCGCTTTTTCCCAGATAGGTTTCCAGAGAAAGCGGACTGCGCTGGGAGCCGATGTAAGAAACGAGCAGGTTGCCCTGTCTGTCGTAAATGATCATGTCTTTGATCGCCATGCTTGGCCCGATCGCCTGAAACATCGTATCCTTAAGCTTTCGCGTGCGGTTTAACATTTCAACACCGTTCGCCGGGTCTTTATCCAACAGGGTAAAAATATCCTTGCTGGACAAAATACGCTGCGACAGCTGGTTCTGGCCGTCGATGTAAGCATCCACCTGCTCGCTGACTTTGGCCGCGGTCATCTGCGTTTCGCCGACCGTTTTCGCTTTCAGCGGCTTGACCACGATCAGATTGACGTAAACGGTAAAGCAGCCAAGCACAAACAGAAGCAAGGCGACAAACGTGAGAAACACCTTCGTTTGCAGGCTGAATTGATATTTGCGCGGTACGATTTTTCCGATCATGGCTGCCGGTTCGCCTCCTCCATCCGCCAGGATACAGCTCGTGATGTTCATAGACTCGTCCTAACTGTACCATGTTCGTTTATAAAATGACAACGGTTTCAAGTTCAGAATTTTACACATCAACTGTCATCTACAGACATGTACCTTACCTCGGCCAAAATTTATAATCAAGTTGTAAACGGATTCATAACCAATGATTTTACGGGGGGATTCAAATGAACAGCAAACGCAAGAAAAAAATGACAGTACTGGCCATAGCAAGCTTGCTGTCCATCTCACTGGCGGCTTGCGGATCGGGCGGCAACGGCTCCGGCAGCGCGGCGGGCGGGGAGAACGGCGGAAACGCGGCAAGCGGCAAAAAAGTGACGATCGAGCTGGCCATTTCCAAAAGTTCGCAGGACTCGGCGTTTATCCAACAGGATTTGCTGGACGAATTTGAGCAAAAAACGAACATTCACGTCAACCTGCAGCTCATCCCTGCCGAGCAGACGACGACGGTATTGCAGACCAAACTGGCCGTCGAGGAGACGCCGGACATTATCCAGTACAACCTGGCGAGCGCCACAACCGACCTGAATCTGGAGCGGAACTTCGAAATTCTCGACAACGAGCCTTGGGCCAGCCGGATCGTCAACAAGGACGTGCTTTCCGCCAACGGCCATCTTTACAGCTTCCATGTCAGCCAGGACACGGGCATGCAGGGGGTCGTTTATAACAAGCAGATTTTTGAAGACCTGGGCCTGTCAATTCCGAAAAACTTCGACGAATTCCTGGCCGTGTGCGAAAAAATCAAGGCAAGCGGAGTTACGCCGGTATTTATGCCATACAAAGACAATTGGGCCGCCAACATCTGGCCGGCCGCCGCGTTTGCCGATTTCGCGGCCAAAAACGATCCGACCTTCTTTGATGATCTGAACAGCAACAAGCGGAAATGGTCGGATATTCCGGAGTTCCAAACGTTCCTGCAGCAGCAGTACGAAGTGTACAAAAAAGGTTACACCAACGCCGACGTGCTCAGCGACAGCTACGACATGGCGGTCGGCAAATTCCTGAACAAGGAAGTCGCGATGATGTTTATGGGCGATTGGCTGATCGAAGGGGTGGCCGAGCAGGATCCGTCGATGAGACTGGGCGTGTTCCCGATTCCTTCTTCGCAGGACGCCAGTCTTGGCGCAAGCCCGCTCGGCGGTCAGTTGTTCATTCCGAAGAAAGCTCCGCATATGGCGGAAGCGAAGAAATTCCTGGACTTCATGGCTTCAAAGGAAGTCGCGCAAAAAATCGTCGATTCCAAAGGTTACGTATCCAACCTTAGCGACGTAACGACGCCGGAACTGCCGGAATACAAACAGGAAATCGTCGACAATTACATTACACCGAAGAAAACCGTGCTGACGTCGGATGCTTACATGCTGGTCGACCGCAGCGAGCTGTACAGATTGCTGCAGGACCAATTCGCTGGCGGCCTGACGCCGGAAGAAGTGCTTAAAGCCTGGGACGAAAAATTCAGCCAACTGATGAAAGATAAAGAGGTTCCCGGCTTCTAAGGGACGACGATATATCAAGGCGGCATAGAATCCGGGGGGATTTTATGCTGCCCCAGGCTATGGATGGGGGTGTGAGAACATGAAAACCATGAAAAACCTATACTCGTATTATCTGATTTTGCCGGCCATCCTGATTTACTCGGTCTTTTTCGTGATCCCTGCGGTGATAGGGTTTTACTATTCTTTTACCGACTGGCGTCTGGACCGGCTGGATATTCACTTTATCGGCTGGGAAAATTTCAGCAAAATTTTCTCCGACAAAACGCTTACCCTTGCGCTTAAAAACACGGTCATCTTCGCCGTCGCCACCGTTGTCGGCAAAAACGTGATCGGCATTTTGCTGGCGGTCGCTTTAAACATGCGTTTGAAGACGAAAAACCTGCTGCGCGCGCTGTTTTATTCGCCTTCCATTCTCAGCATTCTCGTCATCAGCATCCTGTTCACGCCGATGCTGCGCACCGAAGGCACGGTTAATCAGATGTTTGAAGCGTTAGGACTGCATTCGCTCAGCCAGGCTTGGCTGACCAATCCTCAGCTCGTCATCTGGACGATCGCCGTTGTGTCGATTTGGCAAAGCGCCGGGTTTCAGATGGCCATTTATTTGGCCGGCCTGCAGTCGATTTCCCAGGAATATTACGAGGCGGCCAGAATCGACGGGGCCAGCTCCTGGAAAAGCTTCTTTAAAATCACGCTGCCGCTCCTGCTGCCGGCGATCAATATCAACCTGATGCTGACGCTGATCGGCGGACTTAAAGTGTTTTCGGAAGTCTACGTCATGACGGGCGGGGGCCCGGGCAACGCCTCGCAGGTTGTCGGCACGATCATTATGCGGGCCTTCGGCGAAGGCAACTGGGGGCTGGGGACCGCGGTCAACACGCTGCTGTTCGTGGCCGTGACGATTATCGCCATTCCGCTGCTGATCTTCATGCGGCGTAAGGAGGTCGCAGAATAATGGGATACACGCGCAAACTCGCCATACGCAATTATATTGTGGAAGGCATCTTGATCCTGGCCTCGCTGCTGATCATTTTGCCGCTGCTCATTTTGATCTTTGGTTCGTTTAAGACGAGCGCTGAAGTGCTCAGCTTTTCCTTGAAGCTGCCGGAGAATTGGCAGTTCGCCAACTATGTGCGGGTCTTTGAGGAAGGCGGATTGTCCAGGGCGTTCCTGAACAGCGTCTGGATTACCGGGATTTCGTCTATCATCAACATCGTTGCTTCCTCAGCGGCCTCCTTTATTCTGGCGCGCCGGGAGACGAAAGTTGCAGGTACGATTTACATGTACTTCTTCATGGGGCTGATTGCCCCGATGTCCGTCATTACGACGATCCGAGTGGTGCAGTGGATGGGCTTCTACGGCAGCATCACGAGCGTTATTCTCATTTATGCCGCGCTCAACACGGCGTTCAGCGTCTTTCTGTACAGCGGGTTCATCAAAACGATTCCGAAAGCGCTGGATGAAGTCGCTTTTCTGGAGGGCGCAAGCGTATTCGGCGTGTTCTTCCGGATTGTCACGCCATTGATCCTGCCCGTGAACGCAACGGTGGCCATCATGGTGTTTATGTCCGTGTGGAACGATATCACGATTCCGGTGTATTTCCTGACCGACAGCTCCACCTGGACGATGCCCTTATCGATTTACAATTTCTACGGCAAATACAGCCGGGACTGGAACCTGATTTTCGCCAATCTTGTGCTGACTTCGCTGCCGGTGTTCATCCTGTATTTATTCGGCCAAAAATACATCGTCAGCGGCCTCACGGCCGGCGCGGTGAAGGGATAAGGATAAGCTGCCTGCCTTTGCCGGTTAATGTGTTAACATCCCCCCTAATATAAAAGCGGCAGGCCAGGAACTTCCGTTGAAGTCCGGCCTGCCGTTTGTTCTTGTTAAGACGCTAAACTGCCTCTTTTATTTCGCTTGAATGTACCCTTCCGCTTTCAGCAGCTCGGCGATCAGCACGGCGCCGCCCGCCGCGCCGCGCAGCGTGTTGTGCGACAGTCCGACGAATTTGTAATCGTACAGAGAGTCTTCGCGCAAGCGGCCCGCCGAAATGCCCATGCCGCGTTCGATGTCACGGTCCAGCTTCGTTTGCGGCCGGTTTTCTTCTTCAAAATAGGTAATAAACTGCTTCGGCGCGCTTGGCAATTCGAGCTCCTGCGGCCGGCCTTTGAATTGCTGCCAGCGGGCAAGGATTTCTTCTTTCGACGGTTTGTTCTCAAAGGAGATGAACACCGTAGCCAGATGGCCGTCCGTCACCGGAACACGAATGCACTGCGACGTAATCAAAGGCGCGCTGGCCTTGACGATTTCGCCGTTTGCAATGCTGCCCCAGATGCGCAGCGGCTCCTGCTCGCTTTTTTCCTCCTCGCCGCCGATGTAAGGAATGACGTTGTCCAGCATGTCCGGCCAATCGGTAAAGTTTTTGCCGGCGCCGGAAATCGCCTGGTACGTGGAGACGACCACTTGAGCCGGCTTGAAATCCAGCAGCGGATGGATGGCCGGTACGTAGCTCTGGATGGAGCAGTTCGGTTTCACGGCGATAAATCCGGTTTTGGTGCCAAGCCGCTTGCGCTGCGCTTCGATCACCTCGATATGCCCCGGGTTGATTTCCGGAATGACCATCGGAACGTCCGGGGTCCAGCGGTGGGCCGAATTGTTGGAAATGACGGGCGTGCCGGTTTTTGCGTACGCTTCTTCGAGCGCTTGAATTTCATTCTTTTTCATATCGACCGCACAAAAAATGAAATCAACCTGATCGGCCACTTCATCCACTTTCGAAGCGTCCTGCACGACGATGTTTTTGACGGTATCCGGAATGGGTGTTGCCATTTTCCACCGGCCTTGCACGGATTCTTCGTACGTTTTCCCCGCCGAACTCGCACTGGCCGCGATGGCGGTCACCTCAAACCAAGGATGCTGGTCCAGCAGCAGCACAAAGCGCTGGCCGACCATGCCCGTTCCTCCGACAATACCCACTTTCAACTTTTGCGTCATCCGGTATCAACCCTTTCCCCATGTCTTTTTCATATATTGATAAATAACTATTCAACCCGGCTGCGTTGGTGTATGGCCATATGCGCAACAAAAAAATCCCACCCCCAAGACGATCCGGTCTTAGGGACGAGATTTACGCTCGCGGTACCACCCCAAATTCGCCGAAATGTCGCCATCTCAGCCTCTTCAAGTACGGCATCGCCCCGGGCGACGCTTATACTCTAGCTCTGTAACAGGAGCTCCTGCCACACCATCCCCCGCTGTTCGGGTTCCGATGTGATGCTCTGAGACTTTCTTCAATAAACAACTCTTTACCCCTTTTCAGCAAGCGGGGCTCTCTGGAAAAGATCTCGTTTATCTACTCTTCTCTTCATCGCGTTTCACTATTACGTATTCGATGTACGTATTCGAAATTACGTATTCGATATCGTATGCCGCATTTCAATGTTGAAATTATATTATCAAATATTAGCCGGAACGTAAACAGGATTGAACAAATTCCCAGGCGGGGCGTTAACTCATTCTCAAAAATCCAAACAAGCAGACGCGCACGGGGGGCCCGGATATACTTGTGCAATCGAATAATAGTCGGCGGAAGGCACTTATCATAAAAATAAGGACAAAAAATGGCGTTACTCCGGCGCTATCGGTCCGTTTGAGAGAAATAGGAGAAATTTATGTCGCTATTTTCCCGAAACGCGAGGAAACGCGCGCGTTCTGGACCATTCAATGGAAAATAAGTACAAAAAACGTCGCTATTGGGGATGAACTGGCTAGGGTTCGGATAATAAGAACATAAAGTTCCGTTATTTTGTGGACCGGTCTCTTCATTGTTCCAACAGCCGGCTGGTGGTAGCTGAAATTTTGAGTCTGACACGATGTTCTTATTGGAAATATCCAATAGATTGAAAATCGGGTGGTAAATGCAGCGGTTTGATTGGATATTCCAAAAGATGCGGCTCGACGGGACCCAAACAGGTGGTTTGAGCGAAATCTATTGAAAAAATGTTCTTGCAAATCCGCACTTGCCATACTACCATACAAGTATGGTAGATACGGTCACAAAACTAAACTAAGTGTTATCGCTGCCAGTATTAATTCGAAAACTACGCCTATGCTTTTGATGCCAGCTTTACAAGTTGCTAAGCCACGGAAGCATCGCTCGTAAAACTAAGCCTATGCTTTCGAAGCGAGTTTTTCTTCGAAAAACTTTCAGGAGGTGATGAAATGATCGACATATGGCTCACGCAGCCGGGGTCGGCCGGGAACGCGGTGTACGCCAAATTGAAGGAGCAGATCGTTACGCTGGAACTGCCGCCGGGGACGGCGCTTTCCGAAAAAGAAATGGCCGCGGCTTTCAACGTCAGCCGCACCCCTGTCCGGGAAAGCTTCGTCCGGCTGGCCCAGGAGGAGCTGGTGGTCGTTTTACCGCAACGCGGAACGCGCGTGTCACTGATCGACCCGGAGCTTGTGCTCGAAGCGCGGTTTATGCGGGAACAGCTGGAGCGTGCCGTGATCCGGCTGGCCTGCGAGCAGTTTCCGGAGGAAGGCTTAACCGCGCTCGCGGACAATCTGGACCGCCAGCAGGACAGTATCCGGCGGCACGATAATCACGCTATGTTCGCGCTGGATGAAGAGTTCCACCACATCCTGTTTGGAGGCTGCCGGAAGCTCGGCACCTGGAACGTCATTCAGCAGATGAACGCTCACCTCAACCGTACCCGCGTCCTTTGGCTGACCACTGATCCGCATTGGGAGCATTTATACGAACAGCATAAAGCGATGTACGAGGCGATTCTGGCTCAAGATGCCGGACGCGCCGACCAATTGATGAAGGAACATCTGAATTTGAGCATAGCCAATTTACCTGTGCTGCAGGAGAGGTATCCGGATTATTTTAAAAAATAAATGGCGGTGATTACATGCGTATGGTATTTCGCTGGTTCGGCGAAGGCAATGACACGGTTTCGCTGGAACAGATCAAGCAGATTCCCGGCGTGGAAGGCCTTGTTTGGGCGCTCCACGACGTGCCGGCCGGAGACGAATGGCCGATGGAGAAAATCGCGGAAGTCCGCAGGCAGGCCGATCGCTACGGGCTTCATCTCGAAGTGGTTGAAAGCGTTAATGTACATGAGGACATTAAGCTCGGCTTGCCGAGCCGGGACGGGTACATCGAAAATTACAAGCGCACCATTGAAAAACTGGCCAAGGTTGGCGTGAAGGTCATTTGCTACAACTTTATGCCGATTTTTGACTGGCTGCGCACCGATCTGCATAAACCCACCGGAGACGGATCGACCGCGCTATTTTATGAAAAAGCGAAAATTCACAACATCGACCCGTTTGAGCTAGTGCGGACGATCAACGAGAACAGCGCTTTGACGATGCCAGGCTGGGAACCGGAGCGGCTGGCGCATTTGACCAAGCTGTTTGAAGCGTACCGAAACGTAACCGAAGAGGATTTGTGGAAGCATCTGCAATATTTTCTGGAAGCGATCATTCCGGTTGCGGAACAAAATGGCATCAAAATGGCGATTCACCCGGACGATCCGCCGTGGCCGATTTTCGGATTGCCGCGCATCATTACGAGTGGGCAAAATCTGCGCCGCCTCTTGTCGCTCGTGGACAGTCCGGCCAACGGAATTACGCTGTGCAGCGGCTCGCTTGGGGCCAATCCGGAAAACGACATTATCGCCATGATCCATGAGTTCCATGAGCGGATTCCGTTTGCCCATATCCGCAACGTGCGCGTGTTTGACAACGGCGATTTCATCGAAACGTCGCACCGCACCGCGGATGGCACGGTAGACATTGCCGGGATCGTGAAAGCTTACTTCGATAACGGCTTTAACGGTTATGCCCGGCCGGATCACGGCCGCCACATTTGGGGCGAGCAGTGCCGCCCCGGGTATGGGCTTTACGACCGGGCGCTCGGCATTATGTATTTGTGGGGTTTATGGGATGCCTATGCCAAGGCCAAGCAAACAGCAGAGTCCAATCAATAAGGAGGAAAACCCGATGAATCCACTACCGTCACACCCGTCGCTGGCGGGCAAAACCGCGGTCATTACCGGCGGAGCGGGGGTGCTGTGCCAAGCGATGGCCCATGAGTTGGCCCGCCAAGGGGTCCGCGTCGCCATTTTGAACCGCACCGCGGCCAAAGGCGAGGCTGTCGCCGAGCAAATCCGCCGTGACGGCGGAGAAGCCGCGGCCATCGCCTGCGACGTCACGGACGCGGAAAGCGTCAAGGCCGCCGAAGCCGCCGTGCGCGAAAAATACGGCCCCTGCGACATTCTCATCAATGGCGCGGGCGGCAACCAGGCCAGCGCCAACACGACAAACGAGACTTTTCGCCCCGAGGATTTGGAAAACCCGGATGTGACGACCTTTTTTGATCTTAGCTTGACCGGTGTTCGCGGGGTACTCGACCTCAACTTTACCGGCGCGCTGATTCCGACGCAGGTTTTTGCCAAAGCGATGATCGGCCGGCCTGGGGCGGTCGTGATCAACATCTCCTCGATGAGTTCGGTGAGCCCGATGACTAAAGTGCCGGCCTACAGCGCGGCCAAAGCGGCAATCAACAACCTGACGCAATGGCTGGCCGTGCATTTGGCCGAATCGGGGATTCGCGTGAACGCGATCGCTCCGGGTTTTTTCCTGACCGAGCAAAACAAGAATTTGCTGACGAACCCCGACGGATCGCTGACCGAACGTTCGCACAAAATCATCACGCACACGCCGATGCGCCGGTTTGGCGTTCCCGAAGATTTGCTCGGTACACTGCTGTGGCTGGCGGACGCCGACACCTCCAGCTTCGTGACCGGAACTGTGATCCCCGTTGACGGCGGATTTATGGCTTATTCGGGGGTGTAGCGGGGAAACGCGGTATTTTTGCCAAGATTGCCCTGGCCGGGTTAGTATAGAACCGTAATGATTTATGGCGACGAAAGGATGGTCTCATGAGGTTCAAAGTTTCTTTGTTGGGTTTGCTTCTGTTTTTAAGTATGGTGCCGGCTGCGCTTGCCGCGGAAAACATCCAACTCGACTTCAACGGAAAGCTTGCCGAGACGTCCGCCAAACCCGTAAACAAAGACGGTTCGGTGTACGTGCCCATTCGTGTTGTTGAGGAAATTGAAGGCTTAACGATCAGCAGTTGGGACAATGCGTCCAAAACCTTGACGATCGCCCAACGCGGAACGGATGCCGCGCTTACCCTGAAAGTCGGCGAAAAAAGCGCCAAAAAGGGATCGCAAACGATCGGCATGTCTCAACCTGCACAGGTCATAAATAACAGAGTCATGGTGCCTTTGAGGTTTGTAGCGGAAGCATTCGATGCCGACGTTGCCTGGAATCCGGACAGCAAGACGGTTTACGTGGCCAAAACGACGGAGCAGCAGAAAAAAAGCCTGCACAGCGGGGATTTGACGGCTGCACGGCTCGCGGCTTTGAATTTGCCAAAAATATCTTCTTTGCCTGACCTCGATTATTCCGGAGACAGTCTGGGGACCTGGAGCATTTATTTTCCTGAGGGAGAATATAAAAGCTTTTTCACCGTCTCGAACGAAGTCATCAGCTACTACCGGATTACCGATAACGCGGCTCAGTTAATCTGGGAGGCAGCCCTGGGTGCCAAGCAAAGCAAGAAATCGACGTTTTACGCTAAAGGGATCATTAAAGAGCAAGGAACCCGCCCGGAAATAAAAACAAATTTAATCTTTTATGATATCTCCACGCACGCCGGGCAAGCGCAATACGGCCGTATCCATACGGATGGAACGGTGGAACAGCTGGGTACAAAAGAGATGAACAATTTGGATGAACTGTTTCCTATTGAAGAAGAGAACGCGGGAGTTTCGCCTCTACGCTTAGAGGGGACTAGCGGAGTAAAATGACGGGGCATCCGGCATGAATAGAGGGTTGGTTGCAAGAGATTTTTGCTTGTAGCCAGCCCGTTTTTTTCTTCAAGTCAAATACCTTGATCTATAACTGTTCTACCTCTTGTCGATATGTTTGTACTCCCCTTCGGGTTTTCTTTTATTAGATACCCCTTCAACGACCGAATGAGTAAATTGTAAAACTTCCCCGTCCCTAACTCTATAATAATACGACGCCTCAGGCTCGTCTTTGAATATAACCATTGTATTAAATAGAGGTGCTTTCCCAACTTTTGTTCTGATGAACTTAATATCTTCATTATTATACCCCTGTGAATATAAGTATTGTCTGACTTGGGAAGTCTGTATAATTTTAAAGACCGAAAGTACAGAGTATATACCGATAACTAATAGACAAACAATCAATAGTGCAATTTTTTTGACTTTCATAACACACCTCCTTTTAATATAAAAATTACCATATTGGCAGACTAACAATTAAGAAAAATCTCGCAGCTGGCGAAGTCCTTTGTGGTGCAAGCCCATACGCTTAGTGCAAGGGGAGGGATGGGTATGCTGCTCTAACGGACACCAGCGACCTTATCCGCTCATTTCCCGGGTATTTCCCAGGCTAACGGACCCATATGACGCTATTTCGCTCTAAACGAGTTCATTCGGGCTGATTCGAGGTAAATAAGGTCATCTGTGTCCGCTACATTTTGTAAACCTCCGTTTTTCCGAAAATAACGGCTCTGGTGTCCCTTAGCCCCCAGCTTCCTCTTCTCCTCTCCTCTCTACCTGACGCATCACCCTCTACCCTGCCGAAAGTTTTTAAATTAATCTTAAAAAAGGACTCTACCCTCAAACCACGAATAGAATATTGACATAGTTAATGAATCTAACCCGGAGGAGAGGTCCTGACATGCCAAGTCACGAAGTGATTTCTCGGATTGCCGTCCGGGAGAAGGCCGTCGCCTTTACGTTTGACGATGGCCCCAACCCGGAATTTACGCCGCAGATTCTCGACATTTTTCGAGAAGCGGGGGCCAAGGCCACCTTTTTTATGATCGGCACACAAATGAAAAAAAGCCTTGGCACCGCGCAGGCCGTGCATGAGCAGGGCCATGAGATCGGAAATCATACTTACACGCACCCTGCTATGCCTGAAGTCAGTCCCGATGAATGCCGCCGGGAACTGGCGCAAACGGAGGAACTGATCGTGCGGGTGACCGGTTCGAAACCACGCGCGTTTCGGCCACCGTACTTCGCCATCAACGCAGAAGTGGCCGCGATTGCGGCCGGCGAATTCGGCTACCATGCGATTGGAGCGGTAAACGGCGCGGCCACCGACTGGGAGATGCCCGGAGTGCGGCATATCGTCGATAAAACGCTTGAAGCGTTGACGCCGGGCAGCGTGCTGCTGTTCCACGACGGCTTCGATGACCGCTCGCAAACGGTGGAGGCCGTACGGATTCTCGTCTCTGAACTGACGCGTGAAGGATACCGGCTTGTTACGGTGAGTGAACTGCTTGAAATGAGCAAGGACGTTTATTAAGGGAGCCGCGAGCCAGCCGACGGAACAGGGGCCAGGGGGGTCAGGGCCCACGCAAGGGCCTCCCTCTTTCTCATATTGGAAAAATCCAATCATGCGCTGCCATCCGACTATATCGGCCATATAGCCCATGCTAGCCCATGCCGGCACCGCTCGTCCTTTACGCCTTCAAAACGCAAAATACGCGACAGACACAAAATACGCAAAGGCAAGAGAACCGTGCCATACCTGCGGCTCTCTTGCCTTTTTCGCTTTATTTCTGCAAATATACGTTATCTACATATACCGAGGTTTGGCCCGAGGAGTTGCTGGCGTCGATAAATTGAACGCCGTATTCTTTAATGTTGGACTTATCGATACCCGACAGATCCAGGCTCAAATCCAAAGTGCCGCCGGCGCTGATCGTCCGCCAGCCGCTGTCTTTCCACGTATAGTTGTCGCCGTACTTCACGTACAGCTTGACCCCGAGTCCGGAGCCATAGTTCCCCCAGCTTGCCCCCTTCACGGTAGCCCTAAGCTGCGAATGGTCCGAGAAATCGAAATTGCCGCTCTTGTACATATAGTGCTGGCTTCCGTTCGACATTGCCATGTCGACCTGCAAAGATCTCGAGCCTTTGGCGCTCCAGGCCGTGGTGGACCAAGGCCCGCCGACTATATTGCCCCCGCTCCACCCGTCGATGCCCGTTTCAAAGTCGGCATAAGCGCCGTCGGTACCGCCGCCAGGGTTGCCCCCGCCTCCGCCAAGATACTGCCGGAGCCATTGCAGCGCCGGCCGTTCGGTGCCCGAACTGGTGATCAATTGCGTGCCCGCTTCCCAGGTTTGGCCCTCAATATAGCCCCACAGCGTGATCCCTTGTACCGCGGAATGCTCCCAAAGTACGGGGAATTTTTGTTGATATCGGGCCAGCTGCGTACTGTCATCGCCGGTCATGTCCAGTTCCGATACATAAATCGGCAATCCGGTAGCGGCCAGCGTGTTCAACACCGAATTCATCGTACTGACCGACACCGTGTCCATGTTAAAATAATGGCCTTGGATACCGATCCCGTCGACCAGGCCTCTCGCTTTCAGCAAATTGATGATCTTTACATAATTGGCCGCCGCATTCGGATCGCTGATGATCCCATAATCGTTGATCAGCAGCTTAGAGTTGGGAAAAGCTTGTCTGGCTTGTTCAAAAGACCAAATGACCCAATCCCAGCCCGTAGCTCCGTCCCCCCCGATCGCGTTCCGATAAGAAGGTTTGGCGTGCAGCGGTTCATTAACGACATCGACGAATTGCGCACCTCCATACCGCTGCCCCGCCGCCTGAATCCACTGCGTGACTTCCGCCCTCTGCTCTGCGGCCGACAGACCGCTGATCCAGCCGGGCTCTTGACTGCCCCAAACCAACGTATGAAATTTGAACGGCATGTTGTTGCTTCTGGCATAGTTGTAAGCTGTATCAGCGGCGCTCCAGTTCATGCTGTTCCTTGTTCCCTCAACCGCTCCCCATTTTGTCGAGTTTTCCGGTGTAATCTGATTCCAGTAGGTTGAAAAGTTAGAGGGGACACTGTTTGCCACAATATTGCCCAAAAACTTGCTCCCGCTCGCCAATCCGGCCCGGGCTTCCCCGCTGAACGCGGTCGATAGCACGGAGCCCAGCAGCACAAAAGCGGCAAGCCCCATCATGAACCTTGATTTAAGCATCATGATTCCTCCTTAATTATTTTTACTAGAAATCCTCACCTGGACGACACGTGGTATTTGATCTGATGATCGGGATCAGTCACCCCCTTCATATTTAGATATGGAATCGCTTACATTTCCATATTATAACTGTTTAGTAATATTTGGAATTGCCCAAATTAAAGCTTTTACCTTAAAAAATTTAGATGTTTGATTACGGCTCTTCACTTCCTGTCGTTCAATAAATAAAGAAATTTGTGGAAAATAGTCGAAAAGACTCATTGATACATTACATTTATTTACTATATAGTTAATTTGAGGACGCCACTTTAGAAATGATTCCACTCTCTTTCTCCCAGGTTTGAGGTATGACGCCCTGAAATTTTTTTGCGACGGGGGGTATGCCATGAACGGATTTCACTTCCAAAATGTACCGCTGTTGGTTGACCGGACAAGCCCTTTTTAGCACGAATACCAAACCCCGCTTACGAACTCTGCCGTTATTTTTCCAACCTTGTTCCAATTGGTTTTTGTGTAAGTTTTAATGCTGTTTGTGTATGGTTTACAAAATTCCCATGAAGGAGCTGTTTGTATGAAAAAATCGAAATTAGGTTCACGCGGAATATTGGTCGCGCTTACATTTTGTCTTGTATTGGGCGGATCGCTGACTTGGGGTTTACCGTCCTCGCTGGCGGTGAACGACGAATCCGGCGCTGCCGGGATCGAAGAGTCCGCTGCACCGGCAACCGGGGACTTCACTGCCGACGAGAACGAAGAGTCCATAACAGCGGCGGCGAATGTCATTTATGTCTCCCCTAACGGCTCGAGCAGCAATTCGGGGACGATCGATAGTCCGACCACGTTGGTCGCGGCCATCACCAAAGTTTCGCCCGGCGGCACCATATATTTGCGCGGAGGCACCTACAACTTTTCCGCTCCGGTAACCATCGAACGGAACAACAGCGGCAGCGCAGGCCAATACAAAACGATCGCCCCGTACGGGAGCGAAAAACCGGTGCTGGATTTCTATGCGCAAGCCTTCGCCTCCGACCAACGCGGGCTGCAAATTTTTGGGCACTACTGGCATGTCAAGGGGCTGGAAGTACGGGGAGCGGGAGATAACGGGATTTTCATCGGCGGAAACTACAACATCATCGAAAACGTGGAAACCCATCATAACCGCGACTCCGGGCTGCAGATCAGCCGTTATTCCTCCTCCCTGTCGAATATCGCCGATTGGCCGAGCTTTAACCAAATCATTCGGGTATACTCCCATGACAATTTCGACCCCGACAACGGCGAAGACGCGGACGGCTTTGCCGCCAAGCTGACGATCGGCCCGGGCAATGTATTCGACAGCTGCATCGCCGCCTGGAATACCGACGACGGCTGGGATCTGTACACCAAGTCCGAAACGGGAGCGATCGGAACAGTAACGATCAAGAACAGCATCGCCTACAAAAACGGCCAAACCTCAGATGGCAATTCAACGTCGGATAGCGACGGCAACGGCTTTAAGCTGGGCGGGGATAAAATCGCCGTCAATCATATTGTGCAAAACAGCGTCGCCTTCCAGAACAAAAAACACGGCTTCACCTACAACAGCAACCCGGGTTCCATTGCACTCACGAACAATACCTCCTGGAGCAACGGGGAAAGCAACTTCGCCTTCGACAAAGGCACGCATGTGTTCACGAACAACCTGTCGTACTCCGGGGGAGCCAGCGACAAAACGAGCGGAACCGATGTCGACAGCAGCAACGTCTGGTGGAAAAACAAAAAAAGCACCAACGCCAAAGGGCTGGTGGCCAGTGATGCGGATTTCGTCTCCCTGACCCCGTCCGTCACCAGAAACGCCGACGGTTCCTTCAGTCTCGGGAACTTTTTGAAGCTGGCCGCCGGCAGCGACCTGATCGGGTCGGGCACGCCCAACGGCACGAATATCGGCGCGACAATGCCGTAATGGCAAAGCAGATGCCGCGGCAGAATTCACTTTAAGTAAAAGGAAGACGTCTGACGGTGTCCTTTTTAGTAAATAAGTAAATGCGACTTGGTTTATGCGCGCAAAATTTGCCGGATGCGGAGAACCGTCTGCATCCGGCTGTTTTTTTACATCGGCCGCTACGGATTCGCGAAGCTCATTGGAAATATCCAATAGATTCACGGAAATCAGACGCCATTTTGAACTCTCATTGGAAAATATCCAATAGAATTCGCTCAAATCGCCCGTATTGCCCGCTACCGAGCTCAATCTATTGGAAAATATCCAATCAGGCTGCTGTATTTGCCACTGAATTTCCAATTCTATTGGATATCTCCAATTAGAACGTTATGTCGGGGCGCGGGAACCTGTCATCCCCGCCCCGGCAGGCAATATCGGCTTGGACTACGGTCGTACAGGATGACCTCCGCCTCCCGCAGCCGTTTCAGCGTCTTGACGGTGATCAGCTCCGGGTCTCCGGGCCAGCGCCGGTGTTGCTTACCTTCCCGACGGGGCCGGTTATAGGTTTTTCCCCGCTCCGGCCGTCGCCGCCGGTACCGCCCGGCGGCCGGGCTCGTCCGACGCATTTAACGAAGAAGACGCCGAGGACGCATCACTTTCCACTTGCGATGCCAAACTTGTTCCTTTCTGCGACACGTAAAGCAGCAATCCCGTAAACACGACACCGCCCAGGAAGTTGCCGATCAGCACGGGAATCTGGTTCCACACCCACCAGTCGGCAAAGCTGACGTCCGCGCCCAGCATCATGCCCGCCGGAATGACAAACATGTTCACGACGGCATGCTCAAAGCCCTGCGCGAAAAAGATCAGAATCGGCAGCCACATCGCCGCGATTTTTCCCGCCGTCGATCGCGAAGTCATCCCCATCACCACGCCCAGGGTGACCATCCAGTTGCACAGCACCGCTTTGATGGTGACGAGGGCAACCCCACTGCCGCCCATATGTTTGTAGGCGATCGTTTTGGCTTCACTCGTCTGAATGATCGTCTGGATCAGCGGGTGGCTGAAATCCGTCCCCATTTTCGTAATCGTCAGCCCGTATAGGACCGCGTACACCGCGCAGCCGATTAGATGTCCGAGGATCACCCAGCCGAAATTGGCCAGCATCCGGGAAAGCGGGACCCGCCGCTCCAGCACGGCCAAAGGAATCAAAGCAAAGCTGCCGGTCACCAGCTCGAGCCCAAGCAGCACGATGATGACGAAGCCGACGGGAAAAACAAGCGCCCCGACGATACCCAGCGACGTTTGCTGCGTGGCCGTGAAAGCCAGCGTTGTGGCAAAAGCGAGAATCGCCCCGCCCAAAAATCCTTTCGCCAGCATCTGCAGGATGCTAAGCCGGGCCTTGTTCTCTCCCGTTTCAATCATCGCGTTCAGCACTTCACTGGGTTTTACGTAGTCCATGGTGCGTCTCCCCTTCTACAGCGAAATATAGATAGCTCCGTCTTTTTCATCGATTTCGGTTTCGTATACAGTCACTTGGCCATGATCCGGCTCACGCACTTGCCCGCTGGCCAAATCGATCTTCCAGTCATGCAGAGGACAATGTACGGCCGCGCCGCACACCATCCCTTCCGACAGCCGTCCCGCCTTGTGCGGGCAGCGGTTTTCGATCGCCCGCACCGTGCCGTCGCTAAGCCGGAAAATCGCGACCTCCTTATCCCCGATCGTTACCGTCCGCGCCCCCAGCCGGTCGATCTCGTCCAGCCGGGCAACCTGTATTTTTGTCAGCATGGTCGTTTCCCCCCTATCAGTTCTGCAGCTGTGCGCTTTGCAGCGGTTCGAAGTTTTTGCGCAGCTCTTCGTTGTGAATGATCTCCTTCCACGGATCGGTCGTACGGCTGAGCGTCTCCTCGATGCGCGCGGCGAGCGCCTGACGCTCCTCGGCATTTTCCAGCACCACTTTGATCGCATCCAGCCCGACCCGCTCCACCCACTGAGCGGTTCGTTCGTTCCAGCTCGCCTGCTCGCGGTAGTATTGCAGGAAGGCCGCCGTCCACTCCATCACTTCATCCTCCGTTTTCACCGTGCAGAGCAGCTCCGCCGCCCGCACCTTCACGCCGCCGTTGCCGCCGATATAAAGCTCCCAGCCGCCGTCGATGGCGACGACGCCAAGGTCCTTGATCGTCGCTTCCGCGCAGTTGCGGGGGCACCCGGAAACGGCCAGCTTCACCTTGCCTGGCGTATTCAGGCGTTCGAACGCTTTTTCCAAACGGATCCCCATCGCAATCGAGTCCTGCGTGCCGAAGCGGCAGAAGGTCGAACCGACGCAGGTTTTCACCGTGCGCAACGCCTTTCCGTAGGCATGGCCGGACGCCATATCGAGCTCCTCCCAGATCTTCGGCAGGTCTTCCTTCTTGACGCCTAGGAGGTCAAGCCGCTGTCCGCCGGTGAATTTCACCATCGGTACGTTGTATTTCTCCGCCACCGCCGCGATCCGCTTAAGATCAGCCGGGGAAGTCACGCCGCCGTAAATCCGGGGCACGACGGAAAACGTTCCGTCCTTTTGAATATTCGCGTGGTAACGTTCGTTGACGAACCTGGATTCTTTTTCATCGGCGTATTCGGCCGGCCAGAGCATCCCTAAATAGTAATTCAGCGCCGGCCGGCATTTGGAGCAGCCCTCCGGCTCTTTCCATGCCAGCACGTTCATGACCTCTCTGACGCTTTTCAGGCCCATCGTTTTGATGCTTTCGACGATTTCGTCGCGGCTGAGCGGGGTGCAGGCACAAATGCCTTCTTTGGCCGGCTCGCCGATATCGCCTTCGGCGTATAAATGCAGCAGCCCTTCGACAAGCGGCTTGCAGCCGCCGCAGGAGCCCGACGCCTTGGTGCAGGCTTTGATTTCGCCGACGCTGGCGCAGCCGTTTTTCACCGCATCGACGATCGTTCCTTTGGAAACGCCGTTGCAGCCGCAAATGATCTCGTCATCCGCCATCGCGGCCAGCCTGGCGTTCGGGGAGGCCGTGGAGGATTGCCCCGGCGTGTAGCCGAGCAGCAGCTCCTTCTCTTTTCCGGCCACCGACTGCCCGCTTTTGATTATGGCGAACAGCGAGGCGCCGTCCGTCGTGTCCCCGAACAGCACCGCGCCGACGAGCCGGTCGTCCTGCAGAACGATTTTGCGGTAAGTGCCTTCCAGTTCGTCCTGGATGCGCAGCGAACGCGTTCCCGGAGCATCGTTAAAATAACCGGCGGAAAAAACGTCCACGCCCGACACCTTCAGCTTGGTCGAGGTGACGGACCCTTCGTAGCCGGCCGTCTCCACGCCGGCCAGCCGCTTGGCCAGGACGCTGCCCTGCTCGTACAGCGGGGCCACCAGACCGTAAGCGATGCCGCGGTGCTCGGCGCATTCGCCGACCGCGTACACGCCGGGGGCACTCGTTTCCAAATCATCGTTTACGACAATGCCCCGCTTCACCTCCAGCCCGGCCGACTTGGCCAGCTCCACATTCGGCTTGATGCCGACGGCCATCACGACCAAATCGGCTTCCAGCCGGCTGCCATCGGCAAATTCCAGCCCTTCGGCCCGACGATGGCCGTAGATGCTCGCCGTCTGCTGCTGCAGCAGGAATTTCATTCCCTGCGCCTCCAGCTCGCGCTGCAGCATCCGCGCAGCCGGCTCGTCAAGCTGCCGCTCCATCAAGTAAGGATTGATGTGCACGACAGAGACGTCCATCCCCAGATGCAGCAGCCCGCGCGCTGCTTCCAAACCAAGCAGTCCGCCGCCGATCACCGCCGCTTTTTTAAATTTTTGGGAAGCTTCCATCATTAGTTCGCAATCTTTGATATCGCGGAAGCCGATCACGCCTTCCTTTTGCGCGCCGGGAAGCGGAAGCATAAACGGATCGGAACCCGTCGCCAAAATCAGCGCATCATATTCCGCCTGGACGCCGGACGCCGAGATGACCCGTTTGTTCGCCGTATCAAGCTTGGTCACCGCGTCGCCGAGATGCAGCTTGATGTTGTTTTCCGCGTACCATTCAAGGTCGTTAATGATAATTTCCTTCAGATCGGCTCCCCCGGCGAGCACCGAGGACAACATGATCCGATTGTAGTTCGGGTAGGGCTCCGCGCCAAACACCGTAATTTCATATGTCTCCGGGGCTAGCTTCAGCACATGCTCGATCGTGCGCATCCCCGCCATCCCGTTGCCCACGAGCACCATTTTTTTCTTGTGGTTCATCTCCTTCTCCCCTTTCGCGAAATCACCCTAAAAAACAGAAAAAGCCCGCTTCGCCCGCAGAAAAACACGCTTTTTGTACGGATTGCGAAGACAGGCTCCATTGCCGCTTCTTTCCGGGTACCCCATTGTACCCGACGTTTTAATATTGAATTGAGCAAAATTTAAAAATGTGATGATTGACATTTACTATATAAAAGCTTTGTGGCGATGTCAATAATTATTACATAAAATTTAATAAATAATTTTTTTAATGTCAGCTTTTTTAACATTTATATTGATTTTTTGGAGAAAAGACGAGAAAATACATGTATCATTTTCACGCCCCGTTTCCATGTCAGTTTTCTTTCCGTTGTTGTTGGGCTATTACTGCTGGGCTCCATTCGCCAAGCTCCTTGCTGGCCGCCGGCGTCCTTGTATCTTCTTAATATAAATGTTTGTTCAAAAAGGTCGGTTTTCAGCACCGAGAAGGTTGGATGAAGCCAGGACCGAGGAGCGGAGCGTACGTTTTGGGTACGTGAGCACCGGAGGGCCCGGCTGAATTCAAGATTCGATGCCGAGTTACTTCTTGAATTCACTTCGTGATCAAAAGCGGACTTTTTGAACTTCCTAATATAAGTTTAAAAAGTTCGTCATGGAAAGGAGGGAGTGCCACTCGATGCGCTTTTTATTGGTCATACGCGATGCTTCTGATGTCGATACCAGGCCGGAGGCGCCGGATAGGTTTTCGCCGCTAACCGATCCCGGGTCAAAGCTGAAAACGAGCGGTTATCTCGTTTTCGCCTCCTGCCAGGAACCGCAAATCCGCAAGCGGATCAAAGAGGTGGACGCCGCCGTTCTCGATATGCCGATCGATGCGGTCCGGCGTTGGGCTGGGCAATTGCTAAAATGGAAGGCTCTGCCGCTCTTATGGTGGTGCAGCGCGGAAGCCGCCTCCGCTTCCTTGGAGGCCTGCGAAACCGACGTCCCGATCGACGGCGTCCTGACTCCCTCGATGTCCGCGCAGGAGCTGCACTGGGCGCTGCAAATCGGTGCCAAGCATTTCTTTGAGCGCCAGACATGGATGGATGAACGCGCCCAACTGGTCTCGCGCTTGGAAGAACGCAAATGGATCGACATGGCCAAAGGCATTTTATGCGACGTGAACAAGGTGTCCGAAGCGGAAGCCTACGATATGCTGCGCAAACGGGCGATGAATGAACGAAAACGGATGGTGGATGTGGCTACCTCGGTGGTCAAAGCGCACCAGCAATTAAAATTTTGAGCCGGGCTTATTTGAGCCAGTCATATAAGGGAAAAAAGCGGCGCTAATTCAGTGAGATAGCCCATTTTGAGAGAAATAGAGGAATTTTATGTCGTTATTTACTTGGAGCGCGCGAAAGTGACCGCTTTGGGTACCATCGATCGGGAAATAAGACCATAAAACTCCGCTAATGATGATAGAACAGGCTTAGTTCCTGAAAATAAGACCATTAAATTCCGTTATTTTTAAAGAAACGCACCTTGGAAGCACGGGTTTCGGTGCCGAAGAACTGGTTTTTAAACTGAATTCTCTATAAAAGGAGGGGCTGCTGATGTTGATGACGGATATTCTGAAGGAAGTTGGCCGGGGAAAAAGAGGCGCCCGAGATTTAAACTATGAGGAGGCGCTGCCCGCTGCGGAGCTGATCGTGAACGGCGAGGCGACTTCGGCGCAAATCGGCGCGTTTTTTATGGCGCAGCGTATCAAGCTGGAAAGCGTGGATGAGCTTAAAGCGTTCGTGACCGTGTTTCGCCACCATGCGCACAGGTCGGAGGTACCGGGAGGCCTTGACTGCGCCGGCCCTTACGACGGGAGAACCAATTCCTTTATAGCCACTTTCGCTACGTCCTTCCTGCTGGCCGCATGCGAACTGCCGGTGACGCTGCATGGGACCAAATCACTGCCCCCCAAATGGGGCGTTACGCTTCCGGACCTGCTGGGTGAAATGGGCATTCATGCTGAAAAGATGGAGCCGCCCGCCGCGGCCCAATCAGCCGGTGCGGCCGGTCGAACCGGTGCGGCTGAGGTTGTCAGAGTCCGCCCAGGCGATGCGGCTGAGGTGGCCGGAGTCCGTCCAGCCGGTGCGGTCGAGGCGGCCGGAGTCCACCCAGTTGGAGCAGCCGCAGCGGCCGGGGACCGCCCATCCGGCGCGGTCGAGGCGGCCAGGGTCCGGTTTGTTCCGGCGGAAGTCTGGTGCCCGCCGCTGGCCCGTTTGCGGCCGATCCGCGAAGAGCTTGGGCTGCGGTCGATCCTCAATACGATCGAAAAGCTGCTGGATTTCAGCCAATCCCCTTATCTGGTTTATGGTGTATACCACAACACCGTTTTTGACCGGATGGCCCAGCTCGTTCAGGAGCTCGGCTACCGCCGGGCGCTTATCGTCCAGGGGACGCAGGGATCGGAGGACCTGTTTATCGACCGGCCGACCCGGACATACGTTGTGGACCAGGGCACAGCCAAGCTGCACGTGATCGACCCGGAAACGTACGGGCTGGATACACCGCTCCCGGAGATGAACACGCCATGGTCGGCGCAGCAGCAATTGCGCGTCACGGAAGCCGTGCTGCGCGGTGAAGCCCATCCCGCTTTCGTCAACCAAGTGCTGCTGAACGGAGCCGTGCGCCTGGAGTTGGCCGAACGGGTCAGTTCCGTCGAGGAGGGCGTCTACACCTGCAAAGCGCTGCTCGACAGCGGCGCAGCCTGGGACGCCTACTGCCTCTGGCAGGAGGCTATGCGGCTGACGCAAACGGCCGCCGCCGAACGCGGGCAAATCTCCCGCAAGGCCTGAATCCCCCGGCTTAAGGCTTTTCTTCTATTCCCTCGGGACCGAGCCTCACGGCGCTGGCGCTGGCGACTCCTTCCCCCGGGGAATTACTCGCCTTCCCATGCGCCCCCCTGTTTACCCTAAATCGGGAAAGTCGCTCCCACCGGAGCAGCGGGCGTAATTGACCCGCCCCTTATTTTTCACCAAAATATCAGGCTGTAGCGCGGAAGCAGGTATGTCCATATGTTTCGGATGTGCGAACTATGCGGCTTACCCTAACGCTATCCCCGCCACGTGGTCAAACGCTGGTTTCGGACTGTGCTGCTCATCGAACAGGAACGGCCAGTTCTTCCGCCCCTGGACCGGAAAATCGTCCAGCCACGTATAATCGTCCGCCGCTCCCCAGAAGGTGACTCCGCTGATGACGTCGCGGTATTCCTTAAGCAGCCGGAAAACGGCTTCGTACCGTTCGGCCTGGCGTTCCAGCATTCCCGGTTCGGGCGCGGCCAAATCTGCCCGTCTGTCGTCGAAACGGAAAACGGACATGTCCAGCTCCGTGAGCTGCATTTGCAGCCCGAGGGAGGCGTATTTCTCGATCGCCGCCCGGATCTCGTCCAGGGACGGATCGAACAGGTTCCAGTGCGCCTGCAGCCCGATTCCGTGGATCGGCGCGCCCCGCTCCAGCAGCGATTTCGCCAACGCATAAATTTTATCGCGCTTTAGCGGATGGGATTCATTATAGTCGTTATAAAACAGTACGGCGTCCGGATCTGCTTCATGGGCAAACTCAAACGCTTTGACGATGAACTCCAAATCCGGCCCGGCAATTTCCGTCCACTTCGAGGCACGCAGCAAGTCTCCGCCCTCGTCGGCAACCGCCTCGTTGACCACGTCCCAGGCGTAAATGTCGTGTTTGTACCGGCCCACGACCGTATGAATATGCTCGCGCATCCGCTCCAGCAGCACCGCTTTGCTTACCGGGGCTCCCCCGCGGTCTTGAAACAGCCAGTCACTCGTTTGGTTATGCCAAACGAGCGTGTGCCCGCGCATCGCCATCCCGTGCTCACGGGCGAAGTCTACCAACCGGTCGGCATCCTCAAACGTATAGTTCCCTTCTTCCGGATGCAGGCTGACGAACTTCATCTCATTCTCTGCGGTAATGCTGTTAAAGTGACGAGCCAAAAGCGGCTCCTGGGTGCGAATCGTAAGCGGATTAACGGCAGCCCCGATCTTGAAATCGTCCGCAAACAACTCCTTAAGTGCCGGCGTCGGCTCCACATGTTCCCGCATCGTTTCTTTTCCTCCCCATTATTTACGTCTTGTTTGCTACTGTAGTGGTACATTCCTTTTCCGCAAAAGCCATTCTAACGGTTGCCACAGCCGCTATTTGCTCCAACAACGCCGATTTCAATTTCTAACGGATGCCATGGCGCTTATTTCGCTAAGATACGGTCATTGGGGGCCAGATTCAGGCAAATAACGGCGCTCGCAACCGTTAGAATTCAGAAAAGGGCTTTTTTCGCAAAATAGCGGCTGCTTCAACCGTTAGATTTCAAAGCGGGCGGGTGCGGCGACCTGCACGCGCAACAGCCTGCACACGTAACACCCCCTGCAAGCGGCCCCTGCAAACGCGCATGCTTCACCCCTACTCCTTCACGCTCCCCACGTTCAGCCCGACGACGAAATATTTTTGCATAAACGGGTACACCAGCAGGATCGGCACGGAGGCCACGATCGTCACTGCGGCCCGGATCGACAGCGGCGTTACCATGGAGGCCGCCGACTCCTTGGTCATTCCCGCCCCCGCGGCCACGGCCGGATTGCTGTTCGCGTTCATGCTCGAAGACAGCAGCTTCATCAGCTCGTATTGCAGGGTGCTCAGTTCCTGCCGCGAGGAGGTGTACAGAAACGCGTCAAACCATGAGTTCCAGGCGCCGACGGCGACGAACAGCGCAATCGTGGCCAGCACGGGTTTGCACAGCGGGAAGATGATCCGCCAGAAGATCTTGAACTCCCCGGCCCCGTCGATTCTGGCCGACTCGATCAGACTTTCCGGGATCGTGCCGATGTAGGTGCGAATAACGATCAGGTTAAACGCGCTGATCATCGAAGGAACAACGTACACCCAAAACGTGTTGATCAAGTGCAGATCCTTCATCAGGAAATAGCCCGGAATCAAACCGGCGTTAAAGTACATGGTCAGTACGAAAATAAACGTAATCGGCTTGCGGAACACGTATTCCCGGCGGCTTAACGTATAGGCCAGCATCGTCGTCAGGAAAATGTTCAACAACGTGGACAGCACCGTACGCGCCACCGAAATCCAAAAAGCGTCATAAATCGTCCCCGACACAAAGACGGCCTTATAGTTTTGCAGCGTAAATTGCCTTGGCCACAGGTAGATCCCGCCCCGGATCGTATCGTTGCCCGCGTTCAGCGACACGGCGATCGTATTGAGGAACGGATACAGGGTGACGACAACAAGAAATATCATAAATATCGTATTGATGGTATGAAAAACAACGGGCTCAATACGGCCTTTCCCCAGCCGCTGGTTTACGGCCGCAGCGGGAACCCGCTGCGGATTTACCGTTTGATTTGCCATGCTATAACAGCCTCTCTTCCCCGAGCCGCTTCGCGGTCCAATTCGCGATGAGCAGCATGATGACGCTCACGACCGTTTTAAAGATGCCGCCGGCTGTAGCAAGCGAATAGTTGCCTTGGGCAATCCCGTATTTCAGCACAAAGATGTCGATCGTTTCCGCCCAGTCGACGACCAGTCCGTTGCCGAGCAGATACTGGACTTCAAATCCCGCCTCCAAAATATGCCCGATGGACATAATCAGCAGGATGACGATCGTCGGTTTGATTCCCGGCAGCGTCACGTGCAGCATTTTCCGGTAACGGCTGGCCCCGTCCATGTCCGCAGCTTCGTACAGCGCCGGATCGATCGAGGCCATGGCCGCCAGGTAAATGATCGTATTCCAGCCAACCTCCTTCCAGACGTGGGAGGCGCCGACAATGCCCCAGAAGTACTTCCCTTCGCTGAGCCAGAGAATCGGTTCATCGATCAGACGCAGCTTCATCAGCACATCGTTGACGATCCCGTCGGAAGCCAAAGAAGTGGCTACGATCCCCGTAACGATAATCCAGGACAAAAAGTGCGGAAGGTAGGAAATGGTTTGGACGGTTCTTTTCCAGAATACCTTCTTGATTTCATTCAACAGCAGCGCCAAAATGATCGCGGTAACAAATCCGAGGATTAGATTGATGACGCTCATGCCCAGCGTGTTGCGCAGCACGCGCAAAAAATTGTCATCCTGGAACAGAAATTTGAAATGCTTGAAGCCAACCCATTTCTGTTCGCTGAAATCCAGCGCCGGCTTGTAATCCTGAAACGCCATCGTCCAGCCCCACACCGGCACGTAGGCGAATAAAACAATGTAAGCGAGCAGCGGCACCGACATGTAAATCAGCTGTCTCTGGCTTTTGATCAGGGTCCACGTGATGCGCTGCTTACCCTTTTTCGTTTTCCGGACGGCGCTCCGTTCCGTTAAGGTCTCATTCATAAAGTTGTTCTCCCTGCTTATTTGACGGTCCAGGTATCGATTCTCCATTGCAGCACTTCATTGATCCGGCCCTCGTAAGCTTTTACGTTCAGCTTGTGGATCTCGGAGGTATACGCCTCCCAGGCCTTGTCGAACTCTCCCGGTTTCGCCAGGATCGCTTGCGGCAAATACTTGGTCGACAGGTCGTTCAGCTTCGTGTTGACGATCTTCGCTTCCGAGCCTTCCACCAGGTCCACCGACCAGGCCGGGTAGTATATCGGGTTTTCCGGCGGATCGCTGAAGAAATCGACGTAACTCTCGTAACCGTAAGCCGCGAGGAATTTTTTATCGTATTCCTTCAGACCGGCCTGGTATTCCTCCGGCTGCGCGGCGGCATCGGTCGCATTGCCGTCGCTGAAGTAACCCTCCATTTTCGGCATGAAGTCATACAATGTGTCCGCTTTGTTGGCCAATTTCCAGGTGGCATCGGTAAATTTATCACGTTGTTCCTGCGTCTTCATAAACCGGCCTTCCTCATTGACGATATAATCCTCACCTTCGATGCCCCAGGCGAGCACTTTTTGCCAATCCTCCTGAATCAAACGGTCGAGCAGCTTGATGATCTTGACCGGATCCTTAGCGTTAACGCTGATGCCGAAGCCGTTGTTCAGGTTCAGCGCCGCACGGTCCCGGTAATGATCCTTGATGCTCGTATCGTAAACGAGCGGGAGCCCAACATAAGTTCTTTCATGCTTGTTCTGGGTGATCAGAGCGTCCTCCGCGTCCTGGAAGTTCCAGTGCTGGTCGAACATTCCGAGCACGGTGCCGCTGGAAATTTTGGCCAAATACTGGTCGAAGTTTTGCGTAAACGTCTCTTTGTCGATCAGCCCGAGCTGATTCACTTCGTTCAGCTTTTGGTAATACCGTTTCGCATAATCCTTGTCGGCAAAAATCTCGGCTTTGCCGTCGTTCACGACGACGCCGCCGTCGTTCGGGTGCCCGATCAGATGCTGCGGGGCGTTAAAGAGCCCCCAGTTTTTCCAGTCGTAATTCAATATTTCAAAGCCGATCGTCGGGCTGCCCTCAATCGTCGGATATTTCTCCTTGTACTTGGCGATCAAATCGAAATACTCGTCCAGCGTCTTCACCTGCGGATAACCGAACTCCTCAAGGACTGCTTTTTGGATCCAGAAAGCCGGGCCGGAGTACCAGGTGCTGCTGACTTCGCCGTTGTAAGCTCCATAGTTCGGCAAAATATAGATATGCCCGTCGTTCGGATCCTTCATCATGTTCCAGTATTTCTCGTAATGCTTCTTCAAATTAGGCGCGTGCTCTTCGATCAGATCTTCCAGCGGAATATAGGCGCCCGCTGCGGTCAGCTTGGTGTTCCCAGTCATGAGGTCCGGGTAATCGGAGCCGGCGATCATCACGCCCAGCTTCTGATTGATATCGCCCGCCAGGAACTCATATTTAAACGTCGCTCCCAGCTCGTCTTTGATTTTCTTGTAGATTTTGTTGTCCGGCGTCGGTTGTTGTCCCGCTTCGCCAATAAAAGCGGTGATCTCAAACGGCCCCGCCTTGTCCCCGGCATTTCCGGACCCGTTATCAGCGTTGCTGTTTCCGGAACCAGCGGTCCGGTCGCCCCCACCGCACCCGGACAGGATGACGCTAAGCGACAGCAGCAGCAGAATGCCGAGCCGGAGCACTGACTTTGACTTGCCCCCCATGTAAAGCACCTCCGTAAAGTTTTAGTTGCTTGCTAAGGTTTGGAAGCCCTTACAAGAACTCATCTTTATTGTAAAAGCGCTGCCACGGCCGAACTATATCACAATTAAAGGATTACCCTTCAAAATTTCAGTTCCTGCTTCTGTATTCATTGGGAGACACACCCAGCCGCTTTTCGAACTGCTTGAGAAACTGCCCGTAGTTGGCATACCCGACCCGTTCCGCCACCTCGCTGTTGTTCAGCTTATTTTCCCGCAGCAGCCGCGCCGCCTCCTCAATACGGAGATTATGAATCATCCCGTTGAAATGAACCCCGTTTTTCTTCATCAGCAATTGACCGAGGTACACCGGGTGAAGGTAAAAAACTTCGGCCAGCTTTTTGATCGTCAGCCCTTCCCGGTAATGCTCGCCGATGTAGTGGTTGATGTCCTGCACAATACCTTGGGAGCTCCGGGAGATCTCCTCGAGCAGCCAATCGATGCTTTCCGCGCCAAAAGATACCAACGCCGCCAGGAGCTCCTCCACCGTCATCGCCTCCTGAGCCCGGGGCGGCCCGCAGCGGTCGATAAGGGGATTGGCCTTGTCGCCCAAGGCTTCCCGCAGCTGATCGGCAATATTGTAAAAAAGATGGATCACCAGCTTCATCACAATATCCGGGTCGGTGTACCGCTCGCGAAAGCGGACGGCCGCCTCTTGCGCGGCTTTCCGCAAACCGGCTTGATCGAGCAGTTGGACGGCTTCCAGAACGCGGTCGATCCAATCCGCCTGATCGTAGCGGGAGTCGAACGGACGAAGGCGTACCTGCCAGTACCGGGCGATCGCGGGGTAGGCCTGGGCGTAAAAGTTATGCGGCATCGCCTCACAGGCGCTGCGGAAACAGGCATGGAGCCCGCCAAGGGACGGCGCGCCGGCTCCCAGCGCCAGGAGCGCGGGCAACCCAGCGTACCGCCGCATCAGCTCCATCATCCGGGCGAATCCGTCTTCCCCGTCCAGGCCGGGAGTATACCCGAATACCAGACCAAACTCGCTCTCCTCCAGATCGACCAAAACCATCGCTTCCTCCCCGGCGGCCAGCGAAGCCGCAATTTCCCGCAGCTCCGCGCGTCTGCCCGGCACGGTGCGGATCAGGCAGAAATTCCAGGCCTCCCGCAGGGAAGCGAGTTCTTCAAGCCCCCCGGTTGAGGCAAGCCCTGCATCCCCCTCGGCATCGGGCTCCGGCCCGGGCGTCAACCCGGACGGTTCGATCAGCAGCTTTTTGATCCGGGATACCGTCTCCTCCAAGGACGCGATCCGGCTGATACGCTGGAGCTCACGTTCCTGCAGAAGCTCCCCGTATATCACCGCCAGTTCCTTGGCGGCCACTGCTTCATCAATCGGTTTCAAAAAATAATGGGTAACCCCAAACCGCAGCGCCTTTTGCGCATATTGAAAGTCGCTGTACCCGCTGACGATGGCGAACCGCACCGGGCGGGAGCTTCCCCGCTGCCACGCCTCGATCATCCCGAGCCCGTCGAGCACCGGCATCCGCACGTCGGTCACGACGAGGTCCGGCTGCAGCTTTTCGATCATTTCGAGCCCCTCCGCGCCATTACCGCACGTTCCGCACACAGTGAAGCCGAGCCCGCGCCAGTCGATCCACAGCTGCATCCCTTCGATCGCGCCCGGCTCGTCGTCGATCAACAGCACTTTAAAAACCATATTCACGCCTCCCTGTCCAAGCCGTCTTGACGCTCCAGAAGTTTGATCGGGACTTCGAAGGACACCTCCGTTCCCTGATGGGGCTTGCTGCTGATGTCAAAGCGAACCTGATCGCGATAATATAGCTCGAATCTGCGGTAAACGTTGCGGATGCCGATGCTGCTCCCGGAGGCGTTTTCGCTGCGTACAGCCACCAGCATTGCCCTCAGCTGCTCCGGCTCGATTCCCCTGCCGTTGTCGGAAATGACGATGCACAGCCGGCCGTCGGCCACGTACGCTTTGATCCGGATCAGCCCGAGCCCTTGCACGGCTTGAATCCCGTGTTTGCAGGCGTTCTCGACCAGCGGTTGGATGCTCATTTTCGGAATCCTGTAATGCAACGCCTCCTCCGCAAGTTCGAACCGGTATTCGAATTTGTCCCGGAAGCGGAATTTCTCGATTTTCAGATACATGTCGATAAACATCATTTCCTCCTGCAGCGTCACCAGGTCTTCCTTCCAGCTAAGCAGCCGCCGCAGCAGCTTGGACAAGCTTTTGATGATGTCGGTCACGTCGGAATAATTGTTTTTCGTGCAGACGACCAGGAGCGCATTAAGCGTGTTGAACAGAAAATGCGGGTTCATTTGGCTTTGCAAAAAATTCAGCTCCGCGCGCACCCGTTCCATCTCCAGGCTTTTCTTCTGGATTTCCAGCTTGTATACGTCGTTGATCAGCGTATTGATCCGCGCCGTCATGCGGTTGAAATGGCGGATCAGCCCGCCGATTTCGTCGCGCCCCTCATCGATCCGGATAAGGTCAAACTTCTCGTTGGTCACCTTCTGCATATGCCGGGCCAGCCGCTTAACCCGGTAATGATAGGACCGGAGCATGACGTAAATAAACACCGCCGTAAAAAAGGCAGCCGCCACCGCCAATATCCCGACAAAAATCCGCATGTCGAGCATTGCGTTTGTGACCCGGACACCCTGCGGAATGCCGATCAGCCGCCAGCCTTTGACATATCGCGCACTTCCGATGGCCACGGTTTTGACGCCTTTTTCCTGCATCTCCTCCGTCCATTCGAACTTGGGGTAACCGTGCGCGCCCCCCCTTTGGTAGCCGCTGGCCGCAGACATAATGACTTCGTCCTCCCCGTTGACCAGATACAAGTCCAAATAATCCTGCTCCCGCTTGATAACTTCATAAATTTTGCTAAGATCGATGTCGATCCGCAGCAGCTTATCGTACCTGTTATAGGAATCGTAGTAATCCATACGTTCGATGACGCTCAAATACGACTCGGTATTCGCCCAATTGCTGGCCTGGGCCGCTCGGTAAGCCGCGATGGAAACCTTATCGCCGGAGGCCTGCCAAAGGCGGTACCAGTCGCTGTTTTTCACCTGCTCGTCGATGATATGGTAATTGCCGCCGGGAACGATGGTCGGATTGGCGGTATAAATCCCGATCCGCAAAATCTGGTTGTTAACCGGAATGTAGCTGGTCACCCGGTTGCGCAACTGCTCATCGAACGTCGTGTAGAAATCGAGCTGGCCGGAGTATTCCCGGTCGAGCATTTCGTACAGCGCTTTGTCCGTATTCAGCGCATGACTGACGGCGACGCCTCCGTCGATAAAATCGTGGATGTCTTTTCGAGCCCGCTCCATGGAGATTTCCAGGTTCTGCTCCTCCCGCTCCATGATGAAATCGGACATCCGGGTCATAAACAGCAAAATAATCACCAAAATCGGCAGCAGCACGCCAACCAGATAAACCAGCAAAAACTTGTAGTTGAGCGGAATATCGTTCACTTTTCCTCGAAATTTCAATCTTGCCATACGCACCGTCCCCTAATTAGTCCGCCCGCTTTCGGTCGGGCTCCTGCTTGTAAACCGAGGGCAGCACCCCGGTCGCCTGCTTGAACTTGCTGAGAAAATAGTCCGTATTCGGATATCCGACCCGCAGGGCGATCTCGGAAATTTTCATCGGAGTGCGCTTCAGCAGCCTTTTGGCCTCTTCAATCCGCTTCATGTTCAAATATTCGTTAAACGGTTTGCCCGTCTCCTTTTTGAACAATTGCCCCAAATAGGCCGGGTTCATGTGGAACTTTTGCGCCAATGTCTGCAGCTGCAGCTTGCTGCTATACTCCCCATCCACATACCGGATCACCTGAAAAATCGTATTGCTCTCGCTGCGGCGCTTGAGCTCGCCGAGCTGAACCGCCGCTTCCAGGCACAGCCGATGCACATACCGCTTCAAAGCCGCGTAATCGGCCATGCCGCCGAGGCTCCCGCACTCCGTCTGCATACGTTTCATGAAACCATCGGGGTCGCCGTGGAAGCTGGCCATTTGCCGGCAAAGGGTCAGCTCCAGATTCGCGGCGTCCGCTTGCACCGCTGCGATGTCCGCCTGGCCACAGGTTAGCGCCGCGAACGCTTCCTCGATCGCGGAACCGATCATCTCCGGCTCGCCGGCTTCCACCAGCCCGGGCAGATGGCGGAGCCGGCCCTTGTAGGTGGCATCCTGCCGAGTCGTGGCAGCAGCAGGGCCGCCATGAAAAAACAGCCCCGTTTTCCCCTGGCTGCGTTTTGCTCTGTTCAGATCGAGCGCCTGCAAATACAGCTCCCGAATTGAACCGATCCCTTTCCCGATGCCGCTCACCGTCACGAGGGCCTGTTCCTTCCACTCCGCAAGCTCACGGTTGACGGCCAGCCCGATCTCCTCCGGACGGGAATCCGCCATGTCCTCCGCGCGCAGGATCACGCCCGTCCGTCCGGCCCGGTCCTGAAAAAAACGGCCGGTGTCCTGCGCGAAAAAGGCGCCGACCCGCTGGCTTAAGCTATGCGCATCCGCCCCCGCATCGATCAGGGCACAGCGAAGCTCCGGCTCGCCCGGAAGGCCAAGCGACTTGGCGGCCTCGATTTGCAGCGCTTCGCCGCCTTCCTCTTGAATCAAACGGTTTAGCAGGTTGTTCACGAACAGCGACCGTTTCCGGGGCATGCTGCGCTCCGCGGCAAGCTCATTCGTAATTTTTTGTCCGAGCTTGGCCAGAAGGGCTTCGATTTCTTCCTCGTCGATCGGTTTAAGCAAATAGTCCACAGCGCGTTGGCGCATGGCCGTAAGCGCGTAATTAAAATCGTCGTAGCCGCTTAAAATGACGAATTGGGGCGGTCTGTTCAGCGCCTGCTGGCTCCATTCAATCAGTTCGAGCCCGGTGATCGCCGGCATGTGGATGTCCGTGAAAACCAACTCCGGCTGGAGCTTCTCGATCATCGCCAGCGCCCGGGGGCCGTCCAACGCTTCCCCGCAAACCCGGAAACCGTGTTTTTCCCAGTTCACCATCGTGCGCAATCCCTCCAGCACCCACGGCTCATCATCCACAAGAAGTACCTGCAGCATCTCGCATCGCTCCTTCTTCTTTTCGGACGTTTCTTGTTTCGTATGTCAATGCTGATCAAACAAGATTGTAAGCGTGTTCATGAAATAATCTAGCACATCTCCCGGAATGTGGAAACCAAAAAATCCCACAGAGGCCTCCCGCCTTCCGGTTATAAGCTTGCATTTTTTTATATTTCATGTCACAAATCGAGAAGAAACGGCAGTCGTATAAGCGAAGTTAAAACACAGGGAGGTGATGAATTGGATAACAAAACAGCGACTTCGATAAACCGGGCTGAGCGAAGAGCTAGGGTTGACGAATGGGCTCGCCAGGCGCAAACAGGCTCTCAGGAAGCATTTATCGAGATCACCCGCCACTTCGAAAAAGAGCTGTATACCTATTGTTATTACCTGATTAGAGATCGTGAGGAAACCAAGGATGCGCTTCAGGACATTTTTATCCGGGCCTATCGCAATATAGGCGATTACCGCGGGGATTCCCCATTTTCGGCATGGCTGTACAGAATCGCCTACAATCACAGCATGGATGTGCTGAAAAAGAAAAAACGGTATCAACGAATTGCGGACAGATACCAAAACGAAGCCAAATTATTCACCTACTCCGAACAGGAATCCGCCGTCATGGAATTGCTGGATCCGCTGACTCCCAGCGAACGGAATCTTGTGCTGTTAAAAGCGGTGGAGCAGTACACTTTCGAAGAGATCGGGCAGATTATGGACTGCAAGCCGGCCACATTACGGAAACAATATGAGCGCATCCGCAACAAACTAGTTCAATACAAACGGAATAAGGGAGGCCCAAAAATTGAAGCCAATATCCGATCCAGCAAAGCAGGTTACTGACAACCTGGAATATATGATTCAACATACGGAAGTTCCGGAACTAAACTTGGGTGAAAAGATTGTTGAACAAATGAACCATACAAATACAGAGTTGAGTCGTCGCAGCCGCAGTAAAAGCAACCGGATGAAAAGAACGGTGGCGGTCTCGGGGATAGCCGCGGCTTTAGGTTTTGGGATCATCGGCAGCGGGTTCGTATCCCCGGTCATGGCCAGCGCGCTGAGCCAGGTTCCGCTTATCGGCAACATCTTTCAGCAGTATGGTGATCCGGGGCTGCAGGCAAGTGTAGCCAACGGATTGTATCAGCCCGTCCAAGCTAAAGACAGCCACAATGATATGACCCTTGAAGGTACCGGTTATATCTATGATGGAACCCGTATCTCCATCGCCCTAAAGAGAGACGGTCAAGCAGATGCCAAACTACTTGGCGAGCGCATGGACAACGGTGACACGGACAACAGCGGCAAAGGGGTCTTAAAAGACGTCCATATATACATTAACGGGGAGAAGTACTTTAATGGAGGTTATACCATAAAGGACGGAGATACCCAGGATACAGTCATTTTGGAATTCAACGACTCTCTTCCTGTCGCCCCGCTTAATGCTGATCCAGATAAGATCCTGCGGCCTGAACCGCTGAGCGATTCCTTCGATTTGAAGCTTGAAGCGACCTTAACCGGTGCTGACCAACCTTATATTTTGACGTTCCCGGTGAAGAAAAACACCGAAAACCTTGTTTTGAAGCCGGAAGCGGCTAAATCGCATGACGGATTCCGCTTTGCTCTGGACAAGCTGGAATTGACACCGATCACGACGCGTTTGACCATGATCGGCAGCGGGGAGCTTGCCAGCCTCGGGGATGAATACAAACTTCCATCTGAAGATCTGTATGCCGGCAAACATTGGTTTGGATTCGATATCTGCGATGAGAACAACAACCTGCTGGAAGAACTTCCGGGTAACCATATGAACTTTATTGGCGGACAATATGTATTCGACTACAATTTCACACCGTTTAAAGAGTCGCCGAAATCGATTACGATCAAGCCTTATGTGCTGAACCAAGACAAATCTTCCGGCAAATACAAAGAAAAGAAATACCTCAGCGAGTTGGAATTCCAGGTGGATGTAAAATAGCGGCAAATCCGTATATTAGCGAAGGCTCGGCCCTTACATAGGCGCCGGGCCTTTGCATCTTTGGGACGGGAATCCCTTTGTCGGCAAAAATAAAGCCCACCCATAAAGATGATGTAAGGCTGTATCCGGCCTCAATCACGGCTCCTCCGATGGAGGGGCCCGCTATGACACTGAAACTCGCCAGCGCACGGAAATTTGTCGGCGCACGGAAATAACGGTAATTTGTGTGCCTATTTCTTGAGATTCGCCCTTCACTCGCGAAATAGCGGAACTTTTTGTCCCTATTCTTCTGCCAAGCATGGGAATGGGCGCCTTTGTCAGCTCATCACCCAAGATAGCGGTAAAAAGTTCCCCTATTTTCCCTAAACCCCTTTTTCGCTGAAAATAACGCCCTTTTTTACCGCTATTGCTGCGGTTCCAGGCAGCGTCCGCAATCATAACCACGCGCCCCCTCCTTGCCCGAAAATAAGAAAAACGCCTGACGGTGTCCTTTAATGGTTCTAACTTCTACTTTGGGGCGATTGGCTCTTCCTAAACTTTGGGCGCCGCTCTAGCGGACACCAGCGACCTTATCCGCCCATTTCCCGGGTATTTCCCAGCCTAACGGACACCAACGACTCTATTTCGTTCTAAACCCGTTCATCCAGGACGTCTTGAGGTAAATAAGGGCTGCTGTGTCCGTTTACATTTTGCAAACCTCCGTTTTTCCTCAAATAACGGCTCTGGTGTCCCTTAGCCCCAGATTCCTCTTCTCCTCCCTTCTCTACCTGCGCTTCGCCCCCTACCTACCATGCCGAAGTTTTATAATATTCTATAAGGTGAAAAAAATCCTCTCCCAAGCAGGAAGAGGATCAAATTGATATCAATTATGAAAAGTTTTGCCGGAACCAGGCGGCGGCTGCGTCTACTTCGGTTGGCGTCAACTGATGGCCGTATGGTTCCCAGTGGACATGCACATCGGCCCCTGCCCCGCTTAATAGCCGCTCCAGTTCCTCGGTTTCCCGCGCCGGGGACATGGCGTCGTAACGTCCCGCCCCGATAAAGACCGGCAGCCCGGTCATGTCCGGCAGCTCCATACCGCGGCGCGGCACCATCGGGTGGTGCAAAATCGCTCCGCCGAGCGCCTGCGGATAATGAAACAACAGGCTGGCCGCAATATTGGCCCCGTTGGAGTAACCGACCGCAACCAAGGCGTTCCGGTCAAAGCCGTACTGCTCCGCCGCTTCGTCCAGGAAGTTATTGAGCTCCCGCGTGCGGAGCACGAGATCTTCCTCGTCGAAGACGCCAGCCGCCAGCCGCCGGAAAAACCGCGGCATCCCGTTCTCCAGCACATTGCCTCTGACGCTAAGCACCGGCGACGCGGGCGAAATGATCTCGGCCAGCGGCAGCAGATCGGTTTCCGTCCCGCCGGTGCCGTGAAGCAGGAGCAACGGAGGAGCCGCCGGCCCGCCGCTCCCCGTACCCGGCTTAAAAAAATGCTTCATCACAGATCCTCCTTAAGCACCCGTACTTCGATCGGGGTTAAGATTTGCTCGATCGCCTCGCGTTGCGGCTCGTACCAAGCCGGCAGCATCAGCTTTTCGCCCAAATGCTCCGAATCTTCGTCATTTGCGAAGCCCGGCGGGTTCGTGGCGACTTCGAACAGGATACCCCCTTCCTCCCGGAAGTATAGCGCGTGAAAATACTGCCGGTCGACGATCGGCGTCGGCCGGTACCCATGCTCAGCGACCCGCTCTCTCCACTCTTCATGCTCGGCGAAATCCCGGGCCCGCCAGGCGATGTGGTGCACCGTACCGGCGCCGCCCGCGCCGTATTCCATCGGCTTCACGTTGACGTCAATGACGTCGCCCAGGTCTCCCTCCGCTTTAAAGCGGGCATAAAATTCGTCTTCGCCGAGCTTTTTCAGGCCCATCACATGCTCCAGCAGTCCGGCCGTTTTGTCCGGAGCCGCACTGTACAGCACTGCGCCGCCAAAGCCTTTGATTGCCTTATCCGCCGGAACGCCGCCGAACGACCAGGTGCTGAGCGGTCCGGCCGCCCGTTCGACCAACTCGATCTGCAGCCCGTCGCCATCGCGGAAATGCAAATACGTTTCGCCGAAGCGTTGCGTGTCGGTCGTGGAAATGCCGAATTTCCGCAGCCGTTCCCGCCAGAACGGCATCGCGCCCTCCGGAATGGCGTACACGGTAATCCCCACCTGGCCGGCTCCGACCCGGCCGCGTCTGGCTCCCGCCGTCGGGAAAAAGGTCATAATCGATCCCGGGCTGCCTGCCTCATCGCCAAAATACAGATGGTAAACTTCCGGCGCGTCGAAATTGATCGTTTTTTTGACCAGACGCAATCCGAGCACACCCGTATAAAAATCGACATTTTTCTGCGGATCGGAGGCAAAAGCCGTAATATGGTGAATTCCTGTCGTCGGTTGAATCATGACTAATCTCTCCTTTTTGTGGGTGCATTTTATTTTAAAACTTGTTGTAGCTGACAAATTCCCCAACCGGTTTACGGTAACCACGCGGCCGGAAGCTGGAAGTATCCTCCTTGCCGATCGCGATAAGCATGGCCGGGACATAATTGTCCGGGACCTGCAGCAGCTTGCGCATTTCATCCGGGTCAAAACCGATCATCGGGCACGTATCCCATCCTTTGTCTTTGGCGATCAGCATAAACTGCATGGCCGACAAGCTGGCGCTGCGGATCGCTTCATCCCTCTTAAATTCCTCACCCCGGCTCTCATAAAAACCTATCGTGTCCGAGACAAGTTGATCGTACTCCTGCTTGCTGAGCACGCCCAGGTTAAGCAGCCCTTCGTTCATCGCCGCGGCATCCTTGTGAGCGTCAAGCTTGCCCAACACCAGGATCGCTGCCGAAGCGGTCCGGACTTTGTATTGCTTTCCCGCTGCTTCGTATACTTTCTCCTTCAAATCGGGGTCTTTTACGACCACATAATGGGCATGCTGCAGATTAAACGCAGACGGAGCGTATTTAACGAGGTTGAACATCTCGTCCAGTTCCTTGTTATCCATTTCCACCCCAGGGATAAATTTATTCGCCGAACGGCGGGATTTAACTAATGATGCGAAATCATGATCAGTCATAATTGCTCCTCCTTCACCTCGGAAATGCCAAATGCATTCATTTAAAGAATCTCTACATTAAGATATTGGGAGTGGCAACAGGTCGGGGTCATCCAAAAGACGCCCCAGAAAGCCTACGCAACGAACCTATCGTTTCACCTTGCCATCAAACCCATCGGCCGATTCTTGCCTATTTGAAGCCCTCTTCCTTATAGCTGTCTTCGGCATGCTTGCCGAGCTTTTTCAACAGTTTGGCGGCCGTTTGCATTTCCTCCGGCGACAGCCCGCCCATCACCTCTTCAATCAGTTTCGTATGCCGGGGGAACACTTCTTCAATAAATTGCTTACCCTGCTCAGTAATTTCCGCATACACCAGACGCCGGTCTTCCTTGCAGGTTTTACGGGTCACAAATCCCTTTTTCTCCAGCTTGTCGACCGTGTACGTAATGTTGCCGCTGCTCATCAGCACTTTGTTCCCGATCTGCTGGGTTGGCTGGCGCCCCTTGTGGTACAGCAGCTCCAACACACCGAATTCGGTGCGGGTCAACCCGTACTCGCGGATTGATTTGTCGCTGTGCGCATGCACCCACTGGCTTGCCCGAGATAGTACGACCAACAGATGCAAAGCCTCGTTTTGCACTCTATCCACGACGGTTCACCTCCAAACATTTGTTCATGTAGTTACATTTTTCTTAGATGATACGCGATGATAATATGCAATTTCTATAAGCCTTTAAGAATCTTAAAACTATTTTTCTTAATATTAAGATATTATTTTGATGATGTCAAGCCTTTATGTTGAAAAGAAGCAAAGGTAATTCCAGCGAAATGCAAAAGTGCAGTTGAAATGAGCCGAATTCCGATTATTAGAGCGATGAGATGCAAAAGCGGCTCGGCCCCCTAATTCCGGAGTCTACACCGTCAAAATAATGTGTGTCGTACGATTGCTCACTTTTTCAACAAATTACAGCGTTCTATGGAATTTGGCTTGATCTT
>NZ_JAMBOE010000025.1 GCF_023715465.1 Paenibacillus macerans
CGTGTTACTCACCCGTCCGCCGCTAACCAACAGGTTCCCGAAGGAACCTATTAGTCCGCTCGACTTGCATGTATTAGGCACGCCGCCAGCGTTCGTCCTGAGCCAGGATCAAACTCTCCAATAAAGTGTTTGACTTGCTCATTTTGAATCTGACGAGAATTTTAATTCTCATTTAATACTCACTCGTTGTTCAGTTTTCAAAGATCAAACCACTCACGATGACATTTAATTCGACACACTACCGAACTCAATTTTATCATATTTCGTCGTTGATTTGATTTCAGCAGCGACCTTTTTAATATATCATGCTTCCCACTCTTTAGTCAAGGTTTTTTTTCGAAGTTATTTGTTCAACAACCTTGTCCAGCCTGACCCGGCGGAGAAGCGATTTATAATGTACCATACAACACAAAGCGGAGTCAACTGTTAGATCATGGTTAATTTTAGCCCTACCAGCAACGCGACGCCCGGCAAGCCAAGAACAAGCACTGTGCTTATGGTTATAGGATTTAAAGGAATGTATACTTCGGTCAGCAAACCCGAAAAATTAATGACGTAAATGCCCAGCGTCGCGAGAACCATGTGCAGCCCCAAACGCGTCAACCAAACAAAGCCCGGTTTCCGTGAAAGTAAAACGTATAAAAGCAACGCCGATGATGCCACAAGAACGCCGGTCAGTAAAAGCTTCATAATCTCGCCTCCCCCCCCCACTAATATAGGAAAACCATCCACCGCTAACTCTCTAAGAGACAGCTTCGAAGTTAACACTTTCTGATCCGGATCGTTTAGAGATTATGCACTAGTTCGCCCAAAACGATCCGTACTGGAATGCGTTCCAATCCAAGTTGGCCTGTTTCGCCGCTTTCAGCAGAATTTGATATCTTCTCTCCGCCGCTTCAAGCGTGTAGATTGCCACATCCACCTCATCCATGCCAGTCGCCTCCTGAAACGCTGTATAAGCCTGCTCCCATTCCTTATGCGCCTTGACCACTTCCTTCTTGAGCAGTTGCATGTTCTTCATCGTTTCATTCATCCGCAAAACGGCTTCGCGATCCGTATTCCAGATTTTCCACAGCTTCAAGACCGATCGCCTCCCTAATCCGGTTTATTTCATTTCTATAGGGAAGCGGACAAACTTAGAACCTCGAACCTGCATAAAAAACGTCTACTGGCACATTTTCAATGAAGCCGGACCAAAGGATCCTCCGAAACTAAAAAAGAACTTTGCCTCCCGAACTTAAAATTCAGGATACAAAGTCCTTTTTTTCATGATGCCGGCATCAATTTATTTCGCGTCTGCCTTCCAACGCCTTGGACAGCGTTACCTCATCCGCATATTCCAGGTCCCCGCCGACCGGCAAGCCGTGAGCAATACGAGTTACACGGATATCAAACGGCTTTACGAGCCGTGAGATATACATGGCGGTAGCCTCGCCCTCGATATTCGGGTTCGTCGCCAATATCAGCTCTTTGACGCGCTCATCGCTCAAGCGGTTTAACAGCTCTTTCAGCCGAATATCGTCCGGACCCAGGCCTTCCATCGGCGATATCGCTCCCTGCAGCACATGGTAATAGCCATCGAACTCTTTTGTGCGTTCCATCGCCACCAAATCCTTCGGTTCCTGCACCACGCAAATGACGGACGGATCGCGAGTCTTATCCTGGCAGATTCGGCAAGGATCGGTGTCCGTGATGTTGCAGCAAACTGAACAATAGTGCAGATTACGCTTCACGCTCACTAAAGCTTTGGCGAAATCGATCACGTCGTCTTCCTTCATGTGCAGAACATGGAAAGCGAGCCTTGCGGCCGTTTTGGGTCCGATTCCGGGCAGATGGGTAAAAGCATCGATCAGCTTTGCGATCGGTTCGGGATAATACAATTTAGGCTTTCTCCTTCAGCTCAAAAATTAGAACAGGCCGGGAATTTTCATGCCGCCCGTAAATTTGCCCATATCCTGATTGGCCAGTTCCTCAGCTTTGTTCAGCGCATCATTAACTGCGGTGAGCACGAGGTCTTGCAGCATTTCAACATCATCCGGATCAACCGCTTCCGGTTTAATGGTCAGGGACAGCACTTTTTTATGTCCGTTCACTTGGACCGTAACGACGCCGCCGCCTGCGCTGCCTTCCACCGTTTTGCTGCCGAGTTCCTCCTGCGCCTTCAGCATTTGCTCCTGCATTTTTTTCACTTGTTTCATCATCTGATTCATATTGTTCACGCGATTCACATCTCCTTTAATTGATCTGCATTTGGGAATTACAACACTTTAAAAATAACACAAAATTCGTTGCGATTCTCCGGCGAAATCATTCCTTGATCACGACCAGGTCGTCGCCGAACAGATGCAGCGCTTCGTCCACCCATGGCTCCTTGCTGTTGCCGCCTTCGCCATCCTCGGGCGGGGGCTCCAGTTCGAACGCTTCCTTAGGCGGCTCCGCCGCTCCCTGAATCGCATCGTTCCAGTCCTTCAGCATCATCGTCACCAGGCGGCAGGGGCTGCCAAGCTGGCGGGCCATAACGTTTTCAATCAGCTGCTTATTGGCCGGCTTCTCCGTCGTTTCACGGTGAATATCGTTCTTGAAAGCGACCAAAACGGAATCCTCCAGCACCGAAACCGGTTCACCGTTCATAAACCAGGCGTGGATGGTTACCTTCTCCTCTTTGACGGCCTGCAGGATCTGATTCCATTTATTCTGAATCTCCATAAAGGCCGGACTATGCCGCTCGGCGATATACCGGTCCATATTGGACGGAATCTTGGCTTTCGACGCGACCCGCGGAGCGGAGCTTCGAGCAGGCGAACGATTGTTTCCCGCCGGCGCGGCTGCGCCACCCCCTGCTCCCGCGGACAAGCCTCCCTGCAGAGCCCGTTCCAGCTTTGCTTCCAGTTCGGAAAGCTGGCGTCTCAGCTGGCTGACTTCCGAGGCATCCGCCGCGGAACTGCGGGCAGTTGCCGAGGCCCCATCGATATCCTCCTTAGGTATCGTACAGATTTTCAGGAGCGCCACCTCAAACAACGTTTGCGGTTGAACCGCATATTTCATTTCCGTTTGATAGTGATTTAACGTATCGATGATCTTAAACAGCTGCGATTTCGCAAAAGATTCGGCGATTTCCGCAAAATCCCGGGGATCCAGCACACGCTCCGTCAATTTGTCCGCCTGCGGCACCATTTTCACCATCAACAAATCGCGGAAATAATAAAGGAGATTCTCCATGCATTTATCGGCGCTTTTGCCTTCCTGCATAAATCCGTCGATCATTTGCAGCATGCCGCCGACATCGCCGGCCAGCAGTGTTTGGGCAAGCTCGGCAAACTGCCGGGAGGCGATTCCCCCGGTCATTTCCAGAACCTGCTGATAGGAAACCTGTCCACCGGAGAAGGACGCAATCTGGTCCAAAATGCTAAGCGCGTCGCGCATTCCGCCATCGGACAACCGGGCGATATACTGAATGGCCTCTTCTTCGGCGGTGATGCCTTCTTTTTCGCAAATCAGTTTTAGCCGCTCGCTTTGCTCCTCCAGGGAGACCCTGCGAAAATCAAAGCGTTGGCAGCGGGAAATGACCGTAGCCGGCAGCCGATGAGGTTCGGTCGTAGCCAAAATAAACATGACGTGCGGCGGCGGTTCCTCCAAGGTTTTGAGGAGGGCATTGAACGCTTCCGTGGTCAGCATGTGAACTTCATCGATAATATAAACCTTCTTCCGCACTTCCGTCGGGGCATATTTCACTTTCTCGCGCAGATCGCGAATTTCTTCGACCCCCCGGTTGGAAGCGGCGTCAATTTCAAGCACATCCATGACCGCTCCGGCGGTAATCCGCCGGCATGCATCGCATTCGTTGCACGGTTCTGCGGTTGGCCCTTTTTCACAGTTCACGGCCTTGGCCAAAATTTTGGCGGCACTGGTTTTACCGGTCCCCCTGGGCCCGCTGAACAGATAGGCGTGAGACAACCGCTGTTCGCGAATTGCATTTTGCAGCGTCCGGATAATATGCTGTTGCCCCACCATGTCTTGAAACGACTGCGGCCGCCAAGCGCGGTACAGCGCAACATGCTCCATATGCGGCACCTCTTTCCTTCCAGTAAGCGACGTTTGTCGTTTCCTTATTATACTATACTCCCGTGGCGAGCAAAACTTCTAATCGCAATCGAGCGGCATCAGCCCATTTTTACACAAAAAAACACCTCGCCCGCAGGCAAAGGTGTCTCCTATTGTACTATGTAAACCGTGCACCTGTTATTGATCATTGCGATCCGAGCGGCACCTTTACGGCATGACTCGGGACAGGCGACCCTCCGGCACAAGAATGGCACTGCTTATGGCTGCTTCCTTCCGGACCTGACCAGGTTCACAGGCACTCCTTGCGGAGGACCCGTCCGTCAACGTCTGCCGTAAAGACCGGACCTCACATCGGCAAGACCTCTAACAGGACTTCAACCTCGCTACAGCGGATTGCGAGTTACAGGGCACCGCTACCTCCCCATCTAGCACGGTGAAAATAAGTATATCTCATGCCTGTATAAAATGCAACCGAGGGGAAGAACTTGGCGGCGCTGCCAAACCGCCCGCACGGACCGATACCGCCTATCCGCCCCATGCATCTTCCCTCCTATTCTGGTATAATTCTGATATATTAGTAGAATAGAAGAAAAAGTGTAGAAAACGAGAGGAGAAACGAATGAAACTGATCGGGAAACTTTTCCTTGCAGCTGCCATTTTGGCCGGAGGCATAACCGGGGCCGGACTCCCTCAGGCAATCGCAGCCGCGAAGGTGCAAATTATGCTGGACGGATATCCGCTGTCTTTTTCCGGTGAACCTATCATCGTTGACGGTACAACCATGGTTCCTTTTCGCTCAATATCCGAAGCCCTAGGAATTCAAGTCACCTGGAATCAGGCCGCCAAAACGATTTCCGCCGTTAAAGGTACGGGCGGGGATGGAATACTCGTACAACTAACGTTGAATAATAAAACCGCCAAGGTGAACGGTTCCCCCGTGACGCTGGCGGTAGCTCCCCGTTCCGTCGATGGCAATACGCTGATTCCGCTCAGCTTCTTCAGCCAGCAGTTTGGAGCGGATGTCGGCTGGGATCAATCTACGCGAACGGTGTCTATTACTTCACCGCAGGAAAGGATGTATATGCTGGGCTTCTATGCGATATCTTCTTTCTCGGAAGCATCGGCCATTCCTAGCCTCGATGCCGTATCCTTTGGCTGGAGCCGGATCGACGAAAACGGCAGCTTCACCCTGTCCGGCAAAGACTTCAGAATGCCGGAAGCTGCCGGTGAGACCACGCCGGAAAGTTTGGTCCAGACGGCGTCAGGAGCTCGAACGATCCCTTATCTGATGGTCTATGCCGGCGACGCGCAAGGCGAATTGACCAAAATGATCGAAGATGAGGAACTGCGCAAGCAAGCCATTTCCGACATGATCTCCGCGGCAAAGGACAAGGCGTTTCAAGGCATCATGCTCGACTTTGAGGGATTGGGGCTGACAACCGACAAGTCGGCCACCCGCAAAGCTTTTACCGCTTTCGTCAAACAGTTGTCCACGGAAACGAAGTCCGCCGGTTTAAAGCTGTCGCTGGCACTTCATCCATTGAACTCATCTTACCAAGGCTATGATTACAAAGAGCTGGGGAAAATCGCCGACGAACTCATCATTATGGCTTATGATTATCGGGTAGGGCAAACTACCGGCAACCCGGAACCGGCGGACAAAGTGGATGAAGCGATTCAGCTGGCACTTAAGGAAACAAGCAAAAGCAAGCTCCTGCTGGGGCTGAACCTCAACAGCGAAAATGAAAACTCCGTCAAAACCTTGACCGGTTTGGCCAAACGCTATGACTTAAAAGGCATCGCCTTATGGCGGCTGGGGCTGATCAGCAGCGAGGAATGGAACAGTCTTAAGCAAAGCGTTGAATTCAAGAAGTAAACGCTGCGTATGCGTATACGACTACAACATTACGGGCCGGAGCGAAGGTGTATCTACACCCTGGTCTCCCGCCTGTTTTAGTTTAGGCCTGCGCTGCATGTCCGTAGCTGCATGCTATGGGCTGCAGTCGGCTGGGACCATATCGTGCCAGGTTGAACACGTCGCGCTAAGTCGACCACGTCGTTCTGAGTTGCCCATTCCGTGCCAAAATTTCGCCACTGCCAATCAATATCTCCTTAATTCAACATTGCGAGATGCAAAAGTGCAGGCCATTCACCCCAAACGGACCCGTTTATGCGATTCAAATGCAAAAGTGCAGGACATTTTCGCCATTTTGATCAGATTGGTCTCCAAACCCCATTTTCAAATGCACTTTGGCACTTTAGCCCAGAGCCGAAGCCGAAGCTGGAGCAAATAAACCATCCCTTCGAAATTATCCAGCGGCGTCACTGCTCATCACTCACCCTTTCGTTCACCACTCACTCATTCATTTATTCTCCCCCTCCCCCTCCCTCTACAACTCACCTCCAAACAATCACCTATCCTATCAACTACCTCCAACCGCCTACCATCTACCACTCAAATGCATCCCAATCTCTGCGCATGACCTCATATGCCAATACCCGGCCCGAGGAGCCACTCCATTTCGGGATCAGCCAGCCCATTTGGCACAACTGCTGCAAATACCGGACCGCCGTCCGATGATTAACGCCCAGATGCTCCGCCACATCCTTTGGCCGCACCGGCTTGACTAACTGCACGGCAAACAGCAGCGTAGATTTCAAGGCTATCTTTGCCACACCGGCCAAACGGGTTACCTCGTAGCGGCTGAGCAGCATGCGCAGCAGCGTAATGCACAATTCGGGATGCCGCTCTACGTCATCATAAGCGAATGAGATCACTCGAAACCCTAACGCCTGCAGGAAAAGCTCCCGATTTAGTTCACGGCAATAACCCCTTCGGTCCATATCGCGAACATGCGGGCCGTAACCTTTAATTTCGATGATCCACTTTACCGCTTCCGTCAACCATGCAAAATCGGCAAAATAGGATCTTCCCCTCCAGTCCATAACTTCATATTCTGGATGTAAGCCGTCCAGGTTCCTTCGCAGCGGCCACCACACATTACGCAAAAACAGTTCCTCACCATGCCCGTGACCCCGTTCCAGGCGTCCTTTTCGTTCGTCGGAACGAAGCTTCATATGCGCTTTAAGCCACTCTTTATGTACAGCTTCAAACTCCATCACACAGCATCTCCATCTTATTAAAAATCATCAGTACCTACTGACACATGTAGTAATCTTACCGTTCTTCCCGTCACCTTAAACTAGAAGACCTCAGAAGTAATGCCGCACTAAGCAGCAGTTTTTCTTACTCATCAAAAGCGGAAACTCCAACAATAATACCTTACTGATATAAAAAAAACGCCCCCCGCCATCAGATGATGGAGAGAGACGTTCCTCGTCATAGTTTCCAAATTCCAGTTGTATAAACTTAGATGCCGTATTTCTTTTTGAATTTATCCACACGTCCGCCGGCATCCACGAATTTCTGCTTACCTGTGAAGAATGGATGACAGTTGGAGCAAATTTCAACGCGCAGTTCTTGTTTAACGGAACCCGTTTCAAAGGTATTGCCGCAAGCGCAAGTAACCGTAGTCACGTGATATTTGGGTTGAATAGCTTCTTTCATCACTTTCACCTCTTTCCGCCCTGAGCCTCAATCGTGCACAGAGTTATAATGACACATAAAAGCATTATAGCACGGCATATACCGCCAGCGCAATTGCCTGTTTTATCCATGCACCTTGGATTTGACGCGGGCCAGCTCGGCCGGAGGCACATGAGTGTACGAGCCGATCACCACATCAGGCAATTCTTCCTGGAAAATTTCAATCGCTTGTTTCATTCCGAGTATCTCACCCTGCGCTTTCGGAATCAGCTCCAGATAGCTTTCCGGGTCGATATTCAGGTTGCGGAGCTGGATCAACTTCAGCTTGGTGCGGCGGGCGAATTCGATCATCGCCTCGACCTCTTCCTCCCGGTCGGTTACGCCGGGAAAAATCAAATAGTTGATCGAAGTGTATACTCCCTGCTCCGCCGCGTACTTCAACGATTTCTCCACATTGGCAAGCGTGTAGCCACGCGGCTTGTAGTACGCGTTATAGTGGCCGTCCAGTGCGCTGATCGTGCTGACCCGCATCAAATCGAGCCCGGCGTCAACGATGCCGCGGATATGATCGGAGAGCCCCGCATTCGTATTAATGTTGATGTAGCCCATATCGGTTTGCCGCCGCACTTCGCGGATCGCTTCGATAATCAGCTTGGCTTGCGTGGAAGGCTCGCCTTCGCAGCCTTGACCAAAGCTGATGATCGATTCCGGCGTCTTCAGATGCTCCAGCATCACTTCGACCAGTTCCTCCACGCGCGGGCGAAAATTCATCCGCGTCTGCGGCGCCACAAACCCGCTGTCGTCCGGCTGCTCGGAAATGCAGCCAAAACAGCCCGCATTGCAGGAATAAGATACCGGCACGGCCCCTTCCCAGCGGTTCAGAAATGTATTGGAAGCCGTCAGGCACTCATAGCCGAGCGCGCAGTTCGACAAATGCTCGTACAGACGATTTTCCGGATAACGCGCTTTAAAAGCCTTTACCTGATTTTTCAGGTCAAGCGGATCGCAATTCAGCGGATTCCATTTCTCGGGATCGTCCGACAGCCGGGCCGTCACATAAAATTGCCCGTCTTTCCAGACCACCGCCGAGTAGCCGAACAAGGGCAGCTTGTAATCTTTATCGGTTTTCACATAGCCGGGAAGGCAAAGCCGCGTGTACCCTTGCGGCAGCAAAGCCCCCACGGCCTGCACATCGCCAGGGAGCGGTTTCATCTCGCCCGTGTCCGGATCCATCCCGACCGGCCGTGTGGAAGGCAGGCCCACCAGCGTAGCGCCCTCCGGCAGCGGGATCAACTCATCCTCCAAAATCTCCACGACCATATCCCCGCTCCGGGCAAGCCCATACAACGTCGGATGATCATAAACCTGTCCCTCAGCGTCGGCATATACTAAATGCATGATGTTCTCCTCTTCACTAGGCAGTCTTAAAAATTATACGCCCGAACCGTGTGTCGAACCGGCATTCGTCTGCGACGAACCCGTCCGCGAAGAAGGCGAAGCGGAACTGGTCCGAACCGGACGGCGCGCTCCTCCATTTCCGCTTCCGGATGGCGTGTTGCCCGCCGTATCGAACGAAGCCAGAAATTCCGCGTTTGTCTTCGAATCCCGAAGTTTTTTCAGGAATCCTTCCACAAAGTCGTAGGAATCGTTCATGTTTTTGCGGATCGACCAGATCGTATCGAGCTCTTCCTTGGTCAACAGCACTTCCTCGCGGCGCGTTCCCGAACGGCGGATGTCGATCGCCGGGAAAATGCGGCGCTCCGCCAGCTTGCGGTCCAAATGCAGCTCCATGTTGCCGGTGCCTTTAAATTCTTCATAAATGATATCGTCCATACGCGACCCCGTATCGACCAGCGCGGTCGCCAAAATCGTCAGACTGCCGCCCTCCTCCACATTCCGGGCCGAGCCGAAAAACCGCTTCGGACGATGGAAAGCCGCAGGGTCAATCCCCCCGCTAAGCGTACGGCCGGAAGGCGGAACGACCAAGTTGTACGCCCGGGCAAGCCGCGTGATGCTGTCCAGCAGAATCACAACGTCCTTCTTATGCTCCACCAGCCGCAATGCGCGCTGCAATACCAGCTCCGCCACCTTGATATGATTCTCCGGAAGCTCGTCAAACGTCGAAGCGATGACTTCGCCTTTTACCGAACGCTGCATATCCGTCACTTCTTCCGGACGTTCGTCGATCAGCAATACGAATAACTCGATATCGGGATTGTTGGTGGAAATGCTGTTGGCGATTTCTTTGAGCAGCAACGTCTTCCCTGCTTTTGGCGGCGCCACGATCAAACCGCGTTGTCCGAGTCCGACCGGGGCAAGTAAATCCATAATGCGGGTAGATAAGTGGGTTGGGGAAGTTTCCAGCACAAGCTTCTTCTGCGGATAAAGCGGAGTAAGCGCCGGGAAGTGCAACCGTTCGGAGGCAATGACGGGATCTTCTCCGTTAACGGCATTGACCTGAAGGAGCCCAAAATAACGTTCGTTTTCTTTCGGAGCCCGGCACTTCCCGGAGACGAGATCCCCCGTTCGCAGATCGAACTTGCGGATTTGGGAAGCGGAAATATAAATGTCTTCTGTGCTGGGCAAATAATTGATCGGCCTTAGAAAACCGTACCCTTCCGGCAAAATCTCGAGCACGCCCTCCATAAACATCAGCCCGCTCTGTTCTGCCTGTGCCCTTAAAATTGCGAAAATCAATTCTTTCTTTTTCAATTGGCCGTAATAAGGAATCTGATACTGCTTCGCAAGCTTGTACAGCTCGGTCAGTTTCATCCCTTCCAAATCGGCGATTTGCAGATCCATAATAAAATAACCACCTATTCAATTTTTTTGGAATCTATGAAGTTAAAATAAAATAATAGACTTCTGACCCTATTATTCCCGTTCCTTGGGAACTTATGCAAGGGGCGAAAAAGTTATTCCGCCTCTCGCCAAACATCCGCACCCAAAGCCCGCAAATTAGGAACGAGATGGTCGTAGCCCCGGTCGATCAGTTCAACGCCCGATACTTCGGTGATCCCTTCCTCTACGGTTAAACCAGCCAATACGAGCGCCGCGCCGGCGCGCAGATCGGCCGCTTTCACTTTAGCCGCATTGAGCTTAGAGCCTTCGATAATCGCCGAACGGCCTTCCACCCGGATTTTCGCTCCCATCCGCACCAGCTCCGGAACGTGCTTAAAGCGGTTGCTATAAACAAAGTCGCTCAGCACGCTTACGCCGTTCGCCTGAGTTAAGAGACTTGTCATCGGGGATTGAATATCGGTCGGAAAACCGGGGTAGACTAATGCCTTGACATCGACATGTCCGTAAGCGGACTGGCCGATAACGCGGATGCTCTCATCCAACTCTTCGACCTCAGCCCCCATTTCGAGTAACTTGGCGGTCAACGCCTCAAGATGCTTGGGGATCACCCCGTCGATCAGGACGTCGCCACGCGTGGCGGCCGCCGCAATCATATAGGTACCGGCTTGGATTCGGTCAGGAATAATAGAATGACGGCAGCCTCTAAGCTCGGTGACGCCTTCGATCCGGATCGTTTCCGTTCCGGCGCCTTTAATAATCGCCCCCATGGAATTCAGCAGGGTGGCTACATCTATAATTTCAGGCTCTTTAGCCGCGTTTTCGATAATCGTTGCGCCTTTGGCTCGCGTAGCCGCCAGCATAATGTTGATCGTTGCCCCAACGCTGCTGACGTCCAAATAAATTTTGGCGCCGCGCAGCTCCTTGGCATGCAGATGAATCGATCCGTGCTCATTCGTCACGGTCGCGCCAAGCGCTTCAAATCCTTTGATATGTTGGTCGATCGGACGGGGCTCAAAATTGCAGCCGCCCGGTAAACCGATCGTCGCTTCTTTAAATCGTCCTAACAAGGCTCCCATCATATAATAGGAAGCGCGCAGCTTCTTAACGGGTCCATTGGGCATCGGAATCGATCTGATGTCGGCTGGGTCGATGCGCATCTGGTTGCCTTCCCACTGAACTCGGGCTCCGAGTTCTCCCAAAATTTCCGCGTACACAGCCACATCGCTCAGAACCGGCAGGTTGTCGAGCACGACTTCCGATTCCGCCAGAATCGCAGCCGGAATCAACGCGATCGCACTGTTCTTAGCGCCGCTAATCGAGACGCTGCCGCGCAGCGGACGTCCGCCACGGATCATTAATTTCTCCATAAGTTCAAGGATCCCCCTACGTATTTGCGTCGGCAAACGAACCTAAGCCACGTTATTTGCGGTGAAAATGGAAAGACACCGTCTAAGCGGTGTACTTTCCAAGTCACCTTATTCAGCTGGACCAGCCAGTTCCCTCGGGCGGTCCGATGACACCGGACAAAGCTCCCCGTACAGGAAGGTATGCAAGCCTACCAAAAGCCCTTAGGCTTTGTTGTTGGAACCAAACTCACGGATTTTTCCGATAACCGTTGCCTTGATGGCGTCGCGGCCTGGAACGATGTACTTACGCGGATCGTATACGTCCGGTTTTGCGGCAAGCACTTCGCGAACCGCCTTGGTGAACTCGATTTGATTTTCCGTATTTACGTTGATTTTGGAAGTGCCGAGCGAAATTGCTTTTTGGATGTCATGGGTAGGAATGCCTGTCCCGCCGTGCAGTACGAGCGGCAGCTTGACCGCGTCGCGGATTTCTTCCATTTCTTTGAAGCCGAGGTTCGGTTCGCCATGGTAAGGACCATGCACGGAACCAAGTGCCGGAGCCAGCGTGTCAATTGCGGTTTCGTTTACGATGCGGATGCATTCGTTCAGGTCGGCATATTGAATCCCGCCGGAAACGTCGTCTTCCTGACCGCCAACGGTACCGACTTCCGCTTCCACGGAAACGCCTTTGGCATGAGCGTATTCAACGACTTTCTTCGTCATGGCGATGTTTTCGTCGATCGGATGATGGGAGCCGTCGATCATAACGGAAGTAAATCCGGCGTCGATCGCTTCCTTACATTTATCAAAACTGGAACCATGGTCAAGATGGATGGCTACAGGAACGGTAATTTTCATGTCATGCAGCAAGCCTTCCACCATTTTAACAATGGTGTAGAAACCGCCCATATGGCGGGCTGCACCCTCGGATACGCCAAGGATAACCGGGGACTTCTCTTCTTCGGCGGCAGCGAGAATCGCTTGGGTCCATTCCAGGTTGTTGATGTTGTATTGACCCACTGCGTACTTGCCTTGAAGCGCTTTGTTCAACATGTCTGTCATCGATACTAATGGCATTGGTTTCAATCCTCCTAAGGATGTGGGATTTTATCTTATTTAGCCGACATTCACACACTTTTTTATTATACCACAACTTGTCAAAATTACTATTGGAGCTTTCCGTGGCGGCGGAAGCAAGCATTTCCGACAGCAGGAAGCGATCAGGGCACTCTGCACTTCTACTTCGGCACAGGGAGGGGATCGGACTTTTGCTAGGCAAACCGGGATATCGTTTGCTAGGCGAACGCGAATATACCAACTCTCTCGAAATGCAAAAGTGCAGTTGAAACGGGCCGAATTCGGGCTATTTAGAGCGATGAAGTGCAAAAGTGCATTTGAAAATGGAGCTTGCAGGCAATTGGGATCAAAACCGCGAGAATGAAATGCACTTTTGCACTTGAACTGCCCATACTGAGGTGTTTCGACAAGAACCGCCTGCACTTTTGCATTTGGTCAGTCGAACCGCCACCTGCCATGTCCCGAGTCAACGATCCCCCGAGCGCTTATCCGGCCTTGCGCCAGGTAGATGCTCCCTCCAACAATAAAAAAGAACCTCCTTAGAGGACTCCAGAGCGTTAGCACGCTTCGAACTCCTCAAGGAGGTTCACTTCCAAGCTAAATGACGGCGCCGCCTTTCAGCAGCATGTTCACCGCCACGCGCATTTCATCAATGTCCAAAGGCTTCGTAAAATGCATCAGGGCCCCAAGTTCGGTCGCTTCTTTAATCATGTCCAGCTCACCGTAAGCCGTCATCATAATGACTTTGATGTCCGGATTGACCTCCTTGATGTGCTTGAGGATTTCAAGCCCGTCCATTCCCGGGATTTTCATGTCGAGAAGCACCAAATCCGGCGAATCGCTGCGGACGATTTCCAAAGCCATTTTGCCGTTGGCCGCCTGAAACGTTTTATACCCTTCACTGCTGAAGACTTCCATCAATAAAATGCGGATACCGTTCTGATCGTCGACAATTAACACTTTCTTCTCTTCCACGGAAAAACCTCCCACCGATTCACCCCTGTAATCCTGGTAATACTAAATATTCGCCCCTAATTTGGAAATCCCTTCTGTACTGGAAAAAAGAGACTTAAAAATTCGCAGGCCGGATTTCAGGCGGATGCCCCGGGCGGGAGAGAAGCGCGAGACAACCTGGCCTTTCCGCGCCCGCCGGCTTGCGGACTGGCGCGGAATACAGCCCAAAGGGCTTAGGACAAATGGGTGATCGCCGCTTTGACAAACTCGCGGAATAGTGGCTGCGGCCGATTCGGACGGGACGTAAACTCCGGATGGAACTGTACCGCCAAAAACCAAGGATGATCCGGCAGCTCAATAATTTCGACCAGACGTCCGTCCGGCGAAGTCCCGGAAATACGCAATCCCACGCGTTCCAGCAACTCACGGTACGCATTGTTGAACTCATACCGGTGACGGTGTCTTTCGTACACCAGTTCATCGTCATAGCATTGCATCGCCAGGGAACCCGGCACAAGTTTGCAAGGATACAAGCCAAGCCGCATCGTTCCTCCCAGATCCTCGATATCCTTCTGCTCCGGCAGCAAATCGATGACCGGATACTCGGTGGAAGGATTGATTTCCGAGCTGTTGGCACCTTGCAGGCCGGCCAAGGCACGGGCGTATTCGATGACCGCCACCTGCATGCCGAGACAGATGCCGAAGAACGGAATCTTGTTTTCCCGGGCGTAACGGATCGTCGTAATTTTGCCTTCGATCCCCCGGTCGCCAAAGCCGCCCGGCACCAGAATGCCGCCGACGCCTTGCAGCAGCTCGGCCACGTTGCCGTCCGTCACATCTTCCGCGTTCACCCAGCGGATTTTCACGTCGCTATTTGCGTCAAATCCAGCATGGGACAGCGATTCGACCACGCTCAAATAAGCATCGTGCAGTGCAACGTATTTGCCGACGATGGCGATTTCCACCGTCTTCTCCAGCTTGTTGATCCGCTCGACAAGGCTTTCCCACTCGTGCATATCCGGCATCGGCGTCGTCAGCTTAAGATGGTTGACGACGATTTCGTCCAACCCTTCGTCGCGCAGGTTCAACGGCACTTCGTACAGCGTATCCGCGTCCCGGCACTCCACCACCGCGCTGGGGTCAACATCGCAAAACTGGGCGATCTTCCCTTTGATGTCGTCCGACAGGGCATGCTCCGTCCGGCAGACGATCACGTTCGGCTGAATGCCTATGCTGCGCAGCTCCTTAACGCTGTGCTGGGTCGGCTTCGTTTTCACTTCGCCGGCCGCTTTAATGTACGGGATCAGCGTTACGTGGATATACATGACGTTCTCGCGGCCGATATCGCCTTTGATTTGGCGGATCGCCTCCAGGAACGGCAAGCTTTCGATATCGCCGACGGTGCCGCCGATTTCCGTAATGACGACGTCGGAACCGGCTTCGCGTCCAGCGCGGAACACGCGCTCTTTGATTTCGTTCGTAATATGCGGAATCACCTGCACCGTACCGCCGAGATACTCCCCGCGGCGCTCCTTGCCGATCACCGAAGAGTAAACTTTGCCCGTCGTTACATTGCTGTTCTTCGATAAATTAATGTCGATAAACCGTTCGTAATGACCAAGATCAAGGTCTGTCTCGGCCCCGTCATCGGTGACGAACACTTCGCCATGCTGATAGGGGCTCATCGTCCCCGGATCGACATTGATATAAGGATCGAATTTCTGGATCGTTACCTTCAAACCTCTGTTTTTAAGCAGTCTGCCCAGCGACGCAGCCGTAATTCCTTTCCCTAGTGAGGACACGACCCCGCCTGTCACGAAAATGTATTTTGCCACAACTAAAAACCTCCTAAGATAGTACATGTTCAAAAAAATCGGATTCCAGAAATTCGGGGAACTTGGATCGTTAGCGATCATTAGCGTAACCCATTAACGGTGAATCATGGTCAAATGGGCATAAAAAAAACAAAAAAGTGACACCCGAGTTAAGTCGGGGCACTTTTTTGAAAAATTCATTATTTTATAGGTTTGAATCATAAGCCCATGCAATAGTTTACCCGTTACCCCTGCCTGTGTCAAGTCAGGTGCTGCGGGCATACCTTGAACAATTTAAGGCATCGTTCCCGCATGTAAAACGGGCAGCGGCCGAAGATCAGTCGTCATCTTTGTCGTTGTCGCCGTCGTAATCTTCTTCGCTATCCAGTTCCTCTTCTTCATCGGCGAGGGCGTCCTCGTCCTCCATCTCCTCATCGTCGATCATGGTGTCGTCGTCGACTTCATCCACCTCGTCTTCGTCGTCGTCCGGGAACAGTTCATCGTCCCCATCCTCATCCAAGGCATCGTAATCCTCGTCATCGCCGGAGATGTATCCGTCTTCTTCCTCCACGAAATCCTCGTCTTCCAAATCGTCATCGTCATCGTTAATGATGCGCGGACGTTTGGAGCTGGCCACCGGATCCTCCGAGCGGTCGACCGGGTACCAGCGCTTGAGGCCCCACAGATTGGTGCCTACGCAGGCAAACCGTCCATCGATATTAATTTCCGTATAGAGTTGAGCAATCGCTTCGTTGATTTGTTCCTCCGACATTTCGCGGAGTTTGGCAACCTCGTTCATCAGGTCGCGGTAGTAATACGGCGTGTTCGCCGCTTTCAGAATCATAAAGGCCAAGTCGACCATCGGGATTTCTTGAACCTTCTCCGGGTCGATTTTCAAATTGAGCGGGGTACTCACGTTACGGACACTTCCTCTCACGCAAATAGTTCACTATAAAGCAAAGGCGAAACCGTCCCTTACGGAACGTTTTCCTTCACTAACATATCCATATCACACATTAGTAAAACCTATTTGCCACTAAATTGCAAGTTTTAAAAACAGGACCGAAAGCGCGTCCGCCATGTTCCCCGCCCGGGGCGCGATGGCCGAAATGGAAGGAGGCGAAGAACCCCCCGGTTCTCCGCCCCTTGACTGTACCCTCCCCTAAAGAAGGCTTGGCGGCCTTCCCAAGGTTGGCGAAAGCCGCTAACCGGCCTTCCCTTCATCCTATGTCCAGATTCCCGCTTTGACACGCCATGTTGCAGCCTAACTTCCACCAGGGGCCCATTTCCCGCAAAACAGGGCCTCTTCCCCACTCCATGGAGAGAGGATTGTCATACTATACTGCAACACGCTTCGTCAGGAGGGGCTACTTAAATATGGACTATTCCGGATTTCTGCGTTATTTAAACGAACATGTCGACACCTCCGGAAAAAGCGGACGCTACATCATCCGCTTCCCGCATCCAGCCGAATACGCCGAATGTGTACGTCAGTTGTTTCAGCATAAGCGAAAACATCCGGCGTTGCGGCAGATCCGAACCTCGCCACTGCTGCAGGCCCTGATCTGTCCCCTTGGTTTACGAGTGAAAGCAGCCCGCTCCCGATTCGGCCTCTGGGTCGAGGAAGACTCCAGAGTCAGCGTTCATAGTCCCGCCCCTTCCGGGAAGGGGCAAAATTCCGGAATTCCCTGGGGAGTAAAGCGCATCGGCGCGCCGGAGACGTGGTCCGTCTCAACCGGATACCGGGTTCGTGTCGGCGTGATCGACACGGGGGCCGATTTCGCTCATCCGGACCTGCGCAACTCTTTGGCAAGAGGAATCAATTTGCTGAATCGGATTAGCCTTCCTTACGATGACAACGGCCACGGCACCCATATCGCCGGCACCATCGCCGCTTCGGGCGGTTCGCAAGGCATGATGGGTGTGGCCCCCCGCTCGCTGATCTTTCCTGTTAAAGCGTTTGATCATAACGGATCCGCGTACGTTTCCGATATTATTTTGGGGATCGATTGGTGCGTCCGCAACCGGATGCACATTGTGAATATGAGTTTCGGCATGAAGACCAACAGCGAAGCCCTGAAGAACATCATCCGCAAAGCCCATAACGCAGGGATCGTTGTCGTGGCGTCCTCCGGAAACGACAGAAAAGGCCGGAGCGCCGATTATCCTGCGCGGTACCCTCAGACCATTTCGGTCGGGGCCACTGGGCGGGAAGGCCGCATCGCCTCCTTCAGCAATCACGGCCCATATATCGACATTTACGCCCCCGGCGAAAAAATAACGTCCTCGTGGCTGGGCGGAGGATATCGCGAAATGAGCGGCACCTCTATGGCCACCTCCCACGTCAGCGGAGCCGTGGCCCTGCTGCTAGCGCTGAAGCCCGACCTGAAGCCGGGCGAGATCAAGCGCCGCCTGCGCCGCACCGCGCGCCCGCTCCCTACCGCCAGCAGCGCCAAGGCAAAGAGCGCCGGCGAAGTCAGCGCCACGCGCCTGCTGCGCGCTAAGCCCCGGCGGCGGAGCTAGCCCGGCGCGCCAACAAGCCGCCTCCCCCGTACCTGCGGGAGAGGCGGCTTGTTGGTTCCGTCCGGGCCTCAGGGCCCCTGCCGGCGATGGCTACATCTTTTCCGGCGCGGACACGCCGATCAAGCCAAGCACGTTGGCGAGCGCCGTCCGCACGCCGCCGAGCAGCACGAGCCGCACCGCAGTTTGCTCCGCGTCGTCGGTGATGACGCGCTCCGCACGGTAGTAGCTGTGGAACAACGAAGCCAGGTCATACGCGTAGCGCACCAGCCGGTGCGGCGCATAGTTGGCTGCCGCCACGCCGATTTCCTCCGGCAGCTCGCCGATTTTCCGCAGCAGGTCAAATTCATGCTCCGCCGCCAGCTTGGCCAGGTCGGCCTTTTCCGGCGCCGGGGCGGCGATGCCCTGCTCTTCAGCCTGGCGGAAAATGCTGCAGATCCGCGCATGCGCGTACTGCACGTAGTACACCGGATTTTCGTTTGATGTCGAAATCGCCAAATCCATATCGAAATCGAGATGCGAGTCCATGCTCCGCATCGTAAAGAAATAGCGAATCGGGTCGACGCCCACCTCGTCCATCAGGTCCACCATCGTAACCGCTTTGCCGGTCCGTTTGGACATTTTCACCTTCTCGCCGTCCTGGAACAAGCTGACCATCTGGGCGATCAGCACGGTCAGCTTCTCCGGATCCTTGCCGATCGCCTGCATCGCCGCCTTGACGCGCGGAATATAGCCGTGGTGGTCGGCGCCCCAAATATTGATGATGCGGTCGAACCCGCGGTCGTATTTGTTCCGGTGATAAGCGATGTCCGGGGTCAAATAGGTGTAGGTGCCGTCATTTTTCACCAGCACGCGGTCCTTGTCGTCGCCGTAATCCGTCGTTTTAAGCCAGGTTGCCCCTTCCTGCTCGTAGGTTTGGCCTTTCTCGCGCAGTTCGGCGAGCGAAGCTTCCACCTGCCCGTCCTCGTATAGGGAAGTTTCGCTGAACCATACATCAAAGCGGACCCGGAAACGTTCAAGGTCGCGTTTAATTTTCGCCAGCTCTTTATCCAGCCCGAATTTGCGCAGAAAAGCCGCACGCGCCTCCGGCTCCATTGACAGCAGCTTGTCGCCTTGTTCCGCCACAAGCTCCCTGGCGAAGCCTTTAATGTCTTCGCCGTGATACCCGTCCTCCGGCATTTCCGCGTCCTGCCCAAGCTCCTGCAGGTATCTGGCTTCGATCGATTTGCTCAGGTTGGCGATCTGGTTGCCGGCGTCGTTGATGTAATATTCCCGCGTTACGTCGTATCCGGCGAAATCCAGCAAATTGCAAAGCGCATCGCCCACCGCCGCTCCGCGCGCATGGCCCAAATGCAGGCTGCCCGTCGGGTTGGCGCTGACGAATTCGACTTGGGCCTTTTGCCCATTGCCTTGCTGGATGCGGCCGTAGTTTTCCCCTGCACGATGAACCTCCAGCAGGATCGGATACAGATACCCTTTGTCCAGCGTAAAATTGATGAAGCCGGGACCGGCGATTTCCGCCTTTTCGATGCCGGCTTTCGAATAATCCAGCTTGGCCAGAATTTCTTCAGCGATTTGACGCGGGTTTTTCTTGGCGATCCGTGTCAGCTGCATGGCCGCATTGGTGGCGAAGTCGCCGTGCGCCTTGTCCTTCGGCACTTCCAGCACGATGGCCGGGATTTCCTCAGGCTGCGCCAGCCCGGCGGCGGCGATCGCTTCCAGAATCGCTTCCTTCAGCGCCTGGTTCATTTGTTCCAACGGATTGTGTGGCATATCAAGCTTCCTCCTGTATATGTAAACTGATTACAAAATGTCCCGACAACTCTTCATAAACGTACAAATCGTATTCCCAGGTAACCAGGCCAACCACGCCATCTAAACGGGAATCCATTTTTACGGTATCGGTAGACAAGTTAAAACGGGTAAAAGGGGAACGGTAAAAACCCGGCAGCCGCTGTCCGGTGCGGAACGTTTGCTCCGCCTCCACATCCCCGTGCCGCATGATCTTCAGTTCCTCCCCGGTAATTTTAACCATCGTCCGCGTCATCCCGCCGGTCGGCCCCGCCTCCGGCTCATTATAACGGATGTAGACCGCTCCGTCCCGCATCATAGCACTTCCTTGCAGGGACTGCACCGTCTCGTCTTGTCCCTGCCGGCTCGTCAGCACGAGCTTGACCGGGCTCATCTCCGGCATACGCATCAAACCCTCATTCCGTTTCTCTATATATTACATCGTTTCTTACTGTACTACTATATCCAGTTCGTCCCGGCAATTCAATATGCGACGGGTTGTCCGCGTTCAGCGCTAGCCGTTCTTACAATAAGAAAAACGCCTGACGGCGTCCTTTAATGGCTCTGACTTCTACTTTGGAGCGATTGGAGGCTCTTCCTAAACTTTGTAAGCTGCTCTAACGGACACCAGCGACCTTATCCGCCCATTTCCCGGGTATTTCCCAGCCTAACGGACACAGGCGGCCCTCTTTCGCTCTAAACTAGTTCATCCAAGACGATTTGAGGTAAATAAGGTCTTCTGTGTCCGTTTCATTTTGCAATCCTCCGTTTTTCCTCAAAATAACGGCTCTGGTGTCCCTTAGCCTCCAGGTCCCTCTTCTCTACCTGCGCCTCGCCCTCTACCATGACCGAAATTTATAAAATTCTACAAGGTTAAAAAAGCCGCTTCATCAGCGGCTCATCCCACCCTACAAAGGCTGGCTTAACACAATGTATTCCACTTTTTGGTCTTGAAAATACACATGAAACCGGTAGTAATCCCCGACTTTATAACTCCAGCGACTTGCCAGCCTGAGCGCCTCCGGCCCCAGTTTGTCCATCACGTCACCCTGTCCGATGCCGACTTTGACCCCGTCCGCGGTTTGGTGATCCGCCGTCGTAAAAAAGATGATCCGGTTCAGCGCCAGCACGCCATCCTTGTACAGTCTGGCCTGTTTCACCTGCCCTTCGCTGTCATCGTAAAACGGCCTTTCCCACAGGATGTTCTCCGCTTGCTCTCCCGCAAGCCGCTTCACCCAACCGTCGAAGTCCAACCCTTCCACCTCGGCCCGGGAGGCCTCCAACGCCTCCGGCTCCGCGGCACCCACCTGTTCCTGCTCTACTCGCGCTTGCTCCAGCAGCGCATCGAGCGTAGCCAGGTCCTTATTTTCCCGGAAAAGCCCCTGCATCAGCAGCAGCACCTGATCATCGGCGTAATAGGCGTGTCCGTCATATTGAAAAGCATTCAGCGCCAGGTCATAGGTCAGCTCATAGCTCGAGTTGTTTAACGTAAATTGCAAAATTACCGGCTTCCGTGCGGCTCCCGGGTTCTCCTTCACCAACGCGCCCTGCATGTCGGTGAACCGCAGCGATTGCAGCAGCACCGCTTGCCGCTGTGCGGGAACCTGTACGCTGCCGCTGTCCGACTTAGCCGTAATCCCGGTCACATCCTCTTCCTTAAAAGGAAGATGGTCCAGCAAATATGGGGATGCGGCATTCCCCGGCGTTTGCCCATCCTTCGCCGCTAACGCGTCCGCCTCCGGTTCCGTTCCCGCCGGTTGCGTCATCGCGGAATCCGCCGAGTCCGCCGGTATTTCCGCCGTCTGCTCCTCCTTTTGCCCGTTACTGGAGGTGTGCGATTTATTCCCAGGCAGTCCGTAAAATAACCATCCGGCAACGAGAACCACCAAAATCATCATCGCGTAGGCCATTACGTTTCGTGGAGTTCTGTTCATTTGATTACCATCCCGCCTTAATTCAACAATTCATGACATTATTCATACTATCATACTCAAGTTGTATCACTCATGGTCCTAATGGCATGTTTTCCCACCCGCCGGCCTATTCAAAAAGTCCTATGAAAGCAAAAAAGCATCCCTCGCCCAAATTGGGACGAGACGGATGCTTTTGGGGTATCGAAATAAGCGGGAATCCGGTTCCATACGACCGTCCCTACTTCACAAGGTCTTCCACGAATTTGGGCAGCACAAACGCGGCCTTGTGAATCCGCGGCGTGTAATATTTGGTGTCCAGTTCGGGGATGTTCGACTCGTCCACTTCCAGAGGGTCATGCACTTTGCTGCCCATCGTGAACGTCCATAATCCGCTCGGGTAGGTGGGAATGTTGGCTCCGTACACGCGGACGATCGGAAAAATCTCCTTGACGTCCTTGTTTACTTTTTGGATCAAATCCTCTTTAAACCATGGGTTGTCCGTCTGGGCAACAAAAATCCCGTCGTCCTTCAGCGCTTCGTAAATGCCCTGATAGAACCCGCGCTCAAACAATGGCGCCGCCGGTCCCACCGGTTCGGTTGAATCAACCATGATGACGTCGTATTTATTTTTGCTCTCTATAATATGCATATAGCCGTCGGCCACCTGAACTTCAACCCGGGGGTTGTCCAACCCGCCAGCGATTTCCGGCAAATATTTTTTCGAATATTCGATGACCTTGCCGTCGATCTCCACCAGCACCGCTTTTTCCACTTCCGGATGCTTGATCACTTCGCGGATTACTCCGCCGTCGCCGCCGCCAACCACAAGCACATGCTTCGGGTTCGGATGCGTGTAAAGCGCAGGATGGGCCACCATTTCATGGTAAACAAACTCGTCTTTGATCGTCGTCATGACCATGCCATCCAGCACAAGCATCCGCCCGAATTCCTCGGTATCGATCATCGCCAGGTCTTGAAATTCCGTTTTTTCCGTGACCAGCGTTTCGCGTATTTTTGCCGTAATGCCAAAGACCGGCGTTTGCTTTTCCGTAAACCACAGTTCCATCGTACCAACCTTCTTTCCGCCAAAATAGTGTTCGGCCCCAGGCCGTTTCCCCGTTTCCGCTGTACAAAGTTCATTTCCTAGTATTGTACCAAACAAAAAGATAATAACACACGATCCGCCTATGCGCTTCAAGTGAACTCGGATATTAGCCCGGTTAGCAATGACTGGCGTATTGAAACAGCTCACTCATGAATGATCTATCCCAAACTTTCCCATACTAAAAAGAAACGTTCGGGAACATAGGAGTAACGGTTTAGTATAGAGCTTTGAAAGGAGAGAGCACTTCCGTGCAGAAACTCGCTCGCAGTGACAGATACCATCAGCGCAAACCGCGCCGGGCTTGGCGGCTGTTATTCAAGCTGACGCTCGGCACCGGACTGCTGGGCGTATGCGCCGCCGGCGTCCTGCTGTTATACCTGTATCAGGCCGATCTGCCTCTGGCGGATTCCGGCCGGAACTCGCAGCTGGTCGATAGCAAAGGGAATACGATCGCCGTTTTTTCGGACGGCAGCAAAAACCGCGAAAACGTGGATCTCCCGGAGATTTCCCCATGGCTGATCAAAGCGACGCTCGCGACCGAAGACCGGCATTTTTACGATCATTTCGGTTTTGACTTGAAAGGCATGGCCCGGGCGGCCCTCGTGAATTTGAAGGAGATGGGCAAAGTTCAAGGGGCCAGCACGTTAACACAGCAGCTCGCCCGCAATTTGTTCCTCACCCATGAGCGGACCTGGTCGCGGAAAATCAAGGAGGCTTTATACACGACCCAGCTGGAAATGAAATACGACAAGGATGACATCCTTAGCATGTATTTGAACGAAATTTACTACGGCCACGGCGCTTACGGGATTGAGGCCGCCGCGCAAATGTACTTCGGCAAGCCCGCCAAGGATTTGAGCCTGGCCGAAAGCGCCATGCTGGCCGGAGTGCCAAAGGGGCCCACGTATTATTCACCTTTTAATCATATGAAAAACGCCAAAGACCGGCAGCGCACCGTGCTCTCGGCCATGGTTGCCACCGGCGACATTTCCTCGGAGGAGGCGGACCGAGCCTATAACGAGATGCTGGCCTTTCAATCGCCGAAGCAGCAAAACCCCGTGGACAAAGCCCCTTACTTCCGCGATTACATCCGCAGCGTCGTGGTGGACGAGCTTGGATTCGATGAAACGCTGCTGGAGCATGGCGGGTTGAGCATTTACACGACGCTCGATCCGGACGCCCAGCAGGCAGCGGAGGCAGCCGTGGCCTCGGAGCTGGACAAAACGCCGGAGCTGGAGGCCGCCCTGATTTCCATCGATCCGCGCAACGGGTACGTCAAGGCGCTCGTAGGCGGGGCCAATTACAAGCAAAGTCAATACAATCATGTTTTTGCCACGACCCGCCAGCCGGGCTCCAGCTTTAAGCCGATCATGTATTTGTCCGCACTGGCCTCCGGCAAAATGACGAGCGCCAGCAAGTTCAGCAGCCAGCCGACGCTGTTTCATTATGACGACAACCGCAAAACCTACAGCCCGAAAAATTTCGGGGACAAATATTTGGGTGAAATCGACATGCGTCAGGCGATCGCTCATTCGGACAACATTTACGCCGTCAACACGATTTTGACCGTTGGCGCCGAGCAGGTGATCGAGCTGGGCCGGAAGATGGGGATCACCAGCCCGCTACAGCCGGTGCCGTCGCTGGCGTTGGGCACTTCCCCGATCAGCCCGTTCGAAATGGCCACCGCTTTTGCGGTGATCGGCAATCAGGGACGGAGCGTCAAACCGGTGGCTGTGCTGAGAATCACCGATTCCAGCGGGCGCGTGCTGTACGAGGCCAAAGCGGCCAAGCCCGAGCAGATCGTTGATCAGGCGGCGGCTTACGTGCTGACCAATCTGATGGAAAGCGTATTTGAAACCGGAGGCACCGGGAACCGGGTATCGGGTGAAATCAAGCGGCCGGTAGCCGGCAAAACCGGCACGACCAGCACGGACGCCTGGCTTGTCGGCTTTACGCCGGAGCTGTCCACCGCCGTCTGGGTCGGGTACGATAAAGGCAAAACGCTTGGTACGGCGGAATCGCGCAAGGCCGCGCCGATTTTTGCCAAATTTACGGAAAAAGCGCTGGCAAAAGTACCGCCAAAAATTTTTCCGATTCCCGACGGCGTTGTCAGCGTCTATATCGACCCGGAGACCGGCAAACTGGCGACAACGGACTGCCCCGACAAGAAGCTGGAAGTGTTCATTCAGGGAACCGAGCCGACGGAATATTGCGAAGCGCACGGGGAAGGAAAACCGGAGCCGCTTCCGGAACCGGCCCAGGCGGAGAAGCAGGAAACCCATTCCTGGTGGAACGATTTGAAGCGCTGGTGGATGGACTGAAGCGGAACGATCGGCGCTCATGCATGTGGACGAAACGCGCCCGGTTCTATACCATAAAAGGGAGTTATAATTTCTACCCTAAAGGAGACTCCCCGATAGATGAATCAAATCACGAAAAAAATCGTCCCCGGCCGCCCATTGCCCCCGGAATTCTACCGGCTTACCGCTCTGGAAGCCGGGCCCCTGCTTCTGGGGCACACGCTGGTCCGCCGGACGGAGGACGGCGACATCCGCTGCCGCATCGTGGAAACCGAGAGCTACGGGGGCGTGGAGGATAAAGGCAGCCATGCCTTCGGCGGGCGCCGCACCGCGCGCACCGAGATTATGTTCAGCAAGGGTGGCGTCGCTTATATTTATTTGATTTACGGCATGTACAACTGCCTGAACTTGGTCACCGGCGAGCCGGACGACCCGCAGGCGGTGCTGATCCGCGCCGTGGAGCCGTTGTCCCCGGCCGATGAAGCACTGATGCGCCAGCGCCGCGGCACGAAGGCACGCCGCCCGGTCGACTTGTCCGGAGGGCCGGGCAGACTGTGCCGTGCCCTGGACATCGACAAATCGCTGAACGGCCTGCCGCTCAGCGAGCCCGGGTCCGCGCTGTGGCTGGAGTCCGGGGAGCGCGCGCCCGGCGGCGCCATTATGCAAGCGCCGCGGATCAATATCGCTTATGCCGCGGAATATGCCTCAAAGCCGTGGCGGTTTTATCTCCGCGATAACCCGTACGTTTCGGTCGTTGATAAGCAGGCCGTTGTTTGGACAAATTAGGATTCCATTTTATTCCACAACTTTTTCGTGTTTCATCCGTTTAATTCTACGTATCTACTTACTTCAGTAGGAGGATCAACGATGAAACACGTAATCTCGTTCGCCAAAGCGGCGGCGGCCCTCATGTTATCCTTGACGGTTGCGGCGGGAGCCCTGCCCGGCCTGCAGCCGTTTTCGGCCACAGCCGCCGCGGCAGCAGCGAAAGGGCCCATAATCTATGGCCTGGAACACGCCACGTTTAGGCAATCGGGCCAGCTTTACCTTCCTTTGAAGGAAGTCGCCCCCCTTTTGGACCTGCAAGTTGGGTATGACAACACCACCAAAACAACCGAAGTCACGGGCGTGCAGCAATTGGCCAAGCTCAAATCCGGGAAATCTTCAGCAACCGGGAAAAGCGGGAAAACGATCGCTTTAGGCGCTCCGATTCTGGTCAAAAACGGGGACACTTACGTCCCGGCCTCTTTGTTTTCCAAACTGTTCGGCATCTCGATCAAAGCGGGCAATGCCAAGGAGCCGGGCGAAATCAGCTTTTCTTATAGCCCCCAATATTTCACGTTGCGCTCAGGCAGTATGCTGTTCTGGATGAACAAGCAGCATGGCGTCATCTATGCCGGACCAAGCGGACAGCTTCCCGAGCGAGCGGGCAAGGTGGCCGTCAGAGACCCGGATTGGCTCGGCGGAAAGGCGCAAAAAATCGACGATTCCACCTATGTCCTGGACATCAGCAACTCCTACGGGGAGCCGCATATCAACAACAGCTGGTACCGCATTCTGCTGCATGACGGGAAGATCGTCCGGCAGTCCGCCATGCATTTCGGAGGCCCTCCCTTTGGAAATCTGCATGAAAATGTTCTGACGTATGACGGCAGAATCGTGTTGAACGACGGACAGATTGCCAAATTGTACACGAAGGATGGACAACTAACCGAAACTATCAACTTGGTACAGTTTGGCGGCACCAAGGATGTTTACAGTTTGGAGGCGCTGGAGGACGACTTTCTGCTGATCCGGCCTTACTCGTCAGGAACGCTGCTGCTGATCGACCGCAAGACCGGGGAACGGACAGCCCCTTATTTAAAGTTGCTTCAAGAGGACGACATCCAATGGATTCAAATGAACGATCTCAACGCCGATGACGGGCTGACCTACACTGGCCGGACTGGCTCCATCCTCCATTTCGACTGGGAGGGCTTCAATTCAAGCCCAGGGGGCAGCAAATCGCTTGATCTTACCAGTGATTAAGAAAAACCGCCGGAGAAATTCGCTCCGGCGTTCTTTGATGTGCAAAACCATACTTTTTTGGTGGAGAGGGAATGGGGTGCGGAAAGCCACAACCGGAAATAGAGGTAATTTGTGGCGCTATTTTTGTACTTCTTTCCTTCTACGCAAAATAGCGGTAATTTTAGGCTCTATTTGGAGACTAAGCTTGAAAAATGCGCCTTTGGGCCTTGTCTATTAAAATATAGAGGTAAAAAAATCCTCTATTCTAGCTTCACTTCCCTTTTTAGCGAAAATAAGGACCATTTTTACCGTTATTCCTATAGTCTCCACAAAAACTCAGACAGCGGTTCCGGTCTCCTATCCAATGACAATGGCAAACCGAGAATAAAAAAACAGCGAACCCTCGCTGCAGCCTGAACGGCGAGGGTTCGCTGTTTTATTATCTGCATCTCACGGACTTTTAAGCCTCCAAAGCGCTTTTCAGCTCTCCCGGCGTGCGGTCCCACCACTCGGCGTTGGTATCGATCAGCAGGTTTTTGAGCGCCGCCTTTTGCGCCGCCGCCAATCCATCCAGGATGACCCGGCGCTTCAAGGCATAGTCCATTTTGTTTACGTGGTCCGCGAGGATTTTCCAGCCGCGCCGCGCCTCCGTATCGATCCACATCTCGCAGGCGGTCATCCCGCCGTAAAATTGCCCCTCCGGACCGCGGTCGACCGCGACCCAAACGATCCACACCTGCCGGCCGTTCGGAACATCCTCCCGGTTCATCGAAAATTTGATGCCTTTTTCCACCTTGCTCTTGGCGTGCATCGCCCCGACATCGATGTACGCTTCATCGCCGTCGATGATGACCGGCGACATGCTGTTCAAATCGATGGAGCCTGCGCCAAATCCTTTATGCTTGCTTTTCTCGTCGTTGCTGATGATATTCAAGGCGAAAATTTTTTTGCCCGTTTTTGGTGATTGATCCATAATGTCCTCCATTATTCGCGAATCTATAGACGGTTCTCCGTAATATTCAGCCTTTTTGAGGCCTTATTGATTAATTCAATTTTAGCTAATAATCTGCCAAAAGCAAACATATACATGCTGTAGATGCTTGTCAACGGGAGGTATCCATTGTATGACCCGACGTACTAAGATCTACGGCATTTCCATCCTTGCTTTGTGTTTAATTCTCGGAACGGCTGGATTTGCCCTCCAGGCAGGCCAGGAGGATGCGGCTTCGTTCGCCCCGGAAAAGGGCAAGCCCAAGGCCTTCCAAAATACCGGACAAACCCCGGCCGCACCACAGGCCGAAAGCATCCAGCAGCCGAAGGCGGAGGTGCTCAGCAACCGGGTTGCCGAATACCACATCGACGTTGCGCTCAATGAACAGGACGGGACGCTCACCGGCACGGAGACGCTGACATGGACCCATCCCGGCAAAAAAACGGTCAACGAAATTTATTTGCACTTGTACCCCAACGCCTTCTCCTCCGCGGACACCACGTTTATGAAGGAATCGGGCGGAAAGCTGCGCGGGGATGTCATGCCCAAGGACGGCTGGGGCTCGATGGAAATCACCGAACTGCGAACGACGGACGGCATTTCCCTGCTCCACCGGTTGCAGTATGTCCAGCCGGATGACGGTAACGCGAAGGACAAAACTTTGGCCAAAGTGCGTCTGCCGGTGGCGGTTCAAGGCGGGGAAAGCCTGACGCTGAAGATGAAGTATACCGTCAAGCTGCCGAAGGTTTTTGCGCGGATGGGGACGGCGGGAAATTTCGTGATGGCCGGGCAGTGGTTCCCGAAAATCAGCGTATATGAGCCTGCGGGTACCCGGGGGCGCACGGCGGAAGGCTGGAATCTCCACCAATACCACGGAAACTCCGAATTTTATGCCGATTTTGGCATATACAACGTGAGAATTAATGTGCCCGAAACCTATACCGTCGCCGCTACCGGATTTCAAACGAAAAAGGCGGCCATTCGGGATGGACGGAAAACGGTGCAGTTTTATGCCGACGATGTTCACGATTTCGCCTGGGCGGCTTCCCCCGATTTCATTTATGCGGAAGAGCCGTTTTCCTCCTCCGAGGTGCCCGGCGTGCGGATTAAGCTTTACCTGGATCCGGCCCATCAGGATTTGAAAGAGCGCTATTTTTATGCGGCCAAGTCGGCTTTGTCCAATTTCAGCAGATGGTACGGACGTTACCCTTATTCGACCCTGTCCATCGTGGTGCCCCCCACGGACGGGAACGGAGCAGGCGGGATGGAATACCCGACGCTCGTAACCGCATTTGGCGCCAGCAGCGACTCCCCCGGCTACGACGAGCTGGAGCGGACGGTCATTCACGAAATCGCGCATCAATTTTTTTACGGCATGATTGCGAGCAACGAATTTGAAGAGGCTTGGCTGGATGAAAGCTTCGCGTCCTATGCGGAGGATAAATTGATGGAGCAGGAGTTCGGAATCAGCCCAACGCTTCCGATTCAGGCCGCGCTGATTTCCGCGCCGGCTCCGCTGACCCAAAACGCCTGGAAGTACGGCTCCAGCGACGGCTATACCAAAAATGCCTATTACCGCGGTAAGCTTATTTTGCTCGATATTGAACGCCAGGTGGGAAGTAAAACGATGAAGCGCATTTTAACGGTTTATGCCCACAAATACCGCTTCAAACATCCAACGACGGCCGACTTTCAGCGGGTTGTCGAACAAGTCACCGGTCGCAGCTGGAAAAACTATTTTTCGCAATATGTATACGACGGCAAAATGGCCGATTTCTCCGTTGACCAAATCACGGTGAATCCGCTCCGTCAGAATGGCGCCACCGTTTACGAATCCACTGTCGTCATCTCCCGCAAAGGGGCGACCTATCCAAAGGTCCCGCTGCTGTTCGCGTTCCAAGACGGGCATACGGTGCGAAAACAATGGAAAGGCGAGGACAGCCGCGTCGAGCTTGAGCTGACATACAAGGAGCCGCTTGCCTGGGTGCAAATCGATCCGGACTATTCGCTGGTGGTCGAAAACAAACATATCAACAACTATTTGAAAACGGAGGTGCCCGAACCTCTCCTTTCGCGCTCCAATATGAGCGTGACCAAGCTAATCGAGGCCCTGCTCGGAACGCTTATATGGTAACTTTTAGGGGGTAATAGAGTATGACCTATGTGCGTCAGGGATGGAGCCTGCTGAAAAGCCAGTTTCCCTCCGTCATCATTTTGTTCCTGTATCAGCTGCTGTGGGGGTTGTTTTTGTACCGGCTGGTCGATACTGCCGTTACCGCTCTGCTGCAAAGATATCCGGATCCGCCGCCCACGCAGCTCAGCCGGTTTCTGTTTCTGCTGGAAGGGCGTATTTATTTGGGGAGCAATCCGGACGTCCGCCTTTATTTGGGATTGCTGATCGGCATGGCGGTTCTGCGTCTTCTGCTCACGCCTCTCATTCAAGCGGGAATTTTTTACGGGCTTGTCCCTTCCGAGAGCCGCGCGCACGGACTGCCGCTGTTCCGCGGAATGAAGGAATTCTGGAAACCGGTCGCCCTGTTTTATGCCCTTGAACTTATTTTAATTATGCTGCCTTCCTTCTGGATTGTTCCCAAGCTCCTGCGATTATGGCCGTATCTGCTGGGGTCCGGGGGACAAATGGCCCCGATGCTGACGGGCCTCATCTACATCCTGGGTTGGTTCGTTTACGGCTGGCTGGCAAGGCAATGCCTCCTCTACCTGCAATTTGGATATTTGTTTAAATCCAGCGTCTGGGGTTCCCTCCTCGTCTGTTTCCGGCACCTTCTGCAGGGCATCGGGATCTCCCTGATCCTGGGCGCGTTCGGACTGGGCGTTTTCCTGCTGTTCGGAACGGTCTCCTGGATCTGGACCGGCATGCTGGCGCTGATCCTGCAGCAAACCTACCCTCTTTTTCGCAGCGCTTTTAAAGTTTGGCAAGTCACTTCGCAATATCGCCTCTGGCAGACAAAAATCGAAAAAAGTTAATTTTTTTTCATCTCTCCGAAACCTTTACGACACAAGGCCTTCGCGACATTGCGAAGGCCTTGTGTGAGGTTTTCCCCTCTTAATCTTGCGAATTAACCATTGCCAAATGATCCCTGTCTTTGTTAAAATAACAGCAGCACAATTTCAGTAACAGTTTTGTAATTATTTTTGTCATCTTTGGCAGGAAAATAGCAAGGTATGTCGAATAAGTCTTATCAGGTGTGAAATCAAAGCCGAATTCCCTGCGCCGGGGAAACGGGGGAACCACTTTGGGTGAATTGATCTCGTAAGTGAGGGATCATAGGGAACCTTCAACCGAATCCTTAAGCTAACCTCGTAGGCATTGGAAGGAGCATACTTCTTGAAAAAGCGTTTGACCGTAACAGCAGTAAGTTTCGCGTTGCTCTTCACTATCGGAACTGGCAGCGTTTTCGCGGATTCCAAGTTGAACAGCGCCGTTGACGAAGGTCTCGGATCTCCTTATTCCGCAGGCGGAACAACGACTTCCGGTTTTGACTGTTCCGGATTTACGATGTTTGTATTTAAGCAGCTCGGTATTGATCTTCCTCATCAATCAGGCTCCCAATTTGAGATGGGAACAAAAGTTTCCAAGGACGAATTAATCGCTGGCGATCTGGTGTTCTTCAACACTTCCGGCGATGGCATATCTCATGTTGGCATTTATGTCGGTGACGGCGAGTTTGCACATGCCTCTTCCTCCAAAGGAGTGGTCATCAGCAAACTGAGCGAAAGCTACTATGAGAAGCGGTATGTCGGAGCGAAACGCATTATGAGCTCCGAGAAATATGAAGCTGTAACGGCCGAACAGTAATCGCAAACACTATAACGATTCGACAAACCCGCAGGGATGATGGGGCAGCCACGTCTCTGCGGGTTTTTCATGTTTACATGAATGCCCTAGGAATCATTACCCAGACTTACTCGCTCCGCAAACAGGCCAAAAGCATCCTTTTTGCCGGGAAACTTGCCAATGTTGGCCCGCTTTGGTAAAATGACCAACAGAAATAGTAACAACTTTGTAATTTTTGTTGTAACGTCGTTTTAGGGTGCATACTACATGAACTGCCGAATTCCCCGCACCCGGGAAACGGGGGAACCACATCAGGGTGAATTGATCTCGCTCCAAAGGGATCATAGGGAACCTTCAACCGAATCCTTAAGCTAACCTCGCAGGCCTTGGAAGGAGTTAGACATCTTGAGAAAGACTTTAGCAGCAGCGGTAACGAGTTTGGCTTTATGCTTCACCCTGGGAGCTGGAAGCGCCTTCGCGGCCGAGCAGGAAACTTCACTCTCCGGCATCGTTGATTCCGTGTACGGCACGCCTTACAAATACGGCGGCACCAGCACGGCCGGATTTGATTGCTCCGGGTTTACGCGGTATGTGTTTAAGCAAATGGGCGTTACGCTCCCTCGCGTATCCACGGCCCAATACAAGGTAGGTACGGCGGTGTCCAAAAGCGAGCTGCAAGCCGGTGACCTTGTCTTCTTTAACACCCTGGGGGGCGGAAAAGTATCGCATGTAGGCATCTACGTTGGCGACGGAGAATTTGCCCATGCCTCCTCTTCCAAAGGAATCCGGATCGACAAGTTGCGCAACAGTTATTATGAGAACCGCTACGTTGGCGCGAAGCGGGTGCTCAGCAAATACGGTTACTCCGTGTACGCAGGGGAATCTTGAACCTCCGCCGGCGCTTTATCTTCACTTCACATGATCTGCCTGCCGTAAGCCAATTTCATGAGAAATGGCTTGCGGTTTTTTTCATCCCTAGCTATATAACGAAGCGACACGCCAAAAGGTTACCGATTTTTTGTTTATTTCCATATATCCACAGGAGTCCGAACGCCGGCAAAACCTTTACAAGTTAAGTAAATCCCGTTAGAGTGAGGGTAATAGGAATGCCGTTTTTTTAAGGAGGATCCCAATGGATAAACCGATTCTTCAGTTTCGCATCGTCCCCATGGAAGAGAGCCACGGCGCGGAAATCTGCACCTGGCGGTACGATTCTCCCTATGACGTCTACAGCTGGCTTCCTTGGGAACAAATGAAAGCGCTCGATGTTGAATTCGGCAATCCGGCAATCAGAGCGGAGCAATACGTGTCTGTGCTGGACGAAAGCGGAGAACTTGCAGGATTTGCTCAATATTTCCCGCTTAAGGATGTAACGCGGCTCGGCATCGGCATGAAACCGGAATTGTGCGGGCATGGGCTCGGCAAACGATTTGTAACAACGATCGTCGAGGAGGCGCTGCGGCGGAAACCGGACCATGAGATCGACTTGGAAGTACTCACGTGGAACACCCGGGCGATTCGCGCTTATCAGAAGGCCGGCTTCACCATTACCGACCTTTACGAGAAAATGACCCCTGGCGGCATCTCCAAGCCTTTTTATTGCATGGTCTATCGGGGGCCTCGGGCTTCATCCTAAAGGCTCCCGATCCATTAAAACGGACTTGCCTATGAAGTTTGTTACAAATTTTACCGTGATTACGATGGAATTGTTCCTAATTTTGACACAAAGACTATGATCGGGCGGCATGTTCCGTTATAATGAATAAGGTAGCTTACATAGGAGGGGCGATTGGAATGCAAAAGTGGATCATGAGCGGATTGTTTCTCGTAGCTTGCGCTATGGCTGTTGTACTGATGTTCACCCTGCCGAGCCGGGAGCAGGCCGCTAAGGAAGCCAAACCGCAATTGCCTGCAATTACGATGAATGCGGAACAAGCCGAAGCCACCGTCAAAGCCAACTGCATCACCTGCCACGGAGATCAGTTGCAAGGGGGCGCGGGACCGAATCTGCAAAAGATCGGCGCCGAACTGACGGCTGACCAGCTTTACGGCATTATCACCAAAGGCAAAGGCGGAATGATGCCTTCCTTCAAAGATCGGCTGAAGGATGAAGAGATTGCCAACGTTGCGATGTGGCTCGCGGAGAAAAAATAACTGCACACGAAAAGTACGCCCGCCGGAAACTTAAGCGTTTCCGGCGGGCGTTTTTTTTGCCTGGCCTAATCCGCAGCGCGCATTTTGTCAAACGCCTCGTTATATTGCTGCGCTTCTTTAATATCCACTGCCGTAATTCCGCCTTCTTCCCACGAGGTCAGCCGGAGCGTCACGGTTTTATAGTCGATCGTAATAAACGGGTGATGATTAAACGCTTCTGAAATTGCGGCTACCTCATCCACGAAAGCAATACCCTTCATAAAATTGGAGAACGTATATTTGCGGAAGATCCATCGTCCTTCCTCAAGTTCCCAGCCTTCCAGCTTTTCCAAATGCGCTTGTACTTCTTGCGGTGTAAACGGCATCATTTATCCTCCCCGTTCTCTTCAAGAACTCCTTATTATGTAAGTATCCCCTGGCGCATCGGGACCTAAGCTTCCGGCCCCGTCCTCTACTATTTTATTCTGCAAACACCCTGAACATGCGTACTGCTTCCTGACTAACTATTTTACCACGGAACCCCGGGTCAAACCAAATTTCTCTAGATCAAAGCCACGGAAGTAAGCTCTTCGTCCCCGATCAGAACATTGATGCGATGTCCTTCCGGATCATAGATGACGATCGCGCTTCCGACCTCAATGACGGGTTCCGCGCCTAACGCAAAAAACAGGTCCTCAGCCAGCGCCTCCTGCACCTCGGCCCGCTCTTCATCCGCCAATCCCGCCCACTCCGACGATTCCATATCAAAGAAAAGATAGCTATCGGAAATCCGGCCCACCGCTTCCGTCAAGTCGGCCAAAATATATTCATAATCCCTTCCGTGCTTTACGCCCACTGTTATATCCTCCCTTGATAACCCTGGCTTTCAGGTCATGCTCTTATTATACCGGAAAAAACCACTTAAAAAAAAAGGCAGAACTGTCGATAAAATAGATAAATCTTTTTTTAGGCAGCAGTAACGTCTTTTCCGCAAGGATGCGGAAAGAAAAGAAAGGATTCAATTTAACTCAAGGACGAGGTGTACAATGGAAATTTCATCGATTATTGGACTTATTCTTGGACTCGTTTCGCTTATCTTAGGGATGTTCTTGAAAGGCGCGCCTGTTGAAAGCCTGGTCTCCAACCCCGCGGCCTTTGTCATTATATTTGTCGGGACCGCGGCGACGCTGTTCATGGCCTTCCCTATGGCGGAGCTCAAGAAGTTTCCGAAACTGCTCAAATTGACCGTCTCTCAACCGAAGATGATTACCAAAGCCGAGCTGATCACCCTATTCACGGAATGGGCGACGATTACCCGCCGTGAAGGCCTGCTTGCCCTGGAGGCGAAGGTGGAAGAAATCGACGATGACTTTTTGCGCGGGGGCATGCGCATGATCATTGACGGCAATGATCAGGAGTTCGTTCAAGACGTGCTTACCGAAGATATCGCGGCGACTGAAGAGCGCCATAAAGTCGGGGCCCTGATGTTTTCCCAAGCCGGGATGTACGCGCCCACCCTCGGCGTTCTCGGCGCCGTAGTCGGCTTGATTGCGGCCCTCTCGGATATGAGCGATATTGAGAAATTGTCCCACGCGATTTCCGGCGCTTTTATCGCCACCGTGTTTGGTATTTTTACCGGTTATGTGTTATGGCACCCGATTTCCAATAAATTGAAGCGCCTTTCCAAAAAAGAAATGGAAGTGAAGTTGATGATGGTGGAGGGACTGCTGTCGATCCAATCCGGCGTGTCCACCATCGCGATTCAACAGAAGCTGGCCGTGTTCTTAACCCCTGCCGAACGTGCGCAAATTTTAGAAAAGGGGGTAAATGAAGGTGAGCAAAAAGAATAGACACCAGGAACACGAGGAACATGCCGACGAAAGCTGGCTGCTCCCTTATTCCGACTTAATGACGCTGATGCTGGCGCTGTTCATCGTTTTGTTCGGCATGAGCACGGTCGACGCCAAGAAATTTGAGGAAATGAGTCAGGCGTTCAACAGCATCCTTACCGGAAGTGCCGGCATTTTGGAGCAAACGTCCATGACCCAAAACGAGAACATGGGGCAAGACCGGCAGCGCGAAACCTCTTCCATGAGCAATACCGAGCTGATGCGCAAGGAACAGGAAAGCCTGGAGGCCCTGAAACGGCAGCTGGATAATTATATCAAGGAAAATGGGCTGACCGAGGATCTGGATACGAAGCTCAACCAATCGCAGTTAATGATCACGATCAGCGATAAAGCGTTGTTCGCTTCGGGCGAAGCCGTGGTCAAGCCGGAATCCAGTCAGCTTGCCAAAGCAATCTCGACGATGCTGCAGGAGTTTCCGGACTATGAGGTGATCGTTTCGGGGCATACGGACAACGTACCGATCTCCACCTATGAATTCCCGTCCAACTGGGATTTGAGCGCGAAGCGCGCCTTGAACTTCATGAAGATCCTGCTGCAGAATACCAACCTGGATCGGAAGAAATTCAGCGCGATCGGCTACGGCGAATATCACCCCGTCGCCGGCAACGATACGGCAGCAGGAAGAGCCCAAAACCGCCGGGTTGAAGTCTCGATCATCCGCAAATATGTGGACAGGAATCAACAGCTTGGCGTTACTGCGGCACACTAACGGCGGTAAAAACAAATAAAGGCAGGCCCTTACATCAGGGTCTGCCTTCGTTTTCGTTTGTTGCATTTCGTTGTTTCAGGTCAGCTTATAATTCAGCGCTTCGCCAAGCTCCCGCTTCTCCCGCTCGGTCAAATCCCGCCAAGTGCCGGCCTTTTGTTCACCCAGGTGGATATTCATGATCCGGATCCGCTGCAGCTTGCGTACCTCATAACCCAAGGCGCTGCACATCCTGCGGATTTGCCGGTTTTTTCCCTCCGTTAAAATAATCCGAAACACCCGCTCCGAAATTCGGGTCACTTTGCAGGGCAAGGTCATCTGTCCTAAAATTTTCACGCCTTCGCTCATCGCCTTCAGAAAGCCGGACGACATTGGACGGTCTACCGTCACGATATATTCCTTCTCATGTTTGCCTTCGGCCCGTAAAATTTTGTTGACGATATCCCCGTCGCTCGTCAGCAAAATCAGCCCCTCCGAGTCTTTGTCGAGACGGCCGATCGGAAAAATCCGCTCCGAATGCCCGACAAAATCGACGATATTGCCTTTGATATGGCTCTCCGTGGTACTTGTGATCCCTACCGGCTTATTCAAGGCAATATAGACGTGTTTGGTCTGTTTAGGCGCAATCGGCTTCCCCTCAACCCGCACATCGTCGCCCGGTTCGGCCTGGCTGCCCAGCACGGCGGTGACTCCGTTGATCGTCACTTTCCCCGACTCCACCAGCTTGTCCGCTTCGCGGCGAGAGCAAAATCCTGTCTCACTGATAAATTTGTTAATCCGCATGATATAACTTTATCCACCCGTCTCTGTAAAATTCAAGCCGCCTTGCCCGCAGCCATCGGCCAAATCCGTCAGCTCTCCGGAGTTCGCAGCTTCCTCCGCAGAAGCCAGAGGCAACGTAATCGTGACGACCGTGCCTTTGCCCAACTCGCTTTCGATCAGCAGCGTTCCCCGATGGCTCTCGATAATACGCTGGCTTACCATCAGCCCCAAACCGGTCCCCTTTTCCTTGTTCGTGTAGAAGGGCTCCCCCAGCTTGAGCAGCCGCTCCTTCGCGATGCCTTCGCCCTCGTCAATCACCCGCAGCACCGCTTGGCGGCCATCGTGCACCTCCAACTGAAGGGCGATTTTCCCGCCTTTTGGCATAGCCTCCATGGCGTTTTTCAGCACATTGATAAACACCTGCTTAAGTTGATTTTCCTCACAATGTACCATAACTGGCTGCTGCGAGAAAAGAACCGCGAACTCGATATTATGTAAGTGCGCCTCACTATCCAATAAAGAGACGACGTCCCCCAGCGTAAAACGAACATCCTTCGTGAGAAATTGCACGGCCTGCGGCTTTGCGAGAATCAAAAATTCGCTGACAATCAGGTTAATCCGGTCCAGTTCAGCCAGCATGACATCGGTGTGCATCGTATTGATCGCTTTGGTCTGCTGCTGCATTTGCAGAAAACCCCGCAGCGTTGTCAGCGGATTGCGGATCTCATGGGCGACCCCCGCCGCCAGTTGACCGACCGTGGTCAACTTTTCCGAGCGGCGCAGCAGTTCATCCATCTTATTGTGTTCCGTCATGTCCCGGGAAATGCTGATAAACGCCGTAATTTTACCTTCCTGGTCATAAATCGGCGATACGCTGATGCCTACCTCGACCGAGCCTCCATCCTTGCGCAGACGTACCGTTTCCGTCACGACGGAGGCCGCCTTGCCGCCCGACTCCTCTTCTTGGCGCCAGGCCGTCCTGTTCTCCTCTTCCTCAAAGGGAGGAGTAAACTCAAGGCGCGAACCGATGATCTCTTCGCTCGTCCACCCATACAAGCTCTCAAAGGCGGGGTTCACCAGCCGCACCCGTCCTTCGACATCCGTAATATGAATCGCGTCGGCGGTTTGACTGATGATCGATTCCAAATATTCTTTCATGGAGCGGTTTTCTTCGCTTTTCTGCGTTAATTCCTTGGTGTAGTTGCCCAAGCTGTCGGCCATCGCGTTGATTTTGTTAGCCAGCAGGCCTAGCTCATCCTTCCGGTCCACCTGAAGCCGGGCTTCAAACTGCCCGACGGACAGCTCATTGACCTGGTCAAGAATATTCCGAATCGGCAGAATCAGACGGCCCGCCATCCAGTAACTGGTCAAAACCATCAAAACCAGCAGACTGACCGACACTGTAAACTGGCTGATCACTTGCTTCGAGATGGCGCCTGCGATCGGTTCATAACTGGAGATAATGCGAATCACGTAAGGCGCCTGTTTGTTCGGAAGAATCGGAACATAGCTAACCAAGACATGCTCGTTATTAATCATCGTGTCGTACAAAAGGCTTTTCTTTTGGCTGATCGATTCCCGAACGGCCCTTTCCACCATGCCGTCATTTTTGTATTCATAGGTCCCGAATAAGAGATGATCCTGATCGATTTGCTGTGGATTAAAACCGCTGATCTCCAACAGGCTGTTATTGGTGCCGAGGGATTCACGCACGATCCGTTCCGGGCTGGTCATATAAAGAATCCCGTCCACCAACCTGCCGTTGATTTTGTCCCCAAGTGACAGCTTGACATAATTATACACCGAGCGACTTTGTTCGACAGCGAGAGCGATATGCTTGGCCGTCAGCATCATGTTCGCTTCCCGGTCTTTACGCAAATTGTCCCGGGTCGAGAAATAGCTTAGCACGATATTCAAGGACAAGATGATCATGGCAAAACATGAGATGATCAAAGCAAGTTTTGTTTTTATAGTCAAAGTTTCACCCCACTTCTAGAGCTATAGTAATGGGTTTTTATGGTAATCCGTAATTTTCTACTTTCATCATACCTTTTACGACAAGTTTTGCAAAGACGTTGAAATTCCCAGATCGTTTCCCTACAATAAGAAAAAATGCCTATACTGTTGGTACTTGGGTTGCATCGGCATAAAATAAAGATGTAAACCCAACTTATCCACATACTATTAACATATCAACAGGACCAAAGTATAATATGTGTATAATAATGGGGATAACAACCCGCTTATTCACAGTGTTATACACAACATGTTAACAACGAATGCTTGTTCGTTGAACAAACCTGGGATAAACACCTTAGAAGGAGTTGAACTGATTATTGATGTCCTTTTCATCACTCCCGGAACCGCCATCCTCCACTTATCCACATGAGCACTGGATGGAAGAGGCGATTCGCGAAGCGGGAAAAGCGGAAGCGATAGGTGAAGTCCCTATCGGCGCGGTGATCGTGCTGGGCGACGAAATTGTCGGGCGCGGCCACAATCTGCGGGAAAGCTCCCGGGACGGGACGGCACACGCCGAAATGATAGCGATCCGGGAAGCCAGCGCGCGTCTGGACGCCTGGAGGCTGCTGCACTGCCGGCTCTACGTCACGCTGGAGCCCTGCCCGATGTGTGCGGGCGCGCTCGTGCAGTGCCGGGTTCCCCACGTCATTTACGGCGCCCCTGATCCAAAGGCAGGCTGCGCAGGAACGCTGATGAACCTGCTGCAGGAACCCCGCTTCAATCACCGCACCGAAGTAACCGCCGGGGTGCTTCAGGAGGAATGCGGTACTTTGCTGACGTCGTTTTTTCGCCGGCTGCGCCAAAAATAATCGTCCCTGAAAAAATAAAACCTCCAGGCCCTGTGCACAGGGGTACTGGAGGTTTCGCCGTTATTTATTCCATTAATAGCCGAAGCTACGCATCTCTTCTTTAAACTTATCCAACGTGATCGTATCTTCCGGGATTCCGATTGCGAACTCCGGTTTTTCATTGATATGGCTATAAGTGCTGGTCGCCTGCAGCGCCGCTTTTACGTTATCTTTGGTTTGCGCATCGTTAAACTCCACATCGGCGTTAAGCACCTGATACACGGGATAGTTATCCCCAGCGATAGCTGTGTTTACGGTAAACTGGTGAATTTGCAGATGATCCAAGACTTTCGGCAGCATATTGTGGATAACCTTTGTGGCAGCCTCCGCAGCCGTATCGTTCGTTACTTCGAACCGGACGACCTGCTTGGCTTTGACGCCTTCCGGCAGCTCCGCTTCCTTCGGATCGATCGTTTTAAAATATGGGGCCGGTTCAAACTCTCCAAGTACCGCCACGGCCAACTCCGCTCCAAGCTTCTGCGTCTTCTCTGGGTCGAGCAGGTCCGAACTAAGGCCCTCGACGTTTTGCTTTGCCAGCTCCTGCCGATCCAGCTCGACGAATTTCCCCGTAACGGACTTTGGCATCGGCAAAAACGGAATGCTCGGAACCTGGAGGTACAACTTCTCTTTTGTCATCACGAACGGAGCCGTAATGGTTGTGGCCACTTTGCCGGCCAGTTTGATTTCCAGCTGTCCTTCGGTTTGCATCGGTTCCTTCCGGTAGATCTGCCGTATGTTGATTTCAGCGTTAGGAAGCGCCGAGAGGATCGCACCGATATTCGGATTTAACGATTTCGCGTTTACGGTCAGATCGGAAATTTTAATACGGCTCTCCAAGGCGAAAGAATCCATGCCGAGCGCATGCAGAGCTGCGCTGCTTAACACTTCCTTCGGCTCCTTCTCTGCGGTGCATCCGGACAACACGGCAACGAGCGACATCATAACAAGCAATACAAACATGTAAAAGCGTTTTTGAAACATACTATCTCCCCGTCCAACCTGATTCTCGATTCCTCACACATCATATCCCATTTGGACCCGAATCGGAAGCTTTTTTGCCAAATTAATGGATGGCCTTTTTCTTGAAACGTCCGCCCTTCACGTCATGGATATTCCCGACCGCCAAAAAGGCATTTTCATCGTAATGATTTACGATTTCCTTCAGCTTGGCTTCCTCCAAACGGGTAATCACGCAAAAAATAACCTTTTTCGGATCCCCGGAAAATCCGCCTTCTCCCGATAAATACGTCACGCCCCGGCCCAACCGGCTCAAAATGGCATCCCCGATTTCGTCAATCTGATCGCTGATGATCCAAACGGATTTCGATTCGTTTAAGCCGTCCACGACGATATCGATCGTTTTATAAGCGATATAATAGGCCAACAAGGAGAATAAAGCCCGTTCCCAGCCGAATACAAATCCGGCGCTGAGCAGTATGAAGAAGTTGAAAAACATAATGACTTCGCCAACGGAAAAAGGAGTTTTACGCGAGATTAAAATAGCGATGATTTCGGTTCCGTCCAAGGATCCGCCAAACCGGATCACGATCCCGGTCCCGAGGCCGAGCAAAATGCCGCCGAACACGAATGCCAGCAGAGTATCGCTCACAAAGGCTTGAACGGGATGCAGCAGCGCTGTTCCGGCCGACATGACGGAGATGCCGATCAGCGTGGATATGGCAAACGTTTTGCCGATTTGCTTATAGCCGATAATGAGAAAGGGGAGGTTAAAGAGGAACAGGAAAATACCCAGCGGGAAACCCGATAAATAAGAGGACATTACGGAGATGCCCGTAATTCCGCCATCCGTAATTTTGTTAGGTACCAGGAACAGCTCAAGGGCCACAGAAACGAGAATCGCTCCAATAATAATGAAGAAGGTTCGAAACAGTATGCTTTTGACCGTTCTCTGTTTGTGCTGCCGAGCTTGCTGCGTCATCGCAGAGGGACTCATATTGCTTGGATTTATGGCGTTCAATCGCATCACGATCCTTTCGGTTAAAATATCTGTTTTTTCATCTCCACTCCTAATTGCTCCATTTCTTGAATTGGCCGGACACCCTATCTTTATTATTACATGTTTCTATGCTTCATGTCTTGCTTTTCATGCAAGTTTAAACTTGAAAAACCTCGCCATTAGCAAGATCATTTGCCGTGCAAACCCATACGATCGGTGCAAAGGGAGGGAATACTGCTCTAACGGACACCAGCGACCTTATCTGACCATTTCCCGGGTATTTCCCAGCCTAACGGACAAAGGCGGCCCTATTTCGCTCTAAACCCGCTCATCCAGGACGATTTGAGGTAAATAAGGGCTTCTGTGTCCGTTTACATTTTGCAATCCTCCGTTTTTCATCAAATAACGGCTCTGGTGTCCCTTAGCCCCCACGTCCACTTCTCCTCCCCTCTCTACCCGCGCTTCACCCTCTACCATGACAGAAATTTTATAAATTCTATAAGGTTGAAAAACCTCAGCCTTGGGCTGAGGTCGTGATGTTTCCGCGTCCGTATTATCCTTCAGGATTGTTATGACTGACGTGGTTTTGCGTCTTCACTTTCTTGGACCCGGACAGCGGCTCCGGTCCCTCCTGCTTCCGCTCGCGGCGCGGGTTATCTTCCGGCCCATTGCCGGCCGAAGTCTGATACGTTTGCGGTTTCGTCATCGCAAACCCTCCCCTCCATTATGGATGTAGGGTTAATTTGCGATGAAACCCGCTGTATTATGCAAAAAAGAGAGCATCGCTGCTCTCTTGTGAACAAACATGGTATGTATGGCGGAGAGGATGGGATTCGAACCCATGTGAGCTTGCACTCTAACGGTTTTCAAGACCGCCCCGTTATGACCGCTTCGGTACCTCTCCGTAAGGTGAATCCGATTTGCGTAACAAATCAGATTCTACCACATTGCTTGCCGAATCGCAAGCCGTTAACGTTTGGTAATCTTCTCAATGTTGCCCATGTAAGGCCGCAGCACTTCCGGAATTTCCAAGCTGCCGTCCTCTTGCTGGTAGTTTTCCAGAATCGCCGCAACGGTGCGTCCCACCGCCAGCCCCGAGCCGTTCAGGGTATGTACGAATTCGGGTTTGGCTTTCGGCTCCGGACGGAAGCGAATGTTGGCGCGGCGAGCCTGGAAATCCTCCACATTGGAACAAGAGGAAATTTCCCGGTACATACCGCTCTCCGGCAACCACACTTCGAGATCGTACGTTTTGGCCGCCGTAAAGCCAAGATCGCCCGTACACAACGCAAGCACGCGATAAGGCAATTTAAGCAGCTGCAGGACACGCTCCGCGTTTGCGGTCATCTTCTCCAACTCATCGTAGGACGTATCCGGATGCACGATTTTAATCATTTCCACTTTGTTGAACTGGTGCTGGCGAATCAATCCCCGCGTATCGCGGCCCGCCGCGCCGGCCTCCGAACGGAAGCAGGAGCTATAAGCAACATAATTGCGCGGAAGGTCTTCTGCGTTCAAAATCTCATCGCGATGATAGTTCGTCACTGGCACCTCTGCCGTAGGAATAAGATAATAATCACTGGTTCCCTGCAGCTTGAACAGGTCCTCTTCGAACTTCGGAAGCTGTCCCGTTCCGTACAGACTGTCGCGGTTTACGATATAGGGCGGCAGCATTTCCTCATACCCATGCTCATTGCTGTGCAGATCCATCATGAAGCTGATTAACGCCCGCTCCAGGCGCGCACCGAAGCCTTTGTAAAAAGCAAACCGCGATCCGGTGACCTTGGCCGCCGCTTCAAAATCGAGGATGCCGAGACCAGCTGCCACGTCCCAATGGGCTTTCGGGGCAAAATCGAATTGCCGCGGCTCGCTCCAACGGCGAACCTCAACGTTTTCCTCCTCGGAAGCGCCCACCGGAACGCTCGCGTGCGGAATGTTCGGAATCGCCAGCATCAATTCATCGATCTGCGCCTCCAGCGACCGAATCTCCTCGTCCAGCTCCTTGATCCGGTCGCCGACCTCGCGCATCTCCGCGATTAACTCGTCGGCATTCTCCTTGTTCTTCTTCCGCTGCGCCACTTCCGCGGATACCGTATTGCGGCGGTTTTTCAGCGATTCGCTCTCTTGAAGCAGCTCTCGGCGCTTCTCGTCCAGCGGCTGAAAACCGGAAATCAGCTCCAGCGATTTCCCCCGGTTTTTCAATGCTTCTTCAACTCGTGTATAATCGTTTCGCATTATTTTTACATCCAACATAAGTAGTCCCTCCTAGATTCATCCCTTTGCAGGCCTGCCTACCTCAAGAGTCATCCGTCGAAGGGAGGCTGCTATGCAATATGGAAACGCCGGCCGGCGGTTTGTGATCCCAAACCAGATAAAACCTCGACCCATCAAAGGAGTCAAGGTCCCTGTTTACGGCCGCTTCGTCTGCTTGATCATTTCAACAAAATAAGCATGGAGCGAAAAGTCGTCGGTCAGCTCCGGGTGAAAGGACGAGACGAGCAAATGCCCCTGACGGGCCGTGACGATTTCGTCCTTGTACGTCGACAACACCTCAACTCCCGGACCTACCGCCGTAATCAGCGGAGCGCGGATAAAGACGGCCCGCAGCGGAGCCGTAAGCCCCTTAACCTCCAAGTCCGTCTCAAAGCTCTCCCGTTGGCGTCCGAAAGCGTTGCGCGATACCTTGATATCCATTAAAGCGAGATGGGCTTCTTCCCCGCCTTCGATTTCCTTGGCCATCACAATCAAACCGGCGCAAGTGCCAAACAGAGGTTTGCCTTCCCGAGTTAAATCTTGGATCGCTTCAATAAATCCGTATTTTCGCATCAGCTTGCCGATCGTCGTGCTTTCCCCGCCCGGGATGATGAGCCCGTCCAGCTCGCCCAGCTGTTCGGTCCGCTTTACGGCCATCCCCTCGGCTCCGGCGCTTTCCAAGCTTCGAATATGCTCCGCTACGGCGCCCTGCAGCGCCAGCACTCCTACCTTCATGGCAATCCTTCTTTCTGCTGCAGCCAAACTATGTGCACCCCGGCCATCACATGGATTTGCCGGGGTGGGTTAGGACTGCTTCCTTCGCTATTTCCGGCTCTATTACCAGCCGCGTTCCGCCATCCGCTCTGAGGGAGACAATTTGGAGATTTCAATGCCCTTCATCGGCGTACCCAGGTTTTTGGATACTTCGGCAATCAATTTATAATCCGTGTAATGCGTCGTCGCTTCAACGATCGCACGGGCGAATTTCTCCGGGTTGTCCGATTTGAAAATACCGGAGCCAACGAACACCCCGTCCGCGCCAAGGTGCATCATCAGTGCGGCATCAGCCGGCGTCGCCACGCCACCGGCGGCGAAGTTCACGACCGGCAGCTTGCCGTTTTCATGAACTTCCAAGAGCAAATCATAGGCTACGCCCAGGTTTTTGGCTTCGGCATACAGCTCGTCTTTGGACATGTTTTGCACTTTGCGGATTTGGCTGTTGATCAGACGCATATGACGAACGGCTTCCACGATGTTTCCGGTTCCGGGCTCGCCTTTCGTACGGATCATCGACGCGCCTTCACTGATCCGCCGCAGCGCTTCGCCGAGGTCTTTCGCTCCGCAAACGAACGGTACGGTGAAATCGCGTTTATCGATATGGAACACTTCGTCCGCCGGGGTTAATACTTCGCTCTCGTCCAGGTAGTCTACCCCCAGCGATTCAAGAACTTTCGCTTCTACGTAATGGCCGATCCGCGCTTTGGCCATTACCGGAATGGAAACGACCTTCATCACTTCCTCGACTATCGTCGGGTCCGCCATCCGGGCCACGCCGCCGGCCGCCCGAATATCCGAAGGAACCCGCTCCAGCGCCATGACGGCGGTAGCCCCGGCCGCTTCGGCGATTTTGGCTTGCTCCGCGTTCATAACGTCCATGATGACGCCGCCTTTTTGCATCTCGGCCATGCCTCTTTTGACACGCGATGTTCCTGTTTCCATGTCCAATCCTCCTGATAATAATCTAACTTGATATTTTACAATATTCCCATTAAATATACAACTCACTGACTCGGGATTTCGCGCCTAGAACAGGTTCTTGATCCCGTTGAACAGATCGCCGAAGAAATCGCCGATCGCCCGCATCATCAATGCGAACCAGCCGGCCTTTTCCGTATCCTGGGCCGTGATCAGGTTGACGGTTTTCTCCAGCGTTTGCTCCATGCCCGGAGCCTTGAAGGAATAAGTGACCGTACCCACTTTCGTCCCCTGCTTCAGCGGAGCGGTCAGGCTGGCGGCATCGTCCAGCGTCACTTTCGCTTGAACAGCGCTCGTATCCGCTCCTTTCGGTACCACAAAGCTGACGGCTTGATCGGTTACCACAGGAACTTTCGTGTCCTTCGCTTTGTTTACGATTACCGTCTCCGTGCCGACCACGGTCGCTTTTGGAGGAACGATCTGTTTGGTTTCAAAGTTATTGAAGCCGTAATCCAGCACTTTGCGGGTTTCGACGAAACGGGCGGAATCCGATTTGGCGTCAGCGCCCATGACTACACTGATTAACCGCGTACCGTTCCGCACGGCCGTTCCCGTAAAGCAGTTGCCGGCTTTGGAGGTATGGCCGGTTTTCAGGCCGTCCAGGCCTTCATAAGCATATTGTTTGAAATTCGTGATGTTTTTGTTCGCTTCCAGCATCCAGTTCAGGTTCACCATCGGCGCGGTGTCGCGTGCCCGGAACTTTTTGCTTTGAATGGTGGTAAAACGGTTGAAATCCGGATGGTCGGTTACTATATACTTGGCCAAGATCGCCGCATCCATTGCGGACATGACGGTTTCCTTGCTGTCCGTCGGCTGAAATTCCTTCGGCATGTCTTTAATGTCAAGGCCGGTAGCGTTGGCGAAATGGGTATGGGTCATGCCCATCCGTTTGGCTTCGTCGTTCATCATTTTAACAAAGGCCTGCTCGGAACCGGCAACATACTCGGCAAGCGCCACCGAGGCATCATTCGCGGAAGCGATGGCCATGGCAGTATACAGCTCTTCTATCGTATGCTGATCTCCTTCAGCCAGGAAAATTCGCGAGCCGATCGTGTTTGCGGCATTTTTTCTTACCGTTACCACGTCTCCCCATTTGAATTTGCCCTGTTTTACGAGGTCAGCGACAATGTATTCGGTCATCATTTTGGTCATGCTGGCCGGCGGCAGCGCTTCATCGCCGTTGACATTCAGCAGCACTTGCCCGGATACGGGCTCCAATAAAACGGCAGATCTTACTTTAAGGTCTAATGATTCCACGGAAGGAATTGAGGTGGTCGCAGATGGCACTGCCGCAGATTTGGTTGAAGTCGATTTCGTTTGCTCCCCTTCCGCCAGCGCCATGGCCGGCACCAAAGAGAAGCACAGTGCGTTCAGCAGCAATACAGATGCTACGCTTTTGCGCAGGAAACGCCGTTTGGATTGTGTTGTCTTACGTTTTGGTTGTTTGAGTTTCAATGCCCTTAAAGCTCCCCTCATATTCTCTTTCATTTACTTTTTCTATTCTATCACAGGGGATATCGCAAAAAAAGACAAGCCCCGGCGAAATTGCCTGGCTTGCCTTGGTAGATTGTGGAATGCCAATAGTATCGATAGATTTACAGCGAGTAGTTCGGCGCTTCCTTCGTGATTTGCACATCATGCGGATGGCTTTCGCGAAGGCCGGCGCCCGTAATCCGGATAAATTGCGTATCGTTCCGCAGCTCGTCCAGACTTGGGGTGCCGCAGTAGCCCATGCCGGAACGCAGCCCGCCGAGCAGCTGATGGATCGTGTCGGACAACGGACCTTTGTAAGCAACCCGGCCCTCGATGCCTTCCGGTACAAGCTTCTTGTCGTCATCCTGGAAATAACGGTCCTTGCTGCCCTGCTTCATCGCGCTTATCGAACCCATGCCTCTGTACACCTTATAGCGGCGCCCTTGATAAATTTCCGATTCGCCGGGGCTCTCTTCCGTTCCCGCAAACAAGCTGCCCAGCATCACGGCATGTGCGCCTGCGGCGATCGCCTTCGTAATTTCACCGGAATATTTAATGCCGCCGTCGGCGATGATCGGCACGCCATACTCGCGGGCCACCGTAGCGCAATCGTAGACGGCCGTAATCTGCGGCACGCCGATGCCGGCGATCACCCGGGTCGTACAGATCGACCCCGGACCGATCCCGACTTTAACCACCGATGCCCCCGCTTCAATCAGGGCTCTGGTGGCATCCCCGGTCGCAACGTTGCCGGCGACGATCGTCAGGTCCGGATAACGTCTGCGAAGCTCTTTGACCGCATCGATAATGTTGATATGGTGCCCGTGCGCCGAATCGACCGTAATGACGTCAACACCGGCCTTGACCAACGCATCGGTCCGATCGAACGTATCTTTGGAAATGCCCACGGCCGCGCCGACGAGCAGGCGTCCCTGAGCGTCTTTGGCCGCGTTCGGGAACTGGATTGCTTTTTCGATATCCTTAATGGTAATGAGGCCTTTCAGAACGTTGTTCTCATCGACCAGCGGCAGCTTCTCGATCTTATGCTTCTGCAGAATCACTTCGGCTTGTTGCAGGGTTGTTCCGACCGGAGCGGTAACCAGATCTTCGCGGGTCATGACCTCGCTGATTTTGATGTTGTAGTCATGTACAAACCGCAAGTCCCGGTTCGTCAAAATCCCGATCAGCTTATGCTCATCATCGACGATCGGCACCCCGGAAATCCGGAATTTACCCATGACCTCTTCCGCATCGGATACAAGATGGTTCGCCGTAAGCGAAAAAGGATTCGTGATTACGCCGCTTTCGGAGCGTTTTACCCGATCTACTTCCTCCGCCTGCTGCTCGATCGGCATATTTTTGTGAATGATCCCGATGCCGCCTTCCCGCGCGATCGCAATCGCCAACGCACTTTCCGTCACCGTGTCCATCCCTGCGCTGATCAACGGAATGTTCAGCTTCACCTTGTCGCTCAGCTTCGTGGATACGTCGACCTCTTTAGGCAGAACCTCCGATTTGCGCGGAACCAACAGCACGTCGTCGAACGTTAAACCTTCCTTGTCAAATTTGCTTTCCCACACTGTAAAGATCCTCCTTAAAAATAATTTGATTGATGATGGCCGATTTCCTAAGTAAGCCCGGTTAAGAACAACGTCTTCGAGTACCCTTACCTAAAACAAGAACCGCCTATAGCGGTGTCTCATACGTGGGATCTCCCTTATATATGACCGGAAAGCCCCTTACGAAAATATATTATTGCCATCTTAGCAAAGGCCCTATAGGCTGTCAAGGAAAAGCCGAGCCAAATCTTCAAGCGGCTTCCGGGCAAAAACAATTGTCTATTGGACGCGAACACTACCGAAAATGGAACCTTCCGTTCACTGTATTTCTGCCCTAAACCGGCGATTCCGATTCTTACAGCTCCAAAACAAAAGAACGGGGCCGTTATCGGCTTCCCGTCCTTTTGTTTTTTATTTGGTTTTAGTACGGCCCCGTCCGGTCTGCACATGCTCTTGACGAGACGCCTGCCCGACACATTACGAGTTGCGGTTCTCGCTGTAGATCACCTGGTCGATAATCCCGTAGGTTTTGGCCTCTTCCGCACTCATAAAATAATCCCGGTCCATATCCTTCTCGATCTTCTCAAGAGATTGGCCCGTGCATTCGGCGGCAATGGTATTCAATCTCTCCCGGATGCGCAAAATCCGCCGTGCACTGATCTCAATGTCGCTCGCCTGCCCCTTTACGCCGCCATGCGGCTGGTGGATCATGATTTCGCTATTCGGTAAGGCGAACCGTTTTCCTTTGGCTCCGGCCAATAGCAGAATCGCCGCGAAGGAAGCGGCAAAACCGGCGCAAATGGTTTGGACATCCGGCTTCACGTACTGCATCGCGTCGTAAATCGCAAAACCCGCTGAAGTCGAACCGCCCGGGCTGTTGATATAAAAATGGATGTCCTTCTCCGGATCCTCAGCCGCCAAAAACAACATCTGCGCCGTAATGCTGTTGGCCACCTGATCGTCAATCTCTGAACCGAGAAAAATGATCCGGTCCTTTAACAGGCGTGAATAAATATCGTAAGAACGCTCTCCGCGATCCGTCTGTTCAATGACGTATGGAATTACCGAACTCATAGGTTTACCTCCTTAGTTGGGTCAAGCCGCTGCCGCCATCATCCATTGGCTCCTAACCGGTGTTGCCGTTCGGGTCCCCGGTTTGGCTGCCGCGTTACGGCGATAAGACTGCAGCGTTAAGGTTGGAACAAGATCTTGAGGACGAGGATCGTTGAACAACATGGCCAAAGCGGAAGCATCCTGACGGCGAAAAGCGTCCAAATAGGCATATACCACCGCTTCATGCGCTCCTGTATCGTCTTGCCGTTCCGAAAAAGCGCGAGCTTTGCTCTGCTCTTCCCCTTCCCGCGATTGAAACAGACCGTTACGCAGCTTCGTACGGGCCCGGTGCAGCGCCGCCTTGACAGCTCCCTCCGTTGACTGGATCAACTGGGCCGCTTCCGCTGCCGTATACTGCAGGACATCAACCAATAGCAACGCAGTCCGTTGATTCGGCGGCAGCTGGCTGACCAAAGTCTCCATCGCCGCCCAAACGCTGGTCTCATCCAACCGCTGCTGAGGCAACTCCTCTACGACCATTGGATGCGCCGGGAGCATTTTTTTGCGTCCGCGGTCAATCCAGGTATTTCTGGCCGCTTTGTATAAATAAGCCCGCGTAAGCCGAATACGATCCCCTTGGTTCCGCAACGAAGACCAAACCCTAAGCCATGTGTCCTGCGCCAAATCGTCGCCTTCCCACGCCGACCCGGTCAAGGAGTGGCAATAACTGCGCAACGCCTTCTGATGCGCGTCAACCCAATCCGGAAAATCGGGCGCTTCCCCAGCTCCCTCGGTACCTCCAGCAGTCTTGGCCGCTTTGCGCTTCTCCTGCTCCGCAGCATATTTACGCATGTTAGAACACCTCCTGCCCTTCCATAGCTAAAACCTTCCGACTGTTGACCAATCTATGCTTGCTGATTTTTGTTGTTCACCGTTATAAACGAAAAATGAGCGGTAATCGATACGGTCTCATGCAAAATATTTTACCTGAATTTTTGTATTTTAGCGTCATTCATATCGGAAACCATCACACTTACCGGAAACTGCCACTCATTGGCCACTCCGCCATGCTGCAATACCACCTAACGGACTCCTGTAGTATCGCCTTTAGTATCGCCTAACGGACTCCAGCGACCTTATTCGCCCATTTCCCGGGTATTTCCCGTTCTAACGGACTCAGACAACGCTATCGGATTAAAAATACGGACTTTGACGCCAATTTGAGTGAAATAAGGTCCGCTCGGTCCGTTAGAATTTCTAACCCCTCGTTTTCGGCCCAATAACGTCGCTCAGGTCCGTTAGCCTCGTCCGTTAAGTTTCACCTCTCCATCCCCCCAGTGTCCGCAATAACGTTGCTATCCGTTTTACCACACCGTTTCGTTTCATTACGCTGCAAACACTTCAACAATGCTGCAAACCTCTCAACAACGCAAAAAAACACCGCCGAGTTATCGGCGGTGCTCTTCTCTCTTGCTTGGCGGCGTCCTACTCTCCCAGGACCCTTCGGTCCAAGTACCATCGGCGCTGGAGGGCTTAACGGTCGTGTTCGGGATGGGTACGCGTGGAACCCCTCCGCCATCGCCACCAAACGTTTCAA
>NZ_JAMBOE010000026.1 GCF_023715465.1 Paenibacillus macerans
TCCGCGGACATTTTCCTTTTTGAATCTAAGACCGAAACAAACCTGTAAATATATTTCATTAATTACCAAAATAGTAATTGGACCATAATTTCAACTTTTCATGTCAGGTTGTTTGCATGGCTAGTGCGCTCACAACCGTTAGAATTTTCGCGTCCACCTGTTAATGAAAACATAGGGACAAAAAAGGTCGTTATTCCGGCGATATCCGTCCATATGAGAGAAATAGAGGAAATTTATGTCGCTATTTTCCCCGGCCGCAAGGAAATGCCGGCGTTTTGGGCCATTCATAGGAATATAAGGACAAAAAGTACCGCTAAGTTGGATCAACATGCCTGGCTCCGGATAATAAGAACATAAATTTCCGCTATTTTCAACGGCACAGCCGGCGGCGGGGCGCCATCGTCGTTCCAGAGGCCGACGGCGGGGCGGCTTCGCCGTTCCAGAGGCTGACAATAGATCGTCTTCGTCGTTACTGAGGCTGACGGCGGCGGCTTTGCCGTTCCTGCAGCCGACAGTAGACGTCCTCGTCGTTCCAGCAGCGGGCCGTCAAACGCCAATTTCTAGAGCAGGTGGAGTCCCTCCACAAGACCAAAAAGCACCACCGCAAAGAGGTTTTCTCTCTACTGTGGTGCTCATTTTACTTCATATTACTTCTCCCCAAGCTCCCCACCGGGGTAAATCATCACCTTGACGCTGGTTTCTTTGTTCGTCCTTGCCAATTCAACCGCGTTTTTGATGTCGCTCAGCGGGAATTTGTGCGTAATAATCTTGCGGATATCCTGGTTGGAGCGGCCTAAAATCTCGATGGCGGCCAGGTACGTATTGGCGTAGCGGAAAACGCCGCACACATCAAGCTCGGCGTCGATCAACGCCCCGATATCGACCGGCACGGCATCCTTGGCCGGCAAACCGACCAGAACAATCCGCCCCCCGCGCTTCGCGAACCGGATGGTGTCGGCGATGGCGCCGGGATTCCCGGAGGTCTCGATGATCAGATCGAAGCCTTCTCCCCCGGTCAAGGGCGCCAGCCGCTCCTCCAAGCCCCCCGGGGCAGACGGATCAAACACCTCCTGAGCTCCCATATCCAAAGCCAGCTTACGGCGAAACTCCACCACGTCGCTGCCGAAAACCTGAGAGGCGCCGAACATTTTAGCCGCCTCCAGCGCCAGCAACCCGATGGGGCCTAGCCCGAGGACCAACACCCGGTCGTATGGCTGAATCCGCCCCCGCTTTACGGCATGGAACCCGACCGACAAAGGCTCGAGCAGCGCCCCTTCCTCGAAGGACATCTCCGCCGGCAGCGGAAACAAAAAATCGCTGCGGACGGTCGCGTATTCGGCCCAGGCCCCGTCCACCGGCGGGGTGGCCATAAACGCAACCTCAGGGCAAAGATTGTAGCGCCCGCTTTTGCAATACGCGCATTTTCCGCAAGTGACGCCCGGCTCGACGGCGACCCGGTCGCCCGCGCGAACATTGGTCACCCGCTCGCCCGTCTCCACCACCACGCCGGCCAGCTCGTGGCCCAAAATCAGCGGCTGCTTCACTTCATAGCGGCCGATCCGCCCATGCTCGTAATAATGCACGTCCGAGCCGCAAATCCCGATACAGTGCACCTTGATCAAAGCTTCATCCGGTCCCGGCTTGGGAACGGGAATCTCCCGTACCTCCAGCTTAAACGGCGCATCCAGCACGGCAGCCTTCATCATCTTCTCCATCAATCGCAATCCCTCCTAAATGGAAGCTAGTTTAACTATCGTTCCAGCCGAAACACAACCGCTTCATAAGGACGCATCGTGAACCTGCTCTGCTTCCGGTCCGGACGGTCCGGGTAATTGGACAGTACAACATCCCGTTTAAAACCTGCAAACTCCGGCGGAACGGTAAATTCCGGAGCATTGCCGTAGAAGTTCAACACGATCAGGAACGCCCGTCCTTCAAATGTGCGCGAATAGACGAAAATCTCCGGGTGCTCGTCCAGCCAGCCGTCGTATCTTCCGTAGATCAGCGCTTCGTTTTCCTTACGCAGGCGAATCAGCGCTTTGTAATAATTTAGGACTGAGTCCGCTTCCTGAAGCTGCCGTTTTACGTTGATTTCGTGGTAATTGGGGTTAATGTTGATCCAAGGCACGCCGGTTGTAAACCCGCCAAACAGCGAATCATCCCATTGCATCGGCGTGCGGGCGTTGTCGCGGGCCCGGAAAGCGATCCTGCGCATCGTTTCCTCGATGTCTTTGCCGTCCATCAAGCGTTCACGGTAGAAGTTGTAGATTTCCACATCGCGGTAATCGGTCAGTTCCTTAAACACGACGTTGGTCATGCCGATTTCCTGTCCTTGATAAATAAACGGCGTGCCTTGCATCAGCATAAAAAAGGTAGCCAGCATCTTGGCGGATTCCTTCGGGTAGTTCTCGGGATCGCCAAAACGGGAGACGGAACGCGGCTGGTCGTGATTTTCCAGGTAGAGCGCGTTCCATCCGATGCCCTCCAGCCCTGTCTGCCACTTCTTCATGATCGCCTTCAGCTTTGCCATCTCCCAAGGCCCGAAATCCCAGCGGCCTTCCGGACCGAAATCGAGATTGACGTGTTCAAACTGGAAGATCATGTTGAATGCCCCGTTCTCTTCGCCGATCCAGCGGTCGGCTTCGGAAATCGGCGCTCCACTCGCTTCCCCTACCGTCATAATATCGTAGCCGGCAAAAGCTTCGCGCTTGAACATCTGCAGGAAATCATGGATTCCTTCCACATTGCGGTGCCCGTCCATGGCATCCACATACCGCAGCTTGTGCGGGTTGGGCATGTCCGGCAGCCCCGGCAGCTTCTTAATGTGCGTGATCGCGTCGACCCTAAACCCATCGATGCCCTTGTCCAGCCACCAGCGGATCATGTTGACCAACTCCTGGCGGACTTGGGGATTTTCCATGTTCAGATCCGGCTGTCGCCTCGAATACAGATGCAGGAAATATTGTCCGGTCGTCTCATCGTATTCCCAAGCCGAACCGTTAAACATCGATTCCCAGTTGTTCGGCTCGGCCCCGTCCTTGCCGTCCCGCCAAATATAATAATCGCGCTTCGGGTTGTCCCGGGAAGAACGGGATTCGATAAACCACGGATGCTCGTCCGAGGTATGGTTCAGCACCAGGTCCATAATAACTTTCATACCGCGCTCATGGATGCCGGACAACAGCCGGTCAAAATCCTCCATCGTGCCGAATTCGTCCATTATGTCCTGATAATCGCTGATATCATAACCGTTATCGTCATTGGGCGATTTATAGATCGGACAAATCCAGATAACATCAATCCCCAGTTCCTGCAAGTAATCCAGCCTGGAGATGATGCCGGGAATGTCCCCGACTCCATCTCCGTTCGAATCCATAAAGCTTCGCGGATAAATTTGATACGCAACCGCTTCTTTCCACCATACTTTTCGCATTTTGGTTCCCCCCATAACATCTTCATCCAATATTCAGAACGCGTTTGCGAGGAACTGGTCAACCTCCGAAGCTTCGGGCATCCCGTTTTGGGCCCCGAATTTGGTGACCGCCAGCGCCGAGGCGGCGACGGCGTATTCGGCCGCCTCCTTTAGCCCCAAGCCTTTGGCGATGGACACCGCAAGCGCCGCGTTAAAGCAATCCCCGGCTCCCGTCGTGTCCGAGACCTCCATCTTCCTGCCGGGAATATGGAACGTATGGCCGGACGCATTCATGTGCACCACGCCGTCCGCCCCAAGCGTAACCATAATGGAGGGAAGCCCTTTATCAATCATCCTCCGCATAGCGGCATAAAGCGCAGAGAAATCGGTTACTTTCAAAATCTCCGGCATGCCCGCCAAAATGGACAGTTCCTGGCGGTTTGGCGTTAACAAATGCAGCATCGGGTAAATTTCTTCCGGCAATGGCTGGGCCGGAGCCGGATTCAGGATGATTTTCTTACCCCTACCATGCGCATATTTAATACTTGCCACCACCGTGTCCAGCGGAATCTCCAGTTGCAGCAGGACAACATCCGCCCGGTCGATATGCGACTTGCGCTGTTCGATATCGGACCAGGTGATTTTTCCGTTCGCCCCAGGGATGACCACAATCCGATTGTCCCGGTCGTGGACCCAGATCGAGGCGATCCCCGTCTTCTCCTCCGGCATCACGTTCAGCGCCTGAACAATGGAATACTGTTTTAATTCCTGCAGCATCTGCTCGCCAAAGCGATCTTTTCCCACCGCACCTATAAAAGAAGTTTCCATGCCGAGCCGGGAAGCCGCCACGGCCTGATTCGCCCCTTTTCCTCCGGGCAGAAGCTTGACCCCGGCGCCCATGATCGTCTCTCCTTTTTCGGGAAGAACCGGGGTCTCTATGACAATATCCATATTCATACTGCCGATTACGACAATATTAGGATTTTGCATGCCTGTCATTGCTACTCACTATCCCTTCGCGTTGAATCCCTGATGATTAATGCCACGTTGATCTCGATGACCTCGGCGTCGAATTTCGCATCCCGGGCTTCGATCTGTTGTACCAGCGTGCGTGCCGCCTTTTCTCCCATTTCGTAAATGGGCTGGGCGACGGTCGTCAGCTCGGGTTCGATCATTTCGGCCAGCTTAATGCCGTCGAATCCGCATACGGCGATGTCCTCCGGCACCTTCACACCCTTCCGGTGAAGCGCCTTAAGCGCGCCGATCGCCATAAAATCGTTGCCGGCAAAAATGCCGTCAATGTCGGGATGCCGCAGCAGCAGCGTTTCGACCGCCTGCATCCCGCCCTCCAGTTGAAAGTGGCCGGGCGCCATTAATGAAGGGGTGTACCAAGAAAAAGATTTAACGTAGTCTTCGTAACCGTTTAACCGTTCCTGGGCGGTGACGATTTCCTGTGGACCATAGATGTGGGCGATCTTTTTGCAGCCTATGTCAAGCAGATGCTTTACGGCAAGCTGAGCTCCCTCGTAGTTGTTGCAGCGGATTAACGTGCATTTTTCCGTATCGGACGAACGGTCCAGCACCACCACGGGAATATTGTCCCGGCGAAGCTTGTTCAGTTCCTCCTGCGTCAGATAGTTGGAGGCATAGATGATCCCGTCGATGCGCCGTTTGCGCAGCGCCTCCAGATAGCTTTTTTCCTTAAAGTCACGGTTGTCGGAATTGCAGAAAAACACGGTATAACCCCGCTGCTGGCAAATATCCTCCACGGCCCGGGCCAGTTCGGAAAAAAACGGGTTTGTAATATCAGGCAAAATTAGAGCGATCGTAGGCATGCTGTGATCCGCCAACCGGCGGAATATCAGCGGCTCGTACCCCAGCTGCTCCATGGCATCCATTATCCGCTGCTCCGCCTGCTTGCTGACATATCCATTTTGATTGATCATGCGGGATACCGTCGCAATCGATACCCCGGCCAGTTCCGCTACATCTTTGATCGTCGCCAAGTTTCAACACCACCACATAGTTTCTATATATATATTTACAGCAAATTTACAGTAAAGGCTTTACTTGATAGGATGAATAGGCCGTACGGCTGCCGCCGTCATTGCCGAAGCCGATGGCGCCGCGCAAATAAGGCGCGTCTTCATCGCGATACTGAATCGCCGGGCTTCCGTCGATCGAAACCTCGATCAAGGAGCCCCGCACGCTGACTTCCAGCTCATATTCCAATCCATGTTTCCAAGGGAACGGCTGGGATTGCAGCGTGCGGTAGCCTTCAAAATTTTTGTACAAAGCAATCGTTTGCCCTGGTGCCAGTCCGACAACGTACCCCCGCATCGCTCCCTGCACACGGAACAGGATGGAATGCTGCTCGCCTTTGAGCGGTTTCAGCTTGACCCGGAACCGGTAATCGTCCCACAAATGCGAACCCGTATAGCATTCGGCCGGTTCGAATCCGTGGCCTCCGGCCAGCCGGCCTTCCTCCAATCTCCATATCCCCCGCAGGTAAGTCATCTGCGACACCGTCTGGTGCAGGGCGTTCCATTTCTCCATGCGCTGGGAGGTAAAATCGACGGCATAATCCGCAGCCCCATACACTTTGAACTCGTCCAGGAACCATTTCAAGGAAAAAGACTTCTCCCGCAGGCTGGAATCTCCGCTCACCGTGTACTCCATACCGACCTTGCCAATCGCCGCGTTCTCGGCATACGGAATTTGGTAGCCGATCCGCTGCCATTCTCCGTTCAAAACGAGCGGAGCACTGTACAGGCGGTGTCCGGTGAAGACATCCTCCGCAAACAAGCGCACATGGAGTCCGGTGCCTACCGTCTCGTCGAGCTTGAGCCACGCTTCCACGGTCTGTCCTGGATATACGGTCGGCGAGATGTCCGGATCGTAGCGGCTGTCGTCGAAATCGCCCGGCGAGCCGTACGTCAGGAAAAACACGTCGAAAGTCGTTCCGGTAAACACCGAAGGCGCCGTAAGCTGCAAGGATCGCTTTCCTTTGTAAGCCTCACGGTCCGTATTGGCGAGCAGAATCCGCTCATTGCCGCGGTATTTCCATTCCAGCGCATGCGTGGAGCCAGGCAGTTCAAAATGCAGATAATGGGCGCTATCGTCCCGCAAAATCTCCTCCCATTCCGGGATCGGCTCCCCGTTTAACTTGCTGGCCAACTTGGCCGTATCGGTGGTGATTTGCGGAATCGTCTGCAAATTCAAGCTGCCCAAAATGCCGGAGCAGCAGACGAAATCGTTGATCGGGTCTTTCCACTTCGCCTCGATTCCGGCGGGGCCGTTCAGAACGCCGAGAATCGTTCCCACATTCCCCACATTGCAGTCCGTATCCCACCCGCACATATTGCAGATATTGATCGTTCGGCTGAAGTCGCCCTGCCCGTACAATAAGGATAACACGATTACGGCCGCGTTAGGAATAATATGGCAGACCCCTTCATAATGCTGGTACCCGTATTTTTCCTGAACATAAGCGAACGCTTCGCGCCAGTCCTCCGGATGCTCAAGGTGAAAGGCCATGACATCCCGCGCCATCCGCGCGTAATCGCTGGTTTCTTCAATGACGGACAATCCGGCCGCAAGGATCTCCTCCACCTTACCCTTCACAAACGCGGATGCGATGCAGGCGGCAATAAAACGCCCGCCGCTGATGCCGTCCCCGCCGTGCGTCACACTCGACATCATCCCCGCAAGCTCCGCCGCTTTGAACGGATCGCCCGGGCATACCAGCCCCCAGCAGTCCGAGAAAATTTGCCCGCCGATCTGCTCGGCCGCCGTTTTGCCGTTCTGCTCAATGGAACCGGACAGCGGAGCGGGAACGCCGTTTTTCAAATTCAGGTAAGCCGTATGTTCGGTCGAAACGCCGTAGCCTCCCCACCAGAAGAAGCCGTGCCCTTCCCCCGCGTAGTTCCGCAGCGTATGGGCCATTTCCCGCTCCGTTAGCCGGTTCGGATCAAAGTCGGCCAACGCCCGCACAAAAAATACCGGGCCATTGATATCATCATCCGCCGCAAAATGCTTGAACAAATAGGGATAGTCCGTAATTTCCCCGAAGGTTTGCCCGATCCGCTCGTAAGACCAGCCCTCGATATTGGCGCCATGCACCACGCCGATCACCTTGCCTAACCAGCCTCCATACAATTTTTCCATGTAGTCTTTAGGAAATGCCATCCGTATCACCCCGTTATTAGCTTTTAACAGCCCCGCCCGTTAAACCGGCGATAATTTGCTTTTGGAAAAAAACATACACCAGCATGATCGGGATCACCGTCATGACGAACGATGCAAAGGCCAGATTGTAATTAAACGAATATTGCGATTTGAAGTTATATTGGAATAACGGAAGCGTCCAAAACGTTTCCGATTTGTTCAAAATCAGCAGCGGCAGCAGGAAGTCGTTCCAGATCCAGAAGGAATTGACGATAATCACCGTGGCGGTCAAAGGAGCCAGCAGCGGAAAAATGACCGAGCGATACGTTCTGAATTTGGAGCAGCCATCCACCTCCGCCGCCTCTTCCAATTCTTTCGGAATCGTCGTACGAATGTAGCCGACATATAAGAATACGCCTTGCGTTAGCGCATAAGTCACGTAAAGCAAAATCAGCCCGAAACGGTTCAGCAGGTCAAGCTCCGTCATCAGCCGGGTCACGGGCAGCATGATCACCTGGAAAGGAATGATAATTCCCATAATAAACAGAATGTACAATGTTTTGAAATACCATTTGTTCATATTGCGGCTGATGGCGTAGGCCGTAAGCGGCACAACCAGCAGGATCAACAAGATAGAAACCAGCGTAATCAAAACGGAGTTGGAGAAAAATTGAAAGAAATTGTTGTTGAACAGCACTTCCTGGAAATTGCCCAAATACAGCTCCGATGGGAAAGCAAAAAAGTTTCTGGCGCTTTCCTTGCTTGTTTTGAATGCCGTGATCACCGTCAAATAGAGGGGCAGAAAAATGACAACCAGGCCGGCGGACAACAAAATATAGCTGACCGCGGACAATCGCTTTTCACTGCTGCCATTCATCATGCATTCACCTCCAGTCTGCTCATGGAGCGGATTTGTACGATCGATACGATGGCAATGATAACAAACAAGACGATCGCCAGCGAGCTCGCGTAACTGAATTTAAATTCCTGAAAGGCAAAATTATAGACGAGCAATCCTACGCTCTCCGTCGTTCTGCCCGGTCCCCCTCCCGTCATCGCCATAATGTAATCAAACGCGGTGAGCCCGCTTTTGGCCGAGAGGATCACGACGATATTTAAGGTCGGGATCAGAAATGGAATGACGACGGAGCGGAACCGCTGCCAAGGGGTGGCGCCATCAAGGCTGGCCGCTTCGAGCAAATCCTTGGGCACGCTCTGCAGAGCCGCCAGGAACAGCAGCGTTGGAATGGCCAAGCCTTGCCACAGGCTGACGAACAACAAGCCAAAGAAGGCCAAATCCGGATTGGACAGCAAATTCCGCGATAGCATGTCCGAGCCGACGGCTTTGCCAAAAGCCGGGAGGGCCTGAGAGAACAACTGGTTGAAAATCAAGCCGACGGTAATCATGCTGAGTACGGCCGGAAAAAAATACGTTGTCCGGTAAAACGATTGGAAGCGGCGAACGCGATTGAGCAGCAAAGCGATCACTACGGCAAGCACCACGGTCAGGACGATCAGGCCCAGCGCATATTTAAAGGTAAAGCCTAGGCTGCTCAGGATCCGGTCATCCTGAACCAGCCGCACATAGTTGTCCACCCCAATGAAATGACTCGTCTTGCTCAGCCCGTCCCAATCGCTCAGACTGTACAAAAATCCGTTCACCATCGGGTAAAGGAAGAAAACGGCGTACAACAGAAGCGCCGGCAGCGTAAACAAGTAATGGGCATATCTGTTGAATGTTTTCATCACAATCCCCCTCTTTTCAAAAATAAATGTGGAAACCGGAGAGAATGATGCATTCTCTCCAGTCCGACTTTATCTTACTTGCCAAACTCCTGGTTGATCCACTTGAGCAAGGCGTCCTTGTCTTTCATGATCAGATACGCGGAGGTTTCTGTGCCCCAGCTGGAATCGAGGCCCGCCTTCCAGTTAAAGTGAAGCCATGGATAATAACGCCCGTCTTCCGTAATCAGCTTCGTGACATCCTCCGTTTGCGGAGCGTCCGCCTTGACGCCCGTGATGGTGGAAGGGGACTTCTCATTGTCCGCCAAATATTGCGCCGTCTGCTGATCGGCCATAAACTTCACGAACTTTTTGGCTTCTTCCGGGTGTTCCGTGGAAGCGGAGATCGCCAGCGCGTAATCGATGCCGCCTACGACAGCCCCGTTACCGCCTTCATTCGGAATAGGGAACATCTTGTATACATCTTCCATGCCGGCCTGTTCGATCACCGGGACCGCCCAAATGCCTTGCGGAAGCATGAGCGCTTGTCCCGTGGCAAACAGATTTACGGCATCCGGATAATCCGCCCCTGCAGCGTCAGGCTGGCTGTTGTCGCGAATAAAATCCATTTGCGCTATCAGCTTTTGAATGCCAGGATCGTCCGCCGCCTTGACCGAAGCGTCCTGGAAAAATCCGTTGGCCGCTTCATAACCGACGGCGTTGGTCAGCAGCGCTTCGGTGAGATGGCCCGCGGACCAGGCCGCCTTAAAGCTGGTGGCAAACGGGATAGCGCCCTTCTCCTTAATTGCCGCCGCAGTTTGCTCCAGTTCCGCCCAGGTTGCCGGCACCTTCAAGCCAAGTTCGGCAAATTTATCGGCATTGTAAAAAATCCCGTAAGCGTTTACCGTCAGCGGCGCGCTGTAATCTTTGCCGTTTACTTTAACGCCGTCCAAAAATTGCGGATTGATGTTCGCAAGCACATCGGTGCCGGTCAAATCCATAAAGTAATCGGACTCGGCTTGCGTTTTGAAATCGGATTCATTCGGAAAAATGGACATGATATCGGGCGCATCGCTGCTGGCCAGCCGGTTGTACAACACTTTTCGCGAATCCGGAACCTGCACCTGATTGACTTTAATGTTCGGGTTCTCCGCCTCGAAATTGGCGATGATCTGGTTCAGATAGTCCTTGACTTCGGACTTCTGGTTGAAGATTTCCAGCGTCACCTGCTCCCCCGAACCTTGTTTTGCGTTTGCGCCTTCACTCGCGTTGCCGCCGGACGACTTGCTGCCGCATCCCGCCACGACAAGCATCAGAGCCAGCATCGAAATCCCCAATATTTTCTTTGTTTTCATATAGAGCCCCCCTGTTCATTTAAGCAATCTTTGCAAAAACAGTTGAATGAAAGCTTCACTTTTTACCTCAACGGCAGCCAGCACATTGGTCTCCATCGGCCGCTCGAAGAATACGTCTCTGTGTTCGACCGTCATCCCCCTTGTAAACTCCCCCTTGCACTCTATGGAAATCTTTTTTGGCGCAAGGTCCAACAAATCCGGATGACTAAGATAAGCAACCGTCAATGGATCATGCAGGATAGGGAGATGTTTCGACGAATCCATCCACATCGTTATCAGGCGCGACAAAAAATCGGTTTCCATTCTCCCCGCGCGCTTGATCCGATCCACATCGGCCTGGGTTAACCGGCACTGCAGGGTGACGTCGAGGCCGATCATCGTCAGCTTCAGCCCCGCATCAAAGACGATTCTCGCCGCTTCGGGATCACACACGATGTTCCACTCCGGGTAAAAAGCCGAGTGCATCCCGCCCATCATCACAATGTTGGCGCCCCGCATCACCTCGGGAGCCTTCATCACCGCACAGGCGATATTGGTCAGCGGGCCGATGGCAACAATCGTCAAGTCCGGGTCGCGCCGCACCTGATCGATCAGAAAATCCGCCGCATGCTGCTCGCAGTTGAGATCGATGTCCCGGTATTCCTCCGCCCACTGGCACGGAATGCTGGCGGTATCCGTCTTGTTGATCAGCGGGCTGCCGATGCCGGTCGCCACAGGAATGTCCAATCTTCCGTAAGCTTTAAGCAATTGCAGGGCCAATTTTGTACGCAGGCCGGTGTTTCTGTATACCGTCGTTAATCCGGCCAAGTCCAGTTCCGGGGAATTCAGAGCCAACACAATCGCCAGCGCGTCGTCGATATCGTCGCCGATATCCGTGTCTATGACGATCCGTCTTATCCTTACCACCTCTTTCATAGGATTCAAAAAGCGAGCAAGACGGAAAATCTACCATACAAAATGATAATAATATGTAAATTTTACATCATTCTCGGCTTTTTATAGCGCTATCATAGCAAATGGAAGCGTTTCTATCAAGCTATTTTTATTTATATTTTTTCATTCAATTCTTTGAAAATCCCATAAACCCCTATAACATAAAGGTTTACGGGACTGTGATTCACTTTCGCAAGCTTCGCATTACACTATGTAAATTTTACACATCCCACGAAATTAAGAAAAACGCCTGACGGCGTCCTTTAACGGCTCTGACTTCTACTTTGGAGCGATTGGAGACTCTTCCTAAACTTTAGACGCTGCTCTAACGGACACCAGCGACCATATCCGCCCATTTCCCGGGTATTTCCCAGCCTAACGGACACACATGACTCTATTTCGCTCTAAACCAGTTCATCCAGGACGATTTGAGGTAAATAAGGTCATATGTGTCCGTTACATTTTGCAATGCTCCGTTTTTCCTCAAATAACGGCTCTGGTGTCCCTTAGCCCCCACGCCCGCCTCCTCCTCCCCTCTCTACCTGCGCATCGCCCTCTACCATGCCCAAAATTTTATAAATCCTACAAGGTCAAAAAGCCCGGATCCAAGATCCGGGCGCAACGTTGTAAAGATTCAATTTTGTGACGGGGTTGCCTCCGGCTCAAAAATCAGCCTTAACTGCCCGCATTCGTCACGGAGCTCGTCAAGCTGCTCAAGGTAATACAGCAGCGCTTTGATGACAACGTTTTGGTTTAAAGACTCCTTTGACTCTGTTTTGATTTGGGCAATGGCCTGAAGGTAATCTTGCTTTTCGGAATCGCTCAGGGATGCGTGATCTTGGATGATCGATTCCATTTTACGATAAACCCGCTGAAGCTGACGCGATCTCATAACCGGCGTAACGTCCTCCGGCCAGCAGTTCATGATCCAGGAAGGCGTCTCAAATAACAGCGGCATATCCGGTTTTTTGAACTTCAACCCTTCGACCACTACACCGATCAAATATTCAATATAAACCGCTAACCTACGGTTTTGGTCATGAGACAGATTTGGACTGCACACCCGGGTGTACACAAACATGATGCTGATCGCAATAAACGACACGTCCACGGCAAATCCGTCCATTTGCTCGCCGTACAGATCGGCAATGCTGTCCTGCAACCATGTAAATACTTTACGTTCAACCGTCATCACCGCATTTTGTATGCGTTCATTTTCAAAAAAATGTTGCGATGGATCAAGAAAAAAGTCGAGATAAGTGTGATATTTAAAAATATCTTCCAGATAAATCATACTTAACTCAATAATCCGGTCGCTTTTCGATATATCTACTTTGCGATAGAGCCGCTGGACCTGTTCCTCCAGCTCTTCGGAAAAAATCTCAAGCACTTCCAGCAGCAAATCCTCTTTACTGGGAAAATATTTGTAAAACGACGGTTTTGTCATTCCACTTGCCTTGGCAATTTCATCGATCGTTGTAAAAGCAAACCCTTTCTGTTCAAAGAGTTGAAACGCCGCGTCAATGATCGCTGTTTTCTTACTCACACCATATGATCCTTTCTTCATAGATTTATCGGATTATTCGGACCTTCCGGAAGATGGCCCGAAGGTTCCACCGGTCCGGCATCCCGGTTTGCTTTCCGCTCCTGGCGTTTTTCTTTATACAAGGCTACCACCATGTACAAAGACGGAACGACGATCAAAGTGAGTAACGTCGAGAACATAAGCCCGAAAATGATCGTATACGCCATCGGCCGGAACAGGATGCTTCCCGTAATCGCCAGCGGCAGCATGCCGATGATGGCGGTCAGCGAGGTCAGCAAGATCGGCCGAAAACGGGCCGAGGTTGCTCCGATGATTGCTTCTTTAAGCTCTACGCCTTCCCGGCGCGCATCCTCGATAAACTCGATGAGTACGATCCCGTTCCGCACGACGATCCCCGCCAAGGAGATAATCCCCATGATGCTCATAAAGCCGATCGACGAGCCGGAAATAAAGATGCCGATGACTCCGCCCGCCGCAGCCAGATACACCGTCGTCATAATAATGACCGGCGCCGACAGCGAGTAGAATTGCACCGTAATCAGCAGCAGAATCAAGAAGATGACGATAATGAACAAGCTGCCCAAATCCGCGAAAATCTCGGCCTGATCCGACGTTTCGCCACCAAGCGTCCAAGTATAGCCCTCCGGAAAATGCATGTCGCCGAGCAGAACGCTAATTTCCGTATTAAGCTCTGTCGCGGTTTTGCCGCCTGTCGCATCAGCCTCTACCGTAACGGTACGCACCAGGTTATAGTGCTGAATTTTCTGGATGGAGAACGACGGCTTTAATTCCGCGAGCTGCGATAACGGCACCTGCACACCCTGCTCGTTGGTCACGTTAATTTGCTGGAATAGATCGCTGGGATTGCCGTCTTTGTTTTTCATATACAAATTGACATCGATGATTTGTTTCCCCGTGTCAAAATCGCCGATATCGAGACCGTCGCCCATCAGCCGTAGCGTTTGGGTCAATGTCTGGTAATCCACCTGACGCTGTTTCATAGCCTCTTCGTTAACGGCAAACTCCAGCGTATAGCTTTGGCTTCCAAAGTTGTCTTTGATTCCCGAGGTGCCGTCCACCTGGGCGATTTTCTCTTTCACCTGCTGGGACAGGGTCTGGAGTTCAGCCAAATCCTCGCCCGAAATCCGCACGGATACGGCCGCTCCGACCGGAGTCCCAAGCCGCGGAATGCTTGTCGTGATGGTGGCCCCAGGGTGCTGTTTCTTCAATTTCTCCTGCCAGGATTGCACCGTTTTTTCCCAGTTATATTTCCCCTCTTTGCCGACAACCGCGATTTGGCCTACCGTCGGCGAAGAGCTTACCATGTTCGTGATGTCCGAAAATAATTGCGGTGCCTTTCCGCCAACGCCGAAGCTGACCTTCTCCGCTTCCGGCTGCTTCATCACCCACTCGGCGACGCTTGACAGCACGCGATCCGTTTCCTGAAACGATGTTCCAACCGGCATCTCCACATTGATGTTCACGTTCGGATCTTCCGCCTGCGGAAACAAATCGATCGGCGTCAGCAGCGCAAAACCAAACGAGGCTGTGCCGATCAAAAGTCCGGTCAGCGCGGTAAGCAGAGGCCGCTTCAGCACCTTTGGAATAATTTTACCAGAATACCACTGCGTTGCGGTATGAATTTGTTTACCAAGCAAACCGGGCGGCTTTCCCTCGCCTTTTTTCGCTTGACGCTGGACCCTTCGCTTCTCATGCCATTCGCGGAAAATCGGTATGATCGTCAGCGACATCGCCATGGACGCCAACATGGAGCAGGAAATCACAATCGGAATCGGCTTGATGAAGGAGCCGACGTCGCCCGTAAGGAAAAGCAGCGGCATAAAGGCAAAGATGGTCGACAACGTCGCCGTCAGTATCGAAATGGAAACCTCCTTCGCTCCTTTTACGGAAGCGTCGGACGGGTTTTCCCCGAGTTCGCTGAGCCGCCGCTCGATGTTATCGTTGACGACCACAGCGTCATCCACCAGGATCCCCAGGACGATAATCAAACCGACGATCGTAATTTCATTCAAGGTCACCCCGGTCAGCGGCAAGGCGATTAGCCCCAGCGCGATCGAGACCGGAATGGCCAAGGCCACAAAAGCCGCCGTCAGCAGATTCAGGCCGAGCATACAAACGATGATGACGGCCACGATCGCAATCAGCATTTCCCGGGTCAAATCGTTAAACATTTTGTTCACGACTTCCAGCTGGGCAAATGCGGTCTTGAACGTTACGTTTTTCGGCAGGCCTTCGGCCAAATCGCTAAGCTTCGCCGTAATAAGCTTATCCATCGAAGGCACGTCCGAGCCCGTCTGCGCGTTGACGTTGACCAGAATGGCGGGCTTCCCGTTATAATACGGCAAATATTCCGGATCGCTATACCCCAGCTTGGCTTCGCCGACGTCTTTTAAATAAACAGGGAACCCGTCTTGCGTCCTCATAATCAAAACATCATTCAGATTCTTAACGTCATCCAAACTTTTGACCATCAGCTGATAATTGCGGCTATCGTAACTTAGGTCGCCCAACGGTACACGCTCGTTCATCTTTTGTACGGCTTGAATGACCATTCCCCACGGAATTCCGTATTGCTGCAATTTCTGCGTATCGATCTGAACGGCGACTTCCTGGTCGGGGATCCCTTGGATTTCCACGCCGGCCACGCCTTTTACCGTCTGGATCTGATCGCGCCATTCGATCATCGTATCGTTCAGCGTATACAGGTCTTCCCGGTTATCTGCGTAAATCACATAAGAGCCGACAAAAGCAGAGGCCAGATTATCATTGACGACCGGCTGATTCACGTCGTCCGGTAAATCCGCGGCGGCGTCCTGGACATTCTTGCGCAACTCGTCCCAGGCCGCTTCGGCGTCCGCATCCGCATAAGCCTCTACCGTAATGCTGGAATACCCGCTTCCCGAAGTAGAGATGATGTTCTCTACGCTATCCACTTTTTTGATCGCCTGTTCCAGCACCTTGGTGACGGATTGCTCCACCTTCTCCGGCGTCGCACCCGGATAAACCGTCGTCACCAGTGCGGTCTTCACCACCGCATCCGGCATATCTTGGCGGGCCAGCCCCGTAAAGCTATACACGCCGACCAAAATAAGCATAATGAAAAACAACAGGGTGATTTTGCGTTTTTTGACCAAAAAATTAATCATCAGCTGCGTCCTCCGCCGTTGCAATGGAATCCCCGTCAAACAACCCTTCGGCTCCGGCGGTCACGACGACATCGTTCTCCTGCAAACCGGACAAAACCCGGAAGCGGTTTTCAATGATTTCATCCCCCAGTTCGACGGTTGTTTTCACCGCTTTTCCGTTTACGTCACGGAACACGTACGGCTCCTGGCCCTTGCTGATCACGGCTTCGGCCGGGACGAGTATCCCTTTTTGATCGGAAACCTGAAGACCTGCCTTCACGACCTGTCCCGGGAACCAATCCTTGTTCGGGTTAGGAACGCTCACTTCTACGGAAATCGTGCCTGTCCCCGTATTGGTCTGCGGATAAACGCGGGTTACGGTTCCGGTTCGGGTTTCATTTCCCAGCGCCACATCAACTTTCTGTCCCGCTTTCCAAGCGGAAATTTTGCTATCCGGAACCGGGAGCAGCACCTGTAGTTCGGCGGTCGACCCGATGACAAAAGCCGGGTTTCCCGCGCCGGCGGCCTGGCCGGCCACCGCCATTTTTTCCAGTATTGTACCGGATACGGTAGCCGTTAATTTCGTTTTGGACAAGGCCAACTCGGCCTGTTCCTGACTGGCCAGCGCGTTTTGATACCCCGCCTCGGCCTGCATTTTGGCGGCTATGGCTGATTGCTTGCCGGACTGGGCTTGTTCAAGCGTGGCCTTGGCGGTTTTTAGTTGTTCAGCCGTCGCGCCATCGGCCAATTCTTTCAGTTGCTCCTTTGCGCTGTCCAGTGTGTTCGCCGCATTTTTAAGCTGAAGTTGCGTTTGCTCGTATTCATTAAGCGAAATCAGCCCTTGCGCATATAAATTTTGGTAACGATCGGCATCGGTTTTTGCTTTGTTATAAGCATCTTCCGCTTGCTTCGCTTGATTTTGGACTTGGGCCAACTGCTCCTCAGATGCCCCCTTCTTCACTGCGGACAAATTAGCCTCGGCGTTTTTGATTTGCGCTTCGGCCTGAGCGAGCCCCGCCTCGGCGGCGCTGACTTGGCCCTTGGCCTGGGCTACGCCGCTTTTGGCCTGGTCCACCCCAATCCGGGCCTGCGCGTCATCCAGCACGGCCAGAACATCCCCTTCTTTGACTTTGTCGCCAACTTCCACCAATGTCTGTTTGATTTCCCCGGATGCTTGAAACGTAACTGTCGCCGAATCGGCGGATTGCAGCGTGCCCGACAGGTCATACACCGTATTTAAAGGTTCTTGTTTCACCTGCACAACCTCAACGACTGCCGAGTCGGCGTTCGCTGCGGCGGTTTCTCCATCGTTTCCCGAAGAACATGCGGTTAAAGACAGCGTGAATACCGCCGCTATCGTTAGCCATAAGTAACGTCCTTTCATCAGGTTATTCTCCTCCCGCTATACTCGCTAGTAATTTTTTTAACTCTAAAGTAACCCGTCGGCAATGCGGTTGTCAAGCGATGCCTAGGCGATTGATTTTGTGGGCCTTATTCGGTCTCGAACGAACTCATCATGGGGGTCGTCAATGAAGTGTCCTGCGGCATGCGCGTTGAGGAAGCGGATAAGCGGTTTCCGGCCAACTTCTACACGCTGGCGTTCGGCGGGCTAGTGATAGAATCGCCGATCGTGCCGATCAACCAATATCAATACGATGTACGCACCCTGCTGCAAGGGTTGCTGACTTCATTCCGATAGAAAATTGCCAAAATCCCCATCCAGGTTTACAATTATTCATAAAGGAATACAAAACGAGTGAAGCACACTCGCGATACGCTTATTAGGCGTTCGCAGTGTGCTTTTTTGTGTTTTCCGTTGTCTAAGTAAAGAAAGGAAGAGTGGTTTCATGAATGTCAATGCGCAAGCAATACGGGAAAAGCCGTTCGGACCGGATTATGGCAAAGGCTACATCCCGCACGATGAAGCCTTTAAAAAGCTGCTGCAAACTTTTTTCGCCGAATTTATTGCACTGTTCTTCCCCGAGCTCGACAAACTGCTGGATCACCGCCAGACTCGTTTTCTTATGCAGGAGCAACTCGTTGACTTGGTCGGTGAAGAAGCACGAACTCTAGACTTGTTGCTGGAAACAAAATACATAACAACAGATGCTTTCATCCTTATTCATCTTGAGCCGCAATCGTATAAGCAGCCGGATTTCCACGAAAGGATGTTTATCTACTTTAGCCGATTGTTCGAACGCCACCGGAAAGAACATAAGCTGATCATCCCGATTGCCGTGTTTACTGGCGAAAGTATGCATGATGAACGAAACTCTTTTAGCATGGATATCCCCGGTCAGGAAATCCTGCATTTTCAATTTCTAAAAGTGGAATTGCGGAATCATCACTGGCGAAAATTTGTCGATTCCAACAACCCCGTTGCTGCTGCATTGCTGGCCAAAATGGGATACAATAAAGGCGAAGAAAAGGAAATACGCTTGGCGTATTTACGGATGATTTTACAACTTACTAAAAAGTTAGATAACGCACGAATAAAGCTTATTATGTCTATTGCTGACTTATACTTCGTGTCTGATCCGAAACAGGACGAAGCGATGCTCAATGAATTAACCAATCAATATCCGAAAGAGAGGGAAACTATCATGGAATTAATGCCGGCCTGGATGCGTCTGGGGTATGAAAAAGGGCGGGAGGAAGGAATAGAAGAAGTAGTGAAGGCTGTTCAAACCGAACGGCAAAACATTGCCCGCAGGCTTATTGCCAAAGGATTTTCATTGGAAGAAGTGGCCGAAACTATCGAATTACCGATTGAGGAAGTGCGGAAGTTAAAGAATTCTTGAACAAGATTATTTGGGTCTCTTTGCGGCAAATTTTAACGATATCTCGGGTGAAGCACACTCGCGATGCACTTGAAGTGCGTTCGCGGTGTGCTTTTTGCTTTTTGAATTTAGTAAAGAAAGGACCGGGATTCCATGAGCATTCATTTGCAAGAAGTCCGGGAAAAGCCGTTTGGACCGGAGTACGGCAAAGATTACATCCCGCACGATGAAGCCTTTAAAAAGCTGCTGCAAACTTTTTTTGCCGAATTTATTGCCTTGTTCTTCCCCGAGCTCGACAAACTGCTGGATCACCGCCAGACTCGTTTTCTTATGCAGGAGCAACTCGTTGACATCGTTGGCGAAGAGTCCCGCACGCTTGATCTGCTGCTGGAAACAAAGTATATCGCCACGGACGCCTACATACTTATTCATCTTGAGCCGCAATCGTATAAGCAGCCGGATTTCCACGAAAGGATGTTTATCTACTTCAGCCGATTGTTCGAACGCCACCGGAAAGAACATAGGCTGATCATCCCGATTGCCGTGTTTACTGGCGATAATATGCATGATGAACGAAACTCTTTTAGCATGGATATCCCCGGTCAGGAAATCCTGCATTTTCAATTTCTAAAAGTGGAATTGCGGAATCACCATTGGCGAAAATTTGTCGATTCCAACAACCCCGTTGCTGCTGCATTGCTAGCCAAAATGGGATACAATAAAGGCGAAGAAAAGGAAATGCGCTTGGCGTATTTACGGATGATTTTACAACTTACTAAAAAGTTAGATAATGCACGAATGAAGCTCATTATGTCCATTGCTGACTTATACTTCGTGCCTGATCCGAAACAGGACGAAGCAATGCTCTATGAATTAACCAAACCATATTCGAAAGAGAGGGAAACTATCATGGAATTGATGCCAGCCTGGATGCGTCTGGGATATGAAAAAGGGTTGGAAGAAGGTGTTCAAACCGAACGGCAAAACATTGCCCGTAGGCTCTTTGCCAAAGGATTTTCGTTAGAGGAAGTGGCCGAAACTATCGAATTGCCGATTGAGGAAGTGCGGAAGTTACAGAACAACTGAACAACCAAATCGAGCCCCCTACCATATCTATAAGCGATTTGAGATTGCTATGCACATGCAAAGTCAATTTATACTTTGTCGCAAGGAGAGTGAAACCCTTATGGAATCAATACCGGACTGGGTGCGCCTAGAATACGAAATAGGATACAAGGAAGGATACGAAAAAGGATACAAGGAAGGATACGAAAAAGGATTCAAAGAGGGCCTAGAAATAGGTGTTTTGTTTGAACGACAAAAGATCATACATAGACTGAATTCGAAAGGATATTCATTGGATCTAGTTTTGGAAATAATGGCAACACCCATCGAAGAAGAAGAAAAACTAAAAAATTGACCAAAGAACAAAGCAGCCGATTAAGCAATCGGCTGCTTTCTGCGTACATCTGTAAACTTGTTGTACTTATTGAGCAGCCCGTCCAATAGGACCGACTGATGAATGACCCTTTTGTGCCTCAGCCCGTACCGCTGCGCTAAACGATTTAATTCTTTTCTCTCCATCTCTATACGGAGTTTAATTCTCTCCGAATTGCTCATAGCTCTCACCCCATGAACATATTAGGAGATGTTGCCAAATATTACATGCTGACGCCTACTGCATAGTATAAAAAATACCAAAATTTTATATTTATAGTTGTCTCTATTATTCTCGCTTTTTTATATTAACTCCAACCATGCAAAAATGTCGTAAACTTACTACCAACTACAACAAAAGCAAAGCTAAACGTAAAGATACCCGAGACCACCCAAGATATTTTCCTTTTCATTTTCCCACACCTTTCTGCAAAGTTTATTATACTCTTGAGTTTGCTCTTCTGAAGCAAATTGCCGATGGAGTTCAAAAATGGCCATAGTAGTATTAACGAGTATATCCTTGCTGCTTATTTTGATGGACATTTTCATGCTATCAAGGAGATTGTCTAGCCCCTCCTCATACGAACCTTTTCTGAAATGGTAAATCGCGTTGTTTTGAAAAAACACGGCATATCGGAAAAAGTAAGGAGGTTCTTTAGAATAGTCAACATCTACGACTTTTTTTGTCAACCAATTTTCTCTACCAAATTTCCTGTACTGTTCGATCTCACTAGAAAATTTATCAAATACTTCATCGATATAAAAATCATGCCTATTCGCGGACTCTATTAAAGTGATTAAACCTTCGACAATCTCATCCGGATGGGCCTCCAGAAAAGAGACATATTCCGGTATTCTCAAACGGTTACCGGCTTTAACATCCACACACATGTAATTGGCTTCAGCGAAGATTTTTAACATTTCTACTTCTGCTTTTGCCGCATCATCCAGTCCCTCAAACCAGCTTAAATCGGCATATTGAGCAATCCATTTCCTTGATTCCTCATACATACCGCGATATTCGTAGGTGCCTGATTTAAACAAAAATGCTTTCCCATAATAAAATACTAGAGGTCGGATAGGCCTAAAGTCAGGTTGCTTCCAAACCTTTTTTTCATATAATGTCCAAGCCAGCTTGCTTAGTTCGTCCGCATAATTTTCAACTTCTGCCCAATTAAATCTAACCGAATAAACCCGAATAAGCATTAACAAACCTTCAAGTGCCAGCGCCTCCGGTAATCGGTAACGGTAAGGCAGAAATTGTAATGCCGCTTTAAAACCTCTTCGCCCATCGCTTTGATATATTTGAAAGATTCGATAATAACTTATGGCCAACCGCTCTGAGTGGCTGAAACGTTCACTTTCAATAACGGCTTCATACAGAATAACTGCCGCTTCATTTAAGCCCTGTTCAAACAACCGTTCCGCCGTCTCGAAAATCCCGGCAATTTGCTTCAAATCTTCGAGTAATTGGTTCAGCACCTCTTGAATGCAGTCATGACGCCCTAGTTCGGCGCAGCGCATAAAAAAAGGGCGAAGTCTTCTCCAGTGGGGGGCAGATGGAACAAAACATTCGTCTACGTATAAGTCATAGAAGTAACCTTCGGAGCGCCCCATCGCTTTCGTGATCCGATCCAGCTGTCCAACGGCAATCGGCCGGTTTCCGTTAATAATGCCGCTTAACGTACCGACGTTGACTCCTGAAATTTCCGCAAAGCGATGAAGGGTTGTCCCTTCCTTCTTGATGTAGTCTTCCAGTTCTGCGCGAATCGTGGTTGTGGATATCAAATATCCATCACCCCCCAAACGATTTCCGTTTACAGAAATAGTGAACATTCTTCCTGTAAAGCGTCCTAACGACACTTCGTAACATTAAACTACATCCATAATAATACAAACTACTAGTATATTCCTGATATTAATCCTGATTTTTACAATTGTCAATACAAAAAAGGACCAGTAAGAGGCAATCTTGTCTACTTACTGGTTAGTGGCAAAACAATCAGAAAAACCCGCAAAAACCAGGCTGCCGGAGAAACTCCAGCGAAAAACATAAGGGCAAAAAATGCCCCTATTCCAGTAATATCCACACGTTCGAGAGAAATAGAGGAAAATAATGTCGTTATTCTCCGAAATCACTAGGAAGTGCCTGTGTTCTGGACCATTCATAGGAAAATAAGGACAAAAAGTGCCGCTAATGGGGATGAACATGCCTGGTTCCAAATAATAAGCACATAAAGTTCCGCTATTTTGAAGGCCGAGGATTCACCATTACCAGCAGCCGACTATAAAGTACTGATTTCTAGGTTGAGCTCTTTCTCCGCCGGACTTTATGTCTATCATGGCTGTTTTCGGCTTCATTTTAAACCTTGACCTGAGGCGGCGACCCATCGGAAAAAGCTGCTCCCGCCCTCTTCTTCATGTACTGCGACCAGTAGGCGGTCAGAATAGGCACCAGAATGGAGGTCACGACAACGCAGGCGGCGACTAAAGCGGTGGCCGATTGGGCCGCCGGCATAAATTCCGGTTTCATATTGGCGACGATCATCGGATTGGCCACAGCGGCGCCCGCTGTGCTGGATGCGGCGAGTCCGGCCGTGCCGTTGCCCCCGCCCACATATTTGTCGGCCAGCATCAACGGAATCCCCGTGATGATGATGACGGAAAGTGCAAGCAGCACGCCCAGAAGCCCCGTGTGCACAATAACCCCCAGATCGATCGAGCATCCTAACGCAAAGCCGAAGAAAGGGATCATCGTATGGGTCGCTTTTCCGAAAAACTCACGAAGATCATGATCCAAATTGCCCAGCAGGAAACCGATCAAAAACGGAAGCACCGCGCCGACGAACGCTTGCGGTTCGAAAGCGGCCAAGCCCGTGGCGCCCAAAACCAGCATGGTGACCAGTGGCCCGGATTCCAAGGACATCAGCACAAAAGCGCCGGCCTCTTCCCTAGTTCCGTACTGCTGCATAATTGAAGCGTACAAACCGCCGTTGGTCATATCCATCGCCGCGATTAACGCGAGCACGGACAAGCCCGCAAAAAATCCGCTCTTGATCCCGTCGGCCGGCAAAAGCTGCGAAGCGACGAGGGCCACGATCCAGGCAACCGCGATTTTGGTCAACACCAGTGTGCCCGATTTTCTCAGAACCATCCCCGTCGCCCTTACGTCGATAGCCGCCCCCATACAGAAAAACCATACGGCCAAAATGGGAATGGTTCCCGTCATAAGCCCGTTGGTAAATGAACCGAAATATTCCCCGCCCCCGGGAAAAAATGTGTGTACAACCGCTCCCAAAAGCAATGGGATCAACATCATCCCTCCAGGGATTCGATCCAAGGTCTTTTTGATTTTCATGTCTAACCCACCTTCCACAATCAATAGAATGCGCTTTCATATCACTTGCGGCCCAGCCCCAGCTCCGGAATCAGCGCCGCATACAAATCATGGTTTTTCTTCAAATGCCGGCTAAATTCTTTCCCGTCCCGGACCAGCAGTCCAAGCCCCATAGCGTTCATCTCACCGATGAAATCAGGCTCCCTGGTACCCTGAACAAAGGCTTCCGTCAACAAGTCTCTAACCTGCTCAGAAGTTCCTTTCGGTACAGCCAGGCCGCGCCATGTTCCCGCGAACTCCACATGCAGTCCGGTCTCTTCCGCCAGTGTCGGAACTTCCGGGAGGGCTGCCGCCTCCTCATCTCCGATAATGGCCAAAGTGCGCAGCTCCCCCTGTTCAACATAGCTTTTGACTTCGGCCGGGCTCACGGGCACCGCGTCAACGAAACCGCTAAGCAGCGCTGATATGGCGGGCCCCGCTCCTTCATAAGGAATATGCGTGAACTTTACGTCCGCCTCTTTCTCCAGCATGGCGGCAGCCAAATGCCAGACGCTTCCCGTGCCGGCGTTCCCCATTTTGATCTCACCGGGATGGGAATGCGCATAATCGAGAAATTCCCGGACATTTTGCCAAGGAGCGTCCGCTCTGACGGTAATCGCGGCGGGATCACGGTTCGTTTGCGCGATGGGAATAAAGTCTTCATACGTCACCGGAAGCAGTCCCAGATGCGGAAGGGTCGTTAATTCGGCCACGAGAAAAGTTACCGTATAGCCGTCCGGTTTGGCGTGCGCGCCCTCAGTCAAACCGATAGCTCCGCCACCGCCCGTGCGATTCACCACAACGATCGGTTGATCAAGATGTTTTTCGGCCGCTTGCGCCAATGCCCTTGCGGTAAGATCCGTACCGCCTCCGGCGGCATACGGTACGATCAAAGTAACGGGTTTCTGCGGGAAATCCGCCGGCGGGTTTGCCGACTTCAGGCGGTCAGGCAAAACGTACGCTAACATAATGCTCAATAATACCGTAATTCCGATAACATACGCCCCCATCGCCAGCCGTTTTGAGCTCGCTTCATCTTTTCCGTTTTTTCCGCTCATGTTATTCCTCTTTTCCGCTGGTTCAGCTTGTTTAGTTCCCCATGCGGCGGTCACCTCCCAATAGGCAAATCAGCCAAATCATCGCACCCAAAGTACGTGATTTATTTCTCAAGGGGAGTGTAAACGAACCGGCCGCCATGAAACAATCGGATAATCTCCTTACGAATCTTCAAATATTCCGAATTTGCGCGTATTTGCCGGATCTGCATATTCGCCGGAAAATTTGCTGGTTTCCCGGTATTTGCCCGGTGTCATGGACTTGTTTTTCCGAAAGGCACGGATAAAGCTATTCTCGTTCTGATATCCAACCCGGAACGCGACATCGGCCACTTTAAGCGATGTATCCTGCAATAATGCGCAGGCTTTGTCCATTCTCAGGCTGGTCAAATAATCGTAAATCGTGCTGCCCGTTTCCGTTTTGAAAATCGAGCTTACCGAGGAAATTCCCATGTTCACATGGTCCGCAATCTCTTGCAGTCCGATATTCGCCTGATAATTTTGCTCCATAAACCCGATCATCCGCCGCGCCAAAATAAATTCCTTCGTCTGCTTCCGGCACGCAAGCTCCCGGCCCAATGTACCGGCCAGAAGACACAGCAATGCTTCCGCCTCGGCCAACTCCATCGTGGTCAGCTTCCGCCACGTATAATCGTCCAGCTCGCCCGGGACGGTCAATTCGCGCGCCTCCGCCATGCTCAGCATCTCTGCCATAAGCTGGTCAACGAATTTATAGACGTTTTCGGGATGGATTCGCCGGCCGCTTATGTCCCCCATCCAACGCTGCATCAACAGTATGCTTTGTTCTTCTCCGGACGATTGCAGCGTTTCGAACAGTTCCGTCTTCCAGCCTTCATGGAGGGGTGACGGGATGCCGTCCTTGCGGATGCTGCATTCCCGATAATCCCTGGCCTGGCCGTAACCATCGTACAGACGATAAGACAGCGCCTCCTTCGCTTCAGCATAGGAGCGGTTGATCTCCGCGAGATGGGACACCTCGCCGCCGATTCCGGCCGATACCGATAAGTGCAAGTATTCGCCAATGGCTTGAATCAGTTGACCGGCCGCATCCTTGTACGAGCTAGCCTCCGGTACCTCTCCCTTAGACTGGAGCAACACCGCCACGTCCTCGTGATCCGCCGGCAGCGTTACGCAGCGCCAAAACGGCTCCAGCTTCTCGCGGACAATGTTGTCCATCGCGTATTTCAGCAGCATCCGGTCTTCTTCGCGATACTCGGCGGCAAACTGCTGGTAACGGTCGATGGATATGATCAGCATGGCAAGCGGAGCAGCCGTCCAATCCTGAAAATAGCTCCCCCACTTGGCCTGCATTTCCCTTGAGCCGATCGCCCGGCTTAATACTTCCCCGATCAGCTTGGAGCGCAGCTCCGGCAGGCTCTGCTCGGCGACCAGCGATTTGATGCGGAAATCGCCCACCCATCGAACAAGAACATGCTCCAGCTCATACAGGCTGCCGCGGCCCGGGGATTCCTGCCCAGCCTGAAGCAAGGCGTTGATCCGCTTCAACGGCCGGAACGCGGCGTAATTGTAGTAATATATAGCCGCGCAGCCGATCCCGGCAGAAACCAGGGAGAGCAGCAGCAGCATGTTGCGTGTCAGCGTGACGCTCTTCAGCAGCTCCTCCAGGGGGACCAAGGACACCAGCCGCCAGCCGGTCACGTCGGAGAAGGCCTGGTTTGCCATGTAGTCCTGCCCGCGCACTTTGACGTAATCAAACGGCCGGACGTCCAGATCCGCAATCACCCCACTCATTTCCTCAGGGGAAAAGGGAAGATTCAGCTTGGGGTAAATCAGTTCGCCATCCAGATTAAACACGAATTGATAATCCGACAAATGGGTGTAGGTTTTGGAAAACAGGCTGTCATAATCCAGATTGACGATCACCGCCCCGCCGACCTCGCCATTTTGCGCAATCGGACGCACTAGAGACAACACCTCGGTCTGCCCGGTGAGACGTTTAGAATTCGTTTCTCCCGTCTCCCCGCCGTTGCCATAGACCCTTCGTTTGATCAGCAGCGGTTTGTCGCGGATTTCCTGAATCCAACCGGACCAGTGCGAATCGGACGCGTCCGCCCAAGCCGGATTTCCTTCAAACCGGGTGGAGATCACCGTCCGATCCCGGAATTTGACGAGGTGAATCGAATGAATATCCGGCTCTTTGAGCCGGCTATGCAAATAGGAGCGCAGTTCCTGCACGGAAGGTTCGCGGCCGTCAGCTTGCCCGAAGATATACGACAACACGCCTGGATCGTAAGAAATATCCACCGCTTCGTTATCCGCTTCCCGAAACGCCCGGTTGGTCACGTCCAGGTTGATTTGCAACAGCTCCACATTCGGGGCGTTCAACTCCGTGTCCAGCCCGCTCCTATACTGGGAATAGGAATACAACCCGATCGAGGTAATGCAGATCGGCACGAAAACCGTGAGCAGCAGGATCAGCCTCGTTTGCTTGCTCTTAAGTAAAAATTTCAATTTCATGCGAAACATCTTGATGCTCACCCTTCCAATTCTGCAGCTGAATTTTTTCCGATAAATACACTTTACACCAAATTAATTCCATCGCAGTGAATTTTTTTAACGATATGAATGGCAAAAACAAACAGTCCCTCCCGGGTTCGGGACGGACTGCCGTTATGATCGCCTATTCACTTAAACCCGGTTGGGCAATTCATTCAGGCTGGTTTTTTCCCGCAATCAGGATAATCCCCAAGATGACCAAAAAACCTCCAACCCACTGCAGCCAATAGGCATGCTCGCCCAAAATGAGAACGGACAGCAGCAAAGCGGTAAACGGCATAAGCCCCGAAAAAGCGGCTGCCGTCGAAGCCAGGCATCTTTTGATGCCGGCATACCACAACATGAAAGCCAACGCCGTCACAAACGGACCATACCAGATTAAAGCCAGCCATTCTTGCCATCCAATCATGCGCAGTGAAGAAAGCGGATGTTCAAAAGCGGCCGGGACAAGGCAAAGAAACATGGCCATGGCGGTGACAAGCGTGGTTTGAGTCATGGGCGGAATGGCTGCTGTCTGCGCGCCTGCGGATTTCATCGCAAATCTGCGCGACAAGATGTTGAACGAGGATTCGCTGATCGCCGCCAAAAGCACCAGACCGTTGCCGGCAAGATGATCCAAGTTCATAGTCCCGAGGCTTCCCGCCGAAAACAACTGAATCAAGACAACGCCGCCAATGGCGCTGACGATGCCCAGCAGCGCGCGCCGGCTGATCGGTTCGCTTAACACGAACGCAGCGAGCAAAACGGTGATCGCGGGCGTTGCACCCGTCAGAATTCCCGCCTCACCGGAAGTGGTCTTTTCAAGACCGGTCAGCAAAAACAGGCGAAACAAAAAAATGCCGAACAGCGCCTGAAGGAATAACCATACTCCATCTCTAAACTGCAATCGGCGGTATGTCCCCGCCAGTTCTTTCCAACCGAGCGGAAGCATCATGCACAGCGCCAACAATAAGCTAACCCCGGTGATCGTGAAGATTCCAAGTTGCCCGCCAAAAAAACGGGCCGCAATTACTGAAGTGCCAGCCAACGAAAACGCTCCGGCCAAACATGCCATTCCCTTTAAACGTTCCAACGGATCACATCCTTACCTACGTATTGAGCGATAGTGCAAGCCTGAAATCATGATACAATCGGAGGTAGTGATATTTTAAAAAAGAGGCCGGTCTTCCGTAAAGAACCGGTTCGGCGCAAAATTAGGCAGTCCAGTTGGAGGTACTATGTGGGGAATTGAGTTGCAAAGAGACAGTGAGGTTCCTTTAAAAAGGCAGCTTTATATAGCGCTGAGCGAGCGGATTTTGAACGGCACGATCCAAGCGGGAGAAGCGCTGCCCTCCACTCGGGTGATGGCCCAAGGGCTCATAGTATCCCGCAATACCGTAGTGGAAGCTTATGATATGTTGGCGGTCGAAGGTTTCATTCTAAACCGCCCCGGTTCGGTTACCCGCGTTGCCGAAGGACTGATTCTCGAAAAACAAACTCCACCGGCGGAATCGTCGAGCGATGGACAGCCTGCTCCGGTGCCGCTTCTGGCCGACTTCCGGACAGGCCATCCGGATTTGCGGCTGTTCCCCCGGTATCTTTGGCAGCAGCTATCGAAACGAACGCTGCAGGAAATGCCGGATGCTCACCTGGGATATACGGGACCGCAAGGTTTGCCGGGGCTGCGCGAGGAAATCGCCGCGCATCTGCTTCGCAGCAAGGGCCTGTCCGCGCACCCGGAGAATATTTTTATTACCGCCGGGGCCACACATGCCCTGAGCTTGGTCGCCGACTTGCTGTACGAGGAAGGGAAGCCGATCTGCATGGAAGACCCCTGTAACCGGGGAATGCTGCAGACCTTTTTGAACAAGGGATATCCCGTTAACCCGATCCCCGTCGACAAGCTGGGGGTGCAAACGGAATATTTGCAGGATCAGCCCAGCTGTGCGGTGTACGTTACGCCCTCGCATCAATTCCCGCTGGGAGGGGTTTTGCCGGCAAACCGCCGCACCGCCCTGATCAGGTATGCCAGAGAACAGAATAGCTACATTGTAGAGGATGATTATGACAGTGAATTCCGGTATTACGGCGACCCGGTAGCTCCGCTGTACGCCATGGATCCCGAGCGGGTGATCCACATCGGCACGTTCAGCAAAGTCCTCATCCCGGCGCTCCGGATTGGCTACGTCATTCTGCCGGGCAAACTGCACCAGCGCTGGCGCCGGTTGCGCACTTATTCGGATGTGCAAAACCCTCCGTTTGAACAGGCGGTTTTAGCCGAATTTCTGCACAGCCGGAAATTTGACCGGCATATTCGTACGGTGAGAAAATATTACGGAGAGCGCCGCCAGGCCCTACTTACGGCACTGAAGGCTTATCTCGGCGATGATTGGCGTGTTTGGGGCGATGCTTCCGGACTGCATCTGGCTGTTCAGTTCCCGGGGATGAAGTTTGACGAGACCTTCGTGAAGAACTGCATTAGCCACGGAATTCGTGTCACGCCGGTGGAATACCACTGTATCCATAAAGGAAATCATGCGGACAAGCTGCTGTTTGGTTATGGACATTTGGCGTCCGAGGATATCGAGAAAGGAGTAGCTTTGTTCCATGAGGTTTTTATGAGGTTCCAGGGGGAATGAACTCCTGTGACGAAATGCAAAAGTGCAGGCGATTTTTGTCTAAAACTCCCGAAAACGACTCGCCAAATGCAAATCTGCAGTTCATAACAGGTCAAAGGATACCTTTTTATCGAATGGCCTCAAAACAGATGGATTTTTGCATTTCATTCGCTCAAAAACGGAAATTTGCGCGAAATCAAATGTACTTTTGCAGTTGATCCCACGGCACCTCCCCCTGCTCCAGACCCACATTGGAAAAATCCAATAGATTGGCCGGAACCGCCTTATAATTAGGCCTTCAATTGGAAATATCCAATCTAGCCTCAGCATCGCTGCTTTATTTCCAACTTGATTGAATATTTCCAACGAGCCGTGCAATGCGGCCTTTCCTTCCTACTTCAGATAAAAAACCTCCCGCATCGGAACGATCGGGTTCGGTTCATTGAAATCGAACGAGCCTTCGACCATGCCCGACGTAAGCGCGTTCCAGCGCTGACACGCCTCGCTTTGGGCAATATAGTCGAACGCCGCGTCCACATCGTCGCACTCAAAACAATAGAAAAACTGGTTCCCCTGCTGAAAAATCGAATAGTCGCGAATGCCCGCCTTGCTGTGCTCCTCCAGGACCTCCGGCCACGGATTCAAATGCATTTCCACATAAGCGTCCAAATGCTCTTCCTTTACACGCCAGGTCCAGGCGAATTTCCGGCTTTGTTCCATGAATATCCCCTCCATGTAATCCCGCTAAAATAGTGAAAAAACACCCCAGGAACTTTCTGCCGGAGGTGTCGGATAGCTCTATTCTAATACAATTCTATCCATTCGGCGATATGCAAAGGAGAGAAATCGACCGGTTCGTCCGATAATCGGCATTCGAATTATTTCATCCCAATCGTGCCGCACCTTCCGTTTGGACCGCTCTTGCTTCGGCAATAATGAAGCTAAAAACACCCTTGAGAGGGAGAACAGCGATGCGTTACCGCAGAAAATTCCATCGTAAGCCCGTTCATTTATTCAAGAAAGACACGGACTCCACCGGCCGGACATCCGTTTCCACCGAGCCCGAGCCCGGCGTTTTATTCGAAGAACTGGAAGCAAATTTACAAGCTATCCGAGATACGCTCGGCAACAGTACGGACATCATCATCCGCAACCTCCCGGTCGGCTACGAAGGGAATCAGTCCATCGCCATTCTCTATACCGACGGATTAGCCGATCAGAATATCATCACCGATTTCATCATGAAATCGGTGATGCTGGATATCAAACTGTTTGAACGCGCCGACCGAAAAATCGCCCTTCCCTCCGATGCTGTGCAGGCCCTGAAAAACTACGCGCTGACGATCGGGGACATCCGGGATGTCAGCGATTTTGCCGCTCTTTATCAGGCGCTGCTGTCCGGGGACACGATCATCCTGATCGACGGCCATAACCAGGGGGTTGTTTGCAGCACCCGCGGCTGGAAGGACAGAGCGGTCAGCGAGCCATCTGCGGAAAATGTCGTTCGCGGCCCCCGCGAGAGTTTCGTCGAATCGCTGCGCACCAACACGGCGTTGATCCGGCGAAAAATCAAGGACCCGCATTTGTGGCTGGAGACCATGCAAATTGGCCGGATCACCCGGACCGACGTAGCCATCATGTACATGAAGGGTATAGCCAATGACAAATTGGTACAAGAGGTGCGCGACCGTCTGAATCGGATCGATGTGGGCAGTATTTTCGAGAGCGGATATATCGAGGAATCGATCCAGGATGAAACGTTCAGCCCGTTTCCGACCATTATCAATTCCGAACGGCCGGACGTGATCGCGGCCGCGCTGGTGGAGGGCAGGGTAGTCATTTTAGTGGACGGAACGCCGATTGCGCTGATCATCCCGACATTGTTCTCCTCTTTCCTCCAAGCCCCGGAGGATTATTACCAGCGCGCGGATTTCAGCAGCTTTGTCAGGATGCTTCGTTACATTGGGATCCTCGTTTCTTTGTTCGCACCATCCATGTACGTCGCCTTCACGACCTTTCATCAGGAGTTGCTGCCGACGCAACTGCTGATCAGCCTGGCGGCGCAGCGGGAACAAGTTCCTTTTCCCGCCTTTATTGAAGCGCTGCTGATGGAGCTGACGTTCGAGATTTTGCGTGAAGCCAGCATTCGCATGCCGAAAAATATAGGCGCGGCGATCTCCATTGTCGGCACGCTGGTTATTGGGCAAGCCGCCGTCCAGGCAGGCATTGTGTCGGCGGCGATGGTTATCGTCGTGTCATTTACGGCAATCTCCAGCTTCATTCTGCCGGCCTACAACATGTCGATCGCTTTTCGCCTGCTGCGGTTCCCTTACATGGTGCTGGCCGCTTCCTTCGGCTTGTTTGGCATCATCGTCGGCGTCATCACTCTTGTTTTGCACCTATGCAGCCTTCGTTCCTTCGGCATTCCGTACATGGCGCCGTACGCTCCGCTCATCCCGGCGGACAACAAGGATGCGCTTATCCGGCTTCCGCATTGGATGCTGAGCACCCGGGTCCGGCTTATCAACCAGAAGAACGTTACGCGCCGAAACAGCACTCCGCCCAAGAAGTCGCGGGAATAACGTCACTTCCGTGAAGGTGAACAGATCGTCGTACACAAAGGAGACTTATTCGTGAGAAAAAACATGGCCGCTCTGATCATGCTGCTGTCCATCGCCCTGCTGATTACCGGCTGCTGGAATCGCAAGGAGCTCAACGAACTTGCGATCGCCGCCGCGGCAGGCGTGGATAAGGTAGGGGACCGCTACCGTCTTACCGTGCAGGTGGTGGATCCCGGACAGGTCACCGCGCAAAAGGGAGCGAACGGCGGCGCTCCCGCCACACTGTACACCATAGAGGGGGATACCGTTTTCGAAGCGGCGCGAAGGCTGACGCAAATCAGTCCGAGAAAGATTTATTTCTCCCATCTTCGCATATTTCTGATCGGCGAATCGCTGGCCCGGCAGGGCATCGGGGAAATGCTCGATTTTTTGTTCCGGGATCCTGGATTCCGTCCCGATTTCTATTTGGCCGTTGCCAAAGAGGCGAGCGCTCTGGAAACGCTCAAAATCATGACACCGCTTGAACCCGTTCCGGCCAACAAGCTGTTCTCTTCTCTGGAAACCTCGGAGCAGAACTGGTCTCCCAGCCTTGCGATCACACTTGACGAGTTGATCGGCAACCTGGCCAGTTCAGGGCAGAGTCCAGTGTTAACCGCACTGGAAATCACCGGAGACCCGAAAATCGGCGAGAGCAAAGAGAATATCTCCAGTATATACACGCCAACCCAACTGAAATTTTCCGGTTTGGCCGCGTTCAATAAGGACAAGCTTATCGGCTGGCTGAACGAACAGGAAAGCAGAGGATATCATGATATCCATGGCGGCGTGAAAAGCACGGTCATGTTCGTCCGCTGCCCGGATAACGGCAAGGTGGTCATTGAATTCCTCCGCAGCAAATCAAAAGTTAAGGGCAAGGTGATCGACGGGAAGCCGCAGATCGATATTCAACTAACAGCGGAAGGCAATGTCGGCGCGTCAGGCTGTAAAAAACTCAATATAATCGACCCGGACACGATAGGCGATCTGGAAAAGAAGACGGAGGAAAAGCTGATCGAATTTATGGAAGCGGCAATAGAAAAGGCGCAAAAGGAGTTCAAAACCGACATTTTCGGATTTGGCGAAGCCATTCACCGCAACAACCCTAAGTATTGGAAATCACTGGAGCCCGTTTGGAATGAGAAATATTTTCCCGAACTGCCGGTAAACATTAAAGCGGATTTTATGATTCGCCGCATCGGAATGACAACGGACCCGGTCATAAAACAAATAAAGGAGTAGACATGCCATGTTATGGAGCGCAGGCGTCCTTATCACAGCCGGCATCATCGTCTGGTTCGAGCTGCCGGCACTTTGGAAACAACAGCAAAAAAAAGACCTGTGGGCCTTTTGCATTCTGCTCGCAATCGCCGTAGGAATCTCCATTCCGGTGCTGCTAATTCGCCATTTTCCAAGCCCGCTGCTCCTGCTGACGGTGGTATTCGAACCGTTCAGCGATTTTTTGTCCGCGATCGGCTTAATTCCATAAGCAAAGACGCATCGCCCGTTTAAGAAACGATCCGAGGTGAATATCTGTTGAACGAAGTTCATATTTCCGTACGCCAGTTGACGATCATCACGATTTTCTTCACAGTAGGCAGTGCCATTTTAATCACCCCTTCCGGTATGGCCGAGTCAGCCAAACAGGACGCCTGGATCGCCGGCCTGATCGGAATTGCGGCAGGGCTTCCCATCATCTGGCTCATGGTCAAGCTCGTCAGCCTGTATCCGCAAAAAAATTTGGTGGAAATAATGGAAACCTTGTTGGGAAAATGGGCCGGAAAAGTCGCCTCCCTGCTGCTGATAATCACTTTTTTTAGCGCCCCTGCCGCGGTACTAAACGACTTGGGTGAATTTATGACGACGCAATTGATGTCGGAAACTCCGATAGAATCCATTATCATCCTGTTCGGGGCCGTCGTTCTCATAGGTGTCCGCCTGGGAATCGAAGTGATCGCCCGTTCTGCGGAGCTGCTGTTTCCCTGGTTTATCCTTCTATACCTTCTGTTGGTCCTGTTGGTCTCTTTTAATATAGATCCGGTTCATTTGCAGCCCGTCCTGGAAAACGGCTTTCCCCCGATCTGGCAGGCTGGGTTTACTTTTATCACCGTCGCTTTTTTGCCGCATATTGCACTGCTCTTGATCCTTCCGGCTTCCGTAAACCGGCCCGCCCTGTTCGGCAAAGGCATCGTTCTCGGCAGCTTGATCGGCAGTTTGATGCTGGTGGTCGTCATCACTCTATCCATCCTTGTCCTCGGGGCGGCTGTTACGTCAAAAAGCTTGTTTCCAAGCTATGTGCTGGCTCAAAAAATCGACATCGGCCATTTTTTGCAACGGGTCGAAACCATCGTGGCGATCATGTGGTTTTTTTCGCTGTATTTCCGGATTACGCTGTACTTGAGTTCCATTACGGTATCCCTTGCCCAAATTTTCAACTTGAAGGACTACCGGCCGCTCGTTTGGCCGCTGGGGATGCTCTTCATCGTCTTGGCGTTCGTCGTTTACCCCAACGTCCCTTTCAGGCAAACCTGGGACGCCCGCATCTGGCCGCCGTACATTCTAACCGTTGGGCTGCTGCTCCCCCTTTTGCTGTTAGCCATTCATGGGCTGCGCCGCCTGTTCAAGAAAAAACGGACGCAGCAGGCCTGAAGCCAATTTCAGCACATCGGCCTTCGCGGCCGGCAACACCTCTCCGTTGATAAGCCGGCCGTCAAGCCGGCTTCTTTTTTTCTTAAATCATCCGCCGGCCGCCCTCCGTTTATTTCCTCGGCTTCCTATAACCGTTACACCGCCCTTCTCCGCTTTTCACCAAACCTTCAACCTGCGTTCAGTTGCGTTTCAGTTTGCCCGCTTATCATGTAGTTGCCCGAGCGAAACCGAGTTTTCGGTGCGGGTACCTAATCTTCAAGCGGAGTGTGAATAAGATGAAATCGACAAAAAAGCTGGTCATCGCGGTACTCGTTCCGCTGCTGCTCGTTGGAGGAACGCTTTACGGGCTGGCGGACCGTTACTTAATTAAACATGTGGAGAAGGTTGTGGCTGAGGAAGGCACGTCACAGTACGGCTCGAGTCCGCAGGAAACCGCCACACCTTCGGAGGCCGGCGCCAAATCGGATGATTGGAATTATACGAGCGACGATATCCAAATCCATATCGATCAGGTGCAAACCGGCTCCGGGGCGGACCAAATTACGTATTACGCGGCCGATGTGCAGTTGAAGAACTCGGGCAGCCTGCTGTCCGCCTTCGCCGATAACAGCTTTGGACGCAATATTACGGAGAACACCTCGGAGATCGCCTCCGATAACGGCGCGATTTTTGCCGTGAACGGCGACTATTACGGCTTCAGGGGCGACGGGGTGATAATTCGTAACGGAACGTTGTACCGGGATGAACCGGCAAGAACGGGGTTGGCGTTATTTAATGACGGGACGATGAAAGCTTACGATGAAACAAAGGTTTCCTCGTCAGCATTGCTGGAGCAGGGGACGGTCCAAACATTATCGTTCGGGCCGGCGTTGATCCAAGATGGCGAAGTGGACACCGACTTGGACAATGTAAAGATCGACACCAATTTCGGCAACCGCTCGATCCAAGGCGCCAATCCCCGCACCGGCATCGGCCTGATCGCGCCGAACCATTACGTGTTTGTCGTCGTTGACGGGCGCAAGGAAGGCTACAGCCGCGGCATGACGTTAACGGAATTTGCTCAGGTGTTTAAGGATTTAGGGTGCACTGAAGCTTACAATCTGGACGGAGGCGGCTCGTCCACGATGTATTTTTTGGGCCGGGTAGTTAACAATCCCCAAGGTAAAGGGCGGGAGCGCGGTGTCAGCGACATCCTCTACGTGAAAGAGGTGAACTGACATGACGACGATTCTGATCCCCGCCTATGAGCCGGACGAGCGTCTGCTGAACTTGATCGGACAGCTAAAAAAAATGCCGGACACCCGGATCGTCATCGTCGATGACGGCAGCGGCGAGGCGTACCGCCCGATTTTTGACACGGCCCGGGCGGAGGGGTGCAAGGTGCTGCGGCACGAGGCCAATCGCGGCAAAGGCCGGGCCCTGAAAACCGGCTTCCGTTATTTGCTCGACACCGGGGAGCGCGGCCCCGTGGTTTGCGCCGACAGCGACGGCCAGCATCTGCCCGCCGATATCGTCCGGGTCGCCGCCGCCGTGCGGGAGCAGGGCTGCAGCCTTGTGCTCGGAAGCCGCCGCTTCACCGGCAAGGTGCCGCTGCGCAGCCGGCTTGGCAACGCGATAACACGGTTTGTGTTCGCCTTTACGACCGGGACGAGAATTTACGACACCCAAACCGGGCTTCGCGGCTATTCAGCGGACATGCTGGAGTGGCTGTGCTCGGTTCCAGGGGAACGTTTTGAATATGAAATGAACCTCTTGCTCGGGGCCAAACAAACAGGCTACGCCCTGGAAGAAGTGTTTATCGATACGGTTTACCTGGACGACAACAAGTCTTCCCATTTCCGTCCGTTGGCCGACTCCGCACGAATCTACCTGCCGATTCTGCTGTTCAGCGCCTCGTCCATCCTGTCGGCGGGCCTCGACTTCGCGCTGCTGTTCCTGCTTCAGGCGTTCAGCAAAAACCTGGCGCTGTCGGTCGCGGGAGCGAGAATTTGCAGCTCCGCCGCCAACTTCGCGATGAACCGCCGGTTCGTGTTCGCCCACGGCCGCTCGGCCAAGCTGTACGCCTCTTTGCCGCGGTATTTTTCGCTGGTTCTGATCGTATTATTGCTGAATATGGGGCTGATGCATGTATACCATGACCTGGCCCGCATCCCTCTGATCGCGGCCAAGCTGCTGACCGAAGGCTCGCTTTTTCTGTTCAGTTATTGGGCTCAGCGTAAATATGTGTATTCGGATCTTCGATAAATTTTACAAGCTCCCGGTTGAACTTATCCCGTTCCTCATAAAACAACCCATGCCCGCTGTATTGGAACCACACGAGCCTGGAATGCTTAATCCCTTCATGCTGGGCCGCCGCGAGCTCGGGGTAACATACCTTGTCATGGATGCCGTGCAGAATTAACGTCGGCACTTCGATCTTGCCGAGATCGGAGAACAAGCTTTCGTCGCGGAAGGAAGCGGCTACCTTGGCCGTCGCGTTGCCGGAGGCTGCGTATTCGATTTGCCGGACCCATTCGCCGAAAGGCTTCGACACATGCTGAAAGAAAAACGTATTCTCCAGGTTGAAAAGCATGTTGGGACGGTCTTGATACGTCTGCTCAATGAGCTCACTTACCGCTTCCTTCGGCTGCCCGTACGGAAAGCCGGGGCGGCGGGTAACGCTCGGGGCGGCCGCGGCAAACAACGCCAGCTTCGCTACGCCATGCCCTTGATGGCGGGCCATATACCGGATGGCGGTCGCTCCCCCGTAAGAGTGGCCGGCGAGGATGAAATCGCGGAGGCCTAGCGCATCGACCACGGCGCGCACATCGTCGGCCATCCGGTCGAGATGGTAGCCGTCCCAAGGCTTGTCGGACTCGCCGAAGCCGCGCAGATCGATGCCGATGCAGCGATACCCTTTGGCCGGCAGCACGTTAAATTGATATTCAAACGCCCTGTGGCTTAAAGGCCAGCCATGGATGAACAAAATCGTCTGTTTCCCCGCCGGATGGATGTCCTCCACAAAAATTTTCACATAAGGCTCCACGCGCACAAAATAACCCATATTTGCTACCTCCGGTTCCTAAGGATTCAACAAAATCAGCTTATTCGAGCGGATGAGAATGGGTGAATGCCTAATTGTTATTCTGTAAATCTAGTATAGTCGTTAATGTCGCAGGTTCGTGTTACTATATCTAACATAAATATACTGCAATTTCTAACTCCATTCTCGATAATCCCATCTTTTTCGCTTAAAGTCATCTATAAAAGTATTTTTTTGTAATTTATATTGACATCTGTTTTTTCTGCCTCATATAATTTAACTACGTTCACAATGTCGTGACGCTTATATTCTGGTCCCCGCACAACGCTGTGCCGGCCGGTGGCAACGGAGCCGCACGGGCAATCGCTATCGATTGTTCCTGCGGCTTCTTCTGTTTCTTTTGCGTGCTGAAGTTAAAAAAGAAAACACCCTTAAGGGTGGAAATTGGAGAGGAGAGCGATGGAATGGATCGGGCCGGGTTTTGGAAAAGCGGGCATAAGCCCTCGCTATTCAGCGCATTTCTTTATTTTGACGTCAGTTTCATGATTTGGGTGCTGATCGGACCGCTGGCGGTCATTATGATGCAGGATTACCCGATGAGCGCCTCGCAAAAGGCCAATTTGGTCGCCCTGCCGGTGCTCGGCGGCTCCGTGCTGCGGCTGGTGCTCGGCGTGCTGGCCGATCGCATCGGTCCGAAACGGACTGGCCAGATCGGCATGATCGTCACCATGATCCCGCTCATTTATGGCTGGCAGTTCGTGAGCTCGCTCGGCGAACTTTACATTGTCGCCCTGCTGCTCGGTGTGGCCGGCGCTTCTTTTTCCGCCGCGCTGCCGCTTGCCAGCCGCTGGTATCCGCCGCAATATCAGGGCCTGGCGATGGGGATCGCCGGAGCGGGGAACAGCGGCACGGTGCTCTCCACTTTGTTTGCCAACCGGATCGCCCAGCATTACGGCAGTTGGGAGGTCGTTTTCGGGCTGGCGCTGATCCCGATCTTCATTGTGCTTATCGTATTTTCGCTGCTCGCCAAAGACAGCCCAAGCCAGCCTGAACCGAAGCGGCTGAAGGATTACGCGGCGGTGCTCCGCCAGCGGGACACCTGGTTGTTCTGTATGCTCTATATGGTCACCTTCGGCGGTTTTGTGGGCATGTCCAACTATTTGACGATTTTTTTCAATACCGAATATGGGTTAAGCGCCGTCAGAGCCGCCGACTTTACCACGCTTTGCGTGATCGCCGGCAGCTTTTTCCGGCCCGTTGGCGGCTGGCTGGCCGACCGGGTGGGCGGCATTCGCATGCTGCTTGTACTGTACGGCGGCGTCGCCGTCATGATGGCGCTGATCTCCTCGCTGCCGCCGCTGTCCCTCGTCACCGTGCTGCTGTTTATTGGCATGATGTGCCTCGGCATGGGCAATGGCTCGGTATTCCAACTCGTTCCCCAGCGGTTCCAGCAGGAAATCGGCGTCATTACCGGCATCGTTGGCGCGGCCGGAGGGCTGGGCGGGTATTTTCTGCCGAATATCCTCGGGATTTTAAAAGAGTTCACGGGATCGTATACGCCCGGCTTCCTGATCCTGAGCGGCATCGCCGTCATCTGCATCATTACAGTGCTGCTGATCCAAGGCAAGTGGAAACGCACCTTCCTCGAAAGGAGTGGTGCATATGACGCTTATACCTACAGCCGCCAATCCTGACGGGCGCCTTCGTACGCACTGCTGTTTCTGCAGCATGCAGTGCGGCATCGAGCTGCATCCACTGGGGGAAGCGGCAGGGCCGGGGGTTGCGGCGGGCCCGGGAGCTGCGGCAGGGCCGGGTGCTGCGGCAACGGGGCCGGGAGCCGGGGCGGGAACGCTCGGCGCTGCGACTACAGCCCCCAGTTCGAGGGTGCGAAGTGCGGCGGCGATCAGTGCTGAAGCAATTAGTGCGGAAGCGATTAGTGTGGAAAAGTCCGCGATCGTATCGCCCAGTGCGGCAAACGCGCTTGGGTATGAAGCGAAACCCAGCCCCGATTTCCCAGTAGCTACTGGAAAGTTGTGCCAAAAGGGGCTTTATTCCATGACTCATGCGGCGCATTCCGAGCGGATTCTCGCGCCGCTTCGCTGACAAGATAAACGCGGGATTACCGGCAGGCCCGGGCTAGGGGGCGGATTTGACGCGGTTGAAGGGTTTGCTGGTGCCGGGCTGCGGGGAACAGCGCTTGGTGCTGGACCGTCCGCGACTTGGTGTTCTGCAACCTGGACGGAAGCGCTTGACGATATCGCCGCCCGGATTCTCCGCCTGCAGGAGCAGCACGGCCCGGACAGCATAGCCGTCTTCGGAGGCGGGTCGCTGACGAATGAGGTTTGCTATTTGCTCGGCAAATTCACCCGCGTGGCGCTCCGCTCGCGGTACGTGGATTATAACGGCCGCTACTGCATGTCCTCAGCCGCCGCCGCGCAGCAAAAGGCCTTCGGCATCGACCGGGGGCTGAGTTTTCCGCTGGACGATATCCCCAAGGCCAAATACATCATCCTGGCCGGCACCAACATCGCGGAGTGCCAGCCGACCATGATGCCGTATTTGCTTGCGGCCAAAAAGCAGGGCGCCGTGCTCGTGACGATCGATCCGCGCCAAACGCTAACCTCTAAAATCGCCGACCTCCACATCACGCTGCAGCCGGGCCACGACTCGCTGCTCATCAGCGGCATGCTGTACGTCCTGCTTGAAGAAAATCTGTACGATGCGGAATTTGTGTCGGCCCACACGGAAGGATTGCAGGAGGTGCGCGAAGCCGTGCGGCTTTTTCCGCCGGACCGGGTGGCCGCGTTGACCGGGGTAGCCGAAGACACGATCCGCACCGTTGCCCGGGGCTTTGCCGCCGCGGAAACCGCGATCGTCCTGACGGCCCGCGGGCTGGAGCAGCAGGTCAACGGGGTCGAGCATACGCTGCAGTACATTAACCTGTGCCTGCTTGCGGGGCACATCGGCAAACCTGGCAGCGGGTTCGGCTCCGTGACCGGGCAGGCCAACGGGCAAGGCGGCCGCGAGCACGGCCTTAAGGCCGACCAGCTCCCCGGCTACCGGTCGCTCGAAGATGCGGAGGCCCGGGCTCATGTGGCCCGCGTCTGGGGGATCGAGCCGGCCGACCTGCCGGGCAAAGGCGTCTCCGCCTATGAGCTGTTCGGCAAAATTTTGGACGGCAGCATCAAGGCGATGATTATCCTCGGCTCCAATCCGCTCGTCTCCAGCCCCAACAACGCCAGGGTCGCCAAGGCGCTGGCCCAGCTGGAACTGCTCGTCGTCGTCGACCTGTTCGAAACGGAGACCGCGGCTTACGCGGATTGGCTGCTGCCCGGCACGTCCTTCCTGGAAGCGGAAGGCACGCTGACCAATCTGGAGGGCAGGGTGTTTCACCGGCCCCAGGCTTTTGCCCCGGCAGGGGACAGTCTGCCGGATTACCGGTTCATCTGCGCCCTGGCCGAGCGGCTGGGCCGGGGGCAGTATTTCCGGTACACGTCGGTTTCGGACGTGTTCGATGAGCTCTGCCGCGCTTCCGCCGGGGGCAATGCCGATTACAGCGGCATGAGCTATTCGCGGCTGAAGGAAGCGCAAGGGCTGTTCTGGCCGTGCCCCGCAGGCGGGGAAGAAGAGGCCGCGAAGTCAGCAGGCCAGTCCGGGGAGCGCGGGTCCGGCGGCGCGTCAGGGACGGCGGGCCGCCCCGCTCCTGGGGACGGGGGCGGCCATAGCGCTGGGCCTGCTGCCGGGCTCGGGGCCGGCCCCGAGCCCGCAGCAGCACCCACCACGGCTGTGCTCCGCGGCCAGGGCCACCCCGGGACGCCGCGCCTGTTCGCGGACGGCGTCTTCCCCCGTGCAGGGGGCCCCGCCCGCCTGCACGGGATCACTCCCCAGCCGCCTGCAGAGAGCGCAGATCCGGATTACCCGTATCTGCTGACGACTGGGCGGCTGGCGGGCCACTACCTGAGCGGCGCGCAAACCCGCCGCACGGAGGCGCTGGCGAAGAAGGCGCCGGAACCGGTAGCGGAGCTGCACCCCGCTTTGGCCGAGCAGCTTCGCCTGCGCCAGGGAGAGCACGTGCGGCTGACGACCCGCCGGGGCTCGTTGGAGTTTGCCGCCAAGCTGGCTCCCGACATTCACCCCAGGACCATATTCGTCCCGTTTCATTGGGGCGGGGAGCTGGCGGTCAACCGGCTGACCAACGATGCCCTGCACCCCATCAGCCGGATGCCGGAATTCAAAATTTGCGCTGTGCGCGTGGAGCGGGTTGAACCCGTGCATGCCTCGTCGGTTCCAGAAACGGCACAGGAACACTGCCCAAAATAGCGGAAAACGCCAACTAGTAGAATGATCCGGAAATAATATGGCTTATCTGCGGACAGGGGCCATGGATCGCTTTGTTTCCTATTAGTCTTGTGCTCTTATTATCATCCCCATGAAATAGAGGAACTTTTGGGCCTTATTTTCCGAATTTGAACCTATTCATCACCATAGGGGAACTTTTGGGTCTTATTTTTCGATGAACAGGTCGAAAGGCAACCTTTAGCCGCTAAATTACGGAAATAGACCCATAAAAACCCTCTATTGCACGCAACATGGGGGATATCGCTGAAATAGCGCCCTTTTTTTCCTTCATGTTGTCACCCGTGATCTTCAATAGACTAATTTTGCCGTTTTCTCAAGCCTTCATTTGCCATTATTCTAACGTTATTTCCAGAACCGTCTACTAGTGTAGTAAAGATTTAACTACATCTCTAGTGAAACTCACGTTCATTGGATAAAATCCAATAGATTGGCGGAAATCGCACGCAATTTGGAACTCCCATTGGAAAAAATCCAATAGACTTCCCTTAGATCGTCCGTTTTGCACCTTACCGAGCCCAATCTATTGGAAATATCCAATCAAGCCACCGTATTTTCCACTTAATTTCCAATTCAATTGGATTTTTCCAACCAAACTGCCACCAATACTAGAAGCCGAGCAATCTATTGGAAAAATCCACTGAAGAGCAAGCGGAATCCGAAAAAAACGGGCTGCGCCAGGAATTGCCTGGCCAGCCCGCACGTTATTTAGCTTAGTCCTTTTAACTCAGTCCTCGATTTCGATGCGTTTCGATCTTGTTTGCCCGCGTTTCGGTACTTCCAGTTTCAATACGCCGTCCTTCAGGAACGCGCGAATGCCTTCTTCGTTGATGTCCTGAACGTAAAATCTGCGTACGTATTCGCCATAGCGGCGTTCCTTCCGGACAATTTGCTGCTTGGAATCTTCCACGTTGTTGTCTTCCTTGCGCACCGCTTTAATCGTCAAGTAAGGACTCGCGTAGCCGATTTCGATTTCATCTTTTTGAAATCCCGGAAGTTCGGCTTCCACCAGATAAGCGTTCTCCGTTTCGTGAATATCCGTTCTAAAGGACATGACCTGGCCTTTCAGCGGCATGAAAAAATCGTCGTTAAACGCATCGTTAAAAGACTTCACCCATTGACTTAACGCATCTTCTCTATGTCTTCCAAAAGGAATCAGATCAAACATCATTTATTCCCCTTTCTTTGACCTTATTTGACCTTACACCCTCATTATATGCTTGCGGTCAGAGAATGACAAAAGCGATCTCCGGCCAAACAGCCCCATTACGAGGCATTTTAGTCCAATTTTTGAGGTCGGCACAGAACAACCTCTCCCTTTGACCTTTTTTGACCTTCACACATCCCCTTGTTCATTTCAGATTTAATATTTATATACTGGCCCGGATTGACGGCAAAAATTCCGCATGCTAACATTTGATTGATCAATCAAATAAATAATTGATCGTACAATCAGTTTCCTGAAGGAGGAGTCTTCATGCAGCAGGACAGCAGGGAGAATTTGGCTCAAGAATCGCCGGATTGGCTGGGCAGAGCGCTGGCTTTTCTAAGTGCCCTTCTAGGCGCAGGGGCATTTTGGTATACTTGGTATAGTTACCAGGACTGGATGGCCGGCAGCGGAGTTCCTTGGTTTGGCTGGATCAGGCTTGCTTTCACGCTGCTTATCGGCGTTTTCTGCTTGGCAGCAACCCTTTTGTTTATCATGGGAAAACATTCCGGATGGCCCGTATTTCAAACCGGTTTAATGCTGGTTCCCGTCATGCTGGCGTCAAACTTGATCATTCTGATCATCCGGGCGGTTATCGGCGTCTTCCATGGACAACCGCTGCCCCTTTTTGAAAAGATCATCAGCGACCCGAAGTCGCTCGCCATTCCCGGGATCTTCCTGGCCTTGGCATTGCTCGGGGCCTTAAGCAAAAAAGACCCTAAAAACGAAGAATAGTTGGAGTAATCGTATGAACGATAATCACAAACCGGAAACAAAACAATCTTTCATTGCGGAAGCAAGACGCGAACAGATCATTGAGGCTTCAATCCGCACGTTGGACGAAATTGGCTATGTTCACGCGAGCCTGGCCCAAATCGCCAAACGCGCGGGTATCAGCACAGCGCTTATTTCCTACCATTTCGCGGATAAAAACGATTTGATGAATCATCTGTTGATGAAGCTGGTAGAATTATCGACCGCCTATGTCCTGGACAGGGTGCGCCCGGCAAGCACGCCGGAAGAAAAGCTGGAAGCTTTTATTAACGCCAGCTTGGCCTATCAGGGAACCCATCCCGCCCATAATACCGCTCTGATCGAAATCGTCTTTAATGCTCGAACCCCGGACAATATTCCTTACTATAAATTAGACGACGAGGATGAAGAGGAAGAGCCGCTTGCCCGCGAGCTGAAGACAATCCTGCAGGAGGGCCAGCGCCAAAGCGTATTCGGAGATTTCCATACGGGCGTCATGTGCAAGATGATTCAAGGGGCGATCAGCGAATACATGCTTACTTCAACCCATAACACAGAAACGGACTTGGAGACCTACAGCAATGAGCTGGTGAAAATCGTGAAGCGAGCCGTGGGGAAATGAGAAAATCAAAAAAGGGGCCTTGCGGGCCCCAAAACCTTCATTCGACGCTTATTGTCCATTTTCCGAAGCCAACTGCGCCTCGATGGCTGCCACCAAATCTTCATAAGAAGAACTGTCCAGCAGTTCGCCGTTCACCATAAACTGCGGGGTTCCGTTGACGCCATAGTAGCCCGCTGTCTTAAAATCTTCCTTCACCGGAAGCATATAAGTCCGGTCTTTCAAATCCTTGGCAAAACGCTCGTAATCGATGCCGTCAATATGGTTTTTGACGAAATCGAGCAAAAACTCGGAGGTGGCCCAAATTTCCGATTCCTTCCCTTGATTCGCGTAAAGTTCGCGCTTAAACTCCCAAAACTTCTCGTTGCTTTGCGCAAAAATCGCTTCTCCCGCGCTGGCGGCCATGATCGAATCCCGATCTATGAAAGGAAAATTGGTAAAGAACAGCTCGACTTTCCCCGTATCGATAAAATCTTTTTGGAATTGCTCCATATTCTCTTCTTCCCATGTTTTACAGGCAGGGCATTTGAAATCGGCAAATTCCATGACCTTCACCTTGGCGTCGGGACTGCCAAGATGCGGCTGCTTTTCGTATTTCAGCCCTTCTTCGACAAATTTACCCTTAATTTCCGTATAGTTGGGCAAATCGCTAAGTTCGGCAGAGGCTGACGAATCTTTGAGAAAAATTACGGCAAGGGCAATGACAGCCAGACTTAAGAGAACAATTAAAAGTAAATATACCCGATTTGAAACCTTCGGCTGTTTACCTGCCTTTTGTTGAGTCATCACTTATTCCCCCAATACTCAAGTTTTTCCCTAATTTTATCGAATAAGCCCGGTTATAAATGTAATTTAAGTCACAATATCCTTCTTTTTGGAAAATTGTGAGATGTTGTGATTTTTCATTCGCTTTAATACGGAATCGAGATTTAATAAAATATTAGGAATCATCGAAGGAGGGATTTTTATATGCAATATGGGCCTGATCCTAATGCAATCTACCCAAATGAGGCAATCAAAAGTATATGCTATATTAAAAACGTTGTAACACGCCCAAATATTATTGTCGGTGACTACACCTATTATGACGACATAAACGGTGCTGAGAAGTTTGAAGAGCATGTCACACATCACTATGAGTTTATTGGAGATTGGAAACGATGTGTGGATCGGGCAAAATGTCACCATAATGCCCGGTGTGCATATTGGGGATGGAGCAATCATTGCCGCCAATTCTGTCGTTGCCAAAGATGTCCCCCCTTATCACATTGCCGGCGGGAATCCCTGCAAAATAATTAAGCAAAGATTTGAAGACGAACTCATCGATCATCTCCTTACCATTAAATGGTGGGATTGGCCTGTTCGTAAAATTTTTGATCATCTTGAAGCTTTATGCAGCGGGGATCTGACAAAAATCAAGGAAATTCAATAGCTTATCAAGAAGGCCTATTCTGGGGGGATGTCTTATATAACGATAAAAAAGGAAAGGGCTCAACCTAATAATCAGCGCTTGACCGTAAAGCCGGCAACCGATCGTGGCAAGAAATATCGGCAGATCAACATCCGCTGTCCGGACGCTTTGCACGATTATCCCGTTTGATCCGAAAGCAGAGAGGAAGATAAATTCAGGAGAAGAAAATAGGTTTGGGAGAAGCAGACATGCTCGGGATCGTTATTCAGGTTTACTGAGAAGGGGGTTTAGGAGAAGTGAAGCAGACCTGACGGTAGGAATGGGGCAAGACACCGGAAAAATGAAAGGACCGTGATTTGCCCCCACCCTCTCCCCCCTGAACAAAAGGAATAATCGTGCAAAGCAGCATGCAGGAATACCAAGACACGAACGCTATAGACAGCCACCTCAGAGCCAAAGAAAGAACGGCATTTAATTTAAATCAATCGTTAAAATAATTATCTAATTCCTCAATGTTATGAATATAAAAGATGATTTTCACATGATATTCATCGATCATTATATAAACTTCTAACCGGGTTCTACCTTCAAGATTCGCAATATTAATTTGGATTGAAAAAATCAAAGATATTGGACGGATTAATGTTGCCATTGCATTTTTAAGAAAGAAAAATGATGATACCGTTGAAAGAGGCCTTGCTCATTATTCATTCCTGCAAAATAAAAGTGGCGATTGGGAAATTACACTGCTTGACGCCAAAAAAACGCGAGCCCCGGGGGTTATTGCCCTCGGGGTTCGCGTTCATATCCTGCACAATTATGGTTAAGCCGTGCGTTTGATGTTGCGTGGTTGTTCCGGATTCGGCAGCTCCGTTCCGGCTGCTCCGGGCTTGCGGAACAGTTTGCGCAGGTAAGGGAGCACGTAGTAGTCGAGGCCGATTTTGCCGGCGTTGGCGGCGGCGACGATCACCAGCACTTCAAGCAGCAGCATTTGCGCGTTTGTGCTTACCGTTCCGCTGAAGAGGAACGCCGCGTTCATCAACAGGCCCATCAGGGCGGCAAAGGTGGTGAAGGTGCCAAGAATCAGCCCCAGGCCGACCAGGAACTCGCCGTAAGGAACAAGGACGTTGAAGATGCCTACGTTAGGTAAGGCGAAATGTTCCAGGAAGGTGGCCCACCAGCCTTGAACAGCGGGATGATCGCCCGTGCTGTTCGCGATTGCGCCGGTGAGGAAGCCCGCGGCGTCGAAGCCGCCGGTAATTTTATGATACCCTGCTTCAATCCATTGGTACCCGAGGTAAACCCGGATGACGGTCAGCAGCCACATGGCGATTTTATTGGTTCTCAGGAAGTTGTTAAACATTT
>NZ_JAMBOE010000027.1 GCF_023715465.1 Paenibacillus macerans
AAACTTCATAGTAGGCGCCTCCTGATAGGTTTTTTAGGGCTTTTGACCCGTCACACCCCTATCATACGAGGCGCTCCTGTTTTTTTCAAAGGCCATTTCTTAGCCTATACAGGAATGTTTAGATTTCCGGCGGGCGCATTATCGGCTTGAAAACATGATCATTTCCCCAGGAAATCTGGAATGTATCTGGCTTTCTCAGATAAATAAAGTTGTGGCCGTCATAGTGTCGACAATGCCCATTGCCGACATTATGACGGCCACTTTTGCACCAACCGGCTCCCGCTTACCGGAAATCCGGCGGAATGCGCCGGGCCACTCCGGTCGATATCGCCGCGATCACGATCGCCTTGCGGACCAGGGGGACCACCTGGTCGTTGAAAATGCTCGGAATGATGTACTGCTCATTCCGCTCCTCGTCCGTCACGGACGAGGCGATCGCCTCCGCCGCGGCCAGCTTCATCGTCTCGTTGATCCGTCTGGCCCGGCAGTCCAGCGCGCCGCGGAACAAGCCGGGGAAGACGAGCACGTTGTTGATCTGGTTCGGATAATCACTCCGCCCTGTGGCGACCACGGCCGCATGCTTCAGCGCTTCCTCCGGCCTGATCTCCGGCTCCGGATTGGCCAGCGCGAACACGATCGGCCGTTCGTTCATCGCCCGGATATCGGCACCGGCGAGCAGGCCGCCGGACGAGACGCCGATGAACACGTCGGCCCCGGGCAGGACGTCTTTCAGTGAGCCGGTGCGTGCTTCCACCTGCGGCTGCTCCGCCAGCCACTGCCACATCGGGTGCTCGTATTTGCCGCCGAACACGATGGCCCCGGCTTTATCCACTGGAACAAGCCGGGTGACGCCCGCGGCGAGCAGCATTTTGCAGATGGACACGCCGGCCGCGCCGACGCCGCTCACAACGACCCGCACCTCGGACATCCGCTTGCCGACCACCTTCAGCGCGTTGATCAGGCCGGCGGTGACGACGACCGCAGTGCCGTGTTGGTCATCGTGAAACACCGGGATATCCAGCTCCTCTGCCAGCCGCCGCTCGATTTCAAAGCAGCGCGGGGAACTGATATCCTCGAGGTTAATCCCGCCGAAGATCGGAGCGACCGCTCTAATGGTGCGGATGATTTCCTCTGTATCGCTTGTATCGAGGCATAGCGGGAAAGCGTCCACCCCGGCCAACTGCTTGAACAGCATCGCTTTGCCCTCCATAACCGGCGCGGCGGCGTACGGACCGATGCCGCCAAGGCCAAGCACGGCGGTGCCGTCCGTAATCACGGCGACGGTATTGCGTTTGATCGTCAGCGAAAACGCCTTGGCCGGGCTTTCGTGGATCGCCTTGCACACTTTAGCGACGCCGGGAGTGTACACCTGCGACAAATCGTCGCGGTTGCGGATCGGCAGCGTCGGCTTGATGGAGATTTTGCCGCCAAGGTGCATCAGGAACGTGCGGTCGGACACATTGATCAGCCGGACGCCGGGCAACTGGCGCAATGCGCCTACGATGGCGGCCTCATCACGGTCGCCCGTGTCCACGGTGATGTCGCGGATCGACGAGCCTTTGGCCGAAGAGATGACGTCGATCGACGTAATGTCCCCGCCGGCGTGGCTGACCGTTGCGGCGACATCGCCGAAGCTGGCGTGCTCATGGTCCAGCTCCAGCCGGATAATAATCAGCGTAGTTGCCATAGTTAGAGCCATCCCCGCCATTTTACGGCCTCGGTCATTCTTTTCAGGCCAACGATATAAGCGGCCAGCCGCATATTGACGCCCCGCAGCCGCGAGGCCCGGTACACCGTCTCGAACGCGGCGGTCAGGAGGTCGGCCAGCTTTTTGTTGATTTCCTCCAGCGTCCAATAGTAACCTTGATTATTCTGCACCCATTCAAAATAGGACACGACCACGCCGCCGGCGCTGGCCAGCACGTCCGGCACGAGCAGGACGCCGCGCTTTGTCAGGATTTCCGTCGCCGCATACGTCGTCGGACCGTTGGCCGCCTCCACCAGCAGCTTCGCTTTGATGTCGGGAGCGTTCTCTTCCGTGATTTGATTTTCGATCGCCGCCGGGATCAGGATATCGCAATCCTGCACCAACAGCTCCCGGTTCGTGATTCGGCCCGGAAACAGGTGGGACACGGTTCCGAACGAGTCGCGCCGGTCCAGCAGTTCGAGGATATCGAGCCCGTCCGGGTTATACAAAGCTCCGCGTGCGTCGGCGATTCCGACGATCACCGCCCCGGCGTCGTGCAGGAACTTGGCCAGGTACCCGCCGGCGTTGCCGAAGCCTTGGATAATGACGCGCGAGCCTGCGACGGTCATGCCGGCTTTTTTGACCGCCTCTTGCAGCACGATCGTCACACCGAGCGCCGTCGACGACTCCCTGCCCAGCGAGCCGCCCAGCACGACCGGTTTGCCGGTGATGAAGCTGGGCGAGTCGAACTCGCGGATGCGGCTGTATTCGTCGAGCATCCAGGCCATGACCTGCGAGTTGGTATAAACATCGGGCGCCGGAATATCCTTGGTCGGACCGACGATCTGGCTGATCGCCCGGACGTACCCCCGGCTGAGCCCCTCCAGCTCGCGCAGGGACATGGTGCGGGGGTCGCAGATGACCCCGCCTTTTCCGCCGCCGTACGGCAGGTTCACAATGCCGCATTTAATGCTCATCCACAGCGACAGGGCCTTGACCTCCTCCTCCGTGACGTCGGGATGAAACCGCACGCCCCCTTTGGTCGGACCAACCGCATCGTTGTGCTGGGCGCGGTATCCGGTGAACACCTTGACCGAGCCATCGTCCATTTTGACGGGAACCCGCACCGTCAGCGTCCGCAGCGGTTCCTTCAGCAGTTCGTACATCGCCGCGGGCTCGTTCATCGTCTGCAGGGCAGTCCGGATCAACTGCTGCGTGCCAGTGAGCACGTTCCCGCTTTCCGCGTTAATGAGCTTCCCTTTCATGACGTCTATCCCCTTTTCATGTCCATATTTGCACTATATTCACATCGGCAATAGTATCGGCAATCGTATCGCTATTCATATCGGGAATCTTCGCAGCGGCGTTATTTTTTTCGCGAGGTCAGCTTGGCCTGCGTGAACAGCAGCAAATAATCGTACCCTCCCGCTTTCGAGTCGGTGCCGGACATGTTGAAGCCGCCGAACGGCTGGCCTCCCACCAGGGCCCCGGTGCACTTGCGGTTTACGTAAAAATTGCCGCAGTGCATCGTTTCCAGCGCTTCGGAGATCCGGTCTTCATCCCGTGAGAAAAAAGCTCCCGTCAAACCGAACTCGGTGTCATTGAACAGCCGGATCGCTTCCTGCCAGTCCTTCGCTTTGCCGAGCGCCAGCACAGGCCCGAAAATCTCCTCCTGCATAATCCGGGCCCTGCCGTCCACGCCGGCAAAAACCGTCGGCTCGATATAAAACCCTTGCACACCGGCCACTTCGGCTGGGCGGCCCCCGGTCAGCAGCGTCCCCTCCTGCTTGCCGATTTCGATGTAGTCCAGCACCTTCCGATAGGAGCTTTTGTCGATCACCGGGCCGATGGGAAAATTGTGCTCAGGCAGCCCGATGGTCAGCCGCTGGGTTAACTCTGCCACTTTTTCCACGACCTCGTCATACACCGCCTCCACAATAAAAGCCCGGGACCCGGCGGAGCATTTTTGCCCCTGGTAGCCAAACGCTGAGGTGACGATCGCCTGCGCAGCCGCATCCAGGTCGGCGGTTTCGTCCACCACGATCCCGTCTTTGCCGCCCATTTCCGCTACGACCCGCTTGATCCAGATTTGCCCGGGGGCGGTGCCGGCCGCCAGCTTGTTGATGTGCAGGCCCACCTCCTTCGAGCCGGTGAAGCTGATAAACCGGGTTTGGGGATGCGCCGTCAAATAGTCGCCCACCTCCGCGCCGCTGCCCGGAATAAAATTGAGCACCCCGGCCGGCAGGCCAGCTTCCTCCATTAAAGCGGCGAACCTGGCGGCGATTACCGGCGTGTTGGAGGCGGGTTTGAGTAGAACGGTGTTCCCGGCAACGATGGCCGCCGAGGTCATGCCTGTGCAGATCGCCAGCGGAAAGTTCCAGGGTGGGATAATAACGCCGACGCCAAGCGGAATATACGTCAGCCGGTTTTCTTCGCCAGTCACCGGGGTGAGCGGCATCGTTTCGTTGATTTCGCTCAGCCGGATCATTTCCCGCGCGTAAAAATTCAGAAAATCGATCGCTTCCGCCGTGTCGGCATCGGCTTCGGCGTAGTTTTTGCCGGCCTCGAGAACCATCAGAGCGGAGAACTCGTGCTTGCGCTCCTGCATGATGGCGGCGGCCTTCAGCAGAATTCCCGCGCGCGTTTGCGCCGGTGTTTTTTTCCACGACTCAAACGTCTCCAGCGCCGTCTGCATTGCTTTTTCGGCTAGTGCCCGGTCGGCTTTGCTCACTAACCCAATCGTCTCTTCTGTCTGCCCCGGGTTGAAGGAATGGATCTTGTCTTCCGTAAAAATAAGCTCGCCGCCGATGCGGAGCGGATATTCACGCCCCAGCTCGGACTTGACCTTGGCGATCGCCTCCTGCATGGCCTTTTTGCCGGGTTCCTGGCTGAAATCGGTAAAAGGCTCGTTGCGGAAAACATCCAGTTTTGCCGTTTTGCTCATAAGGGAAGTCTCCTTTTCAAGGGGATTATTTAAAAAGGTTCTTCAAAACAAACCAGACATTGGCCGGGCGCTCGGCGAGACGGCGCATGAAATAGCCGAACCAATCTTGGCCGAAAGGGACGTAAATGCGCACTTTGTAGCCCTCGCGGGTGAGCTGCAGTTGAAGTTCCTCGCGAATGCCGTACAGCATTTGGAACTCGAAGCGGCTAAACGGAATTTTCTGTTGTTTTACGAGTTGTATGGTGAAGTCGATCATTTGCGGGTCATGTGTTGCTATAGCGGTATAGTTGCCGTTCTTGAGGTGAGAGGAGATGAGGCGTTTAAAATTTTCGTCGACGTCCGGCTTGTTCGGATAAGCCACTTCGGGCGGTTCTTTGTAAGCCCCTTTAACGAGGCGCAGGTTGGGCTTCAGTTCTTTGAGGTCTGCGAGATCCTGCACAGAGCGGTACAAATAAGCCTGGATGACGATGCCGACATGGCCGAACTCCCGGCGGAGCCGACTGTAGATGGCGATCGTTTTTTCGCACTGCGCGTAATCCTCCATGTCGATGCGGACAAACAAACCCTGCATGCGGGCGCGCTCCAGGATGTCCGTCATGTTGCGCATGCACAGCTCCACGCTGGTGCCGAGGCCAAGCGAAGTCAGCTTCAGCGACAGATTCGCCTGGACTCCTGAGGCTGCGATCGCGTCGAGCGTCCTCAGGCACATCTCGGTGGAGCGGCGGGCTTCCGCTTCGTTCGAAACGAATTCGCCCAGGTGATCGAGCGTTGCTTCCCGTCCGGAGCCGTTCAGTTTGCGCACGGTTTCGATCGCCTGCTCAAGCGTTTCCCCGGCGACGAACCGGCTAGCCCCGAAACGAAGGCCGTATCGGCGGGCCAGTTTGCTCACGGACCGGTTTTGGGCCAAGGCCAAAAACACCGTTCTCATTAACGCATCCATGGCATCCATCCTTTTCCATATGTCGTTGTACACAGAATATACAATATTTTAAATAAATGAACAATATGTGTCTGAAAAATAAACAAAATTTTATTGTGGAAATCATGGTTTTGTTCAGAAATGAACAGTTCGAGCCCCGATCACTGCGTCTCCTCCCTGCCTGCGCGTCAAGCCAATCTCGTTAAACGAGTATTGAAACGCCGCTTTTTTCATGTTAGATTTACAAATAAATTGTGACGCGTGCGAGGTAATCAATATGTTCAATGTTGAACGGGAGCGGCTGATTCGCCGGGATTTCGTAGAACTGAAGCCGGAGGAAAAAGTTTCCGCGCTGCTGGCGGCGCTGCGGCAGGGCCGGGTGGCCGTAACGACGGAGGGGGACGGGGGAGTGTGCCTGTTCGCGCCCCGCGACGCCAGCTTGCTCGAAGGGGTAACGGGCCGCATCGGCGAGTATTTGACTGCGCACAGCGCGGCTTTTGCTGCGGTTGTTGTCCGCGAGGAGGAGTTGAGCGTGGGCGGTCCGGTGCATGAGCTGATCGCCAAGCTGCCTGAAGCCGGCGGCCGGGTGGCCATTGTTGTCGCGGACGAGAAGGGGCGGCCGATTGGATACTGTCCGTTTGGCGAGATGCTGAGGGCGGCGGAAGAGACGGTGCGGCAGACATCGGCTTATTTCCGGACACTGCTAGAGACGGTCAGCGATGCTGTGACGGTCGTGGACCGGAAAGGGACCGTGGTCGGCTGGAACCAGGTCGCCGAAGAAGTGTACGGGATTGCCAAGGAGGACATCGTGGGGCGGACGATCGGGGAGCATTTTGATCCCGAGGCGCTGGTCGTGCTGAAGATTCTGGACGAAGGCCGGCGGCTGCAGGGAGCGTATCACCGTCCGCGGCCGGACACCCACGTCCTGATCAACGCTTCGCCGATCGTGGCGGAGGGTGGCGGCGACATCATCGGCGGGGTGGCGACCGAGCAGGACATCACGCATCTCGTCAAGCTGAACGACGAGCTGGGGGCCGCGCAATCGCGCCTGCTGAGCCATAAAATGAGCGACCGGGATCCGTTTGCGCTGCTGCACGCCCGCGGCGAAAGCATGGGCAAAGTGGTCAAAATCGCCAAAAAGATCGCCGAAACCGATTCGCCTGTACTGTTCGTCGGCGAGACCGGCGCGGGCAAGGAGCAATTGGCGAAGGTGATCCACCGGGCCAGCCGCCGGAGCGAGGGGCCGTTTCTGTCGATCAATTGCGGCGCCATTCCCGTCGGGCTGGCCGAGGCGGAGCTGTTCGGCTATCAGGGAGGCGCTTTTTCCGGCAAGCCGTCCGGGCAGGCCGGAAAGCTGGAGGCGGCCGACGGAGGTTCGCTGTTTTTGAACGAAATCGACCGCCTCTCGCCGGATGTCCAGGATAAGCTGTGCCGGTTCGTGAAAAGCCGCGCGGTTGCGCGGATCGGCGGCGGCGAGGAAATCGCCGTGTCCACGCGGATTTTCGCGGCCACGGCGCAGGATCTGGAGCGGCTGGTGCGAGAAGGGAGGTTCCGGGCGGACTTGTATTACGCCTTGAACATCGTTTCGCTGAAGGTGCCGCCGCTCAGGGAACGCAAAGAGGATCTGTCCACCTTGATCCAGACGTATTTGCGCACCTTTTCGCTGCAATATCAAAAGCCTGTCCCGGTGGTGGCCCCGGAAGTAATGCTGGCCTTTATGAATTACGACTGGCCGGGCAACCAGACCGAACTGCGGGCGGTGATGGAGCGCTGCGTCATTCTTAGCGAAAACGACCGGATTACGCTTGAGCACTTGCCCGAGGCGCTGCAGCAGCGGCAGGCTCAGTTGGAGCTTGACGGCGAGGGGGGTGGCGGGGAGGCCCGCTCCGCTTCCGGCCGGGTCATGGGGGCTAGCTCCGCTTCCAACCGGGTCGTGGAGGCTCACTCGACTTCCAGTCAGGCCGGAGGACAAGGAATGGAGAAGTCGGGAGGATCAGGCTTGGAGCCTTCGGCCAGAATGCTGAAGCCCCGGATTACGCCCGAAGAAGAAGTCGAGCTGATGAAGGAGGCGCTGGAGCGCGCTGCCGGGAACAAAAGCAATGCTGCCAAGCTGCTTGGCATCTCCCGCGGAACCTTGTACAAAAAAATCAGGGACTACAATTTGGTTTAGACTGGAACCGCTGGTTTTCCAGAAACAGCTTGATTTAGTCGAAACTAGTTTTTTGTGGAAGTAGCTGCAAGTACAAGCAACTACAAGTACAAACAACTACAAGTACAAGCAACCCCATTTGGAAGCAATCGCATGTGGACCAAATGCAAAAGCGCATCTCATTTCCCGTGAATGCCCCCTTTGAGACGATTCGCCTGCAAAAGTGCAGTTGTTTGGGGACGTTTCAGAAATTTTTGATGTTTTTGGCGGAATTGAAATGCACTTTTGCATCTCGTTGGCCCATTTCGGGAGGTTATGACAAAATTCGCATGCACTTTTGCATTTCGTGGAATTCTGCACCTCGCAGAGGGCGCTACTTTATAAGATGATGCTACATCGCAAGATAATGCTCCTTTTCAGGATATGGCAATTTCGCAGTATGTTACTAACTCACAGGACATTTAACATTTCACTAGAATTCACATTTTGCTGGATATCACTCCTCTTATCAACTCGCCGTCTTAACTCTTTCGCCCCACTAACTACTGTTTCCTCATTATCTACTGTTACCTTACTAGCTACTATTACCTCACGCTACCTCATTGCCGCCTTTCTGCAACCCCATTCCTACTTCACTCCTACTTCACTCTTACCTCACTGCCATCTTACTTCTACGCCAAACTTCGACACAAACGAACATCAGTAATCGTCATGGGTCGAACTCTTGCTTGGGCTCCTGCATAGCATATAGCACAATATGCTTGGAAAAGGGGCGTGACACCATGATAGGAATAGAGCTGTCGGCGATCCATTACGTGTATCTGGCCTTCATCGTGTTCATATTGGCGCTGATGATCAAGCGGCGGGATACAACGATGATTTGCGTGACCGGCATTTTTGCGCTGGGGCTGCTTGCGACGGGAACGCTCAGCGGTTCAATTTCGGGCATTTTCAATTCGTTTATCTACGCCACTAAAGAGTTGATGAGTACGATCATGATCATTTCAATCATCGTGGCGATGAGCCGGGTGCTGATGCGGACCGGCATTAACGAAACGATGGTGGCGCCGCTGACGAGTTTTTTGCGCACGCCTTCGATGGCATATTGGGGCATCGGCCTCATTATGATGGTGACTTCCTTTTTCTTCTGGCCGTCGCCGGCGATCGCCTTGATCGGGGCCGTCCTGCTTCCGGTGGCACTCCGCGTTGGGCTGCCGGCACTTGGCGCGGCCGTCGCGATGAATCTGTTCGGACATGGCATCGCCTTGTCCGGCGACTATATTATTCAAGGCGCGCCGAAATTGACGGCGGATGCCGCCGGGCTCCCGGTCAGCAGCGTCATGGCAGCGAGCGTGCCGCTGGTGATCGTAATGGGCCTGGTGAGCACCGTTACGGCTTTTTGGATGATGCGCCGGGATATGCAAAGCGGGGCCTGGAGAGACGGGCTAGCCGCGGCCAAAGCCGGTGCGGGCGGCGTGCTGGGGGATGAACATGCACCCGGCAAAGAGGAGCCGGCCGCGCTTCACCCCAAAGCCCGCCAATGGCTCGCCGTCCTGATTCCGCTGCTGTTCGCCGCCGACGTGGTGGCGATGCTCCTGCTCCACCTTCAAGGCGGCGATGCGACGGCGCTTGTGGGCGGGACGGCGGTGCTGATTTTAATCGCGGTGACGCTGCTGGCTCACCAAAGCCGCGGCCTGGAGAAGGTCACGTCCTACCTGATCGACGGCCTTGTCTTTGGCTTTAAGGTGTTCGGTCCGGTTATTCCGATCGCCGCCTTTTTTTACATCGGCGATGCCGCGTTTGCGGAACTGTTCGGCCAGGTGCTGCCCGAAACATCGCACGGCATCGTCAATGACCTTGGCGCGGCCCTGGCCGGCGTCGTGCCGCTGAACGGCATCGTCGGCGCGATTACGCTGGCCGTCACCGGAGCGATCACCGGCCTGGACGGCTCCGGCTTCTCGGGCATTTCGCTGGCCGGCTCGATCGCGGGGCTGTTCGGCACCGCCATCGGCTCGGGGACGGCAACGTTGACCGCGCTCGGCCAGGTGGCCGCCATTTGGGTCGGCGGCGGCACGCTGATCCCGTGGGCGCTGATCCCCGCCGCGGCGATTTGCGGCGTCAGCCCGTTCGAACTTGCGCGGCGCAACCTGAAGCCGGTGCTGGTCGGGCTCGCCGTAACGACGGTGGTGGCGATGTTTTTGGTGTAACTAACGGGCGTTTCTCCTGGTTCGCATGGCGTGCTGCACCACGACTGGTCGGACCGTACCGGTTGTGTCGGTTGGGAAAGACGGGAGAACGCCGGGGAAGCCTACAGCGATGTTGATAAAATCAAACTCAGGTTTATTTTGGGATCAGGGAGGCGATTTTCTGCCTGCTTGATCCTGTTTTAACCCTATAGAATTTATAAAATATCGGTCATGGTAGAAGGCGAAGCGCATGTAGAGAGGGGGGAGAAGGGGGACCTGGAGGGGGCTAAGGGACACCAGAGCCGTTATTTGAGGAAAAACGGAGGTTTGCAAAGTGTAAGTGGACACAGAATCCCTTATTTACCTCAAATCGGCCTGGATGAGCGGGTTTAGAGCGAAATAGAGTCGTTGGTGTCCGTTAGCCTGGGAAATACCCGGGAAATGGGCGGATAAGGTCACTGGTGTCCGTTAGAGCAGCGTCCCAAAGTCTAGGAAGAGCCTCCAATCGCTCCAACGTTGAAGTCAGAGCCATTAAAGGACGCCGTCAGGCGTTTTTCTTAAAATTGTGCTTAAAGCTACTGGACGGAGTGACGAAGCTGATCGGGATTCTGATCGGAATTAACACGTTACTTACCGCCCGCAAGCATGCGCAAGGCAAGGGAAACCACCGGAGTTAGGTTGGCGCCATCCGGTGGTTTTTCTGTCCATTTGATTGAAAATCTCGCCGTGGTTGCCCATCGGTCCTTGTCTGCCGCGATCCAGCATCGCGGTATTTTTCATTTTGCGTATGTTCTAAACACATTATACCTACAAGCAGGGGTTACGTATAAGCTTGATCAACCGCCTCTATGATTTTTGCCTCTGTCGGTTGGTTTGCCAAACATCTCGCATGCAACTTTTACCCGGGAGCGAGTGTTTAATATAAATAGAGCTTACAAGGAGGCGTAATTAACAATGGTAATAAAACAAAAAAGCAAAACCGCGGTTATTGCATTTCTCACGAGTCTAATTATAGGTTTGCCGCTTGCGGCGGCACCATCGGTCCATGCGGCGGAGGCCTTCCCGGAGGAAGCCAAGCTGCTGTCGGGAGTCACACAGATTGAAGCGGGCTCGAGAAGCGCTTATGCCACCACGGAAGATGGGACGGTTTGGGCTTGGGGCGGCGGTTACACTGCGCTGGGGAACGGTTCGAAGCTGCCGGCCTATACGCCGGTCAAGGTACATATCGATCAGGTGAAGCAGGTTTCCAGCGGCTATCGGCATACGCTCTTTCTGCATGACGACGGTACGGTGTCGGCGGCAGGGGGTAATGAGCACGGCCAGCTTGGCACCGGCGCCAAATCGCAGGAGCTTGCTATGGAACCGGTGCAAGTCGCCGGTTTAAAGGATATCGTCTCGGTTTCCGCCGGAGACGGCTTCAGCCTTGCCCTTGATAAGGACGGCGCGGTGTGGGCTTGGGGAAACAACGAGCAGGGGCAGCTTGGAAACGGTTTGCGGACTAGTGCCTTAAAGCCGATTAAGGTTGAGGGGATTCCACAGGCGGTGGCCGTCGAGGCCGGGACTTACGTTTCCCTGGCGATCGACAGCGATGGTCAAATATGGGTATGGGGGCTGAAACGGAATGCCGAGACAGAGGAGATTCGCAAACCGGCAAAACTTCAGGGAAGCGGGAAGTTTAAAGCTGCGGCGGTCGATTTTGAAGAAGGTGTCGCTATGGATACCGATGGCGGCGTATGGACCTGGAAGAATTATTTCTGGATCAATGAAGCGGACAACACGTTAGTTCCTTCGCGAATTCCCGGATTGTCGGACATTGTATCGCTTACGAGCGATGCGGCGGTAAAAGCGGACGGAACGGTATGGACATGGACAAGGGACGGCGACGGGAAAATTAAAGCAACGCAAGTGAAAGGGATTTCCGGTGCGGTATCCATTACGGGAGACGTTCGGAATCATTATGTGCTTCTGAAGGACGGCCATGTGATAGCTTGGGGATCCAACGAGTGGGGCCAGACGGGGTTGGGGCTCAGGGACACCGAAATCACTACCCCTCAACTGGTTAAAAAATCGATCAAAGTTGTTCTAAACGGAACTGAAACGGAGCTGGCCATGCCCCCTTTGCTCATTAACGGCCGGGCCTATGTGCCGCTGCGCGGCGTTTTCGAACAGGCGGGCGTTACCCCGAAATGGGATGTTCCGACTAGATCGGTCATTGCGGAGAAGGGCGAAACGAAGATCGTTCTGAATTCGGTGTCCGGGTCCGTCACCGTTAACGGGAAGGCTATAGTCTCGGAGCAAAAGCCGGTCTTTGTGGGGAACGATAGCGTATATGTGCCGCTGCGTTTGATCGGGGAAACGTTGGGAGCCAAAGTCGAATGGTTGGCGGAAGACTATACCGTGCGGATTACTTTCTAAGTGCCTGTAAGCATCTGTGGAATCTAATATGTTTTTGCCGTCCCTTATCTTTGGTGTTTCCTGATCTTTCATGAAACTGGAGAGGCTCCATTACGTATCATTAGATAGTATGTTAAAGAGGTAGTTCAAAAAGTCATCTATGTAGAAAGGGTGAGTCGATTGGAACAAGGCATGAGCGTGAAATTATATGAGAAAATGCCGGATGGAGAGCTGCGGGAGCTGGAAGAGCGCACTTGGAGCGCCAATATGGTCGCCGCGCTTGAGCATGTGAATTATCTTGTTGTCGGCAACCGCGAATATGAGGCGGTGGAAGGCCGTCTGAACGTCGACGAGGGAAAACTGGAGCTTCTGCTCATTCCGATCGCGCACGATTAAAGGATGCTTTCGTAAGGAGGGTTCGGATTTGGCGAAAGAAGAGGAAGCAGTAACGAAAAAACAAATGCAACCGACGGAGACCATATCGCCATCGTCGCCACCGGAGCAGCCGGCCGGCTCTAAGTTTTTCACTCCGGATGGCAAACCGCTGCGCGTATTGTCCACATCGCTGGGGATCGCCTTGTTGGCTAACGCCTTTTTGATTCCCGCTCCCGGGGTTTCGGCCACCAGCAGCGATTCGTCGGGGGACGGACCGAAGCTGGTCGAATGGTCGTCGGATGAAGTGAAACAGTATTTTGACAAAAACGTAGACTGGAGCATTCCGCTTCCGGCGGACGAAGAGCAGCAGGGTGGCGCAGAAGCCGGCAGCGGCGCGGGGACGGACGGCGCTTCCGGTTCCTCCGGCGGCACGACCGTTGTCAACCATTACAGCTCAGGGTTCGGCTGGGATGACATGCTGTTGTACCATCTGCTATTCAACAACGGTTCGTTTTATTCGTCGAGCCGCTGGTACGACAACCATCGCGGTTATTACGCGGGCACCAATACGCCTTATGCTCCGCGCACGTATTCCAGCGGAACGTTTCAGAACAAGCAGGTGGCCGGTTCCGTCGTGCGTCCGAAAACCTCGACCTCATCCACCGGGTCGATCGTCAGACGCTCCACCTCGTCGCCAGCTGGGGGGATTGGCGGCAAATCGAGCGGACTCGGCTCGTCTTCCAGCACGTCCTCTGGTTCCTCGTCAAGCAAAAGCTCGATTTCCGGCTCCAAGTCCGGCGGCGGCAAAGGGTTTTTCGGCGGATGAGCGGCGGGATGACCAACGGGGCGACTGGAGGAATGAACGGTGGAACGTACGACGGAACGAACGGCGGCGTGTTCGAAGTGATCGGCCAGCCCCATCCGGACCGGAGCGAACGGGTGAAGCGGCTGCATGAGCTCGGATTTACGTGGGCGGATATCGAAGAAGAGCAATACTGGATCGACCAGATCGTCCTGATGCCCAAAGCTGTCTACGAGGAGCTTGAACAAGCGGCGGCCGCCATCTGGCGCATTTTGGACAAAACCGTCCGTTACGTGCATCGCCGCCGCGATTTGTATGAGCTGATCGGGATTCCGCCGATCCTGTGGAACATGCTCGATGATCTGCCGCTGCTGGAGCCGGGGCTGATCAGCCGTTACGCGCGGTTTGATTTCGCCGTGGCGAATGACGGCACCATCAAGCTGCTGGAGCTGAACGCCGATACGCCGACGGGTTACGTGGAAGCCTCGATCGCCACGCCGTGGGTGCTGGAGCAGGCCGGATGCACTTCGCCCAACATACGGATGAAAGAGCTGGTTAAGGAGGCTTGGGCGGTAGAACGCCCGGATACCGTGGCTTGCATGGAATACGGCCGCCATCTTGAGGACTCGGGGACGATCGAAGCCCTGGGCAGACACAGCGGGCTGGAGCTTTTTTACGAGGATTGCCTGGAGCTCTGGGTGGATGAAGGTGTTCTGAAAAATAAAGACGGCCGTGCAATTGATCGGATGTTTGCTTTGTATCCCAAAGAGTGGATGGCGGTGGACGATGGGGGCGAAGCCCTAAGTTACGCGATCGAAACCGGCCGGCTAACCTTGTTTAATGGGCCGCACAGCATTTTGCTGCAATCCAAAGGCCTGCTCGCCGCCGCTTGGGGGCTGTATGAGCTGGGCCTGCTGTTCGACGCGGAGGAGCGCGAGGCAATCGCCCGTTACGTCCTGCCGACCTATAATAAACCGGTTTTCTCGGGCAGCTTCGTATCCAAATCGATGTTTGGGCGCGAGGGCGGTTCCGTGCGCATGTTTGACGCGGATGGGCGGCTCGAGCTGGAGGACCGGGAGGGCTTTGACAGCAGCGTGCTGTTCCCTTCGGTATACCAAAAAAGAGCGGAACTGGCGCGCATCGAAACGGCGGAAGGCGAACTTCATTTGCTGACCGGCCTGTTCGTCCTGAACGGAACGCCCTGCGGTTTGCTGGGCCGGGCCGGCGGGCCGATTACCGGCAACGCCAGTCATTTTATTGCGTTGGGAGTGAAATAAAATGCAGCTGCAAAACAGAGCCTGGGTCCGGCGTTTCCTGGGGGCGGTCATCGCCGTTTTGGCCGTGCTGGCGCTAAGCGCCTGCGGTGGGCAAAATAGCGTGTTATCCACGGATACCGGAGGGGCGGAAACGAGTTTAACGACGTCGCGCGTGCCGTGGGATTACCGGCTTGTCGAGGGGACGGTTGGCGACTTGGTCGGAAGCGACATGACGATTTTACCCGATAACGATCTGCTGCCGAACGACAATAACTATGCGACGGGCGACAAGATTTGGGTGCTCCAGTTTATGGATGCCGAGCTGACGACCGACGAGAACCAGAAAAACGAGGTGCGTTTGTCCTCCTGGACGACGCTGAAGTCTTACCCCGATCAGGCCACGGCCGAAAAAGACCTGGCCGAACTCAAAGTATCCGTGACGACGGACGTTGACTTGGTCGGCGTGTACAAAACGGAATACAAGGGGCAGACCCGGAATTTTGCCGTGTTGGAGCTGCCGACCGGCAACCGCATTAAGCAGCCGATCGACGACGCGCGGTATACGGCTTTAAAGCAGGCCAAGACCGCATCGGTCGTGCTGGAGGAAGTGCATGATTTTGCCGATTATGATTTGGCGTATGCGAAATTTCGGGGGTGGGCGAATTGACGGTAGTCATTAATCTTGTCGTGAGCGTGATCGTCATGATTTTGCTCCAGTTGTTGGGGATGATCATTTTTAATTGGATGACGCCCTATCGCGACCTGGAAGAGCTGAAAAAAGGAAATGTGGCCGTGGCTTTGGCGCTCGGCGGGAAGTTTATGGGCACGGCGATTATTCTTGGGATAGCGGCCTATACGAACACCTCGATTTGGCACATGATGTTATGGTTTGCTGTGGGATACGTGTGCCTGATCGCTTCGTATTGGATGTTTGAATTGGTGACGCCCGGGTTCAAAGTCTCCGATCAGCTCAAGAAGGGCAACGTCGCCGTCGGCACGCTGCTTTGTCTGGTGTTCATCGGCATGGCTTTTGCCGTGAGCAGTTTGATTATTTAATAGGAGCTTGCTTCATTTCAGACAAAACGCCGTCAGGCGTTTTTTTGTTTTTTTAAAAAAATATTTATTGCCGACCTCAAGACAAGTGTGCTACTATTGCGTTGTGACTGAAAACGTTACCGATAAGGATGCCGGAACGGTTTTCGGAATCGTTACCGAGAGCGCATTCACAAATGTGCGGAAGCGTATTCATTCCACTAAAATTTATACAATTCTCTCAAGGGGGAACGAACATGAAGGTCGGAAAACTGTGGAGTCTTGTGCTGGCTTTGACTTTGTTCGCCGGACTGGCGGCAGGCTGCGGCGGCGGAAACGGGCAAGCAAGTGACGGCGGAGGCGGAAATTCAGTGAAAGCTGGAGAAATTTATTTCCTGAACTTTAAGCCGGAGATCGCCGCGATTTACGAGAAAATCGCCAAAGATTACGAGGCGGAAACCGGCGTGAAGGTGAAAGTGGTGACGGCTGCCGCCGGCACTTACGAAACGACGCTGAAATCGGAAATCGCCAAATCCGACGCGCCGACGATTTTCCAAATCAACGGCCCTGTCGGCTATCAGAACTGGAAGGACTATGCCCTGGATCTGAAGGATACGAAGCTGTACAGCTATCTGTCCGACCAAAGCCTGGCCGTTACGAGCGATGGAGGCGTTTACGGGATTCCTTATGTCGTAGAAGGCTACGGGATTATTTACAACAACGCCATTATGCAGAAGTATTTTGCTTTGCCGGACAAAGCCGTTTCGATTGCGTCAATGGATGAAGTGAAAAACTTCGATACGTTGAAAGCGGTTGTGGAGGATATGACAGCGAAGGCGGACAAGCTTGGCATCAAGGGCGTATTCTCCTCGACCTCCCTCGCTTCCGGCGAACAGTGGAGATGGCAGACCCACTTGGCCAACTATCCTTTCTACTATGAGTTCAAAGAGGATACGGCCTTCGACAACCCGATTTTGGCGGGGATGTCCAAAACGGAAGTGGAATTCAAATACAATTCAAACTTCAAAAACGTGTTTGATCTGTACATCAATAATTCGGTGACGAAACCGGCGCTGCTCGGAAGCAAATCGGTCACCGATTCCATGGCTGAGTTCGCGTTGGGCCAATCCGCCATGGTGCAAAACGGCAACTGGGCTTGGGCGCAAATCAACGAAGTCGACGGCAACGTCGTGAAGGCCGAGGACATCAAGTTCCTGCCGATCTACACCGGGATGTCCGGGGAAGAAAGCCAAGGCCTGGCCATCGGCACGGAAAACTATTTGGCGATCAACAGCAAAGTGTCGCCCGAGAAGCAGCAGGCTTCGATCGCGTTCCTGGAGTGGCTGTTCTCCAGCGACAAAGGCAAGGCGTACGTAACGAACGAGCTTGGCTTCATCGCCCCGTTCAATACGTTTAACGACAATGAAAAACCGGCGGACCCGCTGGCCAAAGAAGTTTCCGACTGGATGAACAAAGACGGCATTACCTCAGTGCCGTGGGCGTTTGCGGCCTTCCCGAGCGAAGCGTTCAAAAACGTATTCGGCGATGCGCTGCTGCAATACGCGCAGGGCAACAAAACGTGGGATGACGTCGTCACGACCGTGAAGGACTCCTGGCAAGCCGAAAGAGCTAAATAGTAATAAGCATTGCAAGGCGGCGGCGCTTCCGGCTGGGTGCGCTGCCGCTTTAATCCGGGTAAGGAGAGAGGCCCATGCAAAAATCGATACAAAAATATTTCGCCCTTTTTGCATTACCGACCATACTGGCTTTTACCGTTATGTTTATCATTCCGTTTCTGCTTGGCATCTATTTGTCGTTCACGGAGTTTACGACCGTGACCGACGCCAAATGGGTCGGTCTTAGCAATTATGTCAAAGCTTTTTCCAATCAGGATTTTCTGAATGCGCTTTGGTTTACGGTCCGGTTTACTCTCGTGGCTGTCATTAGCGTGAATGTGTTCGCATTTCTCCTGGCGCTGCTGCTCACCCGAGGGAAGAAGGGCACCAATCTGTTCCGCACCGTTTTTTTTATGCCGAACCTGATCGGCGGCATCGTCTTGGGCTACATCTGGCAGCTCATTTTGAACGGGATTTTGTACAAGTTTGAAGTTACCTTGACCTCCAGCGCAACGTACGGGTTCTGGGGGCTTGTGATTCTGATGAATTGGCAATTAATCGGGTACATGATGATCATTTATATCGCCGGCATTCAAAACGTGTCCAAAGAAGTGATTGAAGCGGCCAAAATCGACGGATGTACCCGTTTCGGCATATTGAAAAGCGTCACTATCCCGCTGGTGATGCCGTCCATCACCATCTGCTTGTTCCTGACGCTGTCGAATTCGTTTAAGCTGTTTGACCAGAACCTTGCTTTGACCGCAGGGGCACCTTCCAAGCAAACCTCGATGCTGGCGCTCGATATTTACAACACTTTCTATGGCAGCGTCGGATGGGAAGGGGTCGGCCAGGCGAAAGCGGTCGTATTTTTCGTGCTTGTCGCATTGATCGCCCTGGTGCAATTGCTGGCTACGAGAAGCAAGGAGGTTGAAAACTGATGGCAAAAACAAAAGGAAGAGACGTGCTGCAATTTACCGTGCTGCTCGTTCTCGCCGTGCTGTTTCTATCTCCGATTCTGATCGTGCTGATGAACTCCTTCAAGGGCAAGTTTTTTATTAGCGATATTCCGTTTCAGTTTCCGAACGGCCAAACGTTCGTCAACCTGAAGAACTATACGGAGGGTGTGGCCAAAACCGGATTTTTCAACGCGTTTGGCATGTCGTTGTTCATCACCGTGTGCTCGGTGGCCGTGATCGTGCTGCTGACGGCGATGACCGCCTGGTATATCACCCGGGTGAAAACGAGATTTACGAAATTGATGTATTATATTTTTGTGTTTTCGATGATCGTTCCTTTTCAAATGGTGATGTTCACCATGACCAAAACGGCCAATATCCTGCATTTGGATAACCCCGCCGGGATCATCGTCATCTACCTCGGCTTTGGCGCCGGCTTGTCGGTGTTCCTGTTCAGCGGCTTCGTCAAATCGATCCCATTGGAAATCGAAGAGGCCGACCTGATCGATGGCTGCAATCCGGTGCAATCGTTTTTCCATATCGTCCTGCCGATTTTGAAGCCAATCGCGATCACCGTCTCGATTCTCAACGTGATGTGGATCTGGAACGACTACCTGCTGCCGATGCTGGTCATCGGGACCGAATACCGGACGATTCCGATCGCGATCCAATATTTGAAGGGCGGTTACGGCTCGATTGATATGGGGGCGATGATGGCGATGCTGGTGCTGGCGATTTTGCCGATCGTCGTATTTTACCTGCTTTGTCAAAAATACATTATCGAAGGCGTCGTTGCCGGCGCCGTGAAGGGGTAATCCGCGCTGGGCAAGGGCAAGGGGGGAACGGGCGTACAGGCTTTTTGGGATTGGGGAATCTGAACCGGCCTTGCGCTACCTCTGCCCTCCCTTGTTTTCTACCAAGTATGTTGCTATATTTTGTAGAGAATAGCGGAAATTACGATGTAAGGGAAGATCGGATATGGCTTCAATGACAATTATCGATATTGCCAGAATTTGCGGAGTTGGCGTAACCACGGTTTCCCGGGCAATCAACAATCATCCTGACATCAGCGAAGAGACGAAAGCGATGATTATGAAGGTGATCAAGGAGAACCACTACGTTCCGAACAACAGCGCCCGAAATCTGAAGCGTTCCGCCTCAAAAACGATAGCCGTTTTGATCAAGGGGATCACCAACCCTTTTTTTAACCGGATGATACAAGTCTTCGAAAAAGAAATTCAGCGCAAAAAATATTCGTTTATCCTGCAGCGGGTCGATGAAAATCAGGATGAGATCGAAGTCGCGATCGAACTGGAGAAGGAAAAGCGGCTGAAGGGCATCGTGTTCCTCGGCGGATACTTCGCCCATGCCAAGGAAAAGCTGGAGCAGTTGACCGTGCCTTATGTGCTCAGTACGATCGGCATGACGCCGGAGTACGATCCGCAGGAATATTCCTCGGTCTCCGTTGACGACTTTAAGGAAAGCTACAAGATGGTCGATTACCTGTGCAAGCTCGGCCACCGGAAGATCGCGATCATTACCGCTCCAATGACGGATGTCAGCATCGGCAAGCTAAGATACGAAGGCTACAAAAAGGCGCTGGAGGACAACGGTCTGGAGCTGAACGAAAACCTGGTGCGCACGATGAAGGAGCATATCCAGAGCTATTCGATGGAAAATGGGTACGTCGTGACCAAAGAGCTGCTGGAGTCGGGCGAAGACTTTACGGCGCTGTTTGCCGTCTCCGACAGTCTGGCCGTCGGTGCCTGCCGAGCGATTTTTGAGAGTGGTAAATCGGTGCCGCAGGACTACTCTGTTGCCGGTTATGATGGCCTCGACATCGCTTATTACTACAATCCGTCCATTACGACCATCCAGCAGCCGGTGGAGGAAATCGCTGAAGAAACGATCAAAATTCTGTTTGATCTGATCAACAAGAAAATGACGCACGCCCACAAAATTTTCCCGGCGGAGCTGCTGATCCGCGAATCCACGATCCCTCCTTCATAACGAAGTAGCGGGTATATATACTGTTAAAGATGACTTCTGAATTATTCAGGGTCATCTTTTTTTGTTTCAGATTATAGAATTTATAACCCAACTTTCGCAGAATGAAGACGAACTTAAAGGCTGGTCGCGCATGGGTTTAACAATGCTGGAATGCGGGGCTTGTAGCCGCTAAGTAGAGGGGGGATCCCACGAAAGGCAAAAGTGCAGGCGGTTTTTGTCGAAACTCCTCAAAACCGCTGGTTCAAAGGTAAAAGCGCAGTTAATTTCCGGTCAAAAGCTGCTTTTTTATCCGATAGCCCCGAAAGAGATGCACTTTTGCATTTCAATCACTATTAGCTTACCACGTTATTCCCGATTTATCGCGGGCGGTCCCAGCTATGTCTCCAAAACGCTAAGCATATTTATATATCAAGCTGTGTTCAAGACGGGGGACATCGGCCAGGCGGCTGCTTCATCGCTTGACGGCCCAGGTCAGCAGCGAAAATTCGTATTGAATATTGAAGGAGATGTCTATGTTGATCGACAGTATGAAACGCGGGCTTATCGTCTCTTGCCAGGCGCATTTCGACCACCCGCTCAACCATGCGCCGATGATCGCCGCGATGGCCAAGAGCGCCGAGCTGGGGGGCGCGGCCGGAATCCGGGCGGACGGTCCGGAGCATATCGCGGAAATCAAAAAGCAGGTCGGCTTGCCGGTCATCGGGATTTATAAAGTTCATCAATATGATCATCGCTTTTTTATTACGCCGACCTTTGAGCATGCGCGGACGATCGTGGAAGCGGGGGCGGACATCGTCGCGCTGGAAGCGAGCGTGCAGAACCGGCCGGACACCGAGGCGCTGGGAACGCTGATCCGCCGCATTAAGGAGGAGCTCCATACGCCGGTGATGGCCGACGTGTCGACCTTCGAGGAAGGCGAACGGGCCTGGCGGCTGGGGGCCGATTTCGTCGGCACGACGCTGTCCGGGTATACGAAAGCGAGCGCAGGCCGTGCCCTGCCGGATATCGCGCTGGTCAAGCAGCTGACGGAGGCGGGTATCCGGGCGGTATGCGAGGGGCATGTCGGTGCGCCGGAGCAGGCGCTTGCCGCCATTGAAGCGGGCGCCTATTTCGTCGTGGTCGGCACGGCGATCACCGACCCGATCGCGATCACGCGGCAATTTGCCGGCAAGCTGCAACCCTACCGGGCGGGAAGGGATCACCATGCTCATCGTTAGCGTTGACGCGGGGCAAACGAAGACGGCGGCCGAGCTGCTGGATGAAACCGGCCGGCTGCTGGAGGAGTGGAGGCTGCCGCCGGTCATCCATTACGCCAAGCCGGGCGGGCTGCACAGCTACTCCATAATCGCCGCCGGGGTTTGCGAGCGGCTGAATGAGCGGGCCGCGAGCGTCAGCGCAGGCGTTGGGCCACCGGTCAGCATTTGCTTCAGCCTGAGCGGCTACCATGGGGATGCGGCGGCGATCCCGGAAGCGATCGGGCAGGCGATGAGCGGCCGCCGCTTTGAGTTGGCGAGTTTAAAAGTGGTCCCCGATTATTGGGGGAACTGGTATGCCGCCACCCGGGGCGGCCCGGGGCTGGTCATCATATCCGGCGGCGGCACGGTCGCTTACGGGAAAAATGCAGCCGGGCGGGAAGTGCGGCTGGGCGGCTGGGGCCATCAGTTGGGCGATGAGGGCAGCGGCTACTGGATCGGGCTCGCAGCGCTGAAAACGGCGCTGCGCGCGCAGGCCGGTCTGGAGCCGCCGACCGAACTGGCCCGCCCGGTTCTGCGCGCCCTGAAGGGCGAGGAGGAGAGCGTGCTGCTGGCCCGTTGCTATTCCGGCGAGATTACGGATCAGGACCTGGCTCTGCTGGTGCCGCTGGTCAATGAACTCGCCGAGAGGCAGGACCCGGCGGCCTTGCGCATCATGAAGGCAGCGGCCGGGCATCTGTGCGAGCTGGCCATTGCGGCGCGCCGGCAGCTGGGAGACGTGCCCGTGTACTTGTCCGGCGGCGTGTTTAAAGCTTCCCGGCTCATGCGCGAGCTGGAAGCTGCCCTGAGCGAAGCCGGGCTGGCGGGGTGTACGGAGGTCACTTCCGCCCGTCCGGCGGAAGGCATCTTTTTGCTGGCTCTGGAAGGGCTGGAAGGATAGGAGGCCCGGATGGAGCTGAGGGCCGTGATAACGTGAGATCGTGGAAAACCAACTACTGGAACGACGAAGGTTCATCAGACGCCCCGGCGGCCATCAGCTTCAAAATAACGGTACTTTATGTACTTATCACCAGGAATCTGACTTGTTTATCCCCATTAGCGGCATTTTATGTACTTATTTTCCCAAGAATGGTCCAGAACGCGGGTATTTCCTTACGACGGGGGAAAATAGCGACATAAATTGCTCCTATCTCTCCCAAATGGATGGACATCGCCGGAATAACGCCATTTTTTGTTCTTATTTTTTCACTGGGTTTTTCACTGGATTTTTCGCTGGAGTGGCTCTCAGACAACCCGGATTTCCACAGGTTTCCTCGCGGGCGTAATTTCTGCTCAGCGCATTTTTATCTTGGCGCAATGTTACAGCAGTTCCTTCCGCTTCCGCAAATGTGCGAACAATATGGCGGCGGCCAGGGCACACAGCAGCGCACATACGCCGATAAAGGCGTATCCGGCCTGGAGGCCGCGCAGCAAGCCGAGCTCCGGGTCGCTGGCGTTCGCAAACAGCTTTTTGATGCCATCGGTGATGGCGCCGATCAAGTAATTGCCGATCACGCTGCCCACCCCCATCAGCGTCACGATAAAGGTGATGGCGGAGTCGCTGCCGGAGCGGTATTTCTTGGCGATCAGGGCCATCACGGTCGGGTAAATCGGGGCGATCCCGATCCCGGCGGCGGCGAACAGGAACGCTCCGGGCTCGCCGGCCCAGATGGCGGCCAGGGTGCATAGCCCGGAAAAGCCGGAGAATAGGATCAGCGACAGGGTGAAGCCGATTTTATCCGTGACCGGTCCAAGCAGCAGACGCGCGAACGTGAAGCATACGAAAAATGCAGACAGCATGCCCGAGGCACTGGAGGTGTTCCAGTGGTAGGCTTTTTCCAGAAAGTTAACCAGCCAGCCGCCGACGGCCATTTCGGAAATGACCCCAAACGATAGGACGAGTACGATCAGCCAGATGGCGGGATCCCGCATCAGCTGCGTTATGGGCACACGCTCGCCGCCGTGCTCATCCTCCCCCGGGAACCGGCTCAAAAACGCCGGAATCATCGGGATGACCGACAGCGACAACATGATCAAATACATGCCGCGCCAATCTAGCGTATAGCCGCCGATCGTCACGCTCATCAGCCCGGAGGCGATCATCGGCGCCACAATTGAACTTAGCCCGTAAAAGAAATGGGCCAGATTCATCATCGTCCCCGTATTGCCGACGAAAATGCGCGCCGCCAGGATGGCGAGCGCGATTTCCAGCATGCCGTTGCCGACGTACATAAAAAAGTAGGACCCGCTTAAGGCCGGGTAGGTGCGGGAAGCGAATATGAGCACGCCGGAGGCGGCCATCGATCCGAAGGCGAGCAGGGTGACCGCTTTTGCTCCCCATTTGCGCGCCAGGTAGGCGGTAAACGAGCAGGCCAGCAAATAGCCAAGCGAATTGAGGGACAGCAGCGTTCCGACCTGCATCTCGTCGATGCCGAAGTCGGTTTGGATGCGCGGAATCGCGGGCCCTTTAATGTTTTCGGAAAAACCGAAAATCAAAAAGCCGACAAACACCGTTGCCAGCTGCAAATAATAATTCCGCTTGGCGAAGCGTGGTTTGGCCTGAGCGCGGTTTGCTTCCGCATGTGTTGTTTCCGCGCCTTGTGCCGTGGTATCAGACTGCGCTTTCAAAAGTGATGCCCTCCCGATGTCGATCCGACAAATAGTGTTAGGATTAAGATCATATGCGAACAGAAGAAGCGTAGCACACTTTTGGGCGGGCAGCCATATAGCAAAACCCCCCTTCTATATAAAATTTCGGAAGAGGAGGGGGGTGCTGCTGCTTATTTTTGTAAAATTTGCTCCATGACGTCCAACCCTTTGGATTGGCCCATGGCCAGCGGCCCGACGATTTCCGTGTCGATAACGTAAAGGTTGCCGCTTTTGACAGCCTTCAGCTGATTCCACACCGGGTTTTTGCCCAGCTCATCAAGTGAAAGCTCCGCCGTACCAGTAAAATCTTCACCGAGAAAAATATAATCCGGATCGATCGCGGCCACGCCTTCCAGGCTGATTTCGCTCCAATCCTGCATGTCCGGGAATTTGGCGAAGCCCAGACGCTCGTAATACGGCTCCATCCGCACGCCGCCGTAGTAATAGAACCCTTTGCCCCAAGTCATCATGAACATCGCGGTCTTCCCTTTTACCCCAGACTTGTCCATATGGGCGGCCAACGCATCCAACTTGGCGTTATAGTCGGCGATATATTGCTCCGCTTTTTCCTCTTCGCCAAGAACTGCGGCTACCTTCGTTATCGTATCCTGCCAGTTTTCGGATTGGTGGATGAGAATCGTAGGGGCGATTTGGGACAAATGGCCGTAGTTTTTCAGATCGTCCTCCCAAGCGATGATCACATCGGGATCCAGCGCCAAAATGCTCTCCATATTGGCCGTGTCCCCCAGGTCGGTAATTTTGCCTTGTTTCGTAAAGCTGTCGTATACCGGGAAATTTTGCAGCGACTTCAGGCCGACCACGCCGGCCACCGTATCCTGCTCCCCAATGGCGAAAAGATGCTCGGCATACGGGAAGTAGGTGATGGCGACTTTTTTCGGTTTTTCCTCCAGCACGGTCTCTCCCTTGTCATGATGAATCGTGATCGGGAACTTGGCTCCCGTATTAGCTCCGCCTTGGCTGGAGTTTTGCGCGGTGGCGCTGTCGTTTCCGTTCGGCGGGGTGGAAGCGGATGGCGTTCCGCAGGCTGCCGTGGCGACGATGAATAGGATGGCGATGATGGGCAGGACGCCCCAGCGTTTAAAGGATGCAAGCATCGGTTTTCCCCCACTTCGTTCTGTTGATAATGATTTTCATTTTCAGATCACATTATAATGAACGATCCAAGGGTTTGAAATAGACAATTGTCAAAAGATAGGTGGATTATTTCCGCTTCGGGAACGAAATTCGCTGGGGGAACAGCCGGTATGCTTTCTGAATAACCTGCTGAAATAATGGGCGTCTCCATAACCGACGCTTTCGGCTATCTCGCTGACGCTGCAGCGGGTGGCGGCGAGCAGTTGGCGGGCCCGGCTCATGCGGTGCTGGATAACATAATCGATGGGAAACATGCCCGCGTATTTGCGGAACGCGTATGCGAATTTTTTGACGTCCATTTCGTATAATCCGGCTAAGGTTTTCAGATTGAGCGGCTCCATATAATGCTCATGGATGTAGCCCAGGGCATGCTCGATCATGTTTCGGCTTCCGGCGTTCAAACGGCTGCGGGCACAGCTTAGCATCTCATAAACCGTCCCGTAAAAAAGTTCCTTGGACCTGACGGCCTGCAAAGGGCCGGGGGGCGTCATGGACGTTTGCAGCAGCCGCAGCAATTCCATGATCCGGGGTTGTTCACCGGTATCCAGCATATAATGGGTCCGCGTATAAGCATCGGGGCTGCTCACCGGTGAATCCAGCGTGTAATGAATAAGAGCGTAGTCGAATCCGCCGGTTCCAACCTCGACCTGCAATGCCATGCCCTTGGGGCCGTGGACGATCAGGCCGGGCTGCAGTTCGTAAGACGTGTCGTCAAAGGTAAAGACGGCCTGTCCACGCAGGGCGAAAACCAGGCCAGCGTACGGCGTCGGGCGGGACCTGGTATGGCCCTTGTAGATGCCGGGGGGCAAATGGGTGAAATACACCCCATGCAGGGATAGCTCTCCGGCGGCAAATTGCTTCGCTAATTCGTTGAGGTCCACGACCGTCGTCACCTGCTTCCTCAAAAATGTGGGTGGCTGCAGCTCTATTTTACCGGAGGAACGGGGCTTAAAGAAGGATGGAGGATATGGCCGAACTTATTCAGCCGCTCCGATTTTACGCAGAAAGTCGTTAATATGCTGGTGCATCTCCACGATTTCCTCTTTCGTCACCTTGGTGCCTTCGTAAAGCTTAAGCGGCACCTGCGCGGCTTGCTCTTGCATAACTCGCCCCCGCTCGGTCAACGCGATGATGACGTTGCGTTCATCCGCCTTATCCCGCGTTCTTGTGATCAGCTCCATATTTTCCAGCTTCTTGAGCAGCGGCGTTAGGGTTCCCGAGTCGAGAAAGAGCTTCGCTCCCAGATCTTTGACGGTAACGTTGTCCTGTTCCCACAAAGAGAGCAGCGTAATGTACTGCGTGTAAGTGAGTCCGAATTCGGCCAGCAGCGGGCGGTACAGCTTCATGATCTCCCGGGAGCATGTATAAAAAGCAAAACAGAGCTGATTGTCCAATTTCATCCATTCATGCGGCTGCATGAGAGTATCACCTGCCATTGAATTGTATGCAATTTTATTCGCGTAATTATAGCACCCGAGGGTGCGGCAAGTCAAAACGGCCGGCGGGCGGACGGCTCAGACGGCTCGAATGGCAAGGGGGCTAGACAGGGTGAAGTTTTCCGAATGCTTAGTCCTTCATGAGCTACTGTAGACTGGTCCCGAGTGAAGACTTTACCGGAGATAACCGTCACACAGGTCGGCAGAGACACAGATTAAAACGGGCTAGAGAGTGTCATTTGACATCTCCAATTAAATTGTATACAATTTAATTACATCATACCTGTAAAAAATGGAGGAGATTCATCATGTCCCTATACGAAATAGAGGTTAAAACGATCAAGGGCGAGGTGCAGACGCTGGAGCCTTATCGCGGGCAGGTGCTGCTTATCGTCAATACGGCCACCAAATGCGGGTTTGCTCCGCAATTCAAAGGACTCCAAAAGCTGCATGACACTTACAAGGATCAAGGTTTTGCCGTGCTTGGCTTTCCCTGCGGGCAATTCGCCAACCAAGAGCTGGCCACCGATGAGGAAGTTGCTCAGTCGTGCGAGCTGAATTTCGGTGTTTCGTTCCCGCTCTTCGCCAAAATCGACGTCAACGGCAAAAATGCGCATCCTTTGTTCCGCCAGTTGGTGAACGAAGCGCCCGGCCTGCTCGGTTCCAAAGCGATCAAATGGAACTTCACGAAGTTCCTGATCGACCGCAGCGGCAAGGTTGTAAAGCGGTTTGCCCCCGCGGAGGAGCCGGAGAAAATCGAAGGCCATATCCGCGAGCTGCTTGGCGCTGGGGTTCGGGCGTAAGCAGGGATAGTAAAACCTCCACTTTTCAGGGTGGAGGTTTTACTGCGTCTGCACCTGATTGGAAAAAATCCAATAGATGGACGGAAATCGAGCGCCATTTCGGGCTCTCATTGGAAAATATCCAATAGAATTCGCTCAAATTGCCCGTTTTACGCCCTCCCGAACCTCATCTGTTGGAAATATCCAATCAAGCTTTTTTATTTGCCAGAAAAATTCCAATTCTATTGGATAATTCCAACCTGACACTAATCTGATTGCCGGTCTAACTCCAAATTAATTCCAAACTAACTAACTCGCAATTCTAACCCCCAATCTAACTCCCAATCCGCCCCGGGCCGTTACACCAGTTTTTTGCGCAGGGCGCCGGAGATCAGGTCGATGATCGTGATCATCACGATAATGCCAAGCATAATAATACCGACGCGATCCCAGTCGCGCGAGCTGAGGGCGAAAATCAGCGGAGTGCCGATGCCCCCGGCCCCGATCATCCCCAGAATGGTGGCGGAGCGGAGATTGATCTCGAACCGGTACAGCGTATACGACAGGAACCCCGGCAGCACCTGGGGCAGCACGGCGAACCAGAGGACTTGCAGGCGGCTCGCTCCAGCCGCGATCAGTGCTTCGGTCGGGCCGTGATCCATGTTTTCGATCTCATCGGCGAAAAGCTTGCCGAGCATCCCGACCGAGTGCAGCCCAAGGGCCAGCACGCCGGCGAAAGAGCCGGGGCCCACCGCCTTGATGAACAACAGCGCTATGACGATTTCCGGAAAAGTCCGGACGAAGCTCAGCAGCATTTTGCCCGGACCGGAAATCCAGCGCGTGCGGCTCATGTTGGCCGCCGCCCAAAAGGCAAACGGAAAGCAAACGACGGTGGAAATCACCGTGCCCAAAATGGAGATCGCTAGCGTATCGAGCAGCCCCCGCAGCAAGTCCTCACCTTCCGGCAAATAGACGTAACCCCAATCCGGCGAGAACAGACCGGCAAAAATCGACTTCGTAATCTGGCCGGCGGTTTCCTTAATGCCGTCAAAAGGAATGCCGGCAAAAGCCCAAATATAAACGAGGACAAGCAACACGTAAATTAGCCAGCGGTAGCGGCTTTTTTTCGGTTTGGCCACTTTTTCGCGCCATGTATTCGTCGTCATAACAATTTCTCCCGCACTTTCGCACTTAAATAGTCAATGATCAACACGACCGCCAGCGTAAACAGGATGATCATGCATGTTTTGTCATATTCCAGAAAACCTAATGTTACCTCGTAATAATGCCCGATCCCCCCGGCGCCGACCAGGCCGAGTACCGCCGCCGCGCGTACGTTGATTTCAAAGGCATACAGCACGTAGGAGATGAAATGCGCCTGAATTTGCGGAACGACGCCAAAAATAATGCGCTGCGCCGGCGTGGCCCCCACGGCCGTCATCGCCTCCAGCGGCCCGCGGTCGATCGTCTCCAGCGCTTCGTACACCAGTTTGGCGATCAGGCCAAGCGAGAAAACGGTCAGCGCCAGGATGCCGGCAAACGGACCGAGGCCAAAGATGGCCACGAAGATGGCGGCCAGCAGCAGGTCGGGAATCGTCCGCACCAGGTTCAGCACGAAGCGGACGGGCTGGCGGATCCAGGCGCTTGGGGTCAGATTGCCGGCGCACAGCAGCGCTACCGGGACGGCGAGAATAGCGCCGAAGGTGGTGCTGATCAGCGCCATGCGGATCGTCTCCAGCATCGCCGGCACGATGTTGTCAAAGTAGCTCCACTTCGGCGGGAACATTTCCCGCAGCAGGTCGAGCATGTTGGGGGCCCCTTTGACGAGTTCGCCCAGCGTCGCTTCCGTTTTCACTGCGCTGCCCCATAACAGCAAAATGATGATTACGGCCGTCAAATAATGCCTCAGCTTATTTGGGGCCTTCGGGCGGCCTGCGAGCGCGGCAGCCTGGGGTTGCCGGTTTGGGTTCGTCTTCATCAGGCCCGCGCCTCCAATACCGCTTCGGACGGAAGTTGGCTGGCGAGCAGCTCTTCCCGGTCGATCGGCCGGCCGTAAATTTCCGCAAACCGCGCGTCGGTCGCCTCCGACACCGGGCCGTCGAAGACGACCCGGCCTGCTCTTAAGCCGATGATGCGGGTCGCGTACTGGCGGGCCAAGTCGATAAAATGCAGGTTGACGATCGTGGTGATGCCGAGCTCGAGATTGATGCGTTTCAGATCGTCCATCACCTGTTTCGTCGTCAGCGGGTCAAGCGAGGCCACCGGTTCGTCGGCCAAGACGATTTTCGCCTCCTGCGCGAGCACACGGGCGATCGCCACCCGCTGCTGCTGCCCGCCGGACAGCTCATCGGCGCGGGCGTACGCTTTTTCCACGATGTTTACCCGATCCAGCGCTGCAAAGGCCAGCTCGATATCCTCCTTTGGAAACAGCCCAAGCAGCGTGCGTAAAGTGGAGTGGTAGCCCACACGCCCGGCCAGGACGTTGCGCAGCACGGTGGAACGTTTGACGAGGTTGAAGCTCTGAAAAACCATGCCGATGTCGCGGCGGATCGTCCGCAGCTCTTTGCCTGCGGCCTTTGTGATCGATTTGCCGCCGATGAGGATATCGCCTTCGGAAATGTCGTGCAGCCGGTTGATGGAGCGGAGGAGCGTCGATTTCCCGGCGCCGGACAGCCCGACGACAGCCACGAACTCGCCCTTTTCAATCGTCAGGTTGATATTGTCGAGCCCTTTGGTGCCGTTCGAATAATTTTTGGATACATTGCGAAGTTCTATCACGTTTAGAACCATCCTTTAACTAAATGATCTAAAAAAACGCATAGCCAGCACGGGGCCCGGAGGGGCACCGACTGGCTTGCACATTGGCTTGGAGACTTGATTGTTGTTGGTTGATGGAAACTTGATTGCGGCCGGCTTGCCGGTCCGCTATTTTTTTCGAAAGGGGGTGCCGCAGCGATTGCTGCGGCGGTATTTTAAACTACTCGGTTTTTACTTTTTCATTGTACTCGCGGACGATGTCGAACACGCTGTCGTTGGATTCAACGTAGCCTTCATGCGTGTAAATGTCGGCGATGATTTTGTGGCCTTCGGTGTCTTTGCCGATATCGATGAAGGCGTCCTTCAGCTTTTGCACCCATTCGGCGCTCATGTCGGAACGGACAGAAATCGTGTCGTTCGGAATCGGCTCCGTAAAGGCCAATACGCGGGTATCTTCAAAGACGGTTGGATAGTCTTTTTTCACGGTGTTGCGCGCATCCTGGAAGATCGCGGCGGCGTCCACGTCGCCGTTCAGGACGGCGATCACGCCTTGGTCATGGCCTTTGACCGTGATTGGCTCCACGTCGGACAGCGGGTCGAGACCGGCATCCTGCAGAGCTGCCGCCGGCCATACGTATCCGGCCGAGGAGGTCACGTTTTGATAAGCGATTTTTTTGCCTTTCAGATCGGCGAGCGTCTTGATGGCAGAGTCTTTTTTCACGATAATCATCGATTTGTAGAAATCGACAAGTTCATTCGTAGGAGCGCCAGTGGCGTCGTCAACCCCGTAACGCTGTGCCTGCAAAATAACTTCGGCGGCGCCTTTTTCCTTCGCCAGCACGTAAGCGGTCGGAGGAAGGAAACCAACGTCGACCTGTTTGGAAGCCATCGCTTCAATGATTGTGTTGTAGTCGGTCGACACGCTGACTTTTACCGGAATGCCGAGACGGTCGGACAGCAGTTTTTCGAGCGGTTTAGCCTTGGCTTCCAGCGTATCGGCGTTTTGCGAAGGCACGAACTGCACGGTCAGCGTCTCTGGAACATAACCGGTATCGGCGGGTTTCGCAGCGCTATCCGTCTGGGTGTTTCCACCGGCGGCTGCGGAGTTGGCCGATCCGCTACCGTCCGCCGCGGCGTTTCCGCTGGTGTTCGCCGGGGCGTTGCTGCCGCAGCCGCTGATGAGGGCAACCGCAAACAATAATGGCAACATAAATTTGGTAAGCTTTTTCAAACGTATGACCTCCACACATTCTATTTTTTTTCGATTCCTTGTTTAATATATAAGAGGTTTATTAACGGTTCGTTAGGGAATAGGCCGAGTTTTGTAAATTTTTGAGCAGCAATTTTTAACATTGCCCTAAAAATGGCTTGCTAGAATGGATCACGTGCATGAGTCGGCTGGCGTTGAATCATATGCGCAAAAGGGAAAATTTCGAAAAAGGATGGACGCAAATGATGAGCAAACATATGGAGTGGCGGCAGATAGATGGGGAAACGAGGCCGGATGCCGGGGCGGACTTGCCGCAGGCCGGCAAAATGGAGGGGAGCAACGCGGAGGACTGCCAAAAGGGCAGCCTGGGTGACGATACGGTTTGCGAAGCGGCCTGCGAAATTCTCGTCACAAGCGATGTGCACGGGCATATTTATCCGACCGATTACCGGACGCACGAGGAGCTTCCCCTTGGTCTGGCCAAGCTGGCGGCGATGATCCGCCGGGAACGGGAGCGGACGCCGGACCTGCTGCTGGTGGATAACGGGGATGTCATTCAGGGAACGCCGCTTTGTTCTTTCTATGTAAAACAACGTCAGGAAAAGATGCATCCGGCGGTAACCGTTATGAACGAGCTGGGCTATGATGCGGCGATCCCGGGAAATCATGAATTCAATTACGGGCCGCAGATGTTGCGCCGGGTGATGGAGGATTCGCGGTTTCCCTGGATGTCGGCGGGGATTGTGGACGCGGAACAAGGGCAGCCGGCCTTCGGCCAGCCTTATTTCGTCAAAACGACCGAGGCTGGCGTCAAAGTCGCCGTCTTGGGCGTGACGACGCACTATATCCCGCATTGGGAAAATCCGCGGCATATCGAAGGCTGGGAATTCCGGGACGCGCTGGAGACCGTAAAAACCTGGGTGCCGCGCATCCGCGAACAGGAGCGGCCGGATCTCATGGTCGTCGCTTATCATGGCGGCTTCGAACGGGACTTGCTTACCGGGGAGCCGGCCGAGCGGCTGACCGGGGAAAACCAGGGGTACGCGATGTGCCTGGAAGTGCCGGGGATCGATGTGCTGATTACCGGGCACCAGCACCGCTTGATTGCGGCGGAGGCCGGCGGGGTTACGGTGATTCAGCCGGGCTCGGGCGGACAGGCGCTGGGGAAAATCTCCGTACGTTTCCATAAAAATATAGACGGGGCATGGACGATTCAGGAAAAAAAGGCGGAGCTGCTGACCCCGGATGAAACGATACCAGCCGACGGCAGGGTGTTGGATTTGGTCCGCGGACTTGAAGCGGAAACTCAAACCTGGCTGGATCAGCCGATTGGGGAGGTTAGCGGGGATATGGAAATCCGCAGCCCGTTTGCCTGCCGGCTGGCGGATCATCCTTTTATGGAATTCGTGAACAAGGTGCAGATGGAGGCTGCCGGGGTGAGGGTGTCGAACGCGGCTTTGCTCAGCAATGCCTCGAAAGGTTTTCGCGGGAGCATTACGATGCGTGATGTGCTGACCAACTTTATGTATCCGAATACCTTGGCCGTGTTGCGGCTTAAGGGGGAGGATATCCGGGAGGCGCTGGAACAGACGGCGAATTATTTCATCGTGGGGGAAGGCGGGGAAATCGCCGTGAATCCGGCTTACGTGGAGCCTAAAGTGCAGCATTACAACTACGATATGTGGGAGGGCATCGAGTACGTGCTGGACGTATCCCGGCCCCCTGGCCGGCGCGTCGTACTGTTGACTTACGGCGGCGAACCTTTGCGGGCCGACGTGGAGGTCGATGTGGTGATGAACAACTACCGCGCCGGCGGGGGAGGGGATTATGACATGTACCGGGGCAAACCGGTGGTCAAAGAAATCCAGATTGACATGGCCGAACTCGTGGCGGAATATATCCGGGAACGCGGCACCATCACGGCAACCTGCAACCATAATTGGCAGGTCACCCGCTAACGGGCCAATCAGCGCCTACTCAGCGGCTACTCAGCCAGGCCGGGGCTAAACGGAGCAAAATCGGATAATTTTTCCGTGCTGAATGCAGTTATATCCGTAGTCGTGTTTTTTTCAACATCGTACCGGTACAGATGGTATTCGTCGGATGGCTGTTCGCTGATATAGTCTACGATGCTGCCGTCCTTATGCCATAATGCATATGCGGTCGAGATGAAGTTTTTATCGCCTCCAACTTTGTTCAGGGAGTTTTCTTCCGGGTCGTACAGCGCCGGGATGGCGCTGCTGGTGTCGCCAAACGACAGCGCCAGCGTATGGCCGTCGGGCGACCAGTTATAAGCATGGACCGTTTCGACGACCGGCTGGCCATATTCCTTTTGCATGGAGCCGATTTCGGCGTTGATGTCGATTTGTTTGCCGCTTTCGAGGTTCACCGCGATCAATTTATCTCCGACATTACTATAAAACAGGTTTATGGCCAAATACCGGTCATCGGCGGACAGAGCCAGCGAACGGATCTCCTTTGGGTCCGGATCGAACTTAACGGTATAGCTCTTCTGGCCTTCCGTTTTGACGGCTATGGAAGCGATAACGGGGGTTCCGAACTCCCCTTTCTTTTTGTCCGCCGTAAGGGTGACAGCGCCGGCTGTCCAAGTGAGTTTGCTGTCATCTTCGCTAAGTTTCGCGGCTAAATCACGCGCATAATAAACGGATAAGTCGACCGGCCCGCCTTGATTGCTTGGACTGCTGTGGTCGCCTTGACCGTTTTGGCTGTTTTGGCCGTTTTGGCCGGTCTGATCGCTCTGATCGCCCGGATTGCCGCTTGTATCGGCGCTTTGGTTTTCCGGTTGCTTTGCGCCGTTTTCCCCTGTGGAATTTGTAGTTTGACCTGGCGTTTGCGATTCGCTTGATGCGCTCCCGGGGGTATTCGTATTTCCGCAGCCGGCAATGGCCGCGCAAACCAAACCTAATAAGAGGACCATAGTCATTCGTTTCATGTTGCAGCTCCTTTGGGTTTTGAATAAAAACATTTATAATTGTATAACGCAACGGAAAAAGACGAAGTTACATGAAGTTGAGAAGTTGAGGGGAAATTTCATGCCTGTGCCGGTTAGCTCCATTCTGTCCGCTTTGTTTCTTTTTTTCGCGCTTCTGGCCATGTTGTCCATCGTATATAAAAGCTGGCGAAACGGGATATCGCCGATGCCCGCCTCGGCGGAGGTGCGCAGGGCCGTGGCTGCGGAGCTTAACCGGCTGACCGGGCAGGCAGGTGGCCGGGGGCCAATGAGCGGCTGGATGCCGGCAGATGGTCGAAAGCAGGCGGCCGACGAACCGGTTGCGCCGGCATCCGCTTATTCTATCGTCGAGGCTGGTTCCGGGTGGGGAACGCTCGCTTTGCATCTCGCCAAAAGCCGCCCGGACTGGCGGATCACCGGCATCGAAAACTCCTGGATTCCTTGGGCGGTTTCCCGGCTGGCTTTGCGTTTGAGCGCCTACGGGAATACCGTTTTTATTCGGGGAGACCTGTACGAATACCGTTACGAACAAGCCGATGCAGTAGTCTGTTATCTCTATCCCGGCGCCATGAAGCGGCTGGATCCCCTGCTGCGCCGGCAGCTTCGCACGGGGGCGAGGATCGTCAGCGTTTGCTTTGCCCTCCCCGGTTGGCAAGCGGAAAGGGTCATTACCTGCCGGGACATGTACCGGACTAAAATTTACGTCTATAAAAGGTAGTCAAAAAGTCATCTTTTTATCACGAAGCAAGTCAGGAAGTGGATCGGGCGTCGAATCTTGAATTCAGCCGGGCCTTCCGTTGCTCACGTAGGCTCCCCCTACGCTCCGCTACTCAGTCCCTAGCTTCATCCAACCTTCTTGGTGCTAAAAACCTGACTTTTTGAACATTATTAAAAGGAGAGAATAAACCCGATGTGGTGTTTCTGCTATAAACGGCTTAATCAGCCGCGAAGACAAATGACGGGAGTTGAACTTGATGAGTGAACGCATGAATGACCAAGCCAATGTACAGGTGAACGAACAGGAGCTAGTCCAGTATATCGCCGCCCGGACGAAGGCGGATACGCAGCAGATCCGGCTGGTGCTGAAGCATGAAGCCGATTATATCGAACGCGCGCATCAATACGCCAAGGATGAGGTCGAGATCGACGGGGACGAACTGGTGGATTACGTGCTCCGCCAACGCGATGTCAAGCTGGACGAGCTTGCGGTCGAGTCGATCCTCGATTTGGAGATGGATTATTTGACGGAAAAAGGCCTTGCCGGTTATGTCGATTAGGCTTGTGGCAAGCTGTATATCTAAAATGAAGGCTTAAACGGTAAAAGGGGGTTCCAACTAGTTCCAGCCGCCGAGCGGCAAGGTGAGGGTGGAGCGCCCTTTTGCTCCTCTCATTGGAAAAAATCCAATAGATTGGCGGATATCGAATGCAATTTTGAGCTCTCATTGGAAAAAATCCAATAGAATTCGTTCAAAACGCCCGTTTCATGCCCTGCCGAACCTCATCTATTGGAAATATCCAATCACGCCGCTGCATTTACCATTTTATCTCCAATTCTATTGGATATTTCCAATCATAACGTCGGGTTAGGCTGCGGGCTTGATTATCAACAAAATAAATTATTTTATTTTAATCAACCAACTTTAAAAATATTTAAATTAGGAGTACCCTAGTAGATGGAAGTTCCATAATTCTACTAGGAGATGAGTACAAGTGAAAGCTTTGAGATGGCATGGTGTCAAGGACTTGAGACTGGAGAACATCGAGGAGCCGAAGCCGGCTAAAGGCGAAGCGAAAATAAAGGTGGAATGGTGCGGCATTTGCGGCAGTGATCTGCATGAATATACGGCGGGGCCGATTTTCATCCCGCTTGAAACCCACCCGCTTAGCGGAGACAAAGCTCCGGTCGTGATGGGGCATGAATTTTCCGGACAGGTGGTGGAAGTTGGCGAAGGGGTGACCCGGGTGGCCGTCGGCGACCGTGTTGTCGTGGAACCGATCTATGCGTGTGGAACCTGCGAGGCTTGTAAACAAGGCAAATACAATCTTTGCGATAAAATGGGCTTTTACGGCCTGGCCGGCGGCGGGGGCGGATTTTCCGAATATACGTCCGTTCCGGAAAGAATGCTGCATAAAATCCCGGATTCGATTTCCTTCGAGCAAGGCGCTCTGGTCGAACCGTCCGCGGTGGCGCTGCATGCGGTTCGTTCCAGCAAACTGAAAGTCGGCGACAAAGCGGTGGTGTTTGGCACAGGGCCCATCGGCCTGCTTGTGATCGAGGCGCTGAAGGCTTCGGGGGCTTCGGAAATCTACGCGGTTGAGCTGTCGGAGGAACGGAAACAGAAAGCCGCGGAGCTGGGAGCGATCGTTATCGATCCGAAGGAATACGATGCCGTTGAGGAAATTCATAAGCGCACGCATGGCGGAGTGGACGTAGCCTATGAGGTTACCGGGGTTCCGCCGGTGCTAACCCAGGCGATCAACTCCACCAAAATCGGCGGAGAAACGATGATCGTCAGCATTTTCGAAAAGGAAGCTTCGATTCATCCGCAAAACATCGTCCTGAAGGAACGCACCGTGACCGGCATTATCGGGTACCGCGACGTATTTCCGGCAGTGATCAGCCTGATGGCTCAAGGTTACTTCCCGGCGGACAAGCTTGTCACCAAACGCATCAAGCTGGATCAAGCCGTTGAGGCAGGTTTTGAAGGGCTGCTCAAAGAGCGGAATCAGGTCAAAATTTTGGTGAAGGCCGAGTAAGAAGGCTTTCCACTGGCGGGGATTATACCCGGTAAACGGCAACTCCCCGCCAGTCAAAATAATCTTGCGTTGGTGATGTTTTTTGGCCAGAGATCCAGTCGTAGCGCAGCCTATGTGCCATCCCTCCCCCGGGCTGCCCTCTAAACGGCGGGGTTTTGCCCGGAAAACCGCCGGATCAATGCCGCGCGGGTCATCACCAGCCGCATTGGCACGAGCTTTTCCGCGTGGGGGACGACGCGGCGGCGGTTGCTCGGGTGGAAAACCGCCAGCAGCAGACGCAGGTACGAAGTCGTCAGCGCTCGGAAGGTGCGGTTTTCCATCTGATACGTTTCAAAGCCCAACCCGTGCGTGATGCCGCGATGCAGTAAAGTTACGCCCTGCAGCGCCTTGACTTGGCTCAGCTGCGGGTTTTTCACCATTTCCGCGCAAATCTGCCGCATGGTGCCCCGCATCAACCGGGCGATCATGAGCGCGACCCGGTTTTCTTCATGGGACTGCAGCAGCGCGAGGATTTTTCGGTTATCCAAATGCAGCTCCCCGATCCAGTCTCCGTCATGGATCCACGTTCCATCCTCGCACAACATACACTTGCCGTGATACTTCGTGACGAACATTTTGCAGATGCCGTATTCCCCCGCATGTTTGGAGCGCAGGCGGCTAAATCCTTCGAATACCCGCTCCCAGCGCATCCAACCCCATTGGATGGCCCGCTTAAAGATCGAAACCGAGCGCATTTTAACTATCTCCTTCCAAAACTAATATTATTAATTCAAACAGTTCCCGCAAACAAAATGACAAGCAGCGCGGTCAGCGATCCGATCAGACCGCCGGCGAGGCAGTCCGAAGGATAATGAACGCCCAGATAAATCCGCGACATGCCGACGATAAACGCAAGCGGCAGCAGGATTTGAGCCAGGCCGGGGGCGGCGAACAGAAACGGAACGGCGGTGGAAAACGCGGCCGTCGTATGCCCGGACGGAAAGGAGAAGTCCTTCAGCGGGCGAATCGAGATCCGGGCGCCCTGCAGCGCCGCGTAGGGCCGTGTCCGCTGAAACGTCCTTTTGACCAGGACGGCTGCCAGATGACTGAGCGCCAGAGCGCACAAGCTTTTCCAACCGGCTTTTTGCCAAGGCCCTACCGCAAACAGGATGACCGAAAGGGTGACGGCAATCGTGAATGCCGCGCTGCCCAAATGGGTGATTCCCTTCAAGACCAGGTCGAGCGCGGGATGGCTAAGCTTATGATTGCACCAGAAAAACAGCCGGTTATCGTATTCGCGCAGCCGCTCATAATAGCGAAACATCATGTAAAACACTCCACTCCCCAGAAAAAATAACGCGCCATTCGAGGTGTGCCTTTCGGAAATTCCCGCCCGTGCGGGATCTTCCAACGAACCCGCTATCTACCGGAAGGCCCGGTTTAGCACACGCTTAAACGGATGATTTAATGCTCTTGCCCATAACGTTCCAGCATTTTCCCGGCCTGGTACCGGATCGGCCGGATCCAGTAGAACAGCATGATGCTGAACAACAGCAAAGCGCTGACGCCAACCGTTACCGTTTCCCCGAAGCTTTCGGCCACCCATCCGCCTAAAATCGGACCGATGATCACGCCGATTCCTTCAATGCCTGACAAGACTCCCCAGCCGGTCGCTTTTTGCTCGGCGGGGACGAAGTAGGACAGAATGGCGTTCCAGGCGGGAAGCACGGCGGCATAAGCCGCGCCGAAACCCAAGGCGAGCAGCATTGTGCTGAACATCTGCCGGGAATAAATCAGCAGCCCCAGACAGGCGGCCAAGGCACCAAAGCCGGCGACGAGCAGCCATTTGTGGCCCCATTTGTCGGCCAGCCGGCCCATGGGGATCAACAGCAGCACCGTCATCAACCCTCCGCCGAGCAGTACGATCGAGTACGCCGAATAATCCAGGTCCAGGTATTCGGAAGCGAAGCTCGGCAGAACGGGCACCAGCAGCCCGGCGGCCAGCGTCTGCAAAATCATGCCGGGCACAAGCGGCTTCATTTGCGCCAGCTTGTTCCGCATTTGGCTCATCTGCTGTTTAAAGGGGATGGCCGCGATCAAGTCCTTGGACCGGAACACGCTGCCCTTCACGGCCGCCAGCGCCCAGCCTCCCGCCCACAGCCCGGCCAAAAGCCAGAATGACACAGAGTAGCTGCGGTCGAGCAGAAAATTAACGGCAACCGGCCCGAGGCCAAGCGACATGAGCCAAATCGTGTATACCGCCCCCATTTGCGAGCCCCGGTGGTCCTCGCGGATTTCCGAGAGGCAGAGCAGCCAGATCGGGGAGACGCCTATCCCGAGCAGCCCGGAGCCGGCGATGATCGCCCAGGGAGCGCTGATGCCGAAGGATACGAGCAGCCCAAGCAGACCGAGCAGCAAAAATGCGTTCAGGATCAAACGTGCCGGAAACCGGTCAAGCACATATCCGGCGATGACCTTGATCAGGGTGTCGGCCAAATAGTGGATCGATATCGCCGCCCCCACCGCCGCCAGGGTGATTTGCCGGTCATTGGCATAGGCGGGCAGGAATGAAATCAGAAAAGCGCTGCGGGCCATTTCGGTCAGGAACAAAATAGCGGAGCAATGCAGAAATGAAGGGGGTAGCTTGCTCCAAAAGCCCCTTTGCGCGGAATTTTTCATCTTTTTGAACCCCCATACAATGGAATTGGTTTCGCATGGTTGAACGCCCGGCGGTTAATGGCCGGCTGCCACCGTCAGCCGTTGGCCGTGGCGGGCAGTCCGCGCACCAGCCGCAGCACGTCCTTGACGATCGTGTCGGCGGCATGCCCGGCGGCGAGCGCGTCGCATTGCCGCATCATTTTGTCCCGGGTAGCTTCCGAGTCGAGAATTTCGCTCACCACCGGGAGGAGCTGCCGCACATTTTTGGCCACCACCGCGGCGCCTTTCCGCTCCAGGTAACGGGCGTTCTCGCGCTCCTGCCCGGAGAACGGCTTGTAAATGACGATTGGCGTGCGGATTTGAATCGCTTCGGATAAGGTGATGCCGCCGGCCTTCGTAATGATGCAGGAGGCCCGCCGCATCCGGTCGTGGACCGCGTCCACGAACCCGAACAGCCGCAGCCGGGAATGCCCGCCGAACCGGCGCTCCAGCTTCCGCCGCAGCTTGTTGTTCCCCCCGCATACGATGTCGATCCGGACGTCCGGCAAAGCCAGCAGGCTGGCCGCTAGCCGCTGAATATCCGGCAGAGGCACGAGGGCGCCCATCATGACAAGGATGGAACGGGCAGACTGCTGCGTACCCTGCGGCTCCGGAAAGGACGGCTCGTAAAACGGTTCCCGCAGCGGAATGCCGCTGACGGTGATCGTTCCCGGCCGTACTCCGCGGCGGATCATTTCCTGCTTCAAGTCACCGGTAGCCACATAAAACCGGTCCGGATGGTTATGCAGCCAGCGGCTATGCAGGCTAAAGTCGGTAACGACGGTAAATAGCGGGATGTGAATGCCATGTTTTTGCAGTTGATGCGAAATTCCCCCGAACGGGAACGTGCTTACGACGGCATCCGCCTTCCGTTCTTTCAGAATGGAGATCAATTTCTTCATCCCAAGCACGCCGGCCCATTTGGCCAGGGCGCTGGTCTCCTCGATATTCCGCGTGGCGTAATACGTCCAGCCGTAATAGTCCAGACCGTAATTGGAGAAAAAAGGGCTGCATATATACAAATAACGGGAAATGGAGTTCATGCCGGGGTGGGCTTCCTGATACAAGTCGAGGATGCTGGCCGATCCAATGCCGAACCGGTTGAAGGCTTGCTGCAGCGTTCGCGCCACTTGAATATGACCGTTCCCGTATCCGGCGGTCAGAATGACGATGCTGATGTCCTGCTTCATGGTTTATACCTGCCTTTTTGCCAAAATCGTTCGCTTCTATCCGTTCCGTTATTGCGCTTCGGTATCCAGTATAAGGGAAGCGCCGGGGGGACCGAACTGGCCGCGCGGCGTGATTTCATTCCCGACTTAAGTCCAGTAACGCTCTGGACTGGCCTGTGAACAGGCTGCCAAATCGCCCCGCGCTGAACCACTTCCACTGTATTGTCCCAGTGTTTTCACGGTTTCAACAGAGCGCCTGATCTTTGTTAACATAGGGGCGTCCTGCGGCCAGATCATTGTTTTGAGTCTTTTTGCACTAGCTTGCAATGGAATTTATTAGGTATAATGGGAGGCGGCTTTTTATTAATCTAGTTATTTGGTTGCAGATGAGAATCGGGTTTGGAGGTTGCGATGAAGGAGTTTAGGGATCGCCTGGTTCAACTCCAGGAGGATCAGGCCAGGATGCTGAAAGAGTATCAAGCGTTGATCGCGGAGTATGAATCCTATGATTATATTCGCGAAAACGAAACGCTTCGCCGGCAATACGAGGAGCTCAAGCAGCGGGCTGACGCGCTGGAGGAACAGCTGGGGCGGCTCGATCATGAGAATCGGGAGCTGCGCCAGGCGCTGTCCGAGCAGATGCTGGATGAGAAGCTCGGCTTGCTGGACTTATCGAGAAAGAAGCTGTACACCTATTTTTCGGAGAAGGTGATCGGCCAAGGGAACCGGCTTGAAAGCTTGGAGACTTTTGCCAAACAAAGAATCGATCATTTGATCCACCAGACGGACAGACAGCTGGATTCCGACCGGGAAGGAATCAAAGCCCGCTTGCAGCAATTTCACGAGGAATTGGAGCAGCGCATGGCGGAGCACCGGAAGCGGCTGCTCGTAGAGGAGCACCACATCCGTCAGGAGACCTGGGCCGGGTACGAGAAGCTCGCCGCGGAAGGCGTCGATGAGGAAACGATGCAGCGCCGCCAGAAACAAAACCGGATCGAAATGAAGATCGGATTGAACTGGATCAACAAAATCGGCATTTTGCTGATTATTCTGGGGGTAGGCGCGGCGTTCAAGTATTCCTATACGACCTGGTTCAGCGGCTATATGAAGGGGCTGGCCTTTTTCCTGCTGGGTGCACTGATGATCGCGGGCGGGGAATGGCTGTTCCGCAAAAGGAAAAAGATTTTCGCCTTAGGCTTGCTGGGCGGCGGGATTTCGGTGCTGTACGGCTCGGTTTTTTACAGTTACTTTTTATTACATATCATCAGCTTATATGCGGGGTTTGCCGTATGCGTCCTGATCACGGCGGCGGCCGTGTTTTTATCGCTCAGGTACAGGTCGCGGACGATTTGTTCCCTGGGCCTGATCGGCGGTTATCTGCCATTACTATCATACATAAGCGCGTTTGGCCTTGAGGGCGGCGCCGTTTATGCGGCTATGGGGTATTTGCTGCTGCTGAACGGCTTGATTCTGCTCGTCTCGTTCCGGAAGCGTTGGCCTGCCGTCACCTATATCAGCTTCCTGCTTCATACGCCGTCCATGATCGCCCTGGCAGCGCTGGCGGAACAGGCTTGGATCGCGATGCTGTACACCGTTTGCCTGTTTTTGCTGTACTTGGGGATCACGCTCAGGATTCCGTTCAAATCCAAATGGAAGCTAAGCTGGTGGGACTTCTCTTTGCTTGCGCTGAATACCATCGTCAGCTGCGGGACCATGTACGGTCTGATTGCAAAAGCGGAGTTGACCGAATTCAGGGGGCTGCTGGCCCTGCTCTTCTGCCTGATTTACACGGCGTTGGGACGGTTTGCGCAAAAGAAGCTGGCGCAGGAGAAGGCCGCACGCATTCTGTTTTATGCCACGGCGCTGACGTTTGCGGTTCTGATGATCCCGTTCCAGCTCGATGTCCGCTGGGTTACCATGGGCTGGCTTGTCGAGGGGATGGCGCTCGCCGTTTTCGCCGGCCGCAGCCGGTTGAAGCCGCTGGAGCGCGCCGGATGGGGCATTGTGCTGCTCTGTGCGGCCGCGTTCTTCTGGGTGGATTTTATCCGCTATTTATTTGGCGTCGTCCGTCCGGGCGATTTCAATCTGCAGTACAGCTCCGTCTCTTTGGGGCCGCTGCTGTTGATGCTGTATTACGCGCTGCGTTTCAGAAACCCGGAGGAAAACCGCCGTTACCTTGCTTGGGAGCACTCGTTTATCTCCTGGGTAAAATACGTCTCGCTGAGCAATTTATGGCTGTACCTCGTTTATGAAGCGGGCTTCGTATACGACCGGCTCGTTCCGGTCTCTATGAGCCACGGAGAGCTGTACAAATGGCTGCTCATCGCGGCGGTAACGATGGTGCTGGCTTATGCCTTAACCAAATTCGCCTTGCTTTACGATAAGTTTGTTAAAATATATACCCTGGTCTTGTATTCGCTCAGCTACTTCATTAGTTTCATCGTTACGCTGGCGTTGCCTGCGCTGCAGGAAGACGCGGCCCGGAACGGGGCGGCGGAGTACGTTGCACTGATCGTGCTGATCGCCTTTAACATCGTCGTTTTCTTTAGCGGCAAAGACGTGCTGTTTGCGGCGGTGCGCCGCGATTTCCGCAGCACGGAATGGTATCCGGTCATCATGGGGGCGTACCTGTTTGCCGTGCTCACCGCCTTTTTGGCCGTGCAGTTTCAGCTGGGAGACGCCGGTTTATGGTTCAGCCTAGTGTACCTGCTGCTGGCGATCGGTTACATCGTTTACGGCTTCCGCTACAGATACGTGTATATTCGGCGGGTTGGCCTAGGACTGACGCTGCTGTCCACCGGAAAAATGCTGCTGTACGATCTGTCGCTGTTGACGACGGGCAGCAAAATCCTCGCCTTTTTCGCGTTTGGCGTGGTGTTGCTTGCTATCTCCTACATTTATCAGCGGATCTCCCTCCGGCTGGAGGGCGCGAAGGAAGAAGGAGTTGCGGAGGAAACAGCGGTATCAAATTCGGCGGAGTAATTGGTATAATGGGTTAAAAATCTGAAGGAGTTTGGCTATGGAATTTACCCCATCGGATAAAGTGCAGCAAATGGCCACCGGTATTTTTACGGAGTTAGCCCGGCGCAAACGGTCCGCTTCCGGCCGGGGGATCGAAGTTATCGACCTGAGCGTGGGCAGTCCCGATCTTCCGCCGCCGCCGCTGGTCGTGGAGAAACTTGCGGCTTCGGCGCAGCATGCGGAAAATTACGGATATGCGCTGGGAGGAACCCGGGAGTTTCATGGAGCGGTGTGTTATTTTTACCGCAGACGGTATGGAGTGGAGCTTGATCCGGAGGAAGAAGTGCTCCAAACGATGGGCTCGCAGGACGGGCTTGCCCATTTGGCTATGGCGGTTATCAACCCCGGAGATTACGTATTGATTCCCGACCCGGGTTATCCGATTTATGAGGCGGGGGTGGTCCTGGCCGGGGGCAAGGTGCATCCGCTGCCGCTCCGCGAGGAGAACAGGTATCTCCCGCAGCTGGAGCAAATTCCGCATGAAATATTGGCGCGGACAAAAATGATGATTCTCAGCTATCCCGGCAACCCCGTGCCGGCCATGGCGGACGCTGCTTTTTTTGAGGAAGCGATCCGGTTTGCGAAGCGGCATAACATACTGATCGTCCATGACTTCGCTTATTCCGAATTGATCTTCGACGGGCGCTCCCGGTTAAGCTTTATGGCGGTGCCCGGTGCCAGGGAAGTGGGCATCGAGTTCAACTCGCTGTCCAAAACGTTTAATATGGCCGGCTGCCGGATCGGCTATGCCGTGGGTCATCCCGGGGTTTTGCGGGCGCTCGGCATGCTGAAATCGAACATCGATTACGGCGTGTTCCTTCCGGTTCAGCAGGCGGCTGCGGCCGCGTTAATGGCGGACGATCGTTTGCTCGAAACGCAGGTGAAGGAGTACGAAGTGCGCAGGGATACGCTGATTTCCGGGCTGGCGCGGGTTGGCTGGGAGGTGGCGAAGCCCCCGGCAACGATGTTTGTGTGTGCCAAAATCCCCGCAGGCTGGACTTCGCGCGAATTGGCGTTTGCGCTGATCGAGCTGGCGGGCGTGGCGGTGGTGCCAGGCGATGCGTTTGGCCGCCAAGGGGAAGGGTACGTGCGGATCGCGCTCGTACAGCCTGCGGACCGGCTTGCCGAGGCCGCTGAGCGGATCGGCCGTTTTTTGCGGCAGCAGCACGATCTGCGCAGTCAAAATCAACCATAGGGCGGAATATCCTCGAACATGTGTTAGAATAGGTGAAGCACAAATTTTTATAAGTTGAATTTGAGAATATGGACAGATTAGGCAAGAGGGGAAATGATTCTGAAGAAGCGGAGCGTTCGTCTTTGTGAGAGGATTTCTACCTTATCTGAATTTACCTTATCCGAATTTAGTTCAATTAGAGAAATCCGGGAACAACAGCGATCGTAAGAACATTTCACCCGGCTGCCTCATCCGTACATCATTAGTCGGCTTATAAAAATTCAAAATATAGCGGAAGAGGATATTACGATGAATCAACGACATTCGATATATGGGTTGACCAAAGACCGGCTCGCCGCCTGGCTGCTGGATCATGGACATAAAAAGGGACGGGCCGAGCGGGTTTGGGATTGGCTGTACCGGCAGCGGGTCACCGATTTTCAGGCGATGGACGACGTGAACGCCGAATGCCGGGCGGTGCTCGCCGAGCATTTTGCGGTTGAAACGCTAAAGGAACATACCCGTCAGGAATCCGTCGACGGCACGATCAAGTTTTTGTTTCAATTGCAGGACGGCAACCTGATCGAAACGGTGCTGATGCGCCATAAGTTCGGCCTGTCGGTATGCGTGACGACGCAGGTCGGCTGCAATATCGGCTGCAGCTTTTGCGCAAGCGGTCTGCTCAGGAAAAGCCGCGACCTGACGAGCGGGGAAATCGTGGAGCAGGTCATGAAAGTGCAGCTTCACCTGGACCGCAAGGGCCGGGGGGAGAAGGTCACCCATATCGTGGTGATGGGGATCGGCGAGCCGTTCGACAACTACGACAATATGGCCGATTTTCTGCGCGTTATCCAGGACCCGAAAGGGCTGGCCATCGGGCCGCGGCATATCACCGTATCGACGAGCGGGCTGGCGGATAAAATCATCGAATTCGCCGACTCCGACCTGCAGGTCAATCTGGCGGTGTCCCTGCACGCGCCAAACAACGAGCTGCGCACCCGGATCATGAAGATCAACCGGGCGATTCCGCTCGAGAAGCTGCTGGCGGCGATCGACTATTATCTGGAGAAAACAAACCGGCGGATCACGATCGAATACATTTTGCTGAAGGACGTGAACGACGGCACAGAGCACGCTATGGAACTGGCCGAGCTGATGGGCGGCCGGCTCGTCAACGTCAACCTGATCCCGTACAATCCGGTGGACGAACACGCCCAGTATCAAAGAAGCTTGCAGGAATCGGTGCTGGCTTTCTACGATGTGCTGAAAAAGCAGGGCATCAGCTGCAGCGTCCGGCTGGAGCACGGCACCGACATCGACGCGGCATGCGGCCAACTGCGCAGCAAGCAGTTGAAGCGGTCGAGCTGAAGGAGCCAAGCTGAAGGGGCGGAGCTGAAGCAGCCGAGCTGAGGGGGCGGAGCTGAAGCAGCCGAGCTGAAAGGGCTGAGCTGGAGGGGCCGAGCTGAAGCGGTGGGCGGTGCGGCGCCGGACTAATCATGCAGGACTTGGAGCGGGGCTCCAAGTCCTTTTTTGAGTCGTTGAAGGCAGCACGACTTGCCAAGGGGACGGCCGCTTAACCGGGCCAATTGCAAAAGTGCAGTTGAAATGAGCTGAATTCCGGCTATTAGAGCGATGAGATGCAAAAGCGGCTAGGCCCCCTAATTCCGGAGTCTACACCGTCAAAATAATGTGTGTCGTACGATTGCTTACTTTTTCAACAAATTACAGCGTTCTATGGAATTTGGCTTGTTCTTCTTCCTTCAGTTGC
>NZ_JAMBOE010000028.1 GCF_023715465.1 Paenibacillus macerans
ACGCACCACTTCGATACGCACTTCCTCGTATAGCTTACTTGATCGTCGCATACTGTTCGTCCTCCCTTAGAAATACAATAATATATTGTAGGGCAGGACTCCAATTCAATTAGGGGGCCGTGGGGAATGTGCACTTCATTTCCGGTCATAAACCACTTTTTTATCGAATAGCCCCAAAACAGATGAACTTTTGCATTTCAGCCGCCTTAAATCAGCACTATCTCGAAAATCAAATGCACTTTTGCAATTGGCTCAGCCAAGCCGGAATTCAAATTCGCATAAGTTGAAAAAATCCCAAAAAAGACGCCTAAGCGGCGTCTTTTCATGGCGAATCCTTTATTTGTTGGATGCCTCATCATTCCCGCTCACCGTGCGGATGAAGGAAATCCGGTCATCCTCGGATAAGAAGCGGCTGACATGGAAGCAGGCGGAGCAGATATACACGTTCAGCTTGACCGGCGCCTGCAGCAAAGGCCGTTTCAGGCCGGCCGGAATCGGAGCGTCCAGACTGCCCGGCGCAAGCTCCTGCTGGCCGGCATAAATCATGTACTCCCGGCAGTGAGGGCATTCCGGAACCTCGTCCTGATGATCGAGCAGCTTTTCCACGCCGGTCTCGTACGCCAGCAAATCCCCGCCGGAGGACGTAAAGGCTTCCAGCCGGCGCACTGCGCCGAGATGCCCGCCCTGTTCGTCGTCCCAGTAGTCATCTTCATCCTCGTGATCATGGCCGTGATGATGCCCATGCTTACTATCGCCAAAAGGATGGTCCTCGTATTCGTCCTCAAACTCCTCTTCACTGCCGAGGGCAATGCTGAGCGTCCGGTAGCCTTTTAGTTCATTATGGCAATAGGGGCATTCTTCCTCCGGTCCCAGTTCTTCGTCCCATACGATTTCGGTTTGACACCATGGGCAAATCGTTGTTTCCATCGATGTTCGTCCTTTCCATGTGGATTAAGCGTTCCATAAATAAATAATACCGGCTGCCAAAAACAGGATCGACGCAACAAACAAGATCCGGACCAGATTTTTCATTTCCGTCTACTCCCCCTAAACTAACCTAAACAAGCTCCGATCAAAAAGGACACCGAAACGGACACCGCCAAGGAAATAAAACCGACGCTCGTATTGCCCTCGGCGATTTCCCGGTCGAGCCGGAACACCGGCGTCCAAAACTGGAATAACAGGTAGGCGGCAAAAAGCAGCAGCGAGCCGACCGATGACCAAATCATAAAGTCGTAAATGGACGGCTGCTTGGCCGCAAACCGGATCACGTTGCACAGCCCGAAAATTTTTCCGCCGGTCGCCAGCGAAGCAGCCATATTCCCACGCTTGATTTCCTGCCAGCAGCGGTATTTGGTCAACGATTCAAAGCAGGAAAGAAAAACGATCAACTCCACAACCGCCACGGAAAAATAACCGAGCATAAGCCCAAGCGGCTGCTCCAGCAGCGGATCGATGTTCTCCTTCACGTCCTCCCTCTCCTCTTACGTTATTTCAACTCCGCAACCGTTACTCCCGTACCGCCTTCGCCGTAATTGCCGAGCCGGTAGTTTTTGATATGCTTATGTTTTCGCAAATAGTCGGAGATTCCCGTACGCAATACCCCGGTGCCTTTGCCGTGGATGATGTAAATTTGGCCCAAATTCGCCAGGTACGCTTCATCGATAAACCGGTCGACTTCAATAAGCGCTTCTTCCAGGTTAGCTCCGCGCAAATCGAGCTCGCTGCGGACCTGATCGTCGCGCGACCGCTTGACGTTCGTCACCGTGCGCTGCGCCGGTTTGCTGGCCGGAGCCGAAGCGATCAGCTCCATGTCGTCCAGGCTCACCTTCATCTTCATAATACCGAGCTGGACCACGGCTTCCTTGCTGCCGGCAAGCTCCACAACGTGGCCCTTTTGGTTCAGACTGTAAACCATCACTTCATCGCCGGGTTCGATTTGCCGAGGAGGTTTGACCGCCTTGCGTTCGGCCGCGGTTTTCTTCCGCTGCGGCGGTTCGGCCTCATCCAGCTGTTTGCGGGCCGCGATCAGCTTATGCTCCTTGACGGCGGCTCCTTCCTCCAGCGCCAATTTGCGCAGATCGGCGATGATCCGTTCGGCTTCTTCGCGCGCTTTGGCAATGATCGCCGATGCATCCGCCTCCGCCTTCTCGAGATGTTTGTCCCTTTGCCGCTCCAGCTTTTCCAGCTCCGCCGCATGACGGCTGCGCAAAGCCTCCAGCTCGCGCCGCAGCTTCTCCGCGTTCTCCCGCTCCTGCTCGGCGCCAAGCCGGTTTTCCTCCAGGGAAGCGATCATGTTTTCGACCCGCAGGTCTTCTTCCTTCACTTCGCCGCGGGCATAATCCAGGATCCTCTCCGGCAGCCCCAGCCGCTCGGCAATGGCAAACGCGTTGCTTCGTCCGGGCACGCCGACCAGCAAACGGTAAGTCGGGCTTAGCGTATTGACGTCAAATTCCATGCTGGCGTTGATGACGCCCTTGCGCTCATACGCATAAGCTTTCAGCTCGCTGTAATGCGTCGTCGCCACCATGCGGCAGCCCAAACTGTGAATATGCTCCAAAATCGCCACGGCCAGCGCCGACCCTTCCGCCGGATCGGTGCCCGCCCCAAGCTCGTCGAGCAGCACCAGACTTTTCGGCGTCATTTGCGACAGAATGGAAATGATGTTTGTCATATGGCTGGAGAACGTACTCAAGCTTTGCTCGATGCTTTGCTCGTCCCCGATATCGGCATATATGGCGTCGAAGACGCAAAGCTGGCTGCCTTCCTCGGCCGGGACGAACAAGCCGGACATCGCCATCAGGCTGAGCAAGCCGATCGTCTTCAAAGTGACGGTTTTCCCGCCGGTATTTGGCCCGGTCACAATGATGGTTGTATATTGGTTGCCGAGCTCCACATCGATCGGTACGACTTTGTCGGCAGGAATGAGCGGATGACGCCCTTTCTTGAGCTTCAGGAAACCGCGGTCGTTCATTCGCGCCAAAGTTGCTTTCATCTCCCGCGCCAACCGGGCTTTGGCAAAAATAAAATCGAGCTGCCCCAACACATCGGAGTCATACAGCAGCAACTCGGCCTGCTCGCCGGCCGCGGCCGTCAGCTTCTGCAGGATCACTTCAATTTCCCGCTCTTCCTTCAGCCGGGTTTCCCGCAGCTTATTGTTCATGGCCACGATCGATTCGGGCTCGATAAACAGCGTGGCGCCCGACCCCGATTGGTCGTGAACAATGCCGCCGAAATGGGCCCGGTACTCGGCCTTCACCGGAATGACGAACCGGTCGCCCCGGATCGTAATGAGCTGATCCTGCAGCATTTTGGCCACGGAAGAGGAGCGGATCATCGCTTCCAGCTTCTCCCGGATGCGGACCTCGCCTCCGCGCAGCTCGCGGCGGATTTGCGCCAATTCCGGGCTGGCGGAATCCAGCACCTCGCCGCTTTCATCGATGCAGCGTTTGATCGCGTCCTCAAGCGGCTTCTGGTCGCTTAAGCCATCACTCAGCGTAAACAGCAGGTCTACCTCATGCTCCTCATGCACTGCCGCAATGTATTTTTTGACCCTGCGGGAACCCTCCAGCGTCGTCGCCACCCCAAAAAGCTCGTGCGGATTCAGCGTTCCGCCGATACGGGCCCGCTTGACCGCCGGCGTGATGTCGACGATGCCGCCAAAGCCGGGCGCCCCCTTAAGCCGGTCCACATTAAACGCTTCATCCGTCGCCTGCAGCAGCCGTTTAACGTCCTCCAGGTCGCTGACGGGCGCAAGCGACTCCGCAGCTTGTTTCCCCATCGGCGTTTGCGCAAAATGGATCAGCTGATCTATGATTTTTCGGTATTCCATCGTTTTTAAAATTTTTTCGTCCAAGAACGTTCACAACTCCCCTCGGGCTATGATCCCATTATAACCGAAACCGCTCATTTTTCACTATTTTGCGAAAGGGCACACATAAGATAGCGCCTTGCGGAACATGATAATTACGTATAGCCAAACGTACTTACTTTAAAAGGAGGCTATGTACCAATGCAATTTCTGGGACACGTCGTGCGATTCATCGTCTCCGCCATTGTTTTGCTCGTGGTGGGATGGCTTGTACCGCAATTCAGCATCGGCGGATTCGGCAGCGCTTTGCTGCTGGCTCTCGTAATCGCACTTCTCGGGTGGGCCATTGAAGGCATTTTCGGGAAGCGGGTTACCCCGTTTGGCCGCGGAATCGTCGGTTTTCTAACGAGTGCGCTTGTGATCTGGCTTGCCCAGTTCATTATTTCCGGCGTTTCCGTCTCCATTATCGGAGCGCTGCTGGCTGCCCTCGTGATCGGGATTATCGACCTGTTCATCCCGGTGGCTACGCCGTTTGAAGCAGGCAGAGACAAAGACAGAGCAACTCGTTGATGTCTCTCCCCGCTCATGGCGGAGCAGGAATGCGGTCGTCCTTTTGCAGCATTACAGCTGCCTGGGGCGGCCGCTTTTCATTTGTTCAATAATTATTCAAACCTGTCCCCGGCGTACTCCCGCAAAATACGATATGATATTCTTAAAATTGTCACAAAATATTTGAATTGCGGGGGATAATCGTGAAGAAAAGTATTGCTTTATTTACATGCGCTATTATGCTTTTGGTTTTATCCGCCTGCGGCAGCGGGAGTTCCGCCGGAAACGGCAGCGCAGCCGAAAGCAATATTCAGCCTGAAGCTGAACTCGTGATCGAAGCGTCCAATTACCAGTTTGACCAAGCCGAATACCATCTTAAAAAAGACGTCCCCGTCAAAATCGTGTTCAAAAACGTCTCAGGCAATCACGGCGTACTCGTACCGGGTTTGAAGCTGCAGCTTGACCGCAAAAACGACTCCGCCGTCATCATCCCGAAGGAAGCCGGGGAATTTGAAATGTCCTGCTCCGTCATGTGCGGCTCCGGACACAGCACGATGATTTCCAAAATCATCGTCGAATAACCGAAAAACAACAAGAGCCTGCGGCCGTACGCCGGGGCTCTTGCTGTTTAAGGTACGTTTAAACCGTCAGGACTGGTCCTGCTCGATCAGCTCGATCCATTCGTTAAATTCCGTCTGCAGTTTCGCGTAATCCTCCTGCAGCCGGCGGTGCTCCTCTTCCCGCTGCTCAAACGCCTCGCGCTCGGCTTCGCGTTCTACCTTAAGCAGGCGGTATTCATGCGAAATAATTTCGTAGTGTTCGGAAATTTGCCGGAACTCTTCGTCTAGCCGCTGCTTTTCTTCCTCCAGCTGCTGGTAATCGTTCGACAATTGGACTACGCGCTCGCTGCCGGCCGCGCTTTCCTGCTGCCACTCGTCCAGTTGGCGCACCAGCTCGGCCTCCTTCCCCTGCCACGCCTCAAGCTCACGCTCGGTGGAAGCCCATCGCTCTTTAAGCTCCTCTACCCGCTTTTCCGCAGCTTGCCGGAGCTGGTCCATCCGCTCCTCCCGTTCGGCATGTTCCTGCAGCTCTACGTTCATATCTTGGAGCCGGTCATGCAGCCGGCTGAGCTCCGCTGCCATCTGCTGTTTCTCTTCCTCGGCCATACTTGCCATATGGAGCGCCGTCTCCCGTTCGCGGGAGGCCTCCTCAAGCCGCTGGCGAAGCGAATCCAGTTCGTCCGTTAACACGCGCGCGTTGTCCTCTTCCGACTGCAGCCGCTCGCGGACATTCGCCAGATCCGCAGCGGCAGAACGGGCCTGTTCCTCCAGCTGCTCGCTGCGGCCTTCCGCCTCCAGCAAGCTGATTTCCAGACGGCTAAGCTCTTCGTTTCGTTTTTCGGCCAGCTTCTGCCACGATTTTTCGTTCTGCGCCGCGGCGGCGATATCCGCACGCAGCTTGTCCTGCTGCGTGCCTGCCTCCTGCAGCTGCTGCTGGAGCTTCTGGGCTTTCGCTTCGGACGTCTGGAGCAGCTCCTTAAGCCGCTTAACCTGCTCCTCCAGCTTGGCGCCGTTCTGCGCGGCCTGCTGTTCGGCCGTTTTGGCGTTCTGCGTGGCCTGCTGTTCGGCCGCTTTGGCGGACTGCTCCCGCTGCAGCGCTTCGCTTAGCTGCTTCTGCAGCTTCTCGCGCTCCTCCTTCTCCCTTACCGTCGACTGTTCGGTCTGGCGCAATTTGGCCTGCAGCTGCGAATTGCTGCCCCGCTGCTCGTTTAGCTGCCGCTCCAGCTCCTGAATGCGGCTCTTCTGCTTGCGCGTTTCGCCGTCCTGCGCCTGCAGCGCCGCCTCCAGCTTCTCCGCCTGGTCGGCCAGCTGCTTCTTCTCCTCCTTCAGCCTGTGATGTTCCTCCTGAAGCGCTTTGTACATATCTTCCTGCTTGGCATGGAGTCCCTGCAGCGCGGAGTTCTCCTGCGCGATCATGGCTTTCTCCTGCTTGGCATTTTGCAGTTCGCTTTGCAGTTGATCCGTTTTGACCGCCTCTTCGGCCATGCGAACCGCCGCGAGCACCGCCAAACGCGATATATCGAGATGCGGATAAGCCTGGGCAATGCTGTGCATCAGCCCGTCTACGCGGCGGGCCACCTGCTTCATATAATCGGTACTGCTGCCTACGATTTTATAAGAAGTGCCGTATATTTCCACACTTACGCTAATTCGGCCTTGGTTACTCAAAGCTATGTGCCTCCTTCGGTCCTGGGCTTAGATCTAAGATGTCTTATATAAATTAAACGAAAGTCACATCGAATCGGTTATCTTACAATTGATTCGATGTGACTTTGCCCAATTCCTGCTATTTTCTAAGTTCGGCGGCAAAAGTTTGCGTCAGTCCGGCCACGACCCGATCATGGACCGCCGTCACCTCTTCGTCCGTCAGTGTCCGTTCCTTGTGACGATACACCAGGGACAACGCCACGCTCTTTTTACCTTCGCCCAGTTTGGAACCGGTAAATACGTCAAACACCTGCACGTCTTCCAGCAGCTCGCCCGCCGTTTGCCGGATTTCGGCGATCAGCGCGCCGGCTTCGACATCGTCCGCAACGACGACGGCGATATCCCTTTGCATCGCCGGGAAACGGGGCAGTTCGCGGTATACGGCCGGTTCTCCGGCATATTCATAAATCGGCTTCAGCAGCAGCTCGGCCACATACGTATCGTCCAGATCCAGTTCCCGCTGAAGCTCTGGATGAATTTGTCCCAGCGAGCCGATCCAGCGTTTTCCGCCCTCCGTCTGCAAATATATGGAGGCCGAACGCCCCGGATGGAAGCCTTGCGGTTGATCCGCCGCATAGGTCACGCGGCCGCCCAGCCCGAGATAATCGAACAAGCTTTCCAGCGCGCCTTTCAAATCGAAGAAATCGACCTTCTCGGCCGGTGCGTTCCAGCGCTTCGTCTCGCGCTCGCCGGTCAGCAGCAGGCCAAGCGCAGGCACTTCATCCGGCTGCTTCGTCAGCTTCGCTTCCTCGGTCACGAACACGCCGCCGATTTCGAACAGCGCCAGATTTTCCTGCTTGCGGTTACGGTTGTATACGGCAATATCGATCATACCCGGCAGCAGGCTGCTCCGCAAAGTGCTGCGGTCCTCGCTCATCGGCATCGCCAGTTTAACTTCATGGCCGTCTCCGCCAAGCTGCGGGAACTTCCGGGCCGCTCCCTCCCGAATGAAGGAGTAGCCGAGCACTTCCTGCCAGCCGCCATGGACCAGCAGGCCGCGGATGGCCCGCCGCAGCGCCTGCGGCTTCGTGTAACCCCCGGCCGTGGTTGGCCCTTCGATCAGCGTGGTCGGGATGTTGTCGTAGCCATAAAGCCGTGCAACCTCTTCGATCAAATCGACATCCCGGATGATGTCTCCCCGCCGGGTCGGAATCCGCACATCCAGCGCATCCTCGGGAAGATCGGCGCTGGCGAAGCCAAGCCGCGTCAGAATCGTTTTCGTCTCCAGCGTAGAGATGTCCGTTCCCAGGTAATCGTTCAGCTTGCGAAGGGACAAAGTAACCACCTGCTCCTGTGGCTCACGGTTCACGACCTCTACGATGCCCTTGCAGACATTGCCCCCGGCATATTTGGCCATCAGCTCGGCGGCGCGGTTCAGCGCAGGAATGACGGAGGACGGATCAACCTCTTTCTCGAAGCGCTGCGAAGCTTCCGAGCGAAGCCCCAGCGTGCGGGACGTTTTCCGCACAGATCCGCCGTCGAATTTCGCCGACTCGAGCACGATGTTGACCGTCCGGTCCGTCACCTCCGAGTCGAGGCCTCCCATCACGCCGGCCAGGCCTACCGGCTTATCCTGGCCGTCCACAATGAGCAGCGCCCCGGGCTCCAGCTCGCGTTCCTGGCCGTCCAGGGTCACCAGCTTTTCGCCTTCGCGCGACTGGCGGACGCCGATTTGCCCGCCGGCGATTTTGTCGGCGTCAAACGCGTGCAGCGGTTGTCCGTACTCCAGCATGACATAGTTGGTAATGTCCACGACATTGCTGATCGGACGGATCCCGGCGGCCATCAGCCGGTTTTGCATCCACAGCGGCGACGGTCCGATCTTGACCTCGGATATGCAGCGGACAGCATAGCGGCTGCACAGCTCGGTTGCCTCTACTTTGACCGCGATCCGCTCGTTGGCGGGCTGAGCGAATTCAATCAGCTCTTTCTCCGGCTGCGGCAGCTTCACCTCGCGGCCCAGGATCGCGCCAACTTCATAAGCGGCCCCAAGCATGCTGAGGCAGTCGGAGCGGTTCGGCGTCAGATCGAAATCGAGCACCTGATCGTCCAGGCCCAGCAGCCCCGCGATCGGCGTTCCGATCTTGGCGTCCTCCGGCAGCACCAGGATGCCCTCCTGCTGCTCCTTCGGCAGCAGCTTGTCGTTCATGCCCAGCTCTTTGGCGGAGCAGATCATCCCTTGCGAAGGGACGCCGCGCAGTTTCGCCTTTTTGATCTCCAGCCCGCCCGGCAGTTTGGCGCCAACGAGCGCAACCGGCACCTTCTGGCCGGCGGCGACGTTTTTTGCGCCGCAGACGATCTGCAGTTCCTCATCCTGCCCGGCGTCGACGATGCAGACGTTCAGCTTGTCGGCATCCGGATGCTTTTCCTTGCTTTTGACGTAACCGACGACCACGTTCGATACGCCTTTGTTGCGGTTTTCGACAGAATCGATCTCAATTCCCGAGCGCGTAATCCGCTCCGCAAGGTCTTCGATATTTACTCCGTCCAGCGATATATAATCGGACAACCATTCGGTTGATACTTTCATCGTAATCCCTTCCCTCTTCCAAAATTAAACTCTGGCAAACTGCTGCAGGAAACGCTGATCGTTGTTGTAGAAATAACGGATGTCGTCCACCCCGTATTTCAGCATCGCGATCCGTTCCATACCCATCCCGAACGCAAACCCGCTGTACTGCTCGGGATCGTACCCGCTCATCTCCAGCACGCGCGGGTGCACCATGCCGCTGCCAAGAATCTCCAGCCATCCGGTGTGCTTGCACACCCGGCAGCCGCTGCCGCCGCATTTCATGCACGTTACGTCCACCTCGACGCTGGGCTCCGTGAACGGGAAGAAGCTCGGACGCAGGCGGATTTGCGTGTTCGGCCCGAACATTTTGCGCGTGAATTCCAACAGCGTGCCCTTGAGGTCGCTCATGCGGATGTTTTTGCCGACGACAAGTCCTTCAATTTGATGGAACTGGAACGAGTGGGTCGCATCGTCGTCATCGCGCCGGAACACCCGGCCCGGACAGATGATTTTGACCGGCACTTCGCCCTTCATCGCCTCCATCGTGCGCGCCTGTACCGGCGACGTATGCGTCCGCATCAGCAAATCGTCGGTAAGGTAAAAGGAATCCTGCATGTCGCGGGCGGGATGGTCTTTCGGCAGATTGAGCGCTTCGAAGTTATAATAGTCGGTTTCCACTTCCGGCCCTTCCGCGATAGAATAGCCCATGCCGATAAAAATATCCTCAATCTGCTGAATGATCTGGTTCAGCGGATGAACCGCTCCCTGCTTCAGCGGGCGGCCCGGCAGCGTTACGTCGACCTTCTCGGCGGCCAGCCGCTGCTCCGTCTCAAGACGCTCAAAATACGCCTGCTTCTCTTCGATCAGCGCCTCGATCGCCGACCGCACCTCGTTGCCGATCTGCCCGATGACCGGGCGCTCCTCCGCGCTTAACGATCCCATGCCGCGCAGGATTTCCGTCAGCGCTCCTTTTTTGCCCAAATATTTGACCCGCAATTCGCCCAACTGCCCGGCGTCCGCCACTTTGCTAAGCTGCTCCAGCGCTTCGTGTTTGAGTGCTTCCAAACGTTCTTTCATGAATTTTTCCTCCTCAGACAAAATAAAAAGGCCTTTTCTCCCGAAAGGGACGAAAAGACCGTGGTACCACCCTTGTTAGAGCCCATTATGTCCGGTGTTTCCCAGGCCTCGGCAAGATTAGCGCCAACCTTGCGCAAACTTTGGCCAAACGGTGTCCGGTGCTTCCTGCAGCTCTCACTTTAACGATATAACGGATCGTAACCGGTATCCTCTACTGCGCCGGCCCTCGCCCATTGAATCGGCGGGAAGCAGCGGGGTTCAAGGAACTGCTCCGGAGCGAACTTCGGCAGCCTGTTTCCGTGGGGACGCTCTCAATCTCCGGCTTCCCCTCCCTGTAAGGAGGCTTCTGCTTACTCTTCTCCATCATCGCATTTCGTTCATGATCGTTCGCGGCTGCGTCCGTAACGGACGCGCTTTCGCTTGCGACTTTAACTGCTATTATATGCAAACTTGCCGCCATTGGCAAGCCGCCGCGTAAATATGGTATGTTTATCTCAGCAATCTATACCACATAAGGAGTACAACTGCATGAACGGCAACGAACGCAAAAACATCTCCCCCGGCCTTACCGTCGACATCGTGCTGAAAAAAGACCAGCCCACCGGCCGCCTGACCCGCGGCGTGGTGAAAGATATCCTGACGAATTCGCCCACCCATCCTCACGGCATCAAGGTGCGGCTTCAGGACGGCCAAGTGGGCCGGGTGAAGGTCATCCATCCGGCCAAAGCGGACTAACCGTGCCGCGAGGCTCTATCCATACGGGCAGCCGGTCACTTCCGAGCGACAGGATGGCGCAGGACGGTTTTCATTTTTTCCGGCGAGGTTTTGCGAAGGTCCGACAAATAGATTTCATGATGGCTCCGCTTCGGCCCCAGGTCTTCGCTCAGGCCATGTTCGGCCATATATGCGCGCATTTTTCCGACGGAGTCCGGCTCTGAACTGAATGGACCGACATGCAGCATTTGCACGCACAGCCCTTCCTCGTAAATGTTCAACCCCGCTCGGCTGAAATCCAAGTCCGGCTTCTTCTTTGCCGCTTGCTCGGCGGCGCGTCCAAAAACCGCTTCAGTCACGAAATCGGGCTGGCGGATCATCACGGTCCATGTCCATTGGTTCCGGTCCGGATCGTAACCTCCCCCGCGGGAGTCCCACAAGCCTTCAAGCGGAGGCACCACATATTCGAAATAACCTTCCGGGGGGGCCGCGCTTAACTTGCTCATTTTAATGCTGTAAGTTATAGCGTACAGTATCTCCACAGCCTCTTTGTACAGCGTTCCCTCGGGCGCTCCCTCACCGTTCACCATAATGAAGCGGATCGGCGGGACTTCTATCAGCATCGGCTCCGGTTTCGGCAAATACAGCTCCTTGTATTTCTTTTTATAATCGAGTTTTTCCGTCATCGTCCATCCTGCTCCTTATTCCCGCTAGTCCCGCTTCCAGCGCTTCAGCGTCGGAAACCACGCCTGCATCCGCGCTCTGGCCTGTTCCCGGTCCGCAAAAAATTCCGCTCCCGATTCGGCGCCATATTTCAGGCACAACTCGATCATCTCCTCCATGGACGAATCGCTCGTAAACGTCCCGTCCCGGTAGCAATAACCGCAATACTCATAGTTTGCCGCTCCGCCTTGTTCCGTGCCGAGCTCCTCGTTGTTGGTCAGCGGCATGCCGCAGCTTTGGCAGAACAGCTGGCCCTTGGCGACCGGAAAATACAGCTCCACATGCGCCGGATTCCCCGGTTCCGGATAATGTTCATGCACGGCTCCGGTTAACTGCAGTCCATGCTTGGGCAAATATTGTTCAATCGTTTGCTGAAACAGCTCGCCATAAGCCGTTCCGCTGCAGTCTCCCACCAGATAGGTGTGCGCGGGAATCGTCCATTTCGTCCATCCTTCCGGAACCTTCCCATCCGGTCTCACTTCGCAGCCGGCCAGATAAAGGCCGTGGTCGTCCCACCGTCCCAAGTAGTTGTCGGGGTGGCCCATCAGGCCCCACATTCCCTTAGGCGCCCCGCTTTCGTTCTTGAGGGCGATGTCCTGAATCTGGGAATACGCTCCGTTCGCCTGCTCCCAAAGGGGAACAATCCACTGGGGTCCCTCGTCCGCTTTTCCCTGGCCAAGCTTTCCTGCCACCGTAAACTCTTCGGCATACTTCAACTTCAATTCCGCCATTTCTTGTACACTCCCTTCTTTAATGGAGCCATTATAACAACCATAATATGACGACAGTATGTCATATTCAGGAGGGTTTTGATATATTTTTGCGATTTTTTCGGCTTTGTCTCTCAGGATATGCCTAATATGGGGCGGGGAGATCACCCGGACGTCTTCGCCAAAAGACAGCAGGTACCCGTACACCCAGCCGTTTTCCGGATAACTGACCGTAACCCGAAAGCTGCCGTCCTCGTTTTTATGCGCAGAGGTCCGGTCAAATTCATCATGGATACGGAAGGCCAAACGCGGCGAGAACCACAGCTCCAGACGAACAAGCGGCGCCGTTTCCTTTGCGGACGACACAAGATCGGGGACCTCGCCCTCCCTCCGCTCAAAATGCTCGCCGGTAAACGCGACCGCCTCCATCCGGCTGATTTTGAACGTGCGGGGCGTTTGTTTTTGCAGGCAATAGCCTTGTAAATACCAGGACTTGTTTTTGAAATGCAGCTTCAGCGGATCGGCCTGCCTTAGCGTTTGTTCCCCGTTCGAATTGTAATAGGTAAAAGAAATCCGCCGCCGCTCCAGGATCGCCGTCTTCAGCATCCCGAATTTCCGCCGTTCCGCTTCACCGCTTTCCCAATGCGAAAAGTCGACGCCGATCCAGTTCACTTCTTCCCGCCGGAACAGGCTGCTCAGCTTAGCCAGCACCTCCCCGGTTTGCTCGGCATTCGTGGCCGCAAGGCTTTGCAGCCCAAACAGAATCTCGTTTTGCTCCGTTTCGGATAACAGCGATTTATTCAGCACAAAATCCGGCAGCAAGCCGATCCCCCCGCCCTTGCCTTTGCTGCAAAACACGGGGATACCCGCAGCGCTAAGCGTATCGATATCCCGGTAAATCGTGCGCGCCGACACCTCAAAACGTTCGGCAAGCTCGGCCGCTGTCACGGTTTTGCGTTCCATCAACAAATAGACAATCCCAAACAGCCGGTTCATTTGCACGCCAACTTCCCCCCCTGCTACGAGTTCCTGTATAAGTCACTGCGACAACTCCCTGCTATGAGTATACCGGCAGCAAGATGACAACACCATGTCATTAAAAGCGAAAGACGGTAGCCGCTGATGATTATTGGTCGGGGGCATGTGCAACGGGGCGATGGAAATAGAGGTAGCGTGTTGGGTTGCTGCTTGCACTACCTCCCGCGAAAGAGATTAGAGGTAATTTATGGCGTTATTTCCGATATCCCCCCCTTTTGCGCAAAATAGCGGAACTTTTAGTCCCTATTCCTGCACCAAGCCTGGAAAAATCGCCCCTTTCGCCCCATCCTTCTAAAATAGCGGTAAAAAATGCCTCTATATTTGGCTGTACCCCTTTTTTGATGAAAATAGGACCATTTTTTACCGCTATTTCCCAGGCCTCCGCAAAAAGCAAAAAGACCCTTCACTAAGGAAGAATCTTAGGAAGGGCCTGCAGATCTTAGTTTCTTACCATTCCGGTCCGTCACTTTACGCCGTATGTTTCACATTCACCGGAGGTTGTGGTGCTCCCAGATGTGTTCCCGCATCCCCTTTTTTGCCGAACAGTTTGCGCAGGTAAGGGAGCACGTAGTAGTCGAGGCCGATTTTGCCGGCGTTGGCGGCGGCGGCGACCACCAGCACTTCAAGCAGCAGCATTTGCGCGTTTGTGCTTACCGTTCCGCTGAAGAGGAACGCTGCGTTCATCAACAGGCCCATCAGGGCGGCGAAGGTGGTGAAGGTGCCGAGGATCAGCCCCAGGCCGACCAGGAACTCGCCGTAAGGAACGAGGACGTTGAAGATGCCTACGTTAGGCAGGGCGAAATGTTCCAGGAAGGTGGCCCACCAGCCTTGAACAGCGGGATGATCGCCCGTGCTGTTCGCGATCGCGCCGGTGAGGAAGCCTGCGGCGTCGAAGCCGCCGGTAATTTTATGATACCCTGCTTCAATCCATTGGTACCCGAGGTAAACCCGGATGACGGTCAGCAGCCACATGGCGATTTTATTGGTTCTCAGGAAGTTGTTAAACATTTTTACCACTCCTTAAGTGATTTGTTCGGTTGGTTTGTTTTTTAAGGATGATCATCTTTGATGTTTTTATTATAAGTGATATTTTTCACAACATATGTGATTTAAATCACATATGTTAAAAATTTAATAAATTAATTTTAATCTAACCCATCTGTTCATGAATCTCTTCCAAACAGCAACGTCTTCCTTTACGAAAAATTATGTTGCACCAAGCCAGCAAAAGTGTTATATTATATTTTGTCTTCGCGTTAGAGGCTGATCCGCGAAGCTTTACGGGACGTAGCTCAGCTTGGTAGAGCACCTGGTTTGGGACCAGGGGGTCGCATGTTCGAATCGTGTCGTCCCGACCATTAATGTTTTGGTATGGGCCCCGCAATAGTAATCGGAATTCGCTGCGGAGCTTAACGCCACTTTTGTGGGTAATGTGCGGGTGTAGTTCAATGGTAGAACTCCAGCCTTCCAAGCTGGTAGCGTGGGTTCGATTCCCATCACCCGCTCCATAATGAATGCAACGAATCCTTACACGGTAAGGATTTTTTTATTTTTCCGGGAGAAAGTAAGAAAAACGCCTGACGGCGTCCTTTAATGGCCCTGACTTCTACTTTGGAGCGATTGGAGGGATGGGTGTTCTTACCCTGTACTCATTCCTTCTTCGGTTCTTTAAGTAACCTTCCCCTTCTTTCATGAACAGCAGCGCCCCAGTACCTCGGCCCTTTCCAATCTGTAGTCTACATCCAGTGGACGCTGCTCTAACGGACTCCAGCGACCTTATCCGCCCATTTCCCGGGTATTTCCCAGCCTAACGGACACAAGCGACCTTATTTCGTTCTAAACCCGTTCATCCAGGCCGATTTGAGATAAATAAGCTCATCTGAGTCCGTTACATTTTGCAAACCTCCGTTTTTTCGAAAATAACGGCTCTGGTGTCCCTTAGCCCCCTGATTCCTCTTCCCCCCCCCTCTCTACCTGCGTTTCGCCCTCTACCATGCCCCAAATTTCATAAATTCTATAAGGTGAAAAAAATCCCCTAGCCGGCAAGCCGGCTAAGGAATTCATGCTCCAGCACGCCGGCGGATACCGGTTTGCTGAATAAATATCCCTGACCTTCATGGCATTTTTGCAGCCTCAGAAACTCCAACTGCTCCTCATTTTCGACGCCTTCGGCCGTCACCTTGAGCTTTAGATGATGCGCCATGGTCGTGATCGTCGAAACGATCGCCGCGTCGTTGCCATCGCACATGACCTCTTTGACGAAGGCGCGGTCGATTTTCAGCCGGTCGATCGGCAAGCTTTTCAAATAATACAGTGAGCTGTAACCGGTGCCGAAATCGTCGATGCTGATTTGGATGCCCAGGCTCTTCAAACGATGGAGCTGGTCCAACGCCGTATCGATATCGTAGGTCATACTTTCGGTTACTTCCAGCTCCAGATAACGGGGGTCCAGGCCAACCTCGCGCAAAATCGCGCCGATCCGCTCCACCAGATTGTATTGGCGGAATTGGCGCATCGACAAATTGACCGATACGTTCACCGGCTCATATCCCGCAAGCTGCCACATCTTATTGTATTCGCAAGCCGTTTTGAGCACCCATTCCCCCAACGGAACGATCAGTCCGCTTTCCTCGGCCAACGGGATAAACTCGCTGGGCGGAAGCAGCCCGCGTTTCGGATGGTTCCAGCGGACGAGCGCCTCCATCCCGACCATTTTTCCGTTGTCCAGGCTCATCTGCGGCTGAAACTCCAGAAAAAACTCTTCGCGCTCCAGCGCCTTGCGCATATCGTTCTCCAGCTCCACGCGGGACTGGGTATACATCTTCATTTCCGGGGTATACCGCATAAAATGAACCCCGTGTTCCTTGGCATAATGAACCGCCATATCCGCAGATTGAATCATCTGGTCGACCGAATCGCCGTCAACCGGGAACACCGACAAGCCCATGCTGAGCGAAATATGGTATTCCGTATCGTCGATCAGCACCGCGGGATTTACCGAATCGAGCAGTTGCTTGGCCCGCTCTTCGGCAACCCCTGCGCCGTTCACCTTCCTTGGCAAAATCAAAGCGAATTCGTCCTCCCCCATGCGGTACACCCGCTCATCTGCGTAACACAGCTCCCGCAGCCTGCCGCCAAATTCGGTGAGCAGCTTATCCCCCGCGCTGTACCCCAACGAATCGTTGATCGCTTTGAATCGGTCGATATTAATGACCGCAACCCCGGTATACGCCCCGGAAACGGTCAGCCATTCACCGAGCTGTTCCTTCATAAGCCTTAGATTCGGCAGCCCCGTCAAATCATCATGGTAAGCCATATGCTTCATCCGCGCTTCGGCCTGGTGCCGGCCGCGGACCGGCTCCTCGATCGTCAGCCGGTAAACGCCTTTCAGCACAAAATAATAGGATAAACTCATATACCACTGGCCCGCCGCTTGCACGATACCTTGGGGATCCTTGAAAGGAAACGTCAGCAGCACATGACCCATGATCATAAACAGCAGCGCCCGCGTTACCGTCATGATGGCCGGCGGATGCTCTTCCCGGTGACTGTACAAGATCGCGGCAACGGCTAAAATGTACAGCATGGAAATGCCGAATACGAGCGTAAGCCGGCCTGCCGCCGAGTTCAGGAAACCCGCCGCAAACCCGGAAGCGAGCCGTCCCTCATACCGGTTCATCCATACCAAACCGGCAGCGGCGACCAGGGCCACCGCGGAAAACACCGTAATTTTATGACCGCCGGATATCTGCTTCTCGGAGGAAGCGAAAATAGCCAGCATTCCAAGCGCCCCGACCGTATGGGACAACGTTAAAAACCAATCCGCCAGATCCGGTCCGGGCTCAAAGCCCAATAGAGGAATGCCTCCATAGGCGGCGGAATACAACATGTCCAAAATACCTACCACTGCAAACAGCGCGGCGGAATATAGCCGCTGCCTGGACAGCTTGTCGATAAACATGATCCATCCCTGAGCAAAAATGGCATAAGACACAGCCAGGCACATAAAACCCGCCAGCAAATGCAAGGCTTGCATCGTTTTGCCGGTTCCCCCCGGCAAAACGGTTGTTGCCGACAACCAGATGACACCGATCATCGCGGCCAGCCCGATTACCGCTGGGACGATTGTCGATTTTGTCTCTGCCCTGATTCTCAATGGCCTCAACCTCCGGTGGCAAGTATCTGTCTATGGTCCTAAGGACTATTTATTCAACATATTCCGCGCATTTCCTGCCTTTTACCGGTCAAAAATGTCGGACGCAAAAAGAAAAGCTCGGGCCCAGAGGTCCGAACTTTTCGCGGCATTATTTTTTCTTCTTGTCAAAGCTGACTTCCGGCGTCGTTAATTTGTCGTAGAAATCCACAACACCATCCTTGTCGTCCGAAGCGCGCAGCGCCATGGCCGAACGAGGATGCTCGTCCAGCGTTCCGGTGATCATGTACGGGATCAAATAACCCCATTCCTCTTTTTCGCGCAGCGGGATAAGCAGCTCCTCCAGCACCCCGAGCACCGGGCGCAGCCGGTAGTTCGTATTTTTCAGATGCGTAACGAGCAGTTCGGTCGGGCAGTTGCCCGCAGCGCGCCCCATGCCGTACACCGAAGCGTCAAGCAGCTCGACGCCGTTCTCGGCGGCTACGAGCGTATTGGAAAACGCCAGCTGCATATTGTTATGGGTATGTACCCCAAGCCGTTTATTCGGCAGATGCGTTTTGAACTTGTTGACCAGGTACTCCATATCTTTATAATCCAGGCTGCCGTAGGAATCGACGATATAAACGACGTCCACGACGCTCTCCCGGATCATTTCGAAAGCTTCCAGCAGCTCATTTTCCATAACGTTGGACAACGCCATAATGTTCAAGGTCGTTTCGTACCCGCGGTCATGGAACAGCTGCACCAGTTGAAGCGCCTTGTCCACATCTTTGATGTAGCAGGCGACGCGAATCAGATCGAGCAGGCTCTCGCTGCGCGGCAGGATGTCGTTTTCATCGACGCGGCCGATGTCGACCAGGGCGGACAGCTTCGTTTGGCCTTTTTGAGGAATGACCTTCCGGAGAAAGTCATCGTCAAGAAAACGCCACGGTCCCGCCTGATCGGCGCCTTTGAGCAGCTTGGGCGAATTTTTATAGCCGATCTCCATATAATCAATACCCGCCTCGTTCAGGCCGGCGTACAATTTTTGAACAAATTCCACACTGAAGTCCCAGTTGTTGACCAAACCTCCGTCACGTATTGTACAATCCACGATTTTGCACGGGTTACCCTTCATAACAGCATGTTCCTCTCCATCGATAGTATTAATACCCATCTTACTTGAAGCGAAATCAAAAAGTAAAGAAGCAATTGATGATTGATATGAGGTTAATCACAGTATGGTGCGAACTAGCGTGATATATTACTTTTGAATCTAAATGAGATTGATTCTCAATTCCTTTTTTTTCCTAAACTCACTTTCACTAAATTAACATTGACCTAATAAAAATTGGAGGTTTTTCGATGATCGTTTCCTTGAAAGAACTGAAACCCAAAGAGAGCGGAGTTATTAAAAGCATCGGTGCCAGCGGTCCGCTCCGCAGGAAACTGATGGACATGGGAATTACTCCAGGGGCCGAAATCACCATGAAAAAGGTAGCCCCCCTCGGCGATCCCATCGAAGTTCATATCCGGGGCTACGACCTAAGCATCCGTAAAGCCGAAGCCGATCAAATCACGGTGGAAAGGTAGTTCAAAAAGTCATCTTTTGATCACGAAGCAGGTCAAGAAGCTTAATCGGCATCGAATCTTGAATTCAGCCGGGCCAAGCGGATGCTACCGAAGTATGTTTCCTGCGGAAACATTTCAGGTGCTCACGTACCCAAAACGTACGCTCCGCTCCTGACGTCCCTAGCTTCATTCGACCTAAAGCGTTTTGAAAAAACGTACATCGAAGCATACGCTTCGGTGCTGAAAACCTGACTTTTTGAACTCGCATTAAATTAAAATTTTTTTGATGAGGGATGAGAAATATGGTATACCGGTTTGCATTGGCGGGCAATCCCAACTGCGGCAAAACAACGCTCTTCAACAACCTGACGGGGAATAACGCGCATGTGGGAAACTGGCCCGGGGTCACCGTCGAACGGCGCGAAGGAAGATGTAAAAAAACGAGCGAAAACGTTGTAATCATCGATTTGCCGGGAATCTACTCGCTGTCTCCTTATACGCCCGAGGAAGTTGTTGCTCGGGACTTTTTGGCCGGGGAAAAACCCGATGTCATTATCAACATCGTCGACGCGACGAATATAGAACGCAATCTGTATTTGACAACCCAACTGCTGGAGCTTGGAATTCCGACGATCATCGCTCTCAACATGATGGATGAAGTAAGTTTGCGTGGTGACAAAATCGATGTGGCCAGCCTTGAACGGCAGTTAGGCGTTCCCATCGTTCCGATCATTGCCACCAAAAACCAGGGAATTAAGGAACTGCTCGAAAAAGCCGTCGCTTTTAACCGCAGCCCCGAAGCTGGAGGCAAAAGCGCCCTCGAAAAAACTAAATTGTACGGCGCTGTAAAGGGCATCAGCGACTTGCTGGCGGACGCGGGATACGACAATACGTTGTTTTATGCTGTCAAGCTGCTGGAGAAGGACGAAAAAATCAGGGCGGTGCTGAAAATGCCCGCCGCTTTGGCGGCTTCCGTCGACAGGCTGATCAGCCAGGCCGAGCGGGAAAACGATGGGGAAATCGAGACCCTGATCGCCGATCTGCGCTACAGGTATATCAGCGATGCGATTGCGGGGCATGTCAAGAAAGGGAGAAAGGCCGGAGAGCTTTCCTTCTCGGACAAAGTGGATAAAATCGTCACCAACCGCGTTTTGGGATTGCCGATCTTTTTCGCGATTATGTATCTCATTTTTCAGATCGCCGTCGGTTCGATCGGCGCCCTGATCGTCGATCCGTTTGGCGCCCTGGTTACCGAAACCTTGCCGGAAGCGGCGACGCGGTTTCTGGAATGGGCGGGCGCTTCGGAAGCTATGCAAGGCCTTGTCGTGGGCGGTGTCATCACGGGGATCGGCAACGTCTTGTCCTTTCTCCCGCAAATCGTGATCCTGTTCCTGTGTCTCTCGATTCTGGAGGATACCGGCTACATGTCGAGGGTAGCTTTCGTCATGGACCGGATTTTCCGCCATTTCGGGCTGTCCGGCAAAGCGTTCGTTCCATTGCTGATGGGGTACGGATGTGCGGTCCCGGCGATTATGGCCACGCGGACGCTGGAGGATGAAAAAAGCCGGCGGCTGGCGATTACGCTGATGCCGTTTATGTCGTGCAGCGCGCGCATTCCCGTATACGCCGTCTTTGCCGGCGCCTTTTTTGCCGCAAACCAGGGGCTGGTCGTTTTCAGCATCTATTTTCTCGGCATCATTGTGGCCATGCTCTCCTGCCTGCTGCTTAACAGAACCGTACTTAAGGGGGATTCGGCCCCGTTCGTAATGGAACTTCCGCCTTACCGCATCCCTACCCTAAAATCCACGGTAGCCCATACCTGGGAAAAAGCGAAGGGGTACGTAATCAAGGTGGGAACCGTTCTGCTGTCGATGACCGTTGTGATTTGGTTCATGCAATCCTTCAACTTCTCACTGCAGATGGTCGACGATGCCTCGCAAAGCATCTTCGGTTCGATCGGGAAGCTGATCGCGCCGCTTTTTGCCTGGAACGGGTTCGGATACATTAAAGGCACTTCTGAAATTCACTGGCAGGTCGGCGCCGCCCTGCTGACCGGATTGATCGCCAAAGAAGCGGTGGTCAGCACGCTGGGCATTCTGTATATCAACCAGGGAACCGAGGAGCTGACCACCGCGTTGGGCACGGCACTGCAAGCGTATTTTACGCCGCTGGCCGCTTTCTCCGTCATGGTGTTCGTCCTGCTGTACGCTCCTTGCGTAGCGGCGATTTCGACCGCGAAAAAAGAGCTGGGTTCATGGAGATGGACCTTATTTACCATCGCTTATCAATGCGGCATAGCCTGGCTAATATCATTAATCGTTTATCAAGTCGGACGTCTTTTGGGGATCGGACTCGCTTAACAAAGGAGGAGGAATCGTTATGATCGATTACGTGATCGTTATTGTCCTGGCGGGAATTATTGGTTTTACCTTGTACCGCTATATTAAACGGCAAAAGGCGGGCGGAGGCTGCGCCGGCTGCAGCGGATCCTGCGAGCAATTCAGCTCATGCTGCGAACCGAAGAAGCGTTGACGCATTTATTTTCGGGGGAGGAGGGTAGAGTATGCCATTAACGATGCTTACGCCGGGCAAGGAAGCGATCATCCGTGAATGCCGGGCGTCGGAAGATACCCGAAAATTCCTGGAAGGACTAGGTATTGTTCCCGGAACACCCGTTACGGTCATCTCGGAAATGGACGGGAACCTGATCATTAAAGTGAAGGAAGCGCGAGTAGCCTTGAGCAAAGGAGTTGCCGGGCAAGTTTACATCCAGGTTTGACCCAAAACAAAGAACCTTCAATCGGAAAGCGGTAGCGGATTGAAGGTTCTTTACGTTAGACGAGCGGCAGCGTGATGACGAAAATCGTACCCGCGCCTTTGAGGCTGTCCACGGCAATATTTCCCCGATGGTTGCGGATAATCCGATAGCTTACGGACAACCCCAAACCGGTTCCTTTCTCTTTTGTCGTAAAGAACGGATCGAACAGGCGGCTCAGCAAGCCTTTGTCCATGCCGTTTCCGTTATCCTGGATGGAGATGTTGACCGATTTGCCCTCCATCTCCGCCCGGATATCGATGACTCCCTTATGATCCCCCTCCACCTCGGCGATGGCGTCCATCGCGTTTTTGATGATGTTGAGCAGGACCTGCTTGATCTGCTTCACATCGATTGATACGAGAAGCTCCTCCTCCGGAGCGTGCAGCATCATTTGGCAGCCTTTCATCAACGCCTCGCTTTCCGTCAGCAGGACAACCTCTTTCAGCAGCGATGACACGCTGACGGTCGATTTCTGCGGGGCGGAAGGCTTGGACGAATTCAAAAATTCATGAATGATGTCATTCGCTCTGTCGATCTCCGTTAAAATAATCCGGGCATACTCATCCTTGCCTAGTTCCACCAAATGCGGACGGAGCAGTTGAATGAACCCGCGGATCGCGGTCAGCGGATTGCGGATTTCATGGGCGATCGCCGCCGATATTTTCCCGAGCATCGCCAGCTTGTCGTTTTGGTACGCCGTTTGCTCGATTCGTTTGAAATCCGATACGTCTTTGACGCTAAGTAAGAAGTCTCCGTCCATCTGATCTCCGTATGTAACTGTAATGAGCCAATGCCTTCCGTACTCATCGATAAACTCATGGTATTTTTTTCGATGAAAAATGGTTTCCCGATAGATCCGCAGAATTTTCCGCTTCTTGAATTGATTGAGGTGCGGGTGGCGCAGCATTTGCAGCAAATTGCAACCGATGAGTGATTGGCGCGGCATCTCGAGCAACCTGGCCATTTGAACGTTGATGAAGGTTAAAACCCCTTCGCAGTCAAACAGCATAATTCCGCTGTCTAGGTGCTGGAGCACGTTTTCGTATTTGTTTTTGACGAGTTGGGTTGATTGGAATGCTTTGACGGATTGGAGCAGCGTCTCCTGGAATTCACTCAACAAGTTGGTTCCCCCTTTTCCCATAAATGATGTACCTGCCTTACTGACAACATACGATCACTACCTGAGAAGAACTTACCCGAAATCGGCTCGCGCGTAACGTTTTTTATTCATGAACTACAGCCTGTCCGTAAATCAGTCCGAAACTGCCTATTTCAATCATAGTAAAGTCTTCCAAATACCGTCAATCAGAGATACTGTCGAAAAACATGGAATCACCGCAAATGAATGGCCATAGTCCAAAAAATAAAACAGCCTCCCTCCCGGGAGACCATTTTTAGCCTATTCTTTCAGCGGTTACTTGTGTTGAAGCCGGGCTCTGCGTCTGCTCATTACGGCCAATCTTTTCTTCAGCTCATCTTCCCATTTCTCATCGCCGATTTGCTTCGCAACGGAAAGGAGATCCAGCGAAATATCGATTTGGCTTTGAACGATCAACAGCGGGTCCTCATCTTCCCGGTTCACGCAATTTCCGAAAATCGCTTCATCGTCCTCCATGACGAAATCCTGAAAATCGATTTCCGAAACGCCGTCGCCATGCGCGTATTCCGCTAATATTTCGTATTCATTTTCCACCTTATAGTGAACCTCAACCCTATGGCACACCGGGCAAAATAACAGGGGAACATTATGAACCTGCGTACGATAATGCTTTAAAGTCCCCTTTGTTCCCAGCATGCTTGCTCCGCAGCAAAAACTCATTCCCCTTCACCCTTTCGCGTGTTCGGTTCATCCAAGGATCCCGGTCTCTCCGCAATGCAGGATTTTCATATTAATTTATTCGTGAAGCCGGGTTGAAATTCCTGCGACTCACTTGAAAATTCACCCATTTCGTTACAAAACGGGACTATGGTCCGATCAGCCAGACGTGCAAGCGCCGCCGGACCCAGCTTAGCTTAAGGCGCTTTTGAGGGGCAAAAAACCCCCTGATTGGCATGGCCAAACAGGGGGCTTTACGCTATTCACCCGAAATTAAGCGTTCAGGTTCTTATCGCCCGGTTTCCAGTTCATGGCGCAAAGACCGCCGGATTGCAGGGCTTGCAGCACGCGCAGCGTTTCTTCTACGCTGCGGCCGATGTCGTTATGGTTAACGACTTGGTATTTCAATTCGCCTTCCGGATCAATGATGAACAAACCGCGGAGAGCTACGCCTTCTTCTTCGATCAGCACACCGTAATCGCGGGCTACTTTCTTCGTGATGTCGGAAGCGAGCGGGAAATTCAACTGGCCAAGGCCGTTGCTGTCCTTAGGCGTGTTGATCCATGCTTTGTGGCTGTGCTCGGAGTCCGTGCTCACGCCGAGAATCTCGCAATCGAGGTCGCGGAATTGCGCGTAAGCGTCGCTCAGCGCCGTAATTTCCGTCGGGCAAACAAAAGTGAAATCAAGCGGATAGAAGAAAAATACCAGCCACTTGCCGCGATAATCGTCCAGCTTCTTGCGTCCAAATTCCTTTCCGTCACCCGTTACGATCGCCATGTCAAAATCCGGAGCGGGTCTTCCAACCAAACGTTCTGCCATTCGTAAACTCCTCCTTTGAAAATATGTAAGAAACACTTTTGTGTTTCTAATCCCTTTGTTGTGTAAGTTTCAACCTATTTCAAACTTACATTCCTCATGGTATCAAAGGCATATTTCAAAGTCAATATTATAAGAGTTACTTTTTTATAATTATTATAAATAAGGATTTTTTTTGAACTTTTTTACTTTTTCATCGCTGCGACGATCAGATCGCCCATCGCTTTCGTGCCGATCGCCTTGCTTTTGTCGACCGCGATATCGCTTGTCCGGTGGCCGGCGTCCAGCACTTCAGCCACGGCGTTTTCAATCGCATCCGCCGCATCGGCGTAACCAAACGTCATGCGGAACATCAGCGCGACCGACAAAATCGTGGCGATCGGGTTGGCCAGGTTTTGGCCGGCGATATCCGGCGCCGAACCGTGTACCGGCTCGTACAGGCCGAAGCTTCCTTCGCCGAGGGAAGCCGATGACAGCATGCCGATCGAACCGGTCAGCATCGCCGCTTCATCGCTGAGAATGTCGCCGAACATGTTTTCCGTGACGATGACGTCAAAGCTGGCAGGACGGCGCAGCAGCTGCATCGCGCAGTTGTCCACGAGCACATGCTCGAGCTCTACGTCCGGATACTCCGGAGCGATCCGAATGACCACTTCGCGCCATAAACGCGACGTTTCCAGCACGTTCGCTTTGTCGACGGAAGCGAGCTTTTTCCGCCGTTTTTGCGCGATTTCGAACGCCTGGCGGACAATCCGCTCGACTTCGCTAACGTTGTACGCGCAGGTATCCACGGCTTCCTGGCCTTGATCCGTATCCCGGCGGAATTTTTCGCCGAAGTAAATGCCGCCCGTCAACTCCCGCACGACGATCAGGTCAGTGCCCTCAAGCACCTCCGGCTTTAATGTGGACGCGTCCTTCAGACAATCGAATACAACCGCCGGGCGTAAATTCGAAAATAAGCCCAGCGCTTTGCGGATGCCAAGCAGGCCGGTTTCGGGACGCAGCTCCTTCGGATTGTTGTCCCATTTCGGGCCGCCGACCGCGCCGAGCAGCACGGCGTCGGCGTTTTTGCACACTTCCAGCGTCTCCTGCGGAAGCGGCGTTCCTTTCTCGTCGATCGCAATGCCGCCAAACAGGGCCTGCTCGGTTTCAAAACGGTAGCCAAACAGCTCCTCCGTCCGCTTCAGCACCTTCTCCGCTTCGGCCACCACTTCCGGCCCAATGCCGTCTCCCGCGATAACCGCGATTTTTTTCACTTCTGCCATTGCTTCCAGCTCCCTTTCGTGAACATACTCTTCTTCAGTTGTATCATACAGGGGTAGGATTAACAAAGATATAGAATCTATTAAGGCAATAGGTTTTGGCTATAAGGTGATTTCGTTTTCGGTCCTTATAATATAAAATTCCCCTTTACATGAATTACTTAATTTTGTGATAATTTTCTTAATCATTCTTTGTGGAGAGGAACCCATTTCATGACTGTCATCCTATGGATTTTGGTGATTGTTTTAATTTCTGCCGTCATTCTCGTTAGTGTCTTGAAGAAAGCTCGGAACATGCGCAAAGCCGCAAGGTTTGCCTTCCATGACGCCCCGCCGCCCCCGCCCATTGCCGAACGGGGCAGTCCGGCATACCGTTTGGCCGAGAGGCTGCGGCAATCGATCCCTGACGCCTACAGTCAGGCCGTTAAACAACGGGTCATGGAAGCCCATCCCGGCATGACGGAACGCGAATACGACTGGCGTTGGCTGGAACTGCAGCGTTTTTTCGTGATGTGCGCCATTTTGGACCGCGTCCCCATGTTCAGCCGGGCCGTCGATGAGGTGTGGCACGAGATGCTGATGTATACCCGGGAGTACCAGAGCTTTGCCGACAGCTATCTAAAGCGGATGCTGCACCATACACCGAACGCGGCGAAGGCCGTCCCGATGCCGGAAGAACGCGCCTGGTTCGATTGGCTTTACCTTGAATTGTTCGGTTGGGAACGTTACAGTGAACTGCTTTGGGGCGCGTTTCTTCGCCACCCGCTGCCAAGGCGGGAGCTTGAAGCCTTTCGCATCCCGGCCGCCGAAACCGGGAACGTCAGGTTTAATGCCTGGGCATTCGAGCACGTTCCGGAGGCCCGGAGCGCTATCGGAAACGTCAAGGACAAGCTGCGGTCGAGAATCGGCGCGGCCGAACAACTGGGCAGTGAAGGACTGCGCAAACGCGCGGATTTCACTCACCCCGAAATGCTGCTATACTCGTTCATTTTCTTCTCCTGGAGCGATCCGAAGCATTACAATGAGTTTTTGCGGCCTCCCGCCATGGGGGATACCCGCTCCGGTTCCACCTGCAGCGGGGCTGCCTGCGCCTCCGGGCGCGATGAGCGGGGCGATGCCGGCGGAGACCATTCCGGCTGCGATGGAGGTGGATCGGGGACGGGCTCGGACGACGGCTCCTCGTGCAGCGGCGGTTCTTCCTGCAGCAGCTGCGGGGGCGGATGCAGCAGTTAAGAAAAACGTCTGTCGAGGTACATTCGGGAACTTGAACGTGCTAAAACCTTTCCGTGGAAGGAACTATATGCAACTCCCGCTACGTTGCGATATAAGGAAGGGGAAAATCAACGAGATGCAAAATTGCAGGCGATTTTCGTCGAAATCCCTCGAAATGGGCTGCCCAAATGCAAAAGTGCAGTTCATTTCCGGCCAAAAGTTACTTTTTTATCTGATAGCCTCAAATGAGATGTACTTTTGCATTTCAATCGCTCTAAAATGGTGATTTACGGAAGATAGAATGCACTTTTGCAGTTTGTCCCAGCGGACCGTCCTTCTTTCCATGAAAAACGAAAAAACGGAGCATCTTCCGCTCCGTTTTTTCGTTGCTTATTATTACTTTTTGATCCAGTGCATCAATCCGCGCAGCTCTTGTCCGACCACTTCGATCGGATGGCTGGCTTCGTTGCGGCGGGTAGCCGTCAGGAAAGCACGGTTCGATTGGTTTTCCAAAATGAAGTCGCGGGCGAATTTGCCTTGCTGAATATCCGCAAGCACTTCTTTCATCGCTTTTTTCGTTTCTTCCGTCACAATGCGCGGGCCTGTTACATAATCACCGTATTCCGCCGTGTTGGAGATGGAATCGCGCATCGTAGCCAGACCGCCTTCATAGATCAGGTCGACGATCAGCTTCATTTCGTGCAAGCATTCGAAGTACGCCATTTCCGGAGCATAACCCGCTTCCACCAGCGTTTCGAAGCCGGCCTTGATCAGCGCGGATACGCCGCCGCAAAGCACAGCTTGTTCACCAAACAAGTCGGTTTCCGTTTCTTCGCGGAACGAAGTTTCGATGACCCCTGCGCGCGTACAGCCGATGCCCTTCGCATAAGCCAAACCGATTTCTTTAGCTTTGCCCGTAGCGTCCTGATGGATCGCGATCAGGCCGGGAACGCCGAAACCTTCCACGTAAGTGCGGCGAACCATGTGGCCCGGGGACTTCGGAGCAACGAGCAGCACGTCGTTGTCTTTGGAAGGCACGATTTGGCCGAAATGCACGTTAAAGCCGTGAGCAAACATAAGAGCCGCGCCTTTTTTCAGGTTTGGCGCAATTTCACTGTTGTAAACCGCAGCCTGTGTTTCGTCCGGCATCAGGATTTGCACCACATCGGCGCGTTTCGTCGCTTCGGCGACGGACAATACCTCAAACCCGTCCTCTTTGGCTTTATCAAACGATTTGCCTTCGCGAAGACCAACGATAACGTTCACTCCGCTTTCGCGCAGGTTTTGCGCATGGGCATGGCCTTGGCTGCCGTAACCGATAATTGCGATCGTTTTTCCTTTCAAAACGCCGAGATCTGCATCTTGTTCATAGTACAAAGTAACTGCCATTTTAATATGCCCTCCTAAAATTTGCGGGATAGCCGTCTGGCTTCCCTTGATATTAAACCCTCCGCCTGAGGAGCGGGCGTTTCAACGGACCGACGCCATAACGAGGTAAAGCGCTGCTGTCCATCCGCTCAAACCCCCGCCCTCCGGCGGAAGCTGACGCCGTAAAACGGCTTAGTTAACACTCCTGATTGTTTACTTGGACTTAAGGCTTTCGTTTTAGGCGTTGCCGCGGATCATCGCGGTCACGCCGGTCCGGCTTAGCTCCCGGATGCCGTAAGGCCGGAGCAGTTCGATCATCGCGTCGATTTTTTCGGTGTCGCCGACCACCTGCACCATCAAGCTGGACTGACCGATATCGACGACTGCCGCGCGGAACGTTTCCACGACCCCCATAATTTCAGGCCGTTCGGCCGGCTCGGCTTTAACCTTGATCAAAGCCAGCTCCCGGGAAACCATCGGTCTGGAGCTCAAATTGACGACCTTGATGACATCGATTAATTTATAAAGCTGCTTTTCGATTTGCTCCAGCGTCTTGTCGTCCCCTTGGGTCACGATAACCATCCGGGACAAGCCTTCCTCCTCGGACTGGCCCACCGTGATGCTCTCGATATTGAAGCCGCGCCGGCCGAACAGGCCGGACACGCGCTGCAAAACACCTGGCTGATCGTTTACCAATATGGAAATGGCGTGTTTCATCATTCTTATTCACCGTCCCCCATCAACATTTGATCGATGGTAGAACCTTGGGGAACCATCGGATATACGTTCTCCTCTTTGCTCACCATGAATTCCACCAGCACCGGTCCCGGCGTATCGAGCGCTTCCTGCCATACCCGTTTGGCATCTTCCTTGCTCGCGGCCCGCAAACCTTTAACGCCGTACGCTTCAGCGAGCTTCACGAAATCCGGGCTGCCCTCGAGGTTGATATGGCTATAACGATTGTCGTAAATCAGCTCCTGCCATTGGCGAACCATCCCGAGTACCTGGTTGTTGATGACGACGATCTTCACCGGTATGTTGTTGATGGCGCAAATGGCCAGCTCCTGGGAGCACATTTGCATCCCGCCGTCGCCGTTGATCGAGATAACCAGGCGGTCCGGGAACGCCATCTGCGCGCCGATCGCCGAAGGGAACCCGAAGCCCATCGTTCCGAGGCCGCCGGAAGTGATCCAGGACCGCGGCTGATTGAATTTGTAAAATTGCGCCGCCCACATTTGATGCTGTCCGACGTCCGTGGTGACGATCGCTTCGCCGCCGGTGGTTTCGTTTAGCATTTCGATGACCCACTGCGGTTTCAACTCGGTGTTCGAGTCTTTGTACTTCAGCGGTTTATCGATCTTGGACTGCCGGATTTGCTCTCTCCAGGCATCCGCCTTGTCCGCCCGGGATACGAGCGGGTTCAGCATTTCCAACACCGTCTTCACATCGCCGACAATCGGAATGTCGGCATGCACATTTTTGCCAATTTCGGCCGGATCGATGTCGATGTGGACGATTTTTGCGCGGGACGCAAAGCCGTCCAGCTTGCCCGTCACCCGGTCATCGAACCGGGCTCCGATATTGATCAGCAAGTCCGACTGCTGGATCGCTTGGTTGGCCGTGTAGGTGCCGTGCATCCCCGGCATGCCCATCCACAGCTCATGCCCGCTTGGGAAAGCGCCCAAGCCGAGCAGTGTCGTCGTAATCGGAATTTGTGTCTTATTCACGAATTCGAACAGCTGCTCATGGCCGCCGGAGTAGACGACTCCGCCGCCGGCGATAATCACCGGACGTTCTGCTTCCCCGATCGCCGCCGCCAGTTTGTCGAGCTGCAGCCGGTTCGGTACCACCGTCGGATTATAGCCGCGCAGGTTGACCGTTTGCACCGGTTCGAACAGCGTTTTGGCCGCCGACACGTCCTTCGGAATGTCGATCAATACTGGCCCTTTTCGTCCCGTATTGGCAATATGGAACGCCTCGTGGATAATGCGCGGCAGATCCTCCACGTTTCTTACGAGATAGCTATGTTTCGTAATCGGCATCGTAATGCCGGTAATGTCCGCTTCTTGGAAAGCGTCGGTGCCGATCAGGCTGGTCGCGACGTTGCCGGTAATGACAACCAGCGGTACGGAATCCATAAATGCGGTGGCGATCCCTGTTACCAGGTTGGTTGCCCCCGGTCCGGAGGTGGCGATGCACACGCCGACTTTGCCGGTGGCGCGGGCGTAACCGTCCGCCGCATGAATGGCGCCCTGCTCATGTCTGGTCAGCAAGTGATGGAAATCGGTAAAACCGTACAACGCGTCGTAAATATACAATACCGCGCCGCCCGGATAACCGAAGACGCATTCGACACCTTCCAAAAGCAAACTGCGAAGCAGTATTTCCGAGCCCGTAATGACTTCCGGCTTCATCCATTTCTCACGTAATTGTTCTGTAGACCGCATTTCTGGAGTTTGCGCGCTCATCAGTCATCCTCCTTTTTAAAGGTTGTTCAAAAAGCCGACTTTTTGAACTCTTATTAAATCACATTCCCAAATAAAAAAACCTTCCGTCCGCCGGAAGCAGTCTCCTGCTCCGAGGGACGAAAGGTTTGAGTCCTTTCGTGGTACCACCCATTTTCACCCGGCACCTCACAGTGCCAAGCCTTATCGAGTACGGCGCTTGTTCGCCTTACCCGAAGTCCCTAACGCGGACCTGACGATTTCCCCTAATAGGCCTTGTTCGCAAGCGTCACCGCGGAATGGCTTGCAGCTTTTCAGGAAAACAGCTCCGAGGTGAGCTCGCATTTAAGGGATTTTGGTGGTGGTCTCAGCAAATCCATCCACTCTCTGAGCAAAGAGCCCTTAAACCTTCGTCCTCATCATCGCCGATTCAGTATGTGTCATAAAATGTTTAGGAACATTATATGATTACTTTACACATAGAGTCAAGACCCTATCGAAGGAAAACTTTTGACCGGAACACCTCTCCCCCTGCTCTCATAAGATAAATAGCGGCGCCCAAACCTATGCGCGGCAAGGAGGAGAACCATCGCATGATCCGCTACAGAAGACCAAAGCAGGACGATCCCGTCATTTTCGATCTCATTCAAAAGGAGCTCGTCCCCCTTTCGAGTTTGCCTCCCCACGAAATCGAAAAGATCCTGAAGGAAGTGCCGAAGAGGCTTTCACATGGCGTCACGCTGGTAGCCTCACCTTATTATGAGGCCGATCCGGTGGCGTTTATTCATTTTCTCGTGCACGGCGATTTGCTGTATATCGATATGATGGCGGTTGCCCCCGCCTACCAACGCAAGCGTTATGGCCAAACACTGATGCTGCATGCAGAGCATTTTGCCGCTTCGCGCGAATGCCTGCGCGCAAAAGTGATGGTGGACCGGGACAACACCCGAGCCCACCTGTTTTACCGCAAATTAGGATACCGCAGGAAACGTTTCATTGAGGCAACAAAGTGCTATGAAATGGAAAAAATACTTAATTTCTACATTTAGGCCACTTTACCAAATGAACGGGCCACCAAATCCCCCGAAGGGTCCGAAGCCGCCAAACCCAAAGGGTCCAAAGCCACCGAAAGCAAAGGGCGATGTGCCGATAGCCAGCAGATCAAACAAAACGAGCGGGGCAATCGCTTTCGTATGCACTTTTTTACCGGATTTCTGGCGGACGTACAGGCGGTTGCCGCTGATTTTAACCAGTTTGCCCGCAACAATGCTACCATCCTTTTTGTAAGCAAAAATGTTCTTGCCTAGCAATTTCTCGGCGTCTTTCTTCGTCACCGTTCTGCCCATCTAAATTCCTCCTGTCAGATTTGTTCATAGCCGGCAAATCGTCCGGGACGACCGTTTTGATCGGCTTATGTGTGTTCAAACTAACATATTCGCCTGTAATCTCCTGCGCCTGCACCATCGCCTTGCCCCCTAAAAAACAGGCCCGTGTCCACGGATTTTTGCGAAAAAAAGAGATGCTTGCGCTTTAACGCAGCATCCCTTATAGCCTTCTATTTTTTTACGGATTATTAACGCTTCCCTGGATCGTATGGCGTTCCCAACGCGGACGGAGCCGAGGAACGGCCTACCGCACCGACGAGCACGATAATCGTCAGGACGTACGGAATCATGAAAATGAACTCCTGCGGTATGTTTCTCGACCATTCGAACAGCTGCACATAATTGCGGATCGCCTGGGAAAAACCGAAAAACATCGCCGCTCCGAACGCACCCAGCGGATTCCATTTGCCAAAAATCATTGCCGCGATCGCAATGTACCCTTGCCCGGAAATCGTATTGTGCGCAAACGTGCTCGTTGTCGTCAGTGTAATCGTAGCCCCCCCAATGCCTGCCAGTGCCCCGCTGAGCAGTACGCCGATGTAACGCATGCGGGTTACGTTTACGCCCAGCGTATCGGCCGCGCTCGGATGTTCGCCCACAGCGCGAAGGCGCAGGCCAAACGGCGTTTTGAACAGAACGAAATAAACGACCACGACAAGGATCAACGCCAGATACGTCGTCGGATAGGAGTTGAAGACGCCCGGCCCGATGATCGGGATATCCCGGAGCACCGGAATGGCGTATTTTTGGAATACATCGACCAGCGGCGTTTCCGCCGCCCCCTCAAACAGCAGCTTGACGATGTATACGGTCAGGCCCGCCGCCAAAAAGTTGATGACGATCCCGCTGATCGTCTGATCCGCTTTGAACGTGATGGAAGCAACCGCGTGAATAAGCGCCCCCAAAGCGCCAACGACGACAGCCGCCAGCACCCCGATCCACGGGGAGAATCCTCCCATTCCGGCTTCCTGAGCATAATAGGTGCCTACCCCGGCCGCAAACGCGCCGAAGATCATCAAACCTTCCAAACCGATATTCACCACGCCGGAACGCTCCGAGAAAATGCCGCCCAGCGCCGTAAAAATCAGCGCCGTCGAAAATACAAGGGTTGAATTGAGCAGTTGACCAAGCAGCGTGAGTACGTCCATATCACAACACCTTCTCTTTCTTACGCTTCAGGAAGAAAGGCTTCAGTACCAAGCGTACGATACCCTGAGCGGCAATGAAGAATATGATCGAACCGAGGACGATTTTGATCAGCTCCGGCGGGACTTTGGCGGCAAAGCTCATTCCGGCGGAGCCATAAGTCAGCACGCCGTAAAGAATGGCGCCGAGGACTACCCCAAAAGGATGATTCATCCCGAGCAGCGCTACGGCGATACCGTCGAACCCGTACCCCGGCGATGCGGCGTATACCGACTGATAATGAAAAACGCCCAGCACTTCGAACGTGCCCGCCAGACCGGCAAACACACCGCTGATGAACATCGCCTTCACCACATTTCGGCCGACGTTCATCCCTGCATACTCGGCCGCGTTGGGGTTTAGGCCAACCGAACGCATTTCGTACCCCTGTTTCGTTTTCCAAAGATATACGAAGAAAAATACCGCCGCCAAAAGGGCGACAACCGTTCCCCAATGGATCCGGGCATTGTTGAACATGCCAAACAGAAACGTCATCGAAGCCGAAGCTCCGATATCCTCGGAACGGTTTTGGCCTTTCAGCAAAAAGAAGTTGCGAATCACGTAATTGGATAAATACAGGGCCGTCCAGTTGAGCATGATCGTCGTAATAACCTCGTTAATGCCCCGCTTGGCCTTGAGATACCCGGCGATGGCGGCCCAAAGTCCTCCGGCGATCCCGCCGGCGATGACCGCGAGCGGCACAAGGATCGCAGACGGCAAACCCGAAAAGGACAACGAGACAGCCGTGGCGGTCGTCATGCCGATGAGCACCTGCCCGTCCGCACCGATGTTGAACATCCCGGAACGGAACGCAAAAGCTACCGCCAAACCGGTGAAAATAAGCGGCGTAATTTGCCGGATCGTTTCGCCGAAATCGTACGGATTGCCAACGACCCGTTTAATCAGGGCGCCGTAAGCCACCAGCGGATCATATCCGCCGATCAGCATGACCACAGCACCGACCAGCAGGCCGAGCAAAATCGCCACAAGCGGGACGATCAGGCTGTCCATCGTAAATATTTTGCGCAGTTTATCCAATCGACTGACCTCCCCGTTCCAGGCTTCCCGCCATCATCAGGCCGAGCTCCTGATCGTTTGTTTCCTGCGGAAGCACTTCGCCGACGATCTTCCCCTCGTAAATGACGGCAATCCTGTCGGATACGTTCATGATTTCATCCAGCTCGAAAGAAATGAGCAGCACCGCTTTCCCCTGATCGCGCTGCTCCACCAACTGTTCATGTACAAATTCGATCGCCCCGACATCAAGCCCCCGCGTCGGTTGGGCAGCGATAAGCAGGTCCGGATTTTTATCTATTTCCCGAGCAATAATTGCCTTCTGTTGATTACCGCCGGACAAAGAGCGGGCTTTGGTCTCGATGCTTGGCGTACGCACGTCGAACTGCTCGACCAGAACCTTGGCGTGCTCGTCGATCGCGCGCCGGTTAAGCAGCGAACCTTTGCTGTAGGGCGCTTTATAATACGTTTCCAGGACCATATTTTCGCTGATGGAAAAATCGAGGACGAGGCCATGCTTGTGCCGGTCTTCCGGAATATGCGACACGCCGCTTTCAATGATTTTGCGGGTCGGCAGGTTCGCTAGTTCCTTTCCCAAAAGCCGGATCGATCCGGATTCGATTTTGCGCAATCCCGTAATCGCTTCGATCAGCTCCGTTTGGCCGTTGCCGTCAACCCCGGCGATTCCGACGATTTCCCCCGCCCGCACTTCGAGATTCAAACTGTCCAGCACCGAAATGCCGTGTTTGTCCTTCGCCCTGATTTCACTGAGCTGCAAAACAGGCTGCCCGATGTTCGGTTCATTTTTGTCGATTTTGAACGAGACCCCGCGGCCCACCATCTTTTCGGCGAGTTCGCTCGGATTCGTTTTGTTCGTCTCGACGGTATCGATCACTTTACCGCGCCGGATGATCGTCACCCGGTCGGAAATTTGCATAATTTCCTTCAGCTTGTGGGTGATCAAAATGATCGATTTCCCCTCAGCGACGAGCCGCCGCATGATCGCCATCAGCTCTTCGATTTCCTGCGGCGTAAGCACCGCCGTAGGCTCGTCAAATATAAGTATATCCGCGCCCCGGAACAAAATCTTCATGATTTCCACCCGCTGCTGCATCCCGACGGAAATATCGTGGATTTTCGAGTTCGGATTGACATGAAGGCCATATTGCTCCGACAATTTCGCCACTTGGGCGGACGCCGATTTATAGTCGATGTTAACCCCTTTTTTCGGCTCCATGCCAAGAATGATGTTCTCAGTCACCGTAAAAGGCTGGACAAGCTTAAAATGCTGGTGAACCATGCCTATTCCCAATTTGATCGCTTTATTGGGACTGTCGATCGTTACCGGTTGGCCGTTCATCTCGATCGTGCCCTCATCAGGTTGATAGAGCCCGAACAAAATGTTCATTAACGTCGATTTGCCTGCACCATTCTCGCCGAGAAGCGCGTGAATTTCCCCTTTTTTCAGGGTCAGACTGATGGAATCGTTGGCCACTATGCCGGGAAAACGCTTTGTGATTTGCTTCAACTCGACTACAGGAGCCTCGGCATTCATGAAATCACCCTCACCATTTTGGGATATACGCAAGCAACAAGGCCAGTTCATTCACTGGCCTTGCCTGCTTGATGGCTATGTTTATTGCTGCTTGATTATTCGGCCGGAACCGTGATTTCGCCGCTTACGATTTTTTGTTTGTATTCTTCTACTTTATCGAGAATTTCCTTGCTCAGGTTCGGATTTTCTTCCGGTAAGCCAACGCCGTCTTCTTTCAGCGTCAGGTTGGTAACTTGTCCGCCTTTAAACGTACCGTCGATGACTTGTTGGGAAACGTTCTTCACTGCAACGTCGACGCGTTTAATCATCGAGGTCAAAGTAACTTCGTGCCCAAATTCAATCGATTGGTCTTTGTCAACGCCGATAACCCACAATTTGTTTGCTCCGCCGGCGTTGTTGCGCGCGGTCGCTTCGTTGAACACGCCGTTGCCGGTTTGGCCGGCAGCCGGGAAAATAATGTCCGCGCCGTAATCATACAATTGGCCTGCCATAGATTTACCTGTATCCGGTTTGTCATACGCGCCGGCATAAGTAATCTTGACTTCCGCATCCGGGTTTACCGCTTTTACGCCCGCTTGGAAACCCACTTCAAAGCGTTTGATAACCGGGCTGTTCATCCCGCCGATAAAACCGATTTTGTTTGTTTTCGTCGTCAAACCAGCCACAACACCAACCAGATAAGCCCCTTCATTTTCCGCAAACGTTACGGATTCCACGTTTGGAGCGTCAACCACGTTGTCGATAATGGCCAGTTTGGCGTTCGGATTCGCATCAGCCACTTGTTTCGTAGCGTCGCCGAGGTCAAAACCGATCGACCAGGTCAGATCATAGCCGTTTTGCACAAATTGGTTCAAGTTCGGAACGTAGTCCGCGCTGCTTGCGCTTTGCAAATATTGGTTTTGGATGCCTGTCTCTTTGTTCAGAGCCTGGAGCGCTTCCCATGCCGATTGGTTAAACGACTTGTCGTTAACGCCGCCTACGTCCGTGACGAGACCGATTTTCACATTGGAAGCGGAAGCCGTATCTCCGCCGTTGCCCGCTCCGGCGTTTCCGGTATTAGCCGCGTTGCCTGATTTACCCGTATTGGCAGCGCCGTTGTTCGCCGCCTTCTGGCCGCAACCGGCCAAAACCAACACGAAGGCGAGCATCATGACTAGCGAAAGTTTGAAGGCTTTGTTCATTGAAAAATAATCCCCCTTAAAATATTTATGACCTTATCCAAGGTTTTGATATAGTCAGATTATAACTGCAAAATAAGCTAAAATCCATACTTTTAACGACCTTGGGTCAAATAATTTTCGTGTTTATTCCAGATAAAGCGCTTGCTTTTGACAAATTTCCCACAGAATGTTCGTTACATGTGAACTAAAGCTGGCAAGAACTGTCTACTTCCGAACTTTCCTTGGCAACCTGAAGGATAATGTAAGTCTTTTTCCTCGGCTCACCGTATCTATATACTTCCTCATTTTCTAATTTCCATGCCTGTTTTTGTATCTGCTAAAAAAGGCGCCGCCCCGGTGGTCTATACCGGAAACAGCGCCTTATCAACCTAATTAAGCGTTGATCTTTTCCTTGGCTACAGCAGCCAAAGAATTAAATGCGTTCAGGTCGTTGACGGCGAGATCCGCCAGCATTTTGCGGTTGATGTTCACTTCGGCCAATTTCAGACCATGCATCAATTTGCTGTAGGACAAACCGTTCATGCGAGCTGCCGCATTGATACGAACGATCCAAAGCTTGCGGAAGTCGCGTTTTTTCGTGCGACGGTCGCGGTACGCGTACAGCAGGGATTTCATAACCTGCTCGTTCGCAGTTTTGAAAATGCGGTGCTTCGAACCGAAATAACCTTTAGCCAGTTTCAATACTTTTTTATGACGACGACGAACGACGAATCCGCCTTTTACTCTTGCCATATTAAAAACCTCCCAAAAAGTTGTGTTTAATTACTTCAAGTTTGCCAGTTGTTGTTTCATACGGCTAACGTCACCTGCGTAAGCAACAGGGCTGTTGGCCAAAACACGTTTTGCCCGTTTCGACTTATGGGACAGCAAGTGATTGCGGTTCGCTTTGTAACGTCTAACTTTACCGGACCCGGTAATTTTGAAGCGGCCTTTCAGGCTGCTGTGAGTTTTCATTTTAGGCATTGTACTTCCCCCTCAAAGTTTGTGAGACGATTGTTCCCGATCCAAGGCATTCCGCAGGCGAAACGCACATATATAGAAAACAAACGTTTAGTTTTTCGGTGCCAGAATCATGATCATGCTGCGTCCTTCCAACTTCGGAAGGCGCTCAATGCTTGAGATTTCCGCAACCTCATCTTTGACGCGGTCGAGAATTTTTTTCCCGATGTCGGCATGGGCAATTTCGCGTCCGCGGAAGCGAACCGAACATTTCACCTTGTCGCCATCCTTCAAAAATTTGATCACATTGCGAAGCTTCGTTTGGAAATCGTGCTCCTCGATGTTGCTCCGGAACCAGACTTCTTTGATGTCCACAATTTTCTGATTTTTGCGGGCTTCCTTCTCTTTCTTCTGTTGCTCGTAACGGAACTTGCCATAGTCCATAATCCGGCAAACCGGCGGCTTGGCAGTCGGCGCAACGTTCACCAGATCCAGATTCAGGTCGATCGCCATCTGCAGCGCTTCGCGCAGCGGCTTAATGCCGATTTGTTCTCCAGCAGCGCCAACCAGACGGACCTCTTTCGCACGAATCTCATCATTGATCAAATGTTCCTTACTGATAATTCTCCACCTCCAAAAGGTCTTAAGCTCTTTGACCAAAGCTTGGGCACATAAAAAGGATGCAGGGTTTATGCCCGCATCCCAAATTGATCGTCAATTCTTCATGAACATTATCATTCATAAATCATTGGATCAAAACCAGCCAACACAAAAGTCGGTCAGGTGAGAAGCCAGGGCCTCTGCTTGCAATCCAAAAACTTCTTGCAACCTAAAATAATATAGCATGCGGACAAACGCCAAGTCAAGCGGTTTGAGTTTCTGTTTCAATAAAAGTTTAAAAACCGGCTTTTCAGCACCGAGAAGGTTGGATAAAGCTGGGACCGAGTAGCGCAGCGTAGGTGAGCCTACGTGAGCACACGGAGGGCCCGGCTGAATTCAAGATTCGACGCCGAGCCCGCTTCGCTAGCACTACTTCGTGATAAGAAAAACTTTTATCGATGCAAATCCAAGCAGCCAGACCGCATTTAGCGGAAGTTTTTCTTGCGATATAAGGCAGCTTTTTCTTCGATGATTATTCAGCCTTATATCTTCAAAAGTCGGTTTTTAAACCACATTTATCAGCCTTGTTTGCTTTGGACTTCTTCTAGGCGCACTACACGCGTATGCTGCGTATGGCTCCACTGCTTGTTGTTTTGCGTAAAGAACGCGTAGAACGTGATCGGCCACCAGGAGATCAGATAGATCGGGAAAAGGATCAAGTAAGCATACACCTTCTTGGACTTCACCTTCTCCAGAATCATGGCCGCCAGGAAAATAAACACGTTCGCGGCGATAGCCAAAAAAGAAACCCACATCGGCAAGTACTGATAGAGCGTGTCGAAATGCGGTCCTTGAAGCAGGGACTGGTCTACCCAGATCAATGCCGTCAGCAGGAACGTCAGCAACACGATGTACACGTTGACCCCATAAAGCGCCATGTCCAGCTTGACCATATTGCGTTCCTTGATGCTCTTCCATAACAATGGGAAGAAGTAACGGCGGGCAACCGTAAAGTGGCCCTGCATCCAGCGTAAACGCTGGCGCGCCGAAGCTTTGAACGTCAACGGCTTCTCGTCGAACAGCTTGGCATCGTAGTTAAACACCGGATACACGCCCCGCTCCACGCAGCGCATCGTAAATTCCAGGTCTTCGACCAAGCTTGTCGCGCCCCAGCCCATCTCTTTGAGCAGGTTTGTTTCAAAGCACATGCCCGTGCCGCCCAGGAAATTCGCCATATTCAAATTGTGCCGGGACAGCTGCCAAAGCCGGTTGCAGTACCAGTACGAGATCCCGTAAGAAGCCGTAATCCAGGAATCCTCCGGGTTCTTCGTATCGATGTACCCTTGGATTACGCGGGCGCCGGAACACAGATCGTTGTTCATTTCCCGCAGGAAATCCGGATGCGCCAGGTTATCGGCGTCAAACATCACGATTGCGTCGTACTGGCGCGGCATTTTCCACAACTGCTTCAGCATCCATTCGATCGCGTAGCCCTTGCCGCGCAAATTCGGATTGCTGCGGACGCAGGCGTTCATGCCGTGGCTGCGGACGATGTCCGCTGTGCTGTCCGTACAGTTATCGCAAATGACAAATACGTCGAACAATTCTTTCGGATAGTTCAGGAGCTTGAGATTTTCCATCAAAGCCCCGACCACTTTTTCTTCGTTATGCGCCGCGACAAGCACGGCAAAAGATTTGGTTGGCTCGAATTGCTTTTTCGTTTTTTTCTTGTACATGCCGAATAAAGCTAGACCGAACTGATACACCCCAATCACCGCAAGCACCACCTGCAGTGAGACCAAGATGATGTCCAACATGATTTCTTGCCCCCTTTTTACTGCTCCGCTTTCTATCTCTGTATGTACGGAGTGTTTTGAGTTGCTGACCCATTTTTTCGTTACTGTTCCTTTTTTTGTCTCTTGATTGGCAGTTTTTTCTAACCAAACTAACGTAACGCATTCGATTTTCCACGACTTTGCCGCTTTTGTCAAAGCCACTATAACCCCGCCGTAGCGCAAATACTTCCGAAGTCGGTCTATTTTCGCATACGGGACCCCCGCATCCTGCTTTCAGGTGCGGTTTGTTCTTATTTTCATCACTTTTGGCACTTTTTATTTCAGGTTCCAACTTTTTTTTCATTCTCTACGTCAAAAAAAGGAACGTTCCATTAAACAGACGTGACAAAGCGGCAAAAAGTTTACAGATTCCTGCACTTTTTTTTAAACTTTTTTGCTATTATTTGAATCATTGTAAAGGGACGGCGGGCAAAAAGTCAAAAACCGGCCGATATGCCCCAGGCAAAAAAACAGTTCTTGAAAAGGCCATGGATAAAAAATATGATAAGTCTAACCTGAAAATGCCATCCTACTTTTTAACCAAAACGCAAAAATGGGCAGTTTTAGGCCGTAAATGCGGCAAACCAAACGCGGAGGGATCTCATGAATCAACTCATTCAAAAACTAAAAAACCTGGACCGCCGGATTTTTGTGGGCATCAACGGCCGCTGGCACCGCAAATTTCTCAATTCCTGGCTTTATCGATTAACTTTTTTGGGCGGGGCTACGTTTACGATTGCCTCTTCCCTGTTAATTTGGCTTGCCGCGCCCCAGCCCTGGAGCAGGGTAGGCCTGCAATCATGCGTTGCGCTTGCGCTCAGCCATCTTCCCGTCGCACTCGTCAAAAAAACTTACCCGCGCGTTCGGCCGTATTTGACGCTGCCGGGCACGAACACCTTCAGGAATCCGCTGAAGGACCATTCTTTTCCCTCCGGGCATACGACGGCGATTTTTTCGGTAACGGTGCCGTTTGTGGCTGCCGTGCCTGCGCTCGGATTAGTGCTTTTGCCCGTGGCGCTGGTGGTCGCCGTTTCGCGGATTTACCTGGGCCTGCATTATCCTTCGGATTGCCTTGCCGGCGCGGTGATCGGTTCTTGCGTAGCCCTCGGCACGGTTGCATTCTGGGCGTAAAGGGGATATTGTAGTTCAGTAGGAAAACCTTGCAGGAAAAGGTGAAACCAAAGTGCATAAACAAAGAGTCTTGCTTTTATCCGAAGGGTTTGGAGCGGGACATACCCAGGCGGCCTATGCGCTCTCCAGTAGTTTACGGAAGCTGGCGCCAAATGTGCAAACGAAAGTCCTGGAGCTTGGCAGTTTTTTGAACCCAAGAGTGGCTCCGCTGTTCATCACCGCTTACAAAAAAACAGTGTCCACTCAGCCCAGGCTGATCCGCATGATGTACCGCAGCAATTACAAAAAATCCATGAACCGATTGACGACGCTTGCTCTTCATCGAATTTTTTATACCCGTACCATCCAGATCATACGCCAGTTGCATCCCGATGTGATCGTCTGCACCCACCCGATTCCCAGCGCGGTTATTTCGCGGATGAAGCGGCTGGGTATGCTTGACGTGCCGCTATGCACCGTGATTACCGATTATGACGTACACGGGGCGTGGGTAAGCCGGGAAGTGAACTGCTACCTCGTCTCCACCGACCAGGTGCAGCGCAAGCTGCTGGACCGCGGCGTGGAGAAGAGCAAGATCCTAATCACGGGCATTCCCGTGCATCCGAATTTCTGGGAGCGCCACCGCAAGGAAGACATCCGCCTGCAGTTCGGCTTGAAGGACATGCCGACCATCCTGGTGATGGGCGGGGGCTGGGGGTTTATGAAGGATGAGGCGGTGAACTCGCTGCTGGCCTTGTACCGGGAAAATATCCAAATCATTTTCTGCTTCGGCAGCAACGAGAAATCGCTGGAGAAGATGAAAAAGGATCCCCGCTTCATCCATCCGAATATCCGGCTGTTCGGATTCACGAAGGAAATCGACAAGCTGATGGAAATATCGGATCTGCTGATTACGAAGCCCGGGGGAATGACTTGCTCCGAGGGGCTGGCCAAAGGTATACCGATGCTGTTCCACAAGCCGCTTCCCGGCCAGGAGGAAGAAAACTCCCACTATTTCGCGCAGCAGGGATGGGGAACTCCAATCGATTCCCTGGACGATATCACGAACTGGATCAAACGCTTGACCGATGATTACGGGGATGTCGTCCGTGCCCGTGAAGATGCGCTGAGCCATATCGCCCGCTTCCGTCCGATGCAGAGCGCCCAGGCCATCATCGATCTTCTTGGAAATACGAATTTTATCCGAAAATAAAACAAGGCGGCCGCAAGGGTATCCCTTTGCGCCGCCTTGTTTTTTCAAACCAGATCAAAACCGCTCCAGCTTATGTTCATGGTACCGCTCCAGCGCCGCTTGCCCTACGATCACCTCGCAACGGTAAATCGGCATGCCTTGTCCGACGAATTTGCTCTCGTATTCCGTCATGACATGCTCCTCATTAACGCCTCCTTCATGCAAGCTGAGCGAAATATCGTTCATCTGCAGCCCGCACGCGGCAAACGAATTCAGCGAAAACTCGAACAAGACGCGGGAATCCGATTTCAAGTGGATTTCCCCCCGCTCGTTCAGCAGGGCGCGGTATTTGTCGAGAAATCTTGGGTGCGTCAACCTTCTGCGCCAATGTTTCTTTTTCGGCCATGGATCGCTGAAATTCAAATAAATCCGCTCCACTTCCCCCGGAGCAAAAAATTCTTCCAGCGATTCGACGTTGCCAAGCGCCAGCCGTACGTTCTCCGGCCGCTCCGCGCCCTGCTCCCGCCAAATCGTCCGCACCTTCTCGCTCGCCCGGCGAATCAACTCATCGTACATATCCATGCCGATGAAATTAACCTCCGGGTATTTTACGCTCATTCCGCTGATAAACTGCCCTTTTCCCATGCCAAGCTCGATGTGAATCGGCCGTCCGTTGCCGAACAGCTCGGCCCATTGTCCTTTATATTCCCGGGGATCCAGCACAACCAAATCGCGCTGCTGCTCCAAATCCTCCCGAATGCCTTTTCTGCCGCGTAAACGCATGTTATTCCTCCGCTTTTCTTGTTATTCGTACTTGCAATATTTTGCCGAACATCGTCATAAAAGTAAAGAGCGAAAAATGAAAAAGGAATCAAAACGAACGCCGGGGAGACGAACGAGTGATTCCTTTTTCGATATATTTTGGAATTGGGGTTCCAACAAATTTAATACATTCAAAATAGCATAATCCGTATTTCACTGCAAGGAAGCTACCAGGCTCTATTCCCCTTTTTTCAAAAAATTTGTTACAATGAATCAGGTGGAATGGCTGAAACGACGGGCTTTTCCCAGTGAATAAATATACAAAAAAAAATTTTTTGACAAAATAAAGGAGCTTGTGATGAGTACACTAATGGCGGACACTCCTGCTTTGTGGGGAGACAAGCGATTTCATACCTGGAATACCGAGATGCGCCGCGAATTCGGGGAAAAAGTGTTCAAGGTGATGCTGGATGCCGGCTTTACCTGCCCCAACCGCGACGGTTCCATCGCCAAAGGCGGCTGCACCTTTTGCAGCGCCCGCGGCTCGGGAGACTTTGCCGGCAGCCGCCGGGACGACCTGGTTACCCAGTTCAATCATATCCGCGACCGGCAGCACCAGAAATGGCCGCAGGCCAAGTACATCGGGTACTTTCAGGCTTATACGAACACGTATGCCCCGGTGGAGGTGCTGCGCGAATATTACGAGGCGATCCTCGAGCAGCCCGGCGTCGTTGGCCTGTCCATCGCCACCCGGCCGGATTGTCTTCCGGATGACGTCGTTGATTATTTGGCCGAACTAAATGAACGAACTTATTTATGGGTCGAGATGGGGCTGCAAAGCATCCATGAATCAACGTCCGAACTGATCAACCGGGCGCATGATACAGAGTGTTATCTTAATGCCGTCGAGAAGCTGCGCCAACGGAACATTCGCGTCTGCACGCATATTATTTACGGACTCCCGCAGGAAACCCACGAAATGATGCTTGAAACGGGGCGGGCCGTCGCTGCTATGGACGTTCAGGGCATCAAAATCCACCTGCTCCATCTGATGCGCAAAACGCCGATGGTGAAGCAGTATGAAGCCGGGCTGCTGCGGTTCCTGGAAATGGACGAATACGTGAAATTGATCGTTGATACGCTGGAGTTTCTGCCCCCGGAGATGATCGTCCACCGCCTGACAGGGGACGCGCCGCGCGACCTGCTGATCGGGCCGATGTGGAGCCTGAAAAAATGGGAAGTGCTGAACGCCATCGACGCCGAGCTGAAGCGGCGCGATTCCTGGCAGGGCAAATACTGGAGGGGGCAAGAAGCATGGGTTTCCTCTCGGTGTTAAGCATGGCTCATAAGCTGGCGGGCGAACGGCTGCAGCCGGGTGATGCCGCGGTCGACGCCACCGCCGGCACCGGGGCGGACACGCTGTTTTTGGCCAAAGCCTGCGGACCGAAGGGGCAGGTGTTCGCCTTCGATATTCAATCACAGGCCTTAATCCTGACCCGGGAACGGCTGGACAAGGAGGAGCCCTCCTCCCTGGCCGGCGTCACCCTGATTGAGCGCAGCCATGCCGAGATGGAGGCTGCTTTGCCCGCCAAGGTCCGTGGCCGTTTGGGCGCCGTGATGTTCAATCTCGGCTACCTGCCCGCCGCAGGAGCGGACCCGGCGCTGATCACGCAGCCGGACAGCACGATCCCGGCACTGGAGGCCGCCGTGCGCCTGCTGCGGCCGCGCGGGCTTCTCACCGCCGTCCTCTACCCGGGGCATCCCGGCGGAGAGACCGAAGCCGCGGCCGTGGAAGCCTGGGCCGCTTCGCTGTCCGCCGCAGATGGACAAGCGATCGTGTACCGGCAGCTGCAAAGGCCTGCCGCGCCTTATTTGATCGCGATAGAAAAAAGGTAAACGATAAACGAAAGGACGGGATTTATTCATGGGTATTCACAAAATTGAGCATGTCGGGATCCGCGTGTCCGCGCTGGAGGATTCGATCGAATTTTACGAGCGGATCATCGGGCTGAAGCTGCTTCATACGATCGGGGAGGTCGGCGACCCGTTGCGGCTCGCTTTTCTTGCTTTTCAGGGACAGGAGTCAGTGGAGGTAGAACTGGTTAGTTTGCAGGGCGGGGAAGATCTGCCGGGAGAAGGGCGCGTTCACCACATCGCCTTTACCGCCAGCGAGATCGAGGAAGAATATGCACGTATCGCCGGCCTGGGGCTGTCTGGGCTCGACGAGGAAATTCGCACACTCCCGGGCGGTGGCGGCCGCTTTTTCTTCTTTAGCGGACCGGACGGCGAGCGGATCGAGTTTTTTCAGCCGGCCGTGATGGAGTGATGGTTCAGCCGGCCGTGACGCCTTATGGAATCAACTGCAAAAGTGCATTCTATTTTCCGTAAATTATCATTTTAGCGCGATTGAAGTGCAAAAGCCCCACGGCCCCCTAATTGCATTGGAGTCCTGTCCTACAATATATTATTGTATTTCTAAGGGAGGACGATCAGTATGCGACGATCAAGCAAGCTATACGAGAAAGTGCGTATCGAAGTGGTGCGTGA
>NZ_JAMBOE010000029.1 GCF_023715465.1 Paenibacillus macerans
TGGAATACAATCGCATCCGGATCCATTCGTCTATCGGCTATTTGACCCCGCATCTATGCGAAAAGAGGTACTACAAGCAACAACAGGTCGCTTAATTTGTGTCTACTTTCTTGACAGAAGTCCACATTTGTGCCGAATAAGGGCTGTGGTGTCCGTTACATTTTGAAAACTGCGAATTTCACCCAAATAGCGGCGCTGGTGTCCGTTAGAATTCGACATACTGCCTGCCTTAGAAAGGCATCGCCTTTCCTTCACGGTCGATCATCCAGGCCTCGGCATCGGCCTCAATTTTTCCTTCGATGAGATCGAGGATGTTTTGCGCCGTATCCGCCGGATCGCCAGGGGCCTCGCTGCCGCCCATCGGGGTGCGGATCCAGCCGGGATGCAGCGCGTATACCGCAAAGCCTTGCGGGGACAGTTCTTTGCGCAGCCCAGCGGAGAAGAAGTTGAGCGCCGCCTTGGAGAGCCCGTAGGGATAGTCACGGCCGTGGGCCCATGAGAAACATCCGGCTTCCGAGGATACGTTCAAAATGCAAGGATTGTCGCTGTTTTTCAGCAATGGTAAAAAATGCTTCACCATTTTCATCGGACCCAGCAGGTTCGTTCGGAAGGTATTCTCCACCGCCGCAAACTCAAGCTGCTCGATGGACTGCTCGCGGGCCAACAAAATACCGGCGTTGTTAACCAGCGCATCCAAAGCGCCCCACTTGGCCGCCATCGCCTCTTTGGCTTTAAGCACCGACTTTTCCTCGTCCACATCCAGCTCCAGAAGCGTCAGCCGGCCTGACGCCTGGGCCTTAAGCTCCTGCAGCGGATCCATGTTCGTATCCAGCGACCGAAGGCCCGCGGCTACCTCATGGCCGCGCCGCACCGCTTCCTTGACGATTTCCCGGCCAAGCCCCCGGCCCGCTCCCGTAACGATCATTTTCATGATTTAACAACGCCTCCTATTAGATAATATTAGAACCTCGCCTTGAATCCGCTTTCAATTTGATTGGGTGCCGTTTTTCAGTAGTTAATTCCCTCCCAATCTTAGCACAAAAGAACCGTTTCGCCACCAAAAAGTGGAAATCCCGAAAATGAATCTTTTGCCTGTTGCTTGTCCAACACTGCACAAATGCCCATATTCGCGAATATACTGCAGCATGAAAAAAAGGAGGAATTGAACTCATGCAACCCAATCCTAATGCGTATTCGACTTACGGGGCTCAGCCGACCGCTCCCATCAGCCAGGTCAGCCCCGCGTATCATGAGCCGGCGGAGCACCACGCCCACAAAAGACATATGGTGGAAATTTGCAAAAGATACCATCATCATCTCATTCACATTGAAAGCACCGACGGCCATGTTCACGTAGGCATTATTGACGGAATGGACGACGAGCACGTGTATTTGCTCATTCCGATCGGCGATATGGACGGCGGCGAGCGTGCTTTTGGCTTTCCTGGCGGGTTTGGCGGGTTTGGCGCTCCCTTTGGCGGGTTTGGTCCGTTTGGCGGATTTGGCTTTCCTGGCGGGTTTGGCGCTCCGTTTGGCGGGTTTGGCTTTCCTGGCGGGTTTGGTCCGTTTGGCGGATTCCCCCTGAGATTTCGCCGCTTTATACGCCGTCCTTTCCCGTTTTTCGGAATCAGAAGATTTTTCTTCCCGTTCTTCTTTTGATCATCGAATCGGAGCCACGGCCACTGGATGGTGCGATCCAGTGGTTTTTGCGCATTTTTTGCAAATAAAAAACCGCAGGGAGGCGCGGGAGGCGCCTCCTTTTTCCTATTAAACGGCTTGCTTGTGGCGATATACGCTGCCGCCGATTCTCGCGAATACGCCGCTCAGGCCGCGGATATGCTCGAAATTCGGATAGACCACCTCGTCAAGCATATACGCCGAAACCGTGCTGCCCGGCCTTCTTCTGCGGTTTAGCGCTTCGATGAGCTGGGACGAAGAACGGATTCCGACGCCATGGCCGTAAAACAGGTCCGGTCCCAGCATGATGCCATTCTCGCCCTGCCATTCCGGGGTTGCCGGGTTGTGGTCGGGATTTTTGAAATAGAAAATGTCCCCCGGGTAAGCGCCAAGCATCCGGCTTCCCTGAATAAACCCGAGATCGCTGTCATACTGCCAGTCATACAAATACAGATTGTTAAAGTAAGTGTTGAACGCAGGACGCGGGATTTGCTCCGACACCGCTCTGTACACAACCATTACCATCGCCATGGAACATTCAAAGGCGTAAAGCGAGCCGTTGACAAAAATATCACGGATGGCAGCATCGGGAGCCACCCCGCTTCGCAGCCGGAACCCCCCTTCCGCAGTTCGAATCCAGTACGCTTCGTTGCAGCGGGAATTTCTGTACGTGGCAAACTTAACCCCGCTGGCATACAGCGCCCGCGCCGACTCCACGATGCGGCTGCGAAGGCCTAGCTCGAACAGGAGCGCCTCCAGCGATACATACGTGTAAGGGACCGGGCTGGCTTCCTTGGCCTGCACAATCGACCGCTGCAGTTCGGGCAGCGCCACCTGACCTAACCGGATTCTATCTCCGGGCGGTAAAACAATCATCTTTTCCCCTCCGTGTTCATTATTTTGGGGTTGGTTAGGTTATTGTACGTGCAAAAGCCCGTTTTGGTGATGATTCCATTGAATATCCGTTCCTTGGCAATGCTATAATATAGAGCGATTTCAGCAATATTCAGATTATCGGCCATTTTATTTCGAAGGATGTTGAAGCACGATGATGAACGACCGGCAAAAAGCAATACTTCACATGCTTTTAACGGAACACCGCCCCCATGTTCGCATTCAGGATATAGCGGCAGAGCTAAACTGCTCGGAGAAAACGATCCGCAACGATTTTGATGAAATCGAGCGGTATTTGGCGGAGCATACCACGGCCAAGCTGCTGCGTAAACCCGGCACTGGGGTAGCGCTCACCATCGGGGAGCGGGACAAAGAAAAGCTGTTAAACGCGCTGTTCTGGTCCGCCTCGAACAAGGAATACCCTACGGATGTGAACCGGTCCGCGGCGATTCTTTACCGGCTGCTGATGGAAACCCGGCCTACAACGATCCAGGAGCTTGCAGCACAGCATTTTGTAAATAAAGCCGCCATCAAAAAAGATTTGGACCGGCTCCAGCCATGGCTCAAAAAATACAACCTCTCCATCGTCTCCAAACAAAAGGTCGGCGTCACCGCCGAAGGCGAGGAGCGCGATAAACGAACCGCTTTGTCGAAGTTGTCCCAGCTGACGGGCCAAGCCGGAAACCAATTCATCAAGGATAAGTTTGCGCCCCACGAAATTGAGCTCGTTGCCGGCGAATTGAAGCAGCTGGAAGCGGATGCCGGGCTTTTTTTCACGGACGAAGCTATGGACAACCTGCTTGTGCATACGTTGCTGATGGTGCGAAGGACGAAGCTGAGGCAGCCGATCTCTTTTTCGGAGCAAGAAAAATCGTTGATCCGGGAAAAACGGGAGTTTCCCTGGACGGATACATTCGTCCGGAGGTTGGAGCGGGTTTTCGCCGTCCATTTCCCCGAAGATGAGGTGGCTTATTTAACCGCGCACATCCTCGGCGGAAAAATCCGCTCCCAGACGCGGATTGAAACCGGCGCGCCTGCAGGCGGCCCGTCTAGATCTGCCGATGACCGGGGCCGTGTCTCCGGATTGGTGGAATCGCTCGTACAGAAAATGTCCGCGCTGACTTTGGTCGATTTTGCCCGGGATCCGATGTTGCTGGAAGGGCTGCGCATTCACCTGTATTCGGCGGTAAACCGCCTAAGCTATGGACTGATCGTAACCAATCCAATGCTCCCCGATATCAAAAAAATGTACCCGTACATGTTTGACATGGTCATCGGCGCCACCCGCGGAATCGGCGAAGGACTCCCGTTTGCGATTCCCGAAGAGGAGGCGGCTTATCTGACCTTGCATTTTCAGGCGGCGGTCGAACGTTTAAGCCAACCCGTGGCGAAGCCAAAGCGGGTTATCACGGTGTGCCATATGGGGATCGGCGTGTCGCAAATTTTGCGCACCAAGCTGGAGCGCAAATTCCCGGATCTGCAGGTGATCGAGTCTGTCCGGAAGGCTGATTTGCCGGCTTATCTCGCTGGGGAGGGCGTCGATTTTATCGTGTCCACAATACCGCTGGAAAATGTCGTACCACCGCATATCGTCGTATCCCCGCTGCTGGATTCGGGGGAAATCCGCAAGATCGCAGACTTTATCGGCCGGATGAACGAGGAAAGGGAACCTGCCGATTCAGGCTCCATCCTGCAGCAGTTTACCCGGCCCTCCCTTGTTTTCCCGCAGGCCGGCTTCGGCCACCGCTTTGAAATTATCGAATACCTCGCAAATCGCCTGCATGAGCAGGGGTTCGTGGAGCAGGACTATGCCCATCAGGCCTTGCTCCGGGAGCGCGTCTCGTCGACGACGATCGGCGGCGGCATTGCGATTCCCCATGGCGATCCCAAGCTGATCCGAAGTTCGCAAATCGCCGTAGCCACCTTAAAGGAGCCGCTGGATTGGGATCAGGAGAAAGTGTCCGTGGTGTTTATGCTCGCCCTCGACCATCAGGATCAGGACAGCATGAAAAAGCTGTTTCAACGGCTATCGCTGCTCAGCGAGCAGCCGTCCGCAGTCGAGCGCATGATCCGGGCATGCGCCCCCGAGGAACTGCTGGGATGCCTGTGAGTACCCGAAAAAAACGGTTTTTCCGGAACCTGCGGTAAGAATTAAAATCTTTTCCGCCCTTTTTCTGCGCTAAGATGAGGTTGTAAGCGATTACTATTTGATACAGGGGAGACCAAAACCATGAAATTGTTGGCCATCACCTCATGCCCGAACGGGATTGCCCATACGTATATGGCAGCGGAAAATTTGCAGAAAGCCGCGGATAAATTAGGCATTGAGATGAAAGTCGAAACCCAGGGCTCGATCGGGGTGGAAAACCAGTTTACGGAGGAGGAGATCCGCCAGGCGGACGGAATCATCATCGCGGCGGACAAATACGTGGACAAAAGCCGGTTCATCGGCAAAAAATTGCTGGTTGCAGGCGTTCAGGAAGGAATCCGCACCCCGGAAGAACTGATCCAAAAAATGCTTCGCGGCGAAGCTGCAGTGTACCGGGGGAGCAAAGAGGCGGACGAACGTCCAGTCAAGCAAACGGCGGGCAAACAGCAGAACCAATTTTACCGGAATTTGACGAGCGGTGTCTCATACATGATCCCGTTTATCGTCGTCGGCGGTTTGCTGATCGCCATCGCGCTGTCGATCGGCGGCGTACCGACGCCAGGCGGCCTGCAAATTCCCGAGGACTCGTTCTGGAAAACAATCGAAAAGCTGGGAGCCGCGTCCTTTACGTTTATGGTTCCGATTCTGGCCGGGTTCATCTCCTTTAGCATCGCGGACCGGCCCGGGCTGGCGCCGGGGCTGATCGGCGGCTACATCGCCGCTAACGGCAGTTTCTACGGCAGCGAAGCCGGCGCCGGGTTCATCGGAGGGATCATCGCCGGTTTCCTGGCCGGTTACGTGGCCTTGTGGATCAAGAAATGGAAAGTGCCGAAACCGATCGTCCCGATCATGCCGATCATTATCATCCCGGTGCTTTCCTCGTTGATCGTCGGCCTGATCTTCATCTATCTGCTGGGCGGCCCGATCGCGCAGGTGTTTGCTTGGATGACCACCTGGCTGGCCAGCATGCAGGGGACCAGCTCCATCCTGCTTGCGCTCATTCTCGGCGCCATGATCTCCTTCGATATGGGCGGCCCCGTCAACAAGGTTGCCTTTATGTTTGGCTCCGCAATGATCGCCGAAGGCAACTATCAAATTATGGGCCCGATTGCCGTGGCCATTTGTATTCCGCCGATCGGGCTTGGCCTGGCCACGTTTATGTTCAAGCGGAAATTCCACGACGCCGAACGCGAATCCGGGAAAGCGGCCTTTACAATGGGCTTGTTCGGCATCACCGAAGGCGCGATTCCGTTCGCTTCGCAGGACCCGCTGCGCGTCATTCCGAGCATCATGGTCGGCTCCATGGCCGGTTCCGTGATCGCCATGCTTGGGAACGTCGGCGACCGGGTAGCTCATGGAGGACCGATCGTCGCGGTATTGGGGGCGGTGGATAACGTCCTGATGTTTTTCATCGCCGTGATCATCGGGGCGATTGTGACCGCGCTGATGATCAAGCTGCTCAAGAAAGACCAGGTTGCCCCCCAACTCGCCGGCGGTTCCGAGGCTTACGAAGAGGCCGCTTCGGCCGCGGAGCTGAAGGAGTGGACACAGGTGCGGCGGCAGGAACGGGCGCAAGAGCAGCTGGAGCAGCAGTTGGACGCGCCCGTCATAATCAGCCGTGAAGCCAAGGCCGGAACCGAAGCCGATAGACCACCGGAACAACATGCGGTCAGTAAGCTGACGAATATCCTTGATTTGAATCTGATCGAGACCTCGCTGTCCGCTTCGACACGGGATGGTGTCATCGATGAAATGATCGGCAAATTGGAAGCGGCAGGAACGCTAACCTCCCGGGAGGAATTTAAACAAGCAATATTGAGCCGCGAGCGGGAAAGCTCCACCGCAATCGGAATGAACATCGCCGTTCCCCACGGGAAATCATCCTCCGTCCTCAAGCCGCGGGTCGTATTCGGGATGAAGCCGGAAGGCGTCGACTGGGACAGCGCGGACGGAACGCCGGCGAAACTGATCTTTATGATCGCCGTCCCTGCCGAAAATAAAGGCAATGAGCATTTGAAAATTTTGCAGATGTTGTCCCGCCAGCTGATGGACGACGGCTTCAGAGAGCGCTTGTTGAACGTGAAGACCAAGCAAGCGGCCTACGAACTGCTGGATGAGATTCAGTAATAATGAGCAAAAGGCACCTCCGGCGCAGCTAAATGCCGGGGAGTGCCTTTTTTTGCAGGGATCGGTGAGTGTTTGGATATAGAGGAAATTTGTGGTCCTATCCTCCGGATTGGGCCATGGCTCGCCAAATAGCGGAAATTTATGTCGCTATACCGCGGCCATTACGCTGAAAAACCCATTTCGCACCAGTCTAAAGGAACATAGCGGTACAAAAATCCGTTATTCCGGCAAACTTCCCGTTATCCTCGAAGATAGCAGCCTTTTTTACCGCTATGTCACTAGCGTTGCATCAAGTCTTATCTGACAAGATACATTTTCTAGTCACACAACTATTCTAACGATTGCCATGGAGCTTAATTCACTGAAAACCGGCTAATTTTGCTTAGACTCGGGCAAATAACGGCGCTCACAACCGTTAAAATTTAGAAAAAGGCTTTTTTCGGAAAATAGCCGCTGCTGCATCCGTTAGATTTCCGGCGGGCGACAGTATCAATTCGAAAGCCAACGTTTTTAAAGAAATCTTGAGCAAAAGTTGATGCACGCTAGTGCTGCCATGTCCGCCATGTCCACTACGTTCACTATGTCCGCTACGTCACGTTTGTCAGAGAAGCGGGCGGCGAGCCGCCATTCCCGCATGGCAAACCGGACACGCTCCTCTTTAAATCTGCCGGATTTGGATCAGATTGGTCATACCCGCCTGCCCGAGCGGCAAACCCGCGGACAGCACGACCGTGTCCCCTTCCTGGGCGTACCCGGACTTCACCGCGCTTTGAATCGCCGAATCAAACATCTCATCGGTGGTGGTCACCGGCCCTCCCAAATAAGGGAACACCCCGGACAAAAGGCATAACTTGACCAGCACATGCGGGTGATGCGCAAACGCCACGATCGGGGCCTTGGGCCGGTACTTGGACACCATCTGGGCGGTAAAGCCGCTTTCGGTGGAGGTGAGAATTACTTTGGCGTCCAACTCCAGGGAAGCGCTGACCGCGCCTTGGCTGATCACCTCCGTGATGTTGGTCGCATGCAGCTTTCTTCTATGGTTGAATTGCTCGTCATAGTCGATCATCGACTCCGCTTTGCGGGCCACCGCCGCCATCGTGCGTACCGCCTGCACCGGGTATTTGCCTGCCGCCGATTCCCCGGACAGCATCACAACATCAGCTCCCTGCATTACCGCATTGTACACATCGCTCACTTCAGCCCTGGTCGGCCGCGGATTCACCTGCATCGACTCAAGCATATGCGTGGCCACGATCACCGGTTTTCCCGCCAGATTGCATTTATCGATGATTTCCTTTTGCCGTATCGGCACTTCCTCCACCGGCACCTCCACGCCCATATCCCCGCGGGCTACCATGATTCCATCCGACGCCTCGATAATGTCGTCGAGATCGTGAATCCCTTCTTCATTTTCGATCTTGGAAACGATCTGCACGTGGCCGGCACTCTGCTCCTGCAAAATCCGCCGCACTTCGCGGATGTCATCCCCTTTGCGTACAAACGAAACAGCAATCATTTCCACGCCGTGCTCCAGGCCAAAATGGATGTGGCGGATGTCCCGTTCCGTCACCCCGGGCAGCGTCGTTTTGATGCCAGGCAGGTTCACGCCCTTGTTCGGCTTGAGCTTGCCGCCGCTGACGATGCGGCAGCGGATCTCCGACCCTTCGGCGGACAGGACGCGCAGCTCCACAAGCCCATCATCAATCAAAACCCGATCGCCCTCCCGCACCACCTTGGGCATGTCGGGGTAATTTACCGAAATCCGCGCGGCATCCCCGGCGATCTGCTCGGTCGTTAAAATCAGTTCCTCGCCGGCCTTAAGCTCTGCGAACGGTTCGCGCAATTTGCCAATCCGGACCTCCGGCCCTTTGATATCCATCATGATGGGCACAAACGTATTCAACTCCCGCGCCGCCTCACGCACCTGGGCGATTCGCCGCGCGTGCTCCTCCAATTCACCATGCGCCATGTTTAGCCGGCCTACCGTCATCCCGGCCCGAATCATGTCCTGCAGCACCCCGCCAGAATCACAAGCCGGCCCCAATGTGCAAATGATTTTAGTGCGCAGCATGCTAACCCTCCTTCGAATTTTCACATTCTTCGTTCAGTAAGGTATAGTATGCTTTTTTTGCCCTTCCAATAAACGAGACCGCACGAATCCTAGTCGCGGATGATGGGCCTTAAGCGATCGTGATCACTCGTATTGCTCCGCAAGCTCCAAAAAACGCCCCATGCTGCTCACCTCGCCGGCAACCAGCTGATCCTGGATCCCGTAATAGTTGACGCAGGGGCCGCAGGCCAGTACAGGAACTCCGCTGCAATCGACAAGCAAAAGTAGTGCAAGTTTCCCCGACTCAGGTCCGGCATTGAATCCGACCATTTGCCGGCGAGGAGCCCACGCTTCCGCAGGTACAATAAGTCCCGTACCAATAATTAGGAGGAGTACCCATATGAAATCCGTTCCTTATAAAAAGAAGGCCGCCGCATTGTTTCTTAAAACCTTGCTGCTGTCCATGGCCGCGGCTCTCATCGTATGCGCCGTCCCGGTTAAGGCGGGGGCCGAAAGCGATGAAATCGACAAGGAGCAAATCGACGCTTTTATGTATGAATCGATGACGAAGCTGCAAATTCCCGGCGCTTCCCTGGCGATCGTTAAGGGAGACCAAGTTCCCTATCAAAACGGTTACGGCATTTCCGGGCCGGGACGTACGCCGGTGACGGCACAAACCCCGTTTGTCATCGGGTCGGTCAGCAAATCGTTCACCGCCCTGGCGGTCATGCAATTGGCCGATGCCGGGAAGATCGATCTCGAGGCTCCGGTCCGGCAGTATTTGCCCTGGTTCCGGGTTGCCGATGAAGCCGCGTCCGCGCAAATCCGCGTCAAGCATTTGCTTCACCAGACGAGCGGGTTACCCACCTATGACGGCCAAGTGTCGCTGACGCAAGGCGGCCTGCCGATCGAGCAGCATCTCCGCAATCTTAAGCAGGTTAAGCTCACCAAACCCGTCGGCACGGCGTACCAATATTCGAATCTGAATTACGATATTTTGGGAGGTATTATCGAAGCTGTTTCGGGAATGTCTTACGGGGACTACATCATGCAAAATATTTACGCGCCGCTGGACATGACGCACAGCTATGCTTCACCAAACTCCGCGCAGGACCTGGCTACGGGCTATCAGCCGGTGTTCGGACTCATGCTCCCCACGAAAATGATCAATCATGAAGGGACGGTTCCTTCGGGATATTTGGTCTCCAGCGCCGAGGACATGTCCAAATACCTGATCGCTCAAATCAATCAAGGGCAATTCGGAAATACGGCCATCGTATCCGGGCAGAGCGCTGCGCTCATGCATACCCCGGCGGCCCTGATGTGGGGGAACCAATATTATGGCATGGGGTGGAGCATCGACAAGGACCGCAATTGGGTGTATCACGACGGCTCGACAGAAAATACATACTCCAAAATGATCATCGACGGCGATTATGGCATTATTTTGCTGGTCAACTCGATGGATTTCTTCCATATCGACGCTTACGATCAAATCACGGCGGGAATCGATCGTATTCTTCACGGTGAGGAGCCCGTCACGGCCGGGATGGATACTTATAAGAAGGATTTCCTGATCGTTGATGCCATTGCGCTGGCCGTTCTGCTTTACTTGGCAGGGTCTATCCGCGGTCTTTTCCGCTGGAACACTCACTTCAAGCCAACCAAGCTGCGTATCGCCATCCAGGTGCTGTCGATTACATTTATCCATGCGCTCATTCCGCTGGTAATCCTGTTCGTGCTGCCTAAAGTTCTCGTGCCATGGCCGGTCATCTTCGTATTTCTTGTGGGCTTAGGCCACTTTATGTATTACGCGTCGATTGCGTTGCTTGCGGTTGGGGTCATCAAATCGCTGCTTCTCGCCTACAGCATCCGCAAACAAAAAAACGGCCATAACCCGGCCGGCCGTGTAGCGGGTTAGGCTCCGAAAAAGGACCAGGCATCCATCCGTATGGCTACTGGCGTAAGCCCTCCGGTTCATAGTGAACCCAGCGAGGCAAACCACGGTCGCGAAATGCAAAAGTGCAGGCGAATTTCGTCGGAACTCCTCGAAACGGGCAACTCAACTGTAAAAGGGCTTTTGCAGTTCATTCGCTCGAAAAGGGAGATTTGCGAAAAATCGGATGCACTTTTGCACTTGGACCAACTAGTAGAATGATCCGGAAATAATATGGCTTATCTACGGACGGGGGCCATGGAGCGCTTTGTTCTATATTAATCTTGTGCTCAGTATCGCCCCTATAAAATAGCGGAACTTTTGGGCCCTATTTTCCAATTTAAGCCTATTTCTCACCAATAGGGGAACTTTTGGATCTTATTTTTTGATGAATAGGTCTAAAAGCGGTCTTTCTCCACTAAACCATGAAAATAGCGCCATAAAATTCCTCTATTTTACGCTACATAGGGATGTCGCCGAAATAGCGCCCTTTTTTTCCTTTATGTTGTACCCGGGTTTCTTCAATATGACTAGTTTTGCCGTTTTCTCATGTTTACACTTGCTATCATGCTAACGTTATTTCCAGAATCGTCTACTAATCTACGGAACGAAGGGGACATTTGTCTTCAACCGCCGATTACTTTACTACCCCTAATTACTTCACCGCTCCAGCCGCAATGCCCTTGATGATGTACTTTTGGGCAAACGCGTAGAAAATGACGACAGGGATAATGGTCAGCGTTAGGCCCGCCATGGCCTGGTTCCACACGATCGTGAACTCTCCGAAGAAGTAGAATGTCGACAGCGGGATCGTGCGCAGCGCTTTATCCGACAGCGTCAGCGATGGCAGCAAATAGTCGTTCCACGTCGCGATCACGTCCAAAATGGCTACGGTAATCGTGATCGTCTTCAGCATCGGGAATACGATCCGCCAAAACACGCCGAATTTGGTGCAGCCATCCAAGGTTGCGGCTTCCTCGAGCGCGATTGGAATCGATTTAATGAAGCCGTGGTACAAAAACACCGCCATACTGGCGTGAAAGCCGATATTCATGTATACAAGTCCGCCGTGCGTGTTCAGCATCGGGAGATGAAGGTAAGTGCGAATCCAGTCCATCACCTGCATCAGCGGCATCATCAGCGTTTGGAACGGGATCAGCATCGTCGCGACATAAGCCATAAATATCCATTTACTGATTCTTGTATCGCGCCGCACCAGCATCCAGGCGGTCATCGACGACAATACCACCACGAAAATGACCGTCAAAATAGTGACCAGCAGCGAATTGCCGAGCACTCGGAAGAAGTTCATCTTGTCGATCGCGCTCGCGTAGTACTCGAAGTTAAGGCTTTGCGGCAGCGCCAGCGCGTTGGTGTACAGCTCCGCCCGGTTTTTGAAAGAGTTGACGAGCATGATATAGATCGGGGACAAGAAAACAAGTGCAAGAATGAGCAGTAAGACGGAAGGAATCCATTTGCCGGCATGCTTCATTACATTTGCACCTCTTTCTTTTTCGTAATGATCACCTGTGTCAGCGTCACAATCGCCACGACAAGGAAGAACACGATCGCTTTGGCCTGGCCGACGCCATACCGGCCGTACCCGAAGATTTCGTTAAAAATGTTCATGGCGAACATTTCGGTGGAGTTCACGGGACCGCCGTTCGTCAAAGACAGGTTCACGTCGTAGATTTTAAACGCGCCGGAGAGCGTCATAAAAAAGCAGATCGTAAAGGACGGCATAAGCAGCGGAAACACAATTTTGGTCAGACGCTGCCACATATTCGCCCCGTCGACCTTCGCCGCCTCAAGCGTTTCGTCCGAAATCCCCTGAATCCCCGCGATATAGATGATCATCGTATACCCGGCCATTTGCCACGTAAATACAATCACCATCGCATACAGCGCGAATTCCGGATTGATCAGCCAGTTAAAAAAGAGATGATCAAGCCCCGTGTTGTTCCCAAGATACTTAAAAATATCGGTAAAAATAAACTTCCAGATGTAGCCCAAAATCAGCCCGCCGATCAGGTTCGGCATAAAGAACAGCGTCCGCGCCAGGTTGCTCGTGCGAAGCCCGCTGGTCACCAGCAGGGAGAACAACAGCCCAAAGACGTTGACGGAAACAAGCGCCAAAACCGTAAATTTGATCGTATGCCAAGCCGAAGAATAAAACCGCTCGTCATGAAAAATACGGGCATAGTTATCGAAGCCCACGAACACTTTCGGATCGGCCGGAATCCCGTTCCAGCTGATAAAGGAGTAATATACCCCGATGATAAACGGTATAATTACGACCGTCGTAAAGATAATAAACAAAGGCATGGTAAACAACGCGTACCAGAGCTTATCTGCGTTCCTGCGCATAAATCCACCCCATTTCCGGGAATTTGCTGTGAAACACGAAAGCCTAACGCCATCAAAATAGAGTTAGGCTTTCGTGGGATGATTTCCTAAAACGTCAGCTATAGGTTACTTTGCCGCATTGGCCCAAGCTTTATCCAAGTTTTGCAGGAACTGCTGGCCGGTCATATCCGGATTCAGGAAGAACTCGGCCGTCGCTGGAGCGAGATCGTTTACGATAATCCCTTGCGGGAAGTAGTTAAAAGCCCAAGGAATCGTTTCGCCGCTTTTCGTTGCTTCAAATACCGCTTGCGACAGCGGATCGAGCCCCGTCGCTTCGATATTGGTCATTGCCGGGATAAACTTGAATTCGTTAACAATCGTATTTTTGCCCGTTTCGCTCGTAAACATCCAGTTCAGGAAGGCGTTGGCCGCTTTGATTTCCGCTTCGCTCGCTTCCTTGTTGATGACCCAGCCGCCCGGAATGTCTACGGACAACTTCTTGTTGCCGGCAATCGGCAGCGGCATCATGCCGATGTCCAGATCGCCATAGTCCGCGAGCATCGAATAGCTCCAGTTCCCTTGGTGAACCATCGCCGTTTTTCCGGTGGCAAAATCCCCCATTTGCGTATCATACGTTACTTCCATCGGGTTCGTGGAGTTGGCCCGAATCACTTCCATAAACTTGGCGAACTCTTGGAACTCCTTGGTATCCGCCATTTTCACTTCGCCTTTGTTCAGCTTCTCGACAAACGCTTTCGGATCTTGCTGGAGGGCGAACGGAGTATTAATGATATGTCCAATCAGGAAGTACGCTTCCTGGGAAAGGCTAAGCCCGTTAACACCTTTGGCCTTTAGGCCTTCCATCGTAGTCTTGAAAGAGTCGAAGTCGGTCACTTTGCTCGGATCGACCAGGCTCTTGTTGTATACGAGACCAAAGCCTTCTACGCCCGTCGGTACGCCAACCACTTTGCCGTCAACTTCCAGGGCCATGTTCGGCGCGATATTTTTGACATACTCTTCATTGCTCATGTCGTAGTAATAAGACTTGAATTTTTCCGCCTCCGCGCCGGCCCCGACGCTAAAGATCGTCGGACCTTCCTTCGCCGCCAGCTTGGCTTGCAGTTGCGTCATGTAAGCATCGCCGGCAGAGCCCCAAACGTCGACTTCGTTGCCGGTTTCCTTTTTATATTTTTCCGCCAACCCCTCCAGAGCTTCGGCGATTTCGACCTTGTTTTGGAACAGCGAAATTTTCGCTTGTTTTTCCGGTTGATTACCGCCTCCGGCACCGCCGGCATTATTTACGGCATTGCCCGCATTGTTTTTTGCGTTGCCTCCGCAAGCTGTCAAAGCAACAACTAACGCCATCGTCGCGATCAAACCAAGCGCTTTTTTCGTTCTTTTCATTCCTGTCCCCCCGATTATGATGTCATTTGTGGTAATGAAACCCCTTACACGTCCATTATATTGGTTATGGACCTGGGCAATACAGGGGATATCATCGCCTTTTGGAGTAAAATTTGAAACTAAACAAAAAAGGAAAGGAGAGGCTGCGGCAGCTTCTTCCTTCCTTTGTTATTCCATCCGTGCGGACAGGTTATGCATTCAGTCCCCCATCCGGCGGGATGTCTTATGATGTTTGCGGTACTGCGTCGGCGACTCGCCGGTAAATTTTCGGAATACTTTGCCAAAATAGTTGTCGTCCTCATATCCGAGCATCCGGGACACCTCAAGCACGGCTTTGTCCGAATGGCTGAGCAGGGACTTGGCTTTTTCCATCCTTAACCCGGTCAAATAGTTCATCACCGTGGTTCCGTAAGTTTCTTTAAACTTCTTGGAAATATATTGGGGACTGAAATGAAACCGTTCCGCCAACGAAGACAGGCTGATGTCGGCCCCGATGTTGGACGAGATGTAATGCTGAATCGCATGGATGTTTTGGAGCGAAGCCAAACCTTCCCCTTCCGACTCGATCATCAGCCAGAAAATATGCGTCAGCTCCTTCCCCCATTCCTCCAAATCGCTGATCCAAAGCGACAGCGTTTCCGCCTGATGCTCCTGATGAAGCTGACGGGAAACGCGGGCAATCAGCAGATTCACTTCCATCGTATAATGCTGCAAATTCTTTAACGGCAAATATCCAAGCTGCCTGAGCTCCCGCACAAAAGAACCGATCAATTCCGCCATATGTTCCTTGTCGCGTTTTTTTAAGGCCTCCAGCAGAAGGATTTCCCGGTCGATCAGCGTAACGGCTTGGCTTGGTTTAGCCGCGTCCGCCCCGCCGTCCAAAATATTGGCGTTGAGAATTTCCGTTCTGGCCTCTTTGATGCCGGACAAAATGTTGATGCAGTCGTATTTTTTCCGGATAAATCCGGAGAAAGTGTCCAGCTTGATCGTGGACAGCCACGACTTCTCCAGCTTGGCTTTGTAATACTCCACGTCCGCGGCGGAAGCCTCCCCCTCAATCAGGACGCAGAAAAAGGAATCGCTGCGAAAAAAATAAAACCGTCCCAATGGCCGCAGCACGTCTTTTATAATGTTTCGCACGGAGAACATGAACAACGCTTCGTCCCCCATAAAGCTGCGATCGACGATCGCCGTCAGGTTTCTTGGCAAAAAGAGCAGCAGGTAAAAATCTTTGACGGGGAAGCCCACTTCCTGCAAAACCTGGCGGACGCCTTCGTGATTCACCGAATCCGCTTGCAAATAGGTAGCCATCTTCTGCTCCTGGAGCAGGGTGTTGGCTTCATGAACCTGAAAGTTTTTGCGCAGCTCCTCGCTGCGGTTTTCCCGGCTTTCCAGAATCGCCCCAACTGCCTTGGAAACGGCCTTGTTCAAGTCATCGATCTTGAAAGGCTTGAGCAGATAGTCCACCCCTTGCGCCAGCAAAGTTGCCTTGGCATAACGAAATTCCTGGTACCCGCTCAAGACGATCACTTTGGAATCCCATCCTTCCGCCCGCAATTTTTCCAGAAAGGTCGGCCCATCCATCCGCGGCATGCTCATATCGCAAACGATCAGTTCCGGCGCCTCGCGGCGCACGATCTCAAGCGCCTCCACGCCGTCCTCGGCCTGCAAAATTCCGGTCATTTGATAGCTGGGCCAGTCAATGGCCAATTCAACGCCTTCCCTGACATGCTCTTCATCATCCACGATCAGCACTTTCATGCGGTTCACGCTCCTTCTCCGGTTGATAGGGAATGGACAGAGTGACGGTCGTCTGCGCATAAGGTTCGCTTTCGATGCCCCAAGCAAATCCGGACCCATAATACAACTGCAGCCGCTTTAATACATTAACCAAACCGATGCCGACCCGCGATTCGAGCTTGGCGGACGAATCCGCATACGCATGGCGGATGTCGCGGATCATGTCCGGGGCGAAGCCGCGCCCGTTATCGATCACACGGATGATCAACCGGTCGTTCAGCTCGATTTCCACGCGGATGGTCCCCGCACCGTTCCCTTTTTCAATCCCGTGCACGATGCTGTTCTCGACCAGGGGCTGCAGCACCATTTTCGGCATCCGCAGGGACAACGCCTCGTCCGGACAGGTTTGCGAGTAGTCCAGTTTATGCTTAAACCTTCCTACCTGCAGCGAAATGTAATGGTTCAGATGCTCCAACTCGTCCTGCAAAAGAACCTCCTCATGATCGATATCCATGTTGTAGCGGAACATCGCCCCCAGCTCGGCCAGTTTGTCGCTCACCTCATGCGCGTTTTTCTTGATCGCCAGCGTGCCGATCGATTGCAGCGTATTGTACAGAAAATGCGGATTGATTTGGGCCTGGAGCATTTTCAGCCGGGCGTCCGCCACTTCCAGCTTGTACCGGTACTGCTGGTTCCAAAGCGCGTCCAGCTCCGCAGCCATATCCTGGAGACGGTCCTCCAGCAGACCAAGCTCGTCGGTCGCTTGCGGGCCGCCTTGAATGTTGAAATTGCCCATTTGGATTTTTTTGATCTGGCCCAAAATGCGTTTGATCCGCAGCAATATCACATACGAGATGACTCCCGCCATGATGGCGACAAAACCGATCACGGCCACCTGCAGGGCCAGCGATTTGTTCAGCGCCTGCTTGCCCGCCTGCTCGGTCACGGAGCTCGGGATGAACTTCACCAGCGTAATGGGCAGATCGTAAGAAACGTCCGTATAGTAAATGTATATTCCCTTTCCCTTGGGATCATGGATCAACCCCATGGTGTTCCCGTCCGCAGCGGCGATTTTCCCGCGTAATTCCGTCATCCAACCGCTATCGTCGGACGCGGGAGCAGTCGAATACAACAACTGCAGATTGTTTTGCAAAAGAATGTATACATCCCCTTGCTCGGACGTCGACAACGGTTCGACCAACTGTTTCAGCTCGGTATTCCGTACCGTAACCGAGGTCAAGCCCAGCGTTTCGCGGCTGGAAATGTCCGCAAACAGCTTGTTGATCTGCAGCCTTTTCTCCCCGTTCACTTCAATGACCGCGTACTCCTCGTTATAGCGTTGCTCTTCCGCGGGGAGCTGGCGGTTGACAAAATCGGGAATGAGCTGCCGCTCATTCAGCCCCGATTTCACGTTAAACTGCCGGTTGGTCAGCGCGCTTTTGTACGTCACCGAGCGGATTTCCGTATAGCTGCCGAAGAGACGCTGCATTTTTTGATTGATATACACGGCTTCCGCCGGGGTTTGCAGCTCCTTTTTGGTCAGCAGGCGCATCAGCTCGGGGTCGCCGTAATAGGACAACGTCAGCAGCATGATGTCATGGACGTATTTATGAACGCTCGACATCGTGATCGCCATCGATTTTTGGTTCGTCTGAACGAGCTGGTCCTGCACGGAACGCCCGATAATTTGGTAAGACATATAGCTGGAAATCAAAAAAGGCACGATGGTGACGGTCAGCAAGCCCAATAAAATTTTGGTGAATAAACTTCGCTTGATCAAGGACATGTCATCCTCGCCCCCGTAAACGGTTTCTTTCCTGTCAGTAAACCCTATTCTGCTGCCGAGTGTCAACTCTCGGAATCAGTATGCGCTTTGGGGCGCAAGAAAAACGCCTGACGGCGTTCTTTATGACTCTGACTTCTACGTTAGAGCGATTGGAGGGATGTGGACACTGCTCTAACGGACACCAGCGACCTTATCCGCCCATTTCCCGGTTATTTCCCAGCCTAACGGACACACATGATCCTATTTCGCTCTAAACGAGCTCACCCGGGCCGATTCGAGGTAAATAACGTCATCTCTGTCCGTTAGATTTTACAAACCTCCGTTTTTCCGCAAATAACGGCTCTGGCGTCCTTTAGCTTTTAGATCTTGTCTACTCATACGGCCGGTACGCCCTGGAAACTTCCCCGCCGTCGTCCGCCACCGCCCCTTCCAAAAACACCCGGTGCGAGGGGTACGCCAGCTTGATGCCTTCCTCCTCCAGCACCTGCAGCAAGGCCAGATTTATTTCTTGCCGGGCCGACAAATACTCCGCCCAAACCGTGGACCTCGTAAAATAATAGATAAAAATGCCCAAACTGCTCTCGTTAAAATCAGTGAACTTGACGTGAATCGTGCCGGGGTCGATTTGCTTATTGTCCCTCAACAGGCGCTCGATTCCGGAAATGGCCGCAGCCAGCCGCGAGCGGTCCGAATCCAACGCCACGCCAAGCGTAAAGCTAACCCGGCGCTTGCCCATCCTGCTCCAGTTGGTGATCGGCTGATCGGCCAGCGCGGCGTTGGGCACCGTAATCAACGCATCCGCGAAGGTGCGGATTTTGGTGCTGCGGAACGTAATGTCCTCCACTACCCCTTCGGCGGCAGGCGTTAGAATCCAATCCCCTTTGGCGAAAGGTTTTTCCAAAATAATCACGATGCCGCCGATAATATTGCCGAGCGTATCTTTGGCCGCCAGGGCGACGGCAAGGCTTCCCAGTCCCATGCCGGCCACCAAGCCGCTGATGCTGAAGCCCCATTCCATGCCGATTAACGCGATCGTCAGGACGATGACGACAAACCGCAGCATTTTGGACAGGAACGGAATCAGCATGCTGGAATCGTCCAGCCGGATTTTTTGGCCAATCCCTTCAAGCAGCACGGACGATTGAGCCGATAATATATACAAAGCCCAACCGGCCAAAGCAATAACGCCGCTGCGGAACAGCGGGTCAAGGCCGATGGCCAGCTCCCAGCTGCGCGGCAGCAAATATTTGATGCCCAAATAAACGCCCAGCAGCACGAAAAACGACCGGAACGGCCGTTCAAGCACCTGCTTCCACAGCTCTCCCCTGCCGGATGCTGCAAATCGGCGGTTCAGCAAGGCGAAAACATACTTCACAAACACTTTGTTAAGCAGCGCAAAAAACGCCATGATCAAGACGGCGATCCCGATATCCGCCCACCTGATCTTGTCGATGGTTTCAGCAATTCCCTCCCAAAAGTTCATATAAAGCGACACCTCCCGGCTAAATAAAGTGCCATTATACCATTGCCCGTTTTATTTTGTCTAAATGACTCCAATTTCATATTTGAAAATTTTCTTGAAAAAGCTGAAAGTCCGGCGTATAATACGAAATGAACATTTTAGTCATTTAGTCATTTTTATATAAAGGAAGTATGCCTCATGAGAAAACAGCGCCGCCCCATAACGTGGTGGAAAAAATGCGGAGAGCACTTGCGCCGGTTCCAGGCTTCGATAGCTCATTTAGCGATAAGCGCAGGCCGGGGAATCGAACGCGCCCTCCGTTATTGCGGCGGTCAAACCCGCCTTGGTCTTCAGCGCAGCCGGCAATTTTTGGCCCATCAGGGCAGTTACCTGAAGACGGAAACCCTGAATACCGTCAAAAACCGGGAAGTCATCGTGCCGGTTCTCGGTTTGCTGCTGATTCCGCTGCTGTATAGCGGCGTTTACCTAATCGCCAACTGGGACCCGTACGGCAAGGTGTCCAATCTGCCGGTCGCCGTCGTCAATCTGGATAAGCCCGTAAAGTATCAGGGCAAAACGATTGATATCGGGAACCGGTTGGTCGACAATTTGCAGCACAACGACAGCGTGGATTTTCAGTTCGTTTCCAAGGAAAAAGCCGAGCAGGGGTTGAAAAACTACGACTATTACCTGCTGATCGAAATTCCGCCGGGCACATCGCAGGCGGCAACCACGATTCTGGACCCGGAACCGCAGAAAATGGAGCTGGTGTACAAGGAAAACAGCGCGTACAATTTTTTGTCCGCTTCAATTTCCGATAAGGTCGTGGAAAAAATCCAGAAGGAAGTTTCGGCGGAAGTGACCGAAACGTTCACGGAGGAAATGTTCGAAGCCTTGACCCAAGTGTCCGACGGACTGCGCGACGCCAGCGACGGCGCGAGCAAGCTGGAATCCGGCTTGAAGCAGCTCGGCGACGGCATTTCCGAGTTTCAAAAGCAAGTGAACGGCAAAATCGACGCGGCGATGGGCTCTGCCGATCAGCGGCTCGATTCGCTCATCGACGAATATGGCGACAAGCTGCATGAACGAATCAATGAAGAGATCGACAAGGAAATCGCCGAGAATAAAGACCCGATCGATCAGCGCCTGCATGAGGAAGTGAACCAGGCGATCGCGGACAATGCCGGCACCGTGAAGCAGCGCATGCATAACGAAATCGACACCGCAGTCGAAAACAACGCCGACTCGGTGCGCAGCGTGCTGCACGAGCAAATCGACAAGGCCTTTGCCGAATACGGCGACGATGTCCGCGCACGGATGCACAAGGAGATCGACAAGGCTGTGGACGAATATTCGGGGCAAATCCGCGGCAAGCTGCACAGCGAAGCGAATGGGTTGATCGACGAGTACAGCGGTAAAACCCGCAGCCGGATTCACTCGGAGATCGACAAGGCCATCGACGAGTACAGCGATGCCGTCAAGGCGTATATTATCGCTAGCGTGGACGACGAGATCAACCAGCAGATCGATCAAATCGTGACGGACGCCAAGGAAAAAGCGAAACAGCTCGACGAGACATTTTCCCGGGTGCTGAAGGAGCTGGAGCCGGTGATTGAGCAATTGCCGGCCGACAAGCAGGAGCAAATCCGGGCACGGCTGGCCGAACTGGAGAAGGCCAAGCAGCAAATCGTCGATTGGATGGATTCGCAGCTGCCCGGTCTGAAGCAGAAGCTGAACGATCGCGTCAATCAAATCATCAGCAAACGGTTTGACGAAAAGCTGCCGCAAATTACGGATAAAATCCACAACGTCGTCGACGATAAATTCACTGAGCTGATGCCGAAGCTGGAACAAAAGCTGAACGACCTCATCGACACCAAATACGAAGAGCTGCTGCCTGAGATCGTCAGCCGGATTCATTCGGCCGCCGACAGCAAGCTGAACGAACTGGAGCCAAAGGTGCAAAACGAGCTCCATGCCAAGGCGGACGAGAAATTTGACAAGCTCCAGCCGGAACTGCGGCAGAAGCTTCATGAAGCGGCCGATGATAAATGGGGCGCGCTGCTGCCGGAAGTGACCAATCGCTTGAACCAGGTCGCGGAAGACAAATATCAATCATTGCTGCCGAAGCTGCAGCAGCGCTTGCACGACGCGGCGGACGAGAAATTCGCTGACGCCAAGGGCAAGGTTTCCGAGCTGTCGCATGACAAGCTGGACGAGGTCAAAGGCATTGCCACCGATGCCCAGGACACGCTAAACGATGCGTTTGACCAACTGCTGGACGGGCAACAGAAACTGTTGGACGGCGAACAGCTGCTGAAAGACGAACTGCGCAAAGGCGCGGAAAAAGCCACGCTGGACCCGACCGCCCAGACGTACAACATGTTCGCCCAGCCTGTGGAGAGCAGTCAGGTCAGCAACCATGACGTGGAATATTACGGAGAAGGGATGGCCCCTTATTTTCTGGCGCTTGGCCTGTTTGTCGGCGCGTTGATGTTTTCGTTGTTTTACCCGTTGAAAAAAACAACGATCGCTCCGCCGAACGGTCCGGTCTGGTTCCTCGGCAAATTCGGGTTCATGCTGGCGGAAAGCCTGCTGCAGACGATCATCCTTGTAGCTTTTGTGCTGTATGGTCTCAAACTGGAGGTTACTAATGTGCCGGTATTTTTTATGGTGGCCTTGTTCTCAAGCATCACCTTTTACGCCATCATCCAGTTTTTGTCCAGCCTGTTCGGCAATGTCGGGCGGTTTATGATCGTCATCATGCTGGTGCTGCAGCTGTCCGCTTCGGCCGGGACGTTCCCGATCGAACTGACGCCGGAGTTCTTCCAGCAAATCCATCCGTATTTGCCGATGACGTATTCGGTCAGAGCTTTCCGGGCCGTCATTTCCAGCGGGGACTACGCCTTCATGTGGTCCAGCCTTGATCACCTGGCTGTATTCCTGGCCGCAAGCTTAGCCGGCAGCCTGCTGTACTTCACGCTGGCACATTACCTGAAAACCCGCAAAGCCGCGAAAGCGCAACGTAAAGCCAATACGCAGTTGCCGTTGGAATCTTAATCAACACACTCTGAGGACGCCTGCCGGCGTCCTTTTTTTGTGTACATAAGTGACTGTGGCCCCCCAAGTGGGCTGCTCTAAACCACTCCCAAAAATAGCGGAACTTTATGTGCTTATTTTCAGGACTTAGGCACGATCAGCATCATTAACGGAATTTTTTGTACTTATTTTCCAATGGACGGGGCAAACGGCGGTCACTCCCTAGTGATTCGGAGAAATAGCGGTATAAAATGTCTCTATTGCAATCCAAACGTATGATATCACCGAAATAACGACATTTTTTACCGCTAACTCCGCCACGTTTCTGCTGCCCAGCGAGTCTAGCTTGCCTAACTTGTCTAACTTGTCTAACTTATCTAGCTTGCCTAACTTGTCTAGCTTGTCTAGCTTGCCTAACTTGTCTAGCTTGTTTAGTTCATCTAGTTAATCTAGTTTATCTAAGTCCACGCTCAGTTTTTTTAACTGTTTTCGTTTGAGACCTTAAACTTCCCGATCATCGTCCGCAGTTCCTCAGACAACTGACTTAAGCCGTCCATTGCGGCAAGCATTTCCTGCGCGCCGGCATGCTGCTCTTCGGTATGGGCGTAGACTTCCCGGGCGCCTCCCGCCGTCTGCTGGGCCACGCGGTTAATCGACGTGATCGCCTCCACAACGCTGTCCGATTGTTCCAACAGCCGTTCCGCCTGCTCAGAGACCCGCGTGATTTGGCCCGTCACCTGCTCCACCGCCTGGCGGATGCTGGAGAAGGCCTGTCCGGCCTCGCCCACCGTATCCAAACCGGCGGCCACCTCCCGCGAGCCGCTTCTGGCCGCCTCCATCACCCGCTGCATCTCGCCGTGGATGCCTTCCACCAACTCCGCCACGCCTGTGGCGGCAACGCCGGTTTGCTCCGACAGCTTGCGCACCTCGCTGGCTACGACCGCAAAACCTTTGCCGGCCTCCCCGGCCCGGGCCGCTTCGATCGAGGCGTTCAGCGCCAGCATCTGCGTCTGCTTGGAAATGCCGGCGATCAGTTCGGCCGCTTCGCCGATCTGGCCGGAATGAACGCCAAGCTGCTCGATAAACGCGTGCAAGTCCGTCATCTTGTGCTGAATCGTGTCCATTTGCGACACCGCCGAAGCGACGATCCGCTCGCCGTCCAAGGTCTCCCGCAGGGCCTGCGAGGATTGGCGTTTGGCTTCCTCCGCCAGCCCAGCGATCCCGCTGACGCCGGACGACATTTGGGCCACTTGGGACACGCCCCGCTCGACGCTCTGCACCTGTTCCTCGCTCCCTGCGGAAATTTCCCCCATAATGCCGGAAATCTCCTCGGACGACAGCCGGAACTGTACCGACTGCCGGCGCAGCTGCTCGGCCGAGTCCGCTACCTTGCCCGCATTCCGCCGCAACTCGCTGATCATGGCATGCCAGCTGGCCTTCATGCCATTAAACGCCGAGGCCAAGTCGCCGAGCTCATCGCGGTTGTTCACCGTAAGCTCGCCCATCGTCAAATCGCCGGCGGCCATGTCCTTGGCCCCTTTCAGCATGGCCCGCATCGGCTTCAAGATGATCCGGGACACCACAATCCCGGTGGCAACGGAGAGCAGCAGCACGGCGATGCCGCAAGCGGCTAGCGTGCGCACGGCCTCGTCCGCTTCCCGCCGGTACCCGTTCAGCGTCCTTTCCAGCTCGGTCTGCTGCAGCGTCCGCAATTGTTCCGCCCCTTGAATCAGCGCATCCGACACCGGGATCGACCACACCAGCGCTTCGGCCTTGGCCAAATCCGGCTTGCCTTCGTTGACGTAATCCCGAACCTTCGTCAGCAGCCGGGCAAAGGTGGAGTTCGATTCCGCCAGCTTCTTGGCGATATCCGCGCCGCCCCCGCCCTGGTAAGCGCTTTCCACTGTGCCAATCAAATCGCCCAGCTGTTTGTTGACCTCGGTTATCTGCTGTTCTTTTTCGGGCAAGGGCTCCATGATGTAGTCAAACAGCAAGCTATTCTGCCGCTGGGCGTCGCTTTCCAGCCGGGATACCCGCTCGATTGCCGCCGTATTTTGTTCGAGCACCGCCGAGTAGTTGCGGTTCAGCTTGTCCATAAACACATAAGCAAGCCCCGCGATGGCCCCAACCAGCAAAGAAATCGTAAAAAACGTGGCGGTCAGCTTGCGCCCCAGCGACAAAGCAGGCACAAACCCTCCGGCCGCCTTCCCTTTGACTTTCCGCTTCATAAAATGGCATCCCCCTTGATTTGAATAACGAACAAGGGCCGCCGGACAATCATCCGCGGCCATGGTGTCTTCATCGCAATATCCACTTTTTATCATAAATAAATTGAAGCGGAAATGGAATCCAAAATTCTCATCTTTTGTATGAATATTCTCGGATTCAAAAGCCACCCAAATATATCCTAAAATTCCACCGGCCATGCCGGGAATTTAAATTTCTTCTCCATCGACCTATGCGCCTGCAAAAACACTAAATAGCCCATAATCCGCCGGCGGTTCTATTTCAGCGCTTTCCGCTGCCGCTCCAGCAACTCTTTTCTCCGCCTCTGCTCATCGGCGCACCGAACCTCGGACGCCAGCCGGTCAAGACCGGATTTCATGTTTTCCATTTCCGCGTACAGGCGTTCCATCGCCCGCTTGGCCTGCTGGTTGTAATCCTGGGTAAAAGCTTTGCCCGCTTGCCCCTTCCACCAAGTATCGATACCGCCAAGTGTGCCTGAGAAACGGCGTTCCGTATTTTTCAGATCCATCGCTTCGTTGTGCACTTTTCTGGCGGCGCTGCTGATATCCCCCGGCGAAACCATATTACTCCCTCCCTTAATCGGCCCCTCGTAGGAGAAAAGGCGCGAAGACAGCGGCTATCCTGCTGTTCTTCACGCCTGCTTCCGATTATTTACGAAGTGCGCTCGCAATGTCTCTTTCACTTTGTTCCTTGATATCAGCGATTTTGTTCAGGTTGTTGCTGATGTTCGTTACGCATTCCACCAGCTTGTCCAGGCTTGGTTTCAGTTGGTTGAATTCATCCACAAAAGCTTTAGCGGAGTCCCCTTGCCACCAGCCTTCCACCGATTTGATCTCCCGGTCGAGCTGGTTGATCAGATCGCGGGCATTGTTCCCTTTGTTCAGGATGGACTTGGACACGCTGCGCGCCTGTTCAGGACTAAACGTTAAATTTGCCATTAATTATCTCACCTCCTTTCAAGAACAAGTTCCCGCTTGCTCTCATAAACGCCGGTCCGCAGGCCGGTAAACTTGTTCTTCACGATAAAATAACCGTCTCCAGCCTCAAACTCCTTCTCCTGGATGCCGTAAGGAAGTCTGGCGTTAAACAAGCTTTGCTCCTTCAAGCTGCCGAGCAGAAGTCCGCACTGTTCTTCGCGGATCGCTTTGCCCAAGCCGTCCCAGTTGTTCGCCAGCTCCCCGGTCAAATCGGCGGCCAGGACAGCGGCTTTCATGCCGCGTTCCTGCTTCACGATCCGCTCCAGGAATTCTTTCAGCGAATATTGGTCGCCTTCCGTCAGCTCGCTCAGCTTGTCGATGACAAACACAAGCTGCTTCCAGGAGCGGACCAGCGCCTCGGCATCGCCCCCCGCTCTTCGCGTCTCCAACAGCTTGGAGCGGCGTGCGTCAAGCTCTTCCTTGACGCCATCCAGGAACGAATACATATCCTCGATCTGCGCCAGGTCCGTTACATACGGCTCGTTCATGATCGAGTACAGCCCCATCGCGTTCGAATCCAACGCGTATACGGCGAGCCCTTCTTCGCCCAGGTTCACGGCGAGCGCGCGGATCCAGGAGACGAGCTGCGTGCTTTTGCCGCTCAGCGGATCGCCGCCGACCATCAGCACTGGCGTAGCCATCAGATCGACGAGCACCAGCTGGAGATCCTGGTCGCCAAGGCCGATAGCGATCCGGCTGCCGCCGACGTCGCGGTTGATTTCGGCCATGTCGATCCGGGCTGGCATAACCGGGATCGGCGTTGCCGGGCGGACCGTTCCGCTGCGGACAAGCGCGGCGTAACGCTCCAGCGTCTGCTCCAGGTCGGCCGCTTTGTACTCCGGAACGGCGGTCTGGAACTCTAGCGGCGGCTTCCCCCGCACCAGCGCGCGGCCGGCCAGCTTGGCCGGTTCCAACCCTTCGGTGCGGCCGACGATGCCGTCGTATTCTCCCTTGTCCGTCAGCTGCAGCGTCACCGCCATTTTGAAGTTGACGGCGAATTTGTAGCGGACAAGCGAAGCATTGGTGGCGGAAACGGCCATGTAAATGCCGTATTTCGCCCCTTCCCGGGCCAGCATCACCATCTTCTCGTCGACCGACTCATACGTTTCCGACAAGGCGAAATAGTTGTCGATGACGAGCACGATCGCCGGCAGCGAAGCGGGGGCGCCGGAGGCGGCAGAGCCTTGTCCGTCTCTTTCACGGATACCCGCGGCGTTCAAGCGGTAATCGTTGAACCCGTCGCTCCGGGTGTCCTCGAACAGCTTTTTCCGCTCTTCGATGATCCGGAACACGAACAACACGAATTGCTGGATGAGCGATTCCTGCTCCAGCGTCATTACGCCGCCGCAATGCGGAAGCTGTTCCAACGCCCGGAACGAAGAGCCGCCGAAATCCATCACGTAGAGATGGACGTCCTCCGGCGAATATTTATGCGCCAGGGACAGGCACAGCGTTTTCAGCAAATACGTTTTCCCCGTGCCCGGTGCCCCGTACACAAACAGATTGCCGTCTTGGGCGAAATCGATGTGCAGCGGCTCCTGGCGTTGGCCCCGCGGATCGTCCAGCAGGCCGATCGGCACGCTGAGCAGATCGCCGCTTGGCGTCCAGCGGCCGAAGCCCGCCTGAACCCCCTCCTCGGGCCGGTAAATATCATCCAGGTAAACAGTGTCCGGCAGCGGCGGCAGCCACGGCCCTTTGATCGGCTCGATCCCGTTTGCACCGGACACCGCGATGATATGATCGACCATCGCCTTCAGTTGGGTCGGCATCTCCTTTTTGGCGATTTTCTCTTCTTCGCGCGGATAAATCTGCTCCGCCCGGCCATGCAGCGATACTTCGTAAATGCGCTTGGCACGGTTTTCCCGTTTGAGCAATTCGCCCTCCGGATCGTAATCCGCGCCGGAATACGCCGACTGGAACAGCTCGAAAATTTCGTCGTGCCCGACCTGGATATACGCCCGGCCCGGCTCCTTGATCATCGCCGCGTCCGGCCGTTTAATCACGTCTTTGCTGTCCGTTTCGTCCTGCACCTTGAGACAGATCTTAAACTTGGAGTTACTCCAAATTTGATCGTCGACGACGCCGGCCGGCTTTTGCGTGGCTAAAATCAGATGCACGCCAAGGCTTCGGCCGACCCGGGCCGCGCTGACCAGCTCCTTCATGAAATCAGGCTGATCCTGCTTCAGCTCGGCGAACTCGTCGGCGATCATAATCAGGTGCGGTATCGCCGGCATGCTCTCTTGCTCGGAGCGGCTCCGGCTGTAGTACAGCTTCTGATAACGGTCGATGTTGTTGACCCCGTATTCCGAGAATACGCGCTGCCTGCGCATCAACTCGCTTTTGATCGACAACAGCGCCCGCGTCGTCTCGTTCCCGCCGAGGTTGGTGATCGTCCCGACGAGATGGGGCATTCCTTTGAAAACGTCGGCCATCCCGCCGCCTTTATAGTCGATCAGCACGAACACGACGTCATGCGGATGATAGTTCAGCGCCAGCGAGATGATGATGCTTTGCAGCAGTTCACTTTTCCCCGAGCCGGTCGTCCCGGCGACGAGCCCGTGCGGGCCGTGTCCGGTTTCGTGCATGTCGAGGTAAAACGGGTTCCCACCGGCTTTGACGCCGATTGGCACGCTCATCCCCTTAAACGGCTTGTTGCGAATCCAGCGCGAGGCCACGTCGACTTCGCCCGCCGCTTTCGCGCCAAGCAGCTCCAGGAGCGTCAGCGAGACGGGCAACGAAAACTGGGCAGCCGTGTTTTTGATGCGCAGCGGCGCCAGCTTCCGGGCCGCCTGGTCTAGCTGGGCAAAGTCGGCTTTGTCGGGAAGGAACGTGGATTTCTCCCCGGTTTCCCGATCCGCCTGCTCCCCGGTTTTGCCTTGCAGCAGCACGACCTGGCGGCAGTTCATCGGCAGGTACGCCGCGCCCTGGGCGATAAACACCGACGAGACGCCCAATGAAGCGCATTTGTTGTACAAATATTTGTGGATCGGCTCGTTTTCGAGCAAGCTGGGATCCTGAACGATAAATACGTAATGCGGAAGCATCGCCCCGCCTACTGTCTTTAGCTCCCGATCCTTGAGGACCTGGTACAGCTCGCCGAGCACCTGATGCGCGATCGCCGGCCCGCACAGCAGGTACCGCGAATCGAAGCCGCCGGACCAGACGTGCGGCAGCGGCTTTAGCCAGCTCCAGCGGTCCAGCGTGTCCTCGGAGGCGAGCACGACAACCCGCACGTCGTCATATCCGTGATGGGTCACGAGCTGCAGCAGCAGCTTGGTCACCAGGTCCAAAGCCATCTCTTCTTCGCCGGCGATGCCGCATATTTCCGCCTCCATCAGATTGACGGCGACCGGTACGTCGGGCACGCGTTCGAACTCCAAGGCCAGCCGCTGCGGCTCCATCAGGAGCGGATCGCTCTCCAGAATAATCGCCTGCTTCGTGTAATTGATCCGCCGCGCCGCCGGGACGCTGCCTACGCCGAGGCGCAGGGACAAAAAGTCCGGATACGACGGCGTCCGTTCCCACAGCCGGCGGTCGAGCTGCTGAATGCGCTCCAGACAGGCGGCAGGTTCCGGGTTCAGCTCGTTCATCGCTTTGATCTGCTGCTCGCGGGCCAACGTCAGCTCGCTCCGGCAGTCGGCGACGAACTGCAAGTATTTTTTCTCCCGTTCCTTTTTTTTGTTTTTGTATTTGCGGATCTGCGCCGTGGCGCTCGTGAGCGACACGATCAGCGTCATCATCGTCATGGCGATCGACAGCATCATGAACAACGATTGCGATGTGAGCGCCAGCAGGCCCGTAATCACCAGCATGACGGCCGGCGGCGCCAGCAGCGTAAACCAGGAAATTTCCGGTTTCTCATAGGCGTGCGGCGGACCCGGAATCTCCAGCTCCCCGCTCGGCATCTCCGGAAGAAACCGGGGCTGGCGGTTAAACAAATGGTTTTCATTCATCATATTGGCCTCGCGAATTCGTTATGACTTTAGCAGCCTGCCCGCCGGACAACGACATTTTGTGCCATTCAAAGCGGCTGCTGAAATACATTTCCCCGCCGATCACATGCAGATGATCCGCACTGTCCCCGCAAATGCGGATTTTGCTCCCCAATTCCAAATCAATACGGTAAATCGTATCGCCATGCATCCGGTTGCTGCAGTACAAGTAACGCCCATCCGTGCACAAGCTGCCGGGCACGAGATCGTCATACGCCCGCGCACTCCCCGTACGCGGGTCGAACACGGTCAGCAGGCGCCGGTTTTTTTTGTCGGCGTAAACCAGCTTCTCTCCTAACAGCAGCAGCCCGGCGGCGGCCGCATCGGACACGATCTCCCGGTCGCTGCCGTCGCTGCGGCAGGTCCGAATCCCCAAACCCGTCGCGTAATAAATTTCGTCCCCCTGCACCGCAAAAGCCTCAACCGCCTCATCGGCAATCCGGCTCTCTTCCCGGCCGTCAACCCGCAAGCGGTACAGCTTGCGGTCCTCTTCGTTGATATAGTAGAGCCAGTCCCCCTGGCGGATCAGCCCGCCGCAGGGAGCCTGCGACACCGGCTCCACAGCCCCCGTCCGGGGATCGATCCGGCAGAGCCGATGGCCGCGCTGCTGGTCGCTTGCGTAAATACCGTCTTCGGCCGGGTTCATGAACCAAAAAACGCCGTCCAGCAGCCTTGTTTCCCCGCTTGCGGGATCAAGCCAAAACGTACCGGCGTATTGACAAATGTCCGTCAGCAGCAGCTTATCGCCCGCTGCGAGCACAAGCCCGCTGCCGCCCAAGTGATCGCCCATCGATACTCCCCCTTTCTACACCAGCGTCAGCAGCGCCCCGGCCGCCACGCCTTCCTCCTCCAGCGTCCGGACCGGGTCCAGGATGCGCCCAAGCGGCTCGGCCTGCAAACGATGGCCCGGCGAAACCGCCAAACCGTACGCTTCCGCCAGCATCTCCAGCAGCTCTGCCGTAGTGACGAACGGCGGCACCCACAGCTCTTTGCGGAAATGGGACGCCTGAAAGGTCACCAGCATTGTCTCATCCATCCGAAGCCCTTCCTCCTCGTCAGTTTGTGATCGTCAGCACCAGCACCCGTTCCTCCTTGAGCTGGTAATCGACGTCTTCCCCGGCCGCCGCCGCCAGCTTCAAGTATTTGGTCTTGAATTTATAATCGGATACGGCTTCCATCGTGACCGTGGTTACGACTTGCTCGCGCTCCGGGTCGGTCTCCTCGTCGAAATCGAGCCTAACGGTGAAGTCGTTGTATTTGCCGTCGTTGGACCTAAACTCCAGGTCCGTGTTGCTTTCTCCCGGATTTTTTCGGGTGACGTTCATCGCCGCTTCAAACGCATCGGAAAAATACTCCGCAAATTTATCCTCATTCACCTTCGCATCCAGATTCCGCTGGAATTCGTATTCCAGGCTGCGGTCCCTGGCGGAGCGGGCCGAGTTGGACAGCGCCGTGCCGAGGATGATATTTTCCCGGCCCAAATTGAGCAGTTCCACCAGCGGTTCGATCAAAATCGAAGCAAGGATGACGACGAGCACGCCGATCGCTATGTTTTTCATGGCTCATCGCCCCACTGATCGAGGTATTCGTAATATTCCAGGTCCTTGTAATGCTTCAGTCCCGTCGCCGTCAGCGAAAATGAAACCGGGATTTCCCGCTCGTATTTTTTGCCCCAAAGCTCGATGCTGAGCGGATACACCGCCTCGATCGTCACTTTGACCGGCTTCCCCCGCTGTTTATAAGGTTTTTCGTATTCCGACAGATCCTCGTAATAGGACGCATCGTCATAGCCGATGGCGTCGTCACCGTCCTCATTTTTCGCGATAATCTCCACGTCGTCGGCTTTCTGCCTGTAAATCGGGCGTTCCCGCAGCCGCTCCAGGGCATCGTCATAGTACGTTTGCTTCAAGTAGTTGTCGCTCGCCGCCACCTGGGACACGTTAAACGTCTCGATCACCAGTGTCATGTACCAGGGAAAAAAGTAGATCAGGTTCGTGAACAGCAGGATGCAGACGGTAACCAGTATGGATACGAGGATCGACTTGGCAAAAGCTCGCATGTCAGTCCTCCTGTCTGTCCGAAATTTAGATTACGCCGAACCCCCTGTCATCCCTTCGATCAGTTCCATAAAGTAGTCCCATATATCGCTGACCCAGGTTGGCAATTGTCCTCTAACGATGCCGACGATTATTCCGATGATAACGATCACAGCCACGGTAGCAGCTATCTGCTTTATGCCAAACTCCCCGGTCTCATCCTCCCAGAACGCACGGATTCCTTTCTTTGGACTCGCCTGTTTTTCCACCTGTTTCATCGTGACAACCTCCCCTTAACTCCTCATTTTTAGATGTTTATTGAAACATTTGAATGGAATCCATGATCGTAAACAGATAGTAAATGCCGATATACAACGCGAGAATCCCGATCAGCACGAACTGAATCCGGCCGTTGGTGCGCTCCCGCCGCTCCAGTTCTTCCTCCAAAAAACGAATCCGAAAGCTGTCGATTTCGTTTTTGAGATACACCATCTGTGAGATGTTGTCGTAGCCCTTAAGCCGGGTTTCCATCAAATCGCAAAACTTGATGATATAGTGAATCGGCACCCGCCGCTTTAGCTGCTTCAGCGCATATTCCTCGCCGTATTCGATATTGTCGAGCATCACCCCAAGCTCCTCGGCCATGTCGGCGTTGGCGTTTGGCAGGTAATCGCGGATGACGTCGGCCAAATAGATGTTGATCGACTTCGAATACTGGTAGTACACCATGCTGTAAAACGCCGGAAAATCGCGGGCGATGTTGCGGTTTTTGCGCTCGATTTTTTTCTCCATCTCCGACACCGGGTACAGCCAGCCCAAGATGATGAAGATCGCCGCCACGCATCCGAGCAGCCGGTTGGCGCTCAGGACGACCGCGGTCACCAGCACTGCACCGCAGGTGTACAAAATCTGCTCAAGCCGCAGCTCCTCCGGCGTCATCACCAGATCGAGCCGGTCCAGCATTTTTTTGAACCGCAGCCGCTCCGCGCCGCCAAGCAGGGGCCTGACGTATTTGGCCGCGGCACTTTTCTTCCAACCCCGCAGCTTCTCCCGGAACCGGGCGTGTTTGCGCTCCTTCAAATACTTGCGGTTGCGCTTTTTTTGCTTGGCCTGCACCGGCTTGAAAATCGGGTAAGCGAACACCTTGACCAGGTAAATGATCGACACCAGCGCGGCAAGCTTCGCCAAGAGCGTCATTTCAGCTCACCGCCAATCCCCAGATCCCCCTGCAAAGTCTGCGTCCGGGCAAAGCTGAGGCAGATGATGCTGATCATCACCGTATTGATGACCTTTCCGTAGCTGGCGTACAGCATAAATTCGCGAAAATCTTTGACGGACAAGGCATATATGAAAAACAACACGATGATCGCGGTTTTCAGCAGAAAATCCCGGTTCATCTTGCGGAAAATCCGGTCCTTGCGCGCGTTGATTTCCCGCAGCACGGCGTTTTCGTCCACGATGTCGAGGAAAATGTCGGCCATCCCTCTGCGCTCGTTATATTCGAACACGATGGCCTTTTTCGTGAAATTGTCGAATTTCGGGCCAAGCTGCCGGTTCAGCACGGTGATCGCCTGCTTGAAGGAATACCCGTTGTTATCACAGTTGTCGATAAATTGCTGAAAATACGGGCGGATGCTCGGGCGGATGTACTCGTCGCTTTCCATCACTTTTTTGATCGCCACCAGCACCCCTTCCCGGGCCAGCGGGCAGATGATGTCCTCGGCATCCATGATGCTCTCCAGCTTCTCCGCTTTGATCGCTTTCGACTGCATGGTGAAGTACGTGAGCAGGCCGACGAAAATGGCGATCGTAATCACGACCGACAAGGTGACGTTCTCCATAAAAAGAATGATGACCAGCACCATGACGGCAAACGCGATGCACAGCAGGGAGGTGAAGCTTTCGAGCGTCAGCGGCAAATTGAAGTCGAGAATGAGCCCTTCCACCAGCCGGTTGTATTTGGCGTAGATGTTCTCCTTCCGCTTGACGATCCGCTCTTTTTTGATCCGCTCCACATAACGTTTGGTGTTGTACCTGCCGAGGTATTCCGCCAGCGTATCCAGCATCCCGAGGAAAAAACGCCCCGTGCCTGCGAAAAAACGCACCTCAAACACGGCGTTGAATACGATGAAAGCGGCGATGCCCAGCAGCAGGCTAATGGCTGAAATCGTATCCATCTAAGGCATACTCCTCTATTTCGTCGTCTTCCGGCGGCCGGGCCAAAAATTCGAACCGGCTGCGCTTGATCCCGGCCTTGATCATCGTCTGCTGCACCTTTTCCGACAGCTGCCCCACGCGCTTGTGCTTGCCGACGATTTTCAGCACCCGGTGCGTGCCTTCTTCTTCCAGCACATCCTCGGATATGAATTTGTAGATCGGGTTCACGATCGGCTCCAGCCCTTCGGAACCCAGCACCTCCGAAATCGAGGTCACCTTCCGGGTGCCGTCGGCCAGCTTCTCCTGAAAAATAATAAACTTGACCGCGCTGCAAATGTTCCGCAAAGCCAGCTCCGCCGGCTCGTTGGAGGCCATCAGGTAGGCGGTCAGGAAGCGGTAAATCGCTTCCCGGTCCCCTTCCGCGTGCAGCGTCGTAAAGAAGAAGTGCCCCGTCTGCGCCGCCCGCAGCGCGGTGGCGAATTCCCCCGGCGTCCGCAGCTCGCCCGGGCCGATCCAATGCGGCGACTGGCGCATGGCATTGATCAGCAGGTTCTCCATCGTCGCCGGGCTGGCATCGTCCTCATCGGGAACGGATTCGTACTGCAGCACGTCGTTGATGACCCGGCCGTGCTCGCCGCCGCCTTCCCGGCGCAGCAGCCGCATTTCGGAAGGATTTTCGATCGTGATGATCCGCGACAGCGGGTTGATCTCCTTGACCAGAATCTCGTTCAGGGTCGTTTTCCCGCTCCCTGTCGGACCTACGGTAATCCAGGACAAATCGGCCTTCGGCAACAGGGACAGCAGCTTGAACATATTGACCGAAAACGACTCGTTTTTGATCATCGTTTCTGGAGTAATACTCTTTTTGCTGAATTTCCGGATCACCACGGCCGGCACGTCGTACGGCGAAATGTCCGCATGGGTGGCATTCACCCGGTACCCTTCGATCGTCCGGGCGTTGACCATCGGCACCTTCGGGGTCAGCCGGACCTTGGAGACGCCAAGCAGCTTGGAAATGATCCGCTCCAGATGCTCGCGGTCGATAAAATGCGGCTCCCAGGGCAAGGTTTTCCCGCCGGTTTCGACAAAAATCTGCTCCGGTCCGTTGATGCGGATCTCGTCGATCGCCGGATCCTCCATCGCCTTCGTAATCGGGCCGTAATGGGTGATCTCATCGGTCAGCGCGTGCTTCAGCGCGGCAAGCTCGTAATAGCCTTCCACGACCGGCTTTTGCGAATCGACGAACTCGTTGATGAAGGCTTTGGTCATTTCCCGCTTGCGGGCCGGGTCGGTTTCCCGCCGGAAAGCATGGGTGGCGACCTTCGTGATGTATTTCTGGCAGAGCTCCAGCGCCTCTTCGAATTGAATGGTCGTGTATTTGTTTTTTAACTCGTCCATATCTTCTTTTTTGCCGCCGCTCTGCTGCGACACTTTTTGCTGCATTTCGCTGACTTTGGCGCGCGTAAGCATCCTTCCACCCCCTTACTGCTTGCCCAGAATATCCGCGAGCCGCTTCAATTCCTTCATGAAATATTTGTTCACCAAGGCGCTGTCCCTGACGTACAGCTTGCCTTCGAGCGATGCGGCATAAGCGGCTTTCACCAGCGGCATCGCCGCGGCGATGTTTAAGCCGTATTCGCGCAGGCCCTTGTAATCGTATTTGAGATCCTGCATGTTCATCAGGATAACGCTGGTGAATTTGGCGGTGCTGATTCCCACCGAAGCCGCAAAATCAAGCAGCCTGACCATGTTGCTTAAGGCCTCAACCCGTTCGGACGCGGTGAAAAAGCCGATATGCGAGCTTTTCATCGCTCCGAGGCACAGCTCCAGCGGCGGATTGTTTGGGATATCGAGCAGTATAATGTCGAACATCCCTTTCAAGGTGCCGATTACCCGCTCCAAATGCTCGAATTCGAAATCGAGATACTCCTCGATCAGATCGTGGGGACTGGGCGCCAGCAGATACAGCCGCTCATATTTCGTCCCCGTAATCTCCTCCCGAAAATCGACCTTGTCGCTTTTTAATACCCGGAGCAATCCTCTCCCTTGCTTAGGCGGCTCCACGTCCAGGTAGTGAAACAGGTTCGGCTGAAACGTCTTTAAATCGACGATGCACGTATTCAGGCCCTTCTGCGCCAGCAAATATCCCAAATTGCTGATCAGGATCGCGTTGTCGGCGAGATCACAGGCCGGAATGAAGCCGATGACACTGTAGATGAGCTTGCTGTCCTGGAGCTCCGCCCCGCCAAGGTAATCCTTTGGCGAGATTTTTTGCAAAATCCGGTCGAGCTTCAGTTCTTCTCTTTGATCCATGACTCCACCTCATTTTGCAGCGTCGGCAGTTGATCCAGGATCACGTCGCTGTTTTTGCGGCTCAGGATCGTGATCAGGTATTTCTTCCCGTTGTAGCCGTTGTATTTGGCAAAGTTGTCGATCTGCTGCTTGGACCCCTCTAGCAGCAGCGCCCGCGGCTGGATGCTCTTCATGAACTCCTGGCTCTTCATCACTTCCTGCCGCTTATCCTCGCTTAACTTGAGCACCTCTTTGTACACTTCGTATATCGAGTGGCTGCTTGCGTTCAGCATATCCTTCACCGTGATTTGATCGAACAGCACCTCGGTCTTGATCGCCGTGCTCGTCCCCCCAAAATTGGGGTTGCCCGAACCTGAGCTTTCCTCCTTCTCGTAGGAGACGCGGATTCTGACGGTGTCCCCCGGCATCAGGATATCGCCGCCGGCCTCCAGGAAGTTGTAGGGCAGGGTCAACACTTCGTGTTTCTCATCAAGCTGGTACAGCCATTCGTTTTTGAGCGGTTTTTCTTCCCGCAGCTGGTCTTTATACAAAATGCCGCCGTCCCGCAAGTAATACTCCGCGTATTTGCCCACCACCGCTTCCTGGTCTGCCGCCAGCACCATATCCTCGGTATATTCCTTGCGGATGAGGGCGTATTTGCGGATCATCTTCTCGGTGATCACCTGATCGGCCGGAATGCCGCCGTCGTGATCGATGCGGAGAATTTCCACCGTGTCCTTGGCCGCCTCGTTGGCGTTGTTAAGCACGATGAACGAGACGATGATCACGGTAACGCTGACGGCCAGGGCCATGATTTTTTTGAAAATTTTGCGGTTTGGCGAAACGCTTTTGATCGTCGTTAAATCCATCGAGTGTTACGCACCTTCCATCAGTCTTAGAAGCATATGGCCGAAAGCTTGCTCGTACTCCGGCGCGAGATTCGTCAAAGCGATCTCCGTCTCAATCTGGGAATCGAAGCTGTTATTGTATGGGACATGCCCCGCGAGGTTCATTTCGTATCGAAAACACTCGCTAAGTCCGCTGGCCAGCACTTCGCCCACCCGCTCCGGCGCAAACAAAGCGTCCTGGAACCGGGAGCGGTCGTTGTATTTGGTCACGATCACCTTCGACTTGGCGTTGAGATAGGCCGCCTTCTCCGCGTCCAGGACCACCTCGACATTGCGAATCGTGCTGAGCACCGCGTGCAGATTGTTCGGTACGCATAATCCAAAAATATCGATGTGGATCATCGTTTCCCGGAACTCCCGGAAAAAGTCAAGCGGCATATCAAGCAAGACCAGGTTAAACTTCGTCCTTAGCAAAGAGAGCAGGCCTACCAGCTTGTCGCTGGTGTAGAACTGGTCCATCAGCCTATGGTCCTGGAACGAATAACCGAGCGTGGTCAGCCACAAATTATCCTTGATGCTGCAGGCCGTCGTCATGTAATCCTGGGGCCGGGCGAGCGTGCGGATCAGGGAGGCGCTCATTTCGTCGTATTTATTGCTTTGTTCATGGAACCTGCCGAAGTACATGTTCATGCTCCGGTACTCCGCGTCCATGTCGATGATCATCGTGCTCAATCCGCGTTTGCTGGCTTCATGCGCCAGATTCACCACGGTGCTGGTCAGTCCGCTGCCGCGGTGCCCGGTAATGGCCACGACCCGGCTCATGCCCCGGCTGATCCCCGCCATCCGTTTTGTCAGAGGATCGGTGGGCTCGGGCCCGGCCTCGCTTTTTTCGTTTTTGGAGCGGAAGCGGCTGAAAAAGGATCTTTTTTTCTCCGGCTTCGCTTCCTCCTCCACAGGCGTGTCCACGGGAGCCCGCTGCGGTTTGGAAAGCCGTCCTCCGCTTCGCCCCGCGGCCAGCTCATCCAGCACGAAACGGATCAGGCCCAGCGGGATTCGCGGTTCGTCGCAAACGACGATCCGCAGGTCAGCGTACTTCTGCATGAGCGGCTCCAGTTGCTGGGACCTAAGCGGGTTCCTGGTGAGCAAAAAGACCGGGACCTGCGCCCCGCGGCGGTCGCTGAACCATTTCAAGGCTGCGTTTAGTTGGCCCAGATCCGTCTCCTGGTTCCCCGAAAATGCCTCGTCGGTCAGCAGCACGCCATCCACTGCCGGGTTATTCTCCAGAAGATAGCCGGGCAAATCCTGCAACGTCAGCGCATCCGCCTGGGCAGCTTCCCGTCTGCCTGACAAGTAACCCGACACGATTCGATGGAATCCGCCGGAAACGATGAGAATTGCCATAGGTTAGTAATTCCTTCCTCCCTTGTCCGATCCCCGTCTTAGTCGTTCAAATCGTCAAACATCGACCCGACCACCGTGACCTCGATGTTATCGAGCACATCGACCCCCTGCAAAGTTCCGAGCTTCTTGTAGGTATGGCCTCCTCTGGAGAGCGGAGCGTCGTTGATCCAGGCTTTGACGTAATACTTGCCGTTTTGCATATTGGCGTGGGTGTAGACCGGGATATTGTCCGGGTTGATCTCGATTGTAACGGTCGTCGTTTCGGTAATTTTGTACATCTTTTTCTGCTTGTCAGCGACGTATTCCCGATACTGATAGTTCTCCTTGCTGCCTTGCGTACTGGACTCGCTGTAACCTTCGAGCACCCGTTTCCAATACTCATGTGTTTTGCTCTCGTCCTGATCCTGAGAGTAAAAGATTTCCTCGACGTCTTTCTTATACCGCGATTCGTCGTCTTTCCGGTCCAGCACATTCAGCAGCGTTTTGCCGTCTACCCCTTTGGGCTGCTCTGCCGTCAGTTGGCCGGCCGCTGCTTTGAACCCTCCGCCCTTTGCGGCCAGCGGCTCATTGGCGATATTGACCGCTTTTTTCTTGCTGTTGATGTAGATCAGATTCGTTTCGTAACGGAAGGAATCGATCAGCGTGTCGACCATATCCTTGTGATCCTGCGTATCGTCGGGCGACTGCTTGTACATCACGGTTTTGACCGTAAACGTGTAACTCCCGGCCGGGTTAAAATAGTATCCCGATTTGACCGGATACGCGTATTTTTGCAGCTGCCGATCGGTGGCGAATACCGCCTTGTCGTACAGCGATTTTTTGTTTGTCTTGTCTTTGGCCGCTTCGCGCGCCTTCTGGTACTGCTCCGCCATCGGGCTTTCGCTTTTCCAGGCGATGTCGGCGCTGGCCTGTTGGGTGAACGTACGCTCGTATTGGCCGGGAACGGCCGTCCAGTTGTAAGGCTGGCCATTCTCGTCGATATGCTTCATCCAGCGGATGACGTCATACGTGTAAGGTTCGTTTTCCCAGAACAGCTTTTTGGTTTTGGAGTCCGGGGTGTTGTTCTCGATCTTATTCTCATACGTATGTTTCCCGAGCTCCTTAGTCCCGTTGTAGACGTAAACGTCGTAGATCTCTCTGTCCTCGCCGGAGTCGAAATTGGCATGGGCCGTTTCCCTTCTGATCTCGGTGCGGCACACACCATTACTGCAAATTTGAACTTTATATTCATAGTCCCTTTTGACGGAACCGTTATATGACACCGTCCCGCTTTTGCGGACAGGTATGTCGGGTTTCCGCTTCAACCAATTGCGGTTTACCGGATCGTCTCCGAAATCCTCGCGTTTAATGGTGGCGTGAACAATCGGATTCCGTGAAATCCATGCACTCGGTTCATCGACCAATGGATTGCCTTCGACTTTGAAATCGCGAAACAAATCCTTCGTATCGTTGTTCACCTTAAGTTCACCCGTCGCATTGCTAACCCATTTAGCGTCCGGCCGCGGCAGTGTCAAGGCGGCGGCGATCGGATTCCCGTTGTTTAATGGAAACTTCACTTTGGTGGACAGCACGTCGTAATTCAGCGGTATCGGCTTCAATAGTTTTATTGCCAGCGGGTTGGAATCGAGTACATTGTTGCCGAGGATCGTTTCTTTGGGCATTTTCCCATCCTCGTTGATCTTAAACTGAATGCGGACGTCGCTGTCCGGCATCGTAAAGGTGGCGTAAAGAACAACACCCGTTCGATTCTTGATTTCGAAAGCGCCGGATTCCTGATTGGCATGACCGGAAAACGACAGGTTGTCGTCCTGTGCGGTCAGCTTTGTTCCGTTTTTCTGCGTCAAAGTCCACGAATAGTTGGTCGTTACCGGATCGGCGAAGGTAGAATTCACCCTTACCGCCACCTGGACTTGTTCGCCCTTAGCCGCTTCATGCGGCAATTTCTCAAACGATGCCGACAAATCGGACTCCAACAAAGCGTAAGGGGCGATCGGGACGTCCAAATACGTCACGCCGACATTGTTGTCCATATAGACGGTACCAAACCCCCAAGAGAACATGGTTGGGGGTTGCAAGACATGGACATAATCGATCCAGTTGCCTCCTTTACTCGGTTTGGCGTCTTCTTCATATACGTCAACTTTTGCATAATCAGAGTCTTTATTGTCGTACATAAATTCGGAATAAGGTATTCCCGCGTACTCCGTATTTAGTCCTTGTATGATCAGTTGTTCAAAAGTTCCGTCGCTAAGATATTTGTTGGCAGGGTCTTTGTATTTGTCAAAGCGATTTGGACGAATCCCATACTTTTCCTTAACCCTCGTTTTATTCCAAGGTTCAGGAATTAGTTCAAAATCCTGAATTTGGATCCCGCTCCAACCAGCATCCCAAGGAAAATCGTCGGAAGAAACGGATTGCCCGTTTACGCTGAACCCGCTGTACCGAAAGACCAGTCTGCCTTTATGGACCAATTTTTTTCCATGATCCGCGCCATAAACCATTTGAAACGTGTTGTTTTTTCGCGCTTCTCTTTCGGTTTGTACCGGCGGCGGATTCAATCTTTTTTCGATCAAATCCCTCCGTAACTTGAGCGTCTGTCCGTCCTTCGGTATACTCTCGGGAAAGTAATTGTCGAGACCATAGTACTCCTTCATGTCCCGATTAATTCTATGAACCGCTTCCTCAACCGTCGTCGGCCGCGTATTCTCCGCTTCCGTGTTATCCGCAGCTTGGGCAGGCGGAAAGGGAACCGTTTCCGTCAAAAGTATTAAAACTAATATCACACCAAACCATTTCACGCTGTTTTTCATATTCGATACCCGCTTCTTATTCAACTATATAATTCTTGGTTTCGTAGACTTGTACCGCAATAGGATCGGAGGTATTTGACCCGACCGTAATGACATAATTGCTGTCTTTGAACACCTTACCCTCAAGTTCTTCTCTCCAATTGGTTTTCTTTTGAATGTGCTGCATAATGGCCTCAACGGTTTTTTTATCCACCTTCTGCAGGAGAATTTCTTCTACTTCCTTGACTTGCATTTTATAATCGGCCCCCCTCATCTCCGGGAACGATATTAATAATGACAATACAGGTGTTTCCGGCTCATTTGTTCCCTTATCTATAAAAAGTTGAGATCCCGTATTATGCTTCACGATAAAGCCGTGCATATTTTCTTCCACGACCTTGTTGCCGCCCGGCTCTTCTTCCTTCGGATCGAACGCGGCATCACTGACGTATGCCGTACGCACTGCGCCGTCCCACTTGGTATAGGCGCCCAGCCCTTCGCTGACAAAGCGGATCGGCACGAACGTTCGGCCATTGATCCGGCGCGCAGCCGTGTCCATCTGTTTGGCTTCCCCGTTAACGTTATATAGCGTCTGGCCGATCACCAAAGTGATTTCGTTGTTTTCCAGCCGGATCGTCACCGTTTTGCTCTCCGGAGCCCACTTTACATCGGCCCCTAACGCCTCGCTGACAAAACGGACCGGGACCTGCACCCGTTGCGCCTTATCCATAAACGGCTTCGCATCCGGAAAGTCGAGAGGCTTCCCCTGATATTCCACTCGAAGCGGCAATTCTACCGCCGCCGAAGCCGCGCCCGGCACCCATGCCAGCGCAGAAATAAGACATGCCAATACCCCTATCGTTTTTTTCATTTTGCTGAATTTCATCTTGCCAAACCCTCCCAAAGCTTAAAATACGTATTTAACCGCGCTAAATTTATTCCTTGCATCCTAAGGGGTATGACTATAATACCAACATATTCCAGCTACCTGGGCTACCAAAATTATACACGGCAAAAAATACCTCCGGTGAGGGCTGGAAGTCTTGATTTATTGGTGCCTTTGCGCTAGTTCTGGAGAAATCCACTAAGCCCTAAGACTTAAAAATGCGAATATTTATGCAAAATGAAATTTTTTGACATGTTTTTAAATTAAGAAAAACGTCTGACAGCGTCCTTAAGCGGCTCTGACTTCTACTTTGGAGCGAGTAGAGGTTCTTCCTAAACTTTGGTGGACTTCTGTCAAGAAAGTAGACACAAATTAAGCGACCTGTTGTTGCTTGTAGTACCTCTTTTCGCATAGATGCGGGGTCAAATAGCCGATAGACGAATGGATCCGGATGCGATTGTATTCCAAC
>NZ_JAMBOE010000002.1 GCF_023715465.1 Paenibacillus macerans
CGTATTGCGTTTAAAGGTTTCATCAAAATGTTGACGCTGTTCTCCCATGATACACCTCGACCTCTTTATGTTGTTTTCTATTGTACCAGGTGGCTGTTACAGCGTGTCTACTTTTTAGTCTACATCCAGATGAGCTCGTTTAGAGCGAAATAGAGTCATTTGGGTCCGTTAGACTGGGAAATACCCGGGAAATGAGCGGATAAGGTCGCTGGTGTCCGTTAGAGCAGCAACCCCAGCTTAGAAAGTACCAAAGTACTCGGCGCTCCTGATCATGAAAAAAGGAGAAGGGTTCTCGTAGTAGAACAGAAGAGGGAATGAGTATGGGTTTGCATGATAATTCGTTGACACACGGCCGAGCTGTAACTATACTGATTACATAATGACCATGTAACCATCGTAGTTACACGGATAAATACCACATTACGAGGTTATCCTAACCCATTCGATAGGAGGAGTTTCATTTTGTCTGAGCATGTATCCATTCATCCCGCTGCCCAAATCGGCAGCGTCTATCTTAAAGTCCGCAATCTGGAGCGGTCGGTGGCTTTTTACCGGGATGTGATTGGCCTGAGTGTACTGCAACATAACGGAAACGTCGCCGAGCTCACGGCCGACGGGAAGACACCGCTGCTGTACCTGGAAGCTAACGAACAGTACCGGGTGATGCCGGAGCGGTCGGTATCGGGACTGTACCATTTCGCAATCCTGGTGCCGGATCGGACCGCGCTTGGTTTGGCGCTGCGCAATCTGATCAAGAATCGGATTCCCATTGGGCAAGGGGATCACCTGGTAAGCGAAGCGTTATATTTAAACGATCCGGATCAAAACGGCATTGAAATCTACGCCGATCGCCCGCGCGATACCTGGCAGCGTAACGCAAGCGGCGAATATATCATGTCGACCGATCCGGTGGACGTGGACGGTTTGCTTGCTGTTTCGGAAGGAGCCGAGTGGAAAGGACTGCCGCCGGAGACCCGGATCGGGCATGTTCATTTTCACGTCGGCGATTTGCGCGAGGCGGAGCGGTTTTACTGCCGAATCCTTGGCTTTGAAATTACCGCCCATTACGGCGGGGCGGCGTTGTTTGTATCCGCCGGCGGATACCATCACCATATCGGCCTGAATACGTGGGCCGGCGAAGGCGCTCCGCCGGCCCCGGAAGATGCGGTGGGGCTGCGTTATTTCACGACGGCGCTGCCGGACCTTGCGGCCCTGGGGGCCGTGGAAAGCCGCTTGTCGGCTGCCCAGGTGGCTTATGAACGGGACGAGCGGGGGCGGGAAATCAGACTAACCGATCCGTTTGGCATCGGCATTAGACTGGTGATTGACCAGGCTGAATAGATTTGGCACTTTCAATAGGCAAGGTTCCTCACCTATAATATATTACGACGTAATGATATAGGAAAGGAGCGGTTGCCGTGAAGCTGTTCCCCCAGCTGGAGACGGAAAGATTTATTTTGCGCAAATTGACCGCGGGAGATGCCGAGGATCTGTTCCACTATTTTTCCAATGACGAGGTTACGAAATATTACGACCTGGAGCGGTTTGAAAGTCTCCGGCAGGCCGAAGAGCTAATCCAAAACTGGAACAGCCGCTATTTGGAGCGCCGCGGGTTTCGCTGGGCGATCACGGTCAAATCGGAAGGGGACCGGGTCCTCGGTACATGCGGCTTCCATAACTGGTCTCAAGAGCACCAAAAGGCGGAAATCGGCTACGAGCTGGACCCGGAATATTGGCGTCAAGGTGTGATGAGCGAGGTGCTGCAGGAAATTTTGCGTTTCGGCTTTGAGGATTTGGGCTTAAACCGGATTGAAGCCTTTATCGACCCGGACAACATTCGTTCCAGATACCTGCTGGAGAAGATCGGATTTCACGAAGAGGGTTATTTAAAGGAATGTTTCTTCGAGAAAAATCAATTTGTTGACGCCGTCCTGTTCGCTTTGCTGAAGAAGCAGTATCTGACCAGGCTTGAGCAATTTCATGGCAAACTGTTTAAAACTCCATAATAGAAATGAAAAAGAGATTTGCTCCGCGAAGGAGCAAGTCTCTTTTTTTTGCTGATGGAAATACCTGTGGGATGGGTATTATAATAATGATTGAAAACGTTTAAAATTTTAATAGTGCGAATTGGAGGAAACACACTTTGAAACTGGAGAACAAAGCAGTCATCGTAACGGGAGCCGCATCGGGAATGGGCAGGGAAATCGCACAGCTGTTTGCCAAGGAAGGCGCCAAGGTCATGGTCTCGGATTTGAATTTGGAGGGCGCGAACGCTACGGTTGAACGGATCACAGCTGCAGGCGGGACAGCTCAAGCCGTGAAAACAAACGTCGCCGTGGAGGAAGACATTCAGCAGTTGGTGGATGCGGCCGTTAAAGCTTTCGGCACGGTCGATATTTTGGTGAACAATGCAGGGATCATGGATAATTTCGAGCCGGCCGGCGATATCACGGATGAGCAGTGGGAGCGGGTGTTTGCCGTCAATACGACAAGCGTAATGCGTGCAACCCGGAAAGTGCTGAAGATCTTCTTGGAAAAAGAAAGCGGCGTGATCGTCAACGTTGCATCCGCCGGCGGGTTATACGGAGCTCGCGCGGGCGCGGCGTATACCGCTTCCAAACATGCCGTGATCGGATTTACAAAAAACACCGGGTTCATGTATGCTCAAAAAGGCATCCGCTGCAATGCGATCGCTCCGGGCGGCGTGGAAACAAATATCGGGGCTTCGATGACCAATATCAATCCGTTTGGCGCTTCCAGACAACAGCTGGGGATGGCTATTAATCCGCGATTAGGCAGCGCCGATGAAATCGCCAAAGTGGCGTTGTTCCTCGCTTCCGACGATTCCAGCTTTGTGAACGGCACCGTCATCACGGCGGATGCCGGATGGACCGCCTATTAAGCATGTTAAGCAAGCCTCCTGATCCGGGAATGGAAAAGGAGGCTCACTCTGTTAGCCGGTCTTCATTCACTTTTAAGATATTCCCGCTCATAAACCGTTTTGACCTTGTTCAGTACCTTTTGCGCGAATTTGGTGTAATTTAGTTCTTTAACTCGGCCTTTTTCCAAATACACGCCGGCAAGATCGCCGTGAGGTCCTAACGCCCCATCGTACAACCGTCCTGCCCCGTAAGACGGCGGCTGGAAAAACAGCTTCATCATCGGCTTCACATACCACGGCAAACCGGATTTTTTGCTTTTTCGCGCGGTGTTATTGCTGCCTGGGTCGACGCTGCGGATTTTGATTCCTTCCTTGGCGAACTCCGGAGCTGCGGCCTGCGTCCAAAGCGACAATGCCAGCTTTGAGGTGGCGTAAGGACCCAGCAGCTTGCGGAACGTTTTCGGGCGGTCCAGCGAATCCGGATCGAACGGCTTCACCATATTTGTCACGGCGGACGAGGTGTTGATCACCGTTTTGTGGCGGCCGTTTTTTAAAAGCTCCTGCAACTCCATCAAAATAATATAAGGAGCGACCGTCATCAGCTCATAATGGAGCTCGCGCCCCTGTGCGGAGAAGCGCAGCTCGGGAAAGCTCCCGCCGGCGTTGTTGAACAACACATCGATGTATGTTTCTCTCGCTTTAACCTCATCCAAAGCTTGCTTCAAGCTGTCAAAGTCCGATAGGTCCGAAGCTTGATAAATTCTCAACTGCCCGCTGTTTGCCGCTTGACTAATCAACGCATCGTCCGCCGGAAAAGCGGACCGGATCAAAGCGGCGACCTGCCAGCCTTCGGACAATAACTTCCGGGTAAGCTCCAGCCCGATACCGGCATTTGCCCCCGTGATTAACGCAACTTTTTCCCGCTGATTTGTGTTCATATCATGATGCCTCCTATTTTTTTCGGAATTTTGGGTTCCCCTGCTGATAGGGCACATTGTATGACTTGGAGCCGGCTCCAAGTCAAGGCGGGATTTGCAGAAATTTTTCAAAAAGACATATCAAGCTTGACTTGGAGCCAGCTCCAAGTTGTAAAATTCAAATAAAAGCTAAAGTGCTGGAGGGGAACCGGATGAATGAAACCGAAGTTTTCTCGATCAAACAAACCGCGGAGCAAACCGGAATTACCGAGGACACGATTCGCTACTATGAGAAGATCGCGCTGCTTCCGCGAGCCGAACGCAAACCAAACGGCCACCGCGTTTACTATCCGGAGGATGTCGACACGATCAAGCTGATTTCCTGCCTGAAAAAGACGGGGATGGCGCTCGACGAAATGCGTCCGTTTCTGACGGTAAGTGCCGATGCCGATCCCGTGGACCATCCCGAGCTCGTCCAGCTCATGATAAATCACCGGGCAAACATCGTCAGTCAAATCGCCTCCCTGCAGCAGGTGGTCGATTTTATCGATTTGAAGCTGGAGCAAGGGGTGCGGCGTCAGGAGTGTTCGGACCAAGATACGGGGAACGACAACGGTACACAAAACATAGGCGCCGGGAAAAGAAACCAAAAATCGCTCCATGAAATGAAGTTCTTTACAGATTACACCGGTACAAAGTGAATGTTTGTAACCATCCGCGAAAGCCCGTCAGGGGGAGTTTTTTTGCGGATTTTTTTTATTGAAGATTCCTCTATCTTTTGCCATAATAAGCGAAGCGGACGGCCTGCCAGGAAAAACGGCGGAGCCGTAATCAAAAGGGGGAACGTCGTTTGAAAGGAATCATTACGGTTGTCGGCAAGGACAAGGTTGGTATTATTGCGAAGGTATGCACGTATTTGGCGGATCATAACGTTAACATTCTGGATATATCGCAGACCATCATTCAAGGGTATTTCAACATGATGATGATCGTGGACATTTCAGCGCCGTCGAAATCGTTTGAGCTTCTCGTCGAAGACCTGCAGCAGTTAGGGACATCCATCGGCGTGGAAATCAAGCTGCAGCATGAGGATATTTTCAACATCATGCACCGCATCTAAGGAACGGGAAGGGGAGAAAACCATGATTTCACGCGTGGAAGTGCAGGAAACGAACTCGATGATCCGGGAAATGAATCTCGATGTGCGTACGATTACGATGGGCATCAGTCTGATGGACTGCGCTCATGAAGATATGGACGTATTCAACCGGAAAATCTACGACAAAATTACCCGCCTTGCGGAGAACCTGGTCAAAACGGGCGAGGACCTGGAAAAACAGTTTGGTGTTCCGATCGTCAACAAACGGATTTCCGTGACGCCGGTTTCGATCGCTGCGGGCGGTCTCAAAACCGATACGTATGTGCCGGTCGCGGAAACGCTCGACAGAGCGGCCAAAGAGGTCGGCGTCAATTTTATCGGCGGCTTTTCCGCGCTTGTGCAAAAAGGCTTCACGGCCGGCGACCGCCTGCTGATCGAAAGCATTCCGGAAGCGCTGGCCGTGACGGAGCGGGTATGCTCCTCGGTGAATGTCGGCTCCTCACGCAGCGGCATCAATATGGACGCCGTCAAGCTGATGGGCGACATCATCGTGCGCACCGCCGAACGGACGGCGGACCGGGGTTCGATCGGCTGCGCCAAACTGGTCGTGTTTTGCAACGCGGTCGAGGATAATCCGTTTATGGCCGGCGCTTTCCACGGCGTGGGCGAACAGGAATGCGTCATCAACGTCGGCGTCAGCGGGCCCGGCGTGGTTAAGCGGGCTTTGGAGGAAGTGCAGGGCAAAGACTTCGAAACATTGTGCGAAACGATCAAACGGACGGCCTTCAAAGTGACCCGGGTCGGGCAACTGATTGCCCAGGAAGCGTCCAAGCGGCTGGAGGTGCCTTTCGGGATCATCGATCTGTCGCTGGCGCCGACGCCGGAAATCGGCGATTCCATCGCGGAAATTTTCCAGACGATGGGCTTGGAGGAAGCAGGAGCGCCGGGCACAACGGCCGCGCTGGCGATTTTGAACGATAACGTGAAAAAAGGCGGGGTGATGGCCTCCTCCTATGTCGGCGGACTCAGCGGGGCGTTCATCCCGGTCAGCGAGGACCACGGCATGATCGAAGCGGTGCAGCGCGGCGCGCTGACGCTGGAGAAGCTGGAGGCGATGACGTGCGTCTGCTCCGTCGGGCTGGATATGATCGCGATCCCAGGCAGCACGAGCAAAGCGACGATCTCCGGCATTATCGCCGACGAGGCGGCGATCGGCATGGTCAACCATAAAACGACCGCCGTGCGTATCATTCCGGTGATCGGCAAGGATGTCGGCGAGGTCGTGGAATTTGGCGGTCTGCTTGGCTATGCGCCGATCATGCCGGTCAACTCGTTTGGCTGCGCGCCGTTCATCGAGCGGGGCGGCCGCATTCCGGCGCCGATCCACAGCTTTAAAAACTGATAGATAGAACGGACGACAGGTCCGTAAACAGAGGTGCATGGACGTTGAACAAAACGATCGGCCTGCTGGCCCATGTCGATGCAGGCAAAACGACTTTTGCCGAAGCGTTGTTGTATCGTACGCAGGCGATCCGCAGCCGGGGGAGAGTGGATCACCGGAACGCCTTTTTGGATGGTCACGAGATTGAAAAGGCGCGCGGCATCACCGTGTTTGCCGATCAGGCGGAAATGACGTACGGGAATTCCGTTTATTATTTGCTGGACACGCCCGGGCACGTCGATTTCTCGGCGGAAATGGAACGCGCTTTACAAACATTGGACTACGCCGTCATGATCGTCAGCGCGGTTGAAGGGGTGGAGGGCCATACGGAAACGGTGTGGGAGCTCCTTCGCGCATACGGTATTCCGGTGTTTTTTTTCATCAATAAAATCGACCGTACCGGGGCGGATCCGGAACGCGTACTGACGGACATCCGCCGGCAGCTGACCGATAACGTGCTGGATCTTGCCGCCTTTGACCCGAACCATTGGGAGGATTCGCTGAAGGCCTGGCTCGCGGAACGGGACGAAACACTGCTCGAGCCTTATCTCGAGGGGACGTTGGACGACCGGGAATGGACCGGACACCTGATCCGCCTGATTCGCGGCAGGAAGGTATTTCCCTGCATGCAAGGGTCGGCGCTGCTGGATACCGGCATCGATGTTTTTCTAGAGCACCTGGACGGGCTGACGGTCACAGCGTATGACAATCAGCTTCCTTTTGCCGGCCGGGTTCATAAAATCCGCCATGACGAGCAGGGGGCGCGAATTACGTTTATTAAAGCCCTGCAGGGCGCACTGAGGGTGCGCGGCGAAGTGGAATACGGTACGGAGGAAGCCCGTAAATCGGAGAAAATTACGACTATCCAGAAAGTTAACGGGCAGCGCTACACCCAAACCGATTCGGTAAGCGCAGGTGAGTTGTTTGCCGTTACGGGATTAACCTCGGCGCTCCCGGGGCAGGGCGTCGGCGCCATTCTGGATGCCGCTCCGCCCCAGCTTGCGCCGGCCTTGCAATCCAAAGTGCTGTTCGAACCTGTGCTGCATATCAAGGAAGTGCTGCGGGTGTTCCAAATACTGGATGAGGAAGACCCGGCTTTGGGGACAAGCTGGGACGAGCATCTGCAGGAGCTGCATATTCACGTCATGGGCAAGATACAGCTTGAAATTTTGCGGCAGCTGGTGCAGGAACGCTTCGGTCTTGAAGTATCCTTCGGGCCCCCCGAAATTCTCTATAAAGAGACGATTGCGGGGCCGGTATACGGCTGCGGCCATTTCGAGCCGCTTGGCCATTATGCCGAGGTGCATTTGCGGCTGGCTCCGGCGGTGCGAAACAGCGGTGTCACGTTTGTGAACGAATGCCATCCCGACGAACTGGCGGGAGGATATCAGAACCTGGTCGGCCAGCATGTGACGGAGCAAGCGCATCACGGGCTCTTGACCGGTTCGCCGCTCACGGACGTGCAGATTACCTTGCTCACCGGCCGTTCGCATAACAAGCACACCAGCGGGGGAGACTTCCGCGAAGCGTCTTTCCGGGCGATCAGACAAGCCTTGGAGCAGGCGGAAAATGTGCTGCTTGAACCGGTATACCACGTAAAAATCAAAGTGGACACGGAGCATTTGGGCAAGGTGCTGACCGATATCCAGCAGGCTCATGGCCGGTTTGATCCCCCGGAGCTGACGGAGAGTTTGGCGGTAATCACTGGCGTCGTTCCCGCCGCTACTTTTTTGGATTACAGTACGGTTTTGGCGTCCATGACGCACGGCAAAGGTTCCATCTCGCTGAAGTTCGGCGGTTATGAAGCCTGCCATAATCCTGGAGAAGTCATCCGCCTTCAAAACTATGATAAAAATGGGGATCCGGCCTATACCTCATCCTCCATTTTTTGCGCGAAGGGCCAGTCCTATTCCGTGCCTTGGGATGAAGCCGAAAGGCACATGCATGTTCAGGTACAGCCCGAACAAGCGGATCCCCGAGGATAAATGCAAATCGTTACATCGTGAAACCTGCCTTTTTTTTCGTTCCGGGGCATCCAACCAATCCAACATTTCCATCGCGTCATATGCTTAAGTAGATTGAAAGGAAGGGAGGAATCACCGATGTCGTGTTTTAGAGGCGGTTTTACGAGCACCGGAGTCATCCTGGTTTTGTTCATCCTTTTGGTAATTGTTTTGACTGCCTGGATCTAAATCTACTTGAACCAGGAAAACGCATATGACGGGGTTTAGGATTTACCGCCCGTATGCGGGATACCTCGAAGCAGGTGTCCCACATACGGGTTTTTAGAAAAAGAGGTGACTTCTGATTGGTCAGAAGTCACCTCTGCTTGTTGATTTTTCTTGTGTTTACGGTCCTCCGGGGGCGTGTACTGCCTTTTCTTACGCTTGCCGTAGCCGCTTTGGGGAAAAACAATTTAATGAGCGGGTAAAACTGCTTGAACATCCCATACATCTTTTGAACTTTGCCCATGGTGCCCAAAATGCCGTCAAATCCGCCCAAACCTTTAAAGAGAGAGCCTAAGCCGGGCGAAGCGGCGGGAGGACCCGCTGACTGCTGCGCCGGCCCGAAAATACCCGGCAATCCCGCCCCGGGATTAAAGAAGGTGGGGGAGAACGGATTTTGACTCAGTTGAGTTGGAGTAAACTGCTTCAGCTTTACTTTTTTCTTTTTCCGTTTCAAGGGGCTTCCATCTCCTTGCCGTTAATTGAAAATCTAATGCAGTATATGTATCAACAAGCCATCTGCCCCTCCGCACATGCACAATTTCGGTAAGCGAACGAGAAAATCCGGTTGACAATGGCGCTTGGGGTGCATATAATTACCTATAATTCCATATGGCCAATTGTGTTGATTAGAAATAGTAAAAATGACCGGACCTTTCAGAGAGCCGTTGGTTGGTGAGAAACGGCAGCGCTCGTCATTTTGAACTCGTCTATGAACAGCTGCCTGATATGTAGGGTAAGCCGGGATTCCGCCGTTACAAGGATAGATGGTGTTGGCCATCGAAAGAGATCATTTCAGCGCGTGAAATGAATTAGAGTGGTACCGCGGGTTAAACCTCGTCTCTATTGTAGAGACGGGGTTTTTTGTTGGTTAAAGTCCGGGTTTAATCAGCCCCGCTTCACATAGATTCCATAACCTATTAACCGTATGATCAAGGAGGAGTTTCAGATGAATCGCAAAATAATCGTACTCGATACGACTTTAAGAGACGGTGAGCAGGTCCCTGGGGCCAAGTTGAACGTACAGCAAAAATTGGAGTTTGCGCAGCAACTGAAGCGCCTCCGTGTAGATATTATTGAGGCCGGGTTCCCCGCCTCGTCGCAAGGGGATTTTCAGGCGGTTCTGGAAATCGCCCGGAGCGTGGGCGATAGCGCCGGCATTACGGCGCTGGCCCGTGCGGTAAAAAGCGACATTGACGCGGTTTATGAAAGCATCCGGATCGCACAGGACCCGCTGATCCATATCGTTCTTGGCGCATCGAATGTGCATGTGGAGAAGAAATTCAACCGCTCCAAGGATGCGGTGCTGCAAATGGGCGTTGACGCGGTCAAATACGCCAAGACGCTGCTGCCGCAGGTGCAGTACTCGACGGAGGACGCCTCGCGGGCCGACTTCGAGTATTTGTGGAAGACGATCGAAGCGGTTGTCCGGGCTGGCGCCACGATGATTAACGTTCCCGATACGGTGGGATATGCGATACCGGAGGAGTATGGCGAACTGATCCGGAAAATCCATGACCGTTTGAAAAACTTGAACGACAAGGTCATACTGAGCGTGCACTGCCACAACGACCTTGGGCTGGCTACGGCCAACACCTTGAGCGCGGTCAAAAACGGCGCGGAAAAAATCGAATGCACAATCAATGGCCTGGGGGAACGGGCGGGGAATACCTCCCTGGAAGAAACGGTCATGGCGCTGAAGGTCAGAGAATCGCTGTACCGCTGCAGCACGAACATCGACACAACCGAGCTGCTCCGAACGTCCAGGCTGCTGACGCATTTGACGGGACTTGATGTGCAGGCCAACAAGGCGATTACCGGCGAAAACGCGTTTGCTCATTCCTCCGGCATCCATCAGGACGGTTTGCTCAAGGATAAACAAGTGTATGAAATCATGTCTCCTGAAGAGGTTGGGGCGGAGAGCATGGAGCTGGTGCTGACCGCACGGTCCGGCAGACACGCGGTCAAGCATGCGATCGCGAAGCTGGGCTTCGATACGTCCGATGCCGATGCATTCGAGGGCGTGTTCCAAAAGTTCTTGACCCTGGCCGATGCGAAGAAAGAGGTTTACGATCACGATCTGTACTACTTGTTAAACGATCAGCGGGAACAAGCGGAGCAGGGGAGCAGGCTGTTTGAATTGCGGTCGTTCCAGGTCGTAACGAATGATCTGTGCCCAACCGCGACCGTGGTGCTCATGCAAAATGGGGAAGAGTTTAAAGGCAGCGCCGTCGGAGATGGACCGATCGATGCTTTGTACACGGTAATCAAAACGTTGACCGGTCTGGACGTTCATTTGACACATTACAAAATTAACAGCATTTCCCGAGGGAAGGAAGCGGTGGGCCGGGTCAATATCCAGCTTGACTATCACGGTAAAATGTACGTCGGCCGGGCCATGGACACCGATATCATCAAAGCGAGCGGCCAGGCTTTCTTGAACGGTATTAACGCCATTATCCTGGATCAGAAGGAGAGTGTTCAAGCTCTTTGAGTTAGGTGAAACAGGTATCGGCATGGTCATTGGATAATATCCAATAGAATTGGGAGTTGAGTGGTAAATACAGCAGTTAGATTGGATTATTTCCAATAGATGACGCTCGGCAGGACGCAAAATGTGCGATTGAGAGAAACCTGTTGGATATTTTCCAATGAGGGTTAAAAATAGCGTGCAACTTTCGTCAATCTATTGGATTTTTTCCAATCAAAACTGCTGCCTGTCTAATTTTAGAATAGGAAGGGAACTACTGTCTGCTCGCAAAAGTTACATAAATATAGTTATGTTAACTAGAAGGCGAGGCGAAGCATCACGCATCGCCTCCTGCTTACTAATGCTCGTGAAGTTGGGAAAGAGCCACGTCCTTCTCTTGTTCCGGTTCGTCCAGTGGATAGATTCTGGCGGTTTCGTTTTTTTCATCCACATGCTGAATGAAGATCGGAACCCCATCGCAGGTTACGTTTACCATTGTCGGCGAAGCGACGATTTCTTTAGCGCGTTGACTGTTCATATTTAAAACCTCCTGGAATGAAAAATATCACAAACTTGGGGAAGAAGTTTCAATCACCCATAAGTTGCCCTTGGCATAGCGATGTTATGCAAATCCACAACAAAACACTTGAGGCATGGCGTGATTCCCGGGCATATCGACGCAAAAAAGGTCGCGCAGTTGTTTGCCACGTTAAAATACGGCTTGCAGGTTCAACAGATCGTGACCCCCGATGACGAAATATTAAGCGACCAGGATATCTATGAGTTTATGCTAAACGCGTTGAGTTGAGCGTTTTTGGAATTATCCCCCGCGCGCTAAGCGGGGGGGGATGGATTAAGGCGTGATAGTTATTGATCATGAAATCCGCCGATATAAGCGTATTTTATATCACGGACTTGAATCCGCTGTGTTCCGTCCGGAACCTCCAAGGCAAGGGGAGAATGGCATTCCGCACAAAGCAGTTGCCTGCCGATCGGGGAAATAAAAGAGATCCGGTTGTTATCAGGGTCGCTTTCCGTTGGGTATACCACGGTGAACAAATCCGTTGTTCCATCTTCCTCAAACTCCACTCTCACACTGCTTCCGATCAAAACGACTTGATGAAGCATTTCTTGAAGCGCATGGTCATCGTTAGCCAGCATGGATATCAAGCCGGCGGTGTATTTGCGCAGGAGATCGTCCATCATTTTTCGATCGCGATAGGTCAATCCCAATAGATAAGTATCTGCAAAAAACGGGTATTGTTCGTCAAAAAATACGAGCTGGTTCACCAAATGCGTTCTGGTTCCGTCGAGGGCTTTAAAACTAGGGTTCATAGTAGATATCACCCCCAACTTGTTTTTCCCAACCAAGTGTGACCATGTTGATGGTTCTCATACAAGCAGTCCTCCTTAAAGAAAATAAGCCCGCAGGGGGCTTACATTCAGTATAGCATCTTTCCTGATTATGGTCATCCGGAGGGATCGCATGATTTGTTTGAATTGTTTACAGCCAACTCTATTAAACTTATATTTATTTATGTAGTACATCAATATGGGATGAGGAGGAATGGGTTTTATGCAGTTGGGGAACAAGTCACTTGGCAAGCTATTTGCGGCCGCTGTCATTACGGCTGGACTCGCGTCCGGTACGGCCTGGGGGACGCCGGTCAGCGCAGCAGAAAACGCAAACGGATCAGGGGAGTTCCAGCTTAGGGTGTTACATACAAATGACACACATGCCCATCTGGACAACATCGGCCGCCGGGTCACGGCCGTGCAGGAAGCCAGAACGGGGAATACCCTGCTCCTGGATGCGGGCGACGTATTTTCGGGAACGCTCTATTTTAATCAGTTTAACGGCCTGGCGGATCTGTATTTTATGAACGCAATGAAATACGATGCTATGACGTTTGGGAACCATGAATTCGATAAAGGTCCCGGGGCGCTGGCCGAGTTTGTGAAACAGGCCAAGTTCCCGTTCGTAAGCGCGAACGTCGATTTCGGCACGGAGCCGGCGCTTAGCGGTATGGCGAAGAGCGAGCTTGGAAAACCCGGAGAAGAAGGAAAGATCTATCCGGCCGTCATCAAGGAAATCGGCGGCGAGAAGGTAGGCATTATCGGCCTTACCACCCCGGAATCTTCGGTATTATCTTCGCCGGGGCCAAATATTAAGTTCAATGATGAAGTAGAAAGCGCGCAAAAGCAGGTGGATGCGCTGGAAGCAGAAGGCATCGACAAAATTATCGTATTATCGCACCTTGGCTATACGGTCGATCAGGAACTCGCTGAAGCGGTGGACGGCATCGACATCATCGTCGGCGGCCATTCTCATACGCAACTTGATGTTCCTGAAGTGCATCACGCTGATGCGGAACCGACGCTGATCGTTCAGACGGGTGAATATGATGAGCATTTGGGCCAACTGGATGTGACGTTTGACGATAAAGGCGTACTGACGGAATGGAAAGGCGGGCTGATCGACCTTAATGCGCAGGATGATGCTGACAATTACATGATTAAAGGCGATGCGGAAGCGGTAGCCAAACTGGCCGAATACGCCGCTCCGCTGGAAGAGTTGAAGAAAACCGTTGTCGGCGAATCGGACATTGCCCTTGACGGCGAACGCGACAGCGTGCGCAAGCAGGAGACGAACCTGGGAGATTTGGTAGCCGACGGCATGCGTTCGAAAGTGATGAGCATCGTCAAGGAACCCGATGTGAAAGGATATGTAACGATTCAAAATGGCGGCGGCATTCGCGCCTCGATCGACGCTGGCGATATTACGCTTGGCGAATTGCTGACGACGATGCCTTTCGGCAATAACTTAACCGCGCTTAAGATGACCGGTAATGAAATCACTGCGGCATTGGAGAACGGCGTAAGCGGCGTCGAAAACGGGGAAGGCCGCTTCCCGCAGGTAGCGGGCTTGCGCTTCTATTATGACTCGACCAAACAGCCTGAAGTCGTCGACGATGTAACCGGACAGAAAACGCAATTCGGACATCGCATCGTTAAAGTACAAATCCAGAATGAAGACGGCACATACTCCGACATCGATCCGAACGGTAATTACATCGTGGCCACCAACTCCTACATGGCGGACGGCGGAGACTTCTACAGTTCGATGAAGCAGGCCAAAGACGCCGGCCGTTTCTATGAACTGAATCTAGTCGATTATGAGGTGTTCCGCGAATATCTGGACAAATTGGGTACGGTCAACCAGAAGGCGGAAGGCCGTATCACGGATTTGAAAGGAGCGGCGCTTCCGGCCGGAGAAGGGGATAAGGGCGCAACCGGCGGGGCAGAAGCGGAGAATGTGGCTTCCCGGTTTAAGGATATCGCTAACGATTCCAATAAGTCGGCCATTGCCCGTGCAGAGTCTGCCGGCATTATCAATGGTTATGGCGACGGGACGTTCCGTCCGGATGAACTCGTGACCCGCGCCGAATTTGCGGTGATGGTGAGCCGGGCTTTTGATCTGAGCGGCGCTGCCGGGGAAACCGGATTTTCCGACGAAGCCAGCATCGAGCCGTGGGCATTGCCTGCCGTTTCCGCGCTTAAGCAAGCAGGATATACGGACGGCTTTGCGGATACCCCTTTCCGCCCTGAGCAAAATTTGACCGTTAAAGAAGCCGCATCCTTGATTTCCGCGGTGTCTGGCAAGGCTTTGAGCGGGCTGGATCTGAAAGAAACAGCGCAAGTGACCCGCAGCGGTTTAGTGCTGATGATTATGTCCGCGTTGAACGAATAGGACCGATAACTCCGTTTTAAACCTGAAAAAGCCGCTCCACATTTACTGTGGAGCGGTTTTTTCGTTGTATTCAATTTGTAATGCATGGTGAGCCGTAACGAAAAGACGCTTTGCTCCATATGATGAAAGGACCGGGAATTGGTTATTTACCCAGCCCGAAAAACAGATCGGCTTTAAGCTGCGGGACGAATCGGAGAAAGAGGGTGTAAAACAAATGCCTGCCATCGTTGGAAATATAAAGATCGTTAACGTCAGTTCCGGTGGAGTGGTGCAATTTGGCGATACTCTGCTTATTTCCCCGCAGTCGGCCACGAAAACCTTTGCGGGCTCGGGATCGTTTAATACCGGGGATTTTCCCGTTACAAACAGCGGCTTGAGTGCGACATTGACTAACGACCCCGATGTTATCGATGGTTCGGTTACTAAGGGAGGGACCTTAGCCTAATGATACAAATTCAGCAAACCATTTCGATTCAGTGCATTCGGATTAACGGCATTTCAAATTCTTCCGTTTTACAAATCGGAACAGCCGGGATCATAAAATCGTTATCCAATCTGTACAATACCGGAGGGTTTACGGGCCCCGCCCCGGCGGCAGCCCCAACTGCTCCTGGTGCCTTACCGGGACCGGTGGTTCCTTTTGCCACCGGGCGATGATCACCGATCTTGAATGCCAAAGCGGAAGGTGTGAAAAGGGTGAACGAAAAAATTTGCTTGGATGTTACAAACGATAAAATTTTGGTGGACAACATTAAAATCATCGCCGTGGGTAGTTCATCAGTCGTTTTGGTTGGGGATACCGGCTCCATTCGGCTCTCCTCCATATTCGATACTCCGCCGGAATCCCTCATTATCGGGCCGCTTGTCCCTTTTGCGAGGTAGACCATGATGCGGACAGCTTGTGTTAATCGGCTAAAAGTCACTCTGGTCATTTATTCTTCATTTGTTCATGTGGGAGATGTATGGGGAATCTTTCCGGAATCGCAAGTTTTCGCCTTACAGCGCCAAATTCCTGTCTTTTGGGGGGATGAGGGGAAGCTGGAGAAGATGCCCGTGTTCTTTCAACCGTTTCCCACCCAAGAAATCAATGAGGAAGTCAGTTTTACGCAAGCGAACAAAACCCCTTGCATTGGCGTGAACAATCTCTATATTATTGGCCTTTCAACTTCCGCCGGGTTGCAAATCGGCAATACCGCAGTACTTGACGCGAAGAATCGCACCAAGCACATCAGGCATCTTATCCCAAGTGATTAATTGCTTTGCAAGACGGGCGATGGATTGGCATACATTGATAAAGAACAAGAAAGGAGGAGGGGCCATTGTCGGGATATTCCCCCAATCATTGGCTGGATCAAATCAATCACGCCTTGCGCTGGCAATACGATAAACTGTCTCAACTGGAAAACGATATTTCAGCGCTGAATAAGCAGCTTGAGGTCTTGAAATCCATGCCAAGGCAACATGTCGATAAGATAGACTACAATTTTGAGCAGTTGAAAGTGGAGAATCTCAACGGCACTTTGATCATCGGGATTAGCCCTAATGATCAAGGAAAGATTGAAGATCTATCGGTAGCCGGCAAACAAAAGGAGGACGTTTCGCTGGGCCAGAACTCCGATGATCCAACTGAATCGTCTGTCCAAACCATCAAAATCGAAGTGCAACGATACATAAAAGAGGATATCGCCTCTTTGCTCGCCGAGAAAGCGAATCACCGCAATATGAACCTCACGGCCGATCAACTGCAAAACATCATGGACGATATGATCCGGCAAGTTGATGACCGCCTTGCCTTTTATGTGGCCCAATTGCAAGAGGGGACGACAAACGGTCATGAACAGCATGAACTACACGAACAGGTTGAGCGGCGTTTAAAGGATGATCTGCTGCAAGCGACGGACAAATATATCGATTACTTTCACCAACTGGAAGGTTCGTAACCCAGTGGGGGACCGGTTGGCCCCTGAAAACTGTGGCGATGCCGCGGGATGCCCGTCACGGTTATATAATATTGGCCTCTAAATTCGAACGGCTCGTCATCCACAACATCGTCAACCCTATGAAAATGTGATCCGTCGGGCAAATAAACCGGCGGACCGGTGTAGCCTGCGAACCGGTGAAAATGCCGATCCTGGGTATAGGTGATTCCTTGGTAGCGATGAAAGTGGCAGTCACCGGGGCCTCCATTAACAGGGTAAGTAAAAAACCGGACCCTATGCCGATGGCCTAAACTGATGGATGTCGACCCATAAAACTCATGCGTATGCGGCTGACAATTTGTAACAGACATCGGTATGCTTCCCTTCATGTGATGTACGACTTCCTTAAAAAGGATTACGCCGATTCGTTTGTTCATATAATTTATTGATACGGAGGGGAGGGGGATTCTATGCGAAATTCGCCAACGGAGGCCGCTCAAGCATTTGTAGCCCAGCAATATCCCGATTGCATGTTAGCGGTATTGGGCGGCAGCGCCAGTTTAAACCAGCATGATGCGGCTTCGGATTTGGATATCGTCGTTTTTGAAAAGGAGGATCCGGGTTATGTTCTTAAAGTAAGCTCCTTCATGGATTGGATCATTGAATGTACGGTACTTACTCCCGAGAATTACAGGGAATACTACGATTTAGGAGTGCAGGCGGCCAATCCCACTTTGCTGAGACTGGTGGCCGGAGGCGTTGTTTTGGCTTCGCGGCAAAGCGGTCTGAAATTTATCGAAGAGGCGCGAAACGATCTGCAGTATGGCCCGATGCCCTGGTCGCAGGCAGAACTTGATTTCGCCAGATATGCGATTTCCGACAAAATCGCCGATTTGCACGGCCAAATTCCACGCTGTGAACAATGGTTTGTGGCCGGCAAGCTCCTCATATTAGTAAGCGAGTTTATCCTGCGGGCCAACGATCAATGGCTTGGCGAGGGGAAGCATTTATACCGGTTTTTGCAAAATTATGCTCCTGAAACTGCCGCGGAGTTGGAGAAGGGGCTGGAAACGCTGTTTCTTCGGGATGACCCGGGCGAACTGGTCAGGGCTTGCAGCCGGGCGTTAGAGCCATATGGAGGAATCCTGCTTGACGGGTATGAGGAATGATACTTTACTGTTCGATTAAAACCGGAGGAGAACGCCCCGTTGCGGCTGTGCAACGGGGCGTATTTTGGCTAAACGGTTATTCCTCGTTTTCGCTTTCGACAAAGACATCGTGAAAATTTTGGTGTTCCGGCAACTTAGGCATTTGGATTTCCAAAATTCCTTCCTTGTATTTTGCGCGGGCCTGTTTAGGGTTCACTTGTTTTTTGAGCTGGATTTCCCGCTTCTCCCCGGACGGCAAAACAATCCGCAGCTTGTTGCGATTTACCGAGACTTTTGTTAGATCTAGAGAGAAATCCTCCGAAACGGGCAATCGGACGATTAGATTGCGGTGTGTTTCGTAAAGATCATAATTCGCCGTCTTGTTATTGAAGATAGGGATATTGAAATCGGCTGGCATGGACTTTTGCAGCTGCTTTTGGACAAAGTCGCCTACCCAGGAGAAATTTCTGGCGGGATTCCCCTGCGTGAAGTTCTTTGGCAGAAACGGAAATTGCTCCAGCATTTGCTTTTCGAATTCTTCCCAGCTTGTCGAACCGCCCTTATTTCGCATATGGCATCACCTACATCTAATTTTATTCAACAGAGCATGTTCATGTTCGAACGTTAGCAAGTGATGCGGAAAAACAGCGCGAACCGGCGAACCAATCCCCTTTGCGGGCCATGCACCAAAAAGCCTATGGGCTCATAGCCTTGAGTTGAGAAGAGCGAGAGGGGAAGGTAAGCTTGTGCCATCATTTTAGTTTTTACGATCCGTTTCGTGTTACATCCGACCAAAATTTAATTCCTGACATCGTGCAAGCCATTAACGGTGAATACAGCGCGATCATCTGCTACGAACAATTGGCCCATATGGCTCCGGATGAAGAGATAAAGAGGAGAATTATGGAAATCCGCCAAGACGAGATTCGGCATTATCACAGTTTCTTGCAACTTTATACTTCGTTAACAGGCACGCAAGCGACTCCGCGGCAAACGGAACGATGCCCGGCCGATTACCGGTCAGGAGTGATCAGCGCTTTTTTGGATGAGCAAAAAACGGTTGATCAGTACTTGGAAATCGCAGATAAAGCGCACGATCCTAATATCAAGGAACTATTTCGACGTACGGTTTTCGATGAACAAAATCATGCCGTGTGGTTTTTGTATTTTATGGTGGGCGGGAAAGAGTAGGAGCGTTTGTTAGAACCCGACTGGTATTAGGGAACTGGTCGGGTATTTATTTACAGGTTGCCACATTTCAATGTAAGCGCTATACTATAATTACCCAGGGAAAATATTCCAACACCGTGGCTCCATAACTTCGTTCCTATTTAAAATCATTTTGGAGGTGTATTATGAAAAAGAAGTCCTGTTTTACACTGGTGACCACATTTGCGTTTTCTTTGATTTTTTCTGTAAGCGCTTTAGCAGGGAGTGTGTTCTGGGAACCATTAAGTTATTTTAATCCGAGTACATGGGAAAAGGCAGACGGGTATTCCAATGGGGGAATGTTCAATTGCACTTGGCGTGCCAACAATGTTAATTTTACGAATGATGGAAAGCTTAAGCTGGGATTAACGAGTTCTGCGTACAACAAATTTGACTGCGGAGAGTACCGGTCAACGAACAATTACGGATATGGACTGTACGAGGTCAGTATGAAGCCCGCCAAAAATACAGGAATTGTCTCATCCTTTTTCACGTATACAGGACCCGCTCATGGCACGCAATGGGATGAAATAGATATCGAATTTCTAGGAAAAGACACGACAAAAGTGCAGTTTAACTATTTTACCAATGGAGTCGGTGGTCATGAAAAGGTTATCTCTCTTGGCTTTGATGCATCAAAAGGTTTCCATACCTATGCTTTCGATTGGCAGCCAGGGTATATTAAATGGTATGTAGACGGTGTTCTGAAACATACAGCAACCACGAATATTCCGAGTACGCCAGGCAAAATTATGATGAATTTATGGAACGGAACCGGAGTGGATGACTGGTTAGGCTCTTATAATGGAGCGAATCCGTTGTACGCTGAATATGACTGGGTAAAATATACGAGCAATTAATATGATTGCAGCTGGGCATGAGCTTTTTAGTCCAGCTGCAGGAGTTTTTATAATTACGTAAAATAATAATTTGACGAATAATTATAAATGAATTATGCTTGGTTTAGGAGGTGCCGAGCCCAACATGGATAAAACGCTAAAAGCGCATTATATGAACCGCATCGATGAAAAGTTAAATGAACTGCCTTGGTACGTGACCGAATACATAGATAGCCGCAAACGCAAATTGTCGCCGACGACGCTGTTGAATTACTGTCATGATTTTATTATCTTTTTTGACTGGCTGACCGCCGAAAAGCTCGCAGCCGCAAGTCGCAAAGACGTTGAATTACCTAGCTTGGAAAAATTGACGGTTCGCGAGATCGAAAATTTTCTTTCCCATTTAGAGTACCGTTTGGGAAACAACAAATATACGATCAACCGCAAATTGTCCGCGTTGAAATCACTGTTCGATTATTTGCAAAACAAAGCGGAAACCGAGGATTTACAGCCGTATATTCAGCGTAATGTTATGGCCAAAATAGAATTTAACGCTGTTAAAGAAAGCCAGGAAACGCTTGCCAACCGGATTGAAGGAAAAATTTTGCGGGACGATGATTTCGAACGGTTCCGGCAGTTTGTGGCGTATGATTTTGGCGTACAAAACAAAGACAACAAGCGAATTTTTCGTTTCCATGAGTTTAACCGCGAACGAGACACTGCGATCGTGTCATTGATTCTTGGGTCCGGACTACGCTTATCGGAAGTAGCGGGAATCGACATTGGCGATTTGGATATGAATAAAGGATTGGTCCGGGTAATCCGCAAAGGAAATAAAGAACAATACGTGTATTTTAGCGAACAAGCTTTAGCGGACCTGGAAAATTACCTAAGCATCCGGGAAGCAAGATATGCGCCAGACAAATCGGAAAATTCTTTGTTTTTGGCGGCGCCGATCGGCCGTAAAGGCACAAACCGCCGGCTGACGCCAAGAGCCATTGAGAAGCTGATCGAAAAATATGCAGCAGCGTTCGGCAAACCGGCATTAACCGTTCACGCGTTACGACATTCTTTTGCGACACGCTATCATCAAGAAAACAACGACGTACCGAGACTAAGAAATCAATTGGGCCATTCATCAATCCAAACGACGATGATTTATACGCATTTAACGGATGAAGAGATGCGAAAAGCCGTGAATAATATGGATAAGTAAAAAGCAAATTAATCCAATCAAAGAGCCGATTTAGGCCGGTTCTATATTTCAATAACATCACTTATTCACAAAACTCGTATTTTGTACATATGTCTTTCTTATATTTACTAAAAAAGAATTACGCTCGTTATCAAACTGCCTTCTGTAACCTTAAGTAACAATTCATTATAACGGGTGTCCATTATATCTTTCCCTCGTTTCGGGATCGTATCTAACATCAAATCCCTTATAGGAAAAAACCTATTAAATTCAAATACTCCATATATCAATAAGTTTAACTCATGCACACTCTTCTCTGCCAATTTTAAATCAGGGCGATTATTCGTAGTAAATTGGATCAACTGCTTTCTTGAATTATTGAGCTATCGTTCCCCATTAGTTCAATGCACATATTAAATAATCCACTTATCGGCATAAAAACTTTGACATTCTCAAGGATAAGCTCTAACAGTCAATGACTTTGTAACAATAGACGTGCATTTATAAAAATCAAAGTCTTAAAATGTGCATATTCATACGAGGCTCAAGATATTTTAATACTCTTAACTATCACCCGCTCCCCCTATCTAACCTGAGAAAATTCTTCATTAATTTGCAGGTCTTCATTCATACAAAAAAAGCCGCCAAATTAGCGACTCCCCATGGAATAATATTCGTGTCCTTCGACACCTCGGTTAAGCAAATTCCAAAATTGTTCAACCATGACCGACGGAGGATATGGCATCGAACGGATAATCCACCATTCCAATATACCCACTGTTGCTGAAGTTAAAAATTGTACCGTAATGTCCCTGTTCATTTCCTTATCGAGATTGATTGAATCCAGATGCTCACTCAGATTTTCCCCAAACATGGTCTCCATTTGATTTCGAAATACTGTGCTTCCCTTACTCTTCAGCATTATGGAGTAGAAAGAAGCATGCTGTTCCAAATATTCAAAACTCTGAAGTAATGCGGTTTTGGAAGGAAGAGGAACTAGGTCATTTCCAGACATACAATGTCGAAGTAACTGGTTAATTTGAGCTGTTATACATTGCTCGCGCAGATCGTACTTGTCATCGAAATGCAAATACACCGTTCCTCGATTGACATTTGCTTCTAACGCAATCTGATTGATCGTTATGCTCTCGAATTCTTTTGCTGACATCAGCCTCATAAAAGCATCCATAATCGCTTGTCTCGATTTTTGAATACGCCTGGTCATCTCTTTCTCCCCTTTATCCCTTTCAAAAAATAATCACTTCAAAGCCCTCTGTTGAAAAATCAACAACCGAGCTCGTTTTAACCATTGAGCCCCATTTATCGCCCTGATACATTCACTATATAAAACATATATTGATAATTCAACATATGTCCAAATGAAAAGGAGGAATCATCATGAAACTTACAGGAAACACGATTTTCATTACAGGTGGCGGTTCGGGAATTGGACGTGCGTTAGCAGAAGCGCTCCACCAACTTGGAAATAAAGTTATTATCTCTGGACGAAATAAGGAGCGTTTGGAAGAGACAATCAAAGCGAATCCCGAAATGTCCGCAATGGAATTGAATGTACAAGACCCTACCAGTATAGAGAGGGCAGCCAAGCAGTTAATCGGAGAATTCCCGGATTTGAATGTCTTGATTAACAACGCAGGCATCATTCAACCCGATGACGCGGCGGGCGTGATTGATGAGGATGTTTTGGTTTCGACAGTCGCCACAAACTTGTTAGGTCCGATTCGGTTGACTTCTGCATTAATCGACCATTTGAAGTCCAAAGAAGAAGCCGTTGTCATCAACACGACTTCGATACTTGGATTTGTTCCGTTAGCCGCAACTGCTGTATACTCCGCGACGAAGGCAGCACTCCATACCTATACGCTGTCCCAAAGATACCTGCTTAAAGACACATCGGTAAAAGTAATAGAAATTGTGCCACCCTGGGTTCAAAGCAACAACGATGAACCGCGTGCAATGCCACTTGCGTCATTCATTGATGCAACGATAAAGATACTTGGCACGGATACAGACGAAGTTCTGGTCGAAGAAGCGAAAATGTTTCGAAATAACCCTGGCCCGAACGAAGGTATTTTTGTGACCCAACTTAACGATACGATGAAGTCTGAACCTCCAAAGATTCATTAATCCACCTATCATTTAATTTCTAAAATTCAGACGAACATGACTGTGATGGCTCCCATCACAAAAGGCCCTAATACAGAACATAGTGAAGCAGATTACCTTCAGCAAGGTTAGAAGCTCCAAGACATTGAACTGGAATTTGAGGAGATGCTACGACAGTGTCTTTTAGTCGCAGTCCCCTTCACCGACAAGGTGGAGGGGCTTTTTTCTTTGGCCAGATACAAGTGCCCTTTCACGATTCTTGTCTAGAGCATCTTCTCTTTCTGCTAAGCAAAGTACCGTCAGAAGAAGCACTGACAGGCACCATCGGCACTTCTGACACTTTTCTTACCCGCCTCGAGGAGTCTCCTCCGTTCGCGAATCTCTTCCTTCCATAGGGTGTAACGAGGATGCTCCAAAATACGATAGCCCTATGTACCTTTTCAAACGTTACCATAGTCCGGAACCTGCACACATATATACAAATCCATAGCTTACAAGAAATTCCGCAAAAACTTGCCCTTACTTATGATACGGTTCAGCGCGAATGATCTTAAACTATCCTGCCCGTTAGTTTAATGAATTGACGGGCAAAAAAACGATTAGATATACGCCTAATCGGCAATAGGAACATGTTCTTGTCCCTCGACAGGATTGTTTCTTTACTTAGTTCATCCTGATACGGGCAATTGTATTGGATAACTGATTGTTCTAAAGCGAGGAACACTAGTTTCTTGACTTCTCTTCCCTGCTATACCCAACCATTCCTTAAAGAAATTGTCACTAAACTTAGTCACCAGTTTTTCAAGTACCCAAAATAAACTGTTAGGACGGATCCCATGATGAATAGGATCATTTTCATCAAAATCACGTGTTTCCTCTGGAGCTGCTTTAATTAGCATTTTCAAATTACAATGCTGCGCATGAATGATCTATTTAGATCGCCCTTTTATTTCGAACAAGTTATTTTGAACCCAATTAAATACATCTTGATTTATACAGTCTGGTCCTCTCTCCATTCTTTCCAACTAGAAGAATGCAAATCACTTGACATGTGAATGTATTATCGATATTATATGAATCAATTCACACCCCACATTAAGGAGTAATCTATGCCAAAAAATACTTTCTTTCGTTTAGATGGAGCAAGGCGCGAGGAAATATCTAATAGCGCTATGCATCTTTTTGTTGATAATCTTTACGAGGATATAACTATGAAGATGGTTTTGGATAGTTTGTCCATGCACCCCGGAACATTTTATCGGTATTTTGAAGACAAAGATGACCTTTATTGTCTCTTAATACGTAATGTGACCCAGAAAAGAGCTGCGTATTTTAATAACAGTAATGAAGATTCCCTTTTCCAGTTTTTCCTTACTGGCTTATTTGGTAACGTTAATGGTATTGTGACCGAGCCACTGAATGAGTTGGAAATCAAACTCACTGAAACACTTTTACACATTCCTGAGAACATTTTGCTTAAAATATATCTGAATGTGCTAAAGGGCGAGTCATTCCCCTTAATCAAGGACATTTTACGCCGACTGAGGGTTGATGGATATCTCCGACCTGATATTGACGACGACCTGATTTCTTTTATGTTTGAGTCAATGCAGTTTAATTTAGTCATGTTTTTTAGGGAATTCGATATTAAGGACTCTAAGCTGCAACATAAGATTAGCAAGTACTTTGCTGACTTTATGGGTCATGGGCTGCTTGAAGATCATAAATATTCTGAAATTGTTAGCGATCTCAAGAAAGCCAAGGAGTAAGTATGATTCACTGAAGATAGGATGTAATAGTTTCACAGTTTTGAAAAGCGCTTATAGCGCAAAGTATGTATTTCATAAGGGGGAACAAGAAAATGAAAACTTATGACGCATTTCCTGAACCAATTGGCGGCTATACTGTCGGTCGAACCCAGATGGATTTTGAGTACACGGCATCAGATCACTCAAAAAGAGAACTGACGGCGTTTATGTACTACCCGTCCGACTGTAGCGAAGGTAAGACTTCATCAACGTACATGTTTCCTGAAGTCTACGAGATGTTTAATGAGCAGCCACTTGTCACTGCGTTGAAGGATGCTTTCTCTATAGATATCAAGACCCAGTGTTACGACGACCTTGCTCTCTCCGGGAAGGAAAAGCGCTATCCGGTGTTATTCTATGTTTGCGGCGGGGGCGGTTCTCCAGAATGGGGTACAGTGATCTGTACAGACTTGGCAAGCATGGGATATGTTGTGGTAAGCATCGGCCATCAGAATAGCACGATGTATAAGCGTAAAGATGGGCGCCTGTTTAATGTATCAACGGATTTTTCGGATGTCATTATGGCGTTTTCTGAAGATCCGGAGATGCTGGCGTTGGCTGGTAAGATGGAGATGCGGCCTGACGATGAAACTGCCATTGAGATGTGCCATAACGTGCTTACACTGCCGATACTTGCCAAGTTAACAGAGTTTAGTGAATTACAGGCAGAAGATGTAAGGTATGTAGCCGATTATCTTTACAAACTGGACTCTGGAGAGCAGAATTCCATCTTTAAGGGCAGATTGTTGCTTGACATCGGCATGGGCATAGTCGGACATTCTTTTGGAGGGGCTACGACGGCGATTGTTTGCCGGGACGACGACCGGTTCGCCTGCGGGATTGGCTTGGATAGCGGTGCGTTCGGCCTTCAGGGCAGCGACCTTAAGAAACCCTTCTTGCTGCTGTTTTGTGAACCTAACTATAACATGAATGCGATAATTGGCGCTAACAATAGCATGGAAACCTATTATTTCTCTGTTGATCGTGTTGCGCATTTAGATTACTGCGACATCGTGTTTACCAGTGTTAATGAGGAAGTCAGAGGCGAACGGGATGCTATGGAGATGCGAAATCTTGTTACAGACTATACGAAGAACTTTTTTGATCATTACATACTGCAGAAGGCTGCAAGTGTGGAAAGTCTGGCATACGATGGCGTGGACTTGATCAAGAAGACCAGCAACAAGTGACATAACCGAGAGGTTGCTGATAAACGCATGTCAAAGAGCTAGCCGTACAGACACAGAGCCGATAACCTATTACGCGATTATCGGCTCTCTCATTTTTCAGGCTTGTTTTCTATTTGAGGCAATTCCCTTCATATGGCCAGAATCGCATCTGGAATATTTCATAATCGGTATTCTAATTCATGTTTACTACAGTTTGCATTCTTAAACCAGCTACCAACAACTGTTAAATCATCGTAGAGACAAGTACCATTAAAAAAAGCTCTAAAGAGGTGTTTTGTCATCATCAACTATAATATCCAATAATAATTTAACTTACACTTTGCCTGCCATCTCTTCGATCTGTCTCAACCAAGCCGTTCGCGTCGCTTCGTCGGAACCCGATACGGACTCGAAAAATTCATGATGCAACACTTCTATGCCGCTGGCAGTATACTGGGCATGCGATTTTCCTTGCGTGTTGATGATTATGGCTTTTTTGCCCTTCAGCAATCCATTCTGCTCCCCATTCACGTAACGATAGGCAAATCCGTAAGTAAAGACCCGCTCAATATAACCTTTGACGATTGCAGGCAGTCCGGTCCACCATATCGGATAAATGAAAGTGATGACGTCCGCCCATTTTAAATATTCTTGCTCCTGTTCAACGTCTTCGCCAACTCCACCCAAAATTTCACTGCTACTGATGACAGGTTGAAACTCCATCGCGTATAAATCGCGTACGATGACCTCGTGTCCTTTTTGGCGAAGGGTTTGGACTGAAGTTTCTAAAATGGCATGGTTAAAACTCTCTTTTCTCGGATGGGCATACACAATCTGCACCTGGTGCAATTGAAACTGATTTTTTAGGCGGCGCTGTGCGTGACACGCCAGCTTACAATGATGCATTTGCTGCGATGGTTACCCTTGGTCGTGTCGGCGTGCCTGACGACATTGGTCCCGCAGTTGTCAGTCTACTCGATCCCGATAACCGCTGGGTTAATGCACAGAGAATCGAGATCTCCGGTGGTCAAAACATTTGATTTCACGGCGAAAAAACGATTATATCCTACGACTTTTTATGTTAATGTACTTTTGTCACACGATATGATTTCCACCACGCAACTTTATAGCGATGTTACGAACTTCGCCTCCGGAAAGCGGCTATCAGGTCCTTTCAATAAGATTCCGCCTTGATTTTTCAGATACATATCGAAGAAATCCAGCATATAGGCATTGATAACGGAGTTCGCTCTTTCGGGCGCAATCTTTCCTGTAATGCCCAGCATGTTGAAAACTGGAGAAATGAACTGTACGTCGGCAAAATTCAAATGCTCCGTATTTTCGATATAGAGGACTTCTCCCCCTTCATCGACCGTTTCGCGCATCCGTTCAAGCTCCAACTTTTTATCTTCCGTTACTTGATCCTCCCACTCTCTTGTTGAGCCCATACGGATAAGCTCTGCATCCGTGTATCCCCGGTTATCCATCACCATTTTTAATTTTTCGAAATAACTTTCCGAGTTGATGAACAAAAACGGCTTTCGCAGACCCTCTCTGTCACGCAGCCGATAAAGCCCTCCATCAAGGTCGATTCCAACCGCGATTCGCGGATCGTAAGAAGCGTCATAGGCCGTCGCTCCGCCGATGGAATGGCCGAACACCCCGACATGACGAAGATCAATCCTCTCTTTTAGATGACTTGGAATCTGCCCCAATTGGATGAGCTCGAATTGGTCCAGCGCAAATGTCACATCGCCGGTTAGAACTTCTCCCAACTTGTCGCGATTTTTTCTACTCGTCCGGTAATCTTGGCCCGGGGAGAATATGTCGTTGGTTGTGCTGGTCGTGATTCGCCCGTCCGGGAACTCGGTTGCGAATGTATTGTAGGTGTGGTCAATCACGGCTACAATATATCCGTGACTCGCGAGATTTTCGGCTTGCGACGTGTGGAGGAACCTGGAAGAGCCGTTGCCGGGATTCGCAAGGATCAGCGGGTATGAAGTCTGTGCCGAAGAGACTTCGGCCCCCGAATAAGCATGACTGGATACGTACCTCAGGTGTTGAAAAGTAAACCCGGGAAGGCCATAGTCCGCGGCCATATAACTTAAAATCTGGGGATCGGGAACAAAGGGAGCGTACTTGCCGGTGCCGGCTTGAGCCGGATACCATACCTGAACCATCAATTCTCTCTTGCCATCTCGCGCTTCGTCGAAAATCTCTTCCCTATTCGTATCCACGAAATGAAAAGTTTGCGTTCCTACCTTTAATTCGCCAGTCGGTTCAGATAGTTTAAATACAGGAAAAGCATACATGAGACCCGCTGTTACGACCAGCATTATTGCTATAGCGGTATAAGCTGAACCCAATATGAATCGTGGGATTTTTTGGGGACCGTTTTTTTTAAAATAGCTATAACCTGAAATGGCTAAAAATATGATCGTGATGCAATATGGGAAAAATAGCTGAACTCTGTATCCTTCCACCGTCCAATGAATGACCAGTAAAAGTGTGGCGAACCCGCTTGCAACGGATACTGGAATTCTACGCCGTCCTTTTTTTAATAGAATTGTTAGTGCAAACAAGCCGATGCTTGACAATAAGAGCAACAGTTCAAACAACCTCATCTCCATTCTCCTTTTAAAAAAATTCCATTTTCGTTTGTCCCAATCTTATCCTCCACGCTAGCCTTAGCCCTCCTCCTTTCGCTACTTTAATATAAAGACGGTTTCGGAATCCAAAATGTATCAGTTAACGTCAATGTAATCTGCCCGTTAGTTTAACGCCGCCGCGCCAGTCTAGAACTTTTCTTCATAAGACACGTATGGCGTACTATTTCCCCCTTAACTAGCCGTTCAAAGGCAACAAAAAAAGGCCACTCCCGATTACAAAAACGGGACGCGCCAATATCATGTGACACATTATATGAGAACAGCATAGCATCGTCAATCGAACATATAACTAAAGAATATATAGTATTTTGTACAAATTCCCTTCATTGCTAACGTTCTTAACACGTTGGAATCGCTGTATTATTTGTCCTGTTGTAGCTTATCTGAGTCCTCTAGATTTTTGAAAAAATTGATTTTTTGATCGATTTTCTCCAGCGTCTTTTCAAGTTCCTTCATTTGATCGATAACTTTCCTGCGATAAGTTTCCATGAATTCTCGTCGTGCTGTTATTGTAGAGACTTCACTACTGCGCAAGGCGGTAAAGTGCTGCATCTCCCGAATGGGCATCCCCATCGCTCGTAAGTAACTTAAAACTTGAAACCATACGATATCGGCCTTTGAATACTGACGATATCCATTTTCGTCCCGTACTATACCGTCAATTAACCCGATTTGCTCATAGTATCGCAATGTATGGATGCTTAATCCCGTCTCTTCAGAAACTTGTTTGCTCGAAAATTTGTTTTCCATATTTTTATTATAGCATTGGTTCGAACTATATTGCTATCGGGTGCACTCTATACTTTATCATTGCACATGTAAGTTATAATTTTCATTTCAGGAGGAGTTCATTATGCGTATTTTTGTCACCGGAGCAACCGGATTCATCGGATCTGCTGTAGTTCGCGAGCTCATCGAGGCAGGGCATCAGGTCGTCGGGCTTGCCCGCTCGGACAAGGCAGCCGCAGCATTGAAATCCGCTGGGGCAGACGTACATCGAGGTGCCCTAGATGACCTCGATAGCCTGCACGATGGTGCCGCCGCTGCGGACGGCGTCATCCATCTTGCCTTCATTCACGACTTCTCGGACTTTGCGAAAGCAGCCGAGACCGATAGGCAGGCAATCGAGGCGATCGGAGCAGCGCTCCAGGGCTCCGACAAACCATTCGTGGTCACCTCGGGAGGGACAATGCTCACGCCGGGGCGTCTCGGGACAGAAGAAGACGCGCCGATCCCGACTACACCGCGGCACTCCGAGAAGGCGGCGCTCGCGCTGATTGAGCGTGGGGTGCGATCTTCGGTCGTTCGTCTCGCACCGTCCGTGCACGGTCCTGGCGATCAGGGCTTCGTCCCGGTGCTGATCGGCATTGCTCGCGACAAGGGCGTTTCTGCCTACATCGGCGACGGGTCCAACCGCTGGTCGGCTGTGCATCGCCTCGATGCGGCGCACCTGTTCCGGCTGGCGGTGGAAGCCGCCCCGGCGGGCTCACGGCTGCACGGTGTCGGCGATGAGAGTGTGCCATTCCGCGACATCGCCGGCGTCATCGGTCGCCACCTGAACCTGCCGGTCGTCAGCATTTCCCGCGAAGAGGCAGAAGTCCACTTCGGCTGGCTCGGCGCATTCGCGTCAGCCGACAACCCGATGTCGAGCGCCCTGACCCAGGAACGCTTGGGATGGCGGCCAGTGCACCCCGCACTGATCCCGGATCTCGAACAGGGTCACTACTTCAAGAATAATTGACATTGAGCGTCATGACTATGAAATAAAAATTTAAGGCAATGGAGGTTTTTTTGTAATGTCTGATAATACAGTAAGCAACAATCCAGGAAAAATGCACTTCATGTTATGGTCTACACCCCCGAGAACGGCTTTTTCTCAGGATATGACCGATATGACCGAAGAAGAACGCAACATTATGCACCAACATATCGCCTATTGGACGGACTTGCAGAATCAGGGAATTGCTTTAGTTTTCGGACCAGTATTAAATCCGGAATCTCCGCATGGGCTTGCAATCGTTGAAGTTGAGAACGCAGAGCAAGTCTCACGACTCATCACAGAAGACCCCGCCTTAATTGCAGGATTGATGACTGCCGAGTTCTATCCGATGAAGGCTGTGTTACCGAAATAACACTCGTGTCAATCTCCAAACAAAAGGGGAGAATTGTGTCATAAAAAAATGACACAATTCTCCCTCATAAACAAAAAGAATCCTTGTAATATAAGGATTTCTTAAAAAGGTACTTTTGTGTCAATCTACACATGGCTAGATAAACCTCGTTGGGCAATCTCCTTAGACGCCTGGCGAGCTAGTTTTTAGTAAGCTCGAAAGCGTATCTCCTGAATTTCACTCTAGCGTCGCGGTCAGACGATCACGCGGTAGTGAAGATGAACAACGCCGCTTCGGAAGCGGAACTCACCGAGCAGCTCGAGCCGCATGCGGAGGTTGTCCGGCAATGCTCGCTTACCTCCACCCAAAGACGATCGGATTAACAAGCAGATGACACTCGTCGATCAGTCCCGCGCTCATCGCCTGCCCAGCAAGCTCGGGGCCGCCAATCGTAATGTCGGCTTCTGAAGACTCTTTCAGCCTCCGAATCGCATCAGGATCGAATTCGCGCTCGATCCTAGTCCTGCCGCTTGAAACCGCCTGAAGCGTCCGGGAATACACGATCTTCTCAGCAGCTCGCCAGATCTGCGCGAATTCCCGCATTACCTCCGGTTGATCGCCTTTTTTGGCGCTCGCCGTCTCCCAGTACACCATCGACTCGTACATTCGAAGCCCGTATAGGTAGGTGCCAATCGGACGCTGGAAGTCAGTCCAGAACGCAAACACCTCGTCATCGGAGATCGACCACTCGATATTGCCGCGCTCGTCCTCTATGTAACCGTCCAAAGATACGTTAATAGGGTAGATCAGTTTAGCCATTCAATAACGCCCTCCAATTTTCAGTTTCCAACATTTGTCTGGCAGTGCCAAGCCGCAGTGATTAGCCAAGCAGTTAACGAACGGGCGTGTAGCGGAGCACCACGACACCGGAGCCGAAGGGTTTGGTCTCGGTCAGCTTCAGATTCAGTCGATCATGAACTCCCCCCAATAATTGGGGGCCACGTCCGGCAACGATTGGCTGTACCAGGAAGTGATACTCATCCACCAAGCCTAGTTGTGCAAGGGTGGAACCGAGACCGGGACCGCCGTTAACGACTAGGTTCTTCCCTTCTGCTGTAAGTTGTGGCACCTCCTCGGAAACAGGCCCCTTCAACAAGAAAGAGTTCTGCCACGACACGTTATTCAGCGTCCGCGAGAAGACGTACTTGGGTTTCCGATCGAGCTTGCGTGCGAAGTCGACCAAGAATTGAGGTCCGTCGCCGCTGCTGGCAATGGCTGGCCAAGCACTTTCCATCAGCTGGTAGATTTTACGTCCAAAAAGCAGACCATCTGACTGGTTCATCAGGTCCACCGTATACTGGTGGAGCTCCTCGTCCGCAATCACCTGCGTGTGGTCACAGCAACCGTCCAGTGTCACATTCATCATCAGGATTACACGTCCCATATGCAGCCTCCTTATGTCTACATTTTATCATCCTAAAGCAGCCCGGTTTCTCATGGATTGCTAATTTCTAATCTGCGATGTTTGACATTTAGATGGAATAGACCGATGCAACTTAAATGCACTTTTATGAAATATCTGCAAGTTTCTTGCCTATATCTCATAATTTTCTCCCTGTTTCTTCATCCTGAAATTTAGGAAAAGTCATGATCTGCATTTTATCGTCAAAAACTTGAAATCGCTTTCTTGAATTATTTTAGAGAATCGGACCATTGGCGCATATGCCCCGATTTATCGAGCTTAAACTGGATTCCACTGTTAATATTGCTAATAATATGGCAAAAATGATCCCTTAGACCTATGAAGAAATTGGACGAATCCGACGAAAATATGATCATACCCCATCCTTAAGTCGCAAATCAAATTTGTTAATAGGGATTTACGGCCTAAATATCGGGCATATCACTATGCGGGAGGTAAGGCCTAGAGTTTCATATGATCCTTAATCGTGTCGTCCGCTATTCCTAACCGTAATCACACATTTTTATTATCTTAAAGGAGTGTACATCTTCGTGAAAACTATCGCTTACCCCCGCAAATCCGCAATGCTTCTTGTCTTTGTTTTGATATTGGCGCTTTTGGGCAATCCGGCCTCCAAGGCCTCCAGCGCTGCAGATGAACCCGTCTCCAAAGCCAGAACGACTTGGTTATGGCACACCGCTCTTATCCAAACATCGTCCTCCGAGCTGTTGAACTTTACCAAGTCCCAAGGTGTCGGAATTATATACTTGCAAATTAGTACCAAAGTGGATCTTGATTCCTATCGCAGCTTTATTCGCCAGGCCTCGGAAATGGGTATCGAGGTTCATGCTCTAAACGGAGCCCCGGACTGGGCCCTCGCCACAAGCCGTCCGAAATTGGACGCTTTTATGAAATGGATTAACGATTACCAGCAGCATGCCGCGCCGGAAGAGAAGCTAAAGGGAATTCATGTTGACATTGAGCCGTATTTGCTTCCGATTTGGAAAACGGACTACGACACCCTCGTGACTGAGTGGCAGGGCAATGTCGATGAGTTGGCCCGGCAGGCGGCTGACTTGGAACTTCCGCTGTCGGCGGCTCTTCCCTTCTGGCTCGATAATTATAAAGTACCGGACAGCGAGCAAACTTTGAGCTCCTGGATGATCTCGCGCTTCGAATCCGTAACCCTGATGTCTTACCGCGATAGCGCCCAGGCCATTTACAATACGGCCAAAACCGAGTTTGCCGAAGGCGAAAGCATGAACAAGAAAATCTATACCGGTGTAGAAACCAAGCCCTCCACCGAAGGAAACTTCATCACTTTTTACGAAGAAGGCAGCCAAGTTCTGAATGAGCAGCTCGTCCAGTTGGAGCAATTGGGCGAAACGCAAACCTCATTCGGCGGTATCGCCGTCCACGACCTGGTAGGCTGGATGGATCTTGTTCAACGAGACCAATCGATGTAAGCTTATTAACCTTCTCATATATAAAAAAAATCACCCTCTATTTGGCCCTAGAGGGTGATTTTTTCAACTTAAATGCTGACATTATTTCAGCAAAAATTCAATCTGATATTCAAACGTCTTAATGTTCCGCCCCATGATTTACAGTTATTACGCCAGGTGTACTTGGTACTACGGGTACTACAATCACGCTAATTAACCCCAATGCGATCGCCATCGAAAAAAATGCTTTTTTCATTGCTTAATTCCTCCTTAAGAGTATTACTCATAAAAAGAGTGTACCGCTTCTGTTGATCTTCGTCAGCATGTTTCCTAAATGATTCGAACAATGAAGAAAACTTTTTAAATGCGAATGTATCTTTAAGTATGTTAGATAATTCCAAACCTTGTAATGTTTTATCTATTGCAGCACTATACTGCTGACGAACAAAGTAATACAGCGACAATCTATAGAATACTTTCATCAGGTACAATGCTCGCCGTTGTTTGTAATATTCGATTGCCTTATTTATATCGTTTTCAAAAGATTCTAGTATCTCTTCAACATCAAAGCTATGTTCTATTGCTGCTTCAATAATGTTCAATAATCCCGGCATCAACTCATCAATTCTTGATTCCCTTAAAAATTGGACATATGGTTCAAGATATTCTAAATTGCCTTCAAGTAAGTTTGTAGCATACATATTAGCTTTGGCGAACATTTTAAAGAACTCGACTTCTTCTTTTGCTTTTTTGCTCCCGTCATCTAGCCAAGAAAGATCACTATACTCTTCTACAAGGGCCTTTGATTCGCTGTATTGTCCCTTATTTTGAAGAGCTAATCCTTTCATTAATTTGCTGTAGCCAAAGTAGTAAATTGGATGTCTCTCACAAGCCTTGCTTTTAGTTGATCCTTCGCCTTCAAGCTCTAGGGCGGCCAAGTGAAGCTTGTCAGCTATTGCGATCATTTTGTCCCAATCTTCAAGGGTATATGTAGCCTTTAGCAGATCAACTAAAGAATCAATTTTCAAATCGTCCAGGCGCAGTTGATTCAATAAATTTACCTCCAATCCCATTTAATTCCTTATCACAAGGATACGGAATTATTTACCATTAGTCAATTATTCTAAGTGTTTTCGTATATAATTAGGGGCAATTATTGATCATTTTTTGAACAAGCTAAATCAATCCTCAACAAATTCCTATAAACGACAAAATCGCCCCCTCCCTTTCGGGAGAGTGCGACAAATTATTTAAAAATGCTCCACTTTATTAAATGGAGCATTCATCATTTTTATGCGCTGAACGTCGCGGTATCAGCAAAGTTAGTTAAATACAGGCTTTTTGCGATGTTTCGTTGTTTGTTCAAAAGAATAAGCTATGCGAATTAAGGCAGGTTCGGTAAATGCTTTTCCGGCAAAAGTAACGCCAAATGGTCTGCCGTTCGCTCCATACCCCGCGGGGATAGCAATCGATGGATAACCAGCTCTGGCACATATATCCGCTCCAATATAAGCAGGAAACATTATCGCATCTAACTGATAACGATTTATCGCATAATCAATTCCTTCGTTCTGGGCTAGATACAAATCCATAATGGATTCCAAGATATAGTCCTTATTTTTCAAGGGATCGGTTAACCCCTCGCGGAATTTTAACATATCTTGGCCGTATTTCAGGGCTTCATCAACATGCTTTTCATTCCAATCGATAAGTTCGGACAATGAATGAAACGGCATGTGTGCCGGGAGGCGCTGCAAATAATTTTCCACCCCATGATTGAATTCTAAATTCAACTTGTTCCACTGCCATGGCCCATGGAACGAAGGAATCTCGATATTTTCTACCACTTTGGCTCCTGCTTTTATCAGTTCGGAGACGGCTTGATGAAACAGCTCCTTATTATATTCACCAGATTCACTTACGTAATAGGGTACTTCACTAAAGACCCCAATTCTCGCTCCCTGTAGTCCATCCTTGTCCAAGAATGCAGTGTAATCTTGTATAACATGGTCATTACGCCAGGTTGCTGGGTCGTGCTCATCCCTCCCAACCAATGCGCTAAGCAGAACTGCCGCATCTGAAACCGTCCTTGCCATCGGCCCTGCTGTATCTTGTGAATAGGAAAAAGGAATCATTCCTGAGCGGCTGATTAAGCCGACGGTCGGTTTAATGCCTACGATAGACATTTGTATGGCCGGACTTAGAATTGAAGCGGAGGTTTCTGTGCCTACCGCCGCCGCCGCAAAGCTCATGGCCACTGCAGCTGCCGATCCACTACTGGATCCGCCTACGAAAAATTCACCATACGGGTGCGCGACCTGTCCCCCCTTTGAACTATAACCCGCCCACATCGTCGAGGAAACACCGTTGGCCCATTCCGTCATATTCGTCTTCCCCAATATAATGGCCCCGGATTCTCTTAATCGGCGAACCAGGAAAGCATCTTTCGTACTTACATGTTGCGCCAGCGCTAAAGCTCCCGCACTAGTACGCATCTTGTCTCCGGTTTCGATATTATCCTTCACGAGAATCGGAATGCCATGAAGAGGTCCTCTACTCCCCTTGCGCTGACGTTCTAAATCGAGTGCTTCTGCGATGTAAATGGCATCGGGGTTAATTTCCATGATGGAATTTATGTGAGGACCATCCTGATCATATTTTGCGATACGTGATAAATAGCAAAACACCAATTCTTTTGAAGTAAATCTACCTTGTTCCATCGCGTTTTGTAACTCGTATATACTTGCTTCTTCAACATTAAAGTTCATCAGCGTAAAGGGATCTTTCATATTCATATACACGACCCATCAGAAGTTTTATATTGTTTTATAATACCACGATAGGTAGACATTATATCAATCCGCAAATCTATATACACCCCGTAACGCAAATTCATGAAGGTCGCAAAAGCGCCGGCCTAGCAACTCATACCCCTCGGCTCCAGGGTGCAGGCCGTCTGTCAGCAAGGCTTCATCCTCCGGGCCGAGCCAGTTCAGGCCATCCTGGTAGTAAACTTTACGATCGCCCCGTTCCCTGAGCAGTTCCACGGTCTCGCGGATGGCTTCACGCATCATGGGCAGCGTGAAGCCCAGACGATTCGCCTCCGTTTCGCGGACGGTGCCATAAATTGGAGAAATGACAAGGAGCGGGGTCTCCCTGTGCTTATCGCGTATCGTCTCCAGCAGTCCAATTAGCAGCGGCTTGAACATACGCGGGCTTAAGGTGCCTGCGCCATAGATGTTCACGCCCGCACATATGGAGATGAAATCGGCCGGCAGGTCGCGGATCAGCCGCCCGATCATCGGCTCCATGTGGCAGTTGCCGGAGAAGCCCAGATTGGTCAGGTTGAAGCCGCAGTTCGCGGCGGCAATGGCGGGCCAGGTGCGCGAAGGTCTGGAAGCCGCGACGCACTGGGTAATGGAGCTGCCGTAAGTAATCCAGCGGGGCCGGGTGTCCGGCAGCTGGACTCCGGCAGCTTGGGCGCCGATCCGCAGGCCGGTGACAGTCATTCCTATATTTTGCGGGAGCCAAATCTCTAGATCCTTGATTCCGCCCCCCAGTCCGCTGAACAAGGCTTCTGTTGCTCCGGCGGGCAGGCTGAGCGTCCGGAATAATTCTCCCCCAACCAGGCAGTCCATGGCGGCGGCATCCGCAAGCGGTGTGAACGATACCGCCACCTCAGCGGAGTCTGTGTGCAGCCGCAGGCGGACTCCGGCGCAAATCTCGGCTTTGCCCTCGATTCCCTCGGGCGGATACAGGTCGTAATCCAGGTAAGGAATACGCCATGGCTTGATTCCATCCTCCCGGTGCTCCAGCGAAACGGCGCCGTGAAACCACTCATCCGTTAAGGGAAGCTGCTTCACGGCGCATTCCCTTCCTTCTTGCCCACGGCCTCCTCAGCCGGTATGAAATCTTCTCCCAGCCATACATCCTGCTCCAGCAGCCGCTGTTGAAGCTCGGCTACGGAAATGCCGCGCGAGCTGGTGCCGCCTTGCAGTGCCAATGCAGCCGCCGTCCCCGCGGCCTGACCCATGGAGAAGCAGTTCGGCATCACCCGCAGGGAGCCTTGGACCGCACGATCCGAGGATACGGAGCGTCCGGCGATCCAGAGGTTGTCGATGCCGACCGGCAGCAGGATCCGGTACGGTACGCCGTGGGAAACTCCCGGCGGCAAGTGGTTGAAGGTCATCTCGCTTTTGCTGCTGGCGAGATGGATGTCGATGTAGTAGGCGTTGCGGGCAATGTCATCCGGAAAGGAGCGCGCAGCAAGGAAATCATCGACCGTCAAGATGTAGTCCCCTTCGATGCGCCGGGTCTCCCGGATGCCGAGCTGCTCTCCGCTCGCCACCATATGGGCATGCTCAAAGCCCGGCACATATTGGCGGAAGAACTGCAGCTGGCGTTCCGCCGTGCGGCGTCCTTCAATCGCCCCCCGCGTCAAATCCTCGGCAAGGGTGCCGTCGACACCGAATACATGGCCAAAGTTGACGCCCACCAGGTAGTCGCTGATCCAAGCAAGGCCGGAGATCGACTTGCGGCCCTCCGGCAGCGCTCCTTCGGCAATCGCCAGCTCCACCGTCTTGTGCAGTTGGCCCGTATCCCCGCTCTCCTCCAGGAACCGTCTGAACTTCGGACGGTCCACATTCGCAAGCAGATAGCACATGCTGCCGGGCTGAAGTTCGCCCGCTTCCCCGCCCTTCTGAAAAGGAACTCCCGCCAGAGCGGCAATATCCCCATCTCCAGAGCAATCGATGATATACCGGCAGGGGATGAAAGAACGTCCCGTTTTGTTGACGACAACGACACCTTGGGCCGTCCGGCGGTCCTCGGACAGTATGACATCGTAAACAAAGGTGTGATACAGCGGCGTCACGCCGCTTTCCAGAATGGCATCGTCATAGACTCGTTTCAGCACCTCGGGATCGATCGGCACCCAATCCAGCAGCCCTTGATATTCCTCGCGGTACTCAGGATCACATGCCTGCTTCATCCGTTCCATCAGCTGCAGGCCAAGGCCGCGGATAATCGGCTTCCGCTTATCCGTAAAGGGACAGAAGGCCGGAACGAGCGCAACCGTGCCCATGCCGCCAAGGAACCCTCGCTGCTCCACCAGCATCGTTTGCGCTCCCCCTTTCGCAGCGGCAATGGCTGCGGCGATGCCGGAAGCTCCGCCGCCGATGACCAGCACATCCACGTTGCGGGCAACCGGAATGCTGGCGGAAGGCAGCGTAATATGTCCGTAATTCATATAATGTCCTCCAATTCTGTATAGGTTTAATGGCTCAACCTAAAAATCGGTGCTTGACAGGCTGTGATGAGAACGGGGGCGTCATCCTGGACCCGCTAAGGGACCGAGTAGACCTTATTGGCCTCAAAATACTAGCCATACAAATACTCTAACGGTTGCCACAAGCGCTATTTGTTCCATGAACGTTGATTTCAAATTGTAACGGTTGCCATGGCGCTTATTTCACTGAAATCCGGCTATTTTGCTCAGATTCAGGCAAATAACGGCGCTCACAACCGTTACAATTTAGAAAAGGTCTTTTTTCGTAAAATAGCCACTGCTACAACCGTTAGATTTCCGGGTAGCTTTTCCGGGAAATCTTGAGCAAAAGTTAATGCAACGCTAGTGCCAGAATATGCTTCAAAAGGCCAAATAAGGTCCATAGAGTCCGTTCACCCTCCCAAAACGCGTGATTTCGTCGAAATAAGGTCATCTCGGTCCGTAGGTAAGCCCCACGTACTCCGGATCGTTTGCCCAGCCCCGGTCAAGCTGCGATTTCGTTTTTGAGCCGGTTTAATGTTTCATAATTGCTTATTTGACCGTACCTTCAAGACAAAGACGCAGCAGATCATCCACATGCGCGGTAGCCAGACATTCTACCGTATCGGCGGCGCCGTAATAGATTTTGACTTCCCCGGAATCTTCCAAAATCATGCCCCCGGGAAAAATAACATCATTGCGGAAGCCCCCATCGGTCTCATAAGCGGCTTCCGGTGCAAGCAGCGGCGCCTCCGCCCTGCCGATGATCCGGCTAGGATCGGCAAGATCCAGCAGCATAATGCCGGCGGTATAGCGTTTCTTCCAGCTATCCTCCCAGCCATTTTTGCCCCGGCTGCGGTCGATGTCCACGGCATGGAACAAGGTCAGCCAGCCCTTGTCCGTTTTGACAGGCGGAGCGCCCGGGCCTACCTTGTCATTGGCATAGGCTACATCTTCAACCGCCAGCAGCAGCTTAGAGTTGCCCCAATATTTCAGGTCAGGCGAGTCGCTCATCCACATGTCAAAGCGGTCTGTGCCGCCCCGGCTGTATACGGGCATCGGCCGCTCCAGCCGCACATACTTGCCCGCGATCCGCTCCGGGAACAATACCATGTTGCGGTTGTCCGGCAGCGACAGGCTAAGTACCTCGAAGGAGCTGAAATCCTCGGTTACGGCGATGCCGCCGCGCAGCCCATGCTTGGTATCGACCGCAAAGCACATATAGCATTGTTCGCCGACCACCGTCAGACGCGGATCATACACGCGGATAACTTCTTCATCATGCCAGGACCAGCACGGCTTAGGCTGCACCTCCCACTTGATGCCGTCAGCGCTGAAGGCCAGGCCAAGATTAGTTGTATGGTGAGGGGCAACAATCCCTTTATGTTCATCGCCGTAGTCATTGCGGAAGACCATCACATATTTGCCTTTGAATTTGGCGACTCCGGCATTAAAGACCATCGCCGGACCGTAAGGCACATCGCCAGGCGATAGAATCGGATTTCCTGCATGCCGGGCGATGACCGGGCTGGAAACCAAACGTCCTACTGTAAAATCACTCATATGCATAATGCTCCTTTTATACGGAAATGAATTTAACCTTTGACCGAACCTGCCGTCACCTGGATAAACGTCTTGTTTGCCAGAATATAAGCGAGCAGCATCGGCAGGATCGACAAACAGGCTCCCGCCATCATCAGATGGATCTGCATCGCCGCGGAAGAGCCGTAGCGGAGATTCGCCAGCCCGACGGTGAGCGTCTGCAGCTGCGGATTGGTCATCGTGAACACCAGCGGCAGAATGTATTCGTTCCACGCATGGCGGAAGGCGAACAGCCCGGCCACGCCCAGCCCCGAGGTCAAGAGCGGCAGGATAATCCGGAAGAAGGTGCGGATGAACCCGGAGCCATCCACCATTGCCGCTTCGTCAAGCTCGCGGGGAATCGCTTTGAAGAAGCCCTGCAGCATAAAAAACGTGCTGGAATGAGCGCTGATCAGTATGAGGATGACTCCCCACAGCGTGGTATTCAGGTGCAGGGCCACCATCAGATCAAACTGCGGGCGCAGCACAATGGCGCCAACGGATATAAACATCATCGATGCCTGCACCGTTACATAAAGGGATTTGCCGGGAAAATCGCGCCGGTCCACCACATAAGCCGCCATGGAAGCGACCAGCAGGGTGCCAACTGTAACCATAATGCTGACAAAAGCGCTGTTCCAGGTATAGCGGGCGAAATTAGCCTGTTTCCAGGCTTCCGCATAGTTGGCGAATTGCAGCTTGGCTGGCAGCAGGCTGCCGCCGGTCATCATTTCGGCACCGGTCTTGAGAGAACCGGATAATGTCATAAGCAAGGGAAACAAAGTCAGCATCGCCGTTATCAATAAAAACAGCCACATGACCGTGCGGGCCACAATTCGGCCTGCATGGCCGGAAATCGGGCGGGCTGCACTTTTTCCGCGCCCGTCCGGCTGTGGGGATAACACCTGTTCGTTCATTTGTTGAACCTCCTGTACGCTAATACACCTTGCTCATTTTACGGCTCAAGAAGAAATACAAGCCGGTGATCGCTCCGACGATAACAGCGCTTGCGAAGCCTACGGCACTGCCGTATCCAAGCTGCTGCGTTACGGGCGAACCCGTAGATACCGGGAACAGCAGTTTGTACAGATAGAGATACATGACCTCGGTTTTGCCGATCGGTCCGCCTTCCGTGATGACCATAATGCTCTCGTAGCCTTTCAGGGATGCGATAATCGCCAGCATGATGACCATCTGGGCAACCGGGGCCAGCATCGGAAGCGTGATGCTCCAGAACCGTCTTCCGGCATTCGCGCCGTCAATGGCCGCACTCTCGTACAAATCCTGCGGAATACTCTGCAGCCCGGCCAGGAACAGCAGCATATAATTGCCGACCGCGCCCCATACCGCCACAAGAATGACCGTGAGCATCGCATGCTTCGGTCCGAGCCAGTCGATCGGCTGCGAGACCAGGTGCAGCTTCATCAGAACGGTGTTAACCATCCCGTTATAGGAATTGAAGATATTATAAAAAACAACGGATATGACTGCGGTACTGATCACCGTCGGCATAAAATAAATGCCCCGCAGCAGATTTCCGCCCCGCAGCTTGCCGTTCAGGATGACCGCCAGCAGCAGGGACAACGGCAGCGTCAGCAGCAGCTTGCCTCCGGCAAAGATAAAGGTATTGCCGACCGATTCCCAGAACAGCCCGTCGCGCAGCAACCGGCGGAAATTGTCCAGGCCAATGAACAGCGCATCGCCGTAACCGGCATAATCATAGAACATATAGCGCAGCATCCAGAGCAGGGGATAGATGCCAAGGGCAGCCGTCAGAATGCTGCTCGGGACCAGAAACAGAGCATTCTCCCCCAGCCGTTTCCATTTCAAACTCATGATTCGTTCCTCCTTCGGGCAAAGAAAGGGGGCATCCGCCAAGAAGTGCGCGGCACCCCATCCTTCCCGTTATTCTCCCTGCGGTTTGCTTGGATCAAAAGCAGGATCCGGCGTTACGTTAATCTCGCCTTTCTCCACGGCTTTGGACAAGGCGGCGTTGTATCTTGCGTTCAAATCCGCTGTGACCGCTTTCAAATCTCCCCCGTAGAGGATGTATTTGAAGAAAGCATCCGCATAGGTGGAACCTTCCGGAGTAACGTTTGGCGCAGCGGGCCAGAGCGAGTCGTGTTCTCCGACCAGGAAGCCTTCCATCCCGCCGATCTCCGGGTTTTTGGCCTGTTCCACAATACTTGGCACAATGGCAATCCCGAAGCCTTTTTCATGATAGGTCTTCAAAACCTCGTCGCCGTACATATACTGCACGAATTTCCAGGCTGCGTCCTGATGGGCCGATCTGGCGCTGATGCCGAGCCAGGTTCCGGCGGACACGATTTCGGAAGTTCCCTTGATCTGTCCGTCCAGCGTTGGGGCCAGGGCGCCCGCCCAGTTGATTTCCGTCGGGAACTGATCCTTGTACACGCCCGGCTCCGTCGAGAAGGAAAGATACATGCCGATTTTGCCTGCCGCGAATTGGGCGCGCAGCGGGTCGATATCCAACGATTCTGCGCCGGGCAGAATGCTTCCGTCTTTATACATCTGCTTAAAATATTCGATGACCTGCGCGTAAGGCGCGAAATCGAATTGGCCTGTTTTCGGATCAAAGCCCAGTCCCTGATAGCCGCTTAAGGAGAGAATCTCCCGGATGGAACGGTCAAATGCCTGCTTGGGATTTTTGAAGTTCAGCGCGAAGCCGTAGATGCCTTCGGACTTGCCGAATTCGGTGATTTTCTTGGCATCGTCCACCATTTCCTGCAGTGATACCGGTGGTTTCTCGATGCCTGCTTTGGCAAACAGATCCTTGTTGTAAACCAGACGCATGGTGAGGCCGGTGTTAGCCAGCGAGTACACCTTGCCGTCAAAACGGTTGACATTGTCGATCAACAGGCTGCCGAATTTCGTTTTCATGTCATCGGTAAGATAATCGTCAAGCGGCGCCAGATACCCTTTTTTGACGAACTCGGACGTATTGGCGCTCTTGAGACGCAGCACATCCGGCGCCTGGTTGCTGGAAAAAGCAATGTCGACGCTTTGCGTGTAGTTCTCGGACATCACCGTCAATTCCACCTGAATATTGTCGCCGTTTGTCTCATTAAACTTGTTGATCAATTCCTTGATATACTCCTGGTCGTGACGGTCGTCAGTCCAGTATTTCAACTGTATGGGTGCGCCCGTCTCGGCTGAGGGAGCCCCTGTGCTGCCGTCAGATTTTCCATTCGCCGCACCGCCATTGCCGTTCCCGCCGCAGCCTGCAATTCCGGCGGCCAGGATAAGACTCAAGCCGAGACCTAACCATTTTTTCCGCATACATTCTACCCCTTTGATTAGCATTTGTATTGTGAGCTCGCCTTTTATTATAGGTCCTCGTCCGCGGAAAAGGAGTGCGGCAGACTCACTCTCCAGGGACAAAATTCTACGGTCTCCCGCAGCACACGCTCACGCCTCCGGATGGTCCGGGTGATAACCCGCCCTGAACTCCGACGGCGTCTGGCCGGTGATCTTCTTGAACATCTCGCTGAAATATCGGCGCTCCTCATAACCTACAGCCGAAGCCACCTCCTGCACCTGCGCCCCCTCCACCAACAGCAGCTTCGCTTTCTGGATGCGTTCCGAGGTCGTATACTGGGTGACCGTCATCCCGGTCACCTTCTTGAACAGGCTGGAAAAGTAGCTGGCGCTGAGATGAACATGGGCAGCGCATTCGCCGACGGTGATATCCTCGGACAAGCGGCCTTTGATATAGTGGGTGGCTTCATAAATCACCCTCTGCCCTTCGGATAAGCTGTTCTGGCGCACCAGTCCGGCTCCCTCCGTGCACAAGGCCAGCAATTGACGCTGCAGGGACGAAAGCGACAGCCCCGCTGACCCTTGCGCCGCCCGGAATCGCTGGATCAGCGGCTGAATATCCGGATACGGAACGATCTCGTAAAAGGTGCGAATGGCTGAAGCGGCCAGCTCATCGTACAGACTGAGGAGGTAATCCGGATTTTGCCGGGAGATCAAGCTCTGCAGCGTTTCCGAAATCGCCGACAGAATGGCGCCCGTTCGGCTGACATTCCCGGAGCGAAGGGCCAGCAGCAGCTCATCCTTGTATTCCAGCGCCAGCGGCTCCTGGCTTCCGCTCTGGTGAATATCGTCGTACATAATGGCCGCATTGCCTTCGGTGAACAGGTGAAGGGAGAGCGCCCGATGCGCCTGACGGTAGGAATCCGGCAGCTCGCTGATCTCTTCCACTCTGCCGCCGACCCCGATCGAAATCGTAAACTTGGTATACCGCTCAATATTCCGGCAGCACTGCTCGGCAATTTCGATCGGACTGAACGGACGGGACACACTTGTATCATTCAGTACGGCCAGGTACCGGTCATGACGGGCTCGGAAAACAACGCAACGCGCATGATCGGCCAGTGTCTCCTGCATGATATTCAGCAGTGAGAAACGGATCAGCTCCATCTCCCGGATGGACAGCTCGGCAACCTGCTCCTGGAAACGGTCGATTTCAATCAGCATCACCACGAAGCCCTGAGGCTCCAACTCAATATTCAGAAAATCCCACCGCCTCGAAGCATCTTCCCATGAGGTACGGTGGCTCACGAGCAGCGCAAAGTATTCCTGCCGCAGCACCGGCATACTCTCGCGGAGCTTATTTTCCATTTCCCTCAGACTTAAGCGCTTGGACCTCTCTTCCATAATCTCCGCCTTGGCCCGCAGCGCCGTCGACATGATCTCTTCCTCTGAAAAAGGCTTCACCACAAAATCAAACGCACCCAGCTGCACCGCCTTCTGCGCATATTCAAAGTCGGCATAGCCGCTGATCAGAATGACCTTGCAACTGCGGTTCTCTTCCAGAACCGCGCGCAGTAGGCTCAGCCCGTCCATTCTCGGCATCCGTATATCGGTAATGACCAGATCCGGCCGCACCCCGCCAATCAGCTTAAGCCCCTCTTCCCCATTGCTCGATACGCCCGCAACCCGAATCCCCTGTTCTTCCCAGTTCATCGCGGTCAGCCCGTCCACCACGCTTTTAATATCGTCGATAATGCAGAGACTGACCGCCTCAGGATTGCTCATCCGCATGCTCCCCCTTCCTAGGTAAAGAAATCCGTATTTCCGTTCCGCGTTCCGGCGCACTGTCCACATGAAATTCCGCACCTTCCCCGTAATAGAGCTGAAGCCTCCGGATCAGATTGGATACGGCGTACCCCTTATCCGATTCCCGCCAAAAGAGTGCGCGCACTTGGCCTTCGTTCATGCCGCTGCCGTTATCGCGTACGGCAAGCGTCCAGCGTTCCCCGTCCCTGTCCCCGTCTCCGGCAATTTCAATCTCGATCCGGCCGCCGTTCTCCAGGTCGCGAAAACCATGCAGAATGCTGTTCTCCACCAGCGGCTGCAAAATGATACGCGGAATCGAAAGCGCGGACAGCTCCGGCTCGCGGACATGAATCTCATAGGAGAACAACCCTTCATAGCAGCTTGACTGCAGCTCCAGATACTGGCGCACATGCTCCAGCTCTTTTGACAATGTCGTAATTTCCTGGCCATTGTTCAGCCCGAGCTGGAACAGCCGGGAGAGCGACATGACCATTTTTTGCGAAGGCCCGACCTGCTTCAAATTCAGCTTCCAGTAGATGGTGTTCAGAGTGTTGTACAGAAAATGCGGATCCATCTGCGCCGACAGCGCCTTGATCTCCGCAGACCGCTTATGCGTCTGTGCCTCCGTGACCTCTTCAATCAACACCACAATCTGCTCCAGCATCCGGTTGAACCGGAAGCCCACCTGGGCCAGCTCATCTCCGCTGCCGCTCGCAAAACGAGCGGACAAATCATTGTTCTCCACCCGCTTCATCACCTTCAGCAGTCCTTGCAGCGGCTTTAGCAGATAGCGCGTAAACGCGCCGGAAATCAGCGTTGTTACGATAAAAGCCGCCAGAGCAACCCCGGCGATCAGCCATTTCACATATACCATGTCCTTCAGCACGCCGGCCTGAGACTGGATGGTGGTCATTGTCCAATCCGCAATACCGAGCCGGGCATAATTGAGTAAATAAGCTTTGCCGTCCAGTTCAAAGGATTGACTGCCTTCCGGGCGGTTCATCAACTCCCGCAGATTCCCCGAGTCCACCGCCTGCCGGACCAGCGTCTCCTTCACGGGGTAGACTGTCTCGCCTTTAGCGTTCAACAAAAAGCTGGACGCCCCTGTCCCGGTGTCTCCCTGCACCAGCTTGCGGAAGCCGTCCTCGCGGATATTCACGACAATATAGACATCGCTGACCGGAATGTCAAAGATTGGCTCCAGAATCAACGAGATGACGCGGTCCCTGCCTGAGAAAAGCATATCCTCATGGCCCTCCACCCAGAGGTTCTTTTTCTCCTGTTCGATGCGGTCATACAGAAAGGTATCCGCAAAAGCGGTGAGCCGGTTGCGGTTCATGGACGAAGGATAGAACTCGCCAATCGGCGTTGAAACGTAGATGGACTGTATCAGCGGCTCGGCGATCCGCGCCTGTGAGAAAACGTTGTCAAGATCGTTCAAATGCGTGTAATACCTGCTGGTGTCCCCGGAGGCGGCATCCTTCAGCATGTCGTGAAAAGGCTGGCTGATCATGAACGTCATCATAATCAGCATCAGCTTGTTCAGCTTCTCATCCACGATCTGCGCGGACCTGACCACCGTGTCCTGCGTGAGCTTCAGCGCGTTCTTTTCCAGGGTGGCGGCCGAAATATAATAAGACAGCCCGCCGGTCATCAGCACGGAGAGCACGATGACGGCCAGAAATGCGACTTTGAGTTTGCTGCGGAACGATTGCCTGTGGAGGTAATCCAAGCTTTTCACGCCTTCCGTTATAAATCTCTATCCCTTTGATTATTTCACTGCAGCCCCCTATTCGACAATATATTAAAAAACGAAGCTGTCCCAAGCAGCCATTTTATGGCCTTAGGGGCAGCTCCTTCGTATGATCCATTTACGACACTACACTAAATCTGGGCAGGCGCCAGCACTAAAACATCGTCAAAATGGACGCCCGCCGAGGTGGTCCGGAATCCGATCCCTCCTGCTGTCAATTCCGTTACGGGATTGGTCCATTCCATCTTTAATTCTCCGTCCACATAACAGGCAATCGTGTTCCCTTGTATGACCGCCTTAACCGTATACCACTGCTTCTCCTTGGCTGTGAACGGGGTACTGGTTACAGCCGTCAGTTTTCCGTTCACGGATTTGTACAACTCCAACTTCTGATTCGATGAATTGATGCGATACATATAATAATTATTGGCATCCTTTACCCTGAAGACCATGCCTGCATTTGCATCGGTGATGGGCATTTTCATTCTGGCTTCATACGTGTAATCCGTCCATAAACCGCCGCTATTAGCGGTAATCAGGGATGTAGTTGTCTGGCCCCCGCTGGACAGCACTTTATTCGTGCCGTCTGCAGGTACATTCCAGCCGCCGGTAACAGACGTCCATCCCGCCGTATTTCCGTCTTCGAAATTGTCGCTGAACAATGGCGGCTTGGCATTGGAATTAGCAAAAATAATACCGTTTACATTATTGTTGGCGGTGGCATTCAAATCGTTCAGGCTTGTTGCGAGCTTGCCTCCAACATAAATATCTGTGAACGTGACGCCGTTAACCATGCCGCCTTTGGTGGCATTTCCGGCAAGCCTGGATTTCTGCGATCCCGTCTCGCGAACATTGATGTTCTTTAAGATCACATTGCTTACGTCGCCGGAAGTGCTGGTGGAAACCCCAAGCCAATAGTTCCCGAATTGATTGATGCCAACGCGTTCGATATCGATATTTTCAAAGGTAATATCTTGGGCGTAACCTTCCTCCGGAAGCGTGTTGTATTGGTAACCATGATCAATGAGCAATGCCCGGGCGCTTTGAAACACATACGAGTTCCGGATCGTGACACCGATCTGCGGCTGGGCTACGCCCATGCCAATCTTGAATGCCGCGCATCTAGTCCAGGCCAAAGCATCATCGAAGACCACATCCTCCAAATGTTCAAGCGCACCCGGCCACCCTTTGGACATCCCCGTCTGCAGCCAGGTTTTGGTGGAGTACGTGTCGTCATCCGATATGGCAATGGCATGCTTGACAAGCACGTGCTGACTTTCATTAATATCGATCACGTCATTTTCAATTTTGTATAAATCCTGGAATCCCTTAAGGTTTTTGATGGTCACATGATCGGAACGAACCACCATAAACGACCAGAAACCGGCATCCCGCAAGATTAAACCGTCAAACGTAAAATTTGTGGTTGCGATCGGCACGAGCAGGTTGTTTAGAAACCCTTCATTTTTATGCGGCGCCGGCATCTTGCGCTCCCGCATTGCGATGCCTTTGCCGTCAATGGTTCCCCGTCCCCGTATGGTAATATTGCTGGAGTTTATGGCAGTACGAATGAAATACGTTCCATCGGCATTTCGTGAATCCTTGCGAAAATCAATCGCGTAGTCTTCCCCCTTGCCTGTGCCGACAATGACGGCGCCTCCGGCCAGGTAAAAGGTCACATTGCTTTTTAACGTCAGGTTCCTGCTTTTATAGACACCGGCCGGAACAAATACAACGCCGCCGCCCGCTTGATGAGCATCATCGATCGCCCGCTGAATCGCATCCGATGCCATCCGTGCCCCCGTGTTATCCGCGTTGTATGGCGACCCCGTCACATTATAGATCCCGGCACCAGTGGACGGGGGAATATCCGTCTCCAAGGGATCTGCTGCGATGACCATCTTCTTCTTCCAGTCATTGATTTTCACGATCACATAGGTTGAGGAAGAAAGCGAAAATGTCAGCTTGTTCCCATTGACCGTACCCTTGATGTTTTTGGCCTGTGGACTGATGGAATAAGAGGTAATCGGCGCATTGGCAGTAACTTCGATCTTGACCGTGCCGGAAAAAGAAAATTGAGCGTAGTCATAGTCATCCAGATACTTAATAACAGGAATCGTTTCGTTATCCGCTTTCAATGTAAACACACTGGATGCGGTATAGATGGATGGCATCGGGTAATTTTGGATCGTGGCCGGAGCACCGGCGGTCTGTGCCAAAGATGCCGAATCAGCATCCATCTCGGTCGCACCAGCAGCTTGGGGTAAAAATCCTGTGATCATGACGGCAAGCACTACCAACAGACTAACTGCTTTTCTTGTAATGGTAAGCATAAAAAATACCTCCTCAAGATTATTCAGCTAGCAGCCCCACTTCCTGACGATCAAGCTCCCCCCCCCCCCATTAAAATTTTCACTGTCAAGATGGATTATAATCCCTGCCCCAAAAAAAGGAGTGGGGCAAGCCCACTCTTCAGGGATACATTTTAACTGTTGACAAATGAGGGATAAACCTTTAAAGTTTTCTCAGCGGTCTTTTAATGATAATGATTATCAATATCACAATCAATGTAGTTGAAAGGGAGAATACTAGAAATGAAGAAATTGTTGTTACCTCTGTTTGTCCTTACCATCCTGGTTATAAGCGCCTGCGGCAACCATGCAAACAATAACTCCGGCACAACCAGCAAGGCTCAGGAAGCTAGCGCAAGCGGTAATACCAGCAGCTCCGATACCATTACTTATCAATCCGAAAGCGGACCGATTGAGGTCCCTGCAAACCCTCAGCGTGTTGTAGTCCTTTCCGGATATGCAGGCAACTTGCTGGCACTTGATATCCCCCTTGTTGGTGTGGATGCCTGGACCAAAGCAAATCCTAAATTCCAGGATCAATTGAAGAATGTCGCCGAAGTGTCCGATGAGAATGTTGAAAGCATCCTGAACCTTAAACCCGACTTGATCATCGCCATGTCAGATGTCAAGAACGCGAATAAGCTGGGGCAAATCGCTCCGCTGGTTACCTATACATACAACAAGGTGGACTATCTGACTCAGATTCTGGAGATCGGCAAAGCCGTTAACCAAGAACAGAAAGCAGCTGACTGGATTGCCGATTTCAAGAAACGTGCCCAAACAGCAGGTGAAGAAATCAAAGCTAAAATCGGTGCTGACAGTACAATATCCGTTTTAGAAGGAGATTCCAAGAATCTGTATACCTTCGGTAGCGGCTGGGGACGCGGTACGGAAATCATCTATCAGGCCATGGGGCTGAAAATGCCGGATAAGGTTAAAGAAATGACGGCAAAAGACGGTTATTACAATTTGTCATTAGAAATCCTGCCGGATTATATGGGGGATTATGTCATCTATAGTAAAGAATCCGCTGGTGATGCCTCCTTCCAGGAGACTTCAACTTACCAGGAGATCCCGGCCGTTAAAAATAACCATGTCTATGAAGTAGACGCCTCAACGTTCTATTTTAACGATGCGCTTTCTCTTGACTATCAGCTTGATTTTATTTCCAAGTCGTTGCTAGGGAAATAAGGAATGGATGATCGAAATGAAGAAACAGTCTTCGCAAAAGTTGATAAACGGTTCTTTTGCGCTTAAGCTGCTTGTCAGCTTGGTTGTGTTTGTTGTCATGTTCGCACTAGCGATCAGGCTTGGCGCCAAAAATGTTTCCCTCTCCGACATTTGGAGTGCCATGTTTAACCCGCTTTTGACAGGTGGTGATATATCCATCATCCGCGAGTTCCGTTTACCTCGGGAAGTCGGCGGTGTTCTGGTAGGGGCTGCACTTGCGGTTGCCGGGGCGATTATGCAGGTTCTAACCCGAAACCCGCTCGCCGACCCCGGACTACTCGGTCTGACTGCCGGGGCAAATGCCGCACTAGCGGTTACTTTTGCTTTTATACCTGCCGTCGGTTATTTCGGAACGATGATTGCCTGTTTTATCGGTGCAACTGTTGGCTTTATGCTTGTATTCGGCATTGCTGCTCTGCGGAAACAAAACATGTCTCCCCTGCATATGGTGCTAGCCGGTTCTGCAGTATCGGCTCTGCTGACGGCAGTGGCCGAAGGAATCAGCCTTCAATTTAAGCTCTCCAAAAATGTATCGATGTGGACGTCCGGCGGACTGATCGGCACAACCTGGGGACAAATTGCAGCGATAGCCCCGGTTATTATCATTTGCCTCGTCTTTTCTATTCTGCTGTCCCGGCAGCTGACGATCCTTAGCCTGAACGAAGGAACAGCCGTGGGTCTTGGGCTGAAGATCACTCATGTCAAGATTGCGCTTTACGTGTTGATCACACTTTTGGCAGGCGCCGCGGTTGCCCTTGTTGGTAACATTGCGTTCATCGGCCTGATGATTCCGCATCTCGTGCGGGCGTTTGCCGGGACCGATTACCGTACCATTCTGCCTCTGTCCGCGATCGTTGGCGGTAGTTTCATGTTGTTCGCAGACACGCTCGGGCGGATGATTAACGTCCCGTTTGAAACGCCGGTTGCAGCAATCGTGGCCGTGCTGGGCTTGCCATTCTTCCTGTTCATTGTCCGCAAAGGAGTGCGATCCTTCTCATGAAAACATCCCGTCTTTATCATAAACAACCGCTTGTCATTTCTCTCCTCGTGCTTCTTATTCTGGGCACCATCGTAACCGGTATTGGTATCGGAGCTTCCCCTGTATCGTATGGCAGGCTGATTCCGACAATCCTTGGGCACGGAACATTCGAAGATCATTTTGTGCTCTTCTCCATCCGCCTGCCCCGGATACTAATCACGCTGCTGGCGGGTATGGCGCTTGCGTTATCCGGTTCGATTCTGCAGGGAATCACCCGCAATGAGCTGGCAGACCCGGGAATCGTAGGCATTAATTCCGGAGCCGGCGTCGGAGTTACCGTATTTTTCATCTTTGCGCCAATTGATGTCGCATCCTTCGTGTACATGATTCCGCTTATGGCATTCGCCGGGGCTCTAGTAACGGCCGTACTGATCTATGCATTCTCATACACCCGTAGCAGCGGGGTGCAGCCGATCAGGCTGATTATCACCGGAGTCGGTTTCTCCATGGCCCTCTCCGGCATGATGATCGTGCTCATCTCTTCCGTTGACCGAACCAAAGTGGATTTTATCTCCAAATGGCTTGCCGGCAACGTATGGGGAACAGACTGGCCTTTCACCCTGGCCTTACTTCCTTGGCTGCTCATTCTGGTCCCCTATGTGCTATTCAAATCCAGTGCGCTGAATTTGCTTGCATTAAATGAGCACAGCGCTATCGGTGCCGGCATGGCGGTCCAAAGAGACCGTATCTTTCTTATGCTGGCGGCGGTAGCGCTGGCGGCCTCGGCCGTTTCCATGACCGGCGGCATCGCGTTTATCGGCCTGATGGCTCCGCATATTGCCAGAGCTTTGGTTGGAGCACGGCATCAGCAATTTGTGCCGGTGTCCATTCTAATCGGAGGCTGGCTGCTGCTTCTGGCAGATACGATTGGCCGCAACTTAACTCAGCCGGACGGTACCGCAGCCGGAATCATGGTGGCGTTTATCGGGGCTCCCTATTTCCTTTATCTTTTGTCAAAAAAAGCATGGTAGGCGGATCTTCCCGCTAGCTGGAGGCCCAGCCGGGTTAACAAGGATGGAACGCGGGTCTTGAAGCCGCTTGGAAGAGGGGGAAATCCTCACGAGATGTAAAAGTGCAGGCGGTTTTTGTCGAAACTCCTCTAAACTGGTGGTTCAGATGTAAAAGCGGCTAGGCCCCCTAATTCCGGAGTCTACACCGTCAAAATAATGTGTGTCGTACGATTGCTTACTTTTTCAACAAATTACAGCGTTCTATGGAATTTGGCTTGTTCTTCTTCCTTCAGTTGCTTGACCCATTCACTGAACACAGTGGGCGCTTTGCGTTTCAAGCTCCCATGCATTCTGCGGTTGTTGTAGAAGTCCATATACCAGTCAATAGCCGCATACGCGTCTTCCATGGTCTCAAACGATTCTTTGGTGAGTAGGTCGCGTTCCATCGAGCTGTGGAACGACTCGATGTACGCATTCATGTTTGGTGTCTTTGGCGGGATCCGTTCATGGAGCACCTCCCAGCTTTCACAAGTATCGCCAAACAGCACACTCAGGAATTGAGGGCCGTTGTCCGTGCGGATCACGGGCATGGTCTCTCCGGGTTGCAATCGGCTCTCGATGGCCCGCCCCAAGGCCTGACAGATATGCGTCGCTTCGCAAACAGAGCCTCTGTAATAGGCGACGATGACGCGATCGAACACATCGATGATGCTAAAGACGAAAAAGAAACGATCGCGGCCGGGAACATACCCGTACTTGATGTCCGCCTGCCATAATTGGTTCGGGCCGGTGACCAGACGGTTTCTAGCCAGTCTTCGTGGATGCTTGGACTTGGGCTTTCTCCGCTTCTGAAGAATGCCTAGCTCTTTACAGAGGCGGTAGGCCTTTGACTTTCCTAGAACCAGGTCGTATTTGTCGCGTAAACACTGAGCCAACAGCTTGTAGCCGTAGATGTGCTCTTCGCCTTCTAGGAGCTCAAGTAGCCACTCTTTGATCTGCTCGTCGCTGACTTTACGACCTTGCAGCGTCAAGGAGTACCCTGGACAAGGGCGGCCTCTTCCCGGGCTGTTAGAAGTCTCTGTAGACCGTTTCGTGCGTTTGAGGCGCTCGTAGTAGGTGGATTCTGCCAGACCTAATATACGCAGCACAAGAGCTGCGGTGTTCCCCTGCTTAATAAAGCGGTCGGCTATTTCAAATTTTTCAGATAAGCAGGGTTCTTCTTTTTTAGGAGTTCTCGCAGGATCTCGATTTCGAGTTCCTTTTCACCCAGCACCTTCATCGCCTTTTCGTATTTCACTTCCACGTCCTGAAGCCGCTTGAGCTCTTGAAGATGATGGTCCGCCGGTGGTAGTTCGTGGATATCCACTTCATCCCGATACGTTCGAATCCAGTTGCGAATCGTTTCCGGGTGGAGGTTATACTTCCGGGCCAGCACCCCCACCTTGATCCCCGACATAGCTTCACGCACTACTTCGATACGCACTTCCTCGTATAGCTTACTTGATCGTCGCATACTGTTCGTCCTCCCTTAGAAATACAATAATATATTGTAGGGCAGGACTCCAATTCAATTAGGGGGCCGTGGGGAAAGTGCAGTTCATTTCCGGTCAAAAGCTACTTTTTTATCGTATAGTCCTTAATGAGATGTATTTTTGCATTTCAACCGCTCTAAATTGGTGATTTATGGAAAATTAGAGTGCACTTTTGCAGTTGATCCCAGCGGCTGGAGGCTTTCCCCAATTACGTATCGCTTTGTACGGTAGATAGTGAAACAAGAACCGGTCCGGCGAAATCGGAAGCGTCCTCGCCTTTCGGATTATGAAGGCGGAACAGAAAAGCGTTCCCTAGTTCTGAAGTCCACACCATATAATCGCTTATGCCTTCCGCTCCGGAAGCTTGAAGGTAAAGTTCCGCGGATCCAAGCGGATGTTCAACCAACTCGCCGCTATAATCGGACACCTCTCCGACTTGACTCAACTCTTCCTTGCCCGCAGCTTCAAGCTGGGCCAAATCATAATCGGAAGGCAGCGGTTCAATATCCACATAATAATCCGGATTGCTGCTTAACGATAAGCGGCCCGCAGCTGCATCAAATGCAAATTTCTCAAAGACATACAAGGAAAATCCTTCCCCCTGATGCAGGACCGCCTCCAGTGACTGATTTCCCTCAGCAGTCAATAAATCAAAGCTCTCGGTTTCTGGACGAGTTGCTTCTACGACTGGCTCCTGCTCGGACGAAGGAGGTGAAGCCGATTCAGCTTCCGGGGCTGCTGCTTCCGGGGGAGCAGAAGGCTCTGTTTCTCCTGTACAAGCGGAAAGTATGAAAACCAAGACGACAATCGGAATGCTTATCCAAAAGGGATACCGATTCTTCAATATGAACGCTCCTTTCGACCTTGACCCTACGGGTATGGTATTCGATGTGTACAGTAAATTAACGATCCACCACTTCCTTATGTTGCAACGATATGTTGCTACCCATTATGAAAATGATGCAAACATGTACACAAAGCCCCCTTTATTGGTCCGGGCTATCCGCCTGGAACTATTCGGCTTAGAGTAAGAAAAAACGCTAAGCCGGCCACATCCGAAGGCTTAGCGTTTTGGTGTATTTACCCTAATTGGCGTTTAAAAGCTTTACTGGCGAAGAAGTACGCGATGAGCATGATTCCGACACACCAGACAAGCGCGATCCAGATATCGTTGCCAACAGACCCTTCATACAAGAGGGCGCGAATCGCATTCACGATTGAAGTCAGGGGCTGGTTCTCCGCGAACGCCCGGACAACCTTCGGCATGGTTTCGGTGGGGACAAAAGCCGAACTGATAAACGGCAGGAAAATCAGCGGGTACGAGTAAGCGGTCGCCCCTTCCATAGACCCCGCTGTCAATCCGGGAATGACCGCCAGCCATGTCAGCGCCAGCATAAACAGCCCGAGGATCCCAGCTACCGCGAGCCAATCCAGGATATTAGCGCTGGAACGGAAGCCCATCAAGAGTGCGACGAGGATAACCACCACAACAGTAAGTGTATTGGAAACAAGCGAGGTCAACACGTGAGCCCACAATACCGACGAGCGCTTGATCGGCATGGTGATGAAACGCGACATCAGCCCGCTCTTTACATCCGTAAACAGCCGTACAGAAGTGTAAGCGACGCCGGATGCGATAGCCATCAGCAGGATTCCCGGCAATAAATAATTGACGTAGTTGTCCGTGCCTGTCTCTATGGCGCCGCCAAAAACGTAAACAAACAGCAGCATCATCATAATCGGCGTAATCGCCACCGTGATTATCGTATCCGGGCTGCGCATGATATTGCGCATTAAACGCCCAAGCAATACCCCTGTTTTGCTTTTCATTTACATCCCCTCCTTTTTGCCGATGATCGCGAGGAAAATTTCCTCCAAGGTCGGCTGCTTCTCAATGTACTCCACTTTTGCCGGCGGGAACATCTCTTTGAGTTCGGTAAGGGTACCGGTCGTGATAATTTTTCCGTTATGCAGGATAGCGATACGATCTGCCAGTTGCTCGGCTTCCTCCAGGTACTGGGTCGTCAGCAAGATGGTCGTGCCGCTGCCGGCAAGCTCCTTGACGGTATCCCAGACTTCAATCCGCGCTTCGGGGTCCAGCCCTGTCGTCGGTTCGTCGAGAAAAATGACGGCCGGCGTCCCGATCAGACTCATGGCGATGTCAATCCGGCGCTTCATCCCCCCGGAATATTTGTCTACCCGGCGGCCCGCCGCATCGGTCAGGCTGAATCTTGCAAGCAGATGGTCGGCGACTTGAGCAGGATTGGAAACTCCCCGCAACTTGGCGATCATCATCAGGTTTTCCCGCCCGGTGAGCATGCCGTCCAAAGCTGCGAACTGCCCTGTCAGGCTGATGCTCTGGCGAACATGATCCGGTTGACGCTGGACGTCAAAGCCGCAAATCCCTGCTTCGCCGCCGTCAGGCTTCATCAGCGTCGAAAGGATGTTGACCGTTGTCGTCTTGCCCGCTCCATTTGAGCCCAGCAGCGCGAAAATTTCGCCACGCCGCACCTCGAAATCCACCCCCTTTAAGACTTCCTTGTCTTTAAAGGATTTTTTTAACCCTTTTACAGAAATCGCTGCATTGCTCATCATTTTTCCTCCTTATAAAGAGTGCCTATCTTCTGCTATTTAGTCACACTGATAATCAGTATTACTTATTACCGGGGCAAAAATATAACTGAATAGCAAGGCGGAAATTTACATTTGTAACCAGCTAATCAGTTGGTGTTAGCTATTGAACAGTCAGTGTTACCTGCCTGAATTTATTTTTTTCCCAATCGCTTCATGATACTCTGATTCAAATCTTCACGATACTTGGCGACATAGGTTTTTGCGTTGGCGACGAGTTCGTCGACAAAGGACGCCACGTCGTCCCCGGTGATTTCCAGCACTTGTCGGCCTTCCGCCGCACCGGTTTCGAACAACTCGATTAATTCATATTGCATGTGCAGCATATCCATCCCGCTGCCCGCTGAGAAATTCCACATGTAGTTTTGAATTTTCTTAAATACATACTGGTAGTCCTCCGGTAGAGCTTCAACCCGTGCCATCATCATCTTGTACTCTTTTTTATCACCAATCAATTTTTTGAACATTTCCATCATGTTATTTTTCCTCCTTTTTTAGGTGCGGAATATCTTGTGAAGCTAGTTTGACTTCAAAATGTTGATTTTTGAAGATACAAAATCCCATTTCTCCCAAAAGAATTTAAGTTCTTGGCGGCCAGCCTCATTCAGGGTGTAAAACTTGCGGGGCGGCCCTATATCGGACGGCTTCTTTTCGATGTTCACCAGTTTTTTCTTTTCTAACCGCACGAGGATGGTGTAGACCGTCCCTTCCACGACTTCGGTAAACCCAAGCTCATTCAGCCGGCGGGTAATCTCGTAGCCATAGGTTTCACGGCGGCTGATGATTTCCAGCACACAGCCTTCCAGCGAACCCTTCAGCATTTCAGTTAAATTTTCCATGTTCAAAAGCCTCCTCGATTTTGCCCCTCCTCTATTTAGTCTGACTAATAATCAGTATTACATAGTACCAGGGAAAATTTTACTTAATAGCTTTTGGGAAATCACGCTATTAAGTATTACTTATTACATGTACATTGTATTACCGAGTAGAAGGAGTGTCAACTACTTTTTATATGTGCTCATTAATTTTGATCAATAATTTCTTTAAGACTTGCTTTTCTTCGTCGGTAAGGACCTGAATGATCTCATCCTCCACCTTGCGGAATGAATCATTAAAGTCATCAATCAGTTCAATCGCTTTTGGCAACACATATATATTTTTTTGGCGTTCGTTAGTGGCTGGAATTTTGCGCTCTATGTACCCTTTTTGCTCCAAAACTTGCAATATGCTTGTAATGCTGGCTCCCCGCAGATGAAACCGATCTGCAAGGTTCTTTTGAATAATGTGTTTGTCTTGATTTTTGTAAATATACTCGATTATTTTTCCTTGTTGAGCGTTCAAACCCAGCTCTTTTATGCTTTCGTCCGCTCTTTTCTTTAACTTAAGGCCAATAATCTGAAACAAATCAAGATAAGGCGTATCTTTTCGAGATTGCATCATTATCCCCCCTGCGATTGTTAGAACGCTAACTATAAACAATTAAACTATACAGTGACACCATAGGCCTGTCAATTAAACGTTAAATTATTGACTGTTAGATTTCTAATAGTTATAATTCTAAACATCATACATCATACATCATACAGGAGGAATTCAAATGGAAAATCCAGCTCAAATTGCCGCGTTAGACCAAGTCACGGTGATTAAGAATGTACGCATTTTTGATGGGGAAAAAATGATTGCGTCCAGACATGTTGTCATTAAAGGAGGGTCCATTATTTCCGTGGGAGGAGACCAGCCGGGCGATGCAATCATCGTTGATGGGGAAAATGCGACATTAATGCCTGGTCTGATCGATGCCCATGTTCACACTTCCATTGCCGGATTGCGGGATGCCCTAAAATTCGGCGTAACGACAGAACTTGAAATGAATGGCGATTTTACGGCAAGAGGACGCGAGATTCAACTGAAAAACGTGGGTGATGTCGCGGAGGTTCTTTCTGCCGGCACGGCGATTACCGCTCCGGGAGGCCATCCGGATGAGTTGCTGCCGGATGGGGACGAAATTCCCGAATTCGTAATGAAGGAATTGGAAAAATTATCGGAGGAAGACCGGGAAGCAATGCTGGCTGCATATGCGCATGATCACGAGGAAATCCCCCAAGTAACGACAGCGGAAGAGGCCATCAAACATGTCCATACCCAAGTGGAGAATGGTGCCGACTATATCAAGATTATGATCGAAGAAGGTACTGTCATAGGGGCCCCAGGTCTTCCGGTTTTGAGCGAAGACATTCTGCGCGCGGCCGTCCAAGAGGCGCATAAATTTGATAAAATTGTGCTTGCTCATGTTTTGACGGCTCGATCTTCGCAAACGGCTATCGATCTGGGAGTCGACGGATTGGCCCATTTGTTTATCGATAGACCAGGCTTCACACCGGCATTGGTGAATTCTATTGCAGAATCAGGCGCGTTCGTTACGCCTTGCTTGGTATTGAATTCATCTATTCTAGGACAGCCGGCACGGGAATTGGCGAACGACCCTCGGGTGTATTCCAAATTAAGTCCGGATTGGATCGATATTCTGAACTCCAGCTTTAATACGTATCCTCAAGGCGATATGGAGAACAGCTTTAAAAATGTCATGGATCTTCACAGAGCCGGTGTGGATATTCTGGTAGGGACAGATGTATCCCCCGTGCCTGTTCCGAACCTTGGCGGTCTTGCCCATGGAGCCAGCGTTCACCATGAGCTGCAACTGCTGGTCAAGGCAGGCTTCACTCCAATTGAAGCGCTTCAAGCGGCTACCTCGAAACCGGCGCGACGATTCGGTCTTCACGATCGTGGCCGCATTATCGAAGGTGCACGCGCTGACTTTATTCTCTTAAACGGTGATCCGACAACCAATATCTCGGATTCCTTGTCAATCAAATCCGTGTGGTTTAATGGTGTGCTTCAAGGCGAATGATATTAGATTTCCTGGCCAGTGATATAGGAAAATCAAAATAGGTATCGGGATATGGCTCATTTTTCAATGTATAATGCCACCATTCATAATCATAAGCGCTAAAACCGCTGGACTCCATGATAGAACGCAATAACCGGCGGTTCTTAGTTTCAGCTTTGGTGATTCCCTTAGCATCGTGATGGGAGATGACATCCATCAGATCAAAATCACCGCCCATCGGAACAAGAACGCCGGTATCTAACCGATAAAGAGTCAGATCAATTGCACTACCGCGGCTATGCCCCGATTGAGTCGCTACGTAACCCTTCCGAATCATTTCGGAACGGTTGATATTAGGATAATGTTTTGATTTTGTACGCCCATCTTCAGGCTCTTCAGACCACTTTAGAAAGCGATCCACAGCGCGTTGCGGACGATAACCGTCCCAGAGAAGCAAGCCATACCCAAGGACAGCTGCCTGCTCCTGTGCCACATGCAGCGCGGCAGCCAATTCATGGGTGCCTACAATACGATTGACTTCATAACCATCGACCGGTTTTCCGGTGAAATTGTCCCATGTGGCATACTTAGCATCCCAACGAATTCCGGGGAGAACTTCATCAAGGAACACAAATCCTTTTTCCATATTCTTATCCCTCCATCGCTAATGCAACCACGCGTTCAATCACATCGGCAAGCGTTAAACCGGCGGCGGCCATCATTCTTGGATAGCGGCTGTATGAGGTACAACCAGGCATCGTGTTGACTTCATTGAGCACGACTTGCCCGTCTTCCTGTAGAAACATATCCACACGAGCAAGCCCACTGCAGCCCAAAGCCCGATAAACCAGCTTCGCTGTTTCTTGTACCCGTTTCTTATCCTGATCTGAAAGATCGGCCGGAACCTTGATCGTAGAGTTTTCGGAACCGTTCTCCGGATTTTTCTCCTGATGGATGCGGAAGAAGCCATGGGACAACTGGATTTGATCCACTTCACCAACAAACAAGTCGTTACCGGTTCCAAGCACTGCGCAGCCTACCTCGCTGCCGGAAATCATTTGCTCAATTAGAATTTTTGTGTCATATTGGCTTGCGCTTGCGATGGCTTCCGGCAATTCGTCCATATGGCATACCTTTCTGACACCAAAAGACGATCCGGAACGGGCTGGTTTAACAAAGACAGGATAAACAAGTTGCTCCGCGTCTGGCATGTCACCTTTGTTGAATGCCAAAAAATCAGGCGTAGCGATTCCTGCGTTTCTTACGATCACATAAGTCAAAGACTTGTCCATGCACAGCGCTGAGCTCTGGATATCGCAGCCTGCATAGGGAATGCCGGAAAGCTCCAACAGTCCCTGCATGGCGCCATCCTCTCCCATTTTTCCATGCAAAACAGGAAATACGATATCCAGGCGGATGATCTTGTATTCTCCCTGCTCCAACACAATTAATCCGTGGACATTTCTGTCCGGGGACAAAATGGCGGGAAGGCAATTTCCGCTTTCCCAATTCGCCTCAGGATAATCGCAGAGCTTCCATTCACCGGCTTTGGTGATCCCGATGTAAAGCGGATCAAATTTGTCTGGGTCAAGGTTTCTGGCGATCTCCTGTGCGGATTTTATGGAGACATCATGTTCTTCTGAGCAGCCTCCGAATAAAACGGCAATCTTGAGCTTGTTCATCTATCTTGTTCCCCTTTCGAATTCTAAGCAATTTTGAATCGTGTTCTCTACGATATCTTGCAGCGCGTGATCTGTGTAAAAAGCGGTATGCGGCGTAATCATCACATTCGGCAATTTTTGCAGCCGCGGCAGAAATTGATTATTGACCGACTTGTTTGTACGGTCGTGATAGAATATACCTTCTTCGTCTTCAATGACGTCCAATGCGGCGCCCCCCAGCCTCCCATCTTCCAAAGCCCAGATCAGCGCCTCTGTGTCAATAAGAGATCCGCGTGCGGTGTTAATCACAAAGGCCCCCTGTTTCATGCTTTTGATTCGCTTCCGGTCAAGGATATGGTAAGTATCGGCGTTGAGCGGCATATGAAGCGTCAGGATATCACTTTGCCGCAGCAGTTCGTCCAGAGTAACATATTCGGCCTTAGCTTGCGGATACAAGTTATAAGCCAGTATGCGGCACCCGAAGCCGTTTAGCCGATCAATCACCGCCTGCCCGATGCGGCCTGTCCCCAATACCCCCACCGTCATGTCGCGCAGTTCCCGTCCCGGTACAGCACAAAGCTTGTAATCATGGACATCCGCTCTGCATAAAACCGACTTTGCATTTCGTATAGACATAAGTATCAACATCAAAGTATAATCTGCCACGCTAGCCGGCGAATAAGCTACATTACCAATAGTAATGCCAAGCTTTTCAGCCGCTTCCAAGTCAATGTGGTTGCAGCCTATGCTTCTTGTGGATATATAAGCGACGCCGTTTTCCTTGAGGGCGCGAAGAGTGGAAGGCCCTACTTTCGTTTTATGATTAACGCTTATACAGCAATTGCCTGATGCCAACGCGGCGTTTTCGGCTGATAACGCTGACTCAATGATCGTCGGTGCAACACCATAATGCGGTGAATACCTCCTGAACAGATCCGCTTCGCCCTTTTCACATCCGTAAATCGTGATCCCTGTTTTCTCCATGGTGTCAACCTTTCTTTTGCAAAATAAAAACCTGTCAGCTTTGATAAACCCATGTTATCAATAGCGGACAGGCCGTATTTTAATATTGAGTTGTTAAATTCCTAAGAAAATCCTAACATCAGATTGAGGTTTTCCTAATGCGTAACAGGTAAAGAGACCGTAAAGGTAACTGTGTTATCTTTACTTTGGGCCACAATGGTTCCACTATGCAGGGTGACGATTTCTTTGGCGATGGACAACCCTAACCCGGAACCGCCAGTGCCCGCCGTGCGTGCTTCATCCAAGCGATAAAACTTCTCGAAAATAGCGTCCAGCTTGTCCGGTGGAATGGTATTGCCTTGATTTTGAAAAACGATCTTTATATCACCCTCTATTTCCTCTGCCGAAATAATGATTTCCGTGTTTGGGTAGCTGTATGCGGCCGCGTTTTTCAGAATATTATTGAATACCCGCGCCAGCTTCACCGGGTCGCCGTACACGGTCAAATTTTCGTCGGCATGAAGTACGGTGGCATTTCCTTTTTCGGAGAGGAGCGGATAAAACTCGTCCGTCATTTGCACAAGCATGTAGTAAAGGTCTATCGTTTCCTTTTCCAGCTTGATTTCCTGCAAGTTGTACCGGGTGATTTCAAAAAATTCGTTGATTTGTTCCTCCAAGCGATAGGCTTTGTCGAGGGTAATGTGAGTATATTTAGCTCTCTGCTCCACGGGCATATCGGGCGCCTCGCCCAATAAACTCAAGTAACCAATTACAGATGTAAGCGGAGTCCTGATGTCGTGGGCCAAATAAACAACCAAATCATTTTTGCGTTGCTCCGCTTCCTGAGCAGCCTTCTTCTGCCTTTTCAACTTGTCCTTTATGGTATTCAGACGATTTTCCATGAATTCCATCTCCGGGGAGAGGGATATTTTATCCTCTGAATCTTCCACAAGCCGATCCATGCCGGAGCTGATTTCATCAAAATGTTTTGTGAACCAGGAGATAGTGAACCAAGACAGGATGACCAGAAAAACCAGGGTCAAAAGAAGCAGAATGAGATCTAAGTTATTGCGAAATACATAATGATAGATGAGCAGTGCATCGGAGTTGTTCAGATTAAAAGTATAAATCAGAAATTGAACGATGCGATCTCCAATCTGTCCCCGCAAAATATCCCGCATTAAAAGGACGGTAACAGCAGCAATGATCGTAATCAGCAGCATTTGTAAAAAAACTTTTCGCTTCAGCATTGCATAATTGCCCTTCTTATTGCTTTTCAATTTTATAGCCGACCCCCCATACGGTTTTGATATACTTTGGTTTTTCTACAGTGTCGCCCATTTTTTCACGCAAGTGACGGATATGGACGGTGATCGTATTGTTGCTTTTGCTGTAATACTCGTCCTTCCAAATCTCAGAAAAAAGTTCCTCGGCACTCACCACTCTGCCCTTTCGCTCCAGTAAAATGCGGAGTATGGAAAACTCGGTGGGTGTCAGTTCAAGAGGTTGTTCATTCAGTAGGCACTCATGCGTGTTTACATCCATAACCAAACCTGAATGGACGATTACAGGCTCATTGACAGGCGCAGACTGCGGCGTGTTGTATTTTTTATAGCGCCGCAACTGTGCTTTTACACGCGCTACCATCTCAAGCGGACGGAACGGTTTTGTGATATAGTCGTCGGCACCCAAGGTTAGCCCCGTAATTTTATCCGTCTCTTCATCTTTGGCCGTCAGCATAATGATGGGATAGGTATGCTGTTCCCGTATTTTCTGGCAAAGCATAAAGCCATTGATGTCCGGCAGCATAATGTCCAGAATGGCCAGGTCAAGCTCCGTCGTTTCAATGCAGGCAAGAGCTTCCTTTGCAGAGTAAAACTTGAACACTTCATAATTTTCATTGCGCAGATACACTTCTATTAAATCCGCTATTTCATGTTCATCGTCAACAACGAGAACTTTAGTACACATGATTTTCAGCTCCTTTCCGGCAGAACTCAACATCCTCCTATTTTACTAAATTCGGCAACTAAATTTATGACTTCCAGCTTGAGAAATTATTAAGATTTTCATAAGGTCCATTCATTTGAACTTACCCTTATACAAAACGGGTATAGCCGCTGCTATAAGGATCATCCCCATAAAAGCGGGTGCGGCATGTCCAAGCGATACATAGATTTGACCTCCAATGATAGGCCCAATTATTCTTGCTAAAGCCTGAATCGATTGGCTGCCTCCTTGAATCCTTCCTTGCTCACTGGGATCGGCAGACTTGGAGAGCATCCCATTAAATGAAGGCCCGAAGATCGAATCGCCAAAACCAAATATAAACATTCCCGCGATAATAAGCGGATAGAATGAGAACAAAGCGGATAGCGCAATAAGACCGTAACCTATAATCTCCGAAACCATTCCAAGAATTGCTATTTGTGCATCACTGAGTTTTTTCAGGAGCTTTGGCATGATGAAACCTTGGGAAATGATGTCCTGGACGCCAATAATAGAGAACATAAGTCCGATTAGTGCAGGCTTCCAGCTAAAAGTATCCATTGTAAATTGTGAAAAAACCGCCTGTAAAGATCCATTGGGTATCCAAAGTAAGAACGCTGAGACAAGCAGCCTTTTTAAGTTTTTCATGGAAAGTACGTTTACAAGCTGGGTGAATGGATTCAGTCGTACAAAGGTGATCTTTTGCAGTCTATTATTCTTGTCAAGGCTCTCAGGCATAAAAAAGAATCCATAAACAACATTTATTAAAGTGATGATTGCTCCGAAATACATGGGTGCAGAATAATCAAACCTGGCAAGTAATCCGCCTAGAGTCGGGCCAATGACGGTGCCTACACCTACAACCGCACTCATCCATCCAAAGTATTTGGTTCTCTGTTCTGGTGGAATGATGTCGGCAAAATATGCGAAGATCGTGCTTATGCTCCCACCTGTTATACCTTCTATTATGCGTCCGGCAAATAGTACCCATAGGGCCCCTCCTATGCCAAAAACGAAATACCCGATTGCGGAACCCAATAGGCATATTAAGAGTAATGGACGACGGCCATATCTGTCGCTCAAAGCTCCAAGTCCGGGGGCGGCAAAAAACACACAGACTGCATAAACAGAGGTCAGCAGCGTAACAACTATAGCTTGATCTCCCGGATGGCTTATATATGGCTGCACTAAGAATGGGACGACAGGTGTTATGATACTGAAGCCTATTCCGCAAAGAAACACAGACATAAGACCAAATATTAAAGCCTTTTTATCAACGGCTTGTACCGTGTTCTGTTCATGGTGTGATCTAAATTTAAACACTTAAATTCTCCTCTCAAAAAACGCCGTTTTGCTTCCTTGGAAACAAAATCATCGTATCATCATTTTGCTTCCTTGGCAACAAAATAAAAGCAATAAAAAAGCAGCCCGCTCTCAATAGAGCCCGGCTGCCTATGGTTTGGTTTTCATGATTCAAATTTATTCCAACTTCATATCTAGCCCCTGTTTCTTTATTTCTGCATCCAAATGCCTGCTATACTTTTCCATGAAGCGAAGCATACCGTCAAATTGTTCCTCGGTTACCTGCGCAAATACGGCTTTATCCCGCTCTTGAAACTCTTTGTGCAGTTCCTCATGGATTTTATAAATGACTTTCCCTTGCTCAGTAAGCCTAAAATAGATTTCTTTCTTGTTTTCCGGCTTCTGATAGCTTTCGATAAGGCCTTTTTTTATGAGCTTCTTAGTTATTTTACTTATGGCGCCGCTAGTCATATAAAAGGCCTCCGCAAGTTTTGTCACGTTGGAATCAGCATTTCTTTCAATGTATTCGATGCAATGGACTTCAGAAGACTTATATCCCTTAAGACTGTCTTCCATCTTAAACTTATTAAGGTAAACCATCTTGTTGAATAAGTCCCTGAAACCCATTATGACCTGTTCTTCTTTGTTCATGGCCTGTCCTCCCAGCCGTTGGTGCATTAACAATATAAAATTAGAATGTTCGTCTCCATGCCTCTACCTTACCAAAAACAAGAACAGAGTGGTAGTCCTGCTACCACTCCGAAAGATTTTCAGCGATTTAACTGACTGAGAAGCCGTTGTTCTTCTTCCTCAATCCTTTCGGGAGAGATCCGTTCAAATAAGTGGCTTACGTTTCGAATCATTTTCCCTGCCGGCACCACAACGGGTTCCCAATTGGCTTCGTCCAGTTCGAGAAACTGGCGAATCCTTTTACAAGCCGCCGGGATGAACGGATTCAACAGATTCCCGAGGTTGGCGATAATTTGTGTGCAGGTGAACAGTGTTTGGGCGCATTGATCCGGGTTTTCCCGATAAGTAACCCAAGGCTTTTCCTCGTCAAAGAATTTGTTAGCCTTGCGAATATTTTCGAAAATCAGATCCAGCGCATTCTTGAAACGTGCTGCTTCGATCAACTCTCCACAACGCGTGTAGAGATCAATTAAAGTTGTGGACCACTTCGCATCCGGGGCTCCTACCGGCACCTGAGAATTGAAGGATTTTACAATAAAAGCTAAGGTCCGGTTCACGAAGTTCCCAAATGTCCCTAGAAGTTCACCATTATGACTGTGTATGAACTCCCTCCATGAAAAGTCTGTATCCCGCCTTTCCGGCCCGTTTGTGATCAGGAAATACCGGATAGAGTCGGATGAATACCGCTCCAAAATATCCGGGACCCATACAGCCCAGTTGCGGCTAGTAGAGAACTTTTTCCCTTCGAGTGTCATGTACTCGCTGGACACAATCCGGTCTGGGCGATGCAGATCGCCGGCCCCCGATAAAATGGCGGGCCAAATCAACGTATGAAAAGGAATATTATCCTTGCCGTGGACGTAATAGGCAACTGTATTGCCCCCTTTTACCCAATACGGCCTCCAATCCGTTCCATGCTCCTCCGCCCACCTTAAGCTGGCCGACAGGTAACCGCTCACAGCTTCGATCCATACGTATATTTTCTTTCCCTCGAAACCTTCGACCGGTACGTCGACTCCCCAATCCAAGTCCCTGGTCACGGCGCGATCCTGAAGCCCTTCGCGCAGGTATCTCTCCGTCAATTGAAGCGCATTTTCCCTCCAGCCTACGGCGTTCTTCAAGTAATTTTCCAGCTCCGTCTGGAACGCAGACAATCGCAGATAATAATGCTCCGTCGGACGATCCACAGGCGTACTGCCGCAAAGTTTACATCTTCTGTCCGACAAGTCTGAAGGGTCCAGCAATGTAGAGCAGAAGTCGCACTGGTCTCCCCGTGCCTTTTCTCCGCAAATAGGACATGTCCCCTCGACATATCGGTCAGGAAGAAAACGACCGTCAACTTCGCAGTAAGTTTGCTGCACATTCCTCTTGTCTAGACACCCGTTTTCCAAGAGACGAAGGAATAATTCTTGAACGGTTTGGTGATGGTGTTTCTCATCCGTCCGAGTGTACAAGTCAAAAGAAAAATCCAACATCTTAAAACATTGCACAAATTCATGGTGGTACCGATCGGCAATTTCGCTCGGACTCACTCCCACCTGTGACGCTTGAACCGCTACGGGTGTCCCATGACAGTCGCTCCCTGACACATAAAGCACAGAATCTCCATTAGCCCGGTGGTAGCGTGCGAGCACATCCCCTGGCAGTACACTCGCTAGCCTTCCCAAGTGAAGGGAACCATTGGCGTATGGCCAAGCTCCACCGATAAAAATGTTTCTCACGGTAATTTACCTCCTTTTTATAGAAAAACAACAAAAAGACCCCCATCCCTAAAGGGACGAGAGTCTTAGCTCACGTGGTACCACCCAGTTTCATCAATGTCTTACGACATTCACCTCTTCAAGTACGCCGCAGAACGCGGTTATACTCTAGCACGATAACGGGTGCGGGTTCCCGGCGCAACCTACTTCCGGATTGAGGTTTCGATGCGCGGCTCAGAGACCATATTCGCGGGAAGTTACTTCATGATCAGGACGCCGTTCAAGTCGACTAGGCCCCACTGATAAGCTTTCATAATCGCTTCATACCGGTTTCGCGCAAATTCGTTCTCACCATTCTGCTGTTGATAAATGCGATTATACTCCTCTTCTTCAGACGGTGTCTGACGCGCAAAGTTTGGATTGATTACACGTTGATCATCAAGTGCTGACATAAACTGATCAAAGGTCATGGAACGTGAAGGTTGAGGCTGCGAGTTCCCCTTCAATTCATTTTGAAAACGGTTGACTAAAGTCAGCTTGGTGTAGGCCGCAAACTCTGGCGTAAACATTCCGTTCGCAGCAATTGGACTTGTCATCTCTGTTTCACCTCCTTTCAGAAAATAGCTGGATCCACCTTAGAATTTGACATTATTCTTGCGGCTCGATAAGATAATTCTAAAGTGACCTGATAGTTTTTTCAAGAACTAATTGGTCAAAGCATAAGGAACAGAAGAGAGGCTCCATAATCGGGATGTTCGGAATCCCGATATTGCTGGCTCCCGCCCTGGGTCCCGTGGGAAATATCATTATGCTGGAGGGGTTGGATTATGAATTCGTTTTCTGATTTCAAGGTAATGACTGCAGTCGTTATCTTCTCGTTTTTGTTATCGATTGCCGTGTTAGGTTTTTGTCCCCTTCACATTCCGATTCATTTTAATGGCGGCCATGCCGATCGGTTCATTAATAAGTATGTTGGGCTGTTTATTTTTCCGGTGCTGATGACCATCGGGCTGCTTCTGCGGAAACTGGAGTTCAAGATGGTCTGGGGTATCTACTTCTGCGCACTGCTCCATCTCTATCTTCTCTACAATGCCGTCGTCATATGACTTTTACGATAGGGATTCATCAATTCCATTTGATTCAAATCCAGACTTAGACGATCGTAAATATCGGAAACATATCTGAGCCTGAAATGAATTCTTATTAGACGTTACCGAAGGAGGCGGCACGGATGAGTGTGCTGAAGGAGAAAATTATGCAGTCGGCGATTCGGCTGTTCGCGGAAAAAGGGTACCAGGCGACATCCATACAGGATATCGCTGATGATTGCAGCATTGCCAAGGGTTCGCTATACAAGCATTTTGGCTCAAAAGAAGAACTGTACATCAGCATTTTGGAGAAGCGTCAGCAGGACATGATCGATGCAGTCGATCGAATCCGAAAAATGCAGCTGCCTAAAAGGGAAACCTACCTGGAGGAGCTTGCCTGCCAGTTCGATTTTTACATAAAGCACGGCTATTATATTTCGCGGGATCATAACGAGCTCCCTCCCGTCAACAACGATAAAATCGAAAACGTTCTGAGCAGGATGAGAAGAAGCATGTTTCTGTATTATCAAGACATTCTCACCCGTCAGTACGGACAGTCCATTGAGCAATGGAAATGGGATGCCGCCGCTATGCTGAGCGGTCTCATCCGGGAATATACCTTTCACCTGCTTTTCGGATACATGCCTATCGATAAAAAAGAGTTAGCTTTGTTCATCGCTGAACGGATGGACGATCTCGTGGAGGGATTGAGAAAACGATCGGCTCCCCCCCTTCTTACCGATGAGCTCATGGCGGAATATGCCCAAATCGATCTCAAGGGGCTGTATGCGTCCCGCGAAGGGAGAAGAGAAGCGCTGATTCACAAAATATCGTCCATCATTCCGGATATCGCCGTGCCGAATCAGAGAAAGCAAGAATTGGCGGAGGTCGCCGCCATGCTCCAGGAGGAATCCGGGCAGGAACAGCCGAGACGTTTCCTGCAGCTAGCGCTCCTTCGTGATTTGCAATCGGAAAGCGAGCTTACCTTTTATGCGAATCAGCTTCTCCCTTTGATTTAACGAGCTGGTGGTAAGGCCCACAGCCCGCTTTCATGATGCTAGGAATGAATTAATTTGTGTAATCATTGAATCAGGCAGCCGGTCGGCAAAACGATCTGGCTGCCTGTGCCTGGTTGTTTGGTGGATTAAAGACGATAAACCCTGTGCGATTTTGCTTCCTTTAATATTCTCCTTTTATTACAAAAAACGAGCCCCGAATGGTTCCAGCCAGTTTAGACTTCTGCCGGGCAAACTTAAATTTCTCTTCTAATTCCTTGGGCACCTCCATCCCCTCGGAAAGTTTGAAACCAACAGCCCGCTTCTTAGGGTCATCAACCGTATACATGACATTGAGCCCAAGCCCATCCTCATAAAAGACGTAGGCCATTTTGATATTTTCCACTTGAAAACGCGACGTCTCTAAAGGTTTGGCCGCAAACTCAATATTACGTTCTTCTTTCAAAATCCGGTTCACATAATCAAGGGTCTCCTGGCTTTCGCTAGCCGGTACAACCGTAAATTCATGCTTATATTTGTTCATAAAGTAACGGGCTTCATTCGCTCGTAAACCGGCAAGCGCTTCTGCTACGGGTGAAGACTCTAAGCCAACCGTAGACACATTTTTAAAGTCGACGATATAGGACATGCTCATACCCCCTTTGATCTCTTTATTTCCTAACCACAGGAATCCACATTTCACCAAATACTAAACCATTTCGCTGCCCCATCACAACCGATGTATTTGGCCCGCCAACATAGGCAAAATCTTTTGCTTCCGGCAAGGCTTGGCCAAAGGCAATGCCGGCCAGCGTATTATTTAGCTCTTCAGCCGACTTCCCTTCCCCTTTAACAACCAGGTATTCCCCCTTAGGAAATTGAATAACCCTGGTTGCTTCCGGTAGCGAGGCCTCGCTCAATACACCAGCGTAATGCATCATCTTGTTATTCACCGCTTCGTTCACGGCAAAAATGTAGTCATTTTCGGCTACGGCCTTTAAAGTGTCAAGCGTCCCATCTTGTTTCACTGCCTGCCAAAAGTCTGCCTTTTCCTTGTTTATGCCGGCATAGTCCGTATAATCGCTCTTAAGCTCAGTTCCAATGCCTACAACGGTAAAGCTGTCTTTTTCCTCAAGGGTATAATTTGCCATATTCAAAACCTTCCTTTTTTTAAAATTTATCAAATGAGTTGTCTTTTCACTTGATGGGTTTATAATAACCATAAATCATGTCAAAAAATGATACTGTTTAGGGGAGCACGATGAAAAAAGTTGAACGGATTAATACCATCATGCGATATATCAACAACCGCGCCCACTTTACCATTTCTGAAATCATGCAAGAATTCAACATCTCTCGGTCGACAGCGATTCGCGATATCCGAGAAATTGAAGCCATGGGGATCCCGCTAGTCGCTGAAGTTGGAAGGGATGGAGGTTATTTTGTCATGAATAACTCTGTCCTGCCCACGGTCCGCTTTACCAATAATGAAATTAAAGCTTTGTTTATTGCCTTTATGGCCACAAGAAATCTACAACTTCCTTATCTGAAGAGTCGTCAGTCTTTAGCCGAAAAATTACTTGGCCTGATCTCGGAAAACCAGCAGGATGACCTGGTTCTTTTAAATGAAATATTGCTGTTTGAAGGGACCAACCCCAATAATCCCGATCTGCTTGATCTATCAGACCTGCCCCATCCTATGTTGGAAAAGCTCATCCAAATCCTGCTGTTGGACAGCTATTTATTGGTTTCCATCGAAGAAGGGAAGGAAATAAAGTCGTATCCCATTTATCTCTTGCACCTTTATCGTGAAAAAAGCTTATGGTTAATTGAAGGCTTTGACTTAGAGCAAGAAAAAAGGCGGATTGTTCCTGTCGACAATCTCACCGATGTAAAACCCTACCCCGCAAAAAAAAGAGCAAGTAAGAAAAAGATTTTAGAACAGCTAAGCAAGCAGGACGAAGTTATCAACCTTGTCCTTGAACTTGGTCCAAAGGCAATTGCCCAATTCAAGAAATACCATCCTTTAAAAGTTTCACTTTCCTATACAAACCCTTACCAAACTACAGCCATTCTAAAGGCTTTTATCAATGTTCATCATTCGGAAGAATTAGCCGAAATCATAAATTGGCTGCTGTTCCTGGGCGAGGATATCAAGGTCAGGAAGTTGCCGGAAGAAGTTTTGGAAGGGTTACATGAGAGATTAAACTTATACTGCCCCTAGGCAATGCCGGCCAGGCACCAATCAATATCAAATCAACAACTCCAATTGCAAGTTCTTGTCCGCCGACAATTCCCCCTCGGCGCACGATTATTCATATGCTACTATCCGTGCAACTCCTTAAAGGGTTCGTGCCTTGGTTTCCCTCATGCTACCTTTACACGATTATCCCTCTCGTTCAGGGGCGCCAGGGGACCGGAGTGAGGCGAGCTCTTCTCCATTTCTCGGCTATCTGATCAAAGGGGATAATCATGCAAAGCGTCCGGGTAGCGTGTATTGATCTTCGAAAGAATACAGACCTCATTTAGAGCTAGTTTATAGCAATATTTCGACATACCCTTCTGTTCCATTCACGCGAATTCGTTGCCCGTCTTTGATCAGTTTGGTGGCATTCTCCACTCCGACAACGGCTGGTAAACCATATTCACGCGCGATAACGGCTCCATGGGTCATCAGTCCGCCAACTTCGGTGACTAGGCCTTTGATGGATACAAACAGGGGTGTCCAGCTAGGGTCGGTGAAGGCGGTGACTAATATATCTCCCTCTTCCAGATCAGCATCTTCCAGACTCAAGATGACACGTGCTCGTCCCTCGATCACACCTGTAGAAACAGGCAGACCTGCAATCGCCGCGGCGGGGAGATTTTCCCGTTTGTACTCGCCGGAGAGTGTTTCGCCATCAGACGTGATAACACGTGGTGGAGTTAGTTTTTCGTATAATTTGTACTCTTCTTTTCGTTTGCTGATGATCTGGTAATCCAGTTGATTGGTGCGGACGGCTTCGTGAAATTCTTCAAAGGCGAGATAGTAGATATCTTCTTTTTCGCGAATAACGCTCGTTTGCACGAGTTGTTCGGCTTCTTTGAGCAAAGCCTGCTTATAAACGAAGTAGCGATTAATATAACTATATTTTGGATATTCCCGATATCCAATAAGATTGCGGACTAGGTCGATCATTCGTTTTGTCTCTTTGGCTTTTTGTTCGCCATCTGGTAATTGCTTCAATCGTTCCAACAACTCTTGTTCTTTTTTCAAAGCTTCCTGCCGCCCTTGATCAAACTTCCGCTTTCCGGCATTAGGCTCAAAGTTTTTGATATTACCCAAAATCATGGGGACAAGTGTAATTGGTTTTTCGCTCCAACGGGTTCTGGTAATATCGATTTCTCCGGCGCATCGCATTCCGTATTTGCCCAGAAAAGCACAGATCGCGTCCCTAGTTTCCTGCCCGCCATCCAACTTAAGCAGTTCATCCAAAAAGTTATCGTCTTGCACATGTTGTAAATAGTCAATGACTTCCGGATAAGGACGTATCACATCTGCGACATCCATTAGATCCAGACCCATTTCTGAAGTGATATTGTTTGGTACAGATTGAGACAGCGTATCTGCTGCGTTTTTTTCACCCAACCACTCCAGCATTTTTTCGTTGATCCAAGATGAAGCATTCATAGCAGTCATAATCACACCAAAGCTTCGTGGATCAGATACGCTCTTCCTCTCCCTTAATTCCTGGATATCTTTCAGGATAAAATCAAACAGATCGGCTCCTGATTTCGTTTGGATCTTATGCTTTAACTCCTCGATCGATGATTCACTTTGCTTAATCAACTCAGAAACGATTGGCGGATCGTAATCGTTTAGTGTTTGATAATCCGCAAGCGCCGGACCTTGATTGCTTTTTCCGTTACTCTGTTCATTCTTGTCATCAGGTACCGATTTTATAAAATTCCCCCGCTCTATGACGGTCGTCAATGCATCTTTTATGAGCGGATCGTTTTTTCCCAGGACATTTATTAAAGTTTCCCTGCCGGAAGGTGAAGCCAGCATAAGTGAAACATCAACAAACAACCTTCCGCCAGCTTTACGCATAGGCGCAGGAGTTAGCAACAGGTAAAAAGACAATCCCAATGGTTTCATGGGGTCTGTCATCATTTGCTGGTGACCGACGGATACATAAACGTGATTTTCCTGATCATTCGCTTCAGGGATCGGGTATAAAGTCGTGATGGGCCGGCTCTGGACAATATAAAAGGTATCATGGGCCAAACACCATTCGATATCTTGCGGTTGGCCGAAATAAGCTTCGATCTGTCTTCCGACGCGTGCCAGTTGTAAAATTTGCTCATCAGTAAGGGTTTGCGTCTTTTGCTGATCGGGATCGATCTGCCGTGTCTCTGTTCCGCCTTCTTTCCGTCCATAGATCGCCAATTTTTTGGTTGCGATCCGCTTATCGACGATTTCCCCTTCCCGTACTTTATAACCATCAGCAGATACCAAGCCGGAGACCAGCGCTTCTCCAAGTCCAAAGCTGGCATCGATGGAAAGCTGCTTTCGGCTTCCGTTCATCGGATCGGCGGTAAATAAAATCCCCGAAGCCTGCGGAAAAACCATCCTTTGCACGATAACGGATAAATAAACCTGACGGTGGTCAAATCCGTTTTGCATTCGGTAGATGACCGCGCGATCGGTAAACAGGGACGCCCAACATTTGCTGATATGCTGCAAGATGGCATCGACGCCGATGATATTTAAAAAGGTGTCTTGTTGACCGGCAAAAGAGGCATGCGGCAAATCTTCAGCAGTCGCACTGGAACGTACGGCATAAGCATACTCCTCGCCAAACTGGGATAGATAGTGAGCTACTGCTTTCACAACATCGGAAGGAATTTCAACTTCCATAAGGATTTGCCGAATCTCCCTGCTGATTTCGCCAATTTGATCTCGATCTTCTGCTTTTAACATGGTTAGTCGACCCAGCAAAGCATGATACGGTTCGTTTTGTTCGATGGCTTTTTGAAATCCCGCGGTTGTAACACAAAATCCTTCAGGTACTTGTATTCCTTTTAGTTTTGATAACTCCCCTAAATTCAACCCTTTTCCGCCAACGAGCGAAAGCTGTGTTTTTTCGATTTCCTTAAAGCCGAGAACCAAAGAACTCATTCTGCATCTCTCCTAACCATTAAATTGAGAAAAAACATTTGACAAGAGTTTACTGGCATGGTACACTTAAAGTGTAAGATGAGATAATTGCGATCATACCCATTGACGCAGTCGTGATCTGATTATATCATCGTGTCTGTTCATATGCAATATTAAAGAACTTGGCAAAATTGCCCAGGTTCTTCTTTGATTTTCCACTAATTTTACGATAAATGATTACTTCCAAAATGTAATCTTGTCAGAATCTAATCGAACCGACTCATGCCCCTCTTCTTTGGCTTTTCCGATTGAAATAATCATTACCGGGGCATAACGTTCTTCGTCTAAATCAAATGCTTTAGCTAACTGGTCGGCTTCAAAGCCAGCCATTGGATTCGTATCATACCCATGTGCACGAGCTACTAACATGAACTGCATGGCAAAAAGGCTGCTATCGATTTTTGCAATTTCAACTTTCAATTCTTGCGGTAAAGTCGGATACATCGACAGAATGGTTTCGAGTTGACGATCTCGGACTTCAGCTGGCATTTTTCCTTGTTCCACAGCCGTATTGTAAATTTCTTCAACATATAAATAGCTTTGGGTATCGCCAAAAATTAATAACATGGCTGATGACGTATCATTTTGCAGCGTATTGAAACGCACAAGAGGTCTTAGTTTTTCCTTTCCTTCCGGAGTATCCACCACAACTACACGCCAAGGCTGCATATTTGCGGAGGATGGAGCCAAACTGGCTTCCGAAATCATTTCGCTCATCTCTTCTTTCGATATTTTAACGTTCTCATCATACTTGCGGACAGAACGTCGTCCCTTGACTATATTGGCGAAATCGTTATTTAGAATATTGTTGAACATAGAATCTCTCCTTTTGATAACGCTGGATTTTTTGACATTGTGCATGTCGTTCGTTATCATATTCGTATTATGAACTATGAACTTAGGTTTATAGCAAGAAATAAAGAGGTCATCTGATGAAAATAAATGAGCTTTCCAAACAAACTGGCCTGCCCATATCAACATTGAGGTTCTATGAACGCAAAAAGCTAATTCCGGACATATTCGTTAAAAGAGATGAAAATAATTATCGGATTTATTCTGAGGAGATTGTTGAGTATCTAGATGATGTGAAGGCCCTTTTGTCCGCGGACTTTTCTATAGAAGAATTAAGTTTGCTGGTCAATCAACAACTTAACTTATCCTACGACGTAAAGAAGAAAATGGTTGAGCAAAAAATCAAAGAAATTGAAGAGATCGAGGAGCAATTGAAAAAGTCAAAAAAATTCTTGAGTGCAGTTTTGGAAGGTAAAGTGAATTTTCGAACAAAATGTTAAGAACAATTAACATACACAAAAAAGGACATTCCGTTTCCCCTGAAACGGATGTCCACATTGGTGTGTAATATACTAAGCGCATTCCTTATATTCCGGCTTACCCCGTGAATTCCTGCACCCACTCGCTATTGTAGTAAGCAACACCGATTTTGGTATAGGAGCTGTTTAAAATATTGGCTTTATGCCCCGGACTGTTCATCCAATCGTTCATCACTTGAGTAGGGGTGCTTTGCCCTTTGGCAATATTTTCACCGGCAGAATTGTAGGTAATTCCGAACTCCTTCATCATGTCGAATGGGGACCCGTGTGTTGGGGAATTATGATCGAAGTAGTTATTGTTATACATGTCTTGTGCCTTGACCATAGCCATATTGGCCAACTCAGGACTCATGGTGAGAGCGCCTAACCCCGCTTTGCTTCTTTCCTTATTGACCAAATCCAGCACTTGCTGCGCAAATTTGGAGGAATCCTGAGCTTGTCCTGTAGTGCCTGTATTAGGCGAAGGCGTTGCAGGTGTCGGATTCGTTGGTCTTGATGGAATTTGATTGGTCGGATTGGCCGGTGCCTGGTTTGCCGGATTTCCGGCAGGTGGAATGAAGTCCCCTATATTGGAAGGGAGACCATCGGGAGTTTCTTTTATCCTAACCGATCCGTGAGCCCGAGTCGATGTAGCTATTGAAGACGCCTGTGTGATAACAGGAGTTGGTGCAGCCGTATGAGCTTTCATTGAAGTGGTCTTTCCCACCGCGTTGTTTCCCGCCGCATTGTTGCCGGTTGAACACCCCGATACCAGCAATATTACTGCCAATATAATGTACTTTGCCATATTCCAATCTCCTCTGTTCGTTAAAGTAATGAATAACTGAAATTAATTTTTCCTGCGGGGCCTCGATTTATTCTTGCAGCAAAAATAGCCTTGGCCGACTTATGGCCAAGGCTATTTGCATACGGGCGGATCGAAGGCGATTTGTGACTAGCCATCATTATGTTGCTTTCTCATACAAATTCGCCAGCAATACCTGCACAAACGGCGACCAATCGGCCGTCGTGTAAAGCTGAAGCCGGTGCATGGCCCGCGTACATGCGGTATACAGAAGCTTGCGATCGTTATCCTGGCCGTAAGCTTGAGGTGAAGCCTCATAAATCAGAACGGCATCAAACTCGATACCCTTGGCGAGATATACGGGTATAACCACCGCTCCTTTCTCAAAGGTAACTGTCTCCTTCGTAATGAGCTGCAATGCTTCGCTTCCTTGCGTCCGTAATGATTCAAAGGCGCTTCGGCTTTCGGCCGCCGTCTTCGTAATGACGGCAATCGAGTCGAAGCCTGCGGCTTTAAGCGCCGCGATGTCTTGCGACATTTGCGCGTCACGCTCCTCCCCGCCATCCAACCTCACAAGAAGAGGTTTCGGTCCGCTCCTTGCAAAGGGGACGATTTCCGACCCATCAGCGAGCAGTTCCTTCGTAAATTCCACAATTTCTCGCGTTGAACGATAGCTGCGCACCAGACGGATCAAACTTGTTTCGGATTCGCCATAAAGCCGAAACAGCGGCGAATCGGACTCCTGCAGGTTTGTGGACTGCGTAAAGATCGCCTGCCCGAAATCGCCGAGTACCGTCATGCGGGCACGAGGAAACAGTTTTTTGAGATACTCATATTGAAACAGCGAATAATCCTGCCCCTCATCAACGAAGACATGCCGAATCTCCGTGTTTGTCCGCACACCTTCGATCAGTTCTTTTAAATACAAATATGGAGTCGCATCCTCATAAAATAATTCGAGCCGGTCCAGCTTTTCTTTGGTTTGCTTGCAGATTTCAGGCCATAGAACAGGGATTTCCGCCTCATTCGTCTTCTCCCGGTAAGCAGCTTCATCGCCAAACAATTGGGCGTATAGGCCTTGGACATCGATAAACGATAATTTCCTCACGCTTTGCCTTAGCGGTTTGAAGCTGATCTTCACGATCCTTTGGCTGAGCAAATCTTCCTCCCGTTCGGCAAAGTCAAAGTCGCCTTCATCTCCCCGGCGCTTCTTGCTTATTTTCTCGTAAACTACGGCGTAACGCTCGGCAATGTCAAAAACTTCCCTGTCCTTGTGCAGCTCGCCGAAAACTTCCGCGTATTGCTCGCTGTCGAGATATTGGAGCTCCTCCTGTACCCAGGACGCCCTGCGCTCCTGGCGCTCCAGTTGTGACAGTTCCTTCAGAAGCCATTTCTGCAGGAGTTCGACACGATTGGCCAAGCGCAAGGTAGGGTCGTAACTGTAAAATTGCGATCTCATTTGCTCTGCGGTGATCAGATCACGGTCCCGAAACCGAATGCCTTTGAAAAGCATACCTTCCCGCCCCAGCCACTGCGCATAGTTCTCCAGGGCTCTCAAGAAAGCCTCGGACGCTTTGTACTTTATCCCCTGAAGGCGCGCCTCATTATTGGCAGTTGATTGTGCGGTCAGCACATATTCGATCTGATCGAAGGGATCTTCCAGACGTAAGGATGAACCAAGCCAATATTCGAGATATTCCTGCAAAGTCGTCTGCTGCATATTCTCCTCGCCGAGCTCGGGAAGGACGGAGGATACATAACTGTTAAAAATCGGATTCGGCGAGAAAAGAACGATCTGGTCAGCCTTAAGCGAATCGCGGTTTTTGTACAGCAAATACGCCACACGTTGCAAGGCTGCGGAGGTCTTCCCGCTGCCAGCGGCCCCTTGCACGATAAGCAGCCGGCTATCATCGTTTCGGATGATAGCGTTTTGCTCTTTTTGGATGGTGGATACGATACTCTTCATTTGCGAGTCCGCGCCTTTGGCCAACATTTGCTGGAGCAGCTCGTCGCCGATCGTTACGTTCGCATCAAACATATTCCGGATTTGTCCGTCATGGATCTGATACTGCCGTTTCAGCTCCATCGTACCCGTGATCCGCCCGGCCGGCGTGACGTAAGAGGCCGCACCGGGGGAATGGTCGTAGTAGAGACTCGCGATAGGAGTGCGCCAATCATACACCAGGAAGCTCAATCCATCTTCGTCGACAAAGGAAGATACACCGATATAAATCTGCTCGCTCTGGTTCAGGCCTTCCTCCAGAAAATCGACACGTCCGAAATAAGGAGACGGGAACAGCCGTTTTAAGTTTCTCCATTCTTGCGTTAGAAGCCGGAGGCCACGTTCCCGTTCGGATAACACCGCGGCCTGTTGTTTGATCGTATAAAATGTTTCTTCAAATTCTTCGTCCGAGCCTGTGTTGACCGTAACTTCTTCCCAGAACCGTCTGCGAATATCACCAGCCTGGTCGTGCAGCCCGGCAACCTTCGGTTCCAGCTCGTCCATTCTCGCTTTTAGCTTTTCCCTAACCTGATCCAGCCGTTTTTGTTCGGTCCGCCATTCCTTCGCTTCCATGTTCTTCTGAACACACTCCTTTTTAGTCAAGTCTGGATAAAAAAAAGAGCATTGACAAATCAGAGGTCACCGGTGTAAAGTTAAATTAGGAATAGAAATTAAAATATCGGTTTTATCATGATTTTTCAGTGCGCTAATGATTATAACATAGCGCTTTTTTGCGTTCAATTATTTTTTTTGTGTCGTACCAATAGGCAAAAAGCTTTCCATAACCCCTTTCGGACGATTATAGAAAGCTTATTCTGCTTTGCGGCGTCTATCGCGTTCACTTTAAAATTTTTCAGGAAATTGTATACTATTATTTCCTTCTATAATGCAATGGCGCATGGCCCGTAACCGCCTTGAACACTCGGCCGAAATGCGTCACGCTTCCGAAGCCCACCTTCCTCGCGATCAAGTTCACCTTCATGGAAGAGCCTTCAAGCAGCTTCTTGGCTTCTTTGATCCGTACGCTGTTCACGTACTCTACGAACGCAAAGCCCGTCGCCTCTTTGAAGGATCGGCTCAAATAATACGGACTAATATAAAACTTATCCGCCAGCAAATGAAGCGACAGTTCCTCCATGTAATGCTCGTTGATATAGCGGACGATCTCCGATATTCGTTCGTGCATCGGACTTGGCGATGCCGGCAGCTCCACATCCTGTTGCCGGAAGTGCCGGCAGCACATGATGAGCAGCTGCACAGCGAGCGTCTGGGCATACAATTCGAAACCGCTACCGCGCTCCCGCATCTCCTGAATAATCGCTCCGCAAAGCGTTTCAATCGATTGCCTATTACGCAAGGAACCGCTCACGATCAGGTAATCCCGATCCAGCAAAGGCCGAAGCGTCTCCTTGTGCGAGCCGCCCAGCGAAAATAACCGTTCGTGCATGTTGATAATGAACCGCTCGTGTTTCGGCCGCTCCGCATTGGTCGTACGATGCAGAATATTAGGAGCTATGATGACGACATCGCCTTCGTTAATCGTAACCGTCCGGTCCTGAATAAAAAATTCCCGCTTGCCGGACATCAAGTAATAAATTTCGTAAGTGCTGTGAAAATGGCTCGCCGGCATATGGTGGCTTAATGCTTTCCGGTGGGACACCTGGAAAGTGCCTGTATCATTCTCGAAATAAAGATCTCCCAAGCCGCTCCGCTCCCCCCCCTTCCGTACCTGTTGTTCATTATACCGCAAGAAATAAGAAGAAAGGGAGATATTCCGCAAAACATGTACATATTCCGATGCTAGAATAGGATTACAAACAACCAAGGAGGAAGGATACGCATGCAAACCGCTTCATCCCTTATGACCCCGATACAATGGGCGCAAAAAGCGTGCGAAGCGATCATGGCCAAATTCGAGCCGGAAAAGCTTCCGCCGGACCGGTTCCACTATCATCAAGGCGTTTTTCTGTCCGGCATGGAGAAATGCTGGCGCCAGACCGGCGAACAAAAGCTGTACGACTACATGAAACGGTGGGTGGACAGCCAGGTTCGCGAGGACGGCAGCATCAAAAAATTTAATTCCGACGAGCTCGACGACATTCAGCCCGGCGTGCTGCTCTTCACCCTCTACGAGCAGACGGGAGACGAGCGGTACAAAAAAGCGCTGCACAACCTAGTGCCTCTGCTAAAGTCGTGGCCGACAAATCCGTCTGGCGGATTCTGGCACAAGGGGCATTATCCGAATCAAATGTGGCTGGACGGCTTGTATATGGCTGGCCCGATTGCCGTGCAATTTGCCAAGACATTTGGAGACAGTGAATATTTCGATATGATGGCCTTCCAGGCGCTGCTCATGGAGGAGCATACGAAGGACCCGGCCACCGGCTTGCTGTACCACGGCTGGGACGAAACTAAACAGGCCGCTTGGGCCGACCCCGTTACGGGCCAAGCGCCGGAGTTCTGGGGCCGCGCCATTGGCTGGTATCCCGTCGCCTTGCTGGAAATGTTCGAACACATGCCGGAGGATCATCCGGATAAAGCAAAGCTCATTACCATTGTCCAGGATCTGCTGATCGCTCTGACGAACTATCAGGATCCCGCCACCGGCCTGTGGTACCAGGTCATCGATAAAGGCGACCGCCCGGATAACTGGCTGGAAAATTCCTGTTCGGCGCTGTTTGTGCATGCCATGGCCAAGGCCGTCCGGTTCGGCTATCTGGATGCCAAGTACATGGAGTATGCCTGGAAAGGTTACCAAGGCGTCATCGATACGCTGAAGTTCGACGAGAACGGCAACGTCGTGATCGGCAACATTTGCATCGGCACGGGAATCGGCGACTACGCCCACTATATCGCCCGCCCAACCAGCGAAAATGACCTGCACGGCGCAGGCGCCTTCATCCTTATGTGCGTAGAGATGAATCTGGCGATAAATTAGGTCAATAAATGGTAGGCACCATGCCCCCGTCCATACGGATTGGAGAGCCCTTAAATGCGGAGGCGTAAGGGCTGCATACAAATGCAGCCAGCCTGCCTATTTCAAAAGGCTTGATAAACCGCTGTATTTCGGATTGGGGCAGGTTTGCAGCCATAAATTTTTTCTCTTTTTCCGAGAACGGCATATCATCAGGAAACAAACTTTCAATGATTTGATATACATTTTCGGAAAGCGTTGGTCCCGGCAAAATCGTATTGGATGTGACTTCCGTTCCTATCGTTAGTTTAGATAAGCTTTTGGACAGCGATAATAACATAGATTTGGTCATACAATATTGCGGCATTTGCCCTGAAGGCATAATCGCTTCTTCACTGGCAATAAAGATGATTCGCCCATAATTGTTGTTCAACATTTTAGGCATATAAAATTTGGATAATCCATTGGCGGCAAGGACATTCGTCCGGAAATATTTCTCCCATACTTCATCTTCAACATCCTCATAGGACATGATTTCATAAATCCCCATGTTGTTCACCAGAATATCGACATGGGGATATTTTTCAAATAAAGCTTCTCTTTGCCGGATATTCACAAGATCGGCTGCAGCACTCTGAGGTGAGGTGGACGGGAACTCGGACTTCAATTCATGTACGGTTCGTTCTACCTCTTCATTATTCCGGCCATTTATCAGGACATTGGCGCCTTCTCTGGCAAGCTCAATGGCGATAGCTTTCCCGATCCCTTTTGTCGATCCGGTTACTAATGCTGTTTTGTTCTTTAATCCCATATCCATAACTATGTCTCCTTTGTTGTCATTTACGGCAACCTGATAGGGATTATATTACTTTGTCCGGACCGTTCGGTAACTAGTATGCAACGCCAAATTTCTTGTTTAACCCGCCAATCATGAAATCTAGGAAATTGTCGCTAAATATTCGGAACGCCAATTTGCAGGAGTATCGCCTTCCCAAAGGCGAAAGGCGCGGTAAAACGAGTTCTGGTCTTCATATCCAATCAAGAAAGCCACCTCTTTGATATCGAGCTTGGGGTCTGCCAAGTATTCTCGTGCCTGCTCATGCCGAGCTTGGGTCAATAGCTGCTTGAATGTTGTGCCTTCGTCAGTAAGGCGGCGCTGTAAGGTGCGAACGCTCATGCCCAATTCGCTCGCCACCGCCTGAATGTCAAGGCGCCCTCCAGTTAGGCTGCGCTTCAAGATCCACTTGACCATCTCGGGGAATGAACGGCTGAGCTGTTCTTCTAATGAGCGGTCTAATACGGGAGTCATGAGCTCCAGCAACTCTTTGTTATACGAAACAAAGGGGCGGTCCAGGTCTCTTCGATGCAGCGTTAATCGGTTATTGGTTGCACCAATCCGGATAGGGCACCCGAAATAAGCTTCAAGGGCCTTTACATCGCCCATTGGGCTGGAAAATTCCACGGACCCTGCAGTTAAAGGTTGGCCCGTGCCCCGTCGCCCAAGCTCTAGAAGAAAGGCCAACGTGGTTCCAATCAACACCGGCGGTCCGGGTTGCTCACCAGGCATCCCTTCCAATTCGATCGTACAGCGCTCGCCTTCTTCGGTGATACGCAAGCTTTCCGGGGGGCACAATTGCTTGTACCGGGCCATTTGGTTAAGGGCGTCGCGATAATCGCGAGCATGGTAGGTCGCCAAGACGGTTGGCGGGTACTGAGCCGTTTCAAAGGCGGTTGCAAGCTTGATGATCCCAATGGCTGTGTCACCAATGAGGTCGGCGTATGCTTGCCAGGTTCTGAAATATTGGGCGCTGGTGACGGCAACGGGCTCTGTAACCATGGTGAGCGACAGCTGCGCTTTGCGGGCGACGTCGTGCGGGTCAATTCCTAATTGTTGTAATCCCGCCCAAAATCCCAGCGGGAAATTTATACGGTCAGATTTCATTATGTTTGGATCTCCTTTAGTTGCTTACCTATTCGTTCCGGTTATGATTAAGTATACAAAAAAACCGCTGATCTTTTCTTCAAGATCAACGGATTTTTGACATGGTTTTTTCTGGATCGCACACCGGTTAATGGGCTATTTCACTGCTAAAGTGGATTTGATGATTGCAGCAAGTATTTTCCCGTGATCGACTGCTCCGTATGGATGATCTGTGATGGCGTGCCCTCGAACATCACCTGACCACCCTTGCTGCCTCCGTCCGGCCCCATGTCGATGATCCAATCCGCCTGGCTGATCACATCGATGTTGTGTTCGATGACGATCACCGTATTGCCGGCATCCACGAGACGGTTCATGATCGCAAGCAAGTGGCCGATATCCGACATGTGCAGGCCGGTCGTCGGCTCGTCCATCACGTAGATGCTGCCCTTCTTATGCAGCTCGCTGGCCAGCTTGATGCGCTGGCATTCTCCGCCCGAAAGCGTGCTGAGCGGCTGGCCGAGCGTAATATAGTTCAGCCCCACATCGCTCATCGCCTGGAGCTTTTTAACAATCTCTTTTTGCGTGAAAAAATCCAAGGCCTGCTCCACCGTCATCTCCAGCACATCGGCAATGGACTTGCCGTTTAGCTTGTACGCAAGCACCTCCTCCTTGAAACGTCTGCCTCCGCACACTTCACATGGCAGCTTCACGCTATCGAAGTAGGAAATGTCAACATACACAACGCCCAGCCCCTGGCAGTTCTCGCAAGCTCCCTTGGAATTGAAGCTAAACAAGCCTTGATTCACCTTGTTGGCGGAAGCAAACGCCTTGCGCACATCATCCATAATACCCGTGTAGGTCGCGGGATTCGAACGTGTGGACACACCTACCGCCGATTGGTCGATGACAATCGCATCCGGATGCTGGCTGAGGAATACTTCGTTAATCAATGTGCTTTTGCCCGAACCGGCGACACCCGTAACGACGGTCAGCACACCGGTTGGAATATCTACACTCACGTTCTGCAGGTTGTGAAGGGTGGCATCCTTGATGGACAGCTTGCCGGATGGCTGCCTTGAGTCATGGTTCAGCTGGAGCGGCCGCTTCATGTAGTTGCCTGTCAGCGTATCTGCCTTGAGCAGGCCCTGATAGCTTCCTTCATACACGATGGTACCGCCGTGGCTGCCGGCGTGAGGTCCGACGTCAACGATATGATCCGCCACTTTGATCACATCGGGATCATGTTCGACAACAAGCACGGTATTGCCCTTGTCGCGCAGCTTCTGCAGCAATTCGTTTAACCGGTGTACATCCCGGGGGTGCAAGCCAACACTGGGCTCGTCAAAAATGTAGGTGACATCCACCAGACTGCCGCTCAGGTGCTTCACCATCTTGACCCGCTGCGATTCTCCGCCGGACAGGGTATCCGTCTCGCGGTCAAGCGTCAAGTAGTCAAGTCCGATATCCACCAGATGCTGCAGCCGCTCCGTCAGCGCCCTCACGATCGGCACGGCGCCAGCCATGTCGACCTCCCGAATGACGTGGATGAGCTTTCCGACCTCCATGGCGGACAGCTCCGCAATGTTAAGCCCATTGATCCTGCAGCTAAGCGTGGCCTGACTGAGTCTCGCACCGTGGCAGCTAGGGCACGGACCTTCGGAAATGTACGGAGCAACCGTTTGTTGTGTGCGCTCGGACTTCGTTTTCACGTCTTGCTTGATATATTTGTTGGTGAACTTTTCGATGACGCCTTCCACCGTAATGTTCACGGTCTTCCCGCCGAACTGTGTCGCCACTTTTCTCGCCTTGCCGTACAGCAGTTGTTCCAGTTCCTCCTCCGAATAATCACTCAGCTTCTTGTCAGGATCGAAGTCCCCCGACTGTACGATCATGTTCCATTCCCAGCCGTCCACCGTATAGCCCGGCAGCATAATTGCTCCTTCACGGAGCGACTTGGTCATGTCCAGCGCTTTGCTCATGACTACGCCAAGCTTGCGGCCGATCCCGTTGCACTCGGGACACATGCCTTGCGGATCGTTAAACGAAAACATGTGCGCTTCCCCAACGTAAGGCTGACCCACTCGGGAGAAAAGAAGGCGGAGAATGGGCGAGATATCGGTAATCGTGCCCATCGTAGAATGGGAACCGCCGCCCAACCGCTTCTGATCCACAATAACAGCCATGCTCAAGTTCTCGATCGCGTCCGCATCCGGCTGCGGAACTCGTGGCAGAAAGGTGCGCACGAACATGCTGAAGTTTTCGTTCAGCAGACGCTGGGATTCGGCCGCAATCGTATCGAAGACGATCGAGGACTTGCCGGATCCGGATACCCCGGTGAAAATCGTGATCTTCCGCTTGGGTATGCGTAGGGATACGTTTTTGAGATTGTTTTCGCGCGCAGCCGAGATGACGATATACTCCTGGTTTGATTCGCTCATGCGTAACTCCCTTCCAGTGGTGTACCGAATGCATTTATTGTTCCAACAGCTTTTCACGCAACAGTTAATTCTCTAAATTGGACACCATTTGGTGACGGTTTGATTGTAGGACACCTTTTGATGTCGCGTCAACAATATTCTTGAAATTTTAAGTAATTACATGAATACGGTCAGTCAGCTATGTGCCTCAGCTAGGGATATAATGCCCCATTTGGCTCCTTATCTATGTGCAAAAAGCCTCGGCACGATAACGCCGAAGCTTTACGATCACGATCATCGCACCGAGGCCTATTTCCTTTTATCGCTACGTTATCGTTTGCGCAGCATCCGGCCGAACACGCCCAAAATCGGAAGCAGCAATACTGCTGCTGTTAACAAGGACGCTCGGATAGAGAACCGGTTTCCGATCCAGCCCACGGCCGGCCCTCCCGCGGTTTGGCCAAGCGCGTCCGACTGGCTGACCATCGACAGCACCGTAGCCCGGGTAGCGCTGCGCAGATTCATGTTCAGCCATGTCGCATAGATCGGCTCGCTCACGGTAACGACTACACTTACGGCCAGCACGGACGCCAGCACCCAAACGAAGTCCGTCGCCAGAAAAAGCGAGAAAACGCCGGCAACGCGAATGAAAGTCAGCATAAATAAGGCCGCGGTCACGGTCCGCTCGCTGTTCATGTTCAGCTTTTTCTCGGTGAAGCCTACCGCCAGCATTCCCAATATCGTGGAGGCCGCACTGATCAGCCCAAACCATACGGCCACCTGCAACGTCCGGTCCGGAAATCCGATTTCCTGGATCAGATGAATCTCCCATAGCCGGTCATAACCTTCCGAGGCCGCGCCGCTAAACAACGTGACGAACACGATGATCATCAATAGCGGACTGCGTACGACCACCTTTGCCCCGCTTTTCCAGGTTCGGGTCATCTCTCGAAAATGAGAGACTCTTTCGCTGCGCGGCGGGCGGACAAAGCCCTTTTCCTTCATCTTGCGGATCAGGAGCAGGCCGAGCACAGCATACATCAGTCCTCCCGCTATATACGGCAGATTCGGCGCCAGCACGGAAAGGCCCACGCTCACGCCAATTCCCAGCAGAGATGCTGTCAGAGCCACACGTTTGGCGCGAATAAAAATGGAACCGGCGGCGGATTCCCCCGCCTCATCAACAATCCAGGCGCTGTCCGCCCCGCTGATAAAGGTGTGGCCGATGCCGAACACCACCTGGGCCAGCATCACCCAAACAACGAGCGGGATCGCCAGGCCGAGCCCCTGAAACCAAATGATGCTGCCTTCAAACGTAAACCCTGCTCCCAAAATGAACATGCCGATAATGACCGATAGTCTGCGGCTGTATGTATCGGCAACAACGCCGGTAATCCCCTCAAAAATCAGCACCGTTAATTCCAATACGGTTCCGATCAGAACAAGCTCAAAGGGATTTAGGCCCAGCTGTGTGACGTAATAAATGCTGTAGGTCGTAAATATAGTGCTGTTTGCCAGCGAAGAAATAAAATTCATCAAATAAAATACTTTTGCCGCTTGAACGTTATGCAAAACGGATTCCGCCTTTCAGGTAGGCGGCGCGTCATTCTGGGTCCAGAAGGTAAAATTCGCTACTCAATTACTCGCTAATCACAATCCATACCGCAGCATGCGGCCGCTTACCGTTCTTCTTTTTTGATCTTGATTTATTCCGGTTCGTTGGTTGGATTGAAATTGGCTTTTTTGCATATCAAACACCTCCAAAATAATTGAAAGAAACGCATAATAGCTAATTATATCAGCATTACACTTCCAGAGCACGTCAAAAATTTACAGCTATCATCACCTTTGTTTAATGTGATTTCCTTGCGTTTGGACAACAACTTATATCCTTAAAACAAAAAAGTCGCCAATTAGACGACTTATTAACTCAACTTTCGCAGCAAAAGCAGCAAAAAATCGGCAGACGAGCCTTGATTTAGCTGGGTAAAGCAGCAATCCATTGCCGGAGTTGACACTGAATTAGAGGCGGACAGTGTCTTCCCGGCTTTTTGGGCTACTCCTTTGATCAAGAGCATAGGAAATCCCTTGTAAAACGTGCCGGTGGCATGATCTCTAAACTGGGCAAGCAACTCGACCGCTTTGCTGCGATTCCGTTCAAACATGGATGCATGGAAGCATGGAAGCTTGGACGTCAACGATGAAGAGGGCGTCACGATTCGCCGAGGTCAGCACATCTACCTTTTGCACCGTAGCAGCCGTTTCGAGCAGTGTCCCAAATCGACGCCAGGTGAGAGGGGCGTCAAAGGGTGAGTGTCTTGGTGTCCCTGCCTGCAGCCTTTGCACGATTATCCCTTTCGTTCAGTGAGAAGGGGTAGAGCAAGGGTTCAAACAAAAGAGAGAAGAAAAAAAATAAAAAGATGAGGAAAAAAAATGAGGCGGTTCAGGTGAGATTTTCGACTTGATAAGGGAACGTACGTTTGGTATAATGAAGTAAATCGAACGTGAGTTCGTAAATTCTTGATTCGGGGGCGAGCGAATATGGAGGTCAATGCGGGAACGGAACTTCAATCATTCAGCAACCGTTATAACAGCGAGCAGGCCTGCATGGAGGCGCTGATCGCGATGAAGTGGCCGAACGGCTTCGTCTGCCCGCGCTGCGCTCACACCCGGTGCAGCCGCCTGACCTCCCGGCATATCCCCTTGTTCGAGTGCGGAAAGTGCAAACATCAAACGTCGGCTTTGGTTGGCACAATTTTTGAAGGAACGCATTTGCCCCTGCTCAAGTGGTTCGAGGCTCTGGATTTATTCCTGCTTGAGGGCGGCATCTCGGCGATGCGGCTGAGCCAGGTGATCCGAGTCACCTACAAAACCGCCTGGTTGATGCTGCACAAAATACGCCATGCCGCCCTAGAGTTCGATGCCCAGGAACTGCTGAGCGGAGACGTGAAGGTGAACAGCGATCTGTACGGGCGCGATCCGTCCCGGTGTCAGTTTTCGCATCCATATGCCACGGCGGTCGTAGCGGGATGCACGGTCACGGAGTCGGGCGAGCCGGAGCAGGTCAAAATCCGGCTGGTACCGCATAAGCGGGGAAGCGAAAACAGGGCAAATCGTCACGATCTAACCTCGTTCATCAATGGGCATGTGGATGTCCGTGCATCGGCGGTACAATCGTTCCCTTTAGCCTTTCGGCTGTATGCGCCTTTGCGGAAAGTGGTGAGAGAAGCATGGGAATCGCTGAAGAGTACATATATGGCCTTGGGACTAAAGCATCTGCAGGCGTACCTGAACGAGTATACCGGACGCCGCTGGCTGCACCTGGCCGGAGCGGAAGAAACGATGCAATATAAATTACTGCGCATGTGTGTGGCGATTCCGGCGATCCCTTACCGCCGGCTGATCGCGCGCCAACCGAACCAGCCCCTTTCGGCTGCGGCCTGATCCACACGCTGGAACGGTGGGGGGAGTTTGACGCAGATCAACTTAATAGGTAGGGGTTGCTTAATGCGGATCAACTTGAGTGATGTGAGTTAGCATGAACAGTCCGGGCGTTGCTGCAAATGGAAGGGTTCAGGTTACAGCAAAATCACGGTCTTTTCGTCTCCCTCGCGTCTTGTCCTTGATCTCTTGTCCGGTCTGTTTCACCTCCCCTAAACCTGATTTCTTCTCCTAAGCCCGTCTAAATTATCTCGAACCTATCTGCTTCTTCCACCAAATATTTTCTTCTCCCGAGCTTGTCTGTTTCTCTACTACCCTGATCAAACGGGATAATCGTGCAAAGTCTCTGGACAGCGAGTGTTGATCTGCCGCCCCCCCCCCACCCCACTTCCCTATCCTAAAGCTTTCAACACCCTTGGCAGTTGATTTAGGTCGGGCTGATAGTCTATAACAATGAAAGACAACTCTTCTGTCTAATCGTAGAAGCTCGTTACTCTCGCTTATCAAACGAAGTAGTGTTTTTCTATTTTGCCACCCGCCTATCTTAATTCTTTGAAAACCTTCGGCTCAAGGACTCTAGCCCGTTATCCCAGCTTTTCGAACCAAACTATCACCCGGATGAAAATCTAACGGTTGTAACAACTCCTATTTTACAAAAAAAGCCCATTTCTAAAATCTTACGGTTGTCAGCGCCGTTATTTGCCTGAATCTAAGCAAAATTAGCCCTGTTTAAGTGAAATAAGCGCCATGGCAACCGTTACAATTTGAAATTAACGTTTTTGGCGCAAATAGCGGTTGTGGCAACCGTTAGAATAGTTGTGTGGTATTCGGCGAAAAGATCGTTGCAATGGGGACATTCTCCGCATGGTTGCGGCAGCACAAAAAGGAAGCGGATTCCCCCCCGCTTCCTCAAATTCTCCTATCGGCTCCGCCTCAAGTAGGCGCTGCCTTGGTTACTGCAATAGCCACAATGCAGGCACGTTAGCCGGCTCCCAGCCCGGGAGCGAGGTATGCGCCTGAATGCACGCGTAAATGCTGCCGTTATAGGCCACCAGGTCATTTATACTGTAGGCAACCCACGGCTCCCACGGCTGAACTTCACCTTCACCCGGATCGTCCTCCGCCGTCGTCGCTCCCTGAACGGAAGCGGCCGCAGAGACATTGCCGGCGGCGTCCTTAGCGGTTACCGAAAAGGTGTAAGGCGTATTTGGAGACAGGCCGCTAACGGTTGCCGCGGTTCCGGTTGCTTTCACGCTTCCGGTATCATAAGCAATAGTGTAGCCGGCAACGCCCACGTTGTCGGCGGAAGCGTCCCAGGCGAGACTGATGCTTGTTGGCGTGGCTCCCGTTACACGCAGTTTGCCGGGAACGGTTGGCGGTGTGGTATCCGGTTCCGGGTCGGGATCAGGATCGGGATCGGGATTGGGATTGCCTCCGCCGCCCAAGCTGTCCAGATAGGCCCGGTGACTGCCGGAGAATGCGTAGTTAGCCGCTTTATCCCAGTTGATCGACCAGGTCATCAGCCCTTTAAAGCCGGGATATCCTTCGGGATTGCGCAGGGTGTAGCCGCCGCCAAAAGATTTCCCTTTTACGAGGTAATCCAGCGCTTTGTGCACTTCGGCCGGCGCTGTATATCCGCCATTTGCCGCGGCCTGTGTCGCCGGAAGCCCGATGAGCACTTGATCCTGGCGCAAGGCGGGAAAATGGTTGTTTGCATTGCCGCCAACATCAAATCCCTGCAGCAGCATCTCGGCCATAGCCACCTGGAAATCCGCCGTTCCCTGGGCATAGGATTTCCCGTCCAGACCGGTCATCGATCCGGAGTTGTAATGCTGCACGTGCAGATAGTCCAGAGAATCGCGTAAAGCATAAATGACCGGCAGGTACGCGCCCCAGGGACCGCCGTAAGCGGCGTATCCGCCTTGCACGTACGCTGTTTCCGGCGCCATGGTCAAGACGAAGCCGGAACCGTAGCTGTTCACGATCTCCCGCACGGCGGAAATCAGGTTGACGATTTTAGGCGTCGTCGGATTGCGAAAATCCGTATCACCCGGATTCAAAGACAACGAGCTTCCTTCCAAATCGATATCCAGGCCGTCGAAGCCGTACGTATCGATAATGCCTTTCATGGTGCTGATAAATTTCTGTCTGGCCTGGTCGGTGGACAACTCCACGGCTCCGTTGGCTCCCCCGATGGAGATCAGCACCTTTTTACCCTGGCTTTGCAGCTCCCGTACGTCGGCTTGGAATTCGCCGATTGAGGCGTTATAAGGCTGGAATGCCATATCCCCGCTCGCAGCACCACCCGAAGGCTCCGCAAACGCAACCTGGATAACATCATAGCTTGAAGAGACATCGCGTAGCCGGATATTGCTGGACCCGTTGTCAAAGTTGTGCCAGTAGCCGACGATGATTTTATCACTGTTCGCGGCAGCGGCCGCCGTCTGATCCTCGCTGAATGCGGCGAGCGAAAACAATGGAACGATAAGCGCGGCAACGAGCAGCCAAATGCCCGATTTGCCGAATATTTTGGCATGTTTTTTCAATTGGTTTGTCCTCCTTGCAAAAAATAAGATGATGACTGCCTGTTAAAAGCTGAACCTGAACTGCTTAAATCAACCTATCATCTGCCTCCTTTTCTAAATAGGGTCAATCTCCTAAATAAAACAAAAAGAGATTGCTAGAGTAACTATTTTACATAATCCCCCATTAATCCTGCTATATTTTTCAACATATTCTTTGATTTGATAGAAATATGGCAAAATCGTGTAGACCCATGCATAATTGCATGGGCCTCTCACGCAAAAAAGGACTGCCGGCAAATTCCGCCGGCAGTCCTTCGCTTTCAAGTAGTATACTCCTCAATCCTATTCGCTGGACAATTCCTTGAGCGATTTGATTTTACCATGGGGATGCTGTTCTTGCTTTCGTGACTTCCAGGCCGCTTCTTTCCTTCTCTTCTGGTGAGCCATAACAGATATCCTCCTTTGGACATTGTGTTGTATACCACTTCCTTAAGTTGTCATCTCCCGGCTCTGTTCATTCATAAACCTCCAAGAGAAGATTCAGGCAAGCTCTGTCCTCCGTCGATAATAATCGTTTGTCCCGTGATGAAGCCAGCCTCCTTGGAGGCAAGAAATGCAGCTGCATGTCCCATCTCTTCAACAGTTCCAAACCGCTTCATTGGAATTGCCGGAAGCATGGTTTCAATGTATCCTGGGAGTGTTTGAATCAGTTCAGTCATTGTATTACCGGGCAGGATTGCATTGATTGTAATACCAAATGGAAGCTAACTCAAGCGCTGCACTGCGAATAAAACCGAGTTGGGCTGCCTTACTGGCACCATAATGCGACCATCCTACAAATCCAGTCACCGGCCCCGTAATCGAAGATGTTAGCATTAGTATTCATCATACTATCCCAATCTTCAGCAACCATTTCTTCAATTGTAACCATAGGGCCAATACCTGCATTAGCACATAACACATCAATGCCGCCAAAGGCCTCAGATACTGAATGAGCCATCATTTCCATAGAAGATCGATCCGTGACGTCACCATTATCGCCTTGATGGCTTATGCCGGGTTACGAGTAAGCGAAATCGTCCGGCTGAACATAACTGACTTTGATCATTTCGGATCCCAAATTGAGGTGCTTGGAAAACCATCCCCTTTATAAAAAAACAAAGAGGAGCCATATGTTGCCTCCTCTTTGCCCCGATTTCCTGGAACTCTTCTATAAACTCAACCTCTGCTGGAGAAATACCGCCAGTTCTTCAACGGTATCCCAAACGATTGGACGGATCTCCTGTATTTTTACAGGAAGCTTATCGGCAGCGCTGCTGTTCACGGTCCATATTAGAGGGATGTTCAAACCGAGCGCATATCCCGCCGCAAAATACACTTCAGGAGCTTGCCCCGTTAAATCCGCTATAATCAGTTTACTGTCCGCTATCATTTCCAAGGAATACTTTTCACTGTTCTGCGTTTTCTCATGTGTAAGCAAGCGCGGCAGATAACCGTGCTGCTCGATTTTAGGCAACAGCCTAGCCAGCCATTCCGTGCGCAAATCCTCCTCATTCGAGATAAGAACGGAGCATGGCTTTAAGTTTTTTCTTTCGGCGTCTGCTTCGCTCCATCCTGTTTCGGTTAACTGAAAGGTTAACCCTTCCCTAGTGAGCAAATGCTCGTTTCTCAGCTTATCAATGATATATACCAGTTCTTGCTGATTGGGAGAATACGTCAGGTTATAGTTGCTGGAGAGCGGATGAATGACAACCGGTTCCCCCGGAGCGCTGGAATGTCTATACAAATACTGGAGCAACCGATTTCCTTTGTCTTCAATGGTCACAGGAATGTCGGGAGAATTTGCAATGGATTCCAAATCGTCGATAGATAGCGTAACCTTTTCATTACAATCCGTTTGCTCCCGGATATAGGCCGATACTATATGAAACAAGTTGCGTTTCTTTTGGTACGGGAACGAATTTATAGCATCATAACTGTCTATCAGCAGGCTATAAAACCCGTCGGGTGAACAGCTGCAGCCCATGTATCTATCGTAGTCGCCCTCCTGTTTAGTGAAGACAATCTTATCACAGAATAAGCAGCGTTTCTTCCTCATGACAACTCATCACCTCTTATGGAATTGCTCTCCTCCTACCTTACCAAGATTTTTTGGAAAAATAGACAAGAAAATATTTCCGCCAACGGCGATGCTTGAATAATTTTCCTCTTTTGTCAAACAATAATATCCAAGTCATATAGGAGGCTGATGTTTTATGTGTCAACGTTTTTCCATGGCGGCCGAGCTGGGGGAGGTTCAGGAGCATTTTCAGATCGAACGGGTGATGTACTACTATAAAAACCGCTACAATATTAGCCCAACGCAGCAAATGCCGGTCGTGCTGCAGCAGCGTGGGGAGCGGATTCTGGATGAGTTCCGTTGGGGGTTCATTCCCTACTGGGGAAAAGATGCGATCAACGCAGATCTCAGAAACGTGCAGCGGAATCCAACTTACCGCAGAATGGTGGATAAGCAGCGGTGCATTATCCCGTGCAACGGATTTTACTATTGGAAAAATGAAGGCAAGAAGTCATATGCGGTGCGGGTCGTCATGAAAAACCGCGCCATGTTCGGGGTGGCCGGTTTATACGAAATCTGGCGGGATACGCGCGGGGAACCGCTCCGCACCTGCACCCTGGTCATGACGGAAGCCAACCCGTTGATCGGGGAATTTGAGGGCCGAATGCCGGCGATTCTCTCCCCGGAGAACATGACCCGGTGGCTGGATGAGGAGACGTACGATCTGGATGCGCTAAATCCGATTCTGCGGCCCTATGCGGCAGAAGAGATGCAAGCGTATGCGGTAACGCCGCTGATTGACATCGAGGGGCACGACACGGCCGAATGCATTCAGGAGATGGATCTGGAGCGGGCATGGGTTAAACGATGATTTTTCCGGCGCACGGAGCATAGTGTCCCCGTGGCCGGTTTTTTTAAAAATGTACAAAAATTAGTTTCCTTTAGTGAGCATTCGCATGTCGATGGCTCCCTGCCGTCTCGCCCTTTTTGAAAACCGCACGCTCGATCCATACCTTCAACTGTGCAAAAGCATAGACAACAGTGAAGGAGCATGCTACTGTCGTCAGAAAAACCAAGAGCAAAGCCGAGAAGAAGGGAAGCACGTCGAGCAAACCGCCGAACAGGCGCAGCACAATGGTCAAAATGAACACGTTCGCCGTAAATGCCCGGTACGCATAAGTAGAAAGCCATTTATAATACGGAAGCGAACGGGAACCCAGGCGAATCAAATGTCTGGCCAGCATGTAGATCAGAAAAATGATAACCAGGCTGTACAAAGTTATGGACGGCTTCAAATAAATCAGGTTGCCGAATGACATGCCGTTGAATCCAAAACCGAAGAACTCCTGGTTTGTCCATATAAGCAGCAACAGCGCCGCCGGAATAAGCAGGAACTGGATCCGCCGGAGCACGCCGTCGAACCGGTCCTTATAAACCCAGGCAATTCCGCCCAACAGAGCATAAATAAAGTAGCTGACAAAGAAGCGGTCCAGGTAACGCAGGTTGATTTCGTAGGCGCCATGGAATACATAGCTATCGTAGAACCACAGCCAGGCCCCGAAGACAATGAAGCTCACAAGCAGCGTTGGGATGACTCGCGAAGGCTTGGACAGAAACTTGTAGCAAACATAGATAATAACGGGCATCAACACCTGGAACTGCAGCATCATAACCGTGTACCAGTATTGCGGTGATGAATTGCCGACCACATAGGATTCGACCAGCGTCCAGAAGGAAGTGACAGATTGGTTCACCTGCAGGTCGGGGAAAATTATCAGACTGGCGGTCGCCCAGAGAAAATACGGGATAACGAGCTCGCTGAATTTTTCCTTGTAAAAATGGGCCGGTTTCGTATGTTGATTCCCTTTCACCATGCCGTATACGATGGCAAAAATAAAGACAGGCGCCGTGTACTTCACCAAGTTATATAGGACGCCAAGTAAGGCCATGTCCATCTCGTTATGGGCATGTTTCAGAAACACCCCCAGCACACTCTGCATAATCGCGCCGCAGACGGCAAACACCTTTAAAATATCACTTTCGTTGATATGGATATTTTGCTCCGCTTTTTTTTCCATAAAATACACTTCACCCTCATTTCCAAGGATTGCGGACGAGCTTGGGGCCTGATGGACAACGCAGCACCACCGTGCTGGTCCGCCTGGTGATGATTTCGCGCAGGACATAAGCTCCGTCCTTTGTTTCCAGTTGGATATCGATGCGGGCCTCCAGCTTATCCAGACTTCGCAGCAGGTTTGCGGCTTCCGCATAATCCATGGCTTCCGGACGGTCAATCACAAGGTCGAGATCGCTGGTGACTTTCAAAGACGGACAACCCGTCGCCATTTCAAAGCCAGCGCTGCCCGCCAGCCCCCAGCGCCAGTCCGCCATTAGCTCTGCAACCTTGTCCATGACCCGAATCACGGGCAGTTCTCTTCTCTCCGCAGACACGGCGTTCCACATCCGGCGCTCGGCTATCTCGTAGGGCGTGACAATCCGTCCCGCTCCCTCCGGGGCAAGCAGCGCGGCTTCCCGCTGGTTCCGCTCCGTTCCCCGAACACCCACAGGAATGCGACCATCCGCCGGCGGCTTGGCTCGCCGGACCACCACATAAGGGGTATTCCTCAGCGAGGCGGTGGCCCATTCCTTATCTTCATTCATAGAGAGACAGCTCAAATCGGCAACCTCGATCAAATCATGAGGCCGGACTGCCATTACCATTGTTCGGACAACGCCTTACGAACCTTAAGCGTTGCCGCGCGTCCGCCGGCTAAAGCTTCTTTGGTCTCCAGGCGGAAGCTGAGATCGCGGGGGGCGTCTTTCGTGCTGGCGATCGCTTCGGAAATGGTCTGTTCCACGGTTGCCACGTCGCCGCTTTGCGGATCGTCCGCCTGGATGCCGGACAACAACCGATATAGCGGCCCCAAAGTACTATAGCTGCGAACGTCATAAGCCATGGCTGGAACCTTCTTGGTTGCTTCATCCAGTTCGGCGATGGTCCGCTTCGTGATCCGCGCCGCGGAAGCCTTGGACATGGCCTGAATATTGATTTTGTCGTCGTCCAAGGCGATCAGCCGGTTCGATTGAAGCCCATGGGCGAGGAAACCGCCGGAAATCGCATTGCCGACGATGACGCCGATCACGGGATGGCCCTGCAGTCTGGCCGTCGCGTATGCGTCCGCGCTTGCCGCGAGCGCAAGGCTGATCCCGACCATCTCTTCCTTATAGCCATAGGCCTGGCTGGGAACGTCGATCACGGCGATAATCGGACGTTTGACCTCACTGTGCTCGTCCTGAAGAATGGCGTCTCTGACGATCTGAGCCACCGTCCACCCTTCCATCATCCCGACTTCGCCTTTTCTAACGCGCGGGAAACGGTTTTCGGCATCCGGAACGATGGAAATATATCTGCACAATTGTCCATTTTTCTCCACGTCAGCCGCCAGCACCGTAGGTACGTCGCTAACCGGATGGGTTATGCCCGTAAGCTGAGAGAACCAGCGGTATCCTCTGCCATCGCTAGCGTCGGCCGCCCCTTCTTTGGCCAGCGGTATGGGCTGCTTGACCGGCTGTTGTTGCTTGTAAAATTCACGGTAACGCTCGGGCGTCCACGTTTCGGTCGGATCAAGAGCTTTAAGTAAGGTCAGATAGAAATCGATTTGCTCGGTTTTGGCCGGTTTGACCGGCGCACCCAGTGCGGTGTCGACCGCCTCAATCACCGCATCGGTGGTATCTTCCACCAAATCATCGATCAATCCGGTATAGAGCCGCTGATTTACTCCGATCGTGTTCCAGATCAACGCTTTGTCACTGGAATCGAACTCCATCACGCCCGCTTCCTGTTCGATGACTTCCGGGCCGTTTAGGCCGAGGCGGGCCTTTTTTGTGGCAATCAAGGTTGTGAACAGCTCGGCCGTGATCGACATCCCGCCGAACGCCCCCACGCGGCCGGGAATCAGCCCCACCACAGGAACGTATTTGCGCAGGGCTACGACCTGGGCGCCGATTTCCGAAATCGCCAGCAGCCCGTAGTTCGCTTCCTGCAGCCGAACGCCGCCCGTATCGAAGATCATGATCGGATACAAGGTGTTCCCTTTCTTGTTCTCTTCCAGCGCCAGTTCCAGCACGCCGGAGATTTTCGCTCCGCTGACTTCGCCGATGCCCCCGCCTTGAAAAGCCCCTTCCATCGAGATGATCAGGACTTTCCGCTTGCGGATTTCCCCGGCGGCCAAAATGATCCCGTCATCGCTCTGCGGGACGATTCCCTGCGGCTCAAGATGCGGAGATTGCAACTTGTCCAGCGGTCCAAGCAGTTCCCGGAAGGTTCCTTCATCCAGCAGCGCTTTGGCGCGATCGCGTCCGTTCAGTTCCACAAAACTATTCAGCATAATCGAGCACCTCCAAAACTTGTGTAAATCTTAGCATCACTACACCCGGAGTAGCTCCAAAATCATGAACCGTAAAATTGGCGGTAATCGGATAACGGTTGAAAAAGCGGGTCAGCACGTTCTGCCAAACCTGTCCGAAACCATCGCTGCCGGTCAAAATACTGATGTTGGATGTTTGCCCCTCCACCGGCTCCACGATGATCTCCAAATCCCCCGAACCGACGACTCCGATGTGCGCGGCCTTGCGGATCGGCCGCGAAGTTTGGTATTGAAACTGTAATTTTTCCATCCTTAAGGAACACCTCCATGAAATATGTTAATCGACAAGAAACAAGGTTGCGGCGAGCAAATCGGCGCTGCCTCCGGGAGAGAGCCGTTTTGAGCGGCAATACTCGGACAGGCGGCGGAACAGCTTTCGGCCCATTGGGGTTCTGAAGCCGTCCGCGGCCAGAAATGCGCCGGACATCCGTTTGATTGCCAGAAGATCCGGCCAATCGCCGCGGTGCAGGATGCAGGTGTCGTCCACTGCCGCCATCAAGGCTAGCAGCGCCTCAATGCGGGCTTCCTCCTCCGTCTTCCCGCAAGCTCTGGCCCGCAGTAAGGCCGGCAGCGCCGCTTCCCGGATATGGGGAAAGCCGAGCTGCGCTTCTTCCGCAGCTCCCTTCACCGCGTACTTCCGCTTGACCGCCTGCCCATGGGTGCGTTGTTCCGGGCGAAACCGGTCAGGGAACGAAGCGATGGTCCCGGCGACGTTCATGATCCGCTGCGGATCCCGTTCCTCCGGGAAGGCCGCTCGGGCGCTGGTAAGTAGGCCCAAGGCCCAAATCGCGCCTTTATGCGTGTTGACGCCATTTGTGGCGGCGAGCATCGCTTTCTCGCCTTCCCGCCCGATGAAGGCGATTTGTTCGCGCAAAGACTGGTCTACCGGTTGAAGGTAGGAGACCTGAGCGATTTCCCGGAATGTTTCTTCCAGAGCCTTCGCTGATTTCAGCATAAGCTCGATAGACATATCCGTATGGGAACCGTTGTCTCTGGCATCCACAAGCCCTGGCTTGGGCGTAAGCAAGGCCTCGTCCACGAGCGCCTTCACGGCTTTGCCGGCCAAGGCCGCCCCGAACGCCGCGTGAGTTGCCGCCAGCATGGCTTTAAGACCAGCTGCGGAATTTAGCCGGTGGCTCATACAGCCCGTCCGACCAATCCACAAGGTCGTTGATCGTCTGCGCCGCCAGCAGCGAACGTTTAGCTTGTCTGCGCATGATGCCGAGATCCTCGGGATAAGCCACAATGCCTCTGTCGCGCAATCCGCTCACATCACTTTCGCTGCTCTCCATGCCCAGGGGCGATACGCCGGCAATTGCCGCGAGCGCCTGCTTTCTTTCCTCTACGCTGTCCGTTTTGTAGAGGTAAGCGATGCCTTCCTCGGTGACGACGTGGGTGATATCGTCGCCGTAAATCATGATTGGCGTAACCGCGAGGCCGGATTCGTCCTTCACCTTGACGGCGTCAAGCGAATCCACGAATACCGGCTTTTTGTTGGCGCCATAGGTTTCCACCATCTGCACGACCAGCTTGCGGCCTTTGGCGAGCTCATGCGGGCGTTCGATCATGTCGAGCCATGCCTTTGTCGCATGCCGGCGCCCGCGAGGATCGTGGCCCATGTTCGGCGCGCCGCCGAAGCCGGACAATCTGCCGGAGGTCACGGTGGACGAATTGCCCAGCGGATCGATCTGCAGCGTCGAGCCGATGAACATATCCACGGCGAATTGCCCCGCCACCTGGCCCATTGCCCGGTTGGAGCGCATCGTGCCGTCCTTGCCGACGAAAAATACATCAGAACGGGCCGCGATATATTTCTCCATGCCGACCTCGCCGCCGAAGCTGTGGATGCTTTCCACCCAGCCGGATTCGATTGCCGGAATCAGGGTCGGGTGAGGATTCAAGGCCCAATGCTTGGCAATTTTGCCCTTCAACCCGAGCTCTTCACCATAGGTTGGCAGCAGCAGCTCAATCGCCGCGGTATTAAAACCGATGCCATGGTTCAGCGACTGTACATGGTGTTTACCGTAAATGCCTTTGATCGCCATCATTCCCATTAGAATATGCAGCTCCGTGATGTTTTGCGGGTCGCGGGTAAACAGTGCCTCCAGCGCATAAGGCTTGTCGGCTTTGACGATCACGTCCACCCAGGAGGCCGGAATATCCGTTCTTGGCAGCTCGTCCACGATTTCGTTGCACTGCACGATGACGATGCCGTCCTTGAAAGCCGCCGCTTCCACGATCGTCGGGGTTTCTTCCGTGTTGAAGCCGGTATAAAGGTTGCCCTCGCGGTCCGCTTTGTCCGCCGCCACCAGCACAACGTCCGGAATCAGGTCGATGAACAGGCGGCCGAACAATTCCAAATACGTATGGATGTCGCCGAGCTTCAGCGTTCCATCCTCGATCATTTGCGCAACGCGCAGGCTTTGCGAGCCGCTGTAGGAGAAATCCAACTTCCCGGCGATGCCTTTTTCGAAAATATCCAGGTGCTCGGGTCTGGAAATGCTGGACATGATCATATGCAGGTCATGCACCTTGCCGGGATCGACTTCCAGCAGCTTCTGGGACAGAAAGGACGCCTGCTTTTGGTTATCCCCCTCCAGAACGACCCTGGCGCCCGGCTCGATCAGCGCCTCCAGGATATCGACGATCCGGGAGGACTCGACGTATTTTCCATCCATCCATTTCCCGACATTTTTTAATTTTTCCAGTTTTTTATCGCGTTTTTGTGACCAGGAACGCAGCACTTTGCTCATTCTTCTTGCTCCTTCCATTTTCTAATCAGATATTCGGCCGCTTCCAGACCGACCTCGTCTACGGCAATCTGCCGGGTGTCGTGGTGGGCCTGCTTGACGAGGCGGGAAAGCGTATGGCCCGGAGGCATTTCGATAAAGCAGTCGGCTCCGGATTCGACGCAGACGGCCGCCATATCGATCCAGCGCACGGGATAAGCTACGTTTAGGGCCAGATCCTCGGCGATTTTGTTCTTCGCCCTGAGCATTCTCCCCGTATGGTTCGCCAAATAAGGGATCGCAGCTTCCTGCAAAGGAAAGGTCCGTACCAGCTCCAATAACTGCTCGGATATACCTGACATCAAAGGGCAGTGCGATGGAACCGGCACCTTCAACAGCGCGGTTTTGCTTGCCCCCAGCGCTTTCGCCTGCCGAAAAGCCTGCTGAATCCCTTCCAATGAGCCGGAAAGGACGATTTGCTGTTCGGCGTTCATATTAGAGAGATAGACAGGCGCCGCCTCGCTGTAGGAGCGATCCACGGCTTGCTGAACTTCCGTTTTGGTAAGCCCGATGATGACACCCATTCCGTAGCCTTCAGGGTAAGCCTCTTCCATTAGCTTGGCCCGGCGCCACACGAGCCGAAGCGCATCCTCGAACGAGAGGACTCCCGCAATGACCGCGGCGGGAAAAGCACCGATAGAGTGCCCGGCCACGAATTGAGGGCGGATGCCCCGCTCGATTAGCCGGTATGCAAACGCAGTCTCCTTTACGAAAAGCGCCGCCTGAATCCAGACCGTCGAGTCCATCGCGACTTCATCATCTCGCAAGGGGGTCCCTACTATCTTTGCTGCCTTTTTCACATACTCTGGCACATCCTGCAGCATACCGGGAGTTTGCGCCCCTTGACCGGGAAAAGCAAATACGATGTTCAGAATCTCACCACCTTTAGCGGATTCGTCTTCGTTACACTGTTTATTGTAAGAAGCCCGTAAAAAACTGTAAAATACATATATACATATATAATTGATAACCTGACGGTTATAAGCGATAGTTCAAAAAGTCAGCTTTTGAACACACATTTTAATGGGAGAACTCGCACTATAAAGGGGATGGATTCAGCATGGATTTTCTGCAGCTTAAATATTTTCAAGTCACCTCAAAACATGAAAATGTAACGCGGGCTGCCGACGAGCTGTTTATCTCGCAGCCTGCGCTCAGCAAAATGATTCGGAACCTGGAGATGGAATTGGGGGTGCAGTTGTTCGACCGGGAAGGCAAGCATATCGTGTTGAACCAATACGGTAAAAAGTTTCTGAAACGGGTGAACCAGTCACTGTCCGCTCTGGAACAAGGCGTGTCCGAGATCAAGGAAATGCAGCAAGAAAAAATTGAAATCATCACGTTGTATGTCGCCGTAGGCTCCATGCTGCTGCCCAGTCTTGTCCAACAGTTTCGCGGCCTGTACTCGAATATCCGGTTTAACCTGACCCAGCATCCTATCCAGATCAAGAAAGAGCTGGCTTACGATTTCGCGATTACATCCGAAGAAATAGAAGGCAATGAACACACCGTTCTGCTTGAGGAGGAAATATTGCTCGGCGTGCCGGCGGTTCATCCGCTCAGTTCCCTTGATTCCGTATCTCTGAAAGAGCTGGAGCATGAGAAGTTCATCAGCCTGACGACAAGCCATCCGCTGCGAAGAACGACCGACCGCTTCTTCGCGCAACTGCCGTACGAACCGGACATCGTCTTTGAAAGCGATGATCCGGCCACGGTGCGAGGGCTGATCCAGACGGGCATCGGCGTCTCCTTCATCCCTTCCATCCTGTGGAGTAAGGTCGTTACCGAAGACATTAAGCTGCTTCACATTAGTGAGCCCCGGTGCAAGCGCACCATCTATTTGTCCTGGCCCGCCGGGGAACGGCTGACCGACACGGAGAATTCGTTTTTCGAGTTCATCCTGCAATTCTTCCGGAATATCGGCTCGGTCCTTGAAGAATAGGCTTTCCCTAAGCGGAAATAAAATGCGGCAGCCTCGGACAAGAAAAAAGCCCTGGACTGCCGCTATATTATTGAACTTATCTTTGATTAAGCCAAACTTAACTCCCGCTTTAAACGGTCCAGCTGCAGGAGATGATGCCGGTAATGCATCTCGATCAGCAAAAACCACTCTTTGGCGTTTAATGGGCCGAGCCGGGGATGCAGCATCTTGTTTCGTTCGGGCGCCTGACCCATGGCGGGTTCGGTACGTTTCATCCGCTCCACTACACCATGCAGCCCTTCCAACAGCTGCTGCTTGCTCTCCGGCTGCTGCGGGGTATATTGCGGCGAAGCCGGGACCCGAACCCTAATCGGCGGAAAGCTTCCCAGTTCGAATACCGCCCGGCCCTGCTCCGTTTTTTCCCCGGTGTGGACCAAACTCGCTTCGCTTTCGGCCAAACATTGGTCGATATGGCTCAGATGCATAAATTGCGCCGATTGAATCAAATGCATATACATTTGCCCGATGGACCATTCCTCCTCATTCGTTTTTTTAAGCAGTTGCTCCATATCAAGCTTTTCCAGTTCGCTCAAATACCGTTCCACCGTTGCTTCAAACGCCTGCAGTGCCTCAGCCGTACTTCTCATCACTAAAAACAACTCCTCTTCAATCATGGGTATAATCCCATTATCCAAAAACGCTACTGACAACAGCGTGTCAGTAGCGTTTTAAAATTTTTTCGGCCTCTTCCCGAATCCGGTTGCGGAAGGATTCCGGTTCCAGCACCTCGACCTCCCCGCCCCAACCGAGGACATAAGGCAGCAGTTCCTCCAACTGCCGGACGCGAAAGGTGACCGTCAGTCCGTCCTCCCGCTCCTCAGTCCCTTCTACATAAAAATTAACGGTCTCGGTGATTTTATCGGCGATATCGGGATTCACCCGAACCAGCACCCGCAGGTTACGGTCGTCCGGCGGGCGGTAACGGCTTAGGTTAAACCCTGGCGGCATGGAAAAACGCTCTTCCAACACGGCAAGCTCCGTCATCCGCGACAAGCGGAAATGGCGGATATCCTGCCGCAGGTCGCAGCGCGCGATCAAAACCCAATTCCCCTGTACGAGCGTCAGCCCGTAAGGAGCGGCCTCCCGCTTGCTCTCCCTGCCCCCGTCCGCTTCCGGGATTTTTTTCAGATACGTAAAGCTTAATTTACGCCGCTCCAAAATCGCCCGCCGTACTTGGCCGAGATAATCCCTTTCCTTCGGGCCGGTTACCGGTTCGCCGGCACGAAGGAGCCGCATCGTCTCCCGCACGCGCGCCGACTCACCGCGCACCGGCTCCGGCAGAATCGCTTCGATTTTGCGCCTGGCTGCTTTGGCCACGCTGCTGTAATCGCCATCCAGCCTCTGCTCGATAAAATCCGTCCCCATTAGCAAAGCCACGGCCTCTTCCGCCGTAAAGCCGACCGGCGGCAGGAAATATCCTTCCATTAAGGAGTATCCCTGCCCGGGAGCCCCGACAATTGGAACCCCCGCTTCGCTTAAGGCTTGAATGTCGCGGTATATCGTCCGTACGCTTGTCTCGAATTGAGCCGCCAAGTCTTCCGCTCTGACCACCTTGCTTCGCTGCAGTTCAAGCGTTATGGCGAGCTGCCGTTCGGTTTTGTTCATGTTCTTTTACCCTCGCCTCGAATAATTAAACGTTGTCACTAAGCATGTATTTCCAGATCGATATCATTTTGATTTAATAACTTCAATAAATCGTTATGCAACCGCACAATTTCATTGTTTGCGCTACTCGCATAATCCGGCAACATCATATCCTTAACCATTTTAGTCCGGAGCCATATCATAAAGAATAAATCCAAAATCAAATTAGGGAATTTAAGCACAATTTTGAGTGCTGACGGATTAATGGCAATGCCAGCTTTTTGGATTGCCTTTAAATACGTTTTTAAAGTGATTGTTATTTTATGTGCCGTTTTTCTGGTTTTAACTGTTTTTTCATCAATGATCTTATCTTCAGAATGTAAAACACTAAGCATGGCAATGTCCGATACTGAATGTGTGATTAGATAAGCTTTCATATCATTATTAATTGCGTAGGGAAGTTTTGCTGTTTCAAATAATTCTGCGAGGTTTTCTGCACGTTCTGTCACTAAACCATTAATTTCTCCAAACATAGTAGCCACTAGAACCTTCGGTGGAAACCGGGCATACAAAATTCCATCTTTAATCTGTCCGCCGGCACTGGGGAAAGCTGGTAAAAGCCGATCTCCAACCATATCCAGCCACGAAGAAAATCCAATTGAATTGCTGATCATCGTAACAATATTTTTGCTTTGATTGTCTTTTAATGCTAACAGCGCTGATTCGGATCGATCGTAACGAACTGTAACGAAAATAAAATCATATACATCATCATTTTCAAGCGTATCAATGACCTTTACTTTTATAGATTTAACCGCACCTTTTGCATAATAATGAAGGCCATTTTCTTTCAATGTTGTATATCTATTAGAACGCGCAAACAGAGGGACGTCAATTCCTGCTTCAATGAATTTGATTGCGTATGCGCTGCCTATAACACCTGCACCAAAAATTAAAACTCTATTTTGTTTTGCTGGCATAAAACCACCCCTATTTTTCAACATTTCCTTTTAATCATCAGACAACATGTTGTATAATGTGATCTTAGATCTTTATTATTCCTTTATCAACCATCAGTTTTTCATGATTTGTCGGATGATATTCTTGTTCGGATAGGGGGATAAAATGAAAAAACAGCCAGAAACAACGGAGAAAACAAAACAAATTTTTATAGATGTTTTTTGTGAGTTATATAGTCAAAAGCCGATTGAAAAAATCTCCATTCAAGAGATTGCGAATAAGTCAGGATATAACCGCAGTACATTTTATCAATACTTTTCTGATATTTACGAACTGTTAGACTTTGTTGAAGATAATTTGTTGAACTACATAAAAGAAGAATTGGCGAATAAAGAGTTATCTATGCACACGGTCCAAAATGCGCTCCATTGTTTGGACAAAAGGGAGTATCTCTCGGTTCTCAGTGCCCTCCTGGGCGATTATGGAAGCACTCGGTTTTTAAATCGTTTAAAAAGGGAAATCGCCTTGGATAGATTGGAATTAAACATTCCGCAAAACCAGTCCATAACGCCGTACTTGATTGAGTTTTACCTCGCAACATCCATGTCTTTATTTCGTCTTTGGCTCCAGCGACAAAAGGATTTATCGTCAGAAGAATTTTTCAAGTTAGTGGACAACCTGTATACAAAGGGGATTACGCCCTATTCTAAATAATAAATCTACCATTCAACAAAGATAAACGAACCTCAGGCGCTTATGCGCCGAGTTCGTCCATCTTTGTTCAGGCAACCTCTTTCATTATTAATTGAAGCCGCCGTTTACGCGAATCGTCTGTCCCGTAATCCACCGGGCTTTGTCGCTGGTGAGCAGCTCGATTGCATTCGCGATGTCCTCCGGTTCGCCAAGCCGTCCAAATGCGTTCATGCGGCGATACGAATCAATCTGCTCATCCGATTTGCCGTTTAAAAATAACTCGGTCGATACTTGCCCCGGCGCAATGCAATTAATGGTGATGTCTTTCGGACCGAACTCTTTTGCCAATTGGCGGGTCAACTGCTCGACCGCTCCTTTGGTTGCCGCGTATACGCTGTACGTCGGAAGCATCGCACCTGACACGGAGGTCGAGAAGTTGATGATCGTCCCGCCTTTCTCCATATGCTTCATCGCTTGCCCGCAGGCAAAATAAGTCCCTTTCACGTTAACGGCAAAATGCCGGTCAAACATCTCCTCCGTTACATCCTCTATTGCTTTGCACTCCATGATTCCGGCATTATTGACGAGAATGTCCACGCGCCCGAATTTCTCAAGCGTTCCGGAAAATAATGCTTCGACTTCGCTTACGTTGCCGACGTTAGCCCGGATGGCGATGGCTGCCCCGCCGGAATGCTCTATCGATTTTACGACCTCGTCCGCTTTCTCGGGATTCGAGGAATAATTGATAACCACTTTCGCTCCGGATTGGGCCAACTGGATGGCTATTTGCTTTCCAATCCCCCTAGACGCGCCGGTGACGATGGCCACTTTTCCATTCAATGTCATTCCCAATCTCTCCTTTTTTGAATTTTGGCTGAAACGATGACCGCCGGATTTGACCTTGCAAGTTTATTATAATTAGAACCTGTATAAACCCGTTAGAACATACCTGTTCGATCCTTGCCTAATCCTCTTCGGTCTCGTTATTATAGAAGCAGATTATGTTATATATTCCGGAAGGAGTCCTTAGCCATGGACCAAACGAATGAATCACAACGCATGGAGCAGGCCTTGCAGCAAATGGCGCGCTTGATCCTGCGCCATGCTCCGCTTAACGGAACGCATCATACGGCCGTGCCTTCTTTGGCGCTCATGCATACCACCCGGCTGTCGGAACCGCTGGAGTCGGTGTATAAACCATCCATTTGCGTTGTGGCGCAAGGAGCGAAAACGGCCATGCTGGCCGAAGAAATCTACCGGTACGATCCTTCCTATTATTTGGTCACCTCCGTCGAATTGCCGATCGTTGGCAAAATCATTGAAGCTTCGCCCGAGGTCCCTTATCTCAGCTTGAAGCTGGGCTTCGATGTCGACGTTATTCTGGATATCGTGAAAGAGATGAACCTTCCGGCGGCCACTCCCGCTGAGTCCCGCGGCATAACCGTAAACCAAACGTCCTCCGCGTTACTGGAAGCCCTTGTGCGGCTCTTGCAGCTGCTGGATACGCCTAAGGACATTCCGATCCTGGCTCCGCTCATTACCCGCGAAATTTTGTACCGGGTGCTGCAAAGCGAGCAAGGCGCACTTATCCAACAATTCGCGATTATCGGCAGCCATGCGTACAACATCGCGCAGGCGATCCAGGTGATTAACCGGCAATACAACCGTCCGCTCCTGATGGAGGAACTGGCAAAGTCCGTGAACATGAGCACGTCGGCGTTTCATAAACATTTCAAGCGCGTTACGGCGATGAGCCCCTTGCAATACCAGAAAACAGTGCGTTTACAAGAAGCGCGGCGTTTGATGTTGACGGAAGCGATGCAGGCCTCCGACGCTGCCTTCCACGTTGGCTATGAAAGCCCGTCTCAGTTCAGCCGGGAATATGCCCGGATGTATGGACGTCCGCCGATGATGGATGTTCAGGAACTTATCGGTTCGTTAGCGGACTCCAATGTGCTTGGTTAAAGCGAGGCCCGCTCTATGTCCGAGGGGGAGGTACAGTCACCGGAATCCAACCTGCCAGCAGCGCTCCCCCTTCCGGATGGTTGCTTGCGGTAAGTTCACCTCCATGCCGCCTGACAATTCTTCGTGAAATGGTCAGCCCTAATCCGCTGCCCCCAGTGGAACGGCTTCGGGATGTTTCCCCGCGATATAGAGGTTCGAAAACGCGCCCCAGTTCTTCCGAAGAGAAGCCCGGACCCGTGTCACGGATCGTAAATTTTACTTTATCGCCCTCTTGATCACTTTGAACAACAATTTCACCGCCATTAGGGGTATGTCTGACGGAATTATCCAACAGATTGTTTATGGCGCGCTCCAAAAGGTGCGCGTCACCGCTAATCAGCAAATCGTCCGCAGCATGGTTTGAGATCGAGATTTGTTTTTGCCGGGCCAGCGGGCTCAGACTGTCCATCGACTTCTGGAGTATAAGTTTAAAATCAACCGTTTTGTTGTTCAGTTCCGCCTCCAAATACTCCATCTTTGTAAAGGTGAACAGATCCTCGATGAGACGGTCCAATTGCGCCGATTTTTCCTTGCAAACCGCTAAGTACTTTGCCATTTTCTCCGGCGATTCCGCGATGCCTTGCTCCAAACCGTCCAAATAGCCGCGTAACGCGAACAACGGTGTCCGTAAATCATGTGCGACCGCGGAAATCACAAATCGGCGTTCTTCCTCCAATTCCACTTGTTTCCGGTACGACTTCTGCAGCCCATTTACCATCACTGCAAAGCCGTCGCGGACTTCAGCGATTTCCGTAATCCTGGACCGGGGCAACCGTACATCCCAATCTCCTGCGGCAATTTGCCGGGCTGCATTGGCCATTTTCTCGAGCGGCTTAAGCAGGAACCTCCGCATTTCAACAGCGATAATAAAGAAAGCCAATAAAAATCCGGCAAACGCTGAAATCATTTGAACGGTATTTGACTTGGGCAGGTAAATGACCACTCTTCCCAGCAAACGGCCGTCCTCGATGATGGAAAACCGTTCCGTTGACCGCAGAGAGCCGCGGCGCTCCGGATTGGACCGGTAAATCTCCTGCTCCGACGCAGAAAAAATGTCTGCATCCATATTCGCTTTCCGCAGCTCTTCATGCAACTGCTTTTGCCAAGCGGAATCCTTCCACTTGTCCGAACCGCTTTCAATCCGATGAATGATCCCGGTTAATTGTGCTTGCAGCGCTTTATTTTGCAGCCCGCTGTTGGAGATGCTAAACGTTTTGGTTTCCATAAAGTGAGCTGTGAGAAAAAAGATCCACGGCAATGACAGGATAAACAAGAAGCAAAGCAAAGTAAACGTACGGATGCGAAGTGTTCTCATTTTATCCTCCCTCAAAGCGATACCCTATTCCCCATACGTTCACCAGGTATTCCGGATGGTTCGGATCAGACTCGATTTTCTCGCGCAGCCGGCTGAGATGGACGCGAATCGTATGGCGATCGCCTACCCCGTCCCAAAATTTTGCCAGCAATTGTTCATATGTAAACACATGTCTCGGGTGCTCGGCGAATAGTCGCAACAGGTCATATTCCTTTGGCGTCAGCACGACGTCCTTCCCATCTGCCAGCACTTCTCTGGTGGACAAGTTTAACTTGATGCGGCCATAATCGAGGATGCTTCCGTCCATTTGCCGGCCCGAAGCGGTTCGCCGCAATACGGCTTTGACCCTGGCCACGATCTCTCCGGGCGAAGCGGTTTTGACGATATAGTCATCGCCGCCGAGCGTCAGGCCGCGAATCTTGTCCACATCATCGCTGCGCGCGCTAAGGAACAGGATCGGCACGTTGCTCTCCGCCCGAATCCGGCGGCATAACTCAAATCCATTTTGCCCCGGCATCATGATGTCAAGCACGATACAATCGATGATTCTTTGTTCAAACAAGGCCCATGCTTCAGCGGCGTCACCCGCGGTAACCACTTGAAAATGATCGTTCTCCAAAAAGTCCCTTAATAGTTCAACGATACTGCGGTCGTCGTCAACAACGAGGATCGTATGTAATGCGCTCATGAATATCCCACCTTCATCCCCTAGTTTATCATTTTTTGTGAAAGTGCTGACAATTCCCTATGTTTTGTGATGGTTTGTTTATTGTTTTGTGACCTTTTTGCAGCTTGGTTTGAGATATTCGTTTGTTATGATTTTATTTACTTTGAATTAGGAGGATTTACTGATGCTAACCGTGCAAATTGTGTTGTTTGACGGCTTCGACCTGTTGGATGCCATCGCGCCTTACGAGGTGTTTAGCGCTGCCGGCATGCATGCCGAAAACGCAGTGAGCGTAGAGTTCGTCACCGCCGAAGGGCCAAGATCCGTGACCAGTGGTGTCAACGGGTTAAAAATTGAAGCCAGCGGCCGGCTTAATCCGCAGCAGGCGGGGATCATTCTCGTGCCTGGCGCGGCGGGGGACGTCGAAGGAGACAGCCCTGATTCGATCCCGGCCATTTTGAGCAGAACGGCGCAAACGGAATTGACCGGACTGATGGAGCAAGCCTTTAGGCAACAAGACATCATCGTCGCCACCGTATGCGGCGGTTCCCTGCTGCTGGCCATGGGAGGGCTGCTGGAAGGCAGACAAGCGGTAACCCACCATATGGGCATGGATGTACTTGGCGCAACCGGAGCGATTCCTGTCCACGCACGTGTGGTGGATGACGGCAACCTCGTTTCCGGCGGCGGCGTAACTTCCGGACTCGATGTAGCGCTGTATCTGGTGGAACGTGAACTTGGACCGCGTATCGCCCACGCGATAGAGCAGTTGTTCGAATTCGAACGGAGGGGGACGGTCTGGAAAGAAACCGGACTGGCGCCCGGTGGACAGAAGCAAAAGGCAGCCGACGAACCAAACGACGCGGCGGACAAAGCGAAAGCGGCTTATACCGCTGGGGATAACCAAATCACCCAGGCATCCGTCTTCGACGGGGACTGGGATGCGATGATCGCTACACCTGTGGGGAAAATGCAGATAAAGCTCTCCATCTCAACAAGCAGCGGAGTAATCCAAGGTAACGCAATTCAAGGGGATGAGACAGTCCCGTTTTTGGACCCCTTCCTGCAGGACAACAAACTTACCTGGTCGCTGCGAATCACAAAACCGATGCGCTTAAATCTGAAATTCGAAGCCATCGTAGACGGAGATGACATGATCGGTGTCGCCAAAGCCGGCATGCTGCCGTCATCCAAACTAAGCGGAAAGCGGGCTTCTTGAGCCGGGGGATCACATGAACAAACGCAAAACATTATACGGAATTCTGGCCGTAATCGGGACCCTGTTTATCATTCACACCTTGGTGAAAAACTATGGGATCGATCCGGGAGCCACGGAATTTTTAAGCCATAAAACCGGTTTGAAACGCGAGCTTAATCTTCCCGTTTGGTTAAACGTGATGTATGTTCACGTTGCTTTTGCCTGCATCGCCATGGCGGCGGGACTGCTCAACTTCTCCAAGCGAATCTTTGAAAAAAGCCGCAGGTTTCATCGCATTAACGGCTACGTTTACATCGTGTCCGTACTGCTTGTCGTGTTGACTTCCGGATACATGGCGCCTTACGCCACTGGCGGTAGAATCGGCAGCATGGGATTTAATGCGCTGAATCTGCTCTGGCTGTTTATCACGATGATGGCGCTCGTCCAAATCAAAAGAAAACAGACGGGTCGGCACCGGAAATGGATGATCCGAAGCTATGCCTTTTGTTTTACGAATATGTTGATTCATCTTATCACCACCCTATTTCATCAGGGGGTTGGTCTTGTTTACGCAACCAGCTACACCATAGGCGTTTATGGCTCCATCGTGCTGCTGCTGATCATTCCCGGCATCATCATTAGAATGAATCGCTAGGGTTTATTTTGTGGATGATCCGTAATCCGTGATTGTAAATTGGATATCAAAGGTTACCGGCGTTTGACTGAACACGTCGTCCCAATGGTCCTCCACCTTTTTCCAGTATTTCGGTTGCTGAATCTTTAGCTTATCACCGAATCCGGCCACTTCAACTTTGTATTTTGACTGCATTTTTTGCAATGTTGTCTCGAGCATTTGGGACAACTTTTTTTCGAATATCTTCTTCACCTTGTCCTGATATTCGATTTTGGACGGATCCTCGGAAACATCCCAGTTTTCGATGATCCGCCCTTCCGACTCAAGCTTTACATGAAACGAAGGCCGATTATCCCGCACCTCAGAGGTTATTTTGCTCTTCATGGATTCAACCTCATACGTGATCGGTTCATTTCGCCAGTCATAGCTTTTAATAGCTCCGCCTTGTACTTCGCCTTTGATCCAGGAAATGCTCTCCACATCCGTTTGGTCCAGCGAACCGATCCATTTTCCGGTCTCCCCTTTAATAATACCCGCACCCGAAAATTCCGTCTCGCCATCCCCTGCCACAACCTCCTGCAGGATAAAGCTCCGCTTGGAGCCCAGCAGACTATCCAGCCTGGTCAGATTAACCTCCTTTAAGATTTTACCGGTTCTAAAATGGCCGCGCAGCAGGTCCTTCAACTTGAAGGCCGGGATTTCGCCGGGTTGTCCCGCTTCAAACGTATCCCGCGCCAGCCCTTGGCTGAGCAGCACAATACAGCTCGGGCGAATATCGTTATCGCGAAGCACGAATTCCAGCAGTTTGTCCAAGTTTTGCTTTTGGACAAGCTCGGTGGAGATGACGATCACCTTCAGATGGTGGCCGATCACCGCGCGCTCCCGGCGAACCGAATACTGCCGCATAATCTCGAACAGCGAGTCGCCTGTTTCCGATGTATTCAGAAATTCCGGCCCCTTCCCTTTCCCCTCTTGTTGTTTGCCGCTGCCGGAGGTTTTCATCGGGACGATCTGGACGGTGGCCGTCATCAGATTTCGCTTAGGATAACTTCCCCCTTGCTTCTCCAACTGCTGTTCAATCGATGTCGGCTTCCCTAAGTCCAAAGCCAATCCGACGTACATGCTTAAATCTTCAATTTCTTTACTGCTCCAGCACCCCGTTTGCGTCACAAGCAATCCGGCGGCAACAAACAGGGACAGAATACGCCGTCTACGCATGCTGCTTAAGTCCTTTCTTCCGGATAAGGAATATGACGGATAACGGTACGGTCACCAAAGCGAACACAATGATGCTCATGATTCCGTTTGCTCCGCCAAGTCCAAGTAAGTCGTTGATGCTTTTGGGCAAGAGCGCGAATATAAAAATCACCGGCATTAGCGCAAATAGGACAGCAGGGAACTTAATGCGGAAAACTTTCGATACGCCCAGGGAGGCGACGAAAAAATTGCTGGTGAAATTGCAAAACATCTGCATGATCCAGATCACCATAAACGGAAATTCAAACCGTTCGAAAAACAATCCGCTGATTTCAAAGCTGCGCAGAAGATCAAGCGTCGGCCAGGTGCTTCTTAGCACCGCGTCAACCGACATGCCGCCCACAACCAGCACGATCGTGCCAAGATACAGGGCAATCGGAATGCTCATCCCGGCCAGCAGCATTTTGACCGCTTTCTCGGGCTGCTGCAGATGTCCGACCAAAATCAGCACGACTTCGAAGCCCGCAAAACTGAGCAGTGTTGATTTCAAGCCCGCAATTACAGGGGGCAAGCCTTCCCCGAGCAATGGACGCATATTATCGATATCGAACAGCCTCAAGCTGAGAAACAGGCTTAGCACCAAAACTAGAATACTTATAGGGAAAATAATTTGGAACAATCGGGCAATGCTGTTGATTCCTCCGGAAATCAAATAGGCCGCCACCCATATAAAAGGAATGATAATGGCCCAAATGGGAGTGTCCTCGAGCAAATAAAAGATCGTCACCTCCGCCAACATGCGGATCTCAAAAACGGCCATCATCATAAAGAAAACGATGAGCAGCGCAGACAAAAAGCTGCCCGGGACGGTGCCGGCGATTTTTCGGGAGAATTCAAAAACCGTGTTCCCCGGAAACTGCTGGCTCAATTTTATCATGATGAACACCACCAGCAGCGCAAGGACGCTGGCCAGCACAACGGATAACCAGGCGTCCGGGGTTTGTACTTCTTCGGTCGCGCTCCTGGGCAAAGTCAGAATGCCGGCCCCCAGAATACTGTCGGTCAAAAATACAACCGCTTGCGATGCCGTAATTTTGTCATCAGAGCGTGTGAACACAAGGGCCCCTCCTGATTTTTCCAGTTTAGGATCTGCGCTGCTTACGGGTCGTCTTTAGCATCGCGGGTCTGCGCTTCATTAATGTCAGGGGCGCACGAATGAACAAATCCTTCCAGTCGCGGAGCCGGAGCGGCGACACAGGAGTTACATAAGGTACCCCAAAGCTTTCCAGCTTGGTTAGATGGCTGCAAAGCAGCAGGAAGAAAAGGATCGTTCCGAAGATCCCCAGCACAGCGGCAAAAAACATCCCCACAAAACGCAAAATTCGGAGCGTAATCCCCGCGCTGTACATCGGGATCGAAAACGAGGCGATGGCTGTTACTGAGACGACAATGACCAGAAACGGGCTGACAATTCCTGCCTGAACCGCCGCCTCCCCGATGATCAGGCCGCCGACGATGCCCATCGCGGAGCCAATCGGCCGGGGCAGCCTGACCCCCGCTTCGCGCAAAATTTCAATCGAGACTTCCAGGATCAAAATTTCGATGAGCGATGGAAAGGGAACCCGCTGACGCGTCTCAATAATCGTGATGGCCAATTCGGTCGGAATCAACCCGGGATGAAAAGAAATAAATGAAATATACAGCGAAGGAATCATCAGGGACATAAACGCGGTAAAAAACCGCAACATCCGCAACAGCGATCCGCCCATCCACCGTTCATAGTAATCTTCCGGAGACTGCAGCAGCATGCTGAACGTCACCGGAACAATCAGCGCAAACGGCGTCCCGTCCAGGAGCAGCGCGATTCTTCCTTCCATCAGGGCACTCATGACCCGGTCCGGCCGCTCCGTATTTTGCGCCTGCTGAAAAGGGCTTAGCATATCATCTTCGATCAGTTGCTCGACATAACCGGACTCGGCGATATAATCCAGATTTATGTTAGCGATCCGTCTCTCTACTTCCTGCAGCAAATCGGGATTCACAATCGTTTTCATGTAGGCGAGCGCCAGGTCTTTTTTAACGACGCTGCCGACAGTGTATTTTTTAATTTCCAGCTGTTCCGTTCGTCCCTGGCGCCGAAGCAATGACGTGTTATCGCTCAATTGTTCAGTAAACCCCACCCTTGGCCCGCGCAGCAGCGCTTCCGAGGTGGGCTCCTCGATGGATCTGGTTTTTCCCTTAGGGGCACCCACAAGCAAAGCTTGAGGCATCCCCTTCACCAGCAAGGCCGTATGTCCCGTCAAGATCGCTTCGTTAAGGCGCCGGGTCTCTGTCACTTCGGTAATTTCGCTAATCGGCAGCATTTTTTCCTTAAAGTATGCAGCAAGTTCTTCAGGAGGACGTTTGGGTTTTTGTTCCGCATCTTGAGCGGCGTCTGACATCAATACCTGCAAAACCTGGCTATCGATCAGCTGTTCCTCCTGCATCCCGTCAATGTAGATCAACACCGCCCGCGAGCCAAATGGCGTGATCTCATATTCACGAAAATACACGTCGTCATTGCCGCCGATCGTCTCTTTGATAGACTTGAGATCGGCTTCATAATCTCCGGATAATAATGGGCCGGATTTTTCCCGGGATGATGGCGAATCGGCGGCGAGCGCTGCCCCGCTCCCGTCCCCGGACTGGTTTTGCGACCCCGTTACGACCGAGCGAAGCCAGCGGTGCAAAGCATACATGACGATAGGAATCAGCAAGGTGAACCCCGCCTGCACAAAGACCGTCCAGTCAGGGATATAGGCTGCGATTTTGGACCACACAAGAAACACCCTTAGAAAAATGATTTTCTTTAATCTGCCCAGAAATTAGAAGTTAGATGCACACCAGCCAGATGGTCGAAAATAAAAAAACTGCCCGGTCAGGCAGTGTGCGCAAAAACGCCATGCTTATGTGTTATGCCAAATTCAAGTCATCAAGCTGTTCGGAGCTTAGCCGGATATCCAGCGCGCCCAAATTTTCTTCCAATTGAACGGAATCGCTCACGGCAACAAGGGGTAAGGCCGCCGGGGCGTTTTGCAGCATCCAAGCAAGCACAATTTGATTTGGCGTGTGTCCCGTCTCTTTCGCCAGCTTCCTTACCGCCTGCAATCTGTTCAATTGTTCTTCGTTCCGGTAACCGTCGGGAAGCTCGGCATTCTCCTTGTTATACAAACCGCCAAGCAGCGGCGAGTACGCGAGAAGCATAATATCTTTATTCTCCTTGCAGTATGCAAGCATATCGTCATCCATACTGACTTGCAGACCAAAATCCGCATCCTTTCGGGGGCGCAAGTAAGTATGCCGTTGCTGGATACAACCATAGGATGCCCAGCCGTTGGCTTTGGAGAGCTCCATGGCCTCACGGAGCCGCGGCAGCCGGTAGTTGCTGCAGCCAATCGCCCTAACCTTGCCGGATTTGACCAACCGGTCAAACGCTTCCAAGGTTTCCTCCAACTCAGTGCCGGTATCGTCAATATGTGCATAGTACAAATCCACGTAGTCGGTTCCCAGCCGCTGCAGACTTTCGTCTATCGCCTTTTCAATCGCTTTGCGGCCCAGGCCTTCTATTTGATCGAATCCCGCGCCCGGGAACCTGGGCTTCGCGCCCACCTTGGTGGCCACGACCATTCGGCTTCTATTTTTCCTTTCCTTCAACCACCCGCCAAGCAGCGATTCGCTTTCGCCGCCGATACATCTCTCGTTCCAGAAAGCGTAGTTGTTGGCCGTATCCAGAAAATTGCCTCCGGCGTCGACGTAACGATCCAGCAAACGAAAAGAAGTTTTTTTGTCCGTTTTGGAGCCGAAATTGAGACAGCCCAAACTAAATACGCTGACCTCGATTCCGGCGGTGCCTAATGAATGTTGTTGCATGCTTCATCCTCCTTGTTAACCTTGTTCAAGTTTGGTCTCCGCTTCCCAGGAACGATAGTAATCGATTTTATCCCGCAGCATGTCCAGCGTTTGCCAAATCGTTTGGAGCTCGGCATGCAGCTTCTGCTCGTGCTTCTCCAGCATTTCTCTGCGTGCCGGAATGCCCGCGTTTCCCAACCGCATGAACTCGGCGAATTGCTTCATCTGTGCAATCGGCATGCCCGTAGCACGGAGCCTTGCGAGCAATACGATCCATTCGAAATCGTACTCCCGATAAAGCCGATGTCCATTCTTGGCGCGTGGTATCGGGTCCATAAGGCCGATCCGCTCGTAATATCGCAATGTATGTACGCTTAGACCAGTGAGCTCGGCAGCCTGTTGAATCGTCAACTCTTTCCCTGTCATCAGTAACCCCTCCTGTCAAGTAGTCTACAAGTTTGAGCGCGCTCTAAGTCAACAGGTATTGCGCCAAGAAAACCTGCGAAAACCAGTGTTGTTCCAATAGCCGGCTGCCAAACACCGATTTCTAGGTTGAGCCCAAATTTTTCATGAGAATTCAATAGAGTAAAGAAAAACCAGTGAAAAATTTCACTGGCCTGCTCTATTTTAATTATGCAGAAACATACAGCTACTCCACCGGTGGATCGGCATGAAGCTCCCGGTCCTGCTCGGCGAACGCCCAGCGGGTAAACGTAACCTCCAGGCCGTCCCGAGTCGGCGAACATGTGAAGGGGCCCGCTTGATTGCCGGAAGGATATGGGAAGCGGGCCACTCGGATGGTGCGCCAGGCATGGTGTTCCGTTCGTGCTCGTATAATGACGGCATCCTTCATGACAGAAGCGCGAATGGTTACCTCTTCTCCCTCCCATTCGGGTACGGCCGTTAAGGACCAGTCCGAATACCCGTCCGTTACTACGGCGGACAACTGAGGAATTCCATCGTTGATTTCAATGCCCGCTTTAATCCACTGTTCCGGTCCGTGGTATAACAAGATACCGGCTTGGTCATACAGCTCGGTGAACGTGGTCAGCAAAAACGACACCTCCACCGCTTTGTCCGTTTCCCACTCCGTTAACAGCGCCGCACCGTCTTCAAACTCAAAACCGTACAGCGTCTTTTTCCAAAAATCTTTGCCTTTTTCCGGAACAACCTTCAAATGGTTTCCCTCTTGCTTCACAGACAAAGGCGGATTCAACCATTTTCCCGTCTCCCAATTCAGTATGTTTTTGCTCACTTCAAGGTCTCCTCTCCGAATAAGTAATCGCTACTTCCCTAATACCAATTCTCGCTGGCCTTCCTGATTCCCTGCTCCCCGCTTTATTCATATACAGATGATCTTTTAATGCTCCGCAGCTTGCGGAGAATCTCCAGCAGTATGACATTCATACTGATCCATACACCGCCGAAGACATACCCGGCAAAGACGTCGCTTGGATACTGTTGCTTGAAATAAACACGACTGACGCCAACCGCGAGGCAGATGAGGATGACCCCAAGAACAACAGGCACACGAATATAGCGTTTTTGCTCATAACGCAGCAGCAGAAAGGCCGAAAACCCGTATACCGTCATCGAGATCAGCGTCTCTCCACTGGGAAATGTATTGAGTGGCAGAGCACCTGCCGCAACCGGTCCCAGGCGATGAAAAATGAGGCGCAAAATGGGGCCCAAAAATTCTCCGCCTGCTACAACCCAAACAAGAAAGGCCAGGTCAAGCCTGCGCTCCTTGCTTTGCAGCACGATCCACAGCGCAGTAAGTCCTAACACGGGCCCGTAGAAATAAAGTGTTCCGGGCATCGCCGCAACATTCATCAAACTTGTCCATTTCGGACCGAAGATGGCTGCCGCCAGATAGGAGGCAATCTCGTCGAACTGCCCGAATTCATGGGCCAAAAAGTCTTGGATTACGCCAAGCATCAGCGAGAAAAATAAAACAAATACGGTGAAAGAAGCCAGCAGCAGAAACCGGACTTTGCCGAACGAGTTAAAGCGGCGGACACCTTGCGTGAGCAATTGCACTAACGCCTCCACCATGTTTCGCTTATACTTACGGTACGCAAAGACAATGCCGGTAAGCAAGGCCGAAGCAATACCCAGGATGATCATGTATCGGTTGACGGTCGAATGATATTGCTCCCATTTAGGGCCAAGCACTTTGCCCAGGGAAATGAACAAGCTCACCCAGAAGATCGCCCCGGAATAGGCAAAAAGCGCGTATCTCCGGAAAGGCAATCGTGTAATCCCGCAAAAATAACCGGTGATATGCCGGACTCCCGGAATAAAATAAGCGACGAACAGCAGCTTGGCGCCATATTTTTCGAACCAGAGGGTTAAGTGATTCACTCGTTCTTCCGTAAGGTGGACGCGCTTTCCGTATCTAACGATAAACGGCCTTCCCAATCTGTAACCTATCCAGTATGAGAGAGTTACACCGGCCAAGACACCTGAGCCCGCTGACACCATGCTGAGCAGCCAGTTCAGCCTGGATTCATATACCGATAGTCCGATGTAGCTCATCAACATTTCTCCCGGCAGCGGAAGCGCCAGCATTTCCAGACACAAAAGCAAAAAGATAATTCCATACCCGTAATGCTCAAGCCAGTTCGTTAAGATTTCCAAGGTTGATCTCCTCCGGATGCAGGAAACAGGCGGTCTGCAGGCACGCAAGCCGCCTTGCTTGTCTTTACAGCGGATTTTAACACTTCTTCCCTGCCCGTAGCAATCTGCCTGCTCTTTGCGGACTTTTTAATCAGGCTCATAAAGGGTATACTTGAATACGCAGAAATTGATGGGAGAATAGGAAGGGTTATCTATCATGCAAAAGACGTTCCAACGACTGAAGACTGTAAAACTATTTACGACGCTGTACCGTTTAAAAATCGTCCAAATCTTGCTTCCTATCATCATTATCGGCTTGATTATTTGGGCCGGCCAGGCCGAGTTCCGCCGCATCAACTGGACCGCCACCCTTCATGCGCTGCACCGCCTGGAGCCTTCGCGAGTTCTGTTGCTCATCGCCATATCCCTTGTCGCCGTCGCCTCGGTAAGCGGCTACGAGTTCGTGCTTCGGCGCCATTTCCGGCTCCCGATCGGCCGCTGGGCAACGTTTCGCTTTGCCTGGATCGCCAACACGTCAAATAATATCTTTGGGTTCGCCGGGATCGCCGGAGCGGCTTTGCGAACGTATCTGTACCGGAGCCGCGGGATTTCCGTTGCGACCATCACAGCGTCTATCGCATTCCTGTCGACCATCACCATTACGGGTATATCTCTCTTGGCCTGGGGAGATCTGGCCGGATTGCTTCCGATCGGTGCCGTCACCCGATCTCACCCCTGGACGCTGTATGCCGTTTGGGCGCTGGCGCTTTACCTGCCCGGCTACGTGCTTTTTCAGCGCTCGTCTTTTTATACCAAATGGCTGAACCGTGATCTTCCGCGGATGAACTTTTCCACGATCGCCGCGTCGGTGACTGTCTCCTTGGTGGAATGGGTATTATCCGGCATCGCCTTCTGGATGATTGCTTCGACCCTGCTGCCGGACCTATCGTTCCGCACCGGGCTTGGCATTTACACCATCGCCGCCGCGTCCGGTCTGGTGAGCCTGGCGCCCGGCGGCATCGGCGGTTTTGACCTGATTGCGCTGCTGGGGCTTCAGGCGCTCGGCTATGCACCCGAAAAAACCGCCGCCGTGCTCGTTTTATTTCGGTTGATGTACTATATCATACCCTGGCTGATCGGCTTGGTCATGGGGGTATTCGAGTTTGCGAACGACCGGCGCAAAACTGCAGAGAGCAATACGCAAACGGTGGAAAAGTCGCTGAACGCCTGGCAAAGGTTCTGGGAATTTCCCGGCCAGTATGCCTGGCTTTCCGAAATCGGAGCATGGGCGCTTGGCAAACTGGTTTTTTTCAGCGGAGTAATTATGCTGCTTTCGGCGGCAACGCCTGGACTTCTTTATCGGCTGAAGTTGGCCGAACAGCTCCTGTCCCTGCCGCTGATGCGGTTATCCCATCAATTGAGCGTCATCATCGGACTGATGCTGATCGTTCTTTCCTGGGGAATCTCCCGGCGGATCAAACGGGCGTACCAATGGACGATGGGTTTGTTGGGTGCCGGTATTCTGTTTACCTTCACCAAGGCGTTTGACTATGAAGAAGCGATTTTTCTGTTCTTGATCGCCTTTCTGCTTTTTGTGTCGCGCAAGCGGTTTTACCGGCTCGGGGCCCCGATCGGGCAGGGCACCATGGCAACATGGGCGATTACCACAATTATCGTAGCTTTCTTCTATGATCTGATCGCATCGGGGACACAGCCGCCGATTTTTAAACACCTGCCGCCGGGGCACGAGCGCTACCTTCATCTGATTCTGAATCCGACCGAGCATACCATTGCGGTCATAACCGGGCTCGCCGTTACTTGGATCCTCCTCTCGCTCGCGCTTATTCTCCGCCCGCACAGGCTTGTTGCGCATGGGGCGTCCGAAGCGGAGCGGGACAAGCTGCGCAGCTTTCTCGGCGAAACCGCGGGCAATCTCCTGACGCATATGCTGTTTGCCGGCGACAAAAGCTTTTTCTGGGCTTGCGGCGGACGCGTGCTGTTTCCCTATTCGGTCATCCGCAACAAATTTGTCGTGCTTGGCGATCCCATCGGCCCGGCGCCGCTGCTTTACGACGGGATTCAGGAATGCCAGCACTTTGCCGATTTATACGATCTGGAGGTTGTGTTTTATCAGGTGTCCCCTGTCAATTTGACGGTTTACCACGAACACGGATACCGCTTTTTCAAACTAGGCGAAGAAGCGTTGGTTGATGTGCCAAACTTTACGTTATCGGGGAAAGCCAATACAAGCTTGCGCAATGTGAAAAATCGCTTTGAACGGGAAGGGTTTCGGTTTGAGGTGCTTCAGCCTCCGTACGACCCGCAGCTGCTGGACCGGCTTCACCGGATCTCGGACGAATGGCTGGATGGCCGCCGGGAAAAAGGATATTCACTCGGTTGGTTTGAGCCTGCGTATTTGCAGGAATCCCCGATTGCGCTTCTTACCACGGCGGACGGGCAGGAGATCGCTTTTGCCTCGCTGGCTCCGAGTTATGACGAGCGGCAGACCATGTCCGTAGACCTGATGCGCCATTTGCGCAATACCCCGAACGGAACGATGGACTTTCTGTTCATTCGTTTGTTGGAGTGGTCACAGGAGCAAGGTTATGCCGTCTTTAATCTGGGCATGGCCCCGCTTTCCAGCGTTGGCGAAGCCCGCACCGCGCTGCGGGAGGAAAAGCTCGCCAATCGGGTGTATAAATATGGAGGCCACTGGTACGGCTTTAAAGGACTTCGTCAGTATAAAGAGAAATTCTCGCCGCGCTGGGAACCGCGTTACCTGGCTTATCCCGCCCGCGTAACGCTTCCCGTTCTGCTTGTCGAACTGGTTCTATTGATCGCCCGGCGGCCGAAGCAAGGCCGCTAGGGGCTCTCCCTCTCCTTGCTCCGATGCAGAAAGACGCCCCAGCACCGCAACGACGGCCTGATGAATCTCTTCGTAACCCGTACACCGGCAGATGTTGGATTGCAGCCAGTCCGTGATCGTTGCTTGATCCGCATCGGGATGAATCCGCGCCAGCGCATAGATATTCATAATAAACCCGGGGGTGCAGTACCCGCACTGGAAAGCGAACTTTTCCACGAATGCTCTCTGCACCTCCGTATCGTGCAGGCCTTCGATGGTTGTTACTTTTTTTCCCGCCGCCTCAACGGTAAGCATTAGGCATGATTTCATAGGTATGCCATCAACGAGCACTGTACAGGTGCCGCAGTCTCCGTTCCGGCAGCCTGGTTTGGAGCCGGTCAAACCGAAGGAATCCCGCAATGTATCTAGCAGCAGGTCTGCAGGACGGATGGCGGCGGTCCGCATCTCCCCGTTTACATCCAGATCCAGCACCATGCCGTAACGTTTCATTTCCGCCATATTATTCCGCTCCCAACGCTCTCAATATGTCTTCCAAAGTAAGCTTCAGGATCAGCTCACGATATTCCGCCGAAGCTTCAATGTCATTCAGAATAGGTGCCGGCAACAGCGAACCGACCTGATCGACCCTTTCTTTCAGAGGGATGTCCCGGAGGTTTAAACGGGCTTCAATCGCTGCCGAGCGGAAAGGAAAAGCGCACACCCCGCTGAAGGCGATACGAATCCCGGAACCCGCGCGAATCGCGGCTACAGTGACGACCGGATAGCCGATCGCGGCCACTTTTCGTTTCTTTATGGTCATATAGGGCAGTTTCGTGTAACTTTCCTCCGTAACCGTCTGCACCAGAAACTCCCCTCTCCCAAGCTGAAGGGTATGTTCGAACACTTGGGTAATCGGCGCTTGCCTTCCCCCTGCCGGGCCGAAGATTCGCACTTCGCTGTCGGTTAAGAGCAGCGGAAGCACCGCTTCGCGGTATTGGAATAGCCCGCAAATGTTGCCGCCAAACGTAATTTTATTGCGGGAGGTGCGGTCGGCAACGCCGCCTCCGGTTTCTCCAAGCAGAGGAAACACCCGGGAATCGTAAAGTTCGGACAACGTTAGCGCGGAACCGAGAATCAGCTTATCCTCCCGAGCTGACATCTCGCGGCATTCGGGGATCGCTTTCAAATCGATTACGGCCCCGGTAATCACTTGGTTAAGCCGGCCCAAGGTGATGATTTCGGTCCCGCCGGACCAATAAAGCGGCTGTTTGCCCTGTCCGTCCAATTGCTGAAAAAGGTTGACGGCTTCATGGACAGAGGCTGGCCGGTAATATTCGAAGTCATAGGGAATCATGCGGTTCCCCCCTTCTGGTCCTCCAGATCGTTTCCGGGAAAAGCGGCAATTGATTCAGCTGCACTCCTGCGGCGCGCGATATGGCGCTGGCCAATGCGGCGGGCATGCCGATCAGCCCGTGTTCGCCCAGCGCGCGGCTGCCGTACGGCCCATCCAGGCACGGACTTTCGATAAATTCGACCACATATTCCGGATTTTCACCATAACGGATTAGAGGATAATCGCGAAGCGTCGGATTATAGACGGCGCCGCTGGCGCTAAACAGAAACGTTTCGCGGTTGGCAAAGCTGAGCCCCATGGATATCGCACCCATCACTTGGCCAAGCGCCGCTTTAAGATTCAGCACCTTGCCCGCGTCGTTGACGGAAATCGCTTTGAGCAGCCTGTAGGAATAATCCCTGGTGTCAAGCTCAATCTCCATGGCCTGCGCCCCTACATTCCATTCCGGTCCCGGCGTACCTTCCCCGGTTTCCGGGTTGATCACGTTCATACGCCGCTGGATATAGTTGCCGCGGCCTATGATTTGACCGCCAATGGAATTTCCGTTTGGATATCTGTAGCCATAACAAATATCCTTAACTCTTACATTAATGCTCGGGTCAGCCCGGACATACACATGTTCCCACCCCAGCTCCAGATCGTCCGGGTCCGCTCTAAGCACGCATGCGGCGATTTTCAACAGCTGCCTGATCGCGTCATCCGCCGCTTTGAGCACCGCGCGGCCGGCCAGAAAAGTGCCGCGGCTGGCCACCGTTTTCCAGTGTTCCGGGGTAATTTCGGTATTCACTTTAAATTTCACATGCACTTTATCGGGACTCATTTTCAACCGCTGCGCCAGAATTTGAGCCAAAACCGTTTTCGTGCCGGTTCCGATCTCCACGACGCCGGTTTCCAGATTCACGCTGCCGTCCGGATTGAAGATTATGATCGCTCCCGAGGTGGCATCCGGGTCCGCGGAGGAATTTTTCCAGAAGCAGCTGATTCCCTTGGCCCGGATCTTATGCGCATCCACCTGCCTCACCTGCCAATCGTCCCAGCCGGATAGCAAGCGCAAGCGGTGCATGCAGGTTTTTAAATCCCCCAGATTGCTTACGGTCAGCACATCCCTAGTGGGGGCGGTATCGCCGGGCACGGCAATATTCCGCATGCGCAGCTCCCAAGGGTCCATGCGGAGTTTTTCCGCCAGCGCATCCATCGCCCGTTCGATCGCAAAGGTCAGCTCCGCATGCCCGTATCCCCGAAATGCCGAGGCATAAGGATGATTCGTGTACAGGGTAAAGCAATCGCAATACAAATGTTCGATCGAATACGGCCCGGAGCAGTCCGCCAAAGCAGCCCGGGCAATATCGCTGGATTTATCGTTGTAGGCGCCGCCGTCAAACCGGTACACGATATGCGCCGCGGTGATCTTGCCTTGCATCGTGCTGCCCAGTCTGACCGTAGCGTCAAGCCCGATATGCCCCGGCGCGGTCAGCATATCTTCTTCCCGCATGTTGATGATTTTTACTTTGCGGCCGCCCACTGCCCGCGAAGCGATATAAGCGATCAACTCCAGCTGGATCGCTGCCTTGCCGCCGTAACCGCCTCCGACGAACGGCGTAGTCACCACGATCCAACCGGGATCGATCTTGAAAAACAGGCTGAAATATTTTTTGACCGCAAACGGAGCCTGCGTCGACGATTCGATGTGAACATGCCCGTCCGGCTTAATCTCTGCGATAGCGCTTCGCGTTTCCATGGCCGCATGGTCCGATGGTACGAACGAAACCGTATTTTCAATGATAATTTCACTCAACTTCCAGCCTTCATCCAGGTCGCCCTTGCGAACCTTAAGCAGACTGGCTACATTGGTTCCGGGGATGGGCCTAACCCCTGGCGCCGCTTCATATTCCCCCAGCTTCTCGTGAATGAGCGGAGCATCTCTTCGTAAGGCGTCCGCCGGAGAGTTTACTACCGGCAGCGGCTCGTACCGGACCCGGATCAAACTGGCCGCGTACTGAGCCTGCACTTCGGTATCGGCGACCACAACAGCTACGGTTTCCCCGTAAAATCGTACACGGTCTTTGGCGATGATAGGTCTGTCGCGGATTTCTTCTCCCGTAAGCACATCGCTGGATTCCCCTGTCAAAACGGCCCGAACCCCTGGTGCTTGCCGGGCTTCGTCCGTGTTGATCTCGACGATCCGCGCATGGGCATACGGGCTTATCGCGATACGGGCATGGAGCATTCGCGTATCGGTTTGATCCCCCGTATATAAAGCGGCGCCCGTTACTTTATCCCAGGACTCTTTTTTCGGAACGCTTCTCCCGATGACCTCCAAAGTTGTCCTCTCCTTTCGAAATAGCTCCGCACGGTTTCCACAAATTACTGCATTATACGAATTTGGACAAAGCGTTATGCTCCTAAGGCGCAAAAAAAGACACCCCTTAATAAGGAGTGCCAGGAATTAAGTCATCCGCTGAAGTTGTTTAAGAAGCGCGGATGTATCCGTATAGATAGCTGACGAATACCTTAGAGGCTCGTCCGGCGTAGCCCCTATCTGATGCAGCTCAAGGGACGAAACGGAGAGATCAGCCGATTTGGGACTTGGATTGCTCCAGTACACGCCAATCGATCTTAGCAGGTTAGCCCATTGTGTTCGCGCGGATTCCGCCAGCGTCCCCGTGGAGTTCCATTCGGAGACAACATTCACCGTATTGTCCAAATAGGCTGCCCCGTGCTTTATTAGTGCGATGCGGTTTTGATTTTGCTGTATCTTAGAGCGGCTTGCAGGCGCGATCACATTAAATTGGATACTTTCCGCCGCCTGCTCCATTTGTTTTTCTACTTGAAACAGCCTCTGCCGGAACAGTTGCAGCGCTGATTGTACGGCCTTTTTTTGCTCCTCGGAACAACCGTTTTGAATCCATACCGCCGCTTCGGTGTACCGCTCCGATAAACTTTTCATTAATGCATAAGCTTTCCGTTCCGCCGGTTTAACAAAATTCGGCGGATAAACGAGTATGTGCACCGCGAGTCCGACAGCGATGCCAATAAACGTATCGCGAATGCGGTCCAGCCCGTAAAGGTCGGATTGTTTTTGCAGCGCAAAAACGAGCAGCACGCTTAATGCCACTTGATGAAGGACGCTTTCCTGCCTGTCGATCAGTAAGGCGAATCCGCAAACCAGGGCAATGAGCCATGCCAGCGTCCAGCCGTTTAAGGCCATATGATCGGCGGCCCAAAAAGTCAACGCCACACCGATCACCGTACCGAGCAGCCGATGAAATGAAAACCGGATGGATTGCAAAATGGTGGTTTGTACGCATAAAATCACCGACAGCGGCGCCAGATAAGGGTGCTTCGACCCGGCCAGCTTGGCGAGCTCCCACGCCACTCCGGAAGCGGCGGATATTTTGGCGATAAATACGATAAGTTTGCCGATATTTCGCACTTTTTCCTTGGCTTGTTCGGTCAAAGCACGCCCTCCGTTTTGCCAAAATTTCGTTAAACGTCACATGTAGAATGCAGCATCCGCATTATTTTTATGTAATTAAAATAAAAATCACCCGCACTCTGATCCATCGATCATAAGGTGCGGGTGATCTCAATCGTTTTGCCGAATCAGTATTCCTGCGCCAACTGTTTTAAAGCTGCCAAAGAACGTTGCACTTTTTCGGTGGGAATGCAATAAGCCATGCGGAAATATCCGGGACACCCGAAGGTATCTCCGGGAACAAGCAGCAAGTTGTATTTAAGGGCCCTTTTGCAAAAAGCGGCCGCATCCTCTTCCAGAGCTTTAGGAAACATGTAGAATGTTCCGCCGGGTTTGATGCAGGTATAGCCGAACTCCGTCAAAGCATTGTACAAAATATTGCGGTTCGTCTCATATACGGACAAATCGCTGACCAAATCGATCACCTCCGCCACGGCCAGCTGAATAATCGATGAAGGACAGTTGTGACCGATTCCCCGTGAAATTTGGCCGCACATATTGACGATCGTCTCCGCCTCCCTGCACTCCGGATTCACCGCGATATAGCCGATTCTTTCGCCGGGAACGGATAACGATTTGCTGAACGAGTAGCAGGTAATCGTGTTCGCATAATATTTGGCGATGTAAGGAGCCTGCTGCCCGTCAAACACAATTTCCCGGTAAGGCTCGTCGGAAATCAAAAAGATATCGTGCCCGTACTCCTCCTCTTTGGAGCGCAAAATTTGCCCCAGCTTTTCGATCGTTTCCGCAGAGTACACAACGCCGGAAGGGTTGTTGGGCGTATTGATCAACACCGCGGCCAGTTTGGGGGTAATCATGTTTTCAAACTGGGCAAAATTGATTTGAAAATCACCGGTGTCGGGCGGCACGATTTTTAGCACGGCTCCGGTCGTATTGACATAAGGCACATACTCGGGAAAATAAGGGGCAAATGTCAACACTTCGTCACTGTCCGTGGTGACCGCTCTAAGCGCATGGGCCAGCGCACCCGCCGCTCCCGAAGTCATAAAAATATGCTCTTTGCGGTAATCTACCGCAAACCGCCGCTGCAGCGAAGCGGCGATTGTTTCGCGCACCGCCGGAATCCCCAGGCTGGGGCTGTAGCCGTGAACGGCCCCGGGGTGTTCGCTTGTGGCCAGCCGGATTAATTGCTGCGTAAACTCGTCAGGAACCGGAACGCTGGGGTTGCCCAGGCTGTAATCAAAAACTTGATCATAGCCGATCTCCTTCGCCTTTTCGGCCCCGTACTCGGAAATTTCGCGAATGACCGATTTTTGCCCCAGCATCCGTTTGTATTTTTCTGAAATCAACCTGCTTCTTCCTCTCCGCATCAAGATAACCTTGTTTTTATCACCCATCCCAAGTGCACATCTATTCACCGAAATAGACTCTAGATCCGATTATATGCACTTAAGAAGTTTTGTTCAAGGATTTACCCGTGCGGGAAGGTCAGCGCATCTACCTTTTGCACCGTAGCCGCCCTCGAGCAGTGTCACAAATCGACGCCAGCTGAGGGGGCTGTCTAAAGGGTTCGTGTCTTGGTGCCCCTGCCTGCTGCTTGCCTTTGCACGATTATCCCTTTCGTACAGGGAGTAGGGAGCAAGGGGGGCTAGAGCAAGGATTCCAAAAAAAGAGAGAAGAAAAAGAGAGGGGGAAAAAATGAGGCGGTTCAGGCGAGATTTTCGCCTTGATAAGGGAACACACGTTTGGTATAATGGAATAAATAGAACCCACGTTCGTAAATTCTTGATTCGGGGGCGAGCGGACATAGAGGTCAATGCGGGAACGGAACTTCAACCATTCAGCAGCCGTTATAACAGCGAGCAGGCCTGCATGGAGGCGCTGATCGCGATGAAGTGGCCAAGCGGCTTCGTCTGCCAGCGGTGCGCTCATTCCCGGTGCAGTCGTCTGACTTCCCGGTGTATCCCCTTGTTCGAGTGCGGAAAGTGCAAGCATCAAACGTCGGCTTTGGTCGGTACGATTTTTGAAGGAACGCATCTGCCCCTGCCCAAGTGGTTCAAAGCGCTGGAGTTGTTCCTGCTTGAGGGCTGCATCCCGGCGATGCGGCTGAGCCAGGTGACCCGAGTTCTCCTAAGCCCGTCTAAATTATCTCGAACCTATCTGCTTCTCCACCAAATATTTTCTTCTCCCGAGCTTGTCTGTTTCTCTGCTACCTTATCAAACGGGATAATCGTGCAAAGCGTTCGGACAGCGAGTGTTGATCTGCCGCCCCTCTGATCGTAGAAAAAAAAGTCCGCTTTCGCGGACACGTTTTGCTTTGTGTAATAACATTAAGAGCGAAGCGAATACAGTTACGAGTTCACCTCAGCTTTAAAAGCCCTAATAATTCCGTACTCGAGGTGCTCTTTATTTTCGATAATGATGTTTGAGGATCGGGATGCGCACTCCATCAGTTTAAAATCCAAAAAGGACCCTTCATCAATAATTTGATGATCATCGGGATGTTCGTATTGTTGCCCCAGTTTGTCATCCCCTAATCCGCTCACTTCGAGGAATTCGACATTTGTGAAGCCGCGTTCCGTTAATGCTGCGCTCCACTCATCCCGATTCATGATCGAAGGCATGGGGAAAAATGATTTTAACTCCGTTACGATTTCTGCAGGCGCCAAATGCCGGACAAACATCTCACGATCATAAAATACCCCGCCGGATTTCAGCACTCGAAAATACTCGGATAAAGATTGCTGGGCTTGCGTGAAATTGGTGACGGATTCCACTAGAACGGCCTGGAAGGTTTCATCCGGAAAAGGCAAGTCATGGGCATCGGCGAGCAGAAAATCCACTTCCACCCCCATTGTAGACGCTCGCTTTTTCGCTTTAGCCAAAATGTCAGGATGTATGTCGACAGCAACGACCCGATATCCTTGTTCGGCTAAATAACACGCCGTTCTTCCCGTACCGCATCCGATCTCCAGGATGGTGCCGTCCACCGACGGCTTATACTTATTGAACTGCTCGATGGTGGCGGCAAATCCGCCGGGATGCGCACTCCCTTCACCCAATCGAGACAACATGTCAAAATATTGCATGAATTAATCCCGCCTTAGTATTAAATGAACAGCCCGGACATCAATATGATCACCAGCAGAATGAACAAGACCAGGATGGCACCGGTAGAGGTAAAGGCCCCGCCTCTAAAATGACTCATGATAATTTCACCACCTTCTTTTTATGAAGTTAGTCTACGATATTCAAATGGATCACGGGCTGCTTGGGCAAATGCCGTTATTGCGCTCTACATTCATCACACCCGGCAAATACATCGATGGATCCGGTGTTTCTTGCGAATTCTCTGCCGAATATTACATTCCCGTTCCCAGCGTTTGCGGCGGCACCTGTACTTCGTTGCGGGACAACTTGAGCTCCGCTCTTCTATCTTTCAGCACAAGCAAATACACAACGGCCATCATACCGGCCAAAAGCAAAATCGCGCCTCCCAACTGCGGAATAAAATATGGCAGCTCTCCGCCCCGGAAGCCGATACCTCTTAAAAATAAAAGCAGCCAGGTCAATGGCAAAAAGTTGGTTACGATTTGCAAAGGTTCCGGCAGCATCATGATGGGAAGCATCGCGCCGCTTAACAGAAAGGCGGGCAGGATCAAAATGATGGTGCGGCCACCCGTTTTATCCGGACTGGACGCAGTCCAGCCTATAAGCATGGCAAAAAAGCTAAGCAACAACGTGTAAATGAAAAACGGGATCGCCATTTCAAATAGGTTTGCTTCAAACCTCAGGCCGCCAACCTGTTTTAAAATGCCAAAACTCAGGAACAGCGAAACGCAGCCCAGCAATGAATAAGGAAGGATCCGAAGCAGCAGCTGCAGCGGGTTTGCCAATACTTCTCCAAGCCGGCCGGCTTCGCGCAGCCGCGGCACGATCGACATCGTTGCGCTTCCCAGCAGCATAATTAAAATGACACTTACAAAACCCAGCACGGTCGACATCATCATGCTGCTGGTCGGGTTGTAGAGCAGCCGCTGCTGGAGGTTCATGTTGGTCGTGAGCCCTGCGATTGCGCTGTCCGAAAGCCCCATCGCCTTTAGGCTTCCTGTATACACGGTGGCGTTTTCCGTTGCAATGACTTCATTGACGCCGTTCCTGATGGAACCCACCGCAGCGGGAATCGTGTTGTCGACAAAAAAACCGATATTCGTTGACGCGCCGCGCATGCGATTCTGCTCCAGTCCGGCAGGAAGATACAAGGCCGCAACGTAACGTTGGTTATAAAACAGCATATCGGGTTCGATCACATTATCGTACACGCCTTCCACAGAAATGTATTGCGAGGCGTCAAACTTGCCTATCAGCTCACGGCTGTACTTGCTGTGGTCCAGGTCGACGACGGCGAGCGGCGCTTCGTTAATCTGGCTGTTTTTGAATGCATACCCGAATACGGCAGCCATAATAAGCGGCAACACAATAAAGACAACGACAGACTTGCCGCTCATCAGCAGCTTCCATTCCTCAATAAAGGCCTTCATACTAAACTCTCCCTTTAAACTATAAGCTTATGGATTGGGATGAAGACGGAGCGGAAAAGGAGCCCTTCTCCTCGCTGCGGCGCAGCTTTTGCTCCGCTCTCCGCTCTTTAAGCACAAGCAGGTACACCACGGCCAACATCCCGGCCATCAGCAAAATTGCCTCACCGAACTGCGGAATGAAATATTGAAGTTTTCCTCCCCGGAAAGCCAAACCTCTTATAAATTCAAGCTGCCAAAATAAAGGCAGAAACTTGCTGAAAAATTGCAGCGGCTCCGGCAGTATTAAAACCGGAAAATTGGCCCCGCTTAACAAAAAGGAAGGCAATATAATCATCATGGTACGCTTACCGGCCTTAGCCGGATTAGCGGCGGTCCAGCCGATAATCATGGCAAAAAGGCTGAGCAATAACGTATAAATGAAGAACGGAATAAACATTTCAAATACGGTTGCTTCGAACCTCATGCCGCCGACCTGTTTTAAAATGCCAAAGCTCGTGATGAAAGAAACACAGCCTACCAACGAATAAGGAACGATACGCAGCACGAGCTGCAGCGGGTTGGCCAGCACTTCGCTTAATCTTCCGGCCTCGCGCAGCCGGGGCACGATCGTCAGCGCTGCGCTTCCCAAAAGGGAAATCATCGCCGTGTTGACAAAGCCAACCACGGACGTCGTCATGGTGCTGTTCGTCGGGTTGTAAAGCGTCCTCTGCTGCAGGTTTAAACTGGTCATCATCCCTGTAGCCGCGTTGCTCGATAGCCCCATCGCCATCAGGCTGCCTGTAGATAACGTCACATTTTCCGTTGCAATGACCTCGCTGACGCCGCTTCGCAGGCCCCCCACCGCGCCTGTCACTATGTTATCGACATAAAACCCGATGTTCGTTTGTACGCCCTTCGTCCGGTTCTGCTCCAGTCCAGCGGGAAGATACAGCACTGCGGAATATCGTTCGTTATACAGCAACATATTGGGATCAATGTCATTGCCGAACACGCCCTCCACGGAAATGTACTGGGAGGCGTCCAGTTTGCCTATCAACTCGCGGCTGTACTTGCTGTGATCCAGGTCGACGACGGCTAGCGGCGCTTCATTAATCTGGTTGTTTTTGAATACGTACCCGAATACAGAAGCCATAATTATAGGTGTAAGAATAAAAATTATGATAGACTTGCCGCTCAACAGCAGCTTCCATTCCTCGATAAAAGCTTTCATTGAGCGTTAACCTCTACTGTCATACCCGGCAGCAGCTCCGGCGTACGGTCAATTTCGATGCGGATGATATACGAGGTTAAATCGGAAAGCCCTCTCTCCCGGCTCATTCGAAGACCGGCGTATTGCGGTGCCGAAGTCACCGATTTAACGGTTCCCTCTACATCCTGCTTTAACGCTTTGATATGAGTATTCACATGGTCGCTCACTTTAAAATGCGAAACATCCGTTTCGTTCACATACACTTCATAATACAGCTGATCGGTCTCAATCATGGCTCCTACGCCACCCGTTGATACGAGTTCTCCGATTTTCGGCACGATGCGCGTCACTTTGCCGTCAGTGGAAGCGACGAGTGTCATCCGTTCTTTTTGCAGCTTCAAGGTTTTATATTGAACATCTAACGCTTCTTTTTGCTTCTTAAGCAGGTCGACATTGTATTTGCCGTTTTCGAGTTCTTTTTTCGATTGTGCTATTGAATTTAGCACTTCCGCCGCTTTTTCGGTTTTGATATGCGCTTGTGCTTTTTCCTCGGCGGTTGCGCCTGCCTTCATTTTATCTAGCGCCGTTTGCTGCTGGGCAATCGAGTTATTGGCTACGGCAAGCTGCTTTTCGGCGGAAACAACCTGATTATTGGCCACTTCCACTTGATTTTGCGCCGTTTCTAAGGCGATGTTTGCGTTGTCGAGCTGATTTTTGGCTGATTCCAGCTCGGTCTGGGCCACAAGCCCATTTTCGTAAAGGTTCTTAATCCGCTCGTAGCTGGTCTTGGCCAAATCGGCGCTTTTTTGCTTGGAGTCCAAGGAAAGCCCCGCTACCGCCAAATTTTTCTTGGCGGATTCCACAGCGGCTTCGGAGGCCTCGGCCGCTTCCTTGGCGGCTTCGACCGCCAGTTCCTGCTTTTCGATATCTTCGGAACGCGTACCGTTTTTAACCTGGCTTTCCGCCGCTTTCGCTCCTTCAAGATCCAACTCGCTTTGCTTCTCTTGGGTTACGACTTTTTCGGACTGAACATCAAGCGACTTTTGGGCCTGCTCAATTTTTAATTTCGCCTGTTGGATGTCGCCCTCCAGTTTGGCCATTTGCAGGTCGATATCCGTCGTATCAAGCTGCATGAGGACTTCGCCTTTTTTTACTTGCTGCTGTTCCTCCACCGCAATGGATACAACTTTGCCGCCGACGCCTTGGAAGGCTTGATTGACGGAATCGGCTGCAAGCAGCGCGCTTTTCTCCGATGCGGCAACCGTGACGGCGTCCTTTCCTTTTAACGCCATTAAAGTGCCGCCCACCACAAGCGCGACGACCAATAGGACATACATGATGTTCTTGCGGTTTCCTAGCTTCTTCATGGCCTCTTTATTCATTCTCTCAACTCTCCCTTGTGTAATTCCTGTTTATGTAAAACCAACCTTCATTTGATTGAACGATCGGTGAATTAAAATGCATAATATGCCCTTTAATTGATTGAACGTTTGTGTAACGAAATTATACTCAGATTGGTGAGTATCGTCAATCCAAAAAACAAAAAAACAACACACTCAAACGAGCCGTTGTTTTTTTAGTTCTATTCCTAGTCGATTTACATGTATCGTCAGTCCGGATTTTTCCAACATTCGAGAAGATAGCTGATAACCTGTTTCCGATATTTGAAAGGGTCGATCTCCCCCACCAAATTAATGCCTATAAATTTGCTGATCACCATAAGCATGGACATCGACATCAGTTGAATGGCGGACATCTTAAAATCCATTTTGCGGATCTCTCCCTGTTCATACCGCCGTTCCAAAAGACCAGTAAGCCAAGTGGCTCGTTCCTGAATGATGCTTGAGAGCCGCGCCATCTCCTCCAAGTCCAAAACATCGCTTTCACGAATGAGAATCCGCAGCAATTCTTTGTCGCTCATCAACAGCTCTTCCGCCCGGGCAAAAACAAAGTATAATACATCTTGGAGGGGCATTTGCTCAACCTTTTCATTAGATTGATTCAATATGATGATTCGTTTTTCAAAGCTTTCTTGCAGTAATACCGTTAGTAATTCCCGCTTGCCGCCGGGGAAATAATGATAAAGGATGCCGTCCCCCATTTTTAGCTTCCGGTTAATCGCCCGAACAGGGGTTGCATGGTAACCATTTTCTGCAAACAAGGTTTTCGCGGTGGCCAACAACTTCTCACGCGTTTCGGCCGCCTGTTCTTGCCGCATATTACGTTCAACATGCCCTTTCATATGCAATAACCCTCGTTTCATTGAACATTTGTTCAGTGAATTATAGCTTATCAGCCCGGCAATGTCAATGAAACCGATTACTCTTCCTGCTTACCTTGTACTATAAATATTATTTCCGCTTCCTTTTCCTTTGAATGTACCAGTAAACGAGCCCTATGATCCCAAGTGTGGTCACCATCGGAAGACAAGTTCGTCCCAAGGATCGTCCGAGTTGAACCAAAGACACTTCCCGAAAAGAAGAGGCCGAAAGGAACAGGCACGATAGCCCCATAGCTATGATTAACGTAACGATCAGCAATTCCGTTTTTCTCATGCCGGTTCCTCCCGCTGCCCGGACGCAAAACGAAGCTCGAATCTCGTCCCTTCGCCAACCTCGCTGCTGACCCGAAGTTCCCCCCCTTGCAGCTCCGCCAGTTTTTTGGCGATCGGCAGCCCAAGCCCCGTGCCTCCATGCTGCCGTGACCGCGACTTTTCCACGCGATAGAACCGCTCGAAAATAAGCGGGAGTTCGTCTGCGGGAATTCCTATGCCGGTATCCTGCACGGCCAAAAATACGTATTCCGGGGTTTGATCCAGCTCAACGGTAATACCGCCCTTTTCCGTGTAACGAACCGCGTTTTCCAGGATATTAAGCACAATCTGTTCCGTCCTCAAGCCGTCTCCGCAGACCAACGGAATCCCGTTATTGATCTTCGTCCGCAGCAGCAGCCCTTTGCCGGCCGCCTTCAACCGCACTTTGCGCACCGCATTATCGGCAATTTCCGCCAAATCGATCCACTCCAGGGACAACGCGATTTTCCCTTCTTCCATTTTGGCCAGTTCAAACAAATCATTGATCAAATGCTGCAAACGAAGCGCCTCTTCGTGGATAATATCCAAATACCGGTCCTTTTCCTCCTCTGTATCGTACAGCCGGTTTTTGAGGACTTTCGCATAACCTTCCAAATAGGTGATCGGAGTCCTCAGTTCGTGGGATATGTTTGCAAAAAATTCCTGACGCGTATCCCGGTACCGCTGAAGCTCCACGGCCAGATGATTGATGGAATTCGCCAACATCCCGATTTCATCGTTCCGCCGAATAGCTAGCCGGGTTTCCAGCTCGCCGGCGGCAATGTTGCGGGTCGCAACCTGCATCTGCACTAGCGGCTTGGACAAAATCCGCGCGATGATCCAAGTAATTCCCAAGGCAAGCAGAAGTGCCCCCACTCCCGCCAGAACCAGAACGCCCCGAACGGCCGAGAGCGATTCATCCATATGTTTGGTCGAAGACAGGACGTAGACGGCCGCCGTTATATTTCCCCCCGCTGCATCCAGTACCGGTTTGGCCGTTATAAAATAATGTTCCCCGCTCGTATCGGTATGTTCCGATTCGATCGTCTGCCCGGCAAACAGCAGCTTCACGTCCATTGGTTTAATAAACGTGCGGTCCGTCGTATCATAGGGCCCGGAATTTGCTAGCACGGTTCCTTGCTTCTCAATATAGAGAATGCTGACATTGGAAAAATCGGCGAATTTCAACATCGTTTCTTCGGACAGCATATCCGGCGGTTCGCTCATCGCGGTGAAATGGGTCGTTAGTTCGTTGACCTCCGTTCTCATTTCCGCAGTATAGAAATTCGTAAACATCCGCTCGATGGTCAGCCCCAGTGACATAATCACCACAACAAAAGCCGCGAGAATGATGAGGCCAAGCTTAAAGCCTATTTTATTCCCGCTCATTTGGAAGCGCCTGCTCCGTTCCATTTATAGCCTACTCCCCACACGGTTTGAATCGGATTGAGCCCGAGTTCCGCTCTTTGGGTTTTCTCCCGGATATTTTTGATATGCGTGTCAACGACCCGGATCTCCCCCTCGTATTCGCTTCCCCAAATCAAGTCCACCAATTCCTCGCGGCTGAACGCACGTTGCCCGTTTTTGGCGAGCGTCAGCAACAAATCGAACTCTTTCAGGGTGAACTCCACCGGGGTGCCATGGATATAAACCTCCCTGCCTTCTGGCAGGATACGAAGATAGCCAAACTCCAATGCAAGCTCCTGCTTGAAGGTGGTTTGCGCGATCGCTGAACGGCGGATTAAGGCGTAAACCCGTGCAAGCAGTTCCTCCTGCTCAAACGGCTTGGTCAAATAGTCGTCCGCACCGATGCCGAGCCCATGCACTTTATCCTTGGTTTCGGAACGCGCGGTAAGCATCAGAATGGCCACATTGTCATTCTCCCGGATCTTTTTGCATATTTGCCATCCGTCCATGTCCGGCAGCATAATGTCCAGCAGAATGACGTCAAATCGCTGTTTCGCCGTCATGACCAAAGCTTCATAACCATTCGCCGCCTCTTTCACCTCGAACCCTTCCCGCGTTAAATAAATGCGCAGCAAATTACGCATGTTCCATTCATCGTCCACAACCAGCACCTGAAGTTTTGACACTGTGGCCCCCCCATTACATGTACGCATATTGATATTATAGCTTACATTTACCGGGACAGCTTTTGGAGCTCTTGCTTCATCTGCTCGTATTGCGCTTTAAGCTCGTCCAGTTCCGCCCGAATTCCTTGCTCATTTGCCGAATGATGCGCTTGATCCCCTCGCCCGTGAACATGCCCATGTCCCTTCATGCCAAACATCATAAAAATCATCATCAGCGGACAAACCAGCACCAGTAACCAAGACCAGTCCATTTTGCATTCCTCCTTCAACATTTCAAACCTTTACAAGTTCATTCTATAAAAGGAATGTGTAGAAACGATGTGGAAAAAGCGAATAAACAAGCAAACACGATTCAAAAGAACCGTGTTTGCTAAAAAGGCAGCTGTATTTGTCAATGGTTTGTTCCATGCATACTTCCGTGCCCTTGTCCAGACTTAGCCGTGATTTCCAGCATCGAATCGATTTCTCCCTGCGCTTTTTCGCTAATCGTTGCCGCCGATCCCGTCAGCCAGGCATGATTGTAGGGACCTTCCGTAGGGGTCCGATCGTATGCCGGCTGGACTGACATCACGTAGGACATTACCGATTCAGGCATCCCTTCCTGATCGGTCCACAGTAAAGGAGTGTGTTTTCCCAGATGGGAAAACGGGGCGGCCGCAATCGCCAATAACGGCGAATCGACGTTCACAAAAGAAAAGTTGTGTCCCGGCGTGGTGATTCCCCATCCGAACCCGGTTTTCTCATCTTTATATTTGGCAAAAGCGATCGCATTGGCATATGGATCTTCTCCGGAGATGCGCACCGTATTGCCGAATGACTTTAATTTACTTTCAACCTTGGCCGAAATCACAGATTCGGGGCCCAATATGTAAATATTCGCCTTGCCTCCCCGCGTCTGCAAAGCCTCTTGGGTTTCCTGAGGGATTTCGTCCTGCTTGACATACAGCAGCGGTTCGGGCATATGCGCGATCCAGTTGATGGCTGGCATGGTGTACTCCTGACTGTCCATGGAGCCGATGATCACGGAGGAAGGATTTTCCCCGGCTACTTTCGCGTAATAGGCATCGATCACTTTAGCCAAGGCAGCGGGATTGCCGGCCGATAGCTTGTCCGTCTTGAATCCAATCTCCTTCACCTGATCTTCCACATCTTGTCCGAGATTTCCCACCAAAATCACTTGAACGCCCTGGTTGGATGCCACACCGCTTGGCTGAAGTCTTTTTAATTCTTTTGCCGTGGCTTCGGGAACGCCGTCCTTGTTCACAAACAAAATCGGGCCATTGCTTGGATGATGGATCAAATCGGCGCTGACCACGGCATTTTGCCAATGGTCCGCAGAGGTGAGAATGACGCTTCCGGGCCGGTTATCTTCGCCGGTCGCCATCCATAGCGAACGGGAAACCGCCACCGCCGCTGCCACGGGATCATCGGTGTTGATCCGGGTCGTATTTTTAGAGGCAATCCATGGGGCAGCCGTCGCGGTCTCACCCGCTTTGGTTTCATTTTCATTCGCGGTTTGAACGGCTTCCTTTATGTCCGCCGCATCCTTGCCGCCCGTGTTGGTACATGCCGACAACACAAACATCGCAGTCAAAACCGCCGCACCAAGCTTGACAGATTTCTTCATGCAAACCTCCTGCAAATTCTCATTATTACCTAATTAGTGTTATTAGGTGATAACTATTTTAAACAGAAAAGATGAAGAAAGTGTGTGGTTTTTATGGAGATTGAACGCTTGGCAACTGAATCTGAAACAATGTCGGATAGTCGGCATCGCTCACAAGCGCCATGGTGCCTTGGTGACGCTCGATGATTTTTCGGCATATCGCCAGCCCCAGTCCCGTACCCTCCTTGCCGGAAGAAGAACCGCGGACAAATTCCTCAAAAAGCTGCTCCCTCTCCCGCTCCGGAAAACCTAAGCCGCTATCCCCGAGCCATAGAATTGCTTTCCCGTCCTGTTCCTCGCATGATGCATAAAGTTCGGTTCCCGGCGGATTATACTTCAATGCATTTCCGATCAAATTGGCGGCTACGCGGTCGATATGCACCAGGTCCACCATGACATACAGGGGAGTTTCTGGAATTTCCGCGCGCAAGCGGAAGCCGTGATGCTCGATTTCGGGGTAAAATTCCGCGATTTTTTGCTGGTACCACTTTGTCAGGTTCACTTTTTGCAGATTAAGCTTCAGTTGCTCGTCATCCAGTTTCGCCAGCTCAAACAAATCCAGGATCAGTTTGCTCATATAGGAGGATTTATCGTGAATGTATTGGACATATTTCCGCCGATCTTTTTCGTCCGCCGGCGGGTTGTCCAGCAGCAGTTGGGAGTAACCCAATATCGACGTAATCGGCGTTTTCAGGTCATGAGACAAGTGCAGCAGCAGATTTTGCTTGTTCCTCTCGGCCGTTTCTTTGGCCGCGGACGCCAGTTGCAGACGTTCGGCCATGTCGTTAAAAGCGTCGCGAATTTCCGCAAATTCTTGTTCCGCGTCAAAATGGAGCCGCTTCTCGTAGTGGAATCGTTCCATCTCCCCGATGCCTTGGGCGATTTGGTGGAGCGGCTTCTTCATCTGCCGGACGGAATACCGCGTGTAGAAATAAAGGGCCCCCATCAGGAACACGAGCAGGGAAGCCGCAAAAATACCGACGGCAAGAAGCATCTTATCATTCGGAAATTTCCATAACAGGACGTACCGCTCGCCATTTGGTCCTTCCACCAAATAAGGATGATAGGTAATAAAGCGGTCATTACGGTACATATCGATTTCGGCAAAAAGCCGGTCCCCGCCGTAGGAATCGATATCGTCCTGTTTCTGCCCTTTCGTGGCGATGACATTCCCCTCTTCATCCAAAAGCTCCAGCCAGCCGCTGTACCGGTCGAGTAAGGTTCCGTTTAAAGTCCCGTCCGCTTCGTACAGATCGGCCGCGCTGATTTGCTTAAAATCCGGAGTTTTGTCAAAAAAACGGTTCATCAGGAAATCCATATTGAGCAAAGCCAAGATGATCGACGTCAGCACAAGGCCAGTAATCGCTGTATAATTCAACAGAAACAAACGCTTGAGCGGCCGCTTGCCGGCATTTCGGTTATGCTTTTTCAAAACGGTAGCCGAGCCCCCTAATCGTCACGAGATGAACGGGTTTTCGGGGGTTGTCCTCGATCTTGTCGCGGATTTTGCTGATATAGACCATCACCAGATTTTCATCCCCCATATATTCCTCGCCCCATACCTGCTCGTAAATATGCGCTTTCGTAAAAACCCGTCCCGCGTTTTTCATCAGCAGCGCCAAAATTTTATATTCATAAGAAGTCGTCTCTCTATACTCTCCTTGCTTGTACAGCTTGCAGCTCAGCAGATCCAGGGCGACGTCGCCGATCTCGATAAGCTCCTGTTCCCGTTGTTCCGGCGTATGATACGAATCCGCACGGCGGAACAAAGCCTGAACCCGGCTGACGACTTCCAGCGGATTAAAAGGCTTGCCGATATAATCATCCGCTCCAAGCTGGAGCCCGTTAATTTTGTCCATATCGTCGGATTTGGCGGAAATAAACAGAAAAGGGACATGGGAATCCTGCCGCATCTTCCGCAGCAACTCAATCCCGTCCATTTCGGGCATCATCACGTCAGCCAGGACCAAATCGATCTTCTCCTTTTGAAAAAGTTCAAGCGCTTCCTGTCCGTTTTCGGCTTCAAAGGTGCCGTAACCGTAATTTTTCAGATAGATCTCCAGCAGCTCGCGGATTTCCTTTTCGTCGTCGATGATCAAGATCGCTTTTATGCTCCTCACCCCATAAACGTAAATGTTCCCTTTTGTTCACAGAGAAGGCTCTGCAAACAAAAGGGACTTTACTATTTTATCCTAGTATAAGTTATCCGCGAACTTCGACAACAGCGCAGCCGCTTCTTGCCGGAGCATCGGCTCCTGCGACCGGTAGTCGAGACCGCTGCCTGGCGATCCTGCGATCTCCGGCCCATATATTCCTTTCGCCACAACGTAGCGAACTCCTTCAAGCGCCCACGGGCTGGTTGTCCCGCTTAGCTTCGCCTCCATTGGAGCCGCGTGAAGGTAAGCGACAGCCATGTTCCAAACCAGGTTGGCAGCTTCTTCCCGGGTGATCGGTTTGGACGGATGGAACTTGCCGCCGCCCGTCCCCTTGATGATGCCGAATTCATAAGCGGCTTGAATTTCTTGGGCATAGGGGCTGCCGGCGATATCCGCGAATACCGGATTTTGCCTTGATGGAGCGATCCCCGTCCAGCGGATGAACCAGCCGATGAACTCGCCTCTGGTTATCGGTTCTTCGGGCCGGAATGCCTCTTCCCCGCTGTCCCGGCCGATGATATCAAGCTGGCGCAGGTGACTGATATATGCTGCGTAAGGATGGTCCGGGCCAATATCCGGATACTTCCGGGGCTCGGGCATTTTTTGCGCCCAACTGTCCGATTTTTGATCGTAATAAATAGCCCGCACCGTGTTGTCGTCATTCAACTTAAACGCGGCTTTCACGCCGTTTTCGTCTTCGAACAGCAGCGGTTCGATCGCGCGCAGCCGGTGTTCGCCCAGTGGATCGGTCGCGATTAGCATGCCATCTTCGACGCGAATGCGGGTCGTCCACATCCGGTTCCGCAGGTCGCTGTAGACGCCTTCGAATTGCTTCAAGGACTGTTGATCGGTGTTAGGCGGCAGTTCCCCGGCAGCGGTTTTCTCCGGATAATAATGATCCATAAAAGCTTCGAACAACGGAACCCGGAAGTCAAAATCCTTATTCACGTTGACGTATACGCCGACATTTTCCTCCGGCAGCAGCCACATGCCGCTGTGGAATCCGTCAATATCCCCGCCTTTTTCCACCACATAACGTCCGTTATAGATTTGGCGGTTGGAATATTCGAAGCCGTACGCCATGTTCGGCAGCTTCGCATGGATGGCAAGCTGCGGACGATGCATTTCCGCCGCCGACGCCGCATCCAAAATCTTAGCGTCACCTAGCTTGCCGCCGTTCAGATGCGCCATCATGAATTTCGCCATATCGGAGCCGGTTGAAAACATGCCGCCGGCGGGAAGCACGGTCGGAACGGTGGCATATTGCGGAATAGGTTTGCCTGTCACATCGTAGGGTACAGCCAGCTGCTTATTGATTTTCGGCGTAAACCGAAAGTCGCTGCTTGTCATCCCAAGCGGTTCAAAGATATGCTCCCGGACGTATTCTTCAAAAGGCTGGCCCGCAACCTGCTCAACGGCATATCCCTGCAGCGTAAAACCGAGGTTGTCATAACGGTAGTATTTGCCGGGCTCTCGAACGACGGTTGGAACATTAGCTTTAATGAAAGACTTTAAAGAAACCTCCCGCTTCAAATCCGGCGACATTAGTTCGGAGGTATCCCCGTAGTCGAACCCGGTGCTGTTCGTTAATAAGCTTTTCATCGTCAGCGGCGTGTTCGTTTTATTGGGAATGCGGACGCCGCCCAAATATGGCGTTATATCCCCGTCCAGGTCGATTTTCCCTTGGTCCGCCAGCTGCATTACAGCTGTAGCGGTAATCACTTTCGAAACCGATGCGATTCGAAATACGGTGCGCTCCGGATCCACCGGCAGCTTTTTCTCCGTATAGGCGTATCCGTACCCTTTTTGGGCCAGGACTTGATCGCCCTTCACGACCATGACCACGGCCCCGGCCATATTTTTGGAGATATCGGAGTCTTGGAAAAATTCATCGAAAAACCTCCCCACTTCTTCGGGATCGCGTGGCCCCTCCTCTGCCGCGGAAGCGGTATTGTACAATCCAGTACTCCCTCCTCCGCCGATAGCGCCCGTGATCATCACGATCCCCAAGGCAACGGCCGCTTTAGTGCGGAACGCTCGCCACATGTTCATTGGTTGCTCTCTCCCCTCGCTTTTTAAGTACGCTACAAGCGTACCCGAGCAATCTTAATCGGAATTCTATGAAACCTTAATGTAATCTTAAATTAAGACTTAGAATCGGGCGGCAGAAAATGTAAAGCACGGTTACCCTTTGTCCAAGTAACCGTGCTCTTTAATGGGTTTAGTACTCTAAGCCGAATGCCCGGATCAGCAATTCCGCGGTTTCGCCCCTGCTGAGCGTTCCGCTTGGCTTCAGCGTACCGTCCGGATAACCGACGATCCATCCGGAAGCAGCCGCCTGCTCCAGAGCCGAAGCGGCCCAAGCGGTGATTTGATCTCTATCCGTGAATCTATTCAACAGGTTCTGGTTCGAATCCGGCGAACTCGCTCCAAGTGCCTTCGCCAGAATCACGATCGCCTGTTCCCGAGTCAGCGGAGCGTCCGGAGCAAACGAATCGGAGGATACGCCGGTGATCCAGCCTTGGGCATAGGCGTCCTGTACGTCCGAGGCCGCCCAGTGGCCTTCCAGATCCGCAAACGCAGCGCTTCCGACTTCATCCGTGTTTTTGCCCAGCGCTTTAGCCAAGACCGAAACGAACTCGGCGCGCGTCACCGGCCGGTCCGGCCGAATCGTGCCGTCCCCGTAACCCTGCATCCATCCGCGTACAGCCAGCGCCCGCAGCGCGCCGTCCGCCCAATGGTCCCGCGCATCGCTCCAGCTGTGCTCAGGCGCTGCCCCGCTTCCGGAAGCTGCCGGCGGTTTCACGCCTCCGGAAGGCGCTGCCGCCTCTTTAATGACGGCCATCGCAAAAGTGCCCGATGCCGTTAAATCAAAGGCTACGCCTACGATGCGGCCTGCGTCATCATAAACGAATGCGGCAGGAAGTTTCTCTCTCGTAGCGTCAGTGTAATAAGCCAGTATAAACGGATCCGCCGTTCCGCCGTTGGCCGATAATGCGGCAGAGGCCTGATCAAGCGGCAGAACAACTCGCGGTGTTCCCGTCACCGCAGCGCTAACCCGCACCGCGGATCCCGCTGCCGATAGCCCCTCGCCGGAAGCCCAACTGAACATTTCGGAACCTGCGCCGCTTTCCGTTTCAAGTGTGACCTCCAGCTTTCGTCCTTCCGCGGCCAGTTTTAGCAGATCTTCTTCTGAAAGGCGGAAAGTCGCGTATCTGGACACGATGGAAGCGCCGACTTGATCGAATTTGTGCAAAAGATCGGAAGCAATGATCACTCGGCTGGCGCCTGTCTCATTCGTTAATTCAATGGAAGCGTGGTCTGCGCCGGAAAGCTCAGCCTGGCGGATCTGTTGATCCAAGTATGCAGCCGAAGGCGTATAGACCACGACCAAACGGCCTTGTTCGTATAGGTACGATTTTTGAAGCGCTGAACTGCTGAGCGATCCGCCGCTACTTCTTCCACTGTTCTGACGGCCATCGTCGTCCCCGCCGCCGGTTCGAACGCCAGGAACCGTAATCGTGATTGGGACGGTTAGCGAACCGGAGCCGTCCGAAACCTTGACTACCTGCAATACAAGCGTAACCTGAGTATCGTGTGCCGGACGATGGATGATTCCGTCCGTTTGCACGACCTCCGGATGGCTGCTGCTGGAGATCGCAATCGTGAACCCGTCCGGCACTGCCGGAAGCTGCAGTTTCGTATCCGCTTCGCCCGGACCGGGGAGAGATGTGATTGCCGCCGCTACGTCCGCTGCCGTAAGAAGCTTTACGTATATCAGAGCGGACGGGGAACTTGCCATACCGTTCACCGTTTGCAGCACATAGTACCCGTTTTCCGCAAGCAAAGTAAATGTGTACGTCCCTTCCGCGGACGCCGTGCCTTCAGCTGCCAGCCGCCCATCGCTGTTATACAGTCCAAGCCGGGCGCCCGGGACCGCTCCGCTTACATGGACGGAGCCTGCTACGCCGCTGCTTGCGGCCGCAGCCGGCACCGGGCGCGGCCGCACATGAACTTCGCGCACGGCGCCTTCCGCCGTCCATCCATCGCCGCTATAATCATAGCTTAGCGAATAAATACCGGGGGTATTTATATCCACCAAACCCGTTCCCGCTATCCCTTCCGCCAGAATGCTCCCATAAACGCTATCGACAACGGTCGCTCCCGGATCCCTAAAGCTGTCTCCGCTTTCGAACAGCATCGGATTCGTTCCGCTGAGGCGAATATAAGGTGTGTTCGGCAGAGCTTTAAGTACGGTGAGCCGAAACGTTCTCTGCACGGCAGACGCATCTTTGGACACCGTTGCCGTCAAGCGAACCTCGGCATCCCCGTCCGTGTACCTTGGCCTGTTGACCCGGCCGTCCGCATCCAACGCTTCCGGCCGATCGGACGCCCATTCGATCGTAGTGTCAAAGGGGCCCGACCGGGGAAGATCGATGGAATCTTTAATCCCCGCAGGGTAATTGAGAACTAGCGTATCCGCCGCCAGCCGTACCGCCTCATCCGGGCGAATCGGCTGAGCGGGAAGCAGCAGCGGGAACGCCTTGGTCAGCGAATACGCTCCTCTTGAAATCGTCGCCGTCAACGTCACGTTCTGATCCCCATCCGTATAACTCGGCAGGGTCACCTGTCCTTCCGAGTTCAGAAATTCAGGATGCGACGAGCTCCAGGCAATGGAAACCCCGTTTGCCCCGCGGTCCGGCAAATCCAGATCGTACGTCACCGTCGTTACGGGCAAGGTCAACGACGGATATGCGGCCGCCACCGCTTCCTCATCGTTAATCGGGAGGCTCAGGACATGAACGTTAAACGTCTTGACTCGTTCCAGACCGTCCAGCCTCAGCACAGCGGTTAGCGTAACATCCTTATCCCCTTCAGAATAAGCAGGCTGGTGAACCGTTCCGTCCGGCGCGACGATCTCCGGCGCACTGGAAGACCACTCGATCTGTGTTCCGCCATAACCGGTTGCAGGCAGTGCGAGGTTGCCTGCAACGGCCGTCAGATCCCCGAGCGTAAGTTCCTGCTCCGCTCTGGCCAGAGCGGTTTCGGCCGGTTCCCTCAGCACGGTTATGTTGAAAGTCCTAGGCACCTTATACGTTCCCAGCATTACCGTCGCCGTCATTTCCACCGCGCGGTCCCCCTGAGCATACGCAGGGCGGGTCACCTTTCCGTCATTACCGGCCGTTTCCGGAGCGTTTGAGCTCCAGCTGACGGTTGTCCCGCTTAATCCGGCAAGCGGAAGCGTTAAATCCTGCGTCACCGCAGAAGCGTTGTCGCCGGGCGCATATCCGATTTCCAGCGCCGCGGCGGCCTCGTCAGCCCGTTCCGCCTCGCTTGGGACGTTCACGGTGATTTCCGCCGCCGCGCTGCTTCCTTTGGCATTAACCGCTTGAACGCTGTATGTAATTTCTCCTGCCGGCAGGACATCGGCATCCGTATAAGAAGTAAGCGGTCCGGAATAAATCAGCGTGCCGTTTCGTCTAAGTTCATAAGAGGCCGCTTTTGCTGCGGCATCCCAACTAAGCTTGGGAGCCCCATCTTGAAAGACGCCCGCAAAATTACCCGGCGTCCCGGGCGCGGCCAGCAATTCTCCATAAGCTTCAAATTCGAGCACGGACGCCCATTGATTGTTGGCGGAATTGCCCTGATCGATCACCAGCCGGACGTAACGCGCCTCCGCCTGCGGCAGAGACCGTTGAAAAAGCGGATTAGTGTTGCCCTGTACCGTATCCACGGTCTTCCAATTCGATCCGTTCAAGCTTGTTTCCAGATGGAAATGATAAGGGTCCAGTCCGCCGGACCATTCATAGTAGAGCCCCATGCCGGTTACCTTCCAAGTACTCAGCGTATAAATATCCCCTAAATCGACCTGAATCCATTTCTCTCCAGCGGTTGCCTGGTACCAGCGGCTGGTCGGCTGAAGGGAACCGTCCACCGCCCTCGACGGTTCGTACGGGTCGGCAAAGCCGCTGGAAGTTACAGGTTTGCCTAACGTTGCATTCACAGCCACCGCCGCCGACGCATCCTGACCCAACATCAAAATCGCCCCGCCGATGGCCGGCAAAAGCGGGATCAGGTACCGGAGTTTCATATTTTTACGCGTTTTACGCTTTGTTTTCGACACGCCCTCACCTCATCTTCCCTGTTTACGATTCCTACTCGCGAGGCGGGAACGGGCCGTTTATAGAAATATAATAGGAGATCCCCGGCATCGGCGAAGCTCCGCGCAGGTCCGGCAGTGCAAACGTCGTTTGACCGTTCCCGCCGAATTTTGTTCCGAGCAAGGAATATAAAGCCGTGTTTTGAGAAATCGACAACTCCTGGCCTTCGGCTTTCATCCAGCCTTCCGGGGTGAAGCTGTAGGGGAACAGCTGAATCTCGCCTAAGTACGGATCTGTCGACGCTTCCGCCTGCCCAGGATTAACCGCTGTGCCTGCCGTTAACATCACTCCCAGCGCACCGAGGATCAGAACTTTTTTGTAAAAACTTTTCATCATATACTTCCTCCTTTTGAACTCACGGAATATATCGAGATTCTCGCTGTAGTCCGTGATAAAAATCATAGACTAAGTAGATATTAGCATGAATGGCAACCATTTAATATTGAAATTTTAATCGGTGCTGCCGTGGATTGAACATGGCCAGTTCTTTTGCCGGCGCTTACAAGTGCAGATCGAAACTTTTTCCATGCACTGCCGTCTAAATGATGTGCCGAATTTTTCATATTTTAGAGGTGAATTCCTATGAAATGGAGCTTTAAATTGATCAAGATACAAACGCTTTTTCTTTTACTGTTGCTGTCGATCCCGCTTTTCCTGTCATCCGCCGCGTCGGCGGCTTCTTCCGATTCCGTAACCATCGAGGATCCCGTGCTGGAAAAAATCGTCCGCTCCCTCCTCGACAAACCCTCCGGACCGATTACCGCCGAGGACGCCGAGCGCATCACGGAGATCGATACCTCGAAATCCTATGACGCCATGGCTGAAGGCGCGCAGAATGGCTCGGGCGACGGATCGGCCGGAATGTTCCCCGGCATTCAAAGCCTTGAGGGGCTTCAGCATTTCGCCCATTTGCAACGGCTTTATATCGCGCCGGACTATACACACTCTTTTCAACCTGAGCATCGCATCAAAGACGTTAATCCGCTAAGCAAACTAAGCAAGCTTGAGGATGTGACTATATCTTCGGCTTCGCTTAGATCGCTTGACGGTTTGCAAAACTTGGCCAACCTGTAGCGATTGACATTGCAATTTAACGGCCAGCTGTCGGATCTTAAGCCTCTCCGTGGTCTGACTTCTCTCGAAGAACTGGATTTGACCGGAAATAATGTCGCGGACCTGTCTGCCATCGGCCAGTTGCCTAAGCTCCATAAACTCGTGCTGGATACGAACCCGCTGGTTGATTTAAAACCGCTGCGCGGACTTAAAAGGCTAACGGAGCTGTCGTTCGCCAATTTGACCATCGCCTACGACAACTCGAATCCAAAGCCGATCGAGCTGGAACCGTTAAGCGGACTGACCGGACTCGTTAAGTTAAACATGGAAGCAGCGCGCATACATGATTTATCGCCAATCGCTTCGCTTTCCCGCCTGGAAGAACTATATACGGGACAGAATCCGAACCTTCGGCATCCTGAAACCGTTAAAGCGTTCCCGAATCTAACCCGGCTTTCGCTCCCAGCGGTTGGTTTGAAAGATGTCACACCGCTAACCGGACTTGCAAAGCTAGAATACCTCGATATCAGCATGAACGAAATCGAATCGATCGATGCTCTGCGCGGCTTGTCCAAGCTTCACACCTTTAACGCTGCCGCCAACCGCCTATCTTCGATCGACGTCATCAACGCTTGGCCCGAGCTTGAGTATGCCTATTTCAACCAAAATCTGCTCGTTTCGCTCGAAGGGGTCCAGCCCGGACCGAACATGAAGCAGCTTGATATTGAAGGCAACATCGTCGATTACCGTGAACCGTCCGGCTCCGCTGCCGTGATCCAAAAATTGAAAGAAGCCGGCGCCGAAGTAAGGTATTCGGCCTATGAACCTTTTCCGGACATTTTGTTCCGCCAGAATCAGGACGTATATGTTTTAGGGAAGATTGTAAAATTGGACGAAGCCCCTTTCAACAACAAAGGGAGATTTTACGTGCCGCTCCGGTTCGTGTCGGAAACGCTGGGGTCTGACGTGAAATGGGATAAATCGGCGCGCAAAGTAACGATTCACGGGAAAAACCGTGAGCTTGAACTTACGATCGGAGAAAAAACCATCCTTGTGAACGGAAAACGCATGGAGACCGATGCGGCTCCGATGATGGTCGGAGGTACCACCTTCGTTCCCGTCCGCTTTGTTTCCGAACAGCTCGGCATTTACGTTCAGTCGATTGGGAACAACGCAGTCGGCCTGATCCTGCCGGATTGATGCAAAACGAAAGAGGCCGCCCGCAAAAGTGTAATCACTATTGAGGAAGGCCTCTTTATTTACCCAATCAACACTATAGCTCGACAATCTTGGTGGCAATATGATCGCAAAATTCGCGGTCATGCTCCACGAAAAGGATGGTCGGCGCGTATTGCAGCAGCAGTTCTTCGATTTGCATGCGCGAAATGACGTCGATGAAATTCAGCGGTTCGTCCCAGACCAGGAGATGGGCCTGCTCGCAGAGACTTCTCGCGATCAGCACTTTCTTTTTTTGACCGCCGCTAAATGCCGTCATGTCCTTTTCGAATTGGATTCGGGAAAAATCCAGCTTTCTTAAGATCGCCTTAAACAGGCTTTCATCAATGCCTTCATCCCGGGCGTAGTCCGTTAAGTTGCCTTGGAGATGGGAAGTATCTTGGTTAACATAAGATATTTTAAGTTGACTTCCTGTTCTAACCGTCCCCGTGTGGCTAATCTCCTCACCGCAAATCAGTTTAATGATGCTAGATTTGCCGGAGCCGTTTTTCCCGGAAAGCGCAATCCGCTCCCCCTGCTCGATCGTAAAGCTGATATCCTCGCAAACCGTCTTCTCCCCGTAAAAAATCGAAACGTGCTCAAGCTGGGCCAGCCGGGAGTTATGAAAAGGAAGCTGTGTGATCTTTAAACTCTCCGACGTTTCAATGTTTTTCAATAGTTGGGACTTTTCTTCAATGGCGGATTGCTGCCGTTGCTCCATCGATTTGGAGCGCTTCATCATTTTGGCGGCTTTATGGCCGATATATCCCTTATCCACCTTCGACCCGGAGTTTCTCGTACCGTTTTTTGTTTTTTCCACCTCGTGCGACCAGTTGTTCGTCCGTTTCGCCGCTTCCGACAAGCGTTTGATATCTTTTTTAAGCTTATCGTTTTCGGCGAGCTCATAATTATCCTGCAGCTGTTTGTTTTCCCACCAGTCGGAAAAATTGCCCTTCTGAATTTCGATATTCATCTTGTTGATGGACAGGATATGATCCACACAATTGTCCAAAAACGCCCGGTCGTGCGAGACCAGAATAAAACCGCTTTTGCCCGCCAAATAATCGCTCACGATCTTTCGCCCTTCCATGTCCAAATGGTTGGTCGGTTCGTCGATGAGCAGGAAGCGGTTTTCCTTCAGGAACAAGGTTGCAAGCATCACCTTTGTCTGCTCGCCGTTCGACAAGGATTCAAACGGCCGGTACAACACATCCTCGGACACCTTCAGCAAGTTCAGTTCGCGCATAAGTTCCCAGTTGACATAATCCGGAAATATTTCGCTGACGACATCCAGGGTCAGGTATTCCGGATTTTTGATCTGGAAGGGAAAGTACTCAAAGCCGACATCGCCAGAAATATGGCCGCTGTATTCGTATTTACCCTGAAGCAGGTTCATAAACGTCGTTTTGCCCCTGCCGTTCCTCCCCGTAAATCCAAGTTTCCAATCGGTATCGATTTGAAAGCTGACGTCTTCAAAAATGTTATCGTAACTGCCATCATAGGCAAAAGTCAGATTCGTCACTTTAATTAATGACATGAAATGATCCTCCTGCAAAAAAAAATTTGAGCCGCAAGAAAGTTACTTTCCCGCAGCTCAAATTAAATACAGCAAATCTGGCCCACTTTTGGAATCAGATCAGGATATTCCGTTTGAGTGAAAAGGATAAGCAACTTTCTTGCATAGGAAAAATAAAACATGCGAAACCATTTTCGCTTTGTTGTTTTATGATTCTTAGCAAGAAAAATCCATTATCCTCTTCAGCTCCTGTCCTTTAAATTATGTGTATTTTAACATACCCGTTTTTAAAATTCAACCGTTCAACGCCAGGATGGCCGGCGGGCTATGCTTTATTACTCCAAGGATTGCCCACTATAAGTTTTTATATCCAACGGTTCGGTTAAAAACTGACTCGCCTTGGCCACGAATGAGGTGAAATGTTCACTGGAATTATGGGAAGCCACTGCGGCCGAATCTTCCCAGACTTCAACCATCGTAAACGCATGTTCCTTTTCCGTATCTTTATACAGCCGGTACGATACATTACCAGCTTCATTTCTCGAGGCTTGTACAAGTAACGCAATCTCTTCCAAAAAACTCGCTTCCTTCATTGGGTCTACTTGAAACCCGGCATGAATAATAATCACCTTTTCCATCCCTTTCTGTTTTATACGGTCTTTTCTCCCTTTATCCTTCGCCAGCCTCCTTTTTTTATCCTTAAAACACCGCAATATCCGTGTTGTGATAAGGATAATCCATTTGCTTTCTGATCTCTTCCGCTTCGCCCGGCCCCAATAATCGTTCCGCGATATACAAACCCAAATCGACGGAAGTGGCTACGCCGCCGCAGGTAATAATTTTTCCGTCCGAAACGATTCTGGCCTGAACGACTTCCCGGCAGTACGGTTTCAGCAGTTCATAGGAAAAAGGATGCGTTGTCGCTTTTTTGTTTTCCAAAAATCCGGCCGCCCCCAGCAGTAAAGAGCCTGTACATACCGATACGATGTATTCCGCCCCACTTGCCCCTTTGAGCCAATCGGTATATTCCTCATCATAACTCCCAAACCCTCCCGGAACAAACAGCATATCGTACGTAGAAAGATCGGGGTTCACTTGGTTTACTTTGATCGCCATTCCCCGTTCATCCGTGACCTCTTCCTTAAGCGATTTTCATGATTGAACACCCCCTTCATTTAGAAATGATTTTGCAGACTCAAAAATGCTCTGATGATCGGTTGATCCGGCGGGCTGATGTTATCCGGCAATCGGTTCACTTCAAAAAATCGGACCTCTTCCACTTCGGTCTCCTCTTTACGGATCGTTCCACGATACTCTCGACACAGATAAGCGGTTACCACGTTATAAACTTCGTCCCCGTGCGGATACTTGTAATAAAGCTCATGCCCCGAGAAAACATCCATCAATTCGAGCTGAATGGCCTCCAAACCCGTCTCTTCAAACAATTCTCTCCGGGCTACTTGCTCCAACGATTCCCCAGGTTCCAGCGATCCCCCGGGTAGCCCCCACATGCCGTTATCCGTTCTTTTTTCCAACATAATGGAGTCTCCGTCGATAACTACAACACAAGCGCCTACCATAATTAAAGGTCTGGTACCCACAATCTTTCTTAAATCCATAATGTAGCCCATGGGGGATCACTTCTTTTCCTGGTTATTAATAGCTCAAAACCAAAATGGGATTTGACAAAGCAATATCAGAAAAACTGCAAAAACCAGGCTCCCTGAGAAATTGCATAGAAAAACATAAGTACACAAAATGGCGTTATTCCAGCGATATCCGTCAATTTTGGGAAAATAAAGGAAATTTATGTCGCTATTTTCTCAAAGCTCAAGGAATGCCCGCCTTCTGGGCCACTCAAAGGAAAAATAAGAACAAAAAATTCCGCTAATGGGGACGGACATGCCTGGCTCCAGAAAATAAGTACATAAAGTTCCACTATTTCGAAGCCATCCCTACGGTTGGCCATACTAGAAGCCGGCTATCAAGCACCAATTTCTGGGTTGTGCGTTATTAATACCTTATTCTATTTGCTCTAAACCCTATCAAACACAATAAATAAATGAAGCACGTAACGCCAAACAGCTTAAAAATGCTTGGTGTCAGTAGCATATACAAGCTGTACGGAAAACTCCAAAGAAAAGATATCAGTAAAATAAGACTCCGGGACAAAAATAGCCCTACGGAAAATAAAACAGCCGGGAGAACCAGCATAATACATGTAATCAAAAGACTAATCCGATCAAAGCCGTTAAAATATGGGTTAAACCATAGCAGAACCGCCCATAAACCAACGGTGACCATACTTGCCGCATAACCGATTCGTTTGATAAGCCATAACGACGGCTTAGTATAACCGCTGCTCATAGCTTTCCTTTAGCGAAGCGGCCACCTCATCGGCGGAAAGTTTTAATTTTTCCGCATGGTCGGCGATAATTTTTGCCGGATTCGGTAACTCCTCTTTTTTCGGCCAGTAATTATCGTCCCACACATGCGACCGTTTGAATGCTTTTGCGCAGTGCATATAACTTTCCTCGACTTTCACTCCGATCCCCAGCACCGGAACTTTTCCGAAAGCCTCCATGTTCTTCAGGATTTCCTGATCTTTCACGATCCAGGCCTGTCCGTTGATTCTTAACGTCTCCCCCAGCCCAGGAATCATAAAAATTAATCCGATCCTTGGATTTTCGAGAATGTTCCGCAAAGAGTCAAATCGTTTATTTCCGGGACGTTCGGGAATAACCAAATGGTGGTCATCCATAACGTGTACAAAGCCGGCAGCATCTCCGCGCGGTGATACATCACAAGATCCCGCCGAATCGGCAGTGGACAGGAAGATGAGCGGGGACTTGGAAATAAAGTCGCGGCAATGCCGGTCTATGACCGTTATCGTTTTGTTCTTAACCAATTCTTTCGGAAATCCACATAACGTTCGGAGCTCCTCCTCCGAATTAACGATGTCATTAAAAATAGATGCTTTCACTTGAAATTCCCCCTGCGGATGATCTTATGGACGCTAGCTATAGTTCTGGGATTTTTACTTCTACGATTGATCTTACAATAAAATCAGCCGCTGACAGATCTTGATTCCCCGAGTTTGGATTCACGAATCCGATACATCGCATACCGGCGCTTTTCGCTGCCGCCACCCCGTGTTTGGCATCCTCCAGGACACAGCAATGCTCCGGTTCCACGTTCATCGCCCGCGCGGTTTCCAAATATACATCCGGAGCGGGTTTCCCCTTGGGAACCTCTTCCCCGCTTGTGATGCATGCGAATTCATGCAGGATGTTGAATTTGCTCAACACCTTTTCGATAAATATTCTGGGGGACGATGAGGCCAAACCGATCGGAATGTTCCCATCACGCAACTCCTGAATGAGCTCTCGTATCCCGGGAATGGGTTCAATGTCCGATTCATCCAAATAGGCAAGTTTTTTCGTTAATTGCAGTTGAATCAACTCTTCAATCGAATGCGGCAATTGATATTCATCCTTGATTAATCTCCACATTTCGGGATTGGTCATGCCCACGTATTGCTCCAGTTTTTCTTTGCTGCTGGCAACGCCGATCGAGTTTAACGTGTATAGATCAACTTCAAAATGCAGCGGTTCGCTATCAATAATTACGCCGTCCATATCAAAAATAAATGCTTTCAGCATGCTATTCATGTTATCTCCTTCTCTGAACTAGTTTCTCGGCTAAAGCCCGGGCGTCTTAGCTGGAATACAAAGAGCAGTAAGTATTCGTGAAATTCCCCGCCGACAAATCCTCTTTCCGAATGAAAAATTGCAATTCTCCGGCATCCCACCAGCAAAAACCAACCTCCTGGTCCGAATCTAGCGCCAGCAGCAAAAGCGTATCGCAAACTTCCTGCTTCGCCTTGTCCGAATCCCCTTTCAAGTGCGCCGTGATCCGCTCCATGGCCGCTTCCTCGGAATAGTTGTATTGCTCACCAGTCAATATCCCCAGCGCCGCTTCCATTTCGCAATCTCCATGCTGGGTAGCCGGATAACCGAACAAACCCGCCAGGTCGCCGGAAGACAAATCGCTCAACTCGAAGCAAAAATCCTCGTACTGCCCGTAGTCATGTTCCTCATCCTCAACCTTCTCGTAATCCACATAGCCGTAATTGGGCGGCTCCAACGTGGCTCTGGCCGTCACCCGGTAACCGTTAAACGGTTCCTCAAGGGCCGTCACTTCAGGGGAAGGACGCCGCCGGGCCTCCTTAAGCTCCGCTTCATGCAGATACAACACTTTGTGTTCAATATGATAAGCCGGTTCATCCACTCCAACGAAAAAATAGAGCATGCCGTCCTGCGGGAGCCGGGAAGTTTCGTCATGAGGCGCCAATTCACGCAGGCGCAGCTGCGCCAGAAATGTCATGGGTGTTCCGCCGGAAATCAGCGGCCACGCCACGTTCGGCGGCAGATCAGGATCTCCGCCGATGCGGGAAGGGCAAATTTCCGTGTAATCTTCCGCCCCGGTCTTGGACAAGCGGATACCCTGACGCACCGTCTCTTTCAAATAATCCAGCGCATGCTCAAATTGATGTTCACGGACCGTCCGCTCCAGCTTATTCTTATCGTTTTCGCTTAACATGGTCTCTACCCTCCCGGTTCTTTCTATATTATTTGTTTTCCAACCGCTTCACCAGCTCCGCTAAATCCTTGCCCTGCAGCGCCCCTTCCACCAATTGCGGCAGCATGGCAGGCGTGCAGGCAAAACTAGGGGTTCCGTCTTTAGCAAAAGTCCTGGCCAACTGCTCATCATAAAACGGTTTTCCTTCATCCGACAGGGCGAGCAAACATAACGTCTTGACGCCGGCTTCCTTCATCTCCCGCATCCGCCGGATCAGCCGGGATTGATTGCCCCCCTCATAGAGATCGGAGATCAGGATGAACAGCGTTTTCTTCGGTTCTTTAATGAACTGTTCGCAATAGGCAACGGATTTATCGATATTCGTGCCGCCGCCAAGCTGAATGCCGAACAGCATATCCACCGGATCGTTCGCGCATTGCTCGGTCAGATCAACCACCTCGGTATCAAAGACAACCACGCGGGTATCCAATGCGGGGATACTGGCAAAAATGGACCCGACCACCGACGCCCAGATCACCGATTCCGCCATGGAGCCGCTCTGGTCGATATCGACGATGACCGTCCATTCCTTGCTCCGCTTCGCACGGTCAAAGTAATAGAACCTTTCCGGGATGATCCGCTTATGCTTTGCATCGTAATGCTTCAAATTCCGCTGGATCGTCCGCTTCCAGTCGATTCCGCTAAGCGAGGAAAGTGGCGTATGCTGCCGGCGGTTTAACGCCCCGGTGACCGCTCTCTGGAGCTCATGGCTCATCCGCTTAACCAAGTCATCCACCACCGCCTGCACAAGCATCCGCGCGGTATCCTTCGTCTTCTCCGGAATTTTTCCTTTGAGCGAAAGCAGTGTGCCGACGAGCTGGATATCCGGTTTTACGGTGGCCAGCACCTCCGGCTCGAACAGCAGCTGCTTCCAGCCCTTACGTTCCATCGCATCGTTTTGGATCACCGAGACCACGTCTTCCGGGAAAAAAGTCCGTACGTCACCGAGCCACTGCGCGAGGCGGGGCATGGACTTCCCATGGCCCGCACCGCGCGAACCCATACCGCTCCCGGACGCTCCTTCCCCGCCTTCTGCCGTTTGATCATAAATGGCCGCGAGCGCGCGATCCATAATCAACTCATCGTCCGAGAGCTCCACTTGCCCTCCGCTGCCGTACCGGCCAAGCTCCCCTGCTGCGGCCGCGCCCAGAATAAGCCGCCAGCGGGTCAAAGCCGTTTGATTTACTGCTTCCGCCATCGTCTATAAATCCTCAAAATCATTAAGTTCGTCCAGCATCCGGGCTTCATCCTCCTTAAGCTCATCCATCATGATTTCGGCCGCCTGCTCCGGCTCCACACCCCACAATTCGCCAAGCAGCTCGGCGACCATCGTTTTTTTCTTCTGGCTAAAGACACTGAATGCGCGGCGCAAAAAAACCAGTGACCGCACAAACTCGCGATCCTCCAGCGTACTGATATATTCGTTAAGCTGCTCCCATAAGCTCATCCGCGACAGCAGGGCATAGCGGTTGCGCATCGCCAGGCCCTCAAACCAGCCGGCGCCCAGGTCGGCCGGAATCCCCGGCGAGAGCCGGCGCGAAACTTCGGCAGCGCATTGCTCGGCCGTCAGTTCCCCCCGCTCCAGCAAAATCGCACACGCCAGACCGGACAACCTGGGATGGGCGTCATCCCTGTCCGACAAAGCGCTCAGTTCCTCAAGCCACAGCGCTTCATCCACCTCATCGCTATGCTCCGCAGCGATATGGTTCAGCTCGTTCATCGCTTCCGCCATCGCCTGCGCCGCTTCATCATTGCATTGGCTCGCATCTTGCAGAAACAATGCGGCGCGCAAAAACAGCTGCTGCAGCAAAGGGATCAGCGGGGCCGTATCCATTCTGCGAATGCCGCCGAAGCGGATAAGCTGGGACAGACTTCTCGCCGCGGCCGCAATTTCCACGACATTCCGGCTCTCGACCGCCAGACCTTGCAGGGCCGTTCGGCCGGCCTCCATCTGCTGAATCATCCCGCACTCGTAGGCAACGGATATCAGCGCGGAAGCCTCTTTGATCGTAGAGCAATCCTCCAGCCGCTGCTGCAGAACGAAGGCCGCGGCGGTTTCTACGGTTTCGCCCAGCAAATTGGATTCCACCACTTCGATTTCCACTTCCGGGGACCATTGGACGACCCAATGCTCCGACCAAACGGCCTGATCGGCGGACCTGCCCCGGTCTTTCACAAAATGAACACCGAGCAGCTTCAAACGGTGGAACCAAATCGAACGGTTCAAATCGAGATAGGCCGCTTCCTCGGAATTCACCCGCCGGTTTTCCCGCAGATCCAGGGCAAGGTCCTGGGCAACCGCGGTTTTGTATTTTTCCAGCTTAAGCCGCTTCATCTGGCGGTTCACGTCGTCCTGAATCGGCGTCTGGCTGACGCCTTCGGCCAAGGCCCCGATCGCCGTCCCCACCTCCGTACGCGCGAGCGCTTCGGCGACCACGGCGAGTTCCCCATGGCCCAGGAGCGTTTTGGCGGCATCTCTGAGGTCCATCAGCGCAGGCTGGCTACCGCGATGCAGGGCCGACAGGGATTCGGCGAGCCTGACCGCCTCGATCACCTCGGCCGTGGAGCGGTACGTTCCCGTCTTTCGCAGATCCGCGGCCACGGAAGCCAGATAACGATGCGGCAGTTCCCCCAGCGTTCCCCGCTGCATTTGCCCCCACATCATTTCAAAATAGTACGGGGCAATATTCCCCGCCCCATACCCGGTTATGGACGAAAGCCGCAAATAGGAGTACGGCATCAGCGTCAGCTTCGTCTTGCGGGAAGGAAGCTTGGCCAGTTCGCCGTCGCTCATCGCGATGGAAAGATCCTGGAGCGCGGAAGCGTGATACGCCCCGCAAATGACCACGATCTGTTCAGACTTATGCCCAGCTGCGATCGCAGCGGCAATTTGCCGGCACATATACGCTTCGCGCACCGCATTATAGGCATATTCGAGCGTTTGGCTGCGCCGCTCCTGCTCCTCCGTCAGCTCCCGCATCTGCCCGGAATACGCCAGGATGGCCTGACGGTACGCATCCGGACACAAATTGTGCTCAAAATTACGTTCCCAATAAGCGTCATAATCGTATTCGCCGGCGATTTCCGCGATCCTGCCGTACAAGGAGTTTTCTGGCTCAGCGCTTTTTTCCGATACCCGGCCTCTTCCTTCCGGGGGAGTTTCCTCGCTGCCGTTGGGCCGGATCTCTTCCTGGTCACGGGCGGCCCCGCGAGCATCCTGCAGACAAACCGCGGAGGACGAAGGCAAATCGATAAAAGCGCAGTGCGCCCCGTGCTTTCGGGCCCAAAGCATCGCCTGATATTCCGGCGAATACACGGAAAACGGCCAAAGTACGGTCCGAACCGGCACCTCCTCGGTGAAGGCCAATATCGCAACCGGTGGCTTGGTCGAGGTGTTCGTCAAATGCACGATTTCGGCGGAAGCATCCGCAGGACCTTCGATCAGTACCGCCGTTGGCTTTACCCGATCCAGGAAGCCGGCCACATGGTAAGCGCCGGCCGGCGACAGGTGCCGGACGCCAAAAATATGCACGCCAGCGCCGCTAGCCGTCTTCATTGATTCATCTCCTTGCAAGCGTTGTACAGACCGCGCCAGCTTGCTCCGCGTTTTTTCATCACATTGTCCAGATATTCCTTCCATACGAGACGATCTTTGTCGTCATCTTTCACAATCGCCCCCTGCAGTCCTGCGGCCAAATCCTCGTCGGTCATTTCCCCGCCGCCAAAGCTGGCCGCCAGCGCCATGCTGTTGGTGAGCAGCGAAATGGCTTCCGCCGTGGAGATGACCCCCGCCGGGGATTTCACCTTCTCTTTTTTGTCCAGCGTCATGCCGCTGCGCAGTTCTCTAAAGATCGTCACGACCTTTTGCAGCGCTTCGTCCGCAGGAACAGCAGCCTGTAAATCATAGGAAGCGGCGATTTCGCTGACGCGCTTCTTCACGATTTCCACCTCGGTTTCGAGGTCCGCCGGCGCAGGCAACACGATCATGTTAAAGCGGCGTTTCAGCGCCGTCGACATTTCGTTGACTCCCCGGTCGCGGGTGTTGGCTGTAGCGATTATGCTGAACCCTTTGCGCGCATTCAGCTCTTTGCCAAGCTCGGGAATGGAGATCGTTTTCTCCGACAAAATCGAAATCAGGGCGTCCTGCACCTCGGAAGCGCAGCGGGAAATTTCCTCGAAACGGGCAATGCCGCCCGCTTCCATAGCCCGCATGATCGGGCTCTTCACCAGCGCCTCCGGCGTTGGCCCTTGGGCGAGCAGCATGGCGTAGTTCCAGGAATAGCGGACTTGCTCTTCCGTCGTCCCCGCCGTCCCTTGCACAACCAGCCCGGAGTTGCCGTAAATGGCCGCGGCCAGATTTTCCGACAGCCAGGACTTGGCCGTTCCCGGCTCCCCGATCAACAGCAACGCGCGGTCGGTCACCAGCGTCGCAATCGCCATTTCAACGAGGCGCGGATTCCCGATATATTTCGGCGTGATCACTTGGCCGCCGGCCGTCCCGCCGACGATAAATTTAAGCACCGACCGCGGGGACATTTGCCACCCGGCCGGGATTTTCCCTTGATCCTCACGGATCAATGCCTGCAGTTCTTCCTGATACAAAAGCTCCGCCGGCTTACGCATAATCTCCTGCATTGTGGATTCCGTACTCATCACCGTTTCGCTCCTTTATATTTAAATGGATGGTTATTCCATCGTTTTTAAAATATATCCTAGCTGCTCTACACTGTTGTTGACGAATTTGGGCATGGCCTTGCGGATTCGCTCCGCATATGAGGCGGGAAGCCGGCAAAGCTGGTCAAACAGAAACGGTTCGATTTCGTGGCATTCCGTATTCCGCTCGTCTTCCAAAGCCCGGACGAGCGCTTCATGCAGCTCATTCTCCGGGATTCCCGCGCGAACCAGCCCCATGACCGCCAAATTGGCAAAACGGTTGCGAAATTCCGGTGAATTGCTCAGCTTGGTAAGCAAATAGGAAGCAGCGTCTTCATGTCCCGGCCGGGCGAAAGCGCTGGCCAATGCCAGGTGATCCAGGGCGATAAAATGATCCAGCCAGCGCGGGTCCCAATTTGCGGCGATTTCCTCCGGCGCCGGCATATCCAGCCGATAGACATAGTTTCTTCGTTCATTTGTCCAGACCGGCGTCATTTCCTGATATCTGCGGTTAACGACCAAACCTTCCATTGTCTCAAGCAGTTGCTTGGCGTAATTGGCGCTTTTGCTGATGGCTGAAGCATTCAAACGATCTTGCAGAATGCCGGCATACTCCTCATACAGGCGTTCCGGAGGCAACGCGGACTGCGCCTTGACAAAGGTTTCACGCACATACATGTTCGTGCCCGCCGTTTTTTTCATTTCGATTTTTACCGCGGCCCTTACAAGCTCATGCCCCTCAGCGGAGCCGGCTTTTGTTATGTACTGCATCGCTTCGTTCGTTAAAAAGGTCCAGCCGAGCGTGTAAGCGTAGTGTGCATAGTTCCGCAGAACTCTTAAAAATATCTGTTCCAGCTCAGGGATCGTTTTATGGTGCAGCGCCCAGAAATAACGTCTCGCCAGCATCGAAATTTCCTGCATTTTCTCCTTATCCGCTACGCCCGCTTCCACAGACTGAACCAGTTCGGCAAAATCCCTGGCCAGCCACCCGTTTAACCGCTCCGATTGGCTTCGGTTTAACGCCGGGCCTACCAGCTCGCTATCTTTGCCTTTGGAAGCCTCATACAGACGTTCGGCCGCGCTTGCCCAGTCGCTGTCCGCCAACGCCTGGTACGCTGCTTCGCGAATGCTCTTCTTCTTGTCGCGGCTGAAATCGAGCAAGGCTTGCTCATATTCGGCGTGCCCCGCAAGCAGACGAATCGCCGTCGTCCGCACTTCATCGGAACCCGAAATGGCGGCCTCATAAATGACAGGCAGCGCTTGTTCGCCGCCATTACTCGCGATGACGGTTAGCTTGCGCGCTTCCAGCTTCCCTCCGGCGGGCTCAAAGCTTCGGGTCAAATATGGTACGATGGCTGAACCGTAGCATGGCAAGATGTCGGTCATCGCAAAGTCGGCGATTTCCACATAAGGGTCGTTTAAGGCTTCTATGGCAAAAGGAAGGAGACGCAGATCCTGAAACAATCCTTCGCGGAACGCTTCGACAATGATTTCATGGCGTCCCCCGCCCCGGGTGGTAAGCGCCTGGCGAACGGCGGATAATTTCCGGTAAGATGCGAACGTCTTCAAGGAAACGGGCTTGTTTTTCAATGGGGCCGTCTCCCCCTCGGCAGAACCTTTCCCCTGAGTGCGCAGCACCGACTGAAGGAGCAGATTAATATCCTGCAGCCGCCGGGCCGAATCCGCCCCACTATCACCGGCAATCAAGGACTCGATGCCTGCGGCGAGTTTTTTAAATACCGGCGCCCGCTCGCCCAGCTGTTGAAAAGACGGAAGCAGCCGCTTCAATCGAAAATCCCCGGATGCCAGATCGCTCCCGGCAATATAAAGCCGCCGGATTTCTTCGTTCAGCTCAAATAGTAAGGCTTGACTCATTATACTTGTTCCTCCAATTCGGCTTGTTAGTAAAGCAACCGTACCAGCTCTTGTTGGTTTAAAATACTGAGCGGCTGAACCGTTAGCCGGCCGCTTTGGGAATTATGGTGAAACATCCCCAGCACGGCGATGTCCTGAAGACGCTCATCCGGCAAAAACCTCATAAGTTGGACGGTTCCGTCGTTCAAAACATCGCGCAGCTCCAACGTGCCCCCTTGAGCATCGGCGATAAACAGCCGGCCTTCCGAATCGGTGACCACCTTTTCTACAGACAGCAGCACGATCGGGTTAGGATCACCCAGCGGATTTTTAAGCTGGTTTTTGACCCGCTTGACGGTGTCGGCGAAGGATGAAGCGGCGCAGCGGCGAATTTGGCCAAGATCACTCTCCTTCAAGGCTCTTGTGGTCATGGAATCGAAGCGAACGCGCCGGTTCAGATCGCCAGGGTAGCGGTAAAGCTCCGGCACGGCGGCCACCTCAAAAAAGCTGTCTTCTTCACGCATTAATTTCGCTGCTTTATAAGGACGGTACTGGACCGTGTAATGAATTTCCCCGCTATCCGGCTGAATCCAATAACCGCAGTCGACGTATTCCTGCCGGGCAGCATCATCATAGCTCAAAAAGGCAAGCTGAATCAGCTCGGTTCCCGGAGCGGCCAATCCCGCCTCCTTCAGTTCGGTCAGCTGCCAAGCATGCCCGAGCCATTCCTCGATGGAAGACTCATGGTCCAGCGCCAGCTCAGAATCTTCCAGCCTTGCGGACAGATGTGCCCGGCCTTTTTTAATGAAAGCATGAATGACGGCAAGCTGCTCGGCAGCCAACGAATAAGCTTGCTCCGTATTTTGCCGCTCCGATAAGGTCAGCAGCAGCTTACTAAGTTGGATTTGCGCGCCGGCCAAATAGTGGCTTTTCATTTGCTTCGCATGCTCCTGAATCACTTTAAGTTCTTTCGTATCCAGGGTTCCGAGTCCGCGCCGGATCAAAGACTGCGTTAGCTTCTCGAGCAGTTCCAGCCCTTCCAGTTGCGCCGTGATTTTTTTCTTAAGCGCTGATTTATTGACTTTTTTTGGCTTGGCCTCGGCTCCGGCAGCGGCTTCCTGCGCTTTCTTCTCTTCCCGCTTCCCGGCTTTTTCCCGTTTAGCCGCCAGATCTTCAGGCACCTCTGCCGTTGTAAACGGCTTCCCTTCCGCATAGGCGTACAAAAGACCCAGCACATGCTTGCACGGGAATTGCCGGCTCGGACAGCTGCACCGCATAACCGGTTTGTCGGGAACGGCGAAATCCGCAGATGGCGCGTATGGCGTCTTCCCGCTTCCCGCACACAAGCCAAATAGCACCTGTCCATCCTCGGACCGGTGCAGCTCGATATACTTGCCTTTTCTGTTTAAATCTTGGCCGTTCTTAATCGCCGCGCTATTCGGTGCCTGTGAGTCGATCCAAGTTTCCGTAATCTCAATCAAACGTAGTTCCCCTCCGCCATCGGTAAGTTTACTGCTCTGCCAAAATTATCATATAAGTCTTTCTTCTATATAATACCTAATATTCGCAGCCTTCCCTACCTACTAAAGTCCCAATGAGAACATATATTCTTATATATTTATGTTTTACCCAATTTTGCTTTCAGGCCAGTAAGATGTAGCTGGGGCTAACGTTTCGAGCAGTGTCACAAATCGACGCCAAGTGAGGGGGCTGTCCAAAGCAAAGGGTTCGTGTCTTGGTGGTCCTGCCTGCTGTTTGCCTTTGCACGATTATCCCTCTCGTTCAGGGAGCAGAGGGTGGGGCTAGGCAAGGGTTCCAACAAAAGAGAGAAGAAAAAAATGAAGAGGTTAAGGTGAGATTTTTGGCTTGAAAAGGGAACATACGTTTGTAAATTCTTGGTCGGGGGCGAGCGAATATGGAGGTCAATGCGGGAACGGAACTTCAACCATTCACCAGCCGTTATAACAGCGAGCAGGACTGTATGGAGGCGCTGATCGCGATGAAGTGGCCGAACGGCTTTGTCTGCCCGCGCTGCGCTCACACCCGGTGCAGCCATCTGACCTCCCGGCATATCCCCTTGTTCGAGTGCGGAAAGTGCAAGCATCAAACGTCGGCTTTGGTCGGTACGATTTTTGAAGGAACGCATTTGCCCCTGCTCAAGTGGTTCGAGGCCCTGGATTTATTCCTGCTTGAGGGCGGCATCTCGGCGATGCGACTGAGCCAGGTGATCCGAGTCACCTACAAAACCGCCTGGTTGATGCTGCACAAAAAACGCCATGCCGCCCTAGAGTTCGATGCCCAGGAACTGCTGAGCGGAGACGTGAAGGTGAACAGCGATCTGTACGGGCGCGATCCGTCCCGGTGTCAGTTTTCGCATCCATATGCCACGGCGGTCGTAGCGGGATGCACGGTCACGGAGTCGGGCGAGCCGGAGCAGGTCAAAATCCGGTTGGTACCGCATAAGCGGGGAAGCGAAAACAGGGCAAACCGTCACGATCTAACCTCGTTCATCAACGGGCATGTGGATGTCCGTACATCGGCGGTGCAGTCGTTTCCTCTAGCCTTTCGGCTGTATACGCCCTTACGGAAAGTGGTGAGAGAGGCGTGGGAATCGCTGAAGAGTACATATATAGCCCTGGGTTTGAAGCATCTGCAGGCGTATCTGAACGAGTACACCGTACGCCGTTCGCTGCGCCGGCCCGGAGCGAAAGAAACGATACGGCAGAAGTTACTGCGCATGTGTGTGGCGATTCCGGCGATCCCCTACCGCCGGCTGATCGCGCGCCAACCGAACCAGCCCCTTGCGGCTGCGGCCTGATCGAGACGCTGGAACGGTGGGGGGAGTTTGATGAAGATCAACTTAATGGGCAGGGGTTAGTTTAATGCAGATCAACTTGATTGGTGTGAGTTGTATGAACGGTGTGGGTGTGCTGCAAACGAAAGGATTCAGGCTGGTCTTTTCGTTTCCCTCACGTCTTGTCCTTGATCTCCTGTCTTGATGTCTTTGTCTTGATCTCTTGTCCGGTCTGTTTCACCTCCCCTAAATATGATTCCTTCTCCTAAGTCCGTCTAAATTATCTCGAACCGATCTGCTTCTCCACCAAATATTTTCTTCTCCCGAGCTTGTCTGTTTCTCTGCTACCTGAGCAATTGTTATCTGTTTAAACGGGATAATCGTGCAAAGTCTCTGGACAGCGAGTGTTGATCTTCCGCTCATTCACTTAATTAACGGTAAAAAAATCTCGTCCACAATTTCAGCAATTGCGTCCTGTGACACAGGTTCATAGGTAATCAACACCTCATGTCTTATAAGATCAACAGGCAGCCTTGCAATTCGTGGAGTAATTTTCTCCCGCCTAATTTCTCCTCGCTCTACTGCCCGATTCAGAATGGTTGGCATGGTATTGGTTCTTCGGAAACTGATCAATTCAGATAAGGGTATGCCCGTTAGAACAGACATTAATCCATGAATCGTTTCTGGCCCAATTTGACGGAGCATTTCATTCAATCGATTCAGTACGATGATGACATCGCTTCGCAGATCGCCAGTATTAGGGACTTCATCCGGCGGTGCCGGTAAATTATTCTGAATTGCTGCCAAGACAAGCTCCTCGCGATTCGGCCAACGCCGATAAATAACTGGCTTACTGGTTTGAGTCCGGGCAGCAACCCCTTCTATTGTAAGACTCGGAAAACCAACCTCCATCAGTTCATCCCATGCTGCTTGAAGAATGGCGGCTTCTAATTCCGCTCCTCTTCGTCTAGTCGTAGACTCTCCTTCACTTTTCTTATTCATATTTAGCCCTCCAATAAAATACGTTGCGTTTCTTATATTTTTATTATATCATAAACTCAAATAAGAAACCATAAGTATCTAATATTGAAAAGGAGTGAGAATGCATGGATAAACAAATTGAACAAACAGCCAATAAAAAAATAGATCCAGCCGTTATGAAAATGGCATGGATTCTGTTGGTTGGACTTCTAGCCCCGTTATTCGATACCACCATAATGAATGTCGCAATCGATACGCTTGGAAATGCTTTACACGCGTCCGTTTCAACGATTCAGTGGGTGATGACGAGTTATTTAATTGCCCTTGGTATTGTTATTCCCATTTCAGGATGGGCACTTGATCGTTTTGGCGGTAAAAACATATGGATATTAGCTTTAAGTTTATTTTTAATTGGGTCTGTTTTATCAAGTTTGTCATGGAATGTGGGAAGTCTCATTGCTTTTCGGGTGATTCAAGGATTGGGTGGCGGCTTGATGATGCCAATCATGCAGACCATGGTTGTGCGGGCAGCTGGCGGAGAGAAATTAGGTAAAATAATGGCCATTGTTGGTTTACCTGTACTGATCGGGCCTATTCTTGGACCTGTATTAGGTGGGGTTATTATTAATTATCTTAACTGGCGGTGGATTTTTTATGTCAATCTTCCTGTTTGTTTAATCGCTTTAATCCTGGCCGTGTGGGGTTTACCCAAAGATGATGTCACAAATCAGTCTCAAAAACTAGATATCCTTGGTTTATCCTTGTTATCACCCAGTATCGTGTTGATTATTTATGGGCTTACCAAAGTCAGCTCAGATCATGGCTTTTTGCATAGTTCAGTCATCGTCCCTATTATCGTTGGAGTTTTATTTCTGCTGGTCTTCTGCCTCTATGTTTTAAGAAAATCTAACAATCCAGTAATAGATATAAGTATATTTAAAAGCATGCCCTTTACCGCATCCGCTTGCCTTTTGTTTTTATCAGGTCTATCCTCTTATGGAGGCATGTTATTACTACCACTCTATTATCAACAAGTTCGCGGGGAGAGTGTTCTCGCTTCAGGGTTATTATTGATTCCTCAAGGTATAGGGATGTTATTGACGCGTTCCTTAGCAGGTAAACTTACAGATACAATCGGCTCTCGATGGATCGTGCTCTGCGGTACCCTTCTAACAATATTCGGAACCATCCCCTTTGCCATTTGCAGAGCCAATACCAACGAATTTCTGCTTGCCATTGCTCTCGTTGTCCGTGGCGGAGGACTTGGCGGAGTTATGCTCCCTATTATGGCAACAGCTTATGAAGGATTAAGTAAAGAACAGGTCCCGCATGCCAGCAGCGCTACTCGGATTCTGCAGCAAATCGGGGGAGCTTTTGGTGCTTCAGTGCTTGCAATCATCTTACAAAATCAAATGACCTCTCAATCTGTTATCAATATAACGACGCGGAACATGGCTTTTAATCATACATTTATGTGGACAGTCGGCTTCACTTTAATTTCACTCCTTTTTATAGCCTTCTTACCTAATAAAAAATATAGTAACAATTAAGTCAGTTACCTTCACTTAAAAAAGGGATCAACCAATTCTGGCTGATCCCTTTTTTGGAACTTCAGTTTGTGTTACTCGACAAAACTTCGCGAAAACGTCTTTTTCCTTACGAAACGTCTGTCCGCCCAATAAACAAAGATCAGCGACAACAAGCCGACACCGATCGGTATACCGAACGCTTCGTACGAAAATGGCGCTCCATCAAGCTTAAGCTGGCTTGTAGCGCGGTACTCAAGCCGCTTGGCGGCGAACTTCGCCGTCCGGATATCTTCCTGCTGCGCCAAATCTTCAAACGCAGGCTCCATCGCGAACCGCTCCGGCACATCGCTGTGCAGATAAAGCTGCTCCGCCTTTCCGCCATTTTCATTCCAGTTTCGGATATCGTCCGCAGCGAGCGTTTTAACGTCCGGCCCCACAAAAATCATTTTGTCGAGTTGCGGAGCATTCGCTATTTGATACCGGGCGATCAAATTCAGACCGTGCCGGGTAACGACCGGCCCTTGTTTGCTTGATATCGTCAAGGTTGTCGTCGTGCCGGAAGCCCCGTACGTATCAAAAGCTGAGGCTAACATCAGCTCGTCGGCCCCGTTATACAGCATTACCCCGTTCTTTTTCTTGCTCCATTGAAACGCATTGTTCAAAACATAGACGATATCGCTTAATCCGGCCGTAAAAGGCTCCATTTGCGGATGCTCAACAAAATCGTAGGAAGGGTAATTCATTTCCTCCGCCACTTTCTTCGCCGCCGGCTCCCCCAAGTGCCGGGATATGACGTATAGCGTGGCATCGATCCCCGAAGTCAGACCGGCCGAGGAGACTATGTTGCCGTCAGGTACATAACGCTGATCCCTTTTCCAAGTCACTTCGGTATATTTCTTTTCCAATCTGCCGATATCTCCCCAATGCGTTGCCGCAGCTTTCCCGTTCAGCAAGCCGGTATCCGCCAAATTTTCCGCCCCATTGCAAATGGACAACAAAATGGTTTCCTGGCCTGAGTGCTTCCTGATCCAATCGCGGACAGGCTTGTATTTAGTCTCATCCAAAATCGGCATGTAAGGAATCACGATGATATCCGGACTTTTACCCGTTAATTTGTCCAACTCGTCAAAAGTGTACTGCGGTACGACATCAAGGCCGCCCGTCAACGATTTGATGTTTTTGTCGGGAGCCGCCGCAAACACATTGTACGAACCCGTCATGGAGAACATTTCGTAGGGTACGAGAAAATCGAACACCTCGGTCACTTCATTCGCCAAAATAACGGCCACGGTTGGCTTTTTCGAATCATAGGCAGGAGCTTGGATGTTTTGTAAAGAAGCAGGAACCGGCTTATCGTATACCGACATAGCCTCCTGCATCGTGCTCATGAAACCAATCGCTCCGGTCCCTCCCACAACCAGAACGAAAACAAACACATACACGATGAAACGCCATACTTTTTTCACTCGCCTTCTCTCCCTTAATTTTCTCTAGTTAATGATTAATCGCTACTTACTTTCATATTTCAAGAATAAGAGGAGAAGGCAAATTAATAAACTCGCCCGAAGATTGAATTTTCCCTCGACTAAGGTCCAGGTAGAGGACTTTTCTCGAACAGCGGCCGAATGCTTGTTTCTTTCTATTATCATAGCTGACCGGCCCTTTTCTGAATATGGCTCCATCAGGCTATCTTATTCGAGGTATTCGAGCCACAACTTTTATGCTTAATAAGGTAGCACTCCAAAAAAAAGAAGCAGGGTTCACCCGCCTCCGTTTAATAATGCTTTATTTTGTTAGCTTTGCCCGGTAACAATAAAGCTTGCTTGTAAACTCATACTGCGAAAGCTCTCTATTATCGCGCTAATTTGCGCCGATCATAACTCCCGTATCACCAGAATCCTCAAGCCAAATTTTCGAGATCGCCCAATTGTCTTCGTAAAGCCCGCTCCCTTTTTCGATCGTTAGGGAAGCCTTTCCATATCCTATGACTTCTTCCATTACAATAAGGGGATAATTAAAGGTAATCTGCACTTTTTTATCGGACAATGACTTGGTATCCAACTTTTCCACGGCTCCCATATGCGGGCTGGATCCGCCCGTAACCCAGAAATTATCCTCGAACTCTTGTTTTGTGCTTGCCTGCAAAGCCGGGGTCATGACAGCGTACTGCATCGGCCCATTTCTTTTCTGGACTCCGCGAATCCATGTCTTCGCCGCCTCCTCCGGCGTATCCGCCTGCAGCGCGCTCATAAACAGGTCAACCTGCTGAGCCAGGTGGGACGCCTCCGGCAGGGTTACATGAATGCTGTTGCCCTTGTAGGTCACTTCCCCTTTCAACTCCTCCACGATAGCGCGCAGAGAAACCATAGCCGTGCCGTTTTCGATTTTCAGCTTCAAATACGTATTCGCGTATGGGGCCTTGTTAATAAAAATCTCCGGTCCGGTCGTCATAGCCAGTGCGGAGCCCGATAACAGCACGAAAGCGGAGCACGCCGCAACGATAACCTTGAGTCTTTTTTTCATCAACCATTCTCCTTGTTTTCATATGTAAAAACTCTAAATCTCATTTTAGTAGAATGGTTGTCAAAGATGGTTACAGACCGGTAACTGTATCCTCACAAAAAATCAAACAAATTATTCTCAATATCCTATATCCATTTATCGATGGTAAGAACTGCTTTCACATAAATGCTGAAGGCGCTCCATATAGTATCTAATTTCACCGCCTCATCGGGTTGATGGCCGCCCCCTTTTCCCGTCGGAAAAGGGGATTCTTCATCCATGCGGAGCGGTCCGAAGGCTGCCGCTCTCGGGATCCATCTCGCATGTGTAATACCGCCCATCGCATAAGGCGGCAGGTCCGTACCCAGCTCGCTATTCGCAAGCTTGCACAGCTCCATTATTACTGGATCATCTTTCGGAATATAATGAGGCGGACTGTCCTCACTGTAAGTCAGTTGAAAGCCGTAGCAGTTAGCGGCTGCGGATAGCCGATTGCGAATGTCGTCGCCCTTTTGGGTCACACCGTAGCGAATATCGCATAAAACTTTGAGCCTTCCACCCTCTAATTTTACAACGCCCGCATTGCTGGTGGCCGCACCCGCTTCATCCTCAAACTCGATTTCCAGCCCTTTACCATAAGAGCTTTCGAAGCATTCCTTCACAAAACGCAGCGCTCTGACGGCCGCAGCCCCTTGCACAAGCCCATAGTCCAGAAGCGCAGCCGCCAGCTTTACCGAGGCGTTTTCCGTTCCTTCGGGAAAAGCGGCATGCCCTGCTTTTCCGTGTGCCGTAATGACCGTGACACTCCCCTCAAACGTGACCGTGAATGGACCTGACAGCCTTTTTTGGACTTCGGCCGGATCAAGTCCGCTTAAGCGGGCTGACGCCGAGGCAGGAATGACGTTATATTCCTCGCCGCCGGCAAAAGCTAGCAGATTACCATCCGTAACTTCGGTTTCAAAATCCGCTTTAAGCATCCCCTTTTCGGCAAAGCAAACGGGAAAATACGCATCCGGCACAAGGCCAAATTGAGGCGGCTCATGCCGTGATAGGAAGTACCGGATATCACGCATGCCGCTCTCTTCGTTGCAACCCAGAAACAAATACAGACTGTGGCGCAAGCCGATACCGCTCTGAGCAAAAAACTTCAGCACATAAAGCGCCATTACGGCAGCCGTTTTATTATCAAGCGATCCTCTGCCGAACAGATAACCATCCTGTACGAACGGCTCGTAGGGAGGAAAGCTCCAACCCTCTCCCTCCGGCACGACATCCAGATGATTAAAAAATCCTATGCATTTGGGATGCTTTCCAAGCTGCGCCTTGACGCCATACCCGTCAAACAGGGTCACATCCAGCCGTTCTCTTTCAAGCAGCTTAACCGCCTCATCCAAAACCTGGCCGCAGCCTGGGCCAAACGGCTGCGTACTATCGGAATCAAACCTTTGCCCGACGCTTCTGATTCGGATTAAGCGCTTGGCATCCTCCACGATGTAAGCTTTATTTGCCGCTAAAAAAAGCTCTATTTTCTTGTTCAAATTGTTATTATCCATCAGATTTCACCTTGGTTCTCCATGGTCTGGCCAAGTTATCATAGCCTGTTCAACCTGCGGTCCAGTTCCTCCATCGTGTCCGTAGAGAGGCTTACCTGAGCCCCCAAAATATTCTCATGCAGGTGTCGTTCCTTTCTAATCCCGCAAATTACATTAACATACTCATGCTTCGCCCTTAGATAGGCAATCGCAATCGCTCCTGCGGAAACTCCATATTCCTTGCCTATTTGTGTGAGATAGCCCGCAAAATCCACCGCGTGAGTAAATTTTTCACTCTGCCACCAACTATCTCCGTTACGGGGATCGTCTTTCGGTACCACATAATCTTTGTGGATATTGCCGCTCAGCAGCCCTTGGGCCAGCGGAGAATAAGCGTGAAAGCTGATGCCGTTCTCCTTGCACAACGGAAGAATTTCGGCCTCCACCTCTCTTGACAGCATATTGTATTTTCTTTGTACGATCGCTATTTCTCCTTGCTCGATATAACTCCGAATGTGATGCGGCTCGCAGTTGGATGCGCCGATCGCTCTTATTTTACCTTCCTTTTTAAGCCGGATCAGGGTATCGATGGTATCTTCTATCGGCGTTAAAAATGGTTCGCAGGCAGGGTTATGTGTATAATAAATATCGATATAATCAGTGCCGAGTCTTTTCAGGCTTTGCTCCACTTCAATTTTTATGGTGCGCGGGCTAAGATTGCGTTTGACCCGTTTGCCTTCCCAGGTAAAGCGGTAGCTGCCTTCGTCATCTCCCCACCATAAACCGCATTTGGTCGATAAAACCACTTTGTCCCGCTTGCCCTTAATCGCTTTTCCGATGATCTCCTCGCTGTGTCCAAAACCATAAACGGGGGCGGTATCTATGATATTGACCCCAAAATCGAGCGCCGTCTCGATGGCTCTAATCGACTCCGCATCATCGGTACCGGGAAACTGGAAGCCTCCGCCGATGCCAAAAGCGCCAAATGTGATCACAGAAGCTTGAATCCCGCTTTTGCCGATCTCCATGTATTTCATTGATCGAGCCTCAGATTGCCGGCAACGCCAACATTTTCATCGGCGTGCTCCTTGATAATAACGATGGTTTTAACATTAACGCCCTTAAAAATTCGTTCGGCGGTAATCTGAATGTTTTTCACCAGATCGCGTTTGGCCGAAACGGGCTTGCCGGGAGCGGTGTATACAAAAAAGGTGATTTCTTCATAATTCTTCTTAGTACTGTTTACTCGGGGAAGCTCAAGGAGCGAAATAGTTTTCAGTTCAGGCGGGAGCAGGAGCGATTGTGTAACCGCTGTGCCGATTTCATTTACAAAAGTTTCCTTCTCGCTATCGTTCAGTGATGTGTTCGCAAATGCAATAACCGTTGCCATATTTGCCCATCTCCTTTTAGTATAATCAGATTACAAGTATTACAAATTGTAGGGCTTTTTAACGCCGTGGTATGTTTCCAACAGCCAATCCGAGTATTCTTTCGAGGTTAAAATTTCAACAACCTTGTCAAGCCACTCTTTGTTTGCATCTTCGGTTCCTTTTTTGATTGCCAACAAAATGCCGCCGTATTGCTTGTATACTTCAGGCGTTTCCTGAAATAAAGCTGTGTCGATCGTTACCTCGGGATCATTCATCTGATACACCGTAATGGCGGGAGCGGTCATCGCATCCAAATCGGCAAACGCCCCCACCCTGCTGCGCGGATCAATCTCGATAAAATTCAATTTTTTCTTGTTTTCTTCGATATCCAGCAGCGTAGGCAAATCAACGCCTTGGCGAAGCTTGATCAGGCCGTTGTCCGCCAGAAGCTCCAGCTCGCGCGCGCGGTTGGCGGAATCGTTGGCTATGCCGATCTTGGCGCCTTCCGGCAAATCATCAGCAGTTTTGTATTTCTTAGATACAAATAGAACAGGTGTGGTATAAATATTAGGACCGTAACCAACCAGATGGGAACCATTGCTTTCGTTAAAGCTGTTCATATATTTCTCATTTTGAAAATAGTTTGCATCGATACTGCCGTCTTCGGTCGCGTTGTTCAGTGCGATATTGTCGTTGAAAACACGAGCCTCAATGTCATAGCCCTCGGGCTTCAGCTTTTTGGCCACATAATCAATATCCGGTTGTTCACGGGCGATCACGCCGATAATGATGTGTTTGGATTTTCCGCCTGCGGAATCGGAGGTTTGAGCGCAGCCCGCAAGAACGGAAAACGAAACAATGCTAGCTGTAACTAGGGCGATGATGGAAGCTTTTCGCATAGATAATCCCTCTTTTTTCGTAAAATTATTTTAGTTTTCGATAAAGCGCGTTGCCGCCAACTTGCACCAATTGAACGATAATGATTAAGATGACAACCGTACTATACATAATGGTGTCGTTGAAATTTTGATAGCCATAGGTAAGTGCAACGGCCCCCAAGCCACCAGCGCCAACCGTCCCCGCCATGGCGGTAAAACCAAGCAGCGAAACAAAACCTAACGTCAAATGGGAAATGACCGAAGGAATCGACTCGCTGACGATGACGTGAAACGTAATCTGCCAGTCGGAAGCCCCAAATGATTTTGCCGCTTCAATAAGACTAGGATTCACTTCCTTGAAGCATCCCTCCAGCAGTCTGGCAATCAGCGGGGAGCCGACAATCGTGATGGAAAATATCGCGGCCGTCGTGCCGATGGTCGTTCCAACCACCAGTCTGGTCAAAGGAATAATCGTGATTATCAGGATAATAAACGGCACCGAACGGAGCACATTGATGACCGTGCTAGTCCCCTCATATACGAGCTTGTTGGGACGTAGTCCCTTAACATCGGTCGTGACCAGAATGAGTGCAAGTATGAAGCCGAAAACCGTGCAGGTAACGACAGTGCCCCCAAGCATAATTAGCGTATCGATCAGGCCGGGGATAATAATTTGGTTTAGCATCGTCTGGAAGTCATATTGATACATCAAAGTTGCCTCCATTCCGTGCCGCTTCGATCCAAGTAGGCTTTGACTTTTTCAAAATCATGTTCATCCACCGCAAGGGTAAACGCCCCTGCAATGCTATCCACGTACCGGTCCAAACCGCCCCACACCAATTCAAACGGCACGCCAGTCGCCAATGCAAAATTGGAAAGGACATCTGTCTGATCAGGCCGCTGAACAATTTCAAACTTTACCTTCCCTTCATCGCCATTGCCGCCTTCTGCGCTTCTAACCCCAAGAAAGTCGTTTAAGGCGTCGGAGCGTTTCAGGAATATCTCTTGCACTGAGCCGGTTATTCTCAGTCTGCTTTCACTTAACACGGCAATGTTGTTGCAGGTTTCCTTAACGACTTCCATCTGGTGAGTCACAATGACAATGGTTATGCCAAGCTCCCTGTTAATCTTTTTAAGAAGGGCAAGTATGGACTTGGTGATGTTCGGATCCAGTGCGCTGGTCGCTTCGTCACACAATAAGATATTGGGATTCATGGCTAGCGCTCTGGCAATGGCCACGCGTTGCTTCTGTCCTCCCGACAGCTGACTTGGAAAGGCGCGGACTTTGTCCGAAAGCTCCACCAGCTCCAATAACTCATAAATGCGCGCTTCCGCTTCTTCCTTTCTATAGTGAAAACATTTCATCGGAAACATAATGTTGTCGTAGACGTTTTTTCGCTCAAGGAGTGAAAATTGCTGAAAGATCATTCCGATGCCCTTGCGGAAATTTCTAAGGTCGGTTCCACGCAAACTAGTAATGTCAATCCCGTTGACGAAAAGTGTCCCTTTTTCAAAACTTTCCAGCCCGTTTATGCATCGCAACAAAGTGGATTTACCCGCTCCGCTTACACCGACAAGACCGAAAATATCTCCGTCCTCGATGGTGACATTAATACCAGATAAAACTGGCTTGTCACCGTAGGATTTATATAACTCTTTTATTTCAATCATATCTGCTCCCCCCTCTGCTTCCCGTTGTAGTGAGACAAAGCGTCTCTAAATGATGATGAGTATGACAAGGAGCCTCCGGTTTGTCCGGTCAAGCAAATGCAATTTTGTTCGCGTTTTCCCAAAATTATATCGATCTAATTTTAGAATAAAAAATAATTACCGGTTAGCCGATAGCATTAACTTATATTCACATCAGATTACTTGGAATAATGCTAACAGACGTCTCGATTTCTGTCAACCTAAAAATCAACCTGGAGAAATTATGATATACTGATCTCATTATATTTGAAATTCAGTCATTTTTAAGGAAATGTAGAGGGGGGAATACAGTATGTCGTCATCCCAGAAAAAGCGGGTTACTCTTCAGGATGTCGCCGATGATGCGGGCGTTTCCCGCGCCACGGCTTCTCTGGTGGTCAGAGGCAGTAAAGCGATCAAAGAGAGCACACATAAAAAGGTAATCGGTTCGATGGAGAAGCTGGGATATGTGTACGACCGGGTAGCGGCCAGCTTTCGTTCCCAGCGCTCATCAACGGTTGGCGTCATCATTACGGATATCGAAAATCCGTTCTATCCCATTATGCTGTCCAGCATCGAGGATATTTTTTATGAACAGCGATTTACCGTACTTCTAGGCATGTCATCCGAGTCGTTAGAAAAGCAGGAACGCGTGCTGAATACGATGCTGGAGCATCGGGTAAGCGGTATTATACTCACCCCTGTTCCCGGAACTCCCCCGTCCATTTTTACTAAACTGCGGAATATGAATATACCTGCGTTGTTGATAGGGCGGGAAATCCAAGATTTGGATGCCGACTATGTCGGGACAGACTACCGCCTGGGTTCACAATTAGCCATTCGTCATCTGGTGCAGCAAGGTCACAGGCGAATTGCTTATTTGGGAGGAAAGCCTCCTGGCAGCACCGCTTACCGGGAGCGGGTGGAGGGCTATTGTACAGCGCTGCGGGAATGTGGGCTTGAGGTCGATCCTGAGCTAATTATTCCCAGTCCGGTGAATCGAGAAGGAGGTATCCAAGCCTTAAAAGAGGCGCTTGAGCTCCAGGATCCGCCGACTGCCTGTTTATGTCACAATGACATCATTGCTCTAGGCGCCATTATGGGTTTACAGCTTCAGGGACTGGTTGCCGGTGAACACATGGCAATTGTAGGCTTTGATAACATTCAGGAGACAGAAACCGTCAAACCAGAGCTGACCACCGTATCCATTTCCCAGGACCGGTGGGGCATCGAAGCGGCCAAACTAATGCTGCAAAGAATTGAAGGGTTTCAGGGCAATTCCGTAAAAATAATCATTCCGCCCCGGCTTATTGTCCGAAAATCTTCTGTTTGTTACCGAAGGATCATTCATCCCCAAGCTTAATACTTCACCCCATTTTTGTTAAAGAAAAGCCCGGCATATGCCGGGCCAGAATGTTAGCATTATGTGTATCTCAGAAACGCCTCAGTCTTGCCGTTCAAGAATTTGAAGCCGCCCTTAACGGGTACGGTTTCTTGGTTTCGCGGTCGGCTACGCTGACCATCACCGATTCAGGTTTGACCCTGGCGATCAAACCCATCGCCTCAATTCGACCAACCATTTCCGAAAGATAGGCTGCCGTCTGGTTCTTGGCCTCGCGGCCGCCGTCAATATCGACCATAAAGCGAATGTCCGCCCCTTGATCAAGATAAGGAAGGATCAAGTTTTCGAGGCTGATCCGCTCGGCCGACCCGAATTGCGCGGCAATTTCTTGGCTGTATGACGTTTCCAAAGATAATTTTTCGCGAACCGAATAAATTTCCCTGGGGAGAATCACTTGGCGGCTGCACAGCCATGCCCCTCTTCCTACACGGTACACTACAATGTAACTGACGAACTTGGTATGTCCCGGGTGGGTCTGTGCGTCGGTCGTAATAACGAGGTCGTATACGCCCCGCGGATCGCTTGCGATGAACCGGGTTATCCGCTCCATCACATCGCTAAACTCAAGGTTCTGTTCCGTCGTATTCCGAAATGTTGTCTCATGAATCAATGGGTACTGTCGTCTTTTACTTTTCATGGGTTTCACCTGTACTGCAAGGTTGGCTTCTTCCTTTCGTTTTGGAATTTTTCGGGCCGGCAAGCTCCCTTTTCATAATATGTCTTGATCGCCGCTGCTTGATCACAAGTGTGCCGAGCCGGATTCGAACCGGAGCTGCGGGAGTCAAAGTCCCGTGAATTAGGCCGCTATTCTATACCCCTATAATTTGGCAGGGGGCGTGGGAATTGAACCCACCACAGTCTGCTTTGGAGGCAAACTCGCCGTCCTAGGAACATGGACCCCTACAGGATGAATAAAGATGACGTGGACGGGGCTCGAACCCGCAAATCCCGACGTGAAAGGCCGGTGTGTTCATCCATTTTCACCACCACGCCATACTAAGAACTAAACTGGATTACGGTAAATCCTTGCTAAGAGCGGGTTAATCTCCCACCGATTTTTTACAGCTTGTGTTTCGTTGAACCACAATTTTTGAACCCTACCGAGTGACCCACTCACACTTTGCGAACCGTAAAGATATGTACTTTTAATTGGGGAGATCGACCGGAATCGAACCGGTGCAGTATCAGGGCCACAACCTGACGTGTTATCCACTTCACCACGATCTCCGCGAAAATAAGTGACGCATGCCGGATTCGAACCGAGCGATTGCAGGATTGAAAGTCCTGTGGCTTTGGCCGCTTGCCTAATGCGCCATGAAAAAAAGACTACCTTCCCCAATGCGGCACCATTCGCTTCACTTGCCTCTCCCAAATCCTCGGGGCAGAGACAAGCACAAATGGACCACTTGCCAGGGTGCAAGCAGCCTCTTACGTACTGTATATGTATCGACGGAATTGAAACCGGATTTCAGAACGGTCCGTGATTCACAATCACGCTAGTACCGTTCCTCCTCCTTTAAGGATTTTACGGACTAAGCGTGGTACGTAAAAGCTACTGGCGATCGGATCGAGATAGGATGGTTTGCCGCTCTCTCGCCAAATATTTGCCTGTTGATTATAACTTTTCTCCAGAAAATCTAATGTATGGTGCAATTTCATTTCCTATCCCTTCCTTTCCTCGTAGATTTACGAAACACATCGTTGATTTAACGCTTTAATGTTTTACCTTCTTGATGTTTATGATCTTAGCATGTGGTATTGGGGATGTCAACCCTTTTTTTTATCTTTTTTTCAACATTCACCCAAAATAGTCAAAAAAGAAAACCGCCGAGTCTCCTCAGCGGTCGTATATCCAAACAAATTCGCACATTGCAAACAACGTTAATTTGTCTACATCCCTCCCTAAGGAAGAGAATGTTTAGATATATTGAAATGGCCGCATGACGAGAATAATAAGGTTTCGGCATGATCAAACAAGCGGTTGTCCTCCAGAAGGCACCACTGCTCCATGTTCTCATACCCGAATGGATACATTGCCAATTTCATCCCCGTTCACGCTCCTTTCATTCATTTTCCTAAATTTTCATCAGCTTAATTCATCTCATCATTATTTGTCAAGGAAAAATTTGTATTTACCAAAAAAGGGTTATGCCCCTTGCCCTTGCCCGACGGCATCGCACCCGGCACCCCATCCGCTTCCAACAGCGGGCGGACGACAAGCTTCACCGGCCACTCCCCGCTCTCGAATATCGCCCGGTACAGCGCGGCCCGGTCGGCTTCCGGCAGCCCGGCGGCCAACAGCGCTTCCTTCCATGCTTCCTCCGTGATCGCCCACAAACGGGACTCGGGAATGGCGTACACGCCGGACAAGGCTTCCATGATCGCAGCCAGATTCACCTGCGTGCCCAGCGAATGGACATAAAAAATCAGCTTCTCGATCGTTTCATTGTACAGGCTGTTGGAATAGCCGGGACGAATGCGGTATCCCGGATCCCCAATGCCATGCTTGTCCAGGTAAGGCTGATGAAGGCGCACCGAATCGTGGTCGCGAAACAGCAGTCCGCTCACTTGATTATGCTTCAAGACCAAACAGCAGTTTTGTCCGTGAATTTCCGGTACAACCCCAACCTTGAACAGACGCATCACCACATCGTAGAACATGCCGGCCAGATCGGTGTAGAAGCTTATGACCTCCTCGGCGGAAAGCGGCTTGCCCATCATGTCGGACAAAAAATGCCGCCCCCCCAATTCCACGCCAAGCGTGGACATCGGGATCACCTTGCACCCTTCCTCAAATAGCTCCGGCGGATAAAGCCGGAGTTGAACGGCCAGATGGCGCGGGTGGTCGTCGAACAACCCCATCGTCGCCGGCATGTAGCCCCACCAATGGCGCTCCTCGCACAGATAAACCCGGCCACGCAGCGCCTCATCGCAAGCCACCGCCTGACGCAGCAGCTTCTCTCCGGCCAAGCCGTTAAGCAGCTTCACCACAGGCAAATAGCGGGCGGCTCCCAGCGACAGTACACTGACCGGAAGCTTGAGCATGGCCGATGCACCCCCGGTTCCGGCACCAGCCCCGGCTTGCGGTGCAATGGAACGCAACGAAGAGGTGGCCAGGAACTCGCCAGCCTCCGCATCCAGCACCACGATCGTCCCGTCCCTTATCTCCTGAGCGAAACGGGGTACGATCACATGCTCAAGTTGCCAGGGATGGACGGGCATCGGCACGTATTCGTCCGCTCCCATCCCCCGCCGGCTCAGCTCCGCCTCAACCAAAGCCCGCTGCTCGGCATTCAACACATCCAGGCAGGACAACTCTTCCTCCTCGCAACCCCGCTCCACCGAATCCCTATGCACCGCTACCCAGCGAAGTCGGATCGGCTCGCCGAACTCCGCCGAATACCGCAAGCTGTCCGGCACGGTGAAACCGATTTTGGCTTTGGCTGTCGGATGGAACGGGCGGTCACGCAAAGCGGCGATCCGTTCCCCCTTGATGAACCACTCGTAAGCCGTGGCCGGGGCAAACGTCAGCAACGGCTCCATACGCTCCGGACTTAGGCCGAGCGCTAGCTGCTGAACCGCCGCCTCCACAGCGGCCAAAAAGTCCGCAACGCCCGGCCGCGCGTAAGCTTCCGCGGACAAAGCCGAACGCAGCACGGCTTCCGCCAGCTCCGGCGCAGAACCTAAGCCCAGCCAGCTTCCGTCCGCCTGCTTTTTATAGATGGGGGAATCCTGCACCCACTGAACTCCCAGCCGGATGCCAGGCTCAACCAGAAACACTATCTCCCCGGCATAAGCCATGGTCTCGTCCCCATATTCTCCGTATAACCGCCGAATTTGCTCCGGTGCAGCCGCCAGCGGCCTCAGCGTACCCTCTTCCAACCGGAAAAACCGCTCCATCAAAAAAGCATTCATCAAATCGGCGGTAATCCGCGACTCAGCCGCCTTTAGGCCGAGCTGTATTGTCGATGTATGCATGACCATTTCCTTCCGTCAAATAGTAAAATCCCGGGTGCGGGTGGCCGAGAAAATCATGGTGGGAGATCGTCCAGCAATAGGCCCCCGACTTCTCAAAAACAATAATGTCGCCGACCCGCAGACACTCCACTTCGGCATCGGTGTGCAGCCGGTCTTTCGGCGTGCACAGCTCGCCGACCAACGTCACTTTTCCGCACCTGACTTCCGGTCTGGCAAAAGGATGCTCCCACTTGTCCGCCGGCATGATGACAAACGGATGATTGTGCCCCCAGGAAGCGGGCAGCCGGTTATGGTGGGTACCTCCCCGCAGCACGGCAAAGTGCTGATCATGCGCTGTTTTGATGTCAATCACCTCGACCGCATAATAGCCGTGCTCGGCCACGATCAATCGGCCCGGCTCGAACCATAGCCGCACCCCGGTAAGCCGTTTCCTCGCTTCACTCCGCGCGATCAGGGACGTGAACAGCGGCCAGTCAAACGCCGGGGCAGCATCGTAGGAGACGCCAAAACCGCCGCCCGCGTTAACGATCTCAATGTCCAGATTGTAGCGCTCCGCCCACTCCTCCGCCTTCCGCAAATACAGCTCAATCATCTCGGCGTGCAGCTCCGCCCGCAAATTGTTCGACAGCGAGTGAAAATGGAAACCGCATAACCGGACCGCCCCCTGGCCCTCCTCCCGGATGATGCCAATCGCTTCTTCGAGCAGCAACTCGTCCAGCCCAAAAGGGGTAGGGCGGCCTCCCATCGCAATTTTGGTTTGCGGCAACGCCGCCGTTCTGAGGTTAATGCGCAGCAAAATGCGCACCGGCTGGCTCCGCCCCTGAGCCAGCTGGATGATCCGCCTCAGCTCTAGCAGGCTTTCCACATGGATATAGGTGACATTGTGCCTGATGGCCAGCTCCAGCTCCGCTTCTTTTTTGCCGGGACCTCCGAACAGAACCCGAACGCTCTCACAAACTTCCCTGACTTTAAGCAGTTCGCCGGCGGATGCCACCTCAAACCCGTCCACCAACGGCAGCAAAGACTCGATAATACGCCGATCGGGGTTGGCTTTGATGGCGTAGAACAGCCCTGTCCCATCCGGCATTACCCGCCGCATCTCCCGGACATGCGCCTGAATCCCCGCCAGGTCATACAGGTAGGCGCATACCGGCTCCCTGCTCTCCGCCCGCAATCGGTCTATCGCTTCCCATACGTTTGCGTTCATGTCCACTCACCCGCGGCCCAATAGTCATTTCGCTTTTGCATAAACGCGCGGAATGCCGTGTTTCTGTCATCCCCCAGCACATAAATGCGCACACCTCGCTCCGCCCACAGCCGCATATCCTCCCTGCTTCTGGCCACCGCCGCGTATGGAACCCCGCAGCGCTGCGACGCCGCATGCAATTGCTCCAGCCGCCACTGCACTTCAGGATGCCCGGTTTGCCACGGCAATCCCAGCGACTGCGACAGGTCCGCCGCCCCTTCCAGCACAAAGCCGATCTGCGGGTGGGACAAAATGGCTTCGCTTTGCCGGATGCCTTCCGCACTTTCGATCATCGGTACAATCATAATGGCTTCATTAGCTTCACGAATGTAGTCGGTCAGCGGATATTTGGCGAACGCGCCCGGCCGGCCGCTGTTCAGGCTGCGCATTCCGCGCGGATGGTAATACGCCCAGCGGACCGCCTCCTCCACCTGCTCGCGCCGCTCCACATGGGGGATGACGATGCCCTGGGCACCGCAGTCCAGCACCTTCAGTATTTCGGTGCGTTCCACGTTCGACACGCGGACAAGCGGGGTCACTCCCGCCAGCTCGGCAGCACGGATCAGTTCCTCGACGCGCTCCATATTCGTGGCGGCATGCTCGCAATCGAATATGACAAAGTCATATTCGGCATGGCCGATCAGCTCAACAACAATAGGATGCGGAATCGAGACAAACAGTCCAAAGACCGGCTGATTCCGGCTTATTTTTAATTTCAGCGTATTGGGTTTCATGACAGTGATAAACTCTCCCTCGCCAGCCGCAGCGGATTGCTTGCTTTGCGGAAATACAGCTCGCCGTCGCCGTACAGCCTCCGTTTGGTCATCTCCTCGAGCAGGGCATCCGCCGCAAACAGATCAAACCATTTAAACCTCTCCTTATACTCGGGAAACTGCCGCTGATACCCCACAATCGTTGCCGCACATAGTCTCCAGAACTCCCGCTCCGATAGTCCGAACCTTTCCAGGGTCAGAGCGATATCCGTCATGCAGATAAAAAAGAAAGCATCATACGTATAATCCCGCACCTCCGACACCTCTTTAGCATGGATAAATGAATACCGGTTGAACCGCCGGTGCGTTTCCGGCTCAGGGTACAGCTTGGGCGCCCGCTCCGGAAACAGCAGCTTGTCCGGGACATACCGCACGCCGTCATGCAGGTCCTTGACGATGATCCGTGACGGCAGCCCATCCTCCAGCACCAGGATGATGTTCTGGGCATGCGCTTCCAAGGCGATGCCGTGCGCGTAAAGAAGATGAATCATCGGCAGCGTCAGCGTTCGCACAAGCGCTTCGCTCCACCGCCTGATCCCGTGCCGGCCGATGACATCCCGGAGGAACGGCTCGCCGTTGTTTTGCACCAGCATCAATGCGTTCAGCGGCCAAGCCTCTTCTCCTTCCCGCAGGTGAGCGGACACGTTCTCCCTCCAGATTGCTCCCAGCGTGCCGTATGCGCTGCGATACTGAACCCTGGGCAATCCCTCGTAACGGAAGGACAGCCCCATAACCTCTTTGAGTATGCCGAACCGCTCCCGCTGCAGCAGCTCGTCCTGCCGGATCAGACCGTCCAGCCAGTCGCTGATCAGCGGGGCATTTTGCGTTGTATGATGGGCCAAAATACGGCTGGTTGAGGTATTGGTGATGCTGAGCGACAATTTGATGTAAGCTGCCTCCGCATAATCTCTGTGTGACAGTGTGCGAATCGATTGCTGCGCCCGGTAGTTGCCGTCAGATATTCCTAACGGAATCAGCTCCCGGCTCAGCCGCTGGCGAGTGAAGACGGTTTCAAGCTGATGCTCCCACTGCCAGGGATGAACAGGGATCAGTACATACGCGCTCCCATCGCCCTGCTCCTTCAGAATGCGGCCGAACCTCTGCCGATCATTTTCCGTCAGATGCTGCCCGTAAATTTCCTCCGCCGAGCGGCCGGCGGAAAGCGCCGTATCGGTAAGCTCCTGCTTGACGGCAACCCAGTACAGACGAATGTTCCGATTGAATTCAGGACCGTACTCCAGATTGTCCGTTAGCGTGAAGCCAAGTCTGGACTTGTAGCTTGGGTGGTAAGGATGCCCGTCCGTCATATGGCTTTCCAGCGCATCGTAGTGTTTGTCGTCGTCCGGAATAGCTTCGGGGAGCTCGGCCCTGCACTGGCTATCCTTAGCCAGCGTTTCCAGCAGCTCCTGGATGAAGCAGGCGATCCGCTCCCCTTGCAGGTTGCCCAGCACCAGTTCCTCCAGAAACAGATACAGATCGGCGCAGGGTTCGCCTTCTCTTTGGATGGAACCTTTGACGATTTTCACCCGGCCGAATGAATATTTCTCCTCCGCCTCGCAAGTATAGGCGACGGGCTTTCCATCGCTTCCTACTCCATCAGTCCGCCAAACCCTGCCGGTTTCGGTACGGACCAAGATGCCCTCAAACCACAAAGCCTCCAGCGTCTGGCGCATCATTCTCTCCTGGACGTCATGGTAGGCAGCCGCCTTCAGGTCGAACAAGTTAGACAAACTGCTCATGGTTCCCACGCGCTTCACTCTCCCGTTTTTTTCATCAAATTACCGACCGGCACATAAGCCGGCGCCTCGCCGCGTCCGCTTAAGCAGCTCAGCATGTTCCGCTTGGCATAAAACGTATCGGCCGTCAGCAAGTGTTTCGCAAAAGCATTGCCGGAGCTCTCATATTCCTGCTGAAGCAATTCGCGCACGATCGCCCAGAAATGCGCTTCGGGAACGCCCGCATCCCTGGCCATGGCATGAATAAGTGAACCGAGATGATTCATGATAAAATAGTACGATGTCCGCGCCCACGCCTGCTCTCTAGAATAGAACAAGGGACCGGACAGGTCCTGCTCCCGGGATATCCCCGGCCCTTCCCCCGCCTTGCCGGACTCGACGCTAACGCCTTCCAGATCGCGAATGATGAAGGCCTCCGGCATGCCGTCCCGCAGGGTCAGCAGCGTGTTCTGCAAATGGGCTTCAAAATGAATGCCCTTCTCCCAGGCAACGCGCACGAGCGGCAGCAGCGACAGCTCCAGATAGCGCGCAAACCAGCGGTCCGCCTGTCCGCTCTGGCCGCTGCCCAGCATCGACATCAGACGCAAAGGTCTCCCCGGCTGCGGAGCTTCCACCAGGCTTGCCAGCACATAGGTAGATGCCGGATCAAATTCGACCGGACGGTAGACCACCGTGAACAGCCGGGTCAGCTCCTCATCCGCAAACCGGCAGGTGCTAATGCCTGTCTCATAAGCGATCCGGGTAGGCGAATCCGGACCAAAGCAGCCATGCTGCAGCAAATAGCGGGAGGCGTCCAGCGTTCTGCGCATTTGCTCATCGCTGTTGGTGCGGATCAGATTGGTGATCTGCATATTCAAGGACAGCTTAATATTGCAGTTCATGTCGGGCACATATACCGTGCGTACGGAGGTTGTCGGAAAGACAACTGGCCCCAGGCTGCCGAGGGGAACTATTTTCCCTTCGCGAACATAATCCTGAACCTCGGGTAGGCCCAGCACATGCCTATACTGCCATGGGTGGGCCGGAAGCAGGAAGTATTCGCTGCTTTTGTCCCCAAGCGTATGCCGGACATGCGCCTGCACGCTCTCATGCGGCGGCACTTTTTTGTCCTCGGCCACCCACTCTTCCCGGTACACATCCTTGCTCACGGCAAAATACCCGAGTTGAAACGAGGTACGCAGCTCCGGGCTGTACATTCGCACATCCTGCTCGGAAAATCCCAACGAATTTTTGGGAAAAGGGTGAAACGGATGCCCGTAGATCAGCGATTGCTCCGATGTCCGGTAGTCATACACCTCAAGCTCCGCCGTCCGCTCGATAAACAGGGCGAGATTGCGGCAGCTGTTGTCCACCTTTTCCGCGAAACTGCGCGCCTGTTCAGACATAATCAAGTTTTCACCTGGCGGCCAGCCTTCGCCTGTCCCCAAACCTTCGCTCGACAACTCCCGGATGATCCAGCGGACCAGATCCCTGTATTCCACAGGGGCACTCGCTCCGTTCGCGCCGGACCACCGGATGCTGTCGTATTCATGCTCTCCGGCGGCGGAAAAATAAGCCAGGTTCCCAAAAACCGTAACCCGGCTGGCCGGGAAAGCGACGGCATAATCAAGTGTGTCCGCGTTCAGCGTAATGTCATCTTCCCTCTCCTGCACCAGCTCCCGGATGTAACAGTTAAGCAGCAGCTTACACGTGTGCCGGTTCGCTTGCTTCAAGCTTGCGGAACGCAGCTTGCTCTCTATCTCCAACAATGATGCCGACCCTCTTTCTCGATAGGGATAAATTCACCGGCTCCTGGCTCAGCATGAACCGGGAGCCGCGGGCAACTCGGCCAGTGCTTCGGCTACCGATTTTGCGAATATCGCAAGCACGTCCGCAGCTTCGCGTTCGGTGATCGTCAGCGGCGGAAGGAAGCGGATGACGGCGGAACGGCGCCCGCCCACCTCCACAATCAAACCGTTGTTGAAGCAGCGCCGCTGGATGGCGGCGGCCAGTGCCCCATGCGGCGGATAGTGGCCCAAACGATCCTTGCGGCCGGCGGTGTCCACAATTTCCACCCCGATCATCAAACCTCGGCCGCGAACATCGCCGATAGCCTCGTATTTGTCCTTCAAGGCGCCAAGACGGGTCATAAACTGCTCGCTGCGTTCCTGTACATTGTTAAGCACATTCTGTTCCCGGATGTAACGCAGCGTCGCCAGTCCGGCGGCCATCGCCAACTGGTTGCCGCGAAAAGTACCGGTATGCGCACCCGGCGGCCACACATCCAGCTCTTCCTTGTAGATGACAAGCGACATCGGCAGACTGCCGCCGACCGCTTTGGAACAGACAATCACGTCCGGGACGATCCCGGCATGCTCGAACGAAAACATATGGCCCGTGCGGCCCGATCCCCGTTTGCACTTCGTCAATGATCAGCGGGATGCCCCTTTCGGCCGTGATGCGCCGCAGCTCTCTCAGCCATTCCAGATCGGCGGGGATCGCCCCTCCCTCGCCCTGCACCGTCTCAACAATGACGCCGCAGGGAGCGGCAATCCCGTTTTCACAATCATCAAGCAGGTTTTCGATATACTGCGCGCTCAACTTAGCGGTCATCTCGCCGCCCATGCCAAACGGACAACGGTATTCATAGGGAAAAGGCAGGAAATGCACATCCGGCAGCAGGCTCTGCAGATGCTCCTTCTTGCTGAGATTGCCGCTCATCGCCATCGTCGCCTGCGTTGATCCATGATAGCTGCCTTGAAAAGCAAGAACGGACCTTCCTCCGGTTGCGCTTTTGACCAGCTTGATCGCGGCTTCAACCGCATCCGCCCCGCTCGGTCCGCAGAACTGGATTTTGCTGCTGTTCCTTATTTCTTCGGGCAGGAGCGAGAACAGTTCCTCCATAAAAGCCAGTTTGAGCGGCGTGGCCAGATCAAGGGTATGGAGCGGAATTTGCTGCTCAAGCACATCGCGAATCGCCTCCACCACAACCTCATGATTATGGCCCAGCGCCAGCGTGCCGGCACCGGCCAGGCAGTCATAGTACGTGCGGCCCTCCGTATCCGTTACCATCATTCCTTTCGCCCTGCTGATCACAAGCGGAAAATGCCGGGGGTACGCGCGCGCATTGGATTCTTTTTCTTCCTGCAGCCTCAAATATTCGTTTTGGACATTATGGACCTTAACCGACATATCCCTCCAACGCTCCTTTGATTTAGTTATGGGGTGCAGAAAGTGTTTCTTCAAACAGATACTCCAAGTACATGCGGGTAACATCGAGTGAAGCGCCTTCATATGAAAAAACGTGATACGTAAAATCAGGCAGGGCATTGACCTCCAGGATGCCTCCGGATGTGTCCGTTATCGGCTGACCGATATCGGGGCAGCGCATGTCGATGCCGGCGACATCAATCTGCAGTGTTCGAGCCGCTTCTATTGCCATTTCGGCATTAGCGGAGCAGATGGACTTCGTACGATCGGCGTAAATTTCGCTGATCTCTCCAGCCGGAGCATTATGCAGATCATACAGTTCCAGCTGCGCCCCCGCCGGAATGACATCATCAAGCGCTGCCCCCTGCTTGTCCAGCACCGCTGCCAGCCGCGGCGAATCCGGTTTAATTTCGGCAAACGCCTCCATCTCACCGATGTCGTTGCGGCGGATCCTCGTCTCATTCAACCGCCGGATCAATTCCCTTACCGCTGAGGAGCCATCCCCAAGGACAAAGGCGGGCCGGTACTCGGTGACCGCCGCAACCTTGCCGCCTATGACCAGGACGCGATAATCCGTGCCCGGCACAAACCGCTGGATCAGGATGCTTCCACTGTATTGGCCAGCTTTTCGGATGGCCTCGTCAAGCTGCCCGCTGGTCCGGACGTCCAGCGTGACACCGGCGCTGCCGCTGGCATCAAGCGGCTTGACCACCACGGACGCGCAGGCCTCCAGAAACCGGGCGGCCTCCTCCCTCATTTCCGGAACCACGATAAACGGAGGCACCGGCAGCCCCTGGCGCTGCAGCAAATGGTTCGCCGCCTCTTTGTTCTTCGCCAGCAACCCGGCGATCAATGGCAGACGATGGGATCTCGTTTTGTTGATCACGATGCTTTTGCCCTTGTAGGTAAGCTCCAAAAAATCCTCACACCCGGCAATCAGCTGCCGGCAGTCCATGCCCATTTTCTCGGCCTTGCTCATAATCAGGCGATTTTGTAAATTCTGGCTCCTCGCCTTGTGCACTACAACTCCTCCCATCCCCGAAAAAGCAACGGTTGTTTCTCTTAATTCTAATAATATCGAAGAAATATTATAATGATAATGATTATCAATATCATATGCAATTATCTTACAGGAGATTAATATAAATTGTCAATTATAAACTTTTAAGGAAATATAAGTTTTTTCAGGGCGTTGTGGGCGTTTACAATATCGGAGGATAGGGATAGAAAAAGGGTTCCAAACGAGAGGTATGAACTAGCAGAGGCGATGAGGGTTGAGAAGCGGCAGCGTGGAGCCAGCATGTATGGGCACTGGTTGAAGGCGCATGATTATGGGTTCGGTCCGGCCGTATTGCCGAGACGTAGGGCCCTACTGTCGAAAATTAAGGCAATACGGCCGAGACCTAAGGCCATATTGCCAAAAGCCGACCGTATTACCAATAGCCGACCTATTATCTGGGATGCCGGCCGCGGTGCCATTAGGCTGTAATACCGACTTGCTGCCCCTAACGGACCCCAGCGCCCTTATTTCAGCGAAATCAAGAGTTTCCAGAATGTAACGGACACCATGGACCTTATTTGGCATTTAAGCGTTCCTTTTTGGCCATTTTAGGACAAATAAGCGCGCCTCTGTCCGTTAGAAATGGAAACGCTGTATTTTCAGGCAAATAAGGGCTCCCCAGTCCGTTACTAGCCGCATCGTCCTCGGACAGCCGTCGTGCCCGTCGTGCAACATGCAACATGCAGCACACCCCATACCACACGGCCTGAGGAAAGCGGCGCCAATTCCAGCAAAAATAAGGGGGCACTCCCCGCGTTAACGATTCCGTTTGGGGCATGTCGAGCAATAGTCGTGCGGAGTGTCCGACGTCAAATAATACAAGCAGCACGTTTTGCGCATGCGGATCGGGTTAGCGGATTCAGCCGTGAACACTTTGGGACTGTTGAACTTTTTGATCGGGTTGCGCGGTTCGCCAAAAAGACGGGGCGGCGCATCATAGAGCAGATAACGGTAATCCTCCTCCATCCGCTGCTTTTGCTCGGGACTGGCCGCTTCCGCAAATTTTTTCTCAAATAGCCAATAGACATAAATCGCCGTATTTTCCCATAACAAGGCTTTCGATATGCCGGCCGATTTGGACACGGCATTCCATACCCGGGACAGGTTTCCGGCAAACATCGTTTCGATCACCCGGTCGCGCCATTCGCTTCTTTGTCCCTCCTCGGGCTCACTTGCCTGCAGATCCAAGAGCCTCGCTTTGGGCAGCCATGCCTGCCCTTGGTAGCTCGATTCAACCCAGCCGTTCTCCAGGGCCAAATTCAAGCCTTTGTTGAAGGCAGACATTGCATAAAGTCCGGGGGCGATGACAAGAAAAGCATACCGCTTGGCAAACAGCGAGACGGTCGCGAGCTGGGAATCGGTCTCGAAAATGCCGCTTACCCCGCGAAAATAAGCCAGGCTTTTCTCCGGGTCCAGCAAATCGGCAAACGGAATGGAGAATGACCGGTCGGGCGAGGAATCCCGCGTTAGCCGGTAGTCGGCGGCCAGGATGTTATATTCTTCCGGCAGAAGCAAGGAGTCTGTGGTCTTTTTCATCATGAATTTTCCTTCCCCTTCCGTGAGGGATACATAATGGTGTTCCAAACAACGGATCGACGGAGATCTCGCAATCCATCCGGAAGACGGTCCGAACCATCTCCCGGGTTACGATATCCTCCGGTCTGCCCTGTGCAAACACGGTTTTGTTGTGAACCGCAACGATATGATGCGCGTAACGGCAGGCCAAATTCAGGTCGTGCAAGACCATAACGATGGTGCGGTTCTCCTGCTCGTTCAATTCAAACAGCAGATCAAGGACTTCAATCTGGTGGCTCATGTCCAGGTATGTTGTCGGCTCGTCGAGCAGCAGCGTTTCCGTGCCCTGCGCGAGGGTCATGGCGATCCAGGCGCGCTGGCGCTGTCCTCCCGACAGGGCATCCACCGGGCGATCCGCCAGCTCCGACAGACGCGTGGACTCAAGCGCAAGTTGAACGATCCGCTCATCCTCGCGCGACCACTGCTTCAGCCAGCTTTGATGCGGATACCTCCCCTGCCGCACAAGCTGGCTCACCGTTAGCCCTTCCGGAGCGGATGGTCCCTGGGGCAAAATCGCCATCTGTCTGGAGACCTCCTTGGTCGGCAGTTTTGCAATCTCCTCCCCGCTCAGCAGCACCGTGCCCGACCGGGGCTTCAGCAAGCGGGCAATGGTGCGCAGCAGCGTCGATTTACCGCAGCCGTTGCTGCCGATCAGCACCGTGATTTTTCCTTTGGGAATCGCCAAATTCAAATTGTCGATCACTGGCTCCGTTCCATAAGAGATGGTCAGGTTTTTCGCTTCCAAGATACTCACGGTTCTCCTCCTTCTCAAAGAGGTTGTTCAAAAAGTCATCCAAATTTTTGAACACACACTTAAAACTGATTTCTGTTCTTGAACAGCAAGTACAGGAAAAACGGCGCACCAATCCCCGCGGTGAACACTCCTGCCGGGACGTCCAGCGGAAGAAACGCCGTGCGTCCGACCAAGTCGGCGCCGAATACGAGCAGCGCGCCGGTCAGCGCCGACACGAGCAGCAGGCTGCCAAACATCCGGCCCACCAGCTTTCGGGCAATATGCGGCGCGATCAATCCGGCAAAACCAAGCGTGCCGGCCACGGCAACCGCAAATCCGGCAAGCAGGACGCTGCACAGCAGCAGCGCAAAGCGGTGGCGCTCAACGGTGACGCCGAGTCCTGTAGCCAGATCGTCCCCGAATTCCTGCGCGTTCAAGCTGCGGGCCAGCCAAAGCACAAGCGGTACGACGAGCAAAATAACCGGAATTAACGTATAGACATCCGTCCATGAAGCGCCGTACACGCTGCCTGTCAGCCAAATATACGCTTGCCCGGCAGTATAAAACGGACTGATGATCAGCATAAACGTCGTGCCGGCGCTGGTGATGGCCGAAATACCGATGCCGATCAACACGAGGCGGATCGGCGCGACTCCAGCCTTCCAAGCAAGCGCATAGATGACCATCGAAGTCACCAACGCTCCGGCAACCGCAAAGGCCGGCAAAAGCTTGATGCTGACCGCGCCGCCCAGGAGCGTAACAAAACCGACAGCAACCGCCGCCGCGCCGCCCGTGATGCCGATGACATCCGGAGAAGCCAAAGGATTGCGGATCACCCCTTGCAAAATGGCGCCGGACATGCCGAGCGCGGCTCCGACCAGCAGGGACAGCAGCACCCGCGGCAGCCTCAGCGTAAGCACGACAAAATCATACTCCCCTGCATTCAGTCCCAGAATCGTCCGGAGCACCTCCAGTGGCGAAATCACATCGTTGCCTAGGCTTGTGCCAAACACGGCGGCGAGCAAAACCAGAAGAACAAGCACGGCGATGACGAGCACCGCCCTCCTCTCCACCTGCAGGGATACCGCTTCCTTCTTGCTGCGGAAGATAATCGTTCCTCTCATATCTTCGTCACCCCCTTGCGGGCAATGTAGACGAAGAACGGTCCGCCAATCAGGGCGGTCATGATCCCAAGCGGAAGTTCCTCCGGCAGGATGATCAGCCGTGCGGCCACATCAGCCAACAGTAGCAGCACCGCCCCGCCTATGAGCGAGTAGGGAATAAGCCAGCGGTAGTCATTCCCGACCCATGTGCGCATGATATGGGGCACGACGAGTCCGACAAGACCAATGGAGCCGGCCACGGCCACGGCGCCCCCGGCAAGCAGCACGGTTATGACGCCCATGGCCGTCTTGACCAGTACGACATTTTGCCCCATGCCTTTAGCGATATCATCGCCGGTCAACAGCAGATTGATCGCCCGGCCCATAAACAGCGCGGCCAAAGCTCCCGCGGCCATATACGGCAGGACGGGATACAACATCTCCAGCGTGCGGCCGCTGACGGAGCCGGCCAGCCAGAACAGTACCTCCTGCAGCCCGGTCCCGTCCAGTACAAGCACCGCCTGCGTGAAGGACGAGAACAAGGCGCTAATCGCCGTCCCGGCCAGCACAACCTTGATTGGGGTCAAGCCGTCCCGCCCGATGGAGCCAAGCGCATACACGACGGCCGCCGCAATGGCAGCCCCGGTAAAACCAAACCACATCATCGCATTTAACGAGGAGACCGACAACAACACATTCGCAAGCACGATAAAAAATATCGCCCCGGCATTGATGCCAAACACGCTTGGAGAAGCAAGCGGGTTGCGTGTCAACGCTTGCATGAGCGCACCCGCAACCGCCAGGCTGGCGCCGACAACGGCGGCGATCACCGTGCGGGGCAGCCGCTCGGTACGGAGCACGATATGCGGGGTGGATTCTTCGTCATAATGTTTGAACGCTTCCACCGCCGTGGAAACCGTAATTTCCGTGCGGCCGTAAATCAGGCTCGCGGCACCCGCCGCGGCCAGCAGCACCAGTAATGCCGCCAGCCCTAAAATCTTGGATTTCCCTTGTGCAAACAGGGGCAACATGTCCTCACTCTTTCCCCTTAGTTCAGTTTGAAATACTCATACAGACCATCGAGCAAAAGGTTGGCCGACTTGTATCCGCCCCCGAGGTTCCATATCACCTCGTCCACCTGGACAAACTGGTTGTTTTTGACCGCATCCAGATTGGCCCACAGCTTGCTTTTTGTCCATTCCTCGTAATTCTTCTGTGCCGCTTCGCCCTCCGCATTGTAATTGAAGTTAAAGATCATGTCCGCATTCATATCCGGAATGCCTTCTTTGGAGGCAATTTCGACACCCCATATATCTTCGTCATGCCCCGGAGGTCTTGTAAAGCCAAGCTCTTGCAAAATTTGGCCGGCATAACCCATATAGTAAATCCGTACCTGATCGGCTCTGAAATTGGTGATCGTGGCTTCAATCGGCAGGCGGTCACCCATCTTCTCTTTAAAATCGGCCACTCTCGCCTCCCAAGCGGACAACAGCTGATCTGACTTGTCTTCAAGGTTCAACGCCGCCCCCGCCGTTTTCAGCGTCTCCTTCCAGTCGTACAACGTCTCCAGCATCACGGTCGGCGCGATTTGGGACAGCTGCTCATAAATGTCCTCATGCCGCGTCTTATTGGCGATAATCAGATCAGGCTTGAGCTTATGTATTTCCTCCAGGTTCGGCTGAGTCTCCTGCCCGACGATGGGCACGCCTTCCAGATCGGCCCGCAAATATTCATAGACAGGCTGCTGCGCCCAGGATTCGACCACTCCGGCCGGCTTCACCCCCAGCGCAACCACGACATCGTTCGCCCCTTGGAACAGGGTGACGACTTTTTGCGGTGTTCCCTTAATCTCGGTTTCCCCCATCGCATGTTTAATGATCCGCTTCTCTTCCCCGGCACTGCTATCCGTTCCCCCGTTTCCGCCGCTGCCCGCGTTCGCGCTGGCGCCCGCCGCCTGGCTTGTATTTACCGTTCCTTCCGCCGCCCCGCCAGCAGCTCCGCAGCCTGCCAACATCGTAAAAATCAACACAAGCGCCATATGACTGAAAAATGATTTGTTGAACCTGAACATCATGGCTTTCTCCCCCATTACATCCTAAATGATAATGAATATCAATATCAGTTAGATTGTAATGGAGACCGGAACATTATTCAAGTGTTATTTCAAATTTTTATTATAAAAAAACACGAGCCGCAAGGGCCTTTTCTCCCCCACAGCTCGCTAAACTCGATATGCCTGCTACTAGCCCGATCAAGTCAACACTAAGCCGGCTCTCCAATCACTTTCCATTGCTGGATGCCGGTTGACGCACCTGCCTTGGCCTTCATCGTTAACCGGATTTTCGTCGTTGTCACCGGGTCGAAGGTGGTCACGTTATACCGATCCGGAAGCACGCCATATGCGGATGGGTTCGGCACCTGCACCCAAGCATTTCCATTCCAGTATTGCAGGTAAAAAGACTCCGGCAGATCGATCCCCTGATTATCGTCAAACCAGTACACTTCGCTGGAAGAGATCTTAACCGGATGGTCGAAGTCATATTGAACCCACTGCTCGGTTCCAGGATTATCCCAGTTGCCATAGACCGGGTGTCCCCGATCCGCCGAGTTTTCCGGTTCGTACTCATCATTCAGCCCGGCTAGGCTTTCCCAAGGGGATACGTATGAGGTGGAGGCCGTTCCATTGGCGGCTACATTTTCAGCCGGGGCTCCTCCCTGCCCAACGTGGATAGTGAATTGTTTGTGCACCGGAGTGCCCTTTTCGTCGTAATCGCGAAGCTGCACGGTAAACTGGTAGCTTCCTTGGGCATTACCGGATACGGTTCCTTTGATTTCGCCGGTAAAGCGGTCCAAGCTCAGACCTCCGGGCAACGAGCCTTGCGTAATCGTCCAATCGTAGAAAGGAACTCCGCCCTCGGCCTGCAGCTTCAGTGTGTAATTCCCTCCCGGCGTTGCGTTAGGAATAGAGATATTTTTGATGGACGGACTCAGGAAAGGTGTCAGCTCGCGATTTAATTTCCAGCCCGCTTTTTCCGCAATCAGCAAGGCCAGTTTGGTCAGCATCCAGCGCTTATTGTCGTGAAAAAGATGGTTATATCCGCCGTTCTGGCCGCTGAGCCGATCCCAATACTGCTGATCTCCGGGGATATGGTAGCTATTGTCCAGCGGTACCGGAACGCCTTGGTAGTCTATAATATTGTTCGCCGTTCTCCAGCCGCCGCGCTCATAGGCCGCCATCCCTTGCCAGCTATCGGAATACGCGACCGCGTGGCCAAACTCGTGCATGATCAGGCCGTAAACGTCCGTGCGGGTACTCGACATTTCCGACAGGTACCATTCCTCGTCATTCAGCGAAGCAAACGGCGTCGCGGTATCGTAAAAATCAAGGATCGTTAGCAAGGAACGATGGATATTTCCCGGTACGGTCACTCCGCCCCGCTTGTGGTATTGCCCGTTGTTCGCCGGCCCGCCGGTCGAATAGGGTCCGTTGAGTCCTCTCAAGTAGATCCACATTCCGTTGTAAGGCTCATTGTTGGTTGCGGCGACATGCCCGTTGAAGCCATCCTCCGGCAGCCAGGTCGTTTCCGCGTTGGCCGGAACGGTGTCAAACGGTTCCATATCGAAGAAATAAAACCAGTCCTTGATCGCCTGCTCACCGGCTGCGCGGATCGCGGGATTGCTGAAATAGGGCTGAATCGTGTCGTATCTGTAATCGAATTTAAGCGGCAGCTCCGGCTCCCTATTATCGTCCTGATCCAGGACGCGAATCGGAGTGGTTTGTGTGCGGGAGGCGCCGTTCGCGCCGGTCACCGTCAGTTCCAGCGTGTAATGTTCGATTTCGCCGTTCCCGCCGATCCGGTCTGGTTGGATCTCGAGGTAAAAAGGCTTGCGCTCGCCGGCGTTTTGGAACGACAGTGTCTTGGACGCCCCGTTTGCGCTAAAGGTGCTGGGACGGTCCAACATCAATCTGGAGGTGCCTTTGGCCTTTATGTTTATGCTCAAAGGATAAGCGGCGTTCTGTGGCGGAACAAGCGTTAATTTGACAAAAGGATTGGCGATATAGCCCTGCCAGTCCACCAACTCCACGCCGTAATTGTTCAGGGTTCTCCCGAAAATATCGACAATTTCCGCTTCGTTGCTAAGTTGCTGTGGCTCCGCAGGCTCGGCGGCAGCGGGTAAAGCAAACAAGGAAACCGTTAACAGGAAGCTCATCCATAACGAGGCCCATCTTTTCATGCTTTATACCCTCCCTTGATTTTTGGTTGACGGCCGGCTACTGGTTCGACTAACCGCCGTCCTTCAAAAATAGCGGTACTTTATGATCTTATTGTCCGGATTAGATTATGTTCATCACCAATAGCGGAATTTTTTGTGCTTATGTTTTAGCTTGAATCTAATTCATCTGCTCATTTAACACTTCAGCCTGCAGGAATTCGGCGTAATGCTGATAGACTCGCTCTCTGGCCTCCGCGATGCCCGGCGCAAATTGAATCAAGGCGGAGGCGCGCACACGCCGGACCTGCTGGATCGCATCACGCAGCTTGCTTTCCCTGCGGCCTCCCAATACTTCCGCATCGCCGCAAACGGCCGCAGCAGCGAGCCGCCCTTGAGCCATAGCCACCAGCGCGCTTTCGATCCCGGTAATATTGCCGGCGACATACAATCCCGCAACCGGGGTTTGCAACTGCTCATTGTGCATAGGAATATGACCGCCCAGCTCCGGAACATGCACAAAAGGGCATCCGGCCACCGCGGCCAATTCCGCCAGCGGGTATAATCCGCCCGCCAGCCCCACGAAATCCACCCGCTCCTCCCGTTCGCTTCCGGGGATGAGTTCGCCAGCTCCGGTTACGTCCGCCAGCGTGACGGATTCCACCCGGTCCGTACCGTTAATGGACACGACCGCCGTCCGCAGCATTAACGGGATATCCCATATCTTTATCCCGCCTCGAGGAAAAAAACGGGCTACCGGCCCGGCCATCCCTAACGTACGCGCTAACCTCCCACCGATCCTCATGAACGGCGAAGGCGCCAGATGGGCCAGGCCCATCAGCTTCGCCAAATTCGCCTTGGGCAAGGCGTCTTCGCCGGACAGCGGATCTGGCCCCGGCAGCACAATACCTGCGATCGGCACGCCGCTGACCGCCAGCTCCCGAGCGATAGCCATGGCCAGCGTATTCACGCCGATGATCAGTCCGCGCTGGCCGGGCTTCACGTAGTGCACATTGGCCAGTACCTGGGCGGCGCCGATCGACATCACGCCGGGCAGCGTCCAGCCGGGGCAGGGCCGGGGAATTTCGGCGGAACCCGTAGCGAGCAGGACGCGTGCGGCCGTTAGCGAGCCGCCGGTCGTTCTGACCACCCAGCGGTTATCAAGCCTAACCATGCCGTAAACGGACAAGCCGCAGCGGATTTCAACCCCTAAGGCAGCGCATTTTTCCAACAATTGCTCAGCTTCCCGCCGGCCTACCCACCAGTGCCCTTTTTCTTCGTGAAACTGGCCCAGCATGCGTCCGCCCGGTTCGGGGAACTCATCCAGCACGGCTACGCCGAGCCCATGTCCGGCTGCTTCGGCCGCGGCCGATAATCCCGCCGGACCGGCGCCCACGATCAGCAGATCGAATTGCGGAGGTTCCGTCACGGCAGCTTCCTCCCCGTAATTTCATTGGGCAGCCGCTGCCCCTCGGAAACGCGCATCCCTGCTTCAAGCGGGGTGAGACAGGCGCGTACCGGCCCCTTACCATCCACGTTCAATCGGCATTCCATACAGTGGCCAATGGCGCAATACAACCCGCGAGGGCTCCCGGATTCCTCGTGCCTGCGCAGTATGCGGATCCCTGAGGCGAGCAAAGCGGCGGCGATCGGCTCCCCTTGCCGTCCCGTCAATTCCTTGCCGTTAAACGTAAAGCTCACTGTATCACGCGGCGTTCTCATCGGACCCAGAATCGGGTGGTCTATGATTCGTTCCACTAATCCTCCCCCCTTGCCAGTTGGCCGAAAGTCACGGGCCGGATTGGCGGGCGGTAGGCTAACAGTTCGACGTTGCGGGGGGACTCGGGATCCTTAGCGTGTAGCCAAGCCTCCAGCAGATGCCTGCATACCCTGCCCTGGCAGGCGCCCATCGCGGCCCGCGTTTTCATCTTCAGCTGCCGGGAGGTCCGGCATCCCGACTCATAGGCCGCCTCCAATTGACCCAGCGTCACTTCTTCACAGCGGCAAATCACCATGGATCGACGTTGCATATCGTAAGCCTCCTCCTAGAAGTAGCGGATGGCGCAGGTTTTTAATTCGGTATAGAAATCCAGGGCGGCTTGCCCCTGTTCGCGCGTGTGCGAGCTGGAGAGCTTCAGGCCGCCGAACGGGGCTTGATATTCGACGCCTGCCGTCTCCTGATTGACGCGGACCATTCCGGCCCGGGCTTCGTACAGGAACCGATGGGCATAAGACAAATCCCGGGTGAATAAAGAAGCGCTCAGGCCATAAACGGTTTGATTGCACAGGGCGACGGCTTCCGCAAAATCGGACGCTTCCTGCACCACGGCGACCGGTCCGAAAATCTCCTCCTGAATCAGCGGATGCTCTGCGTTTAAGCCCGCTGCCACGAGCGGTCTTACATAATAACCTTCCTGATCCCCAGCGGCCGCCGGACCTTGTGCCAAAATTTCGGCATGCTCCCAGGCCAGCTGCACATAAGCGTTCACCGTTTCGTATTGGTTTGCCGAAGCCACCGGTCCCAGGTAAGCCTGCGGATCAAGGGCCGGGGCCAGCTTGAGCCTTGATACCGCTTGCGTCAACGCTTCGGTAAACGCATCGTAAATGCCGGATTCCACGATGATGCGGCTGGTCGCCGTGCATTTCTGGCCCGCCGAGCGGAACGCACCGCTGACAATCAGAGGCACGGTATGCTCCAGATCGGCATCGCCCAGCACCACGGCGGCATTTTTACCGCCCATTTCGGTTTGGTATTTGATGTTGCGTTTGGCACAGGCCTCGGCGATGTGCGTACCAGTGGCCGTAGAGCCGGTAAAGCTGACTGCGTCCAAAGCCGTTTGCTCCAGCAGCGCATTGCCGATTTTGCTGCCCTTGCCGATGACCAGATTGACGACACCGGAAGGAAGTCCGGCTTCGGCAAAGATTTCCGCCATCCTGGCCGCGGTTAAAGAGGCGGACTCGGCCGGTTTCCAGATCACCGTATTGCCGCAGATCAGCGCCGGCGCTATTTTCCACAACGGAATGGCCACGGGAAAATTCCAGGGGGTGATAATTCCGACCACCCCAAGCGGCACCTTTCGGCTATACTGCAAAACATCCGGCTCGCTGGAAGGAATGACCGCCCCATTGGCCCGGACGCCCTCTGCGGCATAATATCGCAGCAGGTTTACGCCGCGCATGACCTCGCCGCACATTTCCGTTATCGGCTTGCCCATTTCCATACTGGCGAGCTGGGCAACCTCGGCGGCCCTCGACTCCAGGGCCGCCGCCAGCCGCTGCAAATGCTCGGCTCTTGCGGCTCCCGTCAAGCGGGACCAGGAGGCGTAAGCCAAACGAGCCGCCTGCTCCGCTTGCGCTACGTGCGAGGTATCGGATAAATGAAGCACGCCCACCTCCTCCCGGGTGTCGGATGGATTGACCACGGCGCACTCTCCTGCCGCGGGGACAATCCATTCTCCTCCAATCCAATTCCGGCTGTGTATCATAGACGATTCCTCCTGTTTCAAGCTCATTCCAAGCTCCCTTCTTTTGCTTCTTCTTTGGACTCAGCCCAGAAATCGGTGCTTGGCTGCAAAGTCAGTTGGCTATTCCATTCGTTTTGAGTTAACGGCTCTGCATCCCGAATCTTCAGTCTTTCGCTAACGGTTGTAACCACGCTTATTTAGCCGAAAAGACAGGGATTCAATATCTAACGGTTGCCCCCGCGCTTATTTGGATAAAAGAGGTTCGAATTCTTTGAAATAAGGCAAAATAAGCTCTGTCGCAACCGTTAAATTTGGTATTCCCTGCATTTTATCGAAATAGCGGCGCTCACAACCGTTAGAATGACGACGGTCTTGCCTTAAGGAGCTGCGCCGTCCTGATGGCAAGCGCCGCTTTTGCTTTTGCTTTTGCTTTTGCGCCCTTCATTTCGCGCTTCCTTCTTATGGCCGAAGCCGTGTTCCGGCAATTGCCCTTGTTTGTGCGGTCTGCCGTTTAATTGGCCGGTTGGTTGCGGCGGGCGGCATGCTCGAACGCTTGTTTGATCACCTCGTAATCGGCTTCCGGCAAAGGCAGGCGCGGCGGGCGGGTCGGCCCCACTGGGAATCCGGCCAGCTCCATCATGTACTTGATCGACTGGACGAGCTGCGGGCTGGCATCGAAGTGCAGCAGCGGCAGCAGCCGGCGGTACAGGGCGGCGGCTTCCTGAACCTTGCCTTGTCTGGCCAGGCCAAACAACTCCACGCCTTCCTGCGGCAAGGCGTTCGGCACCCCGGAAATCCAGCCTGTGGCTCCAAACATCGCGCCCTCCATGGCCAAATCATCAACGCCGATCATCACTTCCAGATCCGTCTGGTTCAGAATATCGTGAACGCGGCGGATGTCGCCGGAAAACTCTTTGACGGCCACGATATGTTCGAGCCCGGAAAGCTGGGCAAGCAGCTGCGGCGTCAAGTCGACCTTGTAATCATGCGGATTGTTGTAGGCGATGATCGGCAGCCCCACCTCGTTAAGCGCCTCATAGTGGGCGATAACTTCATGCTTCAGCGGCCTGTAGTTGATCGGCGGCAAAGCCATCACGCCGGCAGCGCCCGCATCCTTCGCGTGCTTCACCCACTCGACGGCCTGCCGTGTGGAAGGCGCCGCGGAACCGGGTACCACCGGCACTCGCCCGGCCGCGGCCGCGATCACGGTTTCCACGACTTTGGCCCGTTCTTCGCCGGTCATGGTTGCGTATTCCCCCAATGATCCGGCCGGAACCAGACCGTTCACCCCTTGTGAGATCAGCCAGTCGCAAAGCTCGGCCAGACGCTTATAATCCACCTCATAGCTGTCGGTGAACGGCGTGACGATGGCCACGTAAACCCCTTCAAATCTAGGCATATCGCGATTTCTCCCCTCGCTTTATAATTGTTCATGTTATAAAATATTAATCTAATAAAGTATGAACCCTTCCGGCAACGGATCAGCCGGGTCCAGCAGGAAATTCATAAAACCTAAGAGATGGGCGGTACCTGTAAACCGCGGGATAACGGCCCTGCGGCCGTAATCCGTCGTTCCCCCGGAAATGCTTCCAATCGCACGGGCTCCGGTTATCCCTTCATAGATGACCTGCTGGCCTCGAGCAAGCAAACCTCGGGAATAGAGGACTGCCAGCTGAGCGCAAGCTCCCGCTCCGCCCGGTGACCGGTCAAGCTGTTCACCGGCGAAAACAGCCGTACTCCGGTAGACGATCTGCGCCGGATCACGGTCATCATGGCGGACATCAAGACTGGCTTCACGGCGGCTACCGGGCCAATCATCCCTGCGATAAAAAAACACGCCATGGAGCCCCGTACTCCAGTCCAGCAGCGGGCGCTTGCCTTGCACCCACACTTCCGCCGCCTCGCGGATCAGCCGGGCCCACTCCCGCAGCTTGAGCAGCGTGTACGCTTCACTTGCTCCGAGCAAGGAAGAGGCGTCGGCAACAGCGTACAACTCTCCGCTGAAGGCAATGTCGACCCTCACCTCCACGCCATCAACATTCACCTTAAGCGGCTCGTCATAAGCGAAGCTCGGCACCGGCTCAATCGTAACCGCGCGCACTTCCCCCCCTTCACAATCGGCAACCGCGCGAACCGTGCCCGCTGGGCAATCGATCAGAACACCCGCGGTGGCTTCGGAAGGCTGCAACTGCCCTGTGGCAATCCAAGCCGTAACTGCGGCGATAATCCCGTGGCCGCTAATGGCTGCCAGGCCTTCCTGGTTCAAGAACAGCAGGCCGAACATAGCTCCTTTCGTTACCGGTGCCGTGACGACCGCCCCGGTCATCGCCCCGTGCCCTCGCGGCTCGGCTAGCAGCAGCTTCCTCGCGGCATCAAAGTTCCGCCGGAAAAATCCCGCCTTCTCCTGCAGCGTTGCTCCAACCAGCGGCGGCAAGCCACCGGTGATGATCCTGAGCGGTTCGCCGCCGGAATGCGTATCGATCGCCGCATACCATTTGTTCAATTTCATCTACACCGGCCCCCGAACCCATTCGCATTAAAGGTTATTTTGAACTCTTTTGAACTTTAACTATTAAAGCAGAAAGAACCCCAGATTGAGCTCATCCCGATCCTGTAAAACAAACTGATGAAAACCCGTCACCCAAGCCGACCCGGAGATTTGCGGGATGACCGCCGGCAAGCCGCCGACCGTCGTTTCTTCCACAATTTTGGCCCGGAACAGCGAGCCCACGATGCTCTCATGGACAAACTCCTGTCCTCGGCCAAGCTCCCCCTTGGCGTGAAGCACGGCGACCTTGGCCGAGGTTCCCGTCCCGCACGGGGAACGGTCGATCCCTCCGGGAGGCACGACCACGGTATTCCGGCAATGAGCCAACGGCGATACGGGATCGCTATAGAACTCGATATGGGTAAGCCCGCGAATGACCGGGATTTCGGGATGTACCACCTCAACCTGGCGATTCACCGCCTCGCGAATCTTAACGGCCAAACGAACGATTTCCGAGCCCCGCCCGGGAACCAAGGGAAGACGAAGCAGCCGCGCATCGACAAGTCCGTAAAAATTGCCGCCATACGCGATGTCAACGGAGATTTCGCCAAGCCCTTCAACATCCACCAACACATCCCTTTTGTATAAAAAAGAGGCGATATTCGTGAACATCACTTGCCGCACTTTTCCCTCTTCGATCTCCAGCTTGGCTTCCACAAGGCCTGCCGGAGTATCGAGCCGAATGACGTCTTTGCTGGCGGGATAGATTCCTCCCTCGATCAACGCGGTGCAAAGGCCGATCGTATCATGTCCGCACATCGGCAAATATCCGCCGGTTTCAATAAACACTACCCCAATGTCGGCCCGCTCGTCGCAAGGCGGGGTCAAAATGCAGCCGGACATTACCTCATGCCCCCGCGGTTCGAACATCAACGCAGTACGGAAACCGTCGTAATGCTCGGACATGTAGACCATCTTTTCCGTCATCGTCCTTCCTTGCAGCTCCGGCGCTCCACCGATCACGGTGCGGGTCGGGTTCCCGCCGGTATGGGTATCGATCGTACTCACCAGCTTGGAAATGCTCATACTCATAACACGACCTCCTGATGACGGGAATCGGAGCGAAACCGGTCATAACGGAGCGGCTCGACCGGGATGCAGGTGGCGGCGCCGCTTAACATTTCGCTCATCACCTTTCCCGTGACCGCGGCCAGGCTGATGCCGTCCCCTTCGTGCCCTGCCGCCACATAAAATCCGGGGATTTCATCGATGGCGGAAACGATCGGCAAATGGTCGGCGGTCCAGGGACGCAAGCCCGCGTAGGTGCGCAGCAGCGGTATCCGCTCCAGCGCGGGAAAAAAGCGGATCGCCCGTTCCGCAATCAGCCGGATCACCTCCTGATCGACGCGGCTGTCCATCCCTGCGAATTGGCGGCTGGAGCCGATGAGGAAGTTCTGCGAGGCGGTTGGTTCGAACACCAGCGCGATGCCGTACTGCTCGAACCTCGGGTCCACCTGGCGCGTTCCGCCGAATTTGCTGATCAAATAGCCGAATTCCATCACCTTCCGTTTTCCGATGCTTTCCCAGCGGGAGGCCACAAGAATGTGGCCCTTGCGGGGTTCGATCGGAATGTCGAGGCCGGCCATTTGCCCGATCCGCTTGGCCCATACCCCGGCGGCGTTAATGACAAATTTTGCATGAATCGTGCCGCCGGAGGTGTCCACCCCGCGAATCCGGCCCTTCTCGTCCAGTAAAAGCGCCGTCACGGACGTATGGGTTCGCAGCCTTGCACCATGGCGGCGGGCGGTGGAAGCTAGTGAATAAGTGAGCAATACCGGATTCACCGTAGAATCGGTGGCGCATTCCAAGCCGCCCGGGAGATCGTCCGCCAGATAGGGCCACTCCTCCCGCAGCTCCTGCCGGCCCAGCATACGAAAAGGGAGGCCCGCTTCGCGTTGGCGTGAAACCCAGCTCTCGGCAGCCTGCATCTCCTCTTCGGTCTCGCATACGAGAATGCTGCCGGGGGCCCGGTATTCGAATGCCTCATCGAGCTCCCGGGCCCACCCCGCCACCAATTCCTGCGATTTCAGAGACATTTGGCTGTCAAATCCGGGGTCCTTGTCAATCGCCAAAATATTGCCGTCGCATTTGGAGGAGGTGCCCCCGGCGATTTCACCGCGCTCGACCACAACCACGTCCATGCCGGCTTTTGCAGCATAGTAGGCGATGGACATGCCGATGATCCCGCCGCCGATGACGACGACTTCCGCAGCCTCCGAATTCATGAACGTTATCCCCCTTCTTTTACAGAGGTTGTTGAACTCGCATTATAATACGATCAGTTCTTTGTTTGATTTCGTCAGCACCTCAATGCCTGTTTCCGTGATGAGAATGTCATCCTCGATGCGGACGCCGCCGAAATCGGGGATATAAATCCCGGGCTCCACCGTCAGGATCATCCCCGGCTCGAGCACATCCTCCGTTTTTTGCGAAAACCGCATCGGCTCGTGGATTTCCAAACCAAAGGCATGACCGAGGCCGTGGCCAAAGTAGTCGCCGTACCCATAGCCGGCGATACAATCCCTGGCCAGCGCGTCCCCTTCCTTCCCCGTCATCCCCGGCTTCAGCCCCTCCAGGGTGGTCCGGTTGGCCTCCAGCACGATCCGGTAAAGCTCCTGATGGCGCTCCGTGGGCTCGCCGATAAAGACGGTCCGCGTCAAATCGGAGCAATACCCCTCATAGCTCGCCCCGAAATCAAGGGTCACGAACTCATTGGCGCCAAGCGGCTTGCCGCTGGCCAAACCGTGCGGCAGCGCGGAGCGTACACCGGAGGCGACGATCGTGGGATACGCCGACGAAACCGCCCCGTTTTTGCGCATAAAGTATTCCAGCTCCGTAGCCACCTCCCGTTCGGTAACGCCCGGCTTCATGAAGCCCAAAATATGATCAAAAGCTTTTTCCGTAATCTCGATCGCCCGCCGGATATACGCCTGCTCACGCTCATCTTTGATGCCACGCAGTTTTTCAACGATATTTTCCGTCGGCACCAGCTCGATTCCCTGAAACGACTTTTCGTACGCTTCATAGCCCGCATAGGTCACATGATTTTTTTCGAATCCTAATGTCTTAACTCCGGCCTCTTCCAGCTTCCCGCAAATCAGCTCAAGCGGTTCCCCCGCCGCCTGCACGACCTCATATGCCCCCGCCTGTTGCGAGGCTTGGTTGGTATAACGAAAATCGGTCACCAGCAAGGCTCGGTCCTGCGTAATCACCACCCAACCCGCGGTGCCGGTGAAGCCGGTCACATATCTGCGGTTATAGGGGCTTGCGATCAACAACCCGTCGATTCCCTGCTGCTTGAGCGCTTCCCGTACCTTTTGGAGACGTTGTGCTTCCATGGATTTAACCCTCCCTCTGCATTTTCAATTCTTCAACCCTTCATCCCGGTTAACGTAATGCCTTCGATAAAATAACGCTGCCCGATAAAAAACACGACAATCACCGGCAAAATCACCACGGTCGAAGCGGCCATCAGCAGATGCCACTGCGCGCTGTGCAGCGATTGGAACATCTGCAGGCCCAGCGCCATCGTAAATTTGCTTTCCTCATTTAAATACACCAGCGGGCCCATAAAATCGTTCCATGAGTTCATGAAGGAAAACAAACCGATGACGATCAGCGGCGGCTTCGACAAAGGGATGATGATCCGGGAAAAAACCGTCCACGGACCGGCCCCGTCCACATAAGCGGCTTCGTCCATATCCCGCGGGATGCTGGTATAAAACTGCCTTAACAGAAAAATGTCGAAGGCCGAGCCAAACCACACCGGCAGAATAAGCGGGAAATAAGTGTTGATCAGATCAGCCAGCTTCCAGCCGATAAAGGTCGGAATTAATGTGACCGCACTGGGCAGCATCATGCTCGACAGCAGCAGTCCGAAGAAGAACTTTTTCCCCGGCCAGTTTAACCTGGCATAACTGTAAGCCCCCAGCGAACTGCTGATCAGCGCTCCGGCCAAGCAGCCGATGGTGATGGTTAACGTGTTGCGGAAAAACCGGAAGAAATTGATCGTCGTTAAGGCCTCCACATAGTTCTCCAAGCGAAAGGGCGAAGGTATCCACCTTGGCGGCATCTCAAAAATTTGCAGCGAACTCATCATCGAGCTGCGGACCAGCCAAAACAATGGCAATAGACAGAAGCAGGCCCCTAAAATGAGGATCGCGTAAACGGTCAGCTGCGAGATTCGTCGGCTTCTCCGCATAAACGCTACACCTCGCTTTCATAGAACACCCAGGACTTGGATGTGCGGAAAAAGATAACCGTAACCAGCAGGATGATCATAAAGAGAATCCAGGCAATGGCCGACGCCTGCCCCATTTCGCCGAATTGAAACGCCTGGCGGTAAATGTAGTAGTTATAAAACAAGCTGGCATTGTTGGGCCCGCCCTGCGTCATAATCAGCGCCTCGGTAAATACCTGAAATGCTCCGATCGACCCCATGATCAAGTTGAAGAAAATAATCGGCGTCATCATCGGGATGGTGATATGGCGAAACTTCCGGAGCGGGCCGGCGCCATCGACAATGGCCGCTTCATACAAAGACCGCGGCACACCTTGCAGGCCCGCCAGGAAAATAATGATCGTGCTCCCCATCCCCCACAGACTCATCAGCACGATGGAAGGAACCACGGTGGTTTCGGAATACAGCCAATCGAGTGTCGGCAAATTCAAGGCTTCCAGGAAGCTGTTGAACAGGCCCAGGTCCGGGCTAAACAGCCAAATCCAAATCATCGAGGACGCGACCGCGGGCACGATGGCCGGCAAATAATAAATCGTGCGGAACACGGATTTGCCGCGGATAAACTCCATGTTCAGCAGAAACGCAACGATAAACGAAAAGACCAGGCCGAGCGGAACGCGAAGCACGACATACTTGAAAGTAACCCACAGCGAATTGTAAAAATATTGATCCGTGCCGTCGAACAGCCGCGTATAATTCGCCAGCCCGATGAATTTGGGCGCATTTACGATCCGGTAATCCGTAAAGCTGAGCAACAGACTGGCGACCATCGGCAAAATGACGAACAGCAACAGCCCGCAGATACTGGGCAGGGCGAACAGGATGCCTGCTAGAGCGATACGGCGTTTATGAAGAATAGGAATCCCCCCAATCATGATGAATGGATAAGTCTGGATATTACCTGCCGTAATATCCTTGAATCAGCGGCTGCACCTTGGGCTCCACCCCCTTCAGCGCTTCTTCGGCCGTCATTTTGCCCGTCCAGACCAAATCGAGGGCTGGCGTTACCAGGGCATTGATTTTGTCCAGATTCTTCACTTCGAAGCCCGGGGTGCGGATGCCGCTTTCAATGGTTTGCTTCATATAGGCTTCGGTGTATCCTTCCGGATGCGCCTCGTTTCCGGCCGCCCATTTGTTTATCAGGTCCGGATTCGTGTACCATTCTTTTTTCAGCGGCATCCATAAGCCGCCTTCGATCAGCGGCAGCACCGATTCGGGGTCGGCCATATATTTATAGAGCAGCCATGCTTCCTCCGGGTGTTTGGTCGAATTGAAAATGACCGTCGGCGCCCCATCCAAAAGGGTATTGCTGACTTTAAGCTTCGGCAGCACCCCGACTCCCAAATTAAAATCCTGTTCTGCAAACGCTTGCAAAGCCCAGTTCCCTGAGACCGTCATGGCGACTTTTTTCGTCTGCAGCGCTGTATCGGGCAGGTTTTTGGTTTGCATCGGGGTGGGCGAAACATGGTGAACATACATCAGATCCGCCAGCTTTTGGATCGCCTCGATCGCCTCCGGCTGGGCCAGCCCAAACCCTTTTCCATCCTCCGTCAAAAAGTTGCCGCCATTAGAAACCACCGCCGCCATCATATTGTAGGGATCGTATTGAAGGCCGTACTGTCTGATTTTGTCCGGGTTAAAGTTGGGATCAAGCGCATTTCTTCCCTGGTCATCCAGCGTTAATTTTCTGGCAAATTCCACAAACGTATCCCAATCCCAGGCTTTATCCGCGTCGGTCGGGGGCAGTTCTACGCCCGCTTCCAGCAGCAGATCCTTGTTATACATGAGTCCGTATCCTTCCACCGCGGTGCTCATCCCGATGATGTTGCCGGGAGCGATTTCGTACCATACCTGGTCGAGATAATCCTCCTTTTTAAAATCCGGGTCCTTTTCGATAAGCGGGGCGAGATTCAGCAGTTTCCCGTCAGCGCCCCAGCTCAAAGCGGCACCGGAGGACAAATAACCGAGATCCGGGGCGACATTCCCCGCCACCATCGTCGTCAGTTTGGTTAAATAATCGGCCGGAACGTGCATCGGCTCCACCTGAATTCCGGTCTCCTGCTCAAAACGTTCGAGCGCTTCCGTAACCGTTTTTTTCTCAATCGTATCCCCCCAGAAGGAGAACTTTAGCGTGATCTTTTCTTCACTGCCGCCCTGGGTCCCGCCCTGGCTTTCGGAGGTTCCTCCGCTGTTCGAACAGGCCGATAACACGACGGTGACGGCAAGAACCGCCGCTAAAGCCAATCCCGCAAAACGCCTTGCACTCATCATCCCCTAATCCTCCATTCAGCTAAAAATGATTTGTATATTTATTGTAAAAAATCACGGTTCTAAAAAGAATTCGAACATTTTTGGATTGGTGGAGGATTTTTATATGTTGGTAAAAATGTGTGTTCAACCCTTTAAAGGTAAGCGGATGTGTACGGTGGTTCCTTCCCCTTCTTGTGAAGTTATGGATATACCATAAGCCTCTCCGTAAATAAGTTTGATTCTTTTGTCCACGTTGTGGATGCCGATGGAGCCGCTCTGCATTTCGGATAATTGCTCCAGCCTATGGGCGGGAATGCCGATGCCGTTGTCTTCCACCGTGAACACGCGCTCGCCGCCCTCCACCCGGCCCCGGATCATAATCCTTCCCCCGGTATGCAGGCGGGAAAAACCGTGGACAATCGCATTTTCGACAAACGGCTGCAGAAACAGCTTGGGAACTTTATACGTATACAGCTCGGGGGAAATGTCATAGGTGACGGTAAACTTACCCTCAAAACGCTCGTTCGTCAGAAAAATATAATGCCGCAGCCAATTTAAATCCTCCGCTAAATCGCCGATGTCGCGGCTGTTTTCGGAGGTGTACTGCAGCATGGCGGACAAGCTGACGATCATCCGGCTCAGCTCTTTCTGCTCGTGCTCCAGCGCCGTCCAATTCATGATGTTTAAGGTGTTGTACAGAAAATGCGGATTCAGCTGGATATTCAGCGACATGATTTGCGTCTCTTTTTCCCTGAGCTTGACCTTGTAATTCTCTTCGATTAAATTTTTGATTTTTACGTTCATTTGGTTGTATTTATGAATCAACAACCCCATCTCGTTGTAAGACTCCACCGGGATGCGGGTATCGAATTCTCCTTCACCCGTCTTTTTGATCGCCCGCAGCAGTTGATGAATCGGCCTGGTGATCGAATTGGCGAACACCAACGCCAGCAGGAGCGAAACGATCAGCAGGAGCAACGTTAAATAGAAGGTATAGGACCTGATATCCGGTAAAAACACGGCTCCCAAAGCTTCCGGCGAGATGGTAACCGCGGAAATCCAGCCCGTCTCTTCGGACGTATCAAAGCAAACGATCAGCGGCTGTCCGTCCTCCATCATCGTCAAAGTCCCGCTTTTCAGCCTGGTCATTTCCTCCAGCCAATCCGGCTTACCGGCAGCATATGTCCGCTTCATATCCGTACCGGCAACCACCTCTCCCCCCGGGCTTACAATAAAAAAAGCAGCTCCTGCGGAAGGGAGCGCATTTTCGAACCGGGCACGGTAATAATCCGGCTTGTAGGTGATGACCAGCACCGGGAGCTCGGCTTTGCCTTGCAGCTCGATCACTTCGCCATTGTTGATTTTGAACAGTTTGAGCAAGCGTACCCCGGCCAGCAGCCGGAAGTATTCCGGCGGGTTGGACGAGTTGATTTCCTGCTTGAACATTTGCGCAAACGAAAAGGTAGGGACCCACGCCAGCCCCCCGTCCCCTTTTACCGCAGCCTGGTATAGACTGGTCTCGTTAAAATTCTCATATGGGATCAATGCGGAAGCTCCCGTCGGGCCGATGTTGGAATAGCTGGTGATTAAATGGAGCGAATACATGTCCTGCAAATCGGGAAAGTATTTGTTGAGCGCGCGGCTGACCTTTTTTTCCATCGTAATCATGCTGTATTCGTCCTTCGGGTTCGCATGCAAATATTGCTCGTACAGCATCTGCTCCGCAATCAGGGCGAGGCTGCTTTCCTCCACCCGGGCGAGCTCGGCGTCGATGATTTCGTTGTTTTGCTTCACGATGGAGTAAAGGTTTTGCCGGGCGAATTCGGAGACGAATTCCCTGCTGGAGAAATAATATTTAGAGCTGAGGATGCCAAGCGGAATCGTGATAATGAGGGCATAGGATAAAAAAAGTTTGGTCCTGTAGCGAAGATCCTTTAATCGCGGCAAACCGTAGCGTCCTCTCAAATGACATCCCTTCCTTATTCAGCGAATGGCGGACAGATGGCGGTATTCTTCCGGACTTGTGCCGAATTCCTTGCGAAACAGGCGGATAAAGTACTTAACATCCTTATAGCCGACGTTTTCGGCAATTTGGTATACCTTTTGCGAGGTATGCAGCAGCAGCTTTGCCGCCGCCTTCATGCGGGTTTGGGTAATGTATTGGTGGATGGTCATACGCGAATGCGTTTTGAAAAGGTTGCAAAAATACGAAGGATTAAAATGAAATTTCACGGCCAGCGTGCTTAACGACAAATCTTCTTCATGGTAATGCGTGTCAATATAAGTTTTGCAGCTTTCGATAATCATCTCGGCTTTACATCGCTTCCGGTCATTCGGGCGATCGCTCAACTCGAAAAGCCATTCCCGGGACGCCTTCGAGGCAGCGAGACGCGCGGTGTTTGCTTTTTGTTCCGCTTTCGCCAGCAGCGGCGCGATTCTGTCCTCTTCTACCGGCTTGAGCAAATAATCGCGGGCGCCAAGCTGGAGCGCGCGCTGCGCATAAGCAAACTCCGAATACGCGCTCATAATAATGACGCATTCGTTCCCGCCGCGGCGGGTCAAATGCTCCATAAATTCGAGCCCGCCCATGACCGGCATTTGAATGTCCGTAAAGACCAGGTCAATGGGATGAACGCTGATGCTTTCAAGCGCCTCCGCACCGTCCCTGGCATGAAAAATGTTGTGCTTCGGGTTTAGCCCCTGAAGCATCCGCGACAGCCCTTTCCGGTGCTTCGGTTCGTCGTCCACGACCAAAATGTTCAGCATTTTCCATCCCCTCTTTTTCCGCCATCAAGCTTTGGAATCGGAGCAAAACACCGACAAATACTTGACCTCATCCGTCACCGGCGTATATTTATGATTTTCGAAGGAGTCGAAATACAAGCTGTCGCCAGCGTTTAGCGTATACGCTTCGTTGCCTACGTAATAGATCATGGTGCCTTCCAGTACATAAATAAATTCCTGTCCGACATGAGACAGCGTTCGTTTGCCCGTCTTTCCCTTCTTGGCCACAAAATAAAACGGCTGCATCAATTTCTCTGGCCGTTCCGCCGCAATCGCGGAAAAGGAGTACCCTTTATCGGTGCGGACCATTTTATCCAGGCTCGCCGTTTTCGTGGTGTGTACGGTTCCATGCAGATCACTGTCATCGAGCAGCACGGAGACTTTGGTGCCCAACGCTTCGGCAATTTTGATGAGCGTGCCGATCGGGGGCACCGTTTTTCCGTTTTCGATTTTGGACAACAGGCTTTTCGTAAATCCGCAAACTTTGGCGATGTCGTCCAGACTGCGGTTTTGTGCTTTACGGATCTTTCGGATTTTACTGCCCAGTTCCACGTGAGTTATCCCCTAAATAAAAATGAATTCAACTTGGTTTAATCAAATGAAACAACATTTAATTGGAATTGTCAATAAATTTTAACAAATCGATCGGGGTAATTTAACATAACTGTGATTCTTGTTATACCTGTTGGCAACAATTATACTTTTTGATATAATGACGCTTGTTGGTTAAAAATTTAAAATGCTTCACTTGGAGGAGCCTGTCACCAAGGGAGTGGTATGTCATTTTCGGCATAACATTCCCGTGGTTGCAGGCTCTTTTTGCATTTTTTTTAATTTTTTCCGCACAATTCACTTTAATGGAGGACGATTGACATGCTGATTTTAGAACTGGCCATTATTCTGATTGCATCCAAATTAGCCGGAGATCTAAGCGTAAGATTACGGCAGCCTGCGGTTTTGGGGAAGCTGCTCATCGGCATTCTGCTTGGCCCCGCAGTGTTGGGCTTGATCCATGAAACCGATATTCTCGATGAAATAAGCCAGATCGGCGTCATAATACTCATGTTTATCGCGGGGCTGGAAACGGATGCGGGTGAATTCAAGAAAACCGGCAAAGCCTCCGCTTATGTAGGTTTAGCCGGTATCGCCCTTCCTTTCGGATTGGGATATCTATCGGGTGTTCTTATCGGCATGCCCGTATTTGAGGCCATTTTTCTCGGGCTGCTGCTGTCCGCGACAAGCGTCAGCATTTCGGTACAAGCACTGAAAGAAATGGGCAGGCTCAAATCCAGAGAGGGAGCTACAATCCTGGGGGCGGCCGTGATTGACGATGTTCTCGTCATTATCCTGCTTGCCTTTGTCATGAGCTTCGCCGGCGGTGACGTAAACTTGGGAATAATTATTTTGAAGAAGTTCGCGTTTTTTGCGGCTGCGATTGGTTTGAGTTGGAAAGTGGTCCCTTGGGTGCTGCGCAAGTTCTCTCCGCTCCGCGTGTCGGAGTCGGTCATCTCCGCAGCATTGATCATTTGCTTTCTGTTTGCTTACATGGCTGAATTCGCTGGTGTGGCTGCCATTATCGGGGCGTATATTGCGGGGGTGGCAATCAGCCTTACCACTTATAAACATGAGGTTACCGAAAAAATCGAAACGATTGGATACGCCGTGTTTGTCCCCGTGTTTTTTACGACGATTGGCGTAAAGGTCGACTTTTCCGCGGTTTCCTCCCAGCATGGGCTGATTGCCGGATTAAGCGTGCTGGCCATTGCCACCAAATTATTGGGATCGGCCATTGGGGCTAAAGCCTCCGGCTTCGGTTGGCGAAGCGCCCTGGGAATCGGCGCGGCGATGGTGTCCCGGGGCGAAGTCGCGCTGATCATTGCCGCCATCGGTCAAGAAGCCGGGCTGCTGAACGAAGGGATGTTCGCCGTCATTGTACTGGTCGTGCTGGTTACTACGATCGTCACCCCACCGATGATGAAGCTGTTTTTTAGCGAAAAGAAGAATGAGCCCGGCACGATGTAGCCTTGCATGGACTTTTGAATTGAAATTGTAGACTCAAGGAGAGCTCTCCAAAATCTCCTTGAGTATTTTTTCTCTTGTTTCCGGACTGGACTGATCCAGCATTTGTTTTAATTGTACGGCATGCCAGGACACATAAGATGGGTCTATCTTGGAATTACCGTCAAAAAAATGTTCTGGGTATTTTGTCCGCTCCAGGTCTCTTTCATTCACCGCGCCGAAATACTCAAAGGCGTACTGGAATTCGTTTTTCGAGATCAGCTCATCAACCACTTGTTCGATACGTGCTCGGCTGACATTGTCTACAATAATGACGTGATTGGAACACCAATAAGCCCCGTTCAAGCAGTGTCCGTTCTCTGAATAATCCTGCCTTATCGATTCAATACATTTGATGGTGTAAAAATCGGCAATCCATCGCGTAGCATCGGGAAAGGTAACGACAACATCGACATGGTTGTCTTCTATGTCCTCTACCCATTCCTCCGCACCAATACGAATATGTCTTTTGGCTTCAAACATCTCGGTTAAGCTCCTTAATTGCAAAGTGATTTAAGTTTTTTGATTGCGGAATGAACGGTAAGCCTGTGGAAAGTAACTAATTGCCCGCGATAAGTAACCCCAAAAATGCCATACGGCGTCGGGGATAACGCCATCAATTCTTCTCTGTTTTTCATATCAATGACTTTGGCTTCAATCCCGAGCTTTCGGGCCCCTTCCAGCATATTTTCGGTAGCAACGTCCACAAACGGGCATTGGTTGGTGCGGAAAATGGTTAGTTCATCGGAAGCTTTCAATCTTTCCTCCCAATTGTTTGGAAAAAAAGGAAGTGGACCATCCTTGAGCGGATGTACTAACAGTTCAAATCCGTAGGGCGCTTCTTGAATGACATTAAATCCGTTTTTCAAGAAGATGTCTTTGCTCGGAGTCCAGGAAGTGTCCGAATTGGTGATTACCGCAACACCGCATTTATTTTGTTGTCTTGCATCTTCAATGCATTTATGGATCAGCCTAGTTCCATAGCCTTTTCCGGAAATGTTGACCCATAAGCAATGGATGATCAAATAATCGTTGGCATGAACGACTCTGGATGAATATTCCGCAGCCGTATACTCTATAAATCCCGCTTGTTTTCCGTTTTCCATCAGCTTTATGTATTTTAAGCCCGCTGCCAGTTCGTTCTTTAACCAGTTGTTTTTGTTCTGATATCCGGTTGATAGGGGTTTGCTTCTTAAGCAATATCCTCCTTCTTCTTCAAGGTTTTGCTGACTTAATTCAATCATCTGAATAGCTTGCATCGGATTCGGGACCTTCCTTCGGATAAATTACAGAATACTTTCTAAATCGCTTAATGTTTCTATGACAAAGTCCGGTTCAACCTCATGTTTCCAAGTGCGTTTATGCCGGTTCAACCAGCATGCTTTTATGCCTTCTCGCTTTGCCCCTACGACATCGGAAACCGAATCTCCGATATGGATAACTTTGTCCGGGTTCGTATGATAAATTTGCAGCAGTTCTTTAAACATCGTATTGTTTTCGTCATTTTTATAAGACCGATACCGTTCGGAAGTCAAAATCCGCATCCCGTATTCCTTATAAAATTCCGGAATCATCGCCTCGTCTGCATCACTTACAATACATACTTTGTACTTTTGCAAGATTCTTTTTAAAAATCCGACCGTGTCTTCATAAAATTCCGAGCGTGTGTGTTCTTCAAATAAAATCTCAAGGGCGGCCGCCGACTCGTATGACAGGTTCATTTGCCGGAATAAACTACCGAAACTGCGTTCATAGACTTCCCTCATAAGAAAAAATAGTTTCGTTTCTTTCATCTGTTGCCAATGTTCAAAAAAATAACTTAATAATAAACGCCCGCACTCGTCTGCAGCTTCATACGTATAGGTATTTACTAATATCGGCTTCCATATCTGCTCGATTCTGGAATCCACATTCACTAAAGTTTGGAACATATCCAAACTGACGACTTCAAACGGTTTCATTTTTTATCATTCCTTAGAAAAGAAGATTATTGTCCGCGACACTATCATTACATTCCAGCAGAAAACATAAGGCAAAAAAATGTCGTTATTCTAGCGATGTCCGTCCATTTGAGAGCATTAGCGGAAATTTATGTCGCTATTTTCTCGGATCGCATAGAAATGCCCCCGTTCTGGACCATTCATAGGAAAATAAGGACAAAAAATGTCGCTAATGGAGGTAAACATGCCTGGCCTCGAATAATAAGTACATAAAGTTCCGCTATTTTGAAGGCCATTTAGTCTAAACCCAGCCGCTGCATAGTGCATCCCCTCACTTAAGTAGCCTTGTTCTAATAAAAATCCCTACTTCCATGAAAAAGTAGGGATCATCGATCCGATATCTATAAAAACGTAAACGTTCCCTTAAACTCCTCGTAGCTGCCGTAACGTTTCACCGCAAGCCATGATTTTTCGGCCATGGCCCGCAGCGGTTCGGCGATGCCGGCGCTTACTTCGGCTTCGGTCTGCGCCGACGGTTTGTCGCTCCAAATGGCAAAAGAGCAGCCGATCAATGCGTCGGGGTATGGCCGCGCATACTCCTGCCCTTCCGCCTCGCTCACTCTGGGGAACACGCCGGGATGCCAGCTATCATAGATCTTTTTTCCCGTTGGATACTTGTATCCGGCATTTTCCCCCAGCACATAGTAGAAATACGAATCGTTATAATTCAAGACGTCATGGCCTTTGTCCATAAAAGCTTGCACCTTGGCCATATTGCGGTGCCATTTGGTCCAATAGGCGATTTGCAGGGTAGACTTAAGCGCGGCGCGTTCCGTCTGATCGGCCCGGTAAAAGCCGTCGTTCCACGCCCGCACGACAAAGCCCTTCCGCTCCAGATAATCGGCAATGTCGTTAATATAGTCGATATACGTATCGACGCCTGTTCCGCCCTGGATCCCCAACGTCTCCCGGGCATACGCCTCCAACTGGGGATACGCTCCAAACTTTTCAAAATCGATAAATTCGTCTCCGCCGATATGGAAATAAGGGCTGGCATGAAACAGTTCAGCATATTCATCAATCAAATCCAGCACAAACGCTCTGGCGTGAGGATTCGTAATATCCAGCGCTCCCTTGGCCGGAACTCCATTCGTATCTTTCAACAGCCAGTCCGGATGATTCCGCAGCGCGTAACCCAGGTGGCCCGGCGAATCCAGGGAAGGGATCAGCGTAACGTGATAACGCCTCGCCACCCGGGTGATCTCCTGCACCTGCTCTTTCGTCAGATATTCCGGCGACATGACCTCCGGATGCCGTTCGCTCTGCAGCCTAAAACCTTCGTTTTCCGAAAAATGCAGCTGCAGCACATTTAGCTTCAGCCAAGACATTTCCTTAATTCTTGCCACGATCCATTCGGCCGTAAAAAACTTTCTCCCCATATCCACATGCAGCGCCCGTTCTTGCATCGCCGGGTAATCGACGGCCTTGCCGCAAGGCAGATAGCCCTTCCGCAGCAGCTGCTGCAGCACGGTTCGCCCGCCGTACATGATCGCCCGCTCGCCAGGCGCCGTGATTTTAACAAAACTGCCAATATCGATCGTGTAGCCTTCCGGGCTGCTTGTTTCCAGCGGTTCGGCAAGCTCGATGACCAGATCGCCGGGGGCGGCGTCGCCGATGACTCCAAATTGAACCGGCAGCTTGTTTTCGGTCGGCAGCCGTTTAGCCGCAAATTCCGACTGAAGCAGCGACATCGTGTCGTCAAGCCGCGGATTGCCGGTGGATTTTGCATTGGAAATGATTACAATTTTGGAGGAAGGGGCCAGCTTCCACCGTTCTTCGGACGCTGTTGTAAACTGCTGCACGCTCGGAAAAAGACTTCCCATTCCATGCTGAGTTTCCATTAGCTCACCTCATCATTGGTTTTATTCCGAAATGGCACTTAAACCTCTCTCCATATTAACACAGCTGCTGCCCCCGGGCCTGCCGATTTCCTCAAAAAATTACAGGGACCAGCTTGTTTTTTTTAACTCTTCCGTACTGAAAAGAATGTCGTAAGCCTCAACCGCCGCTGCTTCGACAAACTCCCTGACAACACGCTGCACTTCCGCTTCCTCAGAGGCGTGAATCATCGCATATAAATTGTACGGCCAATCCGGATAGGAACGGCGCTGATAGCAATGGCTGACCTCTTTAAACCCAGCTAACCTTTGACCGGCTTCGCGGATTTTTTCCTGCGGCAGAACCGCAACAAACAAACCATTGGCGGAAAAACCGGCCACCCTGTGCCGCAAAACGGCGGCTACACGCTTCAGAACCCCCGTGGCCTGCAGCCTTTCCAGCCTTCTCAATACGACATCTCGGCCGCAGCCAGCCCGGTCCGCCACCTCGGCAAAAGGGTCGGGTAAAAGCGGCATATCGCCCTGCAGCTCGCGAATGATCCGCAGATCGAGTTCATCGGTCTCGCAAGCCCGCCGCGGTGAAAGGCTCACGCGCTCCTGGCTGCCGGGCAGCGGAGGGCTGCCCTTTTCGGCGTTCCCTTCCATATTCAAAAACACGTTCAGCTTGAACACCTGCTCGGACGGAAATTCGTACAGCCGCGCATAACCCGCCGCTTCACGAATCGGCCCAAGAATCGCCTCGCGCTCTTCCTCTGACCGTGCCGATAACGTAAACCACATATTCAGCCGATGCCGCCTGCGGTAATTATGGGTAACCCCTTTAAAGCCGTTGACGACGGCAGCGGCCTGATAAAAGCGGCTCTCCTCCACCTCCATGGCATAGAGCCTTCCCGCGTAACCCAGACCCGCCGGGTTAAAAACGCCGCCAATCCGCCTGACAACCCCCTGCTCCTTGAGCCCCTTTAGCCGTTCCAGCACTTCTCCCGGCTTCAGCCCCAGCTCTTCACCAACCGCTTGCCAAGGCTCGGCCGTCAGAGGAATGCGGGCTTGCAGCCGGTTCAGGAGCGCCCGATCCTGTGCATCCAGCTCCATTTAAGCTTCCCTCCCGCCTGCTGCTCTTGCAGCCGGTCTTTTATGACACCATGGCTCCTCCGCCAAATAATTGCCGCCGCTGTAAAAATACGACCTGGCCCGGCAGCCCCCGCAAATCTCCACATTCCGGCACGACCCGCAGGATCCTTCGTATTTCTCGAAATTCCTTAAGTCCTGAAACGCCGGGCTGGTTTCCCAAATCTCGTGAAACGGCCGCTCGCGCACATCGCCGACCTTGACCGGGAGGTAGGGGCAAATATGCACCTCACCGTTAGGCAGGATAGAGCAATAGGCGACACCGGCCAGGCAGCCGCGCGTGTAGCGCAGGTTGAGGCCCATGCTTTTGGCCAAAGGCATAAACTGCGGAGCGCAGGTCGGCTTGATTTCGACCGAGGTCGACTTGCGCTTGGTTAAGACGTTTTTTAAGGCGGTGAAATATTGTTCGCGCTTTAACGCATTTTCTTCGATGTAAATGCCGCGGCCGGTCGGGACGAGAAAAAACGGATGCAGAGAGGAAACGTCCAGTTCCTCCGCCAATGCGGCCACCCGCTCGAAGTCGTCCATATTTTCGGAGGTCAGCGTCATATTGATTTGAACCTTAAGTCCGGCTTCGCGCGCGTAACGTATCCCCAGCACCGCCCGCTCCCAGCCGTCAGACGCATTTCGAAAGCGGTTGTGGTAGGCGGGAGAAGCGCTGTCAATGCTGATGGCGATGCCCGCCAGACCGGCTTCTTTCAGCTCAGCGGCTTTGGCGCTGTCGAGCAGCGTGCCATTGCTGCCCAGTGCGGCGCGCAGCCCACGCCCCGCCGCGTAAGCGATCAACTCGCAAAGATCGCCGCGGGTCAGCGGTTCGCCGCCGCTGAAAATGAGCATCCGGAATCCCGCCTCCTTGATCTGATCTATCAGCCGGCGCCCTTCCTCCGTCGTCAGTTCGCCCTCCGTCGGCGACTCCGGCCCGGAATCGCGATAGCAATGTTCGCAATAAAGATTGCATCTTCTGGTCACATTCCAGGATACGAGCATGGCGTTATCTCCTTTTTATACGATCGCATTATACGATCCCGATTTCATGGTCGCTTAAATAACAGGAAGGATCAGCCGCCCAGAAATCGCCGGTGGCCGACGCTCTTGCCCGGAAGTTGCCGTTGCACAAATCCAGCCAAGCACACGCTGTGCACCGCCCTTTCAGCAGCGGTTTCCGGTCTCGCAGTCCGGCCATGACAGGGTGGGCCGCTTCCCGCCAAACTTCGCTGAACTGCTGTGTTCGAAGGTTGCCAATCTCCAGGTCCCGGGTGAATTGGTCCGGATAAATACGCCCATGCCAATCGACGCAGCCGATCGCCACCCCGGAACGGTTGCCGCCGTTTCGTCGCAGCAGCCCGAGCAGAATGGAGGCCCGCTCCGGGTCATGCTCCTTCATCCATTGATACAAATAAACCCCGTCCGCATGGTTGTCCACGGTGAGCATCTCCGTCTCTTTCCCTTTCCGGTGTAAATCCAATGTTTTGGCGATGATCTTGTCCAGCGCCCGCCGCGACTCCTCGCGGGTGACATCCTCCGTCTGCAGCGTGCTTCCTCTACCGGAATATACGAGATGATAGAAGCAGGCGCGCGGGATGTTCTCCTGGTCGATCAAATCGAGCACCCCATCCAAATCGGGATATGTATGCTTGCTGATCGTAAACCGCACGCCCACCTTTTGCCCGACGGACAGGCAGTTGCGCAAACCGGCCAGCGACTGGGCAAAAGCTCCCTTCCGCCCGCGGAATAAATCATGGCGCTCCTCCAGGCCATCGAGACTGATACCCACATACTTGACCCCGGACTCCTTCAGCAGCCTCGCTTTCTCGGGAGTAATCAGCGTGCCGTTCGTGGATACGACCGGACGCAGCTCTTTGCCGGCCGCATAAGAGATCAGCTCCAAAATATCTTTGCGGACCAGGGGTTCTCCCCCGGAAAAAAGCAGCACAGGCACCTGAAACGAAGCCAAGTCGTCGATAAACGCTTTGGCTTCGGCCGTGGAAAGCTCATCCGGTTCCTTGGCCGCCCGGGCATCCGCGTAGCAATGCTTGCAGCTTAAATTGCAGGAGCGCGTCGCGTTCCAGACCACAACCGGCCCTTTGCCGGCCGAAACGCCATGCGGTTTGTCTCCCGGCGTGATGTCATAGCGGAGATGATCCCCCTCGCCCTGCATGCCGGTGAGCAGTTTTGTCACATTGATCATTTCATTCCTCTCTTTCTCTGCGATAGTAAATTTATCCATTCGAAATTATTATAAACAAAGTATGTGAAAATTCACACAATATAATTCATGGACCGGCCGCCAGGCAAAAGCCTAGCGATCCCTGCCCACGATAAAATGCAGCAAGTGTTTCAAAAAAACGGTGGCCCGCGGGAGCTCTTTCAAGGCATCCATGGCCAGGCAATAATGTTCCCACATTTGCTTTCTGGCGCCTTCCTGGCCGAGGATCGTCACAAACGTGGAGTTCTCGTTCTCCTGATCCTTGCCGGGCGGTTTGCCCAAACGCTGCAAGTCGCCTTCCCAATCCAGCAAGTCATCCTTAATTTGAAAAGCGATCCCCGCGTGATAGGAGTAGGTTTTCAGAACGTCCATCTCCGCTTCGCCCGCCCTGGCCAGAATGGCCGGGGCCACCAGCGATACCTCAAAAGCGATGCCGGTTTTGTAAAAGCAAACCCGGTTCAGTTCCTCCAAAGTCAACGACTTGCCTCTGGAGTTAAGGTCCATCGCCTGCCCCATGCAAATTTCGCCGGCCTTTTGCGACATGTACCTTAGCAAAGCAAGCACGGCTCCGCTCGGGAAGCCTTCGAGGGAGGAAACCTCCTCGATCGCTTTCTGGATCAGGAATATCCCCGTCAATTCCGCGATCGCGCTGTTATGAATCCGGTGCAGGGTGGGCCTCCCTCGGCGCGTGGACGAGTTGTCCTGGGACGGCAGGTCGTCGAAAATCAAGGAAGCGGTATGCATATATTCGAGCGCTCTGAACAGCGGCGTAAGCTGCGCATCCGGCAGCCCGTACTCATTGACCCCAATCACCCAGGCGAGGATCGGCCGCAGCCGTTTGCCGCTGCCTTCCAGGCTGTAGTTGGCCGTTTCGATCAGCAGCTCCTGCATCGGCCCAGCTGCGGCTTCCGGTTTGGGGATCAGCAACCGTTTATTAATGGCCAGGCGGGCCGTATGGACGATTTCGGCAAATTGCTCCTGTTCGCTTCGATGGCGGTTCATGACGGCGAGCAACTGGTCCCGCAGCAGTTTATCCAAGAAATCCACGTCTTCCGCTTTGTGCGCCATACGCTCTATGAGTTGGTTCAATTCCGCACTGCCCGTGGAGAAGACGCCCATCACTTCGTTATATTTCTTGGCACCGGCGCGTTTCCGATATCGCTTAAGCCCGTTGATGGCCCGGTCAAGCAGGATTTCGCGTACCGCCGCATCCGAGCGGTAGACATGATGGATCAAATGGAAGATGACTGCCCAATATAATTCGAAAGGATTGATCAAATCCGGGCGTTGATGGCGGTATTTATAAAAATAGGTGTAAGGCGTTACCGCGCCGCGCTCCAAATCTTCGGACAAGTCGGCGAAATCGTCGGCCAACTGATTGTACAAGCCGTAGTAAAACACCCGCCCGTCAAAACCCTCGTCCTGAGGAGCGCCGATCACGGAACGGACAATCAACCGCGACGAAGAGGATTTAAGGATAATTGGCAAATATAGTTCCTCGTTGGAATAGTCCGCATGCGCGAGCTCCTTCACCCTGTCCACATGCTGGGCATGAAAGAAAACATAGGATTGGTCGAAAAACGTCCGCTGGGCTTCCGCGGGTTGACGGCTTTTAATGTACTCGTAAGCTTCGCGAAGCTCCGTGTACACATACCGCATCAATTCGCGCTGCCCGCCGCTCCACTCCCCCGGTTCAGGTACGGTTCCGCTGATCAGCGCGGCGCGGATCATTCGGGAATAGTGCTCCTTTTCGTCTGCGTTCAGCGCCGCGGAATCAAGCAGGTCGTCGATAAAAGGATACGTCAGCCCGTAATAATAACCCGACTTGATCGCCGCTTCCAGAGTACGCGCCCGCTTTGCGGCCGGAGCTTCTTCGCTGATTTCGTCCAAGGCGTGCAATACGACACCAAGGATAATTTTGATCAGCTTCCGCTGGGCTTCCTCTGCATTCATTTCCTTAGGAAGATGGACAGACACGCTTTTGAGTTTATCGATGAGCCAGATGGCGGTATCCTCCACGTCTTCCTGTTGGGCCCAGCGGTAAAATGACCTGAGGCTAATCAGTTCGGGCAGGTTACCCTCGGCGGATTCGGCGGGACGTAGGAGGTGTTTTTTCAAGTCCGCCAGGAAATGCTCCACCCGCTTTTGCGTACGGGGTTCATTCAAATCTTTGCCCAGATCGCGCAAATAGATATAGGACACGCTGCGTTCCAAATAAGCGTCCAGTTTGCCCGACCGGTTCAACCACCTCAAATAGGTTTGGACATCGGAGGGATCGGGCCTTTTTCGTGTCTTGGCAAAAATAACCGACAGCGGAGCGCGATGGATGTGCCTCCTTTTCCACTGCCCGAAATCTCCAATTAAACCGGGGACATAACTCCGTTCAAGGACCTGCGCCTTCAGCGCGGCAAAATATTCGGCCGCCCGCTCCTCGGCCCTTCGGTACGAAGCGTCCGCAACCTCAATAAGTTCAATGTTCATAACGCCTACCTCGTCTTGTCTATTCTATGATACGTTGTAATTTATGATTACGCAGCAAGCTATCATTACGTTGCAAATAAAGTCATCTCAATTTACTATCTATAACAAATGTTATAGTAAGCGGCGCCAAATATATGTAAGGGAGAACTGAGGGAACTTAAATGAGATTATCCGGCTGCTGCGGGCACGGTGCTCGGGAACCTGTATGTCGTACAAGAAGTTGTCGGCCAGGGCAGCCACGGTTTAACCTACAAATGCGTAGACCGGACCAGCGGCGGCCTGGTCGCCGTCAAGCAGGCCAGACTAAGCAAAGGCCCCTATGCCAAACGCTTGCTGGAAAGGGAGCGGCTAGATAGCGGTAATTTTAGGCGTTATGTTTGGCTTCCGATCCCTCGTCCGTGAAATAGCGGAACTTTTGGTCCCCATTTTGTTCCAGACTTGAAAAAAACGGTAGTTTCGCCCTCATCCGCCGAAGATAGCGACAAAATATTCCTCTATTTGCGATGAACCCCCTGTCTTGAGGTAAATAACGCCCTTTTATACCGCTAATTTCGCGGTGGCCCCACGTAAAAGACGGCGTAAAAAAGCGGCGGCCAACCGGGACCCGCAAAAAACTGCCAGGTCCAAGGTTAACCGCCGCTTTATATGCACGGCAATCAGCGGGTAAGGGCCAAACCGATTTCCGAAACAATCGCGCTGCCCAAATACGTTCCCGTGAAGACGAAAATGGCGACGATGGCGACGCGCCAGGACGTTTTGCGCAGATCCACCAGCCGGTTGGCCACCGAAATGCCCGCGAACGTCAGGATCGGTGTCGTGATCGCCAGGAAATTCACCGCTTGAATCGCATTTACGAACACATCGGAGCTAAGGCAAAAGATGAGCGAAGTGATCGACACCCAGCCGAGCACCGGGAATTCCTGCAAAAATTTGACCGGTACCTTCTTCATGACCGCCGAGATAAGGATGCCGATGAAGGAAAACAACCACAGCACGGCAAGCCCGCCGATCGTATCCCAAGAGATGGAGCCGGATTCCGGATTTCTCCAATATTTGACCTGTTCCGTGAACAGGATCAGCGCCACGCTAAGCAGGAGCACCAAAGCGTATTTAACGTATTTGTTGAATCCGCTCGTCATTTCGCTCTCCCCCTAACCAACAGTTTGTACATAAAACGCTGCAGCGGCACCGCCAAAAACACCATCGTGTACGTGCCGAGGAAACTGGTCAACAGCTGACTGGCGGACGCATACGCGGTGATCGTGTCGGCTCGCTCGGGCGCACCCGCGATCAGTGCGGAGGATGCCCCGGTCATCATGCTCGCGGAGCCGACCCCGGAAGACATGGCCAATGCTTCAACGGAGAAGCCGGCCGCTCTCATCAGCGGCGCAATGATGCTGAAGAACAGCGTGCCGAACAGGGTTCCGATGATATACAGGGACAACACGCCCCGGCCTTCGTCGGAGTCCAGCGTATACTTCTCGGAGATGTACGCCAGTTCGCCTTCCCGTCCGATGCCGAGCGTTGCCCCGATAGCTTCGCGCCGCAGGCCGATCCAAATGGCCACCGGCAAGCCCAGCAGGACGGTCCCCAAGTTGCCGATTTCCTGCAGAATAAATACCCAGCCAACCTGCATTATCTCATGGATTTTCGGAGCGATATCGGCTCCGTATCTAGCCATGAGCGGCAGCATGATAAAGATCAGGTATTTGCCGGCAAAATCCACGTTTTCCTTGCTGTAGATTTTTTTCATAAATCCTTTGCGGAATATGGCCAAGCCCAAAATCATCGTAATCAGGATAGCGAAAACGAGCGGCAGCAAACTAATGCGCACAGAGCCGACCGGAATCGACTGGATTCCGATCCACTCGGACACGGTGATTACGAATAGTATGAAAATAAGCAGATAGATAAAGTTTAACTTCGACTTCATGGGTCTCTCCTCGGTAGGTTTTCGTCATTTCCGTTCCATGGCACTTTAAGAGGGCATCACGATGGAAGCCAGCAGTTTCTCATAATCGGCGAAAGCACGGCGGTACAGCTTGCCGCGGTCAATGCGCCCGTTCATGCGGTCAAACACCCGGGTCAAAAATTCGGGGAATACGGCGTAAATGAATTCCGGGTCGATGTCCTTAAAGTCGTCCCCGTGAATCGTTCCCGTAAAACCGCTGTAACCGATTTGGATGCAGGGGATCATAAAGGACAAATCACCGATGTCGCCGGCCGCGCTGATCGCGTTATTGTTCAGACAATCGCTGATCTCCCCGGTTTCGCGGAACGCTTCCAGCACGAATTCCGACAAATACCGGTCCTGCACGAACGGCAAATACCCCATCTGCGTTTCGATTGCGACCTCGCCCTGCAGCGCCAGCGCGCTGCCTTTGGCGGCATCGTCCATTTTCGCGGCCACATCGGTCATGTATTCGACGGTTTGAGTCCGCAGATCCGTGCCGACCGTAATCTGGTTCGGAATCACGTTGGTGGACATATCCGAGGACATCACGATCGGGTTCATGCGTACTTTTTCCGCGTCCTTCAGCTGCTGGCGGCATAAGCCAAGCGCCACATTGAACAGCGTGGACATGCTGTACGCGTTTTTTCCCGAAAACGGATCAAAGCCGGCGTGGCTTGCCTTGCCCGTAAAGCTGTACTTCTTGTACAAAAATCCGGCCAAATCGCAATTGATCTCAATCGTCCGCCGCGGGTATTCCCCGCCCATAGCGTGAACGCAGATACCGATATCGATGCCGTCAAAGACGCCCAGCTTCATCGCTTCCGGTTTGCCGCCGTAATAAGAGATTTTGCCCTGCTGAAGCAGTTCTTCCCGGTAAGCCAGATCAAGGTATTCTTCCGCAGGCACAAAAACGAACGACAGTGTATAATCATACGCCTCATACGCTTTTGTTGTAATGAAATAGTTGTACAGAGCGAGCGCGATCGCCACTTGCGTATAATGGCCGCAGTTATGCGCCGCCCCGGTCTCCTTGTCCGCCCGCCAGTGAGTTGGCGCGTACACGGCATCCAACTCGGCGATAAACGCGATATGTAACGGCTTGCCCGGTCCGAGCGTCGTTTTTATACCGGTGGTGCTAAAGGTTTCCAGTGCAGCGTCCGGGTTCACCTTCCGTAAATAATCCGACACCATTGCGCTTGTTGAGAACTCCTTGTAACCCAGCTCGGGATGGTCGAAAATCGTTTTGCCGATTTTGGAGATCTCCTCATACTTTTGTTTAAAAAACATTTCGTTTCACCTCCACAGCCAATTTTGTATAAACATAAATTAAATCTTATTTGAATGCAGCGAATTGTGTCAATATTTGTTGAAAAAAATCTCTTACCTTATTATGGTCTGCGCGTTCTGAAAAATTCAGCAAAAACAGCAGACCCTCCAACATGCTTCGGAGGTTCTGCTGTTTGAATGTTGACCGGTCCCAGGTCCACTCCTTGCTTTAATTCGGCCCCGCCGGCAACCCAGCCCCCTTATAAGAGCGGTGATTTTTAGCATTATTTTGCCGCTTAATCGTTAATCATCTGCGCCAAGCCCTGCTTGGAGTCGATGTTTTTTTCCATCGCGTCCGCCTGCTTCTCCCAGTTCGCAAACTTGCCGTAGGCCGTATAAATCGTCGATCCGGTCGGCAGCTCGGGATGTTCGTTCTCCCCGTTCGTGCCCCAGTTCACCCAGCCGGAATCCCCCCGCTGCACGATTTGATACCGCGATACGACCTCGCTCGTGTACCACACCATGGCATAGCCGGTTTCATCGTTCAGCTCGGCGGTTTTGTTGGCGCTCATGGGGAAAATGGTCTGCTCGGGCGCACTGTTAACGTCCACCGTATTTTGGAACAGCACCTGTTCATTCCGCTCGCCTTGATGCACCTGCGTATGGGACTCGGGAATGATCTCGGCAATATGCGCCTTGATTTCCTCCGGCGTCAAAATCCCGTCCTGGATGCAAAAGATGCGCCAGAAGTAATCCCAGGACACCTCGTTAATGTTCTCCCCGATGCTTGCCTTGTATTGCTTCAGCTTGTCATTTCCCAGCTTGTCCGCGTCCGCCAGCAGCCGGTGCACACCGTCCGACAAAATATTGGCGTACAGGTCGCCTTCCCGGTAATACGTTCCCCCGTAAGAAGCGAAGGAAGTAAATACGCGGTTGCCTTGCCCGCTCTCGAATTCGTCCCCGACCGTAATTTTATTGACGACCGGAATGCCGTCCACCGTGGTGGAGAAATCGTCGACTTCGTATTTTCGGCGGAACCAAGGGGAATTGTAGAAAAACTCCCAGGTCACCGAAAACTTTTTCCCTTGTAAATTTTCGTCCAAACCGTCTGGCACCTGGCCGTTCATGCGGTACCGGCAGTAGATTGGGCCCTCGGCCTCGACCACATACTCCACCTTCGTGTGCTCCGGCGGATTGATGAGCCCGTTTTTCGGCGTGAAGAAAGGACCGTAAAATCCCCCGATCGCATTGGAGTAATCCTTGATTAAATTTTTCTGCTCTGCCTTGGCTTCGAAATAGCGGATGCCCCATTTGCCGTAGGAGGTGCCATCCGCGGTGCCGGAGCACAGCTCTAAGATATAATAGCCGGTGTCCAGCCGGCGGAAGCCGTCCGCCTGCACGGGTTCAAGCTGCTGAATGCCTTTAAACGCCGCCGTCTCAGCAACCGGCTTATCGCCGGCATACAGCCAATGCGAGGTGACCAGTTTGTCCATGCTGACCACATAAACGAGCGACGCTTCCCGGATATATTCCCCGTCAAGAATCACGTCCGCGAGTTGAAAAGGAACTTTACGGTGCTCGTCGTCAAACAGTTCAAGGCTATCCGGGTGAACCCGGTAATCGGAGAAATTCAGCTTGGTAATCACCGGTTCGTTTTGTCTCGGCAGATGGTCCGGATTGTTTAACATGATGGGAAATTTATATTTAAATGCTTGCGCGCGTGTGTCCAAAGTCAAAACCTCTTTTCTTGGTTGGTCTGATGCTGCGATTTATTTGGCGAATTTGAAGGAGAACGGGAGCTTCTTGCCCTTCTGGGCGTCGATCAGGACGGCGATCAAAATAATCAAGCCTTTGACCAGCAGCTGCCAAAACGAGCTAACCCCCATCAGGTTCAAACCGTTGCTTACGACACCGATGATCATTACGCCAAAGATCGTTCCGCTAATGCGGCCCCGCCCGCCGGCCATGGACACTCCGCCCAGTACGCAGGCCGCGATGGCATCCATTTCATAACCCTGACCAACCGAAGGCTGGCCCGAGTACATTCTCGCCGAGAGTACGATCCCAGCCAGCGCGGAGAGCAGACCGGCCAACGTATACACGGCAATCTCCACTTTTTTGATGCGCACGCCCGAGAGACGAGCCGCTTCCCGGTTGCCGCCGATCGCAAAAATGTTCGTTCCGAACTTCGTTTTGTTCAACAGCACGATAAAAATAATAATCAAGATGACCATATAGAGTACCGGCAGAGGCAAAAATCCGAACAGCTTCCCCGTTCCCAACTGGGTGTATGCGTCGTTGGTGATCCGGGCCGACCGCCCGCCGCTGTAAATATAAGCGATCCCCTGGGCGATGTTCATCGTCGCCAGTGTCACGATAAATGCGGGCAGCTTAAACTGGGTGATGATCACCCCGTTAAAAAATCCAAGCAGTGTGCCGATGACAACCCCCAGCAAAATCGCCACGGGCATCGGGATACCGTTATTCACCATAAAGCCGACGGTCAGCGTCCCGGATACGGCCACGATCGCGCCCACCGAAAGGTCGATCCCGCCAAGAATCATCACCAGCGTCATACCGAGCGCCAGGAAGACGTTATTGGAAACCTGCCGCAGCACCGTGATCAAATTTTCCGTAGTCAGGAACACCGGCGATACGATCGATAAAACCACGCATAAAATCAACAACACGAAAATAATCCCGATATTGCCTTTGAGCATCGCTGTAAGGGCGCTATTTTTTGTGCTCATCGCTTTCTCATCCTCCTGTCGCATAGCGCATAATATTTTCCTGGGACAGCTCCTCCCGGTTTAATTGCGCCACAAGCTTGCCGCTCCGCATCACGCACACCGAATCGCACATATTGATGATCTCCGGAAGATCGGACGAAACCATAATAATTGCCAACCCTTCATTGGCCAGCCGGTTGATGATCGCATAGATTTCCGACTTGGCTCCGACGTCAACCCCGCGGGTAGGCTCATCCAGAATCAAAAGCTGCGGATTCGTGGCCAGCCATTTGGCGATGACCACCTTCTGCTGGTTGCCTCCCGACAAGCTGGACACCTCGATGTCCGCTGAGGCCGTCTTAATATTCAGGTCGCTAACGTATTTGCCGATCTGCTCGCTTCTTTTTTTCTCGCTGACCAAAAACCGGCTGCCCATCAACTGATCGAGATTCGTTAACGTCAGGTTGAAGCCGACCGAGTTGTCGAGGACCAGGCCCTGGTCCTTACGGTCTTCCGGGACCATAGCGATCCCCTGGGCGATGGCCTGGCTGCAATTTTTAAAGCTGACTTCCCCGCCATTCAAATAAATCCGCCCGCGGTTATGCCGGTAGGCCCCGAAAATGGTCTGCATCAGTTCGCTTCTGCCCGCGCCTACCAGGCCGGAGAAACCGAGGATTTCGCCTTTGCGGACCCGGAAGGACACGTCTTCGAACACGCCCCCTCTGGATAGCCCTTCAACGCGCAGCACTTCCTCGTCCCGCACGGAATAGGTACGGGTATAGAAGCTTTCCAGCTCCCGGCCGACCATCATCGCCACCAAAGCTTCCGTATTGGTGTCCAAGGTCCGCTTCGTGCCGACATAGCTGCCGTCGCGGATGACCGTGATGCGGTCCGCCATTTTGAACAATTCTTCCAGCCGGTGCGAAATGTAAATGATCCCGACGTTTTGCCGCCGCAGCTTCTCCATCGTGACGAACAGGCGCCCCACTTCCTCATCGGACAGCGAAGAGGTCGGCTCGTCCATCACCAGGATTTTCACGTTAAAAGAGATCGCCTTCACGATTTCGATCAGCTGCTGCTGAGCCACCGTCAATTCCCCCACCAAGGTCGTGACGTCGATGTTTAGACCAAGCCGCTCGATCATGCTTTTGGCCTCGTTTTTCATCCGCTTTTCGTCCTTGAACCCCCATTTGTTGACAGGCTCGCGCCCCAAAAAGATGTTTTCGGCGACGCTGAGATAAGGAACAAGCACGATTTCCTGGTGAATAATGCCGATTCCGTAAGCCCTTGCGCTTTGTACGCTATCGATATCCGCGGCCTGTCCGTCAATAAAGATTTGTCCCCGGTCCGGCTTATGGATGCCGCCCAAAATTTTGATCAGCGTCGATTTGCCCGCGCCGTTTTCGCCCAGCAAGGCATGAATTTCGCCGGCTTTCAGTTCAAAGTCGATCCCTTTAAGCGCATGGGTGCCCCCGAAGCTTTTGGCGATCCCATGCATCTCCAACAGATTTTCCGCCATCGCTGCTCACCTCCGAAGCGATATCTTCTTAAAAAAATTTAGAATGCAAGGGATGCCTTGCATTCTAAATCATGCGTTTATTGCCACTCACCGGCGGTTTCTTTGGCCATTTCCTTCGTGACGATATGGGAAGGCAGCAGCACTTCCTGTTTAATCTCCTTGCCCTGCAAATAATCAACCGCCATATTGAAGGAAGTTTCCGCGATTTGAATCGGCACCTGGGCCGAAACCGCCGTGAACGAACCGTCGAGCAAAGCAGCTTTGCCGTCCGGAGACGCGTCGATGGAGTACACGCCGATATCGGTTCTGCCGCTGGCCTTAATCGCTGCCGCTACGCCCAAAGCCGACGGGTCGTTGATCGCAAAGAAGGCGTTGATGTCGGCATTCGCCTGGATGATGTCTTCGGCGATCGGCATCGAGGCATCCAGCGCCGCCTTGCCGTCCTGTTGGGCTACGATTTTAAATTTGGAGGCGTTGTCGCCGAGACCGTCTTTAAAGCCCGCGACCCGCTGCACGCAGCTTTCATTGGAAGGGAAGTCCAGGATGGCGATTTTGGCGCCGTCCGGATAGTCTTTCACCATCTGTTCGCCCATCAGCTTGCCGGCCATGTAAGCGTCGGTGGCGATGATGCTTTTCACGAGGTCTCTATCCTCTTTAATGACGGCCGTATCGACGTTGAACACCGGAATGTTGCGGTCATGCATCGCTTCCAGCCCCTGGCGGATCCCCGCGGAATCGACCGGGATGACGAACACAGCGTCAAAGCCCTGGTTGGCCGCGTCCGACATTTGATTGATTTGCTTGTTCAGATCATAGTCCGGATCCAGCATCGTATATTTGTAGCCTTTCTCCTTCGCCAATCTTTCAAAGGTATCATTCATCGCCGTTTGAAACGTATTGTTCTGCGTGTTTGTCAAAAAGGCAAAGCTGTACGTCCCGTCCTTGCCTCCGCCATTACCGCTCCCTGCTTGATTCCCCGCCTCGGTTCCTTTCCCGTTGCTGCAAGCCGATAGAGCCAGAACAGTAAGCGCTATCAAAGAAAACTTTAAAAAATGCTTTTTCACAATAAACCAGCCCCCTATGATGATTTAGTGGATAAAGAACGTCTGCGGTCGATCCGGTGCGCGCTGTTTCCGTCGAATGAACCGCTTTCAATTTCTTTACGTAAAATGTATCACAGAAGGCTGACGTATGTCAAATATTTTGTCGAATTTTTAAATAAAAAATAGTTATTAGTTTTATTTACGTAAATTTCTTAAGGATTAATTCCTCAATCTCTGCCGGAGCCGGTTCCAATACAATATTTTTCCAAGCCTTCAACAGATTTTTCGGTTCGACGATATAAGGCGGAACGCCGATATACTTATGCTCTTCATGGCCCAGCAAGGCCTTGGCGGTGGCCAAGCCTACCGCGATCCCTTGATCGTAAGGCCGCTGCGTAGACAGTCCCTTCACCATTTCTTCTTTTGCCAAATAGGTGGCGATTTCCGTGTCGAGATCAAACGTGAAGATAGCCACGTCCTCCCGCTTCAGCTCCTTCAGAGCCTTAATCGCCTCCAGCGCCGGTCTGTCCCAGGAAATATACAGGCCTTGAATTTCCGGATGCCGCTTGATCATTTCTTTGCAAACGTCGTACGTTTTCTCGATTTGGTAAAAATACTGCTCATCAACGATTTCAATATTGCGGAAATTGCTGCGGATCGTATCGTTTGCCACGGCATCCCTTAAATGCGTGCCGTAAAACGGGGCGCCATGCCCGATGAAGCCGATCTTGACATTCTGCTTATTTTTAAAATAATTGCCCAGCAGGAGCGCCGCATTTTGGCCGTTCTCCCGTTCATTTACCGAAACGCAGCAAGAGTACTGGTCTTTCGTCATCCCCTCCGGCACATGGCTCATAAAGATCAGCTTCGTTTCTTCCGAAATGTTCTTGAATTTCTTGGCGGTCAGCTCATCGTCGACCGGGATAGCGATAATCGCATCCGGATTTTGCATGCGCAAGCCCTCCAGTTGCGTGACCTGCAGACTCGGGTCAAAACCGGCATTAGTAATGGAAATAATGGAAATCCCGTATTGGTCCAACACATGGCGAATTCCGTTTTCATATAGTCTTGTCCACGCTGTACCGCCGTAATGGAAAGAGATCCCGACTTTATAGCTGCCGGACGTCAATTTTTCGGCTTCATCCTTGGACAACGCCAATTCATCGGGGGAAACCGGCTTTTCGCCAAACGGTCCTTTGCCGATTACCTGGGTCGACTTCTGGATCGAAAAAGTCATCGGGACTTTGATTTCCCGGGCCTCGCCCGAACCGTGATCCATGATATCAAGCAACATCGAAACCGCTTCCAAAGCCATTTGCTTCGTGTCCTGCTTCAGCATCGTCAGCGGCGGATTGATGATTTCCGACCATTCCTCATCGCCGAACCCGATCACCGAAACGTCGGCCGGCCATTCCAGCCCCAGTTTGTTCAACACCCGCAGCAAATTTAAGGTGATCCGGTTGCCGCTGGCCACAAAGGTCGGATTTTTATGCTGGCCCCACACCTCTTTGATCCCTTTTTCGAAATCTTCCAGCCGGTTTTGCTCCACTTCGATCAATAGCTCTTCACGAAACGGGATTTTGTAGGAACGAAGCGCTTCGCGGTAACCTTCCAACCGGTCTTCGACACTGGAAAAATCCCCTTTTTCGATGATCAAGGCGATTTCCTCGTGTCCGGATTTCAGCAGATGGATGCAGCCTCTGGAAATCCCTTCCCTGCTGTCCGCCTGCACCGAGCCTACGCCTTTGAGATCAACCTTGCGGTCCAGGAATATAAACGGAATCTGCTGCTGTTTAAGCTTCTGGAACTGCTTCGCCTCCGTGCTGGCCGGCACGATGATCAGACCCGCGATCCGCTTGTTGTTCAGAATGTTGGTGATGATGTTCTTCTCCAGCGTCACGTCGTCATGATGGAAATAGACCGTTAAACTATAACCCCGCTCAGTTAAACAGGATGAAATCGCCGATGCCAGTTGAGAAAAAAGCGTCCCCGACAACCCCGGCAATAGCAAAGCGATCTCCGATTTTTTGCCGATTCTGAACTTATTGCCGGCAACCGCGATTTTTTTGTCGTAACCCAATTGCTTGATGACGCTTTCCACTTTTTCCACCAGCTCGGGACTTACGTATCTCGTTTTATTAATCACATGGGAAACCGTGGCTATCGACACGCCAGCTTCCTTAGCAATCTCTTTAATTGTCGCCAATTCTCACACCCCCACCCATGAATTTACGTAAATTTATAAAAAAATTGTAGCATTATATATTTTTTCCGTCAATCAAATCGGGAAAAGCGCCTTTTTACATTCGTTTTTGCTTTTTAAAAAGAATTTACGCATAATTCATTAGGGACATTGCCAAGGATGTTTCCTGACAACCATAAATTTCTGTATGTTACCTTTCGGACAGTTGGCCGGTCTAATAAACGAAATGAAAGAGAAAAGAGGTGAAACGATTTGGAATTTAGTGAGGAATGCATACTGCTGGCAAAAGCCGGAGATCGCACCGCCTTTGTTCAATTAATGAAGCAAGTGGAACTGCCGCTTTATCAAACCGCTTGGGCCATTGTCAAAAAACCGGAAGATTGCGATGATGCGATGCAAGAGGCTGTCTTAAAAGCCTTTAAATCCATCCATACTCTACGGGAGCCCTCTTATTTTAAAACATGGATTTTTCGAATCTTAATCAATGAATGTTTTAATATTTTGGGGAAGAACAAAAAAACGGTTGCTATCGGCGATCCAACACTCTTTGCCGGCTTGCAGCCCAACGATTATTCCGCAGTTGATTTACGGGATGCGGTTGATCGTCTTGAGGAAAGCCTCAAGGTTGTGATTGTTCTGCACTACTATCAGGATATGAATATCAATCAGATAGCCAGCATTTTGCAATCATCCCCTGCTGCGGTAAAAACCCGGCTCTATCGTGCTCGTCAAAAATTGTTACTGTCCTTTAAAGATCAGAAGGAGGGAAAAATAAGCTATGGAACATATTAATGAGGAAATTTCAAGATTAAAATCCCGGCAGCCCAATGAATTACCCCAAAGTACGCGTTTAAGATTGGACAATACCTATCAAATGATCATGGACCAAGAATTGAAACATTCAATAGATGATAAAGGAGCTTTTACAAAAATGAAAATGGTCAAAAAACTTGGACTTACCGCGGCAGCAACTTTTGTATTGGGAGGAGCCGTAATCGGCTCGGGTTTTGTTTCTCCGGCAATGGCGGCCGCTTTGGAAAATTTGCCGCTGATCGGCAGTGTATTTAAGACCGCAGAAGGAGACCTGGGGGCCGCAGTCGATAAAGGCTTGGTAACCTTCCCTAATGTAAGTGTGACTCACGATGGTATCACCCTGAAAGTGCTGGAAGCCTATTATGATGGAAATCGTTTGAGTGTGGGTATGGTCCGAGAAGGAGCGGAACTGGACGGTGTCATGATGCCTTGGCGCGACCTTGAGCAAAGCGAGAAAGTCAAGGGTTATATTGATTGGCGATCCAGTTTATTGGATGTCACCGTTAACGGTAAACTCGTAAAGGGGTTATATGGCGATAGCGGGGAAATTCCCGGGCAACAGGACACCTTCACTTATAACATAAGAAAAGGCTTGGAAGAAGCGGCGCTTCCGGATCGGTTTGAATTGTCGTTAGCGGTAAAAGTTACCCAAGTAGAAGAACCTTTCGTGCTTAAAATCCCAATCACCAAGGTTCAACCGATCCTCTCCGTCAATCCGGAAAAAACAATGAGCAAAGGCGATTTCAGTTACACGGTTAAACGGGTCAATCTGACTGCCGGTTCCACCAGAGTGGTCATTGACAGCAACGGTACAGTACCGGTAACCGAGAATCAGACAGGCGAGTATGCGGCCAGCAAAATGTATTACGAAATTGTGGATGAACAAGGAAATCCAATCCAACAGTCGTGGGTTCCGTCCCCTTATGAAGCGCCAAAAAATCACTATCATGAGGACGAACTGTATAGCGCGTTCAGTACGGCACCCAAATCCATTACGATCAAACCGTATACCTATACGGTCAAAAAATCGGATTGGACTGCGGTTGACAAACAAACAAAAACGTACCATAAAGATTTGGAAATGACGATCCCGCTCAATCAGTAAATCAGGAGGAGTACAATCATGATCAGCAGAATTTTTAGCAGAAAAATCGCCTTGAGCCTGCTTATCGCTTCGTTTTTAACCGCAAGCGGGCCAGCCCTATCCGGGGTGGCTACGGCTGATGCGGCCAAACAAGAGTCCGCTGCTGCACAAAGTCTTTTTGAATGGGCTAAGAGAGATCCGGGTTTGCAGAAAGCGGCCAAGCAAGGGTTAACAAAGGTGCAAAATCAAAAAGTGACAAAAGATGGCGTCACCTTGAAGTTGACGGACTATCTTTTTGATGGAGCAAGAGTTTCCTTTGCTTTGCAAAGGGAAGGCGATGACTTTGAAACAACGCTGGACGATATAACAAATGCCGAGAAAAAAGGGGTTCTTCTATACGTTGATATTTATATCGACGGCAAAAAGATGGATCTACAGTCGTATGGAAGATCGGCGTTGCAAGACAACAGTTTGTTGATCTCCTTCAACGACCTGTCCGTTAAGGGCCCGCGAACCCTGTATCTGCCCAAGCAGTTCGAGCTTACGGTCAAAGCTTATATTTCAGGCGTGAAGGATCCTTTTACCTTTAAATTACCCGTCAAAAAACAAGCGCCACAAAACACAGTTTTAAGCAAAGCGGTGGTTAAGAAAGCGGGAAATTTCAGCTATACCGTAAAACGGGTAGAATTAACCCCTTATTCAAGCCGGTTAGAGGTGGCTGCACAAGGCGCTCATAAGCAAGTAAAGGATTTACAAAATTTAGGATTTGATCTCGCGGATAGTAAGGGGAATACCTTATCTCCTATCCTGCAAGCTAATGACGGCGTCGTCAAAAAGCAGCGCTACTTCGACATGACATATACATCCTTTGCGGCTGTTCCAATTTCTATTGTCGTAAAACCGTATACCTTTAAAACGGACAGCAAAGGAAAATTGGTTCAAAACAGCGACGGGTCGCCTATTAAAGTATATCTGGAAGATGTGGAACTTGACCTTCCCCTAAAAAAATAACCTTCACGCTGTAAGCTAAAAATGGGCCGTCCTCCTTATGGGGAGAACGGCCCATTTGCTTAATTATTGCACGACTTTGTAACGTTCGTATTGCGTTTTCTGGATTTCCAAATATTTTGGCGCGCCCATCCGGTCCAGCGTGTTGACGTAATTGTCCCAGTCCGACTCGAAATTGGCTTTGCCGGTCACGAATTTGACGCGCATTTCCGTAATGTATTTGTTGATGTCGGTCAAAACCGCGCTTTGCTCTTTGCTTTCCTCCGGCGTCGGCACAAAGGTCGGCCAAATTTCCTCGGGAAGGTACTTCTCCAGCTCTGCCGAATTTGTCTTAAAGTCCTCGTCCACCGTTTTCCCTTTGGCGGCGGAACGCAGCTCGGCCGGTGGTTCGACGTATGGGTAATAACCCCCGTAGACATTGTCTACGTATTGGAAGGCGCCAAGCTGCTGCCCGCCTTGATAATGCAAAATTTCATCAATATATACCGGTTTCCCGTCTACCATATTATATGTCTCCCCTTCGCTGCCGAAGAAACCAAACATCGAGCCTTCTTCCCCGTAAAAATAATCGACCCAAGCGATCGTTTCCTCCGGATGCTTATTCGCCTTGGTCATTGTAAATGAGGAAGTGCCGCGCGTCATCGGGTCCATCCAGTTGACCACCCGGTCCCCGCCCGGCCCGGTGAGCACGTTGATCCCGATGAAATTTTTCGGGCCGGTGGTTCCGATATAGGCCGGGTCTCCCCAGGAGAAAGCGCCGACCTTGTCACCCGAAGCGTCGGTGACCCACTGGGCATACTCGTATTCGGAATAGTTGAAGAGCGGCAAGGTGCCGTCTTGGTACAGCTGATGCAAATATTGCAGCACTTGCTTGTATTTCGGGTCGTTAAAGACAAGCTTTAGTTCGCCGTCCTTGTCTTTGTATATCCATCTTTCCGCCGCCTTCAAGCCGCCGTTCCCCATGCCGAAGCTGCCGAGCAACTGGCGCTCGAACATACTGTTGATAGAACCGGAAGGCATCACCCAGCCCATCTCGTCATGCGGATCGCCGTTGCCGTTGGCGTCTTGTTCTTTAAAGGCCAGCAGCACCTCCCTGAGCTCGTCGGTCGTGGCCGGCGTCTCAAGGCCCAGCCGGTCCAGCCAGGTTTGATTGATGTACAGCCGGATCGAGCGGTAAGTCAGCGCACTGTCGATATAGGGCAGCGAATAAATATGGCCGTCCGGCATCGTCAGCGCTTTTTTCACCTCGGGGTAGTCGGTAAACAACTTTTTCAAGTTGGGCGCATGCTCCTCGATCAGGTCCTCCAGCGGCAAAAAAATCCCCTGCCCGCCGTAGCTGATCAGCTCATCGTTGCTGAAGCCGATCTGGTAAAACGCATCGGGCAATTGATTGGAGCCGAGCATGACGTTTTTGCGTTCGGTCAAGCTGGCGCCCGGGATTTCCTCCCATTCGATATGGACGCCGGTTTTTTCCTCGTATTTTTTCCACATCCACAAATCCTTCGACGGCGGCCGGACATCGTTGTAGCTAACCCGTGCAAATTTCAATGTAACCGGTCCGTCCGTTTCTCCTTCTTCCTTGGGCGTCCCCCCTTTGGAGCCGCAGCCTCCCATCACTAAGCCCAGCGCCAGCAAACCGATCATAAACCAGCGGAGCCGTCGTTCCATCATTCCATCCCCTTTTTCTTTAACCTTTAATGGCACCGACCAGAATTCCTTTTTCAAAAAATTTGGCAAGCAGTGGATACAAAATGAGCAGCGGCAGCGAGGAAACGACGACGACGGCGTATTTAATCCCCTCCTGCACCACCATCCGGTCCGCATAACCATCATCGATGGCGATCGCGACCATTTGCCGGAAATCGTTTTGGATCAATATTTCGCGCAGGATCAGCTGTAGCGGATACAGGGAGCGGTCCGAGAGATAAATCATCGCATCGAAATACGAATTCCAATGGCCGACGCCATAAAACAGCACCATCACCGCGACGATCGGCGTCGAAAGCGGCAGGACAATTTTGTACAGCATCCGGTAATCGCTGCAGCCGTCCACATAGGCGCTTTCTTCGAGCTCGACGGGAATTTGCGTCTGAAAAAAAGTCCGCATAATGATCAGGTTATACGCGCTAATCGCCCCCGGCAAAATGAGCACCCACATCGTGTTGACGATGCCCAGCGACTGATTGACCAGATAACTGGGGATCAGGCCGCCGCTGAAAAACATGGTGAAAGTAAACAGAAACGTAAAGATGTTTTTGCCGAAAAAACGCCGCCTTGACAACGGATACGCGCCGAGGATCGTCATGATCACGTTCAGCGCCGTGCCGACGGTCGTGTACAAAATCGTGTTGCCGTAACTGCGCCAGATATCCTTATTTTCAAAAATGGTGAGATAGCTTTGCACCTGAAAACCTTTTGGCCAAAGCAGCAACGGGTTGTCGTAGATTTGCCGCGGGTCCGAGAGCGACGCAAACAACACGAATGCAAGCGGATACAATATCAGAAACGTCAGCAGCAAAACGAACAGGAAAATGACCGCATCAGCCACTTTTTCCCCCGTTGTCCGATAGATTGCGGTATGCATGTGCGTTCCTCCCTTCGGCTTACCAAAGACTGGTTTGCCCTGCCCGTTTGGCGATCGCATTGAAGGAAATCAGCAGAATGAAATTGATGACGTTGTTGAACAGGCCGACAGCTGCGGAAAAGCTGTACTGGGCGTTTAAAATCCCGCTTTTGTACATGTAGGTGGAGATCACTTCCGAGGTTTGCAGGTTCATATCGGTTTGCATCAGCAGCACTTTTTCGAAACCGACATTCATGATGCCGCCGATGCTGAGGATCGACAGGATGACAATCGTCGGCATGATTCCCGGCAAGGTCACATGCCACATTCTGCTCAGCTTGCCGGCGCCGTCCATGTAAGCCGCCTCATATTGCTCCGGCGGAATGCCGGACATCGCGGCCGTGTAAAGGAGCGACGACCAGCCGATACTCTGCCACAATCCCGACCAGACGAACAGATGCCAAAATGATCCCGGGTCCGCCAGGAAATCGCCGCCGGAGCCGCCAAACCATGCAATAACCGAGTTAATCACACCGTTCGTTGGTGAAATGAAGAAAAACAGGATGCCGACGGCGACAACGACGGAAATAAAATGCGGAGCGTAGGAGATGGTTTGCACGACGGTGCGAAAACGTTTGGAGCGGAGCTCATTAAACATGAGCGCGAGAATGATCGGAGCCGGAATGCTGACGAGCAGGCCGTAAACGCTGATCCCCAGCGTGTTTCGCAAAATGTTCCAGAAATAATAGGCGTTGAAAAACCGTGCAAAATGCTCAAATCCGGCCCACGGGCTGCCGCCGATCCCCAGCGCGGGCATGAAATCCTTAAAAGCGATTTGCACGCCGTACATCGGCCAGTAATGCCAAACGACAAAGTACAGAAAAGCCGGGAAAATGATGACGTATAATGGAAGGTTTCTTTTGAGCTGGCTGCGGACATAGGTCCATCGTGTGGGTTGGTTTGCGGAGGCGGATGGTTTTGCCGGAGGAGTAGTTTTCACATGCAGTCACGGCTCCTTCCTGAAAAAGGTGGTGAATGCGCAGTTTAGTTGCAACGGTGGTAAAAGGTAAATTCCCCAAATTGTTATGACATATATTATGTCACGAAATAAATTTGGTCAATGTGTAGTGACAAATTTAAAAAGATACCGCCAAACGATGACGGTATCCCCTTCGCATAGTCAGCCAAACGCCAGTGCTTCAGTTACACGCTCCACCTCTCACTGGAAATTATCCAATAGATTGGCGGAAATTGAACGCAAATTTGAGCCTTCATTGGAAATAATCCAATAGATTTTGCTAAAATCACCCTTTTTGCGCCTTGCCGAATCCCGTCTATTGGAATTATCCAATTAGACCGTCTCATTTACCACTTATTTTCCAATTCTATTGGATATATCCAATCAGATACATAAGACGCTACCAGCGGACATACCGCAACGCGTCCGTTCTACGCTTCTTCCGGCAGGTCGGCGAGTCCTGCCCACAGTCCTGGCAGATCGAGACCGTCGGCGGCAAACGCCTGGCGGATCAGCTCCGGAGCGACAAATTCGTCGTATTTCCCCAGGTAAGGCGCTTCCTCCGGCGCCAGCAGGTCCTCTTCACGGCAGTCCCGGCAAGCTCTTGCGATTTCCCCGATTAACGTTTGCGCATCGCTTTTACCCGAGACGATCATGTAGTAGGGTTCCATCGGAACGACAGAGCATAAGGCGAGACGTTCCGACAAATGGTGCTTGAGCAGCCGCTCCAAGGTACGGAACACCTTACTGCCGACCCATGGCAGCACGAACAAGGAGTCCCCGCCAGCCGGCAGGACGACTTGCCGGGCCAGCCCGGTCTCCCTGGCCAGCCGCCGCGCCCGCTCCAAGCGGTTTACCGCTTGCGGGGACAAATACGGATAAATGACGGAGCCGGCGAGCACTTCCCGCATCTTTTTCACGACCTGCGTGTGAATATCTCCGCCTGCCCCAAGCCATAACGTATCCACTTTGCCGATTGCCGGTTTTACGTAAACCGCCTTATGCTTTGCGTCCACCTCCGTCACCTTCCACAGCTTCCCGGCCAGGGTAAAGCAGTATCCGGGCGGCGGAACGGTCGTAATCGAGCCGATCTCCTCGGAGCCGTTATACACCGCATGCTCTTCATCATCCTGAAAAACGGCGTAAAAGCGGAAGTTGTTTACGATCTTCTCCCCGGTCAGGCCGATGATCAGCGACTTTTCTTCCGTCCACTGCAGATGATCGGTTTGCAGGAGATAATTCAGGAACATTTTATACTGCTCCGGGCTCACCCGGCGAAACGACGGAAGCGTCAGCACCGCTTGCGCCAGCTCGGCCGGCTCCGCTTCCCCCATGCTTTTCAACATGCTCATCGTTTGATGGTACATCGTGCCGATTGGCAGCTTGCGGATGTCTAGCGGCTCGATCCACTTGTCGCGGACGTACAGCTCGACTACCGCGATCGCGCGCAGCAGCGTCCACGGCATGCGCGCCGGCAGCGGGGCATCCTCGTCCTCTTCTTCTTGGACGACAAACAGCATCTCGGAAGCCGCATCGCCGCGCCGGCCGGACCGCCCCAGCCGCTGCACGAAGCTGGACGAGCTGTACGGAGCGCCAAGCTGCACGACCCGCTCAAGCTCCCCGAGGTCGATCCCCAGCTCCAGCGTCAGCGTCGCCGCGGACACCGCCGGTCCCGGGCCGTTTTTCAGCGCGCTTTCCGCCTCTTCCCGGAGCATCGCCGAAATGCTCCCGTGGTGAACGTAAAACACGTCCGGCTCATGGCGTTTTGCCGCGACCCGGCGCATTTCCAGCGTCGTGAGCTCGGCGTCGGAACGGCTGTTGGTGAAAATCAGCGCTTTCTTCAAATGTGTGCTGTCGTAAATGTACTCGTAGTATGCCTTCCGAGCGTTCTGCAACTGCTCGGCCTGCTGCTCGTCACGGGCATCGGGAAACGAAAAATGCTCAACCCGCAGCCGCAGCTTGCGTCCTCCCGCCGAGGATACGACCTCGACCGGCTCGCGGCTTCCTGCTCCCAACCATGCCTTGGCCGATTCATAATCGCTTAATGTCGCCGACAAACCGATCCGCCTTGGTCTGGCGCCGGCCATCCGCTCGATGCGGACAATTTGGCTCAGCACCTGGATGCCCCGGTCCACCCCCATAAAAGCGTGCACCTCGTCGATGATGATGTAACGCAAGTCATTAAACAACGCGGGAATCGCGTTGGGGCGGTTCATCAGCAGCCCCTCAAGCGATTCGGGCGTGATTTGCAGTATCCCGGAAGGATTCCGGACCAACTTCGTTTTTTCGGCTTGCGGCACGTCGCCGTGCCAATGCCAAACCGGGATGCGCGATTCGCGCAGCAAATCCTCGAGCCTGGCGAACTGATCGTTGATTAACGCCTTCAGCGGGCCGATGTACAAGATGCCTACGGAGCTGGCCGGCCGGTTGTGCAGCTCGGTCAGCGCGGGAAACAACGCGGCCTCGGTTTTTCCCGAAGCAGTGCCCGAAGCAATCAGCAAATGGCGGCTTGTCCCAAAGCAGATGCGGCAGGCCTCCACTTGCACGGCCCGCAGCGCCTCCCATTTCCGCTTATAAATAAATTCCTGAATAAATGGGGCCAGTTGATAAAAAGGATTGTCGCTCATAGTTCAAACTCCGCGAGAAAGCCGTCGACTTCGTCCGGATCCGCTTCGGCCGGCTTTACCCGGTGCTCGCCGACAAGCTGCTCGAAGGATGCTTCCGGATTTTGCCGCAGCGTATGCAGCAAATCCATAAAATCGCGGATCACTTCGCGCGGGGTAAGCAGTTGATCGGCGCCCAGGCGGCCGACGGCGGCCTCCATAAAATAAACGATCTCCTGCTGCGCGACCAACGGCGCATAGCCAAAATGCTGGGCATGGATGTTTACCAGCTTTTGCAGGAGCAGCAGAATTTCCTCGGGCGACAGCATCTCCAGCTTCAGGATCGGCCCGGAGTAATTCACGAAGCCTTTCCCGGCGTAGCGCCCTTCCATCAGCCGGGAGCGCAGCGCTTCATAGCTGAACAGGCCCCTGCGTTCGTCTTCGACAAATTGCGGCGTTCCCCCGACAAAAATGCCCAGATGCTCCGCCTTGCCCTGCATCGTATCGTTAAACATCGTCAACAGTTTTTCATAATTGCTTTGCCGGGACACGCTGTTTGAAATCTTGTATAAATTGACGGCTTCATCGATAAACAGCAGCAAACCCCGGTACCCGATCCGCGCCGCAAACTCCGACCACAGCTTAACATAGTCGTACCAATTTTCGTCATCGATGATGACGCCGACCTGCAGTTCCTTTTTCGCTTCCGTTTTGGTCGGGTACTCGCCCCGCAGCCAGCGGAGCGCCGCCTGCTTCCGGTCGTCGTCGCCCAGTTTATGGCCGTTCCAATAGGCCGCCAGCACTTTGGCGAAATCAAACCCGTGCACCAAGTTGTGCATTTCGGCCGTAACCGCAAATATCCGCTCCACCACATCGTTTATAGCGGGATCGCTTGGCTTTAGGCCCGTCTCCCGCAGCGCCTCCTGTTGCAGAGCGGCAAACCATTTTTGCAGCATCGCTTCCAGCGCTCCACCGTCCGGGCGCGTCTTGGTAGACAGATGGGTCATCAGTTCGCGGTAGGTGGCCAAGCCTTGCCCTTTCGTCCCGACCAGTCTGCGCTCCGGCGACAAATCCGCGTCGGCCACGACGAAATCCCGGTCCATCGCATAGTTGCGGATCGTCTGCAGCAAAAAGCTTTTTCCGCTGCCGTAACGCCCGGTAATAAATTTGCACGCCGCTCCGCCCTCGGCGATGTTGTCGAGGTCTTTGAGAATGGCGTCAACTTCCGCCCGGCGGCCCACCGCGATATGCTCTAGCCCCACCCGCGGCACCACGCCGGCCGTGAGCGAATTGACCAGCGCCGTAGTGAGGCGCTTGGGGATTTTCACTTCATTCACGAGAATTCTCCTTTCAAATGCGCAAAAAAGTCCATATATTCCGGGACAAGCTGTCCTCCGTCAACAACCAGGTCCCCGATCGTTTCCATCGCCAGTTGGTTAATTTCATCCAGGATCAGCTCGGGCATACTGCCGTAAGCTTCGGCCACAGCGGCAAGCGCGCTAGCGGGCGCAGGGCTCTTCAGGGCGAGCAAGGCTTTGAGCTGCGCCAAATCAAGCTGGCCAGCGAACGAAGCCCAGTCCTCGTCCAACTGCGGCATATCCCAATACGCTGGACTCCCTTCGTACGGATCTGTAATCTCAATTTCAGGCGAGACGTTTTCGGATGGCGGCAATTCGGGAAGTCCCGGTTCCGCGGAAGACGGTTCTAAAGTCGGCAGACCGGTCTCCGAGCGGAGAGCCGCTTCCAAGTCCAAGCTCGCCTCCCGCGCCGGTTCGTCCCTTTCGTCATCTTCGATCGTCAGCCTGCCGCGCACATAATCCGAATCCCGCTTCAGCGCCGCCAGCTTCTCCGCGTCGATCTCGATCCGCGGCTGTGAAACCGTCTGCGGAGCGAGCTCTTTTTTCAGGTAACGGTCGATCAGGCGCCCCATCTCAGAATCCATCACGATGCCCCTCAAGCGTCCTCTAAAGCCTCTTAGTTCCCTTAATTGGTTTTCGGCATAGCGGATCGTTTGCGTAATGTATTTTCGCAGTGGGCGATGGCTGCTGAGCGGGACCGAAACGAGGGCCGCCGTTCTCCCGTACAGCGAATCATCGTAGACCGCGCTGCGGAACAGATACCGCTCGGTCGTCCGCTCCCGTCCGGGATGAAATTTGTCGATCAGCCGGATCCCCTGGGTTTTGCACAAAAAGGCGTCGAGCATCCCGACAATCCGCGGGACCCACAACTCCAGATCCGATTTGCCGGGCCCCTGATAAAATTTGCTGCGCCGCATATCGTAATCGCTTAACGCGAGCAGCAGGTCCAGCGGAATTTGGGAGGGCTGTTCTTGAAAAAGCCGCAGCAGCTCCATATCCACCAAAGCTTCCGGATACGAACCGCCGCCGCGCGTGATGATTTCCAGTAACGAAACATCCAGCGCGTGCACAAACGCAAAATCGGCGAGCCAATTTTTCAAATAGGCGGTTAGTTGCGGGTACCGTCCGCCATACGCGATCCAAATCCGGTTAAGTTCTTCGTACCCTTCCTGCGGGTCCGACCACCCTACGCCGTTGATCAGTTCATAAACGTATACGAATATGTATGATAAATCTGTATCGGGATAACGCCCGGCGCGCACTTCGGAACGCCAGTAAAAATACCATTTCTGCTGCGACTCCATCATATGTTCGTAGGTTGGCCAATAGCTCATAAACGGCACAAAAGGCGCCGGCTCGCCCAGCTCGTTTCCCCGCTTCCGCGCCTCCTCGGCAAAATGGCGCTCGCGGCTGTAGAACGGAATGGACGCCGCAGACTGTTGGCTCAGGTCTGTATCTTTTTTAGGCGGTATATTAAGTCCCGGCTCTTCTTCGTACAAATCGATTTCCGCAAATTCAATGGAACGCGAACGATTTTCCATGGCAAACTCTCCATCCTCATGGACAAACGATAATTTCCATTTTAGTATATCATAACTGGGGAACATTTGTTCACATCCGTTTATATTGAAAATAAAAAAACAGCGACCGGACTAGTCGCTGTTTTTGTAAAGTTACTTCGGTGCCTGGTCGTTTCCGATTCGCTCCAGACTTTCCTCATTGGAAGGAAGGGCCGTTACGTCGGGCTGCTCCGGCATAAAGCCTGTTCGCTGATGCGGGCTCGTATCCTCGTAAACGGTTTGCGGGTCCCCGTCTTTTTCGATGGATATCCGCTCATTAGGCATAGTTATTCCTCCTTTTTGTATAGATTCCCCCGGTTTCGTAAATTCCATGCTCGGGCGGATTATCTAGGGCAAGGACCATAGGCGGATCCTTTCCGTTATGCTGCAAACAGACATGGAGCCTATGTCTCCCCCATATGCTGATAGGGAGGGTACTCTAGGAGGGATGGCTTTTGAAAATTCAAGTTCGCGCCGGGGATACGCTGTGGTATTACAGCCAGCTGTTTAACCTGCCGCTGCAGTTGATCGTGGATTCCAACGCCGGAGTGGACGCCGCGAATCTTGCTGTGGGCCAGGAAGTGAATATTCCGGGGTTTCTGGTTAGCGAATATCAAATCAAACCCGGCGACTCGCTTTGGAAGCTGGCCAGGGACCGGGGGATTTCGCTGGATATGCTGATTCTTCTGAACCCGTCGGTCAATCCGAACCGGTTGGAGATCGGACAGAGAGTGCAGCTGCCGCAGAGAGTCACCTGGTTTGTGGTGGACGTTAGAAAACCATATAATTATGCCGCACTTCGCTCCGATCTGAATCGGCTTATGGATCTGTATCCATTTCTCGGTTACCGAAATATCGGCCATTCCGTGATGGGCAAACCGCTGCCCGAACTGCGCATTGGCAAAGGAAACAAACGCGTTCATGCCAACGGGGCATTCCATGCCAACGAATGGATTACAACGCCTGTCCTGATCAAGTTTCTGAATCATTATTCACTCGCATTAACCAACAATACCGGGATCAGGGGACTTCAAATGTGGCCTTACTACGAGGCGGCGACGTTGTCCGTTGTTCCCATGGTCAACCCCGACGGCGTGGATTTGGTCATAAACGGCTTGCCGGAGCAGGAGCCATACCGTAGCGATGTGTTGTCCTACAACAACGGAAGTACAGATTTTCAGGGCTGGAAAGCGAACATACGCGGCGTGGACCTCAACGACCAGTTTCCTGCGCTGTGGGAGCGCGAAGCTGCCAGAAATCCGCAAGAGCGCGGACCGCGGGATTATGGGGGAACCGCCCCGCTGACCGAGCCGGAAGCGATCGCGATGGCTGATCTAACGAGGGAAAGCGACTTTGCCCGCGTACTGGCTTTTCATACCCAGGGTGAGGTCATTTATTGGGGGTTCGAGAATCTGGAACCACCCTATGCTGAAACGATCGTAAACGAGTTTGCCCGTGTCAGCGGTTACGAACCGGTGCGGAATATCGAAAGCTATGCCGGCTACAAAGACTGGTTCATCCAAGACTGGAGAAGGCCAGGGTTTACGGTGGAGCTCGGCAGCGGGGTCAATCCCCTGCCGCTGGCGCAATATGACGAAATTTTCGAAGAAAGCCTAGGAATCCTGTTGGCCAGCTTGTATATATAAGCCGTCAGATGACAGATCCTTTGGGGCGGGATTCTTAGGAGTTGAAAAAGCTTCTCCGAAAACAAATGACCAACTTAAAATCGGCGCTTGACGGCCGACCATGAGAACGTGGGACTTCATCCCTGGGCTTGCTAAGGGACTGGAGAGCCCTTATTTGCCGAAAAAGTCGGCGTTTTATTTTTTAACGGACCGGAAAGACCTTATTTGCCCGAAAACAGCCAAAAATATGCCTGAAAATGCCAAATAAGGTCGATAGGGTCCGTTAACACTCCTAAACGCTTGATTTCGACTAAATAAGGTTATTTCAGTCCGTTAGCCTGCCCCACGTCCCCCTCCTCCCTACGATTCCAGGCTTCTTCCTGGAGCTCGTTATTGATGGCCATGCCGGCCAAGGCTCCCGCCGCGGCGGCTGCAATCACCTGATACTTGGCGGAAGCCGCATCGCCGGCGCCGTAAATCCCCGGTACGTTCGTTTTGCCGAGATCGTCGACGACCATAGCCCCGCCTTCCGTCATATCGCAGCCTAACATTTGGGTCAAGTCGGATCCCGGCACCAGCTTCGGCGCAAAAAAGATCCCGGTGCAAGGAACGGCCGTGCCGTCCTGCAATACAACCTGCCGGACCGCGCCGTCTTGGGACTCGATATAATCGATCGGCAAATCGAAGACAGGAACATGGCGGCGCTCAAGCTCCCCGCGGTGCCCCTCCGTCCATTCCCCTTGACCATGGGTACACACTGTAAATTGCGCGGTCCAGCCCGAGATCATTTTAGCCATATGCAACACATGATCTCTCGGAACGATCACGACAAGCGGCCGGTCCCGCAATTCCCAGCCGTCGCAATAGGGGCATACAAACGCGCTTTTCCCGTATACGTCGGCAAGGCCCCGGATGTCCAACGGCGCATCCTTCATTCCTGCGGCAATAAGCAGCTTTTTCGTATGGAGCGTCTCCCCCCGTGCAGTAGTAATTTGAAAATGTCCATCCTCCCCCGCCGCCGTCACTGCGGTATCCTCTACAAAGCGAACCGTAGGATAGGCTTGGATCTGTTCTTTGGCGATGCGCCGGAATTCGGCCGGTTTGATGCCGTCACGGGTCAAAAAGCCGTGGGACTCGCCCGTCACCCGGTTGCGCGGACGTCCTTCGTCAATCACCACTACGCTTTTTCTCGCTCTACCCAAAACCAAAGCTGCGTTTAAACCGGCCGGGCCGCCTCCGATAATGCCTACATCCAGCAAAGTTGTCATGATGAGTTCCCCCTATAAATTAAATCGATATTAAAGATTCCATATATCCATAATATCCGCAAATCAAACAATCGTCAACCACGACAATAGATCCCTCAGTCGGTATAAGCGTCCACGGACCTGAATGTACAAAAAAACCGGTCCTTACCGGACCGGAGTTTAGGAGTTACAGCGATTCTTTAATAACCCGTTTATAGAACATAACGGACAGTAGTCCAAAGACGGAATACAAACCCGTGTACAGCAGCATCACCAGGACCATCGGCGTCCATAGCTCGGTGCCAAAGAGAAACCAGCCGGATTTCACGGCAAAATAACTGTGCGACAAGCCTACGGCCAGCGGAATGCCGAAGCTGAACAACTGCTTGATTTGAATGCCGCGAAGCAGGTTCCCCTGCGTAAACCCGAGTTTCCTTAATATCGTGTAGCTCGGTTTCTCCTCCTCCCCTTCGCCCATTTGCTTGAAATACAAGATGCAGCCCGAAGTGATCAGGAAGGTCAACCCGAGAAAGCCTACGATGAACATGATCAGACCCATGGTGCCTTTTTGTTCGGCAATAAACTGCGGCTGGGACATCTCGCCGAATTCATCCCCAAAGCTCCGCATATATAGCTCGTTAGCCTGGTTCAGCCGCTCGGGGTCAACGATATCGATCCCATAATATACAGGGTATTCCCTTTGGAGATCCGGATCCAAATCCTTCGCCATCTGCTCAAACACCGTCTGATCCACAATGACCGTAGGCACCCCATACGAAAAATAGCTCGAGATCACCGTATCTTTATTCATCCCGGTCAGCTTTAATTGAACCTTCTTAGTTTGTCCTTTGAGCGTCAATTCACCCGTCGACCGGATCGCCATAAACTGCTGCATCGCATCGGTCGAACCGGTAAAGAGGGCTTCTCCAGTGCCGACGTCCACGCCGTTCACCGTTTGGTCGCTGACGACCGATAGCGTCATGATCCCGCCGCTTTTGCCTTCATTGCTAACGCCGATGATTTGGGAGACGTCAGCGTCTATCTCAAGAACCTCGCGTTTGGTTTCCTTATACTCGATGTTCTCCTGCCGGAGCGTCTGCTCAAACGCGGCGACATCCTTGGCACCCAGCAGGGAAAAGTGATTCGGTACGGATTGCTCGGCCGTTGTCTGCGCGGAATAATACGCGATGTAACTGAGCGACAGAAGGCCGATCGCCAGCGCCGACAGAGTTGTGATGATCGTCAGCAGCAGAGCGTTGGATTTCATCCGGAACATGATCGAAGAAAGCGAGAGCACCTCGTTGAGCGACAAATATCCGCCCTTCGCTTTGCGCACCAGATTGAATATGACGCTGACCGACCCTTTATAGAATAAATACGTCCCGATAATGACGGAACCCAAAATCAGGATCATCGCCATAAACAGCGTACCCGCATCGTTGAAGGCGCCGCTGAACAATCGGGTCGACATCTGATATCCATAGAGGATTAGCCCGATTCCGAGCAAACCGATGATGACTTCAGTGAAGCGCATTTTCCGGTACTTATCCTCCGTTGAAGACACAACCCGGAAAAGAGACAGGATACTCTGCCGTTTAATGAACGTATAGTTCATAAGCATGATCAGCAAATAAACCGCCGCGAAGACGATTACGGTTTGCAGCAGCGCCTGCGGTGAAAAGTTGAGCTTTGCCTGCGCATCCAAACCGATCACTCTAAACAAGATCATCAGCAGCAGCCTGGAGCAGGAAAAGCCGACGAAAATGCCGATCAGCATGGAACCGAAATACAGGATCAGGTTTTCGCTGCTCAAAATGCGGAAGATTTTCCCCTTCGTTAACCCGATTAATTGAAACAGCCCGATTTCTTTCCCCCGGCGCTTGATAAATATCGTGTTGGCATACAGCAAAAAAATCGCCACGATTGCCACGAGCAGCACCGAGGCGGCGGCAAGCCCCGCGGCGCCTTTGACGGAGCCCTTCATTTCATCGAGCGCCGGATCGTACTGCAGGGTCACAAACGCGAAATACAAAGCGACGCTAAAAATAAGAGCGAATACGTACAGATAATAGTTTTTGATGTTTTTCTTCAAATTGCGGTATATCAACTGGTTTAAGCTCATCCCTGGACACCGCCCAATACGCCTTGAGCCTTGATAATGTCGTTGAAAAAGGCCTGCCTCGATTCTTCACCCTTCACCAGCTGCGAGTAGTTTTGACCGTCCTTAATGAACACGACCCGGCTGCAGTAGCTGGCCGCCACCGGATCATGGGTGACCATGATGATCGTAGCTTCGATTTTCCGGTTGAGTTCGCTGAGCTTGCCCAGCAAATCGGAGGCCGACTTCGAATCAAGCGCACCGGTTGGCTCATCGGCAAAAATAATGCTTGGATCATGGATAAACGCTCGCGCGGCGCTCGTCCGCTGCTTTTGCCCCCCGGAGATTTCGTTCGGGTATTTGTCTTTCAGCTCGTAAATCCCCAGCTCGGTGGCGATTGTGCGAAATTTATGATCCGCGTCTTTCCGGGACACTTTTTTGATCGACAAGGGCAGCAGCACATTCTCCTTGACCGTCAGCGTATCCAGCAGATTGTATTCCTGAAAAATAAACCCCAGATGCGCTTTTCGGAACTCGGCCAGTTCCTTTTCCTTCATGCCGGTAAATTCCTTGCCTTCGATTTTGATGCTGCCGAGGCTGACCTTGTCGATAGAAGAGAGCACGTTCAGCAAGGTTGTTTTCCCGGAGCCGGACGCCCCCATAATGCTGACGAATTCGCCTTTTTCCACGCTGAGGTCGATCCCCTTCAGCACCTCCTGTTTATTGAATTTGTTGCCGTAGCTTTTATGAACTTTGCTGGCTTCCAATATAACCACTTTCCATCACTCCTTTGGTTCTGTCTCTATCTTATCCAATCGCCTCCTACCCTGTCCTGCGATTCGCCGAACAAAACACACTGGGCATGTGACAATGTTGTCACATGCCCAGTGTACTTACGAAATCATTGCTTTGCGGAAAATACAGCGTAAAAACGCTCCCCTCGCCCAGCCTTGATTCCGCCACGATGCGGATGGACAGCGAGTCCGCCACCTTTTTCGCCAAATACAATCCCATTCCCGTAGCCGCATTGTCCTGATGCGCCGCTGTCGACGTGAAACCCTTCTCGAAGATGCGCGGCATATCCTTCGGATCAATACCCCGGCCGAAATCGCGAATCCGCAGCCAGGTTTGCCCGGCCTCCATTCCGCTTTCGATGGCGATATCGGAAGCCTCGCTGTATTTTACGGCATTGCTCAACAGCTGCCGGAGGATGAAGCCGAGCCATTTGCCGTCCGTCAGCACTTCCTTGACCGTTAGCGACACGTCAAAACCGATGCCTTTTTGCAGGCACCAGGCTTGCAAATCCTTGATCTCCTTATACAAGATTGGCTCAAGCGCCGTCCTCTCGATATACCGGTCATTTTCGATAAAAGCGATCCGCTTCTGATACAGCTGGCGATCCAACAGCAGGTGGATGCGCAGCCATTCATAACTCAGCTGCGACTTCAGCGTTCCTTCCTCCAGCCGATCGATCATAAGCTGCATGGCGGTAAGCGGTGTTTTGACTTCATGAATCCAGGACATCAGCTCGTCTTTTTCCTCTTCCAGCCGAGCCACATGGATTGAAGCTTCCTCCCGGTATTTGTCCGTCTGTTCGCTGAGCATGTCCATCGTAATCGTTTCAAACGGGCTGTCGGGACGGGCGATCGCGGACAAATCGTACGTCTCATCCCAGGCCGCAAGGCTCTTGTAAAACCTCGTTTCTTTCGGATAACGTATAAAGAGAAAAACAGCGAACAAAAGCATCGACAAAAATACGATGTAAAGGATCGGCATGAGCGGAATCGACTTGTCAATCATCGCGACGAATACCAGCAGCACCTGTAAACCGAGAATCAGCAAAATCCAGCTCAACCGTTCCTTGAAAAATTTCCAAATCATAGCAAATCCGCCGCTTCCGTCGCCATATACCCTTGTCCCACCTTGGTTTCGATATAAGCGCCCAGCCCGATTTCTTCCAGCTTTTTGCGCAGCCGGTTCACGTTGACCGTCAAGGTGTTGTCGCTGACGAAGTGCTCGTTGTCCCACAAACTCCGGATCAGCTCTTCCCGGCTGACAATCTGATTTTTGCGTTCGATCAGCATTTTTAAAATGAGCATTTCGTTTTTCGTCAGCTCGATCGCTCCCTGCTCAGTCCTGATCGTATTCCGCACGTACTCAACCGCGGCCCCGCGCCACGTCCGCAGCTCCACCCGCTCCGTATTGTAGTCGTACACGCGCCGCAGCGTCGCCTGGATTTTGGCGATCAGCACTTCGAAATGAAACGGTTTCTGGATAAAATCGTCCGCCCCCAGCTGCATGGACATCACCATATCGGCAGGATGGTCGCGCGAGGACAGAAAAATAATCGGTACTTTAGAGTGCGCCCGGATCATCCGGCACCAGTGGAACCCGTCATATTTCGGCAATTGAATATCGATCACGACCAGATCGGGACGGATCGACGTAAACTCCTGCAGCACGTCCCCGAAGTCCCTAACCCCATATACCCCGTAGGACCACTGCTCCAGCCGCGCTTTAATTTCCTGAAAAAGCGTCCGATCATCTTCGATCAGCATAATGTTAAACAAGCCTATCACCACATTTGTTCGTTTCGTTTTCTTTTTTAGTGTAATGGAAAACGGACAGCCGCGCTATATCCTCCTAACGTCTAAACCGCGGTGAGTTCAATCTCGAAGCCCAGATCCTCAATCATGCGGTGATCGAGAGCAACGTCCTGCCCTGCGGTCGTCAAGTAGTCGCCGACGAACAGCGAATTGGCCGCGTACAAGGACAAAGGCTGAAGCGAGCGGAGGCTCGTTTCGCGGCCGCCGGCCACGCGGATTTCTTTGGACGGACAAATAAAGCGGAACAGAGCTAGCGTTTTCAGAGCCTTGAGAGCCGGTGTCCGTCCGGCCCGCTCCAGCGGCGTTCCCGGGATGGCGTTCAGAAAATTGACCGGAATCGAATCGGCGTCCAGTTCGCGCAGCGCAAACGCCATCTCCACGATTTCCCGGTCCGACTCCCCCATCCCGATGATTACGCCGGAGCAAGGGGACAAGCCGTGGGCCTTGGCAATATCCACCGTTTCGAGGCGCTGATCATAGGTATGAGTGGTTGTGATGGAGGGATAATTTGTCCTGCTCGTATTCAAATTATGGTTATAGCGGTGAACTCCCGCTTCCGACAAGCGCCTGGCCTGATCCGCTTTCAGCAGGCCAAGGCAGGCGCATATTTTGAGCGGCATGGTCTCCCGGATTTCTTTCACTGCCTCCGCGACCTGCTCCAGCTCCTTGTCCGTCGGCCCTCTGCCGGACGCCACGATGCAGTAGGTTCCTGCTTGGCGCTGCATCGCTTCGCGCGCGCCGGCCAGCAGCGTCTCTTTATCCAGCAGCGTGTATTTGGTGACCGGGGCCGCCGAGACGAGCGATTGCGAGCAATAACCGCAGTCCTCCGGGCAAAGCCCGCTTTTGGCGTTAATGATCATATTCAGCTTTACTTTTTTGCCGAAATAATATTTTCTGATTTGAAAAGCCGCTTCCATCAGGGGGAGCAAGTCATCATCCTCCGCCTGAAGCACGGCCAGCCCTTCTTCCACCGTAATGCAATCCCCATGAAGCGCCTTTGTAACGTAAGCATCCCATAGTCCATCCGTTTTCATCTTGTCATCCCATCCCTTCGGATATTAACACTATCGCTCAATTGTCAACCAAAAACTACTACACAGGTTAACAATATGTCAAGTAAATTTTAACAAAAGAAACCGGTTATGCAAAGCATGTCAATTTTCATTGATAGATACGTTTGCAGATTGAACATGATGTTCATTTTAAATTTTAGCGAATTGGTTAACCCCATGAATGATGCTATAATGAATATATCAAACTTCTAAGGAGCAATCGTATGAAAAAAAATAAAATATTCGAATGGATTCGCAGAGTCATCATGATTATCATTGGGGCAGTGATTACCGGATACGGCCTGGAAGCCGTACTGATCCCCAACGATGTCATTGACGGCGGCGTTACCGGCTTGAGCATCATGGGCTCCGACCTGTTCGGCATTTCCCTCGGCATTTTGCTGTTTGTTTTAAATATTCCGTTCGTCTACCTCGGTTACAAGCAGGTCGGAAAAACATTCGCGATAATGAGCAGTATCGGCATTGCGGCGCTGTCGGTTTCCACTGTGCTTATGCATCATATTAAACCAATTTTGGGACCTAAAGATCCTTTGCTTGTCGTCCTGGCTGGAGGGCTGCTGATCGGCGTCGGAATCGGGATCGTGCTCCGCAGCGGGGGCGCCATGGATGGATCGGAAGTGCTCGCGGTGCTGCTTTCCCGCAAAATTCCCTTCTCCGTCGGCGACATTATCCTTGTGATCAACGCTTTTATTTTTACCGGCGCGGGCTTTATTTACGGTCTGGAAAACGCCCTCTACTCGGCATTAACCTATTATATCGCCAAAAATGTCATCGACATCATTCAGGTCGGTTTGGAGAAATCGAAGTCGGTCAAGGTGATCAGCAGCAAATCGGAAGAGCTCGGGGAAGCGATTCAATCCCGTTTGGGCCGAAGTGTTACCTATACCCCAGGCCGGGGCGGGTACTCAAAGGAAGAAACTCAAATCTTGAATTGCGTCATCAACCGCATGGAAGAAACCAAGCTGCTCTCCATCATTAAAGACATCGATCACAGCGCATTTGTCGTTGTCTCCGACGTATCCGAAGTGCGCGGAGGAAACTTCAAAAAACGCGACATCCACTAAAAACGGCGGCACCGCCAATAAGGAGCTGGATCACATGAAAATGAACCGTTTGGGCGCATCCGATTTGCTTGTCGGCGAAATCGGACTGGGCTGCATGACTTTGGGGACGGACGAAACCAAAGCCGTGCCGCTTATCCATGAGGCGCTGGACCTGGGTGTCAACTTTCTCGATACCTCAGATTTGTACGACAGTGGCCGCAACGAGGAGATCATCGGCAAGGCGATTCGGGGGCGCCGGGATCGGGTCGTGTTAGCGACCAAAGTAGGTAACCGGAGAATTCCCGGCCAAGATGGCTGGGTGTGGGACCCTTCCAAAACCTATATTTTGTCAGCCGTAAAGGAAAGCTTGCGCAGACTCGGCACGGATTATATCGACTTATACCAGCTTCACGGAGGAACCATCGAAGATCCGCTCGATGAGACGATTGAAGCGTTTGAGCAATTGAAGCGCGAAGGTGCCATTCGGGAGTACGGCATTTCCTCCATTCGCCCCAACGTAATCCGTGAATATGCTGCCCGTTCATCCATCGTCAGCGTCATGAATCAATACAGCATCATAGACCGGCGGGCCGAGGAAGCCGTGCTTCCATTGCTCCAGGAAAAGGGAATCAGCGTCATTGCCCGCGGTCCGCTGGCCAGCGGCGCACTCGCCGCCGGGAGGGAGCCCGTCAAAGGCGTTCTCGATTATGCGCCGGAAGAGCTGAACGCGCTGCGCAAACAGCTTCAGGAGCTGGAGACCGAAGGGCGCAGCCTGACGCAACTGGCGATCCGCTATTCCCTAGCCCACCCCGCGGTGGCCGTCGTGATTCCCGGCGCCAGCTCCAGGGAGCAATTGCTTCAAAACATCGCCGCCGCTGACGTTCCGGCACTGTCTGCCGAGGAAGTCCAGTTGATTCGCCAGGCGAGCAAAGCGAACGTATATGCGCAGCACCGGTAACGGTTGGCGTTGCAAGGGCCATAACGCGCGCTTCTGTCGGTGCGCGTTATCGTGTTGCAAGACGGATTAGTTGGAGTTGACCTGGGAAACCCCAGCGAAAAATAAGTACAAAAAATGGCGCTAATGAGTGGGAACATGCCTGGCTCCGGATAATAAGTACATAAAGTACCGCTATTTTGAAGGCCGACGGTTCATCGTCGCCCCAGCAGCCGGCTTTTTAAAAACGACCACCTGCCAGCTCCCCCATTTGAATTTTTTCAAAGCCCGCCCCGGAATAATTCCCCGGCCAACTTCACGAGCTGTTCCTTGGTTAGCGCGTGCCCGCCGAAAGTGGATAAGAGATAATAAGCATCCTGCTGTTCGTTGTACCATGTAAGGTAATGATAACTTCTATTCTCTTTTTTCACGTCGTTATAAACAAAGTTCCTGCCTTCTACCGAAATCAGCTCTGCCTTGTCTTCCTGCTCCTGGGTAAGCTTTCCGCCGCGAAGCATTACGGCGCTGATTTCAATATGAGCGGTATCTAGCGTATATTTCCCCTGCACGGCACCAGCCTCCGACCACGGAATCACTTTTGCGGCAAAGCCGGTCCCGCTTGATGTTTCAACTTTAGCTTTCAGTTCCTTCAGTGTTTGCGCATATACCTCAGAGTTCTTTATTTCAGCATCGGTAGGAATATTCGCACTCACTGTGCCGTATTCAAAAGGATATCCCGCTACCGTTTCAGGTAGCACCGGCGAACCCGTCCTTTTCATTTCCGCCAAAAAAGCATCGTAGTCGGTGATCCGGCGCTCCTTGTAAGCAAACTGCAGCTTTTCCTTGGCGCTAGGATCATCCGCGGCCTTGTCGCTTTTCACATAATAAGCAATCAATTCGCCCGGTTTGGCAAGTTTCAGCGCTTTATGCTCAAATTTGTCATAGTAACCCTGCTCCCTTGTAAGATCCGGAGCGGCATATTGTACTTTAATCTCTCCTGCCGCATTGCGGATTTGAATCCATTCGGAAGCGGCATAAGCCGTTAAGGAGATGAACAGCAGCGTTAACGCGGCCGTAAAAGCTCCGGTGCGGCTAAACCAGCGACTACGGTTGTTCGGCGCTTTCCATTCGGACTCGCGAATGCGGCGCATCACCTGTTCCGTTACCTCAATTTCCGGCAACTTTTTGGCGGGCACAGCCTCTTGAATTATATTTTCGTACTCATTACCGATTCCGTATTGCATTCCATCTCCTCCTTTTTCTCCATGTAGGCCTTCATTTTGTTCATCGTCTTCTTCATGCGTTTGTTCAGGGCATTGGGACTAGCCTGCAGGATTTCGCTCATCTCCTGATAGCTAAGCTGTTCAAAAACCCGCAGCACCAGCATACTCCGCTCCTCCAGCGTTAACTTCATAAGCGCCGCTTGCAAGGATTCGCTGTACAAGCTCTCCTCTATCTTTTGTTCCGGGTTCTCGGTAGTGGCCTCCGGTTTGAAAATGCGCATCAAACGGCTCTGCATCCGGCGTCTGCGTAAGAGATTCAGACAATGGTTGCACGCGATTCTGTATAACCAAGACGAGAAGCTGGCCGTGGGCCTGTACCGCCCTATAGACTGATACGCCTTGAACAAAACATCCTGTACGGCATCCTCGGCGTCCTGGCGGTTTCCGAGCAGACGGCAGCAATAGCGAAAAATAGGCTGCTGAATCCGCTGGACAATTTTTTCAATTTGCCCGGGATCCCGGAAGTTTTCCGGCGGTTTATGTTCCTGTAACGTTTCGTTCACCTCCCTGGTTTTCTATGCTTTATAACACATGAAGCAAACAAAAAGTGCCTTCGATCCAAAAATATTTCGCGCAATTGGGCATAATAGTCCTGGTCAACCAAAAAATAAATTTAAGGGGATAAAACAATGGGCGTGTTGGATGGAAATCCGAAAAATGAACCGATGCATTACGGGGAAATATTTACGCTTTGGGAAAGCTCGATGGGAGCGAAGATGGCACTGTCGTGCTATCAAGCGTTTACTTACCATGCTGGCGATAAGGAGCTGAAGGAATTGCTTGGCGATCTGATCGACCAGGCTAAACTCGAAATCAAAGAGTTCGACAAGCTGCTTAGCGAGGTTGGGATTACACCGCCTCCCATGCTGCCGGAACGCCCGGAAGCCAAGCTGGAAGATATACCGGCCGGGGCCCGGTTTGCTGATCCGGAAATCGGCGCGAAGCTCGCCGTGGATATTGCGGCAGGATTGGCGGGATGCAGTGCGGCGATGGGCATGTCTATCCGGGAGGACATCGGCGCGTTATTTGCCAAATATCACACCGCCAAAACCGGATTTGGCTTGCGAATTCTTCGTTTAAACAAAGAAAAGGGATGGCTTGTCCCTCCGCCATTGCTCGTCAAAAAACCGGAATAACGAACGAATGAAAAAAACAAAAGAGAATAACGACGGAACCGGATCTCCCCGAAAATTCGTTATTCTCTATCCTTATTCAAACTATTACTTTTTCCACGAAAGGAATGCCATTTCGGCGGTTTACGGCCATCACGAAATCCGAGCGCAGCTCCGCGCTGCAAAATGCCATGTCCTCAGGCAAAAATTCCGGCCTGCCGGGATCATAAAACTTTTGGGCCGCTTCGGAATGAAGTATCCTTAATCTGGTTTCTTCCGCCGAGGGAGCAAAGGTTTCGCGAAGAATGCCGGAAATATACTGCGCGCAGGCCAGGTCATCGTCCCCCGTCGGATGCGAGGCGATGATGTTGATTGTGATGGCGGGGTTGGATTTAAGCCATTTTGCTTTGATATACTCTGCGGTCGTCCTGGCGTTTGAAAACCCCGTAACCAAAACGAGCTGGGCATTCAGAGCGTGCAGCGCCGCTTTAACGCCATTGGTCGTTTTCTGGGCCAAAAACTTCCCCTGAAGCTCGGCCCGCCCGATTCGCGCCGGGGAGTTGTCAAGATCAAAACCGCCGATGAGCAGCCCCTTTTCCTCTCCCGCCAGCAGACATCCCTCTGTTTCCTTTTTCAAGCAAAAAGCTTCCTCCGGCGTCGCCGCGAGAAAGATGCCTTTAATGCCATGAATGAACGCCTGATGAGCGACCGTAAATGCCCGTATGACGTCAATCACCACGTTGATATCCGAAGCTGCGGGCGTCCGGCCGCCCCCCTGCATGATTTCGATATTCAACATGTTCCTCCCTTCTTCCCGAGCATTATCAGCTTATGCCTAACCCGGCTTAAAGGGTGCAACGGACTCGTGATGAATACCTTCCGTAAGAATAACAAATAATGAACTTGTTAATTATGTGTTTACATTTTGCCGATCTGAGGAGCTAATTCACATGGAAAAGACCAAATCACGCAAGCTGAATATTTCGTTCGAAAGCGATATACGCCTCACCCCGGACCACAAATCGAAAGAAGCGGAGGAGGCAAAGGAACAGTCCGGCAGCGAATCCAAAGGCCGCATTTGGGAATTTATCGCCATCGCCACGATTCCGATCGTGCAGGTGTTCGGCAATTCGATGCTCGTGCCCGTGCTTCCGGAAATGCAGCGGCAGCTTGGAATCAGCAAATTCCAAAGCAGCTTGGTCATATCAATTTTCTCACTGGCCGCCGCTCTCTTCATTCCGGTGATCGGTTATCTGTCCGACCAGTTTGGGCGGAAAATGATCATCATCCCCGCTTTGATCGTCTATGGCGGAGCGGGCGTATTGGCCGGCTTCGGAGCGGTTTGGGATTCCTATGGGGTGATTATCGCGGCCAGAGCGATCCAAGGCATGGCGGCCGCCGGCACCGCTCCCATCGCGATGGCCTTGGTTGGCGATCTTTATAAAGGCGGCATGGAGAGTAAAGCCTTGGGCCTGGTTGAGGCCGCCAACGGGTCGGGGAAAGTGCTTAGTCCGATCATCGGCTCCCTGCTCGTGTTAATCGTCTGGTACGCTTCTTTTTTCGCGTTCCCCGTGTTTTGTCTCATTTCTTTGCTTGCTGTCTTGTTTTTGATTAAGGAACCAAAACATGAGCAGAAGCAGGCGCTGGGGAAATACATTCACAAAATTGGGGAAGTTTTCAGCAAAAAAGGCAGTTGGTTGATCACCTGTTTTTTTGCCGGTTCTTTGGGACTGTTCATTTTGTTCGGCGTACTGTTTTATTTGTCCAACATTTTGGAAGATCCGCCTTACAACATAGACGGAGTCGTCAAAGGCTTGATTTTGGCCATTCCCCTGCTTGGCATGGTCATTACCTCCTATACGACCGGGAGTTTGATCAAGAAAAAAGGCACGCTGATGCGCTGGCTCATGAATATCGGGCTGCTTTTGATGACGCTGGCGCTCGGGGCCACGATTTTTTTCTTCAAAAACATTTACTTATTTATCGGCCTGCTTACGGTCAGCAGCATCGGTACAGGCATGCTTCTGCCCTGTCTAAACACGATCATTACCGGGGCGGTGCAAAAAAGCGAACGGGGAATGATCACTTCCCTGTACAACAGCCTGCGTTTTTTAGGAGTCGCCCTTGGGCCGCCGTTATTCGGCTGGATGATGGACAAGTCGGATTATCTGGTGTTTATTTCCGTCTCGGTCTTATCGTTGATTACGCTAGGGCTGGTCTTTTTCCTGATCCGGCCGCCGCGCAAAGTCAGCTGAATCCGCTATTCGCTTTTGTCAAAAGATGGGCACCTGCCGGGGGGCAAACGCATAATATGCCTAAGACATTGGATCACAGATAAGTTTAAAGAAATGAGGAGATTGCAAGATGAATAGTACGTTGCGTGCAGTTTGGCCCCCCGAGCTGAGCGACCCGAGCGGACTGCGCCGTCAAGCCCCGGGCGAGGGCAACCGTCAACCGTTGGAGGCAATGAGCCGCGGCCTCACGATGATCATCGATAAAGGATTGGGCAGAAATGCGTTTGCGGATTTTGTCGAGCTGGGTTCTCCCTATGTCGATTGCGTTAAATTCGGCTTTGGCACGACCCCGCTGTACAGCACGGAGCTGCTGCTATACAAGATCAATTTGGCCAAACGGCACGGCCTGATGGTGATGCCCGGCGGCACGCTGCTGGAAACGGCCGTTCAGCAAGATGCCGTTCCGGCTTTCTTTGACGCGGTCTGCAGCCTTGGCTTCAACGGGATTGAAGTATCCGACGGAACGATCGAGCTTCCGCGCAAAAAACGCACCGAACTGATTCATGAAGGCAAAAAACACGGACTCCGTGTCGTTACGGAATTCGGCAAAAAGTTGACCGGGTCGCTCATCGATGCCACACATCTAGCGGAGACCCAGGAGGCCGATCTGGAGGCCGGCGCCGAGTTGATGACCGTGGAGGCTCGCGAGTCGGGATGCGGCGTCGGCATTTTCGATGATAATGGCGATTGCCGCATGGAAATTGTCGACAATATTCTCGAATTTGTGCCTGATTCCCGCAGGCTAATGTGGGAGGCCCCGCTGAAGCATCAACAAGTGCTGCTGCTGCGAAAATTCGGCTCGGATGTGCACCTGGGAAATATCCCTCCGGCCGATATTTTGTCGCTCGAGACAATGCGGAGGGGACTGCGCCAGGATACCTTCGAATTTGGCGTTAAGCAAACGCAGGCAAAGGAATGTTTTTACGTGATTTAAATGCCGCGCAAAACATACAGCCTTGGCCCGATCGTTGACGATCGGCCAAGGCTGTTCTCCTAAAAATCGGCTGTCTTTAATTGCTGATACTGGACGTTTCTGCCGCCGAACCCGCCTTGTCATGGTAGAGCATCCAGAGAACGAGGATCACACTGGCCAGCGCCACCTGCGACAACAGCATAAATCCAATCGAATACTGTCCGGTTACGGAATGGATGTAAGACAACAGCAGAGGCGGGAAAAATCCGCCAAGTCCGCCCATCATCGAGACGATCCCGTTGACGATGCCGGCCTGCTTGTTGAAATATTGCGGCACCAGCTTAAAGATCACTCCATTCCCGCACCCCGCGGCGATCGCGATAACGAGGCAACCGACCGTATATAAGGTAAACGTCGGCGAGAAGGCCAACACGATCGCGGCCAACGTAAAGGCCGTAAAGACGCCGACCAGCAGATACAGCGCGTTAAAGCGGTCCGCCAGCCAGCCGCCAATCGGGCGCATGAACGTAGCGAGCGCGATGAAGCCGGCCGTCCGCATCCCTGCGTCAACTTTGTCGAGGCCAAAGTTCGTGACGAGGAAATTGGGCAAATACACGGTAAAAGCGACAAACGAGCCAAACGTAATAAAATAGAGCAGCGAAAACAGCCACAGCTTTTCATTTTTGTACACGCCTTTGATTTGTTCCTTTAACGACGTTTTCACTTTGACTTCCTTACGGTCGCCCAGGAGAAAATTCAGAGCCGCAAACACCAGCAGCACAACCAGATACAGCTTTACGGTCATCGTCCAGCCGATTTGCGTAGCGATAACGGGCGCCGAAAAAGAGGTGACGGCCGTCCCCAAATTCCCTAATCCGTATATGCCGTTCACCAGGCCATGGCGTTCTTTAGGGTAGTATTTCGGAATCGACGTGACGCCGACGGAAAATACGGCGCCGCCGATCCCGAGGAACAATCCGCCAATGATCAGATCCACGTATGACTTCGCTTCGCTGATGTAATACACCGGAAACAGCAATAAAATGAAGCTGATCAAAAAGACGATCCGGGCCCCAAAGATGTTCGTGTAATAACCGATGGGTATTCGAAGTACCGAACCGAGCACGACCGGAATGGCCGTGATAATCGCCACCTTGTCGGGCGGGATGTTGATGTCATCGCCCATAAACGACACGAGCGAAGAGATGATCACCCATACGGCAAAACCGACGATGAGATTTAACGTTTGCAGTGGTAATTGAACTTTTCTTATCACATAGATCACCTTTCCCATATTACTGAATGAACCATAATCAGATTCCCCACCCGTATCTTAGCGTATAAGTTCCACACGCCTGAATAGGGATTTCCCCTGATCCGCCCAAGAAACTCCCTTATGTAACCATTTCGACACGAAAAAGCCCATAATCATCAATCGATGTTTATGGGCTGCTCATTTTTATATAGGGACTATTCAACAATTAAGTTATACATTTCCCTATACAACTGCGCTTGTTCGGCTGTGCGCATGACCTGTGCGGTCATCGGAAACAGCACCGTTTCTTCCTTAACGAAATGGACGGTCAAGATTTCAAAGGCTTCGCCCGCATCCCGCGAAAGAGCCTTCATTTGCTCAAGCGTGAACTCACCGTCGGAATAATGAAGGAAATGATCGATGTAGGCGAAGACTTCTTCATGCTCATTTTCGATCGAAACGATCGGACCTTGCTCATATCCAATATGTTGTCCCAACCTTGGAAAAAAATAGGCCTCTTCCTTCTGAAAATGTTTGCGCAGAGGCGCTTTGAAATCGTTCAGCAGCTTACGTAAACGGACTAACTCACCCTTGGCTTGCTCAGGCGTATACCGGTCATTCTGGAGCCCCAACACGATCGCGTGCCACTCGTTCATCAGATGCGTCAAATAGCGGTGCTCGTTTTCCAGGATGCGCATGGCGGGCGCTTCGCTTTGCAACGTTCCTTGTTCCATGAAATCCAGCCTCCGTTAAAATTCCAGGAGCTTTTTTTTGAGCGCGTATTCCACCAGCTCCGGTCTTGTTTTCAGATTCAGCTTTTCCATCATTTTCGCTTTGTGGGCTTCCACGGTTTTGACGGAGATATGCAGCATTTCGGCAATCTCCTTATTCCCGTACCCTTTGGCGACGAGCGGCAAAATTTCGATTTCACGGGTCGATAGCAACTGGTATGGACTGGCTTCATCAAGCTGTTGATTATGGGCGATGAACTCCCGGACAAGGGAGGTGGCAAGTTTGGGATGGATATAAACGCCGCCCTGATACACCATACGAATAGCGGTGACAAGCTGCTCGTCCGGCGAATTTTTCAGCACATAGCCGCGCGCGCCGTTCTTAAGCACATGGAATAAATATTCCTCGTCGTCATGCATCGTCAGAATGATGATCTTGGTTTCGGGAAAATCCTCGTTGATCTTGGCCGTGGCGATCAGGCCGCTTTCCCCGGGAGGCATGCTGAGGTCCATCAGCAGAATGTCGGGCCGGTGCTTGGCGACCATTTTGTACGCTTCCAGGCCATCCGCCGCCGTAGCCACGACTTCCATATCCTCTTGAAAATTGATGATCATCGCAAACCCGCTTCTGACAACGGCATGATCATCCGCGATTAACACTTTCACTGCGCAATCCTCCCAGTCCTTGATGTATTCACTCCGCTTAACCTTTGCTACTACCCCTTACCGGGCTTCTCCGAGCGGAACCCTAAGTTGAACCGTTGTTCCTTTGCCCGGCTTCGACTCGACGGAAAGCTCGCCGCCCACGAGCTCCGTCCGCTCCTTCATTCCGTACAAACCAAGCCCGGTTCCTTTCGGATCGCGCGTATTGACGTTAAATCCATGGCCTTGGTCGGCGACGACCAGCTCCAAGGCATGCTCCGACGCAAACAGCCGGACGTCGATTTCGTCGACATCGGCATATTTTAAAGCGTTTAACACCGATTCCTGGCAAACCCGGTAAACGACCGTTTCAATTTCGCTGTTAAAGCGCCGGCCGCCCAGTTCCGCGTTAAAATGAACCAGCACGCCGTAATTTTTCTCAATCCATTTAAAGTGCGAACGAAAGGCGGCGTCCAGTCCGAGATCGTCCAGCGAGGCCGGCCGCAGCTCCACCGACAGGTTGCGGATTTGTTCCAGCAGCCTGGTCAAGGAAGCCTCGGTTTGCCGTATTTTCTGCAGGGCCTCATCCTGCACCTTGAAATATTTCAATACCCGCAGGTCGACCAGCGAGCTGATCAGTTCCTGAGCTACGCTGTCGTGCAGCTCGCGGGAAATCCGCTTGCGTTCGTCCTCCTGTGCTTTAATAATGCTTTTCGTCATCTTGTTGCGGTTGAGCGTCTGCTGCGTCATCCATTGATTCGTCAGATTGCGCAGCATCAACACCCGAATTCCCGATTCCGCATCAACGGTTTGAAAGCTGGCGGAGTATGGGACAACCTCTTTATTTTTGGTCTCCAAAAACAGCTGGAACGAGCTGAAATCCTTCTGTGTATCGGCGAGATAACAATTCAGGCATGACATCAGCTCATCTTCGCTCGTATAGCCCGCGCACGTGAAGCAAAACGAGTTGCTGTCCGGCTCGGCCGGCTGCTCCAGCACCCGGGGATCCAAGATGGCCTCGGCCTGCGGATTCATCGCTATCACCCGGTGCTGCTTATCGAAGAATACAATCGCATCCGAGCTGTGTTCATACAGGCTCATGAGCAAATCGAACGGAATATTCGCAGGCGGCCGGATCACTGGGGAGTCAACTCCTTTACATCAAATTCGCCAAACTTACCGTGCAGCGCTTCATGCAAATGCCGAAACGCCTCGTCCGTCATGCGCCGTTCCCCGCGGTAGCCAACGAGCAGCACGCCTTCCACGCGATCCGCCAAATACAAGGGGATCGCCGCCAGGCTGGTCAGCCGCTCCGAAACGACGATCGGATAATTGAACAGATCCGGCGGATTCAATTCCTTGGCAACGCTGGAAACGAGCATGGGACTGCCGGTCTTAAAGACGATGCCGGCAATCCCTTTTCCCGATTGAAGGACGATGCGTTTATAGCGGTTGTTTAAATTACCCGATACATATTTCCAGGTGAGGACGAAATCGTTCACGGCCGATTCGGCGAAGGCGAGCGATACGAAATCGTAGCCCATTTGCTTTTTTAAGCGATCTATTTTTGCCTGGTACTGACTGGGGGAAGAATTCATATCCACGGCTCCCTAATTCTATTCCAACGATCCAGCTTAATGCTGACGATGCTTCCTATAAAGGATATAGCTTCTCCGGACATAATTCAAGGGTACGCTCCAGACGTGAACCAGACGGGTAAACGGCCATAGGGCAAAGATCAGGAAGCCCGCCAAAATGTGGATCTGAAACGAAACCGGAACATCCACCATGTAGGAAGCCTCCGGCCGGAAGATCACCAGGTTGCGGAACCAGATCGAAATCGTGTCCCGGTAATCGAACTCCGGCTGAACTTTGTTCGTTACCAGGGTGGAGAACATGCCCATAAATACGATAAACAACAGCAGCAAGTTAACGATCATATCCGAAGTCGAGCTTAAGCGGCGTACCGTTTTGGTCGTCAGGCGGCGCGCCGTCAAGAGCAGCATTCCGGCCAACGTGAAGACGCCGAAGAGCCCGCCGACATACATCGCGCCAATATGGTACAAATGATCGTTCACCCCGATGGCGTTCATCCACGATTTCGGAATACCCAGACCGGCGATATGGCCCATGATGACCGGAATAATGCCGACATGAAACAGCAGGCTGCCGATCATCAGCTGTTTTTTCTCGATGAATTCGCTGGATTTGGCCGTCCAATTAAACTGATCGTAGCGGTAGCGGAAAATATGCCCCACCACAAACGTCGCCATGCAAAGATACGGAAAAATGACCCAGATAAACTGATTAATCAGATTCATGTGCTATCACCTCCTGCTGCAGAAGGCACAGCTTAAACGTTTCTCTTAGCGCCTTGATGAGATGCTGATAGGGACTCTTATGCTTTTCCAACGATTTCATCAATTGGTACGTTCCGTCTTCCAGCACCGTGATGACCGTATGCATGCCCACCTCGCCTCGCGGATGGTCCAGCCAATCGGCCGCGTACAGGAATTCCAGCATCAGCGGCAAATAATCCGGCAATTCCCGGTCCGCCATCTCCAGCCCAAACATTTCATAAATCGTTTTGAGCGTGGTCAACATCTGCCCGCGTTCTTTGGAATCCTCGTATTTGGAAAAGGTCATATAAAGCGTTGAGGTTTTCTCGAAATCAAAAGTCCCCACGTAACGCTCCTCGATCTCGTCCATGCTGAGCTGAAGCAGCTCTTCCCGGTACTTCATCACCGGTTCCATAATAGAAGGCGGCAAAACCTCATCCCCGCTCTCGAGGATCTGCGAGAAGGTTTGTTTGTCGGGATAGGCCAACTGTCCGGCAAAAAAGCCAAACAGCTCTCTGTGCTCCTGCAATTTCGCCAGATCAATCACGCCAGATCCCCCCGTAAAAGTTTTGTTCGTACAGCTCCCTGCCGCTTTTTCCGGAGTTCGCCGGAACGGCCGGCCCGCAGCCATCGCAATTCATGCCGAAACCTTCCGAGCCCTGGGCGCGGTACGGGTCCATGTAACCTTCCTTATGCGAGGTCGGAATGACGAAGCGGTCCTCGTATTTGGCGATCGCCAGCAGCCGGTACATCTCTTCGATCTGCCGGGCGGTGAGTCCGACCCGGGCCAGGCGGCTTTCGTCAAACGGCTGCTTCGAGTACTGCGCCCGCTGATACGAACGCATCATCGCCATGCGCTGCAACGCGATTTTGACCGTGGCCGTATCCCCGGCAGTCAACAGATTGGCCAAATATTGCACCGGTGTTCTCATCTCTTCGATCGCCGGGAAAATCAGGTCCGGATTCTGGATCGAATCCTTGCCCTCGAAATGGCTCATGATCGGGCTCAGCGGCGGAACATACCAAACCATCGGCAAGGTACGGTATTCCGGATGGAGCGGGAACGCCAGCTTGTATTCGATCGCCAGCTTATAAACCGGCGACTGCTGCGCGGCTTCGATCCATTCTTCGGACAGGCCGTCTTTACGGGCTTGCTTGATCACTTCCGCATCATGCGGATCAAGGAACAACCCGAGCTGCGCCTCGTACAAATCCTGCTCATTCGGCGTGGAAGCCGCTTCCTGCACGCGGTCCGCATCGTACAGCAGCACGCCCAGGTAGCGGATGCGTCCGCTGCACGTTTCCGAGCAAACCGTCGGCAATCCCGCTTCGATTCTCGGGAAGCAGAAGGTGCATTTTTCCGCCTTGTTGGTTTTCCAGTTGAAGTAGACCTTCTTGTAAGGACAGCCGGTCATACAGTAACGCCAGCCCCGGCAGGCCTCCTGGTCGACGAGGACGATACCGTCCTCATCGCGTTTATAGATAGCTCCCGACGGGCAGGACGCCACACAGCTCGGGTTCAGGCAGTGCTCGCACAGCCGCGGCAGATACATCATAAACGATTGCTCAAAGTTGAACTTGATCTCCTCTTCAATCTTCTCGATGTTGGGGTCTCTCGGACCGGTAATATGTCCGCCGGCCAGATCGTCTTCCCAGTTTGGCCCCCAGTTCGGCTCCATCGTCTCGCCGGTGAGCACGGATTTCGGACGCGCCGTGGGCTGATGCTTTTTCTCCCCGGAATTCGTCAGCTTCTCGTAATCGTAGGTCCAAGGCTCATAGTAATCTTTCATTTCCGGCATATCCGGGTTGTAGAAAATTTTGCCCAGGGCGATTTTGGACAGCTTGCTGCCGGACTTCAGCTCCAGCTTGCCTTTACGCAGCGTCCAGCCGCCCTTGTAGTGCTCCTGGTCCTCCCAGCGCTTCGGATAACCGATGCCCGGCTTCGTCTCCACATTGTTGAACCACACGTATTCGGCGCCTTCACGGTTCGTCCAGGTGCTTTTGCAGGTAACGCTGCAAGTATGGCAGCCGATGCATTTGTCCAGATTCAGCACCATGGCAATTTGCGCTTTAATCTTCAAGCCAGTCGACCTCCTTCAGTTTGCGCACGGCAACGTACACATCCCGCTGGTTGCCGATCGGTCCGTAGTAGTTGAAGCCGTAGCTGAGCTGAGCATAACCTCCGACAAGCTGCGTCGGCTTCAAATGAATGCGCGTAGGCGCGTTGTGGCTGCCGCCCCGCTCCTTGGTGATTTCCGAGCCCGGTACGTTGATGTGTTTATCCTGAGCATGGTACATGAACATCGTGCCTTTCGGCATGCGATGGCTGACCACGGCTCTCGCCGTCACGACACCGTTGCGGTTGTAAACCTCCAGCCAATCGTTATCGCTGATTTGATGCTGCTCGGCATCCTCCCGGCTGATCCATACGGTCGGACCGCCGCGGAACAAAGTCAGCATGTGCAAATTATCCTGATACGTGCTGTGGATGTTCCATTTGCCATGCGGCGTCAAGTACCGCAGCACCAGGGTGTCTTTGCCTCCGTCGATCTGCTTGTCGCGGGGGCCGAACACCATCGGCGGCAGCGTTGGCTTGTAAACCGGCAGCGCTTCGCCGAATTGCAGGAAGATCTGGTGATCCAGATAAAAATGCTGGCGTCCGGTCAACGTACGGAACGGCACCAGGCGTTCGATATTGGTCGTAAACGGCGAATACCGCCGCCCCGATTTATTGGAGCCGGTGAACACCGGCGTTGGGATAACCTCGCGCGGCTGGGCCGTAATGTTCGCAAAGGTGATCCGTTCGGCGGCGCGGTCGGCGGAAATATCCTTAAGCTCCACACCGTGTTCCTGCTCGGCGGATTCCCAAGCCCGTTGCGAAACTTTTCCGTTCGTGGCCGAGGACAAATGCAGCACGGCATTGGCCGCATGTCTCGCCGTATGCAGTTTCGGCCGGCCGTTTTTGATCGTCTCGTCAAAATAAGTGCCATTGATAGACTTAAGTTCTTCGTACTCTTCCTTCACCGGGAAGGATACTCCGTGCGCGCCAACCTTGCCTGTTTCCAGATTCGGCCCAAGCGTCACGTACTTATCGTAAATTTTCGTATAATCGCGTTCGACCACGGCGAAGCTTGGCATCGTTTTGCCAAGGACAGGCGCAGTTTCTCCGCGCTTCCAGTCCTTCACCTCGCCGTACGGCTGGGCGATTTCACTCATCGAATCATGGCCGAGCGGTGAGGACACCAGGTCTTTATGCACCCCTGGAAGGTGCTCTTTGGCCATCTCCGACACCACACCAGCCAGCGTGCGGTAAATATCCCAGTCGGAGCGTGATTCCCACAGCGGATCGATGGCCGGATTAAACGGATGCACGAACGGGTGCATGTCGGTCGAGGAAATGTCGACCTTCTCGTACCACGTCGCCGCCGGCAGCACGATATCCGCGTACATCGGGGTCGCGGTCATGCGGAAGTCGAGGGACACGAGCAGGTCCAGCTTGCCTTCCACCTCATCACGCCAGACGATTTCTTCCGGCTTCTCCTCCTCGTTGGGTGTCGACAACAGCCCGTTATGCGTCCCCAGCAAATGTTTCATGAAAAATTCCTGGCCTTTGGCCGAGCTGGAAATGAGATTGGAGCGCCAGACGAACAGGGAACGCGGGAAGTTCTCCGGCGCATCCGGGTCTTCTACCGCAAACTTCGTTTCGCCGGAGACGATCTGCTCATAAGCATGCTTAATGATGTCGGCGTTATCCGTTTGACCTTTGGCGGCCGCTTCCGCGGCAAACGCCAGACTGCTTTTGTTGAACTGCGGGTACGACGGCAGCCAGCCGAGACGGGCCGCCAGCACGTTGTAATCCGCCGGATGTCGGTACGGAATGTCCCCGCCCGTCGGCGACTTAAGCGAATCGGCGCTCATCTCCTCGTATTTCCATTGGTCGGTGGCGAAATAGAAAAACGAGGTCGCGTTTTGCAGCCGCGGCGGAGCTTGCCAGTCGCGGGCAAAAGCAATCGACGACCAGCCTTCGATCGGCCGGCATTTCTCCTGGCCGACGTAGTGCGCCCAGCCGCCGCCGTTAACGCCCTGCGAAGCCGTTAGCACCACCAGATTCAGAATGGAGCGGTAAATCGTATCGCTGTTAAACCAGTGATTGATGCCCGCGCCCATGATGATCATCGAGCGGCCGCCGGTATCCAGCGCGTTTTGCGCAAACTCGCGGGCGATTTGCACGATAAGCGAGGCCTTGACGCCGGTGACTTTTTCCTGCCAGGCCGGGGAGTAATGCGAGCTTGCATCATCGTATCCGCCAGCCGTATGCGTGGCGCCTTGCCGGTTTACGCCGTATTGGCTGAGCATCAGGTCGTAGACGGTTGCGGCAAGCCGGGTCGATCCGTCGGCCAGGGTAACGGTTTTGACCGGAATCGAGCGGGTAAATGTGCCGTTGCCGGCGGCATCGAAATAAGGGAACACGATTTCCGTCCACTCCGCGCCGTGATCCTCAACCGAAAGCGCCGGTTTGATGACCGTGCCGTCCTCCCGTTCGAGAATCAGGTTCCACTTCACGTCTTTTTCCCAACGCTGCCCCATCGTTCCGTTCGGAACGGTTAGTTCGCCGGCGGCTTCGTCAAAAATGACGGGCTTCCACTCGGCGTGTTCCGCCTGTTGTCCGAGATCGCTTGCCCGCAGAAAACGGCCGGCTTTGTATTTGCCTTCATGCGAATCAAGCAAAATCAGAAACGGCATATCCGTGTACTGCTTGGCATAGTTCAAGAACATTGGCTCCTGCCGCTGTACATAAAACTCGTCCAAAATGACATGCGTCATCGCCTGCGCAACCGCCGCGTCGGTTCCCGGATGGGGAGCCAGCCAGTTGTCGGCAAACTTGACGTTTTCCGCATGGTCCGGTGCCACGGACACCACTTTGGTCCCTTTATAACGAACCTCTGTCATAAAATGGGCGTCCGGCGTCCGCGTCAGCGGCACATTGGAGCCCCACATGATGAGGTAACCGGCATTGTACCAATCGGATGATTCCGGCACATCGGTTTGCTCGCCCCAAATTTGCGGAGAAGCCGGCGGCAAATCAGCGTACCAGTCATAGAAGCTGAGCATTTCGCCGCCCAACAAGGAAATAAACCGCGCACCCGAAGCATAGCTGATCATCGACATGGCCGGAATCGGCGTAAAGCCGGCGATCCGGTCGGGTCCATATTTTTTAATGGTATAGATGAGCTGCGCGCCTATAAGACGGGTAGCTTCCTCCCACGTCACGCGCACATGGCCGCCCTTGCCGCGGGCTTGTTTATAGGACTTGGCAGCTTCCGGATTTTCCACAATGCTGGCCCATGCCTCCACCGGGTTGTCGTTGTGCTGTGCCAACGCCTCTCTCCACAGCCGCAACAAGCGCCCGCGCATATAAGGATATTTCACCCGCAGCGGGCTGTATTCGTACCACGAAAACGAAGCGCCCCGCGGGCAACCGCGCGGTTCGAACTCCGGCATGTCCGGCCCGCAGGACGGATAATCGATTTGCTGGTTTTCCCAGGTGATGATGCCGTTTTTCACGAACACCTTCCAACTGCAGGAGCCGGTACAGTTCACGCCGTGCGTCGTTCGCACCACTTTGTCATGCGACCAGCGGCCACGGTACATGTTCTCCCATTCCCTGCTTTTCTCTTCAACTTTTGACCAGTTTCCCGAAATAGATTCCGCCTTCTTGAAGAAGGTAAGTCCTGATCTTCTTTTCATAGGAAGTATTCACACTCCTTCATCACGAATGAATGCATTTGATCGGGGAATCCAATGGAATTCATTCTGCTCTCTCCATTATCTAGCGGCGCACCTCCATTTTCCCATCAGGGAAATCCCTTAGTATGGAGGTGAAAACCCTAATAAGAAAAACGCCTGACGGCGTCCTTTAATGGCTCTGAATGGCTCTGACTTCTACTTTAGACGCTACTCTAACGGACACTAGCGACCTTATCCACCCATTTCCCGGGTATTTCCCAGCCTAATGGACACCATCGACCCTATTTCGTTCTAAACCAGTTCATCCAGGCCGATTTGAGGCAAATAAGGTCCACTGTGTCCGTCTACATTTTACAAACCTCCGTTTTTCGGCAGATAACGGCTCTGGTGTCCCTTAGCCCCCGGTTTCCTCATCTTCACCCCTCTCTTCCTGTGCTTCGCCCTCTACCAGACCCGAAATTTTATAACTCAACTTTCGCAGAGCAAAAATCAGCTTGAGTCCTTGAACTGAAGGTTTTCAAAAAATTAAGAAAGGCGGCTTGCAAAATAGAAAAACACTGCTTCGTTTGGTAAAGCGAGAGTGACGAACTTCTACGATCAGACAAAAGAGGTATCCTTGCTTGCCAGACAAGCCGAAAACCGATCGTGGCAAAAAACGCGGAAGGGCTTTGAAAGCTTTAGGATAGGGAAGTGGGATGGGATGGGCGGCAGATCAACACTCACTGTCCGGAGCTTTGCACGATTATCCCGTTTGATCAGGTAGCAGAGAAACAGACAAGCTCAGGAGAAGAAAATATTTGGTGGAGAGTCAGATAGGTTCGAGATAATTTAGACGGGCTTAGGAGAAGGAATCAGGTTTAGGGAAAGTGAAACGGACCGGACAGGAGATCAAGGCAAGAGATCAGGACAAGAGATCAAGGACAAGACGCAAGGGAAACGAAAAGCACGTAATTTTGCTGTAGCCAGAACCCTTCCATCTGCAGCAACGCCCGCACCGTTCATGCTGCCCCCTACCGTTCAAGCGTCTCGATCAGGCCGCAGCCGCAAGGGGCTGATTCGGTTGGCGCGCGATCAGCCGGCGGTAAGGGATCGCCGGAACCGCCACACACATGCGCAGCAACTTCTGCTGCATCGTTTCTTTCGCTCCGGGCAGGTGCAGCCGGCGGCGTCCGGTGTACTCGTTCAGGTACGCCTGCAGATGCTTCAGTCCCAAGGCTATATATGTACTCTTCAGCGATTCCCACGCCTCTCTCACCACTTTCCGCAAGGGCGCATAAAGCCGAAAGGCTAAAGGGAACGATTGTACCGCCGATGCACGGACATCCACATGCCCATTGATGAACGCGGCGAGCTCGTGACGGTTTGCTCTTTGTCCGTCTCCTCTCTTATGCGGTACAAGGCGGATTTTGACTTGCTCCGGCTCGCCCGATTCCTTGACCGTGCATCCCGCTATTACCGCCGTGGCATACGGATGCGAAAGCTGACACCGGGACGGATCGCGACCGTACAGATCGCTGTTCACCTTCACGTCTCCGTAGAGCAGTTCCCGGGCATCGAATTCCCCGACGGCATGGCGTATTTTGTGCAGTATTAACCAGGCGGTCTTGTAGGTGACCTTAATCACCTGGCTCAGCCGCATCGCCGAGATACCGTCCTCAAGCAGAAATAAATCCAGGGCCTTGAACCACTTGAGCAGGGGCAGATGCGTTCCTTCAAAAATCGTACCGACCAAAGCCGACGTTTGATGCTTGCACTTTCCGCACTCGAACAAGGGGATATGCCGGGAGGTCAGATGGCTGCACCGGGTGTGAGCGCAGCGCGGGCAGACAAAGCCGTTCGGCCACTTCATCGCGATCAGCGCCTCCATGCAAGCCTGCTCGCTGTTATAACGGTTGCTGAATGATTGAAGTTCCGTTCCCGCATTGACCTCCATATTTGCTCGCCCCCGAATCAAGAATTTACGAACTCACGTTCTATTTGCTTTATTATACCAAACGTACGTTCCCTTCGCAAGCCGAAAATCTCACCTGAACCGCCTCATTTTTTTCCTTCTCTCTTTTTCTTCTCTCTTTTTCTTCTCTCTTTTTCTTCTCTCTTTTTTGGAACTCTTGCTCTAGCCCCCCCCCTGCCCCCTGAACGAAAGGAATAATCGTGCAAAGGCAAGCAACAGGCAGGGACATCAAGACACCAAGACACCAAGACACCAAGGCTCCAAGACGCCAAGACGCCAAGACACGAACCCTTTAGACAGCCCCCTCTCACCCGGTGTCGATTTGTGACACTGCTCGAGGGCGGCTACGGTGCAAAAGGTAGATGCGCTGACCTCGGCGGATCGTGGCACCCTCTTCATCGTTGACGCTTCCATGCTTCCATGTTTGAGCGGAACCGCAGTAAAGCGGTCGAGTTGCTTGCCCGATTTAGAGATCATGCCACAGGCACGTTTTACAAGGGATCTCTTATGTTCTTGATCAAAGAAGTAGCCCAAAAATCCGGGAAGACACTGTCCGCCTCTAATTCAGCGTCAACTTCGGCAATGGATTGCTGCTTTACCCAGCTAAATCAAGGCTTGTCTGCCGATTTTTTGCTGCGAAAGGTGAGTTATAAATAAGGTTAAAAAAACCGCTGAGCGGGTCAGCGGTTATCCTTGCAAAATTGCGTTGGGTGATTAGCAGGGATGCGTAATAAAGGAATTTTATGGTCTTATTTCTGCAAATCACTCTAGTTTAAATAAATAAGGACACTTTATGACCCTATTTATCCAGAACTGCCAGAAAATCCCCTCTTTATACCTGTCCACCCAAAATTAAGGGCGTTCTGTGTGCCTGTTTCTCTCATTCCCCGTTCCAGCACAGAAATAAGAGCACTTTTTGTCCTTATATGCTTTTGAACGATTGTCCGATCAACCACGCTAGAGCCTCGATCACGGCAGCAGTTTTTTGTCATGCAGCTCTTCAAAAATAATCCGGCTAATCAGCGACGCCCGGTCTCGGTCGGCATGGCTGAGCCAGGCCAATTCTTCAATCTCTGATGCGGGAGCAAGCTCCCCGGAGTAGTCGGCCGTATAACACGTCATTTTGACGAGCACCCCTTCCGGTTTACCATCGGCTTGGGCTGCAAATGTGGCGAAATAGCTTATCGTTTCCGGCTTGATGCAAACGGACAGCTCCTCGCCGATTTCGCGCTGCAGCGTTTCGGCGTCGGTTTCCCCGGGCTCCCGCTTGCCTCCGGGAAAATAGAAAAGCTCCTTCCCCTTGGAACGGACGCTCAAAATCCGCCCATCCTTGATACAAATCCAGGCGATTTTATCGATAGTGTCAGACATGTTCTTTCCTCCTCACAGTGATTTGTCCAACTTACATAGTTCCTCAGTTCAACGCTTCCTGCTTGGTTTTCTGATCGCGAGCCGCCGCTTCGGACCGCTAGCGCTCGCCCATTTTATACACGATAATCCCGCCGACGATGACCAGCACGCCAATCAGCTGTTTTGGCGTAAACGGAACCTTCTGCAGCCCGAGCCAGCCCATGGAATCAAACAATAAAGCGAATCCCAGCTCGGAGGTCATGACGATCGCCACGGCATAAGTCGGCCCCAGACGTTTGACTCCCTGCACCATGCAGGTGACGACGCCTACGCCGATCAAACCGCTGAAATAAAACCACGGCTGCATATCGTGCAGCGCGAACATATTTTTCCCTTCGAGCAAAAACCCGATCACGAAAGAAGCGGCAAACCCGAGGCCAAGCACCAACGTGGTGGTCGTCCAGGTACCCGTGTGCTCATTGACTTTGTTGTTAAAAATATTTTGCATGCCGACCAGCGACCCCGCGATCAGCGCCAACAAGATCCCTAAAAACATCGTTTCCTCCCGGTTATTCGTAGATATTCCGGTGGGTCAGCTTTTGCAGGCCTTCCCTATCCTTGACCAAAATGCCCTTGCGGTTGCGTTCGATCAGCCCGCGGTCGCCGAACTTTTGCAGCACCCGGTTCAGATGCCGATAGCTCGTGCCGATCAGATTGGCCGCATCCGTCAGATCGGATGTGCTAAGCTCTCCCCTAAAATCCGCATCGGATTCGTCAAACGTTATGGACAGCAAATAGCTGGCGAGCCTGACCTCCACCGGATACAATAAATTAAAGCTCATCGAGCTCGACTTCATGTAAAACTTCTTGGTGATGATGTCCAGCAAAAAATGCAGCAGCGGGGAATGGTCGCCGCAGTATTTCCGCAGCCAGCGGTATTCCACCCCGATCATATGCACCGGTGACACCGCCTCGACCGTGTTAATGATGTCGCTGTCCCGGATATACTCCACATCCCCGATCACTTCCAGCGGCGTCTTAAAGGAAATGACGAGCGTGCGGCCTTCCTCCGACGTGTTGTATATTTTGATTTTCCCTTTCACCAAAACATACATCACTCCGGATGGCTCCCCTTGGGCGCAAATCAACTCGCCTTGATCGAAAGCAAGCAGCGTCAGGTGCGGGAGGAGCGGCACCGTAAATATGTGAACCAATTGATGCGCCTGCATATAGGCTTTAAGCAGCTCCCGATCTTCGATTTCTGTCAAGTTCCAATTCCCCCCAAGCTTGCGGTTGGCCTATAATTTAAGGATCGCGACGCCAGCGATCATCAGCGCGATGCCGACAAACTGCGGCAGCCGCATTTTTTTCTTTTCGATGCCAAACCATCCGGTGCTGTCGATCAGAAAGGTGATGCACAGTTGCGCGATCAGAACGGCCGCAATCGAAAGCGTGACCCCGACGTGCTGAATCGCCGTAACATTGGAGAAAATAATGATCGCCGCGAGCGCCCCGCCGCCGAGATACAACGGCTGCACACGCCCCAGCTGTTTTAGATTGCCGTCCCGGATAAACAGCCAGATGAGCAATGCTGCGGCAAAGCCAGTGAACTGGGTCAACGCAGCCGCCGGCCAGGTGCCGACGCTCGAGCTGATCCGCGCGTTCGCCACCCCTTGGAGCGTAATAAAGGCCCCGGCCATAAACGCAAATAACCAGCCTTTCATGGTGTTCTCCCCTCTTCATATTCTGTTCATATTAAAAGATAACACAGGACCTTTTGGAAAGGACATATGTCCTGAAATTTGGAGTCAGCGAAAATTGCCCGAGGCCATACCGCTGTATTACTATTAAATGGCAAGCTATTTCGCATTCATTAATATAGGAGGCGCTTTCGTTGCAGCTAAAGTTCGAAACAAAAACATATTGGGACGAAACCTGGTGGGAACGGCTCGGCCCGATTTACCGGGAAGCCTTCCCGCACGGGGCCAAACCGGAGAAGGTGCTGCGGAGCATGTTAAACCACGGGGCAGCCTGCATGCACGCCGGGACCCTGGAAGGCGAAGCAGCCGCCATGGCGATCACCGGGTTTAGCGGTCCGGCGGAAAATAAGCGGTTGATCCTGGATTACATGGCCATCCGTCACGATTTGCGCGGAAATGGGCTGGGAGCGAGCTTTTTTAAGCAAATCCGCGATTGGGCCGCTAGCGAAAGCCGGGTCAAGGCGATCATCATAGAAGCCGAGGCGGATGATACGGAGGAAAACCGCAGCCGCCTAAAATTTTGGGAACGGTGCGGTTTTATAGCTACCTCTTATGTACACCAATATATTTGGGTACCCGAGCCCTACCGCGCCCTCTACCTTCCGCTGTCCCCCGGTTTTACCATCACGGATGATGGGAAGTCCCTTTTTCGCGATATCACTTCGTTTCATCAAAAATCGTTCCGCGGCCATTAAGCCGCTTAATAAATAATATGGGTTGAACCTTGGGAAAATAGATCCGACGGCAGCTTTAATCCGCCTGATAGCTGTCATAGATCTTTTGCAGCAAGCCCGATAGCTGCTCCTTTTCCGCCTCCGTCAAGCAGCTTGTAAACCGGCGGTTATGTTCCTCAAAAATCCGCCGCAGCGTCGGCTCGAAGTCTTTGGCCTTTGGGGTCGGATACAACCGATAGGAACGGCGGTCATGATCGTCGATCCGGCGGTAAACGTATCCCGCCTCCTCCAGCTGCTTGACGCAGCGGGCCGTGGTCGCTTTGTCGAACTTGGCTTCGCTTGTCAGTTGATCCTGATTGATCCCGGGCTTCGCCAAAATGGCCTTCAGGTAAGTGTGGTGCCCCCCGCCGCCGATGTCGTAAGGCTTCAGCAAGGCGGCCAGCTCCTTTTGGTTCATGCGCTGGATGTATGAGATCAACTTGCCGACGAAAAACTTCTCCATCCCTTTCACCTCTTTGCGAGCGGTCTGTTTTACAAAAATTTTACTAAAAATCTGTTGCAAGCGCAACTAAATCGGAGTACACTGAAACCAGCAAAAAAAGTTGCGGACGCAACAAATGCAAATATTGGGTTTACCGAAACAAGAGAGGTGTAAATTTTATGCAAACGGAAAGTAAAGGTGCCCCGGTAACCTATCAGGAGGATCCGCAAATCCAAAAACGGCGCTGGCTGATTCTGGTCGTGCTGAATCTGTTCACGTTTATGTCGACGCTCGACGGCAGTATCGTCAACATCGCGCTCCCGGTCATTGCGAAGCGCTTGGACCTGCAGGTCGCGGAGGCGGAATGGGTGGTGACCGCCTATTTATTGATGATTTGCGCGGCGATTCTTTTTTTCGGCAAACTGGGGGACATCGTCGGAAAAATTAAAGTTTTTAAGTGGGGTATGATCATCTTCACCGTCGGCTCGCTGCTGTGCGGGTTCAGTTCCTCTTTGACGATGCTGGTCGGGTCGCGGTTGATCCAGGCGCTGGGCGCATCGATGACGATGGCCAACAGCCAAGGCATTATCACCGATATTTTTCCGGCAAATGAACGGGGCCGGGCGTTGGGGTTGATCGGCACGTTCGTATCCTTGGGCAGCATCGCCGGACCGAGCTTGGGCGGCGTCATCGTGTCCGCGCTCGGCTGGGAATATATTTTCTGGGTCAACATTCCGGTAGGGCTCATCGCTATCGTGCTCGGCTGGAGAACGCTGCCTGGGGACCGCACCAAACTGCGGGTGAAAATCGACAAAGCCGGCAGCCTGCTGTTCCCTTTATTTATTCTCGCCTTGTTCTCCGGCTTGCTGCTGGGACAGCAAATCGGCTACCGCGACCCTCGTATTATCGCAGCCTTGGTCATAGCGGCCGTAGTGTTTATCGTTTTTCTCTGGATCGAAACGCGCAAGTCCGAACCGATGCTGCAGCTGTCGCTGTTTAAAAATCCGCTGTTCAGCCTAAGCATCCTGTGCGGGTTTCTCGTCTTTGTCGCCAATTTTTGTTTTAATATTATCGCGCCTTTTTATACGCAGAGCATTTTGAACCTTTCTCCGTCGCAAGCCGGGCTGCTGATGATGCTGTTCCCGATCGTGATGGTGATCGTCGCTCCGCTCAGCGGTGCGCTGTCGGACAAAATCGGTTCCGAACTGCTCACCTTCGCCGGCCTGATCGTGATGGTCGTCGCCCAGGTTGGTCTTGCCGGTCTTCACGGCAGCAGCCCCATTTTCCTGGTCGGCGTATGGATCGCGATGCTCGGTCTTGGAAGCGGCTTGTTCCAATCGCCCAACAATTCGCTGGTGATGTCCAAGGTGCCGAGAACGCAGCTGGGGATCGCCGGCAGCATCAACTCGCTCGTGCGCAACATCGGCATGGTGGTCGGGATTACGGTCGCCACCACGACCTTGTTTGGCGTGATGAGCAGCCTGGCCGGCCAGCGGGTTACGGGATTGGTGCCAGGTCGCCCCGACCTGTTCCTCTCCGGCATGCACGTCGTCTTTATGACCTCGGCGACCATCTGTCTGGTGGCCGCGGTGCTGACGGGCTGGCGTTTATGGTCGGCCAAACGCGGCGTACGCGGCGAACAGCTTCGTTCGCAGCAGCAATAAAAGAAGATCGCCGCATCCTTGGCCCAAGAGGCGCGGGAAGCGGCGATTTTCTGTTTTTTGTGGATTACGTCCATTCCACGCGGGTCAACAACTGGTGTTTCAGCAGCGCCAAAATAAAGTCCAAGTAGAAATCCTTGCGGACCACGACCTTAAATTGCTGCTCCCGGCCCTCATTCATATAGAATTCCCTCCTGAGCAAGTCAACTTTTGGAAAAAGCCCTCCGCACATACCCCAGGTAGTCCTCGGGCTTATCAATATCGCTAGGAGCAGGGCCGGGAACATTCGCATAAACGATGCGCTCCCCGTATTTGCGCAGAAGCTCTTTGGCACCTACGTCTCCGTTCAAAGCGGCCAGATCGGCGAACAGCGGAGCGGCAAATAATACCGGATGGGCCGGATGATCCTCATAGCGGGCCTGAACAATCCACGCTCCAGTTTCCCGGAACGTACCGGCCACCCGGCGGATTGCCTCGGGCTTCATCTCCGGCTGATCGCCAAGCAGCACCAGGATGGCCGCCGGTGAATGGCGCGCCCGCAGCTGCCGCACACCGGCGGCCAGTGAAGCTCCGAGCCCGCGGGCCGCTGAGTCCGTTTCCAGCCATTCCACGGACTCTAGTGGTGGCGGCTGGACGCTGTTTGAGCCCGATGCGATCCTTGCTTCGGCTCCCGCCCACAGCTCCGGCCCGGCCTTCAGGTGCGCCCGCTTGATCGGCCCGTTTTTGGCCGTGATCACCGCAACCCGGCAACTTCCTGACGACAGCGCCTGATGAACCGTTTGCTGAAGCACATGGCCTTGGGGCGCCGGAAGCAGCAGCTTGGGCCGCCCCATCCGCGCCGACGCTCCGCCGGCGAGAATCAGCGCCCAAACGGCGTTTACCGCTTCAGACATGGCAAGTGGTCTCCGAACGGCGGCAGTGCTCCTGCGGCGCAGGGCGCGCTTCGGCAATCTGCGAGGGCGGGGATGCCGCCCGCAGTCCTTTGCGGTCGCGCAGAAATCCCCCGGACTTGCCGTTTCGGCAGGCCAACATTTCCGCGAGGATACTCATGGCGATCTCCTGCGGCGTTTCCGCCCCGATATCCAGGCCAACGGGAGAATACAGCTTATCCAGGAGAACGCTGTCTATGCCGCTGCGATACGCTTCGCCCCGCTCCATTCCCTGTTCCGTCTCATGCGTTGTTCCCTGCTCCATCCTCTGTTCCTTCTCCTGCTTCGTTCCCCCCTTCGTCCCCTGCCCCCCGGCTTCGCCAAGGCTTCCGTCTGCTTCATCCGCCTTATGCGGCTGTTCCCGCCCGATTCCCATAGGCTCCAATATTTTTTCCAGCCGGTATCTTGAGCCGACAAGCCCCAGATAAGCCACCTCCGGTGTAAGCATCTTCCGCACCGCCTCCCGGTCCAAGTCAAGATTATGCGACATGACCACCACGAATTTGCCTTTGACGTCCACTTGGTCAAAGGCGAGCCGCGGAATGATCAACAGTTCGTCCGCCTCCGGGAACCGGCTTTCGCTTGCCTTCTCCGTCGCATGGCAGGCGACGGTGACGCTCCATTGCAGCATTTTCGCCATGCTGCAGAGCACGCGGGCATCGTCGCCGACGCCGACGATGACCAGCTCCGGGCGCGGTGCGATGCGCTCGACCAGCAGCTCCAGCCGGGAGCTGCCGTTTACGTCTCGCACCAGCCCGGCCGTCCGGCCGCCGTCAAGCCGGCCGGCATACGACTCGCTGGGGCTAACCCAGCGCGTGCCCGGCGGAACGGCGACGTGATCGGAGGAACCGATCACCGTCACCGCCTCATAGGGCTCCCGCGTTTTCGCGCGCCCCAGCAGGTCGGATAAGATCCGGTCCGCCGCCTCAGGACGGTGCACCGGATCAAACGGCTCCAGCCAAACGGTGATCGCCCCGTTGCAGCCGAGTCCAAGCCCCCAGACGTCATCGCCTTTGACCCGGAAGTCGTAGAATAGCTTTAGCGGCTCTCCGGAACTTAGCACCCCCTCGGCGTGCTGTCGCAAATCCTCCTCGATGCAGCCGCCGCTGAGGATGCCCGTCACTTCCCCATCCTCGTGGATAAGGCAGCGCGTCCCTTCCCGGCGGTAGGCGGAGCCGTCTACTTTGATCACCACTGCTACGACGCAGGGCCGGCCATCTCTCCGGCAGGCGAGCAGCGAGCGGGTTATCTCCTCCATGCTCAGGTCATCTCCATCCGTATCAATTCGGCATCGCCGATAAACAGTACGCGGTCTTTGGCGCAAATATGCCGGGATCTTGAATGGGATAGACCGGATTTTTTTAGCGAATAAAAATTCCGGCACACTTGAGGACGAAGTGCAGGCAGAGAGGGAAGACAGGAGGAGAGGGAACTGCAAGAAGTGGAAGTGGCTGAAGGGTGAATCCGGGAGCTAAGGGACACCAGAGGCTCTATCTGGGGAAAAACGGAGGTTTGCAAAATGTAACGGACAGAGATGACTCTATTTACCTCAAATTGGTCCGGGTGAGCTCGTTTTGAGTGAAATAGCGTCATCTGGGTCCGTTAGGCCGGGAAATGCCCGGGAAATAGGCGGATAAGGTCGCTGGTGTCCGTTAGAGCAGCGTCCCAGCTTAGAAAGGGCCGGAAGTCTGCGCAATTCTATAATCGCGAGGAAAAACTTCCTGAACTTCCTCTAAGCACGGCCTGCCTTCCCAAAATGTACGTCGACGATAGAACGTTTCTCTTACCCCGGATCTGTATGTCCGAGCGTCAGGCCAATCGGTTGAACGACCATTCCCGCTTCCTCCAGAGAGCTGCGGATTTTTCCGGCAAATTCCACGGAATGCGCGCCGTCGCCGTGAATACATATCGTGTCAGCCCGGATCAGCACGTCCACGTTTTGCTGGGACATCACTTTGCCTTCCGCCACCATGCGAATCACTTGGCTGATCGATTTTTGCTCATCGGTGATCAAAGCGTCAGGCTGTTTGCGGGGCGTCAGCGAACCGTCGGACTGGTAAGTACGGTCGGAAAAAACTTCGCTTGCAGTGCGCAGCCCCGCTTTTTGCCCGGCCTTAATCAATTCGCTGCCGGCCAGACCGAACAAAATCAGCTCGGGATCGACTTTGTACACCGCCTCGGCGATCGCTTCGGCCAGTCCGGCATGGCGGGCAGCCATGTTGTACAAAGAGCCGTGGGGCTTCACATGTTGCAACTTTACTCCTTCCGCGCGCACGAATCCCCACAGTGCGCCGATTTGATAGACGACCATGTCGTAAGCTTCCTGCGGAGAAATATTCATCTCCCGGCGGCCGAAGCCGACGAGATCCGGCAATCCCGGATGCGCGCCGAGCGCCGCGCCGCTTTCCAAGGCCAGCTTTACGGTTTGCCGCATCGTCGCCGGATCCCCGGCGTGAAAACCGCACGCGATGTTGGCGGAGGTCACATGCTTCAGCACCTCACTGTCACTGCCGATTTGATAAGCGCCAAAGCTTTCCCCCATGTCGCAATTCAAGTCCACCACGCTCATGGTCCATTCGCCTCTCTTTCGATTGTATATTCAACGATCCGGTTTATTTTCGCTGCTGCAAATGGCCGAGTCCCTGACGCAAAGCAAGGATGGCCTGTTCGCGTTCGATGAGCTGCCGCTGCGCTTCCCTTAAGCTGATCAACTGGAATCTCACCTTCCCGCCTAAATTCACCTGGGCGAGCAGCGGCAAATCCATGGAAGCCATCTGGGCAATCATCGGGTATCCGCCAGTTGTCTGGCGGTCAGCCATCAGCACGATCGGGTTGCCATCAGGCGGCACCTGCACTGTTCCCATCGTAACGGCCGAGGAGATCATCTCCACGGTTTTCATCAGCTTAAGCTCAGGTCCATTGAGACGGTATCCCATCCGGTCGGACTGTGGCAACACCTCAAACGGTTCGCTTATGAATAACGCTTTACTCTCTTCCCGGAACAAATCGTATTGCTCACCCGCGATAACCCGGATCACCGGGTTCGGCTCGTACGGAGGAATGAGGTCGGCGGAAACTGCCCAGCGGCTGACGGCACCCAAGTTATTTTCCGCCTCCCGCGCCAGCAGGCCCAGCATATGGAGACTTTGCAAAGACATGCTCCCGACCGGAAGCCGGTCGCCTTTGGCTAGCGCACGCCCATGATATCCCCCGATGCCGGCCCGCAAATAGGTAGAGCGGCTGTTCATCTGCACCGGCACGTCCACCCCACCGCTTACGGCCAGATATGCTCTGCAGCCTTGCTTCATGGGACCGAAGTTGAGCGTGGAGCCTTTGGGGGCCAGGATCGTCCGCCAGCCCGGCAGTGATACTCCGTTTAGCTTGGGCGATAAGTCCCCGCCGCAAATCGAGATTAACGCCGTCTGCTCGAACACGATCTCCGGGCCCATCATCGTAATTTCGAGTCCGGCTTCCCCCTCCTCATTGCCAACGAGCAGATTTGCAATCCGCAACGCAAAAGCATCCATCGCACCGCCGACGGTCACACCGTATTTCTGAAATCCATATCTCCCCAAATCCTGCACTGTCGTCAGCAGTCCGGGTTTATGAATCAGAAGGCTCACCGCTTATCCTCCTCCCAAGCGTCAAATTGCCCCCGGGATATCGGGTAAAAGCGCACCGTATCGCCCGCCTCCAGCAAGGTTGGCGGCATTTGCCCCGGCTTGAACAGCGCGACCGGCGTTTTGCCGATCAGCTGCCAGCCGCCCGGCGTATCGAGCGGATACACCCCGGTCTGATCCCCCGCGATACCGACCGAGCCTGCCGGAATCGACAGCCGCGGCGTTTGTCTCCGCGGTGTCGCTATTCGTTCCGCCATGCCTCCCAAATACGCAAACCCGGGAGCAAAGCCAAGCATATAAACCAGGTAATCGGCCGAAGTATGTATCTCGATGACTTCTTCGGGCATTAGACCGTGATGCGCCGCCACTGCGGCTAAATCCGGGCCCAATTCTCCGCCGTAGCAAACCGGAATTTCAACCACCCTCGACGGCGGGAGACCGGTATCTTTCAACTCGCTCAGTACGTGGCGAAGGCGGGCGGCGGCGAGTTTAAACGGGTATACGTCTCCCTCCCGTCCGGCTTCTTTATTATCTGTTAGCAGCTGCATGATGTCGTAATATATAGTTACCGAAGTAAAGGCCGGAACGTATTCCACCATCCAGCGGAATGGATTTTTTTCAAGATAATCGGCCAACTGCCTGACTTTTTGGTGCACCGCCGGATAAATCGCTTCTCCAAGCTTAACAATCAGAGCGGAATCCCCCAGCGGAATGATTTCCGTTCCCGTGGTATGGCCAGCGCCGAAAGCCCCGTTGTTCATCATATTCCTCCTAAAATCATATATCCGAATCTGGACCATTCATAGGAAAATAAGTACAAAAAATGCCGCTAATGATGATGAACCTGCCTGGCTTCGGATAATAAGTGCATAAAGTGCCGCTATTTTGAAGGCCGACATTTCGTCGAGACGACGGTTCCCCGAGACGACGGGCCGTCCGTCGTTCCAGCCAACGTTTGCCTTTCTACCCGACGGTTCCAGTAGCTGGCTATCAAGCACCGCTTTCTAGGTTACGCCACTTTAATTTTAGCGGAAACTATCGCTTAAAAAAAGCAAACAGGCTGTCCAAGGATAATCCTCCTTGTCAGCCTGTCTCCATCCGAAGCACACCACTTGAGCCATTATACTCCCCAAGTATGTAGCCTTCCGTCTTGTTACGTTTAGTCCGCAAATTCAACATTATGATACACTTGCTGTACATCTTCCAAATCTTCCAGCGCATCGATCAGCTTCTCGAATTGCGCCTCGGCCTCCTGCGGAAGCGTTACATAGTTTTGCGCCAGCATCGTCAGCTCGGCCACCGTAAACTCGGTGATTCCGGCGTTTTTGAGCGCTTCTTGCACCGTGTGGAATTGATCCGGTTCAGCGTATACGATGACCGAATCGTCCTCTTCTACGATATCGCGCACCTCGACATCGGCTTCCATCAGGATTTCGAACACTTCATCAATCGTTTTTCCTTCCATCCCGATCACCGCGGTAGCGTCAAACATATAAGAAACTGAACCGTTGACGCCCATATTGCCGCCGTTTTTGTTAAATGCGGAACGCACCTCCGGCGCGGTACGGTTCACGTTGTTGGTCAGCGTGTCCACAATCACCATCGAGCCGTTTGGACCAAAGCCTTCGTATCGGAGCTCCTGATAGGTTTCCTCCGAGCTGCCTTTTGCTTTATCCAAAGCGCGGTCGATGATCGCTTTAGGCACATTGTAAGTTTTGGCCCGTTCCAGCACGACTTTCAAGGCGCGGTTCGATTCCGGATCCGGTTCGCCCTTCTTGGCGGCCACATAAATTTCAACCCCGAACTTGGCGTAAACCCGGCTTGTGTTGGCGTCTTTCGAAGCTTTCTTCTCTTTAATATTGTTCCATTTGCGACCCATACTGTTCCCACTTTCTATGTTTAGTACCTATCTATTATAACCGATTTTTTTCAAGCTGTGGACTATTCTCTCAGGGCCTCTTATGCGGCAAAAGAAAAACAACCCTACCTGATATGCAGGAGGGCTGTTTGAAAAGGACATTACCGTTTTCTTTTCCGCCGCGGAGCCGTGGAACAAACCGCCGCCTTGGGCGCCTCACTAACGACATTGTATTTGACCAGATGCTCGTAAACGGGAACACAATGATGCCGAGTCACTATGTTTATCGGATGGATGACTCGAACAAGTTGGGGATCAAAAATATCCTGGACGACGACCTGCGCCGGCGCAACGATCGTTACGGGTGGACAGCAATGGCAGCTCATTTGGATTCACCTCGCTATAGGTTTTTGGCTTCATTACGATATATGAGACTACCCCGTCATATGATTGTTCTTTCGCCCCTTTTACATAAAAACAGCCTGCTCCCTGTAAAAGAGCAGGCCGTTTCCAACGGAATGCCGGTATTTGGAGCCTACAGCATCTTCGTCGTCCACGATTCGCAGTTCCACGTTTCCGTCACGACATCACGGTAAAACTCCGGTTCGTGGGAAATCAGCAAAACGCTTCCCTTAAACGCCTTAAGCGCGCGCTTCAATTCATCCTTCGCGTCTACATCCAAGTGGTTCGTCGGTTCGTCGAGCACCAGCAAATTTGTCTCGCGGTTAATCAGCTTGCACAAGCGGACCTTGGCTTTTTCTCCCCCGCTCAGCACGGCGATTTTGCTCTCGATATGCTTCGTCGTCAAACCGCATTTGGCCAACGCCGCGCGCACCTCGAATTGCGTAAACGACGGGAACTCGTTCCAAATTTCCTCAATGCATGTGTTGTAGTTGGCATCCTTCATCTCTTGCTCAAAATAACCGATTTCCAGCAGATCGCCGAGCTGCACCGATCCGGATAACGCCGGAATCTGCCCGAGAATGCTGCGCAACAGCGTCGTTTTCCCGATCCCGTTCGCCCCGACCAGGGCGATTTTTTGCCCGCGTTCCATCCGCAGGTTCAGCGGCCTCGACAGCGGCGAATCATAGCCGATCACCAGGTCCGCCGTTTCAAAGATCAGCTTTCCGGACGTTCTCGCATCTTTGAAATTAAACTGCGGCTTCGGCTTTTCCCTGGCCAACTCGATGATCTCCATCTTATCCAGCTTCTTTTGTCTGGACATCGCCATATTCCGGGTCGCGACACTCGCCTTGTTGCGGGCGACGAAATCCTTCAGGTCGGCGATTTCCTGCTGCTGGCGCTTATAAGCGGACTCCAGCTGCTGCTTTTTCGCTTCGTACACCTGCTGGAAATGATCGTAATCTCCGGCATAACGATTCAACTGTTGATTTTCCATGTGATAGATCAAATTAATGACGCTGTTCAAAAACGGGATGTCGTGCGAAATCAAAATAAACGCATTTTCGTATTCCTGCAGGTAGCGCTTGAGCCATTCGATATGCAGCTCGTCGAGATAGTTCGTTGGTTCGTCCAGCAGCAGGATGTCAGGCTTCTCCAGCAGCAGCTTGGCCAGCAGCACCTTCGTCCGCTGTCCGCCGCTCAAATCGTTAACATCCTTATCCAGCCCGATATCGGTCAAACCGAGCCCCCGCGCGGTCTCTTCGACTTTGGCGTCGATCATGTAGAAGTCCTGGTTCGTCAGCGTATCCTGAATCGTGCCGACCTCCTCCAGCAGCCGCTCCAACTCCTCCGGCGACACCTCGCCCATTTTGCCGTACATATCGTTCATTTCCTGCTCCATATCGAACAGGTACTGGAACGCGCCGCGCAGGACGTCTCGAATCGTCATCCCTTGGCTAAGCACCGCATGCTGATCCAAATACCCGACGCGCGTCCGGCGCGCCCATTCGATTTTGCCTTCATCCGGTTGCAGCTTGCCTGTGATGATATTCATAAACGTGGATTTGCCTTCGCCGTTGGCCCCGATCAGGCCGATATGCTCGCCTTTCAGCAGCCGGAAGGATACGTCGCTAAAAATAGCCCTGTCGCCAAACCCGTGACTTAACTTTTCTACATTCAAAATGCTCATAAATTAAATAACACCTTTTCTGTAAGTTAATCTAAAACTCTCGCAAAAAAAGATACACTCGTCATATTATAAAGGTTAACGGGAGGACAACTCAATACGGCGGACAAAATTATTGCCCATAAAAAAAGCACCTTCCCCGAACTGATCTTTAGGGACGGTGCTTTTCGCCGATCATCTAATATCCTAAAATCTCGTCGATTTGGCCCAGCTCTTCGGCGGTAAACGAGGTGTTTTGCAGCGCAAGCGCCGCGTCTTCGATCTGGCTAACCTTGCTTGCGCCGATAAGCGCGGAGGTCACTTTGCCGTCTCGCAGCACCCAAGAGAGCGCCATTTGGGACAGCTTTTGCCCTCTTGCGGCAGCCAACTCGTTAAGCCGCTGCACCTGGGCGATCCGCTCCCCGGTCAAATCCTCCGGACGCAGGAACACGCTGGGCCCGGCCGCCCGGGAATCCGGGGTAATGCCGCCCAAGTAGCGGTCGGTCAGGATGCCTTTTTCCAGCGGCGAAAAAACGATCGAACCGATCCCCTCTTCCTGCAGAACGTCTTGCAGCCCTTCCTCGATCCAGCGGTTCATCATGGAATAATTAGGCTGATGAATCACGCATGGCGTGCCAAGTTCCTTAAGGATTCTCGCAGCCGCCCGCGTTTCTTCCGGCCGATAGTTGGACAGCCCGACATAAAGCGCTTTCCCTTGACGCACGACGAGGTCGAGCGCGGACATCGTTTCCTCCAGCGGTGTATCCGGATCAGGGCGGTGATGGTAAAAAATATCGACATATTCGAGGCCCATCCGCTTGAGACTCTGATCCAGGCTGGAGACGAGATATTTTTTGGAGCCCCATTCCCCGTAAGGTCCCGGCCACATGTAGTAGCCCGCCTTGGTCGAGATGATCATTTCGTCGCGGTAAGGGCGGAAGTCTTCCCTGAGCACTCTGCCGAACGTTTCCTCCGCCGATCCCGGCGGCGGTCCGTAGTTGTTGGCCAGGTCAAAATGCGTAATGCCGAGGTCAAACGCCCGGCGCAGCATGGCCCGCCCGTTTTCCAGGGCATTGATGCCGCCGAAATTATGCCACAGTCCGAGGGATATGGCGGGCAGCTTCAGGCCGCTTCTGCCGGCGCGGTTATATGTCATTTTTTCGTATCTGGTGCTGTCTGCCTGATAGGTCATAGCTGGTACCTCCTTTAATGGTCATAAGAACAATATAAGCGAAGCCACGGCTTAACCCTATATCAACAAGGCTGTTTCATATGGCATAATGTCTGTTCCTCATGGTCCATTCTCCGAAGGCGCCGGCTGTCCCCGTTACAGCTTGTCCCGGTAAGCCGAAGGGGAAACGCCGATCGTTTTTTTGAACATTTTCGAAAACAGCAGCGCATCCTGGTATCCGACCGAACGGGCTACCTCGCCGATTGCAAACCGGCCCGTTTTCAGCAGCCCGCAGGCCCGCTCCATCCGGTACTGCAGCAAATACCGCTGCGGCGGATACCCCGTCGCCTGCTTGAAGATGGCCGATAAATATTTGCGGTCCAGCCCAACGATCGCCGCCAGCTGGCCGACTGAAAGCTCCTCGCCGTAATGGCTGTGCAGAAAATCAAGACAACGGTGAACGTAACCGTCCTTCGCCTGAACTTGAACCGCCGCTTGGCCCGGTGCGGAAGCCGGAGCCTGCTCCACCATCACCGAAAAAAATTCGTACAACAAGGCCCGCAAACGCAAATCGCGGGTGGCCGCATTTTCCTCCGCCTCGTTCAAAAGCTCGTACAGCTTTGGCATCAACCGGATATCCATCGAAAACACCGGCTGCTCCGGGTTTACGCGGGTCCGCGCCAAAATTTCCCCCGCCTGATCGCCGCAAAAGGCAATCCAGGAATAAACCCAGGGCTGTGCTGCGTCCGCCTGGTAAAACACGACCCGCTCGGGATAAGCGATAAACGCCTGTCCCGCCGTCAGCGTCAGCGTCTCGCCGTCCTCCACGCGAACGATCCCTTTTCCCTCATGGACAAAATGAATTTTATACACATCCCGCACGCCCGGGCCAAAGGAATGCAGCGGAGCGCAGGCTTCTTTGCCCCAATAGCATAAATACAGTTCTGGCGATTCGCGAAACGGACGATCCGGGTTATAATGAAAAATCGCAGCCAAGCTCAGCACCCTCTCTGCACACGGCATCGGAATTGAATGCGCCCGCATCCGCTGCCATTGTACCACAAAAAGCGATTCCAACTTGTTGATCCCATAAAAAAAGAGCCAGGCTTGCCAAGGTTATTGGTTTCCTTGGGATACCCGCTCTTTTTAACCCGCTTCGATTAGGCGTACCACTAATGAACCGCCACCGGCTCCTGCATCTTCTCGTAAAAAGCACCAAGTGTATTCATCGTCGTCATAGGAGCCGCCTCTAACGGATAAAAACCTTTTTTCACCATCCATTGCCATACGTCATAAGCGTGGTGCGAGCTCATGCAGAAGGCATGTTCCAGAAAGCTGCGGATTTCGGGATGGCTCATTTCCATGGCCGCCCAAGCGTACTCCCTGCCCGCCCGTTTCAAGGTCAGCAAATAAGCGGTGGCGATTTCCCGATCGTTGAACTGCTCTATCGAGGTTCTTGGCATGACCGGAACGGGGGACGCGGACGCCTGGGTAAAAGATTGCAGGACAGGCTGCAAATCCGGAATCGGCAGTTTCTCGGCGGCCCCTTCCGCTTTGCTTAAATACTCTGCCTTCATGTTGTAGTCCTGAATATGGAGCGGAAGATGTTTTTGCAACATCGCCTTCAGTTCAGGGTCCTGCGCTTGATTGATAAAACAGGCCATATTCGTAATCGAGTTAACGCAGCTTAACGCGAGTTCATTCAAATCCTGTGCTTCGTGTGCGGCGAGTTCCATGAAACATGTACCTCCTTCGGTTTTTTGGTTGCTGAATAATCACTTTTAGCATGCACCCCATCGTTTTCTATTATCGCCGGAAGCCGAAGTAAAATCGTCCATAACATAGACAAATACCCATGGTTTGAAATTACTATGCGATATTTTGCACTTCTTTATGTATAAGGCCGCCTCAGGCAGATCATTCTGCCGGGACGGCCTTTTCTCTTAAAATTCCGTGCGGGTCGCCATGTATTCGGGTCTGGGCTTCTTCCCGAAATAAGGCTCCGCCAATTTGTTCTCCACACTGTTATAGACCATAAAAATGTTGCTGCGCGGATATGGCGTGATGTTGCTGTTGGAGCCGTGCATTAAATTGCAGTCGAACAGCAGGACCGAGCCTGCCTTGCCGACCGGTGTTTCAATGCCGCAGCGCTTGGCCAGCTCGGTTAAGCTCGCTTGATCGGGCGCGATGAATTCCCTGGAGGAATCCCCCGGCGTCCTGCCGACGCACGACACGAAGATTTGATGGGAACCAGGCATGACCATAAGCGGTCCGTTAAAAGGATAATTGTCTTCCAGCGCAATCAAACAGCTGAGCGCCCGCATCCGGGGCATCCCGTCCTCCACATGCCAGGTTTCAAAGTCCGAATGCCAGTAGAACTCTTTGCCTGTAAATGCCGGCTTGTAATTGATCCGCGATTGATGGACGTAGGCCTGCCCCGCCAAAAAGTACTCAACGATCGCAAGCAGTCTTGGATGCCGGGACAACTCCTGAAAAACCGGATGGCTCCGATGAATCGCAAAAATCGATTGCACTTCTTCCCCACCGGGTACGCGGATAATTTCATCGGAAGTCAAATCCTGGGATGCTTCCCGCAAGCGCCGTGCCTTCTCCTGATAGCCCTTTAATTCCGCTTCGCCGAAAAAGTTTTCCAGGAACAGATAACCGTTTTTGGCGTAAAAATCCGATTGCTCCTTGCTAATCCCGTTTTCCGCGGTCCACTCGCCATATACGATGGGGTCCTGCCGCGGAAGCCATCTCGGCTCGGCATACACCCGGGAAGGGTAAGCATCCGCCTTTGGATCAAAAATTACGGACGTTTCCAATGTATTCATTTCTCCTCATCCCCTTATGAGAAATATTTGTCCATACAAAAAGGACCTCCGCTTGGAGAAGGCAAAGCTCCGCCAGCAGGGTCCTTAAAACAGACAAAGGCCCTTATAAAAGGGCCTAATAAGATCTCTTAATGTGGCAATATAGACCCATCCACTGCTGACGAGGTTAGCTGACGGGCTCGGGTAAGATGGTACCCTACAATCATTGCTGAATGACTCGCCCCAAAAAAATGGTTCCCCCGTTTTCCGGCAGCGTAAGCCGGAAACTAAGCGTGAGTCTATAGTAAAGGCAATTCGTGTTCATGTCAACCCATGTTCTGTAACATTTTTGATCTCACCACAACCTCGCCGCCGTACTCGTTACCGCAGCTGGCTTTCCGCTTCAGCCAAATCGGCCTGATCCTCCTGCAAATCTTCTTTGGCGCGTTCCAGCGGTTCCGGATTCATGCGCCCATCCGCCTGGGAAATGGCCTTTTCCGCTTTTTCAATGGCGTTATAGGCATTCTCCACCGTTTCTTCAGTCGGGTGGGACTCTGCCTGCGTTACAGCCCGGTGCGCTTTTTTAACGGATTGCTGAGCCGATGAGATCGGGTTTTGCGATTGCACGCTGGAATAAGGATTTGCCATGTATTCAGCCTCCTCAAAACGATGATATGATGCAGGTTCCTTACTAATTTGAGGAAAAGGCCGGGACAATATGCGTTCGAACTTTTGCCAATCCCATGCTTCTGCCGCTTAGGCCACAGCGAAAACCAACTTTAAAGCAGATAGAGCATGGATTTGACAGCGATGGAATGCGGAGCTGGAAAAAAGGAAGAGGGGGGAAATCGGCACGAAATGCAAAAGGGCATGCGATTTTCGTCGAAACCGCTTTTGCATTTGATTCCATCGAACCGTCCTTCTTACCATGAAACTGATTGATGAAGCCGCCGGTGATTTTGCCAAATTACATCAAGGCTTTCTTGCCCTAGCTCGAGGGTCTTTTTTTTCTAAATCGGGCTTTTCACCTTCAAGGCTGCCTGTTCCTCCCGCTCCCGCAGCTCTACTCTGCGGATTTTGCCCGTATTCGTTTTTGGCAGCTCGTCGACAAATTCGATCTTCCGCGGATATTTATACGGGGCCGTCACCGCTTTAACATGAGCCTGAAGCTGCTTGATCAGTTGCGGCGAACCCGCTACCCCCTCTTTCAGCACAACAAAAGCTTTGACGATATGTCCACGAATTTCATCGGGACTTGCCACCGCGGCGCATTCCTTGACCGCAGGGTGCTTCATCAGCGCTTCTTCAACTTCAAACGGCCCGATCGTATATCCGGAGCTGATGATGATATCATCGCCGCGCCCCTCAAACCAGAAATAACCTTCTTCGTCCATTCGCGCCCGATCCCCGGTAATAAAATACTCACCACGCACGTTTTGTTGTTTCCGCTCCGGATCCAGGTAATAGTTCTTAAACAAAGCCGGCATGCTAACGTGAACGGCAATATCCCCGACTTGTCCTGCCGGAAGCGGAATTCCCCGCTCGTCGACCACCTCCGCCACGCCCGGGGAAACCGCTTTGCCCATCGATCCCTGCTTAAGCGGAGTATCCTTCAGATTGCCGATCAACAGCGTGCTTTCCGTTTGCCCGTATCCGTCGCGAATGGTAATGTTCAATTCCTCCCGGAATTTCCGGATCACTTCCTGGTTTAACGGCTCCCCGGCGGAAACGGCGCTGCGTAGGACGGACAGGTTATAACCGCTGAGCCCGTCCGTTTTCGACATGATCCGATATTCGGTCGGCGTACAGCACATGACCTGGATACCGTAATTCTCCAGAAGCTGCAGATAGCGATGTGGCTGGAACGCCCCCTGATATACGAAACCGGTCGCCCCATTTCCCAAAACCGACAGGAACGGGCTCCAAATCCATTTTTGCCAGCCCGGTGCAGCCGTAGCCCACACCGTATCGGTGTTTCGGATGTCCAGCCAGGCCGAGGTGATCCTGAGATGCGCGTAACCCCACCCATGGCTTTGCACGACGCCCTTCGGATTGCCGGTCGTTCCGGACGTATACGCCAAAATGGCCATGTCGTCGCGATGGGTTCGTTTCGCCTCAAACGTGTCCGGCTGCCCGTCCATTAATGAATCGAGCATAATCCACCCGACTGGAGCGGGCACGTTTTCTTTGCCGCCGGCCACCGCGATGCGAAACGCCCAAGCCGGCAGCTCCTCTTCGATGTTGTCCGCCTCGCCGGTCGCATTGTGCCAGGCGATGACCGCACGCGCCCCGGAGTGCCGGAGCCGGTAAGCCAAATCCTTGGCCCGCAGCATGTCGGACGAAGGGATGATCGTCAGCCCCAGCTTCAAGCAAGCCACGTAAACCACGTAGGCATTAATATGCCGCGGCATCATCACCAGCACGCGGTCCCCTTGAGTTAACCCGAGCCCGGACAATCCTCCGGCAAGCCGGTTGGCCCTGGCCAGCAGCTCTCCGTACGTAATTTCCTCATAATCGCCATGCTCGCTTAACCATTTTAAAGCCGTTTTCCCCGGTTCATGGTTCTCCATCTCCGATGTTATATTGTAGAACTCCGGTGCCAACCATTGTTCATAATTCAAGTTGATCTATCCCCTTTTAAACTGAAGTTATCAGTTATTTTGATCAACTCATTATACCATATTCTAGTACCAGGTTCTAATACCAAAAGTGAAAAAACCTGCAAAAAGATTTGCAGGTTTGGCCGGACTAAAGTTTGCCGCCCTCTGTGATGACTTCGTTGGGATCGGTATCGGGCCCCAGCTCGTCTTTGACGTATTTGTTGTACAACTGAAGCAGAAACTGCTCCTTCCCCAGATTTTCCAACTCGGTATTGATCCAATCCTTCAGTTCCGTGTTGCCTTTTTGGACTGCCGGAGCGATCGGCGCTTCTTTTTCCAGCTTTTCTTCGATCAGATGATAACCCGGGTTGTCCTTGGCCCAGCCGATCAGAATAAAGTTATCCTGGGCGTAGCCGTCGCCGCGCCCGTCTTTCAGCGCCTGCAAAGACTCGGTGTTTTTATCGTATTTGACCAGTTCGATATCAGGGCGGTTTTCCGTTAGAAAAATATCGGCGGTCGTTCCCTTGGTCACGATGATTTTCTTCCCCTTCAGATCGTCCAGCGTTTGGATTCCGCTGTTGTCTGCGACGAGCACCTGGGTCGCCACTTTCATCGTCGGATTGGTGAAGTCCACCTGCTCCGCCCGTTCGTCCGTGACCGTCATATTGGCGACGATCAGGTCCACTTTGCCGCTTTGCAAGTAAGGAATCCGGCTGGCCGGCTCGACCGTGACGAATTCGATTTTCGTTTCGTCGCCCAGCAAATCCTTGGCAAACCGTTTCGCCAAATCGTTGTCAAAACCGATGAAATTCCCTTGTTCGTCCGTAAACCCGAAAGGCGGCTTGTCGGAAAATACGCCGACGATCAGTTTGCCGCGGTCTTTAATGGCCTGAATGCCGCCGCCAGAAGCCTCTTTGGCTCCTGCCGAGCCGTCCGCCGCGCCGGAGGAATCGCCGCCGCAAGCGGTCAGCGCTCCCGCAAGCAGCAATAACGATAATACAGATAAAACCCGCATCCATGATTTCTTCAAAGTTTTCCACTCCCTTTTCCGGTTTCAATGGCAAAAAACTGCCCCAAAAACTGCCTTGCCCGTTCGCTTCGCGGGGCCGCAAAAAATTCATCCGGCTTCGCGATTTCGCGGATTTCCCCCTGATCCATAAACACGATCCGGTCCGCCACGGAGCGGGCAAAACCCATTTCGTGCGTGACGATCAGCATGGTCATCCCCCGCTTCGCCAAATCCAACATCACCTCCAGCACCTCTTTGACCATTTCGGGATCCAGCGCGGCCGTGACCTCATCGAACAACATGACCAGCGGGTGCATGATCAGCGCGCGCACAATCGCAATCCGCTGCTGTTGTCCGCCGGAGAGCTGGCGCGGATAGGCGTCCTTTTTGTCCGCCAGACCCACCCGTTCCAGCAGTTGCAGCGCTTCCCCAGCGGCCTCGGCTTTCGTGCGCTTCTGCACCTTCAGCGGTCCCAGCAAAATATTTTCCAGCACCGTCATATGCGGAAACAGATGATAGCTTTGAAAAACCATGCCGATCTTTTGCCGGACCAGCTGCCAGATCGCCTTGCCCGAAGTAAGGTCCTCGCCCTGAAAACGAATGCTCCCGCCCTGCACCGGTTCAAGACCGTTCAAACATCGCAGAAGGGTGCTTTTGCCGCAGCCGCTGGGTCCAAGAATGACGACGACTTCGCCTTGCGTCACTTCCAGGTCGATCCCGTTCAATACCGGTTGTTTGTCGAAAACTTTGACGACACCTTCCAGGCTTAATAAACTTTCGCCCATGTCCTTTCCCGCCTTTTCGTAAGGTTGAGCTACTCCACCCACTTTTTCTCCAGCCGCCGCGAATAGACGGACAGCGGATAACAAATCAGAAAATACAAGGCAAACAACCCGCCGTAAATGATGATCGCCGCCAGACCGTATTTATAATTCCGTTCGATGATTTGCTGGCCGGACTTGATCATTTCCGTGACTCCGACCAGCACAGTCAGCGAACTGGTCATTACGATCCGGGTGAACACGTTGATGCTTGGAGGAATCATGCGGCGCACCGCCTGCGGGATCAGCACATATATGTACAGTTGGCGGGGATTAAGCCCGATCGCTTTGCCCGCTTCAAGCTGGCCCTTGGGAAGCGACTGCAGAGCGCCGCGCGCCACCTCGCCGATTTCCGTCATGCCCCAAAGCGACAAGACCAGCACGGCCGAGGCAAATGCCGGAATGTCGATCCCGAAAAACAGCGGCAGGCCGAAAAAAAAGAAAAACAGCCAGACCAGCACCGGCACGCTGCGAAACAGCTCGAGCACCGTTCGCGTTACAATCCGCAGCCCCAGGCGCCGCGAAGTGCGGAGCGCGCCAAACCCAATGCCGCAAACGATGCTGATCGCAATCGTGTAAAGCGAAATCAGCACCGTTTTCCATACACCGCGGCCCAACTCCGGCAAACTGAAGAAAAGCAGCTCAATTCCCGTACGCTCCATGCCGGTACCTCCTTTCGATCCAACTCAGCCCGAAAGACAGCGGCAGAAAAATAAGTAAATAACAGAAGGTCATCATCAGCAGCATTTCATACGTTTTATAGTACAAAGAGATATAGCTTGTCGTGGTGAACAGCAGCTCAGGCACCGCGATCGCAGAGACGATGGTCGTTTCCTTCAGCAGAAAGATGAAATTGGCGAACAGCGACGGAAGCGCGATGCGCAGCGCTTGCGGCAGCACGATGTGCCGGAACAGTTGCCAGCGGGACAGGCCGATGGCCAGCCCCGACTCCTCCTGATTTTGATCCACCGCTTCCAGCCCCGAACGGAACACTTCCGTAAAATAACCTCCACCTAGAAAGGCCATGGCGATAAAAGCGACCGTCAGCCCAGGCAGCTTGATCCCGAGAGAAGGCAAGCCATAGTACAGAAAAAACAGCTGGATCAGCAAAGGCGTGTTGCGGGCGACTTCCACATGGGCGCGGACAAACGTTTTGAGCACCGGCACTCGGAAATAGAGAATCCCGGCGTAAAGTACGGCCACGGCCAGCGACAGCACGATGGCGATGATGCCGATCCGCAGAGTAAGGCCGGCTGCGCGGACGAAGTCCGGAATATGTTCGATCATAAAGTCCGTATCGAGTTGCATGTTGCGTTTCCCCTCTCCCGTTTTGCCGACCGTATCCCCGAATTAAGAAAGCCGGGAGGGGATGTATTCCCCGATTTCCAGCAGCGGCGGCTCCACCTGGGCCGTCTGCGGATATTTGACGCCGGCCCCCGTGTTCAGCACGACGACCGACTCGCCGTCCTTGATCCATCCTTGCTCCGCCAGCTTACGGGCCGCCGCGAAAGCCGCCGCTCCCTCCGGACAGATGAACGCTCCTTCCAGCCGGGCGATTTTCCACTGCTCCCTCAGCAGTTCTTCGTCGCTGACGGCAACCGCCGCCCCAGCGGTCTCGTAGACCGCCCGCAGCACCAGAAAATCGCCCAGCGCCTTCGGCACATTGATGCCAAACGCCGCCGTTGCAGAATCCGGCCAAAATTCCGAGCGTTCTTTTCGCTCCTGCCAGGCTTTGACGATCGGGGCGCAGCCCTCCGCCTGCACGGCGACCAGCCGCGGCAGCCGGCCGCTGATCCAACCGATTTCGCGCAGCTCCAACAGCGCCTTGTAAATCCCGATCAACCCCACGCCGCCGCCGGTCGGATACAAAATCACATCGGGCATTTCCCAGCCCAACTGCTCGCATATTTCGATCCCCATCGTCTTTTTGCCTTCGATCCGGTACGGTTCCTTCAGGGTGGAAGCGTCGTACAGTCCATGCTCCGCAACCGCCCGGGCGACGATTTGCCCCGCATCGCTGATCAGACCGTTCACCAGATACAGTCTGGCGCCGGCCAGGGCCGCCTCGCTGCGCGTGATTGCGGGGGCGTCCTGCGGCATGACGATCGTCGCTTCAATGCCCGCCCGCGCCGCATACAGCGCCCAGGCCGCGCCCGCGTTGCCGTTGGTCGGCATGGCCAACTTTTGTACGCCGAGCTCTACCGCCTTGGAGACGCCCACGGCCGCGCCGCGCGCTTTGAAGCTGCCGCCGGGCACCAGGCTTTCGTCCTTCATATACAAGCGGGAAATCCCGTAATCCAACCCCAAACGGGGCATATCAAGCAGCGGAGTCATCCCTTCCCCCAGCGTGACGATATTTTTGCGGCTGCGGACGGGCAACAGCTCATGATAGCGCCATAGCGTATTTTCGCGACCGATTAGCGAATCGCGTGTCCATTCCTTGCCGAGTTCAACAAGACGGTATCGGGCCAGCAGGGGCGAACCGCACGGGCATAACTGCCGCACCTCGTCCGCCCCGCAGATTCGTCCGCAAGCCGGGCATTCCAAATGCGATAAATAGCTGAAGCTCATGCTCAAACAACCCGCTTTCCGTAATCTTATAAAGAAGTAAAAATATTAAAATTTATACAAAATCCTAACCATTTGCACCCCTATTATTATTCATATTATTCCAATTTGTCAACACGGAATTATACATACAGCATAAGCCGGCACAAAAAAAATGACAGCCGATCGTTGCCTCTATCCCCCCAGCTAACGATCGCTGTCATCACAAAACTCTCTCTTATCTGGCCCGCTTGGCGCTTTTGCCCACCACCGCCGGAGTTCGGCCGCTCAGCGGGTCCGCCATGACCGTCCGGTACAACTCCAGCAGCTGCCGGCTCGGTTCGTTCCAGCCTTGGGTCAGGGCCTCTTCGCGGGCCCGGTCCCCCATGCGGCGCAGCAACTCCTCATCCAACAAAGGGAGAATGGCGTTAACCAAACTGCTCGGGATATCGGGATCATATAGAAACCCGGTCGCCCCTTCCCGGATCTGTTCCCGGCTTGGCGGGCTTGCGGCAGCCACTACGGTGAGTCCCGAAGCCATCGCCTCCAGCAAGACGAGCCCCAGCGTTTCGGTCGTTGAAGGGAATGCGAAAATATCGCTGGACGCATACGCTTGCGCCAGCTGCTCCCCGTGCAAAAATCCGGTGAACACTGTCCCTGTACCGGCGAAGTGGGATTCAAGCCGTTCCCGGTGCGGTCCGTCACCCACGATCGCCAGCCGAAAGCGGTCCGACGCGAGCAGCACGCCGCGAAGGCGTTCGATTTCTTTCTCCGCAGCCAATCTGCCGACGTACAATAGCAGCCTTTTGTCCAGTGCGCCGCCAGAAAGCATCCTGCGCATTTCTTCGTTGCGATGCCTGGGACCAAACAGCTCCGTATCCACCCCCCGCTGCCAAAGCCGGACGTTGCTGAACTCGCGTGAAACAAGCTCATCCCGCACCGCCCCTGACGTACAAAGATTTAGATCGGCGCGGTTATGCAGGCGGCGCAAATATCCCCAAAGGATCGGCTTCAGCCAGGGAAGCTTGTAAAAATCGGCGTACTGGGGAATATGCGTATGGTACGATGCAATCAGCGGGTAGCGGCGTCCATACCAGATGCCAGCTACCCCCAGCACCGCCGGATTTACCACATGAACAAGGTCGGGCTTAAACGCTTGCAGCGCCTTGCCAACGCGCCGGCTTGGCAGCGCCAACGGCAGGTTCGGATACAGAAAAAACCGCAAGCTCGGAACCCCGATCACCTGGGCTCCTTCTACTTCGCTCACGCCCTGATCGGGTGCGATCACGAGCACTTCATGACCTTCCCGGACCAGCCAGCGGATGCTTTGCATCAGCCGCGTGACGACGCCGTTCGTGGAAGGATAAAACGTTTCGGTAATGAAGGCGATTTTCATTTGGCCTGTACGCCCCCTTTTAGCCCCAGCTCACATCAGGCAGTACATTATTCATCACAACGCGGTCTTTATATTTAAGAGCGGTTTCGAAAATGCCGAGCAGCACCTCGTCCGTCAGCAAGTTCGGCGTAAGGCCTAGCTGCTGCAGCTTCGTATTTTTGGCGTGGAAATAATGCGATTCTTTTTCAACCCGCGGGTTCGGCAAATGGGCGATCTCCACCTTGTGGCCATCCCGTTCCGCCACTTTTTTTACCTTTTCCGCCAGCTCCAGCACCGAAAATTCCTCGGTAAACTGGTTAAATACGCGGAACTCCCCGCGGTCGGCCGGATGATTTACGGTAATTTCAATACAGCGCACCGTATCCGAAATATTGAGAAACCCCCGGGTTTGCCCGCCTCGCCCGTACACCGTCAAATCGTGGCCGATCGCCGCTTGAATCAAAAAGCGGTTCAGCGCCGTGCCAAACACACCGTCGTAGTCGAACCGGTTCATCAGTACCGGATCAAGCCGCGTCTCATCCGTATGCAGCCCGTAAACGACGCCCTGATTGAGATCGGTCACGCGCAGCCCCCAAATCCGGCAAATAAACATCAGGTTATGGCTGTCATGCACCTTGGACAAATGGTAAAAAGACCCCGGCTGCTTCGGATACGGCAGCACGTCCTTGCGGCCGTTGTGCTCGATTTCGATATATCCTTCTTCAATGTCGATATTCGGCGTCCCGTACTCTCCCATCGTGCCAAGCTTGATCAAGTGGCAGTCCGACGCCAGCTCGCGGATCGCATAGGCTACATTCAGCGTCCCCACCACATTGTTGACCTGGGTGAACACCGCGTGCTCCCGGTCGATCATCGAATACGGGGCCGAACGCTGCTCGGCAAAATGCACGAACGCCTCCGGGCGGAACTGGCGCATGACCTCGCACAAAAAGTCGTAATGGTTCAGATCCCCGATGTAATACCGGATCGTTTTGCCCGAAAGCTCCTCCCACTTGGCTACCCGAGCCTTAAGCGAAGCGATCGGAGTCAAAGAATTCGAACGCAGCTCCTCGTCCCATTTTCTCCTTGCCAAATTGTCGATGATCGCTACCTCATGCCCCTGTTTTGACAAATACAGCGCCGTTGGCCATCCGCAAAAACCGTCGCCGCCCGCAATAAGAACGCGCATTTCTGGCCGACCTCCTTTAAATGATCCAAACTCAAAGCAAAATTGGTCTTGAGTTAACGATAGCACCGTAATATTAAGGTGGCATAAAACGGCGGAAACTTCCGGGCAAGGTACGCGCTTTCCGGTAAGGTAGTAAGGTGCGTACTTTCCGGTAAAGTACGTACTTTCCGCCAAGCTGACGCGCTTTCCACTATGGTCGGCCCGTATCCAGCCGCTTTCGGCCCTAGCATTCTACTTCCTTCACTAGCGCCCAGCCTCCAGTCCTTTTCGGCTTTACTGTTCTCTCCTTCGCTTAATGTCCGGCCTTTCCCGCTTCCTCCCTTCGCCCTTCCGAAAGTGCTACAATAGATCGTGTATACATAAGCGAAACTAAGATTAAGCGAACCTAAGACTCGGAGGAGATCAACCTATGGAACCATTCGATACCCTGTTGGAAAAATACGCGGAGCTGGTCATCAAAGTCGGGATCAACGTGCAGCCCGGGCAATGCTTGATGATCTACGCTCCCTTGGAAACCGTAGAGCTCACAAGGCTGCTCGTCGCCAAAGCTTACCGCGCCGGAGCCAAATACGTTCACGTCGACTGGGAGGACGAGCAAATTACCCGGATCAGGTACGAAACCGCGCCTGACGAATCGCTGTCGTATTATCCGCAGTGGCTTGCGGACATGGCTGAGCAGTTTGGGGCGGAAGGCGGCGCGGTGCTGCGGATTAAAGTGCCGGATCCGGAGCTGCTGGCCGGCATCCCGTCAGCCAAAGTTTCCGCCGCCGTTAAAGCGGCCGCCAAAGCGCGCGAGAAGCATTTCGCCCAAACCCGCAACAACCAGATCAGTTGGTCGCTGATCAAGGCGCCTACGCGGGCCTGGGCCAATAAAGTATTTGCCGACCTGCCGGAGGAGGGGCGCATCCAGGCGATGTGGGAAGCGATTTTCCAAATGAACCGCGTCTACAACGATGATCCGGTGGCGGCCTGGCACAATCATATCGATGAGCTTAAGCAAAGACAGGAATATATGAACGCGAAACGTTACAAGCTCCTGCACTATCGCGCGCCGGGAACCGACCTGTCCGTGGAGCTGCCCGCAGGGCATCTTTGGCTGGGGGGCGGCGACTACAATGCGGCGGGCAACTATTTCGTGGCCAATATGCCGACAGAAGAAATTTATTCAATGCCCCACCGCAGCGGAGTAAACGGCACCGTCACAAGCACGATGCCCCTGAATTTGAACGGACAACTGGTGGAAGGCTTAAAGCTGACGTTCCGGGACGGGAAAGTGGTGGAATACGCCGCCAAATCCGGCCGGGAGCATCTGGCCAACCTATTGAGCACCGATGAAGGAGCCTGCCGCCTCGGCGAGGTTGCCCTGGTGCCGCACGACTCCCCGATCTCACGGCTGAAGCGGATTTTTTACAACACCGGCATTGACGAAAACGCCTCTTGCCACCTGGCGCTCGGCAGCGCCTATCCGGTCAACATCGAAGGCGGAACCAAGCTGAGCAAAGAGGAATTGACGGCCAGAGGCGCGAACGTCAGCTTAACGCACGTCGATTTTATGATCGGCTCCGCGGAGCTGGACATCGACGGCGAACTCGCTGATGGCACGATTGAGCCGATCTTCCGCAACGGCAATTGGGTCTAAGCTTTCAGCCCCAAGGTTGGAGATGAGTGTTCTTACATTGCGTATGCGGAACGGAGATTGGCCGTCACTTTCACCTCTCATTGGAAAAAATCCAATAGATTGAAGGAAATCACACGCAATTTAGAACTCTCATTGGAGAATATCCAATAGAATTCGCTTAATCCACCCGTTTTCCGCCCATCTGAGCCTCATCTATTGGAAATATCCAATCAAGCCGCCGTAATTTACATTATTTTTCTATTTCTATTGGATATTTTCCAATCAGAACATATTGGAGAAATCAATCAAGAACAAACGGCACACCGGTGAGCTTGAACCAAGGCAAAAAAGAAGCTTCCTTTCCGCGTCTACCGCGAATCGGAAGCTTCTTTGGCTTTGATTATCTATGGCTATCGGCCAGCCCAATCCATACGCGACTCGGCCCGACCATGCCCGGCCGAAAGCGGCGGTATAACGCGCTTTGCCCGCTAAATCTGCGGGCATTCGCCATCCTTCCGCAGCGGCGCCCTGTCCGCTGACCTGCGAACATCCTGCTGTCTTTCCCGCAGCGTTATGCGCCCTGCCCGCTGACCTGCGGGCATCCGCAGTCTTTTCCTGCCGCTTCAGCTCCTTGGAGCTGTGCCGCTCCGGATGCTTCAGGCTGCCCCGCTCCGGACGATTGGGTATGCCCCGCTTCAGTCGAACGAACCTGCGCCGGCTCCGCCTTCCGCCGCATACGGGCCAGCCCCCAAACCCCGAGTATCGCAATCGCCACCCCGATCGCTCCGAACCAGGTGATCGACGTCAGCGATACCTGGCCCACGGCCACGCCGCCAATCGCCGCGCCGGCCGCCATCGCCAACTGGTTCATCGATGAATTAAGACTCAGCATGACGCCGGACGATTCCGGGGCCAGCGTGACGAGATTATATTGCTGCGTTGGTCCGGAAGACCAGGCCGAAAAGGACCATAGGATCAGCACGGCAAATACGGCAATCACTGAGCTCGCCGCAAAAGGCAGCAAAATCAACGAAGCGATATGAATGATCATCCCGGCGGCCAATGTAAAGTTCACGCCTTTTTTGTCCGCGCTGTATCCCCCCGCTTTGGAGCCGATCAGACTGGCGATTCCGAAGGCCAGCAAAGCCGTGCTAAGAAGCGCTTCGCCCATGCCCGCCACCTGAAGCAGATACGGCGAGATGTAAGTATAGGCGATCGAATACCCGCCGAGCCAGAAGAAAGTGATCGCCAACGCGAGGGCAATTTTTGGATTTTTCAGCATAGCAAGCTGTCCGGCCAGCGGCACGGGCTTGTCGCCTTGGAGCCGGGGAATCGTAAAGCGAATGACGATCATCGCCAGAACCCCGACCAAAGCGATCCCCACAAACACGGCTTTCCAGCCAAAGCTTGAAGCGATGATCCGGCCCAGCGGCACGCCAACGATCAATGAAGCGGTAAAGCCCATAATTACAGTGGCGATTGAGCTCGCCTGTTTCCCTGCCGGGGCGATTTGCGCCGCGATGCTAAGCGCCGTAACGACGACCATGCCCGCCCCCAGCGCCATGACCACCCGGGCGGCAATAAACCATCCGAAGCCAGGCAGTACAAACGATAAGGTATTGGCAACCACAAAAATGCCAAGCGACAGCAGCATGAGTTTCCGCCGGTCCATGGCGGCGGTGAACGCCATCAGGATCGGTGTCCCGATCGCATAGGTCAGCGAAAAGACGGTGATCAACTGGCCGGCCGCCCCAATGGATATGTCAAGCGCCCCGGCAATCTGGTCCAATATCCCCGAAATGATGTACTCCGACGTACCCACCAAAAAACTGATCAAAGCCAGAATATAAATCTTCCATGTATTCGACATTGGTGTTTTGCCCACTCCTTCAATCTAATTATTATATTTCTAAAAACATAGAAATATACAGCAAAAAAAATTTAGTTCAACAAATATGGCGCATATTTTTCCGCCACTTCGCGGTTTAAGCTGTAATAAATAAAGGTGCCTTCTTTCCGCGAATCCAGCAATCCGCAATCAAACAACTGCTTTAAATGATGCGATAGCGTCGAGTTGGCGACGGTCCTTAGCTTCTCCCCCAGTGAGACGCAGCATTGGTCCGGCTCGTTCGCCAGCAGTTTGACGATATTCAGCCGTGTCGGTTCTCCGAGCGCTTTATAAACTTTTACGGCTTCGCGCGTCTCCGGGCTAACCTCCATTGGCAAGGCCTCCTTTCTTTCTATACCGGTTTACTTATTTCTATATCGATGGAAATATAGTACCGTACTTTTCCCCTAATGTAAATATCCCGAAAGAAATTATTGCGAAAAAAGGGGGCACTGCCAGCCATTTTTTGACTAACTGCACCCCTCTTACCTTCTATATTCACTTCAGCCAGACAATGACTTCACATGCGCATAGCTCTTTTGGATTAATACCTGTTACTGTCATTGCTCAGCGACGAAAGTAGATACACTTTGCGGAGGCAGCGCAGCCGTAAAACTATTATTCGCTACGTTTATAGCTCCTCCGGCAGCAAGGTTCCTGCCGCTGTCCGTTATCCATGAAGAGACATTCGATATGGAACCGTTTTGCAGAGCGAATCTTTGGTTTATTGCTGATTTGCCTTTGTTTACGGCCACAATGACCACCTTATTGTCGCCTTTATATGCGGATATGAATACATTGGGATCCGGATTCTTCGTCGCGTCAACCCTTACATAACCGGGGCGGATGAATTTAGAGTAATGCGCCATGCTGTAACCGCGCTTGCTGATCGTGCCGTCTTCTTTGATTGGACTGTATTGCCTGCGGATGTACCACCATACATATGCCTGAAAATCCGCATCCGCCATGGCATGGTGGGCTTCTCGAATTGGATCACGAAATAATCCGCATTCTGAAAGCCTACCCGGGCCGCGATTTCGTACATCCTGAGATCGGTTTGGCGAAGCAGCTTCTTGGCCTCCCGCACCCGCAGCTGCAGCAGATATTCGTTGAAATAGCGCCCGTAACTTTTGCGGAACAGCCTGCCCAAATAGACGGGGTTCATATAGAATTGAGCCGCTATGCTCTTCAAGCTGATATTCTCGCAGTAATGGGAGTCAATGTATTTCTTAATCTGCTTGATACCGCCCTTGGACTGCTCCTTTCGCAGCTCTGCTATATATTGCTCCGCTTCCATGATCGCCAGCAAGAAGTGCTCCTTCAACAGCGCCAGGCTCCAATTGCCGTAATCCCTTTCGGCCAGCACCTTCAATCGCTGCACCCCTTCAACTTCAATACTGCCGTCCATTTCCTTCACTACACTGATCATTCCGGTCATGCAACGGCTGAGGGAGCCGGTAACGGCCTGGGGAGTAAAGCGCTGGGTACGGAAGATCTGGAACATGCCGTCTACCGTTTGCCGGTACGCCTTCTGGTTGCCCTCTTCCACTTGCATAATCAGATTGCTTACAGTGCCCGGACTCAAGTCGAAAACGTACAGGGGTTTATCCTTAATTTGCGCGTATTCAATAACCCCGCTGCCCTCGGCATACTTATGCCTGGCTGCTTCGTTAGCCTCCAAATAGGACCTGCGGACATCCGTTATGTTATGGACTGTTTCGCCTGCATAAAGGCTGACGTCCGCTCCAAGTTGCCCGGAAAGGCCTGAACGAATCTTCTCCATAGCTTGGGTCAGCCCTCCGTACCGTTCTTTCAGCCGCTCCACAGTAAACAACATCCCGAATCTTCCCCGCTCCTGCTCAAACACGGGAATATCGGATATCAGCTCTTCAAGAGAATATAACGCTTTCATAAATTGCTTTAGACCGACTTGCATTTCCCCGGGAGCGGCATGAAGTTCGACCAAGGCATAGCGAAAGCCCGCTGCCCCGGTAAGCCCAAAGGCTGCAGCATATGTTTCCACATCCTCCAACCGAAGCTTCTCCTGCACCAGGGCCTCCAAAAATGAACCGTTAGCGTGATCTTCTCCCCTCGTCTTGGCAATTTTTCTTTTGCTCATGTTTAGGGCAAGCTTTCTCAGGGTTGCGGTCATCTCTTCATCATCCACAGGTTTTAAAATATAATCATGAACTCCGTAGCGAAGTGCCTGCTGCGCATAACTGAAGTCATGATAACCGCTGATCACGATGAAAAACAGGTCCGAATCGGTATCTTCTTTCACGCTGCGAATGAGGTCCAGCCCGTCCAGAGTCGGCATTCGGATATCGGTGATCACAAGGTCAGGCTGCAAATGCTCAATCATATGCAGAGCCTTATCCCCGTTATCCGCCTCCCCCACAATCGTGTAATTGAGGTCCTCCCATGGAATCAGCTTCTGCAGCCCTTTGCGAACAAAAAACTCATCATCCACCAACAAAACTTTGAACATGGCCCGTTTCCTTCTCCCATAACTTACTTGACCAGCGTATCCCAGTAGTCGCCAACCAAGCCCTCGATAACGCTTCCACCGGCCCAAGGCATCAGGCAAAACCAGGTGCTGGCCGGTGTTCCGTCACTGTACTTTTCGGTCACCAGACCTTCAGAATGACAAAACCGTTCAGACATCCATCCCTTTTTCCCGTAATCGAATTCCTTATCATATCGGTTGTAGGTCTGGCATCCCCATCCAATGGTATCCATCATCCGCTCTCTGACATATTCATCTTTGGCATGTTCGGAGAAGTATAGCATTTCATCCACGAGGTTGCTGGACATCGGATGGATATGCGGATTGGCGACCGAGGTGACGCTGCCTCCGCAGCTGGACCAGCCGAGGGTGCTAAGCGGCTTCACCTTGACCGGGGAATTGTAACAGAATTTGAACGTGAACTCGTAGCAAAGGGCATCCCTCATATGCTCCAGATAGAGTTCATCTCTGGTCATGGCGTGCAGGAATCGAACGGCTTTGATATACGCCAAAATCCCTTCCGAATCAGGAGCCTTATCCGCATCAAGCGGAGCCCCATAACATTCCATGCGCCTCACGTAGGTCTGATAGTAATGTCTCTCGCTGCGCTTCAGGCTGTCGAGATAGGTTCTGTCCCCCGTGAGCCAGCCGTAATAGGCCAAAGCGGCCATGCACCACGCTCCGCTGAAGGAATCGTATTCAAGGCCGGCTCCGGTTCGCTCGGACAAAATCGTCGGATATTCGTCATCCGTATTTTTAGTCTTTTCCAGCCGAAGCAGAACCTTCTTGACGAATATCATCCAATCCTCATGGAGGCAATTTTTGAGTCTTTTTTCAAATTCGTAGGCCTTCATAATATAAAACATCGCCTGCGCACACAGATAAGCGGAATGTCCGGGCGTGCGCATCCCGTCAAACCACCAGCCGCGGGTACTCCACTTCCCGTCATGATACGCCTCAAAGGGAAGCCCGGAAGCCGGATTTAGGGAATGCTCAACGATATGCTCGATACAGGAAAGGGCCTGTTCGCGCATAGGCTCGTCACCCAGCCGCAAGGCTGCCATCAAAACCGGAGTCGCCACTGTCAATCCGTCCGTCCAACTGATCGATATAATCTTATTGTACCGGTAACCGCCCGTTTCCTTGTCCTCATAGACAAACGTGGAATAACTCCGGTCTTCGGGCAGCCAGGCATATTCAAAAATCGCTTTGGATAAATCGGCGGCGGTCGTTTTGATATCGCTGGCTTTTCTGGGGCTTTGGTGATAACGGTAATAGATTTCTTCGAGCGCGGAATTGATGCCCAGCTCGGATTCGGATTCGTACTCGTACAAATCCATGGTCAATTCCACGGACTCTGCCGCCGCCAATTCAAAACAATTTTCACCTAGCGGCGCGCGTTCCTTAACCAAACGCGATTTGATGAACAGCAAAGGCGCATTTTCGTAACCGAGCGTGTAACCAACCGTTCCCTTGGCAAGGGAACAGGTGAAGCCGCCGTATTGGTAGAACTCCCCGTTCAGTTCCGGCTTCCACTGTTGTTTGAGGCCGTCTTTGCTGACAAAATAAGGGCTGCTGCAAAGACCGTAAATCTTGCCGCTATCGAATACAAATGCCGCCGGATGGGACAAACGGTCGCTTCTGGTCATCCACCACGGCGACGAAGGCCGCGCAGGGTTTCCCTCTCTCAAACGCGGAAACTCATTCGGCACGTTCTGAGGTGCTTCTCCGCGGTTTCGGCCATACATAAATGCGGGCAGGAAAAAGCGCGGATTCCCCTTGGCAAATGGCAATTCCACATGAATCACGCCGGACCACGACGATCCGCTTTGATTGCGGATCTTGACCTTGGCTTGATATGGATTTTTAATGCCTCCGGTTCCTCCAGTGATTGTAACGGATGCTTCCAATTGATGCTCCTTGAGTTCCATGTATTCCGTACTTTCCTGTGATTTGCTCCGTGCGGTTATAATCAGTTCCATGATATCCTCCAATCCACTGTTAAAAAAAGCGTTTGCAGTCTTTATCCTATTATGCTAGGATATTCATATTTTAAAGTTGATCCAAAGAATAATCATTGCAAATTCCGCCGTGTTTATTGCGCGAACAGATCAGGAGGTTGCAGATGAACGAACCCTTTGAGCTTCGATTTGATCCCATAAAAAAAGATTATCTTTACCTTCACAGGACTACTACATACAACTTGGGAACGTTCTATCACCGGCACGAAGCGTACGAGTTGTATTTGTTTCTTCGCGGCAATGTCAACTTTTATATCGAAAACAGCTGTTACCATCTGGAACCGGGCGATCTAATCGTTATCCATCCGGAAGAAATGCACCGCTCGTTTAGTCTGGATGAATCGGAGTATGAGCGAATAACGATCAACCTGCAAAAATCTTACCTGCATCAGCTTTCTACTCCGGCCACACATTTATCGGAGTGCTTCGACTACCGTCCGAAGGGGAAAGGGAATATCTTTCATTTGAACGAAACCCGGTTGAAGCAATTTCTGCAATTGGCCGGCAATCTGGAGGAAGTCCTTGTTTCCGATGCGTACGGATCAGATATTTTGGCCAATAGCTATATCGCTCAATTATTAGTCTTAACGAATTCTGTATTTCAAAATGCAAGCTTTACTTCTACCGATATCATGCCGGAACTTGTACGAAAAACGATGGAGTACATCGAATCGCATCTCTCTCAGAACATCTCGCTTGACCATCTTACCGCTGAGTTTTATTTGAGCAGCACTTATATCAGCCGCCAGTTCAAAAAACATACGGGGTTAACGCTTCGTTCATATATTCTGGATCGCCGCATTGCTTTGGCAAAATCCTATCTCTGCGAAGGGCTCAGCATAACGGAGGCTTGCTATCAATCCGGGTTTAGCGACTATGCAAACTTTATCCGCAGTTTTACCAAGATCGCCGGAATCTCGCCCGGGAAATTCGTCAAACAAGTCCAATCGTCCGCCAATAAATAAAGGAGCAGCACGGAAGAAAGCCCTGCGAATGAATCGCAGAGCCTTCCGATTACAAGTTATTTTGGGACGCCGGTATAAATGTGAATCGCGTCGCGCAGGAATTCGGCCATACCGGGCTGGTCTTTGTCGTAATAAGCCTTGAAACGCTCGTCGTCCACATACATCTGGGCGAGGCCGGCGTGGGTCTCCTTGCTGTATTCGCTCCAGTAAAACGTCAGCCAGCGTTTATGCAGGTCCGCGGCTTTTTGCGCCAGCTCGCCCGCCGGGTCGCCCGTGCGGAAAGCTTCCGCCAACGTGGACTGCACATCGTTCGCCAGCCGGGTCACCTCTTCATACTGTTCGGGTGTCATATTCATCAGCTTTTCGTTGGACTTGTTTACGGTCTCTTCACCGTATTTCTCCCGAATTTCCTTTCCGTATTTCTGTTCGTTCTCCTCGATCATGTTTTGCTTAAAGCCTGCAAATTTCTCTTTATCGTTCATCGTCATTCTCCCTTCGTTTACGGCAATCGTTTTTTCAACGTTGGCGATCAGGATGTCAAGCTGCTTTCTTTTGCCGAGAAGCTGCTCGCGGTGCTCTCGAAGAGCATGGACTCCGTCAAAGTCCGGATTCGTCACGATCGCTTTGATATGATCGAGACTCAGGCCAAGCTCCCGGTAAAACAAAATTTGCTGCAGCCGGTCTACCTCCTTTTGGCCGTAGATCCGGTACCCCGACGAGTTGATTCTTGCCGGCTTAAGAATGCCAATCTCGTCGTAGTAACGCAGTGTTCTGGTGCTGATCCCGGCCAATCGTCCCAGCTTTTGAACGGTATATTCCATGTTTTCACCTCTTGACCCCTTCACTCTACACCTTGCCGTAACGTGAAGGTCAAATCTTTTTTTAGTGATTCTTATTTATCTGATCAGATCCGTCGGGTTCATTCCCGTGATCTTTTTGAACAAGGTGCTGAAATACGGCACATTTTTGTACCCGACCTTCTCCGCCACCTCATAAACGAGCATGTTGCGCTCAAGCAGCAGCTCCCGGGCTTTCTCAATTCTCACGCGGGTGAGGTAATTGTTGAAGGTTTCCCCAGTGATGTTTTTAAAAATAATGGACAGATGGTTCCGCGAAATATAGATTTTTTCCGAAAGCTCAGCTAACGTAACATCTTCGGCGTAATGTTCATGGATATAATGAGTCATGAAATCGACGACCTGCCGGTGTTTGCTGTTCCCCCGAAGCTGGCGGCTTCTGCATATCATGGATATCTTGGAACACAACCATTCGCCGAGTTGAACCGGATCGGTCAGCAAAATCAATTCTTTGGCGATGAGATCGTTCGGGAACAAGTCATCCAGCAAAATGCCTGCTTCATATAAGCTGTAGTTGAATACACCCCACACCTCGCCGGCCTGCATTTGAATATACTCCGGTGTAATCGCTTTCTGATTTTCCAACAGCTTCACTTGCTCTTCAATCAGGGCCTTGGCCTCTTCCTCCTGGGACGATTTGATCGCACCCGCAATTTCAACGTAAAATTTGACCGGAAACAATGTGACGGACTGCTGATTTTCGCTCCCCTTCTCTTCTCTCTCGTACCAATACATCTCGTAGTTCGGGGTGAGCCGCTGGGTTCTCGAATCAATCGCGCGAAACGCCTCTTCGGTTGAGTCGGGAATTTTCGTCCATTCTTGCTTCATTTCCCCGATGCCGACGCGAATCTGGAGCTTCACATAACATTTAACGCTGTCGATCAGCTTCATGCCCAGTTCCTTCAGCCGCTCCTCCAATTCCCCGTGATTCTCCTCCGGCTGGGGATGGACGATCAGCACCGCTCTGGAGCTGTGCAGCTCGGTATATTCGATCGCCGCAAAGATTTTACGCGCCACCTCACACGCGATATTACTGATGGCAAACCGGAACAGATTCCAATCGGTCAGCGGGAGCTGGCTGGCCCGCACATCGCGGACCGTATCGATGCCGATGGCGATATGATTGCATTTCGACCAATACCGGTATGGGTGCGGCAAGCTGTCGAGAGGGCGGTAGGTGCCCTCAAGCGTTCCGACCACCGCGGATCTTACCCATTCTTTTTCGATAAAAGGCTCGTAAAGCTTGAGTTTTTGCTCGACCTCGCCTTGCTTGATCCGCTTCACTTCCTCCTCCGTTAGTTCCTCGACCACCTTGGACAAGATCCTTTTCAGCGTTGGAACGCTGATCGGTTTGGACACATAGTCGCTTACGTTATATCTTAACGCTTGCCTCGCGTATTCGAAATCGGAATAACCGCTCAAAATAATGATTTTGCCGTCATACCCTTCCTTTCTCAACTGTTCGATCATGTCCAGGCCGTTCATCGACGGCATATAGATGTCCGTGATAATGATATCGGGTTCTGTCTCGCGGATCATTTTCAGGCCGTCCGCTCCATTCAGAGCGTCACCCGCCCATTCTGCGCCAAGCTGTTCCCATGGAATTGCCCGCTTCATGCCCTGAAGTACCTGACGTTCATCATCAACGATGGCAATTTTCCACATTTCGATGTCCTCCTAATCCTCTTACTTATCCTTCCCCGCAAACTGGGGAGGCTCCGTCAGACACGGCAAATCGATCACGACGCGAGCACCGCCTTCTTCCCGTTCCGTCAGTTTGACGCCATAGCGGTCATCGAAGTAACCGGCGATCCTTTCCCTCACATTGCGCATCCCATACCCGCCTGTGCGGCGAGGCTTTTTCCTGTCGGCGGCCTCACTCAGCCCAGCTCCGTCGTCTTCGATCGTGATTTGCAATCCATCGATTTTATCCGCGAACCGGATGCGAATAAAGCCGCGGCTCCGGGCATTAAAGCCATGAACGATCGAGTTTTCCACGAACGGCTGGAGCGTTAGCTTCGGAATAAACAAATCGCGGATTTCCGGCGGAGCTTCGATCTCGAATTCAAGCCCTTCCCCCCAGCGAAGCTGCTGGATTTCCAAATAACAGGCAATATGTTCAAGCTCCTCGGCAATCGTGATGAAGCTGTTGCCGTTCGACAAGCCGATGCGGAACATGCGTCCCATCAGCTCAAGAATGCGGCTAAGCTCATCCTGCCCCGCTTCAATGGCCATCCAGTTCAACTGGTCCAGCATATTATAGAGAAAATGAGGATTAATATTGGCCTGCAGCGCCTCGATCTCCGCTTTGCGCTGCTGCTCGTACCGCCGTTCAAGCGAGCGGTACAGCTCCGCAATCCGCTCGTTCTGCTTGCGGTAACCGGCAAACAGATACCCGAATTCGTTTTCGTAATCGCGGGGGAGCTCCGTTTTATTGCCATCGACGAAATCCGACCGCATGGCCGTAACAAGCTGTTTGATCGGCTTCGTAAACTGGCTGCTGAGATAATGGGTTAGCAGGAGGACCGACAAAATGGCGGCCAGGCCGATAAACCCGATTACCATGGCAAGCGTATAACTGCCTTCGGTGATTTGCTTCCACGAGGAAATCTCCACCAGCGTCCAGTTGGAATCCTGTAATTTGGAATACACGAGCAGCGAATCGCCGATTTTGGCATTTCCCCGGATCCGGACATGCCCCGATTCCGCGTCTTTGGCATTGATCCATTCGGACAGCTCCGTATGGTCTAAAACTTGTCCGGTTTTGACCAATTCTCTGCCCTGGGAGTCCACCATCAGCCGATTGGCATTGGATGTATGGCCGGCCAGTATTTTGACAATCTCTTTATATTTGATATGAATCACCAGTACGCCCAGGTACTTGTCATCGTACACGATTTTGCGGCCAAAACTAAGCACCGGGACCTCTCCCTGGAAGCTCCTTATGTTATGTTCGGTGGACCAGGCGAAATCATTGTTCACAAAAGCGCCAGCCCAAGCCTCTTGGTTTAGCTTACTCAGGTCCCGGAACTGGATGTAATTGTCCTCTTCCCGCTGAAAAGGGTGTTCCATATATAAATCGATGCCTTGGATCAACGGAATCGAATAGGTCAGATTGGCCAATGCATTTACAACGTTGACGGATCGCCGATAAGTGTCGTATTGGTCACGCCGGTCCTTAAGAAAAGAGATAATCTCGTTATCGCGGGAGGTGGACAGCGAAATTTGTTCGATCATCGTAAGACGCGTCGTAATCTCGTTGTTCAACTCATCCAGCAGCCGCTGCTGATACAGCGAGCTGGTTTTAACTAGCTCGTTGGAGGAAATAATGTAGCTGGCCCACGCGATGCAGGCGACCACGATCACGATGACTACGGCAAAGCTGCGAAAAAAAAGGGTGTCGATGCGGAATTTTTTAAAAAGACTGATCATCTCTCGGATGCTCCCTTCCGGCACTAAGGAGAAAAAACGGTAAAGCTGCGAAACGAATCGTTTCGGCAAAGCTCTACCGTTATATTATTGGCGGCCTACCATCCTTATCCCTTTATTCCGGTTGTGGCAATTCCTTCAACAAAATACTTTTGCAGAAACATAAATACGAAAGTGGCCGGCAGAATGGATACGAGCGACATCGCCAGAAGCTGGCCCCATTCCTGAGCGGACTGGGAATCGTTGATCATCCGCAGCGCCAAGCTGACCGTATATTTGTCAACCGAGTTGATATACAGCAAGTGGCCAAGGAAATCATCCCAGTTCCAAAGAAAGCAGAAGATCATGACGGTGACGATGGCCGGCTTGGTCAATGGCAGCACGATCCGCCAAAAAATACCGAACCAGGAACAGCCGTCGATTTTGGCCGATTCATCCAGCTCCTTCGGAATCCCCCGGATGAACTGAATAAGCAGGAAGACAAAAAACGTGCCGCCGGCGCCTGCCGCTACCAAGTGGGGAACAATAAACGGCAAATACGTATTGACCCAACCCAACTGGTGGAACAGAGAGTATTGCGGAATGATCAATACTTGCCCCGGCATCATCAAGGTTAACATGAAAATGGAGAACCAAAAGTTCTTCAGCGGAAAGTTCAGTCTGCCAAACCCGAAGGCTACCAGCGAGCTGGAGATCAAGGTGGCAGCCAACACGGCGATCTCCAAGCCGAAGGTATTAAGATAAAAATCCGTAAACGTGTGTCCGGGAACCGAATTCCAGCCTTTTACGAAGTTGCTCCACTGCGGAACCTTTGGGAAAATATTCGGCGATCCCAGCTCGGTATTGCTTTTAAGCGATGCGCCGATCCACCAAAGCACCGGGTAGACCATCACAAAGCTAAACAGAATCATGAAAATATGCCGGATGAACGGTTTCATTTTGATCATCATCTGCGTCTCTTTCTCCCTTCCGTCTCTGTTTCATAGAACACCCAGTATCTCGACGTTCCGGCGATGATCAGCGATGCGATAACGATGATGACCAGCATGATCCAGGCGAGCGCCGAGGAGTATCCGAGCTGATACCGGCTAAACGCACGTTCGTACAGATAGAGGGCGTATACGTAGGTCGAGTTCATCGGACCTCCGTTGGTGATGACAAACGCGGAAGTGAACATTTGGAACGCGTTGATCACGCCCATGATGAGATTGAAGTAAATAATCGGCGACAGCATTGGAAGCGTAATGCGGAAAAACTGAAAAAATTTGTTCGCCCCGTCCACGGAGGAAGCCTCGTACAAGTCGTTCGGAATTTGCTTCAGCCCTGCCAAAAAGATCACCATCGCGGAACCAAACTGCCAAACCGCAAGCAGAACGAGCGTACTCATCGCGGTATCCGGACTGGTGATCCAGCCCTTGCCTTCAAACCCAAAGGTGGCGATGATTTTGTTGAAAATACCCTCTACCCCAAAGATGTTCCGCCAAAGCATGGATACGGCGATACTTCCGCCGATCAGCGATGGAAAATAGATCGCTGTGCGGTATATGCCGATTCCGCGAACGGCTTTGTTCAGCAGCATGGCGATCAACAAAGCCGCGATCAGCTTTAAAGGAACGGAGGCGATCACGTATTGGAACGTAGCGCGAAGGGATTCTTCAAATTTCGGATCCGAGGTAAGGATGTTGACGTAGTTTTTGGTTCCTACCCATTCGATCGGTCTGAGCAGCGTGTAGTTCGTAAACGAATAATACAGCGATAATAAAAGCGGATACGCCGTGAGCCCGATAAAGCCGATCAGCCAGGGCGAAATAAATAAATAGCCGGCAATGGGAGCATCCCATCTTTTCAAAGAAGAACGTCGTTTTCTCTTCACGATCATCTCCTGATTTGCGGCTATGGGTGTGGAACGACCCATATGCTATCACCTCTGTAGTTTGTCTGATAGCTTAAGTATAGATGGGTCCCCCAGGCGGTTAAATGAGGGTAATCCTCGATTTCTTTTAAAATATCACGAAAAAATCCTAACGGACACGGCGCCCATTTTCGTTTATACTTTTCGGACAATAGCCGCCTCCTGTTTCGCTTCATCGTTAGATGGACCGTGTCCGGGGCCGAGCAAATTCAGGATCACCACGCCGATGATAATCAAGCCGATTCCGATGATGCTGCCGGCATTGATCTTTTCTTTCCAGATGAGCACGGAGATGATGACCGTCAATACGGAACCGAGCCCGGACCAAATGGCGTAAGCGGCGTTTAGGGGAATCGTTTTAAGCGACAATGACAAAAAATAAAACGAGCATACGAAGGCGGCGATGCTTATTAAAGAAGGCGCTAACTTGGTAAATCCTTGGGAAGCCTTCAGCATCGAAGTCCCGACCAGCTCGCTAGAAATAGATATCAACAGTAACAAATAAGCCATTATTTTCTCTCCTCAATCTCAGTTAAAATGTAGCGGATTACCTTTTCTTTTAACGCTTGATCCGGCGGGGCAAAACCGAACATTTCGGCAAACCATAGACCGTCGGCGGCCAGCCTGAACAACGTCGAAACCACGGGGTCCAATCCGTCATGTTCAATGCTTTTTTGAAGCAGACTGTATTCGGCTTGCATTTCCCCTAAAAGATGCGGATTGGTGAAAAGCGCGGTAGAAAGCGCAATCGTCATGTCGTTTTCGTTTTGCACCGAATCATGGGTTGTCTCTATATAGGCTTTGATCCACTTCCCTTTTTCGCCCGGGTCCTTGTCCGCTCGGGTCCTGACGCTACCGACGAAGTCATCGGAGTATTGCTTGACCATGCCCGAAATCAATTCTTCCTTGTTCGGGAAATGATAAAGCAACCCTCCTTTGCTGACTCCGGCCTCTTGGGCGACGGCATCTAAGGTTACATGTTCAACGCCGCTTTCTCTCGCCACTTTTGCGGCAGCCTGTAAAATCACGTTTCGCTTGGAAGCTTTTTTTGAACCTTCCACGGAATCACCTCCCAATTTAGTATACCGTCTGGACGGTTTAGTTTTCAACTTTTTATTTTATCTACTTGCTCTTTCGATCCGCACAAAACGCGCCAACGCAAACAGAGGAATGGTTCCCCATTCCCCTGAAATAAGTCCGTAAATGAAATTCATGAAGCCGCCGGCTGCCTACGGCAATCCGTCATCCCGATTAATAAATCCGTCTGCCCCGTTCGTCGGGGATCCCGCTTTTGCGGTAGAAATACGTGTTGATCTGGTCCCGCCATTCTTTGGCGTGTTCCGCCTGCTCCAACAGCCGGACCGCAACCTGCTTGTGAAGCGAATCGGGGATCAGGCCGGCCAGACTGTCCCAGGCTTCTCCCAACCGGGCGGCACGCTCCACGCCTTCGAAATGCGTGTCGTAGATATGCTGGATGACCGTTTTGCCGGAATGCAGGACATGGGTGTACGGGACGTGATGGAAAAACAGCAGCAGTTCATCCGGGCAGCTCTCCAAAAATTCGTACAGCCTGAAATTGGGCTCGGCGTATTGGACCGTGTATCCCGTTCCCGTGGCCTTGGTCCGGTCCACGCCGATTCCATGGCAATCGGCAAAATGGTACGTCCCCCACATCGAATACTCATAACCGTCGACGTTAGGCCCGTAATGATGGTTGGGATTGACCATGAACCCGATCCCAAGCGGTCCCGTATAGGATTCGTAAATACTTAAGGAGTCCAGCAAAATACCGCGAATCGTCCGAACCACCCGCTCGTCGTCCCCAAACGTCAGGCGGATCCACTCCTCCGCGATTTCCTCGGCGGTCAGCTCTGGATTCCAAGCGAGCCGGCCGTATCCGTACAAATTGGCTTGAGCCAGCAAATGCCCGGTCCAGTTGGCGTCGTCCCCGGTGTTGGAAACGGCAGCGAAGCCGCTGTACCGGCTCCCATGCACCGAACTATCAACGATGCGTTTGACTGGAGTACCCTCCCCCTGCAAATACGTATCAAATTCCAGCACTTCCTTCCATTGCGGCACCAAATAACAAACATGCCGCTGCTGCCCGGTGTACTCCTGGGTAATCTGAAACTCGATCATCTGGTTCGTGGCAGGCATTGCGCCGAGAAGCGGCGACACGGGCTCACGCACCTGAAAATCGATCGGCCCGTTTTTCACCTGCAGGATGACATTGTCATGGAAGCGGCCATCCAGCGGTACAAAATGATCGTACGCCGCTCTCGCCCGGTCCGTCTTCCGGTCGCGCCAATCCTGCTTGCAGTTGTATACGAAGCAGCGCCAGATCACGACGCCACCGTGCGGCTTCAGCGCTTCCGCCAGCATATTGGCACCATCCGCGTGGTCGCGGCCGTAGGTGAACGGCCCAGGCCGGTTCTCCGAATCGGCTTTGACGAGAAAACCGCCGAAATCGGGGATATGCCGGTATATGTCCGCCGCCCGCTCACTCCACCACCGCTGGACCTCCGGGTCCAACGGATCAGCCGTGGGCAGGCCGCCGATCTCCAGCGGCGCCGCGTAATTAATGCTGAGGAACAGCTTGATCCCGTAACTGCGGAAAATGCCGGCAAGCCCGGCCACCTCCGGCAAATACGCCTCTGTGATCAGCATCGTTTCCAAGCGGTGCACATTTACGTTGTTGATCGATAAGGCATTCACCCCGGTCGATGACAAAAGCCTGGCGTAATCGCGAATTCGCCCCAAATCGGAGGTGATTTTACCGTCGGTGTAAAAGATCGAACTCCCGGCATAACCGCGTTCGATCGACCCGTCGATATTGTCCCATTGGTTGATCATCCGGAGTTGGTTGACCGGATTTTCCACGATATGAAGATCGTTAACGGGGCGGCCAATACCAATCAGTCTCAGCAGATGGAAAACGCCGTACAGCACGCCTGCGGAAGAAACAGCGCCAATGGCGATGTGGCCGGCGGACGGATCGCTTTGGATCACGAAGCCTTCCGCTCCGATGCCTGCGCGTGTTTCTTCGTCAATGAATTCCTGAAGCAGCGTGTTGCCGCCGATGGTTCCAATCACAATGCCTGAACCGCCATCCCAGATTTGCGAAATCTCGGGCGTTTGCCCCAACATCCCTTCCAGTCCGCGGACGAGTTCGGCCACAGCGGAAACGATGATTTCATCCTGCTCCGCAACAACAATGCGGCGATAATCAGCATACTGTTCAAGCGTTTTGCCTGCTAACCGGTTATACCCGAGCCAGGCCTGATAGCCCGTGTTTTTTACGAAAAATGGTGTATGGCTCATTCGTCCACTACGCTCCTGTCAAATAATTTGGAAAAGCGGCTTTTCAGCAACAAAATAAACGGGAAGTCCGGGGTACCGCGCCCTGAGCATGCCCGCCAAATAATTCATGCCGGGCTCCTCGCTTTGCGCGTGGCCCAAGACGATGATAGCCTTGCGTTTTCCTTGCTGCACGGCATCTCTTACATATTCGGGAGTTTCCCACTCCGGTCCTTCGCCCAATATAATCAAATCCAAGTTTTCCTGCTCAAAAAGCGGAATCGCCATAAAGCCGCCGCCCCTGTAGCCCGCGAGCATGCCAATTCGTGAACATATCATGGACAGGTCGCCAACGACGCGTACATACGGAATGCCAAGCTTGCTCTTGAGGTGACCGGCAATTTCACGAACGCTCGCAGCCGGAATTTGAATGATGGCCGATGCCGGATGATATTCCGCAAGGTGCTTTTGCCAATCCAATTGCTCGATAAGCCCGGCCATGATACCGTCGGGCTGATAACGATGCCAATAATCATGGAACCTGAAAATCGCCATTCCGGTTTCCTCGATCAGCTTTCGTTTTTCCATGGCTACAGGATCGTTCTTGATGGCCTCCCTATTATGATGATGGCTGAAAAATATCCCCTCGTGGCTGATCAGCAGATTTGCCCCCGCCTTTGCGGCCTGACGAATGACGTCAGATGAGGCCACAAACGCCGTGGCGATCCCCCTGACTTTTGCTGAAGGATCTCCGAATTCAAGCACATCGACCGTCGTTTCGAGCTGCCCCACGGGGTTGATGAGTTCATGAATAACATCCCCGATTCGAAGCGGCATGGTTTCTCCCCCTTCTATCCTTATAATCTCTGAACGGGTAATATAATACCCGGAACAAGGTTAGCGTTCCGGGTTATATGTCTGTCCAAGCTTAGTTTTCGTAAGATGCGGAAGCATCCTTCAATTGATCAAAAGCTTGTTCCGGGGTAATTTTACCGAAACTGAGTTGGTCATGGACATAAGGGAAGTCTTTATCGATAAAGTTTGTCCAGCCGCCCGCGCCTGCCGTCCAGATTTGCGCATCAGGAGCGGAAGCGTTATACATGTCCAGACCGCCTTTATCCGTTTCGCTCATGCTGGATTCCAGAAGTTTCGCGCTGTCGCTATTTGCCGGGATACCGCGCAGAGTGCCCAGGGTCTCAGCTGCTTCCGGATCATTAACGAACCAATTGACAAATTCGATAGCTTCTTTTTGATATTTGGAGTCATTGGTAACCGCCAAATACATAGAAGGCTTCACCCAGCCTCCCGCTTGCTCCGCACGAGGCATCGTCACAAGCGCGTAAGCCCCTTTTTTCAAACTATCCCAAGAAGTGAGCGCATTGGAGAAGCTATAACGGAACAAAATTTTGCCCGATACCATCAGATCCATTTGCGGATCAAGCTCCTTGTCCGCCGTGTTTACGTCTGCCGGAGGCACCAGTCCTTCCTTCCGGAGCTTGTCAAAGTGATTCGCCCAGTCGACGAAGGTATCACGGTCGATGTTGAAATGGCCGTCGTCCGTAATGACCGGGCCCTTGCCTTTAGCGTATTGATAGGCCGAATACACAAAGTAGTTGGCGGCATAATCTTTTACGAAGTATTGTCCTTCCGGCAATTTGGATTTGGACGATTCGGCTAACGCGAAGAAATCATCCCATGTCCAACCGTTGGCCGGATTTTGAATGCCCAGTTTGTCGAGGGCGGCTTTATCGTAAATCATGCCGAACGCAACCGATCCAAGCGGAACAGCGTATTGTTGGCCGTCAAGCGAGCCGCCCGCGAGCAGCTTCGGATCGAATTTGGATACATCCACATCGGTCAATGGAGCCAATTGATTCCGGCTCATCCAGTCCGGCATCCAGCCCGGATCCAATTGAACGATATCCGGAGCATTTTTAGCCGCCGCTTGCGTGGATAGCTTATCCAGATAACCGTCCATACCGGAATACTCCGGTTCAAAAGTGATGTTAGGATGATTTTTCGTGTACAAATCAAGTGCGGCTAACGTAGCCTGATGCCGATCCTGTGACCCCCACCACATAATCCGAAGCTTAACTTGTTTGTTGCTCGTGTTTGCAGCCGCGTTTCCGGAATTTCCCGCTTGCGAATTATCGGCAGCATTTCCTCCCCCGCCGCCGCAGGCGGCCAACGAGCCTACCAGTGAAGCTGTTACCGCCACTTTAAGTAAACGCTTCCAACCAAACATTGTGAAACCTCCTTTTGAATAGCAAATATCTGTTTACATCTCCTATAGTACCGATTCAAAGAGGAGGTTTATATAAGAGCGATGCACGATTTGTTATAAAATTCCTCGAAAATAATAGAGCATTCCTCCCGGCATCTCTTAAAAGATGCTCCAGTTAAACTCGCGCGACAGCCGCTCCAGCAAATGAACGCCCGCGATGCTGTTTCCTTTCGGGTTCAGCGCCGGCCCTACTACGCCGATGCCCAAGCGCCCGGGCACCAGGGACAAAATGCCTCCCGATACGCCGCTTTTGGCCGGCAGTCCCGCCGCGATGGCGAACTCGCCCGACCCGTTATACATCCCGCACGTGACCATGAACGTTTTGGCGATTTGCACGTAACGCCGGGGAACCAGCTCCTTGCCTGTGATTGGGTCTGTACCGTCCTTTGCCAGCACCAACGCCATACGCGCCAAATCGGCGCAGGTTACCTCGATCGAGCAGTGGCGGAAGTAGATGTCAAGCACTTCTTCCACGCCGCAGCCCAAAATCCCTTTGTCCAGCAAAAAATAAGCCATCGAACGGTTCAAATGGCCTGTCACCTTCTCGGACCTGTAAACCTCCAGATTGCAATCCAGCGAGGGGTTTCCGGCCAACTCGCGCAAAAACTCCAGGATGCGGGCCGATTTGTTCGCCGCGCTGTCACCTTTGATCATCGAAGATACCACGATCGCCCCCGCGTTGATCAGCGGGTTAAACGGAATCGCCGGCTGCACCAGCTCGAGCTTCATGATCGAATTGAAGTTATCGCCTGTAGGCTCCATGCCCACCCTGGAAAAAACCGCTTCTTCCCCATGATCGATCAGGGCGAGAATCAAAGTAAACACCTTCGAGATGCTCTGCATTGTAAACGGTATTTGAGCATCCCCGGCGCTTACGGATCTCCCTGCCGCATCGGTCAGGTGAATCCCCAGCAGATGTTTGGGCGATTTCGACAACTCGGGAATATACGTGGCCACGGTCCCCTGCGCGCTTTCCAGGCGGCTCGTTTCCACCCACTCCGCTAAGCATGCTTCCAGTCGATCCAGCTCGGTCATGGCCTGTTTCCTCCAATCGATCACGATGTTGGACCGGGGCGGAACCCCGGCGATGCCTTTAACTTCGCCCCGGCCAAAATACGGTTACTGCTGCGAATCGCTCAGCTTTTGCTTGGCCAAACGGATCATTTCCCGGACCATCGAACCGCCGATGGCGCCGCCTATTTTGCCGGCCTCCTCCGAGGTCAAATCCCCGTTATCGCCTTCCTTGAGCGGCACGCCAAGCGATTCGGCCACCTCGTATTTCACATCGTCCGGATGCTGCGGATCTACAGGGTAGCCTTCACGCCGCATCACTTCCGCCTTGAACTGCTTCAGGTCCGTTTCATTAGCGCTGGGCGCCGCCGGACCGTTTCCTCTTCTTTTTACCATGGATATCCCTTTCTTTCAATCAAGAATTGTCCATAACATGCCCCGATTCAGCTTTTCTCACTCTTTTATCCCAGGTCCTCGAAGCGGCTGAAACGCGTTGGCAAAAACAAATCAAGCGAAAAACGTATAACCGGCCGGTAAAAACGGAATGAAATATTATTGAACATTGTTTTTCGTGATGAAGATCATAGTCCGTATGAGTGATAAAAATGATAATTTAATCCGATAATAAATTTTTATCGAATTGTCATCTCTAAAGATGCGAACCTTTAAAGAAAAGAAGGGTAGACATGAACTTGAATCAATATGTTCCGATCATCGCCAAACCGGTCAAAGCCGCCTTGAAACCGGCTCAGGAAGTGGGAATCATCCTCGTTTCGTCGCTGCTTGTCGCCGCTGGGCTTAATCTGTTTCTGATCCCCCACAAGCTGCTGTCCGGCGGGCTGACGGGCGTTGCCTCCTTCATCGGTTATTTTACGGACTGGAATATATCGATTCTGTACTTTCTGCTGAATGTCCCGCTCATCGCCTGGGGCTGGAAAGCGGTCGGGCGGCGGTATATCATTTTAAGTTGCATTTCCGTCGTGAGCACGACGTGGTTTATGGCGATCATCCCGCAGATTCAGGTAACCAATGACCCGATTCTCGGCTCCGTGTGCGGCGGGATCATCTCGGCGGCGGGCATCGGATTTTCACTGCGCGTAGGCGGCTCGACCGGCGGCTTTGATATCCTTGGATCGATCGTTACCCGTAAATACGACGTGGCGATGGGCAATATTTTGTTTCTCTTGAACGGCGTCGTAATCGTGGCGCTCGGATTTTTGCAGAGCTGGGACCTGGCCCTCTATTCCATGCTGTCGACCTTTGTGAAAGGCAAAGTCGTGGACATGATCCATGTCGGACATATCAAGGTCACCTGCTTTATCATCACCAAGCAAAAAGAGCAGATGCTCTGCCGTTTGCGCAAGCTCCACCACGGTATTACGTGCATCCACTCAGAAGGTGGGTACAGCGAGGAGAAAAACTACATGCTGATGACGGTAACGACCCGCTATGAGCTGGCCGCCGTGCGCAAAGCGGTGGCGGAAACCGATCCGTACGCCTTCATGAACGTGGTCCAGTCCACGGAAATCCTCGGTCGGTTCGCCCGGTCTGTAAAATAACCCAAAAATATAGACCGTTCCCCAAGTTTAGGAGACGGTCTTTTGCAGGCGATGTAATTATTTTTCAAGTCCGTATATCTCGTACAGCTGGTCAAGCATCAGATTGGCCGCTTTGATGCCGCCGGCGGTATTCCAGATGGCGTCATCCACTTTATAGACTTTGCCGTTTTTCACCGCGTTCAGGTTTTTCCACAGCGGATCGTTCGTCCAGTCAGTTTCGGTCTGATTCGCTTTGCCGTCGCCCGTTTCGTAAGTAAAGTAGAACAAGCGGTCGGCGTCCGCTTCGGACAGCCGTTCTTTCGTAATTTCATCGACAAACGTGTCTTTTGCGTTTTGCGTCATTTCATTTCTGGCGATGCCGAGTTGCTCGAAAATAATTCCGGAGAACGTGTTCGTATGGTAGATGCGAGTTTTGCCGTCCATGAACCGGACAACCGATACCGTTTCTTTCAGCTTGTCGCCGGCCTTGGCTTTAAAATCTTCAATCCGCGCTTCGAAGGCAGCCAACTGTTCGTCGCCTTTGTCGGTCATTCCAAGCGCTTCCGCGTATAGTTTGAAATTGTCCATCCAATTCCCGCGCAGGTCTTCGGACATGATCGTTGGAGCGATCGCATTCAACTGCTCATAAACTTTCTCTTGGCGCATCTTGTTCCCGATGATCAAATCCGGCTGCAATCCGGCAATCAACTCCAGATTCGGCTGGCTCTCCTCGCCAACCACTTCAACCCCGTCCATCTCGGCTTTGATATGAGCATACCAGGGGTCTCCGGTCCAGGAACGGACGGCGCCCACCGGTTTAACTCCCAAGGCAAGCAGCGCTTCCGTGCCTTCGTTGGTCAAAATGACGACTCGCTTCGGCGTACCGGCTATTTTCGTTTCCCCCATCGCATGTTTAACGGTACGGACATCATCGGCAGCCGCATTGCCGCTTGAGTTCCCATTCTCCGCGGCCGGCGTGCCGCTTGCCGCTTGGGTATTGCCGGATGCCCCCTGGCTTTGATTGCTTCCGCATCCGGTCAGCGCCAGCATGAGCGCCAAAATGGCGAGCCCCCACCATACGGTGCGTTTTCGGATGTTGTGATTACGAGTAAAGCTCATTAAAGATCCCCCTTAAATATGTCTGTTTAGTGCTTGGTAAAGATAATAATGCAAATGTGATAATGATTATCATCTTCATCGCGATGTTCAAAACTATAAAGCATGAAAAACCGCTTGTCAATCCATTAAGAATGATTCTCATAATCATTGACAGCCCGCACCGCATCTTCTAATATTTAATGGATATTATCTTCTACATCCGGAAAGTGGGAATTTGCCTCATGAAAGGTTTCGGCTTATTGATTTCAGCGTTTGCCCTGGCCGCAGCGCTCGTTTGCAGCATCAGTTTCGGCGTGACGGACATTCCTTTCGGCACCGTGTGGGAATCGTTTGTCCGCCCAAACGGCAGCAACGAGCATCTGATTATCCAAACGGCCCGCGTTCCGCGCGCCTTTATCGCCGCCGCCGTCGGCGCTTGCCTCGCGGTTGCGGGAGCGCTGATGCAGGTCATCACCCGCAATCCAATCGCTTCGCCCAGCACGCTTGGGGTTAACTCCGGGGCAGCCTTCTTCATCATCCTGGCGACCGGATGGCTGGGCATAGCGGGAATGCAGCCCCTTACCTGGGTTGCTTTGACCGGAGCGGCCCTAAGCGGAATGGTTGTTTTCCTGCTCGGAAGCATCGGCCGGGACGGCATGACGCCGCTCAAAATCACGCTTGCCGGCGCTTCGATGGCCGCTTTTTTCTACTCGCTCACGCAAGGTCTGATGCTCTCTGACGGCAAAATGTTCGACCAAGTCCTCGTCTGGCTCGTCGGGTCCGTTGCGGGGCGGGAAATGGGCCAGCTTCTCGCCGTTCTTCCCTATATGGGAGCCGGGATGCTTATCGCTTTCCTTCTGTCCGCACAGCTGAATATCCTGGCGATGGGAGATACCGTCGCGCAGGGGCTTGGCCAACGTACGGGGCAAATTAAAGCTTTGGCCGCGGCGTCCGTTATTCTGCTTGCCGGTGGGTCGGTTGCGGTGGCCGGTCCGATCGCGTTTGTCGGCATCATTATTCCGCATATCGTCCGCTATTTCATAGGTACGGATTACCGCTGGATTTTACCTTACTGCGCCTTATTCGGAGCCTTGCTGCTGGTGGCCGCCGACGTCGGGTCAAGGTACATCGCCATGCCGAAAGAAGTGCCGGTCGGGGTCATGACCGCGCTGCTCGGAGTACCGTTTTTCGTATATATCGCAAGGAAAGGGGTGAAAAACTGATGGCCAAACCCGGCAAACTTGAAGTCTCGGCCGCCAAATCGACCATACTGGCGAAGAAAAAAAGAACGATTTGGATCTGCCTGTTATTGTCCGTAGTATGTTTGGGAGTTATGGTCATCAGCGTTGCCGTCAGCAGCAAGTATATCCCTCCCCTTACCGTGATCAAATCCTTATTCGGCATGGCCGAAGCCGGGGATCAGGTCATCGTGCAAAAAATCCGGCTGCCGCGGATCATTATCGCCGCGCTGGTCGGCGCGTCTTTGGCGGTGGCTGGGGCTATTCTGCAGGGCGTCATCCGCAACCCGCTCGCTTCGCCCGATGTGGCCGGAATCACCGAGGGCGCTTCGCTGGGCGCCATCTTGTTCATTTTCCTGTTTCAGGGGAGCATTTCGATTCACTGGATGCCGCTCGCCGCGATCGGCGGCGCGTTTCTCGTCACGGCATTATTGTATGTGCTAGCCTGGAAAAAAGGAGTGTCACCCTTGAGGATCATCCTGATCGGCATCGGCGTTTCCGCCGCCATCAAATCGCTGTCATTCATGCTGATCATCTCCGGCCCCCTGCAATTGGCCAGCCAATCGCTCACGTTCATGACCGGCAGTATCTATGGCGTATCGTGGGAGAACGACGTGTTGACGTTATTGCCCTGGACGGCAATTTTGCTGGTTCTCACTTGGCTGCAAGCCCGCCAGGTCAACATCCAGGCCCTCGGCGATGATATCGCCACGAGCGTCGGTGCCCGCGTGCAGCTGCAGCGTCTGCTGCTGATTGCCCTCAGCGTTTCGCTCGCCGGCTCCGCCGTAGCCATCGGCGGGGCGATTGCCTTTATCGGCCTGATGGCGCCGCATATGGCCCGCAAACTGACGGGGCCGTCCTTTTCCGGCGTGCTCCCGATCAGCGCGCTGTTGGGTGCTTTGATCCTGCTCATTGCGGATCTGATCGCCCGCACCGCTTTTTTGCCCCGGGACGTGCCTGCCGGTGTTTTTACCGCCGCGATCGGAGCCCCGTTTTTTATGATTTTGCTGTACAGGAACCGCAATCGGTTATAAAAAACATGGATGTATGTCTAAAAGGCCGTCAGGGTGATTTGCCCTGACGGCCTTTTGATGTGAACGATCTCCCTCTGCCCTCGTCGCCGGAAATTACGGTAATTTGTGGCGCTATGCTTGTGATTTTGTACCTCGTCCGCAAAATAGCGGAACTTTTGGGTCTTATCTTCCTACTGGAATTAGGAAAATCCCCCTTTTTGCCCCTTTCGCCGAAAACAGAGGTAAAAAATTCCTCTATTTAAGCTAATCCCTCTCATTTGCCATAATAACGCCCTTTTTTACCGTTATCTCCGCGGCCTCCACAAACAACCGCCTGTTCTGTTATATGAACGAAAATCGGATTCTGAATGCTTTAAAGCATAAAAAAGGCCAACAAGGCATAATAGCCAAGTGGTCTTTTTTACAACTATAAAGTTTAATCTTAACCAAAACCGTGACTATTCGTGGTGATAACGCCAGGACTTTGCTGCTTTCCGATAGGGACTAGAGTAGTAACTGGGGCCACCATAGTCGTCAATAAGCTACATGTAAATATCCATATAGCCAACTTTCTTTTCATTCAGTTTTTGCACCTCGCTAATTAAATTTTTATACCGCTTGTCCGCTGCTTCCGTTGCAAAATTCCGGTATTGTTCAAATAACCCTACACATTTTAGAATACCGTATCTGTTGTAAATTTCAATAGCGAATGCCAAACTGTTCAGCACATACTCCAGTCCTTGGGCAAAAGCTTTTTTATTTAAATAATACTCCCCTAAACCTGCCAACAAGTTTGCGTATCGATCTCCGGTGTATTGCTCGCTAACTTTCTTAATCCGGTAGTGTTGCTCTTCATAAGTTAGATAAGATGCGTATTGTTCAAGCACATCGTCGATGTTTATATCGAACTTGTTCGCAGCAGTTACGATCTCACATAAGGCCGGGAACACTTCATTTTCCCTTGTGGAAATATACGCTAAATATTCCTGAAGAACCTCGGCCTTGCCGGACACTAATTGATACATATAACGGTTGCCTTCGGCCCATTCCTGAAACTGCTCAATTACAGCCACCTCGTCTTCAGTGGGGTTCTTGACCCAACTGCAATCCGTATACAAGGAGACATAATGGAGTGCATTCTCATAATCTTCTAAAATAAAATGAGCTGCACCCAATGATAAATAAGAATAGAAAATGTAAAAAACAATTTGCTTTTGGGTTTCCGGTGATTTTTTGCTCCCGTTTAACTCATAATGAATGGTTGCTTTTATTTTCAGTTTTTCAGCTAATTCCTTGACCTTTTCCCAGTGACGTAATGAACCAAACACATTAATTAAATCATTCAGCGCATCCAGTTGATATTGCTCGTCCAGCCGGTCGACAAAGGGCTCAAATTGTACGGTCAACAACAAATTCCGGTTCTGATCCTTGGACAGCCGCAACGTGAACAACCGGTATTGACATAACGCCAGCCGTTCGGAATGCTGCCTCTGTTCACCTTCCGCTACCGCTTCGTACAGCAAGGCGGCCGCTTCCCGTTTGCCTTCATCAAAAAACTGCTCGGCCAAGTGAAAAAGCAGCGGTATGTAAGATAGGTTGTCCAACAATAAGCGTACTGACCGCTCGATACAGTCCAGCTTGTTCAGTTCGGCGCACCTCCGCATGAAAGGCCCTAGTCTGCGCCAATCGGGCGCGGCCTGGAAGAAGCACTCGTCAACGTACAACTCGTAAAAATAACCTTCGGGTAGCCCCATCCCCGCCGTAATCCGGTCAAGCTGTTGCATGGCAATGGGACGATGGCCGTTGATGATCCCGCTTAACGTCCCGGAATTGATCCGTGTAAGTTCGGTGAACTGATTGAGCGAGAGTCTCTTGTTTTTTAAATAATCCTCCAATTGGGAGCGGATCGTGCTTGCCGGCTTCATACGAACACCTCCTCTGTTCAACAATGGAATAATCAACCATATATTCCTAATGATATGGTTTATTGTAACATTGGTCAATAAATAAAAAGGAAAAAAATGTGTCCGTTTCCATGATGTCAGCCATTGCTGTAAATAAATTGGGGAAACGAATGAGTTCCAGAAAGGTTTTCCATTTATTCAGATCACAGCCTCCCTCCTCGGCGCAAAAAAGTCATATTCATCAATATGAGTTCAGGGTTATCCATTATACGGATTATGGAACAATTTCAAAAACAGTACCTTGGTTAAAATCAGTCACCTTCATAGAGCCATGCACCCCTAAATATAGTCTGCTCTGATCCAGATTCGTTCCCAAACTAACATAATAAGCGGATTGAGACCCAAAGTTATAATTGGTTTCAATAACCCCAAAATCACTTAGTTTACAATCATTTCTTATCCTAGTGTAAGCCAAAACCCCTTGAACCAGGGGGCGAGACTCTTCTTTTCGGGCAAGATCGGTAAACACAACGCTTCCTTTTAAATCGAGGATTCCATTCCCCATATATGACTGGACACCTGTAAGTGAAGTTCCTCCAAACTTATCGGGACGGGGGTCTTTATGAAAATAACTAGTTAAAGGCTGAAGACGCCTCACTGAAGCCTTTATTGCTTCATCGTAATAAGCGATTGTTTTCTCATCCAAAGCCGGACTTGCGGGGCACTCTCTTATAGTCGAAGTCGGAAAAGCACCTTCCCACCCTCGCCAGCCAAAATTAATAAATCCTTCTGGGTCAAGCTCAACTTTCATTAAAGAAGCTTGAATAAGCTGTGTAACCGGTATGGGTTTATAATGGATGAATGAAAAAATCGACTCTACCAAATCTTGCCCGACATTTCCTACATATTTAATATACTGATTATAAAACCTTTGAAAAGAAACCCCCGGAATATTGCGAACCCCTTTGGCTATTACCGTAAGCGTTTCCTGAATAGGTGGTGGAAGTTCATTAAAACGTGTGACTACAGGCGGATTTTCGATAAGTGTATTCTTAGCCACATCGATTTCAATGATTTTTCCGGCGATTTCCATATCATCCTGACTTAAATTAAATGGGTCATAGCCCGCTCCGCCATCTCCGGTTGTTAAAATTAGTTTTCCATTTTCAGGTGAAAAGTTTAAACTATTGACGCCATTATGATTAAAAAATGGTCTTCTTATGTTAAGCAATGTCCGTCGTTTTTGAGGTTGCCCTTTCGGCTGCAAAATCCATTCTTCAACGGTATCAATGTGATCATATTGAGTTTCTCTATTCATCCACTGTAAGTTTAAGGTTTCCGGATCACACGGGTCAGGCTTAAAAGGTTTAGGAAGAGCACCCGGACCTTGTGTTCCGGCCACGGAATAATGAAGATAAAACCGGCCGTTATAATAAAAGTCGGGATGAAACGCCAGCCCTACTAATCCGCGTTCGTCATATCCGCCTCTAGAAGCACCTAGTTTTATGATTTGTGGGCGAATATCTAAAAAAGTCCTTATAACTCCGTTTCCTACGTAAAAGATCTCTCCTACCTGGGTTGCAATAAATAATCTTTCAATGGAGTCACCAGGAAGCATAGCTGTTTTCAAAACAGTTGGTAAATTTATCTTACCTACAATGGGCTGTAAATTAACCGTAACTTTTTTCAACTAGCTTTACACTCCCCCCTATTTTTTCTTTTAAACAATATGAAAAGTACGGTTCTGTTAGTACCAAATTGGGCCGGGGAATCTGACAAATTAACTGAACAAAAGTTCATTGAGCGTTCCTTGGCCGAAAATCGACTCGTTCAACGCTCTAAAACTACCTTCTATTCTGCTTCTTTATTACTTCCATCCCATTCATAAACAGATTCTCTACTAACATGAAACGGATCAACATTCTTTTCTTCTAGTAAGTCCTCAAATTTATCCGCCCCATTTTTTATGAAATATTCATATTCTGATTGTGAGATAAAAAAGGCTAAAAGAATTCTCCCCCCTTTTTCTTCGCTTTTAGTAGTGACATGGCTGTATTCTTCTGGGAATGCAAATGGTTCAGTAAAATAAACTGCACCTTTGTTGTATTTTTGCACGAATGATTTATCAATGTTTTCAATGCCGCTAATTGCTATTCCTCGTCCCATTTGCATTTGGTTAGCTATACAATAAAACAATGTACTTGCAAGAATATATCCAGCACTGCTAAATGCTCCATCAACTACCATTGAAACCTCAATATTATCGCCTACTACATCCTCATATTTGCTAAATCCGAGAGTATTATAAACTAAGCATTCTTCAAACACATTTTCATATTTCAAAATTTGTATTTTTGACATTTCCTCATTATTTTTAAACACCTCTCGGCCAATCGGATTCCCTAAAAATTTGCTGTAATGGTCGTAGTATAGTTCTCCAAAGTTAATCATCCTAATTAACTCCTTTTATAAGTTTCTTCTACTTCATATTTATAACTGATAGGCTCTCTTTTCTCCTTCCACCACCATGGTGCCTGTGGTAGTTATCATTACTATACTCTACCTCAAAATAACGGAGCTTCATGTTCATCGGTGAAAATGACTTCATTTTTTCTTCGAGCCCTAGGCCTCCGGCAGCACCGCCGCTTCAATCGAGTTGTAACTGTTGTAAGAAAACATACAAAAACAGGTCAATCATGGTGGTATCTGACCATAATCGACCTGTTTTGTGTAACTCAATAGCATTATTTGGGTTATAAAATTCAAGCATTTTTGTGCAGACAACAAATTCAAGAATTCATTATACGTATATTATATATGTGATATTGGTTGAATGATTGATTCATTCGATACTGGGTAGCCCCTACGTTACACCGGAAGATTCTCTTTTCAATTTAAAGGACAGCTTTAAAAGGAGGATGATTAGTTCCTTTATTTTGTAATTCGGTTGGTCTTCTAAATCGTGAACTAGATTCCAATTTGAAAATTAGACAGTCTTCTCTAACTTCACTAATAGAAACGTTTACCCACAAAGGAAATTGAAGTCGAGGATGAACTAACATATCAATCACTTCGTCTAACCTAAACAATCTATTAGCTATATTTTTTTCGCTCAATATTCCCAATCTCATAAAATCATCATTTGAGTTGTGACTTTTTCCATGTTCATCATTTACACACAAAGTAAATCTAATTTCCTCACACAATCGAATATTTTGATTTAAAGTTACTTCTTCAATGGTCTTTAATAAATTGTCCCTAAAAAGCTGTTTATTCATTTGAGAAAAATTGTTTTCCATAATTACTGTTTCACCTGCCATCTTCTATCTACCCAAACTTTTGTAATAAAACCTTCCTCATTGAATGTAAATCTGTACATTTCCATCCAAGTCTTAGAAGTATCAATACCAACATTTCTAAATAGACTATCGAATTGTGATGCTTCCTCCACAGTAGGTCTATAGTGACCAGAGTCATTGGAAACCCTTCTCAGTTGTCCTTGACCATCTATTTTAATTGTCCCTGCTGCTTTTACATCTTGATTATTTGCTAAAAATTGATGCTTCTTACCTATGATTAATTTTCCATTTGAATCAATAACAAAATCAAATTCAGTCTGTCCATTTACTCCTTTTATACGACCATTCTCAATGGAATATGGAGTTATTCGACCATTTAATGGAATTGGGTCATTAGGAAATTTATTAGTAATTGGAGCACCATTACCCGTCCCCTCAGTCTCAGTCTCTTTCTCTTTCTCTTTCTTCTCTTCCTCTTTTCTTCTCCGTTCCTCTTCTTCTCTTCGCCGTCTTTCCTCCTCTTCTCTTCTCCGCTCCTCTTCCTGTCTCTCTTTATTACCTCTATCCTTCCTCTCATCTCCCCCACCACCATGATGTTTCCGGTAATCATTATTATACTCTACCTCAAAATGACGTCCTAGGCCTCCGCCGCCATTGCCTGCGAAGCCAAGGCGTCTTCCGCCCATGCCGGTCATCCAGCCTTGCAGGCTTAGGGAGAGTCCTTCCAGGATTTCCTCAAAAGCTTCCGCCGCTTGCTCCAAAGATTTGAAGCTTCCGGTTTTTAGCTTGCCGTCCCCCAGTTTCGGAGCTCCGTGTTCATCGGTGAAAAATGACTTCCATTTTCCTGCGAGCCCCAGGCCTCCGGCTGCACCGGCCGCGCCCATTTCCGCGTTCCCCAGGGCCCGGCCTGCCGCACTTTTCGCCTTCAACATGCTGGCCGCTTTTTTGGCGACTCCGGCTCCTCCAGCAGCGGTAAGGCCTATATCCACCGCCAAACCCGCAGCTTCAATCGAGTCATACCCGATCTGATAGCTCTCGTCCTCCCGGTCCGTGAGCGGGTTCGGCAAACCGTTGTTCCACCATTTGACTAACGGGTTAACGAACTCCTTTAAGGCCTCTCCGCCATCATGCAGCAGCTCGGAGCCCGATTTTTGAAACGTCACCGCTTCCAATACGTATTGTCCCGTATTGATGGCCGACTTCACCGTCTCATTGCGTTCCGCCAGCGGCTTGACCTCTTCGTCGGTAAACAGACCATAGTATGACCTGACCAGAGGATCTCCGAATTGCGCTGTCAAAAGCGCGTCCGAGATATCGCTGGCCGTGTTCCATAAACCTTTAACGAAGTCTATGGCTCCATCCAGTTCCCCTTTTAGTGTCGCCCCAATATTGTTCAGGGCAACTTCCCCGACGGCATATGCCGCCCCTTTCTCCTTAAGCACCTGCTCAAACGGAGATAAGAGCTTCTCATACGTTTGGTGCAGACTTCCCGCCAGTTCGATCTTCTGCCCGCTGAATTCAGCGGATTCGTTATGCTGTGCCTTACTGTTCTTTGCTTCTACATCGAGACCGTCCGTTCCTTCCACCCGGATCTGGCCCGCCCGCAAAAACAAATTTTTCCCGGTGCTGATGTTTATTTTTTGCGAGCTCTGAAAACGAACTCCGCCCGTCTGGTTCATTCCAATATACAACGTTTCTTCCTGTGCGCTGATCAACAAGTCCGCATCGCCGAGCACGATTTCCTTGCCCTGCAGGTTGCCGAACGATTTGACACCCGGGTCCTGCATTTTACGCTCATATTTGTCCGCCGGACTTTCCGGCAAACTCTTCGCAGGTAACGCACCCCTGGCTCCTCCAACCGCAGGCGTAAACGCTGGAGCAGGCTCCATCCGCACCGACTGAATGACCATCGCCTCATCCTCGTCCGCACTGGGAAAATACAGCTTGATCCGGCTGCCGATTTCCGGCATCATATACCATACCTGACTGCCTTCGGCGGCATAAGGGAACCACTGGGCGTCCTCCGGGTCCTGCCGTTCGTCCATATCCAGATGAATGCGCACTTGGTTGCGGCTGATTTGCAAAATCTTCCCTTCGATCGCCGCGCCAATCACCGTGGAATTATATTTCTTCGGAACGATCAGCCCCTCCGGACGTCCGCACTCATAGCTCCAAGTCAAAACTCCCTGACACATCCGGGCCGTGCGTTTGTAAATGGCAAAGGTTACTCCCCCGCATTCCACCTCATCGCCAAGCTGCAAAATTTCCGGCCATTCGAACGTATACCCGGTATGCCGGATAACTTCTTCGTCCGCAGTTGCTTCATTTACGGCGCTCAACGACGCCAGCGGAATCATTTTCCGCTCGTACACGAGGGGGACATTCTCCAGTTTCAACCGGCGCCGGCCTTGCGGCAGCCCCACCCAGAACTGAATCCGATGCGCCGTAATATTCGGGACCAGCATCGCCCCGGCATGCGAAGCCAAACGCTGCAAAAAACTCCAATCCGTCTCCTGATACTGCATGATAAACCGCCCGGTCGCCCGTTTACCAAACGCTTCATCGATCATATCCGCGCTGGGATAGTCGCCGATCACTTGGCGAATGACCTCGACGTAGGATTGACCCACATGCTGAAAAGAGCGGTTCTGGAGTGTCGAATCCAGCTTGAAGCTGTGCGACACCGCCTCCAGTTTTATATTCAGCCGGTCCATCGCCTTCGAAATTTCGATATCATATAATTGCCCTTTAAAAAGCGGCTGATCCTGCCCCGCATCATCGGTGTGCCAAAGCTCGATCAAATCGTCCGGACTCGTTTGCCTTAGGATCGACTCTTCCATAGCCGGATCGGCGCTCCCATGAATGCTTAGCCTCGCATGTTCCCCGGCCGCATGGCACATTTCCACCCCAACCAGGCGAAGCGCGCCGTACGGCCAAATCATTTTTAACTGCCCGTATGTAATGACGTTACCGGTGGTCGCAGCCACGTTCCTCCCCTCCTTCCCTCTCGAAATCAGCCGCCCTGCCCATCGTTCGTAATGGTAATGATCCCCCCGGGGCTTTTACATGTGCAGCGCAGCGTCGATTTGCTCAGCAGAGCCTGCTCCCCTTCGACCAGGACATCCTCCTTGCCATCCGTCCATTTTGACCCGAAGCCGATTTTCGGCCGGCAGATATTGTTTAACAATCTACACATGCCAAAAGCGCCCACATTACTAATATTGGCATCGGGTCCGCAGACGCAATCGGCAATATTCATCACCGGCTTGCTTTTGACATACACGCCGTGGCTGAGCGGCAAATTAAGCACCCCGGAGCGATTCCCTCGATCGCATTCGAGTTCGGCCCCCCGAACCACATAGGAATACTCCTCATTTAACACCCCGAGGCTGTATGCTATTAATGATTGCTGTAAATTCATCGGTTGACCTCCTTTTCGGCTTTTTCCCAGCGCAGCGCCCCCGCCATAGCAAAGGCAAGCGGATAATAAAGCCCCGCTTCTGGCAAAGGAAACTGTGCACTGGCCATCAATCCATTACCGCTGTCTCCTTCTATTTCACGCTGGCAGTAACTGACCAGAACTACCTGGTAATAAGGCTTGGCACCCGCCAAGAAAAGTGCCTCATAATAAGCAAACGGCTGCTTCTTCCCGTGGTAAACGCCCTTTCCCTGAACCTTCATTTCCGGTTGTGCAAACAAGCTGTTCGTAAGCAGCATATCGCGCACCGGCTCCAGCTGCGCTTCACCCAGCTCGATGTCCAGCAATTTTACTCCAAAGCCTGCGGCGGCCGTGCGATCCTGAAAGTAACTGCGCGTAGGATCCGGCCTCCCTTGCCCGATTGGAATGTCAGGGTGAAACGATTCCGGCATTAAAAGCGCCAACTGTCCGCCCAAAGCGCTCCGCCCCGCGACGCCAATCGTTCGTCCATCGCGCAAATCAATCGTTCCCCGCTCCAGGCCTTCCAGACATTCGTCCATGCCGACGCTCATCCACGAATCGTCGTTTGCGGCCTCGGCCAGCTTCCGGTGCATCAGCCGCTGATTGTACGCCGCCAAGTACTGTTCATCCAAATAAACGGTCACTGAGCATACCCTCCATCCAGTTCGGCCTTCTCCAAAACAAAACCGCTTAACCCCCGGCGCAAAAAGCTCTCAGCGGCATGGAGGCTGATCGCAAGGTAGCTTTCTCCCCTTCTTGGTCCGCGAATCTGTACGATATGATGTCCCCGCAGCTTGCTCCGGTCCAGCACCAAATGCTTCACCGACCCGTCATGGACGTGATATTCCGTAGCGGGTGACAACACGTCCACGGACGGATAATCGGCGAGCCAATAGACCATGTCATTCCCGGATGAAGGATCAACGATATAAACCTTCTTGAACCGGATATAAATGTTATATTTCTCCGCGATTATTTTCAGCGTGTCCGAGTAAAGCGGCACCGGATCGGCGATCCAGTCCACTGCTTCCATTGCAGGATCCGGTCTGGCCTCCAACACTTGCACCGGCGGCAGCTCGCCAAAGGGCCGCTTCAGCAAGTCGATCTGCAGCACGGCCGGTTTATGAGCTATACGCGGATCGTTTTTCATCACAAAATAGTCGGGCAGTCTCATCATCCCCTCTCTATTCGATCCAGTGAACCGCCCCGGCTTGCTCCTCGCTCAGGTCAAATTTCTTCCGGTCCAAAGCGCGAAAGCGTGCGCCTCCCAGCGAAGCCTCGTGAAAGCTGACACTTCCGTCCAAACCCGCTGCGGTGAAATCAGCCCCGTCCAGCCTCGCCCGATCAAAGCGCAGGCCGAGCAATCCCGGCAGGCGGTAAATGGAATCCAGCGGCTCCAGCCGGCCGATATTCACGAATACCGCGCCCTGCAGATCGCTATCGGTAAAATCGGCGTCGGTAAGCAGGCTTCCGCGGAACTCCGCCCCGCTTAAGTTCACTCCCCGCCAACTCGTCCCAACCAAATTGCATTCCACAAAGCGGCAGCGACTAAAGTCGCCCCGGCTGAAATCGGAATACGGCATCTTCTTTCCGTTAAAACTTTGCCCGGTTAACGACAAGCTGCGAAAATGAGCATAGGCCAGCCTTCCGTGATCCCCTTCATCCGCTCCGAGAAGTGCCTGTATTTTTTCTGCCTCGCCCGCCTGTTTCTCCTCCCAATACAATATCTCGCCCCGGTCCATCAGTTCACCCGTTCTGATCTGCAGCCGATCGGCTTTGTCGATCGCGGCAAACTCCGGAAGTTTTACGAGTTCAGGCATCGCTATCCGCAATAAAGCGGTGACGTACTGGTCAAACGCGGGAGCGCACTCAAGCGCCAGACGCTCCACATCGGACCCGCTCAGCAACCCCATATATTTCTTGCCTTCCCGTTCCAATTCGGCCAGAAAGCGCGGATAACTCCGGTAAGCCCAGCCCGCATCATACATAACCGCACACTTGGCCTCGTCAAAATAAAATTCGCGCGAATCCGCCGCGAGCCAATATGTAAAGGATTGATCCAGCAAGGAGGTGCGCAGCATGGAATAATGAATATAACCGATCGGCGCTTTTTGAGCATGCTGCTGCATGTCGGAAGCCTGACGGCACAACGACGTAAAGGATGCTTTCAGTTCCTCCGTCAGCTGCTGTCGGTTATGCAAAAACTCCAGCTCCGCCTCCTGAAGACAGTCACCAAGCAAAGGGAGTACCTTTTCTTCCGAAAATTGCCGTAACGCATCATGCTTATTCATAGGCGTTCCTCACATCAGTTCATTTTGATTTCAGATCCGGACAGTAAAATCTCCTCTTCCAAAGACAAGGTGCTTCCCTTGCCGGATAATTCAATTTTGTCCGCCGACAGTTGCAGCATCTGCGAAGACAACACCATCTCTCCACCCGCCGTAATGCTGATATCCTTGTCGCTTTTGATCGTAATTCCTTCGCTGTCGCTGACGGTGATGGACATCCCGCCCGAAGAGATCACGATTTTGTCCGGGGCCAGCACGATTTTTTTGCCGTATTTCGTCTGCAGCGTTTTTACTGCCGGATCGGCCATCACATCCTCACCAGCGGCCGAGCTATGCGGCTCGGAGACTGCCGCTGCTTTTCCCGGGGCTGCCGCTGCGGCGGACGGCTGGCCTTTTGCAGGTACCGCGGCCGGGTTTGTCCGTTTCACCGAACTGATCGCGTAGCCTTCTTCCTCTTTGTAGCTGGGAAAATAAATGCGCAGCTGGTCGCCGACCTCCGGCATACAATACCAGCCCGTCTGTCCCTCCGACGCATAGATAGTCGAGTAAGGAAACCAGAAATCAGTGGCCGGATCGACCTGCTCATCCATATCCAGCTTCACCTGCACCCTGTCCTTCCGCACCGCCAGCACCTTGCCATGAATGGACGCCCCGATGATGGCCCGGTTGTACATTTTGATCGGGCGCAGTCCGCTGCGCGGGCTCAACTTATAGCTGTGCTTCAGCAAACCTTGCCGCAGCTCGCTCACCGCCTCGGCGACCAGCCACTGCCGCCCCTGAAACATCACCTCATGGCCCGGTTCCATCAGCTTGTCCGCCTCCACCTCGTATTGCAGAAAATCCTCGTTCCGTACTCCGGGAATGCGGTTTTCCGCAGCTGTCTGGTAGGCGGCGACTCTTTTTACGGCTTTGTAGTTGTGAACCTGCAGTTCCCCTTTGCTTAAACCCATCGGCATCCCGAAATACAATTTGGGCACTCCGTATCCGACAGCCGGGATCAGCGGCGAATAGAAATGGGAAGCCAACCGCTTCAAAAACTCCCAGTCCGTTTCATCGTACTGCATCACGAACGTGCCGATCACTTTGCCGCCGGAAGCCATGTCCATCACATCGGCCTCTCTTCCGTATTCCTCCACAATGCTTTTGATTAACTCGGTATAGGTTATACGCGGGTTTTGAAACGACCGTTTCCGCCGCTTCATATCCAGTTGGTACGTATGGGAGATGGCCTCAACCGTCATATAGTTAATCCCATTAACCATCTTAACTTTAACGTCCAGGGCGATCCCCCGAAACAGAGCATGCCGGCTCCCTTCCCCATCTTTAACAAATACCTTCACCTGCGTCTCTTCATCCGAAGCCTTCATGTAATAGTCGCGTAAATTTTCGTCAACCGTTCCGGTAAAAACCAATCTGGCATGATCATTCGCCGCTTTTACGACCTTCAGTTCATGGAGATGTATTAATTGGTAAGGCATAATTTCGATTTGACTAAGCGTAATCGTTCCGTTCATGTCCCACCTGCCTCTATTAAATTTTAACAATAATTCATATAGTTCCATTTAATCTCTATATATCCCTATATCGGTCTATATTGTATAGGTTTTAAGGGAGGCTGATAAATAGACAGCCATAGAAAAAAAAGCCGCACAGGACAAACATCCCGTACGGCCAATCGTCTTGATTTGAGTATATTGCGCAAACCCAATAAACGTCTTTCGATTTAGTAATTAGCGGATCGACTCGGCAATGCGGATGATTTCGTTTCTGTCCACATTCCGGCTGGAGAGATCGTACAGGGCATCCTTGGTTTCCCAAAACAATTTGCTGTTATCCATCAGAATTGCCTTTACACCGTTCAATTGTACTTCTTCAACCTTCCCGTCCGTACCTGTACTGAATGCAGTTTCTTCATCAGGCAGCCGCTGCTGCATAAAGATACTGCCCTTTGTCTCTTTGTTAATAAAGTAGAGGCTGACATATTTGCCGCTTACTTCCTCCGCGTCACGATAAAATTCCGCTCTGTCAAAGTCGTATCCCTCTGGCAGATACTGCGGGAGCTTTACCGGAAAGTCGGCATAGTCGGCCAGCTTCGTTGTGTCCTTTATGCTGAGTATATGCTCCGCGATGTCCGGGTCCCGCTCTTCCTTTTTAACAGACTGCTTGCCCGTTGATTCTGGCGGTTGTGCCTGAGGTTCTGTCTGCACCACCTCAATATGTCCCAGATTGAACGAAGCCAGCACTTTATCTACTATATCCTGTGCAAAGGAAGGCTGGGCAATGGCTATGCTCAGCACTCCGGCAGCCAGTGTCGCGCTCAGCGCGATGGCAGGACGTTTGAATCCGCGTTTATTTTTCATTGTGTTTGCCTCCTGTTTATTGTTCATGGTCCGTACTTTAAACAGCACGGCGCTGCGGTTGGAATGTTGGCTGAAATCTTTGTTGGACAACGCTTGACCAAGCTCCAGCAACTCACGGTTTTCTTTTGTATCGGCCAGATCACCGGGAACTGCACCGTGCTGACAAGCCTCCATATCGCGCAAAAACTTATCGTTATTGCCTTTGACTCTCATAACTGATCCACACTCCCAAGTTCAGCTTTCAGTTTTTTCATGGCACGGTAGAGAATCACTCCGATATTGCTTTCGGACAGCCCGGTAATCTGGGCAATTTCCATGTTCCGAAGACAAGCTCCGAATTTCAGCGCCACCAGATTCCGCTCTCTTTCATCCAGTTTGTTAAGCGCACCAATCAGTTTGTCGTTCCGCTCTTCCCGCAGGATCAGACTTTCCGGGTCTTTTTTGCTTGACACCAGTTCCTTGACCGCTTCCAGCGAGAAAAATTGCCGTCTTTTTTGCCTTCTGTAGTAGTCGTTCACTACATTTCTGGCGATCGCGAACATCCATACCTCAAAAGGCGCTTTGTTTTGCGAATACGTATCCAGCTTGCTTAATATTTTCTCAAACACCACACTCGTCAGATCCTCGGCCGTATGAATGCTGCTCACACGATAGCCGATATAGTTGAAAATCCGTTTATAGTAGGCTTCAAAAATCTCTGTAAACAGCCTGTCTATTTCCGTCTCTTCCCTGATCTCCTCCTGCATGAAAGGGTGAAGCAGCGCGCGGTCTTGCATCACTCGAGAATCTCCTTTCGCCAATGTATTACCTGGCCAAGTAATTCAACAGTTAATACGCCTTTCCTCCGGTTCCATTACAAAAAAATACCGGCTCCTGACACCAGGAACCCGGCATTTTTAACTGTACACCCGTTTATTCTTCCCATATCCCCCACCTTTGTTATGAAACCCGGGAACAATATTTGTTCCCGGGTGCAACCTATTTGTTGTATTAAAAACTGTAATAATACCGCCCACTAAAAGATACGGAATTTGACCATTCTACCCCGAAATCCTTTACAGTCTTTTTCCAAAGATCCAGAACCGCATCAGGAAGTGAACCATCATCCCTTTTTCTTACAGTTCCCGTTTTGTCATTATCCAAATTTCTAACCCTCAGCACAGTATTAAAATCTGGATTATCAATGTCGCCACGAGTAGCCGCATCACCACGTTGTGATTCCTCTTTTTCTCCTTGTTCGTCAGTATAATTGGTAATTCGGCCTTCCCCCTGCACTTTACTTTCTGAAATGATTATCGTATTGCCATGTCCATAGGTGTAGGTTCCAGCGGGTTTTCTGGTTCCCCTTGGCAAAGCCTTATATTTAAAAGGAACAAAGACACCATCGTCTTGGATAAGAAATTGTTTAATATAGCCTTCGCCGTCATACTCAACTCGCAAACCGGGTTGCGGTGCGGGATTTTCGATTTTATATACCGGATAGTTTGCCGCTTCCGCTTTAATCTCATTTACTAATTGATTTTCTTCATCAAGCGCCTTCTGTTCGTCCGGGGTAAGGTTGGATTTCAATGGCTTCACACTGGAATTAGATTCAACTACAGGTGTTCCCTCTTCAACGATCACCATCTGATTATTCGCATCATATTCAATCACGGTTCCAGCATTCATTCTATCAGGGACTTGGTCATTTTGAGCTTGTTTCCTCTCTCTATTTTCCATTATTAGAATAATATAAAAGAGAGAGACTTGTCCTTACAGAATGGTTACACTGGCGGTTACAAAGTCATTACAACTGAATACGGCTCCGCTGAGAACTGAAAGGAATAGTTGCAAAATATACATTTACTTATCCGGAAATGCTACTACAACGCTTGATTAAATGTAAAACCTGCAATTCCTCCGCTATATTTCGAAAAAGAGCAAAGAGACGAGGAAATACTTGTATGAAATACAATTAAACGAATGATTGGGTAAATGGATATAAACTTAGTTGTATGATTTGCAATTCATGATCAGAGCCAGGCCGATCAAGCACATTTTTTCCGCCAATCGACCAGCCCATAAGGCGAAATAAAAAGGCTGCGATGTTTTTCTGTTTTGGTCAAGCCTAAAAAAAACCGGATTACTGGTTATGAGCAACCAATAATCCGGAATTTCCGAAACACTTATTCCCTTACACACAAAAGCTAAGATCCCGCTCCCCGGTACCGTTTTACGCCATAGTTCCAAGAGGTGATGCCGATCGCCAGAAAAACCACGCCAACGAATGGAGTGAGCCAAGCCATCATCTGCATCTCCTCCCGGTGCAAAAATAGCGAAGCCGGATAAACGCCAACGAAAGCGAACGGCAAAATCCAGGTCAGCAGCACCTGAATCGCTCGGTTGTAAATCGTCACCGGATAGCGGCCATATCCTTGGACGTTGTACATCAGCGGCAAGATGCCGGTCGGCGCATCGGAATAAAACGACAGCGAGGTCAGCGTCGTATAAATCCCCGTGTAAATGGCGACCGCACTCAAAGTGAACAGGATCATGGCTGGAATCGTCCACCACTCCATGCCAAGGCCCAGTTGCGCCCCGCTGACGCCCATGATGATCAAGCCGATGATCGAGCCGACGAGCGCCGGCGGATCGACGTTTTCCAGGAAGATCTGGAACAGGTTGTAGGCCGGCCGGGTCATGATCCGGTCCATTTCGCCTTTGACGATATAACGTTCGCTGAAGTTCCACATATTGACGAAACAGCTAAACACCCCGAACGGCACCATAAAAAAGCCGTAAACGAACACCACTTCGCTTTCGCTCCAGCCGCCGAGGCTGTCGGTGTGCATGAAGATGACAAAAATGAAAATCAGGTTCGTCGCCTGAAACAGCAAATCGGAAATGACCTCCACCCAAAAATCCGCGCGATAGGTCAGCCGGGTTTTCATATAATTTTTCAAATATTCGCCAATGAGGCCCAAATAGTACATGTTGTTCTCAACCTCCTTGAACGAACAGGCGCCGCCGCGACGCATGATACAGCCAAACCATCGGAATCAGCAAAATGACGAACCAGACGACCTGAATGCCCAGCACGCTCCAAATCGAGGCGCCTTGAATCCGGCCCGTAAACACGGAGCCCGGCAAATAGGTAATCGCCTGAAATGGCAGGTAATTCATGATCCCCGAAAGCCAGGACGGAAACAGGCTGATCGGAATGATGAGCCCCGAAAACAGATCGACGACGACACGTTTCATGCGCATAAAGCCTTCGTTATTTTCCACGAAAAAAGCCATCAGCCCGGTGATAATGTTGAGCTGCGAATTGATCAGGAAGCTGAAAAACAGCATCACGAGGAACCCCGCCCAGGCGGACGGCGCCGTCGGCAGCTTCACCGGATACAGCAGCATGGCCACGGCCATGCCGGGAATCATCAGCATCAGAAAGCGGAACATCCCTTCACCGAGGCCCTGCATCATCTTGACAAGCACATAGTTATAAGGACGAATGAATTGGATGGCGATGCTGCCGTCGCGGATATCCGTGGAGATTTCCCGGTCGAGATTGTTGAAATAAAAAGCTCTCGCCATCCATGATACAGCCAGATAAGTCGTCATCTGCGAAGCGGTAAAGCCGCCAAGCTCGCCGCCCCCGCCATAGATCGCTTTCCACGTAAAATAATAAACCCCGATGTTCAGCGTATAAATCAAAATGCCCGAATAATAATTCACCCGGTAAGCCAGCATTGTCAAAAAACGGATGCGGATAAAGTCGATGTAAGCTCCTAAGGTGTTAGACATGGACTACCGCACCTTCGCTTTCGGCCGGCTCGTCCGTTTTTTTCTCCGCCGTACCGGCTTGGTAGATGCTGCGCACGATTTCGTCGGTATTCGTCTCGATGATTTTGATATCGGTGATGTCCGCTTTGCCGACGACTTGCCCCAGCACCTCGGACACGCCGATGTCGAGAGGAATCCATACTTTGGCGTTCAAATCGTTTTCCGCCGTCCAAACCACCGGCAGCGAACCGGTCCAGGACCGGAGCTGATCGAGCTTGGTCGCCGTCCCAAATTGGAACAGCACCTCCCTGCCTGTACCCCAGCGGTTTTTGAGCTCCTCCAACCCGCCGTCGTAAATGATCCGGCCGTCGTCAAGCATGATGACCCGGGAGCACAGCGCTTCGATATCCTGCAGGTCGTGCGTGGTCAGCAGAATTGTCGTGCCGTGCTCGCGGTTCATATCTTTCAGGAAATCGCGGATTTCCGATTTAACCACAATGTCCAGGCCGATCGTCGGTTCGTCGAGGAACACGATCGACGGATTGTGCAGCAGCGCGGCGACAAGCTCGCACCGCATCCGCTGGCCCAGGCTCAGCTTGCGCACCGGGCGGTTCAGCAGCTCCTGCAGCTGCAGCCGTTCCACCAGCTCGTCCAGCCTCTTCTTGTAATCGGCCTGCGGCACGCGGTACACTTTGCGCAGCAGCTCAAACGATTCGATCACGCCGATGTCCCACCACAGCTGGCTGCGCTGCCCGAACACGACGCCGATATGCTGCACGAACTTTTCGCGCTCGGCATAGGGCACGAAGCCCCCTACCTTCAAATGACCCGAAGTCGGCACGAGGATACCGGTCAGCATTTTGATCGTTGTCGACTTCCCGGCCCCGTTTTCCCCGATATAACCGCAGATTTCCCCCTCCGGAATCTGAAAAGAAATATCTTTAACGGCGGCCACTTCGTTATACTCCCTCTTAAACAAATCAAGGAAGGCCCCTTTGAGGCCTCCGCGATTTTTCTGCACTTTAAATGTTTTGCGCAAGTCTTGCACTTCAATGGCAGCCATGTCATCCCTCGCTTCTAGCGGTAGTTCAAAAAGTCATCTTTTGATCACGATGCAGGTCAAGAAGCGGATTCGACGTCGAATCTTGAATTCAGCCGGGCCTTCCGGTGCTCACGTACCCAAAACGTACGCTCCGCTCCTCAGTCCCTAGCTTCATCCAACCTTCTCGGTGCTAAAAAGCTGACTTTTTGAACTTACACTTCTATAAATTTTAGCCCGCTAAAAATTATATAGTAACTTCCACGAAAGCACCAGACCTTAAGAGCGCGCATTCAAAAGTTTAGTCACGTTCAAAAGTCGGAAAAGCGGACTTTTTGAACTACCTTATAGATTAAAGCGGTAGCCGACGCCCCAGATTGTCTCGATATACTGCGGCTTGGACGGATCACGCTCGATTTTCTCCCTTAATTTGCTGATATACACCGTTACGGAGGCGACATCGCCCAGCGAGTCCATGCCCCATATTTTTTCGAATAGCTCGTCTTTCGTAAACACCCGGTTGGGGTGCATCGCCAAAAACAACAACAGATCGTATTCCTTACCGGTAAGCGACAGCTCCACGCCGTCCACCCAAACCTTTCGCGACAGCTTGTCGATGCGGAGGCCGCGGATGCGCAGTTCATCCTACTCCTTTGTCCGAATGCTGCCCGTCAGGCGCTCATAGCGGGTGAGGTGCGCCTTGACCCGGGCCATCAGCTCGCCGAGGCTAAACGGCTTAATGATGTAATCGTCGGCGCCCAGGCCAAGGCCGCGGATTTTATCGATATCTTCTTTTTTCGCGGAAACCATCAGGATCGGAATATCTTTGGCCTCCCGTACCCGCCGGCAGATCTCAAAACCGTCCGTGCCCGGCAGCATTAAGTCAAGCACGATCAGATCAAAAACCTCCTCCAGCGCCCGCTTGAGTCCCGTGTCTCCGGTTGGGGCGACTTCCGCGAGGTAGCCGCTTGCCGTTAAATAATCCCGCTCGACCTCGGCAATCACCGGGTCGTCCTCGATAATCAAAATTCGCTTCATTCCTGTTCACCGCCCATCGGTAAATTTCCCCGCCTCGGCAGCGTAAAAGAGATCGCCGTCCCTTCGCCAACCGCGCTGTCCGCCCGCACGCTCCCGCCATGCTCCTCGACGATCTGCCGCACGATCGCCAGCCCCAGCCCGCTGCCGCCGGTCGTCGAGCTCCGGGCAGTCTCGGCCCGGTAGAAGCGCTCGAACACGTGCGGCAGCGCCTCGCCGGCGATGCCTGCCCCGTTGTCCGCGATGCGGATGATCGCTTCGCGCGGGCGCGCGTCCAGCTCGATGCGCAGGCGCTTTTCCGGCTTATTCATATATTGTAGACTGTTGCCGCCGATATTCATCAGCACCCGCTTCAGTTTGTCCCGGTCGGCCAAAACCGTCAGCGGTCCCGCCAGCTTGGTGCGGAATTCCACCTTCACGTCCTTGTAGCTTGGGTCGGCCTTCAATTCTTCCGCCCACTCCTCCAGGAAGCGATGCAGATCAACCGGCTCAAAATGAAACGGCAGCCGCTTTAAATCCAGCTTGGAGAACAGGAACAGCTCTTCGATCAGCCGGTCCATATCCGCCGTTTTCTGGCCGATCATGGAGATATACTTATCCCGTTTCTCCTCCGTATCGGCGATTCCGTCGCGCAGTCCTTCAACGCAGGCTTTGATTCCGGTGATCGGGGTTTTCAGATCATGCGAAATGTTTGAGATCAGCTCTTTGCGGTTCTCCTCGTATTGCAGCTGCAGCCGGATCGACGCTTTCAGCCGTTCCCGCATTTCCTCAAACGCTTCCCCAACTTCGCCGAATTCATCCCTGCGCTTTAGGTCGAGCGGTTGGTCCAACTCCCCTTCCTTAATCCGCTCCGCCGCATGCTTTAACGTGTATAGTGGGCGGATGATGCTGCGGGATACGAAAAACGTCAGCAGCAGGTTAGTGAAGGCGATGACGATCAACAGGGACAGAAACAACGTCGGCATGAACTGTGACATTTTGTTGAAAACCGGATTCAAATCGGAAAGCAAATACAGCGAGCCCGGGCTTTGGTCGGCAAAAACGAAATCGACCCGCTCCGCGTTGTAGCGGCCGTTTACCTTTGCCCCTTTTTTCCAACCGGCAAACCGCCGTTCGTCACTAGGCCCAACCTTGCTTAAATCGTTCTGCAGCCCTTCGCGGTCCACGCCGGATGAGGCGAACAGCACTTCTCCGTTTTTGACGACGACCAGACCGGCTTGCAGCTTTTGCAGCGTTTCGTCCGTCTTCGTGAGAAATACCTTGTCCGTAAACAGCCCGGAATCATGTTCCGCGACGAATTTGACCCCGTCCATCACCCGTTCTCGTTGATTGATCGTTTCCCAAAACTGCGAAAGCGCAACGCCATGCACAGGTAAGATGCCCTCTTTATTTCCGGCGCCCGCATCGCCGCCAAAAAACACGCGGGTGAGGATAATCCCGATGATAGAAATCAAAACAAACGGGATAAGCACCATGGCTACATAGGAAAGGATAAGTCTGCGTCGGATCGTCATGCGTGAAAAGTCCCCTTCAGGTGAGATGTACTTCGTTAAAGTGCATAACCTCTTAAAACGACTTTCGTTCAAAAGTGGCGAGACCGCCTATATATGCCATCATACTATAAGCGAGCAGAATGAAAAAAGATGGCAGCAGCTTGCCCGCAGGTGCCCCGCCTCCGCCCCATAACAAATGCCAATCGGTATAGGAATATAGCGACCACAGGGCCAGCGGCGGATAAAAAAGCGGCAGCAGCTTGCCGGCAAGGTAGACGAGGACGGCGCAGCCCAGCGCGGCGGCGCTGCCGGCAAAATACTGGGCGATCCAGACGGCCGCCAGGCTAACGGCCAGCATCGGAAGCACGGATACCGCATAGGCGATCGTACTTTCCGCCCACTCCGCCAGCGGATCAGCTGAACCGGCCCACAGGCCGCAAACGGATGACGCCAGCCAGGCGGCAGCCAAAATGATGGCCGTAAACGCAGCCAAAGCCAGAGCTTTGGAGGCGAACAGCTTGGCGCGTGTCACCGGGAGCACCAAGGCCAGCTTGATCGTACGCGCCGCCGCTTCACCGGCAAACAAATCCGCCGCCGACAGCGCCAAATATAGCGGCAGCAGGATGCCGGTAAACAGGTTCAGCGTCAAAAGAGCAGCCTGCCCGCTAAGCGCAGCGCCGAGCCCGGCGGCATCGGTCCAAAACCGCGTCAACAGCGTCAGCAGCAAGGGGACAAGCACCGCCAGCCCCAACATCGCCTTTGTGCTTTTTTTCAACCACAGCTTTTCCAGTTCATTATGCCAACTCGCCAGCAAACTGCTCACGGCTTTCCGCCTCCTTTCCTGCTCCAATCGTATTCAAATAATATTCCTCCAGCACCATTCCCGGCGGAATCAGCTGAAACCGGCTGCCGAACCGGAGCAGTTCGCCGTGATGGAGAATACCGATATGCGTTGCGATCGGCTCAAGATGGCTGATCATATGGCTGGACACAAGAAAAGCGATCCCTTCCTGACGGGATAACCGTTCCATCGTATTCCGGAACTCCGCCATCCCACCGATATCCAGCCCATTGGTCGGCTCGTCGAGGATGACCATCCGGGGACGGTGCAGCAGCGCCGCGGCGAGCGCCAACCTCTGCTTCATCCCCAGTGAATACTGCTTGGCCCGCTCATGCTTGAAAGGGGCGAGGCCAACCAGCTCCAGCACTTCATCAAGCCGGGCCGCCGTTACCTCCGGGTAAAGCCGCGCCGCTTGCCGCAAATTTTGATATCCGGTCATGTACTCGTACGCGTCAGCCGTCTCGATCACGCAGCCGACTTGGGCCATCGCTTGCTCAAACCGCGTTTCCGGGTCCAACCCGAACAGACGCACCGTTCCCGTGTCGGGGCGGCATAATCCGGTGATCGTCTTGAGCAGCGTCGTTTTGCCGGCCCCGTTTTGGCCGAACAGCCCGACGATTTCACCGGCGTGTACGTTAAAGCTAATATCGTAAATTCCGCGTTGATTGCGGAATCGCTTGGTCACGTTATTTACGCTCAAAAGGGCGTCCATGACAGCATTCCCTCCTTTAGTATAAGCAGCGCCGGGCCATGGTTGCCCGGCGCTGTCCGCCCGCTAGGAGCGGTCCTTCCTTAGCGGCATTAACGATGCCATGGCGGCGTATGGCCGTCCCGCTTGATTGTCTCCACCTGCTTGCCGGTCAAATCGACCGTATCAAGCGTTGTCTGGCCATATCCAGACAAATCGCAATCGATGGAGATGACCAGTTCATGCTTGTTGCCCGCCTTATCGGTGCCGCTGATGGTAATTTTCCCTTGCTGGCGCTCAAGGTATTGTTCCGGGCTGATTTCGGCGTCAAAGCGGATATCCTCCACTTTAACGTTATCGGTCAACTCGGGAAAATCCACCTTAGGCATGGAGGGATGAGCCAAGCCATCCTTCCTGGCGGTTTCGCCGTTATTATCCGCCATCCAGCCTTCTGCCCCCATCTGCCCGTGCAACTTCGTCCCGGCCGTCAGATGGCTCGCCGCCAGCGAACCGGCCGCTTGCACAACCGCCGGAATTTGGCTGCCGGACAGATGCAGGGACGCTTGCTTCTTACCGGAAGGAAGCTCCTCAACCGTCGCCAGATCCTTCACATTGCCCAGCAGCGCATCAATGAACTGTTCCGCGTGCTGCGGAGGTGCAAATTCCTCGCTGCCCGCTTGCTGTTCTTTATCGCCCAAGTTCATTACCCGGTACGTATCCGAATCCCCTGCGTGGAGGATCACTTTTTCATCTTGCTTAAAGACCTGCAAGGTTTGGCTTTCCGATGCCCCGGTTACGTTGACCTTTGCGCTCATTCCATTGTTTCCTTTGTTCCGTTTCGTCTCCATCTCGGCGCGTAAGATCTGTTTGCCGTTGTCGGTCACAACGATGGTTCCCTGATGGGTTAAGCTTTCGGCCGAAATCGTATGTTTCAGGGCGGATTTGTACGTTTCGTACCCGGACGTTCCCGCCATCGCGGACAGTCCGCTGGCCAGCAGCAGGGCGGCCCCGAGACCAAACACCGTCCCCCGCTTGATCCATGTTTTCGTTTTTTTCATAGTGTTCTTCCTTTCTTAAACCTTGGTCTATCGAAAGTTCGGAAGCGCGGCATGCCTGAACTGAACTTCCTGTCATTAAGCATAACCGCCAGGTCTAAAACACCTTTAAACGAATTCTTAAAAAAGTATAAAAAAGCGGACGACGCGATACGTCGGTGCGGAAATTGGAAGATAAGCGGATGGCGTGAAGCCTGGAGGTGAGCAGTGATGCCGAAAACGGCAGGGCTTAGTAATAGGGCATATTACAGGGTGTAGTAGAAGTGTTTTATATCATGTGTGATGGAGTGTTGTACGACGGATGTGTGAATCGCGTAACGGTTGTCACAACCGCTATTTGCTCCAAAAGCATTGATTTCAAAGTCTAACGGTTGCCCTGGCGCTTATTTCACTTAAAACCGGCTACTTCTACCTGGATCAAGGCAAATAACGGCGCTCACAACCGTTAGGATTTAGAAAAGGTCTTTTTTCGCAAAATAGCCGCTAGCACAACCGTTAGAGTTCCGATTGGCTGGCACATCATGGTGACTGTGGCGACAAGCTTAACGTTCCCCCAACGCACGGCGTAAGCGTACTGCGGATCACCCGGACGATGAACGGAAACAACACCGATAGATGGCTCTCTTCTGCGAAGCACGTATAGGACACGTGGAATCCGGGGATAGCGGCAGCCTTCAGCCGTTCGAACATCGCTTTGGCGTCTTCGAGCATATGCGGCTTTTCCTCACTGCCGATGCCGAGATAAAGTCTGATGGCCGGCTTCTCTCCCGCAGAATCCAATGCGAAGCCAGCATCTGCCGCCGGCCCCGCCTCCCTCCATTGCCGAACCGCCTGTTCCGCGACCGGCACAATATAGCGGTTTTTCCACCAGATCGATGGGCTTCCGGCAGCGTAATGTTGAAAAGCCCAGGGCCGCGCAAACAACGTGTACAGCACAAACCAGCCGCCCAGCGAGTGGCCGAACAGCGTTTGACGAGCGCGGTTAATCGGCACCTCCCGCTCGATAAGCGGTTTTAGCTCATCTTCGATAAACGCCAGGAACTGCTCCGCCCCCCCGGTTTCCGGCCAGGGTGCGGCGATTGGGCGTTCCGGCAATTCGTCTGCCGCCGCATGGATCGTAAAATCGTAAAAGCGGGCGTCCGTGTCAAACGGCTGATCCGTCTCATAGCCGATGCCAACGACAACGGAGCCTTCCAGCCGATGGGGGCCGCGCGCATGCATGCGCACCGCTTCCGCCATTGCCCCAAAGCAGGCGTTGGCGTCCAGCAAATAAATGACTGGGAATCCGCCCGCCGGTGCCGGCTCGTCCGGCTTCCATAACATGATGCGGTAACCGCGCCCGCCGCGGCTCGTTATCGTCCATTGTTCCGCCCCGGGGATATGAAACGGCTGTTTCTTCAGCAAATAATCCAAGTTGGCGCCCTCCTATCTTTTTCTTGCCCGATACAATTGGTAAACGAAATAAGGCACCCCGATGATCGAGATAACAATGCCCACGGGCAGCTCGGCCGGCGCAAACACCGTCCTGCCGATCAAGTCGCCGAGGATGACCATCACCATCCCGATCGCTCCGCAGGCGGGAACCACATACCGGTAGTGGATGCCGACCAGCCGCCTGGCGATATGCGGGGCGATCAGCCCGACAAAGCCGATGCTGCCCGATACGGATACGCAGGCGCTGACAAGTCCGATGCTGCAAACGAGCAGCCACTGCCGCTGGGCTCCCGCCCGCACGCCCAAGCCGACAACACTTGTCTCATGCAGCTGCATCACATCGAGCACGCCCGCTTTGCGCCAAATGATTGGGATGAGCACCAGCAGCCACGGCAGCGTCGTCAGCACCTGCTCCCAATTGGCGCCGTATATGCTGCCCGTCAGCCAGACCGTGGCCATTTCGAAATCCTGGGGGTTCATTTTCAGGGATACGTACAGTGTAATGGCGCCGAAACCCGAACCAAGCGCGATGCCGACGAGGATCAAACGCTGGGGATCGATAACCCCGTTTCGACCGGAAAAGAAATACAACAGCGCCGCCGCGGCGAGACCGCCGATCCAGCCAAACAGCGGCATCGATAACACTGACCCAAAACCCGCACCATTCACCGCCCCCTGCATAAAGAACATAAACAAAACCACCGCCGTTCCCGCCGCGGCATGAATGCCCAGAATGCCGGGATCGGCGAGCGAATTGCGCGTGATCCCCTGCAGTGCAGCGCCGGCCACGCCAAGGCCGCAGCCGACCAAAGCGGCGATCAAGATCCGGGGCAGCCGGAAATCGAAGATAACCAGATCGTGATCCCGCTGCGGATCAATGCGCAGCAGCGTCCCGAAGACCTCGCGAACCGACAGGTCAAACGACCCGTTCGTGAGGCTAAGGTACATCCCGCATAACGCAAGACCACAGCAGACGGAAAAAACCAGCCAAAACCGCGCAGAAGAATATGGCCTACTCACTTTTCCCCCCTCCTCTCGTCTTGATCAAGTAGAGGAAATAAGGCACACCAAACAGCGCGGTAACGACGCCGACCGGCACCTCGAACGGCGGATTCAGAAACCGGCTGAGCAAATCGCACCAAGCTAAAAACAAAGCGCCAAGCAGCGCCGTAAACGGAATCACCCTCCGGTAATCCGGGCCCACCAGCAGCCGCGTAATATGCGGCATGATCAAGCCAACAAAGGCGATTTTCCCTGCGATCGCCACGGCAGCGCCGGTCATAACGACGACGCTGAGCATGGCCGCCGCTTTGATTAGCTTGACGTTCAGCCCCAGCTCCGACGCCAGCTCGTCCCCCAGCGCGAGCGCCGTTACCGGGCGGGCCAAGAGCAGGGCCAGCAGCAGTCCGAAGATCCCGCAAGGAACCGCCAGCCAGAGCATATCCGGAGCGATGTCGTGCAGCCGGGCGTTGTACCAGAAGCTGATATTTTGCGATACCTGAAAATAACTGGCCAGCGCCTGGGACACCCCGCCGAGAAAAGTGCCCAAAATCGTGCCCAGCACCGCCATCATGACCGGAGAGGAGCCGCCGGGCAGCACCCGGGACAAGCCGAATACGAGGCCAGCGCCAAGCGCCGAACCGGCCAGGGAATACCCGATCATCCCCATATTCGTCGTCCCCGGCAAAAACGCCATGCACAAGGTGACCATAAACGCTGAGCCGTCCGAAATCCCCATAATCGAAGGCGAGGCCAGCGGATTTCTGGTGATCCCCTGCATCAACGCCCCGGAAACGGCCAGCATCGCTCCGATCAGCAGCGCGCCGAGCGCGCGGGGAATCCGCGATGTCCGGACGATCTGATGATCGATGTTGCCCGCATCAAAATGAAAAACAGCGTCCCATACTTTATCGTAGGTGATCGGCTTCGTTCCGTGCAGCATCGATCCCGCGATCGTGACGGCGATGAGCAGAATGCCCAGGGCCAGAAGCCCTGCGTTTCTCAGCTTGCGTAATCCCGCCGGCGTCCCGGTTCGAATATCCCCGCTCATCCCATTACTCGCCAAGCCGTTCCTGCGCCGCCTTCAGGAATTCGATCCGGCTCCACGCAGGGCCTCCTTCCGCAAGCGGATCGATCACGTTCACGAACACTTTGCCGTTCTTCACCGCATTTATGTTTTTAACGATCGGGTCAGCCAAAAACTCATCCAGCGCCGTCTTCGTTTCCTGATTCTCATCGCTCGCAAACTGAATAAACAAATAATCCGGATTCATTGAGGCAAACTGCTCGATCGTCACTTCTTCCTGGGCTTTGGCTGCGGCAACCTCCGCCGGCGCTTTCAAACCAAGGTCAGCGTACAAAATCGGATTAAAAAATACCGTCTCCGGATAAATAAACAACTTCCCGGTACGGATCCGCACCGCCAGCACATTTTGATCCTGGAGTTTCCCGGTCAGCTCCGCTTTGGTTTTCTCCAGATCGCTTTGATACTCCGAGATCGCCTGTTCGGCTTCAGCCTGCTTTTCCGTCAATTCCGCCAGCAGGTGCAAATTCGCTTCCCAGTCGACGGCCAAATGCGAAACGAGAATGGTCGGCGCGATTTTGCCGAGCTTCTCCGCGACCTCTGCGGGAAATTTCGTCGAGCCGAGAATGACGTCCGGCTTAAGCTTCAGAATCGTTTCAAAATTGGGCTGGATTTTCTCCCCAATCGATTCCGCCTGATCCGTAATCGCCGCAAAGCGTTCCGGAAAAGCTCCGGCGAACGTAATCGCGCCTACCGGATGCACGTCCAGCACCAGGGCGTCCTCCATTGCTTCCATCGAGCCGGTGATGACGACGCGTTCCACCTTAGCCGGAACCTCGTAAGTCTGACCCAAATATTCAATCGTGCGCGTTCCCGTCTCGGCTGCCTGCCCATTCCCGGCGGCATTTGCATCCGTAGCCGTATTCACCGGCGGATTCGCCGTAGCGGCATTCGCGTTTCCTGCAGCGTTTTGCCCTGCCCCCGCTTCACCGCTTCCCCCGGACCCGCATGCCGTTAACACCATTGTAAACAGCAGGACAACCAATGTTGCCCAAGTCAACTTTTTCATCTCTCCGCAGACCCCTTTCCCTGTGCAAACAAGACCATCACCGCAATATATGATAATGATTATCATTGTCGATTATAAAAAAGAAGACCTCCACTTTGCCATGGATAATCTTCGGAACAATTATGGACATTCTCCCGGAAACAACCGGACAAGCTGCTCCAGCATACGCAGATGGGCATGCGGAGAATATTCGAGCCACGGGTCCGAGGACAGCATCCGCACTCTTTGCCGTTCAACCGCGGGAATCGCCAGCCACTCCCGATCCATTTGCAATCTTGCCCACGCATCGAGCGATTCGCTGTCCTGACGCACCATCATCAAAATATGGCCGGGATTGATTTGTGTTAGCTCCTCCAGGCTTACCGGCCGGTTGTAAACATCCGAGCCCCTGTCATAAGCCGGAATCAGCTGCAAATCGTGATACAATAACCCGGCCATCCCGCGATTGCAATGCAGAAACAGGCTTTCGTTCATCATGCGGATGACGGCCACCGTTCCCTGACGGAGCGCAAGCGGCAGCAGTTCTTTCGTCCGGTTCAATTGGAAAGAATAATCTTCCAGCCATTTTCCGGCCTGCCACGTTTCGCCCAAATCCGCAGCCAGCGAAGTAAACTGCTCCCGCCAGCCGAGACGCGCTACGGCAAGCAGCTTCACAGGAGCAATTCGTTCCAGTTCGCTTCGTTCTTCCGCCGAAATCGTCTCGGCAGCAAGAATCAGATCGGCGGAAATCTGCCGAAGCTGCTCCAGATTGGCACGCCAGTCCTCGTTGTACCGGTAAGCGCTGAACTGCACCGGAATTTCACCGCTGAACTCGCGGTAATAGTATTCCGTCCACTTCGGATGGAGCGGAGCCGCATGAGGTAAAATGCCGAGCGGAACCAAATAGCCGAGCACCGGCGGGCTGTAGGCCGCCAGCTTCCTGCTGCTGTTTTGCATATAGGCGGACGGCGATACACCGATCGCCTGTTTGAACTTGCGGCTGAAATAAAACTCGTCCGCATAGCCGATCATGTGCGCAATGTCGCGCAGCTTGGCCGGGGACCCTGCCATCAGCCGCTTTGCCCGCCGCATCCGCAGTTCCGTGACGTATTCGATCGCGCTTTTACCGTATTTTTTCTTATATAATTCCACAAAATATTTCGGGCTCAGCTCCGCGATCCGGGCCAGCCGCTCGATCGTAATCGGCTCGGCGTAATGCTCCTCGATGTAACGTTTGGCGTATTCCACGGCCGCGCCGGCGTTCTCCGGCTTCGACCGGCGGTTCCGGTATATGTAAAAAAGCATCTCCTGCAAATCGATCTGACAGCGGAAATGCCCCATCTCGTCCTCGCTATGCCATGTCCGATACAGATCGGCGCTCATCGGCGCCAGTCGATCGTAAGGATAAACGAACATTTTTCCCGGGTACGGCAGCGCTGCGGAAGTCCGGTCCATCCGGGGGCTGCTCCGCTCCCCGCTATGCTCCGGCTGCGGGTCGGCGAACACATCAAAATAAAAAACATACAGCTCGGCCTCCCCGCTGCGCTCGGCAGCGCCAAACGTCTGCCCGGGAACTCCGAGAAAAACGCTGGACCGGTCCAACTCCACCGGCTCCTGATCGACGATCAGCCGCACGCTGCCCCGAACCGCCAAGATCAAGACAAACGACATCGCCAGCTGCTGCCTTAAGGCGCTTCCGGTATCGCCTTTTACGTTCTCAACGGAACGAAGCCGGAATGATAAATCACCCAGCTTGCTTAGTTTCAAGTCATTTTTCGCCTGCTTCATGTTCCGACATCTCGCTTTATCGATATACTTATGTACTAGCTTTAAGTATATTGATAACCGTTCTCAACATCAATGCTTAATCCCTACTCAGCTCCGTGCTGATTCGATCGGTCCGGTTCGTCCAGATCCAGCCGGAGTAACCGGCCGGCAGGCGGTGACTTATGCTGTTTACGGGAGAAATGGGCCGAGCGTTTTTCCGAATGTCCCTTTTCTGTTATCATAATGAGAGATCATTGTAGAACGGAGAAAGGAAATTAACGATGAGCTTTCAACTAACGCAGCGCGTGATCAAATTGTTGTGCGGACGCATTTCTTACGAGCGCGGAGAGGCCTATTACCGGACGGGGAAAGTAACCTTCCGTAAAATCGACCACGCTTCCCGCGTCTACGCAGCGGATGTGTCAGGAACAGGCCTTTATCACGTATCGGTGCAGATCGATCAACACGGGGACGTCCATGCGGAGTGCAATTGTCCGGCTTTTTATACCTATACCAATTACTGCAAGCATATCGCGGCGGTGCTGTTGGGCGTGCACGATATGCAGCAAAACGGCAAGCCCCCGGTGCGATCTTACCCTTCCCTGCTGCATACCGGAAGTGAGGAGGACGAGGGATATGAGGAGCGCGGCGCGGACGACGCTTTTGGCGAGGCACAGAACGCCGCTCCCCAAGCACGCCCCGTTGAAATTTCTTCCCGGGACATCTGGATCGCCCGCGACATGATGCACTTGTTCGAGGACAAAACGAAGCTCCCGCTCCGCGCCGGGGCCCGCTTTGATGCAAGGACGCCGCTGCAGGCCGTTTTTACGCTGCGCCCCGTTCCCTACGGGTACCGGAAGCATCTGTTTGGAGTGGAGATGAAAATCGGCGAGAAACGCCCTTATATCGTCAAAAACATCCGGGACTTTCTCGATAAAGCAGGCCGGCGCGAGCCCTTCATCTTCTCCAAGCATTTCTGCTATGATCCTGACCGTCACAGCTTTCTGCCGGCCGACGAGGCGCTGCTGCAGCAACTGATTGAAATTAACCGCAACGAGCGGATGTATCAGGAAACCTTCGGCGCTTATATGCCTGCCAAAATATATGGAAACGGAGACCGGCTGCTGCCGATCCCGCCGTTTTTTTGGGACCGCCTACTGCCCCTGCTGACGGAAGCCCCAGCCGCCGAATTGGAGCAATATGGACAAACCTGGACCCGTCTAACCGTTTCCACTGAACCACTGCCGCTGCAATTCGAACTGGGTGAAGCCGGGGACAACCACTTTCATTTTGCCGTCCGCGGTCTTGACGATTGCATTATTCTGGAGGATTACGGGGTCATTCTGACCGAAGGCAAAATCATCAAACAGCCGGCGGCAGAGTGCCGGCGTCTAGCGGAAATCAAACATCTGCTGGCGACGGCCCGCAAGCAGCGGATCATCGTGCAGCCCGAGCAAATCGAGCCCTTTGTGGAAAAAGTGTTGCCAGGACTATCCAAGCTCGGCAAAATCGAAATCGAAGACAACGTTGCGGGGCGCATGGTGCGCACGCAGCTAAAAGCCAAGCTTTATCTCGACCGGGTGAAGGATCGCCTGCTCGCCGGACTGGAATTCCAATACGGGGACATTATTTTTAACCCTCTGGAAGAACATGGTCCGAAGCGGGGAACTGACCTGATTTTGCTGCGGGATAGCGAAAAAGAACGGCAAATTCTCGAATTGATGGAAACAAGCGCGTTCGCGAAAACGGAAAGCGGCTATTTTCTGGACGACGAAGAAGCGGAATATGAGTTTCTGTACCATGTCGTGCCCGAGCTTGAAAAGCTGCTCGAGATTTACGCCACCTCGGCCGTGAAGGTTAGGCTCTTGTCCGACCTCAGGCCGCCCAAAATCTCCGTGGAGCTGGACGAACGTACGGATTGGCTGGAGTTCCGCTTTGACATGGACGGCATTAATGAATCGGAAATTCGCGGCTTGCTGCTGGCTTTAGAAGAAAAACGGCGGTATTACCGTCTGCCGAACGGGGCGTTAATGCCGCTGGAAAGCGCCGAATTCCAGGAGATCGTCAAATTTATGAACGAGTTCGGCATTCGCCGGAATGAGATTAAAGGCAGTGAATTCCGTCTGCCGGTCAGCCGCGGCATCCATCTCCAGGAACAGACGGAGCCCGGAAGCCCGATCAAGCTTGGCAAATCGCTGCGGCAGCTGCTCCATAACCTGCGGAATCCGGATTATCTGGACTTCCCGGTTCCGGCGCAGCTCTCCAGCGTTCTGCGGGATTACCAGGCCTACGGCTACCAGTGGTTAAAGACGCTGGCCCATTACCGTTTCGGTGGAATTTTGGCCGACGATATGGGCCTCGGCAAAACGGTGCAATCAATCGCCTTCATCGTTTCGGTGCTCCCGGAGATCGCCGCGTCCGGACAGCCGGCGCTGATCGTCTCCCCCGCTTCCTTGATTTATAACTGGAAAAACGAGCTGGTGAAGTTCGCTCCAGAAATCAAGGCGGTGATCGCCGACGGCAGCAAAGCCGAACGAGTAAGGGCGCTAAGGGAAGCGGCCGAGGCCGATGTGATCATCACCTCCTATCCCCTGCTGCGCCGGGACATTGAGCAGTTTGCCGAGCTGTCGTTCCATACGCTGATTTTGGACGAGGCGCAAAGCTTTAAAAATTATGCCAGCCAAACCGCGCAGGCGGTCAAAAGCCTTCAGGCCAGACACCGGTTTGCCTTGACGGGGACGCCGATCGAAAATTCGCTTGAGGAGTTATGGTCCATTTTCAGCGCCGTGTTTCCGGAGCTTTTCCCGAGCCGCCAAGCGTTTAACGAGCTGTCCCGGGATACGATCGCAAAGCGGATTCGCCCGTTTCTGCTGCGCCGTGTGAAATCCGACGTGCTCAAGGAGCTGCCGGAAAAAATCGAGTCCTTGCAGGCGACTGAGCTGCTGCCGGAGCAGAAAAAACTGTACGTCGCCTATCTGGCCAAGCTGCAGCAGGAAACGTTAAAGCATTTAAACGAGGACGCCTTTCAGCGAAACCGCATCCGTATTTTGGCCGGACTCACGCGGCTGCGCCAGCTATGCTGCCATCCCGCCCTGTTCGTCGACGGTTACGAGGGCAGCTCGGCGAAATTCGAGCAGTTGATGGAGATGGTGGAGGAATGCCAAAGCGCGGGAAAACGCGTGCTGATTTTTTCGCAGTTTACGGAGATGCTGGGGCTCATCGGCCGCGAATTGGGATACCGGGGACTGCCGTTTTTTTACCTGGACGGGAAAACCCCTGCCTCCGAGCGAGTTGAGCTTTGCACCCGGTTTAACGAGGGCGAACGCGATCTGTTCCTGATTTCGTTGAAAGCGGGCGGTACCGGTCTGAATCTCACCGGCGCGGACACCGTCATTTTATACGATTTATGGTGGAACCCCGCGGTGGAAGAGCAGGCTGCCGACCGCGCCCACCGGATCGGGCAAAAAAACATCGTTCAGGTGATCCGCCTGGTCGCGCAAGGGACCGTCGAAGACAAAATGTACGAGCTTCAGCAGAAGAAAAAGAACCTCGTGGAGGAAGTGCTGAAGCCCGGCGAGGAGTCATTCTCGGCGCTCACCGAGCAGGAGATTCGGGAAATCCTGATGATATGAGAAAACCCACCGGAGAATTCATTCCGGTGGGTTTTTAATGAGTAAATCCATGCTTTTGGCGTATAGAGGTGAAGTAGGAACTTGCTTGGGCAGCCTATGCTGCGGAATTAGCGGTAATTTATGTCGCTATTTGTGAGACTTTACCTCTCCTGGGGAAAATAGCGGAACTTTGGGTCCCTATTTGAAGACCACGCATGAAAAAAAGCACCTTTCGTCCCCATCTTTCTAAAATAGAGGTAAAAAAATCCTCTATTTATGTGATACTCCCTTTTTTGGCGAAAATAAGGCCTTTTTTTACCACTATTTCTGCGACCAGCGACCTGCGACCAATGACCAGCCGTCTCGCGACCAGCGACCAGCAGCCAGCAATCGGCAACCAGCAATCGGCGACCAGCAGTCAGCAGCCAGCCGACCGTGGACAGCCGGGAATGTCAGACAGCCGTCGGCAGCCAGCACCCAAGCCGTCCGGTTAGCCATTTGCGGTCAAGTTATCTCCGGTCAGCGCTTAGCAGCAGTTATCCATGCCGCCGCTACTGCCCGGTTACCTCAAACTCGTATAGCGAATAGCCGTAAGGGGTTCCCCGCCCGATCCCGTACATTCTTACGTATCTGGCCGGCTTGGAGTCCAGCGGGATTTCGTCCACGCCCCCGTCGCCGGTTGTGGTCGCATAGACGTCCGTCCAATGCTCGGGATCGCCGCTGTCCGTGGATACCTGGATTTTATAATGCGTAGCATAGGCATCCTCCCAGCGCAGCTTCACCCCGGTAATTTGCCGGACCGATCCCAGGTCCACGTAGATCCATTCCGGATCGCTGCCTTCGCGGCTGGCCCAGCGCGTCATTTGATTGCCGTCGACTGCTTGGGCCGGCTCAAATCCTACGCCCTCCACGGAGCTGGATACCGCCGGCTTGTTCAAGGCCAGATTGGGCGCTGCAGGCGGCACGGTTTGGGCCTCCGGTTTCCACCAGTTGCCGGAAAGGAACAGCATGTTCAGTAAATTGTAGGTGTCACTGAAATAGTCCTCTTTCTGATTCTTCATCCAATCCCACCCGGCGTTGACCCAGGCCTGGTTGGCGTTGTTGGCCGTTCCCGCCGAGATGAGCGGAGCGGCAAACACCGCCGTAGCGTAATCCCCGACGGCCGAGCCGTCCAGCTTGTACCCGTTTTTGATGCCTGCGGGCGATCCGCCGGTCTTGCTTTGAATCCAGGCCGCCAGCTTGTCTGCAATCGCTTTGCCCCGCGTGTCCCCGTACAAGGCATAATCCATCACGACGCGCAGCGGAACCCGGCTCGCATTGTAATAGTAAATATTGGTTTCCTTAAACTCATCCAAATACCATTCGGGAGCCGGTTTGGGCGGATTCCCCACCACAAAATCCGAGATCAGCCCGGTGTTTGACGAATAAGCTCCGCTGAATTGCTGGTACACATTATATAAACTATCGATGACGTGGATCCAGGTTTCATCCTCGGTCACTTCGTAAAAAGCCCGCAGGTGGCTGAACATCCAATCCGAAGGGCGTGTGTTAAGAGCGTCTTTGGCATCCCAATCGCCTAGGTTCAAGCGATAGGTCTTGGTGACGTAGCTGGCCTTGATACCGTCCGTGATCATTTTTTTCGCTTCCTGCAAATAGTTGACCGCGCCGCCCGATCCCCATTGATTGTGGGCGAGAATCAGCGAGTAAGCGATGTCGAGATCCCCGTCGGTGGCCGAACCGAAATGCCCTTGCGCGGCCGGATCGTCCGCCACGACCCACCCCATCAGGTTGGGATTGCCCGAGCTTTTGTAAGCCCTTGCCGTTTTAAACAGTCCGTCGTAAATCGTCCGGGCTTCAGGATCGTAACCGGCCATCAGCGCGGTAATGATCATCCCGTACCCTTGCCCTTCAGAGGAACCTAACGCGGTAAAGCCGTCCGGGTCTCCCGTAATGTCCCCTTTCACGTAGTATCCGCCCGGCAATGAAGCCAGATCGTGCTTGAGATATTTCGCTTTCCAGTAGCTGTAATACTCCGCCACGGCTTGATCCAGCGCCGCTTGCGTTACGTGATTCGGTTTAATGATTCCCGGGTAACTGACCTGCTGCGGAAATGGCTTTAATTCCCCGGCAGCGTTTGCACGCCGTTCCGGACCAAACCATCCCGCCGAAACGAACACCGTCATGCAAATAAGCATCACACATAACCTTTGAAGCTTTAGAGCAGGTACTGCCGCTTTCCTTGTCAAATGCATCATCATTCCTCCTCGAATCGAAAGTGCAAATCAAGCCTTACGTTTTCGGTCGTCGGATATGAATAGCAAGGATGTCCTTAATTGTATTTTATTACAATTGGACAAGAAGTGAAAGCAAGCCGGTAAGCGCTAATATGTTTGTAATTGCATGGATCGGGAAACGATAAATAAGGCAAACTACCACTACAGAATGAAACAACAAGGAGGAACAGCATGGAACAGCAAAACGGGCAGCATTCCCGCGACGAAGCGAAACTTCGCAATAAAATCGATCCTGCCGGCGACTCTATGGCCGAAAAAAAGAAAATGAAAAGCGGCGTGGACATCGAACCGGAAGCCGACGAATGGGTGGCCAAACCGGCGCCGTTTGCCGATACCGATTCCGCAAAACAATAAGCCGTCGATAACGATCCGCGTGGCCGGTGGCCATAGCGGATTTTTTTAGAACATCGCTAGACGTCTTTCTTACTGCGGCAGCTTCTTTTTGCGCTTGATCAGCATCGCCATGAACAGCAAAGCCGGAGCGCATATTTGAATCAGCGGGTACCACTTCAGCACAACTTCGAGGCCGACCCATATAAAATGCGAATAATTCGGAGATGTTAAAGCAGCACCAAAAATCGCTATGCCCACCGGAATGATCCATTTTTTATAAGGAACTCCGGTAACCCGATCGCATCCCTTCACGGCGCCGATATAAAACAGAAGCATTTTGGCGCCAAGCCCCATAAACAAAACAATAACAAACAGCACATCCATTCTTTCAAACACTTCAGCCAATTCGATCAGTTGTACGGTTTGCAGCAGCGGAAAGGCTACCGCGCTTGCCAGTTTGGGGCCAAGCACCAGCACGTTGATTTGATTGACGGCTATTAAGAACACGGCAGTGCACCCATAAGCGATCAAAAAAGCCTTGCGGGCATTTTTCTCCGTTTTCAGCCGCGAAAAAAATACCAGAAACAGCATCGGTTGAGCGAAAGGGAAAGAAATAATGTTCGGGACTTCCTTCCAAACGGGCTTTAAGCCGTTTTCCAATATAGGAAGCATATTTTCAAAGTGCATTAGCCCTAGCCCCCCGATCATCGAAATGAGTATCATATAACTTAAAACAACGAGCGGAAACAAGACCAGACCACAAAGAAACACGACCCGAATGCCGTATCTGGCACTGTTGGCCACGATAGCGATCCCGATGAGCATAATGACCACCAGCGGAGTTCGGTTCAGAAGCACATAAGCGGCCAATTCTCCCAAATCGCGTAAATTACGTGAGGCTTCATAAGCAAAATAAACGACGAATAAGGCGGAAAGCAGCGAACCCGCCGTTTTCCCCAAATATTTTCGGCACAATTCGAACAGATCAAGTTCAGGATCGCGGCGATGAATAGCCAAGTACATCATTAAAAGAATGAAGCCGGCAACGGCGGCGATGGCCATGGCGGCCCACGCATCTTGCCCGGCATCTCCGCCGATTTGAAACAGCGTGGTGCTCCCGACTTCAAACAAAACAAATCCGCTAATTAATTCGGCAAGTCCGGATTTCTCCTGCTTCATGAGTCAACCTTCTTCCTGCTTCATCCGCCATGAGGACCATTTTTGTTTGATAACTGCTTAAACGATTTCTTCAACAGGCCGGGACGCTCAATTTTTACCGTCACATGCACTTCCAGTTCGATCTTGGCGAGTTCCTCGTCCCAATTGTCCTTCAGCTCTTTCCAGGCTTTCGGATCTTTGCGGTGAATTTTTCCGGCAAATCCCGGCAAATCGACGCGCATTGTTTGCGCGGCTTCCCACCCCGTATTAACCGTGTCGATAATCGTAGCGCCAACTTCCCGCTCGATCGCCTGTATCGTCTTGGGATTGAACGGATCGCCGCCGCACATGTATTCCAGCAAGTCTCCACTAGCTTGAATGCGAACCTTCATTTTGTAATGATTCCCCGCCTTTACGGGAGTTACTTTCGTTTTCGCCTTATTTATGCGAAGGGAGCCCCCAAGATTGCTCTGTGGATCACTGCGCGGACAAGCAAACGACAGAGTGCTGCCCTTTATCTGACCGGTAAGCCAGGCAATGCCGTAGCTCTGCTCCCGGTTCAGCCACCCCGCCAGCCGATCGCCTTTGAATACCCCCAGGCGCACGATTTTCATTTTAACGGGCGGAGAGGTGGTTTTGTTGATATCCAGGGATTCTAACGACTTTTCGCCTCCCTCGGGAACGCTTATGGCCGGAACGCCAGCTGCCTGCGAGTCAGACGAAATTTTTTGCGCCAGTTGAAACAGGTTAATAACTGGAAAATAGGAGGTATTGGATTGCTGTTTGTGCATAATATCTGCCAGCGCGCTGCCCGGCATTTTTTCCGGAGGCACCATATTTCTCAAAATATCCGAGGCCTTGCGGTCCGTTACGGCAATCAGTACGGTTTCACGCGCTTCAACATTGCGGAAGTATAAATCTAAAATTTCGTTGATCCCCGCTTCCGCCGCCTCTTTGCCGATAACCGTAACTTCGGTATGGCCGAAGTATAGCCGGCGCGGGTTCTCCACATACCCAAAAGCGGCCGCTTCCCGAATCGTCTTGCCTTTCGTCGTAAACACGGTTACGCTGGGCTGGGAGCCTCCGCCTCCGCCCCCTCCTCCTCCCTGGCTTGTCCCCGTGGCGGAAGGAACGACAATCTGATAGGATATTTCCCAATCGTTTCCGGACCGGTCGAACCCCGTGGCTACGGTGATGCCTAGCTCATTCAGTTCCGTACGATTCCAGCATCCGGTTGCAGTAAGACATAGGACCGCTGCAGCGCAACACAACAAAAACACCCGCATAATGGCGCTCATTCTCATTCCCCTACTTTTTAATCAGCCCGTCGTTCGGTACGGAGCCTTGTCTTGTTTTGTTGTCTTCGTTAATGTACGCCGGCCGCTTCTTCATCTTTGGCCAGGGCGCCCGAATAAAGACATCCTTCATATTCGTAAAACTCAGCGGGGCGACCGGCAATAAATAAGGGACCCCAAACGAGCTTAAGGAAACAAGGTGCATTAGGATCGGAATCAGGCCGGCCAATATGCCGTACAACCCAAACGTTCCGGCCAGGATCATTAATCCAAACCGGATTAGTCTGACCGCGGACGACATGCCGAACGTAGGGATGACAAAATTGGAGATGGCCGTAAACGATACGATGATCACCATCGCGGCGGATACCAAACCGGCTTGCACCGCAGCTTGCCCCAGGACGAGCGCACCGACGATTGAAATCGCCGACCCGACCACCCGCGGCATGCGAACCCCGGCTTCGCGAATGACTTCAAACGTGATTTCCATCAGCAAAGCCTCCAGCAGAGCCGGCAAAGGAGTGCCTTCACGCTGCGCTGCCAAACTGATCAGCATCGTGGTCGGCAGCATTTCCGGATGAAAGGTGGTCACGGCGATATACAAGGCAGGAAGCAGCATGGCGACAAGGAAGGCAAGCAGCCGGATCCCGCGCAAAAAGCTCGAAATATCGTAACGTTGATAATAATCTTCGCTGGACAAGAAAAATTTGAAAAACGTGACCGGGCAAATCAGCACAAACGGACTTCCGTCCACCAGAATGACAACCTGTCCCTCCAATAAACTTCCCGCCGCGGCGTCGGGACGTTCCGTGTTCATGATCGTCGGAAACGGGGTGAACGTTGTATCCTGGATAAATTCCTCGATATAACCGCTTTCCAAAATGCTGTCCGTATGAATGGCATCAAGGCGGTTAAACACCTCTTGAAGCACGTCGGGATCGGCAACTCCCGCGATATAAGCGACGACAACCTTCGTTTGTGTATAAGTCCCCACCGTCCGGCTTTCGAAACGCAGATCGGGAGAACGGATCTTTCGTCTCAGCAAAGCCATATTCGTGGACATTTCTTCGGTAAACCCTTCCTTTGGCCCGCGAATGACGGTTTGGGTCGAAGGCTCTTCGACCGATCTGCGCGGTCCTCCCGGAATGGAAGCAGCGATGGCGCCTTGCGCCCCGTCGATAACGATCGCGGCAGAACCGCTTAATATGGCGGAGATCAGATCGGTTCCGCTGTAGATCCGCTTTACGTTTCCGGCCCCGATTTGGTCGGCGAGCGGCTCGCTTGGATAGTCCTGATCCACAATAAAGAAACGCTTGTCCAAATCGTCGATCAATTTGCTTAAAAGCATTTGATCGATAAGCCCGCCAATATAACAGACGGCCACGTCCTCCCCTGCCGGGCCGCGGTTTTGCAGCCGGCGAATGACGACATCGGAGCTGCCACCCATCTTTGAGCGCAAATAAGAAATCGTCCCGGATAATGAACTGTCCAGCCGCTCGTCTGCTTGTTGCCCTGTTTCCCGATCATCCGCAGGGACTGCGGCTCCTGCACGGCTGCTTTTTCGTAGATTTCGGCCTAGTTTCCTCATGACGCGCCTCCAACCCGTGAACTAACAGTAATATGGCACATATCCATAATTTGTATTCGATGGGGGAAGCTTATTTTGGCTTCATTAAAAAAAGAGCGGAATCCGAGAAAATGCCCCTCGGCCCGCTCTTTTTAAACTTCACTTTCAGATTGCAAATTTATCGCTCGTTGGCTTTTGTGATTGCCTTAGCTTGACCGGCCCTGGTTGCCGCTATGACCAGCAAATAAATGACAATAAACATTCCCATAAACCCGGCGGAATACCGATACATAACGGCGTAATCCGTGGCGGATGCGATCGCTCCCAGAATCACCGATCCGATCGCAACGCCGAAATCGGTGGAATTATAGAACATGCTGTTGGCTGCGCCATATTGCTCCGGCGAGCTGCTGCGAATCATCCAGGCCTGTAACGTCGGCTGAATCGCGCCAAAACCAAGTCCGTACAACAGTGCCGACAAAATCAGCATGCCCAGCGAGGTTGTGAACGATAAGATCACCATGCTGGCGATCACCGAAGCGGCCGCGGGCAAAAGCACGGCAGCGTGTCCCTTACTGTCAAAGATACGTCCGGAAATAGGCCGGATAATGACGATTGTAATGGCATTAAACAGGAAAAATAACCCCACCTGCGAAAGATGGACAAACTCTCCATAAAGTGCGATAAAGCTGAGCAACCCGCTATAAGTAATCGCCAATACGATATTTAAAAAGGCCGGGAACAACAGCTTGCGGTTAAAACCGCGGGTTTGCTTGCCTTCGCTCTCCTTCCGGCCGTCTGACGCCTCCTTTTGATTAGCCTTGCCTGAATCCCGGCCTTGGGAAGCGGGCGTCAGCGCCCGGGTCAGCAGCAAAAGCGGAATCATGATCACCACGGCGGACGCACCGGCCAGCGACAATGTGCCGAATCCAAACAGCCCCATCACGTTAAGTCCGAGCATCGGTCCAACCGACATCGCCAAGCTGGTGGACAAGCCGAAATAACCGATACCTTCGCCCATGCGCCGGAGCGGGATGATTCGCGAAACCAGTGTCGGCAAAATCGTGCTGGCGATCCCGAATCCGACCCCGTATCCCGCCCGCATCATCAATAACGTCCCGACGGATCCGGCCAGGCTGTTCAGCGCGGTCATTGCCGCCGCGATGATCAGGCCGATGAACAGCAGGCTGTTCGAGGACATTCTTTTTAACAAGGCCGCCGCCAAAAAGCGCGTCACGATGGCGGAAGCCGCAAATACGCTGGTCACCAAACTGACCTGCAAATCCGTGGCGGCCAGTTCGTTTTTGACGTAAGCGGAAAACGAAGACAACAGCATATGCAAATTTAAAAACAGCAAAAAAGTAGAGATCGTTAACGAAATAAACGACCTCGTCCACAACGGTTCGGATTGAATTGATTCCTTCATTTCTGATTTCTCCCACTCTCTGTCTAATTGTTCTCCAGTTGGCCGGTGATGTGCGCGTTGATCCGCTCCAGCAAATTCAGCAGCACGCGGTACTCCTCCTCAGACATGCAGCGCTTCACTTCCTCCGTGACCCCTTGCTCAAGCGCGATCGTTTCCCGGATTAACGTCCTGCCGCGTTCCGTACTGAACACCGCAAAGGAGCGGCGGTCCTGCTTTCCGGTCTGCTTGTGGATTAAGCCTTTGCTTTCCAATAAATCGAGGATGCGCGTGGTGGTAGGCTTGTCCTTGCCGCACCGGTCGGCAATCTCTTTCTGAATCAAACCTTCGGATTGGTCGATTTGATGGAGCACGGACCACTGCTCCGGTGTAATGTCATATTCCTTCAATCGCTGCTGCAGTAATGACGCTATTTTCCGGTAAGTCACACCCATAATGAAGCCGACAGCCAAGTCAGCCCCACGTTGATTTACCCCCATCCGCAAAACTTCCCTTTCCGCAAATTAGTTGTTATGACAATAATATTATAACTAACTTTTTTTGTAAAGCCGTTCGCGGATTTTTTTGCCGCCAAATAGGTAATCATCTCAGCCCTTTTCCATCCAGCCGGAATACACTGCCTGTAAGAAAAACTCCATAAAGGGGATTTTAAATCATGAAATTAGGCCGGCATCCGCGCCATGTGATCAGTAAATGGAAAAAAAACAAAGCGCTTCTGCAAAATAAAGAACTAAAGCCATACCTGCCGGAGTTGCGAATGTTAGATCGGGCCAACCTGCTTAACATGCTAAAGAAGCACAGAATGGTGTACGTCAAGCCGGTTAACGGCTCCATGGGAAAAGGAGTAATGAGAGTGGAGCTGAAGCCGTCGGCAAGCAGCGCCCCGTACCGCTACCAGCTCGAAACAAAAGCCCGTTCCTTCAATACTTTCGACGAGCTTTACGCCTCCATCCAACGGTATAAACGAAAGGGGGACTACCTCGTTCAGCAAGGCATTCACTTGCTCACCTACCAAAACCGCACGTTTGATCTGCGGGTTATGGTCCAAAAAACGCCGCAAAAAGTCTGGAAAACAACCGGTTATATCGGCAGGCTGGCCCACCCCAAAAAAATCGTCACCAACTATCATAGCAACGGCACGCTGGTGCCCGCGGAAAAGCTGCTCTCCCCGCATGTGAAGGGGTCGAAGATCAAGTCATATTGCAGAAATTTGCAAAACATTGGCGAAGATGTCGCCAACCACCTGCATAAGGTTTTTCCCGGGATTCGCGAGATCGGCGCGGATATTGCCATCGACCACAAGCTGCGTCCCTGGATCCTCGAAGTCAATACGTCGCCGGACCCGTTTATATTCAGGAAGTTAAAGGACAAAAACGTATTTCGTACGGTCATCGGCTATTCCCGCGCGAACGGGAGATTTCTACGCAAATAGCCGCCTCATCTAAAAACGGAGGATTGCCGCAGAATACCTGCAGCAATCCTCCACCCTTTTTTTCAGGATACATACCGGTTATAAATCTTCATCAGCTTTGCCGCGGTTTGCTTCCAACCGAATTTGGCTACCGCGTCCCGTCTGGCCTGTCTGGACATTTTGCCGGCCGATTCCGGGTGTTTCGCCAATTGCAAAATCCACTTGGCGTGCTCCCGGGGGTCCGAATAGGCCTTCACCAAATAACCGTTGTGGCCATGGTTTACGACCTCCCCGATCCCGCCGATATCGGACGCCACGACAGGCAGGCCGGATGCCATCGCCTCCACATTGACCAGCCCAAACGCTTCGTGCTCTTGAGAAGGACAAGCAAAGCAGTCGGCCTGGCGGAAACGACGGTCGATCAGCCGATGCGGAACCTTCCCGACAAAGCGGACGGGAACCCGGTGTTTGCCGGCCAACCGGCGCAGTTCCCGCAAATACCCGGCTTTTCCTCCTCCGACAACCGTCAGGCTCGCTCCGGCTTTTTCCCGCCGCACCAGTTCCATGGCTTTGATCAGAACGGGAATTCCTTTACGGGGAATGACCCTTCCGGCAAAAAGCACGCGAAATGAACCTGATGGGACTGGGCGCCGGGCCGGGGGTCTAAAGCGATGGGTATCAACGCCCAAATGCACCGTATGAATTTTGCCCGCCAACCTGCCAAATCGTTCATTCAATTTCGCCTTCAGCGAATCGCTGTTGGCGACGATGAGATCGGCTTTGGCCATGCTGGGAGCTACCGCAGCCGTATTTTTCACAAAGGTTAACGAATGAAGGAACAGCGAGACCGGCGTACGCGGAAACGCGGCTTTGACTTTGGCCGCATAATGGGGACGATTATCGACCTGGATCAGGTCGTAACTTCTCCCTTTCACATAACGCAGCACGGAAGCGATGTATCGGCCGGAACTGCCCGATGGCACGCGGACGATCGTCAATTTTCCGCTGCGGCTTACCGGCGGTAAACTCCCGGATTTTCTGCTGACGATCGTCACGGTATGGCGGTCGGCCAGCTCTTTAGCGATCGCCAGCATGCAAATTTCCACCGACCCGTTCCCCGGAACCGGAATCTGCTCGGGGGCAACCATTAAGATGTTCATGTTCTCCTCCTTACGCATAGAATCACAAGGCTTATTCACCATATGCGTTCGGACCTGTGGTTGCTTCCGGGGCAAAGGCCGGATTTAGAGTTCTATCATTTGACCATTTGAAAAAACGCCCGGAGCGTCTTCACCCACGCGGTTTGCGCCCTTTTGCCCTTGCCGCAACGTTCCCGAATGATCTTGTCGTCTATATGCCAAGCTTCGTAAAGCTTGCTTTTTGTTTCATGAAAATGCTTCAGCTCCCGCTCTCTGCGGTAAAATTCATCGAAACTCATGCTTGTGACCTCCTTACGGCTTCCCGTTTTATCCTAGCCGCTTTGACTGCCTTCATTATCCGCTTTAAAAGCAGGAAGAAAAAGTGTACACTATTGCAAAAGCACTTCCCCTTTTAGGCAAATAAACGGGACATGTTCGGGAATATACGGTTCTTTGTACTTGCAAACATCAAGATAATATCCCTTGTGGAGGCGATACTCACATGTTGACGGCAGAACGTTATGTAACATTGCTTAATCATTTTTCCGGGCCGGAATCGTTGGAAACGCGGGAAGTTGAGGTGGCGCTGGAGGACTTGACGGAGCTGTTTCACTGCACCGAGCGAAACGTCAAGCTGATCATCCGCAAGCTGCAGGAAGAAGAGCTCATCGAGTGGCATCCCGGCCGGGGCCGCGGCCACCGTTCCCGGCTCGTGCTCCGCATCGGCCGGCCCGCTTTTCTCCTGCAGCTGGCGCAAACTCTGGCGCAAAAGGGGGAATACCGGGAGGCGTTTGAGTTCCTCAATCAGCATGAAGAGGATAAGCCGGTGGTTGAGCAGTTTATTTTATGGCTGAACGAGCAATTCGGGATCGAGCAGCTCGCTGCCGGCCAAAGCTGCAGGGACATTTTCCGCCTGCCCGTTTACAAGAAGCCGATGACGCTTGATCCGGCCAACCTGTTTTACGGGTTCGACTCGCATTTGGTCCGGCAATTATTCGACCGGCTGGTCCAATTCGACGGAACGCTTGGCGAAGTCGTACCGATGATCGCGCACCATTGGGAGCATAGTGAAAACGGTGACGAATGGACGTTCCACCTTCGTAAAGGCGTCCGTTTTCACCACGGCAAAGAGTTGACCGCGGAAGACGTCATGTTAACCTTCGGCCGCCTGAAAGACGGTTCGGCCAACCTCTGGCTGTTGGCTACCGTGGAACGCATGGAGGCGCCTGACCCGAGAACGGTCAAATTTTTCCTGACCCAGCCGAACTGGCTGTTCCCTCGCCTCCTCTGCTCATCCTGCGCTTCCCTTCTTCCCTCCGACCTGATCGGCCGGGATGAACAAGCTTTTTGGACGCAGCCGAGCGGCACGGGTCCTTTCCGCCTGACGCACTGGAGCGACAGCCGGATGGAGCTGGAGGTGAACCCGGCGTATTTTCTCGGCAGAGCTTATCTGGACGGCGTAACCCTCGTGTTCCTGCCCGACAACATCCCGAATTCCTCCCGAATCAAATGGGAGCAAATTATCGGAGGCGATACCCGCATTCCCGATCGTGCCGGCACGGACTGGGAACGGATCGAACAGCTCTGCAAAGGATGCAGCCTGATCAACTGGAACCGCAACAAAAAGGGGCCGCAGCAGTCGCTGGCTTTCCGTCAGGCGGTCAATCTGATCATCGACCGTCCCGGGATGCTCGCATACACCGGAAAACCGGGATACCCGGCTCGGAGTTTCCGCCCTACCGAAGATGCCGCACTTGGCATCCACCGCCACGATCCCGCGGCTGCCCGGCAGCTGCTGGAGGAGTCCGGATACGACGGTGCCCCGATTCGCCTTGTCGCCAATTATCTGGACCGCGATGAAGCGGAATGGATCCGGTGGCAATGTGCCACGATCGGAATTCCTGTGGAAATCCGCTATGCAGACAAATCGAATATGGCCAACACGGCTGATCTTTCCCAGGAGGCGGACTGCGTTCTGTCCTGCCTCGTCTTCGCCGAAGACGAAGTTTGCGAGTTGGAATGCTATTTGATGGATAACAGCTTCCTGCGCCGGACGATGCCGCCGGAACTGACCCGCTGGGTGTTTGGCATGGTGGCCGAGGTGCTGGCTTCCCCCTCCGCGGAACGGCGCCGGGCTTTGCTCCGGCAAATCGAATACCGGCTCCAGGAAGAAGCCCAGGTGATGTTTTTGGTTCACCAGAAGCTGCACACTTATGTTCACCCGTCGATTCGGGGGCTCGCGATCAACAATCTCGGCTGGATGGATTTTAAAGATATCTGGTTGACCTCTGCGCTGCCGGCGGGATAAAACGGTGATGTCCAATTCCGCCAGGCTGGGGTATAATGGAGGAAAATGCTGGTAAAAGCGATCCGGGAGTGTATTTATCCGTGGCGAAAACAAAGGTGTTCATTAGCTCCGTGAACGAAGACGGGTTGAAGCCTCTTCGCAAAAACGCGTTCCGGGAACTGGCCGCTATGGGGCATGAGCCGGTGATGTGGGAGGAGAATCTCGGCCCGTGGCCGGCCGGGACCGATCCCGTGATCCGCTGCCTTGAGGCGGTGGAGGAATGCGACATTTATTTGCTGTTTATCGGCGGCAAAGCCGGCACCTATGATCCGGGTGCCGATCGAACGGTCACTCATCTCGAATTCATCAAAGCGTTTGAGGCCGGGAAAACGATTCTCGTCTTTGGCGACGTACAGATCAAATCGCTGTTTTTCGGCAGCGTCAAGCCGCTGCTTGAACCGTACATCGACCGGTTTATCGCCAAGGAAGAACGGTTTCCGAGCTCCCGGCAGATCATGGATATCCTGGCTGCCGAGCGCAGCCTGCCTTCTTACATCGATCCTTACATATGGTTTCTGCTTTACGACATCGCCATCCGCAAAATCTACATCGACGATCTTTCGTTGGGCGTTCCGATCGATTGGCGCGGGTATTTCAGCGATTTGCTCAGGCGCGGCGCTTTGCTGCTTCCGCTGGAGCCATCGATCGAACAAAACGGCGAGCGTCTGGAGCAATTCGATCATGCGTTCGAGCTGATCAGCGGTCTGCTTCCGCAGCTGGAAATCGGCGGCCTGCGGGAGCCGGAGACTTTTCTTCAGAGGCTCATCTCCCCTTTTGAAGGCGGAATGATCGAACACCGATACGGACAGTATATTAGCGAACAGGTTGGACATTACAAGGATTGCAGCGCGGCCACGCTGTACGTCCGGTCAGGTGACAGGCTGAAGGCCGTGGCTCAGGCCGGCGAGGCGAACGGACCGGCTGACTACACTCTCGACAACAACAGCTCTTACGCCGTACTAACCTACCATTTGGGAAACCAGCAGGAGCAGGTCTTTTTCACGGAATCAAAAAGCATGTTCTACTACTGCATCCGCTCGGGAGAATATGTGCTGACGCTGCACTTCCCGGCCGACCCGGCATGGGATTACAGGAAATTCATCCGCTACAAAGAGAGCGCCAATCATGCTATAATGAGTAAAAATCCGGTCATCATTCAATTTGTGAAATTATGTTTAGGAGGGATGCCGTCTTGAGCCGCGGCGTATTCGTATCCAAAAACGGAGTCGTCTCCAAAGCCATCGGTTTTCAACCGAAGGAAGCGCTGCTGTTTGCGCCTTCAGATAAAAATTCCTCCCAAATTTTACGCGATCAGCGTTCGGCGATGAAACGCAACAACAAACAAATCAAGGACCGTTTTGCCCAGGCCAGCAAAAAGGCTTAAGTTTTCCAAGCCATAAACCGCTTTGCTCCGACATTAAATGCCGGGCGAAGCGGTTTTTTAGCTTTTAGAGCGGCTGGCGGAACAGTATAAAAAAGTATACTATACAACAAAATTGTGCGTACTTGTATCTTCGTGTGGCGTGAATTACGATGGTATAGAATGGGTTTTTTTGAGTGAAAATCGATAAATAAAGAAGGAGTGGTTGTAATGAGCGCCAAACTGTTTTCCCCATGGACGGTAAAGCAGGTTACCTTAAAAAATAGAATCGTCATGTCCCCTATGTGCATGTATTCTTCGACGAAGGACGGAAAAATCGCCGACTGGCACCGGGTTCACTACGCCAGCCGGGCTGTCGGCGGTGTCGGACTCATTATCGTCGAAGCGACCGCCGTTGCCCCCGAAGGACGGATTAGCTATGACGACCTCGGCATCTGGAGCGATGAGCATGTCGCCGGGCTGAAGGAACTCACGGACCTCGTTCACCAAAACGGCGCCAAAATCGGGATTCAGCTCGCGCACGCTGGCAGAAAAGCGGTGCTGGACGAAACGATCGTCGCTCCGTCTGCCATCCCGTTCCCGGACATGAAAATGCCAAAAGCCGCTGACACTGACGATATCCGGCGGATCGTCGAAGGCTTCCGGGAAGGGGCGCGCCGGGCGAAGGAAGCCGGGTTTGATGTGATCGAAATCCACGGCGCCCATGGCTACCTGATCCACGAATTCCTCTCCCCGGTTTCGAACGGGCGGGACGATCAATACGGCGGCGACGCGGACGGCCGCTACCGTCTGCTCGGCGAAGTGATCGACGCGGTAAAAACCGTATGGGACGGCCCGCTGTTTGTACGGGTTTCGGCCAATGAATACGCGCCGGAAGGCAACTCGTTGGATCAATATATCGATTATGCCCGGCGAATGAAGGAACAGGGCGTCGATTTGATCGACTGCAGCTCCGGCGGGCTCGTGCCAGCTTCGATCGACGTATTCCCCGGCTACCAGGTGAGCCTGGCCGATCAAATTCGTACCCAGGCGAAGGTAGCTACCGGGGCGGTCGGTTTGATCAACAGCCCGCTCCAAGCGGAGGAAATTATCGGGAATGGCCGCGCCGACCTCGTGTTCCTTGGCCGTGAATTACTGCGCAATCCATACTGGCCTTATGAAGCGGCCAAGGAATTGCGCACGACGCTGGAGCGTCCCGCCCAATACCAGAGAGCCTAACCGCCGTTAGGATTGGTGAAAGCTGCTTTTTATAAGCCGGACCTTGAGCTTTCGTACGCTGGCTTGCGTAGGCTCAAGGTCCGGTTTTTGCTGCCGTTGCCCGGGCCGGCACGACCGCTGTCAAATGCCGCAGTTGCTCCGCGGATTGACCCTGAATTTCGGTGCCCCTGGCCAAACCCCGCTTGGAATTCCCGGGGCAGAGCTATATAATTTGAAGAGTGAGTTCGGTTAAGGAGTTGTCAACCTGTTATGAACCTTTCTGATTCTATAAATCGTCCCGGGTCCTCATTGGCCGATCCCCCTTCGTTACGTGCGCCGAAACGCGTCCTGATCATGACAGCGGTGGAGGCGGAGCGGGATGCCGTGCAACGCGGCCTAGGCGGACATGCCGGCGCCGAGGTGGGGCTGGCCGGCGTTGGTCCGGCATCGGCCGCCGCGGCGACGGCGGCGGCGCTCGCTCACGCTGGCGGCGAATACGAGCTCGTCATCAGCGCGGGCATCGGCGGCGGTTTCGCCGGGGTCGCCGAGGTCGGTTCGCTGGTCGTCGCCAGCGAAATCATCGCCGCCGACCTGGGCGCGGAGACGCCGGACGGCTTCTCAAGCGTGGACGAGCTTGGCTTCGGCTCCGCGCGGATCGCCGTGGAACGCGAGCTTGCGGCCCGCTGGGCGGACGCCCTTGGCGCTGCCGGGCTCCCGGCTTATTACGGGCCGGTGCTGACACTGGCGACCGCCACCGGCACGGCGGAAACGGCCGCAGCGCTGCGGGCGCGCTTCCCCGGCGCGGGAGCCGAAGCGATGGAAGGCTACGGCGTCGCCGAAGCGGCGCGCCAGTTCGGGCTTCCGGCGCTGGAGCTGCGCGCCATTTCCAACGCCGTCGGCCCGCGCCAGCGTGAGTTGTGGAAGATCGGCGATGCCCTGCAGGCGCTGGAACAAGCCTGCTCTATACTACCGGAGGTGCTGCTATCATGAAAATCGCTTTTTCCCCTTGTCCCAACGATACTTTCGTTTTTCACGCCTGGGTGCACGGACTGATTCCCGGCGCGCCCGAGCTGGACGTGACATATGCGGATATTGACATTACGAACGGCCTGGCGGCATCCGGTCAAGGACCGGATGTGCTTAAGGTGTCCTACGCCGCTTTGCCTTGGCTGCTGGACGAATACGCGCTGCTGCCCTGCGGCGGCGCTTTGGGACGCGGCTGCGGGCCGCTCGTGCTGACCGCCGGAACGGATGGCGGCGCGGAAGGCGCGGCGGCCCTGTCCGGACGCCGGGTGGCGGTCCCCAGCGAACGCTCGACCGCCTATCTGCTATTCCGGCTGTGGGCGGCGAAGCATGTTCCGGGCGGTGTCGGCGAAATCAACGTCATGCCGTTTGACGAGATCATGCCGGCCGTGCAGTGCGGCGATATCGACGCCGGGCTGGTCATTCACGAAGCCCGGTTCACCTATCAGAACTACGGGCTGGCGTTGCTCCAGGATCTGGGCAGCTGGTGGGAAGCCGATACAGGGTTGCCGATTCCGCTGGGCGCCATCATCGCTCGCCGTTCGCTGGACCTGGCGGCCTTCGCCCGCTGGACGCGGGAATCGGTCGAATACGCCTGGGCGCATCCCGAGGCGTCCGCCGAATACGTGATGAGCCACGCGCAGGAAATGTCGCCGGAAGTAACGCAGGCGCACATCAACCTGTACGTCAACCGCTACACGGCAGAGCTGGGCGAAGACGGCTATGCCGCCGTAGCCGCCCTATTCGACCGCGCCGCGGCCGAAGGGCTCGTCCCCAAGGTGGACCCCGCGAAGCTGCGATAAAGGCGGCTGGCCGTTGGTAGGTATGCTGATTTGCGGCGAGTATGCTCTTTTGCGGTGGACCTGTTCATTTGTGGCGAATATGCTCATTTGCGGCGGGTATGCTGATTTGCGGGGAGCATGCTCATTTGCGGTAGGCCTGCTCATTTGTGGTGGGCCTGCTCATTTAGCTGCCCCGATGCATGCGGTTTACAGGTTGGTTCTACCCGCTATCCCCGTGTGGACTTTCCCCCTTGCTTTAAGCGCGGAGAGGAAATGGCCGTCCCAGAATAGCGGTAATTTATGTCGTTATTTTTTCGTTTTTGCCTCACTCTTACAAAATAGCGGTACTTTTGGGATCTATTTTCCTGCTAACCTTGAATAAAACACCTTTTTTGCCCCACTCGGCGAGAATAGAGGAAAAAAGTTCCTCTATTTCTCCCGCACTCCTACTTTGGCAAAAATAGCGACCTTTTTTACCGTTATCGGCGGGCCCAAACATGGGCTGCAGCACCACTTCAAAAAGGAGCCATATCGGCTCCTTTCGTATTTCCCCTTTTCTCTATTAAACTCCTAAGCTTCGCCGCCAAAACGCTGGCGGTAGCCGCATTTCCGGCAAAGTTCCTCGACCGCTACCCGGCGCGAAAAACCTTCGTACAACCGGTTGGCCCGTTCCCCTTCGATAATATCCGAGAACGGTGTTTTGTACACGTTGCCGAGGTTGATCACTCCTTCGCCATCAAGGCAGCAAGGGATCACCGTACCATCGACCAAAATCCCTGCCTGATTCCGGAGCGCATGGCAAAAACCTTTGCCGTCGTCCTCCTGCGCTCTCAAATCCGGCCAGGCGAATTCATGATCCTGATTCAGGTAAATCCGTTCGGCCAATTTGACCCCGCTGCCGGGTACGACTTTTTCCTCGATGCGGTAATCCAGACCAAACTCTTGTTCAATCATTTCCAAAGTCTCCCGGTTGCGCTTGCGCTGCAAATTCGTCTCATTGTCCTTCGTCAAATTCCAGAGCCGGAACGAAATGATCAATTCGGAAGAAGCGACGGCCTCCCGGACGAAAGACAAAATGGAGGACAGGTAACCCTCCCGGTCCGTGGACCCTTCGTGCCCATCAAAGCTGTGCAGTGAAAAATTCATTTGGCGCAGCGCCGGCTTGCCGAGCAGTTTATGCTTGACCTTTGGAATCAACGTGCCGTTGGTCGTGATGTTCACCTGGAATCCTTTTTCATGGCTGATGTCCAGGAGCTGGTCGATTTTGGGATGAAGAAGCGGCTCCCCTTTTACGTGGAAATAAATATAATCCGTATGAGGTTTAATATCATCCAAAATTTTGCTGAAGTCTTCCGTTTTGATAAACTGCGCATTGCGGTGCGTTGGCGGACAAAAGCTGCACGCCAAATTGCAAATGCTGGTCGTTTCGATATAAAACTTTTTGAACTTTTTCATGTACTTGAGCCTACTTCGTGTTAGTTTAGTGTTCGGAATTTGTCTGCACTAGCGTTGCATTTAATCTGACAAGATACATTTTTCAAGCCACACTAGCCTCACAAATATTCTAACGGATGCCACAAGCGCTATTTGTGCCAAAAACGTTGATTTCAGATTGTAACGGTTGCCACAGCGCTTATTTCGGTTAAATCCGGCTATTTTTGCTTAGATTCAGGCAAATAACGGCGCTTACAACCGTTAGAAATTAGAAAAGGTCTTTTTTCGGAAAATAGCAGCTGCTACAACCGTTAGAGTTCCGGGTAGATTTTGCGGAAAATCTTGAGCTAAAGTTAATGCAACACTAGTGATTTGTCTGCCGATTCAAGAGATATTTGATCTTTGCTTGTTTTTATTCTAGCTTAAACGGGGCAAAAGCCCAACAAAAAAATGGCCCGAACCGCCGAAGTTTATCAGTAAAAGGTCATGTGGCTTTTTTCCGCCCGGTAGTATTCGAGACGATCCGCCAGCGTTCCCGTATGGAATTCAAACAGATGCCCGTCGGGATCGAGAAAATAAATCGACTTTTTGTCCCGGACATCCCTCTCGCGCCCCGGCAGCACTTCAACCTTCAATTTGCGCAGCTTGTCCAGAAAAACGTCAAAATCCGCTTCCTCAATCGTAAACGCGATATGCGTGTATGTACGGTTTTCTTGGTCCCGGGCGATGTCCTCTTGGTTCAACGCGATCCACAGCCCGTGCAAATCGAAATAAGCGAGTTTTCTGCCCTTCACGACCATTTTTGCATCAAATACCTGTTCATAAAAAACGATCGACCGGTCCAGATCGGATACCGAAAAGCAGAAGTGATTAATCCCTTTGATTTCCATATGTCTCCTCCTTGCAAAAAATCAGGGCAAAGCAATAACGCCTCGCCCTTAATCGACACGAATATGCAACAGAAACGATGTTCAGACTATGGCTTGGCTTGGGCCGTAATCTGCACGATTTCAAGAATGATCGGCGTCCCCGCCAATATCATATCCTGACCGAGAAAAAGCGTCAAAGCTGCGGGGGACACTGAGTACAGGCTGCCTTCCTGCATAACGCCGTTTATATACAAATTTGCATATGATTCGCTGCCAACTCCGGAAAATGCGGCCTGAGTATTTCCCTGGTCATCCGTAAACTCGCTGGCGGGAATGGTAACATCTCCTTGCAAATTGTCAGGAGGAAAATAAAAGTAGCGGAATACGCTGGGCGTGACCTGAATCGCGCCGCCGGGAGGCCCGGGTGGTCCAGGAGGTCCCTCAGGCCCTTGCGGCCCAGTTTCTCCTATTGGTCCCTGCGGACCTACCGAGCCCTGGGGGCCCGCCTCTCCCACCGGCCCCTGCGGGCCGACCGCACCCTGGGGGCCTGCTTCTCCCGCTGGTCCCTGCGGACCTACCGGGCCCTGGGGACCCGCCTCTCCCACCGGTCCCTGCGGGCCTGCTTCTCCCCTCGGCCCCGGCGGACCTGCCAGGCCCTGGGGCCCTGCTTCTCCCGCTGGCCCCTGTGGGCCTTCCGCACCCGAGGGCCCCGCTGGTCCTTGCGGGCCGGCCGCACCCGAGGGCCCCGCTTTTCCCGTGGGTCCCTGCGGACCCATCGGCCCTGAAGGCCCTGCTTCTCCTGCCGGTCCTCGCGGACCCGCTGGCCCTGAGGCCCCTGCTTCCCCCCTCGGCCCCGGCGGCCCGGCTTCTCCCATCGGCCCTTGCGGGCCGGCCAGCCCCGGGTGGCCGGCGTCACCTACTGGCCCCTTCGGGCCTGCCAGCCCCGGCGCACCCGCTTCGCCCCCTGGCCCCCGCGGCCCCACCGAACCCATCGCACCCCAAGGCCCGGCGGCCCCTTGCGGTCCGGCCGGCCCCGCATTCCCCACAGGACCCGGTCCCGCTGGAGGGCCTGCCGGGCCGCTCGCCCCCGGCGAGCCGGGGGCGCCGACGCCGCTCCCCGCTCCCGGATGGTTCATTTGCCCGCAGTATTGATTAAGCAGCTGTTCTACTCGCCGCATCCGTTTCCAACAAATGACAAGGCGGCTGCGCAATCTCCGGTTTTGCGCACGCAGAGCGCAATATGCGGCCTTCCTCTTTTTGCCGCCTCGCGTACCTTTCCTCCTTTTTTGCCCGGCAGAACACTTCCCTTTCCCCATCTGCCATTCCTCCCACACGGAAATGCTGTACTTTGCCTCGTTATTCGCCCGCATTATCATATGTGCTTCCGTGTAGAGGCGAAATAGACAAATATCCTTGCCTCGACGCTAAAGAATAAATATTTTCCTATGGAATAACGCCGTTTCTATTGCGAGAATCCGATCATTATATATGATGTATCGAATCTTTCGATAACATTCTAGATTAGGAGGTAATACCATGCCAGTAGTAAAACCCGTCTTTACCGCCACCGCTTCCGTTCCGGTAGCCACAGGGGGAGCCGTCACCACGACAGTTACTCCAACCGTCACCCGTTTTTTCGCCACGATTACGGCAGCCATGATCGGAGCCACGGATACGACCATCCCGGCCGGAAGCTTTGTCGATGATGAGGACGGAACTGTGACCGCTTTGCCCGCCTTGACCGGCAGCGACTTCTTTAACGTGTATGTCAACGGCGTGATTCAGCAGCAGTCGCTGTCCACGTTGACGACGGCAAGCCTGGTTTTGGCCACGACGGATATCAGCGTAGGCGTTCCCGTTCAATTGGAAGTCAACAGCTTTGGCAATGTCTCGTCAACGATTACGACGCAGCCTACAATCTCCGCTCCCACGATCACCATCACGTCATAAAGTGATCACGTAAAGCTTACTGACTCTCTGTATTGACTCTCCCCGTACAATCGACTAAAATGAATCCAATATGATAGGCGATGGAGTTCGCCTGAACCGCTCCTTGAGCTAATGACTCCTACCAGTTCTGCTGGTAGGGGTCTGTCTATTTTTAGGAGGCTGATCGCTTTTGGATGTAATCGCACTGATCGTTGGCGGATTTTTCGGTTCGCTGCTGCGTTATGGATTAGGGGTTGGGATTCCTTCTGTAGGATTCTTTCCCCTCTCTACCGTCATCATCAACTTGACCGGCTGTTTGTTCCTCGGATGGTTTTTTACCATCGCGCCGCTGCGGAAAATCCCTTCCCATCTGCGTCTAGGCCTGGGGACAGGCTTTACCGGAGCATTTACGACCTTCTCCACCTTTTCCGTGCAAACTTTGGACGCACTAAGCTCCAACCACCCCGGAACGGCAGCCGCTTACGTGCTGGCGAACGTGATTGGCGGCCTGCTCATGGCCGGATTCGGCGTGTGGATCGCCGGAAAGAACCAAAGCAATCAAGGGGAGGGGCACGCATGATCGGCATCATCGGTGTTGGCGCGGGCGGCATTTTGGGGACGCTGCTGCGGTTTTATCTGGGCAAATGGATATCCGGTAAAATGGGCAGCGGATTCCCGTACGGGACTTGGCTGATTAACATTAGCGGCTCCTTTCTCCTCGGTCTTTTATCGGCCCTACATAATTATCGCGGGATGCCCGAATGGAGCTGGCTGATGTTTGGGGTCGGCTTTTGCGGAGCTTACACGACCTTCTCCACGTTCGGATACGAAACGATTGGCCTGATCGGGCAAGGGCGGAAGCAACAAGCGATCGTTTACGTAATATCCTCCGTTTTGCTGGGCATTGGGTGTGCCTGGCTGGGATACCACTGTATCCGCCTAAGTCAATAAGCTGGCAAACTTACGGACAGTCAACCTTTTCCGCCGCTGCATATGATAAAGCAAATCCGCGAAAAAGCGAGAAAAGGTGATACCTATTGGCCAGTTTTCGTAAAGCTTATTTGCTGAAGCGGCGCATTGCCAGACGTTTGCTCAAACGTAAAGGCATCCACGGCGTCGGTGTCGGCCTGCATGATCCCAATCGCCCGAAAAAAGGGGCCGCCATCATTGTATATGCCGAAGCCCTTTCTTCCACCGCCCATAAAAAAAGAAAAGTCAAAAAACGGCCAACCGCTGTGCCGCACCAGCTAAAATCCGGATCCGGCGTGCCGTTTCGCATCGTTCGTTGCCGGCGCTTTTGCAAACACGGTAAATTAGGCGCCCGCTCCAAGCGAACCTTCACCGGCCGTATCCGTCCAGTCATTGCCGGGTATAGCGTCGGCACTCCCGACGCATCGGGAACCGCCGGACTGATCGTCAGCGATCGTTCAGGTGGCAGACGTATCCTAAGCAACAATCATGTGCTGGTAAATAACAACACGTCGCGTTACTCCGCCACGCTTCAGCCAGGCGGAGCGGATCGCGGGCGCAGTCCGCAGGACCGGATTGGAAATATGGACCGCTTTGTTAGGCTCCGCAAAAAAAGCGCCAACTATCTGGATGCCGCCACCTCAAAACCGCTGCGCCGGGGTTTGCTCAAACCGGCCTACGCCGTTTTCGGAGCCGTCCCGGGGCATGTCGTCACCTATAAAGTCGGGGACCGATTCAAAAAAGTCGGACGCACCACCGGGGTCGTCACCGGCACCGTCGAGTCAATCCATACGGACATCCAGGTCGATTACGGCGATTACGGCAACCTCGGCACGATCACCTTCAAGGATCAAAGCGTAATTCGGGGGAAAGGCCCGGTATCGCTGGCAGGCGACTCCGGCTCCGTTTGGCTGACCGCACGCGGCAATCAGGCGGCGGCCGTCAATTTTGCCGGTTCCGAAAACGGCCGCCTGTCGATTTCCTATCCGGTGCAATGGTTTATGCAGGTGTTCGGAGCGCGAGTGGCCCGTCCCGGCAAATCCGCGCTTCTTCGCGCACAGCGGGGCCGGAAGCTGAACTATCGTTACGTTCGTCCGCTCACCTCGAAAGTCCTGGGAAGAATTAGCCTGATGAAAGGTCGCGCTCGTTCAACGCGAAAATAATTTCAGGCAAAAAAAGCAGCGGTCCATCAGTCTCAAACCCTGATGAACCGCTGCTTCGGTTTATTCCATAAAATCTTTCAGCCGTTTGCTGCGGCTGGGATGTCTCAATTTACGGAGCGCTTTGGCTTCAATCTGCCGGATCCGTTCCCGGGTAACGCCGAATTCCTTGCCGACTTCCTCGAGCGTTCTCGTCCGGCCGTCGTCCATGCCGAAGCGCAGCCGAAGCACATTTTCTTCCCGTTCGGTCAGCGTATCGAGCACCTCTTCCAACTGCTCCTTGAGCAGTTCGTAGGCCGCCGCTTCCGCAGGCGCCGGGGCATCGTGATCTTCAATGAAGTCGCCCAGGTTCGAGTCGTTCTCCTCGCCGATCGGCGTTTCCAGCGAAACCGGCTCCTGCGCGATTTTCATAATCTCGCGCACCTTATCCGGCGAAATATCCATTTCCTTGGCGATTTCCTCCGGCGTTGGCTCCCGTCCGATTTCTTGCAGCAGCTGCCGGGAAACCCGGATCAATTTGTTGATCGTTTCGACCATATGCACCGGAATTCGGATCGTTCTGGCCTGATCGGCGATCGCTCTCGTAATCGCTTGGCGAATCCACCAGGTTGCATAGGTGCTGAACTTGAAGCCTTTGGAGTAATCGAATTTTTCAACCGCTTTGATTAAACCCATGTTGCCTTCTTGAATCAAATCCAGGAAAACCATGCCGCGCCCGACATACCGCCGGGCTATGCTGACGACGAGCCGTAAATTCGCTTCAGCCAAACGGCGTTTGGCTTCTTCATCGCCGTTTTCGATCCGCTGTGCAAGTTGGATTTCCTCTTCGGCGGATAACAGTGGAACGCGACCGATTTCCTTCAAATACATACGTACCGGGTCATCGATTTTTATTCCTGGCGGCAGCGTCAGGTCGTCGGTAAATTCCGTTTCATTATGCTTCAAGTCCTCCGTCATTTTCAGACCCCCACCCTAAATAAATAATTGCCAAGTCTTTCTATCTGAGTCGCGCAAATCCATTTGACAAATCATTGATATTATGCTATTATTGAGTAGATTATTGTATGAGGCATTTGTGATTTGGCTATCCGTCATTGTACCATAGAGTGTGAAGTAATACAAGTTTTATTTTAATTTCATAATTACATAAAGGTAAACACACGCTGATCCTTACCGGATCAGCGTTTTTTTGGTTCTTTCAATGTATTCATTTCCGGTTATGCCTGATCCTCCCAAGCACGCTGCAGCGCTCCCTGGAAAATTTCCAGCGGCTGAGCTCCGGACACCGCGTATTTGCCGCGCAGCACGACAAACGGGACGCCGCGAATGCCAAGCTGTCTGGCTTCCCGTTCATCCTCGCGCACCTGATCGGCGTACCGGTTCTGGTCCAATACTTCCCCGGCTTCCTGGCCGTTCAGTCCGGCCTCTTCCGCCAGCCGGATTAACGTCTCCCGGTCGCCGATATGTAATGAGTCCGTAAAATAAGCGCGATATAATCTTTCCGTCATCTCTTTAGCTTTCCCTTTTTCCCCGGCATAATGCGAAAGCTGGTGCGCATCAAACGTATTTGTCGGAATGGCCGTATCAAAATGATAATCGAGCCCCTCGGCCTTGGCTTGAGCCGCCACGTTCTGGTTCGATTCCTTGGCCTGAAGCAGGCTTAAACCATATTTGACGGCAAGCAGCTCATGGATGCTTGATTCCGTATCCTTTGGAGCTTCCGGATCCAGTTCAAAGCTGCGGTACACCACTTGGACCTCATCCTTGTGCTCAAAGGCTTCGAGCGCCTTCTCCAGGCGTCTTTTCCCAATATAACAAAACGGGCAGCTAAAATCCGACCAAACTTCAATCTTCATCATTCATTCCTCCCACCAAGAAGCCGTCCGCACCCTCAGGAAGCATGCGGCGCCATAGTCTATACCCCATATTAACCGTCCGCTCCCGCAGAAGCAATCCATTCCTTGAGGACTAGGACTCGTTTAATGGATCAATCCGTAATCCCGGGCCTCTTCTTCCGTCAAAATAAACTGCTCCCGCTCCCATACCTCATCCTCTTCGGACAATCCGAATTGTTTTCTGATTTTGGCCCAGATTCCCTTCTCGACGGCTTCGCTTTGCGTAATGATAATTTTCATTTCTCCCACCGCCTCCTTACGCTGTAGTTCTTTTTTAAGCGTGCCCCGTTTCGGAATCTTCAACCCGCCGCGAAATGAAACTTCACTCCAAAATCATATGGTAATTTCAAGCATTTATGAAAAAAAGAACACCGGAATTTTAGTTCCGGCGCCCCTCTTGAAAGGATTATTAAATGTTTCTTTCCGTGAAGATTTGAAACGGTACGCCGAACTTGTCGGTAAGCGAACCGTAAGCCGGGCTGAAAAATGTCTCCTGCAACGGCATATCGATTCGGCCGCCTTCAGCCAGCGCATCAAACATGCGTTTCGCCTGTTCGGCGTCATTCGTCGTCAGGCAGATCGTGACCTGATTCCCGCTTTGGTGGGGCTGGCCCGGAAACGTGTCCGAGAACATCAAATCGGTTTCCCCGGCCTTCAGCAATGCATGGGTGATCCGATCTTTCGCTTCCTCCGGTACCGGAAACTCAGGGTTTTCCGGCATGTCTCCAAACGATTGCACGGAGATGACCTTAGCTTCCAAAGCCTTTTCATAAAATGAGATGGCCTCCTTGGCGTTCCCGTTCATCACGAGATAAGGGGTTAATCGCATTGTCATCTTGTACCTGCTCCTCTTGGTGTTGGATTCTGACTACCTCATCAGTATGTCCCATAACATCGCACCTTTTTTCCGAGCCGAATATTTCTTACCGATTGCTTTTTTGCAGTGACTTGCTTAAAAAACGATTCATCAGTACGGAAAGCGATATCAGAATCGGCGGATCGTCCGCTTTTGGAGGGTATAGCATGACCTCTTGATAGGGAACGTGAATCCCCGGTTTGACGGCGATCGGATGATGAAAACGCGTTCGCAGCGTACTTTGCGGCAGCAAAATATCTTTGGCATTCGCGCCCCAATCGAGGGAAGTCGCCATCAGATAATAAGTTCCCGGCTTAATGCCGGTGAAGCAAAACTCGCCCAAGGAAAACAACAAAGTACCATAAAGGGGCAGCCCTTCCGGAATTGGCTTGGCAAACAGCCCAATAAAGATCACGCCGGAAAAAGGAGCCGCCGCTTGCACCGTTCCCCCGATCACGCCCGGCCGGTTCATCTTCCAGCGCCCTAGCCTGCCGCCGTTAAAATGCTGCAACGAGCGCAGCAGATCGAAGGCATGCCGGGGGGAATTGCGAAAATCCGACGGGGTCATACCAACCCGCTCAGTGAAACGGGTCGTGAAGGTACCCAGGCTCTGTTGGCCGATTTCCAAACCGATGTCGCGGATCGTCATGTCCGTCTTAAGCAACAGATCCTTCGCCTTCTGCAAACGCATGGCGGAGACGTAATACAGCGGGGGCAATCCCAACCGTTCTTTAAAAATGCGCGAAAAATGAAACGGACTGTAAGCCGCGTATTTGGCCAATCGGGACAACGGGAGCGGCTCGTGAATGTTTTTCTGAATGTAGGCGATGACTTCGTCGATTTCAGGATACCGTTCTGTCATCCGGACCACCTTCCTTCGGGGCTTCAAGAACCTGTCCAGTTAAAATTTCCATTTCTAGTTTATCTGCCAGCGGCAGGTTAGTCTAGCATTACTTTTTAGAATTGCTATAAAATTTATCACACAACTTCCCCAGCAAAAATCTGCAGGCAAGCCTTGATGTAGCTCGTGAAGTGGAAGGGCAAAAAGGTGTAGTCGTTCGCCCAGCCCATCGTGAGATCAGAGATCCCTTGTAAAATGTGCCGGTGGCATGATCTCTAAATCGGGCAAGCAACTCGACCGCTTTACTGCGATTCCGCTCAAACATGGAAGCATGCAAGCGTCAATGATGAAGAGGGGCCCCACGATTCGCCGAGGTCAGCGCAGCTACCTTTTGCACCGTAGCCATTTCGGGCAGTACCACAAATCGACGCCAGGTGTGAGGGGCTGTCTAAAGGGTCCGTGTCTTGGGGCTTGGGGGCTTGGGGTCCTGCCTGCTGCTTGCCTTTGCACGATTATCCCTCTCGTTCAGGGAGCAAGGAGCTTGGGGTGGGGGCTGAAGCAAGTTCCAATAAAAGAGAGAAGAAAAAACAAAAAAGATGAAGAAAAATGAGGCGGTTCAGGTGAGATTTTCGGCTTGAAAAAGGAACATATGTTTGGTACAATAGAATAAATCGAACGCGCGTTCTTAAGTTCTTGATTGGGGGCGAATGAACATGGAGGTCAATACGGGAACGGAACTTCAACCATTCACCAATCGTTTTAACAGCGAGCAGGCCTGCATGGAGGCGCTGATCGCGATGAAGTGGCCGAACGGCTTCGTCTGCCCGTGCTGCGCTCACACCCGGTGCAGTCGTCTGACCTCCAGGCATATCCCCTTATTCGAGTGCGGAAAGTGCAAGCATCAAACGTCGGCTTTGGTCGGTACGATTTTTGAAGGAACGCATCTGCCCCTGCTCAAGTGGTTCGAGGCCCTGGATTTGTTCCTGCTTGAGGGCGGCATCTCGGCGATGCGGCTGAGCCAGGTGATCCGGGTCACCTACAAAACCGCCTGGTTGTTGCTGCACAAAATACGCCATGCCGCCCTAGAATTCGATGCCCGGGAGCTGCTGAGCGGAGACGTGAAGGTGAACAGCGATCTGTATGGGTGTGATCCGTCCCGGTGTCAGTTTTCACATCCATATGCCTCGGCGGTCGTAGCAGGCTGCACGGTCACGGAATCGGGCGAGCCGGAGCAGGTCAAAATCCGCCTGGTGCCTCATAAGAGAGGAGACGGACAAAGAGCAAACCGTCACGAGCTCGCTGCGTTCATCAACGGGCATGTGGATGTCCGTGCATCGGTGGTACAGTCGTTCCCTCTAGCCTATCGGCTGTATGCGCCCTTGCGGAAAGTGGTGAGAGAGGCTTGGGAATCGCTGAAGAGTACATATATAGCCTTGGGACTGAAGCATCTGCAGGCGTACCTGAACGAGTACACCGTACGCCGCCGGCTGCACCTGCCCGGAGCGAAAGAAACGATGCGGCAGAAGTTGCTGCAGATGTGTGTGGCGATTCCGGCGATCCCTTACCGCCGGCTGATCGCTCGCCAACCGAACCAGCTCCTTGCGGCTGCGGCCTGATCGACACGCTGAAACGGTGGGGGGAGTTTGACGAAGATCAACTTAATGGGTAGGGGTTATCTTAATGCGGATCAACTTGCTTGGTGTGAGTTAGTATGAACGGTGTGGGCGTTGCTGCAAATGGAAGGGTTCAGGCTACAGCAAAATCACGGTCTTTTCGTTTCCCTCGCGTCTTGTCCTTGGTCTCCTGTCTTGATCTCCTGTTTTGATCTCCTGTCCGGTCTGTTTCACCTCCCCTAAACCTGATTCCTTCTCCTAAGCCCGTCTAAATTATCTCGAACCGATCTGCTTCTCCACCTCCCGAACTTGTAAGTTTCTCTGCTTCCTGAGCAATTGTTACCTGATTAAACGGGATAATGGTGCAAAGTCTCCGGACAGCGAGTGTTGATCTGCCGCCCACCCACCCACTCCCCTGTCCTCAAGCTTTCAACGCCCTTGGCAGTTGATTTAGGTCGGGCTGATGGTCTATAACAATGAAGACACCTCTTCTGTCTGATATTAGAAGCTCGTCATTCTTGATTTATCAAATTGAAAACCTTCAGCTCAAAGACTTTCCCGAGTATTTCCCAGCCTAACGGACCCACATGATGCTATTTCGCTCTATACGAGCTCACCCGGGCCGGAAACTTTTGAAATTCTACAATGTAAAAAAGGACAAACCTCTTGGTTTGTCCTTGTCTTCTGATCAATCCTTATATGGAATAACCGTACCGCAGTACTCACAAGTCGCTGGTTTATCGGGATACACCACCGTCTTGGACCCACACCCCGGGCAATCCAGGGAAACCGGCTCCTTTGGCGCAGGAGTGCTCACTGTTACAACCGTTTGCTGCCCGCCAAAAAGGGAACTCATAAATTCGGCGGCGCCTTTGACCACCTCAGGATCAAAGTCAATAGGCGTCGATGATGGCGAAGAAGTCCTCGGCGAAGGCGAACCCGGTCTTTGCCTTTGCTCGGGGTAAGGACGGGGCCCAGTCGGCCCCAAATAATTTGGAATCGCCGTTTTCTTGGAGCCTTTGAATAACAAAATGCCAAGAAAGAGAAATAGGCCGGCTGGAAGCAGCAAAATTAAAGCTACAATTAATATCGAAGACGGATCTCCATCGGCGGCGAGAAGAACGATTAAAAATAAGCTTCCTAAAAGGCCGGCCAGGACCGTGCAAATAACTCCGAAGAAACTTTTAAAGAATGATTTCATGTGTTCCTCCTAATCAACTGTATACCTAACTATTTGGAAAGCAGCAACCGGGCATTGCGGTCATCCAGCAGCTGCTTTAGCTCTTGCAGACGCAAAAGAACGGACTCTGCAGCAAGACTCTGCTCCTTCCCTGCTTGCCCAAGCTCCTCTTTCAACATATCGATCCGGAACAAAAGATCCTGATCCAGATAAGCCAGCGCATCCGGGACGACCGAATCGCTGAAGCGCACTTGTTCGATCAGTTTCGTCAGGACCGCTTTGATTTCTCCGGCTTCCGCCTCTCCGTATGCCTCGATGCTCATGAGCAGGCTTTTGAGACCAGACTCGAGCTCATACAAATGAATAACCTGCGCTTGGGTGGTATCGTCACTTTTCAGCGCGTAATTGAGGAACAGCAAAATCGTTCCTCCAAGCAGCACGGCAATCGTCAAAGTTAGAATGTGCAGCAGTACTAGTCCGCTCAAAAACCGGTCAGCGATCCCCGCAAAAAACGAATACACGAAAACGGCGATCAAATAAGCCGCGGCGACAGTTCCCAGTGCCACAAAACCTGGAATATTCTTCTTGACGCGTTCGTGATGGTTTATCCAATAGGAAACATATTTCCACATCACGGTTTCGGCCAAAATCAGAGCCCCTAGGGAAATCCACGCCGAAAAAGTATCCATTCTCCCCTGCCAGATGATGGCGAATGCCGAAATGGTGGAGGCAAGTCCAACAAGGTACAGGATAAATATGATAAGTGAAGCGCCCGTATACCGTCGCAATCGCATTATCCTTCGCTCCCCTTCGTTTGATCGGAGCCGCATTCAGGGCAAAATTTTTGATTAGACTGAAGTTCATATTGGCAGTTGTAGCATTTTAACGTTAATTCCGATCCGCAATTTCCGCAAAATTTGCTGTCTGCGCTAACCTGCTGACTGCATTTGGGGCAGCGTTTCGGTAAAGGCGATTTGCAGTTGATGCACTCGGCAGCGTTCTCGGGATTATCCGCCCCGCAAGTGGGGCATGCGTTGTACGGGTCTCCGCAGTTTGGGCAGAACTTGGAACCCTTCATTAAAGCAGTGCCGCAGCGATTGCAAGTGATCACCGGTTCTGCCGCCGGCTTCTCTCCCGCTCTGGTCAACGAAACGCCGCACTGGCTGCAAAAAATCGATTGATCCGGGTTCATATGCTGGCAATTGGGACATTGGCAGGATTCTCCCGATGCCCGCAGCGCATGGGACATGCGGGACATTTCATTGCCGATCGGACCTCCGATACTATAACCCATACCCATGCCGATGCCGGCCCCCATGATTCCCGCATTCGCGCCTCCTTCATTTTTGGCCGCGCCTTCCAGGGTATCAAACGTTCTTTCCTGCTGATAGTTGAAGCCGATGATATCCATCTCGGCCTTTTTGGCCAAAGCATCCCGCAAACGGACGACGGACGGGTCATCCTCAGGCACGTTAATGCTGTTAACGTAAAAGTTAAGCAAGCCAATACCGTATTCCTCAAGAACAGGGGTCATTGCCGCCTGAAAATGCATGGACATTTCGCCGATGTAGGCGTTGATTTCCAATATGCTCACTTTTTTATGTACCAAATAAGAGGTTAAGGTCGAATTGATATTCATCGTGACGACGCCCCGGAAATACTCGACCAAATGTTGTTGATTAAATTCCGGAAGCGTGCCGATCAGCTTCACCAGGAATTTTCGGGAATCCGTGATCTGCACCCCAAACTGCCCAAAGGCTCGTATGGGAACGAGGACATTGTACTTGGGATCCTGCACATGGATCGGTTTGGGCGTCCCCCATTTTACGTCCAGCGCACTTGCTTTGTTGACATACCAGACCTCGGCCGCAAATGGAGAGGTTCCCCCAAACGGCAGATTAATAATATTGTTTAAAATCGGAATATTCGCTGTCATCAGCGTATGTCTTCCGGCGCCAAACAAGTCAAGCGCTTTGCCATCCTTGAACAAAATCGCTTCCTGGGACTGGGCCACGATCAGCTGAGTCCAAGTGCTAAGTTCCGCCTCAGGATGCTTCCAAGCGAAAACATCCGGAGATCCGTCGTATTTTACTACATCAATCAAAGCCATTTCAAATTCCCCTTATTCAAAATAATGACAAAATCCGCTACGTTTATCTTCGGGATATCCAGGGTCATATCCTGCTTTGTGACTAGGATTTTGGTATGAAACTTCTATGGCATGTGACAGGCTAGGGGGCGGAGGGTATAATACTTTAGGAAGGATATCTTTTCCAATGAGGTGATAGGAATGAAAATAACATATTTGGGTCACTCCTGCATTCATTTGGATACGGGAAAACAGCAAATCATCATCGACCCTTTTCTGACCGGCAACCCGCTGGCGGGGATGCCGGCCGATGAGATCAAGGCGGATTACGTCCTGCTGACGCATGGGCATTCCGACCATATCAGCGACGCGGACAGCATTTCAAGACGCAACAACGCCCCCATCGTCGCCATCGTCGAGCTGGCGAATTATTTCGCGCACGCCGGGCTGCAAACGATCGGGATGAACCTGGGCGGTTCCATTCAATTGCCGTTCGGCAAACTGAAATGGGTTCCGGCGCTGCACAGCACTTCAGTGACCCGGCAGGACGGCGTCAGCCTTTATTTTGGCGTTGCCGCGGGCATTGTGCTGGAGCTTGACGGACTGACCATATATCATGCGGGCGACACGGCCCTGTTCAGCGATATGAAGCTGATCGGCAGCCGCCGTCCGATCGACCTGGCGTTTCTGCCGATCGGCGACCATTACACGATGGGGCCGGAGGATGCGCTGGTCGCGGCCGAGTGGGTCAATGCCAAACACGTCGTCCCGGTTCACTACAACACCTTTGAACTGATCCGTCAGGATGGACAAAGTTTTGTCGACGAACTGCAAAAAATCGGCATTCAGGGCCACTTCTTAAAGCCGGCAGAAACCCTGAATACCGAAACATGGAGTTAAACCCCCGTTAAGAGGCAGGCCCCCGGCCGATACTTTCCGAAGTATCTTCCGAGGGCCTGCTTTTTTCCAAGATCAGTCCGCCAATTCCTTCCCCTTCGTTTCTGTCCCCAGCCACCATACAGCCAGTGCTCCAATAACGATTGTCACGAAAAACAGCCAAAAAATCGATCCGATCGCCACCTGCCGGGCAACGAGCATGCCGACGAGATAAGGAGCGATGATCCCCCCGACTCGTCCAAACGATGCGGCTAGACCTACTCCCGTCGAACGAACCGAGGTAGGATACAGTTCGGGCGTATAGGCATACATGCCGCCCCATGCTCCCAGATTAAAGAAGGACAAGCAAATGCCGGCGGCCATCAGCATGCCTTCGCTGGTGGCGCTGCCGAACCAGGCCGCGCTAGCGGCGGTAAGCAGCAAGTAGAGCACCAGCACGAATTTGCGGCCGAACTTCTCAATAAAGTACGCGGCGGTGAAGTAGCCGGGAAGCTGGGCCAACGTCATGATCAAGACGTATTCAAAGCTTTTGACCAGGCTGAAGCCCTTTAGCACCATCACCGATGGCAGCCACAAAAACATGCCGTAATACGAAAAAACGATGGTAAACCATAGGACCCACAGCATGACCGTGGAACGCCGATGCGGCCTTTCCCAAACGGCAGCGAACCGTTTGCCGAAGGATGGAGCCTGCTCTTTCCTTCCGGCGACCTGTTCCCGGTAGCGTACCGGCTCTTGGATCGATTTGCGCAAATATAACGCGTAAAGCGCCGGAACCGCTCCGATCAGGAACGCCGCCTGCCAACCCCATTTGGGAATAACGAAATAGGAGATCAATGCCGACGCAATCCAGCCGGCCGCCCAAAAGCTTTCAAGCAGCACCACCGCCCGCCCCCGTTCTTTGGCGGGAACGGATTCGGAAACGAGCGTGGAGGCCACCGGCAGCTCTCCGCCCAGCCCAAACCCCGCGATAAAGCGCAGCACGCATAAAACGGCGAACCCGGTCGCCGCCGCGGACAAGCCGCTCGCCACCGAAAAAATAAGCAGCGTCCACAACAGCACGGATTTCCGCCCGAACTTGTCCGCCATAAACCCGGCGATCGCCGCTCCAAAGGCCATTCCGACCGAATTGATGCTCGTAAAAAATCCGGTTTGCTCCGGAGTCAAACTCCACTCTGCCGCCAAAGCGGCGGCGATAAACGAGATAATGCCGACGTCCATGGCGTCGAACATCCAGCTGAGTCCGGCGCTCAGCAGCAGTTTTCTTTGTTTTGGCGGTGCCTTCGTTTCCAAGGCGTCGCCTGTTGTCGCATTCATCATCCATTGCCCCTTTTTGTAAGCCGCTACGTCAGCAGCAGAATGGATCAACTTATCTTTCCCCAATCGCAAAAAATTCGCTACGGTTCCATTCTTTTTCCCAAAATAACGAGGTCCCGCTCCACACCGTCCAAATTGGCCACGCGCGGCAAAAGCGCCCACTGCTCGAAGCCGTACTTGCGCAGCAGCGCCAAACTTGGCTCGTTATGGGCAAACACAAAACCAAGCAACGTTTTTACCTGCAGGCCGGGGCAAGCGGCAATCGCCTTGTTCAGTAAAATACCCCCGATCCCCCGCGAGCGGTACTCGCCGGCAATATAAACGCTGATTTCGGCGGTGGCGTTGTAAGCCGGACGGCCGTAGAAGGACTGGAAGCTGAGCCAGGCGATGATGCGCCCGCCGGTTTTCATCACCCACAAGGGGCGAAAATCCGGGGAATGCTCATCAAACCATTTCTGCCTGCTGTCCACCGTAACCGGCTCCAGATCTGCCGTGACCATCCGTCCGGCAATCGTTTCATTATAAATGGCGACGATCGCCGGCAAATCTTCCAAGCCTGCGTCTTCAATCGTAATTTCCATGTCTGTAAGCATACGTACCTTCTCCCGTTTCCTTTTCTCCCGTTATTCTTCCATTAATCCGTTTCAAGCTTGATTTGAACGTAGTGCTCTACCGTTGGAAAAGGATCGTAAAAATGGTGCAGCAGCGCTTTCCACTCCTGGTAACGGGGCGACTTGCGGAAGCCGACCTCATGCGCCGTGATCGACTGCCATCTGACGAGCAGAATATATTTATTTTCCGTTTCCACGCATTTTTGAAGCTCATGTTCAATATAACCTTCCGTCTGGGCAATGATCTTCGACGCTTTGCGGAAATTGCTTTCGAATTCATTGATCATCCCGGGTTTTACGTGCAGCTCGGCTACTTCAAGAATCATTCTCTTCATCTCCTTCGTAAGGCTGATTATAGCACGGACTAAGCGCTTTATGAATCCAAATTGCCGCGGGTCGCCCCGTCTCCCTATCAATGTCTTCGGACCGCCCGCGCACCAACAACGACATCGCCACGCTGATCGACGCCGAACGACGTACTTTCGAAGGGGAAAATCCCACGAAAAGCAAAAGTGCAGGCGAATTTCGTCGAAACTCCCCGAAACGGACGGTGCAAATGCAAATGTGCAGTTCATTCCCGGTTAAAAGTCACTTTTTTATCAAATCGCTGATATTCAGATGCACTTTTTCATTTCAATCGCCCAAAAACGGAGTTTGAAGAGAAATCAAATGCACTTTTGCAGTTGTCCCCATCGGTCCATTAACAAAAGAAGCCTGCCCCGCGATCGATCCGCCGGGAAGGCTTCTTTGTTAAGGCACCGACTAGCCGCCTAAAACTACGCGATCGTCGGACAGCTTATGGCCGCTGATGCGCTCGAATTCGCCGAGCAGGCGCTCCATGGTCAAATCGCGTTTGCGCGACTCGTCCACGTCGAGGATGATGCGCCCGCCATCCATCATGATCAGGCGGTTGCCGAGGCGAATCGCCTGCTCCATATTATGCGTGACCATCAGCGTCGTCAGCTTCAGTTCGCTCACGATGTCGCGGGTCAGCTGCGTGACCAGCTCGGCGCGGGCCGGGTCAAGCGCGGCGGTGTGCTCGTCGAGCAGCAAAATTTGCGGCTCGGTGAATGTCGCCATCAGCAGGCTGAGCGCCTGGCGCTCGCCGCCGGACAGCGTGCCGACTTTGGCCCGCAGCCGCCCTTCCAGCCTGATCCCGAGCCGGCTAAGCTGCTCCTGAAACATCGTCCGCCGCTTGGCGTTGACGCCAAAGCCCAGGCCGCGCCGCTTGCCGCGGGCATAAGCCATCGCCAAGTTCTCCTCAATCGTCATATGCGGCGCGGTTCCGGCCATCGGGTCCTGGAACACGCGGCCGATCCAGCGGCTCCGCTTGTACTCCGGCAGATGTCCGACATCGGCGCCGCCGATGCGGATTTCGCCGGCGTCGGGCTTAATGACGCCGGAGATCATGTTCATCAGCGTCGATTTACCTGCGCCGTTGCTGCCGATGACCGTTACGAAATCCCCTGGAGCGAGATGCAGATTAACGTCGATCAGAGCGATTTTCTCGTCCGGCGTTCCGGGGTGAAACAGCTTGGACACACGGGAAAGCTGCAGCATCAGAGCCCACCTCCCAGGCTTTTGTGCCCGGACGAACCGGTAATTTCGGCGGCCCGTTCCCGGGCCTGGCTTTTTTGCTTAAGCGATCTGCGCACGGTCGGCAGCACGAGGGCGATAATAACGATGATCGCCGTGATCAGCTTCAAGTCGGTTTGCTCCAGCCATTCGACGCGCAGCGCGAGCGCTACGACGACCCGGTAAACGATCGAACCGAGCACGGCGGCCAGCGTCGCCCAAAATACCGTACGCGCTCCGAAAATCGCTTCCCCGATAATGACGGAGGCGAGACCGATCACAATCATCCCGATCCCCGAAGAAATATCGGAAAATCCCGATTGCTGGGCGATCAGCGCCCCCGACACCGCCACGAGCCCGTTGGACAAGCTGAGGCCCAAAATAATCGTGTTGTCGGTGTGGGTGCCGAAGCTGCGGATCATCCGCTGATTATCCCCGGTCGCCCGCAGCGCGAGGCCAAGCTCGGTGCGCAGGAACAGGTCCAGCAGCAGCTTGATCGCAATCACCACGAACGGCATCAGCACAAGCGGAGAAATCGATGTGAAGATCGTATCTTCCCCGAGCAATGCGACGTTCGGTTTGCCCATAATCCGCATATTGATGGAGTATAACGCGATCATCATCAATATCCCGGACAACAGGCCGTTAATGCGGCCTTTGGTATGAATGAGCCCGGTCAGGGCGCCGGCGGCCATCCCTCCGATGAAAGCGGCCGCGGTCGCGATCCAGGGGGAGATTCCCCCTGTGATCATCACGGCAGCAATGGCGCCGCCAGTCGTAAAACTGCCGTCCACGGTCAAATCCGGGAAATCCAGAATCCGAAACGTAATGTAAACGCCCAGCGCCATCACCGCATAGAGCAGTCCGGACTCCAGCGCTCCCAGCAGTGAATTTAACATGTTAGTACCTCCTCAAAAATTACGGAGCCGTTATTCGATAATGTTGTTTTCTTTGTCGACCACTTGATCCTTCATCGCGTCGGTCACTTCGATGCCCTGCTCTTTGGCCGCCTTCAGGTTGAGAATAAGATCAAGCTTATCCGGCACCGTCACTTTCATATCGCCGACCTTTTTGCCGTTTTTCAGTACATCCACGGCCATTTGCCCCACTTGATAACCGTGATCGTAGTATTTGAAGCCGACGGTGGCAAAAGCACCGCGTTCAACCGTGTCGCGATCGCTGGAGAAGAAAGGAATGTCGTGCTCGTTGGCGACCTGGATGACCGTGTTGACGGCTTCGACGACAGTGTTGTCGAGCGTAATGTACAGCGCGTCGACGCGTCCGACCAGCGATTCCGCCGCTTGTTTTACTTCCGAGGTGTTTGTGACCGTAGCTTTAATGAGCTCAATGCCATGGGCCTTCAGCGCCTTTTCGGCCTGATCCGTCATAACGACCGCGTTCGGTTCGCCCTGATTCAGCACTACGCCGACTTTTTTGACATCCTTGAAATTCGCGGCGATAAAGTCCATCAGCTTTGTGATCGCTTCGGGATTTGTATCGGAAGCGCCGGAAATGTTGCCGCCCGGATGATCAAGGTTGTCAACCAGTTTGGAGTCAACCGGATCGGTTACGGCCGCGAATAAGATTGGCGAGTTTTTCACCTGCTGGGCAACAGCCTGGGCCGGTGACGTAGCGATCGCCAATACCAGATCGTAATCTCCACCGGCGATTTTTTGCGCGATGGCCATATTGTTTGGTGGATCGCCTTGCGCGTTATTGTAATCCAGCTTCAGGTTCTCGCCTTCCACGATCCCAGCGTCCTTCAGCGCCGCCAGGAAACCTTCACGGGTCGCGTCCAGCGATGGATGCTCGACGATTTGCGAGATGGCGATCTTGTAAGTCTTATTGTCCGTCCCGCCTCCCGAACCTGCATTTTGCGTATTGCCGGATTCGGCTGCTCCGTTATTTTGAGCATTTGCGCCGTTTACGGAGCTTGCACTGTTGCTGCCGCAGCCAATCACGCTAAGCAGCATGAGAGATACCGCGAAAAATAGTCCGATTTTCTTCCTCATCTTCATTTTCCCCTTTCAACCATGATCAGGCCCTTTACAATAGAGCTGTAATGCACGATCCCGTTGACGCTTTCATAGATGAAAGTGATAAAGCACACGGGAACATGAATACGCTGCCCCGATTAGGACATGAGTATGACTTCTATATTAAATGGTGGTCAATTTTCCGTCAATAACCGGCTCCCGGCCAATTCTGGAAACCACCGCTGCTTATTTTATAAAGATATGCTTTGCTTTCAGGCCTTTTGCCCCAAGCTCCAATATCCCGAAGCTGTATTTCTCCTCCCGCCGTTTGTCGGTTGGGGAACCGGGATTAAACAGCAGCACACCGCCGCTATGGGCGAGCAGCGGTTTGTGCGAATGGCCGAACAGCACGGCGTCGAGCTGCTTGCCGGTGAAAACGCGCTTGGCGTTGTCCAGGGCGTTATGCCCGCCTCCCGGCAAATGGCCGTGGGTCAGGCCGATTTTTTTCGATCCGAGCTCCAGCAGTTTGTGGTAGCCGAACCGCCGGACGATGTCCGCGGGATCGTTGTTCCCCGCCACGCCGTCAACCGGTGCGAGCGCGGACAACTGCTCATAGACCTCGAACGTGGTCCAGTCCCCCAAGTGCAGGATCAGATCACAGCTGGCAAACTGCCGGATCAGGGCGGACGGAAGCTCCTTGCCCCGGCGCGGCAGATGCGTATCCGAAACGACGCCGATTCTCATGGTCCAGCCACCGAGGCCAGGCCATTGTATTCGTTTTTTTCCATGTCCTCACCCCAATTCAATGTGTTATCCGCGACCCCCTACCTGTAAATACACCCTTGCCTCATAAGGACGGAGCCGCAAATGACGAAGATCTTCCCATTTGTCCGGCTTATAGTTGGATATCAGAAGCTCGATCCCTTCGATCTTGACGGAATCGGGCCATTCGAATTCAGGTTCGCCCGAGGAGAAGTTCAGGATCACGAGCAGTTGAGTATCCTCAAGCGCCCGGGTATACGCATAGATCTCCGGATGATCCTCCAGCAGCAGCCGGTACTCTCCGTACACAAACACCTCATACCGCTTTCGCAAACGGATTAATTCCTTGTAATAGTGATACACGGAACCGCGGTCCTTTACCGCCTGGGCTGCGTTAATTTCCGGGCAATTGGGATTTACTGCGATCCACGGCGTCCCCGTCGTGAAACCCGCTTGTTCGCCCGCCTCCCACTGCATCGGCGTACGGGCGTTGTCCCGGCTTTTCAGGTGAATGGCCCGCATGATTTCTTGCTCCGGCACCCCAGCCTCATGCCGTTCCTTATAATAATTCAGCGTTTCCACATCCCGGTATTCTTCGATCGAGCCGAAAGCGATGTTGGTCATCCCGAGTTCCTCGCCCTGAAAAATATAAGGCGTCCCTTCCAGCGTATGGATGAACGTGGCCAGCATTTTGGCCGAAGGAATCCGGTACTGTCCGCCGTCTCCGAAGCGCGACACGCAGCGAGGCTGGTCGTGATTGCACAGATAGTTGGCGTTCCAGCCTTTTTCGTGCAGGGTCGTTTGCCAGCCGGTCATGACCCGCTTGAGGTCGGCCAGCTTCCATGGCACGACCTCCCATTTGCCGGTGCCGGGAGAAGCCGCATCCAAAAACATATGCTCAAACTGAAACGTCATATTCAGCTCCCGCCGGCCGTTCCCGACGTAATCGAGCGCTTGCTTGGGGCCCAGGCCCGAGGTTTCCCCCACGGTCATAATATCATAGAAATAAAGCACCTGATCGTGCAAATTTTGCAGCAGCGTATGGACGTGGTCCAGATTCGAAAACATTCCGTACGCCCGCACAGTAGGTGAATTCCCTGGATTGTCGGCATCCGGAAGCCCTTTTGCTTTTACGATATGCGCGATAGCATCGAAGCGGAAACCGTCCACCCCTTTTTTTAGCCACCACTGGATCATGTTGTGCATCTCACCGATGACGGCCGGATTCTCCCAGTTTAAATCCGGCTGATGTTTGGAGTACAAATGCAAATAATATTCGTCCGTCCGCGCGTCGTATTCCCACACCGAACCGCTGAAATACGACTCCCAGTTGTTCGGAGGGCCGCCGTTTTTCCCTTTTCGCCAGATGTAATAATCCCGTTTCGGGTTGTCTGTGGACTGTCGCGACTCCAAAAACCAGGGATGTTCGTCCGACGTGTGGTTCAGCACCAAATCCATCATCAGCTTCATTCCACGCGCATGCAGCCCGTGCAGCAGTTCGTCGAAATCCTCCATCGTGCCGAATTGCGGTTTAATCTCGCAATAGTTGCTGATGTCATACCCGTTGTCGTGCCCGGGCGATTGGTAAATCGGACAGATCCACACCATGTCGACACCGAGGTCCTGCAAATAATCCAGCTTGGAAATGATGCCGCGCAGATCGCCGATACCGTCGCCATTCGAATCTTTGAAACTGATCGGGTAAATTTGATAAACTACGCTTTCCTTCCACCAAGTTCGCTTCATGCTTGCCGCCCTTTCCATATCTTTCGAATCACATCCGGCCTGTAGTATAACTATTTACCTCAGGCCCGAAATGTATAACCGGGAATTGGGCGCGGCAAGCCGAACCGGCTTAGCACAAGCAACCCGGGGACTTCGGCAAATCCCCGGGTTTAGCGCGTTATCTGTACTGCTCTACGATCTGCACGTATTTTCGGGTTAACTCGGCAAGCTCGCTTTCGGCCTTTCGTTTGGCGGCATCCAGCTTCTGCATCAGACGGCCCACCTCGGATTGCTTCTGCTCGACCTGCGCCAACGTCTCATGAATCCGGCCTTGCACCAGCCAATCGGCGATCAAGCCATCAAAAAAATAGTCGGCAAACGTCAGCATCCCGCCGATTTCCATTTCGATAGGCATACCGTCCCCCACGTCGCGAAGCTCGCGCTCAAACCGGGCCAGGCTGCGTTGGGCCTGATAGATATGATCCATCGCCTCGTCGATCCGGTTGTGTTTAATATGCGTGGATAACATGCCTCCGCCCAGCATATCGTACGTACCCCAATTTTTGGCGGAGTGAAGATCTTCCTCGGCGGCGCTTAAATCGCTTTGCACCGATTGACCGGCAAGGATTGCCTCTTCCAGCTCCTTTAATTGTACGCTTAGCTCAGCCCTCCGGTCGGCCAACTCCGCAAGCTCGCCGTTTTGCCCCAAAACCTGCTGCTCCTTGGCCTGAAACACGCGGTCATAGGCCGATTTCCAGTTGCGGACCTCCTGCCACTGCTTTTCGAGCTGAGCTATTTGTTGCTCCAAGCTCCAAACCGTGCGATCGGACTCATCGTATTTCACTTTCGCTTCCAGCACCTGCCGCTGCTCGCGGTCCAGCTTATTCGCCTTGTTACCGAGAATCGTAGCCAGCAGATTGGACAAGGACATTCCCGACAGCTTACGGACATCCTCTTCCTCGTCGGCCAGCTTGCGCCGCCACCGATCCCTGGCGCCTTCCGCTTCGGCCAGCTCCTTTCTGTACTGCTCGAGCCGTTTCCTCCACTTTTCCTCGTTACGCCCTTTTTCCTTCAATTCCGCCAGTTGCCCGGTTAACTCCTCAAACAAAAGAATCCCTCCCATAACGCTAAAGCGCCGGCTTTTCTCACTGCCCTATTTTCACGAATGCATTCACGCTTATGAATACGCACCGAACGGCGCTTATGTTTCACCTCTTGATGTCGGGGTTCCAAGGCTCGGCACCGCTGGCTTCCGCTTGCTTCACGATCTCCTCGCACAGCCTATGGGTCTCGAGGGCATCCTGCAGCGAAATGGCCGGCGTTTTGTCCTCCCTCACACAGGCGATAAAATGATCGATGATACTCACGAACCCCCGGCGGTACAGCACCGCATCCCAATCGTTAAATTTAAGCAGCCCCGCTTCGCCGCCGGCAAAATGCTCCGTCGTATTCAGGCCGTCGATTCTCCATTTGTTGCCCGGGCTCATCACTTCCACCGTTTCGTCGTTCGCTCCCGAGTCGCGGTTCATAACCCCCATGCAGCTAAAGCCGTTCCCTTCAAGCTGGAGCACGACATGATAAAGCTTCCCGTCCTGTATATGCGCCGACACGCGGACATCGTTGATTGTGCCTGGGGCTAAAAAGCGGACCGTATCCACGACATGGATAAAATCGTCGAACACGAAGCGGCGGGCGTAATCCGGCGAGTGGGTCCGGTTCTTCTGCATCAGCACCAGCCGGCGGTGTTCCTGCGCTTTCATCGCGGCAACCATCGGGGCATAACGGCGGTTGAAGCCCGTCATCAGCTTGACGCCTTTTTGCTTTGCTAACCGGCTGACGCTTTCGGCTTGTTCATAGTTGTAGGCGATCGGCTTATCGATATAGACATGGACGCCATGGCGGATCAGTTGTTCAGCCATCGCGGCATGTGATTCCGTTGCGCTGTGAATAAACGCGGCTTCCACCCCGGTTTCAATCAGTTGCTCCACGCTGTCCGCCGTTTTTGCAACGCGGTATTTGGCGGCCAGCCGCCGTAATGTTTCCTGATTCCGGGTACAAAAAACAAGCTCGATATCCTCTCTGCCCGTCATTACCGGCAAATACGCCTTTTGTGCGATATCGCCGAGCCCGATAATTCCTATACGCATCAAAAATCCTCCTCGTCATCCTATTGCTCCGATTCACCGATTGTCGTATCCAAGCTTGCTCCAGCAGTTTGCCCTGCGTTAACAATAGTGTGATAGAGTGGTGGGAAACGCCTCAACCAAGTTGGGGAGGCGGCAAAAAAGGAGCGGTATTATGGAAATGAAGACACTTGAACCCGCTGCGCCCGCACCTTCTCCTCAAGGCGCTTTTCGCCGCGCAAGGGAGATTTTTGCGGTTTCCGCCAAGCTGGGGCTTACTTCGTTCGGAGGGCCAATCGCCCATCTCGGTTATTTTCATGAAGAGTACGTAAAGAAGCGGAAATGGCTCAGCGAGCAAAAATATGCGGAATTGGTCGCCTTGTGCCAGCTCCTTCCGGGCCCGGCAAGCAGCCAGGTGGGAATGGGGATCGGCTTGTACCGCGGCGGCGTGCTCGGAGCATTGGCGGCCTGGGCCGGCTTCACCTTGCCTTCCGTCTTGCTGCTTGTGCTGTTCGCGCTGCTGCTAAAAGGAACGGAACTGGCGGATAGCGGCTGGCTGCACGGTCTCAAGCTCACCGCCGTGGCGATTGTGGCGCAAGCCGTCTGGAGCATGGGCCAAAAGCTAGCTGCCGGACGCAGCAGGGCCACGATCGCCGTGCTTGCTGCCGCCTGCGCCTTGTTATGGCCAAACGGGTTTACGCAGGTGCTGATTATTCTGATTTCGGGGCTTATTGGCATATGGTTGTACCGCGACTTGCCAGGTGCACCGTCCCCGCGTGTGGACGAGGAGCCATCCACAGCGATAAATCTCGGCAGGAACTGGGCCTTTGCTGCTCTGGCGGCTTTCTTTGGGCTGCTGGTGATCCTCCCGCTCAGCGGTTGGTTATGGCCGGTCCCCGGCCTGCAGCTATTCGACGGCTTCTACCGGGCCGGTTCGCTCGTATTCGGCGGCGGCCATGTCGTGCTCCCGCTGCTGGAAAGCACCGTTGTGCCCCGGGGATGGATCGGCGAAGCGGATTTCCTCGGCGGATACGGCGCAGCCCAGGCGGTTCCGGGGCCGCTGTTCACGTTCGCCTCGTATTTGGGAGCGGCGATCGGCGGAGTATTTGGCGCTGTGCTGGCCACGGTGGCGATTTTTTTACCGGCTTTTCTGCTCGTCATCGGGGTGCTCCCGTTCTGGAGCCGCCTGCGCGTCATGCCGAACATTCACCGCGCGCTGCAAGGCGTCAACGCCGCGGTGGTCGGGATCTTGCTCGCCGCCTTGTACGATCCGATCTGGACCTCCTCCGTCCGGCATACCGGTGACGTTGTGCTGGTGCTTGCCTTGTTCGCCCTGCTCGTTTATTGGAAGCTGCCCCCCTGGATCGTCGTCCTCGCCGGCGCTGCGGGCGGCGTTGCGCTCGGCTGGGCCTATGGTTCGTAAATCTAATTTCGGAAGCCAATCGAGATTATTTGCTGGAAAACAGGCTTTTCATCAAGGAGTAACCGCTGAGCAGCCCTATAAAGAACAACTGTACCTGCCCCACCCATTGTTGATACCCGGTGATGCGGATTTGGTTGATATAAATCGTTATCAGCGGGTACAACAGCAGGATGAGGCTGGGCAAAAATACGAAAAAGAACAGCGGGCGGTGCAAGCTTTTCCGGCGCGGCCATCCGCTCAAAAAGCTCAAGTATAGTCCGAAAACAAAAGAATAAACGATATCCCCCAGCAAGCTGTAGTCCATTTTGTACAACGTGCCGGTCTTTTGATCCATCATGTGGGTAAACTGCTGTCCATAATACACAAGCACGATCGCCCCAACGATCCAAACCAAATAATAAAAATATCCTTTCGAGTTGTTCATCGCTTCATTCCCCTATCAGTAAGTATTCTAAGAAGCGTCATATGCGGGTCACTCAAATTTTATCACAAATCCGGGCGGGGGCGTTGAACTAAATGATCGTACGGCAGAGGCGGCCGGGTGAAATGTTCTTTCGGAATTCAGGGTTAATTCGTCGTTGAAAGGGTATCCATTAAAGAATAAAAATGTCCAGGCTCGCCTGTCCGGTAATATTGGTACCAGCCAGCGTATCGAGTACATAGATGTATGCGTATTTCATAGGTATCCTCCTTTTGTCCCGTTCTCCTCGATAGTCACTTGAGATACAGGCAGATGAACAAATTCGCCGTACCGCCGGGCCGCCTCGATAACGCGCTCTTTCCTGCTCCCCAACGCAGTGAACGGACGGATCACGATATCGATTCCGCTCTTTTTGACCGTTCGTTTCCAGGTTCCTGCAACCTCGCCATCAACAACAAGCATTGGCATAAAAACGCCGTTGTTGCCGGGAACAATCAACGGAGCGTAGTCTGGATCCACCACAGCGCTCCTGTCTTTATAGCCAAGCAAATATTCGTCATAACCCGGCAGCAAGCAAATGATGGAGTCCTCCACGTTTACCTCGGCGTCATCCGGGCCCATCCAGTAGTCAACGCCTTCGATTTTTTCCGAATAGAGCGTTTTTTGTACCGACTCCAGTCCATTCCGTGCCTCCGTGATCGTCAGCCCCGACCACCAAGCAAAATCATGAAGCGTTGCAGGTCCATGTCCGGTAAAAAAACGTCGCGCCAGCTCTCTAAGCGATTCCTCTGCGGAAAGCTTGTTTTGGCGATAAACCCAATTTTCCAGCAACACGAAGGTTTGCTGCTTCCCCTCCATGGGCCCCAGACATATCAGGCCCGTCTGCGCCAAGTGCCACAACAAATGATAACCGCGCTGTTGTTTGGTGTCGATCCCGGCATCCTCCAACAATTTCATCAAGTCCGGACGAGAGAGCCGCTGCTTTTCTTTCAATGCGCCGTAAATGATCTTTTCGGATTGGGTTATCCGCTTCGGGTCAAGCTCGAGCTGCTCCAGTCTGCGTTTATCCTTGGCCAGGATCCGGGGCGTGAGCAGTTTGAGCATCCAGTTCAAATCTTCCGCAGGCACAAAATGCAGAGTACCGCGCATAGCCCAGGTAAGTATAATATGTTTATCGGCTATAGCCTGTTCGATCTCTCCGGCGCTCGCGTTCTGCATGCGCAGTCCGATCGCCCATAGGGCTTGCGCATAATCCTGCGCCTGTAATGCACCCAATCTTCTGGCCACGTCGCTAGGCGTTTTCTCCTTCAACCAGGCAATACGTTGGTTACGCAGCCGGCGATAAGCTATTTCTTTGTTTGCCATTTCTTTACCTCCAAATCATTTCAACGCTGTCTGCCAATATATTAATGTGCGGGAGCAGGATTGTATTGTAAATTTTCTCCCTTTTGCGGATCAGAGATCGGCACATGGCTAGGATGATTGCTTCTCTTCAAGCGATATTCCGTTGACGTAAGGCCGGAAAAAGCCCTGAATTCTTTAATAAAATGCGCTTGATCATAGTAACCGCAGGTTAAGGCTATATTCAGCCAGTCCGCTTGCTTCGTTTGTCTTATAAGATGTACGGCCTTTTGAAACCGCATGAGACGGGAAAAACGTTTGGGTGTCATCCCGAGCGGTATTCCAGCAGAGCAAATTCAATTGCCGAATTCGGTCGGCGCGAGCAATCGATGCGGGCTAACAAATGGTTTTCAAGAATGTGAAATCGTTCAGTCACTGTGGAGGCATACAGCAGTTCATCACGCAAGTTGGCCGCACCTCCCCCCCACAAATTGTCCAAACCGATGATCAAATCAGTAGCCTCATAAGAGGATGCTTTTAACAAAGCAGAAGCACGGCCGGGTCTGAGCTGTACGCCGATCATCAGCCGCTCATTCGAATTCTCCATCACAAAATAATCCGATTGGGGACCGCAAATGACGGAAGGTCCCAATACATAAGTCTTGTATAACATGATTACGTTTGTTTGCGACTAGAACGAACTCCCTTTAAAGAACAGCCGCATCCTCCCTGTTGGAAATTTTTATTTTTAGTCTGATAATAACACCTTTTTCACTAGCGTTGCATAAACCTCACATAAATTATCGAGAGGACAAGAGTTCCACTTATATAACGTTTAACCTAATCATCAGTGCTTGACAGTCAAGCCGGCAACTGACCGTGGCCTGAAGCGAGACTCGTGATCCGGGGGCTTTGCACGATTATCCCGTTTGATCGGGTGACTTGGCTTCCCGAACTAGAGGGATAATCGTGCAAAGTGATTTGGAGAGACAACACCCCCTATCTCCGTCATCTTTTATTTTGTTAAGCACTGCTTTTGGTCTTGAGCCTATATAAACGTTGCCTTATGACGAAAAAAGCCTGTTCCTACTTAGAGAAAGCAGAAACAAGTTTTGGGTATATCGGATATATCCCGAGTTTACCTTAAATCATACAGAAGTTCTTCCTTAGCCGCATATATTTCCATCATCATATCCGCCCCAAGCTGAAACCCGTTGATGAAAGTGGCTGTGGCATATATCGACTCGATACTGACCACGCAAATCGAGCATTGCTTACGTCCGTTCTTTTTTTCAAGCCGAAAATCTTTCCTGAACCGCCTCATTTTTTTCCTTATCTCTTTTTTCTTTATCCCGTACATTTGCCCCCTGCCCCCCTGAACAAAAGGGATAATCGTGCAAAGCAGCATGCAGGGACACCAAGACACGAACACTATAGACAGCCACTTCAGAGCCAACGTCATAATTTATTTTGTCAAGCACTGATTTCGGTTTTCTGCAAGTTAGTTGCAGAAACCGGCCAATTATCCTCTAGGCGTAAGGTGCTTACGTTATTCTTCGATCAGTTGAAGCCGAGGCCACAAACGCATCCACTCTTTGGCTATCATTCGCTGCCTAAACGCCACGCTGTCCCGGAAGTACGGGCTTTGCCGAACCTTCAGCGAGAGCAAGTCGTCCAGCCCCAATGGCGTAAGAAGCTCAATATCGACCGCAGTATGCAGACGAACTCCCACCGCAGTGGCCGTTTCGGGCCAATACCGCATCGCGTCTGCAACCGAACGATACGGCACTTTCTCCCCGTTTCGCAAATGCATGCGTGCCTGGTTTTTGACCGACCAATTCCGCAGCGGGCTGCGCGCTATTAATGCGGCTTCATATTGTTTTTCCGCCGTCTCGTCCAAGCACTCGGGGTCATAATACAACACGTCCATGTCGTGCAGCGGCGTTCGATGAGTGTAACCATGCAGCACATCCCACGCGAAATTACGTACGTAACCGGCGGCGATGCAGCCTTGCGGCAGCCCTAGTTCGGCCACCACCCGCAAATCCTCCAGCATTTCCGGCTGTTGCAGGATCGCTTCCCGTAAACCTGTGGCATCGTTCATCGCGGGAGAACCCGATTCATATTTTGGATAATGTATGATCATGGTTTCACGCCCCTTGCAGCGTTTTATCCTTAGGCAGCAGCACCGTCAGCAGGCCGATCAGCGGCAGCAGCGAGCACAACTGCATAATAAACAGAATGCCGGTCTGATCGGCGAAATTGCCGAGTACCGCCGAACCGAGTCCACCAAGGCCAAAGGACAAACCGAAAAACAGACCGGACACGAGCCCTACTTTCCCCGGCAGCAGTTCCTGGGCGTACACGACGATGATCGAAAAGGCGGAGGACATGATCAGTCCCGCAATCACGACAAGCACGCCGGACCAGAATAAGTTGGCGTAGGGCAGCAACAGGGCGAACGGCGCCGCACCAAGAATAGACACCCATATGACATTCCGCCGTCCGTAACGATCCGCCAGCGGCCCGCCGAAAAACGTACCGACCGCGGACGCCGCCAAAAAGGCGAAAATATACCACTGCGCTGCTTCTTTGGTTACGCCGTAATGGTCCATCAGAAAAAACGAATAAAACGTGGAAATGCTGATGGAATAAACGTTTTTGGAAAATAACAACAACACCAGGATGGCAACGGCCAGTACCACTTTCCCCCGGCTGAGATTGGCATTGTGCACAGACTCGGTCTTAGCGGCAGTCTGCCGTTTACGGCGTGGCTGCAGATCCTGGGCGCCGTACCATCTCGCTACGAAAAACTGAATGACGATTGCCGCCACGGCAGCCAGCGTAAACCACGCGACGCTCGCCTGCCCCAGCGGGATAAAAATAAGCGCGGACATAATCGGCCCCAGGGAAGCGCCGATATTCCCGCCGACCTGAAAAATCGACTGGGCTAGTCCTCTTCGGGGTCCGGCTGCCAAATAGGCGACGCGCGACGATTCCGGGTGAAACACTGACGAGCCGATGCCGATGGATGTGACGGCCAGCAAAATCAGGCCGTAGCTCGGGGCAAACGCCAGCATGACGATCCCCGCCAGGGTAAAGCATACGCCAAGCGGTAAAATATACGGGCGCGGCCGGACATCCGAATACAAACCGACCACCGGCTGAAGCACCGAGGCCGTCATATTCATCGCGAAGGAAATCCAGCCAATTTGGCCGTAAGACAACATAAGCGAATCGCGCAGAACCGGAAACAAGGCCGGAATGGCCGATTGCATCGTATCGTTCAGCATATGGACGATACTGATGGCGAACAATATCGGGTAGACCGTTAAAGCGGGTGAGGCGGGTTTCATAGCAGTTGTCTGATTCATCGTCCGCTAATTCGCTAAAAATTGAAATTGTCCGGGTCCGCCCCGAACCGCTTGTTTTGATTTAACCTGTCGATCGCCCGAATGTCCCCTTCGCTCAACGCAAAATCGAATATATCAGCGTTTTCGGCGATCCGCTCCGCGCGTACGGATTTCGGAATCGTCACAACACCGACCTGGAGATCCCAGCGCAAAATGACCTGCGCCGCCGTTTTGCCGTATTTCGCTGCGATCTCCCTTAACGTCTCATGATCAAGCAACTGGCCCTGCCCCAGCGGCGACCATGCTTCCATTTGAATGCCCTTTACATGGCAGTACTTCAGCAGTTCTTTTTGCGTTAAGTACGGGTGCAGTTCGACCTGATTGACCGCCGGAACGATCTTCGCATCCGCCAGCAAATCCTCCAGATGGTGGATTTGAAAGTTGCTCACCCCGATCGCACGCACCTTACCTTCCTCGTAAATCTTTTCAAGCGCCCGCCACGTGTCCTTGTATTTTCCCTTGACCGGCCAATGCACCAGAAATAGATCGATATATCCAAGGTTCAGTTTGCTTAGGCTTGTTTCGAACGCTTGCAGCGTTGATTCGTAACCTTGGTCGCTATTCCACACCTTCGAGGTAATGAACAGTTGATCCCGCGTCACCCCGTTTTCCTCCATCGCTTCCCTTACTGCCTGGCCGACTCCATCTTCGTTGCGGTACAAGGCCGTGGTATCAATGCTGCGGTAACCGGCGCGAATCGCCGCTTTGACCGCCTGAATCACTTCTTCGCCCTCTTTGGCTTGATAAACTCCCAGACCGAACCAGGGCATTTCTACTCCATTGTTTAATGTAACGGTATCCTGCAAGTGATTAGGCATCGGTCAATCCTCCTTTAAATCTTGAGATGGTCTTATTTTCCGTATCTCTTATTATGGCGGACCGTCAGGAGAATTCCAATCGTTTTCTTCATAAATTAAAAATCGGCGCTTGACCGTGGGATAAGTGAGATAGCGTAAAAGCGTACGAAAAAAATCTAACGGTTGCGAGCGACGCTATTTGGGTAAAAACGAACGGGTACAAAATGTAACGGGACGAAAAAATAAGGACAAAAAATGTCGTTACTCCGGCGATATCCGTCCATTTGGGAGAAATAAAGGCAATTTACGTCGCTATTTTCCCCAGCCGCGAGGAAATGCCCCCGATTTGGCCATACATAGGAAAATAAGTACAAAAAATGCTGCTAATGGGGATGAACATGGTAGGGTTCCGGATAATAAGTACATAAAGAGTCGCTATTTTGAACACCGGTGGTAGTCGTTTCGTTTCAAGCCGGTCGGAACCAATCTGTAAAATCAAACGCGAAAAAGCCGCCCGGCAAAAGCCCCGGCGGCACACAGCTATTGCGCACATTAACGCGATTATACAGTTACGCCGTTTTGCCGGCGCCACGCAGCTTTTGGCGGGCCCGGTACAGCAAAATTTTGAAGTGGGACAGTGAAATCCCCATCAGATCGGCGGATTCCTGATAGGAGAAGCCGTGTATGTCGTACAGCAGCACCGCATGCTGCTGGTTGGGCGCCAGCACGGCAAGCAGGGCGTACAGTTCCTTGCGGCTCTCCTGTCCCAGCACGCGTTGTTCCGGCGTGTCATCGCTGGCGTAGCCGTAGAAAAATTCATTTTCATAAGACGAGGACCGGTTTTCTTTGCGCAGCTTGTCGATGTAGGCGTTATGGGCCACCCGCAGCAGCCACGCTTTGGCCTTGCGCCCTTCCGCTCCGTCCAAATGCTTGAGCGCCCGGCAGAATGTCTCCTGCATCAAATCCTCCGCGGTGTGATGATTGCGGCACATACTGTATAAATAGCGGTAAACGTCGTTTTTATATTCACGATAAAGAAGATCCATAGATCGGGTTTTCATCTTTTCCCCTCATTTCTATCCATTGAAATTTCGGCAGCGTCCCGTTTCGTGCCGGCGCTTGCTTGGTTCCATCGTTCATTATGAAGGTTAGAGTTTGCGTCCCGTCTAAGAAATTGTTAAGTTTTCCTTAAGAAATTTCTTCATTTTTGTTAAACGATTCGGAATTCTGTGGCAACCGTACGGTAAACACCGTGCGGTATTCGTTGCTGTCCGCCGTTATGGTCCCCTGGTGGAGGTCGACGATGTGCTTGGCGATGGCCAGGCCGATCCCCGACCCGCCGGTGTGCGACGCCCGGGATTTTTCCACCCGATAGAAGCGGTCGAACAGATGCGGCAAATCGGATTCGGGAATCGGATCCCCGTAGTTGGCCACTTCGGCAACGGCCTCCTGCCCTTCCATCCAGCCGCGAATATCGATATATTTTCCCTCGTGTCCGTAGCGGATCGCGTTAGTGATCAGGTTCTCGTACACCCTTCTCAGCTTGTCCCCGTCCGCATGAACGTAAAGATGCCGCCCCTGCAAATACAACCGGCATTCCATGCCGCTCTCCTGCAGCTGCCAGCCGAAATGGGCGATGATTTGATCCAGCATTTCCGCCAGATTAATCCTTGTTTTCTGCAGCTTCATCTCCTTGTTCTGAAGCCGCGTAAACTCAAACAAATCCTGGAGCAGCTGCTTTAGCCGCAGCGATTCCTCATACGCCATGTTGACATAATAGCGCAGCTCGACTTCATCGCGGTAACGGTCTTGATCGATCAGGCCGAGATAACCGGTAATCGAGGTGAGCGGCGTCCGCAAATCATGCGATACGTTGGTGATCAGCTCGTTTTTCGTTTGCTCCGCCCGGCGTTCCTCCTCCATCGACGTTCTTAAGCGCTCAACCATGCGGTTGATGTCGGTGGCGAGCTGTCCCAGTTGGCCCACGTTTTCCACAGGTATTTTCCGTACGGAGCCTTCCTCGATCTTATGCACTTCTTCAATCAGCAGCTCGAGGTATTTTTTTTCGTGGCGCCGGACGCTGCGCCGATAGAAATACAGCGCGAACAAGAGCAAAATCGGCACTCCCGCCAAATAATAAGCCAGCGGAAAGCCGATGTTGCGATTGATCCAAACGATAAAGGTATTAACCGACATCTCCGGATACAACACGTAAAACAATCTGGCCAGCAAAATAAGCAGCAGCAGCGAAATCAGCGAAGCGACCGTCGTCCAAAACAGCCAGGTCAAAAAGCGCAGGCTAGCCTTCAATTTTGTAGCCGACCCCCCACACGGTACGGATCAGCTTCTCTCCGTCCATCTCTTTCTCCAGCTTGTCGCGCAGGCGGCTGATATGCACCGTTACGGAATTGCTGCTCTCCAGAAATTTATCTTTCCAAATGAGTTCAAAAATTTCATCCGAACCGAACACCCGGCCAGGATGACTGGCAAGCAAATACAAGATGCCGAATTCGATCGGCGTCAGCTTCAGCGGATTCCCGTCCACCGCAGCCGTATGCGTCTCCCTGTCGATCTGCAGCGAGGCGATCCTGATCATATGATCCTGCGGCGCCTGCGCTTGCACGGACGATTGCGCCTGAGCAGCGTACGAGGATCTGCGCAGCAGCGATTTCACCCGGGCGACCAGCTCAAGCGGATTAAACGGCTTAACCATGTAATCGTCCGCTCCGGTCATCAGGCCCGTAATTTTGTCCATATCGCCGTCTTTGGCGCTCAGCATCAGAATCGGCGTCGTGCGGGTCTCGCGGATCTTCAGGCAAACGGAAATCCCGTCGAGGCCCGGCATCATGATATCGAGAATGACCAGATCGATCGTCTCGCGCTCCATCATATCCAGCGCCTTAAGCCCGTCCCCCGCTTTTACGACATCATATCCTTCGTTTACGAGATAAATTTCAATCAGTTTAGCAATCTTATCGTCGTCGTCCACAATTAGAATTTGTTTGTTCATAGATTATTTTCATCCTTTATTTGAAAACTGGAATGACACATCAAACACATCAGTACCATCATACCATGTTCACGCCACCCACTTACAAATAAAAGATTGTCATCTGTCAGGAACTTAGTCCCAATCATACGGAACGGCAATATCAAACTTCGTCCCTAGATCCGGTTCGGACGCCACGGACACGTTCCCTTGGTGAATTTCAACGATTTTCTTCACGATCGACAAGCCCAGTCCGCTGCCGCCTGCACTGCGCGTCCGTGATTTATCGGCTTTATAAAACCGTTCGAAGATGTGAACCAGATCCTGTTTGTCGATGCCGATCCCGCTGTCGGCGATCCCGACTTCGGCATGCTTATCCCCGCGCGAAAGCGTCAAGGTAATCTCCCCGCCGTGCGGCGTAAACTTGATGCTGTTATGCAGCAGGTTCAGCCACACTTGAGCGAGCAAATCCTCGACCGCCTCCACCTCAACAGGCTCCAGATCCAGATTGATCTGGATGTCTTTGTCCAGCCATTGCGGTTCGCAAGCCAAAACGACAGTCTTAAGTTGACGGTCGAGCCGAAATCGATTGGCCTGAAAGGTGGCGCGCTCCGCCTCAAGCGAGGACAATTTCAGCAGATTGTCGCTCATCTGCGACAGCCTGCGGCTCTCCGCCTCGATAATTTCCAGGTAATGATCCCGTTTTTCCGGCGGCAGCCCCGGTTTGCGCAAAGCCCTGGCGAAGCCCTGGATCGAAGTAAGCGGCGACTGGATTTCATGCGAAACGTTGGAGATGAAATCCTGGCGCATCGTTTCCATTCGTCCCAGTTCGCTGGCCATCTCGTTGATGCTGTGTACGATCGATTCGAACTCTCTTAATTTATTAAATCCTTCCAGCCTGACGGAGAAATCCCCCTTGGCGATGCGCCGGATCGCCGCGATGATCGAATTCAGCATCCTCATTTGGCGAGGACGGAACAAAATGCTGATCAGAAAGACAATGAGGATAAACAAAATAACCCCCAGGATCGCGTTCAGCAAATCGATCACATAATCCGAAAAAGGAGGCTTCCAATAGCGGTAGATAGCAGAGGTGGCCCAAGAAGCGGCCATCCATGTTAAGCCGATCCCGGCAAGCACCAGCAGCGATGTAAAAATTTCTAGCAGTATTCTCCATATCTTCTTTAACCAAGTCAACGTTCCCCCGCCTCCAGACGATAGCCCAGGCCGCGGATCGTGCGGATTTTGAAGCCAAACTGCTCCTCGGGGAAGCGTTCACGCAGACGGTTGATGTGCACGTCGATCGTCCGTTCGTTCCCTTCGAAATCGTATCCCCAAATATCTTCGATCAGCTGTTCCCGCGTCAACGTCCGTCCCACATGGCTGCCGAGCTTAAACAGCAACTCGAATTCCTTCAGCGGCAGCGTAAAGTTTTCGCCCGGAGCCGACACTTCAAACGTCTTGCGGTTGATTTTCAGTTCGCCGATCGCAACGACCTGGGACATCGTAACATGATAACGCTTGAGCAGCGCCTTGACCCGGGCGGCCAGCTCCGCCGGCTCAAACGGTTTGACCAAATAATCGTCCGTGCCCAATTCGAAGCCTTTCACCACCTGCTTCGTTTCGCCTTTGGCCGTCAGCATCAAGAGCGGCATGTCATAATCCCGCCGCAGTTGGCGGCACAGCTCCCAGCCATCCATATTCGGCATCATAATATCCAAAATGACCATATCGACTTTTTCCGTTTCCACCAGGGTGAGCGCCTCGCGCCCGTCCTCTGCTTCAAGCACCTGCTCGATTCCCGCCTCCTCCAGAAAAACCTTCACCAGTTCGCGGATGTGCTGATCATCGTCCACCACAAGTATTTTTGCCATAACCTTTTTTCCCCTTTACGATATCGCCTCTGCGCGTTTGCCGGCTCCATCTTCGCGGTCCCCGGCTTCCGGAAGCTGAAGCTGCTGGGCGGCAAATTCCCGATACATCGCGTGATGCCCTAGCAGTTCTTCGTGCGTCCCCTGGCCTGTTACTTTCCCCTTCTCGATAAAAATCAGCTGATCGGCGCCAACGACGGTGGACAACCTGTGCGCGATCACGATGGTAGTACGGCCCTGCATCAAATTGTTCAACGCCTTTTGCACTACGATTTCCGAACGGCTGTCCAAACTGGAAGTCGCTTCGTCCAGCATGAGAATTTTCGGGTCCCGCAGGAGCGCCCGGGCAATCGCAATCCGCTGCCGCTGTCCGCCGGACAGCTTCACGCCGCGTTCGCCGACATCGGTGTCGAAGCCGTCCGGCAATTCGGCGATAAAGCCGTCGGCATAGGCCATTTCCGCCGCCCGCTTAAGCTCGTCTTCGCTCACTTCGCGCTCGATGCCATAACATAAATTATCCCGGATCGTTCCGGCAATAATCGGACTTTCCTGAGACACGTAACCAATCAGCCCCCGCCAGGAACGGAGCGAAAAAACATCAATCGGGTCGCTTCCCAGCTTGATCTTTCCTTCCTGCGGGATGTAAAACCGCTCGAGCAGAGCAAACAGCGTCGTTTTGCCGCCCCCGCTTGGCCCGACAACCGCCGTCACCGTGCCGGGTTTCATCGTAAAGCTTACGCCCTCAAGCACCGGCTCGTCTGGCTTGTACCCAAACGTCAAGCCTTCGACCGCCAGCTGCTGGTTCGCGCTGGCCACTTCCTTGCCCGAAGCAAACGGCTCCTCCTCCGCGTCCAGCGTCTCCAGCATTCTTTCGGTCGCCCCCACCGCCTTCTGCAGTTGGGTAAAAAACGTCGTCAATTGCGTCATTGGCATGACCGTCTGGATCAGATAAAGAATAAACGCTACCAGTTCACCGGCCGTCATCACGCCGCTCGACACCTGCATGCCGCCATAACCGATCACCACGACCAGCAGCATCATCATCACAAAGGAAGTAAACGGGCTGATCCAGGCCAACACTTTGCCCTCCCGGATGCCGAAGGACATCAGCTTGCCGATGGCGGCATAGCCGGTCTCATACTCCTTGCGTTCGGCATTGGACGCTTTGACCAGCCGGATTTCCGACAGCACCTGGCTCAGAACCGCTGTGAAAGAAGCGGTTTCGTCCTGCATGCCCAGCGAAATTTTATACATCATTCGCCCGAGCGGCACCATAATAAGCGCCGCGATCGGGATGACGACAAACATGAGCAGCGTCATTTTCCAGTTCAGATAAAACAACACCGCGACCGCCCCGATGATCGAAATGATGCCGGTGAAAAAGCCGGTCACATGCTCGGAAATCAGCGATTTGATAATGCCCGTATCGTTCGTCAGGCGGCTCACCGATTCTCCGGTACGGTTGTTATCGTAATAGGACACCGGCAGCCGGAGCAGTTTTTTCCACAACCGGTCGCGCAGGCCGGCCACCATTTTTTGCCCGGCGTAATTGAGCAGATAAATCGACAGCCCCGAGGCGATCGACATGCCAATAAACGCGGCTCCGATCATCACGATTTGCTGCGTACTGATGGACGACAGCGAAAAGCCGTCGACCAGATTTTTCGTAAACATCGGAATAACCAAGCTCACGCCCGTTGAAGCGACACTCAGCAAAAGCGCTCCGATCAGCAGCCCCATGTTCGGTTTCGTCTCACGGATCAGCTGCAAGAACGCCCGCAGGCCGCCCCGTTTTTTTTCCGTCTGTCGATCAGGTTCATTGTATAAAGTTTCTCTCGCGCGCATACCCACTCTTCCTTTCCTTATGTCCCGTGTCGGATAAGCTTCTATTTAAGCTTAGGAAAAGAATACAATGGCTTTTTAAACTGAATTTAAACAAACCACCGGACTATAAATTTTCCACCTCCACGCTGTGCACATGCTCAATCTTCCGCAGGAAATGGTAAATTTCCGTCGTGTATTCTTTCTCCGACGCGGTGATAACCATGTCGATCCGCTGTCTCCCATCCTCCAGGTCTTTGATTTTCAGACGGCGAATGCGATGGCGGTTTACCCTGGCTTCCCGGTTCTTTTCGTCCTTACGCCCGATAATGCGGATCAGTTCCGTGACGTTGCCCGGATCGTCCATGACGATTTTGATCGAAACGTCGCGCTGGTTCAGCTTGTAGGGTCCCACCCATTTGATCACGGAGGGAATGAAGTTCACCGAAATGATCAGGAGCACGGTCGTTAGCGCCGCTTCAAGATAAAAACCGATGCCGATCGCAATCCCGATCCCGGAAGCGGCCCAAATCATCGCCGCCGAGGTTAGTCCGGATATCCCCTCGTTGCTCCGGCGCAAAATCGCGCCCGCGCCCAGAAAACCGATGCCGCTTACGATTTGTGCGGCGAGTCGCATCGGGTCCATATTCGGATGCTCGGGCGAAGCGAATTTCGCAAACGATTCGATCGATACGATCGTGACCAGACAACTGGCGATACAAATCACCATGCTGGTCTTGATACCGAGCGGTTTTTGCTTCAATTGCCGGTCGATACCGATAAACAGCCCGAACAATAAAGCCATGCATAATTTAAAAGCCATTTCCCATTCCATCATCATATTGTACTGAATCTCCTTCATTCCATATAAAGAGAGTATAATTATTTTCTGCTGCTCTGTGCAATTGTTCTTAAAACAAACAAAGCCGCCCCACAGATCATAGACCCGTGAAGGCGGCTTTTTAAAATTTGAATTTTTTAAAAAATTAGAACTTGGCGGCAAGATCGGCCGCGCGTTTTACGCCGTCCTGAATGATTGCTTCGGCACGGTCTTGGAATTGGTTGTGGCCTTCTACCACGACGACTTCCGGGTTGTTGATGCCCCAGAAAGCCAGCGTATTTTTCACGTAATTCAACGACATTTCAAGGCCTGCCATAGGACCTTCCGAGTATACGCCGCCGCGGGCTTGCAGCAATGCGATTTTCTTGTCGCCAACGAGGCCGACAGGTCCTTGTTCGGTATATTTGAACGTTTTGCCGGCTTGGTTCAGATAGAACAAGTAAGTCAGCAGTTGGGCCGGAATCGTGAAGTTCCAGAGCGGGAAAGCGAAAACGACTTTGTCGGCGCCCAAAAATTGATCGAGATAAGTGTTGGCCAGGTCGGCTGCTCTTTGCTCATCCTGCGTCGCCTCGATGCCTTTGCTCACCTTGAACAGCCCGTTCAGCATGTCCAAATCATAGTAAGGAAGATCGGCGTCAAACAGGTTGAGTTCGGTAACCGCATCTTCCGGGTGCGTTTCCTTGTAAGTTTTCAAAAAACTTTCATACAGCTTAACCGTAGCGGATTGTTCCGCCGGACGGTTATTTGCTTTGACAAATAAAACTTTGGACATCAGTTTTCCCTCCACTATTTTCGTTTATCACTTACTATTTAATAGCTACTTAATATTAAGTCGTAACTATTGATTATAATAACGGCTAACTAAAACTTTGTCAACAACAGTTATAAAATATAAAGCCGGGCCTTCATTGGCCTGGATTAGTATGCTTTACGTCAACTGTATTATGCAATGCAATCACATCGCCAAATATAAAGTGATTTATATCACAATCCAGCTTTGCCGAAGATCGTACGCTTGGGTTAGCGGATTCCGTGTTAACTTGACGAGGAGCAGCCGCATGGAAAGGTGAAGCGACATGAACATACCCAAATGGTACTTTTTGATCCCCTCCTGCCTTATTATGGTCCTGACTGCCTGGTATGCCTTCCCCGCGGAACAGCCCCGCGGCTCGGAAGCCGTGTCGGCGCAGGAAACAAAGCTCAGCCAGCACCCCGTGAAACCGGTGATCCAGCGGGAAGGCCGGACCGTTCGCATCGAAATGACCGCCCAGGTGACGGATGTGGAAATTTCCAAGGGTGTGGTTTACAACGCCTGGACGTTTAACGGGACGGTACCCGGCCCCGTGCTGCGCGTTAAGGAAGGCGATACGCTGGAATTCACGCTGAAAAATATGGACCCGAACATGCCGCACTCGATGGATTTTCATGCCGTGCATGCTGCGCCCAGTCAAAAGTTTGTCGACGTCATGCCCAATGAACAAGGCACCTTTACCTACCCGGCGAACACCCCCGGCGTCTTCATGTACCATTGCGGCAGCAGCCCGCTTTTGCTGCATGTCGCCAATGGTATGTACGGAATGATCATCGTAGAGCCGAAGGCTGGGTATCCGAGCGACCCGGACATCGACCGGGAGTATACGATTGTGCAGAGCGAATGGTACAAGCAAAACGACTTGGAGGCCATTCGGGACGGAGACGCCGAGTATGTCGTGTTTAACGGCGACGATTACTCCCTCAAGGAACACCCGCTGCTCGCCAAAGTCGGAGACAAGGTGCGCCTGTACGTCAGCAATGCGGGTCCGAATCACGTCTCCTCTTTCCACGTCGTGGGAACGACGCTGGACCGGGTTTACCTTGACGGCAACCCGCAAAACATACTGTACGGGCTGCAGTCAGTCCTGCTTCCGGCCAGCGGCGGAGCCGTCGTCGAATTCACCGTCACCGAAGAGGGAGATTATTCGATTTTGACTCATCAATTGAACGATGCCGCCAAAGGCGCGGTTGCCGTTCTCCGCGTCACTAGGGACGGTCTGGATAACGGAGAGCCAGCAATGAGCCATTAAGCCGCCCCTTTCTCCATTGCAATGATATAAAAACAAACATCGGTTTTCCGGCTTCGAGCCGGCGATGCAAACGATAAAGAGGTGAAAGCGCCATGAACCGAAATGAAGCCAAAGTGGTGGAACTGGATGTCCGCCCATACTTGCGAAAAAAAACCGAGCCGTTCCAGATTATTATGGATACCGTGAAAACGCTGGGGAATAACGATATATTCGTGCTGCACGCCACCTTCAAACCGACGCCGCTGCTCGGACTCCTAAAAATGAAAGGACTTGTCGGCAAAGCCGTGGAGCAGGGACCGGAACATTGGGTCACCACTTTCGTACACAAGTCAAACAAATCCTGGCTGGACGAATCCGCTCCCGTTCCTGAAGAGCAGAACACGAACGAATGTGGGGGCGAGTCTTCCGGTTCGTTATCCGCCGGGAAGACGGCACGAGCCGAAGAACCGCCAGCCACCGGGCAAACGCCGAAAACGGTTGAACTGGACAATCGCGGCCTCGAGCCGCCGCAGCCGATGGTCAGAACACTGGCCGCGCTCGGGCGCTGCCGTTCCGGGGACGAGGTTCACATTCATAATGACCGGGTACCGGTGTTTCTGATCGAGGAACTGAACGGTATGGGCTGCTCCTATACCATCGAGGAACAACCGGACGGCTCGGCCAAAGTAAAAATCCGCAAACCTTAAGGAGGTGAGCTGCAATGCCGGCCATGTCCCGCCTGCCCTTTCTGTTCATCGTAACGGGGATCTTCGGCTTCGTCCTGTTCCACGCCACTTCGCTTATGTCTTTATCCGGCTGGATGGGCGAAGGCATCCGCAGCCCGACCGGCTGGTTTCAAGTACACCTGTTCGTGCTGGGCTGGGCGACAATGCTGGCGATGGGTGCCGTCTACCAGTTGATCCATGTCATATTGCAATCCGATCTGTACAGCGAACGGCTCGGATACTTCCATTACTGTACTTTTACCGTAGGTCTGTTCGGCCTGTTGTTCGGTTTTATTCAAGGCAACATCTACTGGATTGCCGGGTTCGCCACGTTGGCTTTTACGGGAATCGTATTGTTCGTTTGGAATATGGCGGCTACGCTATTCCGTGCGGGAAAGTGGGACCCGATTACGATCAGCACAGGCTGTGCGGTCTTTTATTTGCTGCTTACGGGTTTATCGGGGATGGCGATGGGCCTCAACTTTGCTACCGGCCTTTGGAACGAACTGCACGCCCGGTTGTTCGGCGCCCACATCTGGCTGGGAACGCTGGGGTGGTTTGGGCTGCTGATTACCGGTTTCAGCTACAAGCTGCTGCCGATGTTTTATTTGGCCCACGATTATCCGGTCAAGCTGCAGAAGATCGTGCTGAGCTTGTGGAACGCCGGCGTGCTCGTCGGCGCCAGCTCCTTCCTATTCGGCTCCGGCATGGGGCTGAAAGTGGCGGCCCTGCTCCTCATTGCCCTGGCCGTCGTCGTGTATAATGCCCATGTGCTGCAAATCCGCCGAAAACGGCATAAACGCAGCCCGGGCCCCGGCATCGAATGGTCCGTTTTGGGCAATCAGATTTTTGCCGCATTTGCGGTCGCGTTTGTGCTGAGGGCGTTGTGGTCGCCCGAGCATTTGCTCGATACCCGCACCGTGCTCACGGCCGGCTGGGTTTACCTGAGCGGCTGGGTTTCGTTTACGGTGTTATGTTATGTTTCCAAAATCGTTCCTTTCCTGTGGTGGACGTATAAATACGGCAAACAGGCAGGTAAACCGGGAACACCGGTGTTGGCCGACCTGTTGAACGAACAGCAGGTGAATTTAAGTTTAACAGCTATTTTATGCGCGAGCTTGTCCGTCCTGGCCGGCTTGGCCCTGAATTCACCCGCCGTTATCGCGATTGGGGGCGGCGCCTATTCGCTTCTCTCCATCGCCTATATTGCGCTGATCGCCATGGTGTTCGCCCGTTAATTCCATTTTTGCCGAAATGATAACTATTTTTTTAATTGAGGAGGACGCTGTCATGAACAGAGTTGAACAAATCCGCGAGTCGCTACGGGAAGTGTACGATCCTGAACTGGGGGTTAATATCGTCGATTTGGGTCTTGTTTACGACATTCAGGCTGACGATGAACGGGTATATATCCAAATGACGCTGACAACACCGGGGTGCCCGATGCACGACACGATCGTCGGCGGCGTCATTTGGGTCCTGAAAGAGCAGTTAGGCGTCGATTCGCCGCAAGTGGATCTCGTCTGGGAGCCGAGATGGTCGCCTGAACAGATGTCGGAAGCGGCCAAAGAACAGCTCGGATACTTTTGAGCGGGGGAATCCTTATTCCCCGGCATCGATCCAGCCTTGCTCCATAGCGTATCTTGTTAACTGAACACGGTTTTCCAAATGCAACTTATGCAAAATATTTTTCAGATGATTTTTCACCGTCTGATCGGAAATGTGCAAAACCGCAGCAATTTCCCGATTGGTCATACCTTTGGCGACCCAGTCGAGAATCTCGCGCTCCCGAGCGGTGAGCGGGGGTTCTCCGGCCGCATTTTTTTTCGCGAGCGGAAACTCCTGCAAAATACGGAGCGCCAGTTCTCTGGAAAGCGGGGCTTCGTCGCTGGCGATCGCCCGTAAATATTCCAGCCAGGTCCCGGGCTCCAAATTTTTGAGCAAATAGCCCTGCGCCCCCTGCTTAAGCGCCTCAAACAGATGCGCGGCATCATCGGAAACGGTAATCAGGACGATCTTGACATACGGGTAGCGAAGCTTGATTTCCCGCGTCGTTTCGAGCCCGTCCTTGCCGGGCATGTGAATATCCATCAGAATCAGGTCCGGCATCCACAGCTCGGTCAATTCAATGGCCTGATCCCCGTTTTCGGCATAGCCGATCACTTCAAACCCGTCATCCTCCGCCAAAATTTCGCCGATGGCCTCGCGCGCATGCGGATGATCATCGACGACCAGTACGCGTACCTTCATTCGAACCTTCTCCTCCCGCTATTTCTACCGCCGTTTTGCCCGGCCGGGACGTCACCTGCAGCGTCCATTCCATGGCTTCCGCCCGTTCACGGATAATTTGCAGGCCGTACCTTCCTTTGACTTGCAGTTTATCCGCTTGAAAACCGGTTCCTTCATCCACGACGAACACCTGAAACCGCTGGGCATCCCCCGTCCCGGTCACACAAACTTCCTGAACCCCACCATGTTTGCCCGCATTGACGATCGCCTCCCGGATGCATGCCAGCAGCTCCATCCGCGCTTTGGGCGACCACGCTTCTTCATTTAACTGCCAATCCAGACGCAGCGCCAGCTTCCGCTCCTCCGCCATCTGCCGGATCAGCCCCGGAAAATCGGCGGTCCCGTATTCGGGCAGCCGGGAATCCGGAGGAACGCGCAAATCGGAAATCGCCTCCCTCACATAGCGGTTCACCTCGTGGATCGTCTTGCGCAGCTCATGCCAATCATAAGCCTGTCCGGCCTCCGCCTGCTGCCGCTCGGCCCGGTCGACCTTCACCGACAACAGGAACAAAGACTGGGCAATCCCGTCGTGCAGCTCCCTGGCCAACTGATCCCGCTGCTCCAGGCGCGCTTTGAGCGCCCGCTCCCGCTGCAGTTCCTCCTGCATCTGTTCCAGGTAAGAGAACCAACGGTGCAATAGCGGCACGCAGACCCCAAACAAGATGAAAGGCGTAAGAATATTCCCCAGCTCCATAGAAAGATAAGGCATCAAAAATTGATGGCGCACATATTCCCATAAACCGACGACAAGCGTCGGAACGATCAGAATCATCCATTTCGTGATTTTATATGACATACAGGGCCTCCGCGATCGATCTCTTTCTCCACCGAATATACTTTACCTGACGTTTACTGGCAAGCTTTGGCGAAAAATTGAATCCAAACGGGCGGCCGATCCGTACAAATAAGCAGCAGGGCGGACTCTCGCATCCGCCCTGCTGCTTGAAATGTGCATTGCCCTACAGCATTTTCTTGATCTCGTCCTTGATCGCTTCGGATTGCGGCCCGAATACGACCTGGACCGCGCCTTTTCCGAGTCTCATGACCCCAGCAGCACCAAGATTCTTCAATCCGGCGTCACTTACTTCTTTATCATCAGGAAATACCGATATAGCGATAAAACAACGGTGTTGCAGTGGAAAAAGCCGAGACAAGGGAGAGAAGGATTCCAATATTTCCATGGCTTATCGTGTTGTTGCCAAGAGTCACCACTTCGGTAATCCTATCGGAAGCAAGAATGATTTCTTTCAATTTAAATGTAGGTTCGGGTTTATCCGTATAAAATTCCATTATTTTCTTCAATAAATTATTTTTTGCTTTGTAAAACACAATAGAGGGATCATCCCGATAAACAGCATCAAATAAACTAAGTAATCCCGAATAACCGTTTGATAAAGAAGGAGTCATGACGATAAACTCATTTGAAGGCATCCGCCCTTTGCTTAACATTATTTGGTTCGTCCATTCGACAATATCCGCATTATGAATACTGTTGCCTGCCGCGTGCAGTACTCTTGAAATGGCTAGTGCTCCATATGCCCAGGTTTCCTTCATATTGCCTGACTCTTGAAAATCGTTTTGCGACCCAAAATGGAGTATGCCAGGCCAGTAAGTACTGTTATTTCTCCTAATTACATAACGCCGATAAGTTCTAATGATCTGATTCATTGCCTGCTCTTGTTCAGGAACTACAATGTTGTTGGTATAAGCCTTAACCATCACCATAAGTATTCCGCCTATACCGTTGCTCAAACTAAAATCCAGGCTGTTGTTAGTAAGGTCTACTTGGTTCATAATTCTGGAACTGCCTGCCGATTCTTCATTTGTGATATAAACAAATATTCTTAACAGTTCTTCAATCATCGTTTGGTATTCGTCCCCAAATTCAAGTAAGTAGTTGCAAATACCTGACAAGCCGGAAAAAAGAGAAAAGAAGCCATACCCTAAGTTTTGTTTATTTTCATAAAAATATTGAATGTAGTTACTGGTTACATCTTCAATGTATCCATTGAAAGAGTTTACAAACTTACCAAAATATTTTGTATTCTTCCATACAAAATAAACTGAATACGCCGTATCGATTAAAGCGGGATCGGGAAAAGCTTCTCTGCCTAGTTTATTTCTCGAAATCTCCTCCCGAATAATCTGCATGTTTCTCATCAATATTTCGTCCCAAAACTCCGAATTTTCCAAGATACTGTATCCAGCACCAATCAACATATTGTTAGCCACTGCCGCGGCAAAGGTCGTTTCTTCTTGTGTTATATGTACAAAAAAGGAATTCAAGATGGTAAAAAGCCGATACCTGTCATCTTCGCTGGTTATGCTTGCAATTTCCTTTTCTTTAAACCAAGTCATTACAAACACCCTTTCCTATATTAAATAATTCAATTGACTAAGATAGTTCCTGTAATGGTGATACTCATCCATATTATGAGTTAGGTAATTAAAGCGCATGATCAACTCATCCAAATGATACCCCTGTGTATTTAAAGCTGAGCGAACAGTAACAGAATGTCGTTTTCTGTAATTCTTTATTTCTGTTAAATTGTCTTCCAATTCTTTTTCCTTTTGAATTAAATAAATCAATTGCTCTCTGTAATAAATATCCGTTTCATCCAATTCCAACGAATTCATTTTTAAATTGTTTAACAGTGGAATAGCCTCATCCGCTTCTTTGGATTTAATATACAAATCAATCAACAGCGTATGGGCCCAACAATTATTATAAGTAAAGAAATATGTTGTTTTTCCTTTACATAATTGAATTGCTTCTTCACAGAGTTGAACGATAACATCCTGTCTCAATTTCTCCATACCATCCCTTGCTAAATAGCATTTCCACATAGGGTTATCCGGTTCTGCTTCCATAGCTTTGAAAAGCAAGCCAACATTACGTTCCTCTTTATTTTTTTGCGAAAAAATAATCCTGTCATATCCATCATGTCCAAATTTTATGTTAAGACCTATATTGGGGACAAATTCATACGAATGACTATTCCGACGAAGCGTTTCGTGAACATTACCGTAATAGCGGTAGCCGGAATCTTTCCTAAAGATTCTGGGGTTATTATACAATTCATGCTTATTTGAATTAATAATATTAGGACATATACACAAGTTCCCTTGATAGTAAACGCTAAAAAACGAAATCAGTTCTTTGACACTGTATTCTTGCTGGTTTAGATAAAACTCATCCGCATCTATAAAAAAAACCCAGTCCGATTTTGCTAAATCTAGGCCATAGTTTCTGGCTTCGGCAAAGTTATCTTCCCACTGAGTATTGTATATTTGTATATTAGGCAGATGCGCTTGAAGCGATAGTAATATACTAATCGTATCGTCTGTTGACCCCGTATCTATAACAATAATCTCATCAAACTGACAAGCTTGAATACTTTCTAAGCATCGTTGAATACATTTCTCTTCATTACGGCAAATAATAATAGCCGTAACTGTGACAGGGCGGAGCTCCTTTAACGCAGCTGCTGATTGAAATATGTCGGCAATCTTTTCATCTGATGCTTTGGTTGCCACTTTGCTATAGATATCGTAAGATAAATGGGTCAAATAATGCGACATTCCTTTTAAATAAAGTATATCCTCGGCATTTAAACTTTCGATCTCCTTAGAAACAGAGTCAAATACTTTACTATCATAAATAATATCCATTATGAAGCTCTCCCTTCATTCACTTATTCCCAAAAAAATAACTAAATCAGTAAATGACAATTAAGCAACGGGCTGTCGCGATATACGGACAATAAAGCTAAGATCACTCCGCTTGATCCAATCAGAAAGATACAGGTATCTTCGCTTGTCTTTACATATTCTCCATTTATTTCTCTTATTTCAATATCAATGAATCCATATATTGCAGATTCATCAAACATTCCCATAATCTTCTCCCTTACCGTTTCTATCTTTTTTATAAGTTCAACAGTTCCCTCCGTTTGCCGCGCCATTCTGACCAATATACTTAAAACCCCTGCGTATCCATGACACAAAGTAGGTGATATCAACTCATAATCAGCCAAATCCATTTTTACCCTTTCCGTTATAATTCCTTCAGCCCATCTTTGAGCTGTACTGTCATTTAATGCATTGGCAGCGATGTGGAGTGCCCGAGCAATAGCTATTCCTCCGTAGCACCAACCTTCCCTTGTCTTCCCCAGTTCACTAGCTCCGGATAAGTACTCATTTAGGGGGATCATTCCCGACCAGTAGGTACGCTTGTTTCTAACGATAGCAAACTTCCTATATATATCCAATATATTGGATATGATTTTACGCTGCCCCTTTACCATATAGCCCTTTTTATATGCGTTACTCAACACTACAAGCGGACCGGCAATCCCGTGCGCAAGACCTAAATTTATATGTCCATCATGATGCACCAATCCGAATTCTATACCCGTGTTTTCATTTTGAATACAAAAATTCGGAATGCTTACACCATCCAACTGCTTATATGAACAAATCAAAACGATGAATTCTAAAATTTCTTGAGTAATCTCCTCATATCCCTCCAACAGCAACAGATAACTGGCAATGCCGGACAATCCGGATATCGCATCGTAGTCACTCTCCAAGAAGGTATCCTTCTTTTTATATTTCAGATTCATATAATCGGAAAGTTGATCCGTCAGAAGAATATTTATTTTATTTAGAAACTTGCCGTAATAGTTGGTGCGTTTATGAACAGTAAATACCGATAGTGCAACTTCTGCGAGTCCCCCGAATAAAGATAAGTTCCCATTTAGAATGTTGTGCTCTAAGCCCTCGCGAATAATCTTCATGTTTCTATATAACAATTCGTCAATTTCTGCCTTCTGCACTATAAAATCATAGCTTTCCGCAAGTACCATATTGATTGTTACAGCATCATAAAATGACCTATTTACGGAATCGACTTGTGAAGTTATCCCGCACAGATACTTATTGAGAATCCGGGCCATATTCCTGTCTAGATTTTGGAAAGTAAACATGTTCTCACCCACTTGAGCTTCCCTTCTTTAGATTCCAATTGATGATCTCTTACAGCATAAGCTTATTCAAATAAAAATTTTCCCCATATCCATTTGCGGATAAAAGCGCTAAAATAACTCCCGCCGCCCCATCTAAAAATGTGTTTTTATCAGACTTTATTTTGCCTTGGTTGACCAGACTTTCTATGTTCCAAAATCCATATAAAGAGTTGGTATCGTGCATTTCAGCAATCAGTTGTTCCACTTTAAACATTCCCGACTGTAAAATAGGACTCTTTCGAACATGATGCGTACTGTTCAGTATACTTAGTAGTCCTGCAAATCCGTGGCATAAAGTAGGAGAATCCAACATTAACTCGTCCGGTTCCAATTGTGCTTTTTGTTCGATAACGCTGAATGCCCAATCACTTAATTTAAAATCGTCAATACAAATCCCCGTAGTAAATAATGTTTTCGCAATGCCAATAGATCCATAACACCAGCTTTCTCTGGACCTTTGCCGATGGATCGTGCCATTTAAGTAATCTTCGGAACTTAGAAAATTAGGCCAATAGGTTGATCCGTTTATTTGATAAGCAAATTTTTTATAAATATCTATAATCCTTTCAATGACCTCCAAATGCCCATCTACGATAATTCCCTTTCCATAAGCTTCGCTTAAAACACGCAAGGGACCCGCTATGCCATGAGCCAGTCCCAAATTAATATAGCCCGATGGATAATTTAATCGGTCGCTCTCCAATTTGAGATTTTCTTTCTTTATATGCCATCTTGGAAGTATGCCGACGTCTTTTTCCTCATCCCTGCCCAGATAGACCAAAATACTTAATAGCTTGACTAATATTTCGCTGTCATCCGGTTCAATTAAAAGCAGGTATTTCAGAATACCAGAAATTCCATAAATAGTATCATAATGATCGGCACTTAAATTTTGTTTAATATCAATTTGTTGAATAAAATTTTCAATCCACAGATACAATAACTGATTTGTCTTATCAAGAAACTTTTTATAGTTTCCCGTAACTCTATTTACTGCTAAGATAGACAACGCAATTTCTGTCAATCCCTCAAAAAGCGAGGGGCGTCCGAGTAATTTGTTTTCCATTATTGCTTCTTTTAGCATTAACATATTTTGATAGATCAGTTCATCAATATTCTGATCATTTAATAGGAAATGATACCCCTCTGCAAGCACGAGAAGCGTTGAACAAACTACCCTATAGTCCATGTTTTTTTCATTGCTGTCTTTAACAATTTGAGTTATATACTTGCCGACCACGATATCCTTAAACCAAGGATCACTATGTTTAGCGAGAATTTCCATTTACACCGCCCCTCCTTTAAACACCACTGTATCTCCAGCAGATTTTGTGTACATGGTTTTATATGTTTCAGAGTACATCATTAATTCAGTATGACTACCTATATCTAAAATCTTTCCTTGTTCAAGAATAATAATGGTATCCGCTATTCTTTCTAGATCCGACACTCTATGGGTAATAACAATAGAAATTCGTTCAGACAAAGTTTGTCGAATACCGTGTAACAATTCAATTTCTGATATGGGATCTAACGCAGCAGTCGGTTCATCCAAAATCAACAGATTTGCATCTTTGATGAGAGTTCTGCTAATCGCCAATTTCTGCCATTCACCTCCAGAAAGCTGTACTCCATCATCAAACCAATTCCCTAATTGCGTATCAAGTCCGTAATCCAAATTTTTATTGAAGCCTGTCATCTCAATGGCACTATTTAAGGAGTAATCATCCATTAGTTTATTTAAATTCCCGACCCCCACATTCTCTCGCAAAGACATCTCGTACCTTGAGAAATCTTGAAACAGTACCGCAGTTAATCTTCTTAAGGAACTTTTATCAATCATTTTTAAGTTAATGTTGTTAATAAACACTTGCCCCTCGTAATCATCATAAAACCCGGACAATATTCGAATCAGTGTCGTTTTACCGGACCCATTTCTGCCGATGATGCCTATAACTTGATTTTTTGAAATGGAAAGGTTTATATTTTGTAACACGTAATTTTGATTATCTTTATATTTATAACTTAGACCCTTCGTTTCAATTGAAGTAATACTGTGTAATTCATATGTTTGATGTGGATCATAATTTATTGGTAAATCCAGAAATTCAAATAATTGATTAATATACAAGCTGTCTTTATAAATCGTAACAATATGATTTAACAAGCCTATAATATTTTCTTTCACTTTGGATGTACTGTTAATATAAGCAATCGTATCTCCAATCATGATTCTTTTATGAAAGGTATCAGTTATAATAACTAAAAAAACAAATCCTATGACAATCTGATCTAGTACTCCAAATAAAAAATTAAACTTAAATCTTTTTTTGATCAAAGGAACTTCTGAATTTATTACAAAGGAATAGATGCTTCTGTATTTCTCGACCAAGTATGAATTCAAATTATTGAGTTTAATTTCTTTAATGGCAATATCCTTGGTAAGTAAAAAACTAACATACCACAAGGTCCTATCCTTACCTGTTCTGTTTCTGCGAACATGATACTGTTCTTCATTTATTTGTTGCATTTTTATGGACAATAGTATAGGGATTAAGGCAATGACAATTACGATCCACCATTTCCATGCAATAAGTACTATCGTAATACTAACTAAAGTAATAGTTTTCTGAATTACAGCAATATGTGTTGAATAATATCCGAAAAGGCTCCCGTCACTTCCCTGCTCAGCACGCTGTATAACATTGTATATATCAGGGTTTTCAAACTGCTTTAAAGTTAGACACTCCGTTTTCTTTAAAATCATCATCTTTAATTCCCCTGAAAATTTAAGGCTAAACTTTTCCCCATAGTAACTGTCTATTCTTCCGACTAAAGTATCAAATAAATCAATCAGTAAATAACAGAAAGTAAGATAGAAAATCGTACGCAGATCTGGAGTCGGGTTCTGCAGGGAATTGATCAATTGCCTCATAGTGATTATTAGAGTTACAGGAACCATACTGTGAATTATTGTGGAAAACAAGTTAAACAGCACATATTTATAATTCGATTTAACCAACAAATTACAGGTGCGATAGAAAGTTTTTATATTTCGTCCTAATATAATTGGGCTAACTTCAGTCATTGGAATTCACAACCACTCTTTTCATTTGCGAAGCTTTATATAACTTTAGATCATATAGACTATGATTAATCAAGGCCATTATTAGTCTTTCCCACTCGTTATCGCCTTTAAATCTATTACAGAACATATGAATAAGGGCTAGCAAGATGGATTTCTTGCTATTGCATAACTTCCCCTGTTGATCCAACTGATCTATAGCCATTCTGTATTTGATCGTTTTATCACGCTTTTTAGATATTAAATCGAGAAGAATATTTCCGTTGTTCCCTCTTTTACCAAACTGCTCCCAGTTAGCAATTTGCATGAGCTCTCTTCTATTTTTTTTGTAGTAATCGCGATTTTGATTCCGCTCAATTACACTGCAAAATAATCGCTCCTGATCTTCAAACGGAAGACGGAAATGTTCCATGATAGAAATAATGCTAACGATACCGAGATGCTCGTCCGAATGATTTATTTGTTTCTCTCTATGCAGTTTTATGAGTTGCCCCACATATTGGCTATCGGCAAAAAAATAATCCTCGGCTTCGCTGATGACTTCATAACCTCCGTACCGTTCGAGCTCTCTTACGTAATTCTCCATTTGCACCGAATTTACCAATCCCTTTTCATGCACTCGTTTAAGAAACTGATTAAATTGTTGTTGAACTAAATAATCACAGTGATCGGTGACTTGTAGTCTTAATCGAAGATGAACTTTAGGGTCGGCGTACCTTACAAAGAAGTACTTCGAAATCATCCCCTCGCGAATTAAAGACTCGCAAAAATCATATATATAATCGCCAATTAACTCATTCATACGGATTCCTGTAACATAAAGTTTGTAATAATACCAATTTTCACCACCTGGGAATAAATTCCTTTTTTCATCCTGAATACTGACTTCATTTCTATTGCGTTCTATCTTCGATTTGGTCAAAAGGGACTCAACGATAAAATCATCCTTTTTAACTGTTTCTGACATAACACGCTTTCTTATAAGAGGAATCACTATCTCACAGCAATAATGTTTTCCATACTGATCATTAACTATAAATCTATCCATATGGGAACCTGCTTCTGTTTCTGTTAAGATTACTTCAGTAGCGCTTTTTTTGAGGATCTGAAATAACTCTTTTGTATGCACTGGACTAGCCAGGTCAAGCATTAATCTGTTGTCACTTTCTTTTTGGTAAACATAGCGCGTAACATTATTTGTATTGACCCAGTTTGTAAAACTCTCTACGAATTTTTCATATGAACCTAAATTAAATTGTTCTTTTTTTATTTTCCATGTTGCCGGAATGATCACAATATTTTTATACATGACTCTCGGTATATGTCCAAAATTATCTATTAGAAATAAAAATGCCGTATCCATTAAATTTGTATGGTAACTCAGTGTAATATCCTTTAAAAACCTGCCCAAATTACTTCCATTCCGATGATTCATCATATGATGATAAGTTATGTAAAGTTTTTTATTTAAACTCTTTGATTTCACATAGAATTTATTATTGTGTACCCCGATATACACATCTTGAATATCAATCGTTTTTTGGGTACTCATAGAATTGGTAGCTATACACAACTGGTACTCCAAATTATTACTGTTGATTGTAACATTATTACCCCGACCGTATTGTAAAAGCTCCGATAGTTCTACCATAATATATTCATCAAGTATTTCCTTCTCTTTTTCATAAATCTCATTGGCCATGATTCGTGCATCTCGATCATCCAAAATGTCCATAAATCTCCCGAATGTCTTTCCAGCTTTGAAAGATCCAAAATTAGGCCCAATAAATAACAAATACTCTCCCTTATCTACATCTTCGCTGCTTTTTGCAGAAATAATAGCATTAAACTCAACCGATGGGGCAAACTCTTCCATGGGAACTTCATTTTCCCCGATCATTTTCTCTATATCATCATCCGTTAATTCAATAGATTCATTATGGATTGTGTTATTTTCAACAATTTTGTATTGAAGGAATTGTTTGATTTTCTTAACTTTTTCATTAGGAATTTCCGGCTCATATTTTCTGTAGGACAACGGATTCAAGTAACCGGCAGGTGCCCCTAAGCCAATCCCTTCATCCAATAGCTCTAGAACCTGTACTTCTGTATCCAAGCCATATTTTTCTATAAACTCTTCCTTATAAGCTTTCAAATTGCTGTCTTCCACTTCACTAACAGCTAATTTTCTTAACATTTCGCAGTATTTCCCTATATCCTGAGCAATACACTGATGTAGTACATTTTTATTGGTTGAAATCGCCATATCAATTTGTAAATAACTTGTATTTTCAAATAAATTACTCATTTGACGAGTTATATCCGATAAAGTTTTCTGACCATCGCCAACGGCCTGCGTATTGTAAACATCAATCATATGATCAATAGCTTCAAGCTGGGCACATTGTTCATCAGCATTTTCAAGCTCTTTTACTTGCATGATTACATACTTAAATAAGTCTACATTTGTTAGAGGCGGTCTTAAACTCGTTATCAGATATTCATACCGAATTAATTCCTGAATATAATTTGTAATCTTCTCTTCTTTTACATGAGAATACTTAACCGAAAGAAGCTCTTGCAATTTGTTAACTTCAATAAACTCCTGCGTATTATCCATGATCAAATCGAGTACATTTGTCCATCGAATTGAAGTTGCTATTTCACCGTCTATTTTCCCGAACATCCCTAAATTACTTACATAAGGATTCTCTAATCTGTCCCCTTTTTTGTACACCATCGCATTTCTTTTGACTTTCATAGACTTTATCAGCTTGGGGTTGCTTTCAATAAGTTTAATCACACCATAAAGCCATTCCATATCTGGCCTCAGACGCTTTTTGAAATTTTTCTTATCGTTTAGCTCTATGCATGTGTAGGAATTAAAAGTGCCTATACTTACCCCGGAAAATAATCCAAAGGGGGTCGTACGTGTAGACATTCTTATTAAATATTTCATGACGGAACTGGACACTTTATCATTCATAGATTCCAAGTGTCGGTACAGACTTGGGCTTCCTACTTGAATCGCCTCTCTAATCTCTTTTATCTTTAGGATATTGCTTAACTCTTCCTGGGATGTTGAATCGTCAAGAAAACAAATTTCCTTATAAAATTCAACAGGTAATAAAGGCGTTCTTAACATAAAAAAGTCGCAGGCTTGATACAAATTCCTCATAGATATCTGCACCTCTCTTTTAAAAAAGTGAGCATACTTCCTCTATCAAAAGTATGCTCACTTCCCTTGTCTATCCGTAATTATCAAAATCCCTTCTAGCAAGCGTTGCTACATTTTCCGTAAGTGTACCCGGTACAGCATGTCGAACAAAAGCAGGTCATAAATTCACCATTTTTAGTGCAATACGCAAGGCTGTTTATTGTTGCTGTGGTACAGTTTTCAGTAACTGCAAGTGTCCCCGCTGAATTGCCGGACTTAATAGCCTGAAGATCAAGATCAAATTCATCAAATTTTGACATCTTCAACTCCTCCTTTCAACTAAATTGTAATTACAATATAAATATACCATATTTAGAAAAGGGAATGTATGCGTTTTATTATATAATATTAGGAGATTTATTGAATACTATCCTTATCATTTATAAGTCGCTTATAGTAATACGGTAATACTGCCCCGTTTGAAAAAGCGGTGTAGGGTTTATTTGGGCAATGCACAAGAAGTAGAACAAGTGCGAATGGCGGAATAAATTTGAAGATGTATTCAACGATAAAAAAAGAGAAATGAAATTGAATTCCTAGGTCCGAAGACAACGCGAAAAGGTAGGATCGCGTGTTGTATTTGTAAAAGTCGAAGGGTGATCGTGCGTTGTGAGTATACGAGCAGGATTCTCCTCAGATGGTTTGATAAAATATGGTAACTAACCTAAGGATATCAGTGTTCCAACTATCGAGTTGACTTTTGCCTTTGCGCCGAGGAACCCAATAATACAGGGGTTGACAAGACCACGTCATAACAATGCAAAAATCAATTCATATTTTTGAATAATTTAATGATGTTTATTGTGAAAAAGTGGTGACCACTCAGACTTAATGAAGAGCGATCACCACAGTTGAATTTAAATTTTATTATTTTGTATGGCCAAACAATGCGTGATTATAATAATAAGTTGATCTCATCTTTAATTGCTTCAGATTGTGGACCAAACACAACTTGAACAGCGCCTTTACCGAGCCTCATAACGCCAGAAGCACCTAGCTTCTTCAAACCTGAATCATTAACAGCCGTTTCATCTCTCACGATGAGCCGAAGACGTGTGATACAAGCATCAACAGAATCAATGTTGCCAGCACCGCCGAGTTCAGCTAAAATTTGAGCCGCCCGGCTATCCCCTGATCCAACCGACTTGTCAGCAGCTGGTATAGCATCATCAAGAAGTGGTTCGTCATCGTCTTCACGACCCGGTGTTTTTAGTTTAAGAACCTTGATCAAAAATCTGAACAGGAAGTAGTACACTACAAAGAACACAAGGCCTACTGGGATTAACAATAGCTGATTTGTTTCTAACTTCCAGTACAGGAGATAGTCAATCAAGCCTGCAGAGAACGAAAACCCAAGTTTAACATTAAGCGCATACATAACCCAACCAGCAACACCTGTAAGAATCGCATGCACAACATAAAGTACTGGAGCAAGAAACATAAAGGAGAATTCTAATGGTTCAGTGATACCGGTAACGAACGCAGCGAGTGCCGATCCAAAGAATATCGAAGCAACCAACTTACGTTTGTGAGATTTGGCAGCATGAACTATGGCCAAACCAGCACCTGGAAGAGCAAACATCATGATCGGGAAGAAGCCGGCCATAAACATTCCTGATGTTTTATCTCCTGCCAAGAAACGAGCTATTTCACCATTTACTACCTCACCTGCAGGGTTAGTATATTCACCGAGAATAAACCAAGGATAGTTATTCAGGACATGATGCAAACCAAAAGGGACTAACAAACGGTTAGCGACACCGAACAAGAAGCTTCCTACGCCGCCTATACCAACTAACCATTCACCAAAGGTGTTGAGACCTTCCTGAATAGGCGCCCAGATCAAGCCGAAGACGATACCCAAAATGAGGACTGAAAACGCGGTAGCCATTGGAACAAAACGTTTTCCACTGAAGAATCCGAGCCAATCCGGCAATTTAATTTTATGAAACCTGTTATAACAATAAGCTGAAACTAAACCAACCATAATACCTCCGATGACACCCATGTTTAACGGTTTGTTTAATGTAATGAAGGTAAATGAATTAGGAATTTCAGCGAGAACATTAGTCAATACAAAATGCCCCAACACCGCTGATAAGGCCGCAACCGCGTCTTTAGCAAGCCCGATAGCCACACCGACAGCGAACAAAATCGCCAAGTTGTTCAGAATGGCATCCGCTCCAGCATTCAAGAATGGGGCTAGGTATTGATTTAAAAAGGCTCCAACACTCCCAAGATGAAAGTCCGTTTCATAGTTAATTAAGCCGAACCCTTTTAGGATACCCGCTGCTGGTAATGTTGCTACCGGAAGCATTAATGACTTCCCGATTTTCTGAAGAAAAGCTAGCATAGAATCATCCCTTCACTTTATAAAATTATGCTTTTAAAACCGCCTTTAAAATGACGCTGCCGCCTGCCTGAACAGGTCCAATGTACGTTTCCAAGCTGCTGGTCACTTCGCCGGCGTTTGTTGCTATGATGGGTGAAATAACCGGATAACCTGCGCGCCGAATCTTCTCGATGTCAAATTCAATCAACAGTTGCCCGCTTTGACCTCATCGCCTGCGGCGGTGCGGGAAGCAAACCCTTCCCCTTTCAGCGAAACCGTATTGATGCCGATGTGGAACAAAAATTGCAGTCCCGACGGATGCTCCAGTATGACGGCATGATGGCTTTTAATCACATGGGCGACTTTGCCGTCAAACGGCGCAACCAGCTTGCCTTCGCTGGGCTCAATCGCGAGTCCCGGCCCCATATGGCCTCCGGAAAATGCTTCATCAGGTACCACGGCCAGCGGTACGGCCTGCCCGGTTAACGGTGACGAAATTGCAATTTCCACAATCTTTTTCCGCTTTTTTCCTCCATTTTGAAAACAATGCTGTCCCTCCTATCTGTTTCTATCAATATTCCGATCACTAAAAAAACAAAATAAAATGAGCCAAGAAAAGAAGCCTATCAAGATAGGAGTAGGACTTCTTCCCTTGACTCATGCCCATTGCTGTCCAACGGTAACACGTCATTTAGGATCGGTTTGCGGTTATGTGCATATCTTAATCCATAATCTGGAACTCGTCAATAGAAAAATGAAAGCGTTTCACAGCATGTGAGCTTTGGGCTTATCGGTGGCCATCGGGCCGAACCTTGCGTGTCGGAGTGGCCTGCAGGGGATCGTCGGGCCAATAATGCTTTGGATACCGGCCTTTCAAATCTTTTTTGACCTCAAAGTAAGTGGTCTCCCAAAAACTGCGGAGGTCGGAAGTGATTTGCACTGGTCTGCCCGCCGGGGACAACAGATGCAACGTCAGCGGAACCCGTCCGTATCCGAGGCGCGGTGTCTCCATGAAGCCAAACACCTCCTGCAAGCGGACCGCGGCATAAGGCGCCTGCGGGTTTTCGTAATGAATCTGGATTTTCGAACCGCTGGGTACCGGTAAATGCGTGGGGGCTTCGGCGTTTAATTCCTGCCGCTGTTCCCAAGTGAGCCGGTTTTCCAGGATGTTGTACAGCGAGATGGCCTGCAAATCCGCGCGCTTGCGAACGCCGGATACATAGGGAGCAAGCCATTCCTCCACCGTTGCGGCCAGCGTGACATCCGATACGTCCGGCCAGCGGTCGTCTATGTGGTGCAAAAAAGCAAGCCGCTCCTGCAATTTCCGCGCTTTGTCATTCCAGGGCAGAATGTTTACGCCCTTGTCCGCCACTGCCGCGAGCAACGCTCCGGCCAACTGCTCGGGTTTCGGCTCGGGATCGGGCCGCTCCGCGAGTACGATCGCCCCGAACTTTTGGCGGATTCTAGCGCGGACCGTACCGGAAGCATCATCCCAACTTGCGGTTCGCTCTTCTAAAATCTCTTCCCGGTAATATTGGCGCAGATCCTCCTCCTCCAAGGGGGCAGCCAACAGGATCCGCCCTTCCGTCCCCTCGTCGTCCACATCGGCGATGGCCAGAAAAGCGGCCGCCCCAAGGGACTCTTTTACCGGCAACACGGCACCGCGCCCGCTGTGCAGCAAATACCGCCCGTCCGGGCGGCGTATGGCGATGCGGTCCGGATAGGCGAAAGAGACCAGCAGGCCGCAATACCGGTCCGGCCGCTGCAGGCCAAGCTCGGCGCGAGGTTGGGCCTGGGGCGCATGGGAGCGCGGCGACTGAGCAGGCGGCGTTTGGGGCGAAAGCGTCCCGGGCACCGGCGTCTGGGCGGCCGGAGGCGCGGCCAAGCCTTCAGCGGCAGCGCCGTTGGCAGGCTGATCCAGCTCCAGCAGCCGCGCCTCCCATTGGCGGCCGAGCTGCAGGATGCGCTGCAGGGCGGCCGGGTCCGCCGCCTCCTGCGCCGAGCTGGCGCCGCGCGCGCCCTTGGCCGCAGCCAGCACCAGCGCGAGCCGGCGGCGCAGGTCGCCGTCCCGGCCGGCCGCGCCTTTCAGCAGCTCGCGCTCTTCGAGCAGCGCGGCCAAGGCGCAGGCCGGCTCGGCCAGGCCAAGCTCGCGCGCCCGCAGCAGCATATGCGCCAGCCGCGGGTGCAGCCCGAGCGCGGCCATTTGCCGGCCGTGCCCGGTGATGCGGCCGGCCGCATCCAGCGCGCCGAGCTGCTGCAGGAGCAAGCCGGCGCTGGCGTAAGGCGCGGCCGGCGGCGCGTCAAGCCAGGCCAGCTCGTCTGGCGAGCCGGCGCCCCACGCCGCCAGCTCCAGCGCGAGCGGCGCCAGATCCGCCTCGAGGATCTCCGGCGGCGTGCGCGCGGGCAGCGCGCGGTCTTCCGCCTCGCTCCAGAGGCGGTAGCATACGCCGGGCGAGGTTCGCCCGGCGCGGCCCCGCCGCTGATCGGCGGAGTCGCGGGCGGCCCGGACCGTCACCAGGCGGTTCATCCCGGTCCGCGGGGAGAACAAGCTGGTGCGCCGAAGGCCGCTGTCGATAACGACCGTCACGCCATCCACGGTTAAGCTCGACTCGGCGATCGACGTGGCCAGCACCACCTTGCGCTGGCCCGCCGGCGCCGGCTCGATCGCCCGCCGCTGCGCCTCCTGCGGCAGCGCCCCGTAGAGCGGCGTGAGCAGCACGCCTGCGGGCTGCGGCGATCCCGCAAGCAGCGATTCGACGCGGCGGATCTCCCGGGCGCCGGGCAAAAACACGAGCAAGCTGCCGTCATGCGCCGCCAACGCGCGGCGTACCGCCCGCTCCACCACGGATTCAAGCGGCTCTTTCGCTGCCGGCGCCTGCGACAGGTAAACCGTCTCCACCGGATACATGCGGCCGCGGCTTTGAACAACCGGCGCATTCCCCAACAGCCGGGCGACCGGTTCCGCATCCAGCGTCGCCGACATGATCAAAAGCCGCAAATCGTCACGCAGCAGCTCGCGGCTCTGCAGCGCCAGCGCCAGCCCCAAATCGGCGTGCAGACTGCGCTCATGAAATTCGTCAAAAATGATAAGCCCCGTCCCCAGCAGCGCCGGGTCCTGCTGCAACAGCCGGGTCAATATCCCCTCCGTCACAACGGTAATCCGCGTTTTTCGCGACACGCGGCTCTCCCCGCGCATCCGGTAACCCACCGTTTCGCCGGCTCGTTCGCCCAGCTGCGCGGCCATATACACGGCGGCGGAACGGGCCGCGAGACGGCGCGGTTCCAGCAAAATAATGTTTTGGCCTTCCATCCACGGCTCGCTTAACAAAGCCAGCGGCGCGCGCGTCGTTTTCCCCGCTCCGGGCTCGGCCAGCAGGACGGCGGCGCCTGCGGTGCGCAGGCTGTCTTTTAACGCAGGAATCGCTTCATCTATAGGCATCGGTTTAGGTTCAGGCAGCTTCGTCATCGTTTTCTCCTTAGGTCACTATTCGTATCGATTTTACCACATTCCCCTTAGGAGTGATCAAAACCGCTTTTTTTGAACAACCTTAATAAAGCGATATCTTGACACTGAAATACTGCCTTTCAGGTCTAAAGGAGTTTTCGAAAAAGATGAGTGTGTACGGAGCCGATCTGATCAAACTTGCTGTTATCTTTGGACTGATTGCGGTCACCGCTTTGTTCGTGGTTGCCGAATATTCGCTGCGCGCGCTTCGCCCGGGGCGGGTGGATGCGCTGCTGCGGCAAGGCCGTAAAAACGCCGGCGCATTAAAAAAACTGGCCGTTCGCTCAGATCAGGCGCTGTCGTCCTGCCAGCTCGCCATCACGGCGATCTCCTTAACGCTCGGCTGGCTGGGACAACCCGCCGTTCGCCAGCTGCTGCGGCCGTTGTTTTTTTATATCGGCTTGTCCGAACCGGTGGAATCGTTTTTTTCCTTCCTGATCGCTTTTATTTTCATCACGTATTTGCATGTTGTGCTTGGCGGGCTGGTGCCGCAGGTGCTTGCCGCCCAGAGAGGGGAATCGTTCGCCCTGGCCGCATCCCGGCCGCTTCTCTGGTTCACTACGCTGTTGCACCCTTTTATTTGGCTGCTTAACCACTCTTCCCGCTGGATCGTTTCCTTGCTTGGCCTTAAACCGCCCGCGGAATGGAACGAAGCGCACAGCATGGAGGAACTGCGGGCTCTGCTCAGCCAAAGCCTGGAAAGCGGACAAATCAACACAAGCGAATACAGTTTTTTGAGCCGGATATTTGCGTTCAACGATAAGCTCGCCAAGGCCATCATGGTGCCGCGGACCGACATGGTTTGCCTGCACGCAGGCAGATCGCTGGAGGAAAATCTGCAGATCATTAAGGAAGAGCAGTATACCCGCTACCCCGTGGTCCGGGAAAACAAGGACGACATTATCGGAATGATCAACACCAAGACACTGTTTTTATCCGATAACGAAACGTTTCGGATGTCGCTGGATTCACTTGTTCGGCCTGTGATGACGGTATCGGAGAATATTCCGCTGTCAAAGCTGCTGAAAAAAATGCAGAAGGAACGCTCCCACATTGCAATTTTGATCGACGAGTATGGCGGTACGTCCGGGATGGTGACGATCGAGGACATTTTGGAGGAAATCGTCGGCGACATCCGCGACGAATTCGATGCCGAGGAGGAGCAGGAAATTACCGAAGTTGCGGCGAATCATCTCATTGTGGACGGCAAAGTTTCCGTCTCGCTGATTAACGACCTGCTGTTGACCGATCTGGAGGAAGAGGAAGCCGATACGATCGGCGGATGGGTTTATGGGCAAAACATAGATATCGAGGAAGGCACGCAGCTCACGTACGGCGATTTCTGCTTTACGGTGCTGGAGCGGGAAGAAAGCCGGATCCGGAAAATCGAAATCGAAAAAATCAGTATCCCCGAGCTTACGGGAGAAGCACCACAGGAACGATTGTGAGTGAAGACCGAACTGTTGCAACAAATGTTTCTAATCATGAAACAATTCTAAGGGTTGCCACAAGCACTATTTGGTCCTAAAACGTTGATTTCACTAAGGGAAGTGATCACCATGAGACGCGGACGGTTTGCGCCGACGCCTTCCGGCGATATGCATCTGGGCAACGCCAAAATCGCGCTTTTATCCTGGCTCCAGATGCGAGCGGCGGGCGGCGCTTTTGTGCTGCGGATCGAAGATATCGACATCCAACGCTCAAAACCGGAAATTACCGAGCGGATTATCGCCGATCTCCGCTGGCTTGGCCTCGATTGGGATGAGGGGCCCGGTGCGGACGGACCGTGCGGACCGTATTGGCAAAGCCGCAGGATCGCGATGTACGAGGAAGCTTTGGCCAAGCTGGAACAAGACGGCCGCTTGTACCCGTGTTATTGCAGCCGCGCGGAGCTGCTGGCCGTGGCCGGAGCGCCGCACGGGTTAAGCTCGGAAGGCGCTCCGTACCCCGGGACGTGCCGCCAATTAACCGCGGCGGAACGCCGGATCAAGGCGATGGCGAAATCGCCTTCGCTTCGTTTCGCCCTGGGCGGCGAAAGCGCCGCCTTCGTGGACGGCATCGCCGGGCCGCAGCCGTTCCCGCCGGGCAGCGGCGGCGACTTCGTGGTGCGGCGGGCGGACGGGCTGTTCTCCTACCAGCTCGCCGTCACCGTCGACGATGCCCTGATGGGCATCACCGACGTGCTGCGCGGCGACGACTTGCTGGACTCCACGCCCCGCCAGCTCCACTTGTACGCCGCGCTCCGATGGTCGCCGCCCGCCTTTGCCCACGCCCCGCTCATCCTTGGCGAGGACGGGCGGCGGCTGGCCAAGCGGCACGGCGACCTCGGCATCGGCGCGCTGCGCCAGGCGGGTACGCGGCCGGAGACCGTCATCGGCTGGCTGGCGTTCATCAGCGGCCTGACCGATCGGCCGGAACCGGCCGCCGCGAGCGAGTTGATCCGCGAGTTCCGGCTGGACAACATCGCCCGCGAGCCGTTTATTCTAACGGAAGCGATGGTGCGCCAGCTGCTGCCGTAACCGCTGCCTTGAAGCAAAGCAGGGCCGGCGGCACACCCGGCCTGGGGGTCCTGCCTTCAGCCGAGGCGTAGCCTACTCCAGCTTCTGGCGGATCGCGTCTTCATACTGGCGGAACGCCGGACTATGAGTCAGCCCCCGCTGTTCCGCCAGCATGTTCAACCGCAGTTGCTGCTCAGACAGCTTCTTTTTCAGTTCCCGCTGCTCCTCCTCGTCCTGACAGGCCGTGATCAAATCGGCCAACCGCAAACATTCGCCGTGCAAATTCAATTCTTCCGGAACGCAACCGGCGTTTTTCAACAATTTGTACGCCATCCGCAGATCTTCCGGGACGGACGATAAATCCTCAATTTGGAGCGGCCGCCCATTTCCGGGCAAATCATCGAATTCCCCACGCTTCATCGCTTCGGTTATTTTTTGCTCAGCGAGCCAAGACAGCATTTTATCTCCTCCTTCACGCCTAATGGCTTCTGTCACTCTATCGCCGCAAAGTTCCGCAATACCCAAATAGTAGCCTGTACTTGCTACAGCAGCGATTCCGCACCGTCGATGACGATTTGGGCGCCGGTGATGTGAATCGCTTCGTCGGAGGCCAAAAAGGCGACCAGATCGGCGACGTTCTCCGGCTGCCCCGGTCCGTTTGACAGCGGCTGTGAGCCTTCCGGATATTTAACCGGAATGACGATCTCCTGCAGGTCCTTGCTTTTTTTCGTGGAAGCGTCGATGTTTGTGGCGATCGCTCCCGGACAAATCGCGTTCACGCGGATTTTGAACTTGGCAAGCTCCAGGGCGAGCATTTTGGCAAAAGCGACCTGCCCTGCCTTGGTGGTGCTGTACGCCGACATCCCAAAGCCGGAGAAGGTATAGTTGCCGTTAATGGAACTGGTGATAATAATGCTTCCGCCGCCGCGCTGCTTCAAATACGGGACCGCGTTTTTTACCGTCAAAAACGTGCCGTTCAAGTTGACGCTAATCGTCTTTTCCCATTCTTCAAAGCTAAAATCCTCCACCGGTGCCAGTCTCCCGTTGATGCCGGCGTTTGCGAAGACGATATCGATCCCCCCCATATGCTCGGCCGCCTCGCGGACCGCCTTCTCCATCCGCGCCGGATCGGCGACGTCCACATCGAAGGCCCGGGCCTCCCCGGCATAGAGGCCGTTGATTTCCTGTTCCGCCTGCTGTGTCCGTTCATCCAGCAGATCGAACAGCGCTACCTTCGCGCCTTCGACAGCCAGCTTGACGGCTGCCGCTTTGCCGATCCCGGAGCCGGCTCCGGTTACGATCGCCGTTTTTCCCGCAAAACGCCCGCGCTGGGTTGTTTGATGTCCTGTCATTATCTTACTCACACTCCTGTTTGTTAGAGGTAGTTCAAAAAGTCATTTTTCTGCCTCTTTCCAGATTGCCCATCTAGGGGTGTGATTTAGTCACGATGATTTCTTTTTACAGGTCCCGTTTTGCGAAAATCAGGCACGATATCTTGAAGGAAACGAACACGGCAAGTACCGCCAAGCAGATGCCCATCAAGCCGGAAGCATATGGGTGCTCCCCGAACCGGGCGATCAGCGCCATAGCATTCTCGCTCTCCAATACGTTATAAACGACGAAGCTGCCTCCAAAAAAGAAGAGCATCATGGCGATATTCAAAAATTGGGCCCCTTTCGGACCAAGCCAAAAATAAAGCGGAATATAAACGGACATGACCAAAATCTGGACCGAAAACACGCCGAGCATATATGCGGGCTCCCAGTTAACGGGAACTCCCTGCAGCGCCGCGGCTCCTTTATCCAGCAAAACGCTCAAGAGGAACGCCGCCAGCATAAAAAAGAACGCGGAGGCATATTTGGACAAAACGAGCAGACTGCGGCGCACCGGCAAGTTGACGAGAAACTGCTGAACCGGCAACTGCATGTCGGCGCTAAGCGTCAAAATCAGCACCATCCCCGGCAACATCCCGTACAAAAACGAGTTGTTCGATTGAATGAATCCGGAGAACACGATGGCATAAACCGCCAACACTCCGACATAACGTTTCATCAGCAACAGATCCTTGTGCAGCAGCCGAACGATGTTAGACATTTACTTTTCCACCCTTCACCGTAAAATAAATGATCTCTTCCAGTGTCGGCCGATCATACAGCACTTCGCCGCCAAACAGCTCGCGGGCTTGCTCACGGTCCGGCGCCAAGCCTTCGAAGCCAACTCCCGTCTCCCGCACGCCGATCAAAGCTTGGCGCACATCGGCATCCAGCAAGCCGCGGCCGCCTTTGACGAGCACGTACCGATCGAGCACGTCATCCTTTGTGTCGGAAAATACCAGGCTCCCGCGATTCAAAAAGGTCACGTAGTCCGCCACCCGGTCGAGGTCGGTCGTTAAATGCGTAGAGAACAAAACCGTGTTCTCCTCGTCGGCGATATACTCCGCAAGCAGGTCCAGCAGCTCGCGCCGGAAAACGGGGTCAAGCCCCGCCGTCGGCTCATCCATAATGAGCAGGGACGGATGATGCGACAATGCGAGCGCGATTGCGTATTTCATTTTCATCCCTTTGGAGCAATCCTTGATCTTCTTCCGTTTGGGCAGTTCGAACCGCTCCATATACTGGTCGAAAACCGCCTCGTCCCAGCCCGGATAAAACGGGGCAACGATCCGCTTCATTTGCTCCATCGTCAAATAATCATAAAAGATGTTTTCGTCCGAAATATAACCGATATGCTGCTTATACCCGGCATGTTCCGAACCCGCCGTTTCTCCGAGCACCGAAATTTCGCCCTGCTCCGGCAGCACCATGCCCATAATCGCTTTGATCACCGTGCTTTTTCCGGCTCCGTTGGGACCGATCAGCCCGGTAATGTATCCCTTCGGCACCCCAAAGCTCACGTCCGTTAACGCAAAACTTCCGTACCGTTTCGATAATCCTTCAACTTGAATCCCGTTCATTTCTTTGGTCCTCCTTCACTGTCCAAAAGCTTGATCCATTCGATCAATTCCTCCATGCCCACCGGAATGCTGCGGCATTCCTCCAAGACCTCCCGCAGCTTGGCCTCAAGCGCTCTCAGCCGCTGTTCACGGATAAATTCCTGATTGCCGCCGGAAACGAAGGAACCTTTCCCCACCATGGAATCGATGAGCCCCTCCTGCTCCAGCTCGTTATAAGCCCTTTTCGTCGTAATGACGCTGATCTGCAAATCTTTGGCCAACTGGCGAATGGACGGCAGCGCCGTACCTGGGGGAAGCTTCCCCTGCAGGATGCTTTCCCTGATTTGCCGGACGATTTGCAAGTATATCGGCTCGCCCGAGGAGTGGGATAGCAAAATATCCATCGTTCATCTTTCCTTTGTTATATACTTTGTTAACAATGTATATATACAATATATACACTTACTCATGAAAAATCAACCCTGCCGTTTCAAAACAACAAAAAGAGGCCATCCGGGATTTCCCGTTTGACCTCATCTGATCAAGCCGCCTCGCCGAGACGGTCCGATATTTACAGCATTTGCATTCGCGATTCCGCCAGGGACTGCACGCGGGTTTCCGCACGGGCTTCCGGCGGCTGCCGAAACCACATGTGCAGCATGTCCTGAAATTGACTGCGCGGGGTCGGCGTGGCGATCAGCCAGTCTTCTTCAGGTTTGGTGCTGAAGCGGATCAGCCAATTGATATGATCATTGTTCAAAAAATGCACCGTTTGCAGGTCCCAACTCCCCCCCGATTTAACGTAAAAACGCAGTTCTCCCTGCGCCGCGGGAGCTTTCAGGCAGCGGGCCAGCGCAATGCTCCCTTCTTCGTCATTCGTCAGCGCGGTAAGTGTTCTGGTCAGCTTCTCCAGGTCCAGCTTCTCCATTTGGCTGATGATCTCTCCAAACCGGCTTCTGGACATCATTAACGCGGGGAGCTCAACATGCGGCGTGTGCGAATTCCATTTCATCTTCAATGTCAGGTCCTCGCACCACTGTTGCATGCCGCCGGAGCTTTCCAACAGCAAACGCGGCGATTCCTCGTGAAGCCGCTCCACCTTAACCATTTGTTTTCCGGCCATATATAAATATTGTTCATACGCCTTCGTTCCGGCCCGAAAATTTAGCCAGCAGCCTTTACCCGCCAGGAATGCAGCAGTCAGACAGGTCGATACGTGCAGGGGCAAGCTTGGCAAATTTTCGCTAAGTGGCGTAGAGTTGTCGTTTTTGCGCAGCCCTCTATGCAAATATTTAAAAAAAGGATGGTCCGCTTCAAACAAATCTCCTGGTCCTAAAGTCTTCGTCAAGTGAAACCAGGAGTATTCATCCAGCTTCACCGTGCCTTTCCGCACGGCACTTGAGACCAACATCTGTCCACCTCCTCATTAGGATCAAAGCTTCATTTTCGTTCCTTTGGTGTAATCATAACACTAATTATTTTTGCAGTGCTCGGAAATTTTTCCCATTCTATTACAATATACCCATAAAAATAGGGCATGAAGCATATTTTTTAGGAGATATGAAACTTTTTTAATTCTGAAAGCGTATTTAAGATAGACGCAAAAAGAGAGACTTCCGTCCCTCTCCAGTGATTTTTGTCATCAAACATTAATCGAATTATAATGTTTTCTTAATGTTTTTTTAAGTTTCTTACTTTAATATTGTACTATGAAACCACTGTATTGAGGTGATTACGATGAGAATTCTCATTAACTTCCAAAACAATCTCGTTCCCGTTTACTTTAACGTTGACAGCAAGCAGCCTGTACAGCGTACATTAAAACTGCTGACCAGCGCGCTCGAGTACAAATTTTATAACGGCAAACAGGCCTTGAAAAAATGCTTGAGCTCACTGATCAGCATCGAAATCGAAGGTTCCGAAGCGATCCTTCACAGCAAAAGCGAATTCGATACGCTTGCGCTTTCACTCTATTAATCTAACAGAAACATCTCAAAAAGAGGCTCCTCCTCATTAGCTCATTCGCTAACGGGAGGAGCCTCTTTCTCTTAACCGGATCTGCCTGCGGCCGAACCGGGGCTTTTGTCGGCATGTCTGCTGTGGAGCAGCGGCTTTAGGAGCAGCGTCACTGCGGTTATCGCCAACAGCGCGCCGTTCATCACAAAGACGAGCGGAATGGAAATCCAGCCGCCAAGGGCGCCCCCTGCGATCGGCCCGACCATATTGCCAAGCTGGCTGGCCGATTGGTTCAGGCTGAAGGCCCGGCCGCGGAACTCCGGCTTCGTCACCTCAACGATCAGTGCGTTCAAAGCCGGGAACACGGCGGCAAAAAACAGGCCGTACACGAAACGAAGCGCCCCGAAGCCAACCTGATTGTGGAAAAGAACCTGCAGGATATTGCCCAGGCCGCCGCCAATCAGGCCGATCATCAACGTATTGCGGTAGCCGATGCGCCCGCCGATTTTGCCCCAAATGGGCGCGGCGATCACGGTCGCGATGCCCACCGCCGAGAAAATAATGCCCGAACTGAAGGAAGCGTCGGACGCCGAGGCGCCAAGATCGAGCACATAAAGCGAAAGCAGCGGCTCCAGTACCATGACTGAAGCCGTGACGAGCATCACGACGAGCAGATGGCCCATAAACGGACGATTTGCCGAAGCTTCCTTTAAGTCGTCCAGCACATGGGAGCGTTCGCGGTTGCGGTCGAAGTTCTCTTCCTTAACAAAAATCAAAGCGATCAATGCGGAGAACAGTACCACCGCTCCCGCAACCAGAAAGCATTCGCGGTAACCGATAAACCTGCTGAGTGATCCTCCGACGAGCGGTCCGATAATGCCCCCCGCCGCCCCCGCCGTTGACATGATTCCCAGCGAGTAGCCCACCTGCTTCTCCGGCGTATTCGTCGCCACCAGAGCGATCGCCGACGGCACGTAACCGGCTAATAGCCCGGATAAAATACGCACCGCAATGAGCTGGTACGGATCCTGAACCAATGAGTTAAGTATATATACGGCGCACAAGGAAAATCCCGAGCGCAGCAGCATCGGCTTACGTCCGTATTTGTCCGACAGCGATCCCCAGTAAGGGGATATCAAAGCTCCGGCCAAAAACGTAATGCCGAACGCAAAGCCCGACCAAAGGGTCAAATTCGTCGTCACTCCGAGATCATGTGCGATAAACAAAGACATGAACGGAATGACCATGGAATAAGCGGTGCTGCAAAAAAACACCCCGATCCACAGCACGTACAGATTTCTTTTCCAGGGGAATTTCATCTTCCCACCCCCAGCGTTGTCATCTTGATACCCTGGAATTAACCCGTCCTTCATATTGTAGCACGATTTAAACCAGAAATTTTGAAAGATAGAGAAATTATCCCGGACGGGCGTTATAATTGGACTAAAGCCATAAAAGGCAGACGAGGGTTGGCCCTTTTGTGGCTTCATTCCAATCGTGCTTTCGGGAAAACGCTTACGCAAGGCGGTACGGCGTTTTTCTGAATGGCATAAGCAAAGGAGCATGTAAAATGGCACTGTTTCAATGCCGCTTTTTTTCCGAAGTGTTAGGGCTCAGCACGTCGATGACCGTGATTTTGCCGGAGCCCGCTGAGTCGCAAATCGGAATGTCCGCCAAAGGAGTTGCCGGGCCTTATCCGACCCTCTACCTGCTGCACGGTATGTCCGATGACGACTCCATCTGGCTGCGCCGGACGTCGATCGAACGTTATGTATCGGGCATGGGGCTCGCCGTCGTCATGCCCCAGGTCGATTTGAGCTTCTACACCGATATGGCCGAAGGCAACCGGTACTGGACGTTCGTCAGCGAGGAGCTGCCTCGGCTCTGCCGATCGTTCTTCCCGCTGTCCGCACGCCGGGAAGACACATTTGTCGCTGGCCTGTCGATGGGCGGATACGGAGCTTTTAAGCTGGCCTTGCGAAAACCCGAGATGTTTGCCGCGGCGGCCAGCTTATCCGGGGCTTTGGACATCAATGCAAGATTCCGCTTGAACGACGCGAACTTTGCGCTGCTGCGCCGCATCTTTGGGGATGCCGGTCCGCAAAACAGCGAAAACGACCTGCTGGCGCTGCTCGAGCAGACCGGCAAAGGTGGTAAGCCGGTGCCCCGGCTGTACCAATGCTGCGGAACGGAAGATTTTCTGTACACGGATAACCGGACCTTCAACGAAGCCTGCGTCCGGCTGGAGATCCCGCTGACCTATGAGGAAGGCCCCGGCGAACATGAGTGGGGCTACTGGGACGCCAAGATCCAAGACGTGCTGAAATGGCTGCCGCTGCAAGCCAAAACGGAGTAAGAAGTTACAAACTCACCTTTCGCAGCAAAAAATCGGCAGACAAGCCTTGATTTAGCTCGGTAAAGCAGCAAGCCATTGCCGGAGTTGACGCTGAATCAGAGGCGGACAGTGTTTTCCCGGCTTTTTGGGCTGCTTCGTTAATCAAGAGCATAGGAGATCCCTTGTAAAACATGCCGGAGGCATGATCTCTAAACCGGGCAAACAACTCTACCGCTTTGCTGCGCTTCCGCTCAAACATGGAAGCATGGAAGCGTCAACGATGAAGAGAGCGTCACGATTCGCCGAGGTCAGCGCATCTACCTTTTGCACCGCAGCCGCCCTCGAGCAGTGTCACAAATCGACGCCCGGTGCGGGGGCTGTCTAAGAGTTCGTGTCTTGCTGTCTTGGTTTTGGTGCCTTGGTGCCTTGGTGTCCCTGCCTGTTGCTTGCCTTTGCACGATTATCCCTTTCGTTCAGAGAGCGGGGAGCAGGTCGTGGGGGCTAGAGTAAGGGTTCCAAAAAAGAGATAAGGAAAAAATGAGGCGGTTCAGGTGAGTTTTTTGGCTTGATAAGAGAACGTACGTTTGGTATAATGAAGCAAGACGAACATATGTACGTGAATTCTTGATTCGGGGGCGAGCGAACATGGAGGTTAATGCAGGAACGGAACTTCAACCATTCAGCAGCCGTTATAACAGCGAGCAGGCCTGCATGGAGGCGCTGATCGTAATGAAGTGGCCGAACGGCTTCGTCTGCCCGCGCTGCGCTCACACCCGGTGCAGTCGTCTGACCTCCCGGCATATCCCCTTGTTCGAGTGCGGGAAGTGCAAGCATCAAACGTCGGCTTTGGTCGGCACGATTTTTGAACGAACGCATTTGCCCCTGCTCAAGTGGTTCGAGGCCCTGGATTTATTCCTGCTTGAGGGCGGCATCTCGGCGATGCGGCTGAGCCAGGTGGTCGAGGTCACCTAAAAAACCGCCTGGTTGATGCTGCACAAAATCCGCCATTCCGTCGGAGAGTTCGATGCCCGGGAACTGCTCTGCGGAGACGTGAAGGTGAACAGCGATCTGTATGGGTGTAACCCGTCCCGGTTTCAGTTTTCGCATCCGTATGCCTCGGCGGTCGTAGCCGGATGCACGGTGACGGAGTCGGGCGAGCCGGAGCAGGTCAAAATCCGCCTGGTGTCTCATAAGAGACGAGACGGACAAAGAGCAAACCGTCACGAACTCGCTGCGTTCATCAACGGGCATGTGGATGTTCGTACATCGGCAGTACAGTCTTTTCCTCTAGCCTTTCGACTGTATGCGCCCTTGCGGAAAGTGGTGAGAGAGGCGTGGGAATCGCTGAAGAGTACGTATGTAGCCTTGGGATTGAAGCATCTGCAGGCGTACCTCAACGAGTATACCGGACGCCGCCAGCTGCACCTGCCCGGAGCGAAAGAAACGATGCGGCAGAAGTTGCTGCACATGTGTGTGGCGATTCCGGCGATCCCTTACCGCCGGCTGATCGCGCGCCAACCGAACCAGCCCCTTGCGGCTGCTGCCTGATCGAGATGCTAGAACGGTGGGGGGAGTTTGATGTGAATCATTTGCTTGATGGGGTTCAACTTGATGGGTGTGAATTAGCATGAACAGTGCGGGCATTGCTGCAGAGGGAAGGGTTCAGGCTACAGCAAAATTACGGTCAATTCGTTACCCTCGCGTCTTGTCCTTGATCTCCTGCCTTGATCTCTTTGTCTTAATCTCTTGTCCGGTCTGTTTCACCTCCCCTAAACCTGATTCCTTCTCCTAAGCCCGTCTAAATTATCTCGAACCGATCTGCTTCTCCACCAAATATTTTCTTCTCCCGAGCTCGTCTGTTTCTCTGCTACCCTGATCAAACGGGATAATCGTGCAAAGTCTCCGGACAGTGAGTGTTGATCTGCCGCCCACCCCAAAAAAAGAATACTTTAATTCGTTTGGCAGTTGATTTAGGTCGGGCTGATGGTCTATAACAATGAAAGACACCTCTTCTGTCTGATATTAGCAGCTCGTCACTCTCGCTTTACCAAACGAAGCTGTTGTTTTTCTATTTTTCAAGCCGCCTATCTTAATTCTTTGAAAACCTTCAGCTCAAGGACTCAAGCTGATTTTTGCTCTGCGAAAGTTGAGTTACAAACATTAAAAATCCCACCTGGATTTGGCAGCATCTTCACAGATCAGATCCAGCAGTTGTTCGTTTTTTGTGGGAAGATGGAGGGCTCGATGGAATCAACTGCAAAAGTGCATCCGATTTTCCGCCAATCACCATTTTAGAGCGATTGAAATGCACTTTTGCAGTTGAGCTGCCCATTTCGGGGAATTTCGACGAAATTCGCCTGCTCTTTCGGCTTTTGCATTTCGTGGCATTTCCCGTCTTCCTTATATCGCAATGTGGCGGGAGTGGCATTCATTTCCTTCAATGCAAAGGTTTCTTAGCATGTTCAAGTTCCCGAATTGCCGCCTTGAAATCAGTCACGCCCATAAGTCAGGTCCCGACTACTCCCACTCCTGCGCAAACCGCCGGCGCTGCTCCCCCTTGCCACGGGGAGCGCCGCCTTTACCGGTCCCGGCTTTGGCGGCGCGCTGCCGGCTTTGCTCCTTGGCCGCCTGAAACTTAAGCTCCCGCTGCGTTTTCAAGTAATTGTCCAGCCGTTTTCGTTCGAGTTGCCCGCTGCGCAGCGCTTCCCGGACCGCGCATCCGGCCTCCTTCTGATGCCGGCAATCACTGAAGCGGCACGCCTTGGCCAATTCCTCAATGTCGCTGAACGCTTCCGACCAGCCGCCGTCATCGTCCCACAGCTGCAGCTCGCGCATCCCCGGCGTATCGATCATGACCGCGCCCTGGGGCAGCACGAATAGCTCCCGGTGCGTCGTCGTATGCCGGCCGCGGCTGTCATCCTCGCGAATATTCTGGGTCCGCTGCATCTCCTCCCCGGCCATCCAGTTGAGGATGGTCGATTTCCCGGCGCCGGACGAGCCGGTCAAGGCGACCGTCACACCCGGTTTCAGCAGCGCATCCACCTGCTCGCGTCCCTGGTTTTCCATGGCGCTGACAACGATGATCGGCACTCCGGGCGCGATCGCTTCCGTTTCGCTGACGTACCGTTCCGGATCGGGGCATAAATCCGCTTTGCTCAGGACGATCACCGGAGACGCCCCGCTGTTCCAGGCCATAATCAAGTAGCGCTCCAAGCGCCGCAAATTGAAATCCAGATTCAGTGCGGCGACCACAAACAATAGATCGACATTGGACGCGACAATTTGCTCGCTAGGCACCGAACCGGCGGCGCGCCGGGAGATCCGGCTGGTCCGTGGAAGCAGGCCGTGTATCACCGCATCCTGGCTGTCATCCGCCAGAAAACGGAGCGCCACAAAGTCGCCTACCGCCGGAAATTCGCTGCGCTCGCCAAGCTCATACTGCAGGCGTCCGGACATTTCCGCCCAGCCTTCGCCCCGCTCAGTAGCCACGCGGTATTTGCGTCCGTGGTCGGCAACGACCCTGCCCGCCCAGACCTGCTCAAGGCCCAGCTGGCTTAAAGCGGTTTCCCGCTTTTGATTCCATCCTAAGTTGATCAAATTCAAATGGGTATTCCTCCTAATTGGTTCTTTCGATTTGATTTTTCACGGTCTCTTGGCGGACCAGCATCAAGCAAAACAGCGCAAAAAGCCGCGAGGCTTATCGCCCCGCGCCTGCTTTGGAAACTGCAGGAAAACCGCCCTCAATTCCGCGCATATACGCTCATGCAATCGGAATTAGAGGCAATGTTCCTGCAGCGTTATTCCCGGCCGCCTAACGAAAATTCGCTGGCGACCGCAGCAAAAAGCCGCGGGACGACAATACGGTCCCGCGGCTGGATAATCTTTGCACCTTATAGCTAGCTCTCGTGCATTAACAAAAGGCTAGCGCAAATGCTGTTCCACCAAGAAGGCCGTACTTACATCAAAAGTTTCATGAACATAAAGCGTAGACACATGGACTTTTTTCATAATTACCAGCCTCCTTCAAAGATTTTGTATACATCATATTGGATCGCGCAGGCTTTGTCAATCCAGTAGAGGGAGAATTTCATCCAACCCGTGAACGGAACGCCAAGGTTCCCCGCCGGCTAACTCCTCGTCCCAGGCATGTTTGCGCTGCAGCCAAATCCCGCGAATCCCGACCTGCGCCGCTCCCCAAATATCGTTGCGAGGATGGTCACCGACGATCACCGCCTTTTCCGGGGGAACGCCAAGCCGCTTCAAAGCCAGCCGGTAAATTTGCGTATCCGGCTTGCGGATATCCACGTCCCCGGATACGACGATCGTGTCAAAATACGACCGCAAGTGGAGCAGATCGATTTTTCCGTGCTGCAAATGGCTGATGCCGTTGGTGATGATGCCTAAACGCAGGCCCCGCGAGCGGCAGGCTTCCAATGTCTCCACCGCGTGATCCATCGCCTTGGCGTGGGTCATATAATGACGGTCATAATAAGCCTTAAGCTCTTCCAGGTCGGGCCGCTTTTTCCACGGCAAATGTTCGATCATCTCCCGGAAGAAGCCCTCCTTCGGCCGGTATCCATCGGCATCCCTTTCAATCATATACTCGATCAGCTTATTTCGTTCCTCTTCCAAAGCAGGCAACAGGCATTCCCGCGCCAACTGTTCCGCAAACCGGCGAAACGTATGGTCCCGATCCATCAGCGTATTATCCAAGTCAAACAACACTGCTTCTAGCTGCAATTCAAGTTCCCTCTCTCCCAACATATTCTCTCTCTATTGTAAAACAGGCTGTCAAATGAAAAGAGCGCAAGGCCCTGATCGGGCCCTGCGCTCCAGGCTCACATGATGCGTCTGGGACGATGGGTAAGCAGCATTTCCTGCTCCGTAACATACAGCGGAAACGGCGGCATTTCCTTAAGGTAATGCTCCCGCATTAACAGCCGGTAATCCACTTGGAACTCGCGGGACTGTTCCAGCACCGGAAGTTTCCCCTGCTCATCCATGTAATTGTCCACCGCAGGCTGAACCATGTCCAAGTAATAGGGAATCAGGCGGTCGGTTTCATCAAAAATCTCATAGGTTTCCCTGGACAGAAAAAATCGTTGATTCGTAATACCGCCCAAATAACGCGACAATCGCTTCAATTCCAGACTTCCGTCAGGCATTAGCAGCGATAACCGGTTTACACCTTCGGGCATCTCGGCCTCAAAACGCAATACGGCCTGCCTCACCTCATCAAGCGAAACCGAAACGATATCCGGGGCTCCGACACGAGTTGGCTTATGTTTTCTTTTGAACCACGACAGCATGTACGGCACCTCCCTAAATCTTTCAAATTTATGGCAAGCGCTTACAATATTAGTTTACTCCAAATTTTGTGTTTTGAGACAGCCGCGCTTCAATTGTCACCCAATGGACACAACATGGCTTGATTTCACCAAAAAACCGCGAATGTCTGGCTATTCATTGGTATTTGCTGTAGGATGGTATTGTTTTGAAAATTCTTTTTGAAAACCAAAGAAACCAACAAACATAGGAGGAACCCATGCAGGATGTCATCATCATCGGAGCGGGGCCATGCGGACTGTCGGCAGCGATCGAATGCCAGCGGCGCGGACTGCATGTGCTTGTTCTCGAAAAACATTGCTTAGTCCATTCCATCTACTCTTACCCAACCCATATGCAATTTTTCAGTACGGCCGAGCTGCTGGAAATCGGGGATGTGCCGTTTGCTTCCCCCAATGACAAACCTTTCCGCCATGAAGCGCTGGCATATTACAGAAAAGTGAGCGACTTCTACAACGTTCCGGTATCGGCCTATGAGGAAGCCACGGAAGTACAGCGGCAGCCGGACGGCACGTTTATCGTGCGCTCCGTCAAGCGCGGCGGAGAACACGCGGAGTACGCGGCACGGAATGTGATCATTTCGACGGGGTATTTCGATCACCCCAATATTTTGGGCATTCCGGGAGAAAATACCGATAAAGTGTCCCACTATTTTCAGGAGGCCCATCCGTATACCGGGACGAAAGTGACGATTATCGGCGGCAGCAACTCGGCCGTGGACGCGGCGCTGGAACTCGTTCGCGTGAACGCCGAGGTCACCGTCGTCTATCGGGGAGACGATCTGTCCGGCAATATTAAGCCATGGGTGCGCCCAATCTTCGAGGGCCTGGTAAACAAGGGCAAGGTTGACCTGCGGCTAAACTCCCGGGTGATTGAAGTCCATCCGGATCACGTTGTCGTCGAAGCGAACGATAGCGGCGAAAAAACGGCGTGGCCCAACGATTTCGTGCTGGCGTTGACCGGATTCCGTCCGGACCGCAAGCTGCTGTTTGGCGCCGGGGTAGAAATGGCCGGCGATATGGAGAAGCCGGTGTTTGACCCGGAAACGATGGAGTCGAACGTGCCGGGGTTGTACGTCGCGGGGGTCATCGCCTCCGGACGCAACGCCAACGAGGTGTTTATCGAAACCGGACGCGGCCACGGCAAGCTGATCGCGGAGCATATTTTAGCCACCCGTTCCGCTGAAAAGTAACGCGCCAAAAAGGCGCAAGGCCAAGTTCGGATTTGTCCATATAAGGAGGTGCGAAGCACCATGAATCAAATCGATCTGACTGCGCTGCTGCTTTTGTTTCTGGCCGCGCTGGGGATCTTCAGCAGCAATATGCCGATTACAGTGGCGATGATCGTCCTCCTGCTGCTGCGCGTGCTGCATTTGAACAGCACGTTCCCCTGGCTGGACAAATACGGGCTGACGATCGGCATTATTATTTTAACCATTGGGGTCATGAGCCCTGTCGCCAGCGGGAAAATCTCGATTCAGACGCTATGGGGATCTTTTCTCAACTGGAAATCGTTGCTCGCCATCGGCGTCGGTATGCTTGTCGCCTGGCTTGGCGGCCGCGGCGCGGCGCTCATGGGCAGTCAGCCGACCGTCGTCGCGGGGCTGCTCATCGGCACGGTGCTCGGCGTTGCGTTTTTCCGCGGCGTCCCTGTCGGCCCGCTGATCGCCGCCGGGATTTTGTCGCTGGTGATCGGGAAGCTGTAACGAAAACCCGCACAATACAAAAGAGGTTGTTCCCGGAACGCTGCGAACCGGAACAACCTCTTTTCATTGGGAGCTAACCGCCGACGGTCAAGGCAGAGCCAGTTATGATCCAACCTCCACCGGGTTTAAATTCTGGATATTGTACAACTGCGCGTACACACCCTCCGGTTTGGCCATCAGCTCATCGTGCGTGCCGCGTTCGGCGATTTCGCCGTCCTTCATGACGATGATTTGGTCAGCATGGGTGATCGTGGACAGGCGGTGCGCGACGACCAGCGTCGTGCGGCTGTGCGCAAGCTGCAGCAGCGACTGCTGGATCAGGTGCTCAGACTCCAGATCGAGCGCGGACGTCGCTTCGTCGAGGATGAGGATCGGCGGATCCTTCAAGAACACGCGGGCGATGGCGATCCGCTGCTTCTGGCCGCCGGACAGCTTCACGCCGCGCTCCCCGACCTCGGTGTCGTAGCCGCTTGACAGCTGCATGATAAAATCATGCGCATTGGCCGCTTTCGCCGCGGCGATTACCGCCTCCTCGTCAGCGTCCGGACGGCCGAACAGGATGTTGTCGCGCACGCTGCCGCTAAACAGGAAATTGTCCTGCAGCACCATCCCGATCCCGCTGCGCAAGCTTTCCATCGTCCACTGCCGGACATCCCGGCCCCCGACGATCACCTCCCCTTTCTGAATATCGTAGAAACGGGGAATCAAACCAACCAGCGACGATTTCCCGCCGCCGCTCATGCCGACGAACGCCACCGTTTGCCCGGGCGCCGCGGCAAACGAAATATCCTTCAGCACCCACTGCCCCTGCTCCTGGTACCTAAACCAAACGTTTTGGAACGCCAAGCCGTGGCTGCCCCGGGGCAGCGCCGCCGCGTCCGGCTCATCGGTCATGTCGTAAGGCTCCTCCAGCAGCTCCAGCACCCGTTCCCACGAGGCGGAGGCCTGCGTCAGCGTCGTCGACGAATTGATCAGCCGCTTCAGCGGCGCATACAAACGGTCCAGATAGCCGAAAAAGGCTACAAACGTGCCTAGCGTCAAATGCCCCTGAATCACCTGATAACCGCCGTATCCGATCACAAGCAGCGGCGCGATGTCGGTCATCGTGTTGATGATGGCGAACGTCCAGGCGTTCCAGCGGCTGTGGGCCATCGCTTTTTGCAAATACTTGCCGTTGATCCCTTCGAACTTCTTGCGGTCGTGCCGCTCCAGTGCAAAGCTGCGGATGACCGAGATCCCCTGAATGCGCTCATGCAAATAAGCCTGAATGCCCGCCAGGGCCGCGGACCGGTCTTTGGTCAGCTTTTTCAGCCGCTTGTACAGCACCTTGACCGCGATGGCGTACAGCGGGAAAATCGCGATCGACACCAGCGCTAGCAGCGGGTTCAAATAAAACATAAATCCCAACACGAACACGAGCGTAAACGTGTCCAGCCAGACATTCATCATCCCGACTTCAACGATGTTTTTCGTCTGCTCCGCGTCGTTGATGAAGCGGGAAATGATTTCCCCCACCTTCGTGTTCTGATAATACCGCAGCGACAGCCTTTGCAGATGCCCGTAGAGCCGGTTCCGCAGATCAAACAAAATCCGCGCCGTAATAAACTGGGCAAAATACTGCCGCGCATATTCCACCGGTCCGCGAACGATGACAAACAAAAACAACGTGATTCCGAGCACGATCATCAACTGCGACAGCTTTTGCCCGGCCGCCATGCTCCCGTTCAGTAAAATATCGTCCACTACGTACTTTTGCACGAGCGGAAGCAGCGACGGAATGCCGAACTTCAGTATGCCGATGAACAAAGTCAAGATAATCCATTTCGTATAAGGCCGGACAAACGTAAAATAGGCTTTCCAATATTTCAACTGAGCGCACATCCCTCTCTTGGTAAAAAATATCATTTTTTTGCAATGGCAACATATCCCGGTTTTGGGGATATAAGCCGATTTTCGTAAAGCAAAGCTGAATTTATAAACCGGTTGTGGTATACTCCATTATAATTGATAACTCACTATGAAAATAACGCAGCAACGAGGCACAGGCCGGTTTAGGAGGATGACCATGTCACGCCGATTTGTCATTGAAGCCGTGATGGTGGCGATTTATGGAGAATTGCTGGTGCCCCAGGCACCTGTTGAATATATTGTACCCTACACCACCGTCATGGAGCTCTATGAATTTCAGAATAGCCCGGAACCGTTAATGAACGATCCGGCCGACGATTTTCACGTCAAACAAAAAATAGGCGAGCTGATCACTTATTTGGAGGAGCCGCTGAACCGTAAGAAGCTTGAACGCGCATTAAACGTACCCTGGTCCAAAAGCCCGTCCATTTTGTTCGGCGATAAAATATCCTGGACCGTCGTCAATGCGGTCGACAATGAACAATACGGCGAATTTCTCGACCCGATCGAAACGGAAATCGTGCTCACCGCCCACCGGGAGAACGTCCCGATTTTAACTGATCAATTGGAGCTGATCCGGCGGATCATCGAAGCGGAAATGCCGGTCCAAGTGTTTGATATCGGCGATTTTGAATTTGCTATGGAAGACAGCATTATTTAATTGGGGAAACGACAGAAAAGGCCCGTAAAGAACGGGCCCTGTTTCGTTATGGCATGCGGCTGCTTGCGCTGCCGGCGGTAGGCGGTCAGTTTGGGAGTGCCGCCTCGTATTTATATTCAATGTCGCCAAGCCCCTCGTCATACGTCACATTCAAATGATAGCCGTCCAAATACCACTTATCCTGGTCCTCCATGTAGAACGTGATGCCCTCCACCTCCGAAGTCAAGGCCGGCGATACCGGACGATCGACTCCGATGCCAAGCGAGAACCCCGGATACAGTTTCCCCCCCGAGCTGTAGCGGGCGAAAAAGCGTACGGCTTGCCCGTTTTTCAGGTCCAACTCCCGCTTAAACCATTCGGCCGCTTCTTGTGTAACGTGGATCATCAGATTCTCCCCTCTCCTTTTTCTTTTATTGTAGACCAAACCGGGCCGATTGCCAAACCCTTGTTCGGATCAAAAAAATAAAGTTTGACTTCTTCTTGAATCCGGTGATACAATCGGGAACATACAAGACTGCATTTTCAAGTAATTACCAAATAGAAGAAAGGGTGAGCACGGTGATCAAGTTTAAAGATTTCGACGTACGTCCGCATATGCCCGCATATGTTTATGGACCATTCACAACCGAATACCGGAGCAGCCCTAACTCGTTTGGACCCAACTAAACGCTGACCGCCCCTCCATTTATGGTAGGGAAGGATTCGGCGCAGGAATAATCTGCGGGCTGCTTCTGATCTAGAGCGGCGTACGCGTCATATGTTAAGGTTTTTGAAGGCATATCGTTTACGGACGATATGCCTTTTTTGCGGTTTTTTTAAGCCACAGAACAACCTGGTATGGAAAAAGGAGGAAATCGCAATATGTTTTCGGTTCTGAAAAATTTGGGCTGGTTTTTTAAGCGTGAAAAGAGGCGCTACATCGTCGGCCTGTTCCTGCTCATCCTGGCGGGGATCGTTGAACTCGCTCCGCCGCGGCTGCTTGGCAGCGCCATCGACGAAATCGTGGGCGGCACCGTAACTTGGGGCTCGCTTACGAAATATATTCTGCTTATCATCGGCTTTTTACTGTTCATTTATTGGATCACCTACATATGGATGCATTCGCTGTTCGGCGGATCGAACCTGGTGGAGCGGCTGCTGCGTTCGCGTTTTATGAGCCATCTGCTGCGGATGACGCCGCCGTTTTTCGAGCGCAGCCGCACCGGGGATCTAATGGCCCGGGCTACGAACGACTTGCGCTCGGTCGCCCAAACCGCCGGCTTCGGGATGCTGACGCTCACCGACTCGACGGCGTACCTGGCGGTCATTTTTATCGCCATGGGCACGTTGATCAGTTGGAAGCTGACGCTTGCGGCCATCATCCCCCTCCCCTTTATCGCCCTGGCGATGAAGATTTACGGGAAAATCATCCATGAGCGCTACACGCTGGCGCAGGATGCGTTCGGAGACATGAACGACCAGGTGCTGGAATCGGTCGCCGGCATCCGTGTTATTCGCGCCTATGTACAGGAACGGAATGATGAACAGCGTTTTGCCGACATTACCAATGACGTTTACCAGAAAAACCTCGCGGTCGCCAAAGTAGACGCCTACTTTGAACCGACCATCCGGCTCTGCGTTGGTCTCAGCTACGCAATCGGGCTGACGTACGGCATTTATCTCGTCTTTCATAACGAATTAACCCTGGGCGATCTCGTGTCCTTCAACATGTACCTGGGGATGATGATCTGGCCGATGTTTGCGATCGGCGAGTTGATCAACATTATGCAGCGCGGCGGCGCTTCGCTCGACCGCGTCAACGAAACGCTGAACGTCAAGCCAGACGTTGAAGACGTGCCGAATCCGGTGCAGGTGGAAACGCCGGAAACGCTCGAATTCAAAGACGTTACGTTCCGTTATCCGACATCGACCGTCAATAATTTGGAACATGTCAACCTCAAGATTCAGCGCGGAGAGACGCTCGGAATCGTCGGCCGGACCGGCAGCGGCAAGTCGACGCTGCTCAAGCAGTTGCTGCATGAATATCCGCTTGGCAGCGGCGAACTATCCGTCTCCGGCGTGCCGATCCAGGACATCGCGGTGAAACAGCTGCACGGGTGGGTCGGGTATGTGCCGCAGGAGCAAATCCTGTTCTCCAAAACGGTCCGCGAGAACATTCAGTTCGGCTGCAAAGACGCGCCGGATGAAGTCATTATGGAAGCGATCCGCACCGCCGCCTTCGACCAAGACCTCGGGACGTTATCCGACGGGCTGGACACCTTGGTCGGCGAGAGAGGCGTGGCCCTTTCCGGCGGCCAGAAGCAACGCGTGTCGCTGGCCCGGGCGTTTATCGCCGACCCGGACATCCTGATTCTCGACGACGCGCTGTCGGCTGTCGATGCGCGGACCGAAGCCCGGATCATCGAAAATATCCGCAGCCGCCGGGCCGGCAAAACGACGCTGATCTCCACGCACCGGCTGTCCGCCGTAGAGCATGCTGACTGGATCGTCGTGCTGGAGAAAGGCCGCATCATTGAAGAAGGTACCCACGAAGCGCTGCTGGCGCACGGCGGCTGGTACCGCGAACAATACGAACGCCAGCAGGTGGAATCGAACCTGACTGACGGGGAGGTGTCCTAAGTTATGCACACCCATACGGGGAAATCGTTATTCAAATACGCCTTAACGGCCAAAAATACATTTATTCTCGCGCTCGTCATGCTGGCGATCGGTGTCGCTGCCGAACTCGCCGGCCCGTTTATCGCCCGCGCGATGATCGACGATCATATGCTGGCGATCGAACAGCCGTTTTATGAAACGGCAGACCAAGACGAGAATACCGTCGTCTATGACGGCCGGTACTTCAAGCGGGGCGACCGCTTTGCGGAAGGCGAAGCCAAAGGCCAGGAAGTACGCGTGCTGCAGGTCGGAACCAGCTTCCTGTTCATCGGTGAGCCGGTTGCGGACGTCTCCGGCGACCGCAGCTTCCAAGACGGCGTCCTGACCATCACGCGGAAGGACGGCACCGTAAGCGAATATCCGGCGCAAAAACTCAGCGCCTCCGGGCTGTTCGCTTTTTACAAACCCGAGGTTCCCGGCATTATTTCGCTGATTATATGGTACTTCGCTTTTCTGGCCGTCTCCATCGTGATGGAATTCGGCAAAACGTACTGGCTGCAATCGTCCGCTAATAAGGTCATCCGCAAGCTACGTATGGACGTTTACGCCCACATCCAGCGGCTGCCGGTGTATTTTTTCGACAATCTGCCGGCGGGGAAAGTCGTGTCCCGGGTGACGAACGACACGGAAGCGGTCAAAGATCTGTTTATCGCGGTGCTGGCGAACTTTTTTTCCGGGATTATCAATATGCTGGGCGTCTATGTAGCGCTGTTTATTCTCGACGTGCGGCTCGGCCTGATCTGTTTGTTCATCGTCCCGGTCATTTACCTGTGGGTGGTGCTGTACCGGAAGTTCGCCACCAAATACAACACGATCATCCGCTCGCGGCTTAGCGAGATCAACGCGATCATCAACGAGTCGATTCAAGGCATGTCGATCATCCGCATTTTCCGCCGCGAGGCGAAAACGAAGGAAGAGTTCGAAAATCTGAACGACGATTATATGAAATATCAGAATAAAATGCTGAACTTGAACGCTTTTACGTCGCATAACCTGGTGAACGTAATCCGCAATCTGGCTTTTGCCGCGGTGCTCTGGTATTTCGGTTCGGCGCAGCTTGGCGGGGACAGCGTCATTTCGCTGGGTGTGCTGTACGCCTTCGTTGACGTGCTGGGGCGTTTGTTCCAGCCGATCACCGGGATGGTCAACCAACTGGCCGCGCTCGACACCTCGATGGTGTCCGCCGGGCGGGTGTTTGCCTTGATGGACGAACCGGGCGAAGACGTCACGGACGGCTCGATGCCGCGTTACAAAGGGAATGTGGAGTTCAAGGACGTATCGTTTGCTTACAAAAAGGATTTTGTGCTGAAAAATATTTCGTTCGAAGCGAAGCAAGGCCAAACGGTGGCGCTGGTCGGGCATACCGGGTCCGGCAAAAGCTCGATCATCAACCTGCTGTTCCGGTTTTACGATCCGCAAAAGGGCACGATCACCATCGACGGCCAGCCGGTGACGGATCTGCCCAAGCAGTGGATCCGCCAGCATATGGGCATCGTGCTGCAGGACCCTTACCTGTTCACCGGGACGATCCTCTCCAACGTCACTTTGGGTGACAAGCGGATCTCCCGGGAAGCGGCGGAGCTAGCCTTGCGCGACGTCGGCGCGGCGCGGATTCTCGCGCATCTGCCCAAAGGGCTGGACGAACCGGTCGTGGAAAAAGGCAGCACCCTGTCCGCCGGCGAACGCCAGCTGATCTCGTTTGCGCGGGCGCTTGCCTTCGATCCGGCCATCCTGATTCTCGATGAGGCGACCGCCAACATCGATACGGAAACCGAAGCGCTGATTCAAAACGCGCTGGAGGTATTGAAACGGGGCCGGACGACTTTCATCATCGCGCACCGCTTGTCCACGATCCGCAGCGCCGACCAGATCCTCGTGCTGCATCGCGGCGAAATCGTGGAGCGCGGCGGTCATGAGGAACTGCTCGCCTTGGGCGGGCGGTACTATCAAATGTACCGCCTGCAGCACGGAGGCGCGGAAGCGCCCGGCACGCCGGCGGCAGGCCAGCCCTCCACGCCAGTGGCTAATCCGAGCTGACCGCCTGTCTTCGCGGTGACAAAAAACCTTCAGATCCGCTTATTAGGCGGATCTGAAGGTTTTTTTGTGCGTATTGGTTAAGACAGCTTCTTAACCTCCACCGTATATTGGCTGGAGATATAAGTCTCTGCCTTCGTATCGGAAATGACCTGAATATAATTCATGCCCGGTTCGGGGGACAGCAGCTCGTAATAGACCGTGGCCTTGTCACCGGAAAACTCCACTTTGGCTACACGAATGCCGTATCCCGGATTCGGCTGCTCGGCGCGGGTGAGCACCACCTTGTTGATTTGGTCGTTTACTTTTTCGGTTTGAAAGCTTACGTTATCCTGCATACCCTGTTCGGCTTCCTTGTATTTGTCGATGTATTCGGCCGCATTATACACCAGCCGGGCCGCTTCGATGCGGGTTATGGTATCCTTCGGATGGAATTTGCCCTGCCCGTCCAGGCTGGCGATCTTCAATAGCAGCAACTGCTGGATGTGGCCCGAATACTCCACGGTGATCTGATCGGCATCGGCGATTTCGATGAACATTTTGATCATCGGGTAGTCGCCGGTCGTATTGATGGCCTGCACCAAAATATCGGCAAAAGCTTCCCGCGTCAGCTCGGCGTTGGGGTCAAAGTCTTTGGGCAGCTTGATACCGTTGTCCGCGGCGGCCCACAGCGCGGAGGAATACCATTCGTCCTTGGCAGGAACCTGCGATTTTGCGGCGTCCTTCACTTTTAGACCAAGCCCATTAACGATCATCGTCACCGCCTGTGCTCCAGTCAGCTTACCCATGGGAACAAACTTATCCTTCGCGATTCCTTGGATGATTCCTTTTTGCTGCAGTGACTCGGTAATACCGGCATCATCTCCCTGCACATCGCTGAAAGCAGAAACGGAAGTTGCCATAAGCAGCGAACCGGACAGCAGCAGAGCAGCTGCAATTTTCATTTTTGGCGTTTTTTTCATGTTCTCATCACCTCTGTCCCCCTAGACGGGAGGCCCGCCCAAAAGGTTGCAGTATTTCCCGTTTCACTAATTTATGTGTGCTCGTTATTGATCGGCAGCAGGCACTAGATAACAGACAGTTGACAGTTGACACAGACGGTAGACAGTAAACGGTAGTCACAGACAGCAGACGGCAGACAGTAGACAGCAAATGGTGCGGCTTAACGGTTATTTGGCTAATCCATTCGTTTGAGGTTAACGGACCTGCGTTCTGGATCTCCAGTCTTTTTCTAACGGTTGTGGTTGATCTTATTCAGGTGGATAAGGCTCAAATCCGTAGAATTAAGAAAAAATAAGCTCTATCGCAACCGTTAAATTTAATTTCACCTCTATTTTATCAAAATAACGGCGCTCACAACCGTTAGAATGACAACCAGACTTGAAGGCGCGCATCTTTATCTTAACTATTCAGTTTTCCAGCACGATGATATTTGGATCAGGGCCTCAGGGGAGCGGAACGCCGCTGAACAAATAAAGCCAAGTTGCTAGAGAAACTCCGGCGAAAAAAATAAGTACAAAAAATGTCGTTATTTCGGCGGTATCCGTTCATTTGTGAGAAATAGAGGATTTTTAGACCGCTATTTTCCCCCGTCACAAGAAAATGTCCACACTCTGGGCCATTCTTAGGAAAATAAGTACATAAAATGCCGCTAATGGGGATGAACATGCCAGGCTTTGGATAATAAGTACTTTAAATACCGCTATTTTTACCCCGACGGTTAGTCGTTTCATTTAGCTGGCTGTCAAGCGCCGATTAGGTTGAGCCCTTTTTTCACCTCTATTTTCATAGCTCCCAGCACGTGGTGTTGCCCTGCAAATCGGCGGTGGTTGGTCGACTTGTCCATCCGTTCCACCGCTTCTATAATTCTAGGTCCATCTGGGCCGATTTCCTGCCCCACGTCTACGCATGCTTTCGTTCAAGTTCTTGTAAGCGCTGGGCAATGAGAGCCCGGTCGAAATGCTCGCCGATGAACACGGCCACATCCGGCACCTCGCCTTGCGGTGTAATTTTCAAGTAATCCGCTTCCCGGTAGGCGTATTGGAACAGAAAACGGCTGGCCGTGTCAGTAAAAGTCAAAACGCCTTTGCCCCGGTACACTTCGCGCGGCAGCTCGGCAATAAACCGTTCGAATTCCTTGCTGTCCACCGGACCGCCAAAATAGTGAGTATACACGGTAACATGCTCATGCGAAGCATGGGGGTGATCGTGTTCGTGTTGATGCTCATGTTGGTGTTCGTGTTGGTGTTCGTGTGCATGTTCGTGCGTGTGCTCATGTTGATGCTCGTGTTCGTGTCTGTGTCCGTACTTATCTTCATATTGATGCCCGCGTTGATGTTCTTCCAAAGGTTGTCCATGCTCATGCCCGTGCTCGTGCTCATACGCGTGGCCACCTGCTTGATGATGCGCTTGGCTCTCCTCATGCTCAAACCGCGGTTCGTGCAGCTCGGGATCAGGCCGGTGCCCGCTTAACAAGCCAGGGATATCGACCTCGCAATTTACGGCCGGTACGATTTGCGCGTACGGGTTTAGCTTGCGCAACAAATCGGTCATCTCCCGCTGCCGCTCCCCGCCGATCATATCGATTTTGTTCAGGATAAGGACGGACCCGCAGCGGATTTGCTCCAGCATCAAGCGGTAGGTTTTCCCTTTTTGCGAATCGTGCAGTTCGGCCAAATGCGCTGCATCCACGACGGTGATCATCGGCTTGATCTCCAGCTTCAAATACAGCGACACCTCGGTGACCGCATCGAATATTTCCAGCGGATTCCCCGCCCCGGTCGCCTCGATGACGACCAGATCCGGCTTTTCCGCCGAGATCAACTCGGCCATCTGCACGCTTAAATCCCCGCGGATCGTGCAGCAAATGCAGCCTCCCAGCATTTCCGCCATCGGCACTTCGCCCGGGACGAGCAGACCGTCCAGGTTGACGTCCCCGATTTCGTTCATGATGACGGCCGGCCGTAAGCCCTTATCCTGCCAAAACTTAAGCAACCGCTGCAGCAGCGTCGTTTTTCCGCTCCCCAAAAATCCGGATAATATATAAACTGGCGTAATTTTTTCCATGACTTCCCCTCTTCTCTTTCCGGGCTAACCGCCGTGCTAAGGCTGGCCGGTCCCGATCCAACGGTATCGAAGCGAGTTTACACCAATCGGCAGGGACATGCAACCCTATTTCATGCCAAGATGTTTTGCCCAAGAAGTGATAAAATGATATTAGTTCTATCTCACACCGAAAGGACTCGATATATAAAGATGAGATCTGTAGATGAACACCGCAGTGAAGCCCCGGATCAGGTATCTTGCCTGGTGGTTACGGTATCGGACACGCGAACGGAAGAAACGGACAGCAGCGGCCGGCTGATCAAAGAGCTGCTTCAGCAGAACGGTTACCGAGTTGCCAGGTACGTCATCGTCAAAGACGATTACGACGGGATTCGCCAGCTGCTGCGCGAAGCGGCCTCCGACCGCAGCGTCGAAGCGGTGCTGCTCACCGGCGGCACCGGCATCGCCCCTCGGGACACAACGTATGAAGCGGTCCGCAGCTTGCTCAATAAGGAAATGCCCGGATTCGGCGAAATTTTCCGCTACCTCAGCTTTACCGAGGATATCGGAGCCGCCGCGATTCTTAGCCGGGCGATTGCCGGCACGATCAGCAACAAAGCCGTGTTTTCCATGCCCGGGTCGCAAGGAGCCGTCAAACTCGCCATGGAGCGGATCATCATCCCCGAACTGCGCCACGTAATGCGGGAAATTTACAAAAAGTAAGCTCCAAACAAATAACCAACCTCTTACCGGGCGCGGCCCTGAAAAAAGAGGTTGGTTATCGCTTCATGTTACTGGGCAGCACGGTCCTGCATCCGCATCAAAAGACGGTCAAATATCGTTTTCATTTGCTCGCGATATTGACTGTTTTTTTGTGCCGTGGAGGCGTACACCAACGCGGCGTTGTCCCGCGTACGTATGACAGAAGCCTGGCTGGCAGCAGCAGCCGCGTGAAGCCCCTTCTGTCCATCGCCGGAGCCGTAGATTTCCGTCATTTCGCGAATCCGGTCCTGCTCGCTGGGGAAAACATGGACGATGATGAAATGCCGCGCGTCTCCGTTAATGAAATAACTGTAGCTGATATTCCCGTCAAGCCCTTCGGCATACGTTTCATGCGTCAGGCGAATCCCCCGCTCGGCGCATTCCGCCTTTAACGAACGCAGCAAGGAGGTGTTGAGCGTCGTTCCGCTCGTCAACTGCCTTTGGTTGCCCTTCCGATAGCTGTTCATGTTGTATTTTTCCATTTCCTGCTTCGCCACTTTTTGCATCCCATTGCCGCAGCCCGTGGACAAGGATACTGCCAATACCAAACCAAGACCGAGTTTACACCAATTCATGTCAATACCCCACCTTTGCACATAGCTTTCGCTTGCCGCTCTGATGGGGTTAGGGTGTCTCATATCCGCCCAGTTTATACCATCCTCTGGGTCTAATCTTTAAAATCGATCACCTGCCGGCCAACAGCCTGGCCGGAAAGGATCGTCTCCAACGTTTGCGGAAGCTGCTCGGGAGGGTATACATTAATCCCTTCGTTCAGCGCGCGCTCCGGCTTCCATTCCCCGGCCAGGCGCTGCCATAACTGAAGGCGCAGCGGCGTCGGGCAAGAGACGGAATCGATGCCAAGCAGATTCACGCCCCGTAAAATAAACGGATAAACGGTAGTTTCCACGTTTCCGCCCGCAGTCAGTCCGGACAAGGCGACAGAGCCGCCGTATTTGACCGCTTTAAGCAAATCGGCCGTCATTGGTCCGCCCACCGGGTCGACGATAGCTGCCCAACGTTCCTTGCCTAGCGCTCCTTTGGCCCCGGACGATGCCTCTTCCCGCGAGATCACATCGGACGCGCCAAACGAAAGGAGTTTTTCCCGCACACCGGTTTTGCCGGTGACGGCCACGACTTCAAACCCCAGCTTGGCGAGAATGGCTACGGCCATGCTGCCAACGCCGCCGGTCGCCCCCGCGACAAGCACGGGGCCGTCTTCCCGCGTCAGCCCGTTATCGAGCAGGCGCTGTACGGACAATGCCGCCGTAAAGCCGGCGGTGCCGATCGCCATCGCCTCCTCCGCCGTCAGCCCTTGCGGCAGCGGCACGAGCCAGTCCCCCGGTACCCGGGCGACTTCGGCAAATCCGCCTTCGTGTGTTACGCCCAGCCCATAGCCGGTGCACAGCACCATGTCCCCGGGCCGAAACCGCGCATCGCGCGATTCGGCGACTTCCCCGGCCAAATCGATCCCGGGGATAAACGGATACTTTCTCACGATTTTACCGTCCGGAATGCTCGCCAGACCGTCTTTATAGTTGACGCCCGAATAATGGACGTTAATCGTGACCTCGGCATCGGGCAGATCGGACAGGCCGATCGTCTCCAGCCCGGCGCGAAATCCTTGCTCGTCCTGATGCACGCGGTATGCGCGAAACTGTTGTTCCATTCTATTCCCTCCTTTCAGTCAAAATCAAAGATAAGGATGCTCATGCTTGGCCAGCAGCATCTGCCAGCGGCGTTCGACCTCACGTTCAAAGTCAGCCAGCGCTTCGGCATTTTCCGGCTTCGTTAAATGGCGGGTTTTACCCATCGTTTTCAGCCAGTCCGTCAACGGCACGCGTTTTTCCTTCTCCTCGGGGTTGTACGTAATCGTCGTTTGTCCATGCTCGACTTCGTACAGCGGGAAAAAGCAGGAGTTCACCGCCGCATCGACGATATTTGTGCCCTGGTCGTCGGGGCTGATCCAGTTGAGCGGGCAGGCTATCAATATTTTACCATAAACGAGCCCTTCGTTTTGCGCATACCACTGCGCTTTGGCCGCCTTTTTCACCAAATCCTGCGGATAAGCCTCGCTGCCCGTAAAGACGTAAGGGATGTTGGTCGCCGCCATAATTTGCGCCGTGTCTTTATGCTGGAACGCCTTCCCTTTTTGCACCTTGCCGATGTTGGACGTAGAAGTCCGGTGGCCCAGCGGTGTCGAATAGGACAGTTGCGCCCCGGTGTTCATGTATCCTTCGTTATCGTACTCGATGATAATCATTTTATGATTGCGCAGCGCGGCCCCGATCGCCGGCCCCATACCGATGTCCATCCCGCCGTCGCCAGTGACCATTACGAACGTAAAGTCGTCCTTCAGACCAAGATCGTCCAGTTCGCCCCGGCGTTTTCTTTCCCAAAACATCTCGACGACTCCGGACAAGGTTGCCGCCCCGTTCTGGAACAGGTTGTGAATATAAGTGGCCTTATGGGAGGAATACGGGTACCCGGTCGTGACGACCATCGCGCAGCCCGTATGGAACAACGCTACGATGTCGCCTTCAATCCCTTTAAAAAACAGCTCCAGACCGGAGAAAATCCCACAGCCCGGACAAGCTCCGTGCCCTGGCGCGATCCGCTTCGGCTTCTTCGTAAGCGAACGCAGCGGCGGAATCCGCACGCCCAGTTTGCCGGTTTCTTCGTTCCGGGTAACGGTAATCAGGCCGGTCTTCAAATCTTCGAATTTGAGCGGATTCAGCACCCGCTTCGGCGCTTTGTCCGGATCGCCCGGCGTATGGCCGTAATAATCGAACGGAACCTCGACGCGGTTCTTCTCCATGGCATCGATCGCAAGCTGGAACAAGTGGTGGCCATCTTCGGCGTAAAATTCTTTGCCCCCAAGGCCGTAAATCCGACTGATCACCTGCGTCGTATGGTTGCCGTGCGTAAACAGCGCAGCTTTGATTTCGTTGACCATGTTCCCGCCGTGCGCCCCGTAGGAATCGCCGCGGTCACCGACGGTGATCGCCTTGACGTTTTTCAGCGCTTCGGCGATTTGCTTCTGCGGGAACGGGCGGATCATGTTCGGCGCGATCGAACCCGCTTTGATGCCTTGGCGGCGCAGGTCGTCAACCACGTCCTTGATGATTTCGGACGCCGAGTTCATCAGGAAGACAGCGACCTCCGCATCCTCCATCCGGTACAGATCGAGCACTTTGTATTCCCGGCCGGTTAGCGCCTCGTATTCGCCGGCAATGCGCTCGAAGACGCGTTCCGCATTGTACATCGCCACGGACTGCTGATAGCAGTTGTTGATATAATCAGGCTCATTCATATACGGGCCGACCGTGATCGGATTGTTGCGGTCAAGCGTGTGGGCAAACCCGGCCGGCGGACGTTCACCGATGAATTTCAGCACGTCTTCCTGTTTCGCGAAGGTATGCACCCGGCGTTTTTGATGCGATGTAAAATAGCCGTCCGAAGCGATGAGTACCGGCAATCTGACTTCCGGATCCTCGGCCAGCTTGAGCGCCATGATGTTCATGTCGTAAACGGCCTGCGGATCGCGGCACATCAGAATCGGCCAGCCGGTGTTCAGCGCGAAGTACAGGTCCGAGTGGTCGCCGTGGATGTCCAGCGGCCCGGAAATCGCCCGGCAAACCAGGTTCATGACCATCGGGAACCGCGTTCCCGACTGCACCGGCATTTGCTCCAGCATATACAAATAGCCTTGCGCACTGGTCGCGTTAAATACCCGCCCGCCGGCGGTGGAAGCGCCGTAGCAAATCCCGGCGGAGCTGTGCTCGCCGTCCGAAGGAATAAGCTTGATGTCATGTTGGCCATTCGCTTTCATCAAATCGAGAAACTGCGCGACCTCCGTGGATGGAGAAATCGGAAAATACCCCATGATATGATAATTGATCTGGCTCGCGGCATAAGCGGCCATTTCGTTGCCCGACTCATACACGACACGCTGTTCGACCGTGCCGCCGCGGCGTTCTTGTTCAATGTCGATCGCCATTTGTCTGTACCACCTTTCCCCTTAATTAATGAACCGCCAAATCAAACAGATGCGGAACCCGGTGCTCCTCCGCGTATCCGTCTTCTTCCCGCTCCCCGGACAAAGCGTCCGTCGGGCAGGCATGCACGCATTTCAAACAGCCTTTACAGTACTGGTAATCGATGCCTTTCAAAAACATCTGCGGCCGCCCTTTCTTATCCGGCTGTTCCTCCCATACAAAGCAATTGTCCGGACAAACGTTGTCGCAAGCCGCGCAGTTGATGCACGTTTCCGCTTTAAAATGCGGCATCATCCCGGAACGGGAGATGCTGAGATCTTTCAAAAAGCTGTTGCCCGGATTGACGACAATACCGCCGATCGGCTGGGTTTCATACCCGAGCATCGGCGTATCGGCACGTACGAAAGCGGGCATGCTGATGCCTTCCGGCAGCGCAAACGTTTCAAAAACGACTTCATTATACCCGCGGTCAAACGTCGCCAAAGCGGGCGCCACCGTCTGCGGATATTTCTTCTCCAGCGATTTGCGGATAACGTCTTTCATCGTTTCCGAATCGAGGAACGGGCATAACCGGAACAAAGCTCCGAGCATCGCCATATTGACCCGGTTCTTCTCCTCAAGCGCGATTCCGGTCGCATCGATGACGGCGATCGTCCCGCCGACGAGCTTCATCTTCTCCTTGAGCTCTTGCGGAGTTTTGCGCGAATTGACAAGCACGGTGCTGTCCTCGTAAATTCCGCTGATGACGTTCACCGTTTTGGATAACGCCTCCTGAAAAATGCCGACGATATGCGGCCGTTCCACCGGCGATGTATCGCGGATCGGCGTATTCAGGTCGCAAAACCGGATATGCGCCTTTACCGGGGAGCCTTTTTTCTCCGAGCCGTAAGACGAGAAGCTGACTCCGTTGAAGCCAGCTCCTTCCACCCCGGCTTCCGCCAGCATTTTGCCGGCCAGGTTGGCTCCCAAGCCTCCAATGGATTCCAAACGAATTTCAAAAAAACCAAGCTCATTTACTTTCGGTAACTGTACCACGCGTTTGGCCCCCTCCTTCTCGCATCTGCGAGTTTATTAACGGCGTAAAACAAACCATCGATGAATGACAAAACAGCATGACTTTGTTAATTTTTAAAATATCACAGAAGACGTGTGACTTATGTAACAAATGTCATAAATACATTCTTGATTCGCGCCGCCAAATAAAGAAAAAGCGAGAGCGCCCCGGTCCGGCCGGAGTGCTCTCGCTTCATTTCTATATCCATTTTTTTGCATCCTTATTAATGACCGATCATTGCCCCGGGGTCCGCTTGCACCCCTTCGCCGGCCTGTCCTTCGGCAGGTTTGGCCTGCTTTTTCGGTTTGGACAACATCAGGGAAAGCACAAAACCGGCGGCAGCCAGACACGAAGCCACAAAATAAGTATCGCCGAACCCGGCCGCTGCGGCCTGCAGCGAATGGCTCCCTCCCTTCACCGCCGCCTCCGCCAGATGGCTGTTGATCCGCGAGGTTAAGTACCCGGTTAACCCGGCGACCGCAAAGGAGACGATCACCTGCTGCGCGGCGGTCATCAGCGGTGTTACCCGGGCGACCAGATGGCGCGGCGCGGAGTTCAGGATATGGGTGTTCAGCGGCATCATCGTGAGCCCCATGCCGCTGCCGAGCAGCCCGAGCGGGAGCAGAACCATGGCGAGGCTGGTGTCCGCCGTGATCCGCGACAGCAGGAACAAGGCGGTGGATACGATGCCAAGGCCGATAAATGCGAGCGGGCGGGCGCCAACCCGGTCAAACAGCCGTCCGCTGATCGGCATGAAGAGGGCCGAGGCCAACGCTTGGGGAAGCAGGTATATCCCGGTTTCGAACGCGCTGTAGCCTCTGACCTGCTGCAGGTATAGCGGCGTTAAAATCATCGAGCCGAACAAGGCAGCCTGGGCTATCCAGACCAGCACGATCCCTCGCGTAAAATGGGAGGAGCGGAACACGCGCAGCTCCAGCAATGGCTGTTTATGTCTGATTTCAACGAGGATGAAAAGAAGCAATGCTATAGCACCAACGCTAAGCCCCGTAATCGTAGCTGCGGAAGTCCAGCCGTCCCCGCCTTCACCTACCCCGAAGGTCAGCATCGCAAAAGCGACAGGGGCCAAAATCATCCCCAACATATCCAACCGCGGTGCTTCCCGCCGTTCGGATTTCGGCAAAAAGCGCAAGCCGATCAACAAGCCGATGATGCCGATCGGCAAATTGATCAGAAAAATCCAGTGCCAGCTTAAATTTTCAACCATCCAGCCGGACAAAACCGGACCCAGGGCCGGCGCCAACAGCATCGGCACGCCAAGTGCGCCCATCACCGCCCCGCGCTTCTCCGGAGGGGCAAGCTTGAACACCATCGCAAAGCCGATCGGCGAGACCATCCCGCCTCCCAAGCCTTGAATGACGCGGAACATGATTAACTGGGTCGGCGTCTGCGCCCAAGCGCATAAAACCGAACCAAAGGTAAACAAGGCGATCGTAATCAGGAAGATCCGCTTCTCGCCAAATTTATCGGTCATCCAGCCGGCCAACGGGATCACGGCGGATAACGCCAGGGTATAACCGGTGATCGTCCACTGCACTGTCTTTAAATCCGTGGCAAAATAATCCACCAGTCTGGGAACGGCGACATTGACCACCGTACTATCCAATATGACCATAATCATGCCGACAATAACGGCTAACATCGGCGCAATGATGGAGCGGATGGAAAACTCTTGGGCGTTTGCCGGGTTTCCCGCAGTATTCGGCATACTCTCACTCAACTTTCTCTCTATAAATTAAACACCGTTTTAAACGTTGTTTAATTCAATATTAAATATCCCTCCCCCGGTTTTGTCAAGCGAACAGATTTAAATTTAAACTAGGATTCGCGGATTTAATCCTGCTTTGACATTTGGTATACTTAGGCTGTGATGATTTATGCTATAAAGGAGCGGAATTATGGGCTACTGTGCCGATCATGGGCTAACCACCAAAAAAAATATTTTAAACGCAACGCTGGAGCTCATTAAAACGGAAGGTGCCGATCAAGTCACGCTGCGCAAAATCACCGCGGCCGCCAATGTCAACCTGGCGCTGGTCAACTATTATTTTGGTTCAAAGGACAAGTTGATTAACGAGGCGCTGAAAATGCTGCTCACCTCGTTTCAAGACAAGTTTGCCGTGCTTGACGACACCACCCTGGATCCCAAGGACAGATTGAAAACGTTTATGCTGCAGTATGTCGACTATATTTTGCAATATCCCGGGCTGCTGCAAGAGGTTCTCGGCAAAGGAAACATTACATTTGAATCCAGTCAAGAGTTCAGCAGTTTCTTAAAGACGGCCGGATTCAGCAAAATCAGATCTACGTTGGGAGAAATTACCGGGGAGACGAATCCGGAGATTCTCGATAGCATGATCCTGCAAATCACCGCCGCCGTGTTGTTTCCGCTCATCATGATGCAACATATCAAGGATATCGCCGGCGATCCCGACCGCAATGCGGTCGAGCGGCAGGTTGATATACTTTTCAAGCATTATTTTGCCAGATATTGCGCAGAGGGCGTGTCGAATCAAGACCGTGAGAACGCCGATTTATAGCGGTTTTTGCGCTTTCCCGAGAAATAATTTCCTGCATTTTTCAAGCAAAAAAAGATTGCTTTGCCGGCAAACCGCCGCAAGCAATCTTTTTTCTCTTATCTTCTACTCTTCGTGATGCCCCAAATAATCCTCAATCATTTTCTGCTTCAATTCCCAGGCTTCCTGGCTTAAGCTGATGCGGTAGATTTCCGGGTTCAGCTTGCGCAAATACTCCGGCCAAAACAGGCTTAGCTGTGCTTGATGATAGGCCCGGATCTCGTCCAGGGTCGGCAGCTGGTAAACCTGCTCACCTTCTTCGAAAATCGGCTGCAGCATCGAAGTGGTTTCATAGTTTTTCACCGATTTCTTGATATACGGATGCACAGGGTCGAACAGCCTCAAGTTGCCGCCGCTTCGAGCCTGCTGCTCGTGGGGAAAACAAACGTAATCGGCCATCGCCTTGCCGCTTTCTTTGCTGACGATGCGCAGCACATCTTTTTTGCCGGGGGTGGTCACTTTTTCCGGATTGCCGGAAATTTTGATCGTCGGCTCCATCCGGCCGCCGGTTTCCCGCTCCACCAGCTTGTATACCCCGCCAAGCGCCGGTTGGTCCGCCGCGGTAATCAGCTGCGTACCGACGCCCCAAATATCGATTTTCGCCCCTTGGGCTTTCAGGTTAAAGATCGTATTTTCGTCCAGATCGTTGGAAGCCACGATTTTTACGTAAGGCAAGCCGGCTTCGTCGAGCATTTTGCGCGCCTGGATCGATAAATACGCCAAATCGCCGCTGTCCAGCCGGATGCTGCTCAGCCGTTTCCCCTGCGCCTCGAGCATTTTGGCGGTTTGGATGGCATGCGGAACCCCGCTTTTTAACGTATCGAACGTATCGACCAGCAGCGACACCTGATCGGGCAGCGCTTTGGCGTACCGTTCAAACGCCTCCTGCTCGGAATCAAAAATTTGCACCCATGAATGCGCGTGCGTTCCTTTGGTCGGAATGCCGAAAATTTCCCCGGCCAGCAAATTCGAGGTAGCGTCGAAACCGGAAATATAAGCGGCCCTTGCGCCCCAAATGGCGGCATCCGCTTCCTGCGCCCGGCGGGTCCCGAACTCCAACAGCACGTCATTTTCCGCCACCCGCTTAACCCGCGAAGCTTTCGTGGCGATCAGCGTCTGAAAGTTCATAAAGTTAAGCATCGCCGTTTCCACGAGCTGCGTTTCCATAATCGTTCCTTCCACGCGGATCAAAGGTTCGTTCGGAAAGCAAAGCGCGCCCTCCTTCATCGACAGCAGTGTGCCGCGAAATTGGAAGTTGCGCAGCAGCTCCAGAAATTCCGGGTTATAGTTTTCCTCCTGCTTGGCCAAATAGTTCAGGTCCTGCTCGGTGAAACGCAGATTGCGTATATACTCCACGATCCGTTCAAGGCCCGCAAACACCGCGTACCCGTTGCCGAAAGGCAGCTTGCGGAAATAGGCTTCGAACACCGTCTTTCTCTCATGCGTTCCGTTCACCCAATGGGCGTAAATCATGTTGATCTGGTATTTATCGGTATGCAGCGCTAACCCTGTGGTTGGCATCTCCTCTCATCCTCTCTGGCTGTTGATCACATTAGCTCCCAAACTGCTGCGGAAGTGACCAAGCGCCCAGGCATGGCCCTCCGGATTAAAGCTCGCTACCGCATCTTCATATACGGTAATGTCAAATCCTTTATTATAAGCGTCCACCGCTGTGTGCAGCACGCAGATATCGGTGCAAACCCCGATCAAGTGAACTTCCCGAATGCCGCGTTCCCGCAGCCTCAGCTCCAGATCAGTCCCGCAAAAAGCGCTATAACGCGTTTTGTCCATCCAATAGATCCGCTCCGCATTCCCCTCATACACTTTCGCCAATTTGCCGTATAGCTGGCGTCCTGCCGTACCGCGGAGATTATGGGGCGGGAACAGCTTTGTTTCCGGATGCCACGGGTCCCCTTGTTCATGCAGGTCAACGGCCATCACAACAAAATCCCCCCTGCCCGCAAACTCCTCCGTAAGCCGGCAAACCGCCGGCTCGATCGCCACCGCCGGATCTCCGACCGGCAGACTCCCATCCACAAAATCGTTGGTATAATCGATCACGATCAAAGCTTTCATCGTCGCTGCCCCTCTCCTATTTGATTTCGCACGGGTTGAAAGATTTATGTAAGATTGATGCTTAAGTTACGTGTAAATCGACAACTGCGGCGTATAATCGGTAAACCGGTACAATTGCGCGGGCCGCTGCGAGTACTGGTTGGACAACATCGGCTTGCCGCTTTCATCGCGCACTTCCTCCAGAATCCCCTGCCGGCTGCGCGTCGAAGTGATTTTACGGATGAAATTCAACTCGGCAAAATCCGGAACGACCGTTTGAATGACTTGATACAATTCGCCCAGTGTAAAATGGGGCGGGAGAAACTGTTTGGCGATCGTCGTCTGCAGCATTTGCTGCTGGATTCTTTTGTAGGCGTCCTGCAAAATTTCGCGGTGATCAAACGCCAGCTGCAGTTCCTCCAGCGCTTCGCGTACGGTGAACAGACCTACCTCCTGGGCATCGTCGGCGGATTGGCGTTTTTCCAAAACCCACTCCTCCACCAGCGCAAAAAAAGCGTGGGAGATGATCCAGCCCCGCGGATCTCGTCCCGGCGTGCTGTATTCGCCCAAATACTCCAAATGCGACCCGTCGACCCCGGTCTCTTCCTTCAGCTCTCTTCGCGCCGTTTCATACAAGGATTCGTCCTCCTGCGAAAAGCCCCCGGGCAGCGCCCAGGCTCCGGCAAAAGGCCAACTGCGGCGCTTGATCAGCATCACCTTCAGATCGAAACGGGGCAGCGATTTCGTTGACGCTTTTCGTTCCTGCCTCGTCAGCGTAAACATCACGATATCGGCGGGAATGCCGTCCGGTGTGCGATATTTCTTAACCTCATTAATTGTTTTTTTCTGCTTTTCATTTTGATTCATTCCGTATCACCATCCCCTTATTTGGGCAGCCGGAACGTCGCTGTCGAAATGCAGCCAAGCGTTCCTGCTCCATCCCGGACCTCGGAACGGAGCGTCATGGTCCGATGGGTCTCATGCAGCGGAAACGCCGAAACAACAAGCTCGCCGATCCGCATCGGGCTGAGGAAGTTGACGTTCAAATGCGTCGTGACTCCCATACGTCCTTTGATCGTGGCTGCCAACATGCCCATCGCCTGGTCCATCATCGAAGATAACACGCCCCCGTGCACAATCCCCATCGCATTCAAATGCGAGGTTCCCGCCGTTAAGCCCAGCTCCACGCGGCTTGCGTCCGCCGAAATAAGCCGCAGCCCCAATAGCCCCCAGAACGACTGCTCATCCAGATGCATAACTTCCTCATTCCAGCTCATGGATTTCCTACCACACTCTCTATATATAATATTCCGAAGATGCTTTTGTTCAATCAGGCCAAACGCGCTTTCTATTCAAAAAAGTGCGGAGGAACATGCCTCCGCACCGACATTACTCAGCCTATTCCCCGTATCCCGAAGCCGCGGCAGGTTCACTGCCCGACTCTACGTTTACCTTGCCCGCTACCGTATCGCGGATGACCGAAACAACCAACTGAAGCAGGTAGTTTATATCGCTTTGGCTTTGCTGAAACTCTGTCACCAGCGGAATATCGTCGAGTTCGTCCTGAAGCGCCGCGATTTCTTGTTCGATCTTCTCTACCATCGCCTTGTTTTGGAACGTCTCAAACGCAACGATTTCTTTTTGCTTCTTCTTGATCGTGCTTATCAGCGTCTGTACCCGCTCGTGCTCTCGAATGAGCTTTTCGGCCTTTTTGAACTGCTCTACCTCCTCGCTCGTTCCGATCAGCTCGGCCAGTTCTTTCGCTTTGCCCATAATGTCCCCGCGAATCACCAGGTCGCGGGAGTCAAATTTCGGAATTCCACAATCGGTATGTTCGGTATGCTGCTCCATCTTTGATTACCTCCTAACCGTTTCCGGGAACTTATGCCATCTTGGCGGTTTGCGATACAAGGACCCCTTTGGTAAACCATGTCATCGGGTCCGTAATTTCCACATCGACGAAATTGCCGATCAGTTCCGGGCCGCCTTCAAAATGGACGAGCTTGTTGCTGCGGGTGCGGCCGGACAGCATGTTCGGGTTGTTTTTGCTTTCGCCTTCCACAAGCACCTCCACGATTTGGCCGCGCAGTTCGTCGTTGCTGCGCCGGCTGAATTCGTTTACGGTGTCGTTCAGCCGCGCCAGCCGCTGCTTCTTCACTTCGAGCGGCACGTTGTCTTCCATGACGGCCGCCGGCGTTCCTTCCCGCGGTGAATAGACAAACGTATAAGCGGAGTCGTAGCCGACCTCGCGCACAAGCGACAACGTCTCCTGGAATTGCTCCTCCGTTTCGCCCGGGAAGCCGACGATAATATCCGTCGTCAGCACGGCGTTCGGAATCTTTGCCTTAATTTTGCGAACGAGTTCAAGATAATGCTCCCGCGAATATTTCCGGCTCATTTTCTTCAGGATTTCGCTGCTCCCCGATTGAACCGGCAAATGAATATGCTCGGCCAGGTTGCCGCCTTTCGCCAGCACATCGATCAGCGCATCATCGAAATCACGCGGATGCGACGTCGTGAAGCGAACGCGCGGAATATCGATTTTACGGATATCTTCCATCAAATCAGCAAACGTATACTTGATATCGGTAAAATCCTTGCCGTAAGCGTTGACGTTCTGCCCGAGCAAGGTCACCTCTTTATACCCTTGACGCGCCAGCTCGCGCACCTCGGCGATCACATCCTCCGGACGGCGGCTGCGTTCCTTGCCGCGCGTAAACGGCACGATGCAATAGGTGCAGAACTTGTCGCAGCCGTACATAATGTTGACCCATGCGCGCATGCCCTCGCGTTTTTTCGGCAGATTTTCAATGATGTCGCCTTCTTTGGACCAAACCTCGACGACCATTTCCTTGCTGAACAGCGCTTCCTGAATGAGATGCGGCAAACGGTGTATATTATGGGTACCGAAAATCATATCAACGAAACCATGCTTATGCAGGATGCGGTTGACGACGCCTTCCTCCTGCGACATGCAGCCGCAGACGCCCAGCAGCAAATCGGGCTTCTCCGTCTTTAATCCCTTAAGATGGCCCAGTTCGCCAAACACTTTATCCTCAGCATTCTCGCGGATCGCGCAAGTGTTCAGGAGGATAATATCCGCTTCCTTGCGGTCTTCGGTAGGCGTGTAGCCCATTTGCTCCAGCAATCCCTTGATCGTTTCGGTGTCGTGCTCATTCATTTGGCAGCCAAACGTGTAAACAATGTATCGTTTGCCTGTGCCAAGGCCCTTCAGCTCCTCCGGAACGGCGTTTTCGTACAGCACCTGAACGTTCTCTTTTCCGCGCTGCTTCTCGATTCGGTGATTCGGTTCGGATAAAATCTGAATATCTCTTCCGCGGATTCTGATTTTCTTGCCCCGTTCATCCTCCGAAATGACCCGGGCGTCCGAAAAGTCAAAATACTTCGAGTAATCCTTGGATTCTTTAGCCATGATGCCCGCTCACTCCTTCTATCTATTTGCGGTCCCAATGGACGATTCTTCATATTTTAGAAAAATGCATTACACTAAATTATAGCATGGTTCCTCTCCGATATCCAGAAGAAGACCCGTTCCATGATAGAACGGGCCTTCCTTCTGACAATGCAATTTAGAACCCTTTATATTGAGGCTCTTCGCTTTCCAGCTGCGTTACGCGGCTTTCCACTTGAGTCACGATTTGCTGCGTTTGTTTAGCGGCATCCGTGAACAGGTTTTTGGCTTGTTGGTTTTGCGTGTTCAGCGCAAATTGCTCAAGGTTGGCCTGAGCGCTTTTCAAAGAAGCCAGCGTCGTTTTGACTTGTGCTGCCACTGTCATGTTTTTTCACCACCTTTTGAATTACAAAATCATTGAGACACAGCATAATTTTGCCTGCTAAATGAATCTTCATGCGGTATTTATTTTTCCATATTTTGTATTTAGTAAAAGTGGTTGGGCTCGCGCATAATGGGGTTAGTTCAACCCGATTTTTGTCAAAAGCGTTAAGCTGAAAGGAGTATCCGCATGCCGGTATGGCTGGAAGTCATAGTTAGAACACTGGTGGCTGTCGTCGTTTTATATTTGCTTACTCGGTTGCTCGGGAAAAGGCAGGTATCCCAGCTTTCCTTTTTCGAATATATCACCGGAATCACCATCGGCAGCATTACGGCCTACATCTCCCTCGATATCGGGACCAACTGGTATTTGGGGATCATTGCCGTCGCCGTCTGGTTTCTCGTGTCCCTTGGCATCGAATTTCTGCAGATCAAGAGCAAAAAGGCCAGGGATTGGATCGACAGCAAGGGGACCGTTTTGATCAAAGACGGCAAGGTGATGGAGGATAATTTGAAAAAAGAAAGGCTCACCAACGAGGAATTGATGGCCCAACTGCGTAAAAAGAACATTTTCAAAGTTGCGGAGGTCGAATTCGCGGTTATTGAGCCCGATGGGGAAATCAACGCCTTGCCTAAAAAGGAATACCTGCCGCTGACCCCATCCGATCTGGGCATCAAAGTTTCTCCCGAACCCGAACCGCAAACGGTCATCATCGACGGAGAAATTATGGATGAGCCGCTAGCCACGATCGGGCTGAACCGGCACTGGCTGAACACCGAACTGGAAAAGCTCGGCGTGTCGCTCGACAATGTCAATTTGGGGCAAGTCGATGCCTACGGTCAATTTTACGCCGATTTGTACGACGATCAGATTAAGGTTCCGCAGCCGCAGGAAAAGGCGGTATTGCTGGCGGAACTGAAAAAATGCGAAGCCGATCTGGAGATGTTTGCCCTTTCGTCGGAGGAGGACGAAGCCAAAAAACTGTACGGCGACTGCTCGAACCGCCTGCAAAAGGTCATCGAAGGCGTCAAGCCGCTCTTATCATCGTAAACGAAGGAGGTATGGGAACATGGCCAAGAAACAAAACAAAAAGCTGACGCCGACGCAGCAGCAATACCAACGGCTGGCTAATTCGCATGAACCGAAGCGCCCGGTGGCCCTCAACTGCGTGCGGGCGTTTCTGGTCGGCGGACTGATCTGCCTGCTTGGCGAATGCATCCGCCAGGCTTTCATTCATTTTGCCGGAATGAGCGAAAAAGAAGCGGCGAGCCCCATGGTGGCCGTGCTCGTCATTTTGTCCGTCCTGCTGACAAGCCTTGGCGTCTACGACAAGATCGCCCAGTGGGCGGGAGCCGGGTCCGCCGTGCCCGTGACCGGGTTTGCTAACTCAATGGCTTCCTGCGCTATTGAACACCGCGCCGAAGGATTGGTGCTTGGCGTCGGCGCCGGGATGTTCCAGTTGGCCGGTTCGGTCATTGTGTTCGGTACGGTAGCGGCGTTTGTTATCGGGATTTTATACGCCATCTTCGTTCCGGGCTACGCCGGAGGAGGTCATTGACATGCTGAAGGGACATCAAAGCTGGGTTTTTGAGAACAAACCAAAAATCATCAGCACCGCCACCGTCGTCGGCCCGTTCGAAGGCCAAGGACCGCTTGCCGAGGACTTCGACATCATCCACGGCGACTTGTATTTGGGACAGGACAGCTGGGAAAAAGCCGAAAAAACGCTGATGGAGGAGTCGGCCAAGCTGGCGATCGAAAATGCCGGCTTAACGAAAGAGCAGATTTCGTTCCATTTTGGCGGCGATTTGATGAACCAGATCATCAGCACCAGCTTTGCCGCCCGCACGTTAAGCATCCCTTATGTCGGGATGTTTGGGGCCTGCTCCACCTCGATGGAAAGCCTGGCGCTCGCTTCCTTTGTCGTAAACGCAGGGGGTGCCAAATACGCGCTGGCCGGTACGTGCAGCCATAACGCCAGCGTCGAGAAGCAATTCCGCTATCCGACAGAGTACGGTTCGCAAAAGCCGCCAACAGCGCAATTTACCGTCACCGGGTCCGGTTCGGCCGTGCTGTCGCTGGAGGGGACAGGACCGTCGGTGACGGCGGCCACCATCGGCAAAGTGATTGACATGGGCATTACCGATCCGTTAAATATGGGGGCGGCGATGGCGCCGGCGGCCGTCGATACGATTCAGGCGCATCTGCGGGATTTGGAGATCACCCCCTCCTACTACGACCTCATTGTCACGGGCGACCTGTCCAAGGTCGGTTATGCGATCGCCAACGATCTGTTTAACCGCCATAACGTACCCATTCAGGACACTACGTATAAAGACTGCGGGATGATGATATACGATTACGAAAAGCAGCAGGTACAAGCGGGGGCCAGCGGATGCGCGTGCTCGGCCGTCGTGACCTACGGGCATCTGCTGAACAAGGTGAAACGCGGTGAACTAAACCGGATTCTCGTCGTCGCCACCGGCGCGCTGCTCTCCCCGCTCTCCTACCAGCAAGGGGAAAGCGTTCCTTGCATCGCTCACGCCGTAGCGATCGAACGCTCTGAAGGCTAACTCTTTGGATAAACGTCAAGGGCTTGCTCCCGGCATTTCTTCTGCCGGGAGCAAGCCCTTCCCATGGGTTTATCTATGATCTTATCATAAGTATCGCAAACCGATTAGTCGATGATCTCCGCCGTATCTCCCGTTTTGGCGCCGGCCGCGTTCGCTTCATCGGTATCGATGTGCATGTCGAGCGCAAAGTTGTCCGAAACACGGGCGATCACATTTTCGAACACCAAACCGCGTTCCCCGCCCAAGCGGACTTTAAGCAGCTGCTTATCTTTAATGCCCCATTTCTCCGCATCCGAGGTATGGAAGTGAATATGGCGAGCAGCCACAATGACACCCTTGTCCAATTCGATTTCCCCGGCCGGCCCTTTAACTTTGATGCCGGGCGTGCCTTCGATGTTGCCCGATTCGCGAACCGGAGCTTTCACGCCGATCGCGAAGGAATCCGTACGGGAAATTTCCAGTTGCGATGCCGGACGAGCAGGTCCCAAAATCCGGACTTTGTCGAATTGCCCTTTCGGCCCGATCACGGCCACCTGTTCATTGGCGGCAAATTGTCCCGGTTGGGATAACGGTTTGAATTCGGTCAATTGATAACCTTGGCCAAACAGAATTTCGATGTGCTCCTGGGTTAAGTGGATATGACGTGCAGATACGCCGACAGATACAGCTTTACTCATCTTTGCAAACACTCCTCGTATATTCTCTATGTCGATAACGATTCACATCGTTACCCATTATACACCTATTGCACCCAAAAAGGAAAAGACGTCCAGCAAAAAAGGACGTCTTTCGCAATATTATCTAAATTCTGCTACAAGATTGTCAAACTCTGATTCCGATAAAGCAAGTTGTTGGTAAGCAAGCGGCTCTTGTTTGAAACCGTGAACCAGATTTTCGTAGCTCTTCTTCTCTTTGTTCTGATAAATCAGGCCGGTAATCATGCTGCCCGTTTCCATCAGCTTTGCCATCGCCATCGCCCGGTTCGCCGGATCGTAATCCGGAATCGTATCGAGGTTGATGATGTTTTCCTTAAACCAGTCGTACGTGTTCACCTTATTAAAGGTGACGCATGGGCTGAACACGTTGATCAGCGAAAAACCTTCATGCTGGATGCCCTGCTCGATCAGCGACGTCAACTGCTTCAAATCGCTGGAGAAGGACTGAGCGACAAACGTTGCGCCCGACGCCAGAGCGATTTCCAGCGGAGACAACGTCGATTCCACCGAGCCTTCGGGCGTGCTCTTGGTCTTGAAGCCTTCGCCGCTGCGCGGGGAGGTTTGCCCTTTCGTCAACCCGTAAATCTGGTTATCCATAACGACATACGTGATATTGATATTGCGGCGGATCGCATGCACCGTGTGTCCCATCCCGATGGCGAAGCCGTCGCCGTCGCCGCCGGAAGCGATCACGGTGAGATCGCGGTTGGCCAATTTGACGCCCTGCGCAATCGGAAGGGCACGGCCATGAATCCCATGCAGGCCGTATGCATTGATATAACCGGAGATCCGTCCGGAGCAGCCGATCCCCGAAATGACAGCCAGGTTCTCGGGCTCCAGGCCTACATTCGCTGCGGCGCGCTGGATCGCGGCTTGAATGGAGAAATCCCCGCATCCCGGACACCAGTTTGGTTTAATGTTGTTGCGGAATTCCTTAAAGGTTGCCATTTTTCACCAACTCCTCCTGCGCTTTGTTTCCGGCTGCCTTCTTGCATTCTTCGTAAACATCCGAAGGAAGGAACGGATTTCCGTCATATTTCAGCACATTTGCGATTTTGCCGTGATGGCCGGCATGCAGTTTGATCAGATTGGCCAGCTGCCCTGTTGCATTGTTTTCCAAAACGACGACTCTTTTCGCTGTGGCTACTTGCGGCAGCACCAGCTCCGTCGGGAAAGGATGCATCAGACGTACCGTCATGTGATTCGTTTTGATGCCGTCAGCTTCAAGCTGTTTACGCGCCTGTTCGATCGTACCGCCGGTCGAACCCATGCCGACGATAAGAAGATCCGGTTCGGCGTGTGGGGCCTCTAGGTGAATCGGGTCGTTCACTTCCAGCTTTGCCAGCTTGCGCAGCCGCTTCTCCATCATCTTTTTCCGGTTGACCGTACTTTCCGACGGGCGTCCCGCCTCGTCGTGCTCCACCCCGGTCACATGGTGGATACCGTTTTTCTCGCCGGGCAGAACCCGCGGCGAAATGCCGTTTTCGGTGAAGGCGTACCGGTTAAACATGCTCGAATCTTCGCGGTCCGGAATATCCTTGACGAGATAGCCGCGGTCGATCGTAACTTTTTCAAAATCCAGCATTTCGCAGGACTGTTTGCCGAGCGACAGCTGCAGGTCCGTGGCCAAGATAACCGGAACTTGATATTTGTCGGCCAGGTTAAATGCCTGAACAGTATCGTAGAAGCACTCCTCAATGGAGCTTGGCGCAAGCACGATTTTGGGAATTTCGCCGTGCGTGCCGTAAATCAGCGCGTTGATATCGCTTTGCTCCTGCTTCGTCGGCAGGCCCGTACTTGGACCGCCGCGCTGCGTATCGACGATAACGACCGGCGTTTCCGTCATGCCGGCGAGACCGATCGCTTCCATCATGAGAGACAAGCCCGGTCCGGCCGAAGCCGTCATCGTACGAACGCCGCCATAGCTGGCGCCGATCGCCATCGTAATCGCCGCAATTTCGTCTTCCGTTTGAATGACGGTTCCACCGAATTTCGGCAATTTCTTGATTAAATATTCCATGATTTCGGAAGCAGGCGTAATCGGGTACGCGCTCATGATCCGGCATCCTGCGGCGACGGCGCCAAGGCCGATCGCATCGTTGCCGATCATAAACAGCTTCTGTTTGCCGTCGGCCGGCTCCAGCTTAAATTCCTCCAAAGGACCGCCGGCCAGCTCAAGCACATAGTCCGCGCCCCGCTTAACCGCTTCGATATTTTTTTCGACAATGGCCGGACCTTTGCGCCCGAACTCTTCCTCCACGGCTTTATTAAACACCTCAAGCGGAAGTCCGAGCAGCGCCCAGGATGCGCCGGAGGCCACCATATTTTTCATCAGCGAAGTTCCGAGTTCTTCGGCAATGCTCGAAATCGGAACCGGAAACAATCTGGCATTCACGCCTTCGGGAACGGTAGGATTAAATTTGGCATCGGCTACGATAACCCCGCCGCTGCGCAGTTCTTTGGCATTCAGATCGATACTTTCCTGGTCAAAAGCGACTAAGATGTCCAAGTCGTCGGAAATCGCACGAATCGGCTTGGTACTGATCCGGATTTTGTTGTTTGTATGTCCGCCTTTAATACGGGATGAAAAGTGCCGGTACCCATACAAGTAATAACCCAGCCGGTTTAAGGCCGTCGAAAAAATCCGGTCCGTACTTTCAACCCCTTCGCCTTGCTGTCCACCGATCTTCCAAGACAATTGACTAATCAAGATCGCCCACCCCTTTAATCGTATCGCAATGCAAACTAAGATTATAAATAATACCTCTAGAATGTAGACGTGCGAGAACTCACTATCGGCCTCACACTTTGTGAACATTCTGTTTCAGAGTCATGTCAATTTTATGTCTCAGGCGGACAAAAAGCAAGCGTTTTCTCACCATTTTCGTATAGTAGTTTTCGATCAATTCGTTCTCGTAATTGGATTAATTAAAGCGCTTTCTCATTGTGAGGCAGCCAGGCCCGCAGGAACGCGGCCGCATGGCCGTACAACCATCCGCGGACAAGCTCCTCCGGGTAATATTTCAGCAAAGTTTCCTGCCATTTGGCGTAATGTCCCGCATGCCGCAAATCGCTCAAATGCGATTCGATGCCGTCGAAGTCGGAGCCGAACATGATTGTTTTCGCTCCCCCAAGCGAGCAAATCCGGTCCAGATGCGGCAAAATGTCCCGGCTCGAAACGTTCCGTCCCTCTTTGACGAACCAGGGAACAAAAGTGATTCCGATCCGTCCGCCGAGCCGAACGATCTCCTTGATCTGGTCGTCGCGCAAATTCCGGGCATGTCCGCAGACGCTATAAGCATTTGAATGCGAAGCGATAAAAGGTTTTCCCGCCCGATCGGCCAGCTCCGCCAGCTCCCAAAACCCTTTGACCGATAAATGCGATACGTCGAGGATGATTCCAAGCTCCTGACAGGCCTTGACCAATTCCAGCCCTTGCGGCGTAAATCCATGCCCTCTTGGTTCCATAATGCCGTCAGCCGCCCAATTGGCATGATTCCATGTAATGCCGAGAAAACGAACCCCCCGTTCATAGCATATTCGCAAATAATGCAGGTTGCCTTCCAGTCCGTCGGCCCCTTCCAGCGACAGCAGGCCGCCGGGTCCCCCCTTCCGCTCCAGCTCCTCAAGGTCTTCCACCGTACGGATCTCGGCCACGCCGAGGCTTTTTACCTTTTGCCGAAACAGGTCAAGCTGTCCCAGAACATACTCCATTTTCGGAGCTCCCAAACGTTCGGAAAGAAAAATCGCAAAGCACTGCAGGGCAACGCCCCCGGCTTTCATGCGCTGCAAATTGACATCCAGCCGTTCATCGCGGGTAAAATCAAGCGCCGGGTCAAGCAGCATTTTGCTTAAAGCATCGCAATGAAAATCAATTACAGGATACTTCAAAATGGCCCCTCCTATTCGGTTTGAAAATAACAAAAAAACCTGTCTACGTCGGGTTACGTCGTAAACAGGCATCATGCCGGAAATAACATATTATCTGGGTTCTACGATAAGTTTAATGGCGGTACGATCCTCACCATCGATAACGATGTCGGTAAATGCCGGAATACAAATGAGGTCTACCCCGCTTGGCGCGACAAATCCCCGGGCGATCGCTACAGCTTTAATGGCTTGGTTAAGTGCACCAGCCCCAATGGCTTGAAGTTCAGCAGCGCCGCGTTCTCTAAGAACTCCAGCTAACGCCCCGGCAACGGAGTTGGGGTTGGATTTTGCTGAAACTTTTAATACTTCCATGGTCAAGTACCTCCCTGGGAATAATCGGTTGAGTCCACTACTTAGAAGATATTCGTGAGAGCTCAAATAATTCCTTCTTTTTCCCTTGTTGTACTTTGGGAGGCCTTGGTTCGCCAGCTTCAGTCCATACGCCACTCGTCTTCGAGCAGACGGATTTTTTCGATTTTGCGCGCCCGGCCGGTCGCTTCATCCAGTTCCACGAACACGGCATGAAAATGCCATTTGCCTTCACATACTTGAAACCGGACCGGCAGTTGGGTCGTGAATTTGCGCAGGACGGCCGTCCGCTCCATGCCGAGAATCCCTTCCCGGGAGCCGACCATGCCGGCGTCCGTCAAATAAGCGGTGCCTTGCGGCAAAATCGTGTCGTCATTGCTTTGCACATGCGTGTGCGTGCCGACCACCAAAGAAGCGCGGCCATCCAAATACCAGCCCATGGCGATTTTTTCCGAGGTGGCTTCGGCGTGGAAATCGACCAGAATGCATTTGTGCTTCTTGGACAGCTGGCCGATGATTTCGTCCGCCTTGCGGAATGGATCATCCAGCGGCGGCAAAAACGTGCGGCCCATCAGGTTTACGACCGCCAGCTCTTTTCCGCCCCCCTTGACGACCATCGAACCCCGGCCCGGTGTGCCCGGTGGATAATTGGCCGGACGCACCATCCGCGGTTCATCGTCTAGAAAATCGAAAATCTCTTTATTGTCCCACGTATGGTTGCCCATCGTTAATCCGTGAATGCCCTGCTCAAAAAATTCCTTGGCGATGTTGGCGTTAATCCCCCGCCCGGCCGCCGCGTTTTCGCCATTAGCGATGATGATGTGCGGATTGTACTTCGACTTCAGATGAGGCAGCGTGGCCTTTAACGCTTTACGCCCCGTGTTCCCTACGATGTCTCCAATAAACAGAACTTTAATGATGCTCCCTCCTCAAACATGACTGCCGCAACGTAAGCAGCGCCGTCAATCAATGAAAAAGCGGCCCCCCAGGGGGCCACTTTTCAGCATATCCTTTACTTGGCGTATTCAACCGCCCGCGTTTCGCGGATGACGGTAACTTTGATATGACCCGGATAATCCAGTTCACTTTCAATCTTCTTGGTAATGTCTCTCGCCAAGCGGAATGCTTCCGCATCGTCGATTTTATCCGGCTGCACCATCACGCGCACCTCGCGGCCCGCCTGAATGGCAAACGATTTCTCGACGCCTTCGAACGACTCGGAAATTTCTTCGAGCTTCTCCAGACGGCGAATGTACGTTTCCAGCGTCTCGCGCCGCGCCCCCGGTCTTGCCGCCGACAATGCGTCCGCAGCGCCAACCAGCATGGCGATGACGGAAGTCGCTTCACAATCGCCGTGGTGAGAGGCAATACTGTTGATGACCACCGGATGTTCCTTGTATTTCTTAGCCAGTTCCACGCCGATTTCGACATGAGATCCTTCCACTTCATGATCAAGCGCTTTACCTATATCATGCAACAAGCCTGCACGTTTGGCCAGTGCGATATCTTCGCCGAGTTCTCCGGCCATCAATCCGGCCAGGTACGCAACCTCCATCGAATGCTTCAGCACGTTTTGACCGTAGCTTGTCCGGAACTTGAGACGTCCCAGAATTTTGATCAAGTCGGGATGGAGAGCATGCACGCCCACCTCGAAGGTAGCCTGTTCGCCATATTCGCGAATGCGTTCGTCCACTTCCCGGCGCGATTTCTCGACCATCTCTTCGATGCGCGCCGGATGAATACGTCCGTCCGCCACCAGTTTCTCCAGCGCGGTGCGGGCAATTTCGCGGCGGATCGGGTCAAAGCCCGACAGAATAACCGCTTCCGGCGTATCATCGATAATGAGATCAATGCCCGTTAACGTTTCGAGCGCACGAATATTACGGCCTTCGCGCCCGATAATCCGTCCCTTCATCTCTTCGTTCGGCAGGGTTACGACGGACACCGTCGTTTCCGCCACATGGTCGGCAGCGCAGCGTTGAATGGCCAGCGTAATGATTTCGCGGGATTTCTTGTCCGCTTCCTCTTTCGCCTGCTGTTCGATGTCTTTGATCAACTGCGCCGTTTCATGGCGGACTTCCTGCTCAACGTTGTTCAAAATAATCGTGCGGGCATCTTCCATCGTCAAATTGGAGATGCGTTCCAATTCTTGAACCTGATTTTTGTAAATCAGCTCGATTTGCTGCTGCGTTTCTTCGATCCGTTTCTCCTTGCTGACCACTTGCTCTTCTTTACGTTCAAGTGATTCTAATTTTTTATCCAGCGACTCTTCTTTTTGCAACAATCGTCTTTCTTGTCGTTGAATTTCATTCCGACGTTCACGAATGTCTTTATCAGCTTCGGTTCTTAGCTTATGGACTTCATCTTTTGCTTCCAGAACCGTTTCCTTTTTCAGTGCCTCTGCTTCCTTCCTTGCATTTTCCAAGATTTGGCTTGCAGCGTGTTCCGCACTGGAAATTTTAGCTTCTGCAAGAGATTTGCGAATAAAATATCCGATCACGAACCCAAAGAATAAAGCGGCTGCAACGAGAACGATCCAGATTACAGGATTCATCTGTTCACCTCCCCGTTGTTTCCTCCAAGGCATTCCTTGGGATGTTTGCAGTTGTTAGTTACTTTTCACATTCATCATTCGTACTAAGAATACATGACACGCCCATTCAGTTCAGCTGTTCATGCTTATGCATGATGGTTCCGCGGTAAATACGGAAGTATTGGCCTCATGATTGGAGAACAGAATCACATTCGGAGTCCATAATTTTGGAAGGTAAAAGAGGACTTCAGCGAGATGGATTCATGTTCATTTTATTATTTGATGAAAGAAATTGTCAAGCAAATGACAACAGTTCCCTCTCGTTCCGGCCTCGGCCCGCTATTCTTCGTACCACTCGTCTTCAGCGTTCATCCCGTCTTCGCGGCTGAGTTCCTGCAGTACTTTTGCAACGATTTTTCCGGAAAAACCTCTGCGCTGCAAAAAAGCTCCCGTCTTGCGCTTTTTATCTAACGGTTCGCCCGAAGTGCCGCGCCATTTCTTGGCCCCCAGCAGCAGGGCGCTGGCGAATTCATCGTCTTCGCTTACTTCGCCCAACGCCTCCTCGATCAGAGGCTTGGAGACCCCTTTCTGGCGCAGTTCGTGACGCACCCATAATTTCCCCTTCCCCCGGAGTTTCACCCGCTGAGAAGCCCATTCCTGCGCATATGCGGCGTCATTGAGGTAACCCTCGGTGTGCAGGCGCTGGATAACATCGTTTACCGTTTCTTCTCCCCACCCTTTTTCCTTTAAACGCATGGAGATTTCGTACGCGGTCCGCGGCTTCCGGCTCAAATACGAAAGAGCGTCGGCGTAGCTCCGCTGCCGCTCATCCGCCGAAACGATCTCCTCCAGCTCCGCTTTGGTAAAGACCGCCCCTTTGATCATCCGGTATTTGATCATGACATCCTCATGAACCTCAAACGCGTACGTTCCAAAAACAATCCGGTACCGATGTTTCGGCCGCTTCAGCATCTGCACCGAAGTAATGGCCAACTCCCCGTCTTCCGGAAAAGCGGATAACCCGGATTTTTCCGCTTGGCCGGAATCCTCCTCTTGGTGGGATTTCTCCACTTGGTGGGATTTCTCCCGCTCAGGCGTCCGCATTCTTTCCTCCCAGAACGCCTCATCGGATATGTCTATGATATCGTGTTCGCCGCTTTGATCTTTTCCACGGCTTTTCCCCCACTGACTCAAACTGCGTCCCTCCTGTGCCACACCCGGTCACCGGTACCAAGTGTAGATTCAGTTTTTCCTGTATAATATAATGTCACTTTTAACTAGCAATCTGGTTGTCCCGCAATAGCAAAACCAAGCTTTCCGAGAAACCCTAGCGAAAAACTTAAGGGCAAAAAATGGCGTTATTCCGGCGATATCCATCCATCTGTGAGATATAGAGGTAAATTATGCCGTTATTTTCTCGAATCGAAAGGAAATGCCCAGGTTCTGGGCCATTCACAGGAAAATAAGGACAAAAAATGCCGCTAATGAGGATGAACATGCCTGACTCCGGATCATAAGCACATAAAGTACCGCTATTTTGAAAGCCGGCGGTTCATCGTTCCTGTAACCCCTCTTTTAAGCGCCGTTTTCGGTTTTGAGCCAACATATTTCCTCTTCTGAATAAAACGCCGCAAAAGTTCAGGATGGCGACCTTTATTTTAGCTCTATTCTTACCGCTAATTGGCCGACCGCCCTAAACTGCAAAAGCGCCCTGCCCCGGTTAATTACCGCGGGGTCAGAGCGCTTCATGGCTACTGCCTTATTCATCTCCGAAAAGCGCTTGCTCCTCTTGGAGTTCCATTTCCTGTTCGCTTGGTGATGCAGGAGCGACTGAAGTGGTCAAATTGCTCGATTCCCGGATTTTTAGTTCAATCGTATTGGAGATTTCCGGATGCTCTTTCAAGAACTGCTTTGCGTTCTCCCGGCCCTGACCGAGGCGTTCGCCGGCGAACGAATACCAGGCGCCGCTCTTATCCACGATATCCAACTCCACGCCGATGTCGATGATGCTGCCCTCTTTGGAAATACCTTCACCGTACATAATGTCGATTTCAGCTTGTTTGAACGGTGGAGCGACTTTATTCTTCACGACCTTAACCCGTGTCCGGTTCCCGACCATGTCGTTACCCATCTTAATCGTTTCTATGCGGCGAACGTCCAGACGGATCGTCGAATAGAATTTCAAGGCCCGTCCACCCGGCGTTGTCTCCGGATTCCCGAACATCACACCAACTTTTTCACGAAGCTGGTTAATGAAGATCGCGATCGTTTTCGATTTGCTGATCGCCCCAGACAGCTTCCGCAGCGCCTGAGACATCAGGCGAGCTTGCAAACCGACATGGGAATCCCCCATCTCGCCTTCAATTTCCGCCTTAGGCACAAGCGCGGCTACGGAGTCGATGACGATGATGTCAACAGCGCCGCTACGCACGAGCGCTTCGGCGATTTCCAACGCTTGTTCGCCCGTATCCGGCTGGGACAAAAGCAACTCGTCGATGTTTACGCCAAGCTTGCCCGCATAGGATGGGTCCAGTGCATGCTCCGCATCGATAAATGCGGCTTGTCCGCCGATTCTCTGAACTTCCGCAATCGCGTGCAGCGCTACCGTTGTCTTACCCGAAGACTCCGGTCCGTAAACCTCAATAATACGGCCGCGAGGCAATCCCCCGGTGCCCAAAGCGATATCCAAAGCGATCGATCCGCTCGGGACGATCTCCACTTGCATATGCGTCGATTCGCCCAGCTTCATGATCGAACCTTTACCGAATTGTTTTTCTATTTGCCGAAGCGCCATTTCCAGCGCAGCTTTACGATCTGACAATCAGCTCACATCCTTAAATGAGATAATAACACCATACTTCCAACGTCTTTAATTGTACCTTGTTTTGGAATGTTTGCCAAGCACTTTTTCGAACATATATTCGCTATTTTTCTCAACCCGATCTCATCCCTCCCAAACCCTCCCTTACCGTAAGGGAGGGCCCCAAGGGCCTGCTGCCCTTTGGATTCCCGCAAATGGGACTAACGTGGGAGGGGCTGAGGCGCTCCCTTGACGCTCTCCCTGCGGGATTTGCTTACTTCGTGCTTGGAACGCTTTTCTCCCCTTCGGGGTACGTCTTACTTAGGGTGTTCCTGGGCTACCTGGAAACACGCTGCAGGCACTGCTGCTTTCGTATGCTCCCGGGTAACTATGGGGAAAACAGCCGCTTGTCGCCCTTCGGGCACGCTCTGCTTTTGGCGCTCCTGCGAGGGTGGACTGCTACGTAGGCTGTTTTTTCTGCAACGTTCGTGCTGTCCCCGCTCTCCCTTCGGGATTCGCTTTACTTTGGTGTAGGGCTTTAGCTTGTTTATACCTAACTTGGTGCTGCTTCAGTAACTTTTCTGCTTGCAGCGCTCTCCCTGCGGGATTCGCTCTACTTTGGTGCAGGGCTTTAGCTAGTCAACTGATTAGACACAACATGGCATCGATCCATCGTTCGCCAAAATGCACAAATTCACTCCTCCTCCCAAACAAATTTCCAAACAAAAAAAGAACCGCAGCACAACTGTTCGTTTGCTACGGTTCTTCCGTGTCTTGATTATATGCCAAGCGGCCGAAAAGTGCAAGAAGTATACTCAGTAGACAGTGGCGACGCACGCCATACGGCAGTGCTCCTACAATCCGGTCGTTTCTTCACCTCTCATTGGAAAAATCCAACAGATTGTCGGAATTCGCTCGCCATTTTGAGCACTCATTGGAAAAAATCCAATAGATCTCGCTCAAATCGCCCGTTTGCGCCTTACCGAACCCAATCTATTGGAAATATCCAATCACACCGCCGCATTTGCTAATAAACTTCCAATTCTATTGGATAATTCCAATCAGAACATTACAAGCACTAAGCTTACGGCTCCATCAGTGCTCTCCACAACCGATATAAGATCGTTTTGGCCGAGCGCATGCGGACGGCTTCGCGGTTGCCTTTGAGATTCAGCTCGTATACGGCCGTATCCCCGCCGCGGCGGGAGATCGCGATATAGACGAGCCCGGCGGGCTTGCGCTCGGAAGCGCCGGGGCCGGCGACGCCGGTGATCGACAAGCCGAAGTCGGTATCGGCGGTCAGCCGCACCTGCTCGGCCAGCACCCGCGCCGTTTCCGCGCTGACGGCGCCGGGGGCGTCAGCGCCTTCGAGCAGTTCATGCGGAACGTTCAGCAGCTTCTCCTTCATCGCGTTGGAATAGCAAACGATTCCGCCCAGAAAAACGGCCGAGCTTCCCGGAATCGCGGTGATCATTTCCATCAGCAGCCCGCCGGTGCAGCTCTCGGCCGCGCTGAGCGTCAGCCCGCGCTTCACCATCAGCTCCAAAATCTTCTGCTCGATCGGCACATCGACGTTCGCGTACAGATGCTCCGGCAAGCGGGAAGCGATTTCCTGCTCCATGGCATCCAGCTTCTCCATCGCTTCCCGTTCGCTCGCCGCCTTGGTGGAAACGCGGATCGTAACCTCGCCTTCCTTAGCATAAGGGGCCACGGTCGGGTCCGACTGTTCCTTGATCAAATCGAGCAGCTTCGTCTCCAGCGCCGATTCGCCGATCCCGGCAAATTTGAGCATTTTTGAATAGATCGGCATTTCCTCGGACAACGCATGCTTCAAGATCCACGGCTTCGCCTGGCGCTCGAACATCGGCTTCATTTCCTTCGGCGGGCCGGGCAAAACGATATAAAACTTGCCGCCAGCTTCAAGCGCATCCCCAACCGCCAGCCCGGTTTCGTTAGGAAGCGGCGTCCCGCCGTCAATCGCCAGCGCCTGACGGCGGTTGTTTTCCGTCATCGGCACGCCCCTGTCCTTGAAAAAGCGGTCGATATTCGCCATCGCTTCCGAATCGATATGCAGCGACCGGCCAAGCACCTCGGCCAGCGCCTCTTTGGTCAAATCGTCCTGCGTTGGCCCAAGCCCCCCGGTAAAAATCAGCAAATCGGCGCGGGCGGCCGCCGTCTCCACCGCTTGGGCAAACCGCTTCCGATTGTCGCCGACCACCGTCTGAAAATAAACGTCAATCCCAAGCGCGGCCAGCTCCTGGGATAGATATTGCGCATTGGTGTTTACAATTTGCCCGAGCAGCAGCTCTGTCCCCACTGCGATAATTTCCGCTTTCATTTGCTTTCACGTCTCCTTCCGGCAATCCAAAACAAGCCTCTGCCTGAGCCTTAAATTCCTCGCTTCAAAACATCGCACTCAGAGTATCGCATCCAAAGCATTGCACTCAAGGCACTACATTTTCGAAAAAGAAAGCACATTTTTATTTTTGACGAAATAGTCGATGCCGGAATAAATCGTAATGATCGCCGCCAGCCAGATCGCGATGTCGTCAAACGGGATGTTCAGCCAGGCAAACGGGAAATTGTTCAGCAGCAGCGCGGTAATCGCGATGATCTGCGTGATCGTTTTCGCTTTGCCCCACTTGCTGGCCGCGATTACGGAGCCTTCAAGCAGCGCGACCTCCCGCAGGCCGGTTACCGCAAATTCGCGTGCAATGATGATGACGGCGATCCAGGCGTTGCATAATCCAAGTGACACAAGCCCGATCAGCACGGTACTCACCAGCAGTTTGTCGGCAAGCGGGTCGAGCAGTTTGCCCAGATTCGTCACCAGATTGTATTTCCGGGCGATGTATCCGTCGATTCCGTCCGTGCTGGCGGCGACGATGAACAGCACCGCGGCAATCAACTGATGGACCGGCAGTGTGTATGCGCCCACTACGAGCTCATAGGATAACCAGCCCGCATCCAACAGCAAAAAAAGCAGCATCACCGGAATCATAAAAATACGTGTCAGTGTAATGCGGTTGGGCAAATTCACAGGATAGCCTCCCCGGTTAAATCATATTCAAAAGCATGCGTAATCCGCACTTTAGCGATATCGCCGATATTCGCGGAGCAGTTCGTCACGAATACTTCCCCGTCGATTTCCGGGGCATCAAATTGCGAACGCCCCACATAAACGTCGCTCCGTCCATCGTAGCGCTCCACAAGCACATCCAGCACCTTGCCGATGTATTTGCCGCTGTTTTCGTTCGCCACGGTGCGCTGGATTTCCATCAGCGTGTTGGCCCGCCATTCCTTGACATCCTCGGCAACCTGATCTGGAAGCCGCGAAGCCGGCGTATCCTCCTCCTGCGAGTATGTAAACACGCCAAGCCGGTCGAACTTAATCTCCCGGACGAAATCGCATAACCGCTCGAAGTCTTCCTCGGTTTCCCCTGGGAATCCCACGATCAGCGACGTGCGCAACGAAACGTCCGGGATGCGGGAGCGGATTTTGGCGACCAGCTCGCGGATATCCCGGTTGCGTCCGGGGCGCCGCATTCTTTTCAGGATCGCGTCCTCGCTATGCTGGAGCGGCATATCCACGTATTTGCAAATTTTCGGATTGGACGCGATCATGTCGATCAATTCATCCGTAAAAAAGCCCGGATACGCGTAATGCAGCCGAACCCACTCCACACCGTCCACCCTGCTGACGCGATCGAGCAGCTCCGGCAGTTTGTAGGTTCCGTACAAATCGGTCCCGTAATTGGTGGAATCCTGGGCGATCAGGCTGAATTCCTTGACCCCTTGCACGGCCAAACCTCTCACTTCCTCCACGACCGATTCGATGGAACGGCTGCGGAATTTCCCCCGCATGAGCGGGATGCTGCAGAAGGTGCAGTTGTTGTCGCAGCCTTCGGCGATTTTCACATACGACGTATAACGGGCCGTAGTCAGCTTCCGCGGCAGCGCCTGCTCGTAGTTGAATACCGGATTGCCAACATACACCGGCTTTTTCCCCTTCACCGCCTCATCGACGATCTGCGTGATGTTATGGAAATCGCCCGTTCCAACGATTCCGTCGATCTCCGGCATTTCCTCCATCAACGCTTGCTTATACCGTTGTGTCAGGCATCCCGACACGATCAGCGCCTTCAATCTTCCGCTTTCCTTAAGCTCGGCCAGCTCCAGAATCGTATTCACCGACTCTGCTTTGGCGGCATCGATAAATCCGCACGTATTGACGATGATGACCGTGGCGTCTTCGCGGTCGTCCACTAAGGAATAGCCACGCCGGTCGATCAGCCCCGACATGATTTCGGAGTCGACCAAGTTTTTCTCGCAGCCAAGCGTAACGATTTTCACCTTTTCAGTCATGACGATTTCCCCCATCAGTTTCAAGCCGTAATCAAACCATGTTCATGGATAAAACAACCTATACAAGTATAATATTCGGAAAAGGCGGCTGTCAAAAATATGAAAAGGGTCTCAAGCAGGCGCGGGAGGCGCTGCAGGAGACCGTTCCGAAGTCATTTAAAGTTCGTAAACTGCAAATCGAGCGACAAATCGGCTTTTCGCAGCAGCTGCATGATTTGCTGCAAATCATCCCTGCTTTTTCCGGTGACGCGGATTTGATCACCCTGGATTTGGCTTTTGACCTTCAGCTTGGAGTCGCGGATCAGCACGTTGATTTTCTTCGCGTTCTCCTGGTCGATGCCTTGCTTCAAGCTGATGCGCTGACGCACCGTGCCCATCGAAGCGGGTTCCACTTTGCCGTAATCCAAGTTTTTGATCGGCAGTCCGCGCTTGATCATTTTGGATTGCAGAATGTCGATCACGGCACCAAGCTTGTATTCATCGTCCGCCGCGATCACCAGCACGTCCTTTTCCAGCTTTAGTTCGCTTTTGCTTCCTTTAAAATCAAAGCGGCTGGCGATCTCCCGTTCCGTCTGATCGATCGCATTGTTTAATTCCTGCATGTCCATTTTCGAGACGATATCAAATGAACTTTCTGAAGCCATACTTCACATTCCTTTCTGGTTCCCATTTCTTTCTTCTATTCATCATTATATGTAAAAGTTTTCCCGAAGTCGAGCCAACCCGCCAATTTCCAAGCTGTTTCCAAGCTGTTTCTAAGCTATTTCCAAACCATTGCCGCCGGTCAAAATATGCAAAAAGACGCGATTCAAACCTTGCCAGGTCCAAATCCCGTCTTTTGTAAGCCCAAGCGATAAAGCCGCTCCCTACTGCCCGTTTGTTGCGTTTCCGGTTTCCGCATTGTTTCCGGATACGTTGCCGCCTAGCCCGGTATCGCCTGTCGCAGCGCCATCCGTACCCGTGCCGTCATCCAGGCTGAGGAAGATTTTGGAAGTTGTTTTGCCGTCATCCACCGTTTGCCCGGCCACCGTAATAACCGTCTTGTTGGAAGCGCCCGACACAATATACAAGCCCTCCGGCACGATATCATACTCCAGCACATCGCCATCGGACGTTTTGCCAAAGTAAAGCTTATCGCCGTTTCTGCTGCCTTTGCGAACCTCGACCCAACTTTCGCCGGAGGCCGTAATCACGACCTGCACCGGCTGACCGCCGGCATTTTGCACCTTGAACTTCGTGGCACTGCCCTCTTTGCCGTCGGGAACGACTGCGATGTCTTGCGGAGCGTTTGTTCCGCCGGTGTTGTCGGTACCCGTTCCAGCATTAGTGCCCGTGTCAGTGCCGGTATTGGTTCCCGTTCCGGTATTGGTCCCTGTCCCGGCATTCCCCGTATTGCCGCCGCCGTTCACGGCATTGCCCGTACCGGGTTGATTGTTTCCGGTGCCGGTTTGTCCGTCCTTGCTTCCATTACCGGATCCGTTTTGCGCCCCGCCCCCTTGTTGCGTGGCCGGCGTTACCGGCGTCGGGTCCGGCTTCTCTCCGGCCGACTGATTCGTATTCCCCCAAACCGTAAAATACAAGTAAATGACGATCAGGATCAGCACGGCAAAAGACCACATCAACGTGGTGGAGAGCCACTTCGAGTTGCGCTCGGCATGCTGGCGGCTGCGGCGCTTCTGAATCACGGGTTCCATCGTCTGCTCCGGCGCTTCATCCGGTACGTTCTGCCGATGCTCGGCAAGCAGTTCATCCGCATCCACGCCGACCGTTTCGGCATACGTCTTGATAAAAGCCCTAACGTAGAAACTTCCTGGAAGCACTTTATAATCCCCCGACTCGATGGCTTCCAGATATCGTTTGCGAATTTTCGTCATTTCCTGTATGTCATCCAATGACAAGCCTTTGGCAAGGCGGGCTTCCTTTAACTTCTGACCCAATTCCGACATGACCATCACCTCCTGTTTTTATGGGTTATGCTTATCGAATTACACATCGTCCGTGTAAATCGTCGTAAACGTATCATAAACGATTTGCTCCTCCGGATTGTTACGCAATTCGATAATAATATCAAAATTGTCATAACTGTATTCGGATTCTTTGACGAAAACATCCGGATGCTCGATCACCTTCGTGGAAGGCATGGACATCAGTTCCTGGAGCAATTGATGATGTTTCTCGTTCGAGCGCAGCGTACTAATAATGCCGTCGATGATAAACACATTGTGCGGATTCATTTCATCCTCCGACAGCTGGCTCCGCACCGTTTGGCGCAGCAGTGTGGAGGACACAAATGTCCACCGCTTCATCGAGCATACGCTGCCGGCGATAATCGATTCCGTCTTGCCGACGCGCGGCATGCCCCGAAGTCCGATCACCTGATGGCCTTCCCGCTTGAAAATTTCGCCGAGAAAATCCACCAGAATCCCGAGTTCGTCGCGCGTAAAGCGAAATGTCTTCTTATCGTCGGAATCGCGGTCGATGTATCTTCCATGCCTTACGGCCAGCAGATCGACAAGCCGCGGACAACGCAGCGCCGTAACGGTGATGCTATCCACCTTGCCGAGCATTTTGCTGACCTGGTCGATTTTTCCGTCGTCATCGCTTTCCAGCAGCAATCCCCTGGTTTTGCCTTCGACGCCGTTGATCGTCAAAATGTTGATTTCCAGCATCCCCAGCATCGAGGCGATATCCCCCAAAAGTCCTGGGCGGTTTTTATGTATTTTGTACTCCAAATACCATTGTTTTTGTTCCATCTGAAGACACCTTCTCTATCCTACTCACCCATTTTCGACAAAATCAACCTTTAATCCTTCTTACGGCTTCAAAAAGTTTAGTACCCTTTCCTTAGCCTGAAATAATCATATGTGTTTTATGATATATAAAATGAAAATGAAAGGCAAGCCACTGGCGGAAAATGGCTGAAAAGCTCCCATAACACGGGAGCTTTTCAGCAAAAATTATGAGTTTTTCTTCGCCAGCTTTACCATCAGGCGAGCGATCGTTTTACGCTCGTCTTCGCTGCCTACTTCCCAGATTTCTTTGAGTACCCGGTTGGAATCGTTCTGCGGATCGACCTTGTCTTCGAGAAATCCGCCGATTTCATAAGCCAGGTTGGCGATCGCTTCTTCGCTGAACCCCGCTTTTTCCGCATGCTCCACACGGTCGCCCAAAAATTTCTTCCATGTATCAAAATTTTTGAGTACTGTTGACATCCTTAAATCCTCCTTCGCTTGGCGATTTAAAATCAACAGTCGTAATATGTGAAGTTTGCGCGGGTTTTATGCGCTCATGGCCGGCAAAACAAAAGCCTCGCGGGACCTGACCGGAAATATTCAGGTAATCCAGCCGCCGTTGGGGCTGATGATTTGACCGGTGATGTAGCCCGATTCCGGCAGGGCGAGAAAATAAATGAGCGAAGAAATTTCCTGCGGTGAGGCGAGCCGTCCCGCAGGAATTTCTTCCTCCAGTTGCTTCAGTTCCCCTTCGTCAAAACGTTCCATCATATCGGTCCGAACGGCTCCCGGGGCCACAGCGTTTACCGTCACTCCGGAAGGAGCAAGCTCCTTGGCCAGCGCCTTCGTAAAAGCGTTGACCCCGCCTTTGGCGGCGGAATAAACCGTCTCGCAGGAGCCCCCGGAAATGCCCCATACGGAGGATACGTTGATAATCCGCCCGAAACGCTGCTGGATCATATACGGCATGAACAGCTGGCTGCACATAAAGACGTTTTTTAAATTGACGTTCATGACATCGTCCCATTCCGTTTCGGTCACGTCCGAAAGCATTCCGTAATGGGATATCCCCGCATTGTTCACGAGAATGTCCGGATGAAGCCCGTAATGATCCAGCCGTTCCTTCATGCGCAAAATCTGCTCTTTGCTGCGCAGATCCGCAGCCACCGTATAAGCTTTGCCGCCTACCTCCAGACACCTGCGGGCCACCTCGTTGGCCGCTTCAAGCGAGTTCATATAGTGAATAACCACGTTCATGCCCACCGCCGCAAACCGCAGCGCCGTATCCGCGCCGATCCCCCGGCTTGCCCCGGTAATGAGGACAGTCATGTCCGCGATGTTTTTTCCAATCCCATGCTCTGCGTTCATGTTACGGGCTCACCACGACCGACACGGCCATCTGCTCCCAGTTCAAGTGCTCGCGCAGCCGGGTGTTCACTTCTTCCAGCGTCAGCGATTCGTACATCGGCAGCACCGCAAACAGGTCGCTGCCCCGGAACCGGTAGCGCGTAAACTCGTGGGCGATATTTTCCGGAGAGTTAAGCATACGCAGGTAGCCGCCGATTTTTTTCTTCCGCGCCCGTTCAAAATCTTCCTCGCGGAAACCCGAAGCCAGCATGCCTTTCGCTTCCTCCTGGATCACCGCCAGCATGCGGTCCGGATCGCGCGTATCCCCGCCGATCGCCGAAAACGCGTAATTCGGGTTGCTGTTGTACTCATGCCCGAAACTGTCGGAAATCAAATCCATGTCGTACAGCTTCTGATACAACTTTGTGCTGGGCCCGAGCAGCAGATCGAGCGCCAGCTTTGTCGTCAAGTCCCGGCGCAGCAGCGCTTCACCGGTCAAGCCAAGTTCCGTCTCCTTGAATCCAAACAAGCATTTCGGCTGCGATACCGCCAGCCGCGATTCCCGGCGTTTCTTGTGAACCTCGCGGGGCTCGGGGTCAAACAGCCGGTCGATCGAGCCCTGCTTGTCGTACTGCTTCTTCGCCTGATTGCTGCGAACAAGCGTAAACACCTCTTCCGCATCTACGCCGCCCACGACGAACAGCAGCATATTGCTGGGGTGGTAAAACGCGTTGTAGCATGTGTACAGCGTCTCCTTCGTAATCGTGCCGATCGATTCGACCGTACCGGCGATGTCGATATGAACAGGGTGAACTTTGTACAGCGCTTCGATCAAGCCGAAATAGACCCGCCAATCCGGATTGTCGCGATACATGCCGATTTCCTGGCCGATGATGCCTTTTTCTTTCTCGACGTTCTGGTCGGTGAAATACGGATGCTGCACGAAATTGATCAATGTTTCCAGATTAAGCGCGATGTTTTCGGTCGCCGAGAACAGGTATACGGTCTGATCAAAGCTGGTAAAAGCGTTGGCCGATGCCCCATGGGAGGCAAATGTGGCGAAGATGTCGCCCTCCGGCTCCTCAAACATTTTATGCTCCAAAAAATGGGCGATTCCGTCCGGAACGGCAATATCCTCCTGCCCCTCGACCCGGAAATGGTTGTCGATCGAGCCGTATTTCGTAGCAAACGTGGCGTACGTCTTTTGAAAACCCGGTTTCGGCAGGACATATACTTGAAGCCCGTTATCCATCGTTTCGCGGTATAACGTTTCCTGCAAAGCATCGTAGCGAAGCGTTTCCAAGCGGCTAAACCTCCTTTTTACCTGTCAAAAAGTAAATCGTATCGAGCTGCACCGTTTCCGCCGCCTGCACGACGTCCCCAGGGGTTACCCGCTCCACTTGGCTGAGCAGCTCCGCGGCCGGACGGTCCTTGCCGGACAGCACCCGGTTGAAATCGTAGGCGATCATTTCAAAGGCCGAGTCCTGCATCTCCAGCAGGCTGTTGCGGATCATCGCTTGGGTCTGCGACATCTCCAGCTCGCTGATGTCCCCCGAGCGCAAGCTGGCCAACTGAGCCTGGATAATCTCCAGCGCCTTGTCGTAATTTTCGATCTCAATCCCCGATTGAATCGCCACGATCCCCTTATGGCCATCGAACCGGGAAGCGGCGTAATAAGCCAGGCTGGCTTTTTCCCGCACATTCATGAATAGCTTGGAATGCGGATAGCTGCCCAAAATGCCATTATATACCAAAGCGGCCGCATAGCGGTCGTCCCCGTAAGTAATCGGCGTGCGCAAACCTAGATTCAATTTGCCCTGGTTGACATCAAGCGCCTCTTTGACGGTGCGGACCTCCGCGGTCTTCATTTCGACCTGCACCGGCTTGTATTCCGGGGCAGCCGTCCGGTTTAAGCTGAACTGCCCCGCGACCAGTTCCTCAACTTCGGCAAGCGACGTATCGCCCACCACGTACAGGTCCAGATTCGCCTGCTGCAGCCAGCTTTGATAAGCGGCAAACAGCGACTGCGGGGTAATGCCGTCCAGATCGCTGCGTTCCCCCAGCGGGTGCAGCCGGTACGGATCGCCCTGAAACATCTCCTCCATACAACGCTCGGCCGCATAACGGATTTTATCGTTGATGATCCCCTCCAGCTTTTTGCGTACGGATTCGCGTTCCGATGCCACATAAGACGAACGGAAGGTCCCGTTCTCCATGGCCGGTTTCGTGACGACTTCGCCGAGAAAAGCGAACGTTTGACCGAGCAGCGAATCACCGCTTTGTACAAAGGAATCGTTGATCGTATCCATCCGGAACTGGACAATCTGGTAATTGCCCCGTTTATAGACGTCAAACCCGAAGCCGGCGCCGTACAGATGCTCCAGCTGTTCCCGGAACAACGTCGTTTCGGGATAAGACGCGGTGCCCCGCCGCAGAACAAAAGGGGTCAGCGCCGTGGCCGTGACCGTTTGCTCATTCAGCGGCAAACCCGCGTAAAGAGAAACGGCAAACGTTTTGAATCGGGTTGTAGGCAGCACGTGAATCCGGATTTGACCCACACCGCCGCGCTCAAATACCGTTTTGTTCAAAACCAAAACTCCTTTGCGAGTAGACTTTTTGAATAACGCGTTCATTTCCTGCGTTCCATTCTATACCAATCCAAAGGAAAGAAGCAACCTGACGCCTGCGGCTGCTCCTTCACTTCTAAGATATTTACATGCAAAAGATATGTTCCCCGATCGTCTTCACCTGCGGGCGGGACCAAATCCATTTGGAGGTTGCCGTTTTCGGGTTGAAATAATAAATGCAACCGCCGGTCGGATCCCAGCCGTTTAACGCTTGCTGCACGGCTTTGCGGGCCGTCTCGTTCGGCTCCAGCCAAATTTGCCCGTCGGCCACGGCGGTAAAAGCGCCCGGCTGAAAAATGACGCCGGAAACGGTGTTCGGGAAACTCGGCGATTTGACCCGGTTCAAAATGACTGCGGCAACAGCCACTTGCCCTTCGAACGGTTCGCCCCGAGACTCCCCGTAAACGGCGTTAGCCATAATGCGCAGATCGTTCTCGCTCAGTCCCATGCCATTCGAAGGAGCCAGATTCCCCGACTCGGTCTTCGCGGTTTCGGTATTTTGCTTATTTCCGGCATTTCCGGTATTTGTGGTATTTCCGATATTCGTCTGCTGATTTCCCTGGCCCGCGTTGGCGTTTTCCATGCCCGGCTTCCAAGCTTTAGTGGCATTATATAGCTTAAGCTTGGTTTTGGGTCCGGCCAAACCGTCCGCCTTCATCCCGAACTCCGATTGGAACCATTTCAGCGCATCGCGGGTTGTAGGACCGAAATAGCTGTCCAGTTTTCCGTGGTAAAAACCGAGAAAAGCAAGCCGGCCCTGCAATTCGTATACGTCTGTGCCGAAAGCTCCGTAATCGATGACCTGTTCGCTGAATACAGCTTTGGCTTTGTCCGGAGCCTCCTTCTGTTCGACGTCAAGCGAATGCCAAAGCACGTTTGCACCGTAACCGATTCCGAACAAAAGCAGCACTAAACCGGCGGCAAACCATATCTTAGTTTTATTCATACGTTTAGCTCTACCTTTCTTTATTGGATTAACAAGGATGGGTAACTTTAGTATGACAAGCAAGCTCCCTTCCTATGCACCCCAAAGTTTCAAGGCATTGCTCCCCCGGGTATAGCGAAAAAAAGGGAAGAACATCCCTGACCGCGAAGGTCATGAAGACATTCTTCCCATTTTGTACTGCTCTATGGACATAAGCACCTCACGCGGCTTGCTTCCCTCGTACGGACCGACGATCCCGCGGGCCTCCATGGAATCGATCAACCGCGCCGCCCGGGTATATCCGACGCGCATGCGGCGCTGCAGCAGCGATACCGAGGCCTGCTTCGCCTCAAGCACGATCTGCACGGCTTGATCGTAAAGCTCGTCCAATTCTTCCTCCGGTTCCTTGGCTTCATCATCCACTTCCGGAACAAGGCTCTCGTCATATTCCGCCTGCCCCTGGGCCCGAGCGTAATTCACGATCGTTTCCACTTCCTGATCACTCATAAACGCCCCCTGCACCCGGGTCGGCTTCGAGGCCCCCATCGGCATATAAAGCATGTCCCCGCGGCCGAGCAGCTTCTCCGCGCCGGCCATGTCGAGAATCGTCCGCGAGTCGACCTGGGACGAAACGCCAAAGGCGATGCGCGATGGAATGTTCGCTTTGATCACCCCGGTGATGACGTCGACCGACGGCCGCTGCGTGGCGATAATCAGATGGATGCCGGCGGCCCGGGCCATTTGCGCAAGGCGGGCAATTGCATCCTCGACATCGTTGGCGGCAACCATCATAAGGTCGGCAAGCTCGTCCACGATGACGACGATATACGGGAGGATCGCCTCCGGGTTATCCTTCATCATCTGGTTATAGCCTTCCACATTGCGAGCCCCCGATTTGGAGAACAGCTCGTACCGTTTCTCCATTTCGACGACGATTTTTTTCAGCGCCAGGGAGGCTCTGCGCGGATCGGTCACAACGGGCGTGAGCAGATGCGGAATCCCGTTGTATACGTTCAACTCGACCATCTTCGGGTCAACCATCATAAACTTGACTTCATCCGGTTTCGCTTTGAACAAAATGCTGGTAATGATACCGTTGATGCAAACGGATTTTCCCGAACCCGTCGCCCCCGCCACGAGCAGATGGGGCATCTTCGCCAGGTTGCCGACGATCGTCTGCCCGGAAATGTCGCGGCCAAAAGCGATCGACAGCTTGGATTCGGCTTCCATAAACGTCGGCGTCTCCATCACTTCGCGCATCGTCACAAGCGAGACCTCGTTGTTCGGCACCTCGATGCCGATCGCGGATTTGCCCGGGATCGGCGCCTCCATGCGGATGTCTTTGGCGGCCAAAGCCAAAGCGATATCATCCGTCAGATTGACGATCCGGCTCACTTTGACCCCAATGTCCGGCTGAATTTCGTAACGGGTCACTGCCGGACCGCGAACGACTTCAAGCACCCTTGCTCTTACGCCAAAGCTTTCCAGCGTGGCCTCCAGCTTCCGGGCCGTCTGCATATAATCAGCCTGATCGCCGGACTTGCCGGCCCCCGCAGGCTTGGCGAGCAGCCGGAATGGCGGAAGCTTGTACGGCTTCGGAGCCGGTTTCGGCGGGGCCGCCGGAACTTCAGCGGCCGCTTCGGAGCCGTTATCCGGGTCTCCCGCCGCGGCGCTGTCGCCGCTTTCCCCGTCCGGCAATTCGCTGCCTGCCGGCATGTCCGGTTCTCCGTCCGCCGCGCCCTGCAGGTCATCCGCAAACCCGGATTCGCCCTGCTCCCCGTAGCCGGCGTTCGTCTCATCCTGGGCCGTGTATAATGGATCCGCAGCCTCGTCCTCATCCTCTAGGTCGCCCAGCCCTTCCCGCTGGATATGATCGAAGAAATCGCGGATGATTGGTCCGGTGTCCGCCGCGGCCTCGCCGCGGCCGTCCGGGCCGTCCCCTGGGCCGCCGTTTGCTCCACGTCCGGTGTAATCCAGTTCGTTCCAGTTAATCCCCGCTACCGGGGATTCGCTGTAACCGTCCGCTTCCTCGTCAGGGCCGGGTTGTTCCGGCGCCTCTGCGGCCGGCTCGGCGGAGCGTTCCTTAAACCCCAGCAGTTGAAAGAACACCGGCTTTTTTCGCGGCTTTGCTGCGGGCTCGGTCAATTCCTCCTCCGCCTCGCCGTCATCAAACGCCGCGTCATATTCCGTAACGGCAGGAGCTTTCGGCTCGGCCCTTTTCCCTTTGCCACGCACCGGCACCGGGCGGAGCAGCCGCATTTTTCTGCCGAAGCTGTCGCCGAGCCCGCCCATTTTCGAGCGGAGCAGGCGAAACAGGTCGACATACGACAGCCCTGTTACCAGCATGAAGCTGATCGCCAGCAGCACGATCACAATCAGCTTCGCCCCGGCCATGCCGAACAAAGAGTACAGCAGGACGAATTCCAGTCCGCCGATATAACCGCCGCTGATGTCCATGCCAAGGAGGCTGAAGCCCGCTTCGCCTGAGGCCGGTTGAAACAGCGCTCCCTGCAAATCGCGGTGGATTTGACCCAAAATATTGCCCGCGGACAAAGAGACCGCCGGAACAAGCTTGTGCTGCATCGCCGAAATTGTGCTCATCAGCGAAAAGGCCAGCACCGCGATCAGCAACCCGCTTTTCCGCGCATTCCAGCGGGACGGCCATTTCCGGTTGATCATTACGGCCAGCCCGATGTAGATGCCGATCAAAGGAATCACAAAATAAAACTTGCCGAGGATCAGCGCGGCCATTTTCGATAATGTTCTTCCCACCGCGGCTTCCCCGGACAAGGCAATAATCGATAGAGTGATCAGGATGATTCCGTAGATTTCATATTTGAGCATGCTGCCGAAGGCAGCCTTCTTTTTCTTCCGTTTGCGTGCCAAACGAAAACACCCCCTAGATGAATATTATACCATATTCACTAAAGGGTGACCTAGCTTTACGACCTGCAACTTTTGCAATGGTTATTTCAGCAGTGCGGGATAAAAGGTGATTTGCTTGCCCGGAGCGAAATCCGGATTTAAGTAATCTTCCAGGTTGCAGCGGATCAGCCTCACGATCGTAGCCCGGTTTCCCGGCTCAAGCCGGACCTGCATCAGCACGCCGCCCAGCTCGATCTCGCCATACGCATCCTCCTGCTCTTCATGTTCCCAGTAGACCCCATCGGGCAATATGGTGTAATGGGTCATTGCGTGATTCCTCCCGCCGTTTTCTCGTTGCGGCGCGTTTCGATCAGCGAATTCAGCTTGCTTAACCCTTCGCCAATCCCGCCGATTGCGTCAATGAGACCGTGTTTCACTGCATCGGTGCCGCCTACCGCCGTGCCGATGTCGCGGTTGAGCTCCCCGGTTTTAAACATCAGCTCTTTAAACTGCTCCTCCGGAATGCGCGAGTGCGCGGTGACAAACCGCACCACTCGTTCCTGCATTTTTTCGATATATTCGAAGGTTTGCGGGACGCCGATGACAAGGCCGGTCATCCGGATCGGGTGAATCGTCATCGTAGCGCTTTCGGCGATCAACGAGTAGTCGGAAGCCACGGCGATCGGGACGCCGATGCTGTGCCCTCCCCCGATGACAACGGTAACGGTCGGCTTCGACAACGAGGCGATCATCTCGGCGATCGCCAGACCCGCCTCCACGTCGCCGCCCACCGTATTTAAAATTATGAGCAGACCTTCGATCCGCGGGTTTTGTTCGGCGGCTACGAGCTGCGGAATCAAGTGTTCGTATTTTGTCGTTTTATTTTGCGGCGGCAGCACCAGATGGCCTTCGATTTGCCCGATGATCGTCAGGCAAAACACATTCGATTCGCCCGGAGTAGGCACGGCCGTTTGTCCCAATTGTTGAATAACGTCGGGCACGGTGGGTTCTTTTTTTTCGGAATCGGGTTGTTGATTTGGAGGCAATTCCGCGTTTTCGCGGAGATTGGGCGTTTTGCTGGAATCCTTGTTCATCACTTTCGCCTTCCTTTCGGTTATGAGCATACAACTAGTATGCCGACAACCTTGACCGGTCTATGCAAAAACAAAAAAAGCCCCTTCTCCCGACAGAAACCGTCCAATTATTGCCGGCGGGAAAAGAGGCGACTGTGTGCAATTCGTTTTTTATACTTCCATAATAATCGGCAGGATCATCGGTCTGCGGCGAGTTTGCTCATACAGGAACCGGCCGAGCGCGTCTTTGACGTTCGTTTTGAGCGACGCCCACTCGTTTACGTTTTCGTTCATCAATTTCTCCAATGTGCTGGAGACGATGCGGTTCGCTTCATCCAGCAAACCTTCCGACTCGCGGACATACACGAACCCCCGGGAAATGATATCCGGACCGGAGACGATCGTTCCGTCCTGCTTGCTCAGCGTGACGACAACAACCAGGATCCCGTCTTGAGACAGCAGCTTGCGGTCACGCAATACGATGTTGCCAACGTCGCCGACACCGAGACCGTCAATCAGCACATTGCCTGCCGGCACTTTGCCGGCTTTGCGGGCAACGCCGTTCTGAATCTCGATCGTCTCTCCGATATCGACCAGGAAAATATTGTCGGGTTCCACGCCCACCGATTCGCCAAGGAGCGCATGCTTGCGCAACATCCGGTATTCTCCGTGAATCGGAATGAAATATTTCGGCCGCATCAGGTTCAGCATCAGCTTCAGCTCTTCCTGGCTGCCGTGCCCGGACACGTGAACACCCGAATTGGAGCCGCTGTAAATCACTTCCGCACCGAGGCGGAACAGCTCGTCGATCGTCCGTCCCACATATTTCTCGTTGCCCGGAACCGGCGTCGCCGCGATAATAACCGTGTCGCCCGGCAAAATATCGACCTTGCGGTGCGTCGAACGGGCCATCCGCGTCAACGCCGACATCGGTTCGCCCTGACTGCCGGTGCATAAAATGACCACACGGTCCGCAGCCATCTTGTTGATTTCTTCCGGCTCGATCAAAATACCGTCCGGCACGTTCAGATAACCTAATTCATCGGCAATCGTCACCACGTTCACCATGCTGCGGCCGATAATCGTAAGCTTGCGTCCAGTCTCGTAAGCCGCATCGATCACTTGCTGAATCCGGTGCACATTCGATGCAAACGTGGCTACCACGACGCGCTGCTGCGCTTTATGGAAAATATCGCTAAGCACGAGTCCTACATTTCTTTCCGATGGCGTAAAGCCGGGTTTTTCCGCATTGGTGCTGTCGGATAAAAGAGCCAATACGCCTTTTTTACCGATTTCGCCCATCCGATGCAAATCTGCATATTGATCATTGACTGGGGTATGATCAAATTTGAAGTCTCCGGTATGAACGACATTTCCTTCCGGCGTTTCAATGCACACGCCCACCGAATCCGGAATACTGTGATTCGTTCTGAAGAACGTTGCTTTCAGCGTCGAGCCCAGCTCGATTTCCGAATCGGCGTTGATCAGCACCCGTTTCGTTTCGCCGAGCAAGCCCGCTTCCTTCAGCTTGTTCTCCACAAGTCCGAGCGTCAATTTTGTCCCGTAAACCGGAACGTTCAAGTTCTTAAGCACATAAGGCAATCCGCCGATGTGATCCTCATGGCCATGCGTAAGCAGGATACCTCTTACCTTGTCACGGTTCTCCGTCAAGTAAGTGATATCGGGAATGACGATGTCGATGCCGAGCATATCCTCTTCCGGAAACTTAAGCCCGGAATCGATGACAACGATGTCATTGGCGTATTGAACGACATACATGTTTTTTCCGATTTCTGCAACGCCGCCCAATGCAAAGATCGTCAATTTTTCATTATTCATTTTTTTAGACAAGTGAATCTAACCCTCCTATAAGTTTGGACGTCGTATTTTTCATATGGAAATGGCTCCGGTCACTGCAGATCAACACATTTTTCGCAGGAATAAACGACCGCCTCGCGGACGGTCCAGCCGTTTCTCAATATTGCTAATTTTTAAAAAAATCACCGCACCCAGTCACTTGAGATCATTATACATGATTAAATTGGCAAAAAACAAGTCAGGTGTTTTACGTGCTTTTAACGTTACCTTGCACCACAGCAAAAAAACCGATGCCTCATAACGAGACATCGGTTTTTGGAAATCGAGCGCATATTTGGCTGTAAGCTTACTTCAACAGCTCGCGGATCCGGGCCGCTTCCTCCGCATTTGGCGGAACGAGCGGAAGCCGCACCGATCCGACCCGGCAGCCGATTTCGTTCAGCGCATACTTCACCGCAACCGGATTCGGACATTCGAACAAGCCTTTAAACAGCGGCAGCAGTTGGCGATGAATTTTTCCGGCTTCACCAGCCTGACCGCTTAGGAACAGATCGATCATTTCCTTCATCGTACTGCCGGCCAGATGGCTGGCGACGCTGACCACTCCGTAGGCGCCCACGGCCATAGCCGGAAGCGCTGCCGCGTCTTCTCCCGAATATACGCGAAATCCGTCCGGGGCACCGCTCACAATGCCGGCCACCTGGTCCAGGGAGGCGCATTCCTTGGTCGCCACGACATTCGGAATTTGCGCCAGCCTGAGCGTCGTTTCCACGCTGATGCTGACGATGGTCCGGGACGGTACATTGTATAACATGACCGGCAGGGAGGTCGAGGCCGCGATCGCTTCAAAATGGCGGTAAAGCCCTTCCTGGTTCGGTTTATTATAGTAGGGAGCGACCAGCAAAACACCGTCCGCGCCGCACCGCTCGGCTTCCTGTGTCAAATGGATGGAATGAGCCGTGTCGTTGCTGCCCGTACCGGCGATGATTTTACAACGGCCTGCGGCATGCTTCGCCGCAAAATCGAACAATTTCCGCTTTTCTTCATCGCCTATAGTAGGGGATTCCCCCGTCGTTCCGCAAACGACCAAGGCATCGGATTTCTGCTCCTCAATCAAATAATCGATTAAGCGAGCGGTTCCATCCAAATCAATATTCCCTTGTTCATCAAAAGGCGTTACCATGGCTGTAATCAATCTTCCAAACTCTGCCACGCTTTATCCTCCTCCCATTTTCCGCGTCCTATTTACCTGCCAAGTTCAAATTTGTCGTGCAAAGCGCGGAGCGCTTGAACCATATCATCCTTATGGACCAGAACCCAGATCGTTGTATTCGAGTCCGCGGACTGCAGAATTTGAATATTTTGTTCCGTCAAAGCCTCGACGATTTTCGCCATAATCCCCGGAACCCCGTTGATGCCCCCGCCGATGACCGATACTTTGGCGCAGCCGGATAAAATTTGCGGCGATAATTCCAAGGCGTTTAGAACCGCTTCGGCTTTCAGCGCATCTTTGTCGAATACCGTATAAACGACGCCGCCCGGGGTCACATTAATAAAATCAACGCTGATCGCGTTTCCCGCCATCGCTTTAAAGACCTGAAGCTGAAGGTTGTCGCCTTTGCCGGCCGCATCGACCCGAATCTGCGTCACGTTCGCCACATAAGCAATCCCAGTCACGTAGCGATCCACAATGCCCAGCTGAACGTCTTTAAAGCCTTCAGGGTTGGCCACCAGCGTCCCTTCTCCTTCCGAGAAGGTGGAGCGTACGCGCACCGGTATTCCCGATTGCATCGCGATTTCCACCGCCCGGGGATGAATCACCTTGGCCCCTTGATGGGCCATGTTGCAAATTTCCGCATAACTGACATATTCCAAAGGTCTCGCATCCTCTACGATTCTGGGATCGGCGGTTAAAATTCCGTTCACGTCGGTATAAATGTCCACCACTTCGGCATGCAGGGCCGCACCCAGCGCCGTTGCCGAAGTATCGCTGCCGCCGCGTCCCAATGTAGTGAAATCACCCGTTTGATTTTGGCCCTGAAAACCGGTGACGATAACGACATGATCCTGTTCGAGCTCTTCAAGCACCCTCGTCGGCACGATTTCCAGGATTCTGGCATTTCCAAAGTGGCTGTCCGTCCGAAATCCGGCTTGAGCGCCAGTTAACACAGTCGAAGAAACGCCGTGTTCCGCGAGCAGGCTGGACAGCTTCGCAGCGGAAATAATTTCGCCGCAGGCCATCAATAAATCCTGCTCGCGCGGCGGCAAAAGGCCGCCACCTTCGGCCGCCAGTTCCAATAAAGTATCCGTGGCGTACGGATCGCCCTTCCGGCCCATGGCCGAAACCACCACGACGAGCCGGAAACCATTTTCCAGTTCCCGGCGAATGTGTGAGACGACATGATCTCTCGCTTCCGCAGTCGATAGAGATGTGCCGCCAAATTTTTGCACCAAAATGCGCATGGGTATTCCTCCAGTTAAGTAAGTGCGGAGTGTAGCTTAACTCCAAAGCCGGAAGCTAAACCTTCACCAAAGTCCTCTCCGCGAATTGCAAAGCGTTCCATGACGCGCCTTGAGCAAATGATCCAAAACGATTTCCGACAGCCTCGGGCGTTCCGTTTCCTCTTGCTCATCCAGCAAGTCTCCCATTCTCTTAAATCGAACGATTATACTTATTTCAGGTATGTTGACCCGCGGGCAGGCTCATCCATGAAAACGCTCGATAATCAGCGGCTGCAGCTGCTTGCCTTCCAGCGCCGCATAACAGGTTTCCGGCACCAGCTCCATCTTGGCCACCAGCGAATTCGGCTTCCCTGCCGGATTGTCCTGGCCGAACGGAACGAAGTATACGTTTTTGGCAACGATCAGCTTGGCGATATTCGACAGATTGAAGCCTAAACCGTCATTGGTCGACACGGCAATCACGAGCGGGCGCCCGTTCCGCAGTTGGGCTTTGGCGGCCATCAGCACCGGACTGTCCGTGACGGCATTCGCCAGTTTGCTTGTCGTCGTGCCCGTGCAAGGAGCGATGACAAGCACGTCGAGCAATTTGCTGGGGCCCAGCGGCTCCGCTTCGACAATTGAAGAAATAATATCATTCCCGGTTATATCTTTCAACTGTTTTCGCCAATCTTCCGATTTGCCGAAACGGGTATCCGTCGTCAACACCGAATGGGAAATGATCGGGACGACTTTCGCTCCTCCATCGACAAAACGCCCAATCTGAGGCATCACCTCAGCGAACGTACAATGTGAGCCCGTAATGGCGTATCCTACCGTTTTACCCTGCCAATTCACTTTTCATCCCCCCGTAGTTGAAACTCCTCCAAAATCGACTGACAGATCGTATTGGCCATGATGATACCAGCCGTTTTGGGAGCGACCATACCGGGGAGACTGGGGGCAAGGATCGCCTTGATGCCGCGCTTCTCGGCAAAACGGAAATCCGTCCCGCCGGGTGCGGACGCAAGGTCGATAATAACCGCCCTGCGCGGCAGTTTCGAGATGATTTGCGCTGTGACTATCATAGTCGGTATCGTATTAAAAATCAAGTCAACATCGCCGACATTAGCGGCCAAATCCCTTGTTGCAAAAGGCTTCCAGCCCATTTGCACCGCCCTTGCCATATCGTCTTCCCGGCGTACCCCCACCTTCACGGTCGCTCCCAAACCCTGCAGCGTTTTCGCCATCGTAAATCCCGTACGGCCCATCCCGAGCACGATGCAGGTCGATCCGTGAATCGTGATGTCCGTATTCTGGATCGCTACCATCAAGGCCCCTTCCGCCGTCGGTATCGAGTTGTAGATCGCTACGTCGTCGCGCTCCAGCACTTCAATGATCCTAAGCCCGACTTTGTCTCCCAGTTGCTTCAAATAACTTTTGGCGATTCCCGTATATACCAAAGTATCTTTCCGCACAGCTTCAAACGCTTCCGGCCTGATGACAAGCTGTTCCGCAGAGAACGGCGCCGGTACGACACCATGATCATCGCAACCGATTACCGGAAGGATGATGACATCAGCGCTGGCCAGCAAGCCTGGGGTTAGCGCTTCTATTGAGACTCCGGGAAACGGCGTATCCAACCGGTCGAAGCCGACGATGCGCACCGTGGCATCCAGCTCCAAACATTTGTTGATGACCTCCACCTGGCGGGCGTCTCCACCGAGGAATACAATCGTGATTCCGGTTAGCATACTTAGATGGCACTCCTTCCAAGCAACACAGTATATACCATCTTATGCGGCCGCCTAAAAAGTGGTGAAAAGAGACGAAACCTCATCTTCTTGAAGTATGTAAAAGGCAACCTGAAGGGAATTAAATTCCCCTATCAAGCAGGAAAGACCACCCGATCAAATGTGTCGGGTGGTCTTTGACTCCAGAAAATTATAAGGGCAAAAAACGTCGTTATTCCGGCGGTATCCGTCCATTTGAGAGAAATAGAGGAAATTCATGGCGCTATTCTCCCCCCGTTGCAAGGAAATGCCCGTATTCTGGACCGTTCGCAGGTAAATAAGGACAAAATATTCCACTATTGGGGAGAAACATGCTAAGCTCTGGAGAATAAGAACATAAAGCTCCGCTATTTTGCAGGCTGAAAGTTTCTTGTTCCAAAAGCCCGTTGTCAAGCACCGATTTCTAACCACGAAACTATTCTAATGGTTGCCACAGCCGCTATTTGTTCCAAAAACGCTGATTTCAAATTCTAACGGTTGCCATGGCGCTTATTCACTTAAACCCAGCCCATTTTGCTTAGATTAAGGTAAATAACGGCGCTCACAACCGTTAGAATTTAGAAAAGGTCTTTATTCGTAAAATAACAGCTACTACAGTGCGATTGTACCGGGTTGAAAATCCAAGCTTTTACAGGAAATCCCAAAAGCACCCGGACTTTGCCGTTTTATTTCGTTCCGGTATGGCCAAAACCGCCGGCTCCGCGCTCGGTTTCGGATAGCTCGTCCACTTTGGTTAAGGCTACTTCCGGCACAGTTTGAAAGACCATTTGCGCGATGCGCTCATTGCGTTTAATCGCAAACGGCTCCTGGCCAAGGTTGATGAGCAGCACTTTGATCTCGCCGCGATAATCGGCATCGATCGTGCCCGGCGTGTTGAGACAGGTGATGCCATGCTTCAAAGCCAGGCCGCTGCGAGGGCGGATCTGGGCCTCCAGACCACCGGGCATCGCAATCGCGATCCCGGTCGGGACGAGCGCTCTCGCCCCGGGCTGCAAGACCAGATCCTCCGTAACTGCGGCGTAAAGATCAAAGCCGGAGGCCAGCTCCGACATTTTGCGCGGCAGCTCAATATCTTCATTTCCAGCAAAACGTTTGATTTGTACTTCAAATGACAAGTTCATCTCTCCTTAATCCCATAATGGCCCGATCGGACCCGCCAACCATCGCCAAGGCGAACGGCTTGCTGAACATACGCCTCAGCACGTCGTTCACATCGTCCATCGTCACCGCCTCAATCCGGGCGATCATTTCATCCAGCGTATAATGCCGTCCGAGCATCAATTCGTTTTTCCCCAACCGGTTCATGCGGCTGCCCGTGCTTTCCAGACTTAAAATCAGGCTGCCCTTGAGCTGCTCCTTGCCTTTGCTGAGTTCGCTTTCGCTAATCCCTTTTACGGACACATCGTGCAAAAGCTCCTTCGTCAGCTCCAGGACCTCTTTCGTTTGCCGTGGTGCCGTACCGGCATATACCGTAAACAACCCGCTATCGGCATGTGAGCTGTGGTAGGAGTAGACGGAATAGGCCAATCCGCGTTTTTCGCGGATCTCCTGAAACAGCCGCGAGCTCATACCACCGCCAAGCGCATTGTTCAGCAAGGTCATGGCATACTGCTTCTCATCACCGATCGGCAGCCCCGGGAAGGACAGACAGATATGATTTTGTTCCGTTTTTTTACGGTGAAATTTAAGGTCGCCGAGAAAATCCGGCGCGGCCAGCGAAACCTGATCCCCACGAACCGCAAAATCGCCGAAATATTTCTCCAGCAGCTCAATCACCTGATCGTCGATATTTCCGGCAACGCTGATCACCGTATTTTCCACCGTATAATGCCCGCGCATATAGGCGCGCAAGTGGTCGGATTCCATGGCCCGAAGCTGTTCCTCCGTCCCTAAAATCGGCAGGGCCAGCGGATGGTCCCCATAAGCGGCCTGCGACACCAGATCGTGCACCATGTCATCCGGGGTATCCTCATACATGGAGATTTCCTCAACGATGACATTTTTCTCTTTCCGCAGCTCCTCGGGGTCAAACAGCGACCGGAAAAACATATCCGACAGAACATCCACCGCGATCGGCAAGTGCTCGTCGAGCACCTTCGCATAATAACACGTGTATTCCTTGGACGTAAACGCGTTGACATTGCCTCCGATGGCGTCGAATTGCTCGGCGATATCCTTGGCGCTGAAGCGCTCCGTCCCCTTAAACAGCATATGTTCGATAAAATGCGAAATCCCGCCGACTTCGGGTTGTTCATTACGCGAGCCTGTCTTGACCCAAATGCCAAACGAGACCGAGCGGCAGGTCGGAATCTGTTCCATAACCACCCGAAGGCCGTTTTTTAATTGCGTTTTCTTCACGAAAGGCCCTCCTAAAATTTCAATAAACGCAGTTCCTATCCTACCAAAAAAAGGCGTTCCGCTCAACTCTCCGGTACTTCGACCCGATCAGGCGACAGCGTCTGCTCCACCGTGCCGAGAATGAGCCCTTTGCTGCGGATAACCCGGATCACATCCTTCAGCGCGTCCCGGGTTGGCGCCGTCGGATGCATCAGGATCAATGAGCCCGGGCCTACATGGTTTGCGATCTTGTTTACAATGCTTGAAGCCGGAGGTTTTCTCCAATCCACCGTATCCACCGTCCAAAGCACCGTTTTGAGTCCCTGCTCCGCGGCCAGCTTGACGGTTTGACTGTCATAATCTCCTGAAGGCGGGGCGAACCAGCGGTTGTCCACACCCAGCTTCTCCTTCAGCAAACCCTTCGTTTTGGAGATTTCCAAACGGGCCCGGGACGCCTCCAGCTGGCTCATGTTCGGATGGGAATAGGCGTGATTTTCCAACAGATGCCCCCGTTTTTGAATTTCCGCGGCGATCTCCGTATTTTTCTTGAGCCAGCTTCCGTCCAGAAAAAAAGTCGCTTTCACCTTTGCTTCGTCAAGCGTGTCCAGCATCGGGAGGAGGTACTCTTCTCCCCAGGCCACATTGATCATCAGCGCCGCCATCGGTTTGTTCGGATTTCCCCGATAAATGGGCTGCGCTCCCAAATCATCAAGGCTCACCTGCGGCTTAATTTCCCGGTATATGTATTCGATCTCCGCTCCGGCCGGCAGCAGCTTCGCCTTCTGATAAGTTCGCTCGATGTCCACTTCCCGGCCGTTATACCCCGGAATCGCCTTCCAAATGCGATCGACGGTGGCATTAACCGGCTCGATCCGCCGTTTGGCGGCTTCTTCGCGTATTTTAAGCAGCAGATCGTCTTGTTTATTCCCATCCTTATTCCCGTCTTGACCCAACTCATTGCTTTCATAAAAATCGCTAAACAAACGGAAGGCAAAACTTCCGTTTTGCCCGCCGCTCTGCTCCACAAATGACCGCACTCCCGCCCATTGCCCGAGAATCATCACAAATGCGATGCAGGCCGCAATGATCACAAACTTGTTCCGCCCCATGCCAGGTTCATCCCTTCAACCGGTTTTTGTCCCCATCATATGTAGACAAGTCCCGATTTATGCACCTTTAACCCGGCCCCTTGGTTCATGCGCATTAAAAAAGAGCCAGAATTGATTCATTCTGTCTCTTTTCCCGCACATTTTAAGTTCTTATGCAGCCGTTCATCCTTTATGAAGGAGCTTTTTCCGTTTGGGCAGTCAAAACCGCTTTGCGGGAAAGATTGATCCGTCCTTGGCTGTCGATTTCCGTCACCTTGACGGTTACCGTATCGCCGATGGCGACGACATCCTCCACTTTGCCTACGCGTTCCGTCGAAAGCTGGGAGATGTGCACCAGCCCGTCCTTGCCCGGCAAAATTTCCACAAAAGCGCCGAATTTTTCAATCCGTTTTACGGTGCCGACATAAATTTCGCCGACGACGACTTCCTTCACGATCCCTTCGATGATCGAGCGCGCTTTGTTGTTCATCTCTTCGTTGGCCGAAGCGATAAAGACGCGGCCATCCTGCTCGATATCGATTTTCACGCCGGTCTCCTCGATGATCTTGTTGATGATTTTGCCGCCGGCCCCAATAACGTCGCGGATTTTGTCCGGATTGATGTTCATGATCAGGATCTTAGGCGCATAAGGAGACAAGTGCTCCTTCGGTTTTTGGATGCGCTCCATCATCTTCCCCAAAATGAACATCCGGCCTTCCTTCGCCTGCTTCAATGCGTCCGTCAAAATCTGCCGGTCAATGCCGTCGATCTTGATGTCCATTTGAATGGCAGTCACGCCTTCCGCGGTTCCGGCCACTTTAAAGTCCATATCTCCGAGATGGTCCTCCATCCCTTGGATGTCCGTCAAAATGGACACATGCTCTCCGTCTTTGATCAGCCCCATCGCTACCCCGGCTACCGGAGCTTTGATCGGCACGCCCGCATCCATCATCGCCAGGGTGCTGGCGCAAATGCTGGCTTGCGATGTCGAACCGTTTGATTCCAATACTTCAGAAACAAGACGGATCGTGTAAGGGAATTCCGATTCCGGCGGAATCACTTTCGAAAGCGCCCGTTCGCCAAGTGCGCCGTGACCGATTTCGCGGCGGCCCGGTGCGCGCAGCGGACGCGCTTCGCCTACGCTGAACGGAGGGAAGTTGTAATGATGCATAAACCGTTTCGACTCTTCCAGGTCGATGCCGTCGAGAATTTGCACATCGCCCAGCGCGCCAAGCGTACAAACGCTTAGAGCTTGCGTTTGGCCACGCGTAAACAGACCGGAGCCGTGCGTACGCGGCAACAGGTTGATATCGCATTCGATCGGACGGATTTCGTTCAGCTTGCGGCCATCCGGACGAACTTTTTCATGTGTGATCAAGCGGCGGACTTCTTCTTTAACGATGTCGTGCAGCACTTCCTTGACGTCGGCAAGCAGTTCCGGAGACTCTATGTATTTCTCTTCGAAATAGGCCACCGTCTCCTCATTGATAGCGTCAATTGCATCCTGCCGCGCATGCTTCTCGGCGATCTTCACCGCTTCCACGAGACGATCCTTGGCAAAGGCGCGCACTTCTTGATTCACGTTTTCTTCGACCGCGTGCAGCTTCACCTGCATTTTCTCTTTGCCGGCAACTTGGACAAGCTCTTCGATCACGGCAACGATTTTTTTGATCTCCTCATGGCCGAACATGATGGCTTCCAGCATGATCTCTTCCGGCACTTCGTTCGCTTCCGCTTCAACCATCATAATCGCGTCTTTCGTCCCTGCCACCACGACGTAAATATCGCTGGCTTCCTGCTGGGATATATTCGGGTTAAGCACGAATTCGCCGTTTACCCGTCCTACCGCCACACCGCCGATCGGTCCGTTAAACGGAACATCCGAAATGCTCAGCGCGGCCGACGTTCCGATCATCGCGGCGATTTCAGGTTCGCAGTCCTGATCCACGCTCATGACCAGATTGACGATTTGCACATCATTGCGGAACCCTTCCGGGAACAGCGGACGAATCGGACGGTCCGTTAAACGGCTGGCCAAAATGGCCTTTTCGCTGGGACGGCCCTCGCGTTTAATGAAGCCGCCGGGAATTTTACCGACCGCATACAGCTTTTCTTCATAATTGACCGTCAGTGGAAAAAAGTCCAGGTCCTTTGGTTCCGAAGAGGCCGTTACCGTGCAAAGTACAGCCGTATCCCCATAACGCACCATGACCGCTGCGTTGGCTTGCTTGGCCAATCGGCCCGTTTCAAGGATAAGAGGTCTTCCCCCCAGATCCATTTTCACATGATTCTCCATGTAATCCCTCCTTATCACAATAAAAGTTCGGTACAAAGTTCATTATTTCCTGCTTTATCTTAAATCATAAGAAGCGATGAACTTGTCCCTTCACAACAAAAGCTCCTGACGGAGCTTTTCGTTAACGCTTATTCATAACCGCCCGAAATACCCGTTCATTTGGAAAAAGCAACCCGGAGGCTTATCGTTCGCTTGAAAGCGTCCGACGGCAACCAGGCTGCTTTTCGTAAAGATGTCAAATTAACGACGCAATCCGAGTTTTTCGATCAATGCGGAGTAACGCTTCACGTCTTTGTTCTTCAAGTAAGCCAGAAGCTTACGGCGTTGGCCGACCATTTTCAACAGACCGCGACGGGAATGATGGTCTTTCTTGTGCGTGCGCAAATGTTCCGTCAAGTTCGTAATGTTCTCCGTAAGGATAGCAATTTGCACCTCTGGAGATCCGGTATCGGACTCATGAGTTTTGTGCTCGTCGATCAATTGTTGCTTACGTTCTTGAGTCAATGCCATCCTGTTCACCTCCTTTTCCTCAATCGCCATTAGCCTCGTCGCCGACGGTGAAACCGAACGACCAAGCCAAGGTTATAGTTGCGGCCCGGAAAGAAAACCCATAGGCGTAACAACGTAGATCAGTATACCATACAACCCGGATAAAAGTAAATGCAGCTGGCCTGTTTACGCTTTTTCCGCCTTCAGCAAGCTTTTGGCGGTTTCGGCATCTCTGGTAATTTGCGCGATCAGTTCATCAATCGAGGTGAATTTGCGTTCCTCGCGAAGGAAATGAACTAGTTCGACGGACAAGCTCTCATCATAGATTTCTCCGGAAAAGTCAAACAAATGAACCTCGAACCAAGAGACGATCGTATCGCTGTGGAAGGTCGGCTTGACCCCCACGTTCATCACGCCCTCGTAGGAGCGGCCGCCGTGATGCGCCCGCACGGCATAAACGCCGCTGGCAGGAATCACGTAATGCTCGGCAAGCTTCAGGTTGGCTGTGGGAAAACCAAGTTGCCTGCCCCGCTTCTCGCCATGCATTACGGTGCCCGTCAGCGAATAGCTTCGCCCGAGCCAGCGGTTGGCCAGCCGGATGTCTCCTTCCTGAAGCGCTTTGCGGATGCCCGAGCTGCTCACCTTCTCGCCGTCGATCAGGAACGGTGGAACCGTGCTCACATCCAGGGCGTTTTCGCTAAGCTCGCGCAGCATGCCAGCCTGCCCTTCTCCCCGGTAGCCGTACCGGAAGTCGAACCCGACGACAGCGGTCTGCACCTTAAGGGGCACCAGAATACCGGTGACGAAATTTTGCGGGCTCACCCGCGAGAACGCCTCATTAAACTCCACGATATATACATAATCCACGCCCATACTGCGGAGGAGACGTTCCTTCTCCTGCGGCGGGGTCAAATATCCGTCGTAATCGCCTTTTTTCATGACTTCCTTCGGGTGAGGGTGAAAAGTCATGACGGATGCGGGCAGACCCAGCTCGTCCGCCAGCTTGACGGCCGTCTCGATCACGCTGGCGTGCCCCAAATGGAGACCGTCAAACTGGCCGATGGCGAGTACCTGCGGCTTCACATTTGCTGCAATAAATTGTTCGGTTAAAGGGTATGATAAGCTTATCGTTTCCATCAAAAGTCTCACCTGCAATTCCCTCGGATTAGCATAATCGTTCATCTATTTCAATCGGGAAAGAACACCTTTACCGCTTTGACGGCAAGCGTTTCTTCATCCGTCTTGAAAATACCTAAAAACCGCTGCTGCGGATCATAAAGCCGGATCAGCTCCCCCCGGTTTGCCTGCGGATTCACCGCGGCGGCGGGCAGGCGCTGGCCTTGCAGGGCCGCCTTTACTTTGTCCTCGGCGAGCGTATGAGCCGGCAGATACCGGACTCCCTGGTCAACCGGCAGCAAATAGGAAGCCAGGTCCCCTTGCGCAGCATGCCGGGCGATTTCTTCCAGCGTTAAACAGCTCTGCTCCGTAATCCCGGCCGACACTGTCCGCTTAAGCTGCGCCATCGCCGCCGGCACGCCAAGCGCTCGGCCGATATCGACGCAAAGCGTGCGGATGTAAGTTCCTTTGGAGCAAAGCGCCCGGAACTTGATGGTCGGATGCGGCCCCTCCGGATGGAAGGAAAGCAGCTCAAGCTCGTATATCGTCACTTCACGGGCTTTACGTTCTACCGTTTTCCCTTCTCGCGCCAGCTCATAAAGCCGCTTTCCGTCGTGCTTCAGGGCGGAATACATCGGCGGAACCTGGGAAATCGTGCCGACGAATCGCTGCAGCACCAGCCTTACGGCCTCCTCCGTCACCGATACTTGATCAAGCTGCTCCACCACCGTACCCGACATGTCTTCGGTGTCCGTAGCCACCCCCAGAATCAGGGTCGCCTCATACTCCTTGGGCAGTTCTTGCAAATATTCGACCATCCGGGTAGCCCGTCCCAAGCAGAGCGGAAGCACTCCGGTGACGGCGGGATCCAACGTGCCCGTATGGCCGATCCGCTTCATTTTGAGGATGCCGCGGCATTTGGCCACAACGTCGTGCGAGGTGAAACCGGCGGGTTTTAGCACTGGCAGGATGCCTTCATACGCGGTCATAACTGCAGCCTCACCTGCTCCACCACGCGCGGCACGATCGTGTCCAGCGTTCCTTCGACCCGCGCTCCCGCGGCCCGGACGTGCCCGCCCCCGCCAAAGTTTTGCGCCACTTTGGCCACATCCACTTTCCCGGCGGAACGCATGCTCACTTTTACGGCTTGCTCATTGATCACCTTAAACAGAAGACCGACCTCCACCCCTTGAATATTGCGGGGATAGTTGACGATGCCTTCCATGTCCTCATGAACCGCACCGGCGAAGTTCAAGTCCTCGTCCGTCACGACCACCCAGCTGATTTTGCCATCTTCGGTAAGCTGAAGCCCGTTTAAGGCTCTCGTCAGCAAGCGCAGCTGCGGCAAGGTCATTTGCTCCAGCAGCAGTTCGGACAAGCCCGGTCCGTCAACGCCGTACTCCAGAAGCTTGGAAGCCGTCGCCATCACTTTGGGAGACGTGTTCGAATAGCGGAACCCGCCCGTATCGGTCAGCAGTCCGGTGTAGAGCGTCGTAGCGATCGTTTCGTTCAACTTTAGGCTCATAAATTGGATAAGATCGTATAAAATCTCCGCCGTGGCCGCGGCGTGAGGGACGATCAAATTAATATCGCCATATCCGTCATTGGTCGGATGGTGATCGATGTTCAGCAGCTTAGCGTCTTCCGTAAACAGCTCCTTGGTTGTTCCGACCCGTTTGAAATCAGCGCAATCGACGCAGATCACATAGTCGAATTTCCGGTCCAGCGGCTCTGCCGACAGGTCGCGAATCCGTTCCGCCTGCTGCAAATAAGCCATCCGCTTAGGGATCGGCCCTTCGTTGGCCATTACGTATTTTTTACCCAGACATGACAGAAGCCAGCCCACCGCGAGGGTGGAACTGACTGCGTCTCCGTCCGGCTGAACATGCGCCACCACGAGAAAATCATCATGCTCCGTCAGAAAAGCCTGAGTCTGACGCAGCTCCCGTTCATAGGTCTGCATTGCCGTCTCCTTTTAGAGGTAATCAAACATCTCTATTTTAATTCATTTGTCTTGTTCGTGCGTAATTTCTCCCAGAAGCTTCTCGATCCGGCTGCCATAAGCAATCGATTCATCGATTTTAAAGATCAGCTCCGGCGTATGCCGCAACCGGATCCGCTTGCCGAGCTCGGTGCGCAAAAATCCGTTGGCCTTCTCCAACCCTTTCAGCGATTCGCTTTTCTTCTCATCATCCCCGAAAACGCTCAAGTAGATTTTGGCCTGCGACAAATCGCTCGTCACATCTACCCCGGTCACGGTAACAAAACCGATGCGCGGATCTTTCAGTTCCTTCTGGATAAGCACGCTAAGTTCTTTTTTAATCTGTTCGCCTACGCGGCCGGTTCGATTTTTGGCCATTTATGACACCACCTTACTTCCGTTCAACGGTTTCCATGATGAAGGCTTCAATCACGTCGCCTTCTTTAAGATCGTTGTAGTTATCGAGGGTAATGCCGCATTCGTACCCTTGCGCAACCTCTTTGGCATCATCCTTGAATCGCTTCAAAGAATCGATTTTGCCTTCGTAGATTACGATGCCGTCGCGGATCAGACGCATTTCCGCCGAACGGGTAATTTTGCCGGAAGTGACCATGCAGCCCGCGATCGTTCCGACTTTGCTGATCTTAAACGTATTGCGGACTTCGGCATGCCCGATGACGGCCTCTTTGTATTCCGGATCCAGCATCCCCTTCATCGCCTGCTCGATCTCCTCGATCGCGTTGTAAATGACGCGGTGTAAGCGAATGTCCACTTTCTCCTGCTCGGCCGTCGCTTTCGTCTGGTTGTCTGGACGGACGTTAAAGCCGATGATGATCGCATTGGAAGCCGCGGCCAAAATAACGTCGGACTCGGTTATCGCCCCGGCGCCGCTGTGGATGATCTTCACGCGCACACCTTCGATGTCGATTTTCTCGAGCGCGCCCTTCAGTGCCTCCACCGAACCTTGAACGTCCGCTTTGATGATCACGTTCAGCTCTTTGATTTCGCCCTCTTTAATGTGGCGGAACAAATCGTCGAGCGTCACGCGCGTATTTGCGCCCAGATCGGACTGCCGCTGCGTGATTGCACGTTTGTCGGCGATAGAGCGGGCTTTGCGCTCGTCCTCAAACACCATAAGCGGATCGCCCGCCTGCGGCACTTCCGTAAGACCGGTAATTTCCACCGGCGTCGAAGGCCCCGCTTCCTTGAGACGGCGTCCCCGGTCGTTCACCATCGCGCGGACGCGACCGAAGCAGTTGCCGGCCACAAAGGCGTCGCCGACTTTCAGAGTTCCGTGCTGTATCAGCACGCGGGCCACCGGTCCGCGGTTTCTGTCCAGCTCGGCTTCAATAACCGCACCGCGGGCGCGTTTGTCCGGGTTGGCTTTGTACTCGTTGACTTCCGCTACGAGCAGGATCATTTCGAGCAGGTCTTCCAGTCCCATCTTTTGCTTGGCTGACACATTGACGAAAATCGTGTCGCCGCCCCATTCTTCCGGCACAAGTTCATATTCTGTCAATTCCTGCTTGACTTTATCCGGGTTGGCATCCGGTTTGTCGATTTTGTTGACCGCGACAATGATCGGCAGACCCGCCGCCTTGGCGTGGTTGATCGCTTCGACCGTCTGCGGCATCACGCCGTCGTCAGCCGCAACGACGATGATCGTAATGTCAGTCAACTGCGCTCCGCGCGCCCGCATCGCCGTAAACGCTTCGTGGCCCGGCGTGTCGAGGAAAGTGATCTTCTTCCCGTTGATCTCGACCTGGTAAGCGCCGATATGCTGGGTAATGCCGCCGGCTTCGCCGCCGGTCACGTTCGTCGAACGGATGGCATCAAGCAGCGTCGTTTTCCCGTGATCGACGTGACCCATAATCGTCACGACCGGTGGACGTTCCTTCAAATCCGCCGCGTCGTCAACCTCTTCGATTGTTTCGAAACGGTCTTCCTCGACCGGAATTTTCACTTCAACCTCAACGCCGAATTCGCCCGCCAGCAGCAAGATCGTATCGATATCAAGCTCCTGGTTGATCGCGGCCATGACGCCGAGCAGCATCAGCTTTTTGATCACCTCGGAAGCATCTTTATGCAGCAGCTTCGCGGTTTCGCCAACGGTCATCGTGCCGCGGACAATGATTTTCTTCGGTGTGTTGTCGATTTTTTCGCGCGGCGGCTGCTGATGTCCGCCACGGCCTCCCCGACCGCCTTTACCGCCGCGGTTGTTGTTTCTAAAGTTGCCACTACGGTTGTCGTCAAAACCTTTTTGGTTTTTGCCGCCATGATTGCCTTTTCTGCCTTGACCTTGGCCTTGACCTTGACCTTGACCTTGGCCTTTGCCTCCGCCATTGTTATTATTGTTGCCTGCCGAAGCAAAATTGCGGTTTGGCGCTTGCCCACGCGGGTTGGCTCCGCCGTTTCCTTGGCCGTTTCCTTGGCGGTTGCCCACGCTTTGGCCTTGCCCCCGATTTCCTTGAGGATTGCGGCCTCCGGCATTGCCCGCGTTTTGCGCAGATGCGCGCGGGCCTTGCTGATGTCCTCCGTTTGGACGTTGGTTTCTTTCCTGTACAGCGGTAGTTCCGCTTTTTGCATTTTGGTTGTAGTTTGGTTTATTATTCATGCTTACCTGCTTTTCATGTTGATTTTTATTTTTGGCTTGACCGCCGGGGTTCCCGTGAACCTTCGCCTCCCGGCCTTGTTCTCCGCGATTTCCCGTCCCTTCCGGGGCCGGATTTTTCGCAGCCTGGCTTCCTCCTGCGGAAGCCGGTGCCGGCGATTTGGACGGGGATTCGGCGCGGCCCGAATTTTCCCGCTTGGCAGCGGCGTTCGTCTTAATATCCTTGAAAAATTGCTCCACGCGCGTTACGGCATCATTCTCCATCACGCTCATATGGTTATTCACCGGGATATTAAGTCGCTTAAGAATCGTAATGATTTCTTTGCTGCTCATGTTGAGCGATTTTGCATATTCATATACCCTGAGCTTATCTTGTTTTTCTTGTTTACTCAATATACTCCACCTCCGACGTTTTCGCGATCGCTTTACGAACCATATCGGCAAACCCTTGATCGGTAAGGGCCAAAACGACCCGTTCCGGCTTTCCTACGCTCGATCCGAGCATATCCCTGTCAAATCCGACCAGCAAAGGAACTTTGTACGTACCGCATTTGTCGCGATACTTCTTTTGCGTATTGGCCGACGCATCGCCGGCTAAGATCACCAGTTTGGCTTCCGCAGAGCGGATCGCCTTCAGCACAACTTCATCTCCCGTTACCAGCTTGCCCGCCCGCATGGCAAGCCCGAGCCCGGACAACGCCTTATTCATCGTCATCCTCTTCGCGGCCTTGGCCAGCGAGAAACTCCTCTTCCACCGCCAAAAAATCACGGGCCAGCTGCTCATAAACCTCCGGACCGACCGGCGCTTTCAGCGCGCGGTCGAGCGCTTTGGTTTTATGGGCAAGCTTGAAGCAAGCTTCCTTTCCGCACAAGTATGCGCCGCGCCCCGATTTTTTGCCGGTCAAGTCGATCGACACTTCGCCTTCCGGCGAACGGACGATGCGGATCAGCGATTTCTTGGGCATCATTTGCTGGCAGGCTACGCATTTGCGCAGCGGCACCTTTCTCTGTTTCATCCTTCAACCGCCCCCGATCAATCTACGGAGATGGAATCCTGAGGCATTTCATCCTGATCGGTTCTTTCTCTTCCGAATTCCTCTTCCGCTTGGGTTTCGCTCTTAATATCGATTTTCCAACCGGTTAATTTGGCCGCCAGACGAGCGTTTTGGCCTTTGATGCCGATCGCCAGCGAAAGCTGGTAGTCCGGCACGATGACGCGCGCCATCTTCTCGGCCTCAAACACCTGCACCTCCAGCACTTTGGACGGGCTGAGCGCATTCGCCACATATTCCTCGATATTTTCCGAATAACGGACGATATCGATCTTCTCGCCGCGCAGCTCGTTTACGACCGTTTGCACCCGTGTGCCTTTTGGTCCTACACAGGAGCCGACCGGATCGACCTCGCTGTTGCGGGAATACACCGCGATTTTGGAACGGAATCCCGCTTCGCGCGCTACGGAACGGATTTCCACGACGCCGTCGAAAATTTCCGGCACCTCCAGCTCAAACAAGCGTTTCAGAAGGCCCGGATGTGTGCGGGACAACAAAATTTGCGGCCCCTTCGTTGTATTTTCCACCTTCGTAATGTATGCCTTGATGCGATCCCCGTGCTTGAACTTCTCGTTCGGCATCAGCTCGTTTAAGGGCAGATGCGCTTCGATTTTGCCGAGGTCGACATAAATGTTGCGCAGATCCTGACGCTGCACGATGCCGGTGACGATATCCTCTTCCTTCTCGACAAAAGCGTTATAAATAAGTCCGCGCTCGGCTTCGCGAATCCGCTGGGTCACGACCTGCTTGGCGGTTTGCGCCGCAATGCGGCCGAAATCGCGAGGCGTAACTTCAATCTCGGTAATATCGTCAAGATGATAGTTCGCATTGATCTCGCGCGCAGCCGCAAGCGAAATTTCCGTGCGCGGATCAAGCACTTCTTCCACGACGAGTTTGCGGGCGTATACTTTAATCGCGCCGGTATGGCGGTTCATATCCACGCGAACGTTCTGCGCCGTATTGAAGTTCCGCTTGTAGCTGGAGATGAGCGCGGCTTCAATCGCTTCGAACAAAATATCTTTGCTGATTCCTTTTTCCCTTTCCAATTCATTCAAGGCTTCGATAAAATCCATACTCATTTGCCTCGAGTTCCCCCTTTCATAGTTCCCAGCATGTCACGCTTAACCAAATGTCTGCTCTTCTAGAAAATGATTGCCAACCTTGCGCTGGCTACTTTGCTGTATGGAATCGTGTGACTCTTCTTTCCGACTTCAACGACCAATTCGTCGTTCGCGAAGGAAAGAAGCCGGCCTTCAAACTCCTTCAGGCCGCCTACCGGTTCATATGTAGTAACAAAAACGTCTTTGCCGACGGCTTTTGATACATCCTCAGCCTTTTTAAGCGGTCGTTCCGCCCCCGGCGAGGACACTTCCAGAAAATAAGCCGATGGAATCGGATCATTCTCATCGAGCTTCTCGCTAAGGTATTCGCTGATCCGGCCGCAGTCATCGATGTCGATGCCGCCGTCCTTGTCAACGAATACGCGCAGGAACCAGTTGCTTCCTTCCTTGACGTATTCCACGTCAACCAATTCAAAGCCGTGTTCCTCCAGATAAGGCGTAACCATTTGCTCTACGGTCGCTTTGATCTTTGGTGTGCTCAAGCGTTCATTCCCTCCATCACGTTCATTCCTGTATACCAAAGAGTAAAGAGTGGGTTTCCCCACTCTTTAAACAACGGTTCTATCTTCATGATTGCCAAAAAAATTATAACATAGTCCGCCAATAGTGACAAGTAAAACACCTTTACTACTAGAGGTAGTTCAAAAAGTCAGCTTTTAATCTAGGTGCAGAAACCTGACTTTTTGAACTTATATTTAAACTCATACTTAAAATAGCGACAGCTGGTTGCTTTCGGGGAGTCCGCGGAAGCATCCCATGGTGCCGAGCAGCTCGACGATCGTTTTGCTCGCCTTCGACTTCTGCTGGAAGTCCTCGATCGACAGAAATTCGCCCTGTTCTTTGGCCGCCGCAATATTTTTGGCGGCGTTCTCCCCGATGCCGGCAAGCGCCGAAAACGGCGGGATCAGCGAATCGCCATCCACAGTGAACTTCGTCGCGTCGGAGCGGTACAAATCGATCGGTTTGAAATGGAAGCCGCGCGCGGTCATCTCCAGCGCCATTTCCAGAATCGAGAGCATCGCTTTCTCTTTGGGCAGCGCCTGGAAGCCCTTTTGCTCGATCTCCTCGATTTTGCGGTAGATCGCCTCGTATCCCTGACAGCAGAGCTCGATGTCGAAATCCTCGCCGCGCACCGAAAAATAAGTCGCATAAAATTCGATCGGATGATAGAGCTTGAAATAAGCGGTGCGCACCGCGGAAATGACGTATGCGGCGGCGTGGGCTTTCGGGAACATGTACTGGATCTTCAGGCAGGAATCGATGTACCACTGCGGCACTTTGCATTTCTTCATCTCTTCGATCCACTCCGGCGTCAGCCCTTTCCCTTTCCGCACGCTTTCCGTGATTTTGAAGGCAAGACCGGCGTCCATGCCCGCTTTGTAAATCAAAAACAGCATGATGTCATCGCGGCAACCGATCACCGTTTTAATGTTGCAGGTTCCGTTTTTGATCAAATCCTGCGCATTGCCGAGCCAAACACCCGTTCCGTGCGACAACCCGGAAATTTGCAGCAGGTCGGCAAACGACGACGGCTGCGATTCCACCAGCATCTGCCGGACAAACTTCGTCCCCATTTCCGGAATGCCGTACGTAGCGACCGGCGTGCGGATCTGTTCCGGTGCCACCCCAAGCGATTCCGTCGAGTTGAAGATGCTCATCACCTTCGGATCGTTCATCGGGATCGTCGTCGGATCGATGCCCGTGAGATCCTGGAGCATCCGCATCATCGTCGGATCATCGTGTCCGAGAATATCGAGCTTGAGCAAGTTCGCGTCAAAAGCGTGATAATCGAAGTGCGTCGTTTTCCATTCCGCCTCGGTGTCGTCGGCCGGATACTGCACCGGAGTGATATCCTCCACCTCGATATAGTCCGGTACGACCACAATCCCGCCGGGATGCTGGCCTGTGCTGCGTTTAACGCCGGTACATCCCGCCGCGAGGCGGCTCAGCTCGGCCCCGCGCCAATGCTTGTGATGCTCTTCCTCGTATTTTTTGGTGAAGCCGTACGCCGTTTTCTCCGCTACAGTTCCGATCGTGCCGGCGCGGAACACGTTTTTCTCGCCGAACAGCACTTTCGTGTAGTTATGGGCGTGCGGCTGATATTCTCCGGAAAAGTTAAGGTCAATATCGGGAACTTTGTCGCCCTTGAACCCGAGGAACGTTTCAAACGGGATGTCGTGGCCTTCGCCCTTCAGCGCCTGCCCGCAATTCGGACATGTCTTGTCCGGAAGGTCAAAACCGCTCGGCACGCTGCCGTCCAGGAACCATTCGCTGTGCTTGCAGTCCGGGTTTTGGCATATATAATGCGCCGGCAGCGGGTTGACTTCGGAGATCCCGAGGAACATGGCGACGACCGACGAGCCGACGGACCCCCGGGAACCAACCAGATACCCGTCCTGGTTAGATTTTTTGACCAAACGTTCGGAGATCAGATAGTTCGCCGAGAACCCGTATTTGATGATCGGCTCCAGCTCTTTCTCCAGCCGCTTGACAACGACGTCCGGCAGTTCCTCGCCGTAAATCTTTTTGGCCGTGTTATAGCAGGTCTGGCGGATTTCCTCTTCCGCGCCTTCAATGATCGGCGTAAACAATTTATCCGGGAACAGCTCGTATTCTTCAAATTCGTCAGCCAACTTGGAGGTGTTGGCAACGACCACCTCGTAGGCCTTCTCCTGGCCGAGAAAAGCGAACTCCTCCAGCATTTCCTCCGTCGTCCGAAAATGCGCATCCGGCTTGCGTATATCCTTCAGCGGGCTAAACCCGGTAATACCGTGAATCGTGATGTCGCGGAACAGCTTGTCCTTCGGATCGAGGTAGTGCACGTTGCCGGTAGCGACCACCGGCTTACCCTGCTTCACCCCGATGTCCACGATTTTGCGGATCGCCGTCTCCAGCTCGGCCACACTGCCAACCAATCCTTTATCCACCAGATGCATATACATCGTTAGCGGCTGGATCTCGAGCACATCGTAAAACTCGGCCACTGCTTCCGCTTCCTCCACCGATTTGTTGAGCACCGTCTCGAAAAATTCGCCTTTTTCGCAGCCGGACATGATCAGCAGCCCTTCGCGCATTTCCACCAGCTTTGATTTCGGAATGCAGGCAACCCGTTTGAAATGCTCGGTGTGCGATTTGGACACGAGCTTAAACAGGTTTTTCTTGCCTGTAGCGTTGAGCGCGTAGATACCGCAATGAAACGGCCGCGTATTCGAAAGATCTTTGCCGACCTTATCGTTCAGCCGGTCCAGCGTCGTATACCCTTCGATCTTAATCGCATCTTCGAGCAGGCCGTTCAAAATTTCCCCGAGCGCCAGCGTATCGTCGATCGCCCGGTGATGATTTTCCAACGACACCTTGTATTTGGCAGCGAGCGTGTTCAAGCGGTGATTTTTAAGGGTCGGAAACAGCATGCGGGCCAGTTCCAACGTGTCGAGCACCGGGTTGTTCATCTGCGGCAGGCCCAGCTCTTTCAGCTTCGCATTGACGAAATCGACGTCAAACCGGGCGTTATGGGCCACCAGTACCGCGTCACCGGCAAACTCTATGAACCGCCGCAAGACGGGCTCCACATCCGGGGCGTCCCGAACCATATCGTCGTTGATGTTGGTGAGCTGCTGGATGTTGTACGGAATCCGTTCATGAGGGTTCACAAAGGTGGCGTACCGGTCGACTTCTTTGCCTTCCTGCATTTTGACGGCCGCAATTTCAATGATTTTGTTTTGGGTCACTGAAAGACCGGTGGTCTCGATGTCGAATACGATATATGTAGCGTTCTTCAAATCATCTCCCCGCGGATTCAGCACCACGGCGACATCATCATTCACCACATTGGCTTCGACGCCGTAAATCATTTTAATGCCGTTCTTTTTCGCCGCTTTCGCCGCGTCCGGATAACATTGCACCCCGCCGTGATCGGTGACGGCGATCGCTTTATGCCCCCATTTGGCGGCCATCTTTACGTAATCGCCGATTGGGGTGACGGCATCCATGGTGCTCATCGTCGTATGCAAATGGAATTCGACCCGCTTCTCCGGGGCGTTGTCCTTGCGTCCTGAAGGCCCCGTGATTTCCATCAGGTCTGAAGGAATCATCACCAGCTCGGGAATCTGCATAAAGCGGTCGAACTCCACTTTGCCGCGGGCTTTCACCCACTTGCCGTTGGCCAGTTGACCCATCACCTTCAAATCTTCCTTGTTTTTCGCAAACAGTTTCATCGCCAGTGAATCGGTAAAATCCGTTAAATTGAACGTAAACAGCGTATTTCCGTTGCGAAGTTCTTTACGGTCCAGCCCGAAAATCGTCCCCTGAATCGTGATTTTCTTCTCTTCGTCCTGGAGGTCCTGAAGCGGCACCGGCTGCTCCTTAATGTCGTATCCGATTTGCAGTTTGACGACTTCACCGTCCACTTCTTCCGGCGGCGCTTCCACCGTCATACTTTCCATCATTTTCTGGATGACCTCGCGCTCTTCCTCCACGATCCGCTGTTGGAATTCCTCGAACGCTTCAGCGTTATTTTCGCCGGTTTGCAGCTTTACCCGCAGCTGCAGAGCAAAATAAGTTTCGTAAAACGTCACGATCGCGCGGTCGATATTTTTCTTGCGGGCCAGCTCCAGTGCGGTAGCATCGCCCAACGTCACGGTGACGAGATCTCTCTCCACCTCAAACCCGGCGCGCATCATCCATCCGTTGACGGATGGAACCTGGCGCTGCACCCACTCCAGGAACAGCTTCCAGTACTCGCCTACAATTTCTTTGGAAGATACGTCCCCGCCGTATCTGAATTCAAAGGAAATTTGCGCGATGTGCTCCATTTTTTCCTTGATGCGAAGGCAAAAAGTGCGGTAGGCTTGAGCCGGCACCAACGTATCCTTCATTAACGTGATTTTCCAATCCTTATTGCTGCGGCTAACCTCAACCCGCTCGATATGGCCGTCGAGAAAATAGGGATCGATTAACGAGGCGGGAAGCTCCGCCTGCTTCATCAACAGCTCAAGCCGGTTTCTCTTTCCCTCAGTCTCCGTCATGTCTTCCTCCCCCATTTTAGTGCTGAGTGCAAAAAAACTCCCGGCGGGAAACCGGCAGGCAATGAACCTGCCCGACGCTTCACTGCCGAGAGCCCTCTGTTGGCTGCGAAAGTTTGCCCGCGCTCGAGGCATCGTTTCAAATTTTAATAGGCTCTGGCAAATACGACGGTATGCTTGGCTTGTTCCCCGCAAACAAGACAAGTGTGCTTCGTCTCTTTTGGTGCAAACGGAATGTTGCGGCTGGTCGCGCCGGTTTCCTCTTTCACCTGGCGTTCACAAGCCTCCGAGCCGCACCAGCCGGCCAGTGTAAAGCCGCGTTTTTCTTCAATGCTTGCCTTCATTTCATCCAGTGTTTCCACGGAATAGAAATGCTCTTCGCGGTGGCTTAAGGCACGTTCGTACATTTCCTGATGCACCTGATCGAGCATCACCCGGACTTCTTCGACCAGATTGTCCTGCTGAACCACCTTTTTCTCGCCGCTGATCCGGGAGACAAGGACGCACACGCCGTTCTCCATATCCCGCGGTCCGATCTCCAGGCGTACCGGCACACCGCGCATTTCGTATTCGTTGAACTTCCAGCCCGGACGAAGATCGGAACGGTCGTCGATACCGACACGAATCCCGGCCTGCTTCAACCCGGCGAACAATTCGTCGGCTCTTCCCACCACCGCATCCCACGTTTTCGGCGGGCCGATCGGAATGATCATGACCTGCTTCGGCGCAATCTTCGGTGGCAGAACGAGGCCGCGGTCATCGCCGTGAGCCATAATGAGCGAGCCGATCAGCCGCGTGCTTACTCCCCATGAGGTCGTATGCACATATTCCCGAACGTTTTCACGGTTCAAATATTGAATATTAAAGGCCGATGCAAAGTTGGTTCCCAAATAATGGGAGGTTCCAGCTTGTACAGCACGGCCGTCCTTCATCATCGCTTCGATGGAATACGTGTCCACCGCGCCGGCGAATTTCTCGGACGGCGTTTTTTGCCCGACAATGACAGGAATCGCCAAGTAGTTCTCGACAAAATCGCGGTAAATCTCCAGCATGCGCATCGTTTCTTCCCGCGCTTCCTGTTCGTTTTCATGGGCGGTATGGCCTTCCTGCCAAAGGAATTCGCTAGTGCGCAAGAACGGCAGCGTCCGTTTCTCCCAACGGACCACGTTGGCCCACTGGTTGATCAGCACCGGCAAATCGCGGTAGGATTGAATCCACTTCTCATACATGTGCCCGATCATCGTTTCCGAAGTCGGACGAATAGCGAGCCGCTCCTCCAATTTCTCGCCGGCGGCTTCGGTTACCCAAGGCAGCTCGGGGTTAAAGCCTTCGACATGCTCTTTCTCCTTCTGGAAGAAGCTCTCCGGAATGAACAGCGGAAAGTAAGCGTTGCGATGTCCCGTTTCCTTAAAACGGCGATCCAGTTCCTCCTGGATGTGCTCCCAAATTTCGTAACCGTCCGGTTTAAAAACGATACAGCCGCGCACCGGCGAGTAATCCATTAAATCCGCTTTTTTAATGACGTCGATATACCATCTGGAGAAATCTTCTCCCTGCGGGGTTATCTCCGTAACGAATTGTTTCTCCTCTTTTGCCATAAGAACCCTTGTCCTCCCGTTAAAAAACAACAATTTTAATTTCACCGCGTGATTCGCACGGTTCGGGCAACCGGTCAGCCGTGGAACAAACGCAATATATCATTATAGGTGACCGCGATCATCAGCAGGAACAGCATCGCAAAGCCGATGAAATGCACCATGCCTTCGCGGTTCGGATCGATCGGCTTGCCGCGCAGTGCCTCGACTCCAAGGAACACGAGGCGGCTGCCATCCAACGCCGGAATCGGCAGCAGATTGAATATGCCAAGGTAAAGGCTCAGGATGGCCGCCCAATACGTAAGCTGGGCTAACCCTTGTTTGGCGATTTGCCCCGTCATTTCAAACGTGCGTACCGGCCCGCCCAGATCGTCCATGGAAAACTTGTTGATCAACTGCTTAAAGCCGAGAAAAATCCCCTCGGTCGTGGACACCATTTTCTGTCCGGCCACCTGGAACGTCTCGCCGAAGGAAGCGCTGCGGGTCGGGAAAACCGTCACGATCGTGCTGCCCACTTTTCCGTCTTCGTTTTCGGCCCCGCTTGGTGTAATCGTAAAGCTCAGCGTTTCTTCGCCGCGTTTGACCGTCCATTCCATCGGTTTATTTTTGGAAGCTTGAATGTTCTCGATCATTTTGTTCGCATCGGTGCCGACCGGTTGGCCGTTGATTGTCTCGATAATATCTCCAGGCTGAAGCCCAACTTCCGCCGCCGGCATCCCTTTCACAACTTCGCCAATTTGCAGATGGCTTGGCGTTTCCAGCGGAATCCCCGCCATTTGCGTATGCAGGACAAACAAAACAAAGGCCAAAATAAAGTTCATAAAAGGCCCGGCGAAAATCGACAACGCCCGCTGCCCCACCGTCTTGCTGCCATACTGCCGATCCCTTGGCGCGATTTGCGTTTCTTTGCCTTTGGCAACGAGCATCGCCTGCGGATGAACGCGGTAAGACATCACCTCTCCATCCACATCCAGGCGAACCGCAAGATCGTCCTGCAAATCAGCGTGCTGCACCTCGCCGCGGATGACATTTTTGCGGCTGTCCAACCGGTCCAAATAAATCTTGCGAACGGTATCGCCATCCAGGCGCAGCGCGACGGTTTGTCCTTCGGCAATCTGGATCAGTTCGGGTTCCTCTCCCGCCATGCGGGCGTACCCGCCGAAAGGAAGCAGGCGCAAAGTAAACTGCGTCTCATCTCTTTTAAAGGAAAGCAGCTTCGGCCCGAATCCGATCGCGAATTCCCGCACCAGAATACCGGCGCGTTTCGCGAAGAAATAGTGCCCCCATTCGTGCACCGTGACGATGATGAAGAACATGAGCACCGTCAAAAATATGATTTTAAGCAATTCCAAGCGTAAGCATCCTCCTTTTGGCCACGGATCGTCCTAGGGCGTCTTCTTAGATTAACATTATTCTCCGATCAGGCACAAGAGAATACCGCCGCCGGACTTTTCCGGTGCAAATGAGGAATTTTATAGAGGTTCCGGCCAAGCAGGCGGGCTCTATAAAGATTCGGCCATGTTCCGGGCCCAGCGGTCGGCGGAGCGAATCTCTTCCAGATCCGGCTCCTCCTGAACGTCATGTTTGGACAACACCGTTTCAATAATCGTCTCAATCTGCAGAAACGAAATGTTTCCGCTCAGAAAGCGGGCGACGGCCACTTCATTGGCAGCATTGTAAACACAAGTAGCTGTACCCCCTATTTTACCACACTCGAAGGCCAGTCTTAAACAAGGGAACCGGGTATAGTCCATCTCCCGGAAATGCAGCTTGCCCACTTCCGCCAGGGACAGCCTTTTCGCTTCGGACTTCCAGCGGTCCGGATAGGAAAGCGCGTATTGGATCGGGACTCGCATATCCGGCGTGCCTAGTTGGGCGATCACGCTGCCGTCACGATATTCAACGAAGGAGTGGATAATGCTCTCCGGATGTAAGAGCACCCCGATCTGTTCGTAAGGAAGGCCAAACAGCCAATGCGCTTCGATGACCTCCAGTCCTTTGTTGACCATCGTGGCCGAATCGATCGTAACCTTGGCGCCCATGGACCAATTGGGGTGCTTCAGCGCATCCTCAACCGTGACGTTTTGCAGCTGATCACGGGTTAAATCGCGGAACGATCCGCCGGAAGCCGTCAACGTAATTTGCCGTACCTCTTCGATTCGCTCTCCGTTCAGGCACTGAAAAATAGCGGAATGTTCGCTGTCTACCGGCAGCAGAGCGACGTCCTTGCGCTTAGCCGCTTTGGTGACTAGATGTCCCGCCGTTACCAGCGTTTCCTTGTTCGCCAACGCAATATGCTTTCCAGCCTCAATCGCGGCGATCGTTGCCGGCAGTCCGGCGCTGCCTACGATGGCGGTAACCACCGTCTCGGCTTCCGTCCCCGCGGCCACCTCGATCAGTCCCTGCTCCCCGTAATACAGCTCCACGCCTTCCGGAAGCTGGGGACGCACCCGCTCGGCCAACTCCTTCGTGGCCACCGAAGCTTTTTTCGGGCGGAACCGGTTTACCTGTTCGGCAAACAGTTCGATATTGCCCCCGGCCGCAAGCCCTTCGATTTCAAATTGCTCAGGATGCTGCCGAACGACATCCAGCGTTTGGGTACCGATCGATCCCGTCGATCCGATCAACGCTATTTTTTTCATATCGCACCTCTAAAAAATGGAGTAGAACTACCTCATTTCAATCAAAGTTTAAAAACCGAGCTTTCAGCACCGAAGCATATGCTTGGCCCGGCTGACTTCAAGATTCGATGTCGATAATCATCTAGTAGAATGATCCAGAAATAATATGGCTTATCTGCAGACAGGGGGCCATGGATCGCTTTGTTCTATATTAGTCTTGTGCTCAGCATCGTCCCCATAAAATAGAGGAACTTTAGGGTCTTATTTTCCGAATTTGAGCCTATTCATCACCATAAGGGAACTTTAGGGTCTTATTTTCGATGAACAGGTCGAAAACGCTGCCTTTCGCCACTAGATCGTGAAAATAGCGCCATAAAATTCCTCTATTTCACGCAACATGGGGACATCGGCTGAAATAGCGCCCTTTTTTTCCTTTATGTTGTCACCCGGGATTTTCAATACACTATTTTGCCGTTTTCTCAATTCTTCACTTGCCATCATACTGACGTTATTTCTCAGAATCGTCTACTCGTTCTTGCCTCGTGATCAAAGCTCGGTTTTTAAACTACCTCTACGGGAGGAGAATAAGGATGTGTATGAATGGGAACACCACAATCCAACTGTCGCAACGGTCCAAAATCCCGCCATGGCCGGGCAGCAGCTTTCCCGTATCCTTAATCCCGTACGCACGTTTGTAGGCCGATTGGATCAAATCGCCGAATTGGCCGACGACAGCGGCGGATATCCCTACCACCGCGGCTCGTCCGATGCTTAACAAGCCGCCGGAAGCCATGGCAAAAATCACCGCTACAACCACCGCAAGCAAAACACCGCCAAGCGCCCCCTCGACCGTCTTGTTCGGGCTGATGGCGGGCCACAGCTTGCTTTTTCCAAACCGGCGGCCGGTGAAATAAGCTCCGGCGTCGCTGCTCCAGATCGAAGCCAGCAGCAGCAAGGTCCAAAACAGCCCGTGGCCGTCCGGCGTGCTGCGTGTCTCAGCGATCGAAGAAAACCCGATTCCAATGTAAACGACGCCCAGAAACAGCAGCGCGGCTTGACCGATCGGAACCCCGTTTTTGGAAATCACCGTCACCGCCAAAAACAGCAGCATAAGCAGCCAGAGGATCGCCAAGGTCGGAAGCGGCATGGGGATTTGCAAGAGAGTCCAAGGAAAACCCAAGTACAAAACGCCCAAATATCCCAAAACGGCGGTTCCGCCAAACGGCGGCAGCCCGGTCATGCGGACGAATTCGTAGTAGCCGACCAGAGCCATTATTAAGATGAGTACATGATAGGTTAGTCCGCCCAGCCAGCACATGCCCAAAAAAAAGCCGCCGGCAACGATTCCTGTAATCAACCGCTGTCTCAAGAGTTCACACCTTCCATCGCTAGCTTAATCCACCGTAACGCCGCGTTCGCCGCTGATATTCGGCCACCGCCTCGATCAAATGCTCCTGCTGGAATTCCGGCCAATAAATATCCGTAAACCATAGCTCACTATATGCCGTTTGCCAAAGCATGAAATTGCTGAGCCGCAGTTCTCCGCCGGTCCGGATGAGCAAATCCGGGTCCGGCAGCCCGGCCGAAAGCAAATGTTCTTCAAGCGAATCGGGGGTAATGTCTTCTATAGGCAGTTCCCCGCTTTGCACCTTCCTGGCAACGGCCTTGACGCTCTCGGCCATCTCGCGGCGGCTGCCGTAATTCAGGGCAAAATTCAAAATGAGTCCGGTATTGTGTTTCGTACGCTCAGTCGCTTCTTCCATGGCGGCTAATGTATGGGGAGGCAACATGTCCGTATAGCCCATCATTCGCACCTGGACATTTTTTTCAATCAGCTCGCCAAGCTCAATCGCCAAAAATTCCTGCGGAAGCGACATCAGAAAATCGACTTCATCCTTCGGCCGTTTCCAATTTTCCGTCGAGAAAGCATACAGCGTTAAAACGGAAATGCCAAGTTCATCAGCCGCAATCGTCGCTCGCTTGACGGCTTTCATACCTGTACGATGTCCGACGATTCGCGGCAGACCAAGCCTGCGCGCCCAACGTCCGTTGCCGTCCATAATGATGGCCACATGCTTTGGAATGTTGTCAGGAGATAAAACAGCAGGTGCTGGACGTTGCTTTTTTTTCCACCAGGGTTGAAATAACTTGATCATTCCTTTTCCTCCAGCCGATGATGAAAAAGAGACAAACCCCACCGTAAAAGGAGGGGCCGCTTATCGTCTCTTAAACTTCCATGATCTCTTTCTCTTTCGCAGCAAGAACCTTATCTACTTCCGCGATGTATTTGTCCGTCGTTTTCTGAATATCCTCTTGATGCCGGCGCGACTCGTCTTCCGATATGTCCGTTTTCTCCAGCTTCTTGATCTCGTCGTTGGCATCGCGGCGAATGTTGCGGATGGCGACTTTCGCCTCTTCTCCATGCTTCTTCGTCATCTTCACGAGTTCAACGCGGCGTTCCTCTGTTAACGGCGGAATCGTTAACCGGATGGACGATCCGTCATTCGCCGGGGTCAACCCGAGATCGGACTTCTGGATCGCACGTTCGATATCGGACAGCGACGATTTGTCCCAAGGCTGAATCAATAGCGTCCGGGAATCCGGCGTATTGATGTTGGCCAACTGATTGACCGGAGTCGGCGCTCCGTAATACTCCACTTGAATGCGATCCAAAAGCGATGGGGCCGCTCTTCCCGCACGCAACGTAGCAAGATCTCTTTTCAGCGCCTGAATTGCTTTGTCCATACGTTCTTCGGCATGCTTTTTAACCGACTGTGGCACTACTCAACACTCCCTTTAACGATCGTCCCGATTTTTTCACCGAGCACGACGCGCTTAATGTTTCCTTGTTCCGTAATAGCAAACACGATCAGCGGAATGTCATTATCCATACACAGCGATGAAGCCGTGGAGTCCATAACACCTAGGTTTTTATTCAGCACATCCAAATAAGTGAGCGATTCGTACTTCACCGCATTTGGATCGACAAACGGATCGGCGGAATAAACGCCGTCCACTTTATTTTTCGCCATAAGAATAACTTCGGCTTCGATTTCGGCGGCGCGCAGCGCAGCGGTCGTGTCCGTGGAGAAAAACGGATTGCCCGTGCCGGCCGCAAAGATGACGACCCGGCCTTTCTCCAAATGACGGATAGCGCGGCGCCGGATATAAGGTTCGGCGATTTGCTGCATCGCGATGGACGTTTGCACCCGGGTCGGAACCCCGATCTGCTCCAGCGCGTCCTGCAGGGCCAGGGAGTTCATCACGGTCGCGAGCATGCCCATGTAATCGGCCGTAGCCCGGTCAATGCCCTTGGCGCTTCCGGCAATCCCGCGCCAAATATTGCCCCCGCCGCAAACGATCGCTACCTGAACGCCCAGTTCCACCACTTCCCTGACCTGTTCGGCGATGGATGTAATGGTGTCCGCGTCGATACCGTACCCGTTTTGACCGGAAAGCGACTCTCCACTGACCTTTAAGACAACACGTTTAAACACTGGCTGTTCCAAATGTATACCTCCACATCGAACTCATTCACGACAAACAGTAAAGCAAAGCGTCTATTCACGGACTTTGATCTTAAAAAAGAAGGAACACGGCGTGTTCCAACTTTCCTTGCGTTTATGATTGGTCTTTAGATTATTTATTTACTTGGGACATTACTTCTTCTACGAAGTTATCCACTTTCTTCTCCATACCTTCGCCAAGCTCATAACGAACAAAGCGGCGGACGGAAATGTTTTCGCCAATCGTGCTGATTTTTTCGCTAACCAGTTGGGAGATCGTTTTGTCCGGGTCTTTAACAAAAGCTTGCTCCAGCAAACAGAACTCTTCGAAATATTTGCCGATGCGGCCTTCCACCATTTTTTCCACGATTTTTTCCGGTTTGCCTTCGTTAAGGGCTTGTGCCTTTAAAATTTCCTTTTCCTTTTCGATTTCTTCCTGCGGCACTTCTTCGCGGCGAACGTAACGCGGGCTCATCGCAGCGATATGCATGGCGATATCGCGGGCGAAATCTTTAAATTGATCCGTTTTGGCAACGAAGTCGGTTTCGCAGTTGATTTCCACCAGAACCCCGATCCGTCCGCCGGCGTGTATGTAAGACTCAACCACGCCTTCCGTAGCGATGCGGCCAGCTTTATTGGCGGCAGCGGCAAGACCTTTTTCACGAAGCAATTCAATCGCTTTCGTCAGATCACCGCCGGCTTCTTCCAGCGCTTTTTTGCAATCGAGCATCCCTGCGCCCGTTTTTTCACGTAGTTCTTTAACCGTTTTAGCGTCAACAGCCATTGTTTAATTCCCTCCGTTATTGTTATAAAAATCACACGAATATCTTCGTGATCAAAAGCCGATTTTAAACTTCCTTATTAAATCAAGGTTTAAAAATCGGGTTTTCAGCACCGAGAAGGTTGGACGAAACTAGGGATCGAGGAGCGGAGCGTAGGTATGGCCTACGTGAGCACCGAAGATCCCGGTTAAGTTCAAGATTCGACGCCGAAATGTCTTCCACGAAATATCTTCGTGATCAAAACTCGATTTTTAAACTTCCTCTTTAAAAAAAGGGTAGTGAGAGGTTTGACACCTACCAACCACCCTTTTCATTTAGTTTATCGTATGTTGTGAGCAACCAGCCACTTACGCCGTTGTTTGCTCGCCTTGGTTAGCTTCGATCACGGCATCCGCCATTTTGCTGGTCAACAGTTTAACCGCGCGGATCGCGTCGTCGTTGCCCGGAATGACGTAGTCGATTTCGTCCGGATCGCAGTTCGTATCAACGATACCTACGATCGGGATGCCAAGTTTGCGGGCTTCCGCTACCGCAATACGCTCTTTGCGAGGGTCGATGACGAACAAAGCGCTTGGCAGACCTCTCATGTTCTTGATCCCGCCAAGGAATTTCTCCAGACGATCTTTCTCCTTGCGAAGAATGATAACTTCTTTCTTCGGCAATACGGTGAACGTGCCGTCTTCCTCCCATGTTTCCAATTGTTTCAAACGGTCGATCCGTTTTTGAATCGTTTGGAAGTTGGTCAACGTACCGCCCAGCCAACGTTGGTTAATGTAGAATTGGCCAGCGCGTTCCGCTTCTTCTTTCACGGAATCTTGAGCTTGTTTTTTCGTGCCTACGAACAGAATGGTTCCGTTCTCTTCGGCAATGCTTTTCACGAAATTGTAAGCTTCTTCGACTTTCTTGACCGTTTTTTGCAGGTCAATAATGTAAATGCCGTTTCTTTCGGTGAAGATATAACGATCCATTTTCGGGTTCCAGCGACGAGTCTGGTGACCGAAGTGAACGCCTGCTTCAAGCAGTTGTTTCATGGAGATTACTGCCATCTTCACGCACCTCCTAAATTTGGTTTTTTTGATGCTTCCTCCGCAGGTTTCATTTTCCGACAAGACTCTCAAGCGAGAGCACCCATGACGAAATCAACCTGCGTGCGTTATAACACCGTCAATTAATATACCATATGTGGAAATCGGATGCAACCGAAGTTTCCCGTATTTTCGCCCTTCGGAACGATGCACGCGAAAAAGGCGCCTTGCGGCGCCTTTTCGAATTAGCCCGGGTTATTTCCCCGAAGCCTTTGGCGAAATTTTGGCAATAATCGAGCCGTAATCTTCACCCTCGCTGAAGGTATAGGTTCCGGTACGGATCTTATTGTTGATTTTTTTCGCTTTTGCCGCCTTCAAAAAAGCTTCCTTGTCCGTAATCACGCCGGCCTTATATAAGCCTTCCGCCACGCCGGCAAGCGTGCTGCCGTATGCGATTTTGTATTCGACGGAAACGGCGGGTTTTGCCGGCTTGGCGGGCGTTTGCGGCTTCTCCGCTTCCGCGCTTGCCGCCGGCTTGTTTTCTGCCGGGCTTGGCTTGGCCGGTACGGCCGGAGCTTTCGGAGCATCGGGATCCTTGGTTGACGCCGGAACTTCCGGCTCCGCTCCTTCTCCCCCATCCTCCTGGCTGTTGCCGGCTTTCTCCTGCCACTGTTCTTCGGTCAGCAGCTCTTCATCCGCAGCGACGACTTTCAGGCCTAGTTGTTCGGCGGCTTGCTTCACCTGCTCGGCCGTATAAAGCTTGCCGCCACCTTGCCCAAGAAACATCAACTGCAGGAGAAGCGCTCCGGCAATCAGTCCGCAGCCAAGCCCCAGCATAAAATGACGGTTTTTGATCATCGGGACTCCTCCTTCTTGGCCAGCTGCAGGATTAGCTGCACCTCGCCCCGCTGAAGTCCCGTCGATTTCGCGATCGTATCGATCGATTTTCCTTTTTCATATAAATCAAACAGTTCCGGATACCGGCTGCGCACATGATCGGTGTTATCTTCCGTTTCGGGCACCGGTTCGGCGATGGGTTCGACAGCCAAAAGTGCGGCCAAGTCGGACGCTTGTCCGGAAACGGCTGCATTTGCTGGCGCCAGGCTTGCTTCCGCCGCGGCCGCAGCCGGGACGGAAGCGGGAGCAGCGTTCTCCAACGCGGAAGCCGCCAAGCTTTCCAAGCGCGATTCGCTCTGCCGGGCCGAAAACTCCACGTCGCTAAGCCGTTTGCGCAGCTCAGCGATCTGCTCCTGCTGGGCCAGTTGTTTGGAGGCAAACTCCTGCTTCATCTGGGACACCAAATCGATAAGCTCCTGATTTTCTCTTTCGATTTCCGACATGTATTGTTCCAGCGTGGCTTCCATCTCTTTCGCCGCATCGTTCTTCGGGCTCGAGGCTTGGCGTCCCGGCAAAAGCAGGGCGTAAACAAGCGCCGCCGCCCCCAGAAGTACAACATAGAACCAGGGGTCTCCAAATGACAATGTAATCCTCACCTTTTTTGCTGTTGAATTGAAGTGCCAAACTTAAGGTCCGCTTGCATCCTCCCCTGATCCATGAGGTGAAATCCCCGATTTACAGAGAGAAATCGATGTGCCGCCCTTTGTATGGATGCTCGGCCAATTGTTCCGGCTTCGGCTCCTGCTCGTCCGGTTTGCCGCCGGACTCGCGTTCCGGTTCCTGTTCCTCACTGAAGGAACCATTTCCTTCCCGCCTTACGTTCTTATTACGGTTGCTCTCATCCACCCCAGCACTCCGCTGGCGCTCTGCTTCGCCGGTTTTAACGGCTTGCATCGAAAGCAGACTTTGATCGAGAAGAGGGCGATGCTGCTGATCATGCTGAACGCGCCCCGCTTCGCTGGTACGCGGGACCGCGATTTGCAATTCCACGGGTTTCATATTCATGGGATCACCTCATCCGAAATGAAGTAAAAAACTTCGATAAGATCCAGGTAGTCCTCCCTCAAGAGCCGTTTCTAGATGTAAGCCGACATGGAAATATCCCCTTCGCTGTAGTAAAAAGACATGCGCGAAATAGGCTCTTTGATATATTTTGTATAACGGCCAATCACGATTTTGGAACCGCCGTAAATCATTTTTAACACGTCAACACGGGCCTTGCCGGTATCCTCCAACGCTTTTTCGATCGCCAGCATGCGTTCTTTCATTAGATCCAATTCCTGCATATTCGATTTTCTCGTCAAATTCAGCTTGGAACGCATCGCCACCTTATCCGGCGTCAGCTTGCCCAACGAGGCGAGTTGATCCAAAAGTGTCAGCGCTTTCTCGGATTTGTCAAGATTCGCCAGTTGCTCCTTAACCTGCTGGCGCAATTCCTGAAGCTCGTTGCGCAATTCCGGCAACGCACCCACCTCGATCGAGGTTGTCGTCGACATCGGGTTGCCGATGATCCGGGCAATCACTTTTTCCCCGGCCTGAATGCTGCCGCCGACGATAAGCCCTTTTGCCCCGCTGCACAAGACGTCGCGCCCGGCACGGATATTGGAGTGCATAATGCTCTGGGATACGCTGACATCCTCACCTGCCTGGACGTTCCCGTCCTGAATAAACGAGCTTTTCACGTTTTGGCCGGCTTTGACCAAGCCTTTGTTATAACCGATGATCCCGCCGCTGATTTCGATAGATCCGTCAGCATACAGCTCTGCCCCTTCAACCCCGCCAACAACGCGAATGTCCCCGGCCGCACTGATCCTAAAACCGGTCAGTACATTACCGCGGACAACGACTGTTCCTACGAAATCGATATTGCCGATGCTGTAATCCACGTCCCCGTTGATCTCATATACCGGGAAGACGTTCAACTTCCCCTTCTCGGTGAGCGTCACCAAACCGTCAATCGCCGCATACAGAGCGGTCTGCTCCGGGTTCAGCACAACGTTCTTCCCGACTTTAAAGCGGGCGGCTTTCCCCTCTTTGCAGGGAATCGTTTCCCCGGTCACGGCCGTTCCCGGGCGTCCGGGCACAGGAGGGACAAGTTCGGCGATAATTTGGCCTTTACGGATATTGTTCAGTCTCGTAATATCCTTCAAGTCCACTTTGCCGTCTTCGGTTTCCGCCGGTTGATGGCGATTGTCGTCATCAAGGGAAATCGCATAGCGGATTGAACCGTCTTTCCCATGCACCGGCTCCTGTCCAATGGCTATCGGCGTTCTACTGAAGAAGTACTCCTGCGGATTGGACGCAAAACGTCCGACAATGTCTTCCTGAATCCCGAATTTCAGTCCTTCGCTATGTAGTAATTGACGCAGCGCGTCCTCCGTACAGGAAAATTCGTCTTCCTTCTTTAAAAACTGCAGGTAGGCTACCGTCTTGTCATCATTTAACGTGACACTTAAGATCTGCCTTAAATCGTCCATAAGCTCCAAGAAGCCGTTCCTCCTCTCTTCCGTTTCGCTCGTTCATGATTTACCCGTCAGTCTTCGCACATCAGCAAATCCCGCTGTTTCTCCAGACTGCCGCGAAGCCGTAAAATCGCTTTGGAGTGAAGCTGGGAAATGCGCGACGGCGAAAGCGACATCACTTCCGCGATTTCGCTTAATGATAAATCTTCATAATAGAGCAGGGAGACGACCGTTCTTTCCTTTTCGGTCAATTTTTCGATTCCTTTTGCCAATGAATCCCTTAAATAAAACTCCCTAACTTTATAATCCGGGTTTTTTGCTTTTTCGTCAACGAGTAATGTGAGACGAGTTTCCGATTCTTCTTCGCGAATCGGGTCCTCGAGGGAACAAAGCGTCATCACGGCGACTTCTTGGAGCATGCTCTGAAACTCTTTCTCGCTGATGTTCATGTAGGTGCTCATCTCCGCGTCCGTCACAGAGCGGAGATATTGCTGTTCCAAATGCTGATAGCCCTCTTCGATTTTTTTGGCTTTCTCTCTCACGGAACGGGGAACCCAATCCCCCTGCCGGAGGCCGTCCAGAATCGCTCCTCGTACCCGCCAGGATGCATAGGTTTCGAATTGAAGACCACGTTTGTAGTCGAATTTTTCGACCGCATCGATCAGCCCCATCACCCCGTTGCTGGCTAAATCATCTTTGGAAACGTTCTTGGGAAGGCCAACGGCGAGACGTCCCGAAACGTAGTCGACAATATGCAGATACTTTTCGATAAGCTGTTTCTTGGCCTCCAAATCGCCGTGCTCTTTCCATCTTTCCCAAACCTCGGCATAATTCAGAGTGGATGTCTTCCGCTCGTTCAATTGCCTTCACCCTCCTTATTTTTCTGTCAGGTGACGAACGACCTTAGCCAGCTCTTCAGGATCTTTGTCGTCAGGTGTTTTTGCGAGTTTCGGCGGATTCAGCGGCGTAAAATCCGTGACTTCGCCTGGCGAATCTGAGGACGGCTTCAGCAGTTCATTAAGCTGCTCACTTTCGTCCGGTGTCGTCAGGTCGAGATTGCCCCCTTTACCCTCCTCCGAAAGCATATCCTCCTGCGGCTCGGCCGTTTCGTTTTCCGGAATTTCCTTCAGAAACCCGAACATCCAGCTGGCCGCAAAGGCAAGCCCAAACCAGACGGCAAAGGCGATGAGTCCCCGAATGAAGCTGGTCATAAACAAATTGTTCCCCGCCGATACCGCAAATGTAATTAGAAAACCGATAAAGCCCAACAACCAGTAATATCGAGTTTTTCCAGCCATGGCTACAATTCCTTTATCCCCATTTGTACACTTCGCACATAAAGAATCCCCGTTTCATTGTCCAGCTCGATGGTCCGGCCGTAATTTCCGCCGGTATCCTCCGCCAACAAGGGAATTTTCAATTCCTTCAGCTTCATTTTGCAAGATTCCGCGTTTCTCGGACCGATTCGCATCGAATCTCCGCTCCCCCCAAATGAAAACATCTGCGATCCGCCGGCCATTTTGGCCACCAGCCGGGATGGAGTAGCCCCGAGATCCAATAGTTTCTGGTACAGCGCCGGAATGGCCGTATCCGCATATTTTGCGATGTTCAAGGATCCTTCCCGCGCGATCTCCGAAGAGGGCAGCATCACATGCGCCAAACCGGCCACTTTCAATTGCGGATCATATAGCGTTAGCCCAACGCAGGAGCCCAGCCCAGTCGTACGAATCAATCCCTGCTGTGTAATGACGTTCAACTCGGCCATGCCCACTTTTACAACGCGCTGTTCATCAATCATGCTGGGCCGGTACTCCCAACGCAGTGAAAATTTTGGCGAATGACTCCGGGTCGGGAATCAGGAAAAACTGTCCTTCGACCTCATGATGTCCCTCGATAAACGTAGTATCGATCAGCAGGGCGGAGTCTCCCATTTCACCAAACTGCAGGAGTCCGTAACTCAGGATCGCTCCCGCCATATCCAGCGCCAGCGCAGGTACCGTCGGCGCCATCGACAGCGACGTAAAATCGGCCAGCGAGGACAAATAGGAGCCCGCCAAAATGTTGCCGATTTCCGAAAGCGCGGACCATTCCATTTCCGAAAAGCTCTCCTCGCTTTCCACGTCAATCCCCGCAAGGCGATGCAGCAACTTTTTGGCCGCTTCCGGGCTTAAAATGAAAAACAGATTTCCCGGGGCCTCGCCCTCCACGCGGAAAAACACCGCAAGCACGATATTTTCGGCGCCGCCGACGCGTTCGGCAACCGCTTCGAAAGGCAGCATCTGCACCTTCGGCACCGCCATATCGATCGGCTTGTCCAGCAGCTTCGACAGCGCGGTCGCCGCATTACCCGCCCCGATGTTGCCGACTTCTTTTAAAATGTCAAGCTTCAAATCTTCAAAGTCTTTAAAGAGCTCCACGGTCTTAATCCTCTAAACTTTCCAGCTGGATGATTTCTTTCCGGCTAAGCACTTCGGAAAGGTTTAGCATCACGAGCAAACGCTCCTCGGATATTTTGGCCACTCCGTCCAGGTATTTGGCTTTGACTCCGCCAACGACATCCGGCGGCGAATCGATCAAATCGGAATCCAAATCGACAACATCGTTGGCGGAATCGACGATAAAGCCGACCTCCAACTCATTCGCCGCAACGATAATGATCCGGGTCTGATCGGTATACTCCGTTTCCGGCAGACCGAAACGGCCGCGAAGATCGATGACGGGGATGACGACACCGCGCAGGTTAATAACCCCTTTAACGAAGGAAAACGTCTTAGGTACACGCGTGATCGGCATCATCCGCTCGATCGTTTGCACTTTATCCACTTCGATGCCGTATTCCTCATGACCCAACTTAAAAACGATGACTTTTAATTCCTGTCCCATGTGGAAATCCCTCCTTATTGATTCGAACCTTATTTAATGAATGCGTTTGGATCAATGATTAACGCCACTTGCCCGTCTCCCAAAATGGTGGCTCCGGCCACGCCCTGGATCGAAGGAAGATATTTGCCCAGGTTTTTGATGACGATTTCGCTTTGTCCGATAAAATCCTCTACCGCAAACGCAGCCAACCGGTCGCCTTTGCGGATGACCACAATCTCCGTCTCTTCCTCTTCACTTTCCGAAAAGCCGGGAATGTTAAACAATTGGGCGAGCGACATCAGCGGAATATGCGTGTCCCGATACGGAATCATCGTGTAACCGTGCACTTCGCGAACCTGCTCCCGCTTGATCAATCCGGTTTCGACGATGGAGGAGAGCGGGATCGCGTATTTCTCCGCCCCGACTTTGATCAGCATCGCGGATATGATCGACAAGGTCAGCGGCATCTGAACCGAAAATTTGGTTCCGGCGCCAAGTTTGGATTGTACCGAAACAACCCCGCTGAGCGATTCGATTTTGGATCTGACGACATCGAGGCCGACTCCGCGTCCTGAAATGTCGGAAATCACTTCCGCCGTGCTGAAGCCCGGAGCGAACAACAGCATGTACACCTGTTCATCGGTCATGGAGGCCGCTTCGCTCTCCTTGACGACCCCGTTCTTGAGCGCTTTTTTCAGCACCTTGTCGCGGTCGATGCCGTGTCCGTCATCTTCGATTTCGATAAACACGTGGTTGCCGCTGTGGAAAGCGCGCAGGTTGACCGTTCCCATCTCCGGTTTGCCGGCAGCCACCCGTTCGGCCACCGACTCGACCCCGTGGTCGACGGCGTTCCGCAGCAGATGGACGAGCGGATCGCCGATTTCATCAATCACGGTCCGGTCAAGCTCTGTTTCGGCCCCCACGATGACGAGATCGATTTTTTTGTCGAGCGATTTGGCCAGGTCGCGGACCATCCGCGGAAACCGGTTAAATACGGTATCGATCGGCACCATCCGCAGCTTCAGCACAATATTTTGCAAATCGCTGCCGACCCGGCTCATATGTTCCACCGTTTCCGTCAAATCGCCGCGTTTTATTTCATTCGCCAACTGCTCCAGGCGGGAACGGTCGATGAGCAGCTCGCTGAGCAAGTTCATGAGCACGTCCAGGCGGTCGATATCGACGCGGATCGTCCGCGACGGAGCCGGAGTGCCGCCGCCGGCGCGAGCTCCGCTTTTATGTTCCCCTTGCTGCGCCGGAGGTTTGGCTGCAGGCGCGGGATTGGCTGCTTTTGTCTCCGGAGCCGGTGCCGGCTCGGCCGCAGTGGCTGCCGCCGTTTCCTTGGCACCGGCCGCAAGCTGGGCGAGCGTCTCATGATCCAATGCCGCAACCTGAGCCGAACCGATCTCCGAGAGATTTAAAATCATGCTTTCAATTTCAGCAGCCTCTTTCTGCGTTATGTAATAAAGCGAGAAACTGCGGTCAAACTTCTCTTGTTCAATATCCTGAACCGAAGGGTACGCCTTCACGATTTCCCCGAAGCGTTCCAGCAGGTCGAACACCATATAAGCTCGCGCCGCCTTCAACTGGCTGTCCTCGTGAATCGCGACCTCGACATAAAGCACCCGATGCCCCTCGGCGATCGATTGCTCCAGGACGGAATATTGATATTGGTCCAATTGGATCGCACCGGCTCCCGATGCTCCTTGAGCTTCCGCCGCCGGTTTGCCGTCCGCGCCGCCGCCCTGTCCAAAATCGCCGCGGACGATCGACTGCAGATCGGCCACGATCGAAGTGACATCGGCCTTCCCTTCTCCCCCTTGGGTGATGTCCTCAACCATCGACTGCAAAGCATCGAGGCCGCGGAACAGCGTATCGAAAATGAATTCCTGCATCTTCAGCTTTTCGTTGCGAACCAAATCAAGCACGTTTTCCATTTGGTGAGTGAGGGATGACAGATCCTCGAACCCCATCGTTGCCGCCATCCCTTTTAAGGTATGCGCTGACCGGAAAATGACCTGGACGATACTGATATCGTCCGGGGTGCTTTCCAGCTCAAGCATCTTTTCGTTCAGTGATTGCAAATGATCGTTCGACTCATCGATAAACATGGATAAATATTGATTCATGTCCATGGTGAGGCACCTCCTCCAAGAGATTCCGTTTATTTCACAACTTGTACAAGCTTAGGGCCGATTTCATGCAGCGGCAAAACATGGCTGACGCATTTCAGTTCGATTGCCGAGCGCGGCATGCCGAACACTACGCAGGTTTCTTCGCTCTCGGCAATGGTGGAGGTCACGCCGGCGTCATACAGCCGCTTCATGACTTTCGCCCCGTCGCTGCCCATCCCCGTCAGCAGCACGATATGCCGCTTTAGCGATTCCAGCGGGAGCAGCGATTTATACAAGACATCCACCGACGGCCTATGTCCGTTGCAGGGCTCTTCCTGCGACAGATGCAATTTGTAGCCATCCGCCGGACCAGGCACCACGTTTAAATGGAAACCTCCCGGAGCAATATAGGCCGAACCTCTGAGCAGCTCCATTCCTTCTTCCGCTTCGACCACCTTCAGCTCGCTCAAACTGTTCAGCCGTTGGGCCAGCGATTTGGTGAAATTCGGCGGCATATGCTGCACGATGACAATCGGAGCCGGAAAATCCGCCGGGATTTTCTCCAGCACGGCCTTCAGCGCTTTGGGGCCGCCCGTCGACGTGCCGATCGCGACCAAATCGGTAAAGCTCTGTGGGGCGGCGCTCCGCGGGCGGGACCGTGCGGCTGCGCCGCCGGCCGCTTCCCGGGCCGCGGCGGCCTCCGCCTGAGCCGGTTCCAGCGGCGGCTTCGGGGCGGCCGTAGGCGCGCCCTGCCGCGCGGAGGCCGCGCGCGTTGCCGGCCGTGCTGCCGCTGCAGGCGGAGCCAGCGGCTCCCGGCGCGGCGGCTCGCCCGCAGGGCGCGGGCTGCCTTGCGCCTGCGGCGGGCGCCGGTCCGCTTCGCCCCGGCCGGCAGCCGGCGCGGCCGGGGGCTGCGCCGCGGCCTGCCCGGGCTGCGGCCGGGGCAGGCGTGCGACTTCGCCGCCGCTGCCCACAGCCCCGGGCGGAGACGCGGCGCAGCCAGCCGCAGGAGCCGCTGGCCGCGGCGGCTTCTTCCGGCCCGGCGCAGCCGCCTTGCCGTCCGCACCCGCGCTGCCTTCCGCTGGCGGCGCCATTGCCGAGCGCAGTGCCGCCTCGCGGGCCGCCTTCCGCTCCGCAGCCAGCATCGCGCCCCGCATCTGCTCCCGCAGCTCGCGACCGACCTGAGCGATGTCATGCGAGCTGGTGGAGGCCGACGGCTTGCGGATGAAGTCGAAAGCCCCAAGCTCCAGCGCCATGATGGTCTCCCGCATGCCCTGCTCATTGATTCCCGACAGCATGATGACCGGGAGCGGATGCTCCTTCATAATGACTTTTAGCGCGTCCAGCCCGTTCATCTCCGGCATCTCGACATCCATCGTTACGAGGTCGGGCTTCAGCCTTGCGATTTGCACGATCGCTTCCCGGCCGTTTTTCGCCGTAGCCTCCACTTTGAAATCCGGATCCTGCTCGATGAGGTCGGACACGATTTTTCGCATAAACGCCGAATCGTCTACCACTAATACTCGATAAGGCATTGATTGTTCCACCCCTGTTCCAGAATCATTTTGCTAGCTTCAACCACTTCTGCATGAATCCCTTGATTCCTGACATAGTATCCCTTGGCTTGATCTGTGGAACATTCATATAAGCGACAGCCAAACGCTCGATATCGCGCGCCGCCGCCGAGCCGGGAAAGGCGATGCTAAAAGGCTCCTGTTTCTTAACCGCCTGCACGACGCGCGCATCATCGCTCAAATAACCAAGAGTAGGGATGTCCATCCCCAAAAAACGGTGGGCCACCAGCGATATTTTATCGGCAACCTGGCGGGCCTCCCGTTCGCCGGTAACCCGATTGATCACCAACCGGAACGGCACTTGCTCATCCAAACCGTGCACGACTTTGATCAAGGCGTACGCATCCGTGATCGACGTCGGTTCAGGCGTGGTCACCACCAGGCATTCGTCGGCGGCGGTGATAAATTTCAACGTTTCTTTGGACAATCCCGCACCGGTATCAAAAATGATATAGTCCATCTCCTCCGAGACGGATTCGATTTGCGAGGTGAAATAGTTCAAATCCGCCTCGGATAACGCAAACAGATCCGCCAAACCGGATCCGCCGGCAATAAACGGTAATGAATGAGTTCCCAGTTCAATAATTTCCGAGATGTTTTTTTCGCCTTTTAGCAGATGGTACAAGCTGTACCTCGGTCTCACGCCCATCAACACGTCGATATTGGCCATGCCGATATCGGCGTCAAACAGCAGCACTTTGCGTCCAAACGACTTTAGGGCCAAGGCAAAATTGAGCGTAAAATTCGATTTGCCAACCCCGCCTTTGCCGCTGCTGACGGTGATGATCCGGGCTGAACCTTTTCTGGGGACCGATTCCGCAGAATCATCCCGCGACGAAACCAGTTGTCTGAGTGACTGGGCCTGATCATTCATAACTTTCGTTCCCCCAAAAGGATGTCGACCAGCAGCTCCCGATCCGCTTGCAGCAGATCATCCGGAACGTTCTGGCCGTTTGTAATATAAGAAACCTTTAGCGGATAATCATTCAGCAAATTATAAATCGGCCCAACGCTTTCCGTTTCGTCCAGCTTGGTGAAAATTACTTTATCCAGGCCGTATTTGCTGAAATGCTCGGTTATTTTTTTCATGTCCTGCGTTTTGGAAGTCAAGCTGAGCACCAGATACATTTCGCTGACATCCGAAGGCGCAAGCAAACTGTGCAGCTCCGCCACAAAAATTTCGTTCAAATAGTTCCGCCCGGCCGTATCCATCAAAATCAAATCGCAATCCTCAAGCCGCTGCATCGCCCGCTGCACGTCTCCCGGCGATTGTACGACTTCAAGCGGTACGTTTAAGATTGTGGCGTAAGTGCGAAGCTGCTCAACCGCCGATATCCGATACGTATCCGCCGTGATGAAACCGACCTTTTTGCGGGCCCGGAAAATCTGATCGGCCGCCAGCTTGGCGATCGTCGTCGTTTTGCCGACACCCGTCGGACCCGCAATATAAACGATGCGCGTCCCATCTTCAATCCCTGAGCCGATCCGGTCCCCCAAAAAGGCGCCGGCCTTGCTGCGGAACTGGGCGGCAAGCTGTTCATCGCTGAGCGATTTTTCGGATTCTACCCACTCCTGATACACTTCCTCGATCCAGGAATCGCAAAGATCGGCCGACACCTCCTGGCCAAACAGCTGATTCTGAATCGATTGCAAGGCCTGCGGCAGCTCGCGGCCGCCTTCCTGGTTTTTGGCGAGCTGGCTTAGCCACATCTTCATCTGCCGGATGTCTTCAAGCAGACGTTCTTCCCTGGAATCTGCAGCCGAAGCGGCGGTCGTGCTTGAGTGCTCCATAGCCGGACTTAGCGGTGCAGGCTCTCTGCGGTAATTCGGCTTGTCCAAAACAGGCGCGGCATCGACGGCAGGCGCCGGAGGGGAAAATGGCGCCCGCTCAGGGGCCAAAGGAAGCGCGTTCCCGCCGGCCGGCGGTTCCTCCCGTTCTTGGAGCGCGATGGCCGCGAGCGCCGCGTTTGCCGCGGTTGACGAAGACGGGCTCGCTGCCGCCGCTCCGAGCTGCGAAGTTTTACGATACGCCTCGGGGACGGCCCGCCTTGCTACCGGAGCAGGCGCCTGCGGGGTTGGCCTAGCCGCTCCGGTCTTGGGGGAAGAAGCTTCATTCCCCTCCGTCGCGGCGATGACCTCGATCTTTTTCTTTCCGAATAATCCGAAGATGCCGCCGACCTTCATCTCTTTGGTGCTCAAAATGACGGCATCCACCCCGAGTTCGCTCCTGATCTTCAGCATCGCGTCAGGCATCTCGTCGACGATATAGCGCTTCACTCTCATAAATTCACCACCCCGACACTTTGGATTTCAACATTAGGTTCAAGCTCGCTGTAGGACAATACCGGGATATCTTGCATGCTGCGCTCAATGATTTGCCGCAAATACATCCGAATGGTCGGGGAGGTCAACAAGACCGGCTGCTGTCCCATCTGCACAAGCCGGTTGATCTGTTCCGTAAGCTTCTGGAACACGGTTTGCGTCGATTGAGGATCCATCGTCAAGTAGCTGCCCTGTTCCGTTTGCTGGACGCTCTCCGCGATTTTTTTCTCCAGCGACGGCCCTACCGTAATGACCCGCATCGTTTCGCCCGGCCGGGTGAACTGCTGCGTAATCTGACGCGACAGCGCCTGTCTGACATATTCGGTCAACACATCGGGATCCTTGGTGTAAGAGCCGTAATCCGCCAGCGTCTCGAAAATCGTGACCATGTCGCGAATGGAAATTTTTTCGCGGAGCAGCTTGGCCAGCACTTTCTGCACATCCCCGATCGATAGGATCGAAGGGATCAATTCGTCGACAAGAACCGCGTAATGTTCCTTGAGGTTGTCGACCAGTGCCTTCGTTTCCTGCCGTCCGAGCAGTTCGTGCGCATGCTGTTTAATCAGCTCCGTCAAATGCGTGGCTACGACGGAAGGTGGATCCACGACCGTGTACCCGGACAATTCAGCCCGGTCTTTGGCCGTTTCATCGATCCAAAGGGCCGGAAGACCAAAGGCAGGCTCCCGGGTCTCAATACCTGTAATCGATTCGTCATCCATCCCGGGACTCATTGCCAAATAGTGATTAAGTAATAATTCACCGCCGCCTACGACATTTCCTTTTATTTTTATGACATATTCGTTAGGTTTTAGTTGAATATTGTCGCGAATGCGAATGACCGGAACGACAAGTCCCATTTCAAGCGCGCACTGGCGCCGGATCATGATGATCCGGTCCAGCAAATCCCCGCCTTGACTCGTATCGGCCAAGGGTATAAGCCCGTAACCAAATTCGAATTCGATCGGATCGACCTGCAGCAGGTTGATGACGCTCTCGGGGCTGCGAACTTCCTCGATTTGCTGTTCTTCCTCCTGCTGCTCCTGCTCGATTTGCCTGCGGTTCATATTTTTTTGCATCCGCATGGCCGCAAAAATCATCAACCCCGAAAATGGAAGAGTAGTCCAAATGCCGATCGGTGTAAACAGACCAAGCATAGCGATCGTCCCCGCAACGATATAAAGCAGCTTCGGGTAATTAAATAACTGCCCGGTAATATCTTCGGCCAGATTGCCTTCGGAAGAAGCCCGGGTCACGATCAGACCAGCCGCGGTGGAAATCAGCAGCGCCGGAATCTGGCTGACCAGGCCGTCCCCGATCGTCAGTATGGAATAAGTCGATAGCGCTTCTCCAAACGGCATGCCATGGATCGACATCCCGATGATAAAACCGCCGATCAAGTTGATCAGGAGGATGACGATGCTGGCGATTGCGTCGCCTTTCACGAATTTGCTCGCCCCGTCCATCGCGCCGTAGAAGTCGGCTTCCCGTTCAATTTTGGAGCGCCGTTCTCTCGCTTGCTGCTCATTGATCAGCCCGGCGTTCAAATCGGCGTCGATGCTCATCTGTTTCCCCGGCATCGCATCCAAGGTGAAGCGGGCCGCAACTTCAGCCACGCGCTCCGAGCCTTTGGTAATGACGATAAACTGCACAACCACCAGAATCAGGAAGACGACAAAACCGACCACGGGTTGTCCCTGCGATATCCATGAGCCAAACGTGGCGACAACGTCGCCGGCTTTGGCCTGTCCCAGAATCAGCTTGGTGGTAGAAATGTTCAGTGCCAGCCGGAATAACGTCGTAATCAGCAGCATTGCCGGAAAGATGGAAAATTGCAATGCTTCTTGCGTGTTCATCGCGACCAGCAAAATGATTAAAGCCAAGGAGATATTTACGATCAGAAGAATATCCAGCAGCAACGTCGGGATCGGGACGATCATGAGCAGAACGATGCCGATAATGCCAACAAGAATGAATAAATCTCTATACTTTTTCACGGGGGGTTCCCTCCGTCCCTTCCTTATTTCACTTTGCCTTTTATTCTATAAACATAGGCCAGTACCTCAGCGACGGCCTGAAACAGATCGGCGGGAATCGTGTCGCCGATTTCCGTTCTTTGAAACAGCGCCCGTGCGAGGGGCTTGTTTTCCATTGTGATGACGCCGTGCTCCTTGGCGATCTCTTTAATCCGCAAGGCCACGTAATCCTGGCCTTTGGCGATGACCTGGGGAGCATCCATTTTCGAGTTGTCGTATTTTAAGGCTACGGCGAAGTGCGTCGGGTTCGTAATAATGACGTCGGCTTTCGGCACTTCCTGCATCATCCGCTGCAGCGCCATCCGCCGCTGTCGCTCGCGGATTTTTCCCTTGATCAGCGGATCGCCTTCCTGGTTTTTGTACTCGTCCTTGATGTCCTGCTTGGACATTTTCAGACTTTTTTCGTGCTCGTATTTCTGGTACATGTAATCGAGCACCGCAAGTACAAGCAGGGCGGCGGCAATCTTGATTCCAAGGTTCGTCGTTATCTCGGCGGCAAAATGAAAAATTCCCTCTGCCGGAAGATGCACCAAGGCGGAGATGCTGCCCCTAAAGCCCCAAATCGTCGAATATACGATATATCCGATCACCGCAAGTTTAAATAACGTTTTAACAAATTGAAAAAGCGAGCGCATCGAAAAAATTTGTTTGAAGCCTTTGATGGGGTCGAGCTTGCTGAGCTTCATCTTCAGCGGCTCTCCCGTCATCATAAAACCGACTTCCGCCAAGTTGGTGGCGACCGCGACGACCATAATGACGAGCAATATCGGAGCAAGCAGCAGCAAGATCTGTATCGCATAATCGCCAAGCATGGTCATGACGTTCTCTTTCGTCACCTCGGTTGTGAGCCGATTATAGAACACGTCCACAAACAGTCCGACCAGCCGTTCCTTGATAAATCCGCCAAAAAAGAGTAGACATAAAAATCCCGATAATAGGACGAGCGCTCCCGACAGGTCCTGGCTTTTGGCCACTTGACCTTTTTTACGGGCATCTTGCCGCTTCTTGGGCGTGGCTTTTTCCGTCTTCTCGCCGGCGAAAAGCTGCAAGTCAAGCGAATAGCGATACGCCACCTTCAATCCCCCATCCTACGTCGGTCTTTGCCCGATCGTGCTGAGCAGGTCATGCAGCGCATCAAACAGCACCTCGAACAAAGCTTGGAAAGCATAAATGAAGCTAGGTACAAGCAACAGCATCACGAGCAGCCCAACGATAATCTTCACCGGAATCCCGACGGCAAAAATGTTGAATTGCGGAGCCGTACGGGCCAATAAGCCGAGGGCTACGTCGGTGATAAATATGGCGACGACTAACGGGGCTGACATCTGGAACGCCAGCAGAAGCGCTTGTCCGAATGTCTGAGCCAAAAATTCCGTCAAATTTCCGTTGTAGATCCGCTGAAACACATCGTTGGATAACGGAACCCAGCCATAGCTGCGAATGATCGCATCCAGCAAGTAGTGATGCCCGTTCATGCTGAGGAACACCAGGGTTGCTATCACGTACTTGAGGTTCCCCAATACCGGTGCCGTCGTCCCCGTCATCGGGTCAAGCACGTTGGCGATGCCAAAGCCGACTTGCAGATCAATAAAGGATCCGGCCATTTGAATGACGGAAAAAATCAGAAACGCGACATACCCCATCAATAGTCCCACCAGCACCTCGCGAAGGATATAGAGCACGTATCCCAGATCGCCTGGGACGGCTTGATCCGGACCGATAATGAATAAAACCAGAAATGCGAGAATGCCCGCTAATCCAACTTTGAACGATGTCGGTACCGCTCGCGATGAAAATACCGGCGAAACTACAAAAAAAGCTGTCATTCGACAAAAAATAAGCAAAAAGACAGAAAATCCATGCAATAAAGTATCCATAATCTCTGCGGCCTAACCGATATAACTAGATAGATTGTTTAAGATCCCATAGGCAAAGTCGACCAGCGTCGTTAAAATCCAGGGGCCAAACAATAATAGTCCAACCAAAACGGCGACGATTTTCGGAACAAAGGCCAGCGTCTGTTCCTGAATTTGCGTCGTAGCCTGAAAGATACTGACCAAAAGACCTACGGCCAGCCCTAATATCAGCATCGGCGCGCTAACTTTCAAAACGGTGTAAACGGCTTGTCCGGCCAAACCGATGATAAATTCCGAACTCATAAACCGTCTTCCTCTCCTTTAAGGGTTGAAACTCATCAACAGCGACTTGACGACTAAGTACCACCCATCCACAAGCACAAAGAGCAATATCTTAAACGGCAGCGAAATCATGGAAGGCGGCAGCATCATCATCCCCATCGCCATCAACACGCTGGAAACGACAATATCGATGATAAGAAAAGGGATAAAAATCATAAAGCCCATTTGGAAAGCCGTTTTGAGTTCGCTGATGGCGAACGCCGGAACCATGACCGAAAGCGGGATATCCTCATAGCTTTTCGGTTTTTCCATTTTCGTGTATCCCATAAACAGCTGAAGGTCTTTGGTGCGGGTATGGGTATACATAAACTTTTTCATCGGCACCGCCGCTTTTTCCAGCGCCTCCGATTGGGTAATCTCGCCTTTGATATAAGGCTGCAGCGCTACCTCATTCACCGTGGAGAGCGTCGGGCTCATCACAAACAATGTCAGGAACAACGCAAGCCCGATCAACACCTGGTTGGGAGGCATCGTCTGCGTCCCCAGGGAACTGCGGACAAAGCCTAGCACAACGACAATTCGCGTAAAACTCGTCATCAGCACCAGAATGGCCGGCGCAAGACTGAGCACGGTAATGAGCAGAATAATGGACAACGAACTGGTGCCCGTTTCTCCTCCCGTGCCACCGATCTGAATGCCGATGTTCGGAATCGGATCCACCGGTTCTGCGGAAGCCACGGAGACGGCAAACACGCTACACAAAGCCAGCAGCAAGCTGACGAGTATGACTTTTTTCTTCATGAATCCCTCGACCGATCTGTAGATTGTTCTTCCGGATCCTGCAACAATTCCTCCATTTGCCGTTTCCGGTTTGGCATTTTCCGCAACTGTGATTGGAACACCTCGTGAAAAGCCGTACCTTCCAGTTCCTCTTCCTGAGGCGGTTCCTTTTTGAAGCGGGAGATTACGCCGGACAGAATGGAAGAAAATCCGGCAAACTCCGTTTCTTCCTCCGCCAAGGCCTGCCGCAGCGCCTCTACTTCAGCCGGGTCGGAGATCTTATCGACCAGGGAAATGTCCTCTCCCACTCCGACGACGTAAATGGAGCCTCCGATTTCCATCACCTGCAGCGATTTGTTTGGTCCCAGACCCATGGCTCCCAAAGTGCGGATCGACCGGCTCTGGGACATGATGCGATTTCTTTTGCCGATAAAACGGAGCAAAACAACGATTAAAACAAGGATGAGGCCAAGGACAACGATGACCGTTATCAGGTTCCCCCATAGATTGACATCCCCAGCACCGAACTGGGGAGCCGGCTGATTCGGATTCATCTTATAGGCCTACAGTCCCAGCGTTTTGTTGATCGCTTCGATAACCCGGTCGGATTGGAACGGCTTCACGATGAAGTCCTTGGCGCCGGCCTGAATCGCATCGATAACCATCGCTTGTTGTCCCATGGCGGAGCACATGATCACTTTGGCGTTGGGGTCCAGGTTCTTAATTTCCTTCAGCGCGGCGATACCGTCCATTTCCGGCATCGTAATATCCATCGTGATCAGGTCGGGATGCAGCTCCTTGTACTTTTCGATCGCTTGTGCGCCATCTTGCGCTTCCCCAACTACCTCAAAGCCGTTTTTCGTCAGGATGTCGCGGATCATCATTCTCATAAATGCTGCATCGTCTACGATTAGAATTCGGTTTGCCATTGATTTAAAATCCTCCCTAAACTTCTACTATTGTAATTTTTGGATGCGGTCCCACTGGCTGACGATATCCGTTACACGAACACCAAAATTCTCATCGATAACGACGACTTCGCCTTTGGCGATCAATTTGTTGTTCACCAGAATATCAACGGGCTCGCCGGCAAGCTTGTCCAGTTCGATGATGGAGCCTTGCGATAATTCCAGGATATCCCTAATCTGCTTTTGGGTCCTTCCTAATTCTACGGTGACTTTAAGGGGAATGTCCATCAGTAAGTTTAAATTATTTTCATCAACTTGCCCGAAGGATGGAGTTCCCAAGTTCGCAAACTGTACGGGCTGCACATTCACATTCCGTCCCGGAACGCCGCCGTAATGATGCGGCTCGCTGTAAGGCTGGCCTTGCGGCGGATAAGGATGCGCACCTGGCTGCCCGTACGCGGCCGGCTGTTGATATGGATCCGGCTGATGCATCGGCGGCGCTTGATACGTTTGCTGAGGCGCTGCCGCAGGCTCATGATAAGCCGGAGCTGCTTTCGGAGCTGGAGCTGCCGCCGCGGCGCTTTCTGTGGACGCCGAATCCGTTGTCGAACCGCTGATCAGGCTGTTCACCATCTCCTTGGCGAATTTTACGGTCAGCAGCTGCATGATTGTGGAATCGATCAAATCGCCAATCGTCAGTCTGAACGATATTTTAATCAGCGGATCGGCAGGCGGCAGGCTTCCCACCCCATGCCCGTCGGTCATGTTCAAAATATCGATTCCCGGCGGCGAGATGTTGACAAACCGGTTGAATATGGTCGACATCGATGTCGCGGAAGACCCCATCATCTGGTTCATGGCTTCCTGTACGGCGCTGATATGAATTTCATTCAATTCCTCTTCGGCCGGATTTCCTTCTCCTCCAAGCATCAGATCAGCGATGACCTGAGCGTCTCTCGTCTTGATGACCAGAGAGTTCATTCCTTCAAACCCGTCAACGTATTCAACGTGAACCGCAACATGCGGCTTCGGAAACTCGGCTTCGAATTGGGCCCGCGTAATGACGGAAACTTTCGGCGTCGTAATGTCCACCTTTTTATTGAGTAGGGTCGAGAGCGCGGTGGCCGCACTGCCGAACGTAATGTTGCCGATTTCGCCAAGCGCGTCCTGCTCGAGCGGGGTCAATACGTCGTCCACCGTAGGTTCGGACGCCGTTTCCTGGTTGGCCTGTTTGAGCAGGGCGTCGATCTCCTCTTGGGACAAATAATCTTTACTCGTCAAGTTCCTCAACTCCTTCGCTGACAATATCGTTAATTTGCACCGCAACTCGGTCTTTGATGGTTCCCGGGCTGCCGATATACTTCAATCTGTCTCCGATCCGGATCTGCAATCCTTCCTGGACCGGTTTGTTTAAGGAAATCACATCGCCGGCCGATAAGCCCAAAAATTCGCGAACGGTGATTTGCGATTCCCCCAGTTCCGCTACAATCGGCAGCATCGCCTTATTGACCCGGTGGCGGAGCGCATCGACCTCTTCGGGAACACGCGACTTTTTCTGGGAGACGAACCAGTGGTGGACCGAAAGCTTCGGCATGATCGGTTCAATCACCACATGCGGGATACAAAGGTTGATCATCCCGGAGGTGTCTCCGATTTTGGTACTCAGCGAAATGAGCGCAATCGTTTCGTTAGGCGATACGATTTGCATGAACTGCGGGTTCGTTTCCAGCCCCTCCATCCGCGGATTGATATCCACCACGGTTTTCCAGGCTTCCTGCAAGCTTTCAAAGGCCCGGCTGAAAATCCGCTCCATGATGATCGTTTCGATCTCGGTCAGGGAGCTGATTTTTGAAGGCGCGGTCCCGATCCCCCCAAGGAGTCTGTCCAGCATGGCAAAAGCAACGTTGGGGTGGACCTCAAGCACCATTCTTCCTTCCAGCGGCTCCGCTTCGAAAATGTTCAGAATCGTCATTTTCGGAATAGACCGAATAAACTCGTCATAAGGGAGCTGTTCTACTTGAACCACATTGATTTGCACGAAGGTACGCAGCTGCGCCGAAAAGTAGGTGGTGAGATAACGGGCAAAATTCTCGTGAATCCGCGTTAAGCTGCGAATATGGTCTTTGGAAAATCTCACTGCTCTTTTAAAGTCATATGAGCGGATTTTCTTCTGCGTTTCTTCCTTTTTCAGTTCCTCGGCATCCATTTCACCGGATGACAGTGCAGCGAGCAACGCATCGATCTCGTTCTGCGATAATACATCTACCAAACATCTCACCCCCTTAGAAGAATCCGTTTCGTTCGGGTATGTCTAGATCGCCTGCATAATGAAATTGGTAATATCGATTTGAATCAATTTTCCTTCCGGCAGCGATTTGTTGATCAGGTTCAGCAGTTTGGAGCTCAAGTTGTCTTTGCCCTGCGCCCCTGTCAGATCCTCCGGCTTGGTATCCGCAAGCGTTTTGATGATAATCGGCTTAATTTTGTAATCCTTGATCTTGTCGAACGCTTCCTTGGATGTTTCACCGTCCAACTGGAAGGCGAAATTCATGACGACGACGTAGTTCGGATCGGATAAATTCGTCTTGACGTCATCGATCGTCGAAGTGACTTTTACAATTTCATCGGCCGACATCATCTGGGGTTCAGCCACTGTTTCGACACTTGCCTTCGCTGGGTTGCCTGAATCCGATTTGTCCATTAAGCTCTTCAGATAGCCGGCGGCAACCACAATCAACGTAATCGCAAGCAAAATCGTAATTAGCCAAGGCAACATTTTTTTCATGACCATTCCTCCGTTTGTTGCACTTTAATAGTCGCTGCGTGGATGCCGATATCCCGGTAATACTCCTCGATCTTTGCGATCACATCGGCCGCCTTCTCCAGCACGATAATCCGCTTGCCCGTTACGAGCGTGACATATGTATCCGGTGTTTCTTCGACGGTCTCGATCATGATGGCGTTTAGCCACATCTGCGAACCGTTTAGGCGTGTTACTGAAATCATGGTACCCCTCCTACACGGTAACGGGAAAGTTAGGGATGCGGGGGAGGCACATAGCTTACGCTCCCCCGCTAATGTCTACTAACGTTTCAGGTTAACGACTTCCTGCAGCACTTCGTCAGAAGTCGTGATGATGCGCGAATTCGCTTGGAAACCGCGCTGTGCGACGATCATTTCCGTAAATTCACCGGTGAGATCCACGTTGGACATTTCCAATTGGCCTGGAACGAGAGCTCCAGCGCCTTCTGTGTTCGGGGTAGCGTAGGTATCATCAATTGCTCCGCCATCAATCGCATTTACTGTCAAACGGTAAAGATTGCCGCCGACTTTTTCCAGCCCTTCGGGATTCGCTACCATTGAAAGGCCAATTTGGCCGGCAGTTCCGGTCGTTCCGTCAGAAAGTTTCGTTAAGATCGTACCATCCGCGGAAATGGAAATTGACACCACACCTTCCTCAAGAACAGGAGCGAGCGCTTCTCCGCCGGTATCGCAAACCAGGAAACCATCGGAAGTGACCAACTGGCCCAGTGCATCAAGATGGAAATCCCCGGCCCTGGTTAGAAACTTTTCTCCACCATCGCCCAAAGTGACCATGAAAAAACCGTCTCCATTTATACGCACATCAAGCGGATTGTTGGTCGTCATCGCACTGCCGCCGGTATGCAGCGTGTCGATAGAGCCGATCTGCGAGCCAAGGCCGATTTGCCTTGCATTGATACCGCCGTTTGTGCCCTCAACCGGCGCGGTAACTCCAGCTACCGTCTGGCTCATGATGTCTTTGAACATGACGCGACCGGACTTGAATCCCACGGTATTTACGTTAGCGATGTTGTTGCCGATAACGTCCAGCTTGGTTTGAAATCCGCGCATCCCGGATACGCCTGAATACATTGATCTTAACATGTGTTCCCATTCCTCCCAGTTATAAAATCGTTCGCTTGGCAGCCGCTTCAGTCGATCTGCGGCTATTGGCTTTCCGTATCCGGTCCAGCCAATCAAGAAATAATAACGGCGCTATCGATTTGCGTAAAAACACTGTCCTTCATGCTGTTGCCGTCCATGGCCGTCACAACCGTACGATTGCTGATGTTTACGATCAGCGCCATATCCTTCATTAAGATCAGCGAATCCTTAGCGCCTTTTGCGGCCGCGCTGTCAATCGCCGATTTAATTTGATGAAGCTGCTCCGGTTTAATCTCGATTCCCCGCTGCTCCAAACGTTTTACGGCGTGATTGCTGAAATGAATCAGTTGGTCCGCGAGCATGTCCTTAAAGGACGTTTCTCCCGGAGCACTCGTTTGTGCACCTTTCCCTGGCGATAATGAGCTTGGCGAAATTCTTCCCGGATAAAGCTGCCCGATTTTTACCGGTTCACTCATGATTCATCAGTTCCCTGATCAGGTTCATTCGACTCATCCGGTTCATCTGTTTCTTCAGCCTGATTTCCAACCTGTTGGACATCGGAAATTTTGATTTCTTTATCCCCGACTTTCACGTAATGAACTCCGTCCCGGACGATGATGGAGTCGACAATCCCGCTATCGGTCTCGACGATAACTTCACCTTTTCCCGTTTTTACATCATAATTTCCGGTTTTCGTCTCTACGACCCAGGTGACTTTCTTACCGATCAAGCCGGACTCATTCCCCAAAGATTCCTGCATGGCGGCGAGTTGGTCCGAAATGTTTACAAGCTGCTCCAACGAAGTGAACTGCGCCGTTTGTGCGACAAATTGGGCGTTGTCCATTGGTGATAACGGATCCTGGTATTGCAGTTGAGTGATCATTAATTTCAGAAAATCGTCCTTGCCTAGCTCGTTGCTCTTTGTGCTGGTCTTTTTCGTATTCGTTTGTGAATAACCCGTCCACGAGACATTGCCTGTATATGCATCAGCCACGGAACTGCCTCCTTTCTTCTATGCTCTTGCGCTAAAGGAGCTGCCATAACCTTGTTCCTTCTCCCGTACCTCGGCAATCCACGCGTTCCACTCCTCATTCAAATCACAGGTTGCCAAAACATCTTCCTCGACCAGCGTACGGCGTCTTTCGCTTTGCTGCTGTTGTCCTGCTCCGCCGCCGGATTGCTGCCCGTTATGGTACATATGCGAAGACAACGCGGTATTTTGCGTCACTTCCAGCTTGTTCACCTGCAGCCCCTGAGATTGCAGCGCCGAACGAAGCTGTGACATTTGCTGTTCCAGCGATTCTTTGGCAAATATGTGCTCGGTCATAAACTGCGCCGTTAGTTGGCCGCCTTGCATCGTAATCTTCACATCAACCTGGCCTAAATGTTCAGGGTAGAGCGAAATTCTAGCTTCGGACACGCCTTGCAGCTTAACGATTTCCAGCTTGTTTACCAGAAAACCGCTCATCTCTTTAGCGAAATTCTCCACAGGTACAGGGCGTGGCGTATGCTTTACGGAAGCAACGCCGGCATCCCGAAACGCAAGCTGCCCCGCTGTAACGATATTGCCCGCTTGAAGCGGACTATCCACATCCGCATGTTCCGCAGGTTCGGCCTCAACAGCGCTGAGCTCGTCCGCGGCACTAGCGGCAACGGAAAATTGCGATTTCGCGGACTCTGTTTTAGGCTGATTCACCACAACGGTCTGCGGATTTTCGCCTTTCAGGGAGTCCCCATTTCCGTTTTGCCCCATATTCCCTTGGCTGTTCGATTCCGCAGGTTTGTTCCCCGAAACCAAGTTATGTACACTTGGAAGTTCGGCAGCTTTGCCACTGGTTTGCGCCTGTTCGGAGGATTCCGGAATACTGTCCAGCACGTTTTGCAGCGAATCCAGCAATGCTTGAGTTTGGGAAGGAGAAACCGCGTTCGTCGCCCCCGCAACCGACTGCGCATCAGCTTGGGCGGTCAGCAGTTGAGCCAGTGCATCCTGCACGGCAAAGCGTACCGTTTCCGGATGCTGTGCCAAGGCCAGAATTTCAGCTGCGCCATCCGCTCCGGTTTCATCCGCCTGTGGCATGATCAAGCTCTGGAAGTTCTGCAGCCAACCCTGGAGTGCCTCAAGCAGCGACGGGTTATCCTGAAGCGCATCGTCCAGCTTCGGAAGCTGCTGCAGCAATCCTTCGATCATTGACAGAAGGCTATCATTCGCATTTTCTTCTTGAGTGCTTCCATCGCTCTGCATACCTGCCAATGCGAGCATTTGGGCATTCGCTTGCCCTGTTCCCAGGCCCGCATTTCCCAGCAGCATCGAAACCAGCTTTTGATCAAACGATTGCCCGTTTCCTTGGCCGGTCGCCGCGCTGACACCATTTCCGCCAACCGTGTAAACCAACACATTAGCCGCGGTTCCCGAATTTATCGATACCGATTGACCCATTTCTTTTTCACCTCCTTTCATGAACGTTGCCCGCCGTTTAATCTCATTTGGCTAGCAGCTGATTCAAAATTTTGACCGAGGTTTTTTCGTCGGTTTTCGTCATGTTTTCCAAAATTTTCGAGCGGGTGTTATCATCGATGGCCTTCAAAATTTTCAAGCCTTTGTCCGGGCTGACTTTGTAAGTTTGCAAAATCAACTGGGAAGCGGCGTCGGCCGACATGGAAGCGAACGTCTGGCTAAGCTGGGCATCGTCCAGTCCTTTGGCCGATCCCGCAGCCGCTGCTTCCGAGGTCGCGTCCTTCTTAAGCCGTGACTGCAGCGCGGCGATTGCCAAATCATCCGATGACTTCACATCCTTGAGCTTGATCGAAATATCCGCCGCTTTTTGCGGATCCATTTTTTCCAGAATCGCCACTTTGCTTTCATTGCTCATCGCGTTAAGCATTTGCAGCGTCTCGTCCGTTGTTAAATTGCCAAAAATAGCCGCCGCTTTACTGGGGCTCATTTCCGCATACAGCTGAGCCAGCTTTTTTACTTCCTTTTGATAGGCTTCGGATTCGGCAGCCTGTTGTTCCTCTGCCGATTGTTGCTTCGCCGCGGCTAGTTCCTGCTCAAGCTGCTTCGCCTTATCCTGCTGCTCCGCGGCTTGCTGATTCGCCGCCTGCAGCTCCGTTTGCTGACGGGCGACTTGTTCCTTTAATTCCTTAACCGTAGCGTCCGTGCTTTCTTGCTGCTTCTTCACATCCGTTGCCGCAGTTGCCTTTTCTTCATCGGTCAGTTCGGGATCGGGCACGAAGCTGCTAATAAACGGCACTTTGTTCCCGATATCCAGCAGCGTATTCCGAAAGTTCGTGTTAAACAGATATAGCAGCACCGCAAAAAGAACAACCGTAAACAGGATCGGCGTCATGAAAAACAGAAAACGCGAGAATCCGCCGCCCGATTCTTCCAGCTCTTCCTCCAGCTTCAGCTCCGTCTTAGCCATTTGCTTTCCTCCTTCGAAAAACCCATAATTATCGCCCGCACAAAATTTAACGGGCCTTCATGGCAAACCGGACGGTGGCCATCTCATCCAGCTCGTTTTGTTCCCGAAGAAGCATTTCGTGCTGAAATTTTTCTTTCGCTTTTTCTTTGGCTTTCATCCAAACTTTTTCGTCCAGCAACTTCCCGTTTAAAATCGCCTTCTTGTGCTCCACGTTCAATTCGGCGCGTTTGACATCCCCCAGTTTACGGGTGATGGACTGCTCGATATATTCCATATACCGTTGAAGTTCCTGGAGCTTCTGCATCGAAGCGCTATTTTCCATTTCACATTGAATGGCCGAAGCGGTTCTGGCCTGTTCCTCGAACAACTGCTCCAAGGAACGCTGTTCCGACTGCAGCTCCCCGACGGCGGCGGACAACATCCATTCAGCTTGCGTCTTCTCGTTTGATTTCAAATCCAAAACTTTCTGATAGACGTAACGGAATTTCATCCTTTAAGGGTCATCTCCTTGCAAATTCGGAAATTAAGCGTTCTTGCGCTTCGGCGAGCGTTACCTTTTCGTTCACTTTCTGTTTCGAAAAAGCCCAAATGCTCTGTAGGTATTCCATCGCTTCGTCGATGTCGGCATTGGACCCCCGCTGGTAAGCGCCGATGTTGATCAAATCCTCGGAATCTTTGTACACCGCCAGCAGCCTTTTGTAATTTTCGGCCGCCTCGTTTTGCTCCTCCGGCACGATGTCTTTCATAACCCGGCTGATGCTCGCCAAAATGTCGATGGCCGGGAAATGTCCTTTGTTCGCTATGCCCCGGTTCAGCACGATATGTCCGTCCAAAATCCCCCTCACCGCGTCGGCGATCGGCTCATTCATATCGTCGCCGTCAACCAGCACGGTATAAAAAGCGGTAATCGATCCGGTCGGCCCCGTCCCCGCCCTTTCCATCAGCTTGGGCAGCGCGGCGAATACCGAAGGCGTGTACCCTCTCATCGCCGGCGGCTCGCCAATGGCAAGTCCCACTTCGCGCAGCGCCATCGCATAACGCGTCACCGAATCCATCATCAGCATGACGTTCAGGCCGCGATCGCGAAAATATTCAGCAATCGTCGTAGCGATGAGCGCTCCTTTCATCCGGATCAAAGCAGGCTGGTCCGAAGTGGCCACGATAACAACGGATCGCTCCAGGCCTTCAGGCCCAAGGTCCCGTTCAATGAAGTCCAGCACCTCGCGGCCGCGTTCCCCTACCAAAGCGATCACATTGACGTCCGCCGCCGTATTCCGGGCAATCATTCCCATCAAGGTACTTTTACCTACCCCGGAACCAGCGAAAATACCTACCCGCTGTCCTTTGCCGATCGTCAGCAATCCGTCGAGCGCCCGGACCCCGATACTGATTGGTTCGGCTACTCGCGGGCGATTAAGCGGGTTCATCGGCTTGTTAAAGGTCGAGTAGTGGCCCATCCGCGAAGGCAGAAGCGAACCGTCGAGCGGTTGGCCCAAACCGTCCAGCACTTTGCCCAAAAGCTCGGATCCCACCTGCACAGTGAGCGGCTTTCCGGTTCCGACCACATCGCATCCGGGACCGATGGACTGGAGTTCACCCAGCGGCATCAGCAGCACTTTATTGTCCCGAAACCCGACAACTTCGGCCTGCAGCGGTTGCGACGCTTTTGTCGGATAGATATAGCACACGTCGCCGATGCTGGCATCAGGTCCTTCGGATTCGACCATAAGACCTATGACTTGAGTGACCTTGCCGTTGATCCGGACCGGATCAAGCTGCCTGAGATGGTCGATATAACGTTCAGCGTTCACGCTCATCGTTTGTCTGCCCCCGCTCTTCCGCCTGCATCGCGATGCGCACCAGCTCTTTTTTGATTTCGGTCAATTGCGTATCGATGCGGGCATCCACGCTGCCGAATGCGGAACGAATCACACAGCCCCGGTCTTTTACGGTCGGATCCGGCAAAATTTGCAGCTCCGCTTGCGAATCGATCGCCAGGCTGAGTTCCTCTCTGGCCGCCTGCACGAAAGCAAAGTGAACGGGTGAAACGCATAACGTAAGAATGCCTTGCTCCCGTTTGCGCGCCAAGCTTTTCTTGATCAGCTCCAGCGTAAAATCCGGATCGACGCTCAGTTGCTTATCGATAACCTTCTCGGCGATCGCGCTGCTAAGCTCCACAAGAAACGGTTCAGCCTCCTGAATGATCCGTTCTTTCTCTACGTAAGCCTGCTGCAGTACGGCTCCCGCTTCCCGCATCATTTCGTCAATTTTGGCCTTCAACGCCAGCTCCGCTTGAACTTTGCCTTCCTCAAACCCTTGGATGAAGCCTTCCGATTTGACTGCTTCTATTAAATGCTCATCCTGCTCACGGCGCTCCTGCCACCAAGTTTCGATTTGCTCCCGGGCTTCGGCAAGCAGTTGCTCGGCTTGTTCCGACGCTTCCCTTACCTGACGTTCGGCAAACTCCTTGGCATCGTCAAGCATTTGCTTGCGGACTTGTTCCGCGGCGATATCTTCCGGCGATGGAACATCTTCCTCTACGGCAGGGGTCTCCACTTTATCATGCTGATCTAAGGGAGTCTCGAACGATTTCGCCAAATTGAGCTGTTTCAAAACTTCCACCGGAACGTACTGCGACACCTTAATCAAATTAGACAATGATGTCATCTCCTCCGCCACGGGCGATGATGATCTCACCAGCTTCTTCCAATCTGCGGATCGTAGCTACGATGCGGGTCTGTGCTTCTTCGACATCACGCAGCCGCACAGGTCCCATGTATTCCATTTCTTCCTTGAACGTCTCGGACATCCGCTTCGACATATTGCGGAAAACGGCTTCCCGGACTTCTTCGCTGGCCACTTTGAGGGCAAGCTGCAGATCCGCGTTTTCTATGTCGCGAATAATCCGTTGGATCGAGCGGTTGTCGATGTTGACGATATCTTCGAAAACAAACATCCGCTTTTTGATCTCTTCGGCCAACTCCGGATCTTGAATTTCCAACGAATCGAGAATCGTTCTTTCCGTGCCCCGGTCGACCCCATTCAAAATTTGCACGATCGACTCGATGCCGCCCGCGCTGGTGTAGTCCTGAGTTACGGTAGCGGACAGCTTTTGTTCCAGGACGCGTTCAACCTGAGAAATCACTTCCGGAGACGTGCTGTCCATCACGGCGATTCTTCTGGCAACCTCCGCCTGCTTCTCCTGCGGCAAAGAGGAGAGAATAGCCGCCGCCTGCTCAAATTGCAGATAGGACAAAACAAGGGCAATCGTCTGGGCATTCTCGTTCTGAATAAAGTTTAAAATTTGGTTCGGGTCCGCCTTGCGGGCAAAGTCGAAAGGTCTCACCTGCAAGGTCGCCGTCAACCGATTGATAATGTCCAGCGCCTTGGACTGCCCCAGCGCCTTCTCCAAAATCTCCTTGGCGTAATTGATGCCGCCCTGCGTAATATACTCCTGGGCCAGACAAATCTGGTGAAACTCGGCCATGATCATCTCTTTTTCCACGCTGTCCACTTTGCGGACGTTGGCAATTTCAAGCGTCAATTGCTCGATTTCCTCATCGCGCAGATGTTTAAAAATTTCCGCCGATACCTCGGGTCCAAGCGTGATCAACAATATGGCCGCTTTCTGTCTCCCGGTTAACACCGTGCTCGTTGTTTTTGACAATGCGTTCACCTCTAATCGTCAGCTAGCCATGTGCGAAGCAAGTTAACGAATTCCTCCGGCTTCTTCTTGGCCAGCGTCTCCAGTTGTTTGCGCACTTGGTTCTCATTCGTGACCGAATCCAAATTAATGGACGGGAATTCCGGAGTGAGAGGCATCGAAATTTCTTCTTCCTCTTCTGCCAGTTGTTGCTTGCGGCGACGGCGGAACAAGACGAATCCAATGCCTGCCAGTGCCAACAGAGCCGCCGCGCCAACTCCCCATACTACCGGACTTGAGAGGCTCAGACCCGTATTCGGCTCAACGTTGCTAAGAAATGGTTGCGAAACAACTGAAACTTTTCGCTGTAGTTCAGCGTCTGTATATGTAGTACCGGAATCGGCAAGATATGAACCCACGATGTTGCTCAAAATATTTTCGATGGCCAAGCGGGTCGTATCGTCCAATGCTTGCTGTCCGTTTGGTGGTTCAACGGCAACGTTGATGGTTAAATCCTTAATGACGTAAGGGCTGGCAACAATATCCTTCGTAATCCGATTGACTTCGTAATTGATCGTCGAGGACGATTCCTCCGAAGAAGAGCCGCCGCTGGACTGGGCCGAAGGGTAATTAACGACATCCTGCTGGCCGGTTCCCGGGACTCCGCTATCAGGACTTGCCGTGCCCGTGTAGCTCTTTTGCACCTTTTGCGCGCTGATTTCGATCCCTTTCATATTTTCGGTATCGACCGGCGTCACCAGATTGTCTTTTTGCGTCACTTGGTCAAAATTAAGTTTGGATGCGACCAGCACCTCAATTTTGTCCGGTCCCGTCAGTCTGGAAAGGAACTGTTTCACACTCTGGCGAACATCGCTCTCGAATTTTTTCTGCAAGGCCATGTTCTCCTGAACCGCCGCCGACAACGTGCCGCTTGTCCCGCCTTGTCCGCTGGGCAATAGCACGGTATCATCGCTGGATGACATGGAGATGTTTTCAACCGGCAAATTCGGTACCGATGTCTTGACTAGATTGAAGTATCCGTCGATAGCCTCCTGGTTTGCACGATATCCCGGATTGAAGGTGAGGACGACGGAAGCCGTCGCTTTTTCCTGCTCGTCCGGACTGGCAAACACGTTTTCTGCCGGAAGATTGATCAATACCTTGGCGTCCTTGACACCCTGCATCTGTTTCAGCAGTTGTTCAACTTCGCCGTTCAAAGCGTTTTTGTACTTAACGTTGAACTCATTATCCGTCATGCCGATCAGTGAAGAGCTTTCGTTAAATGATTCCAGTCCGATAGAGCCGCTTTTAACGATCCCTTGGGACCCAACGTCCACTTTTACGCGGGACGCGTTTTTGCTTGGAACCGAAATCGCCGTTCCGTCCGGACTCAACTTGTAAGGAATGCCCCCGGATTCCAAATAATTGATAATCCCGGCAGCATCGGTCGAATCCAGGTCCGTAAAAGCCACTTCATACTCCGTTTTGGAGAATTGGATCGTCATCAGGATCACGGCGAGCAATACGAATGCGATTGTAGCGATCAATAATGTTTTCTGTTTTTTGCTGAATTGGTTCCAGTACCCGGTTAATCGGTCACGGTACTGAGCGATTCTCTCATTCACAATGTCACCTCATCCGAAGCATCTAAAATCGTTAAATTTGCGTACGCATGATTTCTTGGTAAGCTTCTATCACTTTATTGCGTACTTGCGTCGTCAACTGCAAACTTAACAAAGCTTGCTCTGAGGCGATCATCATCTGGTCGGCGCTTGCATTTCCGAGCATAAATTGATCATTTACTTTCCGGGCGTTCACTTCCTGCGCGGCCACTCCATCCAACGCATCGCTCAAATAAGAACTGAAGTTCCTAATCGATTCGGCGGGAGTAGGCGTCTGCGGTTTGTTTGGCAGCTGCGGCCCCACCAGCGGTTTGATGGCGTCAAAGCTCATTCTCTCAATCAAAGGTCAACACTCCTAACTGCTTGATGTCTAGCTTGCTTTATTACTATTTGCCTATTTGCAGCGCTTTGGTGATCATCGCTTTGCTGGCGTTCAGCACCGTTACGTTAGCTTCATAGGACCGGGTAGCCGAAATCATGTCCACCATTTCTTTCAAAATGTCCACGTTCGGCATGTATACATACCCTTCGCTATTCGCGTCGGGATGCGTCGGATTGTACACCGGTTTAAAAGGAGCGGAGTCTTCTTGAATCTTCGTAATTTTGACCCCTTGGCCGTTAAAGCCGCTCTCAAGAGCGGAGCTCAGCGCACTGCCAAAGTCCGCTTCCTTAGGGGCCATGACGACGGTTTTTCTGCGATAAGGAACCGCTTGGCCGTTTTCGATTCTCGCTCTCGTCGTCTCGGCGTTGGCGATGTTTGAGGAAATGACGTCCATACGGAGACGCTGCGCAGTTAGTGCGGAAGAACTAATGCTGAAACTGTTGCTGATTGTCACTTTGCTTATCTCCCTTCTACAGCCGTGCGTTTCATTTTGACCATGTAATTAAGCTGTTCGATGTAAGAATTGTACCGAAGTTGGTTTTCGGCGAGTTGGGTCATTTCGCTGTCGATGTCCACGTTGTTTTGGTTGTTGTTCATGATCGTGCTCTCATCCGTCAGGACTTTCGGCTCTGGAATACCCGTCTGAGGCCCTATTACAAAATGTCTGGAATCAGTTCTTTTGCCCTGCAAGGCAGGCATGCCGCCATTCAGTTCGCCCTGCAGCAAGCTTTCAAAAGAAACGCTTGAACGCTTATAGTAGGGGGTGTCCTCATTGGCGATATTATTGGAAATAACCCCTTGCCGAAGATTGGCGGCCTCTAATGCAGACTCTAGTCTGTTAAATCCCAACCCATTCAACAATTGCACCTTATTTCCCCCCTTTAAGTCTCATATGAGCAGTTAATCATCATAATTCAACAAACAGATCATAAATCCTCTTTTTTTCGACATATTTTTGCTATTTTTTGTCTTTCTTGCTGTCTTTCTTATGTCCTAGTTAGTGAAAAATTTTCATGATGTCATATATCCTAAGTTTCATGGAGATTCGACATTATTACAATAAGAAAAAAGCCCTATCTTTGGGACGTAATTAGTTACTTTTTTCATTATTTGAAGTTATTTCTATAAAACAGCCAGCATTCGACAATTTTCAATCAAACCAAAATTTATCAACTTTGTCGGAATAACAAAAAGACCACGCCTATTTTCATAGGTTGGTGGTCTTTCTTGAAGAATTTGTGAAAAAAGTGTCAGGTCCTGGGTAAAAAAGCCGAGAACATCAAAATAACGTCGAAAAACTCACAAAATGAACTGGCTCAAATCACGATCCTGGGCAATTTCTCCTAATTTTTCCCTTACGTATTCCGGAGTGATCACCATTTTTTCCAACGTCAGCTCCGGCGCTTCAAAGGACAAATCCTCCAGCAACTTTTCCAGAATGGTATGCAGTCTTCTTGCCCCGATGTTTTCGGTGTTGGCATTTACGGCGGCGGCGATTCTGGCGATTTCCCGAATGGCTTCGTCGGAAAATTCAATCTCCAGATTCTCCGTGCGCAGCAGTTCAATGTACTGTTTGGTAAGAGCGTTTTGCGGCTCCGTCAAAATCGAAACAAAATCGTCCAGCGACAAGCTGCTGAGTTCCACGCGAATCGGGAAACGCCCCTGCAATTCGGGAATCAAATCCGACGGTTTGGCGATATGGAACGCTCCGGCGGCGATAAACAAAATATAATCGGTTTTGATCGGACCGTATTTCGTCATTACCGTCGAGCCCTCGACGATCGGCAAAATATCGCGCTGCACGCCTTCGCGGGAAACATCCGGTCCGGATCCTTGCCCCCGGCTGGCTACTTTATCGATTTCGTCGATAAAAATAATCCCGCTCTGCTCCGCTCTCGCGACCGCCTCTTGGATAAGATCATCATGGTCGATCAGCTTGGCGGCTTCTTCTTGCGTCAGCACTTTGCGCGCTTCTTTCACGGTCAATTTTCTTTTTTTGGTGCGCTTGGGCAAAAGGTTCCCGAACATTTCCTGCATGTTGATCCCGAGCTGGTCATTGCCTTGTCCGGCAAACATGTCCATCATCGTAGGCGCATTGTCCTCCACTTCGACCTCAACGATATCGTCTTCGAGCTGGCCGGCAAGCAGCTTGAAGCGGACTTGGCGGCGGCGCTCGACGAGGCTGCCGTCCTCCTCGGTTTGCTCTTGGGCCGGGACACTATCCTGGTTTCCGCCTCCAAACAGCATTTCGAACGGATTACGCCCGCTTTTGGCCTTGTTTTCGGAAGGAACCAGAATGTGGACGAGCCGCTCATTAGCAAGCTCCTCCGCCTTGTCTTTGACCTTTTCGGTACGCTCCAGCTTTACGGTGCGGATGGCCGTTTCAATGAGATCCCGGACCATCGATTCGACATCCCGGCCGACGTAACCGACCTCGGTAAATTTGGTAGCCTCCACTTTCACAAAAGGCGCTCCCACCAGCTTGGCGAGGCGGCGGGCGATTTCCGTTTTGCCGACCCCTGTCGGACCGATCATCAGCATGTTCTTCGGCACGATTTCATCCTGTACCTCTTCGTGGAGCAGGCTTCGCCGGTAGCGGTTCCGCAGGGCTACAGCCACGGATTTTTTTGCTTGTTTCTGGCCCACGATGTATTTATCCAGCTCTGCGACGATTTGTCTTGGCGTTAAATTTTTCTCGCTCACGATAGTCCCTCCTGAGAAAATAGTGTGGCCTAGGCCGCTTTAAAGCTCTTCCACGATAATGTTGCTGTTCGTATACACGCAAATTTCCGAGGCGATCTGCAAGGACTCCCGGACGATGTCTTTGGCTTCCATTCCGCCGGCATGCCGCTTGAGCGCCCGGGCCGCCGAAAGCGCAAAGTTGCCGCCCGAGCCGATGGCCAGCACGTCATCATCCGGCTCGATGATTTCTCCGCCGCCGGAAATGAGCAGCATCCCCGAATGGTCCATCACGATCATCAGCGCCTCCAGCTTGCGCAGCACCCGATCCTGACGCCAATCTTTGGCGAGCTCGACGGCAGCGCGTTGCAAATTGCCATGGTGTTCTTCCAGCTTGCCTTCAAATTTCTCAAACAGCGTAATCGCATCGGCTACCGAACCAGCAAACCCGGCGAGCACCTGCCCCCGGTATAAACGGCGGACTTTTTTAGCGGTCTGCTTCATCACAACGTTTTCGCCAAAAGTGACCTGGCCGTCGCCCGCAATCGCCCCCTTGCCGTTATGACGAACGGCGCAGATCGTTGTAGCGTGAAAAGTCGGAATCATTTGTATCGCCTTCCTTTCTTCTTATCTCAACCCTCCCAAACCCTCCCTTACCGTAAGGGAGGGCTCCAAGGGCTTGCAGCCCTTTGGATACCCGCAAAGGGGACTAACGTGGGAGGGAGTGAGGCGCTCCTAGCGCTCTCCCTTCGGGATTCGCTTGAACTTCGTGCTGGGAACGCTTTTCTCCCCTTCGGGGTACGTCTTACTTTGGGTGTTCCTGGGTTACCTGCTTTGGAACTAACCTAGGAGTTTCTGTGGCGCTCCTTAGCGCTCTCCCTTTGGGATTCGCTGGACTTTGTGCTGGGAACGCTTTTCTCCCCTTCGGGGTACGCCTTACTTTTGGTGTTCCTGGGTTACCTGCTTTGAACTAACGTAGGAGTTTCTGAGGCGCTCCCTAGCGCTTTCCCTTCGGGATTCGCTTGAACTTCGTGCTTGGAACGCTTTTCTCCCCTTCGGGGTACGTCTTACTTTTGGCGCTCCTGGGTTACCTACCTTGGAACTAACGTGGGAGGCACTGTGGCGCTCCTTAGCGCTCTCCCTTCGGGATTCGCTTGACTTCGTGCTTGCTTACTTTTGACGCTCCTACCCGCTCTCCCTTCGGGATCGCTTGAACTTCGTGCTTGGCAACAGGCGTTTTTTTAACGCTAGTTCCATGTTATGACTTCATGAGCTTGCTGGATTCCCTTTTGTACGTAGAGTGCAAAAAAACGGTGGTTAGCCCAACCGTTCTTCTGTCATAAAGGATCTCAAGCTTTGCAGCGCACGCTGGGCGAGCGCTTCGTTTTTCTCGGCTTTTTTGCGGTAGCGGGTGTCCAGCTTCGGGAACAGGCCAAAATTGGCATTCATCGGCTGGAAGTGTTCGAAGTCCGCGGTCGTAATGTACCGCGCCATGCTGCCGAGCGTGGTGTCCGCGGGGAAGACGATGCCTTCGGCGCCGGAAGCGGCGCGGGCGGCGTTGATGCCGGCGATCAGGCCAGAGGCGGCTGACTCGACGTAACCCTCGACACCGGTCATCTGGCCGGCGAAAAAGAGCGTTGGGCGCGCCTTCAGCTGATACGTCGGGTCAAGCAGCTTCGGCGAATTGATGAATGTGTTGCGGTGCATGACGCCGTAGCGGACGAATTCGGCGTTTTCCAGGCCCGGGATCATCGAGAAGACGCGCTTTTGCTCGCCCCACTTCAAATGGGTCTGGAAACCCACCAGGTTGTACAACGTCCCCGCGGCGTTATCCTGGCGAAGCTGCACAACGGCGTGAGGGAGCGTGCCGGTATGCGGGTTAACGAGGCCAACGGGCTTCATCGGCCCGAATAACGCGGTCTGCTTGCCGCGCTGCATCATGATTTCAATCGGCATGCAGCCTTCGAAATACACTTCTTTTTCGAATTCCTTGAGCTGGGCCACTTCGGCGGAAATCAGCGCTTCATAGAATGCGTCAAATTCCTCCTCTGTCATCGGGCAATTGAGATAAGCGGCTTCGCCTTTATCGTAGCGGGAGGCGAGATACACTTTGCTCATATCGATCGAGTCCTTCTCCACGATCGGGGCGGCGGCGTCATAAAAATAAAAGTAATCCTCGCCGGTCAGCCGCTTGATTTGCTCCGAAAGCGCGGGAGACGTGAGCGGGCCGGTCGCGATCACGACGATGCCTTCCTGCGGTATCTCCTGAATCTCCTCGTTCACCACTTCGATCAGCGGATGCTCGCGCAGCGTGCGCGTAATTTCTCCGGAGAAGCCATCACGGTCCACCGCCAGCGCTCCGCCCGCCGGGACCGCATTGCGGTCGGCGGCGCCAAGCACAAGCGAATTCAGCATCCGCATCTCTTCCTTCAGCACGCCGACGGCGTTGGTTAGGCCATTGGCCCGCAGCGAGTTGCTGCAGACGAGCTCGGCGAATTTATCCGTGTGGTGAGCCGGGGTTTTTACGACCGGACGCATTTCGTAAAGCACGACGGGGACGCCGCGGCTCGCGATTTGCCAAGCCGCTTCGCTGCCCGCCAGCCCCGCGCCGATAACCGTTACTTTATTGTTATTCATAAGAGTAAAATCCCCCCAAGTCTCCTGCTGAGTAACTTAGATGATTTCCCGCTTCAAATATTGATTCGTACGATATTGGTTCAAGCGGGAGGCCGCGGTTTAATCATCGGCTCCGTCGTCGTTTTCCTCGATGGCCTCCACGTAGTCGCAGGAAGTGCATTGCAGCTTTCCTCCCTGCTTGTTCCGCTTCTCTACGAGCAGCGAACCGCATTTCGGGCAAGGCTTCGGCGACGGCTTATCCCAGGATACGAAATCGCATTCCGGATAACGATCGCAGCCGTAAAAAATCCGCCCCTTCTTGCTGCGCCGCTCCACCACATGGCCTTCCTTGCATTTCGGGCAAGTTACGCCGATATCCTTAACGATCGGCTTCGTGTTCCGGCAATCCGGGAACCCCGAACAGGCCAGGAACTTGCCGAACCGTCCCAGCTTATACACCATTGGTTTGCCGCATTTCTCACAAATTTCGTCGGAAACCTCGTCTTCGATCTCGATTTCCTTCATCTCTTCCTCGGCCACGCTCAGCCGCTTCTCGAACGATTCGTAGAATTCGCTAAGCACCCGGACCCAATCCTCGGCGCCATCTTCCACATGGTCAAGATCTTCCTCCATATGCGCCGTAAACTCCACATCGAGAATTTCCGGGAAAAATTGCTCCATTTGCTCGATGACCAGCTCGCCCAACTCGGTAGGCACAAACTTCTTCTCCTCAATGGCAACGTATCCGCGTTTTTGGATCGTCTCCAGGGTCGGCGCATAGGTACTTGGGCGTCCGATGCCCAGTTCCTCCAGCGTTTTGACGAGGCGGGCCTCCGTATACCGCGGGGGTGGCTGGGTGAAGTGCTGCTTTGGCTCGATCTCTTCCGTGATCAGCTTATCCCCTTGCGCCAGCGGCGGCAAAAACTTGTCATCGTCGTTGGCGCTGCCGTCGTCGTTGCCTTCCACATACAGCTTCATAAATCCCGGAAAGCGGATTTTCGAGCCGACGGCTCGGAACGTTGCTTCGCCGGCAGCGATATCGACGGACAACGTATCCAGCACGGCCGAGGACATCTGGCTGGCCATAAAGCGGTCCCAAATCAGCTTATACAGCCGGTACTGGTCTCGGCTGGTGAATTCCTTGACCGATTCAGGATCGCGCATCGCCGACGTCGGGCGGATCGCTTCGTGGGCATCCTGAGCGCCGGCCGCTTTCTTCGAGTACTGGCGCGGCGATTCGGGAGCGTAGTCTTCGCCGTACTTGCCCAGGATATATTCCTTCGCTTCCTCCTGCGCCGACGCGGCAATCCGGGTTGAGTCGGTACGCATGTAGGTAATGAGGCCGACAGTGCCTTCCTTCCCAAGGTCAACGCCCTCATAAAGCTGCTGGGCGACCGACATCGTTTTGGCGGCGCGGAAATTCAGCTTGCGGGCCGCTTCCTGCTGCAGGGAGCTGGTCGTAAACGGAGCGGCCGGATGGCGCAGACGTTCCTTCTCCTTGACCTCGGCAACACTGAATTTGGCTTTGTCGATCGATTGTAAAATCTCCTTAACCTGCTGCTCGCTCTTTAGCTCAAGCTTCTCGCCGCGGAATTGATGAAACTTCGCTTCGAACGAGGATTCTCCGGTTTTTAGCCTCGCCGTAATACTCCAGTATTCCTCGGGTACAAACGCGGAGATTTCGTTTTCCCGGTCCAAAATGATCTTGACGGCAACCGATTGAACGCGGCCGGCCGACAAGCCTTTTTTGACCTTTTTCCACAGCAGCGGGCTGATCTTGTAACCGACGAGCCGGTCCAAAATGCGTCTGGCCTGCTGCGCGTTCACCAAATCCATATTGATCTTGCGCGGGCTTTTAAACGCATCCTTCACCGCCTGCTTCGTAATCTCGTTAAATACGACGCGGCACGTTTCCTTTTCATCCACGTCCAGGACATGGGCCAAATGCCAGGCTATCGCTTCTCCTTCGCGATCGGGGTCGGCTGCCAGATAGATTTTTTTGACCTTTTTACTGGCATCCTTCAATTCTTTTAATACGGAACCCTTCCCACGGATCGTAATATACTTCGGACTGAAGTCGTTCTCAACTTCAACCCCAATTTGGCTTTTGGGCAAATCGCGAACATGGCCCATTGAGGCTTTCACGATGTATTTGCTGCCTAGGTATTTGCCAATCGTTTTCGCCTTGGCAGGCGATTCCACGATGACGAGTGAATCCGCCACAGGTTCGTCCTCCTCTCGAACGTACAAACTTCCATCTCATATAGTCATATATTCAGCCACTCTCGGTTTGGAATGGACTATATTAGTTGATAAACGGAGCCAGGGAGCTGGAGCACCGTTTTTTTCATGATTAAAGATAACAGAACTGAATGTAAAAGTCCAAAATCCCATTTAGTTTTTACAAGCAATTCGTCAAAACTGGCGATTCCCTGCTCCAACATATGGTATATGCGCCGCTCCTCATCTGTCAACTTGTTTGCGATTTTCCCGGTTGGAACAGGCATTTCGGGCGCAGAAAGGAAGCGCGCATATTCCTCCCAAATATCCTGGGCACAAGTCACGATTTTCGCCCCCTGCTTGAGCAGCGCCAGCGTGCCGCGGCTTTTGGGCGAGGTGATCGGGCCGGGTACGGCAAACACGTCGCGGTTCGCCTCCAACGCCCAGTCCACCGTATTAAGCGAGCCGCTGCGGGCGTCCGCTTCCACGACCACCGTGCCGCGGCCGATCCCGGCGATGATCCGGTTGCGCCGCGGAAACATGCCAGGGTGGCCTGGCGTGCCGATCGGGTATTCGGAGACGATCAGCCCCTGCTCCGCGATGCTGCGGTACAGGGAGGCGTTCTCCGGAGGATAAGCGACATCGATGGCCGTTCCCAGCACGGCGATTGTCGAACCGCCCGACCGGAGCGCCGCCTCCTGGCTGATTCCGTCAATCCCGCGGGCCAAACCGCTGACGACCGTAATGCCTTGGGCGCACAGCTCCTCCGCCAGCTGAACGGCAACCTTGCGCCCATAGGCGGTAGGCAGACGCGTTCCTACGACGGCTACAGACAGCGTGGAGAGCAAGCGGGGCTCGCCCAGCGTGTACAATACCCAAGGCGGGCTGGCGGTCTCCTTCATTAATATGGGATACTCCTCATCAAACCGGGTGATCGCTCGAACTTTATTACGCCTCATCAGCTCCAGCCGGGACTCGATCCAGTCCAAGGTGAAAAGCTTGGACATTTGCAAGGCCAGCTCGGAACCGAGCCCCCGCTCCATCCAGTCCGCGGAGCTAAAGTCCGGCGCCCCCTCCCAACCGGGCCGGGACAGGATGCCTTGAATCCTCTTCCAGCCAAGTCCGGGGCTTTCGTGCAGCCCCACCAAAATCCATTTTTTCTCCATGTCCATTCCTCCATTCAGATGTGTGCCAGGACAACAAAAAAAGCAACCTTCCCGCCGCAATGGGCCAATAGAAGGTTGCTTACCTTTTCCTTAATTATACCAAATAAAAATCAATGTGTCGTGCAGCGTTCGAGCAGACCGCGTTCTTCGAGCACGCTGACGAGCGTGGCGCCCATTTCCGAAGGGGTAGGGGCCACTTTGATGCCACAAGCCTCAAGCTTGGCTATTTTTTCCTTCGCCGTGCCTTTCCCGCCGGAAATGATGGCGCCGGCATGGCCCATCCGTTTCCCCGGAGGCGCCGTAACGCCGCCGATGAAACCGACGACAGGTTTCGTCATGTTTTCCTTAATCCAATCGGCCGCCTCCTCTTCCGCCGTGCCGCCGATTTCCCCAATCATGATGACGGCATGCGTGCTCTCGTCTTCATTAAACCGGCGCAAAATGTCGATAAACTCCGATCCCTTGACCGGGTCGCCGCCGATGCCGACGGCCGAGGATTGCCCGATACCGCGGGTCGTAAGCTGATGCACGGCTTCGTACGTCAGCGTGCCGCTGCGCGATACGACGCCGACATGGCCCGGAAGATGAATGTATCCCGGCATAATGCCGATTTTACATTCCCCCGGGGTGATTACGCCAGGGCAGTTCGGACCGATCAGCACGGTGTTTTTTCCTTCCATATAACGTTTGACCTTAACCATATCGAGCACCGGAATCCCTTCCGTAATGCAAATGACAAGCTCCATTTCCGCCTCTACGGCTTCAAGGATGGAATCGGCCGCGGCAGCCGGCGGCACGTAAATAACGCTAGCCGTCGCACCGGTAGCGGCTTTCGCTTCTTTCACCGTGTTAAAAACGGGCAGGCTGACCGTGCTCCCGTTTTCCAGCGCGATGTCGACCTGGCTTCCCCCCTTGCCGGGCGAAGTCCCCCCCACCATTTGGGTGCCGTAATCCAGGGCGCCTTTAGCGTGAAACAGGGCGGTTTTGCCTGTAATCCCCTGGGTGATGACCTTTGTATTTTTATCGACCAAAATACTCATATTTCGAGCCTCCCCTTCATGGATAGGTAAAACTTAGGATACGAGCGAAACGATCTTTTGCGCGCCGTCGGCCATGGAGTCCGCGGATACGATCGCCAGCCCCGATTCGGCCAATATCCGCTTCCCGAGCTCGACATTCGTCCCTTCCAGGCGCACGACGAGCGGACGGTCCAGACTGACCTGTTTCGCCGCTTCCACAATGCCGGAAGCAATGACGTCGCATTTCATGATGCCACCGAAAATATTGACGAAAATGCCCTTCACTTTGGCGTCGGACAAAATGATTTTGAACGCCTCCGTGACTTTCTCGGCCGTCGCGCCGCCCCCTACATCCAGGAAGTTGGCAGGGTCGCCGCCATAATATTTAATGATGTCCATCGTCGCCATCGCCAGACCGGCCCCGTTAACCATACAGCCGATGTTCCCATCGAGGGCGATGTAACTAAGGTCGAATTTCGAAGCTTCGATTTCCTTTTCGTTTTCTTCTTCCAAATCGCGCAGCTCCAAAATGTCCTTGTGACGGAACAAAGCATTCGAATCGAAATTCAGCTTGGCGTCGAGCGCCAGCACATTGCCGTCTCCGGTCACGACCAGCGGGTTGATTTCCGCGATGGAGCAATCTTTGTCGATAAACGCATTGTACAAAGCCAGCATAAACTGCGCGGCTTTCCCGACGAGCTCGTTTGGAATGTTGATCGCAAAAGCCAAGCGGCGCGCCTGGAACGGCGTAAGCCCAACCGCCGGATCGACCACTTCTCTGAAAATTTTCTCCGGCGTCGCTGCGGCCACTTCCTCAATTTCAGTGCCGCCTTCCTCGGAAGCCATCATCGTCACACGTCCGGTTCCCCGGTCCACGACGACGCCGACATAATATTCCTTCTTGATGTCGCAGCCCTGCTCGATCAGCAGGCGCTTAACCTCCTTGCCTTCCGGCCCCGTCTGATGCGTGACCAGCACTTTGCCGAGAAGCTCCTGTGCATAGCTTTTGACTTCGTCCAAATTTTTCGCAACTTTGACGCCGCCGGCTTTTCCCCGGCCCCCGGCGTGGATTTGCGCCTTGACGACGACAACAGGCGTACCCAGCGCTTCCGCCGCTTTCACGGCTTCGTCGGCCGTAAATGCCACCCGTCCTTCAGGAACGGCAACGCCGTACTGCTTCAGGACTTCTTTTCCTTGATATTCATGGATATTCATGCGTAAAAATCCTCCTATCAACAGGCGGTATTAGAGGTTAAAAAGCAAGCCCTCATCATGGAAACAACAGCTGAAACCCAGATTATTGTACCACTTTTTTAAAACGCTTTCCTTAAAAAGTTCATCATTTATACACAACTTTTTTATATCGTTTTCATCTCAAGTTGAGATGAATCATCACTAGACTCATTTCATCATTTTTAAGCGTGTATCCGCTGAAAAAAAGCTGATTTTTGTCGAAACACACATCTCGCATTGAGATGAATTTCGACTTTTCCCGCAGCAATCCGCACGTTTGCCTCTATTGTTTCAATGTGAGAAATGTGTTTGCACACCAGAAATAGCCGGCATCTACGGCCGAATTTAGGTCTATATTCCTATGCTTATCATTTGTCGAAGGGACGTCAGAAACTACTTTTATATCCGATAGACCCAAATGAGATATACTTTTGCATTTCAACCGCTTATATATAGAAAAGTATGGATAATGGAATGCACTTTTGCGCTTGACCTCAATCCGGCTGCCATGGTGTCGTTCTGATCCGTGCTCGCAAATTATAACATATAAGAATTGTTCAGCTCCGCTGAAAACTTATAAACACAACTTTCGCAGAGCAAAAATCAGCTTGAGTCCTTGAACTGAAGGTTCTCAAGAATTAAGATAGGCGGCTGGCAAAATAGAAAAACACCGCTTCGCTTGGTGAAGCAGGAGTGACGAGCTTCTACGATCAGACAGAAGAGGTGTCTTTCATTGTTATTGACCATCAGCCCGACCTAAATCAACTGCCAAGGGCGTTGAAAGCTTGAGGATAGGGAAGACCGGTGGGTTGCGCGGCAGATCAACACTCGCTGTCCGGACGCTTTGCACGATTATCCCGTTTGATCAGGGTAGCCGAGAAACAGACAAGCTCGGGAGAAGAATATATTTGGTGGAGAAGCAGATAGGTTCGAGATAATTTAGACGGGCTTAGGAGCAGGAAACAGGTTTAGGGGAGGTGAAACAGACCGGACAAGAGATCAAGACAAAAGATCAGGACAGGAGACCAATGACAAGACGCGAGGGAAACGAAAAGACCGTGATTTTGCTGTAGCCGGAACCCTTCCATCTGCAGCAACGCCCACACCGTTCGTGCTAACTCACACCAATCAGGTTGATCCGCATTAAGCTAACCCCTACCCATTTAGTTGATCTGCCTCAAACTCCCCCCACCGTTCCAGCGTCTCGATCAGGCCGCAGCCACAAGTGGCTGGTTCGGTTGGCGTGCGATCAGCCGGCGGTAAGGGATCGCCGGAATCGCCACACACATCTGCAGCAACTTCTGCTGCATCGTTTCTTCCGCTCCGGGCAGGTGCAACCGGCGGCGTACGGTATATTCGTTTAGGTACGCCTGCAGATGCTTCAGTCCCAAGGCTATATATGTACTCTTCAGCGATTCCCACGCCTCTCTCACCACTTTCCGCAAGGGCGTATACAGACGAAAGGCTAGAGGGAACGACTGTGCAGCCGATGTACGAACATCCACATGCCCGTTGATGAACGCGGCGAGTTCGTGACGGTTTGCCCTTTGTCCGTCTCCTCTCTTATGCGGCACCAGGCGGATTTTGACCTGCTCCGGCTCGCCCGATTCCTTGACCGTGCATCCCGCTATTACCGCCGTGGCATACGGATGCAGAAACTGACACCGGGACGGATTACACCCATACAGATCGCTGTTCACCTTCACGTCTCCGCAGAGCAGTTCCCGGGCATCGAATTCTAGGGCGGCATGGCGTATTTTGTGCAGCATCAACCAGGCGGTCTTGTAGGTGACCTCGATCACCTGGCTCAGCCGCATCGCCGAGATGCCGTCCTCAAGCAGGAACAACTCCAGGGCCTCGAACCACTTGAGCAGGGGCAGATGCGTTCTTTCAAAAATCGTACCGACCAAAGCCGACGTTTGATGCTTGCACTTTCCGCACTCGAACAAGGGGATATGCCGGGAGGTCAGAAGACTGCACTGGGTGTGAGCGCAGCGCGGACAGACGAAGCCGTTTGGCCACTTCATCGCGATCAGCGCCTCCATGCAGGCCTGCTCGCTGCTATAACGGCTGCTGAATGGTTGAAGTTCCGTTCCCGCATTGGCATCCATGTTCGCTCGCCCCCGAACTAAGAATTACGAACTTACGTTCTATTTACTTCATTATACCAAACACACGTTCCCTTTTCAAGTCGAAAATCTCATCTGAACCGCCTCATTTTTTTCCTCATCTTTTTATTTTTTTCTCCTCTCTTTTATTGGAACCCTTGCTCTAGCCCCCACCCCCTGCCCTCTGAACGAAAGGGATACTCGTGCAAAGGCTGCTGGCAGGGACACCAAGACACGAACCTGACACGAACCCTTTGGGCAGCCCTCTCACCGGGCGTCGATTTGTGACACTGCTCGAGGGCGGCTACGGTGCAAAAGGTAGATGCGCTGACCTCGGCGAATCGTGACGCTCTCTTCATCGTTGACGCTTCCATGCTTCCATGTTTGAGCGGAATCGCAGTAAAACGGTCGAGTTGCTTGCCCGGTTTAGAGATCATGCCACCGGCACGTTTTACAAGGGATCTCCTATGCTCTTGATCAACGAAGTAGCCCAAAAAGCCGGGAAGACACTGTCCACCTCAGATTCAGCGTCAACTCCGCCAATGGAATGGATTGCTGCTTTGCCCAACTACATCTAGGCTTGTCTGCCGATTTTTTGCTGCGGAAAGTTGAGTTATAAATTCTATAAACTAAAAAAACCGCCGGCACCAAAGACCGGCGGTTTTAAACATTTGAGCGACATGCACAGGCTTACGCCATTTCCGCTTTCTACTATTGTATATGTTCGTCTCCAAATCAATTAAACAAGATGGCAAGCGGCCTGCCGGCCGGAAGACACTTCCCTTAACACGGGGGTCTCCTTGCGGCAGATGTCGGTCGCCAGCGGGCAGCGCGTATGGAACGCACAGCCGCTTGGAGGATTTTCCGGATTAGGAACATCGCCGGACAAGACGATTCTTTCCGGACGCTGCTCCGGGTTTGGCACGGGAACGGCCGACATCAGCGCCTTGGTATACGGGTGCAGCGGGGCCGCGAAAAGCTCCGCCGTCGGCGCCAACTCCACCACTTTGCCCAAATACATCACCGCAACGCGGTCGCTGATAAACTTCACCACGGACAGGTCATGAGAGATAAACAGATAGGTCAAGCCAAACCGGTCCTGCAGGTCCTGCATCAGATTCAGCACCTGCGCCTGAATCGATACGTCCAGGGCGGAGACCGGCTCGTCGCAGACGATAAACTTCGGGTTCAGCGCCAGTGCCCGGGCGATGCCGATCCGCTGCCGCTGGCCGCCGGAAAACTCGTGCGGATAGCGGTCGGCGTGATAAGGCGATAGCCCGACGACCTCCATCAATTCGGCGACCCGGTCCTTCAACGTAACGGCGCTGCCGGGATTGTGCGTACGGAGTGGCTCCTCCAGCGTTTGCCGTACGGTCCAACGCGGATCAAGCGAAGCATAAGGATCCTGGAACACCATCTGCATCTGCGTGCGCAGCTGCCGCAACCCTTCCGGGTTAAGCGCACGCACGTCGGTGCCGTCGAACCAGATATCGCCGTCCGTCGGCTCGATCAGGCGAAGAATCGCCCGCCCTGTCGTCGATTTGCCGCAGCCGGACTCGCCGACCACGGCCAGCGTTTCCCCCCGCTGCACCGACATCGTAACTCCATCGACCGCCTTCACCGCGCCGACCTGTTTGGACAGTAGTCCTTTGCGGATCGGGTAATGCTTTTTCAGGTTGCGTACTTCAAGCAGCGTACTCATAGACTGGCCTCCTGTTCAAGCAGACAACGGCACAGATGTCCGGGGGCGATCTCTTTAAGTTCCGGCTCCGCCTGTTCGCAGCGTTCGACCCGCATCGGGCAGCGGGGCGCGAAACGGCAGCCTGAAGGCATTTCGAGCGGATTCGGAACCTGTCCCGGAATCGACTTAAGCCGGTCGGCGTCCCCCGCCAGCTGCGGCAGTGAAGCCAGTAGCCCGCGGGTATAAGGATGCCTCGGCTCCCGGAACAGCGTCTTGACGTCCGTCTCTTCCACAACCTGCCCGGCATACATAATCACGACGCGATCGCACATTTCCGCCACAACTCCGAGGTCGTGGGTGATCATCATGATCGAAGTCCCTTCCTTGCTCTGCAAATCGCGCATCAGATCGAGAATCTGCGCCTGGATCGTCACATCAAGGGCCGTGGTCGGCTCGTCCGCAATCAGCAGGCTCGGGTTGCACACCATCGCCATGGCGATCATCACCCGCTGCCGCATACCGCCGGACAACTGATGCGGATATTGGTCGAATATTTTTTCGGGACGGGGAATCCCGACTTTGGCCAGCATCTCCACCACCCGCCTACGCGCTTCCTGTTTGCCGATTTTCAAATGATAACGCGCGGCTTCGGATACTTGCTTGCCGACTTTGAATACCGGATTCAGGGACGTCATCGGCTCCTGGAAAATCATCGCAATCCGATTGCCGCGAATTTGCCGCATTTCCCTTGCCGAAGCGGTCAGCAGGTTTTTGCCTTCGAAGCGGATTTCCCCTGCCGCAACGCGGCCGACCCGCTTAGGAAGCAGCTGCATGATCGACAGCGAGGTGATGCTCTTCCCGCACCCCGATTCGCCGACGATCCCGAGCGTTTCCCCTTTACGCACCGTAAAGCTGACACCGTCCACCGCTTTGATCACGCCTCCCGGCGTCGTAAACTCCGTGCGGAGGCCGGAGATCTCCAGCAAATTGGCCATCCTAGTCCCCTCCTTTGCAAAAGAACTTCAATAATAACTCGTCAAGTTCGCCGCCCTGCTATTTCCTGCTACTCCTCATCGACTCCCAAATATTTAAGCGCCGTGAGCGCGTATACTTTTGCGCATTGGATGATTTGCCAAACCGGCGCCTTCTCGTTGAAATTATGAATCGTGGACAGCTCCGCCGGACCGTACTGCAGCACCGGAATACGGTGGGTACGGAAATGGCGGGCGTCGCTGGAAGCCCATTGCAATACGCCGTATGCCTCTTCGCCGCTGACCTCGGAAATGCTGTCCACCAGATGGCGAACGACCGGCTCTTCCGGCGGCGTCCAGTTGGCGTTGCCTTGAAAACCAAACGGTTTAATTTCCGTTTCGATCCCCGCGCCAAGGAGCAGCGATTGAGCCCGTTCCATCACCTCGCGGTAGTCCACGCCAAACGGCACGCGGGAGTCAACCTGCACGGTGCAGCGGTCAGCTACGACATTAACCTTGGTCCCGCCTTGAATCGTCCCGATATTGACCGTGACATGATCAAAGACTTGATAAGCCAGGCCCTGGCCTTCCCGCTCCTTCGCGTACTCTTTGGAAATCTCGATGATTTCCTTCACTTCGTCCGGAATTTTCGGCTCGATGTCCCATAGCCGCTGCAGCGCCTCGATGCCTTTGGCCGCTTTGACGATCGCACTCTCGCCAACGATCGGCGACAGGCTCCCGTGACCCGGCGTCCCTTCCACGGTGAACTCGAACCAGCAGCTTCCCTTCTGGCCGATCGTCGGATTCAGCGGCCCCGAAGGCTCGGCAATGACCGCCGCGGTGCCTGCGATCAAGCCGCGTTCCAAAACCCACGGCACGCCGAGGTGGCCACCCGTTTCTTCGTCCGGGACAATGAGCAGCGACAGATCGCCTTGCAGCGGTACGCCCAGCTTGGCCAGCAGCGCGGTGGCAAAAACAAGGCCGGCCAGCCCGCCCTTCATGTCCGAAGCGCCGCGCCCCAGCATATAGCCGTCACGAATTTCCCCGCTGAACGGATCGAAATCCCAACGCTCCAAATCTCCCGCGGGCACCACATCGGTGTGCCCGCAAAAGATCAATTTTTTCCGGCCGTTGCTCGAAGCCGGTTTGTATTCCGACACCAGGTTCAGCATCTGTTCCGTCGCCGCGTGAATACCCGTTGAAATTCCTGCCCGGTGCAAATAGTCAATGATAAAAGCGCTGATTTCACGCGAGTCGCCGGGAGGATTTTCTGTCGGAAACTGGATCAGCTTCGAGCAAAGCTCAAGCAGTTCATCCTGCCGCGCGTCGATTTCTTCCAAAACTTTCGTTTTCCAGTCTGCCACAAGGCGCCACTCCTTTTCTCCGTTTATATCAGTTCTTGGACAACGGATAGAAGCGAATGACTTCATCCGGGTAATACACATAGCCGCTTACTTTGCTGTTCATGCCCACGATGCGGTTGTATTCATACAGGTAGAGCCATGGCGATTCAGTCGTAATGATTTCTTGCGCTTTAGCGTACAGTTCGTTGCGTTTGTCCAGATCCGGCTCCAGGCTGGCTTGCTCCCACAACTTGTCCACTTCGGCGTTGCTGTAGTTATGGTAGTTGGACGATCCTTTGCTGTACATCAGGAAGCCAAGGTGATAAGAAGGATCGTTGACGAAAGACGTCCATTTCGAAATATAGGAGGTCAGGTTTTTCTGTTTTTGCATTTCCAGGAATTGTGCGCGCGCTACTTTGTTGATGTTCATGGTTACGCCGATTTTGGCCAGTTCCGCTTGAATGAGCACCGCGTCGTCTTCCCAATCCTGGAAGCCCGACCCCAGGGTCAGGTCAAATGTGAACCCGTCCGGATAACCGGCCTCCGCCAATAGCTGCTTCGCTTTTTCCAGATTGTGCTCGTAAACGTAACCTTTGTCGGTGAATCCCGGCGTATTGCTGGCCACGGAGCTTTTCATGATTTTCGCCTGGCCGTGCATAACATCATTGATCAACTGATCGTATGGCACCGCGTAGGCCATCGCCTGGCGCACCTTCACATTATCGAAAGGCTTGACTTTGTTGTTCAGCGCCAGGTACAAAATCCGGTTACTGGCATTCGACTTAACCGTCAACGCGCTGTTGGCCTCCAGGCTGGCCACATCTTTGGCCGGAATTTCGATGGCCATGTCGATGTCCCCTTTGTTCAGCAGCATCACGCGGTTCGAAGCTTCTTTGGTGAATTTAAGCGTGACCTTGTCCAGTTTCGGAGCGCCTTGCCAGTAATCTTTGTTGGCCGTCAGCACCGCTTCGCTGGCCGGATCCCATTTATCCAGCAGGAACGGACCAGAACCGGCCGTGTTCGTGTTCAGATAGTCGGCAGGTTTGCCTTCCATGGCCGCGTCGTCAACGATGGAGAAATTGTACAAAGCGATGATTTGCAAAAACATATGATTCGGTTTGTTCAGCACCATTTGCACGGTGTTATCGTCGAGTGCGGTTACCGATTTGATATCCGCCATTCCGTACAGGAAGCTGCCGGAGTTGGAATTTTTCACGCGGTCGAACGTATAAACGACCGATTTTGCGGTGAGCGGATTACCGCTGTGGAATTTCACGCCCTCCTGGAGTTTAAACGTATAGGTCAATTGATCGTCGGATACTTCCCATTCCTTGGCCAGCATCGGCTTAATATTGTCGGTGTCGGCTACATCGGCGCCATCGACGTTTTTCACCCCGTAGGTGACAAGCTGATCGTAAGCGGCGATGACGAACGTATCGGAAGTAAGGTCGCTCGCTTCCGCCGGGTCGAGGGTCGTGCCCCCTTCGGAAAAAGCGACGGTCAGCGTGTTGGAACCGCCTGCCGCTTGTCCGGTCGTTTCATTTTGGCCTTTGGAGCTTCCTTCGGCTGCCGGCGGGTTGGCTTTAGGAGCACAACCGGCCAATACTACACATAACGATACCAGCGCCAGAAAATACTTCATTCCTGTCTTCATCACTCGATCTCCCCTTTTGTATTATTTTTATATGGTCAAGAAAATGAACCCCTATTTACCGGACCGTAAGCGCGGGTCCAAAATATCGCGGAATCCGTCTCCCAGCAGGTTAAAGCCGAGAATCGCCGTGGCGATAGCCAAACCGGGGAAAGTGACAAGCCACCATTCGCCCGAAATGATATATTCCCGGCCCTCCGAAATCATGGCGCCCCATTCGGCGATCGGCGGTTTCACCCCGAGGCCGAGGAAGCTTAAGCTGGCCGCGGTCAAAATCGCAAAGCCCATGCCCAAAGTCGCCTGCACCAAAAGCGGAGCAAGGGCATTCGGGAGAATATGCTTAAACAAAATGACGCGATCCTTGACCCCGATCGACCGGCTGGCTTCCACAAACTCTTTTTCACGCAGGGAAACGGTTTGTCCGTACATCAGCCTGGCGAATTCGGGAATCCCGACGATACCGACCGCGATCATGGCCCCGGATAAACCGGCCCCCATAGAAGCGGCGATCGCCATGGACAACACGAGGGATGGAAAAGAAAGCAGCACGTCCATCACGCGCATAATGACCGTTTCGGTTTTTCCCCTGTAATAAGCGGCAAAGCCGCCCAGCGGAACACCGATCACAAAAGAGATTCCGACCGCGATCAGGCCCGTCCAAATGCTGATTCGCGCCCCATAAAGAACGCGGCTGAAAATATCCCTTCCGAAATTGTCCGTACCCAGCCAGTGAACGGCGTTCGGCGGCTGCAATTTGGCGGCGGTATCCGGCACGTAAGGATCGTACGGAGCGACCCACGGCGCAATAATCGCGGCGATCGTCCACAAGAGGATAAACGTCAAACCGATGGTCGCCAGCCGGTTGCGCAGCAGCAGCCGCAGGAACGTCGCTTTGCGGGCTTTGGCCGGCTGAACCGGAGATCCCGCCGTCATCGTCGACCCGGCAGACATGGCATTTCCCCCTTTCTCTAATCTAGTGAGCCTCATTTGCCTATTCGTAACGAATACGCGGATCCAGGAGGCCATACAGCAAGTCCACCAGCAAATTAATCAAGCAATACAACACAGCGCTGACCAGTGTAAAAGCTTGAATCGGCGCGTAATCCGCGGCCAGAATGGAATCGGTGATATAACCGCCCACCCCGGGCCAGGAAAAAATCGTTTCCGTAATGACCGCGCCGCCCAGCAGATAACCAAACTGCAGTCCAAGCACCGTAAGCGTCGGAATCAGCGCGTTGATTAGCGCATGCTTGCCGATCACGACCGCTTCGCTGAGGCCTTTGGCCCGCGCCGTGCGGACGAAGTCCTGGCCGATGGTCTCAAGCATGCTGGAGCGCGTCATCCGGGCCACGATCGCCATCGTGCCGGTGCTGAGGCAGATAGCCGGCAATATCAAATGGACAATGCTGCTCTTTAAAGCAACAAAGTCCGCGGACAGCAAACTGTCCAAAACGTACAACCCGGTAATGTCTGTCGGCGGATTCAGCTCGCCGCTGATTCTCCCCATCGGCGCCGGCGCCCAGCCGAGCTTGGAATAGAACACGTAAATCAAAATCAGTCCGAGCCAAAAAATCGGCATGCACGCACCCACCAGCGAAAATACGCGCGAAATGTGGTCGATGATCGATTCTTTGCGGGTTGCGGCAACGATGCCTACAGGAATGGCCACGATCACGGCGATCAAGATGCTCGCCAGCGTAAGCTCCACCGTGGCCGGGAAACGCGAAGCAAAATCGCTCGCTACCGTATGCCCGGTGTGGTAGGCAAAACCTAAATCCCCGTGCAGCAATTGCCCTAAGTAGTCGAAAAATTGGGCAAATAGAGGCTTGTTCAACCCCATGTCGTGCCTGATTTTCTCGATGACCTCCGGAGGCGCCTGTTCACCGGCCACCATCACCGCCGGGTCGCCCGGCAGTACGCGGGACAGGATAAACGTAATCAGCACGATGCCGAGCAGCGCCGGAATCATCTGTCCAAGTCTCCGGATCGTATAAGTGAACAACCTCTCACCCCCTCTCTCACTTTCAGTTCAGCTCATGTCAGGTTAGGTACCCAGCGAAAAAGGTTTTACTGAATTGTGCTCATTCTACATAGTTTCCGAGCGGCTCACTACGTCCCCTCCAACTAAAAAAAGACCGCCCCGTTTGTATCCTTAGGACGAATATATCTTTAAAAGTTAGAATATATAACACTGCAAATGGAAGTTATAGGTCGGCGGGTGCGTTATCATGCAAATAAAAATAGATTAAACACAAATGGCAGACGAGCTGCTCGCGCGCATCACTTAGATCAAATCCGGTGATGTCCTTAATCCTTTCCATCCGGTATTTCACGGAATTGCGGTGAATGTACAACCGGCTGGCGGTTTCGATCAAGCTTCCGCGAGTCTCCAAATAGCATAGAAAGGTGCGCATTAAATCCCCGTTATGCTCTTCGTCATAGCGGCGCAAAGCCCCGAGTTTCCGCTCAAACAGCTTGCTGAAATCGGTCTTTTGCATCGCCTCTCCCAGCAAATGATAGATTTCCACCTCTTCGTAGCGGATGACCGGCGTTTCCCGGGGCATGCGGCGGGCGACGGCCATCGCTTTGCGCGCTTCAGTATAGCTGTCGTAAATCTCCCACAAATATTTTTTGCCTCCAACCCCAACCAGGCTGCCCGTTGCCCCCAACGCTTTATCGCCAACCCATTCGAGCAAAGTTTCCGCCCACGGCTTCGGCACATTGCGCAAATCCTCGGCTCTTTTCACGTCCAGGCTGGGCAGGAACAGGACGGCGCGGTTCGAGCGAAACTCGACATGGGGACTGACCCGCCGCAGTCTGGCTTCCTCCCCAAGCCGCTTCAGCAGCGCTTCCTCATCAGGAGCTTGCTCCCCTTCGATAACGGCGACTTCCCACAGATGTTCCACATGCATACCAAGCTTGCGACCCCGCTGCTCCACTTCATGCCGGGAAGGAACAGGCGGGGTAAGCAACTCATCGATGAAATTTCCCCGCAGCCGGTGCTCCGTATCCGCGACGATTTTCCCGCGCATGATTTCTAGCGCCAGTACAATTCGGGCTTGTTCAATACAGACCTTTTCCATTTCATCGAGCCTGTCTTTGGCTACAAGCAGCTTGGCCACCTGGCGGCGGTCCACCGTGATCCCCCATTGCAATGGCGAATCCGCCTCTTCCCAATGCAGCTCCGCCGGCGAAGACACAATCGTATTGCCTTCCGTGTCCACCACCTTGACGGGAGCGCGCAGCAAGCCTGACACGCTGTCGCTGACGGCCTGAATCCCGCTGTTCTCCAGCACCATGGCGGTGAGCGTGCGGTATACTTCCTCCGCACGGCGAAGCAAAGCGGCCTGACGGTCTAAAATCAGCTCCATGATCGGCCGGGTGATGTCCGTATAAGGAATTTCCGCCGGAATTTCAATGATCGGCAGTTCGATTTCGTTGCTGACATCCAGGGTTTGCTGCGGAATCCCCTGTAAAAAACGGGTCGGCTTGATCGCCAGCGCCGCTCCGCCGGAAGCATGCAAAATCCGGACAAGCTCGGTCAACTGCAGCGGTTCGTTGCGGATCGCGTACGCCGTAGTCAAAATAAGCACACCTTCCTTGACCCATCCCTTAAGCTCGGGCACTTCCATGATATCAATGAACTGAACGACGCGATCCAAGCCTTTATGCCCGCTAAGCACTTTGGCCTGCCGCAAAATCGAAAGGTTAAGCACTTCCCTGACAGTGGTTCCTGTATTTTTTTCCATATCTTCGCCCCCTTCATGTGATAACGTCGCAGAAAATAATATTTCATGCTAGTGTACCAGAAGAAAGCTTTAAAAAACACGAAAATGGCAAAAAATTGTCAAAAAAACAAGCGTCCAACTTGTACCACCAGCACAATCGAACGCTTGTTATGAATTATAAGACGCGTAATTTACTTTCAGAAGTTCCGAAGGGTTATAGGATCGATAATATGGAGGATGTTCAAACCAGGGTTGCAGGTTCTTTCTCATAAATCTGTCTAATGATCTCGAACCTGTCTGCTTCTACCAAACATATCCTCTTCCAAACATATCTTCTTCTCCTGAATTGATCTTCTTCTCTGCTTCCTGATCAAATGGGATAATCGTGCAAAAGCGCCCGGATAGAGGATGTTGATCTTCCGGCCAACCCACCAGTCTTCCCTGTGCTCATGCTTTCAACGCCCTTCCGCATTTCTTGCCACAATCGATTAGCGGCTTGACTAGTGTTGAAAACTACTAAAACCGTTGTTGGGCCGCTCGGCCATAACGGCCGCGGCTCCCAGCGAATCAATCGGATCAAACGCAGTCAGCCCATGCCGCTGCTTCAATTCCGCAGCAAAGCCGATCGTGGCAAATCCGGTGCATGCCAGCACAATGCTTGTCGCTCCCCGCCGCGCCAGTCTTTGCGCCGCTTCGAAAGCCGCTTCCCGCCCCTGGTCTGTCCGCAAATCCAAGGTGGTCGTGACCCCCTCGGGGCGGTCCATACTAACATAAGCCTCCCCGAGAATGGAACGGATGAGCGGCGGAGTCTCCTGCAAGATGGTCAATACGCCGACGCGGGTGCTTTGGGTAAGGCTAAGATGGGCTGCACAGGAGCCCGCCCCCAGCACCGGAACCGGGAGCGCTTGCCGGCATTCTTCCAGCGCCGGATCGGCCGCGCAGCTGATGCCGATGACCGTGCATCCTTCGTCCGCCAGCCGCTTGGCCAAAGCGATGATTTTAGGCACGGCCAGCCGCTCGGTCTGCTCGTCATATACCCCGCTTGGCTGGTCCGGGATGCAGGCGCTCCTGACGTCAAGTCCGTATTTTTGACGGATCAGATCCCCATGCAATTCCGCATCCCGGCGGTCCGGCAAAGTGATGACTCGGATGATTCCCAGCATATGAACCTGCCTCCCTTCATACCGCTTGACTTAGCTATATAAGTTGAACTATTGACTGTACGTGTTAGGGCAGCTGTGTGAAATGTAGAAAGCCCTAACCCCCGTATTTCTTTAGTTCAACCTAACTAAACAAGTTTTCCTTGCGACATGATCAACCGGTCGTCCAAATACACGTCCGGCTCCTTTACAACGATATCGATATGCACCCCGGCCGCGATTTGGCCGCCAAACGTGTTGTTGCTGCCGAAAGCGACATGGATCGTGCCGAATACTTTTTCGTCCTCCAGCACAACACCGGTAATACGCGCTTTGTCGTTGGTGCCGATGCCAAATTCGCCGAGCCATCGTCCGTCGCCATCGCCCAGCATCTCCAGCAGTTCCTTCGCCCCGTCGCCTTCCGCTTGGACAAGTCTCCCTTGCTCCACCGTTAACAATAGCGGGGCGGCAAGCACGCCGTAACCGGCCACAGAACCGTCCGCCAGCAGTTGCCCCGATGCGCTCCCCTCTACCGGAGCGATATAGGCCTCACCGGAAGGGAGATTGCCCGACTGCCCCGGTTCCACAAACATCCCCGTGCTAGGAACGCCGTCCCGGTTCTCAATGGAAAATTCCAACGTGCGACCCGCTTTCTCAATCCGTACATGACGCGCCTGGGTCAGTCTGACGGTTAATTGCTCGGTCAATTCCTTGACCTGCAAATAATCGGCTGTCACTGCCCCGTTTAGAAACATATCTTCCGTAATCCCCGGCATCGTAGCCACCCTTGCCCCCGCGGCCGCCGCTCGCTTCCGCGCGTTCGTATGCGTCAGCGAGTGCTCCGTGACGCATACGACGGCTTGGGCGGCCTCCATGGCTGCGGCCACCGGCGCCGGAGGCTCCTCCCCCGACCGGGAGCGCTCTTCCATCACCATCAGCACGGATTCCGCGCCGAGTTCATGGCCGGCTTTTTGCAGCAGTTCGCCCAACGTTTGTTTGGGGCCGTCCGCCACCACCAAAAAGTTTTCCCCGGCCTTAAGCGCCAGGCATTCAGCCAGCAGTTTCTTACTGGACATCACAATACTCTCGTTCATGGTCGTCACCTTTCATCGGCGCGCTTTGCCGGGCAAAGCCGCCGTTCTTCGTTCAGGCGATCACTTCGGATACCAGTTTGCTCATCAGCGAGCTGGACAGAATCGTCGGCAGCCCGGACAAAGAGGTTACCCAGTTCCGATGCCCTTCGGTATAACCCATGCAATCCAGCAGCAAGACATCCGCCCGCCCTTTCAACTCTTTGGCCGCAGCGGCAAAATCCAGCCAGTTCCCGGTATAAGGCGATGCCGCAGCGAAAACGGGTTCGATGCCGTACTCCGCGAATTTCGCTTGAAGCGCATCGGCTTGCCCGGGAAGCGGACAGATCACACCAAGCCGGCGATTCCCCACCAGCGCCGCTACGGCGGGAGTCAGAACGCGGTCCGGCTCGATCAAATGGGCCGATGCCGCCTGCAGATCCGGAAAAACGCCCGTGCACAAAAGCAGGATATGGCGGATGCCCTGGGCTTCCAAATCGGCGATTTTGCGCTGCAGCAGGGGCATGATTTTGTCGCGGGCCACGACCACCGCCTGGCCGTCGGCCAGCCGCGAGGTCAGCATGTAACTGCTGTCAGCCGGAGACAACTCAGCTTCGATCGCCTCAAGGCTCCAGCCATCAAGCAACCCAGCCTGCACTAGTTCAGCCCGTCCATCGAGCTGCCTCAGTAAAAACGGGGCCACATCGGTGCGCGGGGCCTGGCCGATCGTGATCATGCCTAACTTAGGAACGAGTTCCAGGCCCGTCCGGATCATTTCTGGACAGCCGTCTCTTTCCCCATCGTTTGCAGCACTTTCATCGAACCGTAAAGTTTGGTGATGTGGGCAAACTCTTCGGCATTAAAGAAACGGCAAGTCCCGATCCCCACTTCCTTGGCCGTTTCCACCGCAAAACGCACCGCTTGAGCGATATCCACTTCATGGCTGGCTCCCGTCCCGCAACCGGGCACGGCCGACTGCGCCGTAATCGCGACCCCGACCACCGGGGCGTCCGTGGCCACGGCAGGCTGCAAAATCGAGTTAATATGATACAGATCGTTCCCGTAAGGCGTAATGTCCTGCATCGTCACCGGAAAAGTGACCGGCAACTGCCCTGTCGTCATTTCCATGATGCGCAGCAGGTCCTCGCTGATGCGGAGAATATACCCTTCCTTCACCGTCGGGGAGATGGCGATCCCTTTGTGATTGATCACGCGGTTGCCTTTCGTGGTGTCGATTGATAAAATCGCATCCATCTCCGGCACGATTTCATGGCGGTTCATGGTGAGAATGTCGATCGGCGAATCCATGAAATCAACCGGTTCATGCGGCAAGGTTGGCGCATCGGGGCAAATGTGCGTCGTTACGATCACATCCCCGGGCAGGGTATCGCCCTTCAATTGCATGTCGGCCAGTTTCAAAGCCGAAGCGATCGCCGCCACCGCGCCATCCGCGTCGGAAACAATCCCGATCCGGCTCGGTCTTGCGCCAATTCCCCCAAGCCGCCCGACAATCCCCAACGTCGGCGCGCCGCCGCCGCTGTTTTTGCCGTTTGCGCCCGGGATCACCACTTTAATGAAATCCGTGCTCCCTTTTTCCCCTGTTACGGTTTGAACCGTTACGGAAACGCCGGGAAATGAAGAGAACAACCGTTTTACCGCTTCACCGTTTACATGAGCGCTGTCCAGCGCGTCGATGACCGTCAGTGTCTGTTTCAATGCCATAATTCGTTACCTCCCAATGCTCCTGATGTCGATCAGTTTCATTAATGGTAACCCAGGCAAAAGAACGGCCACAATGTTCTCCTCTACCAAAAGGCCCGACGGTTTATTGTCCCGGGAGAATAAAAAACGGGCAAAATCAGGCGTTTTCTTGCCTGTTATGTTAGAAAAGCTTACTTTACGATATTTACCGAAATGATCACATGAATTTGTTCCAAAACTATACCAAATTATTTGGGATGTCAAGCGGAGCTTTCCTTGGATGAATATTGTATGGTATAATTTGTTAAGATGAGTTTAGCAATGGCTAAATGAATAGTATGATGCGATAATAAGGAAGCACCTTTTATCCTGAAGACGGTTTTATTAGAGCCGGAAAATACAGGGTCAGGGGTGTTTTTTGTTATGTACGGAAAATTGTACAGTGCTTGTTTATACGGGATCGACGGTATGATGATCGAAGTGGAGGTGGATTTGTCCAGCGGCATCCCCCAAACCAACATTGTTGGTCTGCCGGATTCCGCGGTCCGCGAGGCGGTGGAACGGGTTCGGGCGGCGATCAAAAATTGCGGCTATAATTTTCCGCTGCAGCGGGTGACGATCAATTTGGCGCCTGCCGACCTGCGCAAGGAGGGGGCCGCCTTCGATCTCGCGATCGCGCTCGCTTTACTTACGGCCAGCGGGCAGATCGCCCTGCCGCCGGAGGAAAAGCTGCTGATTATCGGCGAGCTTTCGCTCGACGGCACGCTGCGCCCCGTTCCCGGCGTATTGTCGATGGTCGACCGCGCGCGCCGGGAAGGATTCAACTCCGTGCTGCTGCCTCGGGAAAATGCCGCCGAGGCGCTTTTGCTTGAGGGAATCCGGGTATATGGGCTCTGCCATTTAAACGAACTTTTTCCCGAAGAGAGAGCAGGAGAAGCAGGAGCCAAGGACGCTAAAGGGGCACCGCTGCGATTGACGTCGCTGAGTCACCTGGAAATAGGAGCGCAGCCGTCAACTGCCCACGCACCGTATGAAGCGCCGGAAAACTACAGCGATGTCTTCGGCCAACTCCACATCAAACGGGCACTTACGATCGCCGCCGCCGGCTTTCACAACATCGTCCTGATCGGCCCGCCCGGAACCGGCAAAACGATGCTCATCCGCAGACTGCCTTCCATTTTGCCGCCGCTTTCCCCGGAGGAAGCACTCGAAGTCACCAAAATCTACAGCGCCGCTGGCAAATTAAGCGATACGGAGCAGGGCTTGATCACCCGGCGTCCGTTTCGCTCTCCGCATCATACGATCTCGGCGGGGGGCCTCATCGGTGGCGGCGCCATCCCAAAACCGGGTGAAGTGAGCCTGGCTCACCACGGGGTTTTATTTCTCGACGAATTACCGGAGTTCACCCGTCATGTACTTGAGGTGCTGCGCCAACCGCTGGAGGAACGCCAGGTGACCATTAGCCGCTCCCGCGCGTCGTTTACGTTTCCCGCCCATTTTTTGCTGGCAGGTTCGTTAAACCCGTGTCCGTGCAGATAACACCTTGGGCATCTATATAATAAGAAGGGAGTCGCTTTCTAATTCTAAAGTAATCCTGGATAAAGAACTGAACACAATTGGAGATCGGATAAGACATTCTCGCCAACTTAAAGAGATGACAATAAAAGAACTCGCTTCAATAATCCAGGTGTCTCAAAATACAATTAGTAATATCGAACGCAATGCGGTTATCCCATCACTCCCTCATCTTCGGAAACTCTCGGATACACTTGATCAACCTATTTCATATTTAGGATGCTTTGAAACACTACCAGAAACAACACTTGGGCAGAGATTTAAAAAAGCTCGATTTTATCATGGTCTCATGAGAATAGAAACAGCCGAGAAGCTTATGATCGATGTAAGGACAATAAATAATTGGGAATCAGATAGAAAAATGCCGTCTTCGGTTAATATGCCTGCTGTAGAAAAATTCATTGAGATTCTTAAATAGATGAAAACCCCGGAGGAATCCGGGGTTAATTTATATTCGCGCTCAGCTCCGCAACGTACTTGCCTAGCCGGATGCTTATCTCCGACCGCATAACATCACGAGTCATCCCAAAACGCTCCTCATATCCTCGACACAGAAAACGGTGATACACTATAAAATCCGCATGTTCGTCACTGATAATCTTTATGTTACGTTTGGTCAGTTCGCGCTTTATATCACGCATGTCTTTGCTAATTTTGTTCATGATCGCTTGGCCAGCTGCCAGATAAAGCTGTTTTAACAGGTTAGAGCTGCGCTCAATATCATCCACGCTCTTTTGTACCATCGTGAGCATGTAAGGTAGTAAGATGTAGTCGCGGATCATAACGAACTCCTCTGTTGTGGGGCGAGACGTCTTTTTGGGATCATTTCGACTTTCATATTGCTCTTGATGCTCGGTGAGCAGCATCTTTGATTTCCACCGCTCATTACCGTCCAGTTTGCTCATTTGTAAATGACCTCCTATCTGTTCCGCTCATTCTCGCGCCAAAACACGAACATTCGTTTGTATTATAAACCAATCGAATTTAAAATAAAAGCCCAGTCGGAGTTATTCCGGTATGGGCTGTTCATTATGAGGCTGTAATAAAAAAAAGTACAGAAATCGAAACAAAATGTTTTACATCACGTACATTAAATGATATAATAAATACAGGAAGTGAAACATGAGCTTCCGAAGGGAGGGAAAAGAAACGATGGACAAACTTGTATATGAAGCTTTTAAAAAGCTCCAAAAACAAGAACACTCCCTGCGAGTGATTCGCAATCAGCGGGCGCTGCGGCGAATCACCGAGGAAGAGTTCCAGAAACGTGAGGCGGAGATACTTGACCGGTATCGCCTCACGGTACAGGAGCAACGGGCTTACGACTTGTACGTCATCATGACGAAGGGTCGCAAGCGTCGGAAGTAAGAGAGGGAGAGGGGCCGAGCAGTTAGGCCCCTCTTTTCCTTTTGCCGCGCCGCACCTGCTTATAATTTATCACAAACCACTCGTAGTGATCCATAAAACTATCGATGTCAACGTAGACAAACGGTATCAATAAATTCCCCTCGACCTTATACTCGATCTCCCGAGGCACCATTAAGACCCCTCCTTTATGTGCTCCATAATATCGTTGGGTTGGCAATCAAAATACGTGCATAGTTTGTCGATCACTTCCAGGGAGACATTCTCCCCTTTGTCAAATTTAGCTACCGTTGCTGGTCCAAAGCCCAAAGTTGATTTCAAATCTGTTCTTTTCATATCTTTTTCGAGTAGCAAGCGAAACAACGGTTTGTATGAAAACGGCATATCATTCACCTTCCGAAACTTGATGACTCAAATATAATACACAAAATACAGAAAAGCAAACTTTTTGTTTGACACCATGTATCGCATGTGATACATTAAGTACAGGAAATAAAACTTATCAAAAAAAAACGGAGGTAACGAAAATGAAAAACGTAATGGCAAGAGCTTGGGAGATTGCAAGAGCAGCTGTAACAAAGTTCGGTGGAAAGGTAAAAGAATACTTCGCCCAGGCTCTTGCTCAAGCGTGGAAGGAGGTGAAAACGAAGGTGGAACCTGGAATGAGAGTCCACACTTGGACAACGGCGAAAGGCTCTGTTATTGAAATCCACGCCAAACACGTGACCGAAACGACCTGGAAAGACGACTGGGGCATGACGCACTTCAAACCGGCCAATCATGTCTTTATCAAAAAGGTTGTTGCAAACGACAAAGAGTATTACGGTCAAGGCGTGTATCGCACCACCAAAGACGGCCAGAATTTTATCTCCCTGGGCGAGCAAGTGGTCAACGGGAAAAGAACGCGGATGTTCGTTCCGCTCCCAGCGGATATCAATCAAGCCGTTTGGGGCGAACACGACCGGATCGAGGCGTCTAAGGCAGAACGTCGAAAAGCCGCCGCAAAAGCAGAACGCGAGGAACTTCAGGCAAAAATCCGGAACGGTTACTGCACCAAATGCCACAGCTATTGCTACGGAGATTGCCAAGCGTAATAAAGCCGCCTGGATAAGTGCATATCCGGGCGGCCTGGCGGAGAACTTTGGTCGGTCTCTCCGCCTCCATTATATCAAAATTGGAGGAATGGAAATGTCAAAGGTAAATGTTTATGGTAACGATTGGGCCGAAGGGCCGGTAATCGCGCGGGTTGAATACAATTCCCGGTTAGATCATTGGAACGGCAGCAACTGGAGCGACGGCGGCATAGGGACGCATCTCGGGATTACGCAACTGCGTGATGGCCGGTATGTCCTGATCCACGGAACACAATGGGACGGCGAACGGGATTGGGCTGAGGTCGTAACGGATGAACGTGCACTGCAAGCGGTGCTTAAATCAGGTAATGATCATCTCCTGGATCAGCCGCGCTTCCGACGGTTGAAGGAATTGGCTTCCCGGCGTTTGATCTCGGAGTACGTATGACAAGGCTGGTCGACCTCGAAGACGATTTTAACCTGTGGCTTATATCAGAGGGGATCAAACCACAGAGCATCCGCAATATCATTTCGCCTTTCCGCGAGTTCGCCGCCTTTTGTGCGGCGAACGGAATACACCACGCTGAACGGCTAAACACGGAGATAGTCCGCGAGTATATGGTCTGGCTCGCAGACCGACCAAACCATCACACGGGTCAACCACTATCCGGCGCTACCCGCGCCAAGCATTACGATGCATTGCGGCGGCTGGATCAGTTTTTGCGGGAGCGCGGTGTAATACCCTCGTCAATAACTGATGGTATTCAACGACCGCTGTCCCGCAAAACGATAATCCAAAGCTTTACTCCCGATCAACTACAAGCCATCATCGATGCCGTGAGGGAGACTCGCACAGAGCAAAGATACAAAGATCGTATGGCATTGTTACTGTACATGCTGGCCAGTAGCGGATTAAGGATTAACGAAGCGTTGCATTTGCGTGTCTCCGCTATTGATCATAACAAGCGGATGATGGTCGTCCTAGGTAAAGGGGACAAAGAGCGGGAGGTTCCCTTGTCATTCGAATTATCCAGACTGGTACAAGAATATGTTAACAAATATGAAATTGATCGAGACGACCCCCTATTTGCTTCACGCTACGGTAAACCTCTACAATCATCGTCTATTCGAGACGCGCTGCGGAGAGCAAAAAAGTCGTTGGGATCTCATTTGGGTATCGATCAGTTGAGGGTTAGCCCACATACATTCCGGCATACATTTGCCAGGTTGTGGGTAGTAAATGGCGGCAGCACAATTGCTCTATCAAGGATCATGGGGCACACGTCCACACAAATGACGGATAAATATGTGCGTCTGTGGGGTATCGATCTTAATACAGCCTACGACACCTGCAATCCTTGCAGAGATATTGTAGCACCTAAAATATAGTCAAAAACACAGGGCTTCGGCCCCTCTAAGGAGGATTACTATGTTAAATGAAATGACTGTCTCCGACAGCGAAAAGATCATGCTTGAGATTATGCGAGAAACGGGGCTTACACCCGACAACGTTGCACAAATGGCGAGATCCCATGCGATTAAGATCAAAAGCTATGACGCTGAAAACTACGACAAGTTAGCAAACACGTTGGCGCGCCGTAAATAATCCGCCTAATGATGGCTTGAAGAGGAATAACGCATGGAAACAGTAACGCTGATTGTCAGTTTCGCGGCGCTGGTGCTGTCGGTGGTCACGCTGGTTCGAACTATTCGGAAATAACGAACAGTAGAGGACATTTTATAACAAACGTGGAATCTTATAATCCAAGGGGTGATACTGTGACAAATGAACAATATTGCAAGACAATGACAAACGATGAAAAGACAATCAATAAAATGTTGAGTGTAATGGCTAAATACGGAGATAATCGCTGGTGGTTATCGGATGACATTAAACGGATGAGTTATTATCAGCTTCAAGAAGATAGCTTGCTAATTGAGTTTGAAGCGTTTCATAAAGGGGTTGAATTACTGCTCGGGCGCAAAGTACAAACCCATGAATTTCGTGACCTTCGAACACTATTTGAAGAGGCTAAAACGAAATATAGCCCCATCTGATGATGCCCGGGGGAGCCATATGGGAAGACGTTAAAAATATTTTGCCCTAGTTAAAAAGCCCACCGACCATATAGGTTAGTGGGATTTGTTGTGGTCAGGAAAATTTTCCTGAACAAAAGAAAAAGGCCCCACCCGCAGGACGCGGACAGGGCTCTTTCTACCGATTCTTTCGGATTTACATATCAAAGGGGATATGCTGATTTCATTGTATTCCATATATTAGGAGATTACAAGTTGTATCCTCCGCTCTCCGGCTTGGTCGGGTTGGAGACGATCCCCAACGTGGCCAGTAGGCCGAGGAAGACATCAACGATCGTCAGGATATCTTGCTTCATGATGTCCGTCAACTCAAAAGCCCCAGTCAGGTGACCAAGCAGTTGCAGCAGTATCAGCGCTTGAGACACGACGCTAATCCACAGCGCATAGTTTCTCCATCTTTTCTTATTCATGTCTACCATCCTCTCTTATTCCTCTGGGATTCCTGCAGCTCGCCGCAGATAGTTGGCCAGATTGTTAAAATGTTTCATTCCCGCTAAGTCCCCTGCAGCTTTGGCTTTAAACCATGCCGGCGAGAGCCAGCGGAAAATGATCTCCTGAGCATTAGATTTAGGGAGCTTAGCCAAGGGTAGCGAAGCCTTCCCCTCGTCCAGCGGGATGCCGGAGGCCAGCCGCAGGTTGTTGGCCAGGTTGTGAAAGTGCGTCTTGCCATCGGCGTCCCCGGCCTTCTGTGCCGCGAACCAGGCAGGCGAAACGTAATTGTCGATTAGCGACTGTGCAATCGATGCCGGCAGCGGTTGGAAGTCCGGCGCGGCGATCGGCGCGGCCAGCTCGGTGGCCACGTCGGTGATGAGGTCCTTAAGCGTCTTTCCGCCGGTCCTTAAAGCTTGCTCGCAATCGTATTTTCTTCCCGGGTCCAGTTGCTTGTGCGAGGGAATGTGCCTGGACGGGTTTTTTCCCCAGCGATCACAGCAATAAGCCAAGTACCAAACGAAACGCTTATATGCCTCGGCAAAGTTGATCGTCTTCCCTGCTTTACTTGTCCCGTAACACAACTCAATGCCTAGCGCGGCGTCGTTGGCGTCATATCCCAATAGATCGTTGTCCATCGGCACGTCGTATCGGACATGCCAAGCTTTCTCCGCCGGATCCGTTCCGGTACCCGTCGGGATGATCTCCAAAATTTTGGTGTCGTCGATGAAAACATGCGCGGAAGCGGACCGGTCCTTTTGCGTGTTAAAATACGTGTAATGGTTGTCCGCCGTCGCCCCCGGGTTGCCCGTGTCGTGGGCAACAAAAAAGGCCGGCGTTCCCGTCTTTAGCCGGGTGCCTGGCCGTACATTCGGGCGCTTATTGATGTAGCGCCGCTCGATGGTGTATTTGGTTTTGTCCAAAGCCTTGCCCCTCCTTTAGTTTTCTTCCAGCCGGTCGATCCGCTTATGTGCCTGCTTGGCCGACTCCTCAAGGCGTGTGATCCTTTCGACTGCTCCGTCGAGCCGCTGTCCCTGTGCCCTGACGTCCGCCCGGATGTCATCCACTCCGCGTTTGATGTACTCGACATCCGCTTGGAGCATAGCCCCCGCGCCAGCCTCCTCTGCTGCGTCCTCCCTGATTGTCTTGGCTCGCCCTAGCCATCCTAGCGCAATGCCGCTCAAAGCTGCCAAAACCGTCACAATGCTCTGCATATCCATACCATCACCCTCTCCAAAATAGCCCCGGGTCGGCTCCGAGGGCAAAATAAAAACGCCTATTCAGCGTCAGTGTTAAGCAATTCCTGTACCTGGTCTTTCCAGCGCAGCGGCACATTATCGATCGTTTTCAGATTCTTCTTGATCAGATCAAAATAGATTTTAGCCATTTGTCCCCTCACCTCCAGTTCCGGCTACCATTTCGGCCAACTCTGTGTAGCCGCGCAAAATTTTTGACAAAACTTCTCAAGATTTTTGGCAAAAATCACGATTGTTTTTAGGTATCCGAAGCGGATAAAACAAGAATAGCCACGGACTTAATTTCCGGGGCTATTTGTGCTTTCTTCTTTTACATATTCGATTAGCTCTTCAACGCTGTCTAAATTTTGTTCTAGTTTCACGCAAGCAACATCTTATATAGCCACAATTTTCCCGACGTCCCTCTGGCATGTACTCTTAGATAGTACCAACCAGTTAATCTTTGTGTATATATATTGGCCTCTAGATTATATCCACTACCATGATACTGTATATCACTTGAAGCGATGACGGTCCCTCCGCTGTAACTTCCGTGCTGCACCGGGTCAACAACCACCCTAGCGATGTCGCTACCCAATCTGTTGATTTGCTGTACGCCGAGGCAATAGATTTGTGTCACGCCAGTAAGGTCTATAGGTGTTAGGGTATATAGATAACAATCTTTAGTGTCGGCCCCGGAGCCTAAATCTAGCTCAACCCTATCATAACTTGGAGGGTAATTTGCACTTGCGTATCCAGCATTTCTTTGGATACCCCACTCCACAGTCGATCCAAAACCAAAGATAGATCGTACCGCTTTCGAGCCTGTGATCTTTTGGGCTATTGTAGCCCACGGGTCACTTGTGGACGCTCCCACACCCAGCTTGGAGTTGACGGCGCCCACAATTTGATTTTTTGCGTCAACCCCAGATTGAAAAAGCTCATTTATTGCGGCCACCGCACTGCCTTTTTGTGATGTGAGCAAAGATGTCAGCGGGCCTACGGCGTTGCTGGCAGCATCCGATTTGCTCTGGGCCGACGCAGCTGCTGCAGCCGCCGCATTTGCTGCGTCATAAGCCGCCTTGACCGCGCTCGGTGTAGCAGCCTGGTCCGTGGCCGTGCTGCTCGTAGATGTATTAAGCTGCACGATACCGCGAGTTTGCGTGCTGGCACTTGGCAGGTCAGATGTGGGATGAGTGTGCGATTTTGGAGCTGCATAGTCCTTCGTATAATCCTTTGCCGTTTGCAAAGCCGTGTTAATCTGCGTCTGAGTTTCCTGTTTATATTGCTCAAAAGCCTCTTTCGGAACTACTCCATTGCCTGCCGGGTCTGAACGGATGCTTTCCACCTGCGCGGCCAGTTCCTGGTCATTCTCATACAGGGTTGTAATTGGGATATTCAATACATCCGCATGCCCCTGATCCGTGGGAACAAATTTACGTGGTTCTTTGATGGCCATAGTCTCCCTCCTTAATAGATGTCATCAATCTCAAATATAAACTCCATGTCGGCGTCCTTGATCTTGTTAGTCATTGTGCGAATCGCGGTGAATTTGCCGGCCGAATCAACGAGGGCGAGTTCATTAATTTTTGCCCCGGTCAGCTCATTTTCGGCTAGAGAACAGATGTACCGAATTGTTGCGGGAGCAATGAATTCATAGCTGGAGATGTCCTTCACAAGTAGTTGATTCTTCAGCGCCTGCTCCGTCCCATCAAGCGGAATCGGCTTACCTTCTGCATCTACGCCACCGCTTCCGAAAGCCATTTTAACCACTTTCGTGAGTGCAGTTCCTTCGGCGCGCGCGCGGGCCATCTGCTCCCGAGCGTAAGCCGTCGTTACCGTCAATACTTGATCTGCCATAAGTACCTCCTAGACCTCGATAATTTTTTCTTGAGAGCTCAACAGGCGGCTTCCGTCGAGCTGCACGCTACCATCCAGCAGCCAATAGTTTTGCCGGGCCTTAACTACGCCATCTTGCTTATTTGGGATACGATGCGATGTCCGGATTTCCAAACGCTGGCGGTTTCGCTGCCGCTCCCCCGTCCATCCGGAAAGGCTGGCCATGCCGTCAAGCAGTTGTACCCCGTCGAGATACCACGGGCGCCCGCCGAAATAGCGGACGCGGGAGCGGAGATGTACCCAATAGCACTGGCTGTAGATATGCCGGAAGTCCGTTCGAATTGCCGGCACAGCCCTATTGATGTGTACAGGGCGTATATATTCAAAATCAGCATATAGTCTGGCAAAGTCCAGAACCGAATCGATCGAATAAACAAACGTGATGGTCTGGGCGGCAAAGTCCTCCCGCAAATCAATGAGTTTACCGTATCGGGCGCCAAGCGCTCGCAGGGTGGTCCGCGTAAAAGGAAGTTTCGATAGCTTCTTACGCCGCACCAATTCCCGCCGTTGCTCATATGTGCCGATCTGCTCGCCACGCAAATACATCCACTCCCACAGCGGGAGTGCCCAGGTTGCCCGCTGCAGCAGAAACTGATTGCTTAGGTCATCGATTGTACTACCGCGGTCATTGATCTCAAGCTCCATCACGCCAAAATGCCGCTCGGCCATGTCGATCTCGTACATGTACGGCGGCAGCATCTCCCGGTATCGCAGAGGAATCATGTCAGCGTCACCTCAATTTGCAGGACAGATGTGGTCGGGATCTCAACGTCCTCCGCCTGTCCGTTAAGCTGCAGATCAGAGTAGTCTTCCACTCCCTGCACGAGCAAAAGAGCGCCCACATAGTTGTAGACAAGCTTGCTTCTACCAGCTGCATATTCAGATATCCGCTGCTTAATCGGCTCAATGAGCTCCGTCAATGGACGGCTGGTCGTCAGTTTAGCCGTCACCTTCAGGACGAACACCGGCGCCGGATAAACAGCCAGGTCATGGCCGGCAATGCGTTTGTTCTCCCACATCTCGACCCTAACCTTCTCGGCAAATTCTTCGGTTACGGGATTCCCCTGCAGGTCAGTCAAATATAAATCAATAGACACATCACTACGTGCCTTTTCCACAGCCACAGCGCCGCCCACGCCTTCGATCTGTTTTGCCCACATTTCATAGTCCTTCCGGCGCCCGCTGCCTTCTTCGGCAAATTTCTGTTCAAGCATGCGGAGCCGTAAAGCGTTATCGTCCTCCCCATCCTTCCGCGTCATCCCTTCCCCCCAGGCATGGGCCTCCAAAAATTCGTTATCTGCCCAGATGGGAAAAGCTTGCAGAAAACCGTACGTCCACAGTTCCTGCTGCTCCGCATACTCCATTGCAATCGGATACCACAAATCATAAAAATACTCCCCCGGGTCCGTTGGTGGTGGCGGTAGGCCGCGCTCCTGGGCTAGGGAAATTGCACGATTGACCCAGCGCCGGTAAATTTCCTCCGGCGTCTCCTGCAGGATCGGGACCGACGGAAATATTGGCAGGTCAGTCAATTTAATCGTCATATACTAATGTCCTCCTCCAGTTCGGCAGTTCCGGCCAAGCCCGTCAGATCGATGACCAAGCGCAGATTTTGGCCCTCCCGGACCAGTGATTGCACTTCTGTCTTTGTGATCTCCGCGTGAGCGGCCAATGCTTCCTCAATGTCTCGGGTGATTTCTTCGTCTGTCCAGTTCTTCCATTCGGACTTTTCGACGCCGACATCCCCGTCATACACCACGTACTGAAACCGTTCAGTATTGAGGATTTTCAAAGCTGTCTGCACAAGATACTCGGCATATGATGTCGTTCGTTTAGGCATGCCGTCATCATTAGTAACAAGCTGCCGTATCCGGTAATCGATGACATAGGTCCATTTGGATTCGGACGGGACAGACTCGACCAGGTCAACCTCGTCCAGCCCCTCCAGATCGACGGGATCAGGGAACAAGCTCTGATCTTTATCCACCGCCAGCCACATCCTTTCCATGCACATAGTAGCGTTGGCCGGTCATGCGGGAGACAATGAGCCGGTCCCCAGGCTTCAGCGGGCTGGGGATCATTAGTTTACCGCGCAACACAGAACGAGGCGTCTGTTTGTACTCTGCCCCAGTCTCATACACGGTCCCATCCGCAAGCACGCCATCGACACTTCCCTTCGCTTCGTCGTCTTCCACATATTCGGACACGACAAAATCAGCCACCACTTCCCGGTCCTGCAGATATTCCGCGAAGACCAGCTTGTCCCCAGCGTAAGGGTAGGGGTCACCGTCCACTTCAATACTGGGGCTGCCCGGCCAGCTTACAAGCGTTGCGCGTTCAGTATCGCGGGCGTCGATATGGTCTTTGGTCTTCTCCCGAAGCAGCCTCACTGCATTATTCAGCACCGCTACTCCCTCCTTTCCAGATCCAGCTGCAGCGTGTACATGCCGTTTTTGTACGTGGTTTCGACACTTTCAACGATCCACTTCGAAACGTTACCTGTATTTATCAGCACCAACCAGCCGGCGCGCAAACCTGTAAGGGTATGATCGCTATGTCTCACTTTGATCTTCCGGATCTGTTTCGGCGAGGATAATGATTTCAGCCGTTGCTCGGCGACTTGGGCAGGCGTTTCATCCTCTTCCACTTCGATGATCTCCTGCATGCGGCCCAGTGACTTGACGTTAGCTGCATTCGACTTAGTTACCGAAGACACCAGCTTGTCATCCTTGTACTTTTCAGCCGTAACCACGGTATACGTTTCCTCAATGCTGTATCCGGAAGTGCTGGATTCCATCTGCTCCGGAATAAAAATAGGGACCGTTGAATTGGTCCCCTCCCTAACCACCTGCAGATAGAAGCTTTGATCCGTTCGCACCGTGTCCACATGGTATCGGTAGCCGCTCCGCTCATATGCTTTTTGCAGCACGTCCAAGACCAAGTCGGCATACGTCATAGTCCCGTACCGCTCATCCAAACTAAAGCCGAGTGCTGGGCAGCGGAAATCTATGCCGGTGGATGCTATATAACGCTGCAGCTCTGCCCCCGCCTCACCCTTAAGGTATGGGCGAGTCCCCTTGTTCTTACTCAAGTACCAAGCGATCTCCCTGGCGTCGATCTCCCAAGATTCTGAAAATTCGTCCTTCTCATATTTAACGATCGGTCCATGGAAAAACTGATTCTTGTGATGCATAAGCGCCCCCTGCACCCGCTGTGAAAAGCACATCAACATACCGGCTACCTTAATCCCCTCACCTCCCCGTAGCCGGACATTGGCGCTGCGGGCAATCTCATCCCGAGCAGATGACCAGGATATTTCCTCGATCGCATCGGTGAGAGATTGGCGGGCGCTCTCTTTGCCATATACAACTCCAAAGCCGGACATTCACTTCCCACCTTTGACACTGGAGTTTTTGTCCAAAATGCGCTCCTTCAGCGTTAAATAATCGAATTCGCCTTTGGCGTTGGCGTTCACTTTATTTTCAGCAGCCTTTGCCTTAGCATCTTTCTTCTTTTGATTTTTCTTATCCTTTTTATTGGTCGTGTTAGGCCGGGATTTTGCAGCCTTGGTGATAATCACACCCGGCTTAAGCAGTTGCTTGGAATTGCTGTAGGAAACGATCTTGACCGGCTTGTATTCGACCAGGCTGAAGTTGACATGAAGATTCCCCTGCCCGTCTTTGTAGGTCAGATCCATTCCTTCGAGAAGCATCGTTTGGGAAAACATCTCCTCAAAATTGAGGATAACCGGCTTCGCCTTCCACTCCTCCAGCAGCTTCCAAGTAACCTCTGGAGTTTTGTAAGTGACTGTCTGCTTCTCGGACGTCTCCCAGATTTCCTCCCAGCCCCGGGGCAAGATGGTCGTAAAAGAAACCCGCTTCGCCTTGGAAACGGGATTACCTGTGCGCTCCTGCCCCGTGACTACAGTGAACGTCTCCACTTCATTTCCGGATGTGATTTGGATTTCGGCCGGAGTGATCGGAAACGTGAGCCTGATCGCTCCTTGTGACAACGCAAGCATGGTTTATCCTCCCAATTCCATTGCTTTTACCAATTCCTCGCCGACCACCCTGCCGACCAAAGCACGACCCTCCGGGCCGGTCAGCATTTGGGCAAACTGCGTAAAATCCGTGATACCCTTCGCCAGCTCCCCAAAGTCGAAATTGATATTGCCGATCGTCACCGCCCCTGGCATTTTAGCAGGTGCCATATTCAGAGACTGCGCCACGGGGATACTACCGCTGGAGCTCAAAGCGTTCGGTCCTTCGATCCCCTGAACACCCTGACGCATCGTTCCGGCGATGAGGTTCATTCTTCGCCGGATCGGATCCGGCTGCAGGCCGCCTGCGAACATGGAAACAAAGTTTCCGGCCCACGTGTCCGAATCGCTGGCCGGCCCACGTTCGGTCGGAGAATGGAATCCAAGGAAATCCCCGATGATGCCCGCTGCATCCGTTACAGCAGAAGTCAGGGAAGTGAATTTGCTGCGAATCCCGCTGACCATCATATCAATGAGATTGCTGCCCCAACTGGCTCCCTGGCCGGCTATGTTTTTGAGGTTCGTTAAGTGCTGACGCGTTTCTTCCGCCGCTTGTTTGGACGAGCCCCCAATGCCGAGCAGCTGCTTGCCAGCACTAACTGCCCCCAGGACAATTTCTTTTGTCGCACCAGTAGCCAGACCACCAAGGACGTCCGCCTGTTTGCCGGCCTCACCTACAGCGGATCCGATACTTTTAAACCCCTGAATAGCTGTACCTACTCCGGACACTTTTAAAGCGGTGGACATTCCGTTTTTAAATTTTTTGATATGTGTATCTGTCAATCCAAAACTGGAACCAAGATCAAGCAAATCTTTTTTCAGGTTGCCTGCTCCCGCACCGGTGAAAAGACCAGCAACATCATTTTTAAGTGCCGTAACCTTCTGACCAATAGGACCATCAAATGCCCCTTTTACGGCACCAACGATTCCTTTTTCTCCAAGGTCTTTGGCGAATTGCTTAACCTGTGTTTGAGCATCCGGCGGAAGAATGCTCATTGCCACATTTGCAGCTTTTCCGGCGAATGCTGTTACGTTGGCTTTACCGTTTTGAAACGTTTCCGAGATATTTTTTCCCATCGTGACAAAGTTGTCTTTTGCAGAGGTGAAGAGATTGGATGCTCCCTCCACAACTTTGCGCGTGAGCCCGCTTTCATCTGCCATCCTTCCGAGCTTTTCTCCGACCCAACTGCCTGCAGCGGCTCCGACGGCAGTGCCAACCGGGCCAAGCAGTGACCCAATCGCTCCGCCTGCAATACCGCCCGCGGTTGAGCCGACCATGCTGCCGCCACTGGTTGCCAGCCCCTCTTTTAAGCCGCCTTGTTTGGAGGCCTGGTAAAGGTCGTAAGCCCCCATGCCGACAGTAGCGATCGTACCAGCAATACCGGCAGCCTTTGCGACTGGCTTGAGATACTTCGCCCCTTTACCAAGCGTACCACCAACTTTGCTCAACCAGCCGCCACGCGGTGGAACTGGTGGTTCGGGTGGTGGCGTTGGTGGAGTAGGCCGCCGGAAACGCCAAGGGTTTTCTCGTGATCCGAGCGGAGCACCGCCTCCACCACCACCTCCCGGCCCACGTCCGCCTCCACCAAGTCCGCCACGACGACGTACTCCACCGCGTCGGCGCGATCCACCATTGCCACCTGCACCCCCAGCAACTCGGCCATTGAGGTACACGATGCTGGCATTAATGGTCATCGAAGCGGATCGAAGTCCGCCCAGTCCTCCACCATTCGGGTTGGAACCCCTGCGCCCCCAATCTCGGCGTATGCCTCTGCCGCCCATGCGCTCCCTAATCCGCTGCGCACGCTGTGCTGGTGTTTCCTCTCCTGGTGGAGCTGGCGGTCCAGGTTGTTTCCCTCTGATCCAGTTCCAACCGGATTTTATGCCCTTGCCAGCTGCACTGCCTTTTGCGCCGATCCATTTGGCTGCACTGGTCAGATTATCATTCAACTGCCTAACACTCTTCCCAAAGGACACTATCCCCTTGACAATCCCCTTGGCAACAAGTACAGCAGCCAGACCCATAAGTGCTGTGTTGATAGCAGTCATGTGGTCTTTATAAAATCCGACCGCAGTTGTCACAGCGTTAGTTACCCCGGCTCCAAAGGCTTGTATTTCATCCTTGTTCTCGACCAGCAGATCGTTGAACTCCTTAAGCGCCGGCAAGGCAGCTGTCGTAAGATTAATACCGATGTCTCGTAGCTGCAAATCAATTTCTGCTCTCGTTTGCCGGATAGACGTCATCGGGTCTGCGGCTTGTTGTGCTTGGACTAATCTGTCTGTGGTGCCTGTCATGTCAGGAGCCTTTTGAAATGCCACACCATATGTTTTTAAAATCGAATCAGCATTGTCCTCACCAGCTCCGGAACCCAGCGTGACCAAAGATTGTTTTAATTCGTCTCGCGACTGGCTAGCGAGATCGGCAATCAGGGCAGTAATCGCGCCTTGCGCCCTCTGTTTATCACCAGAATTAATGTCAGCAGTAAAAGCCTGAGCTTGCTTCTGTGCCTGATCTGTCCCAGCACCACGCGAAACAAAGTAATTAGCCATGTCGCCAGTGTTCAAAGCTTTAACACCAAAAGTCTCCTTGAAAAAATCAGCAGGCTTGTCGAAGTTGAACGCGCCTTCCTTGACTGTCTGGGTGAGAAAGTTGGACATCTGTGCAGAACTAGTACCTGAACTGGAAAAATAGGGAGAATACTCCCAAAAAGTATCGAAAAGGTCTTGTTGCTTGTCACCTACCTCTTTATAGGCATACATCATGCTGTCGGCAACCTGACTATAAGACTCCTTGAAGCTATTTGAAGCTTGTGATAATGCCCGTTGCACTTCCTCTGCACCAGCATCAGGACGTATCTTCTGTATTTTTGCCGATGAACTCATGAAGTCAGTCATTTGAGACTTGTCTTGTACAAGTGGAGCTGCGTCTGCCAATTGTCGTACGCCTTCCATGGGGTCTGATATAATGTCTTGCTTATACAGGGTATCCGCCATATTAAGGCTGTCCTGCCGAACAGCATCAGGCAAAAAGGCAGCACTCCGTGCGGCCTCACGACTATAATCCATGACTCCACCGAACATGGTGTCTGCAATGCCGCCGCCTATCACAATACCGCCGGCAGTTGCTGCAAGTGCAGCTATTTTGCCCGAAATATTGTCGATAAGCGGGCTGATCTCGTCATCCGCTCGCAACCTTACCTTGGAATCAGACATACCTCTGATTTGGCTGTCAGCACGATCGGCGGACCGGCGGAGATCATCCGCCCCAGCACGAGCGCGCCGAAACGGGTCATCCACTTGGGTCCTGCTAAGTCTCCGCAGGTCATCCGCTGCCCCGTTTACCCGGCGTCCAAAATCGTCTACGGACTCACGGGCCCGGCGGCTGCTGGAAACAAAGTCGTCAAACATGCTGCCTGATCGGCGCCGGAATTCCATAAGGTCATCGGAAGCGCCCTGGATCAATGTCCGCATCTGCCGTAGTGCGCCGGATAGCAGGTCGCGCGCTTCAAAAGGCACAGTCACTTTGGTTGTGTTTGCTATGTCATTCACCCCCTACCTGTTCAGACGTTTTAGTTCTTCTTCAGCGAGCTGGCTGGCGGCCAGGCAGAAAAAGTACTGCCGTTCTCGATTTACCTCATATGGCAGTACGTCAGCCGGGAGCCGCTTTTGGTTAATCCAAAAGTGAGCTACCCAGCTGGCCTCCCCGTCCCGCTTGATTAGTTTTTTGCTTCTTTAAGCAGGGCGTCCTTCGTCTCCTGAAAATTCCGGACAGCTTTACTCAAAACCGCATAATGATCAGGGTTATGAAACATCCGCGGCGGCAGCTCGTTTTTGTTGATGCAGTTATAAGCTTTCAGAAGCTCTTTGTTGTTCCAGTCGAAATCGTGCTCTGTGGCCTTTACGATCATAGCGTCGATCTCATTGAACGACTCTTTGGGAGTTCCGTCATCATTGAATGCCACATCATAGCAACGACGAATGTCCATCGTGGTCAGGCGACGCACAGACCACTTGTCCCCATCGACCTCCACTTCAATTTGTTCAGGCTTTGCTGCGGCCGTACCAGCCGCCAAGTATTTTTGCAATTTATCGCTCATGATTTTTGCCTCCAAGTTTTTATTTTTATTAAGAGAAAAGGGACGCAGCGCGCCCCCTAAGCCATATAATCCGGAAACTTGTCCACGAAATCGAAGTCCGTGGCCGTACCGGAAAGAGTAATGTCAATGCCGTTGTTGTCGTCGATCTTAGCGACAAGGATATCCATTTCCTCGTGGATGTGAATGCCGGTGATCAGCACCCGCTCTACATTACCGGTGATTTTGTCCTCCAGTGAGCCGGTGACCCGCTCCAGGAACATCGTTTTGCCCGCCTTGAAATCCTCCAACAATCGGTACCGCAGTCGCGATTCCAGTTTAGACATGACCAGTTTGACGGAAATCTCATATCCCGTAAGCTGCTTGGTCTTAGACATGCGGCGAGCTCGGACTATGTCCAAGTTCTCCGGCTTGAGCAGGACTTCGATCTCCTTGATCGTCTGGATATCGTCGCCATTATCGTCCTGGACGGCTAGGTTACGGCCAATAAGTTCGCGTTCCATCTATTTATTGCACCTCCCAGTCAATGTAGAAGAGCTCGATAGCGTCGAGAGGCTTGGCGCCCAACGAGAAGTATGCATAGTCAAAGTCGCTTGTCTTAGTGGTGCTCTCGGCAAAACTATACGTGTCCGCGATTGCCTTCTGCTGTGCGCGAATTTTGAGGTATTCCAGCACAGCGGCAACAAACATGCCGCGGCCCTCTTTATCGTTGTCGAGCTTGGCTTTCCACTTCTTGGCCGCCTCGTACACATCATTGAGGATCTGATCGATGGTCGCGGACACGCGGATCTTGCCGAAATCTTCCCGCTCGTTTGCCCCGATAGTGGAGAGGGTGTTAATAGCCTGCTCGATGATGTAGTCATACCCGTCCCGCGTGGCCATAAGCGTACCTTCTGCCAAGCCCTTGAGGATTTCGGACTGGCTCCAGTCTACCTTGGCCATCGTCATTGGCACCTTCACGCCGGTGAAGGACTTATTGGCAGGCGTACCAGCCACCAAGCCAGCAATCCACGCTGCCCACTCGATGGACGTGTATGTCTTGCCGTTGGTATGAGTGCCAGCAAGCGAGCAGTTAATAACATAACGGGCATTCATCCCACGGCTGCGGGCATTGTGCTTTTCAATGTCTGCGTCTTCTGCTGCCGGTCCCCCAATGACCAAAGTCGCGAGCTTCTTACCCTTATTCCGGCGATCCAGAAGCCATTGTTTAGCCGAAGCCTGGACTGCTGGATCGGTTGCCGACAAGTAAATCGTGTCAAACGTCAGGCCATACACCCGGTTAAATACGCGGTTCCAGTCTGTAGCTGCCAGCGTCGCCGTGCCCGTCGTACCGCCGGCCAGCTTCGTGTAACCCACGTCTTCCCAGGCTACGTCCCCAGCGGCTTTGAAACGGACCATGGCTGACTTTTCCAAGGCTTGTATCGCAGCTGCTTTGTCGGACACAAGGTAGGTCTCAGTGTCATAGACTCCCTTAGTATCACGGATGACAATCTCCTTCTTGGCCTCGTCAACCAGGGATGTTCTGATCATGTATTCAAAATCATTGCCTCGCGTACCTGGGTAACGTGCCTCAAAGGTGTAGCTGTCAGCCACGGTCACAGCAGCAGCCTTTTCTTCCCCGTTTGTAATCCGGTAACCGACGACAGTCGCCCCGGACTCAGAAGCCAGCTCCAGCACATCCACAAGCAGCCCCGATTCTTTCAGCCGCTCGGACGTGTCCGCCATGTCCACCGCCTGATTCGGCGCTCCCCACTCGGCCTGATAAGGCACAAGTACACGGCCTGTTTTTGCCACTACGCGCGCCCTGGCTTTAACCAGCAGCTCGATATACCCGCCAGGTCGTTGTCTTTCAATCGACATTCTCCGTCGCCTCCTTTTTTTTCACCTGCTGTTTGGTCGCAGGCTGCTCCTGCTTCGCCGGCCGCCGATAGGCGTCCAACCGCCGCTGTACTTCCTGCTGACTCAACAAGGCATCAGGCGTGCAATCAAAAAGAGCGCCGGCAATTTCGTAGGGCTCTGCCCTAACAGCCGCTGCGCTCTCAATCCACTCCTGCTTATTCCGTTTGTTCAAGTCTTCGCTCATGCGTCGATTTCCTCCCCATTATGAGCAATGTAAAAATGATTGATCTTATCAATCGGCTGGCCGTCATCTCTGACGAGGGACTTAGGAACGTGCAGCAAATACGAATAACGAAAGGTCACTTCCGCCTGGTCCTTCCCCGTGCGGATCCGCGGGGGCTCAATGACAAGGGCGACGCCGAAACGCCGGGAAACCACATTGTACCGTTGCTGGCGCAGATACAGGAAAAACGGATTGAGGTCGAACGGGATCGGCTCCCCTTCGTCCGCCGCCTCTATGCGCTCCTTATCAAAATGGAACACGAGCCCCACATCCTCAATGATGCGGTCGGAACGCGGCGTGTGTACCGTATCGGAAACCAGGTCCGTCTCAATAAAAACGGATGGTCGCTCAAAATTACCAGCCATCCATTGCGCTCGGTCCCGAAGGACAGGGAGATCCGGATATACCCGTTTAACGATCTCTGCCCAGGCTTTAAGTCCAACATCCATCATCGGCCCAACATCCTTTCCAGCTCGCGCTCCAGCCGCAGCATGATAAATTCGTTCATCCCGCCCTTGAAATTGTCTGTGGCAATATCTAAGTAACGCCGTCCGATAAAGCTTCTAGGCTTGGCCAGAAAGCCAGTCTTGGCTGATGGGTCATACACAAAAGACCCGCCTCGGTTCCAGTAGCCTGGAATGAAGTGGGCCTTCTCAATCGTGTACCCGTCGTTCAGATATTTGGCGTAGGGCAGGTTGGAGCCGACCTCAAGGACTAAGGCATTGCGATCCACGTCCCACTCCCAGACATTCCCGTCTTCCCCCCGCGAAAACGACTGCCACAAGGCGCCAGTGTCGATCAGGTTCTGCTTGTCGATTTCGTCAATGATCAGGTTCAACAGGGCTTCGCCGGCCGCCTCTGCAATGTTTCGCAGGATGCGCTCTATTCCATCGTCCGCCAGCTGCCGAAAACGCCGCGCCAGCCCGTCGAAATCATGCACGGTCACTGCCCTTCACCTCGCATGTCACCAATATTTCGCGCCAATAACGGCGTGGAATAGAATCAATGACCAGGTAGCGGCGCCCAGCAAGTACTACCTCATCGCTGAACTGGACATCTGCTTTTTTGGGGACGCCGATTGTCTTTTTGACAATGTAGATGACGGGCTTTTCATCTGTTTTTTCAGATGTTTCCGTCTTGATGACAAAGCACTTCAAGTCCCCAACCTTGCCGCTTTTACGGTCATTGAACAGATCATCGCCGTTATCCCCTTCACCTGGTTTGCTGCCTACCCGGTACAACGCCAGCGGTGTTTTAAATCGATGATTCATAGCACATACGCCGTGACGTTACCCGTTTCCGGCCCCTCCTGCTTCTTGACCCACAGAAACAGGATCGCATCCACGTCCGGGTTACCCGTGGTCTTTCCTGCGATGGCCTGCCGGGTGTACGTCCAGGCTCCGTCACTTTCGGAAGCATAATTCCGGGCAACTGCTGCCAGGTATTCCTCGCTGTCCTGCAGGGCCAGTCCCTCCGCCAGCTTGACCCATGCCAGCATTAGCCGCGGGTCTACCTCCGCTGGGAAGGGGACGGGCAGATACAACTCGATGCGTACCTGCGCGTCATCAATGTACTGCTGCAGCAGCTCATCAGTAGCATCTTGAATCGGCGAGACCCGGCTGCGGGTTTTAAGCAGTTGGGGCGTTAGCATAAGGATCGGCCTTCGGTTGAGCCGCCAGCGCTTCGGCCAGCTCCTGCCTATTCATCGTCGAATATCCTTTTATGCCTGCTGCCTTGGCCTGTTCCTTCAGTGCGGTCAGGGTCGGTTCAGTATCCCCATCAGAATCAGAGGATGCAGCTGCAGGAGCGGGCGTTGCCAAAGCAAGCTTCTCCACCGTAAAATCCCTTTCCTGCTTCAGCTTCTCAGCCAGCTCGGCATCATCTATCGGCTGTGGTTTCCCCGGCTCAAAACGGATGCCGTATTTCGTCAACGAAGTATTGCTTCCAGTAAAAGTAATCTTGTACATCAGAATTGCACCCCTTCCGCCATCGCAACAGCTCCCGGCTCCTCAAAAATGAAATCCCCGTCAGCATGCGTCGCATAGAATCGCTTGTCTTCCGTAACGGCTGCTTTACCTTCAGTTGTTTTTCGGATGATTATGTCATAGGTGTTCACAATAACGAAGTTTGATTTATACGTGAACAAGACAGCACCTTCAGGCATGTGTGGAACTTCTTCCACCTCGTAGTTGTTAATTCTCTTTTGTGCACCCAAAATCTGAATTTGAACAGAAGCGCTTGTGTCCTTGGAAGCCAAATGTTCCAAACGCTCCGAAAAAGTATTCGGATGCATGAAATACTTGAACTGGCCAGTATTACGCAGACGCGTTGGTACCGATCTCTCCAATCGGAAGAAAACACCGAGTTTGCCGGCTGCGTCAAGTGTTGCCCAGTCAATGAAATTTCCAGTGAGACGAGCCTTCTTCAACCATCCATCGGTAATGCTCAAAAAGTCATAATCCGGGTCTGTGTTTGGTGTGGCAATGTCACCATTGAAGCCAAGGTCCTGCATGTTTTCACCAAAGTTTTTGGTCATGCCACCCATAATAATATCTTCGATGTTTTGCTTACGAACCCGTTGCTCCATCCGGATCTTCTCTTCCGTGATTTCGTATTGAAGTGTCACAGGTACAACAGAATACGGAACTTGTTTGTACACAGGCTCAGTCTGTTTACCAGCGGGACTCCCTTCTCTTTTTTTACGCAGATTTCGTCCAGTTACACCAATCTTATCGATAGTACCTTTGGACCCATCTCGGGTTTCAGTACGAATTCCCTTTAAGAATTCTGTGGATTCGTATGCCATCTCCAAGAATGCATCGACTTCCTGATAGTTCAATGCTGTCGGATCAAGTCCTGTAGTGATAGTACCTTTGCGAATGCTAGTAGTAACGATTTGACCATTATTTCTCATATGTTCTTTCCCCCTTTTGAATTAGACGAAACGGCCAAGTGAAGAGCGGCCATCGGACTTTTGAATATCCTCTTCTTGATCGCCGCCCTGAGCGGATCCGCCACGGCTGTTCTTGACCACCTGCACGTCATTGGCCAGCGCTTGCAGTTGCTCATTCAGCGGGGCAAGAGCTTTGGCGATGGTATCGGTCAACGCATCGGGTTGTGGATCACCCCCGCCCGCCGGATCAGCATTGCTTCCTTCTCCCTTCTTAAGCTCTGTCACCTCGGCGGTTAAGGCCTCCATCTGTTTCGCAATCGGCTGCACTGCAGCCTGTACAGCTTTTGCAATGTCTTCAGCTTTCAAATCGTCTTCCTCCTTGGACTCCTCTTCATCTGCAGGAGCTGTCTTATTTTTAAGTTCAGTCAGTGCAGCAATGGCATCGTCAAGATGCTTCATGTTGCTGCCGGAAATCTTTTTGCCGGCTTTTGCGATCTGCTCCGGCGGCTTGCCAATTGCCTTAACGATGTCTTCCTGGATCAGCACATCCTGTGCGATCGTCACAAAGTCTTGCAGGGCTTCGCGGATCACTTCCGGATCGGTTTCCATGCCGCTCTCCCAGGAGTCCCACCGAAAAACAACCGAATTCAGGGCATCGTGTGCCGCCCAAAATTCGCGGCTCTTTCGGTTTTTATTGTATTTGTCAGTAACGGCGCCTTTCTCGATGATTCCCAGTGCTTTAGCGATTCGATGAAGCAGCCCTTTGGAAACTTCCTCATCCCCGTCTTCCTTGATCTCTTCCCGCTTCCCGACGCCCCACATGCTAAAGCCAGTGATTTCGCCTTTTTTGATTCCATCCCAGGTGTCGTCGTCCGTAACCTTAACCCCTGCCACCCAGGAACCTTTCGCAATGACTTGATCGCCGATCTCCATATCGCACGGAGCGATATAGGATTCAACCACATACCCTTTGTCAGCTTCAAGATCATGCTGCTTATCGATGTTGTAAGTGTGCTGGTTCTCCATGAAGAGATGAGCGGCTTTTTCGATTTCCTCGGCACTCATCTGGTCGTCATGGGCATCCGGCGTATCCGGCTGGTACACCACGCCGATGACAATTCTCTTCTCGTCATCGACTTTCGCGATCTGCACCTGCTTCTGGATTGCATTCTTTCCAGCATTCTTGATAATGGCGAACGGCACTCCGTTTGCTCCTTTATCCACGAGCGAAAGGTACGTAATTTTAGCGTCTTTCAATTGAAATCCCATTGTTCAGTTCACCCCCCTTCCGGAATGAATGCATAACAAATAAACCCGACATGATAAGCTGCCGTGTTTGAATGATCATGCTTATTCTCCTTTCTTAATCAAGAACAGATTGCATAGTACATCGGCAATTGGCAATCTCCTTCGCCTCGCCGGACGGATCGCCCGGATACATCAGCTTGCTGTTTCCCACCTCAAAGGGTTCATCCAATGGCTTCACCTGGCCATTTGCTTTTTTATGCGTCTTGCGCGTTCGGTTCCCTCCAGCGGAACGCCATTTCTTTCCCTTTACCACCTCTGACTGCTTCCATCCTTCGACCTTTCCACCGTTGGCCGCAGCAGTACTCATGGTTCGGGAAATGCGGACGGCCCGTTTCATGGAGAAAGGTCCTTCCTCGCCCTCCGCAGCGGTCTTGCTGACCTCTTGGACTAGTAAAGCCCGCTCTGCAGGAGTCTTTCCTTCTTCTATTGCCTTGCCAAAGCTGTTCAGCAGAACATCCGTGGAGGATTCGTTCATGTCGGGGACCAGTTTTTTTAACCTCTTCACAAACCGGCCGGCTGCCTTGTTGCTGGTGTTCCAAACCTTTTCCTTGTCCAACGCGGCCAGCTCCGTTTCCCCGGCCAGGTGGAACAGGGGTTCAAAAGCTTCCTGCACAGCCTGCTCAAACAGATTGGCAAACACATCCGTTGTATGCAGTGCAATAAGTACCTTGGTCAGCTCGCCTATATCCCCCAGGGCTTCCTCGCTCAATTCTTCGATGGCTTCTTTCAATGCCTGTCCTTGTAGCCCCAGAATCTCGTTGATCTTATCTTCGCCTTGCTTGTACAGTTCCTCCAGCACTTTACGCTCGGCATGTGTAAGTTCCAGGCTGTCCAGAAATTCATCGTCATCGGCCTTGGCGATCAGCGCCCAACAGGACTCACACATGCAGAGCAGCCTCCTTGTCGGCCTGTTTTAACAAGCGCTTGGCAATAGTGGCAACACGATTTTGCAGATCGTCCGTATCATCTTCAGATTCAGGATCGAGTATTGCCGGCTGACTGCTGGCGAGTTGGGCGATCGGGGTATCCAGGTATTCCTGGCTGTATTTGCTCTCATCGACCGTGGTGCCCAGGACATCCTCAGCGATCGGTATCAGATCGCGCACAAGCATAATGCCGTGGTCTGCGATAAAGTCGAGCATCGCCTTACGATCAGCTGGATCAATGATTCGCGGTCCGCGAAGAACCGCCTTAACCTTGTGGACGTCGATGGCCGGGAACAGACGTTTGTTAAATACTTCATCCATGATCCAGTTACGGTAAGGCTGGAAAACCTGTTCCTCTGCGAACTGTAAGGCTGCTTCGGCGGTTGCCCGGTTGTAATCGGAACTCTGCCCGACTAGGATCGGTGGCAACCGCATGGCAGAAAGGATGTCGGCTTTCTTCTCCTTTCCATAATCAAGAAACAAAGCATCCTGCTGTAGCATGTCGTTGAGCTTATCCAACTTGATGGAAGTCTTCTCAATCTTTTCATCCATCGGCCCGCCAGTTTCCTCGCCCTTGACCCGCAAATAAAGTATGCCACCTTGCGACTGCTGACCCTTAACGGATTTAAGCATTTCTATAGAATCCTGTGTTAGCTCGCCATTCATAACGGTAAGGATCATAGAGAGCATCCGGCCGTTAGAGAAATAGGAAACATTCAACTCCTCGGCTTCACGGCTACCGATGACACCTGGCGCATTTCCAAACCACCGCGGCTCCCCATAAGGACCATCATTACCAAGTTTGAGCGGAATGATTTGATTCAGATCCCCTTCTCCTTCGGTCCCAAACAAACGAAACCATACGACGTTCTGTCCGCGCTTCATAGCATACTTTCGGGCATAGGTTTCTTGAGAGAACTCCTCCACCTTTCCAGTGGATTTAATCAGCCGTTTTCGTTTGAGCGTCATCTTCTGGCTTTCTTTCGTGCAGCGTACATATTGCGGCTTCATTCTGAAAATGGTGGGAAACTCCGATCCGGACGGCCAGGCAACTTCAAGCTGGGCATTTCCGCACTGCTCCAAATCCTCAATCATCTTCCCGATGATTTCATCCGGGGAATCTTCCAAGTTACAAGTCTCCAGAAACTTCTCTGCCTTGTCCCATTCGTCCTTCGCTGTCTTGTCGTCCTCGCCCGGCAGGTATTCAAGGGCAATCCCATAACCTGCGATGTTCCGCCTGTACGCCTCGACGCACTGCGGAAGGATACTGCTGTTTTTAACCAGTAGCTTGCAGCTTGCAGGATCATTGCCCGGCGGGTAAGGCAATAATCCATGCTCGTCATACATATTGTCGAAGGTATCAGGCAATTGAGCGCTTGATGGAATTGTGCGTTCGTCGTCAGCCTTCGAGATTTGAATCCATTGTGCTTGGCTCATTCCTATAACCACCCCGCTCCCGTATTAGAATTTTCTTCAGCTTTCTTATTCTGTTTCTTCTCGTACCATTCGAACCACTTGTCAGCAACCTGCCGCACCTGCAGCGCAATGGAATACGCAAGAATTCTATCGTCATGGCACCCGCTGTCGGCTTCTGCTTTGCCGTTCTTATCAATAAGCGTCATACATTCGCTGTACAAGTCTGGACAGTAGATGTAGTAAAGCTCGTCCCGAATGGCTTCCTTGAAATCGGAAATCATGACAGGGCGAGTAGCCTGGTTCGTGTTCCAGCCAAGCGAAGCCTTCTTATGCATGTACAGAAGCGGATAATGGCAAGTGTTGAACAATGTGTTCAGCACCGATTCACCGGTATTGTTGTTTTCTACCGCAAGCAGCGCCGTGTTGTAATACAACCCCAGCGTGTTCAGCTTCTTACCGTACAAGTCGGTGTCCCATTTGCCGTGCAGAGCGGCGCACATCTCGCCTGTACGCACTTCAAGGACGTAGGCAGCGTCATAGTCACCGTCCTCTTTACCCTTGGCTGTGTCGGCAGCCAGAACGTACTGTTTGCCTGGTTCTGGATTCCGGTAAATGACCAATTCGCCAGCATGTGACGGGATGATCTTATCTTTAACAAAATCGATCTCGTGCCGGCTGCCTATAACGCTGATCGCATCACGCAGGCGCTTAATGAATTTGTTATCGAAGATGCCTTCCCCAGATAACAAGAACGCATCGTCAGGCTCAGACGGGTACTCTTGGTCGAACTGCCGCGGATCGCCGCCACAATCATTCCGGATTGTATACCGGCGCCACTGCAACTGCTCGTCATCTAAGCCGAACTTGGCCTTCAGTTCCCGTTCCTCTTCCGTTAGCTCAAAACCCGGGGGAACCGGCTTGCGATAATCCGGCATTTCGAACCACGCAAAAAAGAGCGGAGCAAACTCACTCTCGCCCTTCACGGCTGCATCCCACATTTTCTTAAATTCTTCCATACCGTTCGCCGTAGATTCGATTACCCCCAGGCTGCCAGGCTCTTTGGACAGAGCAGCAAACAGGGACAGTAAATGCCGCTTCTTTTTCTTCGCAGGCCAGAACGCCACTTCGGAGGCATGCAGGTAATGGATTGTGTCTGAGCGGGCAAGGACACGGCTCTCCGCCGTCTGAACAGTGATCTTCGATTTCAGTCCCGGATTCTTTCGGCGGTCTGCCGTCCGGATCGCGGGATTCTCGAAGGTTAGCTTCTTGGCGTTGTTCTTCCGGCTCATAGGCTGGATAACTGCGGGCACCTTCTCGTAGTACAACTGAAACATATCGTACAGGTTGCTGGAAGCGTCCGAGGATTGCGCAACAATAAACGCGTTCTTGGCCTCCTGTAGTGACGTAAAATAATAGATTAGGGCTTCCGTCACCGTTGAGAAGCCCATTTGTCGGGCCTTCAGGATGATGATCCGAACAGGCTTCCCTGCGGCAATATCCTCGAACACCTTCGCAACGTAGCGCCGCTGGGCATCATTAAGAATCAGCCGGACCATTTTACCGGATTTGTCCTTGATCTTCAGCATCCGGAAGCAGAATTGTTCGAAGTCCGACAGAATCTCCTTCAATTCTTCTAGCTTCTCGGGCCGCTGCCGAAGCTTTCGTTTAATCCGTCGGCGGTGCTCGCGCGCAAGCGATATTACCATCCTAGATCATCCTCGTCGTCGTCTTCATCGTCGTCATCCTCCTCGTTCTCGCCGCGGCCCAACGCTTTGTATTTATCCAGCTCCAAACGTTCGCGGGCGATTTTTAGTTTCTCTTCCTCCTGCTGCAAGGTGGCGATCAGGTTGATTACGCGGAGCTTCTTGTCCCTCGTCTTAATCAGGGCTTCTTCCTGTTTGAGGATCCTGTCCAGTTTAGACGTGGTGACGGTTGTTATCTCCGTTACCTTCATACCCTCTGTCATTACAGGGACCGTAATCTGTTTGCCGGTCTTTGGACTCGTATACGGCACCATGTCCTTTCGCTGCATAAGCTCTTCCTTCACCCGGCGCTCCTCATCGGTCAACCCAGCTTCAAGTAGTTTTACTCGCTTCATGTGCCGTCGTTCTTGAAGTGTGAGCATGCGCAGCTGCTCTTCCAATTGTGCGAGAGGGGAAGTGTCAATGTGCTCAAGCAGTTCCATTTCCTCGGCTTCAAGGGTATCCAGGAAGATCGTCTCGTACATGCCGTGTTTCAACGCCTTCTTATTTCGCAGAGGCCCGCCGGGCCCGCCGCGATTTCCCTTTGCGTTCTGATTCCCTGGGGGAGCGCCGCCCCGATTACCGGCGGCGTTTTTGTTCCCTTTCGGTGCTCCTCGTTTAGTAACGTTACCTTTCGTTTCATTGGTAACGTTACTATTCAGATCGTCGGCCCAGCGGTCCTGAGACTTCCACTTCCGGACCTGTGTCTCTCCAACAGAAAGAGCGGCGGCGATGTCCTTAAGCTTCATCGTCCCGCCGCTCTCCAGCCACATTTTTTTCGCTTTATCCCGTTCGGGACTGCGTTCTCTCGCCATTACATTACCACCACCCCCGGGACGTTGTATAATAAACCCATCAAATCTTAGGAGGTTTACCATGAGTAAGAGTAAGTACAAACCATTAGAAGAATATTTAAACAAAGTATCCGTAACGCTATCCTATAGTGAAATTGAGGAAATCCTCGGATTCGAATTAGTTGATACTGCATACGACCGCGAACAATGGTGGGAAAACAATACCAACCAACATACTCAAGCTAACGCTTGGCTGAACGCTGGTTGGAAAGTAAAAAGTGTTGACCTCGGAAAAAGTGTGACGTTCGTACGGAACTCATAATTCGTCCTTCTGCAGCTCGATATCTATTTCAATGAGCTTTTTCAGGTCGTCAACCGTTTTTATCTCGATACGGCCGTCCTGGAAATCCTTAACCCACTTGGCAATGCCGGCCTTTATGATCTTTCGGTACTGTGCCTTTGACTCGAGTATTCCTTCCATCACCGCGAGCTCATGCTGCAGCAGGATGTCTTGTTCTTCAGGTGTTCTCATTGCTGTTCCCCTCGGCTTTCCTTTATGATGGAATGCGAGATAGCGGATGTCTGCAAAATGCCACGCGTGGCGGGCCGCTATCTCAGCCGGGGGATACCCTGGATGAAGGGGAGGACGTTCGCGCGTCCTCCTTTTATTTTCCTTGGAACCACTGCAGATAGATTTGCTCGGAGATCCTACGCATCATAACCGGCGGCACGCTCATGCCACATACATATGACACATCTGCATCCATGAAATCGTAGTCGCTGGGGAAGGTCTGAATTCTAATGGAATCCATATCGCTGATTCGGCTTGGTTCATCATTCCGAAGGAACCACGACGAGCTGGCAAGCGTGTTCGGGACCTTCTGCCCCTTAAGAATGATTGTGTTATAATCGCTTGCCCGACCGTTTTCCCTTTCCGTAATGTCTCCTATGCTCAGATCGCTTGGGCGTTTCCTTGTCCAACGATGGTACGTTTTTTTGGAAGTATTCAGCGGCTTTCCCTCCCCGCTCCGGATGTCCCGGTAAAGGACCGGCGGCTCGTTGAATTCAAGGCGGAGCAGTGGGAGCTGCTGATCATTCCTGGAGGCAATAAAAAATAGGCGTTCCCTCTTTTGAGGTACGCCCATGGTCGCCGAGTTCAAAAGAAACAACTGCGGCCTGTAGCCTATCTCGCGGAACCGAGACAGAATTAGGCTTACAAAGCCCCGAGCTTTTCCTCGTATCATCCCTGTTACATTCTCTGCAACAACAACCTTTGGACGGAGTTTTTCAGCAACATCCAAGAAATCGAAAAAGAGATCATCTAACCGCTGCACCGCCTGGCCTTCCCGAAAAGCAAATTCACCGCCCCACTTACCCTCCCGATCCCCAGACATAGAAAACACGCTGCAGGGTGGAGATCCGTCCAGTATGTCCAAGTCAAACAATTCAGCCGGCAACTCGTTGTCCGGAACCAGTTTGAAATCCTGAATCGGCATCAGGTATGAATGCCGCGGGTGGTGGTTCTGGCGATATATCCGCATCATTTGCGGGTCGATTTCAACGTTTCCCAGTACCGTATACCCTGCCAGCTTATAGCCCATCGTCGAGCCGCCGCCGCAGGAGAAACAGGAGAACACGGTCCGGCCATGTTGCGGCACGCTGGCCAAATCGGACAGGCGCCAGTCCCATACCGGACGACTCATGACGCATCCTCCTTGTTGAAGACGAACCCGCAGCGCGGGCATTTGCAGTCGAAACTGGATTCGTCGAATTCGTCAGTATCCATCTCCCGGTTTTGGAAATCGCCCAGTTGATCCGCCGGCGGTTCCGTGAAATCGGCAAGCAACTCATCGATTTCCCCAGCATCAAACCCAGACAGCTCCAGATCCGCCCCGGCTTCCCGCAGCTCCGAAAGCAACCGAGCCAAAGCTTCATCGTCCCAGCGTCCGGAAACTTTATTCAGCGCCAGGTTAAGCAACCGCTCCTGCTCATCATCCAGGTTGACGACGGAAACCTCCAGCTCCGCATGTCCCAGCTCGTGAACCAGGATCTTATACCGCTGATGCCCGCCGACCATGTTGCCGGTCCGTTCGTTCCAAACGATCGGCTCGACATATCCGAAGCTTTCAATGCTGCGCCGCAGCTTTTCATATTCCGGATCGCCCGGCTGCAGATCGACCCGCGGATTATAGGCTGCGGCGTTGATTTGGTCGATTGATATGATTCTGATGTCCATTGTGATGCTCCTTTCAATGTTTTTTGGCAACAAAAAAAACGCCATTTAAGGCGCTTTTGAAGAGTCTGTATCGTCTGAATGAGGGATTACCCTAAACAACTCATTAATCCCTATTTGTATCTCGCTTATTTTGCGATTAATAATTTCCGTGTCGTAAGACGGCGTTCTCGCTGCCATCTCAAGGTCACTTACTCTCCGATTTAGATTTAGCAACACTGATGACATTTTATCCAGTATTTCATACAGCTTCTCGTCCTTCATAGCCGCCTCCCAACACTTGTTACTTCAACTTTACCATATTAACTCCAGAAACACATTGTATTGTGTTGAGTTGGTTTTCCATATGCGGGCATGCAAAAACAGGGCCGTACAGCAACGCTGCGGCCCCGTCCTGCCTTTCTATGTACTTCTGCCTGTATTCAGACGCTCTAAGCCTGAACGCCTGAAATCGGCTCCTGCTTCGTCATTAGAACAAATGAAAAAGCACCCGAAGGCGCTTAGTTTGTAATATCAAAGGAATTCCCGCATTTGTAACAATAAATTTTCAACCTAGTATCACTAGGGTCATCCTCGTCGATATCAAAATCTAGTGAAATCTGTGACGGCACAACCATTCCGCTTGACTCATAACCACCTCGTAATTCAGCTTTTTCACCACATTCTGAACAAATTAAATCAAAAGCTAATTTCATACTTCTCCCTCCTCAACATCACAATTCGACATCAGGAAGGATTTCCCTGCTTAACGCACCGTGGCTTCGGACAAAACTGCTTCGTCCCTGTCCAATGCCCCCAAATACAGCTTTTGCACCGTTCCGGCTGCTTGGGCTCCGATCGTGGCCGCTGCAGCTGATTACGTTTCCCGGCCATATCTTCGCTCACCTCGATTCCTCGCCGACCTGCCATATGTCATCTTGACCAGCCATTTGATGATCTTCACGATCCATCACGCTCCGTTCGACAAAATAAAAAAGCCGCTCCGGGAAGGAACGACTTCGGATTATATATTCAGTTCATACCTGCGAAGAGATCCGTCAGAGCATTGCGACCGTGCCGGCCGCCGCAAAAACGCTGCGCTCTTTGCTAAAAAGAATACGTACTAAGTAACTTGAAACGTAGGACAAGACCATTTTAACGAGCTTCGGAAAATAGAGTCAAAAATGCCGCCTTTCAAAATAAACCAAATATCGCATTATCCCCCGATCACGCTCCTAATTCCTCACTTTTTTGATATTGTTCGCAAAAAGGGTTATTCTGGAAATATAAATTGTAAAGGAGTGAGTTTCATGGGGTTGTCTAATAAGGCTGCCGGCATTATCTCTGCTTTAATAGTTGCTCTTGGCCTGGTAGCAATGACTTTCTACGCAGTTGTTACTTTTCCGGATAGAGTTCAACAATTCGCACCGATGTTTAACTGGTAATAGAAAAGGCGAGAAGAGGTACGCCCCGGTAATAACGCCGCATTCATGCGGCCGTGCGTGTCATTCTCGCCTTTTTCTATGCTCCTATACTATCACGGAAAAACCGTCATGCGGTGATCAACTTAGGGTCAAGTTATGTTCACTTTGCAGTCAAAATTCGTGATCTTTTCGAACTACGTATTATTTGAACTCAACTGTGAGATGGGATAAGTTCATTTCGTCGATTCGGTTCAGTAAATCATCTCTGCCGTTATCGGTTCTTACTAACTCTCTTTTTTCACCGTTATCCTCTACAAGTACAGCTATAAGTTTCATTTTGCTACCATTTTCAAAAACATTAATTTTCATTTCCATACACGCTCCTTATTAATTTTTATACTTAACAAAATGCGTCTATCATTCAGAAATCCGCGTCATCCTGCTCAAAGAACCCCATGAGTTTAAGCGAATCCGCCATGCTCTCTGCTCCCTCGATGACCTTCCGGCGGATCGTGCTATCGCTCATGCTGTGCCGGAAGAAGAGAAGCGTTTCTTTGGGCGAGTAGCCTTGCAGATATCTGTAATCCACCGCCTGCCTCGCCTCCGGGTCCTGGATCAGTCCCCATGCCCGCCGGAGCTGCTGCGTGTAGAACTGATACCGTTGGTACACCCAGCGCTGCTTCTCGATCAATATGGTCGCGTTCGCAGTCTTGTCTGCATGCAGGTCCTCCTGGTCGATCCGGCGAGCAGCTTCGCCATCGATGGCCACCTGTTTTAAATCCATCTCATTTCCTTCGAAGTCCTGCATAATGTCGATCATACGAGTATATTTGGTGAGCAGGAATTTTGTACGCTGGATCTCCTGCTTGCTAGCTTTCGGAAAAAGCTCCCCCTGTTCCCATGCCATCGCCATTCCCCTCAATCCCCTTTATGGTATAATTCATCGAGAGGAATGAATCACTACTTGACCCCCGCCCCGGCCAGGTTATGGGGGTCTTTGCTTGCTCATCTTTGTCTTTCAGCTTCTTCTTCCCTTAATTTCTGGTACTCAGCCATAGTAATCGCTTCGCGTTCGAAGTGTGGCGGGCATACTTTCACGGCCATATCCGCGCTTTCCTTGGTTTGATTTGTAGCGATCACTCGAGCGACATCCGTATCAACATCTTTGTCCCATTCCAGCACCGCATATTTCATTTAAATCACATCCTCGTTTTTTTTGAAAATCAATGTTTTAGATACTTCCCCCAGCGCCCCTGCTTCGGAGCTGTAATTTCAAAGGCGAGCTGGTTCCGCGGCGCCGGTGGCTTGTCCGCTCCGATGTGACGAAGATGCTCGGCGAGTTGCTCCGGCGTCCAAATTTCTCGCTTAAGCCCCTTGTCCAGCATGCGGATCAACTTCACCCTCCGAATCATCAGCATCCGGTCCCTCTCCGAACATTTCAGCGCATGCCTTGGAATCAGGCATCATAAACATGCAATCATCTCCTGTAACAGAGCAACGGTATCTGTTTGTGTCAGGATCGTACTTTCCAGCAGCTTTACATGCCATCCTTATCAGCCTCCCAGTTCCTTGTCATTTAATTTCAAAGTTCAGCAATATCCATTTCCCCATCTCCAACACATCTAACTTTGTCGCTCCTCGTGCATTTTGGGCAAGCAATCTCCGTCACTTTGGGATAGTCTGATGATAATGCGTCAACATCCACCGAAAATATCAACTCGCACAATTCGCACTCATATGCCGTCACTCTAAATTCCATTTTTCTGACCCCTCACATTCCCATAGACGCTGCATGCCCTTGGCCGTGATCGGCTCCGACAGCCGGCGGACGTCGATCAGCTCCCAAGCATAGCGTCCCTTTTCATACCAGCCAAAATGATATTCATTATCCAAAGTGCTGAAATGAGTCTTGCGCTTCTCCGATTGCAACACAACTACGCCGCCCAACACATCCCGATATACCTGAAAACACTCATTCAATTCTGCTACGGCCACCACCGCCCCCGTCGGAAGGTTATCCGCTGTATAGCCGTGTTTGGCGAGTGTGGACTTTATTGGCTCCATCTCGCAGGCTGCCCGGTCCACCTTCTTTCCGGCGTGGATCGCGAGCGAGCCTCTGTGCTTTGTCGGCCAACTGCGCGTCTCGAATCGCTTCTCGCCGAGGGCGATTAATGAAGCCCACGGCTGCAATATCGTAATGCAACGCATGTAAAGTCCCCCTCATACAGTCTTTTGAATGGTTCCTATCTGTATCGTGCCGTTTATCAGCATAGCGCCTATAGCCTTCTGAACCAGCTCGGCAGCAAAGTCCTCCAGCTTGTGCTTATCGAAATGCTCGGCTACCCGTTCCTTATACGAATCGGTTACGAGCTTTGGAAGCTGTTTAGCTATTTCCTCATGTACCAGTGACGGCACGCTATCCATGGTTTTTGTATAGGCCACTTTCCACTCGTCGAGGTACTCATTAGCCACGAGCCTCATAATGTCTTTGAACATCTTATCTACGTTATACTCGTCTGTCTTAATCGCCTTTGCTACCGCGCTTTTAACTTCGTCGCGAACGATGTCCGCAGCCCATCCGCTGATGGTACGCCGGGCATTGCTTCCCCAGCCATCTTTATTTTCCTGAAACGCATCGCGGATATGGCGTCGAATTTTTTCCTCGGCCAGTTGTTCAGCCTTGGAATACAGCGCACTGCGGAAGATAGGGTCTTGGCCCCAAACATCCAGCATAGCCGTAGCAACTTTCTCTTTTACCTCACGCACTTTCTCACTATCCTCGTTTGCAATCCATGCAATCAGTTCCTCGACTTGCAGTTGAATTTTTGCCATTTTACCAATCTCCTTTTTATTTAAACTCAACGATTTTCCTTCGGATTGATACCCGCCGGCACTTCTTTATCTGCGACAACCCGGAGCGTCCGGGGGCCGGGACCCTTGGTCACGAATCCCTTACGGACAAGTTGCTCAAGAAGCTGAAACGCCGTAGATGAAGATTGAAGCCCCAAATGATCAGCAATTTCCCGAACCGTCGGCGGATATCCTTTGCCAGCTACGAATGATTTTATGAATTGCAACGCCTCAGTCTGGCGTCGAGTTAATGGTTTAGCTGTCACGTCTCTGTCCCTCCCTCTTATCGTTCATTTTCCATTGATACAGCTTGTGGAATATATCCAGGTCCCTTGTCCAGCGATCAGCCGGGATATCTTTAAACTGCTCGTAGATATCCCGGTAATCAATGATGATGGTCAGCACGGCTATTCTGACCTACACCGCTTCTTGCCGCTGCTCATATGCCAGTCGATTATGCTCCAAAAAGAACCGTTGAACATGCTCCGTCACGTCCTGGCCAGGAAGGAGCTCGGCGAGATCCGTGGCCACGAACCCGACAACCGTCTGCAGGAGTTCGAACAGCTCACGCATTATACGTTCTCGATCCAGACCCGCGGATTCGAATGTATTTCCAAGGGCATCCAATCCGTGATATACATTCAGCCGCTCACGTATCGGATCTGAGCCGGCAACGATCGGAACACTCAACGTAACCGAATCGCCAAACACCGGAAAAACAATCTTGCTTGGCTGCCCTGCTACGGAAAGTTCTTGCTTCAGGCGTTCGTTTTCCGCCTCCAGCTCGGCGATCCGCGCCCCGGATTGGTCAGCGATCACAGCAGCTCCGGACAGGGCATCCTTTAATCCCGAGATTTCATCGGCCTGTTCCCTCGACACGGCCATGGAGCGCTCCCGCAAATTTTCAGTCTTCTCACGGGCCTTTTTCAGTTCGCCTTCAAGATCGGTTATATACTCAGACTTACGTTCAGCATCGTTTTTCCATAGAGCGACCGCGGCCTGAAGCTCTGCCAGCTCCTGATCCTGATTGGTGGAGCGTTCCTCCTCAAGAGGCTCAGCTTTTGGTGCCTGCTTCACAGGTGCTAGTAGCTCCAGTTCCCGCTCTTCCGCATCAACCTCTTTAATGCCCCAGCCCTTAAGCAAGTTGTAGAATGTGGCATATCCAACACCTAATTGTTTGACTATCTGGTTCCTGTTCTTCCCGCTCAATCTTAACTGCAGATACTGCTCTTTGGTCATGTTAATTTCAGCCTTTACCCCTTTGGCCATTTCCCCCGAACCTCCCCTGTATTTCTCAAGTTCTTCCGGCGACAGTTGATACGTGATCACCGGCCCGCTCCCGCGAGTAAGTGCTTCAACATCCCGGCGCGGTACCGGTACAACTCCCCGCTCCCTTGTCTTGGCTGCCACTACATACACCCCCTAAATGGCTTAACTCCTTCCCTTGCCGCTTCGCTTTCTTTCGCTAATCTTCCGATATATGTCCGCCATGATTATGCCAGTTTTCGTTAGCTCAGAATCATTGTGGAGTAAACCCTTATTATTCAAGATTGAGAGCTGGCTCTGCTTGATCAGAATCAAATTATCCGGATCGATATTACGTTTGTTCTGGTCTGCGAAAAGAATTACATGCCCTTTCGGGATTGGACCGTGCTTTTCTTCCCACACAACCTTGTGTTTGTGCCTCCATCGCTTATGCCAAGGACCTTCATCCGAAACTTTGATCAGCGTATATCCATCCCGATCGATGCGCTCACTGCCCACGGGTTTGTAATTCATCGCCCGCTGCCCTTTCTTAAATGAAGTGCGATTGCCTCCGACATTGTACAATCCCTTCATTCCTTTGTTGGGAGGGGCCTGTCCTTCAGATCCTCTCAATCCGCTTGATAGGCCGTGGTTGTTCTTCCATGTTTTAATTTGCGTAGTCGTGAGGCCTAGGTTAAAGGTCTCGTTCACAAGATTGGTCAATTCAAGGTTAGACAAGCCCCTAACGTGACTAATAACGAACTCCGCTTGCTCATCCGATAAAAGGCCCTCCGGTGTTGTCCTTCTTCTCTTGAGGAGATCACTCTTTATCTTGTGATTGGCCTTAAAGCTTTTAATCTGACTCTCCGTAACTTTGATACCGAACTCGGCATAAAACAAATCAGCAATTTCTGAATTGTACTTGCCCTGTGCGTTCTCCCGGATGAATTCTTTTTGCTCAGGCGTGTATCGACGCATTAGCTGCCGCCCTCAAGCATTTTAGGAATCTTTGTATCGGCGTTCATTCGATCATCAGCAAGCTTCCTTGCTTCCAAGACAAGAGTTCCATTTGCGATAATCTGAGAAGCTACGCTCGTTACAGCCTTAGCTCTGTTGATTTCATCGGCCAGCTTCTCACCGTTCAACTCCTCATCGCTTAACCGCTCAAGCTGAGCAAACAGATGATTGTTCAAATCTCCTAAAGTGTTTTGCATATTCCAATCCCCCATAAGAATAAGATCATATGTTTGGTCACAAGGCCGCAAACGGCCCTCTCGGATCCGATCATCCGAGTATGGAGGAAAGCGGCTTAGGCCACTCCCCCGCCTCTCATCAGTTTTTCAACACGTTTCTTGTAAAGTGAATACTTCGAACTGATTTGCGAACTTGGCACGCCGGCTTCTTTGGCAATTTGCATCCAGGTCTTGCTTTCCTCTTTCCGCTGCTTGAGCAGGGTTGGAAAGTCAAAAGGAATATCCTCGAAGGTTGGAGCCTGGCTAATAATGTACTCTTCGAGCGCTTCCTTGCTGATTTCAGCCTCAGATTCGCCCATAATTTCTCGTTTGTAGTCAGTCAATTCATCTTCCGGATCATCCGGCTCCTGGCCGCTGCCGCTATCCGTGAAGTCTATTTCCCCGCCGGCGTCGTCACCACCCGTCATCCAGTCCGGGAGATCCTCGCTGAGTCCAGGATCGGATTCCTCTTGGCCAGGAACGTCAACACCATCTCCACCTGCAGGAGTATCGCCTTCCTGCTCGCCGGCGGAATCTCCTTTCTGCTCTAAGTCCTGACCAAACAGCGTTTGTTGGTTCTCGTCGTCCTCCTGGTTATCAGGCTTTTCGACCTTGGTCACAACCCCGGAGCTGTCGGTGGTCACGTAGCGGCCGGTAACCTTCTGATACATAGCGTCCTCTTCCTCGTCGCTGAAGTTAAAAGAAACTTGCGGGTCACCCAGAAAAACATGAACGGGCTCACCTTGGTTGCTGCTGAGAAAAATAAGGTGTTTTTGAGCGTCCTTCAGCGGAATCAAGAGCTTAAGCTCGACATTCGACTCTTTGATATTGATACCTTTCGCAATTTCAGCCATGAATTTCGCATGATTTTGTGCCATCCCTCATCACATTCCCCTCTTAGAAAATTAAGATAATTCCTTGATCTTGACTTCAATCCGCGGTCGGGCGCTGTATCGCTTACGGGCATAAACCTCGACAACCTGGCTGTCATCCCGCCAAATCACGCCCTTTAGTGCGTCCTTTACTCCCTTGAGGTAGTTGTCCACGTCCGGCTTGGTCGTTGGCGTCAGCTTCCCCTCTTCGGCCAACGCCGCTTTCCGTTTGCTGAAGCTTTTCGGAGTCGATCGGTAAACCGTCAATACCATGCCAAGTGGACCCTCCAGCGGCGTCGTCGGCGCGTGCTCTGCAGCAGCCAACTTCACATAATCCTTATAATCCCGGGACTTTTTAGGATCATATGCCTTCGGAAACCCTCCGGCGGTGCTGAACTTCGGCCGCCCCTGTGCGACGGGCTCGCCGTAAACGGTAAATTGAATCATCACGAGGCATCCCCTCCTTCCTTGCCTCTCCCAAAAGAACATAAACCTCACCGATCTGCCGTCCATCGTCGTCGTAAATCAAGTCCCAGGGAATATCCTGAAAGAACGGATCAAGCCGCGGCGCCTTCAAGAGTCGTGCTCCCTCGGGGCAAAATCAAAAACTTCTACTTCCTGACCATCAGAAGTGACCACAACTCGGCCATAACCCAAAGTCCCCAGGAAACCGTAAGCCGCCCAATCGCACCCTTTTCCTTCCCCCGTTCGGCCAATACATTCTTGATAGGCCCTATTTGCTGCTTCTCCGGTGGCTGCTCCCCTTGAAACAAAGTCTTTAGGGCTCTGGATATTCCCACAACGAGGGCACTTAAACTTCCATTCAGCTGTCCTATCCCCAAAACGCTCACGTGCTTCTGCACGCCACGCGTCCAGCGTTTGTTTGATCATCCATGTTCCTCCTCACGACGCCCTTTTTCTCCGATACATATCCGGAATCCGTTTCGGCGGCTCTGGCGGCTTCGGCCCTGGATCGGTATGAATCCGGTCATAGTCGACGAATTTATTGAACTGCTTCAGGAAGACTAATTCGACCGTCCCGACCGGGCCATTCCGCTGCTTGGCTATGATAATCTCGATGATTCCTTTCTTCTCGCTTTCCTGGTCGTAGTAGTCGTCCCGGTACAGGAACGCAACTATGTCGGCATCCTGCTCCAACGAACCGGATTCCCTTAGGTCGGACATCATCGGACGCTTGTCCTGCCGCTGCTCGACGTTCCGGCTCAGTTGGGACAATGCAATGATCGGTACATCCAGTTCCCTGGCCAACTGCTTTAGCATCCGAGAAATCTCGGATACTTCTTGCTGTCGGTTCTCGCCGGGTTTGCCTCGGCCGGCACTGGCGATCAGCTGCAGATAATCGATCACGATCAGACCGAGGCCTTCTTGCTTCTTCAGCCGGCGGCATTTCGCCCGGATGTCGGCCACCGTGATCCCCGGCGAGTCGTCGATAAAGATGTTCGAGGCACCCAGGACGCCGGCGGCATCCGCCAGCTTGAGCCAATCCTCTTCTCCCATGTCGCCGATCCGGAGTCGGTTGGCCTCCAGCCCTCCTTCCGCGCTTACCATCCTGGCCACAAGCTGTGGCGCGGACATCTCCAGGCTAAAGATTGCAACCGGAGCCACACTACGGACCGCCACGTTCTGAGCAATGTTCAGAGCAAAGGCGGTTTTCCCGACGGAAGGCCGGGCCGCAACGATGATCAAATCGCTTTTTTGTAGGCCTGCTGTGATTCCGTCCAGATCCCTAAACCCGGTCCGTAACCCTGTGACCTTGCCGGTCTTGAACGCCTCGGACTTGACTTCCGTCGTCTCGATGACCTCGACAACTACATCCTTGATCCGCTTAAAATCCTGCGGTGGCGCCGATCGGTCCGCCAGCGTCGTCGCGACCTGCTGCGCCGAGGCAACGAGGCGTTGAATGTCTTCTCCGGCGGCGGCTGCTTGGATGATGCTCATGTTTGATCGAATAAGATCCCGAACCAAAAATTTGTTTTGAACCCCGGCGACGTAAGTTTGCATGTTGGCCGTTGATGGAACCGCGTGGGCAAGCTTCGCAAGATAGCTAACTCCGCCGATGTCCTCCAGTTCGCCACGGTCCTTCAGCCTGGCCGTCAGCGTCACCAAGTCGATCGGCTGCCCCTCATCGGCCAGCTCCAACATACGGCGAAATATGATTTGATGACCGGCATGATAAAAAGCCTCGGGTAACAGCGACTCGGTATATTCCAGCGATTCCGGCTCGATCAGGATCGCCCCGAGGACCGAGCATTCTGCAGCCAGATCGTTCGGCATTTCCGGGAGAATCGACTCAAGAGATGCCGAGCTTTGCATAGATGGACTCCTTCCAGCCGGGCGGCGGCGGACATGCCTGCTTCGCCGCTTCTTCCCGCGCTGCGAAGTATTCGGCGGTTGCTTCTTTCATCCGGTCTCGCTCAATCTGCTCGCCCAAACTTCCCCTGATTTCCGATATTCCGGGCGGCCGTCTGTTAGTCTTGATGTGCTGCTCGACATTACGTAAAGCCGCATCAAATGGGAAATCCTTGAGATATTTTAAGTGTCTATCAATGTTTTCATCACTGGTATCAAAGAAGGGGTATTCCCTCTTGATCTCGACAAAAAGATCAATAACCTCAGCTCTTTCCACGCTGTCTCTCCTCCTTCGCTCTCCTACGCAAATCTTCAAGCTCGCGCTGTTGCTTCGTCATTCGTTTTGCAGGCTCTGGCGTTCCCGGGGCGACTCCAGCCATCGTCGGACTGGTAGTTTGGGAGTTGCGCCAAGCCTCGTTAATTGCATCCACGTAGTATAAAAAGCTCGTGGGAAGCCTAAAACTATCACCTTCACGTTCACGCTTGGCCTGAAGCAGGCTCTCCATAGTTGAGATGGTAAAGGGTACCGGCATCCCCCCGGCGACCATCCGACCCATGGCTTCGCGTTCACGTGGTTTTACGTGAAAATCAAGTTTGCCGTGTAAACGGCAATAAGCGTTTAAAATAACAATCATTCCGTTTGGCTGAGAATCTGAATTTTCTTCCTCAAACCAATCCCTACCAGTAGTAGTGGTAGTAGTAGTAATAATAATATCTTTTAGATCAGACATTTCTGTCCGATCACTTGCTGATTTTTGCTTATGATCGGACAAATTTGTCTGTTCACCGCCTAACTGATCGGACATTTTTGTCTGATCAGAGTTTGAGTGATCGGACATTTCTGTCTGTTCATTTTGATTGTGATCAGACAATTTTGTCTTATCACTTTCAACTGATCGGACATTTTTGTCCGCCCATTTTTTGGAGTTTCGTACCGACAAAATTAATCCTCTTGAAGCCCTGGTCACTTTTATGTAATGGTACTCTTCCAAGGTGTCCAACCAGCGGCTCACGGTTTTGTTGTTAACTCCAAATCGTTTAGCGATATCTGACAGCTTCAATGGCTTATTTCCGAGGACAATGCCCCAGACCGTCCCGTCTTCTTTGACCTCCTTCGTCGTGGAGCTAATGCACCATGCAAAAAGCCATATCGCCGTGCCTATTCTCTTGTAGTGTTCTGGCTCCAGAAGTCCGGAGTACATCGGAAAAGGGTAACTGCCTTCGGGCATTTGATCATCCCCCAGCCTAATCCCGCACGATTTTAACGAAAGTCCCTTTTACGCCCTTTTCAGTGGCCGAATTCTGAAGCCCTTCCGTAAGGGATTCAAGCATGGTTCCGATCATTGGGCCGTACCCTTCAGGCTTAAAGTCAAATCCGATCAACGAGCCTAATGTAAAGGCGACGGAAGTATAGAAATGGCCGTGCTGCTCAATCCCCGCCTCCTTCGCCTCCTCGTTTTTCTCAGAAAGGAAATCCACGATTTCCTTTGACCGCTGCATTAGTTCTTCCTGTGTCATCGTACTCATATCGATCGCTCCCTCATTGTTTTTTCCTTCCAGGCCTTATCTCCAAGGCACCGGCCTGGCGAAACTTCGAAATGCCGGCGCCCGCGGACGAAGGAAACAAACTTCCCAGTCGCCCGCTCGTAGTACATCCCGTTTAACACCGGTTGTTCTGGTTGCTCATCGTATTCTGCGAACAAATCGAGCTGGAGAGGTTCCGTCACTCGTCATGCCTCCCTATCATCCCGCAAATAAACGATCGGGTACTTTACCCTGATCACCGTCCAGCCTGGGTAGCCGAGGGCAAAGTAGTCCCTCGTCTCCCGCATAAATGCCTCACGATCAGCCCGCATCAGTCGCCAGATCCGGTCGCCCATCATGCTCTGCAGCAGCGGCCGGCCGAATTCATCATTCATGCCACGAACACTTCGACTCCGCCGTCCGCGTTGTCAAAGCGGATGACCTGGTCAAACGCCGCCTGGGCATCCTCGATGTGCGTAATAACCAACACGCGGCGGAATCGTGCAGCGACCGACTTGATCGATTCGAGGACGAGCGCACGGTGCTCGGCGTCCTGGGAGCCCAGGCCCTCATCGATGGTCAGCCATTCGACCTTGCTGCCGGCACGCTGCGCAAGCAGTTCGGCCAGTGCAAAGCGTATAGCGTAGTCAATCCGGAGCTGCTCGCCACCGGAGAAAGTCTCATATGGTCGTTCCGCAGTCCAGTCGCCGATCATAATGTCGAGCGTCTCGGCAACACCGTCCCGGTACTTGAGCTCGCGCTGTGTCTCGAAGCGGACGTAGTGCTTGCCCTTCGACATCTGACCAAGAATCTCGTTTGCGATCCGCTCGAGCTGCGGTACGGCGTTTTCGATAATCAGTGCCGGTATCCCGTCGCGGCCGAACGCCTTGATCAGCGTTTGATACTGGGTCCACCGCTTCGCCTTCGGCTCAAGTTCGGCGGCCAGCAAGTCCCGTTCCTGCTGATCCACCTCGAGCGCGGCCAACACTGCCTTGATACCGCCGATTTGTTCGGCCAGTGCGGCGAACTGCCGGCGCCGGTCTTGCAGTACGGCCTGCAATTGGTCCAACTTACGATGCAAAGAATCATACTCAAGCGTGTCAATAACCAAACTGTTTTTCTCGTTCTCCAATACTTCCTTACGGGATTGCTTCCCAGAGATGTCCCGATCAATAGAGGCAATCCGCTCCTTCGCGTTCAAGGCAGCCTCCCGGGCGGCCCCGATCTCGTCCTTAAGCTTTGCCCAGCGCTGCAGATCGGCGGCACGCGTGGTCAATTCCGGAAGTGGTGCCAGTGCGGCCTCAAGACTTACTAATTGCTGCTGCACAGAATCCCACCGCTGCCTTACAGCCTCCATATGTTCCAACTTCTCGCTTTGCTGCTGCTGCAGTTGGATTAGCACCTCATTCTTACCGTCAAGTTGGGCATAAGCTGCAGCTGAAGCTGCCAGTTCGTCCACTCGTACCTTGCAAGAGCGGTGCGTAGTAATATCGTAGTCCAACGCCCCCTGCTCAGCCTGCTTCTCAGTACGGACGGTGGTGAGCCGGTTGTACTCCGACCTGTCCATCTCTGCCAGACGGCGCCGTAATTCCGGAAGGTCCGCGACGGCCGCAGCAGCCGCTTGCTGGAATTTGCATGTCGGCAGACAACCGCTGTCGTGGATATGCTTCTCCTGCTGTTCGAGGTCGGCGATCTTATCCGACAGACGCTGTTCTTCTAGTTTCAGCCGAGAGTCTTCTTTATCCCGTTGTGCCTCAAGGGCCCGGATTTCTGCAGCCAGCAGATTCCAGTTTTCGGCCTGTAAATCAAAATCCCGCAGGCGCTGCGTCTCTGTCTCATACGCCTCTGCCTTTTGTCGGAGCTCATCCCGCCCAGCAAGTTGTTGCTGCAGCTCCGCTATACGGTCGCTTAGCCGAAGCTGGTCGTCCTTCAGCTGATAGAGCTCCAGTTGCGTAGCGCTCAAGTCACTCTGCAACCGCTCCAACTCCGGCTTACGGGCCTCCAGCCCAGCGAGTTGCCGATTGACCTCTTCCAGCTCGGCGGCTTTGGCCAGGATTGACGCTTCGTTCTCCAGAATCTTCTCGGCTCGTTCGTGGCGGCTGCGGTGTTCAGACTGCTCTTTCTGCAACACCACGATCTCGTCATCAATCGTCGTGATTTCGCGATCAACCTGCAGAATACGGGATCTTTTTACTTCAAGTACGGCGAGCTGCGCCTCACATTCCCGAACTGCTCGCTCGTCCTGGGTCACCGATGCCTGAGTAAAGGCATGCTGGCTCTCCCCCCTCCGCAGTTCTTCATCCTTCGCAGGGCGTTTAGCCAGACGCTCGTCCAGCATCAGGAGATTGTCTTTCGACTTTTCAATTTCGATGTTCAGCAGTCCAGCCCGTTGCCGGGCCTGCTCCTGCAGTTGCTCATATACGTTCAGCCCAAGAATCTGCGCCAAAATCTCTTTCCGCTTGCCGGCCGTCGCTCCGGTGAATGCGTTGGCCTGGCCTTGCAAGATCATGCTGCTGGCCGTAAACGTATCGTCGTCCAGGTTGAGCAAAGCACGGATTTTGGCTTCCGTGTCGGCTATCTTCTCAGCTGACCGGCTTTCCCACCGGCCGTTGACCAGCTGCTGCAGCTCGAGCGTAGATTTACCTTTGCCCTTTGTGCTGCGCGTCCGGATGACCCGGTAAACGCTGCCCTGATGCTCAAAAACGAAGGTGACGTCCATTTCCTGTGCGCCGCGGCGGACCAGGTCGTCCATGCTGACTCCTTTGATAACGTCGCCAAACAGAGCGAAGCGGGGCATTAAGGTGAATGCCGACGACTTGCCGGCACCGTTCCTGCCGGCAATGGCTGCCAATGTCACAGCCGACAAATCAATGTCGGCATATTCAATCGCTCTGAAATTATGAATGATTAAGCGTAATGGAATCATGCATACCCTCCTAATCGCAGTAGCTTCTGTGGCAATGTGGACATCCGGTTACAAGCTCCTTGCCCGCTTGTTCAACAGTAATTCCCGCAGATTCACGTCCATCGAATTTCCCTGCCCAAACGTGGCGGCCGTCCGCATAGATATTTTGATTGCAATTCCAGCATCGGCCGGTATGTGGTGCAAAATGCGGCAACTGCTTTTCCTCGCAATACTTCTTTTGAGCTTCGATACTCAGATTCGTGTCGTACACGGCTACATCTCTACCCTTCATAGTAGGCTCCAAATTCTTTGATCATATTTCTTAATGCAAGATAATAAACAGGCTCGTGATCCTCTTTTTGAATGATCGCTCCGAAAAAGACGTTCCAGGCTTGCTCCTTTGTCAAACTGGGGTTTACTGCGGAGCGAGGTTCCTCAGAAACCCCATCCGCCGATTTAGTTGAATCCATATGAAATAGAAGGAAGTTTTTCGCTTCTCCAGCAGTTGAAGATTCTGTCAGTTCAGCCATCAGATTGGCACCTCCAAAAGTTCCGTCGTAATCGCCTGTAGCTCGCCAATCTCCGCCGGCTCGTAACCCTGGTTGCTTCCCCACGCGGCGAGTGCCGTCAACGGGTTCAACCCCTCCGTCACTTCCGCATCCCGGATCCGCTCCGAGCGCTCGACCTCCGCCCGGATCTCTGCAACGAAGAAAGCGCCGGCGTCGTACAACGCCTTTTCCAGCATCCGCCGGTCAAACCGCTTCTGCAGCTCCTCACTGCAGGAATACCGAATCCGGACGATCGCATCTTTAATGGAAGAAAAATCATCTACCTGGCCGTCCAGCCAGGCTTCGATGTCCATGTCACACCAGTCAATGGTTTTAAATTTGCGAGCTGGTGTTGGAATGAATTCTGAATTAACAAATGCAGTCGTGAATGTATCAGTATCATGAATCCAGAACCCCGGCTCCGTCCGTTCATCCCCGAAATTGTGCCGCTCTGGAGCGCCGCTGTAGAAGACGTTGCTGCCGGCGCGCTGCGGTCGGTGGATGTGGCCAAGGCAAACAAGGTCAAACATCTGCGCTGCCTCGTCCGTCAGGATCGGTTCATTTTGCAACAGCGCATCCTCAAAGCCGGTGTCGGCCAGATCATACGTTAAGTGAGACATAAGGATGACGTGGCCGTCGAGCCCGGCGCGGAGTTCACGGCAAGTGTCCGTAATCCAGTCGGTCATCTTTGAATGAAACTCGTGCGGTGGTAGACCGGCAAACTCGTCATGAAGAGCGAATGAGGAACGATTCATCCCGGGTAGGCAAGCGATCAACGGGCCATTCTCATTTGAAGCAATTCCTGGCTCGGTGAAAACCTCTACGCCGGGTATCTGCATCTCCCGAATCAGGTGGTAAGCACTGATTGCATCGTGTGATGGTGTGCCGCTGATCACAATGACCTCAATACCGGCATCCGAGAGCCGGCGGAGCCAGGCCACGAATGCCTTGATCTCCGCCGTCGCCCGGTCAATAAACACGCGGGCGTCCTTGAAAGCATCGCCGGCAAACAGGACTAGCTCGCAACCTTCGGCAATAATGCGGTCAGCTGCCCAATCCATGGAGCGGGTAATGTCGTCGAAGCGAGCTGCCGGCGCGGGGCCAGGATATCCGAAACCCCAGTGTGCGTCTGCAATATGAGCTATCTTCATCGCATGTCCTCCGGAAGATCATCAAAATTTATCTCACCTGGGTCATTACCACCAGTTCCATACTGCGCAAGATAGTCAGCCACTTGCTTCCATTCGTTATCTGCTACATCCTGAACTACCTTTGCAATCGGACGGCCCAACGCTTCTGCAGCTCGATCAGTTAGCCATTTCCAGTCCATATTTCCACCGTTCGATTGCTTGGCTAAATCAAACGCACGGTTCTTTTCGGAAAATGTACCGTTCGATTTTGAACCACTAGACGGTCGGCTAGTTGATGCGTTTCTGCTAGTTTTAGTTGATTGAGACGCTTTCCGGGTAGTAACGTGGCCTTCTTGATCGCCGCCTTCAGGATCATCACCGTTCAAATACGCCTCGAGTTCCTCTTCTGTTTGAGAGAAAATGCCACTTGAACGGGTGGCCGACAATACTGCATCCACAAGAGCTCGCTTTTTGGACATCTTCAACACCGTATTCCAAATCGAATGCATGTCGTCGTTTTCAAGCCGGTACATCGTATACGTGTTCCCGGTCTTACGACCATTTTTCCACTCATCTCGCTCTTCGGAGTATAAAGTCGATTTGTCAATTCCTTTTGGCAGCTTCCATTCCGAATACCAACGCCACCGATATCGGTTTTCATAGGTATTGGCATGGCCAACTCCCTCGGCGATAATTGTGCCGGTATTGCGGTGGATCAACCGAATCGTAATGTCAACGGCATAATAGCCGGTCTCGTGGTTCTTGTCCTCAATCTTACTTGCCACCGTCGGAGCCAGGTTGTAAAATTCGCAGAGTGCTTCAGCCCCTGGCTTGTACAGCGTCGGCTTGTCTGTGCCTGGAATTACGCCGTAATCAACACCTTCCTGCATGACCTCTTTAAAAAATTCACGGGTTAGGTTCAGTTTCTGCTTCATGGCATCCAACTTCTTTCTTAAATCGGCCGCGCTGCCGAACTCCAAATCGACGATTGCCCCTCCCCCGGCGTTTCCGCCGGAGGACTGGGGCATTACTGTTAGGTTTCCTTCTGTCAATTACGCCACCCCCTGGAGAAGACCGGCGACGGTTTGCAGCGCACGGAATTCATCCTTTAATTTACTGAGCCTAGTCACGGCATTCTTCAAATTAAGCTCGGCGTCAGAGAGAATATCACGCTCACGTTCCGTGTGTTGCCGCATTTGAGCCGCACGGATTTCGGCATTCTTACCGTCGATCACGTTTCCGAGCAACAAGCCGTCTTCCTTCAACTGCAGAGCTTCCTTCGCCTGTACAAGTTGAACATTAGCGCTTAGGACTTCATCCTCAGCTGCAGCGATCTCCTTAGGCAACTCCAAAAGCCGGTTGGCCATCTCCTGTTTTGTCATGCAATTTCCTCCTCAATGGATTTGTTCAATTCGTCGTTCAAAATAGCTTGCTGGTCCGGCGTCTCCGGGTACCGGATGGAGTCTAAATGAGTCCGGAGCGCATATTCCATCATGGCCAGATGTTCGTTATCAGAAAATAACTGGATGACACCGAAATCCCCTCGAACACATAGCCCTGGCGAGCAATATGGCGTTTCCGGCACTACGGCAACTTCAATGTTTTTGCCACTTACGTCAACGGAATAGGCCGTTCCCAATCCGGTCCCCCCTCTTGTGTAGTCAGCCCCCAATCTGCTATAGTGGGGGCAGAAACTTAAATTAGTACCAGACTTGACCCGTTGCCGCGGGTCATTCTTCGTTTTCACAGTCTTCGCAAGTCCTGGGATACCCAGGCTCCTCACCGTCAACGTAGGCACCGCACACTTCACACAGTAGCCCGTTTAGAATCATTTCCGAGATTTCGCCCATCCAGCTGCAGCCCTCCTTCCTCCACAGGAATCAGGTCCGCATACCGCCAAACCGCATCCTGGGCGAGATAACCATCCTCGTTGCGTTTAAATTGCCGGACCATCCCGCGAACCAGTCTTTCAACCTGTTCGGCCGGAAGGTGCGCTTCTTGCTCAGCTGCCAGAATCATGAAACCGATCGCTGCTGATCTGTTCATTTCAAGCTGTCACCTCCGCCGGTCCGTCTTCGACAATCGTTTTCCAGTCCAAAACCACCGGACAGTTTTCGATGCTGGAGATCAGATTGCCGTTTTCATCAAGAACATGGAATTCGGAAAAAACTCCGATGTCGTGCTCATAGCCTACCTGCTTGATCTCGATAACCTCATGGCCATCAATCTCCGTGCCGACCTCGAAAATCCGTGTCGGATTACTGACTACTGTCAGCTTTTGGATAACCTGTAACAAAGCTCTCACCTCCTTTCCCGGGCTTTTAACCTCTCGGCCTTGGCCGTCATTTCCCAATCGGGTTCAAAATTGTCCCTGTTGAGATAAATCGACTTGAGGACATCTCCCTTAACGGTGAAGTCACCCCGGATAAAAACACCGTATGGCCACATTTCCTCCAAACATACCTTTACGAATAAAGTCCCGCGCGAAACGAAATAACGATGGCCGGGCTCGGGTTCCACCATGCCTGCTGCCGATCCGATCAGCGTCTTCAAAGCCCGTTCGGCGTGGCCTTTCGGCAATTTAGGTAAATTGGACATTGCCTTCCTCCCTTCCATATGTACTTGTGGCGGCCATATTTTTTATTTCGCGTGGCCGTAGCGCGAACCGGTTCAGGCTTTTGATAGGGAGAAAACAGCACCGGAAACGCGAAACTCCCACGATATTATAAGTGGGCAAGGGACTTCCACCCTTGCACGGGAGGCCCCCCTGCGCTGATGTGCTTTGTAATGCCACATTGCCAGGGCGTCCGGTCTTGTGCCGTCCTTTTGACCGCGTCTTTTTGGATTCCGCCACCACTCATTTGATGCGTCAGCCGCATCTCACCACCTACGGAACGGGAGTAGGTTATGAAACCGTCCCGCAAGCAGTGAGACGGGGCCGAAGCCCTGCCTTAATCCTCGCTTTCGTGCCGTTCAAGCCGGCCATTGAGGTAAGCCGTTTTGATCAAGTGGGATACCGTCCCGCTCACTTCCTTATCCCAGTCATTTAACCGTTCAATTGCTTGTGATTCCTTTTCAGTCAACTTACGACCGATCAAACGCTCCACATTGTCCTGGTTAATCATGCCGGCTCCCCCTTGCGTTTCCGGCGTTCGTCCGCTAAAATAGACGCAACGAGTAACTTTAGACGAGTTCTCAAACGCGACTGCCCTGGCCGGCGGTCGTTTTTCATTTCTGCTTCCGCAAAGCGGATCATGGTGTTCAAGTAGGAGATTCCGTCAACCAGCTTCTGCGGATGAACCATTCGCTCCGGTTCCCGCACGATCAGCCGCATGTTGTGTTGGGCAGCTTGAGCGGCTTCCCGGGCTTCCGCTACTAAATCCTCTCTTTTCATGCCCCATCCCTCATTTCATATATTTTTTGGCCTTCATCTCTGACCTGTGTTCGAGAAACATCTGAGAAAAGGAAAAGCCATACTCCCGACACAGCATCGTGATATTGTGCAGCAGCGCCGTTACGGCCTCGATTTGCTCCATAATAGAAACTTTGATCTGCTGCTTTTCCTTCGGCGTAAGCTGATCAAGCCGTTTCGTAATTGGTGCTTCCTGCAGCGCCGCCTCCGCCTCGTCCATCTCTTCGAGAGTTTTTAGTGTGGTAGTCGATTTATGTAAGTCGGCGCCGTCCAGCCAAGGAACAAAAGCGCCGCCGGTGACCTCAGCTGCTGCAGCAATAAATAATTGCCCGTCATCGTAGTGCTCAGAAGCAGCCCGCATTACTTCTTTCGAAGGCTTCCGGGTCCCCTTGATGATCTTCCCCACCATTGACCCATCAACGTGAGTGACGCGGCCGACCTTCCCCCGGGTTTCCCCTGTTCGTTGGAGCGCCTCTTCGAGAGCCGGTCCGAATTGTCCAATTGCCATTTAATTACCGTCCCCTTTGTCCATTTTTGGGGATGAGGACGGACAAAGGTTTGCTGTAATATGAAGTTGTGAGCAAAACTTCCCCTATCGTCATCCCCTCATCCGCCGGCGGCCGGTACCGCCCCGGCGGGTTTCTTCTATCCTTTTGAGCTCCCCCTGCGCATCCCGCAGGATCCGCTTACGTTCCAATTGAGATAATGCCCCCGGATTGATCGAATACCGCGGTAAAGATAAGTCCAATGCTGCTTCTAATTCCATCCCTTTGACAATACTCCGTGTAATAACAGCCGAGATCAGTCCCGCCCTTGAGGTTTCACGTATCCACCGAAATCGCATCTTACGCACCCTCCCGGAGCTCGTCCTGATTCGTTGTTTCTTCCTTTTTAGGAAGCGGTGCCTCCTTAACGATTTTTAGCGCTTTGACCATTCGCTCCATATCCGGTTCATATTCAGCTTGATAAGTAATTCCCGGAGGATTTCCTGAAGAGTTAGTCACGAGACCAGCTCCTTCCTAAAACTTAATTAATACGTAACGGCTTCGGCTCGGTTCGTGGCTAATGTAGTTGAGTTTCCAACCTTCAGCCAGCAGCCGGTTAACCTCGTCCAGATCACGTGTTTCGTGGATTTCCTTGACGTCGTACAGGCCTTGTTCCAATAAAAGCACCTCCCGGTTAAATCATTTTTGCTTCGAGCTCTTCGATCTGCTGGCATATCTCTTGCAGCCATTTCATATCGTTCAGTTCATATGCAACAAATGACAAATTTTTCAATTCATCTAGTCGCTGAATCAGTGATAGATTTTCCTTCAGCAAAGGTTTCAGCATCTGAATTGCGACTTCGTCAAGATTCAATTTTCCTTTTTGATTCATCGACATCCAAGTTACCAACGCCATCTTGCGATGTATGGAATGAATGCCGATCAGGTTGACCACCTCTTTCCATTTATGTCGAACCTCCTAAAATCTGCTAAAATGAGATTGTTCAGATCATATTTTGTAGAAAGGAGGATCTAAAATGTCATCAGCCATAGAAATCACACGTGATATTGTCGTCGCTACTGTACAAAATGAATCTTTCATTAAAGCCGTAGTATCGGGTAGCAACAAAGGCGAAGCTACAAAACCGATAATTGACAGCGTAGTTGAACTTTACAATTCGGTATTTGAAGCTGTTTCAAAATCAATGTCATAGTGCAATCTTTAAAAGCGAAATCAATTTGTAAGCCCCATCTACAACCTCCGGGATTGCTTTTAATTCTTCGGGGGTTGTATCACCTGCTTCCAAAGCTTTCTGAACCCAAACCAGCATCGCCATTGCTGTCCCCTCGATTGTTTGCTCAATTGTTGTTTGCAATGTCCTCACCTCCCCTCACGCCGTGTCCTTTTCGGATTCGTGTTTTTGTGCATTTTTTGCACCATTTGACTCAAAAAAAAGTGGCCATTCAAATCTAAGCACCCCTGCAATTCTTTTAGCTACCTTAACACTCGGCAAGGTCCCATTTTCAATTTTTGTGTAGTATGACCGTTCAATCCCAGCCAGTTCCGCTACTTTTTCCTGAGTAAGACCTAGTTGAGTTCTTTTATCAACTAAAAATTGATTATTCACTCTGTCCCACCCCCCTTGTGAAGTTTCTACACACATTATAATGTGCAATTAATTCACAGTCAACTATTTTTGTGTATTTTTATCACATTTATTTTTTTGTGAATTTTTTTCACTTATAATATTCAGTAAATATTATGGTGAATGAGGTATAAAAATGGCTTCATACAGTGAAAGGCTTAGAGAGTTGCGAACTAGTAAGAAAATATCACAACAAGAATTATCGGATCGCCTTGGACTTAATCGTGCAACTTATGCACGATATGAAACTGGGGACACACAACCAGACTTTGACACTCTAAAAAAATTTGCCGATTTCTTTAATGTAAGCACCGACTACTTACTTGGACGAACCAATAGCCCTCAATCATCAGAGCAAGCTAATGGATTTACTGAAGATGAACAAGCCGAATTTGAAGCCTTTATCAATAATCCCGAGCACGGGATCTTTTTTAAAGATTATTTGAGCGCTCCAGAAGAACGGCGCGAAGAAATGCGGAAAATATGGCTCATCCTCCGGGAGAAAGAAAAGGACCGGAAGCCGGGACAACGACAGGGTGAATAGAGCAAATCCCCCATCCGATGGGGATATAATTGGTGATCAAATTGCATGAAGAAGTTCGCAAGGGTATAACACAATCAAAAGAAAGTGAAAATGGAGCAAATTGGTTATTCTCTGAAATACTTGTTATCGCAATAATATCTGGTATTTATTTTTCGTCCTGGTGGGTTTTTGGAGGAGTTTTACTCGGAGCGATTATACTTATGCAGATTAAACCCGTTCGATATTTGTTACTAGTACTACTCTCTTTAGGATGCGGGGCTGTAGGGTGGATTATTGGGCAATGGTTCGATAGTCTAGGTGCTTCCGTTGTCATAGCGATCATCGCTACATTAGCCTCTGGAGGAGCTCATATTTATGCTAACCAATGGATGAACGATGTATAGGAGGATCAATATGAACCAAAATTACCTTGAATCCAACTCCGATGAGCAGAGATTATTAGCCAATGAGATCAAGTATGCCGACGACCCAGTTAACCTGCATTTTACCTACAATTCATTAATCGAATTGTATCTAAAATCAAAACTTCCAGGTGCTAGAGCCAAATGTTTAGAATATTGCAAAAAAGACTTTAAAATTTACTCTAAATTCAAATCAGCTATACAAAAGCAACTGCCCAGCCGACCGAATGCATTACGTATGCCTTCGGCAAGCATTCTCATCAGGGAAAGTGAACTGTCAGCAAATTTAACAGAGGCTTCTCGTTTGTGTGACGAAGCAATAGCTTTTGGTCTTGATTATTTTGAAGAAGATAAAAAACGCATAGAAATGAAGATTACTTTGTCCAAGAGCTATCAGAACTATACTGATTACGCTTTAGACCAGGTGAAAAACGTCGTTGAGAGAAACCCTGGAATAAACAAAGGCAAGCTGCTCGAAAAATTGCAGAGTGATAGTTTGTTTCTATTAGAAGAAGCTTATAAATATCTGGATGAAGCTATTGCTAAAAACATCATAAAACAAGAAAAACAAGGCAGATCATTGATTCATAGCACAGTTTAATTTCATCTTCTCGGAGGTAAACTTTATGTCCGACCAAATCTTAAGTCAAATTTTAGAAAAACTTCAGTCTATCGAAAATAAAGTGGATGTGCTGGAAAAGAATCAATCACTAATGCAGGAAGACATTCGTTCCATAAAAGCAGATACGACTGACATTCCATTAATTAAGCGAGCTGTTCTGGAAACCCGTGATGATCTAAAAGAACTCGGCAGCTCCCAAACGAAGATTAAATCGGATCTCAACACCCACGATTACAGCATCGACATTCTTAACCGCCGGCAGCTTAAGCTAGAAGCCGATCTGGAAAAACTCAAAAATAAATAATCGTCGCAATGCTATAGCCGGAAACGGCTTTTCTTTTCGATTTATAACCGAACATACATTCTCCTGCTGGAGGTAATCACCATGTTAAGCCACTACCGAATGACCAATTTGGAAGAATTCGTGGAGGAAACCTACAAGCGAGTTGGCATTACGAGCCCTCATCAAATTACCGTCAAAGAACTATCTCATCGTCTAAATGTTTGGGTACATATGTCTGATGTAAAAAGCCGAGCGCTTGAGGCCGTTCCTGGGATGTACAGCATGTTCCTGGACAGTAGGATTGATCCGGATAAGCAACGCCTGGACTTTTTACACGAGCTATGTCATCTGCTCCGGCATGCCGGCAATCAAATGACCATGCCAGAGTCATTCACCAGGATGCAAGAAATTGAGGCCGAGCAGTTTGTTTTATATGCGACCATGCCATTCTCAATGATTTCCCGATTGGAACTCCCGGATCGTAGCAGCCTGGCCATTTCATTCCTTGCCGAAACGTTCAACGTTCCGACTGAACTCGCTGTACAAAGGCTAGATCAATTACAACGCCGGACGATTCAGGGGCTATTCAGTGTCGTCACACGGAACTACGAGCAAGAACAAAAGTACCGTGAGCCGGCCTGGTCCTCAGAAACACGCAGAATTATAAATCAACTTGATCGTCAATTAATCTCAAGGGGGTTGCCTGGTTATGAAGATCATGGCCTTGTGTGATTTTTATACGGATTCCGTTCGTCCGTTAAAGCTGATTGTACAAGCCGGCCGCGACGGCTTCGATTGGTCTCAGGTATTATATATTCCGATTTCCGGTCCGTTCGAGCCCGCCGATCCGTGCGAACTATCCGAACTGGATGTGCAAGGAGCATCGGTCCTTCTGTCCGATTTGGTTCGGCGGCAGGATAATCCCGTGGAGCTCGGTATCAATATGCCGGCTATCGCCGAACGCCATGGGCCGGATCCGGAATTGCTTTGGATCGAGATGGATGACGCAGAAGAAGTCATGAAATACATATGTTAGGAGGCAATTACGATGTTCAATTTCAGCAGTGAATTAAAAGTTGAGGATGCTGTTTTATATGCTCGGGTCTCTTCCGAGGATCAGCAGGAAAGAGAAACAATCGAAACTCAGATCGAATACGGAAATAAATATTCCGATTTATACAACATTAATATAAAAGATTACTACAAAGATGACGGAGTAAGCGGACACGCCCACTCCCTTGAAGAACGCCCAGACGGGAAACGTCTCATTGAGGACGCCAAAGCTGGCAAATTCAAATTAGTGCTGATTTATAACATGAAAAGACTTGGCCGAAAAGCACGCTTCATTTTAGATGCTATCTATCAATTAGAACAGTACGGTGTGGCGATCCGCTCGATGACAGAACCATTTGATACTAGCACTCCAACGGGGCGATTTGTCATTACCTTGTTGGCTGGACAAGCAGAATTTGACCGGGACACGCTTGTCGAGACACTCTGGCATGGCGCAAACCGGCATGCCCGTCTTGGAAAATGGTTGGGCGGTATAGTCCCTTACGGGTATAGAGTTGACTCAGAAGGTTTTTTAGAAATTAACGAAGACCCCCTGCCTGGGAAGGAAGATTTATCTGAAGCCGGTGTCGTGAGGCTGATTTTCCATCTAATAGCTGACCAGAAGATGTCAACGATCCAAGTCGCTGACTATCTAAACGCTTTAAATATACCGCCCTCTTATGTTGTGAATAAACGGAAAGTTAAAAGAGGATCAGATAGAGGCAAGAGAAAAGTGAATACAGCCGGGATCTGGTATCCTGGTAGGGTCGGCTCAATTATCAAGAACATTACTTACAAAGGGATTCACGATTATGGAAAACGCTCAAAACGAGTCCGTGAAATAATTCGCCGGGAGGTGCCGGCTATTGTCTCCGAGGAAACGTGGGAAGCTGCTCAGGTTACCCTACGGGAAAATCAACTTGAAGGTGTTCGAAATGCTACAAGACAGTATTTGCTTCGTGGGCTAATTAAATGCGGATGTTGTGGTCATACCTATGTTGGCGTTTCTTACCCAACTGGTAGTAGCAATCCGCCTGACGGGATTCGACCAAAGAAGCCCTTTTATAGTTGTGCCGGCAAGAGTGCCTATAAAGGGCCGCTTCAGGGAAAATGTCGATCTAAAAATATTCCAAGTGAATGGATAGAAGATTTGGTCTGGACTGAATGCGTGAATTTTATACTTAATCCTGGCGACGCAATAAAAGAATTGCAGGAAGGAATGAAGGAAAAAAGAAGCCTGAGGGAAGAATACGAACGGGAAATCTATTTAATAAGCCAGGCTATTGATGATAAAGAAAGCGAACGACAGAGTATATTAAATCTATATCGACAGAAGATGATCACCGCGCTCGATGTCGAAAAACAATTGCGAGAAATCATGGAAGAAAGCTTGAACCTAGAAAAAAGAATAAAGCAGCTTAACTCGTTAATCGACGCAGATAAGCTGGTCACGATTCATTTTGATTCGGCTGAAAAATTGCTGCTCGACTTTCGCTCAAAGATCGAGGGGGATCCTACATTTGAAATTAAGCGCCAGATAGTAAAAACATTGGTGAAGGAGATTACTGTTTATACCGTCACTCCACCTGACGGAAATGATAAGAAGAAGAAAGCAGACGTTAAAGTTCGATTCAGTTTCGAGAACTCCAAAGGTAATAACGACACGGGTGTCCGTGCGGCTACTTAGGGGCCGAGCCCCCACTTCCCCGCTGTACCTGCACGCCATGGCGCGTCGCCCAATACCGTGAACGGATATCCGGCCCGCTGCTGGATAGGATCGACATGCATATCGAAGTGCCACGGCCAAACGGCTGGCTGGAAGACAAGCGGCCGCTCAGTTCGGAGGAAATGCGCAGGCAGGTGCTCAAGGCGATGCAGATTCAAACGAAACGTTATAAAAACTACAAAATTTCCCGCAATAGCGAATTGTCCGGCAGCCTGCTGCGGCGGTTTGCCCCGCTGGCTCCCGAAGCCGGAAAGCTGCTGCAGTCTTCCTTCGAGGCCCTGGGCTTAAGTATGCGGGCCCACGACCGCACACTTAAGCTGGCGCGCACGATTGCCGACCTTGAGGGGCAGCAAGCCATTCAGACGGAGCATATCGCGGAAGCGATTCAATACCGCCAGTTGGACCGGAGGCTGTTGGATGTGAGAGGGTGAACGTTTGGTTGCCCCTACCTCCCATCCCCCACCTCTCAGCGAAAAAATCCACTAGTTTGGCGGAAATCGCCCACAGTTTGAACACTGATTAGAAGTATCCAATAGGTATCACATCGTACTGGTGTTGTATTAAATCTGACCAAGGTACATTTCTAGCCACACAAATAATCTAACGGTTGTCACAAGCGCTATTCGTTCCAAAAACGGTGATTTCAATTTATAACGGTTGCCATGGGGCTTATTTCACTTAAAACCAGCTATTTTCACCTAGATTAAGGCAAATAACGGCGATCACAACCGTTAGAATTTAGAACGGGGATTTTTTCGCAAAATAGCCGCTGTTTCAACCGTTAGATTTCAGGCAGGACCTAAATCCGATTAGATCGCCTGAGCTTTTGCGGGAAATTTGGAAGGTATCAGGGCTACAAGTTGTCTTGTTCAAAAGTTAATGTAACGCTAGTGCTCAAGTCGCCCGTATTCAGCCCTGCTGGTCCGAATCTATTGGAAATATGGGAACTCCGTGCTACCAGCATCCTTACATCTTTAAAAGATGAACTTTTCGAGCTGCCTCTTAAAAAGCGTTCTTGATATGTTCCACTTTCGGCTGTTCACCAGGGCTATACATGACGGCGATGACGTCGAAGCGGACGTTGGCCAGGGTTTGGCCGGTTTGGTGGAGGTATACGGCAGCCGTGTCGCGGACCTGCTTGATTTTGCGGGGCGTGATCGACTCGGCCGGCGTGCCGAAAGCCGCAGCCCGATGGCTGCGGCTGCGCACCTCCACAATCACGATCGCGTCCCCGTCTTTGGCGATCAGATCCAGCTCGCCGGAACGGCAGCGCCAGTTTCGTTTCAGGATGGTATAGCCAAGAGCGGTCAAATAATCGTTTGCGGCTTGTTCCGCCTCGCGGCCCCGCGCTTTTCGATCATCCCCGCCCATGGGCTTCAACTCCCGGTTATTCAAAGAGCATCCTTCTTTCCGCCATTTTGTCGGACCGGTATATAAAGGTAAGAATTTCCGCCACCAGGTCGTATAATTCCGCAGGGATCTGCTGGTCCAAATCGAGTTTGGAAAGCACCTCGACAAGCGCCGCATCTTCCTGCACGGGAATGCCGTGCTCCTTCGCCGTCTCCAAAATGCGCTCCGCCAGCAGTCCGCTTCCTTTGGCGGCGACGACCGGAGCCTCGCCCTGCCCGGGATCGTACTTTAGGGCTACCGCTTTTTTAAACGCAAGGTTGGGTCTCTTCGGCTGTTCGTTCATACGCGGTAATCCACCCCTTTATATGGGCTTGGGGCGTAAGTCAGCGGCAGGCTAAAGTCGGTTGCGCCGCCTTCTTTGCTCTCCGCCGGAATCAGCGGCTCCGATTTCATGGACAGAAGCCGGTAACCGACACTTAACAACGCTTCGCTGATTTCCTCCTGCCGGGATTCCAGGAACGCGCCGGTCGCTTCCTGCTCGCTGAATAATTTTAGCAGCACCTTTTTGTCGGCGACCTGCACGTCGACCATTATTTGGCCCAGCGTCTTCATCTGCAGGTCGAACCACAGCCGGCAGTTGGCCGGGTCCAGCTCGCCTTTGCGCCCGCGGCGCGATTCGATATGCACCGAGGCGGTTTGCTTGCCGTCCGGTCCGAAAAAGGGCAGGAACATGGTCACTTGCGCAAACGGCGCCGTGCGGTCGGTATTGAGCAGCAGCTGCTGGCCTGTCAGTTGCTGCACCAGCTGCCGGGCCGCTTCCTGGAGCGGCGCGGGCAAATCATCGGCGGCCGCCATCTGCAGCAGCAAGCCTTTGAGCGTGTCTTGCACGGCCCCGCCGCTTGCGGCGGCACCTGCTGCGGTGGCGCCTACTGTGGAGCCGCCGGCCAAGGCGGAGCTGCGCGTTGCAGCCGCCTCCTCGGCGTTCGCCGGGGCCGGCGCCGTTCCGCCTGCCGCGCGGGCGTCCGCCTGCGCGGCGCGGCTTTCCACAGGCGGCGCCGTGCTGCCTGTGGCTCCACCCGGCGCGGCCGCAGGCCCGCTGCCGGGCGCCTGGCCGCCGGGGAGCTCCGCGCCCCCGGCGGGCTTAGCCGAAGCGCCCGCCGCAGGCGGCGCTTCTTGCGCTTGCGCTGCCGCTGCGCTAGGCGCGGCCGCGCGCACCTGCTGCTCGTGCTCCGCACCGAGCAGCTTCAGCACGCGCCCCACCCACGGCTCCGCCGCGAGAGTGGGACGCGTGCCTGCTGGCGAAGGGCCAGCGGCCCCTTCGCCCTGCGCCTGCGGCGCTGCCGCCGCGCTTCCGGCAGCGGCGCCGCTCCCTCCCAGCGTTCCCGCGCTGGGAGCAGCCCCGCCGTCGCCCGTCCCTCGTCCGGGCGCCGCTTCGGCCATGCCCTCCTGCAGCATGGCCCCATCCAGCTCCGCCAGCACCGCCTGCAGCTTCGCCACCAAAGCGCCGCCGGACAGGCTGGCCGAACCGCTGCCGCCCGGATTGCCCGGCCGCGGCGTTTGCCCCTCAAGTGCCCCGGCAGCCGCTCCGCGCAGCGCCAACTGCACCATTCCGGCCGCCTGATTCGGCTGGGTGGAAGCTCCCGCCACCCCGGCACCACCTGCCGTAGTGCCCGCAGCGGCCGCTCCCGAGCCGGAGGATGCCGTATTCGTCAATGCGGCAGCGCTTGGCCCAGCTTGAGCCTGCTGCCCCTGCACAGCAGCTCCTCCGGCGCTGCTGCCGCTTGTCCCTGATCCGGGCGTGGCCGCCCCGTCCGAGTTCCCAGCCGCTTGACCAAGAAAGTTAGCAATCTGCTCGTCTAGCGCAGACAATAACGTGTGCAGCGGCGGCCCAAACACCGCCTGATGCAATCCCGCCACCGTTTCCCCGGTCAGCGGCAGTCCCCGGCTAAAAGCGATGCCGGCCGCCTGAATCCACTCCGACAGCGGCACACCACCCGGCTTTTGCCCAGACACCTGCAAAATCTGCGATACGTTCTCCTTCGTCAGCGGCACACCGCTTTTCTGCATCAACTGCAGCAGCTCGCGGTTCGTCGCCGTATCTTCCAATCCCAAAGATTGCAGTGCTTTGGCCAAGGAAGCCGCGGACAGCTCGGCGCCCGGGAGGGAACTCATCGGCCTCAGCACCGCCAGCCCGTTTTGGGATTCCGGCTGAACCTGCAGCAAAGTCGTTTCCCCCGGGCGCATCGGCGTTTCCAGCGCGGCGTGCAGTTTAACGCCCTGAACCTGAATGACGGCTTCCTGACCGTTTTCGGATACGGACAACACCGTTCCGCGGACCACCTGCCCTGTTTTCAATTCCAGCGTTTTAGGCTCCCCCGCCTGGGCATTTCCCAACATTCCGCGCAGCAGCGGCCCGATATTCATGAAACTCCCCCCTCACTTCAAAAACATATTGGAAAACCCGCCATCGCTTCGGCGGGTTGGTTAAAGTGCAAGTACAAAAGTCTTAAAACAACGTTTGCTCCTCGGTAAACAAATTGCCCAAAAAGCTTTTCCGGTGCATCGGCGTCGGCCCAAGGGCCAGGAGTTGCTCTCGATGCAGCTTGGTTGCATAACCTTTATGTACCGCGATGCCGTATTCGGGATAACGCGCATCCCACTCACCCTGGCACAGCCGGTCCCGCGTCACTTTAGCGATAATCGAGGCCGCCGCGATCGACTGGCTTGTCGCATCCCCTTTAATGACCGCCAGCTGTGGAATGTCGACATCGACCTTTTCGGCATCCACCAGTAAAAATTCCGGAGCTACGGAAAGTTGCTCCACCGCACGCTTCATCGCCAGCCGGCTGGCCTGCTTGATATTGATCCGGTCAATCGTCGCCACATCAGCATATCCGATCCCGACCGCAACCGCCTTTTCCATAATAAGGCCGTACAACTTTTCCCGCTTTTTCGGACTTAACTTTTTCGAATCATCCACGTCCTCAAGCAGCAAACCCTGCGGCAAAATCACCGCCGCAGTAACCACGTCGCCAAACAGGCAACCTCGGCCAACCTCGTCGACTCCCGCTATGTAACGGTACGAGGACCAATACTCTCTTTCATAGGATAGCAGATCGTCCATAGTGCCTCCTTCACGATTAAACCCTGTTCTAAGCTTAAGGGGTCACGGAAGTTTTATCAAGCGATTGATCCTCGCCCTACGGATGATAAATCTTTTATCGGTTAAAACGGTTAAAAAATATAGAGTTCTTTAAATTTTTTAGAGCTTGTTCAATCGCTGATTTGGAATAATAAATAAACTAAAATAGCGCAAGCTCCGAACCAAATGTCCGGGACTTGCGCTTATTATAGTTTTTTCGCCTCATTGCCCCTCTGCCGACTAGGGATGACGCATTCGCCTCCGGCTCTATAGAGCGTGGCTCTCTACATTTCGGCCTATACGCTCGGATCCTCCAGCGAATATCGGCCCATTTTTCCGGCCCGCAGCTCGCGCAGCAGGATTTTTGAAGCTTTTTCAAGGTCAACCCGGCCGCCGCTTTGCAAACAGCCCCGTTTCCGGCCAACCGCTTCCATAATGGCGACGATTTCATCCGGGTCTTCAAAATCGCCGGGAGGCTGCTCAAGCTCGAATCTGTCTTTGAACGGCTCCCAGTAATATCTGGCCAAATATTTTACCGCGAAAAAAGCGATATCCTCGGCATTCAAAATCTCTTCCCGGATCGCCCCCGTTACGGCAAGGCGGTAACCGACGTTTTGATCCTCGAATTTGGGCCATAAAATCCCCGGCGTGTCCAGCAGTTCCATTTCGGTGCCGACTTTGATCCACTGCTGCCCTTTGGTGACGCCCGGACGGTCTCCGGTCGCCGCGATGCTTTTCCCGGCCAGCCGGTTAATGAGCGTCGACTTGCCGACATTGGGAATGCCGACGATCAGAGCCCGCACCGCGCGCGGATTAATGCCTTTGGCCAGCTGTTTTTCGATTTTATCCTTGAGCAGCTCTTTGGCCAGCTGCGGGATCTCCTTGATCCCTCGGCCGCTGGAAGCGTCCGCCTCAACGGCGGTGTGCCCCTCCTGCTTAAAAAACGCGATCCACTGCCTGGTAACCGCAGGATCGGCCAAATCTGCTTTATTTAAAACGATCAGCCGCGGTTTTCCCTGCAGGATCTCATCGATCATCGGGTTCCGGCTCGATAAAGGAAGACGGGCGTCAAGCAGTTCGATCACCACGTCGATCAGCTTCAGTTTCTCCTGGATTTGCCGGCGGGCCCTGGTCATATGCCCGGGAAACCATTGTATTGTCATGTTTCTTCACCCCTAGCTTCCGAGTATGGCCCTCTAGCCGCAGATTTTAATGCTTAATGAAATGGAGCTCCTGTAGCGGCCAGAACACCAGGTCGGCCCTTCCTACGATGTCGCCAAACGGCACATACCCGATGCTCCGGCTGTCCGTGCTGTTGGAACGGTTATCCCCAAGCACGAACACATATCCTTCAGGCACGGCTCCATCGGAAACCCGCTCATTTGGGAAATCCGCTTCCGTATTATAAAGCTCATTGTTGTTATGCTTTGCATTCACGGCTGCTTTGATGTAAGTCTCATCCACAACCTGCCCATTAACCGTGACGGTATCTCCTTCGACCTTTACGGTATCCCCGGGAACGCCGATCACCCGTTTGATGAAGTCGCGACCTTCGGACGGGACGTGGAACACGATGACTTCCCCGTGCTTCGGCTGACGGATATCGTAAATGATTTTGTTTACGATAATTCTTTCGCCCGTATGAAAATTCGGCTGCATCGAAGGGCCATCCACAATAAACGGCGCAAAGAAAAGCCAACGTATCACAAGAACGAGCACGACGGCGATCACGATCGCCTTAAGCCACTCCATGGCCTCGCTCGATTGTTTTTTGCCCGAAGCAGGGGCGGGTGCCGTTTCCACTGGGCTTGATTCATGATCATTCAGTTGCCCTGGCACTTCCCGATCGTCCGGATGGTTTGGTTGCTCATGCTTCTCCATGGACCGCGACCTCACTTTGTTTTGGAATATGTAAACGGAAATTCCTCCATTAAAAACAGCAAAAGGGCTTGAATGGATACAAGCCCCCTGTTCGTTAAAAAATTAACGACGCACTTCTTTAATTCTCGCTGCTTTACCGCGCAATGCACGAAGATAGTACAACTTCGCACGACGCACTTTACCACGGCGAGCCACTTCGATTTTATCGATTTTCGGGGAATGAAGCGGGAAAGTTCTTTCCACGCCTACACCGTTGGAAATTTTACGAACTGTAAAAGTTTCGCTGATTCCGCCGCCGCGACGCTTGATAACAACACCTTCGAACAATTGGACACGTTCACGAGATCCCTCGATAACCTTAACGAACACTTTCAAAGTGTCACCAGGACGAAAGCTCGGAATATCTTTGCGAAGTTGTTCTTGCGTAATCGCTTGTACGATATTCATCTATGACTCCCTCCTTCCACTCAGGTGTTCATGCCTCTTCCGGAGAACCCCATGTTCTCCTTCATCATCCGCAGCGGACCACCGAATTCACAACAAGGAGAATTTTATCATAATTCCATAGGCATAGCAAGGAAAATCTAATTTTTTAAAGGGGTTAACTTATACTTCCTCATTCTAATCATATCCCTTTTTCATAAAAAAAATGCCCGTCTTTACCGGATGGACCGGCTTTTAATCCTGCTGCATCATCTGAAGCCCTATTGTTAAGCGCAACAATATTATGAGATACAATCATTTTATTCCTCCGTTAAAATCACCGCAGGAAAATATCCCCATTCTCATTAACAACTTTCCCTATGCAATTCTACATTTTTCTCCTTTAAATTTTTTGTTAGTGAGTTTCAATATTCTAGTCGTAAAATGCGATTGAGTGAAAAAACCGACAAAGTTGGCGGTTAGAAAATTATTTACTTTTAGTATTGTCCCTAATACTTATTAATAATTTGATCACTTCAGAAAACCCCATAAATAAAAGCCCGCTTATTGATGTAGAAATAATTATTCCAATGCCATATAACCATCTTAATGGATGAGGATCAGGAAAATAAGTACCTGAATCCGGGTCTTTCAATAAGGCGATTACAATTACTCCCGCTAGTAAACCTAATCCTATAAAAGCAATCCCAACATAATGTAATGCTGAACCTATTGAACTGGAATTTGAGCTATCATCAGATTTATTCTTTTCTTCCTGTTCTTCAATGATTTCATCAAGCAATGAGTTCATGATTATTTTCCTCTCTTATTTTGGGCTTTTAAGAAAGAGACCGAGAAGATAAGAACTGTGATAGCAAAAATCAAATTGGACAGACTCAGCACAAAATTATGTACTCGATAATTGGCAATATTAACTTCAGTGATTCCTAAACTAATGAAGGAATTATACAAGATACCAAATAAAAATATGAGAGCTCCAATCATCAGAATTTTTGTTGCTTATCGGAAAAATAGGTCTACAGAATTAGTCTATCTTCCATAAGAAAAAATAGACTGCCCTCGACAAAGGTATGCAGCCTATTTTTACAAAATAAATTATGTCTTGGTATCCCGCATGCTGCCTTGCACGATTATCCCTCTTGTTCAGGGGGAGAGGGTGGGGGGCTAATCACGGTCCTTTCATTTTTCCCGGTGTCTTGGCCCCATTCCTCCCGTCAGGTCTGCTTCACTTCTCCAAACCTTCTTCTCACAGAGCTGTCTAACGATCTCGAACATGTCTGCTTCTCCCAAACCTATTTTCTTCTCCTGAATTTATCTTCCTCTCTGCTTCCAGATCAAACGGGATAATCGTGCAAAGCGTCCGGACAGCGGATATTGATCTGCCGATATTTCTTGCCATGATCGGTTATCGGCTTGACTGTCAAGTGCTTATTATGAGGTTGAGCCTTTTTCCTGGCTTGAATGGACATCCCCAAACCGAGACCATCATTACGGTTGTTTCTTCCTCCATTATTCCCCATCTTTCCCCTACTACCCTCAATCCCATATCATTTTGACAATAAAGAAGGTATTTTGAGCGTTGGAGTTGTCACCTCTTTCACGACAAAAAAGACCACACCCTATAACAGATGTTAATCTGGTATAAGGTGTGGTCTTTTCTTGCAAATCCGTAACTCCTATTGACCGCATTCTTTTTGTTCATCAGAAAGCAGTGAAAACCCCTGATATTATCAGTTTAAATCGGAGTAGCGGGATTCGAACCCACGGCCTCACCCACCCCAAGGGTGCGCGCTACCTGACTGCGCCATACCCCGATGCTGTCTAAAGCATTGTATCAACGTTTCAGTACCGTTGGCCCAACGCTTATGAATAGCGACATATGTAATTATACGCTATAGACGCGCACCCTTGCAAGACTTTGACGAGCATAACAGCGCAAAATTTTCCCAATAAAATAACGTAAAACGTGGGTTGATCACCGATCATCTCCATTTCAATCCAAATTGCAAACAAATCGTAACCCATTTTTTTTAAGACCATATAAAATAGATATGTTAGACAATTAGATAGGATAGGAGTTTTATCAAGGAATGAGAAAAAGAATCTCGCAGTATGCATTACTCTCGCTGGCCATTCTGGTGCTGATCTATGCGGTGGCGGTGACCCACCCGAGCAACGTATTATCACGCAAGGCTTGCACCTCATGGGGCATGGTCAAAAATACAATGTTTACCTTGACCCATAAAAAGCATGAAGTGTACCCTAAGCTGCCCGAAGGTTTTACCGTCGCACCCGGCACTGCCGAACAAGTTCCCGTACTTATGTATCATTACATCACGCCGAAGAAATACAATAAGTATCCGGGCAACGAATCCGTCATCAATTTGGAGGCCTTCGAACAAGATATCGATTATCTCCATGACCATGGGTACTATACGGCTTCGCTAAGCGAACTGGAACAATACGTCAGGGGGCAGATCTCCCTCCCGGCCAAAACCGTTGTCATTACGTTTGATGATGGATATCAAAACAACTATATATACGCTTACCCGATCCTCAAAAAATACGGATATAAGGCAGCCATTTTTGTCATCGGCAGTAAATTGAAAGAACAGACTCAAGCCTTTGATCCCGCCAAAAAAACGTATTTATCGAAGGAAGAAATGAAGTCTGCGGGCGATGTGTTCGAGTTTCACAGTCATACTTACGATCTGCACCGCAAAGGCTTTGAGAAATGCGGAGTAAATAAAGCCGCGGGACAAGACCCCTCGTTAGTGGAAAAGGATATTGCGATGATGAAAGAAAAAGTGGTCGATTCTCCTTACTTCGCCTACCCATTTGGAGAGAAGACCCGGCAGATGATTTACTATCTCCAGGAAAACGGTTATCGAATGGCCTTCACCGTCTACCAGGGCTTCGTAAAACCCGGGGATCGGCTAATGACCTTGAAGAGATTGACGGTCACATCGGACACAGACATAGATAAATTGCTCAATCCTTAATTTCCGGAGGATGAGCTTTCATTTGCTCCAGCCACTTCAAATCCTGAGGCGATAGTTCCAGCTTCTCAAGCAGGTCCGGGCGGCGCAAAAGGGTGCGCCGAAGCGCTTCTTTTTGCCGCCATTCCTCCACATTGGCATGATGTCCGCTGAGCAGAATATCGGGCACCTTCCAGCCGCGAAACTCCGCAGGTCTCGTGTAATGGGGATACTCCAGCATTCCGGTGCTGAAGGAGTCGGTGACCGCACTCAGCTCATTCCCAAGCACGCCCGGGAGAAGCCGGGTCACGCTGTCGATCACGACCATCGCCGGCAGCTCGCCGCCGGTCAGTACATAATCGCCGATGGATATTTCATCGGTTACGAGATGCTCGCGAATCCGTTCATCATACCCTTCGTAGTGGCCGCAAATAAAGATCAAATGTTCCTCGGCGGCAAGCTCCTCAGCCTTCTTCTGCGTAAAAGTCTCGCCTTGCGGACACATCAAAATAACCCGCGGTGTGCGGGTTTTCGCCCTGGGGGCATCACCATGCTTCCCTTCCAGTATAGCTTCCACCGCAGCGAAGATCGGTTCCGGCTTCAGCACCATCCCGCCTCCGCCGCCGTACGGCGTATCGTCTACGGTCCCATGCTTATTCCCCGAATATTCCCGGAAATTGATCGCATTTAGCTCAACGATTCCTTTTTCCTGCGCTTTGCCGAGGATGCTGCTGGCAAACACGCCTGCAAACATTTCCGGAAAAAGCGTCAGCACATCCACACGCATCCTATAACAGCCCTTCCATCAGGTGAACTTTGACCAGCTTGTCCTGCACGTTTACGTCCAGCACGACGTCATCGATAACGGGCAGCAGCAACTGTTTGCCGGACGGCAGCTTGGCGACCCACACATCGTTCGCTCCCGGACGCAAAATCTCCTCGATCACGCCAAGGTCCTCGCCTTCGTCGCTGATGACACGGCAGCCGATGATTTCATGGAAATAGTACTCGTTTTCCGGCAGTTCCACCGTTTCTGCTTTCGTCACCTTTAGATCCCGGCCCTTTAATTTTTCAACCTCATTGATATCGGAAAATTCGCTGAATTTCACGATGTACGTCTGTTTGTACGGTCTCGACGATTGCACGGTGACCGCCAGTTGTTCCCCGCTTTCCGGGTGAACGATCAGCAGACGGCTTTTCGGCGCAAACCGCACGTCCGGGAAATCCGTTTGCAGCAGCACCTTCAACTCCCCGCGGATCCCGTGCGTATTTACGATTTTGCCGACCGTCAACAAAGAATTCGACATAACAACCTCCCCATCTTATAAACGGCTGACGCTGAACCCCTGGGAAACCAGCCAGCCGTTTTTAAAGCCTTACTTCAAGTTCAATCGCTAAAGTATAGATAAAATTCCGTGTCCTTTACGCTTTAGCATGTACGAAAAAGGGCTAGGACAAACATCCTAACCCGCTTTCGTACATCTTTAAGAGGTTGTTTAAGACATGATGTCCACGGTAACCCGCTTATCCATCTTGACCGCTGCCGATGTCACGACCGTGCGGAGCGCTTTGGCGATTCTCCCCTGCTTGCCGATCACTTTCCCCACATCGTCGGGATGCACGGACAGTTCATACACAATCAGGTGATCCTTCTCCACAATCTCCACACGAACATCGTCCGGATGGTCAACAAGAGCCTTCGCGATAACGCTGACTAATTGTTCCACTTACGACCCTCCGAATCAGCAATTATTTCTGCTGTCTGAGCTCATGAAACTTCTTCATTACGCCTGCTTTGCTCAGCAGATTGCGAACGGTATCGGATGCTTGCGCTCCGTCTTGAAGCCATTTAAGCGCCTTCTCTTCGTCGATGTTCACTACTGCCGGCTCTGCAACCGGGTTGTAGTAACCGATCTCCTCGATAAAACGGCCGTCACGCGGGGAACGGGAATTCGACACCACGATACGGTAGAAAGGAGCTTTATGAGCACCAATACGTTTCAAACGAATACGAACTGCCACGAAATTCACCTCCTTCAAAAAATCAATGATCCGCCGATTAACGGAACGGAAACCGCATGCCTTTTCCGGCTTTGCTCAGTTGCTTCATCATTTTATTGCCTTTGCCTTTCGGCCCCATCATATCGGAGAACTGCTTCATCATCCGGCGCATCTCGTCAAACTGCTTGATCAAGCGGTTGACATCGGCCAGCGTCGTCCCGCTTCCGGCGGCGATCCGCTTGCGGCGGCTGTGATTGATCATTTCCGGATTTTGCTTCTCCGCTTTGGTCATCGAATGAACGATGGCTTCCACCCGGCCCATTTGCTTCTCGTCGACCTTGATGTCCTTCATCTGCTTCATTTTGCCCATGCCCGGAATCATATCCATAAGCTGATCCAACGGACCCAGCTTCTTCACCTGATCCATTTGCTCCAGGAAATCGTCGAACGTAAATTCCGCGTTGCGCATTTTCCGTTCCATTTCCTTCGCTTTTTCGGCGTCGATGTTCGCCTGGGCTTTTTCGATCAGCGACAGCATGTCGCCCATGCCCAAAATCCGGGACGCCATCCGCTCGGGATGAAACGGCTCAAGGGCATCGATCTTCTCGCCAAGCGCGGCGAACTTGATCGGGCAGCCGGTTACCGCTTTGACCGACAGCGCCGCGCCGCCTCGGGTATCGCCGTCCAGCTTCGTCAACACGACCCCTGTCAAGGTAAGCTGCTGGTTAAAGCTTTCGGCGACGTTGACAGCGTCCTGACCGGTCATCGCATCGACGACCAGCAGCACTTCATCCGGCTTCGTCACCTCATGGATTTGCCGCAGCTCTTCCATCAGTTCCTCATCAATGTGCAGCCGGCCCGCGGTGTCGATCAGCAAATAATCGTTGCCGTTATCCTTTGCGTGCTGCAGCGCCTGACGGGCGATCTCCACCGGGCTGTTGCCTTCCGGCAGCGTAAACACCGGCACCTTGATCTGTTCGCCCAGCACCTGCAGCTGCTTGATCGCCGCCGGACGGTATATGTCTCCAGCCACGAGGAGCGGCCGGTGGTTTTCTTTCAGCAGCAGCTTGGCCAGCTTGGCCGATGTCGTCGTCTTCCCGGCCCCCTGCAAACCTGCCATCATAATGACGGTCGGAGGACGGTTGCTCTTAGCTAGCCTAGCCTGACTGCCGCCCATCAGCTCGGTCAGTTCCTTGTTGACGATGTCGATGATGACCATGCCCGGCGTGAAGCTGTCCATCACTTCCTTGCCGACGGACTTCTCCTTCACTTTGGCGATGAATTCCTTGACGACTTTAAAGTTGACGTCCGCCTCCAGCAGGGCCAGCCGGACCTCGCGCATCGCTTCGTTGACATCGTCTTCCGAAACCTTGCCCTTGCCCCGCAGCTTGCTGAACACGCTCTGCAGCCGGCTCGTCAATCCTTCGAATGCCATGTTGCCGTCACCTCCATTCGCTAAAATTTGTTTCCTAACGCCATATTACAATTGCTCCGCCTGGCGAAGCAAATTTCTCGCTGCTTCTTTATCGGACGCCGACATCGCGCTGCCTTCCACCAGCTTCTCCAGCTGGGACAACACACCGCTGCGCGCCTCGTGCTTCCCCAGCAGCCCGAGCTTCTCTTCATACGTTTCCAGCATGCCTTCGGCCCGCTTAATGTGCTCGAACACCGCTTGGCGGCTGATTTCAAACTCTGCGGCGATTTCGCCAAGCGAAAAATCGTCCAGAAAATAATATCGTAAAAAAGTCTGCTGCTTTTCCGTCAGCAGCGCTTCGTAAAAATCAAACAAAAGGTTGATCCGATTTGTTTTCTCAAGTCTATTCTCCTGACTCATTTGGGCACTCCCCTCCGTCAAGGAAAAACACTTTACAGCGCATCAACTTTTCCTATGATACCTCAGTGCCGAATAAGATGTCAAGCATTTTCCCTTAACATGTTGAAAAGCCCACTGTGCTGCCGCTTGAACAGCAAAAACATCCCTCAAACGCCAAAAAAGCCGCCTCGCGAACGGAGCGCAAGGCGGCTATTGAAGATGTGAAATTCAGTGATGGGGAAGCAAATACAACAGGATTGCAAAAAAGTGGGTAACGCTGCCGCCCAGCACAAACAGATGCCAGATCGCGTGATGGTACGGAAACCCCCGCCAGACGTAAAACACGGTGCCAAGCGTGTACAAAACGCCGCCCGTAACGAGCAAAACGATGCCCTGAGACGGGACAGCCGCCGTCAACGGCCCCCATGCAATCACGATCAGCCAGCCCATAATGAGGTAAAATACCGTCGACAAAAACAGGAATCGTTTTACGAAAAAAGCTTTAAACACAACGCCGAGCAGGGCGATCCCCCACACCGTCCCGAACAGGCCCCACCCGAGCGGACCGCGCAGCACCACCAGCAAAAACGGAGTATACGTCCCGGCAATGAAGATGTAAATTGAAGAATGGTCCAAGAACTCGAACAAATCCTTCGCTTTGCCTGCTTTAAAGCTGTGCACCAGCGTCGAGCAGAGGTAAAGCAGCAGCATGCTGGCCCCGTAAATCGTAAAGCTCACAACATGCCAAGCCGTCCCCTTTATGCTGGAAAACACGATCAGCAGCACCAGGGCAGCCACGCTCAGCAGCGCCCCGATCCCGTGCGTTACGGCGTTAGCGATTTCCTCCCTGCGGTCAAAAGTATGCGTACTTGCCATCCCTGCCACCTCCTTATTTTTGCCTTGCTAAAAAATCTGGGCGTTTACCCATTTTACGCCATTGAGCTTCATGTGGTGCAAGACTTCGCCTTCTCCGGAATCAGGCTTCCGCCGAAGCCTCCTCGTCGCTGATCAGCCCGGCGAACAGACCGTGTACAAACTGCTCGGAATCGAACTGCTGCAGGTCGCCGATTTTCTCGCCGAGGCCGACGAATTTTACCGGCAGGCTCAGCTCTTGGCGGATCGCAATGACGATCCCGCCCTTGGCCGTGCCGTCCAGCTTAGTGAGCACAAGCCCGGTAACGCCGCTTTTTTCTCCAAACAGCTTGGCCTGGTTCAGGGCGTTTTGCCCGGTCGTCGCATCCAACACCATCAGCACCTCATGCGGCGCGCCAGGAATTTCCCGCTGGATGACGCGGTAAATTTTGTTCAGTTCCTCCATCAGGTTGGACTTGTTTTGCAGCCGGCCCGCCGTATCGCAGAGCAAAATGTCCGCTCCCCGCTGCTTGGCCGCCTGCACCGCGTCAAACATGACCGCCGCCGGATCGGACCCGGCCTGCTGCTTGATCACATCGACGCCAACCCGTTGGCCCCATACCTCAAGCTGTTCGATCGCCCCGGCCCGGAACGTATCGCCCGCGGCCAGAATTACTTTTTTGCCTTGCTGCTTGTAGTAGTGCGCCAGCTTCCCGATCGTCGTCGTTTTGCCGACGCCATTGACGCCTACGAACAAAATGACGCTGATCCCGTCTTGACTCAGGTGCACTTCGTTGTCCTCATCGCCGCGCAATAGCTCAGTCAGCTTCTCGGACAGCAACGGCTGCAGCTCCGCCGGGTCTTCGAGCCGGCGCTGCTTAACTTCTTTGCGCAGGTCGTCGATCAGCGCAAGCACTGTATTTACGCCCACATCAGCGCCGATCAGAATTTCCTCCAGTTCCTCGAAAAATTCTTCATCTATTTTTTTACGGCGGGTAACCAGCTCCGCGACCTTCTCGACAAAGCCTTTGCGGCTTTTTTCCAAGCCGTCCCTGAACTGTTTCGTTACCGATTCCGTTTTTGCCGCGATGCTTTCTCGCAGTTTCTTAAAGAAACTCATACAAGCTTTATCCTCCTTCGATTCATCCGGGTATGTACATGTAGCGATCCTACCATAACTTAAAGGAAAAAAAGGGCGTTATTTATATTCGTTCGAACTTTGCCCGCAACATAGCGGAAAAATATGGCGCTATCCCTGGAAAACCTACGCAAAATCCGCTTTATTCACGCTTGTCTCCATAAATAGCGCCATGGATTACCGTTAATTATGAAAAGATGCTCGGTTGCCCCGCAATAAGTCCATTAAGTACCGTTAATTCGCTTCGGGCAGCCCTCTTCATTATCGCACAATGCTTGCTGCCAAGCAATTTTGAGCTAGCTGCTTCGAGCCCCGATTAGCGGGATCAGGCGATTTCCATCGTTTCTTCATCATCCAGCTTCACCGAAACAAGCTTGGAAACGCCGCCTTCCTCCATCGTCACGCCGTACAGCACATCGGCCTCCTCCATCGTTCCTTTGCGATGCGTTACGACGATAAACTGCGTTTGCTCGGAAAACTCCCGCAAATACTGGGCAAACCGGGTCACATTTGCTTCGTCCAGCGCTGCCTCGACTTCGTCGAGCACGCAAAACGGCACTGGCTTCACCTGCAGGATGGCAAACAGCAGCGCCATCGCCGTCAAAGCGCGCTCCCCGCCGGAGAGCAGCTGCAGGTTTTGCAGCTTTTTGCCCGGCGGCTGGGCGACCACATCGATGCCCGTCTCCAGCAGGTTGTCCGGATCGAGCAGCACCAAATCGGCGCGGCCGCCGCCGAACAGCTTGGAGAAGACGATGACGAACTCGCGCCGGATGGCGTCAAACGTCGTCTTAAACCGTTTGGACATCTCCTCATCCATCTCGCGGATAACCTGATACAGCGTCGTTTTCGCTTCCACCAAGTCGTCCTTCTGCTCGGTCAAGAACTGATACCGCTCGTTGACGCGGTTGTATTCCTCGATCGCGCCGAGGTTCACCTCGCCAAGCAGGGTGATCTGCCGCTTCAGTTCCTTCACCTCGGCCTGGGTCTGCGGCACGTCCTCCGGTACCGCGTAGCGCTGCTTGGCCAATTCATAGCTCAGCTCATAGTCTTCCGACAGCTTGCGCAAAATATTGTCCAGCTCCACGTCAAGCCGGTTGGCCTGGATTTCCGTTTGCCGCAGCTGTTCTTCCACAGCCTTCAGGCCGATCCGCTGCTCTTTCGTTTCGCTTTCGCCTTCCTCCAGCTTCTTCACGAGCACGGTACGCGAAGCCCGTTCCATTTCGAGCTGCTCACCGGCGCGTTCCTTCTTCAGCTTGAAATCGTTGAGCTCTTCGCGCTGGCGGACGCTTTGCTCTTCGTTTTGCTGCAAATCCGCTTCGATCGACTGCAGGATCGTGCGGTTCTGCTCCAGTTCGCGCTGTTGGATTTGGTATTCTTCCTCGGCGCGGCGCAATTGTTCGCGGAGCGAGGAACACTCCTGGTCCAGCTTGCCTTCGCGTACCTTGAGCCCGGTTAGCAAATCCTGCAGTTCTTCCTTGGCTGACTCGCTTGCTTTGCGCGCAAATTCGGCTGCCCGGATGGACTGCTGCACCGACTGCTCTTGTTTCTCCAGCTCCACCAGGCGTTCTTCCGCCGTTTTTTTCGTCGCCTCCAGCCCTTCCAGCTCTTTCTGATATTGGCCTTTTTCCTGGCCGTAGAGCTCGAACTGCTCCGCTACATGCCGCCATTCGTGCTCGACCTGCTTCAGGTCGCCGGCGACGGACTGCTCCTCCGCCCGCTTGGCATCGCCCGCCTCGCGCAGCCGGTTCAGGTCGCTCTCCGATTTGGCAACCTGGCTGCGGACATCGGTCAGGCCTTTGCGCAGCTTGTCCAGCATTTCTTCGCTTTCGCGGATGTCGGCGGCCAATTGGTCCAGCTGGCGTTTGCGGCCGAGCAGGTTGCTGTTCTTGCGGTGCTGGCTGCCCCCCGTCATTGAACCGCCGGCGTTGACGACATCGCCTTCGAGCGTGACGATCCGGAACCGGTATTGGCAGCGGGCCGCCATTTTGTTCGCCTTTTCCAAATCGGTCGCAAACACGACGTTGCCCAGCAAGCTGCCGACGATATCGGCGTAGCGCAGCTCATAGCCGACCAGCTCGGCGCCGATGCCGACGAAGCCTTCGGCGTCCTCCATCAGCCGCTTGTCACCAGCGGAAATTTGCCGCGGTCGGATGACGTCGAGCGGCAGGAACGTAGCCCGTCCAAGCTGCCGCTGCTTCAGGAAGGCGATCGCCTGCCGGGACACGGCTTCGTTCTCCATGACGATATGCTGCATCGCCCCGCCGAGCGCGGTTTCCACCGCAATTTCCAGCTTTTCGGGAACGCGGATCAGCTCGGCCACGGCCCCGTGTACGCCGGGCAGCACCGATTTCTTGGCGGCTTTAAGCACTTCCTTGACGCCAAGCATAAAGCCGTCGTAATCCTCTTCCATTTCCTTCATCGTATCGCGGCGCGACACCAAGCCTTCGCGCTTCTGCTCCCACTTGCGGATACCGCTTTGGCTTTCCTCGACGAGCTTCTGCAGCGATTGGTGGTGTTCGCTTTGCTGGATATATTTGCTGCGCAAATCGGAAATCTCTTTCCCCAGTTTCTCCAGCATCGCTTCCAGTTCGCTTTTGCGCGCTTTCAGACGCTGCTGCTCTTCGGTCCACTTGACGCCTTCCACTTCGGCCCGCTCCATCCGGCGCTTTACGCTTTCCTTCTGCTGCTCGGCATAATGGATTTCGTTGCGCGCCTGCGCCATCTGGTTCATGACCTCCAGCAGTTGGCCCTTTAGGCCCTCCTCCTGCGCCTGACTGATGCCCCCGGTCACTCCGATCAGCTTCGCTTGTTCATCCGCCAGCTCGCGGCGCAGCTCTTCCAGTTGCTGCTCGGCGGCGGTGAATTTGGCTGTAAGCTGCTCCAGTTCCTGCGAACGCTGAGCATATCGTTCCTCGCTAACCGCTAAAGACTGGCGCAGCTGCTCCCGGTTCTGAGCCAGGTTTTTGGCCCGTTCCTTGAGCACCTCGCCGTAGCCTTCGCTTTTTTCGTAGCTTTCGCTGTATTCCAGCAGCTGCGCCTGCAGCGTTTCGATCCGGTCTTCGACCTGCCGCAGCGCCAAACGGTCGCTTTCCAGCTTGGCGTCATGGGCGGATACGACCGTGGACAAAGCGAGCTGTTCTTCCTGCAGCTTGGTGAGCTTGGCGTTGGCCTCGCTCCAGGACTCATGAATTTGCTCGATCTGATGGACGTACAGCGAAATTTCTTTATTTTTCAGCTGCTCGCGCAGTTCCTTGTATTTCAGCGCTTTTTCCGATTGCTCCTTCAGCGGTCCGACTTGATCCTCCAGTTCGCTGATCAGATCGTGAATCCGCAGCAGGTTTTGCTCCGTATCATCCAGCTTGCGGCGGGCGTCGCGCTTGCGGCTTTTGTACTTCACGATCCCCGAAGCTTCTTCAAAGATACCGCGGCGATCCTCCGAACGCGTGCTCAAAATCTCCTCGATCCGGCCTTGGCCGATGATCGAATACGCCTCTTTGCCAATCCCGGTATCCATAAACAGCTCGGTTATATCCTTCAGGCGGCAGGCCTGCTTGTTGATGTAATATTCGCTTTCCCCGCTGCGGTGGACCCGCCGGGTTACCGTCACTTCGCTAAAGTCGAGCGGCAGCGCCTGATCGCCGTTGTCCAGCGTCAGCGAAACCTCCCCGTAGTTCACCGCCTTGCGCGCATCGCTGCCGGCAAAAATAATGTCCTCCATCTTGCCGCCGCGAAGCGATTTGGCGCTTTGCTCCCCGAGCACCCAGCGGATGCCGTCGGAAATATTGCTTTTGCCGCTGCCGTTAGGTCCTACTACAGCGGTAATGCCGCGGACGAATTCCATTTCCGTCTTGTCCGCGAATGATTTGAAACCCGCTAGCTCGATCCGTTTCAAAAACATACGTTCACGATCACCTCTAACGACTATTGTAACACACAGTAGACCCCGGAGCACAGGACAACCGAGCGGGCGCTGGAAGAAGCGGAAGTCCGCCTGGATCGCCCACGGACCTCTTGAATTCTCCGGCACGTTTTGCTAGTCTGGTAGACATACTAATATTCGGTAAAAGGAGCTCTGATGATGAGGCACTACATGCAATCGATCCGCAACTACTCCAAAAACCACGGCCGAGCTGGACGCACCACCGCGATTCTGTCCCTTGCCGTAGCCATTACGTTTTCGGCTGGTGTCGGTTTCTATCCGGCGGCCACGGCAAACGCCGCGGCCGTATCGCAAATCGCCTTTGAAGGAAAGGCCGCAACCAGTGTCGAACCGTTGATGTACAAAGGCACGACCTTTGTCTCGTTAAGGGAAACCGCCGAACAGCTTGGCGCTACCGTGCGCTGGAACCCTGCCGAACGCGTTACCGAGCTGAAGCTCAATGGCGATACGATTCAGCATCAGCCGGGAACGGCCGTTTTTCAGGTGAACTCTTATTCCGTTCAAGCCGCTTTGCCGTCTTTTCAAAAGAACGGAAAGACGATGGTGCCGCTAAGAACGCTGGCCGAAGTTCTGAAAGCCGACCTTTCAACTCTTTCGCTTTCCGGGGGTACCTCCGTCAATCTGACGCGTGACACGGCAACGCTAGTTTCCGGAAAAACCAAACAAGCGGACCAATACTTGATCGATCAACAATATTCGGGCATCGCCCTGATCGCCAAAAACGGGCAAATCCTGCTCCGTAAAGGCTACGGCTACAGCGATGAAAACCGGCTTGTCCACGCCGACCAAAAATCGCGCATCGCCTCCTTGACGAAGTCGTTTACCGCCGCGGCGGTTATGCAACTTGTTGAAGAGGGCCAACTGAAACTTGACGATACGTTGGACTCCTATATTCCCGGATTTCCGTCCGGCGACCGGATCACCATTCATATGCTGCTCTCCCATACCTCCGGGATAACTTCCAACATTCCCCGAGAACAGGGCATGACGCTGCAGCAAACGGTCGACGCGATCAAAAGCAAACCCTTGCTGGCGGAACCCGGGGCCGAATTCAAATACAGCAATGGAGGTTATGTGCTTCTAGCTTCCATCATTGAGCAGGTGTCTGGGATGAAGTATGGAGATTATCTGAATCAGCAGTTTTTTCAGCCGCTCAATATGGACGATACCGGAGAAGCGGATTCATCGACTCAGGTCATTAAAGGATATATCCGCCAAGGGAAGGATTGGACGCTCGCAGGCAATTACATCTCCCCCTCGGGGACGGGCAGTTTGTATTCCACCGTGGACGACCTGTTGAAATGGGATTTGGCCTTAAATACGAATAAAGTGCTGCAAAAAGCTTCGCTGGAAAAGATGTTCACCCCCTATTCCGAAAAAAACTACGGATACGGCTGGATGATTAAGCAGCAGGGAGACCGTACGATCGTCTTTCATAATGGCAGCGGCACGGGATACGCCACAGGGTTGTCCCGGGAAGCCGGCGGAGGCGTTACGATCATCCTGCTCGGCAATCACGCCGGGATCGATATGCTGGAGCTGATGGATAACTTGCGCGGGCTGGTTAAATAGGAACCGAAAAAAAAGATCGAAGATCAGACCTCTGAAAATAGAGCCTGTCCTCGATCTTTTCTTATATCGAGTTATTGCGAGCTCCCGCCGAGACGAACCACTCCGGTCTCCCGGTTCCAATCAAGCGGGATGCTAGATGATTTTCCGCCACAGAAATTTAACCTATAAGTTTAATTTAACTAATTGACCAAAATTCATAATGTGAGTATATTTGTATATAATCGGAAACGAATTCGTTGATCAGCTTCGCTTATTTAAGGGGTGGTTTATTTGAAACATACAACCACGATTCTTGCGGAAATCAGAAAGTTTATGGAGCAAAACGGTTTAACCTTGCTCCAGTTAAGCCAAAAAGCCGAAATAAACACAGGCTCGTTAAGCTCGATTTTAAACGGCAAGCGGTTGTTAAACGCAACGCATCTGGATTCGATCACTGCTGCTTTGGCTTTACCTGAGGGTTATTTTTACGAACAATATATCGAGGAATTCCTCGCTCAAACCGCACCCGATTGGCGCAGAGCTCGCCCCTTTTTAGACCACTGCGCGAAATTGGACAAGCTGGACTGTATTCGGCAGGTCACAGGCATTTTACTTGACAACCTGATGTATTTGCCCCTGTTGTTCGAAGCCGCGGAGGATTTGTTCGATCGCGGTCTGAAGGAGGCCGCCGCCATCCTGTACGAAAACGTGGCAATGAGCGAAAGGATGCAGCATTCGGAACGGCTTGCGATGTGCCAATACCGCTTGTTTCTGTTAAGACAAAGTGAAGATCAAGAGAAAAATTATCAAGCAGCGCTCCAATTTGAGCCATTTGTCGACCGTTTGGATGAATTCGATCAACTAGACGCATTAAAGGATTTAGGAAATACGTACCGTTCCTTATACCGTTGGGATAAGGTAGAGGAGATCGCGCATAGTATGGAACACAGAGCGAAGTTGCAATATACCCGCAACCTCCGGTTGAAAAAGAAGGAGCATTCCCAAAAGAAGCCGAGTAGACCGCTATTTTCATATATAGCTCTATCTAATTTGTTTCTTGCTGACATATGCAATGCCAGAGGAGACTATGAGCAGGCGTTAAAATACACTTATGCCTATGCTGATCTAAGTTGGGTCAAAGAAACGGATATGGATACTCTGCATTGGAAGGGATTGTTTCAGAAATGGGCTGAAGCTAATCTTTATGTTAATAAATTATTATCCGGGGATATAGACATTCTTCCGGATTACATAGCATATGTTGAAACGAAAGAAGAAGAGATTCTTCCGGCATTGGTCAATATACTAAGAGCTGCGAATCAATATAATATCAACGTTGACGATATTCTCCTCCGATTTGATTCATATATTACAACTTCAACAGAGGAATTACGGGCCGCCGGCATATATACAGATCAGTTTATGTCGAATTCGTTAGCTTTTTTATTATATGAACTAGCTAAATATCAATTAAATAAATCAAGATATAAAGAGGTATTCGATGCTTTACAAATCAGTTTGGAAAAATCCGTTATCATAAACAACAAAACCTGTCTAATCAGATGTGCAGGATTATTAGAACTTTTATGCCGACTTGGCTACTCTTTCGCTGACGAGCAAGCCGCGAAAAAAGAATGCTCTTTAACCTAAGTTGGTTGGATGTTAATCGAACCTGTCCATTCTTCACAGTCCTGTAAAGCCCCCGCAGAATCGGCGGTCCTCTGATGGGAAATCAAACCCATGCCGAAAATAGAGACAATTTATGTCGTTATTGCTGTAATTCCCCTTCTCCCGTGCAAAATAGCGGAAATTTTTTCCCTTATTTCGGAAGCAGGCTTGGAAAAAGCGCTTGATTGCCCACATATTTTTAAAATAGAGGAATAAAATTCCTCTATTTTTGTTGTACTCCCTTTTCACCGAAAATAAGGCCCTTTTTTACCGCTATTCCCATAACCGTCACCAAAAAAGGCTGTCCCCAGGTCCTAACGAACCTGCGGAACAGCCTTTTTCATTCCTGTATTAATCTCGGGAATCGGACTCCTTCAACACATTCAGCGCTACGGCCGCGGCCTGCTGCTCGGCTTCCTTCTTGGACCGGCCGGTTCCCCGGCCCAGCGCGCGGCCCTCCATCCAAACCTCGGAGACGAACTCGCGCTCATGGGCAGGCCCCCGTTCTTCGATGATCCGGTATTCCAGCGCGCCCATATTATGATGCTGAGTCAACTCCTGCAGCTCTGTCTTGTAATCGCTCGTCTGCAGTTTCCCGTCAAACGTCAATTGGGAAAAAACATGGCGATGAAGGAACGCAGTAACGGCTTCCAGGCCCTGATCCAGGTATAACGCGCCGATAAAAGACTCGAACACGTCGGCCAGCAGCGCCGGACGCGTCCGCCCCCCCGTCAGTTCCTCCCCTTTCCCTAACAATACGTAGTGGCCAAATTCCAGACTTTCGGCGAACTTCACCAGCGACGGCTCGCAAACGATCGCAGCACGCAGCTTCGTCAATTCGCCTTCAGGACGATCCGGAAATAGCTGGTATAAATGCTCCGAAACGGTCAATTCAAGCACGGCATCGCCAAGAAATTCCAGGCGCTCGTTATCCTCATACTGACTGAAACGGTGCTCGTTAACGTAAGATGCATGGGTGAAGGCCTGTTTCAAAAGCTGCCTGTTTTGGAACGACAGCCCAAGTTTTTGCTGTAACTGCTTCAGATCTCCATTCACCGGACTTAACCCCTTATGCTTCGAGTTTCTTGATAATGATCGTGGCGTTGTGCCCGCCGAAACCGAAGGAATTGGACATGGCCACCTGAACATCGGCCTTTCTCGCTACGTTGGGAACGTAATCCAGATCGCATTCCGGGTCCGGATGCTCCAGATTGATCGTCGGCGGGATCACGCCGTGCTTCAGCGTCAGTCCGCAAATCACACCTTCGACGCCACCTGCTGCACCCAGCAAATGCCCGGTCATCGACTTCGTCGAGCTGACGGCCACTTTGTAGGCGTGGTCGCCAAGCGCGTTTTTGATCGCGATCGTTTCCGAGCGGTCGCCAACCGGCGTCGAAGTCCCATGGGCGTTGATATAATCAATCTGCTCAGGCGCGATGCCGGCATCGCGGATCGCCATCTTCATGCAGCGCTCCGGCCCGTTCGGGTCCGGTTCGGTCATATGGTGAGCGTCCGCGCTAAGGCCGTAGCCGATAACCTCACCGTAAATTTTCGCGCCGCGTTTCTTCGCGTGCTCCAGTTCTTCCAAAATGAAAATGCCTGCGCCCTCGCCCATGACGAACCCATCGCGTTCAAGGTCGAACGGCCGGCTCGCTTTCTCCGGCTCGTCATTGCGCGTCGACATCGCCCGCATGGAGCAGAACCCCGCCAGACCGGTCGGGCGAATCGTCGCCTCAGCACCGCCGCAAATCATCACATCGGCGTCACCCCGCTGGATGAGCTTGTACGAATCGCCGATGGAATGAGTTCCGGTAGCGCACGCCGTCACCGCCGCCGTGTTCGGCCCTTTGGCGCCGAACAAAATCGAGACATAACCGGAGGCCATGTTCGCAATCATCATGGGAATAAAAAAGGGACTCACGCGTTTCGGGCCTTTTTCCAGCAAAATGTTGTGCTGATCCTCCCAGGTGCCGAGACCGCCGATCCCTGAACCGATCATCACGCCCACCCGCTCGGGGTCGGCCTGTTCGGTAATATTCAGACAGCTGTCATCCAATGCGCTTTTGGCTGCCGCCGTTGCAAACTGAACGAAACGGTCCATTTTCCGCGCTTCTTTGCGGTCCATATAATCTTCGGGATTAAAGTCTTTCACCGAAGCGGCAATGCGCGTCGGATATTCGCTAACATCAAACGAGTCGATCGCGGAAACGCCGGACTTCCCCTCAACCAGGTTGTTCCATAACGTATCCAGATCTTGTCCGAGCGCGGTTACGACGCCCATCCCCGTTATCACTACTCTATGCTTCAAACACACTCACCTCGTATGGACTACATGTGTACCATGCAAAAGTTTTTCCAAGATAAAACGACGCTCATGTCAAAATGAGGAGAAGTCCCGCCTTCTTGTAAGGAGGTACGGGACTTGGAATGACATTAGGTATGAGATTGTATGTAGTTTACAACTTCACCTACGGTCGTAATCTTCTCAGCATCTTCGTCTGAAATTTCCAGATCGAATTCATCTTCCAGCTCCATGACCAATTCAACTACGTCGAGCGAATCAGCACCAAGGTCATCTTTGAAAGACGCTTTCAGCGTCACTTCGGCTTCGTCAGCGCCGAGGCGATCCACTACAATGCGCTTTACGCGATCAAATACATCGGACATCCGGTTCACCTCCTCTTTGGTATTATACGAGAATTGCCGCTAAAATGCCATAGAAGCAAGGGATGCAATTACATATACATCCCGCCGTCGACATGCAGCGTTTGTCCGGTCATGTAGGACGCGCTGTCCGAAGCGAGGAACACGGCGACATTCGCGATTTCCTCCGGCTGGCCCAAACGCGTCAGCGGAATGCCTGCCAGCATGCTTTGACGCAATTCTTCAGGCAACTGATCAGTCATGTCGGTCTCGATAAACCCAGGCGCAATACAGTTCACCGTAATGCCCCGCGAGGCCAGCTCGCGAGCCGACGATTTTGTCAAACCGATAACGCCGGCTTTAGCCGCCACGTAATTGGCCTGCCCTGCATTGCCCAGCACGCCGACGACCGAGGAAATGTTAATGATGCGCCCAGAGCGCTGTTTCATCATCGGCCGGGTGACGGCTTTGATGCCGTTGAATACGCCTTTGAGATTCGTCTCAATGACCTGATCGAACTCTTCTTCCTTCATGCGCATAATTAAATTATCTCTAGTAATGCCCGCGTTATTCACCAGAATGTCGATCCGGCCCCAGGCGTCCAGCATGCCTTTGACCATATCCTCAAACTGCTGGCTGCTTCCGACATGGGCTTTGACGGCATACGCTTTGACGCCAAGCGCCTCGATTTTGGCGACAACGCCAGCCGCAGCCTGTTCGTTTCCGGCATAATTGACAGCCACATCGGCCCCGGCTTCGGCAAACGCCAGCGCAATACTGCGCCCGATGCCGCGCGACGCTCCGGTAACGAGGGCGGTTTTGCCCTGAAGCGGTCTACTCATCATGTTCATCTCCTTTCACTAAATTTTAGAGGTAATTCAAAAAGTCATCTTTTGAAAACCTGACTTTTTGAACTCGCACTTATATTAAGAGATTTCCATTTTGTCGCCATTCCTGAAGCACGGCGGTGCACTCTCCATCCGGCCGAGTTGCGGCCGAAGCAGGGAGCTTTAAGCATGCCGTATCGCTCCTTTGCGGCGATCCGCTCCTAAAATACCAGAGGCGGGTCTGAACGCTTATCCCAGCGCGGCTGCGGTTTGCTCCAGGCTCTCCAAGCCGCTCACGTTGAATAGACGCACCGATTTGTCGATTTTTTTGATTAGTCCGGTAAGCACGCTTCCCGGCCCGATCTCCACGAAGGTGTCCACGCCTTGCGCAATCAGCCAGGCAACGCTGTCCTCCCAAAGCACGGGCGAATATACCTGCTCCACGAGCAGTTTGGAAATGTCGGTCCCGCTTTGAACCGGGCGCGCGGTAACATTCGCGACAACCGGAACGGAAGCATCCTTAAACGTTACGCCCGCAAGCTTGTCCGAGAGACGCTCCGCCGCCGCTCTCATCAGCGAGGAATGAAACGGTCCGCTGACTTCAAGCGGAATCGCCCGTTTGGCCCCGATCTCCTTGACGCGTTCGGCGACCTGCGCAACGCCTTCCTTGCTGCCGGAGACGACGATCTGCCCCGGGCAATTGACGTTGGCGAGCTCGACTAGGGCTCCGCCGGCGGTAATATCCGCGCAGAGCTGCGCCAGCGCCTCGCGTTCGCCGCCAAGCACCGCGGCCATCGCTCCCTGTCCGCCGGGTACGGCCTGCTCCATATACTGGCCGCGGGCCCGCACGATCGAGACGGCGTCTTCAAAAGCAAGGGCCCCGGCCGCCGTTAACGCGCTGTATTCGCCCAGGCTGTGTCCGGCGACATAATCCGGCGCGAAGCCTTTGGCCGCAAACACCTGGTGCAGCGCTGAGCTTGCCGTAAGCAGCGCCGGCTGCGTGTTGGCCGTCTGCTTCAATTCGCTTTCCGGTCCTTCGAACACGAGCCGGGTCAGCGGAAAGCCCAATTTTTCATCCGCGGTATCAAACAAGTTCCGGGACGAAAGCAGCGCATCATATATATCCTTACCCATTCCGACGCTTTGGGAACCCTGTCCGGGAAAAACAAATGCCAATTTGCCCATCTTGTAGCACTCCTCATTTAAAAAAATACCCTTTGTCAAAGCCGGCGTCCTACCACACCAGTACGGAAGCCCCCCAGGTCAATCCGCCGCCGAAGCCAACGAGCAGCAGCGTATCGCCTTCCTTCATCCGGCCTTCCTCTGCCGCTTCTACGAGCGCGAGCGGAATGGAAGCCGCCGACGTGTTGGCATATTTATCCACGTTGATGACGCATTTTTCCTCCGACAAATTCAGCCGCTGCATCGCCGATTGAATAATGCGGATATTGGCCTGGTGCGGCACAAACAGATCGATGTCCTCTTTGCTCTTGCCCGCTTTGCGCAAGACTTCCTCGGTCGCATTCTCCATCACCCGCACTGCGAACTTGAACACTTCGCGGCCGTTCATATAAAGGTAATGTTTACGCTCCGCAACCGTCGCCTCCGAGGCCGGAAGCCGGGAGCCTCCCGCCGGCAGATTAAGCTGCACGCCGCCGGCGCCTTCCGCGCCCAGATCAAAGGAGAGGAAGCCGCGTCCTTCCGGCACCTCGCCGAGCACGACCGCGCCCGCCCCGTCGCCGAACAACACGCATGTATTGCGGTCCGTATAGTCGGTGATGCGGGACAAGGTGTCGGCGCCGATCACCAAGGCGTTTTTGTACATTCCCGTCTGAATGAACCCGTTGGCCGCTGCCATACTGTAGACGAAACCCGAGCAGGCGGCGGACAGGTCGAACGCGGCCGCCTTTTTAGCCCCCAGCTTATCCTGTAAAATGCAAGCCGTAGACGGAAACGCCATATCCGGCGTAATCGTGGCCACAATAATCAGATCAAGCTCCTCCGCCGCCAAGCCCGCGGACTTTAACGCCCGCACCGCGGCTTCATACGCCAAATCGGATGTCGCTTGCTCCGGAGCGGCGATATGGCGTTCCCGGATTCCCGTCCGCGACACGATCCACTCGTCATTGGTATCCACCATTTTTTCCAAATCTGCATTCGTCAACACTTTTTCAGGAACGTATTTCCCGGTCCCGATAATTCCTACCGAACGTAATTTCATTAGCTTCAATCACTCACTTCCCGCTGATTTCCCGTGCTATGCTCTCCGTCAGTTTGTTTTGCAGCGCTAGACGCGCCTGGCGCACGGCATTTTTGATCGCTCCTCCGTCCGAGGAGCCGTGCCCTTTGACGACAAGTCCGCTAAGCCCCAAAAGCGGCGCTCCCCCGTGTTCCTTGTAGTCAAGCGTTTGCTTCAGCCCGCGCAAAGACGGCATCAGCACCGCCGCGGCCAGCTTGTTTTTCCATGATTTCGTAAATTCCCGCTTTAGAATCGAAAACAGCGTACCCGCCGTTCCTTCCAGTGACTTGAGCAAAATATTGCCGGCAAACCCGTCGCACACCAGCACATCGCAGGCGCCGGTCAAAATATCGCGGGCTTCCACATTGCCGACAAAGTTGACCGGCAGCTCCTCCAGCAGCGGATAGGCCGCCTTGGTCAGCTCATTGCCTTTCATCGCTTCGGTGCCGACGTTCAAAAGCCCAACGCGCGGCTTCGCGATCCCGTGCACCTTTTCGCGGTAAACGCTGCCCATCAGCGCATACTGCGCCAAATGCTCCGGTTTCGCGTCCATGTTGGCGCCAAGGTCCAGCGCCAGCACGCCGCGCTCGTCGACGGTTGGGATCATCGGCGCCAGCGCCGGACGCTCGATCCCTTCCATGCGGCCGACGACGAGCAGCCCGGTCGTCATAAGCGCGCCGGTGTTGCCGGCCGAAATCATCGCGTCGGCTTCGCCCTCGCGGACGAGCCGGCCGGCGACGACCATCGAAGCGTCTTTTTTGCGCCGGACGGCTTTGACCGGTTCATCCTCCGCTTCGATGATTTCCTCCGCGGGATGGATGCGCAGGTTGGCCGGGGCGCCCTCCAGCATTGGCTTCAGCACCTGTTCTTTTCCGACCAGAACGATCTCGGTGTCGCTCCATTCCCTGGCCGCGGCCAGCGCGCCCTCGACGGTGCTTTGCGGCGCATGATCCCCGCCCATAGCATCAATGGCGATTCTCATGATGATTTTCCTCCTTCATGTCTGTCCTCTCCCGTAGAACGGTAAATGACGAAGTTTCCTTGAAACACCATCTCTTCGCCGACATATGTAAAAACCTCTACCCTGGCTTTTCCTTTTTGTCCCGAGGAAGGCCGTACATACGCTTTGGCGATGCACTTCTCCCCCAAATGCACCGAGCGGATAAAACGGATCTCCGCAGAAAACGTCAGCGCAATCTCGTCATTAATGACGGCGACGGCCAAGGAGTTGGCCTGAGCGAATACATGGTGGCCGCGGGCGATGCCGGTCCGGGAGAACACATGCTCCTCGCGGATTTCAAAGATCGAGATCCCGCTTTTATCCAACTGCAAGTCAACGATTTCCCCGATAACTTCATCGAGCGGCAGCGACCTAACCTGGTCGTAAGAGCGCTCCGCCATCAGCTTCATCCGCTCCCGCAGTTCCGGGATGCCGAGCTCCATGCGGTCGAGCCGAATCGTCTGGATGCTGACTTTCAGCCGCCGGGTAAGCTCCTGGTCCGTGATGAACGGATTTTCTTCGATTATTTGGACGAGCTGCTGCTGTCTCGCCTTTTTGGGCAAACGTTCGATGGGTGTTCCCCTCCCTGATGATCATAGAGACAGTTCAACACTGAACTGAACCGGCTAAACCTCTATACTTTCATTTCAAATTTCAAAATCATTTCGTCCAAAGCCTGCAAAACTGCAGTTCTTTTCGGCTATCCAAGCGATCAAACGCAAATTCCCGCAAAATGCAGGAGCTGCAGGCCTTCCCTCGACGCTCATGATTCACGCTGAAAAAAACTGCACTTTTGCAGGAATCTATTAGTGTGAGTTCTGCTTCTATTGTTTTCATTAGAACCTGGTACTAAATTTTAGTATAAAACATCCCGCAGCAAAAAGAAAGTGGCATTGCCGGAAACATTGCAGGACAGGGATTTGGGGCAACCTCCGCTAACGGCCGGGAAGCGGCAACCCGAATATTCCTCCGCCCTTCTTACGGATACCGCAGGCAAAAAAAATAGCACCTCACCGAAATGAAGTACTACTTGGAATTCAGATGCAGCTTATTGACCAATAATTTCTCTCGATTTGTATGTTCCGCAAACTTTGCATACGTGGTGAGCAAGCTTCAATTCGCCGCATTGTTCACATTTCACCATGCCCGGCACAGCCAATTTGAAGTGCGTGCGGCGTTTGTCGCGGCGCGTTTTGGACGTTCTCCGTTGAGGTACTGCCATGATTCCCACCTCCTTATTCAAGTCAACCCAATTAACGGTGTGCTTTATTCGTGTTTACTGCTTGTTTTTGAAAAAATCACCGAGCGCTGCGAGGCGCGGATCGATCCGTTCGGTGTTGCAGCCGCATTCCCGTTCGTTCAGATCGGCTCCGCAATTGGGACAAAGCCCTTTGCAGGATTCCTTGCAGACAGCGGCAAACGGCAGATTCAGCAATAACGTTTCCTCCACATATGGCGTCAAGTCCAATTTGTCCTCGGCGACATATTGCAGATCGTCTTCTTCGTCCTGCGCTTGCATGTCCATCTCGAGATTGTCACTTTGTTTGAAGCTCTCTGCAAATTCCGCTGCGACCGTGCGTTTCAAAGGCTTCAGACATCTGGAGCACGTCATGTCGAGCTCAGCCGTCAGCTTGCCCCTGACATCGACAACTCCGCCGCCGGAGGCTTCCGCCCGCAGATCAACCCGTAGCGGACTGATCCCGGTGATGTCCCTGCGGCCTTTAATCACCCGGCTGACATCCAAAGTCTGATGGATCTCCACCGGAGCTTCCGACGATGCCACCTGGCGAAAATGTATTAACATCAGCATCACTCCAAACAAACAAAATTTATTATACCGATTTCAAGCAAGTTTTGTCAACAATATAGCTTAATTCGTGGTATATTTTGTACAAAAAGCTTCTTATGAGGTAAAACCTGACTTTTTGAACTCGAACTTAAACAAAGGAGTCGATCCGCACGTGAATGTCGTCGGAATTATTGTTGAATATAATCCGCTCCACAACGGACATGTTCATCACTTCGCCGAGGCGAAGCGCTTGACGAAGGCGGATGCGGTCATCGCCGTCATGAGCGGCGATTTTTTGCAGCGCGGCGAGCCGGCGATCGTGGACAAATGGGCGCGGGCGGAAATGGCGCTGCACCTCGGCGCCGACCTCGTGCTCGAGCTGCCGATCGCTTACGCGGCGCAGCCGGCGGAGTGGTTCGCGTACGGCGCGGTGGCGCTGCTTGAGGCGACGGGCGTCGCGACGCATCTGTGCTTCGGCAGCGAGGCCGGCGCGCTCGAGGCGCTGCAGCCGTTCGCCAAGCGGCTCGCCGACGGCGGCGGCGCGCTGAAGGCGGCGGTCGCGGAGGAACTCGCCACCGGGGCGAGCTTCCCCGCCGCCTACGCCGCTGCGGCCGCGCGCCTGCTCGCCGGCAGCGGCGCTGCCGCCGGCGCAGATGCCGCCGCAGCGCGAGCGCTGCTGGAGCAGCCCAACAACAGCTTGGGGCTGCACTACCTGATCGCGCTGCGGCGGCTTCACAGCGGCATCGCGCCGGTCACGGTCCGGCGCCGGGCCGCGGGCTATAACGATGCCGCGCCGACGGACGCGCGCATCGCCAGCGCCACCGCCGTGCGCCGGCTGATCGCCGGCGGCGGCCTGGACGCGGCTGCGCCTTATCTCCCGCCGTACACGGCGGACATCCTCGCCCGCGAATTCGCGGCGGGACGGGGCCCCGTGACGTGGGAGAACCTGGCCGCGCCGCTGTTTCACCAGTTGCTGCTCGCTTCGCAAGAGCAGCTCCGCGCCTGCCACGAAATGACCGAAGGCCTGGAGTACCGTATCAAAAAAGCGCTGCCCCGGCTCGAAAAGCCGACCGTAGCCGAGCTGCTGGCCAAGCTCAAAACGAAACGGTACACCCACACGAAGCTGCAGCGCACCCTGCTGCACGCGCTGCTGCAGCATCCGCGGGATCTGCTGACACCCGAAGCGCTGGCGGAAGGTCCGGGCTACCTGCGCGTGCTGGCGTTTAGCAACCAGGGACAAGAGATGCTGAAGCGGATGAAACAGCGCGCCAAACTGCCGATTGTTACCCGGGCCGCCGAGCTTGAGCATCCGCAGCTGACGCTCGATATCCGGGCGGCCGCCGCTTATGCCAACGGCATGCCTGGGCGGCAGGCCGATCAGCTGTTCCGGGACTACCGTCAACCGCCGATGCGGATTTAGTCTTTTTGCTTAAGCGCCTGCAAATCGTCCAGCGCATCGTCGAGCTTTTTGACCGGCACGAGCTTCATCTTCGAACCGATTGCCTCCGCCTTTGCCTTGGCTTCTTTATAATTCGCTTCGGGCACAAAAAATATTTCGGCCTTCTCCCGCTCCGCCGCGACGATCTTGAACTGGACGCCGCCGATCGGCCCAATGGTGCCGTCCTCCGAGATCGTGCCGGTTCCGGCGATGCGATGCCCTTTGGTCAAATCCCCGGGCGTCAACTGGTTGTAAATTTCCAGTGTAAACATCAGGCCCGCCGAAGGACCGCCGATCTCCGTATCGGCAAAGGTGACTTCTTTCGTCTTATCCGCAGCCTCCACCTTCAACACTTCCCCGACGCTGACGCCCAGCCCCGCTTTGCGGGCACCTTCCGCATTGACGATCTGGACGAGCTCCACCTGCTCTTCAACCGTTTTTCCGCTTCGTGAAAGCTGCACGGGAACGACGTCCCCGGGCTTTTTACCTTGAAGCAAAGGCGCCAGATCCTCAAACTTTTTCACCGGCTGGCCATTCACCTGGCGGATGATGTCCCCGGACCGGAAGTTGCCTTTGGGCTCGTTTTCTTTGGACAGTCCGATAATAAAAACATACTGGGACACCACGTCGTATTCCACCCCGGCTTTGCGGTAGGCCGCCATCACCGCGCTGGATTGCGAGCTGCTCATATAATACCGCTGCTCCGTCTCGTATTCCTTATCGTTGCGATCCGGTTCCTTGCGGACCACTTCGGCATCCTTGTTGAATGGAGACGTGGCCAGCATCCACAAATTGGCGTAGCTGACCGATACCGTCGTAAGCATAAATGCGCCCTTCTCCTCCGTATCCCCCGACTTGACGCTGACAATCGGCTTAACCTCTTCGGCGGTTCCCGGCTGATTGATCATGTACGGCGTGTTCATAAAAACGACCACATATACGATCACCGCCATCGTCAGGACGTATAACCCCGCTTTTAAAGCTATGGATCTTGATTGACGCATGGTTTCGCACTCTCCCTTCATCACGCGCGGCAGACGGGCGGCGGACCGGACGCGAAACATCCGGCCGCAAACGGCTAGTCTGCGATTCACGGCTGCTGCATAGCATGTACTATATGAGGTTGTTCAAAAAGTCATCTTTTGATCAAGATGCTGCTTATTTCTATCTACTTATGAAGAAGGTGAATCGGATTGAACTTGAAAAATTTTGCCGGCAGTCCCGCATCCACCGCCTTTACGGGGCTGCTGGCCGTTATGCTTGTCGTGTGCGTCGTATATGCTCCAAGCGAAGCGTTTAAAGCCTCCGGTCAGGGGCTGACTATCTGGTGGCATATCGTTTTTCCCGCTTTGCTCCCTTTCGTGATGTTATCGCAGATGCTCCTCGCCGGCGGATTCGCCCATGGCCTAGGCGCGCTGGTTGAACCTTTGACGCGAAGGCTGCTCGGTCTTCCCGGCACCTTCGGCTGGGTGCTGCCGCTCGGCATGACCGCCGGCTTTCCGGCCGCCGCCGACACGGCGGCGACTTTATACAAGCAAGGAAAAATCTCCGCAAGCGAGGCGGAACGGATCGCCGGAGCGGCCCATTTTTGCAGCCCGATGCTGCTTGTGATCGTCATCGGCACCGGTTTTTTCGGCCGCCCCGAATTCGGCTTGCTGCTGCTCGCCGTACACTGGGCTGCCGGTCTGGCTGCCGGGATCACGCTGCATTTTCTTTTGCCGGATCGCTCCCCCGCCCGCAATGCTTCGGGATCGTCCACTACAAAAGCCAGTAACCGGCGCAGACCATCCCGGCTTCGCCAGGCGCTCCGCAGCATGGAGCAAGCGCGGCAGGAGGACGGCCGCAGCCTCGGCCGGTTGTTGGGCGATACCGTGACCTCCGGCGTGCAAACGCTGATGATCACCGGCGGCTACATGCTTATTTTTTCGATCATCATTCATGTCATACTGTTGGCATTGCCGGGAACATTTTTTTCCGTCACCGTCAAAAGCCTGCTGGAGGTTCACCTCGGCTCCTACGCCATGTCCCGGTTGTCTTCCCCGGCGCTGTCGCCGGCGGTATTCACCGCTCTGCTGGGCGCCGCCCTCGGCTGGAGTGGTCTGTGCGCCTATCTCCAGGTTCGGGCAATTCTCGGACCGGCCGGAATCCGCGAACGGTTTTTTCTGCTGAACCGCCTGCTGCATGGAGCTTACGCCTACGCCATCACGCTGCTGTTGTGGAAGCCGCTTATCGGATGGCTGCCTGGCGCTTTTCCCGCTTTTGCCCAGGAGGGACAAACCGTCATAGGACACGACACCCCGGCAGCCGGGCTGCCCACCTGGCAGCAAGCGTTCGGGGTGATGGGATGGCAGCTATGGATGCTTGCGCTGTTAACGCTCGGCTTCGCAACCATTGCGCTCGTATGGAACCGCCGCGGCGAACATTAATTTTTGCCCGTTCGGCCCGCGGATTTATGTTGCAGCGCCAGTTCTACTTCCGGCGGCACAAGATCGCTGACGTCTCCGTGAAAGCTGGCGATCTCTTTGACAATGCTGGAGCTTAAATAGGAGTATTTCGGGTTCGTCATCATAAAAATCGTCTCCACGTCGCTGTTCAGCTTGTGATTGGTAGAGGCGAGCTGAAGCTCGTATTCAAAATCGGTGACGGAGCGGATACCGCGCACGATGACGTGAGCCTGCTTGTAGCTCATATAGTTGACGAGCAGATCTCGAAAACTGTCGACCTCCACGTTCGGCAAATGTCCGGTAACCTCGGTCAGCAGTTGCTTCCGTTCTTCTACCGTAAATAACGGGTTTTTGCTTAAATTGTTCAGCACCGCCACAATCAGCTTGTCGAATTGGCGCGAAGCTCGTTGAATGATATCCATATGTCCTTTGGTCACCGGATCGAAGCTGCCCGGATAAACGGCGATTCGCGGATGATTGATCCGTTGTTCGTTCATGCCTGTGTTCCTCTCCTATCTTAGCGGTTAGACCGCGCTGGTTTCTCGTTCGTAATCATAAACGGATACGGCCGTTTCTCCGTAATCCGCCTTGCGCCGCTGCGTAAAGTTCCCGAACCGCTCCGGATACTCATGGGAGGATTCATACTCCAGAACGATCGTAGCCCCCTCTTTAAGCAGCATAAGCTCGTCCATTTGCGTCATCAGTTGATCCCCGTGCTTTAACCGGTAAGGCGGGTCCAGAAAGACCAGATCAAAGACGGCTTCGCGTTTGGCCAAAGCTTTCAGCGCTCTTTCCGCATCGTTTTTGTACACTTCGGCCTGATCTGTGAGGCCGGTTGCTTTCAGATTGGCGCGGACGGTTTCGATGCTTTTGTACTCTTTGTCGATGAATACGGCCTTGTCCATGCCGCGGCTTAACGCTTCGATGCCGAGACCTCCCGTACCGGCAAACAAATCCAGCACCGTTCCTCCTTCAAAGTAAGGACCGATGATGCTGAACACCGCTTCCTTCACTTTATCCGTCGTGGGCCGCGTCCCCATGCCGGGGACCGCCTTTAGCGCCCTGCCCCGGGCGCTGCCCGAAATAACTCTCATGAATATTCACACCCTTATGTATGCCTGGAAAATTCCTGTCGATATCGTACCACAATCCGCCGCAGATTGAAAAACCAAAAGATCATAACTTTTTTTCACCGCCGAGGTATATTATCGAACATCCCGGACACAATTGTAGTATCGACATCACCAAATGTCGTAGACAACCGCGGAGAAGACTTACGTTTCCCCATAAGCTCTTCGTCCGGTTTCTCCTCTCCCATGATGGGCATCCCGCAAGGGATGCCCGGACAAAAGCCCTTGTAGCAAGGTTTTCTACGAGGGTTTTTGTCCTTTTTTTATAAATTGATGGTGCTTGTTATTCTTCGTCCATCCATAAAAAAGCGCCAGTTATCTAACCTAGTCAAACCCACCGTTTAAGCTGAATTTTATATAAATCAAGGTTCAACCTAATCATCAGTGCTTGACAGTCAAGCCGGCAACAGACCGTGGTCTGGAGCGAGACTCGTTATCCAGAGGCTTTGCACGATTATCCCGTTTGATCGGGTGACTTGGCTTCCTGAACCAGAGGGATAATCGTGCAAAGTGATTTGGAGAGACAACACCCCCTATCTCCGTCATCTTTTATTTTGTCAAGCACTGATTTTGGTGTTGAGCCTAAATCAATAAAGGAAATTTAATTTTCAGGCAACCAGAGGTACATTTATAACCTTTTAGACTTCAGGTCTAAAAACGTAACAGTTAACTTTCAATTGAACGCTTAAACGACCAGTAGCGCAACATATATAAAAAGAAAATCCGATGCACCAGCACCGGATTCAGACTTTATGTGAATATTGTACCAAAAGCGTTTCTTAATTTCTATTTATGGCCATGTGATTGAACCAGCGGACCGGGCTGCAGCTGAAACATTCAACAATCTGCGCCGAATCTTGATGTCATCATTGATGACCAGTTGATGACCAAATCTATAAAAACGCCCAAAAACCACCTATCAACAACTTAGCTTAAACCCTTATAAATTAAGGATTTTCCTCTTTTTTTACCACTCGTCAAACATCCATTTTTCATATCTCCCATGATGGGGCCCTCGCAAGAGGATCCCGATTTTTTATTATATGCAAAAGAAAAAGCACCCGAAGGTGCTTTTAGGCGTATACTAATGACCCATCATGCCTATTTCACTTATATTAACCAAGTTCCCCCCATTATTAGCGGTTATTCTAAGTCTATATTTATTGTACGGGGTTGAGTTCTGGAACGAAAACTCTTTGGTAATATCCCGGTCCCAATCCTTAACATTGCTCTGAGAATCTAACACTACCCATTCTTGCCCGCCATAGGCTTCAAAAAACCAAGAGTTCGGTGATTGTAGAAAACCGTGAGCCGGGTCATTTTGCTTCATACGAATCGAGTATTTATTAACTACTTTTGCATCAAAAAACTCGTATTGAATCCAACCTGACTTTTCACCATTTGCGCTTTCCCAAGGAGAACAACTGTTGTCGAAAGCACGGAACGGCTGAGTATCATAATATGTATCATAGCTGCTAGCAGTAGCAACCCCATACTGATCGCTATTCGAAGTCATTGCATGGATTAATGAATTGTTATTTTCTACACTGCAAACATCAATAGGAGTATTTATAGGAGTATCGTCATTTTCATCGTGATTTTCACCACCGCCTCCACCATACTGCCAAGGAGATCCATTATTGATTATGATCGGAACACTCCCAAGCGAACCAGATACAAACCCTGATGCAACGAATGCCGCACCGTCACTCCCAGCAACAAACGCACCGGAAAAAGGTCTGTCCTCGCAATTCGATAATTTACTCCCAAAAGAGACGTGGTATGCCGCTGTTTCAAGTGGGGATAAAGTTACATCCCCACCTGGAACAAGGCTAGAAGAAACTCCATTATAGGAGGTTCCTGCCTCTGTAAATGAACTACCGTCATAACGGTTTAGCTCTAATTTTACGCTTGAGCTTGAACTGCTTAAATTTGTTATGTTCAGTGATAGCTCTAAGGTATGTGACTGATCACAAAAAGTATTTGCAGGAATCGAAAACGCTAAGGATGAACTTTTAGAACCCTCTGCTGATACGGGTGTCACCATTGAAAACAACAGATAAAAGACAACCATCAATCCAGAAATATACTTTCTCCCAATAATCATAGAATACCACTCCCTCAATACGGATTTATGTTAATTATCGACAATTAGATTCCCAGATTTTAGGACTAGTTCTAATTTGTTGGTTTTCACGAAGGTAAAAGTGCAGTTCATTTCCGGTCAAAAGCTGCTCTTTTATCGTATAATCTCAAATGAGATGTACTTTGCATTTCAACCGCTTTAAAATGGTTATTGGCGAAAAATAGGATGCACTTTTGCAGTTGATCCCAACGGGCCGTCCTTCTTCCCATGAGATAAACTCGGTTTTCAGCGTCCACCAGTCATTTTTCGAGGTATTATGTTAATCTAAAAAAGAAAATAAATATGAAAGAAGGTAATTGGTTATGAGAAAGTATTTTTTAAAAACTTCCCGTATAGCTTTTTCCCACTGGGATAATAGTGATATTGACTTAGCATATACGCTTTGGGGAGATCCCGATGTCACAAGATACATCTCTGCAAACGGCCTGCTTTCACGCGAACAAGTTAAAGATAGATTGAATAAAGAAATTAATACGCAAAAGGAATTCCAAGTTCAATATTGGCCTCTTTTCAATCTAATAAACGAAGAGTTCATTGGTTGTTGTGGTCTACGCCCGTATGACACAGAAAAAAATATTTATGAGATTGGAATACATCTTAGAAGTAGTCATTGGGGGAACGGCTATGCAACAGAAACCGTAAATGCTGTTATTCAATATGCCTTCGACATAAAGAAAGTCGATAACTTGTTTGCAGGCCACAACCCCAATAACGAAGCTTCTAAAAAAATGTTATTGAAGTCAGGTTTCAAATATTCGCATGACGAATTTTATGAACCGACAGGTTTATACCACCCTTCTTACTATTACAAGTAAAACCAAAACCTAAAAATCAGCACTCTGTTCAAAGAATTAGATTAGTGACAATGTATTTGCCATTGAAGAAATCACCAGTAAAAAAGAAAATCCGATGCCAGCGCATCGGATCGATTTACTTGATTCTTTTCAGTTCTGCTTCCTGCTGAATGGAACGGGTGGAAAGCAGTTCGATGATTTTGTGCTGATTTTCAAGAAGGGTCCAAAACCGTTTGCTTAATTAACTCTTGTTCAGTTTCCAGACGGTTCAACTTATCGTTTACAGGCACTAATTCTTCCTGAATGACCGAATGCAGCATTTCTTTTAATTCATTGTCCATACATTCCACTCCTTCAGACTATATAAGGATATTTTAACAGAAGCTGTTCTTAATTCTACTTGGTTTTCATTCTTATCCTTAATATTCGCTGTAGATGACCTATACAGACATATTTCACATCTTAGTTTCCGCTTTTTGTGCTTCAAAATTATTTATTTCAGTTCCTGCGCCAACTTTTGAACTTCGGAAAGCGGGGCGCCGGAACTATTCCCGCCGACAATCACAATAGCATCATCGTATTGTCCGAAGAGTTCTTCCAAATCCCCATTCTCTTTACTGTTGAGGAATACTACATAACCTTCCTGCTTGTCGCTGCCTGGGTAATCTTGAGAAATGGATATGGAGCCCTGCCCCTCACCGATCGGATAGGTATAGGTTTTTCCGGGGGTCAAACTGGTTTTGGCTCCTTTTGCTGTTGAATAGACAGCAGTCGCTTCCTTTGGCAAAGTAAACGTCAGCTTGCCGTTCGCTACTTTCATATTGTCTGCAAACAGCGCTTTAGCCAATTTTGTATAACCTTCATTCCAGGTAAAATCACTACTATACACGTTGTTTCCATCCGGTACAGGATCCGGATCGGTCACTTCTTTCCCTGTGCTAATGCTCACAAGCTTCTTGCTTTGATTCCAATCGACTTTTGCCCCCAGCGCTTCGCTTACAAACCGCAGCGGCACGTAAGTACGCTCTTGCTGCAGCCGGGCGGGAACATCCAAAGTTACGACGGTTTCTCCGACCACAACTTGCTTGCTATTAATATTCATGCTCATTTTTTTATCGCCTAAAGATGTAATCACCGTCTGATTCACAATAGCTCCGGAAGCGGTTTTCTTAAACCCTACATCCGCTCCAAGCGCCTCGCTAACAAATCGCAAAGGGATCATTACCCGATTATCTTCATAATAAGGTTGTGCATCCGGAAAAGAGATCGTCTTCCCATCAACCTGTACGGTTACATTGACCTTGGCGGCAGCAGCCGCAGATACACTGAAACCTAGCGCCATGGTAACGGATATCATGATTAATACCACTCTTTTTCTTAAAATCATATAGTCATCTCCATTTCATATTCTCTCAATTATAATCGAATCGCTATTTTCCGGCAAAATAAATAAGCCGCTCCAGCTGCAAGCGACTTTTAATTATGTATGGACTTCATTCAAACAACCCCTTGGAAGTGGTGAACCTTATCCAAAATAAGGTCCACCACAAAAATGTACTTCTACCAGTGATGCTTTTTGTGCTTTTTACACTTAACTACTGCTGTTTGTCCGGGTTTGAGAATCACTACAATAACCTTTTTATGATCATCTTTCATGTGACACCCCTCCCTTCGATCAAGACTTAATTCATTTTATGTAAGCCGCTGCGAAATGAATCGGACAAATAAATCAATAAAAAATGTGTAAATTAAAAGATGGATTCAAGAGGAGAACAGCAGCCTCCCTATCCTTGTGCATGGTTCTGCCAGCTCTTCATTCTGGCCTAGGTATCTGAGCAGGGACTTAACGACCAGGAATCGCGGTTAATTTATCCGAAAAGACCGCTAGGCAGGACATCCCATAAAAAAATCGTACTCAAGGGCAAAACCCTCTATGTACGATAGGGCAAGACTTTTATTCGAGAATTCGGTCAGGATTGGCCGCTGTTTCAATTTTGCTCGAAGTACGTCCTTCGCTTCCGAGATAATGTTTTTCGACGGGTTTTAAGTGCTCGTCAAGCGTATAAACAAGCGGCGTTCCTGTCGGAATATTGACATCGACGATCGCTTCGTTGCTTATATTCTCCAAATATTTGATGAGCGCCCGCAAACTGTTGCCATGGGCCGCAATGATGACCTTTTTCCCAGCTTTGATTTGGGGGGCGATTTCCTTTTCCCAGTAGTCCTCGACCCGAACGCCCGTCTCCTTCAGACTTTCGGTCAACGGGAGAAATTGCTCAGGAACATCGCGGTATTTACTGTCATTGTGCGGATTTCGTTCATCTCCGGCGGTAAGGGCGGGCGGGAGAACATCATAACTTCGCCGCCACTTCATTACCTGCTCCTCGCCATATTGACGGGCGGTCGTTTCTTTGCTTAACCCTTGAAGGGCTCCGTAATGCCGCTCGTTGAGCTGCCAGGATTTGCGGACCGGAATCCAGAGCAGGTTCATCTCATCAAGAATATAGTCCAACGTTTTAATGGCACGCTTCAAATAGGAGGTGAACCCGGCATCAAATTCGAATTTTTCCCGTTTCAGCAGCTGCCCGGCTTCCTTTGCTTCCATGACGCCTTTTTCGGATAAATCAACGTCGGTCCAGCCGGTAAACAAGTTGGATTTATTCCATTCGCTTTCACCGTGTCTAACAAGCACTAATTGATACATGTTCTTTCCCCTCCTCTTTTCTTCCCTTACCTTTCTTTTCCGTTATCTTCTTAAAACATACTACGTTTGCCGCAGCGGTTCAAATCTCTGTTAGCAAGGCCCTGCAGCTCGTCTTTATGCATATCGCTACGCGGGCAGGGCAACCTAACTTTGGTTCAATCACCAACCTATATCTTTAGAGGAGGATTCTCATTTCATGTACAGCAATGTTAGTCAGCAACTCCGTGAAATCGAGCAAATGATGCGACAATTGGAGCAGCAAACCCGTCAAGCGACGATGATGTATCAGCAAATGCTGCAGCAGGAGCATCATAATGCGCTGCAGCTTGAAGAGCTGGCTCAGCGTGAACACAGAGCGGCGCAGTCGATTCAAAGCGCGCTGCAAGGACATCACAATGCGATGCAGTCCTATCAGCGCGTGGCCCAAATCGCCAGCCAACTCGAAAACAGCATCCACTCGATGAACGCCGGCGCAAGCCTCGGACAATCCGGCATCGGCCAAAGCTCGTACGGTGTGCAGCATATCGGAGCATCCGGCTACAATCCGGGGAGTGCAGGAAGCTTCAGCTCCTCCGGCATCAGCCACTCGATTTCCGCATCCGGCATTGGAAGCGGGATGTCCTCTGCTTCCGGCATGGGCAGTGGAATGTCAGGAGCGTCCGGCAGCGGCATGGGCAGCGCGATGTCCAGTGCGTCCGGCATTGGCAGTACACCAAGTGCGTCCAGCTCCGGCTCCGGTTCCGCGTCCACCGCTTCCGGCGGCCATATGCGCGGATTTCAGTAATTTCCCAAAGAACAAGCCGTCAGGGCGACGGCTTGTTCTTTTTTCGCGTTCTCCCGCCCTGTGTTATAATGGAAATTAATTCATTGGTTGGAGGACACTCATGAGTAAGTTCATTCTGTTTTTTGCCTTAACCTGGTTGACCGGGAATCCGATTATCGCCATCGTGATTTTGCTCCTTATCGTCTACTTCCTGGATCGGCAATTTATCGGCATTTTCCCCAGCATAACGAAGCCTTTCAAACGTTCCCGCAGCATTTCCCGCTTGCGGCAGCAGCTTGTGCTAAGCCCGTTCGACGTTTCTTCCAAACGCGAACTTGCCCGTCTGCTGTTGGAACGGAAACGATATCGCGAAGCCTGGAACCTGCTTGAGGATGTCAAGCCGTCCTCGGAAACCTCCGCCGAGTTTTGGAGCGATCTGGGGGCCGCTCTACTTGGGTTGGGGTGCCTCGAGGAAGGTGAAGAACAAATGCTGCGCGCGCTTTCCCTGAATGATCGCGTCAAATACGGACAGCCCTATCTCCTGCTTGCCTCCGCTTTTCGCGACAAAGATCCGCAAAAAGCGCTGGATTACGCCGCCAAATTCGGGGAAATCCAATCCTCTTCCAGCGAAGCCTATTATTTGCTAGCCGGACTTTATCAGTCGCTAGGACGCAAGGAGGAGGCCAGACAGGCGTTTAGCGAATCGATCGCCGTTTACCGCAGTTTGCCGAAATACAAAAAACGGCAGGAACGCAAATGGGCACTGCGCAGCCTGATTAAACGAAGCACATTAAACTAAACGGCCGGATTATAAAGACCGCCGGAGGAATCTGCTCCGGCGGTCTTTTGATATTCGAAATAGCGGTCATTTGTAAACCTTGTCCGTCTATACTCCTCTACATGAATTAACTGGGCTTGATCCATTTCCACGAGATGTAAAAGTGCAGTTCAATTTCACTCAAATGCCCCGGCAGCTAATCCCAATAATTGCTCTCCGAGAATTATTCCTCATTCTCCTCGTCCACGTTGTACACACAGCGGAAGCGCTCTTCCCCGTAAGGGCCGCCGCCAAGACCGGTGATTTGAAAGCCGATGCTGCGGAAAAACTGGGCTTCCTCCTCGTCCGTGTCCGCGGCGATGCTGTCCGGGTTGGCATGGGACAATGCCAGCAGCACCATTCCCCGTCCATATCCCTGCTGCCGTTTCTCGGGCCGTACGACAAGATGAATGATTTCCAGCTCGCGAGATTCATTGACCCGAAAACCGATCAGCCCGACGATTTCGCCTTCGTCCTCATAACCGTATAGTTGGCCCGCGCCGGAGCGGTACACCCCTAACGCTTCCTCTAGTGCTTCAGGTTCCAAAACGGCGGCGTATTCCAACAGCTCGCGGATTTGCGGCTCGTCCACCCGCGAATTTACTTGCTTGAACATGCGGCCTCCTTGATTTCCGTATGCCCGTCATCGTAGCCGACAACGACCGTATCGGCAATTCCGACGAATAAACCGTGATCAACGACGCCGGTCATCGCTTTTAACTCCTCAGCCAATGCGGCCGGGTTTTCAATTTTGCCGAATGCGGCGTCGACAATATAGTTTCCGTTGTCGGTGACATACCGCTCGTTTCCCCGCATCCGCATCTCAAACGGAATGCTGTAGCGTCTTTCCAGTTGTTTCAGCGTCCATTCATAGCAAAACGGCACGATTTCGATCGGCAGCTTGAACTGCCCGAGATGCGGTACGATTTTCCCGCTGTCGGCAATCACGATAAACCGGTCGCTGTTGATGGCGACCAGCTTCTCGCGCAGCAACGCGCCGCCGCCGCCTTTGATCAGCGAAAGCCCGGGATCAACCTCGTCCGCCCCGTCGATGGCGATGTCCAAGCGATCAACTTCACCAGCCTGAAGCAGCGGAATATTATATTTTACGGCAAGCTCCTCCGAAGCGTTGGAAGTGGCGATGGCGCGGATGCGCAGCCCTTCGGCGACCATTTGACCGATTTTCTCAATCGCATAGTAGGCCGTGGAGCCGGTTCCAAGCCCTACCTTCATCCCGTTCTTAACCCACTCCGCCGCGCGGTACCCTGCCGCCTGTTTTGCATTCATGTGATTCCCCTCCAAAAAAATGATGGCCTAAGCCTTTATGTAATACCTGTCCATTCATTCATGCGACTCGCCTTTAATCATACCAAAAAAGCCCGCACAATAGAACAGCGGAGCTCCCGCTCCACTGTCCAGGCAGGCGAATCCTATGGAGTTTAACCCTGATGCAGCGGCCGCGGCGCTTTTCTCGGCCGGGAGACTCCGCCGCGCCCCGAATGGGGGTTAACCATCAGCAGAAGCAGCAGCATCCCCGCCAAAGACACCCCCGCGATGACAAAAAACATCGTCATATGCCCCCGCTTCATCAGCAGCGACATCACCGGCGGCCCGGCCGACACCCCAATAAAACGCATGCTGCTGTACAGGGAAGTAATCGTGCCGCGCATCTCCTTGCCGATGCCTTCGGTAATCAGCGCGTCCTGGCTGGGGAGCACCATGCCGATCCCCCCGCCGCAAACAACAAGACAAGCGATGACGAAATAAATGTTATTGAAAAATCCGATGCCGAAAAGGGCAGCCGTCGCAAGCACCAGACCCGCCACCCCCAGCCATTTCATGAGGATTTTGTTTTTCCCGATCTTTTTCCCGGTCAGATACGAAGCGAGGCATAACGCGGCGAGCGGAATGGCCAGCACTAAACCTTTGATCACGCCTTTCAGTCCGTGCTTCACTTCCAACTGCTCCGACAAGTAAAAAAGCACGCCAAACAGCAAAAACATGCAGATGCCGCCGATGGCGAAAATCGCAAACAGCCAGCGCCCCTTCTGTTTGAACACTTCCTTAACCGCACGTAAAAACTCGGGCAACGGTTTCGCTCTCTCCCTTTCTTTTGGTTCTTTGACCAAAAACAGGACGAGCAGCAATGAGATCAGGCAGAGCACGGGAATCGCCAGCAGCGGCACGTACCATATCCAGGCGCCCAAAAGCGCGCCGAGAATCGGGCTGAGCACCTTGCCGAATGTATTGGAGGTTTCGATGATCCCCAGGTTATGGCTAACCTCCTCCTCGTCTTCGAACAAATCGCCGACGAGCGGCAGCACGATCGGAAAGGCTCCGGCAGCTCCGATACCCTGCAAAAAACGCCCGGCCAAAATCAGCCAATACACAGCGATGCCATCGGCAAACCAATCGGCAACGCCCGAAACGGCGCCGCCGATTCCAGCCAGGATCAGGCTGGGGATGATGACCGCTTTCCGGCCGAACTTATCCGACAGATAACCGGCCACGGGGATCAGCAAAATCGCGACAACCGCATACACCGTAATCAGCATGCTGACCTGAAACGAAGTGACGCGGAGCGCACGGGCAATTTCCGGCAAAATTGGGATCAACATGGAATTCCCCAGCGTCATGATGAGCGGTATCGAAGCCAACGCAACCAAATCGCCTTTTTTGCTAACCATAGGTCGTCCGCCGTCCTTCCGTATAACGTATATAACCGACCCGGTTAGTGTCTTAATTTTCGGCGAAATTATACCTGCTAAAGGGTTACTCCGTTTTTGAAAATCGCAATCTCCCGAAACCCGTTTTTCTCGTTATTGACCCGCTTGCCGCTGGCGATATCCGTAATAAAGTTCAGGAAATCGTCCAGCACCTGATCCGGATCCCCATCCTCAACCAGAACGCCGGCGTTGTAATCGATCCAATGCGGCTTATCCCCATGCAGCGCCGAGTTGGTCGACACCTTCACCGTCGGTACAAATGTGCCGAACGGAGTTCCGCGCCCGGTCGTAAACAACACCATCTGGCATCCGGAAGCCGCCAGCGCCGAAGACGCAACCAGGTCGTTGCCGGGGGCGCTCAGCAAATTCAAGCCTTTTGTTTTAAGGCGTTCGCCGTACCGCAATACATCATTGACTTGAGAAATCCCCGACTTCTGCGTACAGCCCAGCGATTTATCCTCCAGTGTCGTAATGCCTCCCGCCTTGTTGCCCGGCGAAGGATTCTCGTATACCGGCTGCTTGTAATCGAGGAAATATTGCTTGAAGTCATTGATCAGATGAACGATCTTGCCGAACACTTCTTCATCGGCGGCACGCTCCATCAAAATCGTTTCCGCCCCAAACATCTCCGGCACCTCTGTGAGCACCGTCGTCCCGCCCTGCGCCGCCATATAATCCGAAAGGCGGCCCAGCAGCGGATTGGCCGTAATGCCCGACAGCCCGTCGGAACCCCCGCATTTCAGTCCGATGTTTAGCGCGGACAGTGGAACGCTCTCCCGGCGGTCCTTGCGCGCGGCCTCATAAATCTCCTTAAGCAGGCGCACGCCTTCACCCACCTCATCGGACACTTCCTGGGACACGAGGAATTTTACCCGGGAAGCATCGTAATCGCCCAAAGCTTCTTTAAATTCGTTCATCGTGTTGTTTTCGCAGCCCAATCCCAGAACCAGCACGCCCCCGGCATTCGGATGTTTCACAGCATCGGCCAGCATCGTCCGGGTATGGACATGATCGTCACCAAGCTGTGAACAACCATAATTGTGCTTCAGGACAAGCGCGTTCTCAAACGGCAGGGTCGAGCCGACTTCCTGGATAAAATTGGACAAAATCAGGTCGGCCACCCCGTTAACACAACCCACGGTCGGCACGATCCACAGCTCATTGCGGATACCTACGCTGCCGTCCTTTCGTTTGTACCCTTCAAAGGTCCGGTTTTCGCAGGAATACGGATTGGAAGCGAGTTTGGGGGTGTACCTGTATTCCTCCACGCCCGTCAAATTCGTTTTCGTGTTATGCGTGTGCACGTGGCTGCCGGGGGCAATATCACGGATGGCGTGGCCGATCGGATAGCCGTATTTGATCACATTTTCGCCGTTTAAGATCGGGGTCAGCGCAACCTTGTGCCCCCGTCCGATCGCTTCCGTCAAAGCAATATCGCGCCCGTCCACGCTGATCTTTTCGCCGGCGGTATAGTCCCGCAGCGCAACGGCCACATTGTCGCTCTCTTGAATCCGGATGAACTCTTTCATTCGCGCGCCCTCCCCATCATCGATCGGCAGCGGCGGATGTCCCGAGCAAATCGCCCAGCGCTCGCACCATGCCTGCCGATTCGATGCGGTACAAATCTTCCGCCAGTTGATCGGTCAGCCCGCTCACCTCGTTCAAATCCGCGCCCCAGCGTTCCTTGGAAGCAAGGACCTCCACCACGAGGCGGCGAATGGCTTCAGGCGAACCGTCGCAAGCCTGCCACAAGGCGGCAAATTGATCCAGCACATCCTGATCGTCGGCAAGCTCGATCGGCTCCCCGCCGCGTTTTCCTTTGTAGAACGCCAGCAGCGCGGCGAACGAAAACGTGAGCTTCCTCGGCAATTCCCCTTGCTCTTTAGCATAGGTAAGCAACGTCGGCAGGTCCCGGGTTTTGAATTTGGACACGGAATTCAGCGCAATGCTCATTAAATAATGGCGGATAAACGGATTGCGGAACCGTTCAAGCACAGCCGCCGCAAAAGACCGCAGTTCTTCCTCCGGAAGCTCCAGCGTAGGAATGATCTCGTTATAGATCAGCGACTCTACGAATTTTCCCACGATCGGGTGATCGACGCTTTCGCCCACCGTTTCCAGCCCGTAAAGGTAAGCCACCGGGGTTAAGGCGGTATGCGCCCCGTTCAGTATTCTGACTTTGCGGGTCCGGTACGGAGCCATATCGTCCACCACCAGCACCTGCAGTCCCGCAAGCTCCGCCGGAAATTCCTCTTTGATCCATTGCGGCCCCTCGATGACCCACAGATGGAACTGCTCGCCCACAACGACAAACCGGTCCTCATACCTCAGTTCTTCGGTAATTTCCCCGATCCGCTCCTTGGGATAACCCGGCACAATCCGGTCGACCAAGCTGCAGCAAAACGTGTTGGCTTCATGCAGCCAGCTTATAAAATCAGCGCCCAGGTTCCAGAGTTCGGCATACTTCAGCACAATCGCTTTCAGTTCATCGCCGTTGCGGTCGATTAGCTCGCAAGGAATAATGATGAAGCCTTTGGAACGGTCGCCGCCAAAGTATTGAAAACGGCGGTACAGCAAAGCGGTTAGCTTGCCGGGATAGCTGGATTGCGGCTGATCCTCCAGCCGGTCCGACGGTACAAATGTTATCCCCGCCTCCGTCGTATTGGAGATGATAAAGCGCAGGTCGGGATTTTCCGCCAGCTTGGCATACGCCTCGTACTGATTATAAGGATTGATGCCCCGGGCCACCGCTTCGATCAGCGAATGCTCCCGGACAGCCCGCCCCTCCTTCATTCCCTCCAGATAAACGGTATAAAGTCCGTCCTGCTCGTTCAGCGCCTCGGCCAGCCCCGCGGGAAGCGGTTGGACGATCACTACGTTTCCGTTAAAACCGGTTTGCTTGTTCATGATGTCGATCTGCCAATCGACAAATGCCCGCAAAAAATTGCCTTCCCCAAACTGCAGCACTTTCTCCGGACGAGCGGCGCGGTTCGGCACCATGGTTTGCGTTAATCGATTCATCACAAAATTCCTCCATCGCATCAGACTATTAATCATTTGAATTCGTTAATTCATTTATGCACACGTTAACATATTAGCAAAATATTTAAACAAATCAATCAAATTATTAATAAGTTCATAAAATATGCACACGTTAAAATAAATAGGCGATCAAGCGACCGGCTACCCTTAAGCAACCGGTCTGACTCAAGTTGCTGCCGCCCTACAGCCCAGCCGGCTTCCCGGTGGAGTTCCTCCGCATCAGCTTCGTCTTCAGGAACAGCGTCTCTCCCGCGGCCGACGGATCGTCGATCAGCTGCAGCAGCTTGCGTGCGCCCTCGGCGCTGATCTCTTCGATCGGCCGTTTAATGGTGGTCAGCGACGGCGTGGTGAACTGGGAAAACTCAATATCGTCAAAGCCGATCACCGAGACATCCTCCGGCACCTTTTTGCCCTGCTCAAAAACGGCTTTGATTGCACCGATGGCCATATCGTCATTGGCGCAGAAGACGGCAGTGGGAGGCTGCTCAAGCTTAAGCAAATCCTGCATGGCCTGGAACCCGCTTTCCATATCATAGCGCCCATGCACAAAATAACCGCCGACAATCGGAATGCCGCTGTCGATCAATGCGTTCAGCAGCCCTTCCCTTCTTTGCTGCGTCGACTTAAAGCCCTCGACCCCTTCAATCATGGCGATGCGCGTATGGCCCTCGGCGATCAGATGTTTTCCCGCCGCGTACGCTCCTTCCTTGTCATCCGACAAAATATTGATAATCCGCGAATCTGCCACTTGACGGTTCAGGACCACGAGCGGAATCTCCTGCTGCAGCACATGGTAAATAAACGCGTTATCGGATTCGCTCTGGCTCATCACGATAATGCCGTCAAACCGTTTGCGGTGAATCGAGGAATAATCCTCGTAGTCTTCAATGCCGCGCGTGAACAAATTGTATTCGACATCGATGACCCGGTTGACCCCGCTCATGGCGTCGGCAAAAAAGCTCGAGGAGGTCCCTCTTTTCAGACTGGTAAAAAACAAACCGATCGTGTACGACCGCTGCATCACCAGGCTTTTGGCGTTGACGTTTGGCGTATAGTTCATTTGCGCCGCAAGTTCCATAATTTTACGTTTGGTTTCTTCCTTGATGAACGGGCTGTTGTTCAAAGCCCGGGATACCGTTGTATGGGATACGTTCGCCAGCTTGGCGAGATCTTTGATCGTTACTGTCATCCGAATGAGCCCTCTCTTATCAGCATCCTGTACTTGCCGTATTTTCTTTTAACAATAGCATAACCCGGGCAAGCAGATAAACGCCTCATAAGACTTGGGGAACACATTCACACATTTTTCTTATTTGTTGGCCGCTTGCAGCTCCTGAACGATCTGCTCGTGTTTTTTGTCCGTCAGCTTATACATGTAACCGATGACAAGCGCCGCCAGCGTCAAAGCCACAGCCGGATAAAGCAGCAGCAGACCCTTGATTCCGACTAAAGTGCCTGACTTCTGGGCTACATTGGGGACATACCCCACCAGCCAAAGGCCGATCCCGGAAAGGAACCCGGAGAGCGACTGCGCCAGCTTGCGCGAGAAATTAAACAGCGAGTAGGTTGTTCCCTCTTTGCGTTCGCCGGACACCCATTCCCCGTAATCGATAATGTCGGAGACGAAGGCCCAGGTTACGCCGTTCGGAATGCTGATGCCGATAAAAGCGATGCTTGCGAGCACCGTAAAAAGCACCACATTGGACGGCATAAAGAAGTTCAGCAGATCGGCGGCAACGCTGATGACCATCCCAATCAAAGCCGTTTTCTTCTTGCCGAATTTGGCAACCAGCTTCGGCAGGAAAAGCACGCCGATAAAGGAAGAGCCGATGATAATGAAGTTCATATACGCCATGAGTTCCACATTGCCCAGGTTGTATTCCGCGAAATACACCAGCATCGCCGATTTCAGGTTGTAGGCGGAAATTGTAAAAATCGTCATGAGCACCAAAACCAGCAGCGGTTTATTGGATATGAAGGTACGGACAATCGTCATAAAAGTCAGCTTTTCCCGCGGAGCTTCCTGCTTCACAATCCGCTCCTTTGTCCCGCGGTAGCAAAAGAAGAAGGCTACGATGCCGATGGCGGACATGAGCCCCATCACAACCGGGTACCCGATTTTTTCGTTCGGGAAGCGGACGATCAGCGGCATGACGATAACGCTAGTCACAAACAAAGCACCCAGCGAGCCGGCCTGCCGGAACGAGGACAACGACGCCCGTTCTTTGGTGTCCTGCGTAATGGCCGCCCCCAAAGAACCGTAAGGAATATTTACGAAAGAATAACCGATGCCCCAGATCATATAAGAAGCGTATGCATAAAACAAATTGCCGCCGGAAGATAGTCCCGGGCTAATAAACGTTAGAACCGTCAGCACGGCAAGCACGAAACTTCCATACAGCAAAAACGGTCTGAACTTGCCCCGGGGGCCGATTTTTTTGCGGTAATCAATCGAAGAACCAACGATCGGATCAACAAAAGCTGCGAACAATTTGCTCACCAGGAAGATGCCCGCCGCCGCTTGCGAGGATATGCCCGCGACGTCGGTAAAGTATTTCAGCAAGTACAATTGTCCGAGGTCAAACATGAATCCGTTTCCAAAGTCGCCCAAACCGTAGGAGATTTTCTCCTTTAATCCAATGCCCTGATTTGGGCTCCCTGTGTTGTTCAGGGTTTTTGCTTGTTCAGTAACAGCCACTCCCATATGCTATCCTTCTTTCTATTTATGTGAAAAATTTTGTGAAAATATTCACTTGTAAATTTACAATGAGCGGTATTTTCCGGTTTCTTCGACATATCGCAGCCTTTTGCCCTTCTTTTGCGGTATTCACTTTTTAGGCAAAAGATAGCGGCAAAAGGCTTCGAACCGCCGTGCTTAACCCGGGAACGTTGCCATGGCCGGAAAAGCAAAGTAGCGCTTGGCGTTTTCGTAGCAAATATTTTGCACCATTTTGCCGAGCAGCTTCATATCATCCGGCGCTTCTCCGTGCTCCACCCAGTTTCCGAGCACCGCGCACAACAATCTGCGGAAGTATTCATGCCGAGTATACGACAAAAAACTGCGTGAGTCTGTAAGCATTCCGACAAAAGCGGACAATACGCCCAAATTCGCCAGCGTTTTCATCTGTTCGGTCATCCCGTCGATATGATCGTTGAACCACCATGCTGTCCCAAGCTGCATTTTTCCGGGTATGCCGGACGCCTGGAAGCTGCCCATCACACTGGCAAGAACCGGGTAATCATTCGGATTCAGAGAATACAGAATCGTCTTGGGAAGCGCGCCTTCACGCTCGAGTCCGTCCAGCAAGGCCGCAAGCGGCTTGGCAATCGCCCCGTCATTGATGGAATCGTATCCCGTATCCGGCCCAAGGTGGTTAAACATGCTCGTATTGTTGTTGCGCAGCGCGTGAATGTGCAGCTGCATCGCCCAGCCGAGTTCTGCATAAAGCTTGCTCATATAACGCAAAGTGTGCGATTTGTACATCGCTTCCTCTTCGGACGTAATTTCTTCTCCCCGGAGCGCCTTGGCGAATATGGCGGAGGCTTCCTCACGGGTCGCTTCCTTATACGCAAGCACATCGATCGCATGGTCGGATACCCGGCCGCCAGCCGAATGGAAGAAGCGAATCCGCGCTTCCAGCGCTTTAAGCAGCCCGTCGTAATCGGCGATCGTTTCCCCGCTTACACCGGACAGCTTTTCGATCCAGGGCAAGAACGTCGCGCGTTTGATCTCCAGCGCTTTATCCGGACGGAAACTTGGCAGTACAGCGGTTTCAAAACCGGCAAGCTCGCGGATCTTGAAATGGAATTCCAACGAATCGGCCGGATCGTCCGTGGTGCAAACGACGGCTACCTTCGATTTCGCAATCAAATCTCGGGCCCCAAACCCTTCGCCTTGCAGTTGCCGGTTCACCTTTTCCCAAATCAGCGGAGCCGTCTCTTCACTAAGCAGTTCGTATACCCCGAAAAAGCGCTGCAGCTCCAAATGCGTCCAATGATACAACGGGTTGCCGATTAAGGTCGGCACGGTGCGGGCCCAAGCCAAAAACTTGTCGTAATCGCTGGCCGCGCCGGTGATACACTCTTCGTCCACGCCGTTCGCGCGCATCACTCTCCATTTGTAATGGTCGCCGTAAAGCCAGGCTTCAGTAATATTGGCAAACTGCTTGTTCTCATAAATTTCCTGAGGGCTCAAGTGGCAATGGTAATCGATAATCGGCATGTCCTTGGCCCAATCGTGGTATAACCGTACGGCTGTTTCGGTGGAGAGAAGAAAGTTCTCATCCATAAATTTCTTTACCACATCCGTATCCTCCCGCAAGTATTGTTAACGTGAACAATTCACTTCAAAAAAAAGGTCTGCGCGCAGAGCTGGTGAGAAAAAAATCACATAATTGCCGGCAATATGATCATCTCATTCCTCAAATGTTCACGTTACCATTATATTGTATCCGTTTTATTTCCTTACGCAAGATTTTATTTGCAATCTATTGTTACAGAACTATGAATTCGCTAACGAAAAAAACAGACAACCGAAAGCTAAAAAAGTTGAACTACTGATCGAACCGAAGAGGCAGCCTTCCCCGTTCCATTCCATAATTTCAACTTAAATAGCTTGGTTGTCCGTTTGATTCGCACGATCGCTATTTCGCTTTCGTAAACCGCTAATCCGGCTTCAGACAGGCTGCCGTTCGCTCACGTAGAGGGCGGCGTCCTGGCCGGTGACAAACGGGCTAGGCTCGCCGAGCGAGTAAATATAAAGCAGGTGCATCGCCCGCGTACAGGCCGTGTAGAACAGCTTCCGCTCGCTTTCCCGGGAATACTGGTCCGCCGAGGCGTCATAGATCAGTACGGCGTCGAATTCGACCCCTTTGGCCAAATAGGCGGGGATCACCTGCACCCCTTTTTCAAAGCCAAGCGTCGTTTTCTTCACCAGCTTCGGCGGCGCAGGCAATAGCGGCTCCAGCGCCCGCTGCACCTCTGCGCTCTGCTCGGCCGTTTTGCAAATGACCGCCACCGACTCGTATCCTTCTTCCGCCAGGCGCTTCAGGTTCTCCGAGATAACCCGGAGCAGCCCTTCCCGGTTGTCCAGAACCGTTACGCGCGGACGCTCCCCGCTCCGGTTAAACGGTACGATATGCTCCCCGCCCGGAACCATGCCCCGCGTGAATTCGACGATCTCCTTGGTGGAACGGTAGCTGCGCGTCAGCGAAATGACCTCGGTTTCCTCCGGACCGTACAGGTCCACCAAAAGACCGGATTCCTGCAGCACGGAGCCGTGCGCGTAGATCGCCTGGTTGAAATCGCCCAAAGCCGTGATTTTTGCCCGCGGGAACAGCCGTTTCAGGAAAAACAGCTGAAAAGCGGAATAGTCCTGAGCCTCGTCAATGATCACATGGCGAATGGACGTATTGGATCTAAAGCCCAGAAGCAGCTCCTTCAGGTACAATAGCGGTGTGATGTCCTCGTAAAACAGCTCCCCTTCGGCGATTTTCTGCAGCGTCTGGGAGCAAATTTCATCCCAACGCTCCGGCAAAGCCCCCGGGTGCACTTCACGGAACAACGAAACATCGCTGAACAACTGTGTATACAGCCGGGTCACATCGACGAAGCGCAGCGATTTCACCCATTTACGCAGCGGCTTCAGCCGTTCGCTCACGACCATTTTGGCCAAAATCGTTTTTTCGTCCTCGTAGTCGCTGAAGGAATCTCCTTTGCCTTGATTCTTGCGCCGCATCCGCTGGTAAGCGCGTTGATAGTCCTCGGTGTCCAGCAGTTGGATCTGTTCCTCGACCCAGGGCTGATCCAGCTCGTTTTTGCCGAAAGCGGCCAGCTCTTTAAGCAGCCACTCCTTCAACAACTCGCAGCGGTTGGCGAGCCGGATCGCCGGTTCGTAACCGTAAAATTGCGCCGCAATCGCTTCCGCACTGATCACCTCGCGGCCTTGAAACCGCAGCGGCTTGAATTTCATTTCTTTCTTCTCCAACAGCTCCTTGTAGCGGGCGATCGCCTCCAGGTATTGAACGGACGATTTGAAGCGGATCCCGTTGATCCGCGCTTGATAAGCCTCGTCTTCCCTGGCAGACAGGACGTATTCGATCTGCACGAACGGATCCTCAAGCTGAAAATCCCGGCCCAGCCGGTGCTCAAGGTATTCCTGGAACGTCGTTTGCTGCATGTTCTCTTCCCCAAGCTCGGGAAGCACGGTCGATACATAGCTGTTAAACATCGGATTCGGGGAAAACAATATCATCTGATCCGCCTGCAGCACGTCGCGATGCTTATACAGCAAATAGGCGACGCGCTGCAAAGCGGCCGACGTTTTGCCGCTGCCCGCGGCTCCCTGCACGATCAGCATCCGGCTGCGGTCGTTGCGGATGATAAGGTTTTGCTCGCGCTGGATCGTGGCAACGATGCTTTTCATCTGCGCATCGGAGCTGCGGCCAAGCACCTGCTGCAGCAGTTCATCCCCGATCGTCACGCCAGTGTCGAACATGAGACTTAGTTCGCGCCCGCGAATGACATACTGCCGTTTAAGCGTCATCTCACCCGATATGGTGCCGGAGGGAGTTTCATAGGAAGCCGGCCCGGGCACGCTGTCATAATACAGGTTGGAGATCGGCGCCCGCCAATCGTAAACAAGAAACTGCTCGTCTCCGTCTTCCAGCAGGGAGGCGATGCCCAAATAGATCGCCTCGGCCGCGGCTTCTCCTGCTTCGGCGAAATCGATCCGTCCGAAATAAGGAGACTCTTTCAGCCGTTTCATTTTTCCGAGCATGGTGGAAGCGTGCAGGTGGCTTTTTTCCCGCTCCGCAAGCACCTGGGATTGCTGCCGGAGGCTGGTGGACGTTTCGCCCACGTCATCAGCCTCGCTGAAATTGACGGTCACTTCATCCCAAAAATCTTTGCGCATGGTAACGACATCCCCGCGAACCGCACCGACCTCCCGCTCAAGTTTGCGGATTCTGGCGTCGATTTGGTCGGCGACATACTCTACGCGGCGCTGCTCTTCAAGCCAAGCCTGGTCTTTATTGTCCAATTCAATCGCTCCCTTGGTTTACGTTCAGACTATTGACAATCAAATAAACACGTGATATAATCAAAAGGGATGAACATTTTTATATTCATCTATTTGCAGTCCGCTTTTTATTGTATCAACTTTGCCCTTAATTTTCAATCTATGTATTATTTTTTCCGTCATGAAAGTCCTGCCGCTTTGGCAGGACTTTTTCTGCTTTAAACGCGTGGCTTTAAATGCGTGATCAAAAGATGGCCTTTTGAACTACCTCTTTAAGGGACTCATTCCTCCGCAGCTGCAGCCGCACCGGTATGATCCGCCAGCCTGTTCAGCCTTTCCAGCTGATGCCCGTATTCGTACATTTCCGCCGAAACGATTGACAACCGCAATACCCCGGTCCGCTCCGCCGCATACCGATCCAGCATCCGCCGCAAAAACGCGTCGTTTTCCTGTTCGAACTGCATCGCCTCCCCGTAATTGGCCTTTAGCTTATCATCGAATTTCAACATGATATGCTCGTGAAACTTGGTCAGCTTCTCCAAATGCTCGTCGAATTCCCGGTTCAGCTCCGGGGAACGGACGGCCTGAAAATAATGCTGGTCCACCGCGTTCAGCACCTCAGAACCTTTGCGCAAGGCGCTGAGCATCTGTTTGTAGACGACCAACCCACGATTGTCGCTGAACTTCGGCTTGCGCAGTTTGTTTTTCTCCTCTTCCATCAGCTTATACTTGTCCGTAAGCGAACCGATCGTATCCTCCAGCGCCCTTTTTTCGCTGCGGAACACCGTCTCCTTCATTTCATCGGAAATCGCCGTCCGGAGCAACAGCGACAACTGGTCGAATGTTTGCCGGACCTGCTGTTCGAACTGCACTTTCGGTTTGGGCGGAAGAACGAGAATGTTGATTATAAACGCCGATAGGATGCCGATCATGCTCAGCGAAAAACGGTTCAGCGCAAACTCCCACTGCCCTGAAGCTTCCATAACCGAAACTACCGTCACCAGCGTCAAGCCTATTGTGTCCCCCATTTTGAGCTTCAAACAAATCATGATGACCAGAATACAGATTAATCCGACGGCAATCGGTTCATTGGAAAACAGCATCCCGCCCAGCATCGCCAAAACGGCGCCCAGCGTATTCGTTTGCAGTTGGTCGATCAAATAACGCCAGGAGCGGTAAATTGTCGGCTGCATGGCAAAAATCGCCGCGATCGCCGCGATGACGGGAGATGACAGATCAAGCAGCACGCCGATATATAAAGCCAGCGTTACGGCGATGCCCGTTTTGAGCATTCTTGGACCAAATGTCACGGATGATTCCCCCCATGATCAACAACATTTCGTATATTTTAAGCGGAAATTTAAGAAATATTAAGCTTCCATTAAGATACTTGACGCGTTTTTGGTCAAGACTGATGGAGGCAAGGACCAAATTATTCTAAACGAAGAGGTGAAGAAAGTCTATGGTTAAGCAAAAACGAAAACCTTTTGTGATGAAAGGTGCCCTTGCGGTCCTGTTGGGCTTCAGCCTCACGGCGGCGGCCATCCCCGTGTATGCGGAAGGGACCGCAGCCCCTGCGGGCCAAACGCAGGAGACCCCGAGCCCTGCGCAAAACGAATCAAAGTTCCACCGCCATCACGGCCATTTGCGCGGCGGCCATATCGTCAAGGAAACGGCCGAGATGCTGGGCATGGAACCGAAAGCGCTGGTGGAGCAGCTCAAACAAGGCAAAACGCTCCTCGAGGTCGTTCAAGCGCAAAAGGGCTGGAGCGAGAAAGAGTATCTGAAAAAACTGACGGAGACCGCAAACCGGAACATTGACCAAGCGGTCGCCGAAGGCAAACTTGACCGGGAGAAAGCGGACAGCATCAAAGCACAGCTCCCGGAAAAGCTGAAGAAGGCGATCAACCGTTCCTGGAAAGACCGGATGCCCGGGGGACATCCCGCGGCAGACTATCAGAACAACCAAGTGAAGTGGAAAAATTAAGCCTAAAGGAATGCGATAGAAAACCGCTGGACACATCATCCAGCGGTTCTCAAATCCCCAGCGCGGATTACTTCTCCTTGACCGGCTCCGGCAGCCTTGGCTTACGCGGCGTTTTTCCGACCGGCACCTCCATAATATCGAGCAGGAACATGAAAATCGGCACCCCAACAATCAATCCCCAGACGCCCAAAAAGTGCTCGGAAACGAGCAAAATCATAAACGTGTAAAAAATCGGCAGATGCGTTTTGCTGGACATGAATTTCGGATTGAGGAAATAAGTTTCCACCGCATGCACCACGGCCACCATCACGAGCACGTAGATGATTTTGACCACCCCGCCGATTTTAAAGGCGATCGCGCACAACGGAACCAGCGATACGATCACGCCCATAACCGGGACCAAACCGAGTAGGAAAATCATAATCGCCAGGGCAAACAAATTCGGGAACCCGAAAATCCACAAAAATATCGTCGACAGGATACTGTTGACGAGGGCGATCAAAAATTGCACTTCGATCACTTTCCCGAAGGACTGCACGAATTTTTTGCCGAAATACTCCAGTTCCTTGAACAGCCCTCCGATTTTGCTTCCCCTGAATTTTATCGTAAATCTCAACACTTTTTCTTTCTCCAGCAGGAAGAATAAGCTGAGGATGATCGCGATAAATAAATTCAGGCTCCATTTGCCGATATCCGACAACGTGTTGAGCAGAAAATCAACCCCGTTATGGATGTAAGCGGTCAAATCGAAGTCCTTCAAATATTCCACAACGTAATTCAGGATCGTGTTATCCGGAAATTCGGGCGGATTCGCATAAAAGGACATGACCTGGTTGACCAGATCGGTCAATTCCACGGTAAATACCGGCAAATAGTAATACAGTGCGACGCCCAAAAGCGAGATCATGACGACATAAATGAACACCAGGGTCACGGCCCGATTGATGCGGATGACCTTCGCCACGTTGCGGCTGATAAAATTGTGCAGCCGATTGATCAAATAAGTGAGGATAAAAGTGATCAAAAGCATATTAAGCATGCTGCGGGCAAAATACAGCACAAGGACGACAAACAGCAGAGCCAGCGCTCTGCGGAATCCCGCCATTTGAAAAAGCTCCCTAAAAAACGTCATTATCGGCTACCTGCTCCTTCGTCGTTCGGATAGAAAACTAAAAAAAACCTCTGACGTTAATCTTAAGCGAGGCTATGCTACTTTGCAAATGTATATGCCTAAAAATTTGGTAAATTCATTGTAAAATTTTTGGACATCCGGATTTTATGCTTTATCGTGCCGCAGTTTCAAAGTTTTGATGCGTTGCCCCGTCTCATTGCATCTCTTAATGGTTCGGCATATAATTTCGTAAAACGTAAAAGCGACAATGAAGGAGAAAAGTAAGCGAAAGACGCCCTGTCAGGGACGGCGGTGCCACAGACTGAAAGCACCCCGCAGGAGACGCCCCGCCGAAGTTCGCTCCCGAGTCGGCCTCTGAACCTCCGGCGCTGCCGGTCAGTAGGAGGACCCGGCCGCACACCGTTATCCGTGCCTGAAGCTGAGCAACACAAAAGTTGTCTAACAGGGGTGGTACCGCGGAATCGACTGTATTCCGTCCCTTGATGGACGGCTTTTTTTGTTTATTTAGCACTTATTTTTGAACTATCTTAAAAAGGAGAGATCGATGTGAGTGAAGCATTAAACAAACTGCGCCAAAAACTGGACATCATCAACGATGAGCTGCTGCGCCTGCTGAACGAACGTGCCGCCGTCGCCCGCGAAATCGGCGAAATCAAAGAAAAACAAGGCGTCCCCAAATTTGACCCTGTCCGCGAAAGAGCGATGCTGGAGGAGTTGACACGCCGCAACCCCGGCCCGTTCAAGGATTCGGCGGTCAAGCATATTTTCAAGGAAATTTTCAAAGCTTCGCTGAACCTGCAGGAAGAGGACCATACCAGACAACTGATCGTCAGCCGGAAAAACCAGCCGGAGGATACGGTCATCGACGTCCAGGGCAATATCATCGGCGGAAGCACGCAGGTGATGATCGCCGGGCCGTGCTCGGTCGAGTCATATGAGCAACTGCGCACGGTCGCCGCCGCTTTGAAAGCCGCCGGTGTCAAAATCATGCGCGGCGGCGCTTTTAAGCCGCGAACCTCCCCTTACGACTTCCAAGGGCTCGGCGTCGACGGGCTGAAAATGCTGAAGGAAGTCGCTGATGAATTCGGGCTGGCCACGATCAGTGAAATCGTCCACCCGGCCCATATTGAGTTGGCCGAACAATATATTGACGTGATCCAGATCGGCGCGAGAAATATGCAAAATTTCGAGCTGCTCAAAGCCGCCGGCGAAGCGCGCATCCCGGTGCTGCTCAAGCGCGGGATTTCCGCGACGCTGGAGGAATTCGTGCATGCCGCGGAATATATCGCGGTAAGCGGCAACACCCGCGTCATGCTGATCGAACGCGGCATCCGCACGTACGAGAAGTGGACGCGCAACACGCTCGACATCTCCGCGGTTCCGCTGCTTAAGCAGGAAACGCACCTCCCGGTTTTGGTCGACGTCAGCCATTCCACCGGGCGGAAGGACATCCTGCTGCCTTGCGCCAAAGCGGCGCTGGCTGCCGGGGCGGACGGCGTCATGGTCGAGGTGCACCCCGACCCGCAGACCGCTTTGTCCGATGCCGCACAGCAGCTCGATATTCCGCAGTTCCAGCAGCTTTGGTCCGGAATCCGCGAATCCGGTCTGCTTAAGGAATGATCAGGCAGATAAGAAAAACGCCTGATGGCGTCCTTTTATGACTCTGCCTTCTTTCATGAGCCGAAGCACCGAGGATTTCGGCTATTTCTAATAAATTATGATTTATGCCGGACTGAGGCGGCTGAGGTAAGTGGCTGAGATGGCTGTCTATAGCGTTCGTGTCTTAGTGCCCCTGCATGCTGCTTTGCACGATTATCCCTTTCGTTCAGTGGGGGCATCCATCTCACAAACCTGTCTAATGATCTCGAACATGTCTGCTTCTCCTGACTTTATCTTCTTCTCTGCGTCCTTATCAAACGGGATAATCGTGCAAAGCACTCGGACAGCGGATGTTGATCTGCCGACCAACCCACTGGCCTTCCCATTTCTCAAGCTTTCAACGCCATTCAGGCATTGCACAATCGGTTGCCGGCTTGACTGTCAAGTACTGATTATTGGGTCGAGTCCTAGTATAACAAAACCGGCCCTGCTCGCTAGTAACGAGCAGGGCCGGGCCTGTGTTCGGTGTGAGGAGCTTCTATTGGATTTTTTGCCGCTTACCCGCTAGCTCCCTACCGGTTAAAAAACACCGGCTTCACGCAAACCGGCTTGGACACCTCGGCGGTGTGGCCGGTGAACTTCAGTTGGCCGGTTTCCCCATCCACCGTAAACAAAGCCAGGTTGTTGGAGTCGCGGTTGGCCGCGATCAGATGTTTACCATCCGGCGTCAGCGCAAAATGACGAGGATGTCCGCCTTCGCTGGATACATGCTCCACATAAGTCAATTTGCCGCTGGACGGATCGATGGCGAACTGAACGATGCTGTCATGGCCGCGATTCGAGCCGTACAAATAACGGCCGTCCTTGGAAATGGCAACCTCTGCCGTCGTGTTCTCCGCGGTAAACCCGGCAGGCAGGGTCGGTACCGTATCCAGCAGCTCCAGCTGCCCGGATTCCGGATCATAAGAAAAAGCGGAAATCGAGGAATTCACCTCATTGATGGAATACAGGAAACGCCCGTTTGGATGGAAGGCCATATGGCGCGGTCCCGCTCCCGGCGGCGTGTGCGCTTCACCTTTACGCACCAGCCGTTTGGCCTGGACGTCCAACTCATAGACCACAATGAGATCCAGTCCCAAATCGGCAACCAGCGCAAACCGGTTGTCCGGGCTGAAGATAACCGAATGCGGATGCGGCCGGTCCTGTCTTGACGGATCGGCTCCCTTCCCTTCGTGCTGCCGCTCATCGGTCAGCTTGCCAACAAGGCCGTCCGGCTGAACATCGATGAGGCCGACGTTACCGCCGTGATACCCCGACACCGCGGCAAAACGGTTTGTCCGATCCAGCTGAATATGCGAAGAAGACGGACGAATCGTCAGGGTGCGGTTCAGCTCGCGCAGTTCCCCTTTGGCGGGATCGATGGCAAAAGCAGTCGCCTCGCCGACGCGTTCCCCTTCCGAAACGGTTTCCGAAATGGCGTACAAGCGGCCATCGGCTTCATCGACACTGACAAACGTCGGATTTTTGAGTCCGGAAACCGCGCTTAACCGGTTCATTTGACCGCTAGACGCGTCCAGTTCATATACATAAACTCCCGGATCCGCCGTCTCGGCGTAGGATCCTACAAATAACAGCAAACGTTGTGTCTGTGACAATTCACATACCTCCTGGTTAATTAAAATCTAAAGTTGTCGTTCTCTTTATTGTTTCCCACTTTGCCATAAAAGTCCAGTCCCCCTTCCTCCTTCAACATCGGCGACCTAACTGCACGGGTCAGCAAATGCCCAAAATTTTTATCATTTCGCCCTTTTCCCTACCCAAAATTTAAAAAATATGATATACTGTAAGCGCTTCCGTAGCATCATCTAAAGGGGGATTTGGTATGATGAATGTCGGACTGGAAGAAAAAAACGTCTATGAGGAGCTCGATCCCCAAGACACGTATTTCTTCAAGATTGGAGTTCACGGACTGGTTTGCTTTCATGGCAGGAATTACAGCATCAAACAGAGACTATCCGCCGAACAGACCTCGAAACTGATCTCGGACCCTAACTTTTACCGCATTAGCACCAACTGTTACGTCAATTTATCCCAAGTCTCGGACATTCAGGACAATGTCGTCTATTTTCGGGATGAGCGGCATGGCATCAAAACGATCCATGTGCCGAAACGCAATCTGGGGCAAATGAAGCGGCTGATTCCATCCACAAGGCGTAACGTAACCGCTGGGGTCAACTAAAGCCGGCATACCTTCGGAGCCAAATGGTCAAAGAAAAAGCAGCCTCGTTTGGGCGTCTTTTGCAGATGCCGGCGGGCTGCTTTTTCTCGGTTTAAGCTTGCTTTCTATTTCACGTAAAAACGGGCGGTTTCCTCCCAAATTTCTCCGGCATTCAAACTGAACAAGCCAATTTCCTCGCTCGGCAGCTTGACATTTGGAGCGTTGACCAGGTTAATTTGCGGTTCAGGACAGAAAAATCCTTCCTTCGCCCCGTTGTTCCAAATCATCCACTGCTTGTAGGACGTTCCGACATCGTACACCAAAGTGACGCCAAGTTTTGTGTCGGTTAGCTCCATCCGGTTTCTGCCGTTTTGCGGCAGGGCGGTGTAATGATTGTCCATCGACGCGAAAAACGGATAAATGCCTTCCCCCTGCATCTGCTTCTCCTCGCCGGTAAGCGGCTGGAACGAACCGGTCGGGAGCATCCGTTCGTTAAGCTGCCAACGCTCGCCGAGCGTTAACTTGACGCGGTAATCCTTAGCGTTGCCTCCCGGCGCAAACGGAGCGTTTACCGCCGTATGGAAAGCGAGCAGGCAAGGCATCTCCTTTTCCCCGTCGTTACGTACAAACAGCTGCTGCGACAAGCCGTCGCCAGTCAGCGAATATTTCAGCCTTACCGTAAACTTGAACGGCAAATACCGGTACACATCGTGCTGCTCGTCAACGGTCACTTTGACCGAAACATAGCTTTCCAAAGGCGTGTGCCCGAAATCTTCCACCTGCCAAGGCGTCGTATGTAAAAAGCCGTGCAGGTGATTGCCCGTTGAAGCTTCATTTACCGGAAAACGATACACTTCGCCTTTCCAGGGGAACAGGCCGTCCTCGTACCGGTTCGGCGGGAACAGCACAGGGATTCCGTGTACGCCGGGATTGCTTTTGAAGTTTTCCATCTCGTCCTCCGCCGGTTCGCGCAGAAAACGGTAACCGCTTTCGACATCGCGAAACGCAATCAAATTGCCGCCGATTTCCGGCAGCATAACCGCCTCATACCGTCCGAATTTAAGCCACACCGCTTTTTCTCCCTGATAAGTTCCTTCATAAGCCGTTTTTTCTGCCATCATTTCAACTCTCCCTTCCATAATTAGCCTTTCCTGATCACCTTATTGTAATATACCTAAAGCGCGTACAAAAGTCATCTATCCTGCTCACAGAATGTTGCAGCATTTATGAAGCATCGCGCAAAATACGGCGGCCAAGCGATACGACCAGCAGGATCATCCCCGTCCCAACGGCGAGCTGCATACCGAACACCTGAATCCATTGCGGCCAGTGCACGATCCATCCCAGCACCTGACCGCCGAGCAGCGGCCCAAAAAAGGAAGCCACCCCGGTGATCGCGGAATACATCGCCATATACATCGGCCGTTCCGGTTTCGGTGTGTCACCGATCATAAAGTTGAATGCAAGCTGGTTGAAGCCGCCGACGCCGACGCCAAAAACCATATGGGCCAAAAACAGCACCGGAAGCATCGGCAAAAACGATAAGCCGCCCCAAATCAGAATCGAACACGCGATCAGCGGCAGCGTCCAGAACAGCAGGCGCCGGTTAGTGTAACGGGCGTTTAAATTCCCCCATACGTAAAAGCTCGCCATCATAAATACCGTTTGCGTCACGCTAAGCAGCGATATCGTCTGGTAATTGATGTGCAGCAGCTCGAGCATGACGTAAGAATACAGCGGCACCACCAGGTTTTGCAAAAACAGAAAACCGCCCAGAAACAACGTCGACTTCATGAACGCCCCATCGGACAAAGGCTTGCGAAACATCGGCAGGAACTTGCTTTCCGCCGAGCGTTCGAACGCCACATCGGGATAAAACAGAAAAATGACGATATTGGCCGTGATGCAGATCCACACGATGATATACAAGTACAGAAACCCTTGCGCCCCGGGAAAATGGTCCAGCAGCATCCCGCCCAAAAACATGAATAACGTCCCCAGCGCATTCAGGAACGTATTGCGGATTCCGAAATACCTGCCCCGCACCCGCGCCGGGACGATATCGCTGATCAGCGAGTTCCAGAGCATGCCCCCGACCGTATTGAACACAAAAGCGATCACGTAAAAAACGATAAACGCCGCGACCCAATATGGCTGCGGGAACAAAAAGGGGACCAGCCCCGTACACCCCCACAAAATCCGGTGCAGCGCAATAAACAGCACCAGCGCCCATTTGCGGCTCGCCAGCCGTTGGATCAGATAGGCCACGGCGATTTGCGCGATATTGACAAAGGTCGTGATGGCCAAAACAAAGCCGATTTGGGCCGAAGTCGCTCCCAAATAGAGCAAATACCCCGTCAAAAACTGGCCGCCCAGCAGCGTTTGAAAGATCGTTGACGGCACGCCCTCCCAGGTGGCGATCGCCAGATTGCGGCGCTGCTGCGAAGCTTTGCGGCGCGCAGATGGCTTGCTTTTCGCGTAACCTAACATGATGTCGGATACCCCTTACTCCACTCGATTAGTTATCTATACCAACGATTCATAGCTTCATTTCCCTTCATTACAAATACAAAGTATAATAAATGTAAGCGTTACTTTCCATATAATAAAATGACAGGATTTCAGAGCAAAATCAGAGGAGATAGGCGATGGAGAAAGACATTTTAAAACAAGCATATGAGCAATTGGGCCTCCCCGAAAACGCTTCGCGCGAAGACGTCGAGAAAGCGTTCGACATTCTGCTGCGGAAATCCCGTTCCCGCCAGCAGGACGACCGGTTGGAGCAGGAATACGAAGCCAAGATCAAAGCCTACAAAACAATTATCGAAGCGGAAGAGCGGAGCAAAGTTGAGGAAATGAGCCGCCAAAGATACGCGAAATGGGGGAAATTTGCCGGCACCGCCGAGAAAATCGACGATTTTTTCCGGGTTTACAAAACGCACTGCATTATCGCTCTCGTAGCCATTATCGCTATCGTTTTTGGTCTTAACGCATACCTGGATCACCGCGAGGAGCAAAAAAGACTGGCCGCCCTCCCCCCTGTCGACTTGTCCATCATTATGGTCGGCAATTTCCTGACCGATGAGGCGAACGGCGGTACGGACGCACTGGCGCAGGCGATGACCGCCCAAATTCCGGATTTCAAACGCTTGGAGCTGGAGATGTTGTACTTGCCGGGACAAGGCGATTCGGGCATGGGCGGCGCGGACATGGCCTATCAGCAAAAGGCGCTGGCCGTCATTGCTACCTCGTCGCCGGATATTTATATTACGGACAAAGCCTCGTTCGATTGGCTTTCCGGAGGCGGCGCCTTCCGCAGCCTTGACAAGGAGGCGGCCGAACTGAAGCCCCTGCTGACCGATGACCGGATCCTGAAAGCCAAATCCGAGGATGACGGTCAGGAGCATGTATACGGCATTGATGTCACAGGCAGCACCTTGGCCGACGAACTGCCATTAGCGAAACAGCAAATGATCTTCTCGCTGCGGGCGGACACGCCAAACGCCGACAAAGCGCTCAAGATGATCCGCGAATACCTCGAACACCTTCCTTAGGCGGCAGACTAGCCGCCTTTTTTTCACCATTGATTATCTCGCGGCAATCCTTTACAATAACCTCATAAACGCGCGTTTATGAAAGTGGGGACCTAATATGCGCAGTGAAGACATAGCCAAACTGGCCGGGGTGTCCCGCAGCACCGTATCACGGGTAATCAACAATTATCCGAACGTTCCCGAGACGACGCGGGCCAAGGTGCTCCGGGTCATCAAGCAGCACCAGTACGAGCCGAACAGCTTTGCCAGGGCGCTGGCCGGGAAACGTACGGATACGATCGGCTTGTTTGCGATCAGCATGACCGAACAGGAAAATGCCAGCCGGATCTATCAAAACAGCTACTTCGCCCCCATCGTCGACATGGTCGTCGATACGGCGAACGCCCGCGGGTTTTACGTTCTGATACATACCGTATACTCGCGCGACGAGTTTCAAAAGGTCAAGCAGGCTTTCCAGCAAAAGCGGATCGACGGCGGCATTTTGGTCGGCACGCAAAAAGACATCGAGCTGGTGCGGGAAATGGTCGATCAGAAAGCGCCGCTCGTGCTGGTCGATTACGACATTTCGGAAATTATGGCGGAGCGGCTGAACAAAAACCATCTCACCGTCATTAACTCCATGGACTACGAAGGCACGGCCGAAGCGATCGAATATCTGATCGGCCTGGGGCACCGCGACATCGGCATCATCAAAGGGAGCATGAACACCTACTCTGGCCGCGAGCGCTACTTGGCCTATGAGAGAACCTTGCAAAAACACGGGTTGCCGCTCCGCGATGACTTTGTTCTGGAGGGAGAATTTCTGAAGGAAAGCGCCTATCACGAAGCGAAACGACTTGCGCAGCAAGAGGAACTGCCGACGGCCCTGTTCTGCTCCAACGACGACATGGCGATCGCCGCGATGGAAGCGTTTGCCGAGCACGGGATCGCCGTTCCCGACCAGCTGTCGATCATCGGATTCGACGATGCTCAGCTGGCTTCGCGGATTACGCCCAAGCTGACCTCCGTCCGGCTCCCGGTCGATGAAATGGCCAAAGCCGCAGTATTAAAAGTGATTGAGCTGTGCGAAGCCGATGAGGCGGCGTTCAGCACGGTCAGCTTCCCGACCCGGCTGGTGGTCCGGGACACCTGCAAGCCGCCCGCCCGCTGATCCGGCTGCGGCGGACCGCTTCCCCTTGCATATACGGGAAGCAGCCTATCCGCCGGGCGGCTTGCCGAGTGAAATAAACGCGCGTTCACAAATGATAGGAGAGTGTTGTTTCCATGAAATTCGGAGCTTTTGATGACAAGCGTAAAGAATATGTGATTAACACGCCGCAGACCCCTTATCCTTGGATTAACTACCTCGGCAATGAGCAATTTTTCGGACTTATTTCCAATACGGCCGGTGGCTATTCGTTTTACCGGGACGCCCGTTTGCGCCGCTTGACGCGTTACCGTTACAACAACATCCCGCTGGATACCGGCGGCCGCTACTATTATGTCCGCGACCACGACAACGGCGACTTTTGGACGCCGGGCTGGATGCCGGTGAAGCGCGAACTGGACTTTTACGAATGCCGGCACGGCCTTGGCTACACCTCGATCACCGGCGAGCGCGGCGGCGTTTCCGTCACCCAATTGGCGTTCGTGCCGCTCGGCTACAATGGCGAAGTGCATCGTCTGACAGTGAAAAACACCGGCTCCCAGGTGAAAAAGGTATCCCTGTTCTCTTTTGCCGAGTTTTGCTTGTGGAACGCCCAGGACGACATGACGAACTTCCAGCGCAACCTGAGCACCGGCGAAGTGGAAATTTTGGATTCGGTCATTTACCACAAGACGGAATACCGCGAACGCCGCAACCACTATGCCTTCTACTCCGTCAATCGGGACATCGACGGATTCGATACCGACCGCGAAGCGTTTGTCGGCCTGTACAACGGCCTGCATGAACCCCAAGTTGTCGTGGCCGGCAAAGCTGCCAACTCCGTGGCCAGCGGCTGGTCGCCGATCGGCTCCCATGAAGTGGTGCTGAAGCTCGCTCCCGGCGAGGAGCAAAGCCTTGTGTTCATCCTCGGCTATGTGGAAGTTCCCGAGGAAGAGAAATGGGAAGCTCCCGGCGTCATCAACAAAAAACCGGCGCTGGAAATGATTGAGCGGTTCGCCACCGATGCCGACGTGGATAAGGCGCTGGCGGAGCTGGCGGCTTATTGGGACGGCCTGCTCTCCAAATACCAAATCCAGAGCGGTGATGACAAGCTGAACCGGATGGTCAACATCTGGAACCCGTACCAGTGTATGGTTACGTTCAACATGTCACGTTCGGCGTCCTATTTTGAGTCAGGGATCGGCCGCGGCATGGGCTTCCGCGATTCGAACCAGGATTTGCTCGGGTTTGTGCACCAGATTCCGGAGCGGGCCCGCGAACGGATTCTCGACATCGCCGCCACCCAATTCGAGAACGGCAGCGCCTATCACCAATATCAACCGCTCACCAAAAAGGGCAACAACGAAGTCGGCAGCGGCTTTAACGACGATCCGCTCTGGCTTATTCTCGGCACGGTCGCTTACATTAAAGAAACCGGCGATCTGAGCATCCTTGACGAGCAGGTTCCGTTCGACAGCAACCCGGACAACACCGCCACCCTGTTCGAGCATTTGAAGCGCTCCTTCTACCATGTCGTGGAAAATCTCGGGCCGCACGGGCTGCCGCTGATCGGGCGCGCGGACTGGAACGACTGCCTGAACCTGAACTGCTTCTCCAAAGAGCCGGGCGAATCGTTCCAAACGACGGCCAATATCGAAGGCCGGGTGGCCGAATCCGTGTTCATCGCCGGATTGTTCGTGTTCGTTGGCCCCGATTTCGCCGAGGTGTGCCGGATACGCGGGCTTGAATCCGCAGCGGCCGAGGCGGAAGCACATGTGGAAAAAATGCGGAAGACCACGCTCGAACACGGCTTCGACGGCGATTGGTTCCTGCGCGCCTACGATCACTACGGTCAAAAGATCGGCAGCAAAGAGAACGCGGAAGGGCAAATTTTCATCGAACCGCAAGGCATATGTGTCATGGCTGGGATCGGCGCCCGGGAAGGTCTGGCCGAGAAAGCGCTCGTCTCCGTAGCCGAGCGTCTCGATACCAAATACGGTATCGTGCTGCAACAGCCGCCGTATTCCAAATACTATCTGAACCTCGGAGAAATTTCGACCTATCCGCCGGGCTATAAAGAAAATGCCGGGATTTTCTGCCACAACAACCCGTGGATCATGATCGCCGAAACCGTACTCGGACACGGCAACCGGGCGTTTGAGGTATACGCGAAGATCGCTCCGGCTTACCTGGAGGATATCAGCGAAATCCACCGCATGGAGCCTTACGTATACTCGCAAATGATCGCCGGTAAAGATGCAGTCCGTCACGGCGAAGCGAAAAACTCCTGGCTGACCGGCACGGCCGCCTGGAACTACGTTGCGATCACGCAGGCGATCCTCGGCATTCAGGCCGATTTTAACGGCCTCAAGGTAGATCCTTGCATTCCGTCAGCTTGGGACGGGTATGAAATCACCCGCGCCTTCCGCGGGGATACCTTCATGATCCGGATCAGCAACCCGAATCACGTGGAAAAAGGCGTGGCCAGCATCACTGTGGACGGCCAGCCGATTCAGGGCAACGTCATCGCCCCGGCCGGCGACGGCGGCGTGCACCGGGTTGAAGTAGTATTGGGCAAATAAAAAAGCAGGGAAGGGGTAATCAATACCCCTTTCCTGCTTTTTTCACCAGCTAGTATGCTGCCCCTCGCTGGACGATTCCAAATATTCTTTTATGCCATCCACAATAGCTTGAGCCGCCTTATATTGCATTTCATCGGAAAACATCGCTTCCTCATCGGATGGGTTGCTAAGAAAACCGACCTCTAAAAGAACCGCCGCCATATGGGTCTCTCTGATGACTTGAAAATTACCGTTTTTCACTCCGCGGTCTTTTAAACCCATGGCTTCCACTAACCGCTTATGAATGGTATCCGCTAATTCTTTGCTGCTGCTTCGCTGATAATAATAGGTTTCCGTCCCGGTCGTTTGCGGTGAGGAGAGGACGCTATTGCCATGAATCGAGACAAAAATGTCGGCATTTAATGCATTGGCCAACTCCACACGCTCTGTACGGGTGGGGTAAACATCGCTTTCACGTGTCATAACAAGATTAATTTCCGGCTCTTTTAAAAGGAGTTCCTGGACCTTCAAAGCTAACGCCAGATTAAATTCCTTTTCATGTCTATTGCTGAAGCTGGTTGTCCCCGGATCGCTGCCGCCATGTCCCGGGTCAATCACCACTGTTTTAAGTCCTGGGTTAACAACAGGATCAACCGGATCAACAGGACCTACAGGATTAAAAGGAGCAGAAGGATCGGTAAAATCGGAGGCATTCTCCGAAAGGCCTAGATGAACAATAAGATTGCCTTCATTAAATTCATAATTATATTGCATTTCTTGACTTTCCTTTAACTCAACGACGATCCGGACTTGTTCCGGCTCCTGATTAAACAGCGAATATCTGATGTCGGCTATCTGGGAAGATCCGCTTACATCCAGTTTCCCGTTTAAGCCGGCATTTAATGGCTGAAAAGTGTCCGCAAATGCAGTGTTCGGCAAATCGATTACAATTCTCTCAGGATCCTGCAGTGTAAATATGTTTGGAGTAACTTGACCGCCCATAGATACAACCAGCTGATTATCGTTAAAATGGATTTCATTTATATGTATCGAAGAGTCAGCGGTATTTTTTTCGGACGGAATCGAATTTTCTCCATTACTCGTAAGATACACAATCTTGTCGGTATTATTCCAACTTACCTTGAGACCCATTTGTTCACTAACAAAACGTATAGGAACTAGAACCGTATTTTTCTGCATCAAAGGTGCTGCGTTTAATAAGACCTGTTCACTGGAGACTTCCGCTTCTTTTTGACCTACTTTTAAAGATATCGTATTCGAATCGTTTTGGATTTTAACGTTCCGAGTCTTTTGGTCCCACTTGACATTAAATTTTAGATTTTCAGCCACAACTCTTATAGGGATCATTACATTATTATCTATATTGGCAACTTCCACATTCTCCGGAAGAGCGATTTCCTGGCCATCCAGCACAATCTTGGATTGCGCGGCTTTCGCATCGGTTTCATGCGGCAATAGAACGAACGAGAAAATAAAACTCAAAAAAAATAATAAAATTGCTTTTTTCATTTTACACCTCTATTATTGTCTCAAAACTTGTCTGAGTTCGCTATGGTTATATTTCTACATTTATATACAAATCTCCTTCTAAGACTGCATTTTTTTCCATATTCCGAATTCCGATTTTTCGGCCAGACTAAAAAGAGCCGGCGCCACGATCGGCGCCGGCTCTTAACGTCCCGTATCTCAAGCCTTGGCGTGCTTCATGCCAGGCTCTTTTTTGTTTTGATTCCGGCCGTCTGGGCCAACCTGCACTTTCCGGATGAAGAAAGACAGTACAAAGGCCACCAGTGTGATCCCCGTAGCGACCACGAAAGCGAAGTCGATGCCGTTGATCGTCGCTTCTTTGGTAATGAGCGCGACCTGTTGAGCGTTCGCCGGGTCCTGTGGATTGATGCCCGCGGACATTATCATCTCCGTTGCCCGATCCTTCGTCCGGCTGGACATGATCGTGACGAGCAACGCGGTTCCAAGCGCGCCGGAAATCGTCCGCAGCGTATTGGCCATGGCCGTGCCATGGGCGTTCAAGCTTGCGGGCAGCTGGTTTAAACCGGCGGTCTGAATCGGCATCATCAGCATGGACATCCCGAACATGCGCACCGTGTACATGAGAATCAAGTGAGCGTAAGTCGTCCTGTCTGTCAGGTTGCTGAATTCCCAGGTCGTGACCGCTGTAATCGCCAGCCCGACAACGGCCAGCCAGCGGGCGCCGATTTTATCGAAAATCATCCCGGTAATCGGCGACATAATCCCCATCAGAATCGCGCCCGGCATCAGCAGCAGCCCGGATTCCAGCGGCGAGAAGCCACGGATATTTTGCAGGTAAATCGGCAGCAGGATCATGGCCGCGTACATCGCCATCGTAACGACGACATTGATCACCGTAGTCAGGGAAAACATATCGTATCTAAACACCCGGAACTCCAGCATCGGCGTTTCCGCTTTGAGCTGACGCCACAGGAACAACGCCAACGCCACGACGCCGACGACCAGACCGATGATGACCTCGGGTTCGCCCCAGCTTGTGCTGCCCGCTTCGCTGAAGCCGTACAGCACGCCGCCAAAGCCCAACGTCGACAAAATGACCGACAACATGTCCAGCTTCGGCCGTGCCACTTCGGTCACGTTCCGCAGGAAAATAATCCCGAGGAGTATGGAAAGGATGGCAAAAGGAAAAATAATCCAGAATAAGACATGCCAGGACTGATGCTGGATAACCCATCCCGATAGCGTAGGTCCGACCGCCGGAGCGAAAACCATCGCAATCCCCATCATCCCCATCGCTTGCCCGCGTTTTTCAATCGGGAATATCGTCAGGAACACCACGGTCATCAGCGGCATCAAAACCCCGGCGCCACCCGCTTGGAACAAACGGCCGATCAACACCATCGAGAAGCTGGTCCCGACCCCGCAAATCACTGTTCCTACAGCGAAAATCGCCATAGCGGAAATAAACAGCGTTCTCGTCGTAAAACGTTCCATTAAATAAGCGCTGAGCGGAATCAGCACCCCGTTCACCAGCATGAATCCGGTGGTCAGCCATTGAATCGTCGTAGTCCCTACGTTGAGGTCTCTCATCATTTGCGGAAGCGCCACGTTCATCAAGGTTTGGTTCAAGATCGCTACGAACGCCCCGATGATCAGCGCCATGACGATCGGCCATTTTTTAAAATCGGCGCCCTGCACAGCAGCTGTGTTATTCATTGGTTTCTTCTCTCACTTTCTCTAATGAAGCTATCAACCAAATTTATCCGCCGGAAAATTTTCAACCTGAAGGTAGCATTTCTCGGAATATTTCGTCCTATACCCTTTATTGTTCCGATGTTATAATCATGGTAAAAATAACCTACTCCGAAGGAGGCAATGAATCCAATGTCATGGTTCAATAGACTTCCCCTTAGCGGAAAAATTAACGCCGCCTGCTATCTCGTGGCCGCCCTGTTCGCCGTTCCCGCCCTGATCGTATTCGTTATGCTCGGCCACATCTTCACCGGATTAGTTTTGATTATCATTTTGGCAGCGCTTACTTACCCGCTCTCCCGCTATCTCGAGCGACAGCTCACGGATTCGTTTTCCGACATCTCCAGCGCGTCCGCGCAAATCGCCAAAGGAGATTTCACCGCCCGAGTGAACGAAAGCGGCGGCATGAACGAGCTCAGCCGGTCGTTTAACGGCATGGTGGACAAGCTGCGCAAAATTTTGCAGGAAACCTCGGACATCACCCGCAAAGTGATGGATTCCAGCCGCAGCATCTCCGAGCGGAACCAGGGGCTTATTGTGGTGATGACCCAGGTGACGCAATCGTCCAATGAATTGGCGCTTGGCGCAAGCGCCATCAGCGAGGATGTCGGCGGTATGACGGAAGCGATCGGCGAAATTGAAGATAAGGTCGGCAATTACACCGATTCGACCCGTCAAATGAATCAGCGTTCTGCGGAAACGCTGCAGCTTGTGGAACGGGGCCGGGAATCGGTGTCGAGGCAGGCCGAAGGTATGCGCAAAAATATCGAGGCCACGGAAAAAGTGGCCGAATCGATCGACGCGCTGGCGCAAAATGCGCAAGGCATTACGAAAATTACCCGGGCGATTTCGGAAATCGCCGAGCAAACCAACCTGCTTTCGCTGAACGCCTCCATCGAAGCGGCACGGGCCGGCGAGCACGGGGCCGGATTTGCGGTTGTCGCCCTTGAAGTGCGCAAGCTGGCCGAAGAATCAAGCGCATCCACCAAAGAGGTATTTAACCTTGTCCGCAGCATTGAGCAGGATGTGAAGCAAGCCGGACAAAACATAAAAATCAACGAAGAGGTCGTACGCCAGCAAAGTGCCATCCTCCTGGAAGCTGAGCAAATTTTTCAGGACATCGTCCAAAGTGTCCAGTACATTTCCGCAGAAATTTCCGCCTTTGCCCGGGAAAGCGAAGTGATGCTGGAAAGTGCGCAAAACATTTCCTCCGCCATTCAGAACATCTCCGCCATCACGCAGCAGTCGGCTGCCGGAACCGAACAGGTTTCCGCATCGATGAACGAGCAGATCACCTCCATCCAGGCGATGGCCGATGAGATTGAAGCGATGAAAAACGCCGTGTTTCAGCTGCAGAAAACGATACATATTTTCAAATTTTAAGTCCGGAAAATCAAAAGACCTTGTTTCCTCTTGCGAAACAAGGTCTTTTCGTTAAGATATATAAAGTAATAGTTTCGGAAAAGGGGGCTGGATGGTGCAAGACAATCTGGAGCAATTTTATCAGGAGCACCGGCTTTCGCTCACCGCATTATCTTACAGGTTAACGGGCTCCTGGTCCGAAGCCGAGGATATCGTTCAGGAGCTGTTTCTTGATTTCCACCGGAACGGAGATGCGGACGGAATCCGGCAGCTGAAGTCGTATTTTATGAAGGCGGTCGTCAACCGTAGTCTGAACGTGCTTAAATCCCCGCGTTATTCCCGCGAGCAATACGTCGGTTCTTGGCTGCCCGAGCCGGTTTTTGACACGGCGGGCGAGAAGCTTCTGGATTTGCTGCTGAAGGAAGAACATTTATCGTATGCGTTTATGGTCATGCTCGAACGTCTGACCGCCGACGAACGGGCCGTGTTTGTGCTGCGGGAATCTTTTGCGCTGGAATACCCGGAAATCGCCGATATTCTCGGTAAAAGTGAAGCGGCGTGCCGGAAACTGCTGAGCCGCGCAAGGCAAAAAGTCAAAGCAGATCTTCCCGCTTCGCCTCTGAATAACGCTGTGGTGTCCAGATGGGTCAGCGTATTCACCAAAGCGGCGCAGACCGGCGAATTCGGGCCGCTGCTGGAGCTGATCCGGGAAGATGCCATTCTCGTGTCCGATGGCGGCGGCAAAGCAAGGGCCGCTTTGCGTCCGATCGTGTCCAAAGCGCGCATCGCCGCATTTTGGGAGGGCATTACCCGTAAAGGATCTCTGCGGGGTGAATTGGTGCCGGTCCGGATGAACGGCGAAATCGGGTTGATTCTGTACGATCGCGGCACCCCCGTCAAAGTCCTTCTGTTCGAAGGGGATTCCCAGGGCCGCATTGCCCGTTTTTATCTGCTAGTGAATCCGGAAAAAATTAAAAACGCGCCGGCTTCGTAAATTTAAAAACTTTTTTCCCCGTTCGGTCACAAAAACCCTTCCTCCATTGTCTTACTTGTGATAACTAGTTATCCACTATCATTTGGAGGTTGATGTATATGAAAGTAAGAATTGACCATTACACGGCTAATCCGGACATTTACCGGGCGATGAGCCAATTGGAGAAACAGGTGACCGCAAGCGGGCTGGACCGCGTCATTTACGAGCTGGTGAAAATCCGGGCATCGCAAATCAATGGCTGCGCTTTTTGCCTCGATATGCATACGAAGGAGCTGCGCAAGCTTGGAGAAACCGAACAGCGCATTAATTTAGTTAGCGTGTGGCGGGAATCGCCCTGCTATACGGACAAGGAACAAGCGGCGCTGGAATTGACGGAAGCGGTCACGCTCATCGCCGAGCGCGGCGTGCCGCAGGACGTTTATGATCGGGTTCGCATCCACTACAGCGAAAAAGAAACGATGGATCTGATTTTTGCGATCAACGTCATCAATTGCTGGAACCGCATCGCTATTTCCACGGGGATGTTCCCGGGCTGCCGCGATTAAGCGAAATAGCCCTGTTTTCCGTGCACATACGGAAAACAGGGCTTTTCCTTTCCTATTCAATCACCTCACCAGATTAAAAAATCCTTGTCAACTGAGATGGCTGTTTATAGGGTTCGTGTCCTGGAGTCCCTGCATGCTGCCTTTGCACGATTATCCCCTTCGTTCAGGGCAGGGGTTCTGGGTTGTGGACTACGGTACAGTCGTTTCCTCTAGCCTATCGGCTGTATGCGCCCTTGCGGAAAGTGGTGAGAGAGGCGTGGGAATCACTGAAGAGTACATATATTGCCTTGGGATTGAAGCATCTGCAGGCGTACCTAAACGAATATACCGGACGCCGCCGGCTGATCGCACGCCAACCGAACCAGCCCCTTGCGGCTACGGCCTGATCGTGGCGCTTGAACGGTAAGGGTTAGCTTAATGCAGATCAGCTTGATTGATGCGGATCAACGAGCTTGTCTATTTCTCTGTTACCTAATCAAACGGGATAATCATGCAAAGCGTTCGGACAACGAGTGTTGATCATCATAGAAATATGTAAACTTTCAAAAAACCTGAAGGAAGCCATTACGCCACCTTCAGGTTTTTTAATTAGTGCACGGCTTTCAAGCGCACCATCATGCTGCTGAAGTCGCCGCGTACCGACGCGACGGACAATCCTGCCGACATCAAGCGGTCGCCACCGTACACTTTACCGTTGCCAACCACGGCGTAGTCCTTGGCGGGGTCAAGCCCTTCCAGCTTGACGCTGCGCAGCGGACCGTTCGGCTCGGCGAGCACGCGGAAGTAGAAAAGCAGCGCTTCGTTTTTGTCCGGGCTGACGAACATCCACGACGTCTCGTTGCCTTCGAACGGGCTTTGCAGGCGATACAGATCGCCCTGCTGCACCAGCCCGCGGATTTCTTTATACAGCGCGATTTGGCGTTTGGCCGTGTCCTTCTCCTCGTCCGTGAATTTAGTCAGGTCGAGCTCGTAGCCGAAATTGCCGGACATCGCCACGTCTCCCCGGAACTTAAGCGGCGTCGTGCGTTCCACCTGATGGTTCGGGACTGCGGAAACATGCGCTCCCATCGTCGATACCGGGTAAACGATGCTGGTGCCGTATTGGATTTTCAGACGCTCTACGGCATCCGTATCGTCGCTCGTCCAGGTTTGCGGCATATAGTAGAGCATGCCCGGATCGAAACGGCCGCCGCCACCGGAGCAGCTTTCGAACAAAATGTGCGGGAACTCGCCCGTCAGCCGCTCCAACAGCTCATACAGGCCCAGCATGTAGCGGTGGGCGATTTCCCCTTGCCACTCGGCCGGGCTGGCTGCCGAACCAACCTCCGTCATGTTCCGGTTCATGTCCCATTTGACGTAGGAAACCGGCACGCTGGAGAAAATACCGCTCAGCCTCTCGTACAAATACTGCCGTACATCTTCCCGCGACATATCGAGCACAAGCTGGTCACGGGCTTCGGTCCGCCGCCGTCCCGGCACGTGCAAACACCAGTCCGGATGGGCCCGGTATAAATCGCTGTCCGGCGACACCATCTCCGGCTCGACCCACAATCCGAACTGCAGTCCGGTTTCCTTCACGCGGCGGGCCAAATCGTCTAGCCCGTCCGGCAGCTTGCGGCGGTCCTCGAACCAGTCGCCGAGCGAGCTGTTGTCGCTATCCCGGCAGCCAAACCAGCCGTCATCCAGTACGAATAATTCGATGCCGAGCTCACTGCCCGCCTTGGCGATTGCTTCGATTTTGTCCGCGTTGAAATCGAAGTAGGTCGCTTCCCAGTTGTTGACGAGAATCGGCCGCTCCTGGTCGCGATACTTTCCGCGGCACAGTCTTGTCCGGTACAACCGGTGGAACGTGCGCGACATGCCGCCAAGCCCTTCTGCGGAGTACACCAGCACGGCCTCCGGGGTCTGAAACGTTTCGCCCGGCGCCAGCTTCCAGGTGAATTCAAACGGATTAACTCCGATCGACACACGGGTCGTCCCGAACTGCTCCACCTCGGCCTCGGCGGTAAAATTGCCGCTGTAGATCAAATTAAAGCCGTATACTTCACCCTGCCGTTCGTTGGCATCCGGCCGCAGCAGTGCAAGAAACGGATTTTGCTGGTGCGAGCTGGCCCCTCTGCGGCTGCCGATGCCGGTGACACCCGGCGCAAGCCGTCTGCGCTGCACGTGACGTTCTCTCGCCCAGGCGCCGGACAAATACAAAGCATCATAAGACGCGTCAGCAAAATCAACCGAAGCGCTTAGCGCGCGTTCGATGTGCATCGCTTCACCGCTATCGTTGCGGAATCTGGCCGATCTGGCGATCGCGTCAAAATCCGCAAATACGGTATAGCTTAAATACACGGTCAGCCCGGACACCGTGTCGAACAACTCGAGTTCCAGCGTTTCGGCTTCGCTTTCCCGCTCGACATAGACGGACGGCAACCCTTCCAGCCCCGGTTTGCCCGGAATGATCCGGTGCGACTTGTAAGCGAGCTCGGTCGCCCGGGCGCCGTTCGCCAGCCGAACCTGGTAAGCAGGGCTGCGGAAATCGCCCGTGCCGTACTGCGGATATTCCTGCGGCAGCGTATCGAGCGAGATCGATTTATCGTCCGGAAGCGGATTTGGGCTGAAGGAAGCGCGTTCCATAAACGTCAACAGCTCGTCGAGATTACCGTCCCGGCGCAGCTTAGCGCCGAAATACGCATGGGCGGCATATCCCCGAACCAGTTGAATAATGTAGCTTGTGTTTCTGGATTGCAGATGGAAAAGGCCTTGGGCTTCATCGAAAAAAATAGGCATTTCGCGGTCCTCCTGGGAATGTGCTAATCTGACTTTTCTTGTATGGCTCTTTTTCCATTCTACTATCTTATCCAGGAGGAGTAACGATAATAAAGTGATCTTCTATATGGATTTTTGTGAGATTTATTGGAGGTTAAGCTGTGTTTGGGGCCACGTTTTTTTAGCGCTGGGGTTCGATTGAACGAGGTCTTCCGGGAGCACCCGCTCCCCGAATACGCAATAACGGTTTTTGCCAAGCCGTTTGGCATGATACATTGCGGCATCGGCTTCCTGCAGCATGCGCGTGCGTTCGGCCTGGTGCCCCTGGCAAATGCTGATCCCGATGCTTCCCGTGACGGATAGATCCCTTCCAGCAATATAATAGGGCCTGGAGATTTTGCTCAACAGCAACCCGGCCATAATCTTTACCTGGTTCGGATCGCAATTTTTCACAATAAACAGGAACTCGTCTCCCCCGATCCGAAACGCCAGCTGATTCTTATTCGTTAACTGCTCCAGATACCGGCTTACTTCCCACAGCAGCTGGTCGCCCGCCTGATGGCCGTACGTATCGTTGATTTCTTTGAAGCAATCCAGATCGAGACTTAGAACGGCGAGGTTTTCCTTGCCTTTATATTTAGCCCAAAAATGATCCAGCCCGTTCCGGTTCGACAAACCCGTCACCGCGTCGCGGTAAGCCAGTACCCGGAGCGCCGCGATCTCCGAATACAAAGACCGCAAGTAGAGCGCGGCGCCGACCAGCAGCACGCATCCTACCCCGTATATAATATAAGAAACCGTAATACTCATACCTTATCACCAACCATATCGCACTATTTGTGGCCTCTATTTGCTATATTCCATTTTGGCTTGAACGATGAGACGATGGGTCGGATTTATCAGAGGATCGCATGTGATCAAAGTCAGAATTTTATCCTTCCCGTTCGGCTTAAGGACGGAGACTTCCGTCGGTTCGACCACCGATATTTTATAAACCTCATAGGTGTAACGTTCGGATTCGGTACTAACAACGATCTTATCCCCTATCTCCACTTCGTTCAAACGGTTAAACAAGCGCCCTTTCGTCCGCGCCCGGTGAGCGGCGATCGCCGCGTTCCCCTCCGCGCCGAGCGGCGCCGTCTCGGTCATATGCGCGGCCGCATGCTTCATATTTCCCTTCGTGGCACCTTCCAAGACAGGGAGCTTTACATCGATCGCCGCGATTTCAATCGTAGCGACCGACGTTTTCCCGTCCACCGTCATAAGCTGCGAGGAGACGGCCGATGCGGATCCGGCGGCAGACTCTTCCTCCAGCAAATGTGAAACCCGTTCTAAACTGGCGGCCAGCTCGCGGTTCATCTCCGCGGCTTCCCGCTGTTTTCGCGCTTGCTCCGCCTCCGCCAGCAGCCTTTGCTGCTCGCGATCCGCCTGCCACTCCATCAACATCGGCGCCGCGATCACGGCTATGCCCAGCAGAATCAATAAATAAGACAGCTTTCGCATATGAACGGCTCCTTGTTGTCATAGACATTTACTTCCAAATTGACGCAATGCATTATATTATAGCTGGGGTATCTCAACAATTTCTTAACATTAGAACGGCAAAGGGGGCCATCCCCAAAAGATCGTCCCAGATCCTTGGAGATGCCCCCCTCGGCGTTTATCCTATTTGCGCTCAAGATGTTTTTTTCTCAGCAGTAATCCCAGTAAGATCAGGGCTCCCCCCGCCACTTGGAAAGGCAACGTGCTTCCTTCCCCCGTTTTCGGCAGGACGCTGACTCCCGGGAATTCCTCACCGGATGGACGATCGCCGCGGGTTCCGCCCAGCGGATTCCCGTCGTCGTCAAGCTCCAGGTCCGTCGGATTCTCTGGATCCGGTTTTGGTTTATCTCCCTTTGGTTTGTCGTCCTTCGGCTTGTCGCCATTCGTTCCGTCGGCCGGAATCGAACCGTCCGGAATTTCGGCATTATCGTCGCCGCCCGGCTTCGTGTCGTCAACCGACGGGGTGATCACCGTACCTGGATTGGTTGGTACGTCCGGGTCAGCGGTTGGATCGTTTGGAGTGTTCCGATCGCTTGGTTTACTTGGTTTATCCGGTTTGCTTGGACTTCCCGGGTTGCCCGGATTCGTCGTTTGCTTGCGGTTCTCTACCGTAATGGCAAGCGTGTTATCCGTCAGTTCAAGGCTCGCGTCAATCGTGATCAGCCGCTCAGCCTCGCCTTCAACCAAATAACCTGCAGGCGCTGCGGTTTCTTTCAGGATGTAAGTACCGTACGGAAGATCGGTGAACGTAAGCTTGCCATCGTCGCCGGTCGTTTGTTCACCGACGAACTCGTCTTTGCTGTTCACCAGCTTGAAGGTGGCCCCGGCCAGCACTTTCGTACGGTCGTCGTCATCGACCTTAACGAGGGTCAGCTTGCCCTTAGGCTCTACCGGATCGACCGGTGGAGCGGTCCGCTTCTCGTTTTCTACCGTGAGCTTTGTGATACCGCCGGTCGATTTGGCTTTTTCGTCAAGCTTAACGGTCAACGGCGTACCGTTGAGAATATACCCGGCAGGCGCTTCCGTTTCCACCAGGCTGTAAACTTGGTCGTACCGCAGCTTGGTAAAGGTCAGTTTGCCTTCCTCATCGGTGGTCTTCTCTCCAAGCAGCTTGCCGCCGTTATCCAGCAGTTCAAAGGTAGCGCCGGCCAGTTTTTGGGACGGATCGGCCTTGTCGACCTTCGTCAGCTCCAAAGAACCGCGGATTCCGGAACCGGTGCCCGAACCATCGGTAAAGCGCACCTGAATCTTGTTCGAAGACTCCTGGGAAACGTTTTTGATGCCTTCGCCCGCGAAGCTTGCCTTATTCGTTACTTCTTCCCGGTCGGCAGAGACCGCGATTTCCGACGAATACTGCAGAACGTAGGCATTTTCTATGAACTGTGCGGCAAACTTAAGCTCAAACGATTGGCTGTCGTTTTCCGGGTCCGTCTTGATCGTCAGGAAGTAATCCTGGTCTTTCATCAGCTTCTGCCCGACCGGAGTCACGCTCTTGTCCGTGTTCACTACTGCTTCGTAAAGTTCGAAGGAGTCAGAAAGCAAAATCTGGTTAGAGCTTGGCGTATCGATGATGGTTGCGTTCTCGACGTACGATTGGCTTCCGTTGATCACGATTTTCCAATCGATTTTGCCGCCGTTTTGCGTACCGCTTTTGTTGACATACTCGCCGCCGCGCGGGATCGGCAAGTCGGCGTACCAACTCCAAGGTTTATCGCCGTCTCCGGTCAAAACCGCCGTATTCGGCACTTTATCGACGACCAGCACGTTTTCCAGCTTGGTTTTGAACGTGATTACGTAAGGCGAATTGATATCTCCCAGCTCGATGCGGAGCGTATTATCCGCTGCCTCAGTAATCTTGGCGGGATCCGTTACCTCAGCCCCCCGAGCTACCGAACCATTAGCCCCTATGGTCGCCTTATAAACTTTCACTTCGTCTTTCAGCAGTTTTTGATCCGCTTCTAATTTGTCGGTCAACACCGCGTTGTTGACGGAGTTGCCGTTATAGTTGGCAACGATCTCCCAGGTGAGTTGCTTGGTTTTCGGATCATAGCTTTTTCCTTCTTTACGGCCGTTTTTCTGTGTTTCGGTATTAGGCGTAAATGGAGCCTGGACCGGATACTCAGCCCCCGGAGTTTTTTCCTTCCAATCCAGAGTAGCCTTGTTCAGGTACTGGGATTTCTCGGGAATAAACTTCGTCTTGTAGGTGATGGTGTACTTGTCCGTGAACGTTCCGGCAAACGTCAGGGAAAACCCTTCAGCCGGCTTATCGTCCTTTACCGTAGGAGTAATAGCTGGACCCGTTCCCGAGGAGGTTACTTGAACGCTGCCCGGAATAAACTCCAGACCGCCTCCCGTAAATGCATCCTCGATCACCAGATCCGTCATCGGCTCTTTATCCTCGTTGACGACGATTTTCCAGGTGAGTTCCTTGGTACTGTAGTTGACACCGCCAAACGATTTAACCCCAATTCCGCTCTTGAAGGTGAACGAATCGGAACCCTTTCTCTCCTTGCCGTCGACCGTTGCATAGATATCGTTGGTAACCGGAGTATCCTTATAAATGCGGTCTATCGCTTTGGTTTGATATTCAATGTCATAAGCGGTAGTAACCTCTGATTCAAATTGCAAATCGAACCCGTTTTTGCCGTTGTCATCGGTCACCGGAATTACTTTGTACGTGATGCCGTCAGCCGGTTCGTTCGTTCCTGGCTTAAGCACTTTGACCGAATCCTCCACCAGCACCATGCTGTTGTTGAAACGGTCATGAATCAGCCTTTCGTCGGCTGGGGTTATCGTCTTTTCACCATAATTGTATTGCACTCTCCAGGTCACCGTCTGAGTCTCTTTATCGTAGGAGGTGTCCTTTTTGGTGAAAAGCGGCGTGCGGGTAATCGTAATCGTCTCATCATCCGCCTTCGAAACGCCATTGTCTCCGGTCAACTTCGCGCTGTTCGTAAATACGGTCTCTTCCTCACCCGTTACCAAAGTCGTGTATTGGATGCGGTAAGCTGAAGTGATGCTCGGCTCTTTAAACTTTACCTGAAAACCCGAACCGTCCGGTTCAACTACCGCTTCGTAAGTTGCGGAGCCCGGATTGACCAGGTTCCCTAAATCCGGTCCCTTGTCGACATTCGGAAGCAGCTCGTAAACCTTGATGGAGCTTTCCTCCAGCTTCAATCCCGGCGGAATCAGGTCGGACACGGCCGCATTGTCGATCTTGTCGAGCGAGGTATTGACGTCGATCGTCCAGGCGATGGATTTGTCCTTATCGGCAATCCCGGTCTTTTTCAGGAGCGATCCGTCCTTCGGCGCAAGCTTGATCATAACATTCTGCTCTCCGCCCTGGATCGGGAAAGCAATCGGCACATCTGCTCTGCCCTTGATCTCTTCGCTAAGCACCGTATTAACCTTAAAAGTGCCCCAGACTCGCGAATTGTCGACGTTTTCGTTGAACACGATCTTCACATCGCCGTTCGTGCCAACCGTAAAATCGGCGATTGAACTGCCGTCGTCAATCGTCAACTTGCCTTTTACCTCGTTGAAGATTTTAAATTCCTGGGGAATTTTGAATTCAAATGTGCTGCCGTTCGTGTAGCCATGCCCATCCGGCAGCTCCCATCCGTATTCGATGCTGACAGCGTCTCCCAATTTGGAACGCTGCTGATTGTCGGGATTGTAAACCGCGTCGATTACCGTCCCCTTCGCATCCTTAACGAGAACTCCCGTAATGATGCTGTCTACATTTTCAGCCGCAGCCGCAGCTGCAGGGGCAGCCAGTCCATACGTTGCATCGGTCGCACTGTACGCAGCCTCTCCACCGGAAGCTTCATCCGGATTTGCGCTGACCTCCGCCGCCCCCATACCAAAGACGCCTTGAAAGAACAGCGCACCGGCCATGAGTAAAGCCATCCATTTTTTCTTCATACTTTGAGAGCACTCCCTCCTTATACCAAAAATTTTTCTTTTAAAATATAACTTGATTTTTTTCCAATTCCCTCCTCGTCCATATCATATAATTGGGCGACGCTCCCATCTTAATCTGCCGTTCTGAACAAATTCTCAACAAATTATAAAAAATGCTCGGTAGAACTATGATTTTTTTAATAGATTCTGTATCCCCATCGCAAAACGTGTTCGATCCGCTGCTCAAAAAAGAACCCGGCCAGCGGCCGGGCAATATTGTATATTCAAGGCAAGCGGCATCAGCGTACCTGTCCCGCTTCCTCTGCAAACTGTCTGTACCATTCCGTTATGTATTGGCTGGGCTCTACATTCAACTCCTCTTTCAGCACGGTTGCCAGCTCGCGGTACTGACGGTGCACCATGGCAAAGTTCTGCTGAAGCGCGAATATTTTCATCAGGGCAAAATAAGGCGCCTCCTCCTGGGGATGAAGAGTGCAGATGTTTTGATAGAAGGCCCCCGCCTTCTCCCAAAGCTCTTGCCCGAGATACCAATCGGCGATCGCCAGCGCAGTGTGAAGCCAGATGGCCTTGAGCCGCTGGCGCTCGCTCTCCGTCCACCAATAATCGTATTCTTGCAGATAATCTCCGGTGTAGATTTTCATCGCCTCCAGGTAAGCGTCCAGCGAAACGCCGGATACGGGCGGCAGCGCAGCCAGCTTGGCTTCCCATTCGTCGATGTCCAAGCGGACTTGATGGGTATTTAGGATGTAACCCTCCATCGCGTTCACAATTTGAAAATGATCTCCGTAGGGCTTGAGTGTTTTCCGAATATGATACACGGCCGTATATAATTGCGAGTTAACCTTTTCCGTTTCGTATTCCGGCCACAACACATCGATCAAAGTCGACTTCCGGACTAGCCTTCCCCGGTGCTGCAGGAGATAAAGAAACAACTCCTGTGCCTTTGTCGTGCGCCACTGCAGAAGAACCGGCTGCCCCTGCCGAGCCTCCACCGTAACCTGTTTGAACAAGCAAATTTTTACAACCTGTTCGAAAGCGGTGACGTCCTCCTGTCCCGCTTTCAACCGCATCTGAATCCGGTCCACGGTTTTGGCCAGGCGTTCGGCTCTGATCGGCTTGAGCAGATAATCCAGTGCGTTTAACTCAAAAGCTTTGATGGCATATTCATTGTACGCCGTAACAAAAACGATATGTATCTCCGGTTTCGATTCCAAAATCCGTTCCGCCAATTCAATGCCGTTGATTTCCGGCAGGCTGATGTCCAAAAACAGCACATCCACACGCTCCCGGAGAATTTCGCTCATCCCCTTGATGGGGTCGGTAAATTTCCCGACAATCTCCACGTCGGCCAGCTTCATCAGCAGCCGCTCCATATAATTCAAGGCCAGCCGTTCATCATCCACAAGTATTACTCTCATTAGAGCCAGACTCCCCCGCTTGGATACTCTTCCCTTCAATAAGAAGATAGCATATCCCACCCAAACAAAGAAGCCTTGAACAAACGTTCAAGGCTCTTTTTTCTATTCGGCTGTTCATGATTTGGCTTAGTAATACTTGTCCGCCTTATATTTAGAGGCGTCCTTGATCATAGTAAACGCGGTCGTTGTCCCCTTCCAGCCGGCATCGGCCGTCGTGTCGATGACCACCCAGCGTCCGTTCACAAAAACTTCATTCCAGGCGTGATACGTCTTCACATAATCGGAAGATCCCATCGCCAGCTTGGCCGGAACCCCAACGCTGCGCAGCATCCCCGCAAACAGAGAGGAGAAGCCATAGCAGATGTCTTTCTTGACGGTCAAAGTGCGTTCGATATCCGGCAAATAATCCGAAGAAGCGGTGAACGCCAGGCTATCATCATATTTGATATTGCTAATCATGTAATTATAAATAGCCTTCACCTTGTCTTCATCGGTAGCCGCGTCTTTCGTCAGCTCCGCCGCCTTCTTCACCGCCAAGCCGTCTATATCCCAATTCACATTTTGTGTCGAATTCAGATAAACCGGCGTCTCATCCTGCAAGCTGAGCTTCACCGTATCCTTGTGCACAATGCGGTACGTGGTCCCTTTAATCTGTTCCAACAGGCTTATCGTGTAATCCCCGTTGCCCATTTGCAACGGAAACGTCTCCTCCTTGGCACCGTACGTCAGATTATAGGTATACTTGTTTTTTCCGTTCTCGATCAACAGCTTGGTCTTGATTTTCGGCTTCACGTCGTAATGGATGCTGATCGCTCCCATGGACAGGTTGTCCTTATTGAGCCAGCCCTCAAGTTCGGCCCCCCGCACCTCCGCTCCGCCAAATCCGGCAAACAAGAGTACAAGGGCTATCGTTACAAACTTCAATTTACGCATAAAAAATAAAACCCCCTTCGGTAACTGGCTGCCAGCAAAAAAATACAGGCCCTGTAGCTTTGCGTCCCTGCCTTTCGACAGGTTTGCCGTTTTCGTGTAAAGTTTTATATCTTTCTTTATCTCTATCGGAAGCACAGGCGTCATTTGTTAGCCCTATAAGACAAAAAAATCTAAAATTTTTATATTTTTTGTGCGACATTTCGTGAAAAGTAAAAATAATAAAAAAGTACCATCATCACCACCAAAGCGGCGAGATGAGATAGATATTACTGTACGCGCCGGAAAGAAAGTTCGACATCGACAGCAGCCCCATGCCGACCCCGGTCTGTTCCTTGGTCAGCGTCCGCGAAATCGTGCCAGTCAAGGCGATTTGCATAAACATCTGACCGACGTTGCCAAAGATTAATAATACGGCAATCATGGGGACCGCCGCTCCCGCGAAGATCGAGATCAGGGTATGGAACTGCTGCAGCTGCAATATTTTCAGACAGTCGCCCGCTTGGAGCATATGACGAAAGCCGCGCAGGAGCTTCACATCGCCCAGCCCGCGCTGAGCAAAACGATCGCCCGGCTGGAACAAGATTTGGGCGTGCCGCTGTTTGACCGGCAGAACCGGCAAATCCGGCTCAACCACTTCGGCAGGACGTTTTTGAAGAAAGTGGAAATCGCACTGAACGTGCTTGAGGAAGGACGCAAGGAAGTCGCCGATCTGGCGGGGACGGAGCGGGGGAGCATTCGTCTGGCGACGAACAACCTGGGCCGGATTACTTCCGCTTTGAGCGCTTATCGCGTGGAACACCCGGAAGTGAATTTTCGTATTTTGCAAACTTCGCCAGCTTCCACAGAGGAACTGGAGGATTTGCTGGAAAATGGCGAGGTGGACCTTTGTTTTACCGCCGCCTCCATCGATCATCCCGACATCCGCGAACAACCGGTGCTGGACGCCGAGGTGTTTTTGGCCGTGCCGCCCGGGCATCCTTTGGAACGGCGCAGCAGCATCCGCCTTGAGGAGGTCGCGGACGAGCCGTTTATCGAATATAAAGCCGGCCACCCGTTCCGGAAAATAAACAGCTCGTTTTGCCGCGAAGCAGGCATTTCCCCGAACATCGTTTGCGAGGTGGACGAGCCGTCCGCCTTGGGCAGCCTGGTACAGGCCGGGCTTGGCGTGGCGTTCGTGCCCGCGTGCCGCAAAGACGAGCTGCCGCCTTATAAAATGCTGCGGATCGAAAGCCCAGTATGCCGGCGCGTCTTCCGGATCGCCTGGCTGGAGCGGCGCTATCTCCCGAAGGCGGCCCGCAGCTTCGGCCGGTTTTTGAGCGAATATTATGCGGAGCTTCAGGCGCCGTAAGCTGCGCCGCCATGCCCCGTCGTCAAGCAATCAAGTAAAGTACTCCAGCTTCGCTTTCGGAAAAAATTGTTTCATATATTCAAACAGACGGGTTTTCAAATCCTCCTCTTCCTCTTTCGGATAAATATATTTGCCGATGCCGTATTTACCCCATTTGTACCTGCGTTTTTCTTCGTCCAGTTCCAGCTTGGTCATCGGGTAATTTTTCTCGATCACCCGTTTGGCCGGTTTCGTGAAGCGGTGCTGAATGAATTCGAACGTAAGGTCCTCTTTCGCCTCGGCCGGCAGTTCGGCATCAAGCCGTTCGAACATCTGGCGGTACCCGTCCTCCCATCCTTCGTGAATGTAAATAGGCGCGACGATAAAGCCCAGCGGATACCCGGCCCGGGCCACCTTGCCCGCGGCCTCGATTCTTTGTTCCAAAGGCGAGGTGCCCGGCTCGAAGTTTTTTATGATGTAATCAGCGTTGACGCTGAAGCGGAAGCGGGTTTTTCCGTTATGCTTCGCGTCCAGCAAGTGATCGACATGATGAAACTTTGTAACAAAACGCAGCTTGCCGTACTCGGACTGCCCAAAGTGTTCGATCGCCCGCTTGAGTGTATGGGTCAGATGGTCGATGCCGACGATATCCGAGGTGCAGGAAGCTTCGAAACGGGTGTACTCCGGGGCGCGTTCGGCCATATACCGGTCGGCGGCCTCCAAAATCTCCTCCACGTTGACATAAGTGCGGATATACGGCTTACTCCCCATCGTCGTTTGCAAATAGCAGTAATGGCAGTGCCCCATGCATCCGGTGGCAAAAGGAATGGCGTATTCCGCCGAAGGCTTGGACGTATCGAATTTAAGCGTTTTGCGAATGCCGACGACCAGCGTGGATTTGGCCACCCGGTATTTTTGCAGATCGCTTTCGCCCGGCAGATTTCTCACCTGGTTGTGGGAGGTCGTATAGCGGATGTCCACATCCATGCCCTTAAATTTGTCATAAAGAATTTGACCCAATGGATAATCCAGCGCGTCCGGCTCAAAGTAAACCAACTTTGGAACAAACGGCTTCATTCCAGAATCCCCTCGGCAGCGTCCCCGAAATAGTAGCTGTAAGCCTGCTCCGCTTCGTCCGCCGAGGCATACACGGCCATTTCGCTCGTCAACGGGTAATAGCTTTCATACAAAAACACAGCGAGTTCGCCCGGCCGCTCCGGGTTGTTGACCACCGCGGCCTCCTGGATGTTGGCGACGTCCTGGGTATGCGGATTGCGGTAAAACACGTAAACGATATCTCCCGGCGCAAAGGTTCGGGCTCCGTCTAACATTTCCATCGAATCCCCTTCTTTTTATGGAATGGTGAAGCTGTCCCTCTGCTTTAAAATATTTCCTTTACCGGAAGCAATTATTTGTCCTCGTTATGGAAAAACACACCTTAGTGTTCCTCTGAACCTAAAACGGTTCGCCTCCACAATATTTTATGCTGTGTCCGGCTTAGTTTCTCATAGAACAGCACGGAGTTTTTGCGAAACACCTGGATGACGACATGAATGAAAAACACCATATCCATCAGCAGGACCAACATGGCCAATAACGCCCTCGCCCCCTCTGGCAATGATCCGGGAGGAAAAACAATCAAGCGGTTGACGCCGAATATCCCCCAATACAGAAGGCCGTAACGGACGATGATCGATATGGCCCTTGGCCGTACTCGATCGCCTTGCTCAGTTTCCTCAAGCCTGATGCGAACGAGCCATTTGCCAAACGTACATCCTCCGCTCAGGTAGGGAAGCAGCATAAAGTAAAGACCTGTCGCGACAAAATAAGCTCCCGGAATCCGCAGCACGTGGCAGACAGCCAACAGCACGGCGCAAATGACAATGTCGAACATCCAGGCCAAGCCGCGGCGGGTGTAGCTCACCCTTTTTGCGGACAAATCCACACCCCGGTCCAGATGCTCGATCCTGGGCAAAAAACGCGACAACCATTCGGCCGCGAGAAAGCCGATCATTCCGCCAAGCGTGTTTGTCATCAAGTCGTCGATGTCGAACACCCGGTAGGCGTTGTCAAAAAAGCCGAATATGCCGGTCAGCTGCGTTACTTCAAAAAACAGGGACAACAAAAAGGACAGCAGCAGGCAACGAATCGGCCCAAAACGGAAATAGTAACGCATGATCATCCCAAACGGCACCGTTAACAACACGTTGAAGACCACCTGTAAAAAAGCCCGCTCCTTTAGCAGCCGCCAATACGACGAAGATTCCCCTTTGACAACGCTGGTCTCCTTTAGGATATCCTGAATGAAATGAAACGGAACAAGTTGGACGGCCGATTCGCCGAGCGGCGGGTTGTGCCGCGTGGCAGGAAAGGGCAGCATGATCAGAAACACGGCGTTCATTAGGTACAACAGGAACAGGTACAGGACGAACGCCCGTACTTTGTTGATATACCCATGCCGGCGGTATTGGACGACGAGAAACGGCATCGTGAACAGCAGCGCGGCGAAAGGAAAAGCCATAAAGGCATAGGAAATGGGGAACAAATACGTTTCAAATTTCAAAGTTCAAACTCCTTCTGCGTAATGAAATCTTATTATCTTACCATAGGACGTATGAAGCCGTTTTTTAGTTAGCCAAAAAGTCCGGGAATTTATGCAAAAAAGCTTCCCCGTCGCTCCATCTGGCGGAGCCGGGAAAGCTTTTTGCCATTTTTGGTGTATTGCGCTGAATAATGACTTACTCCGGTTTGTCCGGCGTTTTCGGCTGAACGTCTGGGTCGTCCGGCTCCTGGGAGGCCGGTTCTTGGGGGGCCGGTTCTTGTGACGGCGGCGCCTGTGCGGCTGCTGCCTGCGTGGCCGGTGCCCGTGGGGTCGACTCCTGTGGAACCTTCTCCCCATTGGGACGGGCCTGCGCAGCCATCCCTTTCGCTTGCATAGCGTTCGCTTCCTTCCAGGCCTCCCTCTGTGTAACTCTATTCTGCGCTCGGCGGCGGTGCACGAGCATAAGCGGCACCACGATAACCGCCGCGATGGCGATCACCGGCAGCGCCCCCGCCAAAAAGACGATCAGCCACTGCAGGATCAGCGACAGCACTTCAATGCTTCCTGTCAGCGCCTGTTTGGCACGCTCCAAGAGCGGAGGCTCATCGCCTGCCGCTAAGGTGGAGCCCCCCTGCTCCGGTTGATACAAGCGGATTTCGACCGTAGAGTAAGCGACGTTGCTGTCAATGTACCGCATCCGGCCTTTGATTTGCTCGATTTCCGTCTGGATCCGTTCCAGTTCGTTCACGAACTTAACCAGTTGGCTTGTTTGGGTCGCTTCCTCCACGAATTTGAGATACCGGGCTTCCATCGCTTCCTTGACTTTAAGCCGTGATTCCAAATCCACGTATTCCTCGGAAACGTCCTGTCCCTGAATGGTACGCTGCATTGATTTGGGCTTAAGCTGCTCCAATTTGTCCAGGAGGGAGGAAAATCCGGCGGCCGGCACCTTCAGGATAAAATTCCCGCCAAGCTCATGCTGGGACTGATTTTCGGAAAATTCGACAATGTACCCGCCTGTTAACGCCACGAGGTTGCGGATTTCGGATTGCGCTTTGGCGTAATCTTCCACTTCCATCACAACGTTGGCCCGGTATATCAGCTTCTTGTTGAAGCCGGTATCCGCCGCGGCCCCTTGAAACCCGGGGGATGTTTGCCCCGTGGCAACAGCGGCGGCGCCTCCGCCTTCCCCCGCTGCTCCCGCCGAAGTTCCGGCCCCTCCGCCGATGGACTCGGCTTCTTCATGCCCTCCGGCCTCGGACTTCTCCGCGACCGATTTATCCGCACTCCTGGATTCGCCCAACCCCATTCCGCCGTCGGCGGCCTCATTGGAAGCTTGATCGCCTACGGCCATGTCAGCCTTTGACGAAGCACTTTCCATGGACAGGGACGAGCCGCCCGAATCACTTGCGCTCCCGCATCCTCCAAGCAGCCATAACCCTAAAACGACCGCCCCTAATACCGCAATCTTTTTACCCCATTTCTCCAATAGTATGCCCCCCTTGTCATAAACAGACTTGAGCGATCCGCATTAATCATATCTGTTCTATCTGTTCACCCGCGGAACGTCTCTTACCTGTCTTGACGCATCCAAAGTCTGGAAGGTTGCCGTCTTCGAAAAATAAAACAGTACAAAACATTAAGGACTCAACCTAATAAACAGTGCTTGACATGACAGGGGAGGCCAGTGGGTTGGTCGGCAGGATCAACAACCGCTGACCGGACGCTTTGCATGATTATCCCGTTTGATCAGGAAGTAGAGAAGCAGATATGTTTAGGAGAAGGGAAGTAGACCTGACCGGAGGGATGGGGGCTAGATACCGGGAAAAATGAAAAGATCGTGATCTTGCTGCAGCTGAATCCGTTTGCAGCAATGTCTGTACCGTTCAAGCTTTCTATCAGGCTGCAGCCGCAAGGGGCTGGTTCGGTTGGCGCGCGATCAGCCGGCGGTAAGGGATCGCCGGAATCGCCACACACATGCGCAGTAACTTCTGCCGTATCGTTTCTTTCGCTCCGGGCCGGCGCAGCGAACGGCGTACGGTGTACTCGTTCAGATACGCCTGCAGATGCTTCAAACCCAGGGCTATATATGTACTCTTCAGCGATTCCCACGCCTCTCTCACCACTTTCCGCAAGGGCGCATACAGACGAAAGGCTAGAGGGAACGACTGTACCACCGATGTACGGGCATCCACATGCCCGTCGATGAACGCAGCGAGTTCGTGACGGTTTGCTCTTTGTCCGTCTCCTCTCTTATGAGGCACCAGGCGGATTTTGACCTGCTCCGGCTCGCCCGATTCCGTGACCGTGCATCCCGCTATAACCGCCGTAGCATACGGATGCGAAAACTGACACCGGGACGGATCGCACCCGTACAGATCGCTGTTCACCTTCACGTCTCCGCAGAGTAGCTCCTGGGCATCGAATTCCCCGACGGCGTGGCGTATTTTGTGCAGCATCAACCAGGCGGTCTTGTAGGTGACCCGGATCACCTGGCGCAGCCGCAACGCTGAGATGCCGCCCTCAAGCAGGAATAAATCCAGGGCCTCGAACCACTTGAGCAGGGGCAAATGCGTTCCTTCAAAAATCGTGCCGACCAAAGGCGATGTTTGATGCTTGCACTTTCCGCACTCGAACAAGGGGATATGCCGGGAAGTCAGACGACTGCACCGGGTGTGAGCGCAGCGCGGGCAGACGAAGCCGCTTCGCCACTTCATCGCGATCAGCGCCTCCATGCAAGCCTGCTCGCTGTTATAACGGCTGCTGAATGGTTGAAGTTCCGTTCCCGCATTGACCTCCATGTTCGCTCGCCTCCAAATCAAGAATTTAAGAACATGCGTTCGATTTATTCCATTATACCAAACATACGTTCCTTTTTTCAAGCCAAACATCTCACCTGGACCGCCTAATTTTTTCTTATTTCTTTTTTCTTTATCCCATACACTAGCTCCCTGCCCCCTGAACGAATGGGATAATCGTGCAAGGCAGCATGCAGGGACACCAAGACACCAAGACACCATGACACGAACGCTATAGACAGCCACCTCAGGACAGCCACCTCAGAGCCAATGTCATAATTCATTTCGTCAAGCACTGATCTCGGTTTTAGTAAAATGCCGCTAATGGGGAAAATATGCCTGGGTCCGAATAACTAAGTACATAAAGTGCCGCTATTCTGATGACCGGCGGTTGGTCGTTCACGCAGCCTACGGTTCATCGTTCCGGCAGCCGGCTGGCGAGCACAAACGTCTAGGTTGACCATGGAGAACATTACGATCCAATCACATATGTATGTAAAACCAACAGAGACCCTGCTATACGGCCAGGGTCTCTGCATCTATCTATGTTTTAAGGGGGTGTCTTTATATTACAAGGCTAAACTTAAAACAAGATGAAAATCAGTTTAAAGTTTAATGAAGTGATTCGTGATATTTCCGCAGCACAATGACGGCGTTATGTCCGCCGAACCCAAACGAGTTGGACAAGCCGATGTCCAGGTTGGCCTTGCGCGCTGCGTTCGGCACGTAATCCAGATCGCATTCGGGATCGGGATGCGTCAGGTTGATCGTCGGCGGAATCACCCCTTCGTTCAGCGTTTGCATCAAAGCGATCGCTTCCGCGCCGCCCGCCGCGCCAAACATATGGCCGATCATCGATTTGTTCGCCGTGATCGGAATTTGGCCAGCGCGTTCGCCAAACGCTTTTTTGATCCCCAGGGTCTCCCCGCGGTCGCCCACCCCCGTGCTAGTGGCATGAGCGCTGATCACGTCCACCTGCTCCGGGGACACCCCAGCGGACTGGAGCGCCCGCTTCATCGCCTGGGCGGCGCCTTCCCCTTCCGGATGGGAGGCGACCACGTGAAAGGCGTCCGAGCTGGCCCCGTACCCGATCACCTCGCCATGAATCCGGGCGCCTCTGCGCAGTGCGTGTCCCAGCGATTCCAGAATGACGATACCCGCGCCTTCGCTCATCACAAAGCCGTCGCGGCCCGCGTCAAACGGGCGGCTGGCCTGCTCCGGCTCGCCATTGCGCTTCGACAGCGCCGTGGCGTTGCCAAAGCTGGCCAGGGCCAATGGATGAATCGCCGCCTCCGTTCCGCCGGCGATCATCACATCCGCCTCGCCGCTCTTAATCAGCCGACATGCTTCGCCGATCGCCGTGTTGCCGATCGAACAGGCTGTCACCGGCGACAGGGTAGGCCCAAGCGCGCCGTAGCGGATGCTGATTTGCGCTGCGGCCATATTTGTAATCATCATCGGGACAAGGCTGGGGCTTACCCGGCCTGGGCCGCGGCCATCCAGGACCCTCAAGTTTTCGGCCAACGTCTCAATCCCGCCGATGCCCGAGCCGACGTAAACGCCAAACCGTTCCCGGTCAAGCTGTTCCGGCTGCAGCCCTGCATCCTGTATCGCCTGTTCGGCGGCAAACATCGCATATTGGCTAAAGCGGTCCATCTTGCGCGCTTCCTTCCGGCCAAACAGCCCCTCCGCATCGAAATCCCGCACTTGGCCGGCGATTTGGGCGCCGAATCCCGACGCATCAAAACGATCGATCCGGGAAATTCCCGATCTCCCTTTCTTAAGTCCGTTCCAAAACGTATCCACATCGTTGCCGAGCGGAGACAAAATACCCATACCGGTAATGACAACCCGTTCCATACCAAAATCCTCCTTCAAAAAAACATCTGTTGTCCCCTATTTTATCCGTTCTTTATCCTATTACAAGTTTTTAATTATCCTAGTATAATAGGTAATACAATAAGCGACCATCAAAGGAGTGTCCCCATGAGTACGGAACCAAGGCTTAAAGCGCTCTCCGAATTTTTAAAAACCCGGCGGACCAAGCTGAATCCGCAGGCCGTCGGACTGCCTGCGGGCGGACGCCGCCGGACGCCGGGACTGCGGCGGGAAGAGGTTGCCCAGTTGGCCGGGGTCAGCACAACCTGGTACACCTGGCTCGAACAGGGCCGGGATATCAAGGTGTCCGCTTCGGTCCTGGACGCCATTGCCGGCGCGCTCAAGCTGAATGCCGATGAACGCAAATACTTGTTTGATCTGGCGATGGACAGCGGATTGCACCCTTCCTTCACTCAGGAGCCAAACACCGCCATCAGCCCTTCGCTGCATAAAATCCTGCAGGAGCTGAAGTTTTGTCCCACAATCATTTCCGATCGCCATTGCCATATCGTCGGCTGGAACGCCGCCGCGTCCCATGTGTTTGTCGACTTCGAGCATCTTAAAGGCGAAGAGCGGAATCTGATCTACCTCGTGTTCGCCAAAAAAGAGCTGCGCAGCCTGGCGGTCAACTGGCCGCATTTCGTGAAAGGATTTTTGGCGATTTTTCGCGCGTATTACGGCCAGTACGTGGCCGATCCGTGGTATGCCGGGTTTATCGAGGAAATGACGCAAAGCTACCCCGATTTTCATGATTTGTGGGAGCAAAGCGAAGTCAAGGCCGCTCCCGAAGTCCTGATCGAATTCCGCCACGCCAAAGCCGGAAAAATGCTGTTTAACCTCACCTCATTACAGGTGCAGGGAGAGAGCGATTTGCGCTGCAGCATCTATACACCGATTGAAGGCACGGCCACGGAAGCCAAATTGAAGAAGCTGCTCGAGGGAACGGCACAGAAACATTGAATTGTTCGGAACCAATCGGGCCGAGCCGCAGCTCCTAATGAAAACGGCTCGGCCCGATGTTTATCGTTGGCCGGCAAACACCTTGTCTCGGTACTCCACCGGCGAAATTCCTTCCAGTTCCTTAAAGACGCGGGAAAATTGCTTCGTATTTTCGAAGCCGACCGCCGCGCCGACCTCGAACAATTTCAGGCTCCCGGCGCCGATTAACTGCTTCGCTATGCGGATGCGCACCTTTTTTAAGTACAGCACAAAGCTTTCCCCGGTGTAAGCCTTAAAGGCCTCGCTAAAATACGAGTAGTTCAGCGAGACATGATTGCTGACCATCGCCATGTTGAGCGGCCGGTGATAGTTCTCTTCGATGTAGGCGATGGCATCCTTCATGTCCCCGTGCTCGCTGTGGGCGGAGCGGATTCCCCCGATGTAGTCGTCCAAATTAAGCAGCAGCTGCTCCAACGCGCGAAAATAGTCGTGAAAATGGCGGAAATTGTTCATCGTCCCCACCTGACGGTACAGCTTCAGCACCTCCACCGAAGCTTCGCCGTACAACCGGAACACCTCGTCCAGCACCTGTTCGTTCATGCGCCGGCCAACCGTTTCCAGGTAGGAAATATCTATATCCGGCAGTTCATCGACACGGAAGATCGCGCGGAGCAGCGCCCCGATTTCCTTTTCCCGCTTCGTGCCGAGGATGTTGCCCAGCTTGCGGAGTTCCTCCTCCGGTACGGGAAAAACACGTTTGCGGTCATGCAGCTCACTGTACCAAATCAAGCTCGTTCCCGGATAGATAAACGTGTGCTCCAGCGACCTTTTGGCCTCCGCATAACAGCGGGGGATATCCTCCGGAAGGCGGCCTTCCCGGCTGACGCCCATCAGCAGGCCTTCCAGGTCCTTCTCCGCGGCAAGCTGCGACAGCTCGGCAAACTTGACTTGCGGCCCCGCGATCAGTACCACCCGGCCTTCGCGGTCGAAAATCGCGGCGTTCAGGCGGCCATTCACGCTTAGCAGCATGTGCTCCGCCAACGATTTCAGCTCCTCCTTGTTCATGCACCGTCCATCATCGTACTTGTACATCAGTACCGCCACCGAAAACGGCACGGCATAACGGTCAAACCCGATCTCCTGCCCCAGCTTCCGGGCGTCCTCCCCGCTTATTTCCCCAATTTGCAACAGCTCCTGCAAACTTCTCGACTGCAGTTCGGCACGGTACATCTCCGAGATCACCATCTGCTCCTCCATTCGGGCAAGCTGGTCCAAATGCGCTTCGCATTTCCGCAAAGCCGCAAACAGTTCGTCCCGGCGGATCGGTTTAAGCAAGTAGTCCTTCACCTGATACTGGATCGCCGCTTTGGCATATTCGAAATCCTCATATCCGCTTAGAATGATGACCATAGGTTCAGGTTGCCCTACATCCGGGGGTTCCGCAGCCAATTTGCCGATCAAGGCGATCCCGTCCATCCGCGGCATCCGGATGTCCGTGATGACAATATCAGCCCCTTCGGAACGGTAAAGCTCCAGCGCTTCTTCGCCCTGGCCCGCAGTGATCAGCCGGTACCGGCCTGGAAACTCGCGCTCAATCATCGTTTTTAACCCCAACCGGATATTTTTCTCATCATCTACGATCAAGAGTGTTCGCACGTTCACCCATCCCTCCTGTCAATAACATCCGCGGAATCGTCATCACGACCCGGGTATAACGCCCGGGTTCGCTGAATACCTCAAGCCCCTGAGCCGCGCCGAAAAACAGTTTCACCCGCTCCTGAACGTTCCGCAGTCCGATGCCGCGGGGTCTGAATCCCGGCTCAAAAGCCCCCGGAAGCTTCTCTTTAACCCCTACCGCAGCCAATTCCGCATTTAATGTGGCGAGCGGTCCGGCTTCGATCCCGCAGCCATTGTCCATTACGGCAATCTGAATCCGGTCTTCTTCCAAAGCGGCGACGCTGATCCGAATCTCCCGCCTTCCCTCGGCCTCCCCCGGCCAGGCATGTTTCACCGCGTTTTCCACGATCGGCTGCAGCGACATTTTCAGCACCTCCAGCTCCAGATCACCGTTGCTAATCTCCGTGATCAGCACAACCGGCTCGTCAAACCGAATGTTCATAACCTCCAAATAGTTTTCGATATGGCGGATTTCATCGCGCAGCTTGACGTACTCCCCCGACCACTTGAAGTTATAGCGCATCATGCCGCCCAGGGAGGTCAGTGCGTCGGAAATTGCGCGTTGTGCCTCGATTTCGGCCATCATTTTGATGTTCTCCAGCGTATTATATAAGAAGTGCGAGTCGATTTGGCTGTGCAGCGTCCTCAGCTCGGCTTCTTTGGTCGTTGCCTGTTTGCGGATTCCCTGGGCAATCAGCTCGTTGATTTTTTGGATCAGCTTATTGAAATGATGCGCCAGCTCCCCGATTTCCCCTCCCCCCTTGATGCGCGGGATATCGATATGAAAATCGCCTTTGCGCATTTTTTTCGTCGCTTCGGTCAACCGCCGCAGATTTTTCAGAATGATCGAATTCAGAAAAAAGGTAATGATCGACAAAAGCACGATCAACAGGATATTGGCGGCCATGATTTGCTGCTTGGAGCGCAGGATGTCATCGAGTACGCCTTCAAGGGACACCACGTACAGCAGGCGGGCGCCAATCCGTTCGATGGGGGCGGAGATGAGCAAATAATTCCCTCCCTCCAGTTCAAATTGAGTTTGAAAGGCGCCGTCCGCGCGCTGTTCCCGGAGCAGTTGGCGCACCTTTTGCTGCATGACTCCGCTACCGCCGAGCACAGGTTGCCCGCGATCCATATACATCGCGCCATGAGCATCGAGCAAAGCCATCTGGGATTCATGGTCCGCAATGCCCGTATACACCCTGGGCGAAAAATCCTTCAGCAGCATTTCCACCCCGATGATTCCGACATGCGCTCCACCCGAGTTGATCTCTTGAAACAGCGAAATTTTCGGCTGGTTTTCCGCAGGCTCGGCCGTGTACCTTTTCATGATATCGCGGTCGGTCTGCTGCAGCACCCAAAGTTGACCGCCATCCAGTTCATTGACCTCAGGGTACCACGGCTCAGCGGCGATCCGACTCTCCCGGAACACGGTTGGCCATATTTCATGAATCAACGGATTGTTCGTGAACATCCGCCAGTGAACGATTTGCGGCGTGCTCAGTTGAATCAGACTGAAATCGGCGAACTTCCCCATATTCCAGTCGATCAGCTCGCTGGTCTCCGGCTCCCGGTCCAGGGTCAAATAATTCATCAAATCCTGATGGGATATGGAGATTTGGGCCGCCAGCTCCATCGCCTCGATCTGTTTTTGGATTTGGATGCTTTCCAGTTCGATCGTGAATTGGCTTTTCTTGAGCGCATCGGCGGTGTAGTTTTGATGAATCTGGTTAAACAGATAGTTCGATACAATAATACTCGGAATAAAAAAAATAACGATATAAGCCGTCACAAGACGGCTTTGCATCGATCTGCGTCCAAGCCAATATAGAAAATGATCCGCGGTTGACTGAATCCATCGTTTCATCGCTGCTATTTCTCCCGGGAATGCGGACAAAGGGGAACCTCGCGGACGGGCAAGCCGCCGCAAGGAACCCCAGTTTTGTCCTCATGAAATATGGTTTATTTGATGAACTCTGCGAGTTTCGCCATGTGCTCCTCGTATTTCTTCTGTTTGTACTCCCATACTTTGGCATATCCGAGCTCATCGCGTTTCTTTAAGTAAGCGTTCCAGACTTGATCGAACTCGGCATCGGATTTGGCCAACAACAGCTTAGGCGCCACTTTGCCCCACTCCTGCAAAATTTTCGTATTCATCACGCCTTCTTCGGAGTTGCCTTGCGGATCGATTTGGTCGAATTGCGAGAAGCTATGCGACTTGCCCCGGGTCCAATCTTCCGTTTGCTTAAACGGTTCGACGGCCGGAGGCGCCCAAGCCATGGTAGTGTTCGTATCCATCAGCATCCAGAAGGTGTGGGACGCGCCGTACTTTTTGTCGAACGCGCCGCGGTCGCTGTTGAGCAACTCCGCAACTTCAGGAAGGAACTGGTCTTTGCCGTCAATCGTGTCCCAGGTGACGCCTTGCTTGCCCAGGTACGTGTCGCGTTGTCCTTCCTCGGAGATCATATAGCTCAGGAAGCGGATCGCCCGCGCTTTGTCCTTGACGTTCTTGGAGATCAGCGTCACTGTCCAGCCGGAAATGGACGGTCCGGATAACGTCGGCTGATCCAGACCCGCGTTTGCCGGTCCATCAACCGCAATGTAGACAGAGTTCGGATCGTTCGCGTACAGCACGTTTTGCTGGTTGGCCATGTCGTTGCGCTGATACAACATCGCGAAGTAGCGGCCCTGCGCAATCTTCTCTTCCATCTGCGGACGTTTATCCACGAAGATATCTTTGGACAGCAGCCCTTTCTCATTGGCCTGGCGCAGCGTCTTCAGCCACTTGACGTATTCCGGATCGGTGGTGCGGTCGTACAGCTTGCCGTCCTTCTCCCACGGAATCGCCAGGAAGTTCTGGATGTAGGCCTCGAGCGAGTAATTGCCTTTCTCGTGGAAATCGTGCATGCCAAACGGAATCAGCGGCTGCCCATTTACGTCAGGGAACATTTTCTTCGCGTCTTCAAGCGCTTTCAAAAATCCTTCTGGCGTGCGCATATCCGGCTTGCCAAGCGCTTCGTACATATCCTTGCGCACGAGGAACGTCTGGGTGGACGTGAAATTGTCGCCGAATTTCTCGTAATCCTTCGGTGAAGATGACGCATTCGGATAGCCGTAGACGTTGCCGTCCTCCTGGGTATACCACGATACCTTGGCCGGGTCGGTCGCTTTAAAGAAATACGGATCGTACTGATCTGCCAGTTCGTTCAGCGGCAGCACCAGGCCGCCTTCGATCATTTTTTTGACCGCGTCCTCGCTCCAAGCTATCGTGATGAAATCCGGAAGCGAACCCGAGGCGATCATCGCGTTCATCTTTTCGGTCTCGTTGCCGACAGGCACGATTAGGTTGAGGTTCACGCCGGTTTTCTCCGTCACGTATTGGGAGGTAATGTCCTCACCCCATTTGTTGGGAAACCAGGCAAAGTTGATGTACCAGTCGAATGTGATCGGCGATGTATCCACCTTCCAGCCCGGATCGTCCTGGGTCAGCTTCACTTCCTCCGCCGCAGGCTGCTCTTCCCCTCCCTTCGCGGGTGCGTTGTTGGCGCCGCCGGACGAACATGCCGTCGTAAAAACCATAATCAGCGCGAACATTAACAGCAGAAGGCTGTTTGGCTTAAGCATCTTGCTCATGTGTTTTTCCCCTTTTCTCGTTTAGAAATATGATTATATAGAACCCTTGCCGGGATAGGCAAGAAGCAGCTACCTTGCTTATTAGGCAAATCGTTTTATCCCTTGATCGAGCCGATCATCATGCCTTTGACGAAATAACGCTGCAGGAACGGGTAGACAAACACGATCGGCAGCGTCGTGACCACCATCGTTGCCAGCTTGATCGACTGCGAGGTGACCGTCTTGGAAATGCCTCCCGGCACTTGGGCCGCCATCTGGTTGGAGCTGGACTGGGCCACGACCCGGTACAAGTAGGTTTGGATTGGCTGCAGGTCCATATTGTTGAGATAAATGACCCCGGTAAAATAGTCGTTCCATTGATATACACCATGGAATAACGCGATCGTCGCCACCACCGGCAGCGATACCGGAAGCACGACGCGGAGAAAGATCGCCCAATCGTTGGCGCCGTCGATTTTCGCCGCTTCTTCAAGCCCGTCCGGGATTTCGCGAAAAAAGGTCATAAAGATGATCAGATCAAAAAAGCTGAACAACGCGGGGATGATGTAAATCAGGAAATTATCCAACAGGTGCAGGTCCCTCATCAGCAGGTACGTCGGGATCAATCCGCCGCCGAAAAACATCGTGACCGTCCCGAGCAGGATATAAAGTTTACCGCCGATCAAATCCTTGCGGGAGAAAGCGTACGCCACCATTGCCGTGAACAGCACGTGCAGCAGCGTCCCGACGAGCGTTTTGGCCACCGTGATGCCCATCGCCAACATGATGCCGGAGCTTTGGAACACGGCGCCGTAGTTTTCGAAGCTGAACACGCGGGGCCACCAATAGATCCCGCCGCGCATTCCGTCCATCCCTTCGTTCAGGGAATTAACCAGCACGTACCAGACCGGATAAAGCGTCACAAAGCAGATCAGCAGCATTCCAAAATTGTTGAGCAGGTCGAAGATCGCTTCTCCTCGGGTTCTTCTTTTTAAGGTAAGCATGTTCTCAGGGCTCCTTCATGATATGGACTTGGACTCACCGGCTAAAACAGGGACGTATCATTCAGCTTCTTCGTCACCCGGTTGGCCAGCAGCAGCAGAATCAGCGCGATCACCGACTTGAACAGCCCCACCGCCGTCGAATAGGAATAACGCCCTGACAGCATCCCGGTTTGGTAAACGTAGATGTCGATGACGTTGCTGGCGCTTTCGTTCAGCGCGTTGCGCAGCACCAGGATTTGATCGAAGTTGGAGTTCAGCACGCCGCCCACCGCAAGAATGAACAAAATCGAAATCGTCGCCTTGATGGAAGGCAGGGTGATATACCACATTTTCTGAAATCTCCCGGCTCCGTCGATCGTGGCCGCCTCATACATTTCGGGTGATATGCTCGTGATGGCGGCCAAATAAATGATGGCGGACCAGCCCAGTTCCTTCCAGACATCCGAAGCGATAACGATGCCCCAGAAATAATTCGGCTCGGCCAGATACGAGATCGGCTCTTGTATCAGGTGCAAAGCCAGCAAAACAGCGTTGATAATTCCGACGTCCGACAGCCAGGTGGTCAAAATCCCGCCGAGGACGACCCAGGACAGAAAGTGCGGCAGGTACGAGATCGTTTGTACCGCCTTTTTGAACCGGACCGAACGCATCTCGTTCAGAAACAGCGCAAAGATGATCGGCAGCGGAAAACCGACGACCAGCTTGATCAAGCTGATGCCCAGCGTATTTTTCATCACATTGACAAAATTGTCGTCCTGAAAAAACTCCTTAAAATGGTCAAAGCCCACCCACGGCGCCTCGGCGATCGATTTGACGATGTTGTACTCCTTAAAAGCGATGATAATGCCGTACATCGGCACGTAGTTAAAGACGATCATCCAGGCGACGCCAAGCAGCGCCATGATTTGAATATGTCTTTGCGCGAACAGGCGCTTGAAACGTTTGCCCCATACCGATGGCGGCGCGCTTCTTTCCGGAGCGTCCGCCGGTTCCGTCATCTGCCCTATATCCATTCCTCTGACCTCCAAGCTGTTCATAAGCTAATTATGTAAGCACTTCCAACTTCCTGTATCCATTGTAAACTGGGGCAGGGGCAAGGGTAAGGTTTCAGATTTCGTATCAGGGGCTCATTTTTCGGCTAGGAAAAACGTCGCTGCCCTAACGGACACCAGCGACCTTATCCGCCCATTTCCCGGATATTTCCCAGCCTAACGGACACAGGCGGCCCTATTTCGCTCTAAACCCGTTCATCCAGGACGATTTGAGGTAAATAAGGGCTTCTGTGTCTGTTACATTTTGCAAACCTTCGTTTTTTCGAAAATAACGGCTCTGGTGTCCCTTAGCCTCTTTAAAAAAAAATGACGACCGGAACTCTCTCCGTGTCGTCATTCTTTGCTTTCCTATTGTTCTTCCGCCAGCACGCTCATGATAATGATATCGCTGTATCTCCCGTTTTTGAACTCTTTTTGCCTTAGCCGTCCCTCTTCCTTAAAGCCGCAGCTGAGATAACAACGGTAAGCCCTTTCGTTAAAATCAAGAACCTCCAGCTCCAGCCGGTTCAGGTTCAGCCGTTCGAACACGAACCGTTTCATCAGTTCGATCGCTTCCCGGCCATACCCTTGTCCAAGCAGTTCCTTGCGTCCGATGACGATGCCAAGCACCGCCGAACGGTTTTGCCAGTCGATTTTATGCAGATCGATTTGACCGATATACTCCAGCGTATCTTTTTCCGCAATGACAAAGCCTTTGCTCCCGGTCTTCCCTTCCATCGTCATTTTCAGAAAAGACTCGCTCTCGTGCAGCGTATGCGGAAACGTAAAAATACCGCTCAGCGTGCCGGTGATTTCCTCATCGTTCACCCATTGCCGGATATAAGGCAAGTCCTCCATCCGGTACTCCCTTAACGTGATCCGGTTTCCGTGAATATGCGGCATACTCTAAACCTTCTTTCTTCCCGATCATTAAGAAAACTTGGCATAGATCATAATTCCAATATAAGGGATCACCCACAGCAGGGGAAGCATATTCCACCATACCGAGCGCTTCCATTTGCCTTTGGCGAAAAACATCCAGCTCAGAATCAGCGCCAGCAGCAGTCCGCCGGGATAAGCCTCAAGGTAATATAAAAAGATCCTTATTCCCTTATCGCCAGCCGAGCCGGGCGAATCGGACAGAAACGCGGAAATGCCCAGCACGACGAGCCAAACGGCCAAAAACAACACATATACGATCTGCGACAAGATGAGAAAAAGCATCGTTTTCCGTTTGGCCATCTCCTGCCACCCTTTCTAAGGTTTCTTGTCCGCTAACCTAATCGAACCATACCTCATTGGGCTGATGCCGCAAGGCAAACAGCTTTTGAATTTGCTGCAGCGTGTTCCTTTCGACAGATAACGGCGGCAATTCATCCTTCCCGAAAAAACCAACCTGCAGCGTCTCCATACCGGGTTCCGCCTCACCGCCGGCGATCTCGCACAACATAAACAGCTTATAGACATGCCAAGGCTCCGGGGGATGTTGATGGAATTTTTTGTCCAACACCGCCATCAAGCGAATCGGCACGACATCCAGCCCCGATTCCTCCTTGACCTCCTTGACGGCGATCTCTTTCGGCGACAGTCCGATGTCGGCCCACCCGCCGGGAAGGGCCCAAGCCCCGTCGATCCGCTCTTTAACGAGCAGGATCCGATCGTCCTGGAACACAACGCCGCGGACGTCCACCTTTGGGGTCGCATACCCGGTTTCAGCGGCAAACAGCGACCGGATCTTCTCCGTCTCCACCTCGGTGTACCGGTTCAGGATGTCCACGCTGAGGTCTCGCAGCATTTCAAAGCGCTCAAGGTCGTACATATCTTTGGAGTAGGCCAGCCCCGCTTGGCTGATCGCCTGGATCTGCTTCGCCCACTCCAGCCATAACGGCTGCGGAACATGCTCCGCCATCGTCCATCGCTTCCTTTCTGGTTGGCCCGCGCCGGCGGGTCAAATTTTCTTCACGTATTTGGCTAGCGTCATGCGGTAACCGAATTCCACTTTTTCGCTTTCTTCGGTAAATGCAAACCCGTTTGATTTATAAAAAAAAGTGCCGATTCCGTTTTCCTGTTCGCACCAAGCAAATATCTCCTTCAGGGAGGAATTCAGACGGATCAATTCACCAAGCAACACTTTGCCGATCCCTTTCCTTTGATGCTCCTTCAAAATATACAATCGGGTCAGCTCGCTTTCCCCGTTCACGGGATCAGCTAGTTGCCCGAATCCGACAATTTCCCCATCCAGCTCAGCGACCAGAAACTTCCGTTCCAGGCTGGCTTCATCCTGGGTGATGCTGTGCTCCAGACTGCTTTTCGAATAGGCGTGATTCAGGAAAGTGGCGATAAAATGCTCCGGATAAATCGTTTCATAAGTGCTGTTCCACGTTTCGACCGCAACCTCGCGAATCCCGTCGATATCGTCAAACCTTGCCGGACGGATCTGCAATGCCTCCATCTGCTTCAATCCTTTCTCTGTAAATAACTTGACCCAGCCAACAGATAAGCCTATCTCCAGCCGGGTCGTTGCTCCTTACGCCTTAACCTATGTTTACAAAACTATGATACACCGCCGCCTACGGTAAGCGCTACCCCAATCCGATGAAATCAATTAGGCATTTTAACAATGTAATCCACGAAGCCCTGTCTGATTTTTTCACCTTCATAAATACGTTCTAGCACCCTGTCTTCTTTGTATAGAACTTCCATATCATGAAGCAAACTGTCAGGTTCCTGCGGTTCGTAATAGGAATGAATCACCGGCAAGTCATCGTCAAATTGCTCATATTCATGATTTCCCAGATGAGGACCTTGACCGCAGCGGAAATCATTGGTGGTGAGAAAGTTAACGAACATAAGGCCCCCGGGCATCAACACGCGCTTCATTTCATTCAAAGCTTGTTCGACATCCTTTTTTCGCATATGAAAAATCGTGTTGTAAGAATAAACGAACCCCATCGAATCATCCGCAAAATCCAACCGTCTCATATCCCCCTGGCTGATGTTCAACTCCTGCCCTCTTTGTTTGGCATATTGACCGGCAATTTCGCATTGCTTCGGGTCAGCATCTATACCGTAAGTTGTGTAACCATAGGAGCGGAACAAACTTAAGGGCGGCATATCGCCCCCTGCCCCGCAATCCAGTATTCGTCTTGGCATCTCCGTTTCCTGACAGTACATTAAAAATCGATATAAGGGAATTTGTTTAAAAATATCCTGCATTTTTTCAAAAATGCCTCCTTATGGATTTTTTATTTCACTATCCTTCTCCCTACCTCATGCCCAAGCAGAACATAGGGAGCCAGGATGAACCCGACGGGGACGCTTAACAAAATCTCGCCCCAGGTTACCCATTTTTCGGCGAGCATCCGAGAAAAGAGGTAAGTGGTATAGGGCAGCACGACCAACACCGCGGTTACGACGCCTGGCGTGTATCTTTTCAAATAAAGGGACTGTCCGAGGTGCGTAAACACATGCAAAAAGAACAAGGTGTTAAACGCCAAAAACATAAAAAAGCGGCCCTTCTCCGCAGCCATGTACGTAAAGGGAATAAAGATGATGAATTCCATAAGTACCGCCACGGCACGACACCTACTATATCATTTGCAGCTAGATTGTTCTATGAGATTGTTGGATGCAAAGGAAACCGGCGATTAGCCGGCCGCCACTTGGTTACTTCGGTTCGTCCGGACGTTTGTCAGCAGACTGCTCGGGGGGCGCGGCTTCTTCGGCGGCTTCCATTTGCGCCAGCGGCACACGAATTCGGCCCGTTTGACCCGCAGAGTTGCCGGTGGATTTCCTCAACCCCAGCGCTCGCCGTCCCGCCAATCTCGTTTTCAGATAATACGTTCCCGAAAGCAAAGCAATCAGGACGAGGCCGATGACGAGGCCGGTGCCCTGTCCCGGAATAAACGGCATGCTGACGATAATCGCGATCATGGCGATCAGCCCCGCCCAGGAAGTATAGGGATATCCGGGAAGCTGGCAGGCGGCCTCCGGAGAACAAGGGGTGTGCCGGCGCCACTTGTAGTGGGAAGCAAGGATTACGAAATAGGAAAACAGGAGGGCAAATCCCCCCAGGCTGAGCAGAAACAGATAGACCTGCTGCGGCAGCAGGTAGCCGAGACCTAAACCGGCCAGCATAGCCGCACCCGAAAAAAGAATCCCCCGGTAAGGAACATCCGCTTTGTCTTTTAACCAGTTGGGAGCGTGCCCCTCCGCCGCCAGAGAACGAATCATCCGGCCGAGCCCGAACATCGCGGCCAGCATGGTGGACAAGATCGCGGTGATCATGACGATGTTCATCAGCGTGCTGGCCCAGCCCATTCCCCAGCGGGTTAACGCAAGCACAAGCGGGCTTTCGTCGGCGGTGATCCCCCCGGTCGGAAACAGCGGCAAAATCACCGTGATCGACGCGATGTAAAGCCCGATCAGGCTGACTAATGTCAGGTTAATGGCGCGCGGGATCGTTTTTCGCGGATTGCGCACCTCTGAGGCAGCCAGCCCAATTACTTCAAAACCGGCATAGGTAAGAACGACCGTGATCATACTCCCGGCAATCCCCGCGATCCCTCCGGGGAGCCACGGTTCGGCTCGCAGTTCGCCGGCTCCAACAGCGGGTATGCCGGGCATCAGGCCCGCTATGATCGCGAGGCCGATCGCGATAAAACCGGCAATGGCGACCAGCTTGATCGCCGCCAGCCCGCTTTCCAGGTTGCTTAAATATTTGGCCCCCAACAAATTCAGGAGCGTAACGGCAACAATGATCACCGTCCCGATAAACCCCGGGGAAAGATTCGGAAACCACACCCGCAGAAACGTCGACGCCGCAAGCGATTCGCTGGACATCGCAAAAATCAACCCGATCCAGTACACCCAGCCGGTGACGAACCCGGCCCCAGCTCCAAAACTTCTTTCGGCATAGGTCCGGAACGAGCCGGAGACCGGATCGGCTACCGTCATTTCCGATAAAGCATACAAAATAATATAAACCAATGCTCCGCCGATGATATAAGCAATGAGAATCGAAGGCCCCGCCGCTTTGATTCCTACCCCGGAACCGAGGAAAAAGGAACCTCCGACCACCGTGCCAAGCGCCATCATCGTTAAATGAAAGGTCGATATGCCGGCCTTAACTTCATCCGTCTTTGCCATAATAACTCCCTCCAGCATCTGACTTAAGATCACTGGAAGTATTTGCGAATTGCCGCAAAAGTATGTTTGCGGCCGGCTCCGAAATGTTATGCGCCTCTTTTGGCCGTCTTGGCGTCCTGCTCCCCCTCACTCCGCCACTGCTTTGCGTACGTCTGGATTAAATCCAAAAACTCCGCGAGCGCCGGGGATCTCCACTTTTTTTGATGATAGGCAAGCTGCGTGGCCACGCGCTGCGATTCGTCGTCCCAGCTCAGCTTAACCAGCTTTCCCTCACGCAGCTCGCTGCGGACGGCAATCAGCGGCAGGAACGATAAACCGAGGCCCGAAATGACGCACTGCTTGATCGCTTCAATGCTCCAAAACTCGAGGTTCGGGTCGGGAAAAACGCCGTGGCTGTTCAAATAGTGCTCAAACAATATCCGATAGGAGCAGCCGCTTTCGGTATGCAATATCGTTTGATCATTTAGGTCCGCAGGCTGGACCTCCTTCTTCGTTTGCAGCGGATGATCGGCTGGCGCCACCAGGGCCATCGGCTCCTGGACGAGCGTCTCGATATGCAGGTCCCGGTCCTCCACCTCCGGCTGCAGCAGAAAAGCGACATCAAGTTCCCCCGAGCGCACCCGCTCCCTTAAATCCAAGCATTGTCCCGGCTGCAAAACGATCTGCACCTCCGGATACCGGAGGCGGAAATCGCGAATAATCTCCGGCAAGCGAAAAGCGGCCAGCGATTCAGGGGCCCCGATTTTGAGCGAGCCGGTCACCTCCGCCTCCGCATGCAAAGCATCCTTGGCCATGGAGTGGATTTTAGCGATCTCCTGCGCATACGGCAGCAGCCGGCGCCCGGCATCGGTCAGGATGATTTTTTTGCCGATCCGATCGAACAAAGGCAAGCCCAGTTCGGACTCCAGCGCCTGGATTTGCGCCGTAATGCTGGATTGCGCGTAGTCCAGCTTTTGCGCGGCACGGGTGAAGCTGCCGGCTTCCACCACGACCAAAAACGTAAATAAATGGCGGGATTCCATCGCCCAAATCTCCTTCCATCGAAAAATCGAATAGATAATATTCAATAATTCTGTTTTTCCTATGGATTGATTATCTGATACGCTTATAAAAAACGCAAGGAAAGCAGGATAACATCAATGCGCGAAAACTCAAACTCACCAAAACTTAAGCAGGGCATCGGCCTGCCGCAGGCCATCGCCCTTTATATCGGCTCCGTGCTGGGCTCGGGTGTGCTGATCGTTCCCGGACTGGCGGCCGAACTGGCCGGACCGGCCTCGCTGCTGGCCTGGGGATTCATGGTCTTGCTGATTTTGCCGATGGCTTTGTCCATGGGTTTGCTGTCCGCCAAATATCCGAATGCCGGAGGCGTCTCCCACTTCGTTACGCTCGCATACGGCAAGCGGGCCGGGACGCTGGTCGGCTGGTTTTTTCTGATGTCGGTGCCGATCGGCGCGCCCGTGGCCGCCCTGACGGGAGCAGGTTATCTATCTGCCGCGCTGGGCTGGGGCGAAGGGGCCAAAATCGCCGTAGCCGCGGCCATGCTGGCCGCTGCGCTGTTCACCAACTGGATCGGCATGCAGCTTGCCGGCAAAATCCAAATCGCCGTCGTGATCGCGATCGCGGCCGTGTTGATTTTTTCCTTTGCGGCGGCAATGCCGCGGATGGAGAGCGCCCACTTTACTCCGTTTCTGCCGCACGGCTGGCTTAGCGTCGGTCAAGCGGCTTCTATGCTGTTCTGGTGCTTTATCGGCTGGGAGGCCGTGTCGCATATGTCCGAAGAGTTTAAGGATCCGCAAAAAGCGGCGATCAAAGGTGTGACCGCCGCCGCAATCATTGTCGGTATTTTGTATTTCCTGTCCGCGTTGGCCACGGTCGGCACGCAAAGCTATTTAAAGGGCGGTCCGGATTCCTCGATGGTGTGGATCATCAGCCAGCCGCTTGGCGCTTGGGGCGGAATTGTCGCCGGGGTGACCGGGTTGTTCATTTGCATGGCCGGCATGATCGCATACACCGGCGCGGCCGCCCGCGTCGCTTATGCGATGGCGCGGGAAGGGAACGCGCCCAAATGGTGGTGCGGCCTTTCGCCCCGGTTTCATACGCCGGTTGGGGCGCTGTTCTTCCTCGCCTTCTGCTTTGCGGTGGTGATCCTGCTGTATGGCAGCGGCGCGCTTTCATTGGCTACGTTAATCCAGTTCCCGAACGCCACGTTCATTTTGACGTATATGGGCGGGTGCGCGGCCGGCATTAAACTTCTCAAGGGCAGCCGTGCCGGCGTGATCATCAGCTGGATTTCCTTTATCGCCACGGCCGTTGTCTTTCCGTTCACCGGTTGGGCAATGCTGTATCCGCTGCTGATCGCGCTGCTGTTCCTGGCGATCGGGCTGCGCTTCGGCCGGCGCAAAGAAACTACATTGGAGCACTAGAAATTGAAAAAAGGCCTTCCGGTGATGGCCATCGTCCCATCCCGGCAGGCCTCTTTTTCTCGTCAGGCTTGCTTAAATTTTTCCTTCATCAAAATAAGTAACCTCCACGCCTTTGGCGACAATGGAACTGATTCCTTCCGGATAATAAGGCATCAGTTCATCAGCCTGCTTCACGTCGACCCAGGCGATGTCCAATATTTCCTCCGGCCGGGTAATTTCCTGTGTGCCGCCCTTAATTTCAGCGCGGAAGGTCAGCAGTACGACGTGCTCCATTTTTTCCGTTTGCACGCATTCATTGACCGCGACAATGCCAAACACGTCAACATCCAACCCGGTTTCTTCCTTCGCTTCCCGGACCGCCGCCAACTGGAGCGTTTCGCCCGCTTCCACCGCGCCTCCCGGCAGCGTCCAGGCTTCATTTTCGTTTTTCACCATCAGCACCTGCGTCTTCGCCTCGTTTGTGATCAGCAGGTACACGACATCCGTTCGTTTCATAACAGGCCAACTTTCCTCGAATTTATGGCTCAACCTGGAAATCGTTGCTTGACCGCCGGCTGCTGAAAGGACGGAACCGTTGTCTACCGGAACGAAAACCATCGGCTACCTGAACGAAAACCATCAGCTACCTGAACGACCAACCGTTGGCCTTCAAAATAGCGGCATTTTATGTTCTTATTAGCCGTAGCCGGGCATGTTCATGATGGCGTAAAATAAGTTGTGTACCAAGATTTGGAGCCTAGTCAGGCAACAAAAAAGTAGGGTATTCTCGGGATTACGACACCACCAAGAAGGGACCCTACTTGATGACTATTGTACCCGAAAATCTAATGAATAATCTATTTGAAAATCTTGTCACCCAGTTTGTCAAAGACAACCTGGAATCT